>NZ_JBZEGK010000001.1:0-3460761 GCF_058310455.1 Microbacterium sp. Z10_103
GCGGTCGCCGCGACGGGTGCGTTCGGTATTTCCGCGCCGCCGGCTTTCGGGGGTCTGGGCGCGAACACGGCCGAGTGCCACGCGGTCGCGCGTGCGATCGGTCGGGGGGATGGCAGCATCGCGTGGGTGCACGGCATCCTGGATTCCGGTGCGTGGGTTGTCTCTCTGATGAGCGAGCAGGCGCAGCAGGACGTGTGGGGCACTGACAAGGGCGTGAACTCGTTCATCTCGATCGTGCTGGCCACGACCTCGGACACGCAGCGGGCCGACGGCGGCTACCGGGTCACGGGCAAGTGGGGCTACGGCACCGGCAGCATGAACGCGGACTGGTCGCTGCTGGGTGTGCCGTTGAAAAACGATGCCGGTGAGGTCGTGGATGCCGGTCTCGCCCTGATCCCCACCTCCGAACTCGGCGTCGAGGACAACTGGTATGTCGCGGGGATGAAATCCACCGCGAGTGTGATGCAGATCGCTGAGGACGTGTTCGTTCCCGAGCACCGCATCTTCCCCCTCACCGCCGCGGTCGAGGGTGGTTACCTCAGCAACTACGACGACCTCACGTACCAGACGGTGTTCGTGCCGTCGCTGTTCATGAAGCTCATCGGCCCGCACCTGGGAATGGGACGCGCCGCACTGGACTACGTCATCTCCAAAGCCGACAGCAAGGCGATCGCGTACACCGGGTACGCCAAGCAGTCCGACTCCGCGGTGTTCCAAAGCGCGATCGCGAAAGCATCCGTGCAGCTCAACGCCGCAGAACTCGTCGCCCGCGACGTCGCCGACACCATCTACCAGGGCGCCCAGGACGGCTACTACGCCCCGTACGCGGAACGCATCGAGATGCGCGCCAAAGCCGGCTGGGTCGTGGAGACCATCACCACGATGATCAACGACCTGATGACCGCGCACGGCTCCGCCGGGTTCGCCGAGTCCGCGTCCCTGCAGCGGGTCTGGCGCGACCAGGCCACCGCCAGCCGCCACGGCCACACCCTCGCCGCCAGCGGCTTCGAGGCCTACGGCAAGACGATCTTCGGCCGCGAAGACGAGGCCCGATTCGTCCTCCCCATCGTGTAACCCACCCAGCCGCGAGGGCCCGGGCGAAACCTGACGGCTGGGGCCGAATCTGCGGCTCGGCACCGGCGCTCACGCGGCGGGACCGCGGGATCCCGTGGAGCGCGGCACGCGGTCAGGACGACAGGAGGGCGATCAGCTCAGCCTTGGTGAAGCGGGAGAAGCCACTGTGGCCCGCGGCCCGGGCGCGGTCGCGCAGCTCCACGACCGTGAGTGACGCCAGGTCGGTCGTCGGCAGGGTGGCGCTCAGAGCTTCGTTCAGAAGGGCGGCAGGGGCCGCGGATTCGGTGGGAGCGGCTTCCGCGGCGCCCTTGGCTTCAGCCTTGTCCGCGGCCTTCTGGACGCGGGCAGTGGCCTCGGCCGCCTTCTTCTCGACCTTCCGGGGATGGCGCGCGATCTTCTTCTTCGATGCCTGCGAGGCCTTCTTCGCTTCGTCCGCCAGCGACCGCAGCTTCTTCGCGATTTTCTTCGGGAGGGTCTTGCTCAGGCGCTTGGCGTCCTTGGCGGCTGCGGCTGCGGCATCCAGCGCTGCGCCGGCCGCCTTCTCCGCTTTGCTGTTCTTGGCCATGGGGAACCTCTCTCAGTCCTCGGGATCGGGCCGCTCGCGAACGGCATGTCCTGGAGGGGTAACGCTACAGGCGGATCCGGCACTTCCGGCGGCGACGCTCGCTGCTGATCGACATCTCGAAGACCGCGAGGCTACGATCGCGGAATGAGACGCCTGACGACCTCACTGGTGGTGGTGGGGAGCCTGTTCCTCATCGGTGGGTGCAGTGCTCCTGGCGAGCTTCCGGAGTTCCAGCGGGATCGAACGACCGCGGATGAGATTCCTTTCGACGTCTCCGAAGCGCGCATGGACGCCGACAGCTCGCGGCTTGCCGGCGAAGATTCTGCCGGCACGATCTACTACCTCGTTCGGGCGAAGGACAGCAATGCTCCGTGCGTCGTCGTCGTCCCGGCCGATGAGCCCTCGTGGTCAGGCTGCGGCGGCGTCGGAATGAAGGCCAGGGGGCCGGACGGCAGCAGGGTGGAAATCGTCGACCCCGGTATGACCGCGAGCAACGACCCGGAAGCAGAGAAGATCAGCCAATCGCTCCTGGCATATCCGGCCGGCTGATCACACGGGGGCGTCCGCTGCTAGGCGAGGACTGCCCACCCGTGAGGCGGAAGGATGACCTGGCCGCCTCGGATCTCGCCTTGTCCCAGTTCCACGGTCATCGCGCCGGCGGCGCTGAAGCGGGCAGGTTCGTCGCCCAGGTTGAGTGCGGTGACGATCGCTTCGTCACCTGCGGCGGAACGTAGAACCAGGGTGGTGTTGGCGCGCTCGACGACGTCGGTGTGCGCGCGGTGGAGCCACGGGCGTCGGCGCCGTAGCGCGATGAGGGCTTCGGTCGTCTCCAGCACAGAGCGTTCCTGCGGCTCGAGATCCTCGCGTCGCGGAGGGTGGGCCGGGAACTGCGGGCGGATGGCGTCGTCCCCACCCGCGCGCTCCTCCTTGGTGCCGTGGTATCCGTATTCGTCCCCGGCGTACACCGACGGGGTCCCGGCAACGGTGAACAGCACGGCCAGCGCATGCGGGAGGTGCCGGTCGCCGACGGCCGTGGCGATCCTGGTGACGTCATGGTTGCCGACGAAGGTGCTCGGGATGAAGGTCTTCAGGAGATCGTCGTGCCGTCCGATGGCGTGGGCGAGCTCGAACAGGTTGAGGTCGGCGATGCCGTGCCAGATGCCCTGCCACAGCTCGTACTGGGTCAGGGAGTCGATCGTTGACTCGGTGACGATCGCCACCTGGTCGCCGTGGATCACCTCGCCGGTGAACCACGCGTGCGGGAACCGTTCGCGCACGCGCGGGAGCACGCGACCCCAGAAGCGGGGTGCGACGGCGTACGCCGCATCCAGGCGCCACCCGTCGATGCCTCGTTCCAGCCAGTACTGCATCACCTCGACGACCAGATCCTCGACGGCCGGCGAGTTGTGGTCGAGCGCGACGAGATGCTCGTGACCTTCGAAAACATCCGCGTCCACCGGATCGCCGGGCGCCCAGCCGTCCCAGCGGACCGAGAACAGATTCGCGGTAGGGGCGTCCGGGCCATCCTGCTCGAGGAGGGCGAAGGCGGGATGCTCGCGGCCGACGTGATTGAACACACCGTCCAGCAGCACCCGAACGCCTTTCGCGTGCGCGGCGTCGATCAGCGCGACCAGGTCGGCTTCGTCGCCGAGCCGGGGATCCACCCGGAAGTAGTCGGTCGTGTCGTATCCGTGGGTGGTGGAGGCGAAGACCGGGCCGAGCTGCAGCCCGTTCAGACCCAGACCGATCAGATGATCCAGCCACGCCTCTATCCGGCTCAGGCGGTGTGAGAGCTCTCGATCGTCGTCGCCGCGGGGGTGTATGGATGCTCCGACGAATCCGAGTGGGTAGACGTGCCACCACATCACGTGCTCGACCCATTCCGCACGCGAAGACTGCATGACAGCAGGCTAGGCGACTGCGCTGCTTTCGCCGCTCACGTGCCTGGTTGATCCTGACGCAGCACCAGCAGCTTCGGGCGTCGCACGTCGGGGGATCGTCACAGCCGTCGAGGACACCGACAATCGAGACTCATCGCAGATGTAGGTCGGAGGGTACTCGGCACCCGGCGGAAAGGCGAGAGGGTCTCGGTTATGTGTCGATGCGACGAGGCTGAGAGGACCAACCGCTTCGGAGGCCTCATGTACTTTCACGTTCAGCAACTGATCAACGAAATCGAGCAGGACGAGCCGGATCCCGCGGCCGCAAACGCACTCCAGGAGGGCCTTGGCGGGCAGTTCGGTGAGATACGCACGATGATGCAGTACCTCTTCCAGAGCATCAACTTCCGCGGCCCGTCCGCAAAGCCGTACAAGGACCTGATCCAGGGCATCGGCACCGAAGAGATCAGCCACGTCGAGCTCATCGGCACGACCATCTCGCGTCTGCTGGACGGGTCGCCGCGCTACAACGGCAAGCTCACCGACCCGCTCGACAAGCCGGGCGCGGGCGGCTCGATCCCGCTGGAGATCGCCAAGCACGAGAGCAACATCCACCACTACCTCGTGGGTGCTCAGGGTGCGCTGCCGGTGGATGCCGCCGGCAACCCATGGGTAGGCACCTATGTCTACAACTCGGGCAACCTGGTACTCGACCTGCTCTACAACCTGATGCTGGAGTCCACCGGGCGCCTGCAGAAGTGCCGCCTGTACGAGATGACCGACAACAAGACGGCCCGCAGCACGATCTCGTACCTCATCGTTCGCGATCAGGCGCACGAGAACGCGTACGCGAAGGCGCTGGAGACCCTCGGCGTCAACTGGCGTACGTCGCTTCCCATCCCCAAGACCAACGCGGAGAAGTTCCCCGAGGTGGCTCGCCTGCTGGAGATGGGACTGCAGAGCAAGCAGTTCTCCTTCGACCTGACGAACCTTTCCGAGGCGGGGAAGATCTTCCAGGGAATGTCGCCCTCGAACGACGGCACCAAGCTCGATGCGAGCGAGCAGGCGCCTGTCGGGGTGCCGATGACCATCGCCCCGGAGCGGTTCGAGGAGTTCTCTCCGGGAGCCGACACCGAGCTGCAGGAGCTCATCGAAGCCACCGCAGCCATGGAGATGGCGGACATCGACCGCACCTTCGGCGAAATGAGCTGAGCGCGTTCGGCAAGCGCCCGCCGCGCGAGCGGCGGGCGCTTCTGCTCAGCGGTGCAGGCCCGCCAGCAGCATGCGGGTGTACCGATCCGCGGCATCGAGCGGATCGCCGGGAGCGCCGGCGCGCACGGCGTGCGCGAGCCCACAGGCCAGGGGCACCACATCGCCGTAGGCGAGGTCATCCCGGATGTCCCCGGCGCGTTTGGCGCGGTCCAAAAGCTCAGCCCCCACCTCGCGCAGCCGTGCCTTGAGCTGCGTCGTCTCTTCGAGTTCGTCGTGCACAGCCGCATTCACGGGGGGCAACGACGCGTCGATGATCTGCGCGCGCACGATGGTGGACAAGAAACTCGAGAACGCCGACCCCGGCTCATCATCGTGAAGAGCTCGCTCGCCCGCTGCGATGAGTTCGGCGAGCCGGGGCTGCGCGACTGCTTCGAGCAGCGACGTGGGCGTGGGGAAGTTGCGGTAGGTCGTCCCGACTCCTACACCTGCCCGCTTGGCGACATCATTCAAGACCAGGGGTTGTCCGCCGTCGACCATCGCCCGCGCGGCGCGCAGGATCTGGTCGCGGTTGTGCGCCGCGTCGCGCCGAAGAGCCGTCACCATACCGAAAGCGTAACTGGACAAGTTATCCACTCGACCCATAAGTTCTATGTGGATAAAGATTCCACATACGGATCGGAGTACGACGTGACGTTCACGGTTGACCATGTGGGCAATCTGCCCGCCGGATTCGAGGAGACCTTCACCAGTCACACGCTGGACGTGGACGGCGTGAGCATCCACGCCGTTGTCGGCGGGCAGGGGCCCGCCCTGCTCCTTCTGCCGGCCTGGCCCCAGTTCTGGTACGGCTGGCGACTGATTATGCCCGCTCTCGCCGAGCACTACACCGTCGTGGCGGCAGACCTCCGCGGCGTCGGGGCCAGTGCCAAGCCGCGCGACGGTTACGACGGCGCCACGCTGGCGGAGGACATGGCGGGCCTCATGACGGCGCTCGGGCACGACACGTTCGCCGTCGCGGGCTACGACCTCGGCATGATCGTCGCGTATGTGCTGGCCGCTGCCCATCCGCATCGGGTGACGAAGCTGGTGCTGGCGGAGGCGATTCTGCCCGGGCTGAGTCCGTCGCCGCCGCTGTTCATGGACAAGCCCACCAACGAGTTCCTCTGGCACTTCGCCTTCAACCGCCTCGGCGACATCAACGAGCAGATGGTGCGGGGGCGGGAGGAGGTGTACTTCGGCCACCAGTTCGCGTCGAAGGCCGCCTCGCCCGATGCCATCGCCCCGCACGCGGTGGAGTTGTACGTGAACGCGCTGCGCGACCCGGCCGCTCTTCGGGCGAGCTTCGAGTTCTACCGATCGGACGCCACCTCGGAACAGATCATCGCGTGGCAGCAGCGCGGGCGACTCTCGATGCCGGTGCTCGCTGTGGGTGGGCAGTACGCGAGCGGAGCCTCGGTGGCGGAAGTGGCGAGCATCGTGGCGGCCGACGTCACGGAACTGGTCATCCCCGGGTCGGGTCACTTCGTGCCGGAGGAGGCGCCGGAGGCGTTCACCGCAGCGCTGCTCGGCTTCCTCGCGGCCTGATCGCGCTCGGCGCCGGGCGCTTCTGCTCCGGATCGATCACCGCACTCGACGACCCGACGATCACTCCAGCCGTCCCGGCGGTCCGAAGCGAGATCGCAGCATCAGTCGCGGCGGATGCGCAGCTGCAGCATCGCGGAGAACCGCACATCCGGATCGCTCAGGTCGATCTCGCCGACCTCCGCGACGCGGCGGAGCCGGTAGCGGAACGTGTTCGGGTGGATGAAGCTCGCCGCCGCCGCATCCGGAACATCCCCGAAGCTGTCGAGCCAGGCCGCCAGGGTGCTGACGAGCTGTGCACTGTTGCGCCGGTCGTACTCCGCGAGGCGCGCCAGGAATCCCGTTGTGGTGTCACCGCGTGCAGCCAGCAGGTCGCGTAGTTCGAGGACGAGCGACTCCGTCTCCACGTCCGCCATCCGAGCGACCCGCCCACCCCCGGGTCGCTCCGTCAGCACCCGGAGGACCCGGCGAGCCTGCGCCCGCGAGCGCGCGATCCCGGCGATGTCGTCGGCGGCGTGGCCGATCGCGATGACCGCCGGGATGCGGGTTCCCACGCGCTGCAGGAAGTCTTCCGCGAGTGCTGCCGACCGCTCCTCGGCGGCCGCATCGGTGACGGGAATGATGCCGTAGGCCGTGTCCGCGACGAAGGCCACCGCGGCACCCGGTTGCACCGCCGAGAGGTGCATGGCCAGAGCGTCGATGAGCCGCTCGCGGGACGCGATGAGCTCGCGGTCCGCCCGCACCGACCCGGTCTCGTTCTTGCCCGGCAGCGCGGCGGCTGCGATAACGCTCACCCGTTTTCCGGCGAGACCGAGTCGGCTGAGCGCGTCCCGCGCTGCGGGGCCGCCCTCGATCGCCCGGCTGACCAGTTCCGCTCGCAGCCGCCGTTCCGCATCCGCTCCCGCACGCACCCGCAGAAGGTGCAGGGCGACGAGCTTCTCCGCCTCACGGAGGGTCGCGGCGCGTTCGGGCGTCACCGGTCCGTCCATGGCTGCCCACACCGAGCCGAGCACCTCGTCACCGGCGCGGACGGCGATCGCGACGCGCTGCGTGGTGACCCCCTCGCCCAGACGCACGGGGTCGACCACGACGGGTTCGTGGCTGCGGTACAGGTCGCGGAACACCCCGAGATCGGCCAGTGCGTTGGCATAGCGATCGGGGACCTGTCGCCCGATGATCGTCTCGATGCGGGAGGCGTCTGCCTCGTCCTGCCGTCCCGAGAACGCCAGAACACGGGATGACCGGTCTTCGATCGTGATCGGCGCATCCAACAGCGCGGCTATCGCGTTGGCGACGGCGAAGAGGTCGCCGGCCGGTATCCCCTCGAGCGACTCCGACTGCGTGTGGCCGATGTCCTCCTCGGCGAGCACCGAGCGAAGCAGCGCGGCGAGCTGCGTCCAGGTGGCCCCGCGGGCGAGTCCGAGGATGGCGACCCCCGCCGTATCCGCCGCCGCGCGCACGTCGTCGTTCACCTCGACCGGCGACCGCACGATGAGCGCGATACCTCCCCGGAGTCCGACCGTCGTCAGCAACGGGGGCAGGTCCTCGGCGGTGTGCACGCCGATGCCCAGCACGATCGAGTTCTCCGGATAGACCGGCTCATCGACGGGGTCGTGGATGACGACGCCGCCCACGGGCCGGTCGGCCTCGATGCGCCCGTAGGCGACCTCCAAGAGCGTCACGCCCAGGTCGGTGAGGACGCGTCCCCAGGTGGATCGGGCTCCCGGACTCATATCCGGGAGCGTAGACCTCACACCGGCACCCATTCGACGGCGGTGGTCAGCTCGTCGAGGATTTCGGGGATCGGCGTGACGCCGAGCCCTGGTCCCTGCGGCACGGCGAGGTGCCCGTCGACCATGACGAAAGGCTCCGTGATGTCGGTGCGGTAGAACCGGTCGCTCGCCGATACGTCGCCGGGAAGGGCGAAGCCGGGGAGGGCGGCCAGCGCCACGTTCGCGGCGCGTCCGATGCCGGACTCGACCATGCCGCCGCACCAGACCGGCACGCCGTGCGCCGCGGCCAGGTCGTGGATGCGGCGTGCCTCCAGATAACCGCCGACGCGGCCCGGCTTGATGTTGATGATGCTCGTCGCCCCGAGTCGGATGGCGGCGGCCGCGGTCTGCGCCGAGGTGATCGACTCGTCCAGGCAAATGGGTGTCTTCACGACCCGGGCCAGCTCGGCATGGCCGAGCACGTCGTCCTCCTCGAGCGGCTGCTCGATGAGGAGAAGCCCGAACTCGTCCAGACGCGCCAGATGCTGCGCGTCGCGGAGGGTGTACGCCGTGTTGGCGTCGACCTGGAGCGGCACATCGTCTCCGAAGCGCTCGCGGACGGCGCGGACGACGTCGATGTCCCACCCCGGCTCGATCTTGAGCTTGATACGCACGTACCCCTCGTGGAGGTACTCGCCGACCGCATCCAGGAGCTGGGGGATCTCGTCCATGATCCCGACCGACACCCCGGACGGCACCCGATCGTGCACCGCGCCGAGCTCCCGCGCGAAGGAGCGTCCCTCGGCACGGAGCTCCGCATCCAGAACGGCCATCTCCAGTGCGGCCTTGGCCATCCGGTGTCCCTTGAAGGGGGCGAGGACCTCGTTCACCATGTGCGCGCCGGACAGCTCCGCCGCGCCCAGTGCCGGCAGGAAGAAGCGCTTCAGAACGTCGACGGCGGCTTCGGTGTACTCGGGGGAGTACACCGGCGTGGGGAGGGTGACGCACTCACCCCAGCCCTCCGCGGCATCCGTCACCGCCTTGATCAGCAGGATGTCGCGGGAGGTCTGAGTGCCGAACGACGTCCGGAACGGTGAAACGAGCGGCATGGCCACCCGCCGAAGCTCGAAGCCCTCGATCTTCACGATGTCTCTTTCTTTTCCTGGTCTCCGGCGTTCTTTTCCTGCAGGACGTACCCGAGGTTTCGGTCGAACCCCGTCACCCGGGCGCCCGCATCCAGCAGCGCCGTCATCCGATCGCGCACGGTGGTCCGCCACCAGTGGGCGAGGGCGCGGTCCTCCCGCCGGATCTCCACGATGTCCGGTGGTACCGCCACCGACACGACCCCGGGCGCGGTGGGGTCGGGGCGACGCGGTGTGCCTGCCGCGGCGGCCGCCGTCTGCGCGCTGCGCAGCTGCCACCGCACGAGGAGCCGATCGGTCTCGTCGTCGGTATTCACCCCGTCGAGGATCTCGCCGTAGAAGTTGGGAAGGTACTCCACGGGGAGGGCGCCGAGCTTGACGATGTTGAAGTACGCGTTGCGGGCCACGAGCGGGTCGAATGTCCACTCGATGACCTCGATGCCGCGCTGCAGCGCCCACGCCCGTTGATGCAGCTTCAACGCGTAACCGACGGAACGCCCGGCGTGCGCCGGCGAGACTCCCGCGATGTGGCTGTGGAGCGCGTGCCGCTCCGGGGTTCCGTGGAACGCGATCGCGACCCCCACCAGCTCATCGTCGGCGTAGGCGCCGGCGATGTAGTTGCCGGCCTTACCCAAAGCGCGCAGCAGCTCGGTGGGGACCGGGGGGTTCTCCGCGCCGCGCCGCCAGATCTCCGACAGCAGCCGCACCGATGCGGCCTGGTCGGGGATGGAGGTGAGCTCCCGGACGGTGACGCCGGCTTCGTGTGCGGCGCGCTCGGCGTCGTGCACAGCGGAGGCGGCCAGGGCGTCGGCCTGGATCACCTGTTCCATGGTTCTTCCTTCCGTGAGATCCGCGCGATCAGCTCTCCGAGGAGCTGTGTGCGCGGAACGAGTTCGGCGACGAGGACATGCTCGTTCTCGGCGTGCGCGCCGCCGCCGACGGCGCCCAGACCGTCGAGGGTCGGCACGCCGATGCCGGCGGTGAAGTTGCCGTCGCTGGCGCCCCCGACCGCGATGCTTTCCCGCGGCGCGAAGCCGAGGCCGGCGGCGATCTCCGCGGCGGCGTCGAACAGTGCCGCCGACATCGCCGCTTCCAGCGGGGGGCGGTTGATCCCGCCGAGAATCCGGATGCTGGTGCCTGGGGTCACCGCGACGTATTCGCGGAGCGCCGTGTCGACTCGTTCCAGCTCGGCGGCTGTCCGAGCCCGGACGTCGATCGACAAGCGTGCGGCGGCGGGAACGGTGTTGCTCGTCGTGCCGGAGGCGGCCACGGTGGGGGTGACGGTCGTCCCTTTCGCGTCGTCCGCGAGGGCCGCCGCGGCGAGGGTCACGTGGGCGAGTTCGAGCGTCGCGTTCGCGCCGTTCTCGGGCTCCAGGCCGGCGTGCGCGGCGCGGCCGGCCAGAACCACGTCATACAGGGCGACGCCTTTGCGCTCGGTTTTCAATGCGCCGTCGGCGGAAGCCTCGAGCACGAGCGCGGCGCGCGCCCCGCGTGCTTCGGCCTCGATGAGCCCGCGAGAACTCGGTGAGCCGAGCTCCTCATCGCCGGTCACCAGGATCGCCACGCCATCCCGGTCTGTCAGGCCGGCCACCGCGTGCAGCGCCATCGCCAGGCCCGCCTTCATGTCGAAGGACCCGGGCCCGGTGAGCACGCCGTCGTGCACCGCGAACGGGAGCCGCTCCAGCGTCCCGATGGGCCACACGGTGTCGTGGTGGGCGAGGACGAGCACCGTCGTCTCACCTCCGAATCGCCAGAGGAGGTGCGATCGACCGTCTCGCAGAATCCGCTCCGGATGCGCGCCGAGGAGGTCGGAGCCGAGCCGCGCCACGAGGTCCGCGGACGCGGCGACGGCAGGAAGGTCGTTCGACGGCGACTCGCACTCCACGAGCTCACGGATGGTGGCGATGATCCCGTCCTCGGTGAGGACCGGAATGAGAGCCTCCGCGAGGGGCGACGAAGCGTCCATCAGGCGGGGCTCGGAACCTTCGGCGTCGCGCGGGCGCCGAAGTGCAGGTACTGTTCGCCGCTTTCCAGCGAGTAGAACGTCGCGGTCATCCAGGTCTGCGCGCCGGGCTCGCGGAGCGCGAAGACGCCTTCGCGAAGCGGGGTGAGCGGGTAGACGTCCACCGGGTCGGGCACCAGCTCCGCCAGCGGGCCGAGAACCGTGGTGCGAAGGATCGGGCCGTCGTCGCCGACGAACACCTCTTCACGCACGGATTCCCGCTCGTACACGCCGAGATAGGGGGTGATGTCGACATCCACCGGCTCGGCGGGCGGTTGGACGGGATGCTGCATCTCGATCCCGGCCAGTTCGGCGAAGATCTCTCGGTACAGGTCCTGGTAGAGGTCGCGCCCGTGCCCGCCGTTGGTCAGGAGCGTCACGGCGACGCCCGAATCCTGGTGGATGCGCAGGAAGGCCGCCTGCCCGATCGTGTTCCCGTCGTGGCCGTAGAGGCGTTCGCCGTTCCAATCGAACCGGATCCAGCCGAGACCCCACGAGTCCCCGAGCACCTGCTTGTCGGGAACTTCGACATGGAAGGCCCGCATGTCGGCGACGTCGTCCTCGCTCAGGAGGCGCTCGCCGTTCTCCGCGATCCCGCGGGCAAGGTGCAGACGCGCGAACGCCAGCACGTCGGCCGCGCGCGCCGTGATGAGCCCCGCAGGGCCGAGAGAGCGGGGGAGCGCCCAGGCGGGCGCCACCAGTTGAACACCGTCGTCATCGACGTGGCCGACGGCTGCGGCGTGGAGGATCGCCTCCTCAGGAAGGGTCACCGTGTGCGTGAGGCCCAGCGGAGCGAACAGGTGCTCCCGCATCGCGGCATCCCAGACGCTTCCCGTCACGACCTCGATGACGCGCCCCAGCAGAACGAATCCCGAGTTGCTGTACGACCACGTGGCACCGAGCGGGTGGTTCTGGGCCGCATCCGACAGCAGGGCGACGTACTTCTCCAGGCAGTCGTCCCCCCGACCGGTGTCGGTGAAGACGTCGCCGTCGATGCCACTCGTGTGCGTGAGCAGGTGGCGGATGGTGACGCCCTGGGTGAGCTCGTCGTTGACCAGCTGCAGGTCGGGGAGGATCTGCTTCACCGGTGTGTCCAGCGTGAAGTGACCCTGCTCGATGAGTCGCAGCGCGACGGTGGCGGTCCACACTTTCGAGATGGACCCGATTTGGAAGACCGAGTCCGCCGTCACACGGCCGGAACCCTCGGGAAGGTTCCGGTTGAGCGTGCCCGTGCCGAGGACCACGAGGTCATCCGCGCTATCGGGGCTGTGTCGCAGAATGCCCAGCTGGGCGCCGGGCACCCCGTGGCGCTCCGCGAGCACGTCCAGGCGCCGCTGCCAATGGCCGGCGTCGATGGCCGCGGGCCGCGGTCCGGAGGTCGAGCCGGCGTACCGCTCCACCCAGTCGACGACGCGGCGGGCATAGTCCACTCGGTGACTGGGCGTTCCCAGCAGCGGGAAGATGTGGCTGCCCCCGGGGTAGATCACGAGCTGTGTGGGCACCCCGCGCTCGCGCAGAGCGTAGTGCCATTGCTGCGCCTGCCCGACGGGGCAGCGGAGGTCCTTCTCGCCGTGGAGGACGAGGGTCGGCGTCGACACCTGATCGACCGCCGTGTACGGCGACATCTCGGCGAGCTGGTCGCGGTTGACGGAGTCCCAGGGCATCACGCCGATCTCGTGGAGATTGAGCAGGTGGGCGTCATCGCTCGAGCCGCCCATGCTCACCAGGTCGGAGACGATGCCGCCGGCGACGGCCGCCTTGAATCGCCCGTCGTGCCCCGTGAGGTACGCGGTCATGAAACCGCCGTAGCTGTATCCGGTGACCGCCAGCCGGTCGGCGTCGACGAGGCCCTCGGCGACGAGTTCGTCCACCGGTTCCAGGAAGTCCGTCGCGTCCGCGACGCCCCACCCGCGGTAGACGGCCTTCCAGAAGTCGGCCCCGTAGCCGTCGCTTCCGCGCGGGTTGATCATCAGGATCGTCCATCCGCGAGTCGCGAGCTCCTGATGGAACACGTGCATCTCGTCGACGGCGGCGTTCCACGCGTTGTGGGGGCCGCCGTGGATGTCCACGAGGAGGGGGGTGGGCCCGTCCACCGTGGGGTCGCGGACGATCCAGCCCTGGACGACGGTGCCGTCGCTGATGGTGAACTCCCGTGACTCGCGGACGAACAGCTCGGCCCCCTCGGGTGCGGAGCCGTGCGCGGTGAGGACCGTGGCATCCCCCGTCGTGAGGTCGAGGCGGACGATCTCGCCGAACGAGGTCGGTGTGCCGAGCGCGATCGCGGCGGTGTCGCCCGCCACGGACAGTCCGCTGACGACCTCACCCTCCGCGCCGTAGAGGTGGCGCGGCGACCCGCCCGACAGGGGAACGGCATAGAGGTGGGTGCATCCGCGGTCGCGGATCGCGAACAGCACGTCGCCGCCGGCGGTCACCTGGGGAACCGCACCGGGGTAGGCGGGGGCGCCGGGCATGACGTTGCGATCGAGGGATGCCGACAGCTCGGTCAGCTCGCCCGATGCCAGGTCGACGGCGAAGAGGCCGGCGAGGCCCTCCGGGTCGCCCGGCCAACCCACGACGAGCAGGCCTGTGCCGTCGGGCGTGAAGGACACCGTGCCGGCGTATCCGTCCGTGAACGCCAGGAGGCGCGGGGGAGCGGCAGGATCGGACGGGGTCAGCACATGCACGGCAGAGTGGTAGGTGAGGTCATCCAGCCCCTGCGGTCGCGTGGCATAGGCGACCGTGTCGCCGTCGGGCGACCAGGCCGGGCTCCCCGCATCCGCGTTCCCATCGGTGAGCTGGCTGACCTCGCCGGTGACGAGGTCGAGCAGGTGCAGCTGGGCACGGACACCGCGGACGAACCAGGCGCCGTCCACGAGGTAGTCGATGCCATCGGTGACGAGAGGGGAGCCGTTGCGCGCCGCACGGTCCTCGTCGCTTTCGTCCGTGCTCGCCGCCGGGTCGACAGGGGCCGTGAAGACGATCTGCGACCCGTCGGGGCGCCAGACCGCGGGTCCCGCCCCCAGGGGCAGGGAGGTGCGCTGCTGCGGTTCACCGCCGCTCAGCGGGAGGGTCCACAGTTGGCCGTCGCGGAGAAACGCCAGCGTCGAACCGTCCGGCGAGAAGGCCGGTGCCGCGTCGCTGCTGCCGCGCGTGAGGGGGCGAGTCGTTCCGCCCTCGGCGACCCACAGGGCGCTGGTCGCGTGATCCGCCGCAGCGTCGACGCCCCCGAGGACGTAGACCACGCGCTTCCCGTCGGGTGACAGGGCAGGCTGGCTCGGGATGGTGAGCGCGAGCGTGTCGTCGATGCGCATTCTGCGGGTCACAGGAGGCTCCTTTGGTCTCGATGAATTCGTGGGGCTCGATGAATCAGGGCGTAAACCGAATGGGACTGGGGATGGCCGCCAGAAGCTCGCGCGTGTACTCGTCGCGCGGATCGCCCAGCACCTCGGCCGTGGGGCCTTCCTCGACCAGGTGCCCGTCGTGCATGACGGCGACCCGGGATGCGACGTAGCGCACGACCGCCAGGTTGTGCGAGATGAACAGCATCGACAGGCCGAGTTCGGCCTGAAGCTCACGGATGAGGTTGAGGATCGCACCCTGGATGAGCACGTCCAGCGACGACGTGATCTCATCCGCGATGAGAACCCGGGGGCGTCCGGCCAGCGCTCGGGCGATCGCGACGCGCTGGCGCTGCCCGCCCGAGAGACGTGCGGGATAGGTGTCGGCGCGTTCGGGTTCGAGGTGCACGAGTCTCAGCAGACGCGCCGTCTCCGCCGCGCGCTCCTTGCGGCTCATCCCCGCCGGCATGATCTCGGCGATGCTGGCCCCGAGCGTCATGCGGGGGTCCAGCGAGGAGTACGGGTCCTGGAAGACCATCTGCAAGGGGCGCGGTCCGCGGGTGGGGACGGGCTGGCCGCCGACGGTGATGCTGCCCGCCTGCACCGGGACGAGGCCGACGGCGGCGCGGGCCAGGGTGGATTTCCCCGAGCCGGATTCGCCGACGACGCCCACGACGGAGCCTTCCGGCACGGTGAGGGAGACGTCCTCGACGGCGGTCGCGGCAGACCGTCCGATCCCGTAGCGCACGGTGACGTTGTCGAAACGGAGTTCGCTCATGTCGTGGTCACTCCCGCGTTCTCCCGAGTCGGGTCGTCGACCGCCGGGCGGGCGGGGGTCTCGATGGTGTCAGTGGTCGCCGCCTTGTCCGGGGTCGTGGCGAGGGGGCGATCCAGCGGAGTGCCCATGTGCGGCACCGCCGCGAGGAGCGCGCGCGTGTACGGGTGCGTCGCGCTCTCCAGGTCGGCGGCGGGAAGTTCCTCCACGATCTCGCCGTGGTACATCACGAGCACCCGGTCGCACAGTTCGGCGACGACCGAGATGTCATGGCTGATGAAGAGGATGGACGCGCCGTTCTCGTCGCGGATCAACCGCAGCAGATCCAGCACCTGGCGCTGCACGGTCACATCCAGCGCCGTGGTCGGCTCGTCTGCGACGATCAGTCGCGGAGTGACCATCAGGCCCATCCCGATCATGGCGCGCTGTCGCATGCCGCCGGAGAACTCGTACGGATACTGCCGGACGCGTCGTTCGGGGTCGGTGATGCGCACCGCGGCCATGCGATCGGCCGCGAGCCGGCGGGCGGCGCGCTTGCTCATTCCGGCGTGCTCCCGAGCGACCTC
This sequence comes from Microbacterium sp. Z10_103, assembly GCF_058310455.1. NCBI lineage: Bacteria > Bacillati > Actinomycetota > Actinomycetes > Micrococcales > Microbacteriaceae > Microbacterium > Microbacterium sp. Z10_103. The sequence goes on from NZ_JBZEGK010000001.1 coordinate 15,848, forward strand.
GGCGAGCTGATCGCCCATGCGCATCGTCGGGTTGAACGACGACATCGGGTCTTGGAAGACCATCGCGAGAGAGGTGCCCAGCAACCGTCGGAGTCGTCCCTTGGGTGTGGTGAGCAGGTCGGTGCCGAGGAAACGCAGGGTGGATGCCTCGACCCGGCACGGTTCGGGAACCAGCTGGGCGACCGCCAGGGCGGTCATCGTCTTGCCCGATCCCGACTCGCCGACGATGCCGACGATCTCGCCGGTGCCGATGGAGAAGGTCACGCCCCGCACAGCTTGCACCGGTTCGTTCGCGCCGGGCAGCGTCACCCGGAGGTCCTCCACCTCGAGCACCGCACCTTCGTGCTCGTCCGTGTGCCCGGTCGTCGGCGTCGTGGGGGAAGGGCGGAACTTCCGGCGCCGCCACGCATTCGGGCCGAGGAAGAGCTCGTCACCGACGCCGAGCGTGCGCGCGGCGGACTCGCCCGTGAGGTTGAACGCGAGCCCGGCGATCACGACCGCGGCCCCGGGCACGAGGGCGGCGAGCGGGTTGATGTAGATGCTGCGGACGCCGTCCATCATGAGCCGGCCCCAGTCGTACTCGGGAGGCTGGACGCCCAGGCCAAGGAACGACAGGCCCGCGAAGGCGAGGAGCGCGCCACCGGCGCCGATGGTCGCGTTGACGATGAGCGGTTCACCGATGTTGGGCAGGACGTGGCGGGTGAGCACCCGGAACCGGCCGATGCCGCCGACGCGGGCCGCAGCGACGAAGTCCCGCGCCTCGATGCCGGAGATGAGGTTCTGACAGAGCCGGGCGAAGGAGGGTGCGCCGGCCAGTCCGATCGCGAAGACGGCAGCGACGGAGTTGCTGCCGAAGATGGCGGCGAAGAAGAGCGCGAGCAGCAGGCCGGGGAAGGCAACGGCGATGCCGGTGAACCACGTGACCGGTCGACCGAGGACGCGACCGAGGAGCAGGGGAGCGACCCCGAGCACGAGCCCGGCGGTCACCGCGACGACGGTGGCGAGCAGGGCGAGAACGACCGAGAGCCGGGTGGCGACCAGCGTTCGCAACAGCAGATCGCGTCCGAGGTTGTCGGTTCCGACCCAGTGCTCGCCCGAAGGACCCGCCAGCAGATCGCCCGTGTCGGTGGTGTCGGCCTGGGCGCCCCAGACGAGGGGCGCGAAGACGGCGACGGCCAGCACGAGCGCGAGGAGCGCGAGCGCGGTCGCCCCGAGCGGGGTCCGCATCATCTTCCGGAGCGTGCGCATCAGCTCTCCGCCACTGTCGATTGCGGGTTCAGTACGGCCAGTGCCACATCGACCGCCGTGTTGACCAGCAGCACCCCGATGCCGTAAACGAGCACCGTGCCCTGCACGAGCGGGTAGTCCTTGGTCTGGATGGAACTGACGATCGTGGTGCCCAGCCCGGGCCACGCGAAGACGGTCTCCACCAGCACCGTCCCGGCCACGAGACCGCTCAGCAGCAGTCCGCCCAGCGTCAGTGTGGCGGTCACGGCGTTCGGGAGCACGTGCCGGAGGTTGACCCGCCAGGCGGGGAGACGTTTGGCGTGCGCGGTGCGGACGAAGTCCGTATCGAGCACGGCGAGGACTTCGACCCGCACGATCCGAGCCAGCACGGCGGCGGGCCCCAGCGCGAGGGCGAGCACCGGGAGGATGTAGGACGCCGGCCCCTCACGCCCCGCGACCGGCAGCCAGCCCAGTTGCACACCGAACACCGCCACGAGCGCCACGGCGAGAAGGAACTCCGGGATGCTGCCGAGGAAGACGCTCGTCGACGTGAAGCCCAGCTCCAGGCCACGCCCCCGGCCGCGCCGCGTCGCGATCGCGACGGCCACGCCGATCGGGATCGCGATCAGCATGGCAAGGACGAAGGCCAGGACAGCAAGCACAGCGGTGGCCGGCAACCGCTGCGCGATCGTCTGCGCGACCGGCAGCTGCGACCCGATCGACACCCCCAGATCGCCCCGGAACAACCCGCCGAGATAGTCGAGGTACTGCTGCCAGAGCGGGTTGTTCAGCCCGAGCGACTCCCGCCGTGCGGCCACGACCTCAGCGGAGGCGTTCGGGCCCATGGCCGCACGGATGGGGTCGCCGGGGACGAGGTGGATCATCAGGAACGCCGCGGTGATGAGGACCCACAGCGAGACCAGCAGGCGGCCCGTGCGCCGCACCGCGAACCGGACCCACCGGTGATCGGCGGTGTTGCGCGCAGATTCCGCCAGCCGGATCGTCGCCGTGGTCATCGCATCAGTCCTTCAGATCGCGGGCGCGCCCGGGTCAGCCGAGGAGTCGGATGGTCGTGGGCTGCGGCTCGCCGAACCACGTGAACTCGGCGCCGTTCCCGAACATCCGGATGGGGTTGTTGGCGAAGGGGACGACGTCGGCGGCCTGGAACAGCGCCGTCTCGGCCTCCTGCCACTTCGGGCAGCTGTCCGAACCCTGCAACTGGAGCGCCTCCGCGATCGCCGCCTGGTACTCGGCGTTGTCGATGCTCGCGAAGTTCGTTCCCTCGGGGGCGGGTGCTCCGGAGAGGAAGCCCATCAGCTGGTCGGGGTTGTTGACGTTGACCGAGACCCACGCCACGTCCCAGTCGCCGGTGCTGAAGAGGGCGTCGATCAGGACCGTGTCGTCCTGCTGCTTACCCTCGACCTCGACGCCGATCTCCTGCCAGGCGCTCATCACGAGCTCCGCCGCTGCCGCCGCCGAGGCGCCGAACGCGTTGTCGTAGAGGAACAGCAGACTCAGCCGCGTGCCGTCCTTGACGCGCACGCCGTCGGCCCCCGGCACCCAGCCCGCGGCGTCGAGTGCCGCTGCAGCGGCGTCCGCGTCGAAGGCCGGAAGAGATCCGCTCACGGAGTCGTAGGAGCATCCGCCCGGTTGCACCACGGCGAGGCTGGTGGCGGGGCTGCCGTTTCCGGCGGTCATGACCGAGGCCAGCTCCTCCAGGTCGATCGACTGGGTAAGAGCCATGCGCACCGCGGGGTCGCTCGTGGGGTGGCCTTCGGCCTGGTTGTACCACTGCTCGCCCGACAGCTCCACGGCGTCCTGTGAGAACAGGTCCTGAGCCAGGACGCGGTCGACGTCGGGTCCGACGATCTGGGCGGCGTTGACCTCGCCCGACAGCAGCAGGTTCGCGGCGGTGGTCTCGTCGGTGACGACGCGGACGTTCACCGTCGCGGGGATGCCCGGCTCATCGACGGTGGCGCCATCCGGGCCCCACGCGTACTCGTCGCGCACCTCGAAGGTGTAGTGGTCGTTGGGGACGGCCTCGGTCAGCTCGTAGGGGCCGGTGCCGAGGGTGGAATCGGCCAGCACGGTGCGGTCGGCGAGGCCCGCGTCGCACACCATCGGCAGACTCGCCAGACCCTGCAGGAGGAACGGGGCGGGATCGGTCAGGGTCATCGTGACGGTGTCACCGTCGGCGACCGAGGTGACGCCGAACGGGAGGAAGGCCCCGAGCAGGGCGCTCTGATTCTCCGGGTTGCCGATGAAGTTGAGGTTGTCGGCCGCGGTCTGTGCGGTGAAGTCGCTGCCGTCACTGCAGACGATCCCATCTTGGATCGTGAGGGTCGCGGTGAGCCCCTCGACGTTCCAGTCCGTGGCGAGCTGGCTGAGGATCTCGCCATCCGCGTCCACGCTCACGAGGGAGTCGTAGGCGAACTTGCTGAGCGCGAACAACGCGCTGCCGGCGGACATCTGCGGGTCGAGAGCGCCCGGGTCAGCCGGCAGGATCTGGGTGAACGTGCCGCCTTCCACGGGCGCGCCGTCGCCGGAGCCGCCACCTCCGCCGGTACATCCGGCGAGGGTGAGGCTGAGTATGCCCGCAGCGGCGACCGCTGCGATGGCAGTGCGAGTGGATGTCATTGCAATTCCTCCTGGGCGGCGATCGGGCGGGTGGTGCGCGGAACGTCGTTGTCGGTCGAGCGCGCAATGGCTCGGCCGTAATGCATGTACCTCGGGCGACCCTCGTCGTCGGGGTTGAGGAACGCGAACACCGGATGCATGCCGCTCATCTGCTCGCGCAGGATGAGGGAGTTCTCGCCGAAGGGCACCAGCTCGCTGCGGGATGCGGACTGCAGGGCGGCGAGCTCCCCCTTCGGGCGCTGCTCGAGCCACACGCGTCCGGCGTCGTCCTGCGAAACGACCATGTCGACGATGGTGTTGGAGTACACGCCGGCGAAGGGGCTCGCATCCACGTCCGCGCGGTCGGCCGGGGGCGTGGGGGAGTGCGGGAGTTCGACGCCGGCGAGGTCGCGCAGGAGCGGCTCGGCGAGGTCGTGGAACAGTCCCATGCCGTCTCCGCCGTTCGTCAACAGCGCGATCGCGACCCCGGCCTCCGGAACCAACCGCAGGAAGGACGCCTGTCCGATGGTGTTGCCGTCATGGCCGACCACTCGGGGGGCGCCCTCGGCGTAGATCTCCCAGCCGAGTCCCCACGCGACGCCCATTCCGGCGAGTGTGGGCAGCGTGACCTCGGTGCGCTGCATCGCCTGGACGGACTCGGGGGAGAGGACGGCGGCTCCGTCGCCCCCGACGGAGCCGCCGGTCAGGTGCATGAGCGCGAAACCGGCGAGGTCGCGCGCGGTCATGGCAAGCATTGATCCGGCCGGTCCGTTGGACCGGGCGAGCGCCCACATCGGCGCCGGGGTCTCCACGCCGTCCGCGTCGGGTCCCACGTGACCGACCGCGGCGCGGTGGAGGATCGCCTCATACGGACTGGGTGAGACGCGCTCGAGTCCGAGCGGCCCCGCGATGCGATCGAGGACCGCCTGTTCCCAGGTCGTCCCGCGCAGGTGCTCGACCAGGCGGCCCAACACGATGTAGCCCGCGTTGTTGTACGAGAAGAAGGCACCGGGAGGAAAGACCTGCGCCACGTCGACGAGCGTGGCGACATATGTCTGGATGGCGTCGTCTCCGCGGCCGGTGTCGGTGAGGATGTCGCCCTCGAACCCGGCACGGTGGCTCAGGAGCTGACGTACCGTGATGCCCGATGCGGCGGCGTCGTCGGAGAGGACGAACTCAGGCAGGTAGGTGCGCACGGGCTCGTCCAACTCGACAAGTCCCTCGTCGACGAGCTGCATCACCAGAGTGGCCGTCCACACCTTGGTGATCGACCCGATCTGGAAGACGGACTCGGGAGTCGCCTCCACCTGCGTCGCGGTGCTGAGCACCCCGGCGGCGGCATCGATGATCTGCCCATCGGCGACGACGGCGATCGCCGCGCCGGGGACCCCACGGTCCCGGGCGCGCGCGACAAGCTCGGTCTGCAGAAAGTCAGCGAGGCCTCCGAGGGTGGGCATGGCCTCACTCTAGGAAGGCTGCGACCCGGGCGTTCCGTCCAGCCCGACATAAATGGCGCACCCCGTTCGTCAGCCCGGACGAACGCAGTGCGATCCCCCGACGGCGGGGCTTGCACAGCGTCCGCGGGTGGCTCGCTGGGCTCGACGATCGCGGCGAAGTGGTCCCGAGGTGCCTTGCCGCCCCACGCCATTCGGGTTTGGGGCGAGATGCGTGCTTTGGGGCGCGCGGGGGCGCGCCCCAAAGCATGAAAAGCGCCCCAAACCCCGTCCTGCGCGCGCGCCGTGGTCGGCGCCGGCAGCTTCGGTACGGAGATCGGATTCCCCGAGCTCGACGCTGTCGAGGTGCTCATCGACGCCTGAGCGTCTGCGTCGCCGCGGGGCGGCAGTGAGGAGCGGGATGCTGTCGTCAGGCGCTGACCAGCGTTTCGAGTGTCTCCGGCGAGAGGACGTGCTCGATGGCCAGCATGCTCGCACCGAGGACGGCGGCGTTCTGCGCAGCCACCGACTGCACGATCGCCAGGTGCTCGGTGGCCAGCGGCGTCGAGCGGGTGTAGACGATCTCGCGGACACCGGCGATGAGGTGCTCTCCGACGCGCGCCATCGAGCCGCCGATCGCGATGACCGACGGGTTCATGAGGCTGACGCACGTGGTGAGGACCTCGCCGATGTCGCGTCCGGCCTGCCGCACGGCTTGGATGGCGTCGATATTGCCGCGCTTGACGAGAGCGATCACGTCGTTGCCGTTGTCGGCAGGAACCCCTTGCGCGGTCAGTGCGCGGGCGATGGCCGGTCCGGACGCCAGCGCTTCGAGGCATCCGCGGTTGCCGCAATGGCACGGCACGTCCGCGCCGCGCGCGACCTGTACGTGGCCGATGTCGCCCGCGATGCCCTGGGCGCCGCGCTGCAGGGTGCCGCCGGAGATCACGCCCGCGCCGATGCCGGTGGCGACCTTCACGAAGAGGAGGTGCTCGATCCCCGGCCAGGCCGCGGCGCACTCACCCAGGGCGGAGATGTTGACGTCGTTGTCCACGAGCACCGGCACGTCGAGATGCTGCCGCACCCAGCCGGGAACATCGAACCGATCCCATCCCGGCATGATCGGAGGATTGACCGGCTGCCCGGTGGAGTGCTCGACCGGGCCGGGGATGCCGACGCCGATGGCGGCGAGATCCTTCGTCGACCGCCCCAGCTGATCCAGGAGGGCCATGGCGTTCTCGACCAGCCAGGTGAGCACCGGGACCGGTCCCAGCGTCACGTCCAGGGGAGCGCTGTGCGCGGCGAGGGTGGAGCCGGCCAGGTCGGTGACTGCGACGGTCGCGTGCGAGGCTCCGATGTCGGCGGCAAGCACCAGGCGTGCGCTCGGGTTGAGCGCGAAGAGGGACGGAGGTCGACCACCCGTGGAGACGGTCTCCGCGATCGGCGTGACCAGGCCCATGCGCATCAGTTCGTCCACGCGGGCAGCGATGGTCGACCGGGCGAGTCCGGTGGACTTCGCCAGTTCCGCACGCGTGCGGGGCACGCCATCCCGCAGAAGTTGGAACAGTTGCGTGACGCCGGAGATCCCGCTGGAGGAATCGATGCTCATGCTCACCCTGCTTCGTTGGACTTCGGCGCTCGCCGGTACCGAAGTCACCGGCCTTTCAACGGGATGCCACGGCCCGGTGCCACTGATCGATCATAAGTCGGTGGCACCGAGCCGCCGGCTCACCCCCTCCCGGTGGGCCGGGCGAAGCGCTGCTGCAGCAGCACCGCGACGACGATGATGACGCCCTTGACGACGTTCTGCACCGACGATGACAGGTTGTTCTGGACGAAAACGTTGGTGAGAGTCTGGAAGATGAGGACACCGAAGACCGTACCGGTGATCGTGCCGCGCCCACCCGCGAGCAGCGTGCCGCCGACGACGACCGCCGCGATGACGTCGAGCTCGAGGAGCATGCCGTGCGTGGATGTGCCCGCGGTGGTGCGCCCCAGGATCATCACTCCGCCGATACCGGCGCACAGGCCGGAGATCGCGTACAGCCACATCGTGTGGCGCTTGACGGGGATGCCCGCGAGGCGCGCCGCCTCGCGGTTTCCGCCGATCGCGACCGTGCGACGGCCGAAGGTGGTGCGGTTGAGCACCACCCAGCCGAGCGCGGCGACGATCGCGAAGATCCAGATCAGCATGTCGACGCCGAGGATGTCGAGGTTCATGAAGGTGATGAAGTCGCGGTCTCCCACCTGCAGCGTGCGACGGTTGGCCAGGATCTCGGCCAAACCGCGTGCCGCGACGAGCATCGCGAGCGTCGCCATGAAGGCCACGACCTTGCCGTACGCGATGACGACCCCGTTGATCAGACCCGCCCCGAGGCCCACCGCCAGGGCGAGGAGCACCATGACGATCCAGTGGAGGCTTTCGGAGAGGTCCTGAATGACGGCGAGGGATGCCACGACCGAAGCCAGCCCGAGCACCGAGCCGACGGACAGATCGATGCCCCCCGCGATGATGACGAGGGTCATGCCGATCGCAACGACGCCGATGATCGAGGCTGCGCGCAGGATCGTGAGGATATTACTCACGCTCAGGAACGTGTCGGGCGCGGTGACGGCGCCGACGATCACGAGGACGAGCAGCGCCACGACGAGCCCGAGGTTGCGTCCGACCGAGCCGGAGAGGATGCGCCGCCAGGCGGGAACCGGCTCGGTCGCGGTGGTGCTCGTGGTGGGGGGCGGTTCGGTCGCCGTCTGCCCGGCTCCGGTCCCCGACGGGGTCTGCTCGCTCACGCGGCCGTTCCTTTCATGACGAGATCGAGCACACCGTGCTCATCGATCTGGGAGGCGGGAAGAGTGGTGAGGACGCGTCCATCCGCGATGACCAGGACGGTGTCGGCCAGCCCCAGCACCTCTTCGATCTCGCTGGAGACGATCACGAGCGCGTTGCCCTCCGCGGCGAGGCGGCGGATGAGCTGATAGATCTCCGAGCGCGCGCCGACGTCGACGCCTCGGGTGGGCTCGTCCAGCAGCAGCACGCGCGTTCCGTGCACGAGCCATCGGGCGAGGAGGATCTTCTGCTGATTGCCGCCCGACAGCGTGGAGGCGGGCCGGTCGGGGTCGGCGGGTCGCAGTTCGAGCGCCTCGATCTGCTCGCGCGCGACCTGACGCTCGGCGCGCTCGTCGAGGAAGCCGGCCTTCGCGAACCGGGACACCGACGACAGCGTCACGTTGACGAAGATGGGCTCATCGAGGACGAGGCCCTGACTCTTGCGCTCCTCGGGCGAGAGCCCGATGCCGGCGTTGACGGCCGCGACGACCGAGCCGCGCCGGAGCACTTCGCCGCCCACGCGGACGGAGCCGGCGGTGGACTTCCGGGCGCCGTAGACGGTCTCGAGGATCTCGGAGCGGCCCGAGCCGACCAGTCCGGCCAGCCCCACGATCTCGCCCCCGCGCACGGTGAAGGACACATCCGCGAAAACGCCCGCCAGGCCGAGGTCCGCGACGTCGAGGACGACAGGCGCATCGGCGGCGATGGGCGTCGCAGGCGGGAAGACGTTGGCCACCTCGCGGCCGGTCATGAGACGGATGAGTTCGGTTGTCGGGGTGTCCGCGACCGGGAGGCCCGTTGCTGTCGTCCGGCCGTCCTTGAGGACGGTGATCCGGTCGCCGATCTGGCGGATCTCCTCGAGGCGGTGGGTGATGTACACCACTGCGATGCCGGCCGCCGTCAGTTCCCGCACCACTCCGAACAGGTTCTTGACCTCTTCGGAGTCGAGCACGGCCGACGGCTCGTCCATGATCATGAGTTTGATGTCGTGCGACAGTGCCCGAGCCATGCTCACGATCTGCTTGTTGGCCGCACTGAGCGAGCCGACCTCGGTGTTCGGCGCGAGGTTGCTGTGACCGAGGCGCCCCAGCAGAGCGCGGCTCTGCTTCGCCGCCTCCGCCCGCCTTGTGAACCCGCCGCTGGCCACCTCGTGGCCGAGGAAGATGTTCTCCGCGATGGTCAGGCCGTCCACGACGTCCAGCTCCTGGTACATCGTGGCGATGCCCATTTCGATCGCCGACTCGGGAGTGGGGATGTCCACCGGCTCCCCGCGCCAGCGGATCTCTCCCTCATCCGGGCGGTGGACACCGGCGAGAGTCTTGATGAGCGTCGACTTCCCCGCGCCGTTCTGGCCCAGCACGCAGTGCACCTCGCCCGCGGCGACCTCGAGGTCTACCCCCCGGAGCGCGCGTACCCCGGCGAACGACTTCGTCACACCCCGAACGGAGAGTAATGCCGATGAATGGTCATCTTTGATCACGCAGTGAACATAACACGCCGGGGAGCGGGATGACGAGGGTCCGATCCGGCGCACTCAGCGGCGTGCACGGGACGTCTCTGCACCGGCACGCGTCGGTGCTCGCCCCGATACCGCGGTCATCGGCACTTCTGACGGCGGAAAAACAAAAGATGCCTCTTCGTGATCTCCTTCTGTTACGGTGAGTCGCGTCAGCGTGGACTCCATGAGTGCGGGCAGCTCCCCTCAGGTTCCGTTCCACCTGTCGCAAGAAGCTGCATCACATTCAAGGAGGAACAACATGCGCTCATATCTGAAGGCGCGCACGCGACTGGTGCTCACCGGCACCGCGATCGTCGCTGCCGCCGGACTTCTCGCAGGCTGTACCGGTGGAGGTGCGGACGAGGAATCCGTCGTCGACCAGGGCACCTCGTCCGAAGAGAACGCGGAGGCGGGCGACACCGTCGTCATCGGGTTCTCCGGACCCGCGGCCGACCATGGCTGGCTGGGCGCGATCAACTCCGGTGCCATCGCGGCGGGCGACAGCTTCGACGACGTCGATCTGCGGGTCGCCGAAGGCACCAACGACCCGATCGCCCAGATCGCGGCCGTCGAGACCTTCATCAACGAGGGTGTCGACGCCATCGTGCTGCTTCCGACCGACGGCGCCGCGCTGACCGAGATCGCCATCGAGGCGATGGAGGCCGGCATCCCGGTCATCAACGTCGACCGGGAGTTCTCGAGTCCGTTCGCCGCGCGCACGACGGTGCTCGGCGACAACTACGGCATGGGCGTCAGCGCCGGCACCTATGTCTGCGAGGAGCTGGGCGAGAATGCCGACGCCGTCGTCGCGGAGATCGCCGGCATCGACTCGCTGCCGCTGACACAGGATCGCTCCCAAGGGTTCGCAGATGCCCTGGAGGACTGCGGCCTCGAGGTGTCGGCCCGCGTGGCCGCCGACTTCACCGTCGCCGGCGGCGAGACCGCCGCCTCGCAGCTGCTCTCGGCCAACCCGCAGATCGACGCCATCTGGAACCACGATGACGACCAGGGGGTCGGCGTTCTCGCGGCCATCGACGCTGCCGGGCGTGACGAGTTCTTCATGATGGGCGGCGCCGGTAGCCGCAGTGCCATGGAGGCCATCGAAGCCGACGACTCCGTGCTGAAGGCGACGGTCATCTACCCGTCGACCCAGGCCGCCGACGGCGTGGCGCTGGCGCGTCTCATCGCCCAGGGCAAGACGATGGGTGACATCGTGACACCCAGCGTCGCGAACCGCATCGTGCTCGACGCCCCCGTCGTCACGAAGGAGAACGTCGCCGACTTCATCGACCTGTCGTTCGAGTAGACCGCACCTCGCGTGGGGCGTCCGTCGATCACTCGGCGGGCGCCCCATATCCACCTCCGGAAGGACTCTGCGTTGACCAACACGCTTCGCGTCGCCATGATCGGCCACGGCTTCATGGGTGCCGCGCACTCACAAGGGTGGCGCGTCGCTCCCCGGTTCTTCGACCTTCCGCTGGACCCCGAGATGTCGGTGGTCGTCGGCCGCAACACGTCAGCTGTCGAAGCATCCGCCCGGAAGTGGGGCTGGGCGGAAGCGGCGACCGACTGGCGGGAGGTCATCACGCGCGATGACATCGACCTCGTCGACATCGTCACGCCCGGCGACACGCACGCCGAGATCGCGATCGCCGCACTCGAGGCCGGCAAGCACGTGCTGTGCGAGAAGCCGCTCGCCAACTCGGTCGCCGAGGCCGAGCGCATGGCAGCCGCCGCCGAGCGCGCGGCCGCCACCGGGGTGCGCTCCATGGTCGGCTTCACCTACCGGCGGGTGCCGGCGACCACTTTCGCCCGCGACCTCGTGGCGGCGGGGCGGATCGGCGAGATCCGTCAGGTGCGCGCGGAGTATCTGCAGGACTGGCTGTTCGACGCCGAGGCGCCCCTCACCTGGCGGCTGGACAAGGATCTGGCCGGCTCCGGAGCGCTCGGCGACATCGGCGCGCACGCGATCGATCTGACCGAGTTCATCACCGGCCAGAAGGTGACGACCGTGTCGGGCATCCTCGAGACGCTCGTGACCGAGCGTCCGCTTCTGGGTGAAGGTGTGGGGCTGTCGGGCACCGCCTCCACCGAGCGCGGCGCCGTCACCGTGGACGACCTCGCCCTCTTCACCGGGCGGCTGGATTCAGGTGCGCTCGCCTCGTTCGAGGCGACCCGCTTTCGGACGGGCCGGAAGAACGCCCTGCGACTGGAGATCTCCGGCTCGCTCGGTGCGATCGCCTTCGACCTCGAACGCCTCAACGAGCTGGAGTTCTACGACGCGACGCTCCCCGCCACGGAGCAGGGGTTCCGGCGCATCCTCGTCACCGAGCCCGGCCACCCGTACGCCGCAGCCTGGTGGCCGACCGGTCACATGCTCGGCTACGAGCACGGCTTCACCCATCAGGTGTACGACCTCGTCACGTCGATCCACGACGGGGTGCAGCCGCATCCCTCGTTCGAGGACGGTCTGCATGTGCAGCGCGTCCTCGATGCCGTCGAACGGAGCTCCGACGCCGGCAGCGCCTGGACTCCCGTCGACCACTGACGCCCCATCCCTCGCTTCCCTGGAAGGAAAATCGCCATGACGCGACCCATCACTCTCTTCACCGGCCAGTGGGCCGACCTGCCGTTCGAGGAGGTCGCCCGCCTCGCATCCGAATGGGGCTACGACGGCCTTGAGATCGCCTGCTGGGGAGACCACCTCGATCCCTGGCGCTGGGATGACGCGGAGTATGTCCAGGGCAAGCTCGACCTTTTGCAGCGGTACGGACTGAAGGTGTGGGCGATCTCGAACCACCTGAAGGGCCAGGCGGTGTGCGACGACCCGATCGACCAGCGCCACCGCGACATCCTGAGCGACCGGGTCTGGGGCGACGGGAACCCGGAGGGTGTTCGCCAGCGGGCTGCCGAGGAGATGAAGAACACCGCGCGTCTCGCGGCCAAGCTCGGCGTGAAAACCGTCGTCGGCTTCACCGGGTCGTCGATCTGGAAGTACGTCGCCATGTTCCCGCCGGTCTCGCAGGAGGCCGTCGACGCCGGTTACCAGGACTTCGCCGACCGCTGGAACCCGATCCTCGACGTCTTCGACGAGGTGGGGGTGCGGTTTGCCCACGAGGTGCACCCCAGCGAGATCGCCTATGACTACTGGACCACGGTCCGCACACTGGAGGCCATCGGCCACCGTGAAGCGTTCGGCCTGAACTGGGATCCCTCCCACTTCGTCTGGCAGCAGCTGAATCCCGTCGATTTCATCCTCGAGTTCCGCGACCGGATCTATCACGTGGACTGCAAGGACGTGAAGATGAACATCGGCAACGGACGCAATGGTCGGCTCGGGTCGCACCTGGCGTGGGCGGACCTCCGGCGCGGGTGGGATTTCGTCTCGACCGGCCGCGGTGATGTGCCGTGGGAGGCCGCCTTCCGCGCACTGAACAGCATCGGGTACGACGGTCCGATCTCGGTCGAGTGGGAGGACGCCGGCATGGACCGGCTCGTCGGTGCCCCCGAGGCGCTGGCTTTCGTGAAGAGCAACGCGTTCGAGGCGCCCACCGCGGCGTTCGACGCGGCCTTCAGCACGCGCTGATCCCGCGGTCCTCCGCGACTGCACGGCTTCGTGCCGAGTGCACGGCCTGATGGCGCTGCAAGGCCGTGCGCTCGGCAGGAGGTCGTGCACTCGCGCGAGCACATTGCGCAGGGGTGGGAAGCGAGGACGTGCAATGCGCGACGATTCGGGCTCATGGGAGCGCTCCTATGCGGAACCTGCGGTCACGTTGCGCTTGCGTTGAGGTTGGCCCGTTTCGGCCGGGAAGGGCTTGCGGTAACGCTGTGCAGGCCCTGGTCCTTCGTGGGCCGGTACGTTGCGGCGGGGGGCGGAGACTGATGTTTGTCGCCAGGGAAACGGTCCGAACCGGATCGGGAAAGCCCACGACACTCACCCCGACCAGCGGCCGCTGCCGCGAAAGGACACTCTCATGAAGAACTTCCTCAAGGCCTCGATCGCCACCGCCGCCGGTGTGACCCTCCTCCTCGGTGGAGCCGGAACATTCGCCAGCTGGAACGCCTCCGCCACGACGCAGGGCGCGACCATCGCCGCCGGCAACATGGTCGTCGCAGACTCCGGTGTCGCCGGCACCTGGACCGCGAACGGCTCGACCATCGCCCTCGACGGCTACTCCATCGCCCCGGGCGACACCCTCACCTACACCAAGACGATGGATGTCAGCGCCGAGGGCGACAGCATCCAGGCCACGCTCGGTCTCACCGGCGGCTCGATCGTCGCCGCCGACGTCACGGACGCCGCCGACCAGGCGCTCGCCGGTTACCTGCTCTCCAACGCGACCCTCACCGCCAGCGGCACCGGCATCACCGGCACCGGCCCGACCTTCACCGTGGCCCCCGGAACCGGCGTCGTCGACGAGACCGTCACCGTGTCGGTCACGATCTCCTTCCCCGCCGGTGACACCGCCGGTGGAAACAACGACGCCATGAACGGCGCCGTCAACCTCAGCGACCTCACCGTCACGCTGACCCAGGCCACCGCGTAATCCACGACAGCCACCACCGCCGTCGGGTGGGCGACACGCCCACCCCGCCGAACGAGGATCACAATGAACTCCCACCCCACCCGCGCCTCGCGTCGCGCAGAGCAGAAGCGCCGGGCCTTCGCGCCCACGCGGATGCTGCTGGCAGCGCTCGGTACGGCAGGGGCGATCGTGATCGGCGTCCTGGCCGGCGGCGGCACCTTCGCGGTGTGGGCCACCAGCGCCTCTGCCGCTTCGACCTCCACGGTCACCGCCGGGTCGGCTGCGTTGTCGCTCACGCCGCTCTCCCTCACCGCCACCGATCTGTATCCGGGAAAGACGGTGTGGGGCACGACCACGGTGCGCAACGACGGAACGACGCCGCTCACGCTCTCGCTGCAGGGCATCAGCGGCTCCACCGTGGCCACCGCCTTCACCTCGGCCCTCGTCGTGTCGGCCGGCACCGGGTCGCCGGCGAACTGCACGGCGGGTAAAGTGGCGCCGACGGCGGCCGCCCCCCTCGGAGCCGCCGCGAACCTCGGCACGACGCTCGCTCCGGGAGCAACGGTCACCCTCTGCATCGGCGTGGGCCTGCCCGCCCAAGCTCCCGCAGGAGCGGCCGGCGCCGCATCCACCGCCCTCTCCCTTACCGTCACCGGAACCCAGGTCCACCCATGAGCCGCCGTCGCCTCCTGGCCCCCATCGCCGCCATCGCGACCTTCGTCGCGCTGGCCAGCGGCGGGGCTGCGGCCGCTGTGTGGATCGCCAACGCGTCGGTCTCGGCCAGCGCCTCCTCCGCCACCGTGGCCACGACGGTCACTCAGGCCGGGGCGCTCGCCACGAACTACCGGTATGCAGGAAACACCTCATCCACCGTGGGCGGCACCCTCACCATCGCGAACACGGGTCGCGTGCCCCTGACCTATGCGTTGGCCACCTCGGTGACCGGCAATGCCACCCTCGCGCAGAAGACGGCGCTCATGCTGTGGACCGGCACCTGTTCGGCAACGCCGCCGGCGACCGGCGTCATCACGACCACCCTCGCCGACCCTGCGCCGGCTCTTCCCGCCGCCGCGCGGACGATCGCGCCCGGAACCACCGTCGCCGTCTGCGTCGCCACCCGCATCACGGGCGACGCCACCGCGTCCAATGCCGCACTCCAAGGCCAGAGCGTGACGGCGGCCTTCACCGTCACGGGTCGGGTCGGAACGAACTGGACGGCGACGGCGACGGCCCCTCCGATCACTCAGAGCGTCTGGCGCGTCGCCGCACCGGGCGCCGTGAGCTGCAGCAGCAACTGGTGGAACCGCAGCGTCACCCTGAGCTGGCCGGCTCCCGCGAACCGGGTCGCCGGCTCTGCCGTGGCCTACCGCGTGTACGACTCCGCCACCGGCCTGGAGGTCGCCGCCGTGAGCGTCGACGGCACCTCGGCCTCGGTGAGCTTCGACGGCTACAAGTTCTCGCAGAACGGCACGTACGCGCTGCTGGTCGAGGCGAAGGACAAGTTCACCGGGACCTCCTCGGTCACGGCCGCGCCCATCTCCATCACCCGCACCACGCCCTGGAACCTCGGCGTGCTCTTCCCCACCCTGCAATGCCCATGACCGACGCAACCCCGACCTCCCGTCGTGCGCGACGCGCGGCCGAACGCACGGATGCGCGACAGCACAGTCTCGTGCACTATCTGGCCGTGTCGCTGAGCGCATCGGTTCTCGTGCTGCTGCTGGCGGTGGCGGCAGCCGTCATCGGCGTGCCCGCCCTCGTCGGCGGAACAGCCATGACCGTGCTCACCCAGTCCATGGAGCCCGGTCTGCCCCCCGGCACGCTCGTGGTGATCCGCCCGACGCCGGTCGACGACATCCGTGTCGGCGACGTCATCACGTACCAGATCCGCTCCGGAGACGCGGCCGTCGTCAGCCACCGCGTCGTGTCGAAGACCTACGTGGACGGCGAACTGACGTTCATCACGAAGGGCGACAACAACGACGCGAACGACCCGGAGCCGGTACGGACCGTGCAGATCCGCGGAGCCCTCTGGTACAGCATCCCGATGCTCGGCTGGGTCAACAACGTGTTGCACGGGCCGAACCGCGTGGTGGTGGTCGCCGTCGTGGCGGGCGGGCTGTTCGTCTATGCGATCGCCACGACCGTCGCGGCCGCCCGGGCGAAGCGTCGCCGCGCACGCACCTCAGCCTCTGTGGTCGCGCCGACCGCGTGACGGTGCCGCTCCGCGACCGGCCGGCCGGCCGGGTACCATCGGCCGGGTGACCAGCAAGACTCCGCAGCGCACGCGATGGGCCATCCTCGGACCGGGGGCGATCAGCCGCGACTTCTTGGCCGGGCTCCGAGCGTCCCGGCACGGGATGCTGGCAGCCGTGGGCAGCTCGGATCCCCAGCGCGCCGCGCGCTTCGCCGCCGAGGCGGGGGCTGAGTTCTCGGGAACATACGACGACGTGCTCGCCCGCCCCGACATCGACGCGGTGTACGTGGGCACGGTGCACACCACGCATGCCGACCTCGCGGTCCGGGCTCTGGAAGCCGGGAAAGCGGTGCTGTGCGAGAAGCCGGCGGCACCGACCGCCGCGGAGGTCGCGCGCATGCTCGCGGCCGCGGAACGGGCTGATCGCCCGTTCGTCGAGGCCTTCAAGAACCGGTTCGGGCCGTGGGCCGATGCCCTCCGCGGCGTCCTCGCCGACGGTGCGGTCGGCCGCCCCGTGGGCGTGGAGGCGGCGTTCGGCTTCGCTGCCGGAACGCGATCGGGGCGCCTGTTCGACCCTGCCCTCGCGGGCGGGGCGATCCTCGACGTCGGTTGCTATCCCGTGTCGCTGGCCGTCGAGGTGGCCTTCGCCACGGGCGCCGTCGCCGACGACGACATCGCGGTTCGCCAGGTCGAGGGGCGGATCGAGGCGGGCGTGGATGCGGACAGCGTCGCGCAGATCCGGTTCGGTCGCTGCGAGGGAACACTCGCGACCTCGATCGTCCGCGACCTGCCCTCCGGTGCGGTCATCCACTGCTCCGGGGGCGCCATCGAGCTCCCGGACGCGTGGGGAGGTCGGGCCGAGAGTGCGACCACGATCATCGTCCGCCCGGCCGAGGGGGAGCCCACGGTGATCGAGGTGCCCTCGATCCAGCCGATGGCCGCCGAGGCGGATGCTGTCAGCCTCGCCCTTGCCGAAGGCCGCCGGGAAGCGCCGGAGATGCCGTGGGCGCACACGCGTGCCGTTGCCACCGCGGTGACGGCCTGGCGGGCTGCCGTGATGGCGGGCTGAGCGGACGCTCCCTCCCGTCCGCGGTCACGCGCGAGATCGCGACCGACCCACGGCAGGAACGCCACGACGATCCCCTCCGGCGGCGCGGCTACGCTGAGAAAGCCGCTCCCCCGGGCGGCAGGGGCCGATCGAAGGAGACCGCGCATGTCCGACCTGCGATCGCGGACGGCCGACGCCCGGCTCCGGCTGACCGACGAGCGCGGTGCGCCCCTTTCCCGAGTGCCCGTCACGGTCGAGCAGACACGGCACGCCTTCGGATTCGGCAACATCGGGTTCGACCTCATCGAGTGGCTCGGCGGGCCGCCGCCGGGCGACGAGGTGGGGTCCGCGCAGGTGTTCGGCGGCGCATCCACGGTCGGTCCCGAACTCCTCGCGGAGGCCTATCTCGGCCTCTTCAACGCGGTGACGCTGCCGTTCTACTGGCGCGGATACGAGCCAAAGCGGGGGCATACCGACGTCGAGCGGCTGCGGCGCACCGCGCAGTGGTTCGCCGACCGCGGGGTGACCGTCAAGGGGCATCCGCTCGTGTGGCACACCCTCGCCCCGGCATGGCTGCTCGATCTCGACGATCGCCAGGTGGAGGACGCCATCCGCGAGCGGATCCGCACGGTCGTGACCGGGTTCGCGGGGACCATCGACCTGTGGGACGCGATCAACGAAGCGGTCATCCTCCCCGTCTTCACGGCAGAGGAGAACGCCGTCACCCGGCTCGCGCAGCGCAAAGGCCGCCTCGGCATGGTGCAGATGGCGTTCGATGAGGCGCGCGCGGCGAACCCGGATGCGCGACTCGTTCTGAACGACTTCGACTGGTCCGCCGATTACGAGCGCCTCATCTCGGAAAGCCTCGAAGCCGGTGTTTCCCTCGACGCGATCGGCGTGCAGACGCACATGCACCAGGGCTACCGCGGCGACGAGAAGATCAGCGAAGTGCTGCGGCGCTTCTCGCGGTTCGGACTTCCGGTGCAGGTGACCGAGACGACGCTCCTCTCCGGCGCGCTGATGCCGAAAGACATCGAGGACCTCAATGACTACGCCGTGGAGGACTGGCCGTCAACGCCCGAGGGCGAGGCGCGCCAGGCCGAGGAGATCGTCCGCCACTACCGCAACGTCCTTGCCCATCCCGCGGTCGAATCCCTCACCTACTGGGGTGTGACCGACGCCGGCGCGTGGCTCGGGGCGCCGGCGGGCCTCCTGCGGGCCGATGGCTCACGCAAGCCGTCGTATGACGCCTTGCACGCCCTCATCCGCGGAGAATGGTGGACCCCGCCCACGCCGACGCAATCCGACGACAATGGGATGGTCGCGGTGTCAGGGTTCGCCGGCTCGTATCGGGTGACGACGGATGCGGCGGAGGCCGAGGTCGAGCTGCCGGCCGGCGACTCGGTGGCCGACGTGGTTCTTCTGGGTGCAGGGAGGTAGACGATGGGCACCAACTGGGCAGGCAATCTGACCTATTCAGCCGCTGAGACGGCATCGCCGACCTCGATCGCCGGTGTTGTCTCCGCTGTGCGGGGGGCGGCGAAGCTCAAGCCGCTGGGAAGCCGGCACAGCTTCAACACGATCGCCGACACCGACGGGCTGGCGATCTCGGTGGCATCGCTTCCCCGCGAGGTGTCGATCGACAGCGATCGCCGAGTGGTGCGGGCGGCGGCGGGCCTGCGGTACGGCGACCTCGCCGGCGAGCTCGAACGGGCCGGCTGGGCGCTGGGCAATCTCGCGTCGCTGCCGCATATCTCCCTCGCCGGCGCGGTGGCGACCGGAACCCATGGGTCGGGCGACCAGGTCGGCTCGCTTGCGTCCGCGGTCGCGGCGGTGGACCTCGTCCTCGCCGACGGCGAGACGCGCACCTTCCGGCGCGGCGAGGCGGACTTCGCCGGCACCGTCGTCTCCCTCGGAGCCCTGGGCGTCGCCACCGCGGTGGAGCTGGACATCGTTCCGAGCTATGACATCGCGCAGACCGTGTACGAGCGCCTGCCGCTGGAGGCGGCGCTGGAACACTATGACGCGATCACGGCGCTCGGCTACAGCGTGTCCCTGTTCACGACCTGGCGCGACCCCGACACCGTCGACCAGATATGGCTGAAGCGGCGGGCGGATGCGGCGGCCCCGGCCCCCGACGAGATCTTCGGTGCCCGCCCCGCCCCGGGCAAACGGCATCCGCTCCCGGGCGTCGACCCCGAGCACTGCACGGAACAGCTCGGGGTCCCCGGTCCGTGGCTGGCGCGCCTGCCGCACTTCAAGCTCGAGTTCACGCCGTCCAACGGCGACGAGTTGCAGAGCGAGTATCTGGTGCCGCGGGCACACGCCGCTGGTGCGCTGCGCGCCATCCGGTCGCTCGCAGGAGCGATCGCGCCGCTCCTGCTGGTGTGCGAGGTGCGCACGGTCGCCGGGGATGACCTGTGGCTCTCACCCGCGGAGGGCGGCGACGTCGTCGGCCTGCACTTCACCTGGCTGTCGCGGCAGCCCGAGGTGGAAGCGCTGTTGCCGCGGATCGAGACGGCTCTCGAGCCCTTCGCCGCTCGCCCGCACTGGGGCAAGGTCTTCGACGTGGACGCCGCGCGCGAGCGCCTTCCGCGGCTGTATCCGCGCTGGGAGGACTTCCGGCAGCTGCGTGCCTCCCTCGATCCCGAGCGCCGCTTCGTCAATTCCTTCCTCGAACGCCTCGGGGCGTAGCCGGCCGTGCCGGGGGCCCGGTCGCATGCCGAGCCCCGGTGCGTTCGTCAACCCCCGCGGTCCCATCCGGGCGTGCCGCCTAGCATCGAACGCATGTCCGAATCGAACGACTCCGTCCCGAACGACTCCGTCCCGAACGACTCCGTCCCGAACGATGACCGGGAGATGCTCGGCGCCACCGGAAGCGCCGACACCTCAGCGGAGAAGGACCCCTCCGACTGGGTCACCGGCGATGAGCCGATGACCGCCCCGCAGCGCAGCTACCTCGACACTCTCGCGCGGGAGGCCGGCGAGGAGATCCCCGCCGACATCACCAAGGCCGAGGCGTCCGAGCACATCGACCGCCTCCAGCAGAAGACCGGTCGCGGCGCCGAGTGAGCCCCGGTTCGCGCGGCGTCGACGCCCGTCGTATCGACTCCGCTCTCGTCCGGGAGCTGCTCGTCGAGCAGTTCCCGGACTGGGCGGACCTCCCGGTGCGTCCGGTGGCGGTGGGCGGCAACGACCACCGCATGTTCCACCTGGGCGATGACCACAGCGTGCGCCTGCCCAGCGCTGCGGGCTATGTCCCGCAGGTGGAGAAGGAGCAGAAGTGGCTGCCCGTGCTGGCGGATGCGGCTCCGCTGCCCATCCCGGCGGTCCACGGGCGCGGGAAGCCCTCGGATCGCTTCCCCGCGCCGTGGTCGGTCTACGGGTGGCTGCCGGGTACCCCCGCATCCCAGGCGCAGGTCGATGATGAGGTTCGTTTCGCGCACGACCTCGCCGCGTTTCTCGTCGCGGTCCGATCTGCGGACACGACCGAGGCTCCGGGGCCGGGCGCGCACAGCGCGTATCGCGGCGGACCCGTGAGCCGCTGGGACGACGAGATGCACGACCTGGTTCTCCGCGTCGCCGGCCGCGAGCGCGACCTTGCTGCCGGGCTGTGGCGTGACGCGCTGGGCGCGGAGATGACCGGCGCCGCCGTCTGGGTGCATGGTGACGTCGCGGGCGGGAATCTCCTCGTCCGGGATGGCCGCCTCGCCGCCGTGCTGGATTTCGGATGCAGCGCCGTGGGCGACCCGGCCTGCGACGTCGTGCCGCTGTGGACGATGTTCGGTGATGACGCGCGCAGCGAGTTCCGCCGCACCCTCGACCTCGACGACGCCACCGAGGCGCGCGGCCGGGGCTGGGCGCTGTGGAAGGGGCTCCTCATGATCGCGAACGAGCCCCCGGGGCAAGCCGCGTTGGGCCGCCGCGTGCTGGATGTGCTCTTCTCGGGCGTGTGAAGCGCCCGCACCACGCACGGATTGTTGCACCGTATGACGACCCGAATCGGGGGATGAGGGCAAGCGTTCTAGCGTGGCGGAGCGGCAGTGGCGCGCGAACCCGACGCGCCGCGCAGCGGTCGCACCCCTTGCACGGCGAAAGAGGACTCCCATGCGCATTCCCCGCACCCTGTTGGCCGGAACTGCGGCTCTCGCTCTTGCGCTGACCGGATGCGCGGGCGCATCGGCGCCGGCCTCCGATGGTTCCGAGGCCGCCGACAAGACCACGATCAAGGTCGGGTTCAACCCCGGGCCGTACCTGGAGATGTTCCAGGACGGCATCGTGCCGATCCTCGAGGAGGACGGCTACGACGTCGAGACGGTCGACTTCACCGACGGCATCGTCGTGAACGTGGCGGTCGACTCCGGCGAGATCGACGCCAACATCATGCAGCACCCGGTGTTCCTGGAGTTCGTCAACGCCCAGGAGGGCATCGACAACGCCGCCCTGGTACAGATCCCCACCCCGCGGATGGGCCTGTTCGGCGGCAAGCAGACGTCGCTCGAGGACGTCCCCGACGGCGCGACCGTCACCGTGCCCAATGCGCCCTCGAACCTGTACCGCGGGCTGCTGATCCTCCGCGATGTGGGATGGATCGACTTCGAGGACGTCGAGGACCCGAACACCGCCGACCTGTCGATCATCACCGACAACCCGCACAACCTGAACATCACTCCGATCGAGAACGCCCAGCAGGTCCCCGCCCTGCAGGATGTGGACTACGCGGCCATCCAGGGCAACTTCATCATCTCCGGTGGTCTCGACTACGACGACGCCCTCGCCGTGGAAGACCAGCCGCTCGAGTTCTCCAACGTCGTGGCCGTGCGAGGAGCAGATGTGGACTCCGAGTGGGCCCAGGCGCTCAAGGCCGCCTACGAGTCCCCGGAGTTCATCGAGTACATCACCTCGTCTTCGCAGTACGACGGTTACAACCTCCCCGCATGGTTCGAATGAGCTCTGCGGGCTCGGGGACGATCGTCTTCGACGACGTCTCCAAGACGTTCCCGCGAAGGGCCGCCGACACGGCGGCCCTTCGCGGCGTCTCCCTCGAGGTGACCGAGGGAACCATCTTCGGCGTCATCGGTTACAGCGGCGCCGGCAAGTCCACCCTCATCCGCATGGTGAACGGGCTGGAGCGGCCCACCTCCGGCCGCGTCGCCGTGGACGGGGTGGACATGGGGGCGCTGCGCGGCCGCGACCTCCGGGACGCCCAGAAACACACGGGCATGATCTTCCAGCAGTTCAACCTGCTGGAAACCGTCCGGGTCCGTGACAACGTCGCCCTGCCGCTCCGCCTGGACGGGGCAGGCAAGGCCGACGCCCGCGCCCGCGCCGAGGAGGTGCTCGACTTCGTCGGCCTGAGCGGAAAGGCCGACAGCTTCGCAGGGGAACTCTCCGGCGGGCAGAAGCAGCGGGTCGGCATCGCTCGCGCGCTCGTGCGCAATCCGCGCATCCTGCTCTCGGATGAGGCCACCAGCGCGCTGGATCCGACCACCACGGTGCAGATCATCGACCTGCTGCGCGACATCAACCGGGAGTACGGCACCACCATCCTCGTCGTGACGCACGAGATGGACGTCATCAAGGATCTCGCGCACGAAGTCGCGGTGATGGCGGATGGCCGCGTCGTGGAGCAGGGGAGCGTGTTGGACACATTCCTCCGCCCGCGCGAAGAGATCACGCGGGACTTCGTCTCCACCGTCGTGCCGCAGGGGCTGCCCCGCCGGGTCGTGGACCACCTCGGGAACGCCGGACTGTGGCGCCTGCTGCTGCTGGACGAGGAGGTCACCCAGCCACTCGTGTCGGACCTCATTCGCAACCTGGACGTGTCGGTGAACATGCTGCATGCCGACATGACCGAGATCCAAGACCACACGGTCGGGCAGATGATCGTGCAGGTCACCGGCGCACCGGACCGCGTACGGGCGGCACGGGCCTACCTGGCCGAGCGCGTCGTCGACCTGAAGGACGTGATCGCGTGACCGGCGACCGCTGGACCCTCATCACTCCCGACATCTATCTGAAGGCGCTCGGCGAGACGCTGCAGATGCTCGGGGTGGCCCTCGCGCTGGGCTCGATCCTCGGAATCACCATCGGCACCGTGCTGGCGATCACCCGACCCGGCGGTGTGCTGCCCCACCGGCCGCTGAACCTCCTGCTGGGGATCGTGGTCAACATCGTCCGCTCGTTGCCGTTCATCATCCTGCTGGTCGCCATCCTCCCGTTCACCCGCTTCATCGTCGGCACGAGCATCGGGGTGTGGGCGGCCATCGTCCCGCTGACGGTGATGATCGCCCCCTACATCGGGCGGCTCGTGGAGAACTCGCTGCTGGAGGTTCCGAGCGGGGTGATCGAGGCCGCCCGGGCGATGGGTGCGTCACCGCTGCAGATCTTCTGGCGTTTCCTTCTCCCCGAAGCGCGCGGCTCGCTCATCCTCGCGGTGACCATCGCGACGGTCGGGCTGATCGATGCCACCGCGATGGCGGGCACGGTCGGCGCGGGCGGCATCGGTGATCTGGCGCTTTCGTACGGATACCAGCGTTATGACGGCTTCGCGATGGTGATCACCGTCATCACGCTGATCGTCCTGGTCCAGGGCATCCAGATGGTCGGCTCCTCGATCGCCCGGCGATTCCGGCGGAGGTGAGCGTGGTCTCCTTCCAGCCCGCGGCGCGGGTGAGGGCGCTTGCGCCGAACTTCTGGGGCGGCATGGACCGCGAGATCGCCCGGCTTTCCGCCCAGCCGGGGCCGGTGATGATCGACGTGTCCAAGGGCAACCCGGATGTCCCCACGCCCGAGCACATCGTCGCGGCGATGCAGCGGGAAGTGGCCGATCCGGTCAACCACCGTTATCCGTCGTACGCCGGCCGGCCGTCGCTGCGTCACGCGATCGCCCGCCGGTACCGGGAGGATCACGGTGTGGAGGTCGACCCCGACGCCGAGGTGGCGGTCTCCCACGGCTCGCACGAGGCGCTCCTGGCCGCCGTCATGGCGCTCGCCGATCCCGGGACGAACGTCGTCCTGCCCGACCCGGGTTACCCCCTCTACACGTCGGCGACCAGCCTGGCCGGTGCGCGGCTCGTGCCGCTCCCTCTCCCCGCGCCGGCCTACCAGCCCGACTTCGCCGCCTTGGCGGACCTCAGCGACGCGTCGCTGCTGCTGCTGAACTATCCGAACAATCCCACGGGCGCGCTGGCGGTTCCGCAGACCTTCGAGGGAGCCGTCGCCTTCGCCCACCGGACGGGCGCGGCCTTCGTGCACGATTTCGCGTACTCCTCCCTCGGGTTCGACGGTCACCAGCCGTTGTCGGCGCTGGCCATCGATCGTGCACACGAGGTGACGCTCGAGGTGCAGACCCTGTCGAAGAGCTACAGCATGGCCGGATGGCGCGTGGGGTACGCGGCGGGCAACGCGTCGATCATCGCGGCCATATCGCGCTACCAGGCGCACGCGTTCAGCACCCTCTTCGGCGCCGCACAGGAGGCTGCCGCCGCGGCGCTGGTCGGGGACCAATCGGCGGTCGCCGACCTGGTGGCGATGTACGAGCGTCGCCGGAACGTCGTCGTGGCGGGCCTGCGCCGCATCGGGTGGGAAGTCACCGCGCCTGACGGGAGCTTCTTCGTCTGGGTCCGCGTGCCCGGCGGCGGGGATGCGGTGGCCTTCGCCGGCCGCCTCCGCGAGGAGCAGCGGGTCGCCGTCGCCCCCGGAGACGGGTTCGGGCCGGGCGGACGCGGCTACATCCGCATCGGCCTCGTGCGAGACGAAGAAACGCTCGCCGAACTGATCGAGCGGCTTCATTCCTTCACCGCGCCCGACGGGACGACCATCCCGTGACAGCGACCCGTGTCACGCCAGCGCGTCGCGCAGCGCCCGGGCGTCGCGGACGGCGTTGCCGCCCAGATCGTTGTTGAAGTAGGCGTACACGTCGAGGCCCTGCGCCAGCCACTCGCGGATGCGGTCGGTCCACCACGCGATCGCGTCCGGGCTGTACGACCCGTTGTAGAGCGTGTCGTCGGGGCCGTGAAGGCGCAGGTAGACGAAGGATGCGGTGGCCCGCAGGACGCACGGCAGACCGGCACCGCTCATCACGCAGTACGCGGCCCCATGCCGTTCGAGCAGCTGGAAGACCTCTTCATCCACCCAGGACGGATGCCGGAGCTCGACCACCGGCCGGGAGTCCGCGGGGAGCCCCTCGAGGAAGGCTGCGAGGCGCGCGTCATCGCGCTCAGCCTTCGGGGGGAGCTGGGCCAGGAACGGACCGCGCCGATCGCCCACCGCCGCCAGGCCGACCGCGATCCTCTCCTGCCATTCCGGTGTCAGCGTGAGGCTGCGCGCGTGCGTGACCCCGCGGGGAGCCTTGACGGCCAACTGGAACCCCGCCGGAAGCCGGTCACGCCAGGCGGCCAGGCGCTCGGGGCGCGGCCAGCGGTAGAAGCTGGTGTTGAGCTCGACGGTGTCGAACTCTTGGACGTACCGGGCGAGCTGGTCGCGGGTGCCGGGCTCGTAGAGAACCCCCCGCCAGTGCGGGTAGCTCCACCCCGACGTCCCGATCCACGCGCGCGGTGTGTGCATGCAGGTCCTCCCGCATCGACCATTCCCGATCGACGCCGCGGATGCAGCGGGTTGACCCGGGGGCGTTTCCCGCGCTACCGCGTTCCGCTACTGCGTCACGCTACTGCGAGGGCTGCGCATCCGATCCGACGGTCGCGTTCACCGCGTCGAGGTAATGCTCCTCCGCGCGATGCAGGTCGTCGAGGAACTCCACGACCGTGCGCCGCTCCTGAGCGGCCAGCCGTGCGGCGGCGACGGACACGGCCACACGGCGGACGGCGAGCAGCCGGCGTGCGGGGGATCCGGCCGGGACGGTGGCCCGGACGATGATGCTTCGCCGATCCTGCGGGTGAGGTTCCCGCTCGACCCACTCGGCCTGAACGAGGCGATCGATCAGCGCCGTGGTCGCGGCGGAAGAGATGCCGAGCATCGCGGACAGGCTGCGCGGGGTCGCCTCCTCGCCGCTGGCCTCCAGCTCGATGAGGTGGCGGAGCACGCGAGCGTCGTTCGGGCCGATACCCAGTGCGGAAAGGGTCGCGCGATCGACGGACTTCTCCACGCTGGACAGGTCGTCCAGAGCTTTTACGACGTCATCCGCCGACGCGGTATGCCTCACAACACCTCCTCGGGGCACCACCTAGCAGAACGAGATACTTAAGAGCTAAGCAAGTAGCTTGATGATGCAAAACATCGTACTCGCTGGTCCGCGGCCTGCGCACCGCTGTCAGCAAAGTCGCCCGGACTGGACGGGCCCCACCGGCGCTGGCATAGGATGCCGCACGTGGAAGAAACGCCGGCCGAGCCGTCGCGCTATTGGTACGGCGCGACCGATGAGGACCGCAAGCGCCGAGCGGTCGAGGTGCTGCAAGCCTTCCGCGTGTACCGCGCAGCCGAGCTCGCCATGCGGCGTCGCACCCGCGAATCCATGTCGATGGGGGAGAACGAGCTGCTGGTTCTCCGCTACCTCTTGCGGGCGTCGGGGGAGGGTCGCTCGGTGTCGCCGAGCGAGCTCACGCGTTACCTGGGCGTGTCCACCGCCTCCACGACCGCCATCATCGACCGCCTCGAGAAGTCGGGGCACGTGACGCGCGTTCCACACCCCTCCGATCGCCGCAGCATCCTGGTCGTGGCCACGCAGAAGTCCGACGCCGAGGTGCGTGCGACTCTGGGGAAGATGCACGAGCGGATGATGTCGGCCGTGGTGGACATGACGCCGGAGGAGAGCGCCATCGTGGTGGCCACCCTTGCCCGTCTGCAGGATGCCGTCGACCAGGTCGACGCGCACGAGGATGACTCGCAGCATCCCGATGCAGAAGTCGCGAGCTGACGAGCACGCTGCACCGCCCGCCAGGCCGATAGTCCCGCGGGCAGCGGAGTATTCGCGTTTGCCTGACCGGCGTGGAACGATGTGGACATGGACGATAAGGGGAGGGACGGCAGTGCGGCCGGGAGCCCCGCGGACGGAGCCGTACTGGAGATCGAAGGGGTCGAAGTGACCTCGTTCAGCGCGGTCGTGAAACGCCTGTGCGTGGCCTATCCGGCTGTCCCCTCCACCCGCGTCGAGACGATCCTGCTCCGCGAGTGGGAGGCCTTCACGGCGGGTCGACCGCTCGTGGTCCCCACGGCCGTCGAGGAGGGCGTGCGCGAGATCCTCGATCAGCTCTGAATCAGGACGGGCGCCCCTCGGGCGGTTCGGCGATGAGCATCAGCCCGCCCGAAGAATTGGCCGAACCGGCCAGCGCCTCGATCCATGTCCGGCTGAGCATGGCCGGCTCCGGGTCGTCGAACACGAAGCGCATCGGAATGGACGGATGCAGCCACACGGTGCTGCGACCGGGTTCCTCGTCGTCCGAATGCGCCCACGAGAGGGTGAAACTCTCCCCCCGCCGCAGTTTCGTCGCGATGACCACTTTCAGGTGAGCCAGTGCCCGGTCCTCGATCTCGATCGGGGTGGCGGAGTCGCCGTAGAAGATCGTTCCCACGCCCCTACGGTACGTGTCGCCCCTGATGTCCTCGAAGGGCTTGCGCTCCGACCCGGCCGCCCGTATCCGGGCCCCATCCTTACGGGTGTGTTCGCTGCGGAGCGCTAGGCTCGGCGCATGGGCAGATTCATCTACGACACGATGCCGAACTCGGTCGACATCGACGATCGCACGCTGGCGCATCTTCGCATCGTCGTGATGAACAAGCTCCGACGCTCCGAGTCGTTCATGTTCGACGTCGAGGTCGGCGACGGCAGCGGTCGGCGGAGCTATTGGATGCACCCCGCCGTGCCGATCCAGTTCCACTTCTTCGGAAGCCGCACCCCTCGCATCAACCGCGCATGGGTGGAAGAGCTCATGCTCGTCGCGAGCGGCCCGAACGGTCTCACGATCGTGCCCGAGCCCTCCGAGGACTCGTTCGTCGAAGAGGGCTGACGCCCCTCAGGACTGTCCGCTGTGCTGGGCGGGAACGTCGAAATGCTCCGCCACGAGCATGATGCCACCTGACGAGTTCGCCGAGTCCGCCAGCTCCTCGATCCACTGACGACTCAACGTCGCCGGCTCCGGGTCGTCGAAGACGAATCGGAGCGGAATCGAGGGGTGGAGCCACAGCGTGCTGCGGCCGTGCGGTTGGTCTTCGGGATGGCGCCACGACACCGTGAAGCTCTCGCCACGACGCAGCTTCGTGGCGATGACGACCTTCAGGTGTGCGAGGGCGCGATCCTCGATGTGGACCGGCGTGCCCGACCCGCCGTAATAGATGGTGCCCATGGTGCCCACCCTAGCCCGCGCGCCGCATCGGGCGGATACGCCTCGCGGCGCGGGCCTGTCAAGGGGATGCGCGGGATGAGCGCCCTTGCGACGCTGGATGTGTCGGAAGGACGAGGACCGTGACCTCACGCCAGATTCCGGGGGCCCCCGGAGACGAAGAACCCGTCGAGGGCACCGCCACGGCCGACGACGCCTTCGCGGGTCTGACAGCGATCGACGTGGTCGAAGGGGAGCTCATTCCCCGCGGCCGCCGCCTCGGCTGAGCCGCACGTCGCCGGGCCTCAGAGCCGTGTCCAGGCCTCTGACAGCACACCCCGGAGGATCTGCTCGATCTCATCGAACTCGGCCGGACCGGTCGTGAGGGGCGGGGCCAGCTGGATGACCGGGTCGCCGCGGTCATCCGCCCGGCAGTACAGCCCCGCATCCAGCAGAGCGCCGGAGAGGAACCCGCGCAGGAGCCGCTCGGACTCGTCGGAGGTGAAGGTCTCACGCGTCTGCTTGTCCTTGACCAGCTCGATCCCGAAGAAGTACCCGTCCCCGCGCACATCGCCCACGATCGGCAGGTCGTTCAGCTTCTCCAGGGTCGCGCGGAAGAGGGGCGAGAACTCACGGACGCGTCCGTTGAGGTCTTCCTCCTCGAAGATGTCGAGGTTCTCCAGCGCGACGGCGGCCGAGACCGGGTGGCCGGCGAATGTGTAGCCGTGCGGAAAGCTCACCGTTCCGGTCGCGAACGGCTCGTGGATGCGGTCGCTGATGATCGTGGCTCCGATGGGCGAGTAGCCGCTCGTCATCGCCTTGGCGCACGTGATCATGTCGGGGACGTACCCGTACGCGTCGCACGCGAACCACTCGCCGATCCGCCCGAACGCGCAGATCACCTCGTCGCTGACGAGGAGTACGTCATGCCGGTCGCAGATCTCGCGTACCCGGGCGAAGTAACCGGGCGGAGGCGGGAAGCATCCGCCGGAATTCTGCACGGGTTCCAGGAACACCGCCGCGACCGTCTCGGGCCCCTCGAAGAGGATCATCTCCTCGATGCGGTCGGCCGCCCAGACGCCGAACTCCTCGAGCGATCCCGGGAAGCCCATGTCGCGGGCGCGGTAGTAGTTCGTGTTCGGCACCCGGAACCCGCCCGGGGTCACCGGCTCGAACATCTCCTTCATCGCCGGGAGGCCGGTGATGGCCAGCGCACCGTGGGGCGTGCCGTGGTAGGCGACGGCGCGCGAGATGACCTTGTGCTTGGTGGGGCGCCCGCGCAGCTTCCAGTACTGCTTGGCCAGCTTGAACGCCGTCTCCACGGCCTCGCCGCCGCCGGTGGAGAAGAAGACGCGATTGAGGTCGCCCGGGGCATAGTGCGCGAGACGCTCGGCGAGTTCGATCGCCGCGGGATGCGCGTACGACCAGATCGGGAAGAACGCCAGCTCCTCGGCCTGCCGGGCGGCGGCCTCGGCCAAACGGCGCCGCCCATGCCCGGCGTTCACGACGAACAGCCCCGACAGTCCGTCGATGAAGCGCCGGCCGGACACATCCCAGATGTGGTGGCCCTCGCCGCGGGCGATGATCGGGACGCCCGGGCCTTCGGTCATCACCGATTGCCGGGCGAAATGCATCCAGAGGTGGTCTCGGGCGGCTGCCTGGAGGTCGTGCTCCGTGCGCGGCTGGTTTCCGGTCGTCGTGGACATGCCTCCCCCTTCGGCGTTGTCGGCGACGTTACCGCGCCGCGGCTACGCGGCGATACGGTTCGGGCCGTCCGGGAGCGGGAGGGTGGGTTCCGCGGGCGAGGGAGCCAGGGGCTCGTCGGGGTAGGGGGCCAGGGGCTCGTCAGGGTACGGGGCGAGCGGCTCGGCCGGACCGTCGGGGGCGGGGATGCCTGGCGAGGCCGGAACGTCGGGCGGCAAGGAGGGAAGGCTCGGATCGCTCATTCCTCCAGCCTGGCGCGGGGCATGCCGCGGGCGAAGGGCTTGCCGGGCTCAGCCGCGGGGTGTAGCGGCGGCGACGCGCCACGCTGCGGCCGCGGGATCTTCCAGGAGCGGTTCGAACGCCGCCTCGGCCGCTCCGATGAGAAGGCGATCGGCCGCGAGGGAGGCGACGCGGATGTCGAGGCCCTCGGCGTTGGCGGGCATGGCCAGTGCCGCAGCCGCCCGGGTGAGGGCGGGGAAGTCCAGCTCGGCGATCGTTGCCAGGAACCCGCCCAGCACGATCACCGACGGGTTGAGGACATTGACGGCATTGGCGAGCGCAGTGGCGAGGATGCGGCGCTGGCGCGAGACCTCGTCCGCGACGGCCGGCACCGTGGATGCGGCGAGCACAGCGCCGAGCGTGGGCTCATCCGCGGCGGCCAGCCCCACCGCATCCAGGAGGCGGGCGCGACTCACCTCGTCCTCCAGCACGCCCGCAGGCGCCCGGCGGTCGGCGTCGGAGACGATGCCGGGGCGATTCTGCCCGAATTCGCCCGCGTATCCGCCTGCGCCGGACACGGCGATCCCCTGCACGATCAGACCGCCGCCGATGCCGCTGGCACCACCGTTGAGGTAGACGACGTCGGCGATCCCGTACGCCGCCCCGAACCGGTGCTCGGCGAGAACCCCCAGACTCGCGTCGTTGCCCACCACCGCGGGGAGACCGGTCGCCTCGGAGACCATGGAGCGCAGCGGCGCATCCGTCCACCCCAGGTGGGGGGCGGTGCGCACGACGCCGTCCGCCTCACGGACGAGCCCCGGTACGGCGACCCCCACCGCACTCACCGTGGCGCCTGCCAGCGGACCGGACAGCCATCGCTCGATGTGCGCGCGCACCAGGCTCGCGGTCTCCTCGGGGGAGAGGGGGTGGTCCATCTCCACGCGCTCGCGCACCGGGATGGAGCGATCCAGCCGCACGGCGGCGATCTCCAGCGCGTCCACTTCCGGGTTCACCGCGACCGCGACGACATCGGGATGCGTCTCGACGACGGGGGACGGGCGTCCGACGCGGCGTTCGGGTGAGGGAGCGCCCTCGCGGACGAGGCCGAGTTCGACCAGTTCGCCCACGAGGTCGGCGATGGTCGAGCGGTTGAGGCCCAGTTCCGCGGTGAGGGTGGCCCGCGAAGCGGGGCCGCTCACGTGCACGCGCCGCAGAAGGCGACCGAGATTGCCGGCACGAACCTGCTCGATCCCGGTCCGCGGCGTGGTCATCGCACCAGAGTAGTTTGTTGCCGCGCCGGTAAAAGGGGGCGCGCGAGGTGTGTTGACGGGTCGAGGATGCGGCGATAGGTTGTGTACGGCAACATTTTTCGACGACGAAAGCGACCCCATGGCCAGCCCCACCCCCGCGGACAAGTTCTCCTTCGGTCTCTGGACCGTCGGCTACAACGGCACCGATCCCTTCGGCGGCCCCACGCGCCCTCCCCTCGACGTCGTCCACGCCGTGGAGAAGCTCGCTGAGCTGGGCGCCTACGGATTGACCTTCCACGATGACGACCTCTTCGCTTTCGGCTCCACGGATGCGGAGCGTCAGACCGAGATCGATCGCCTCAAGGGTGCGCTGTCCGACACCGGACTGATCGTGCCGATGGTCACCACGAACCTCTTCAGTGCGCCGGTGTTCAAGGACGGCGGCTTCACCGCCAACGACCGGCAGGTGCGCCGGTTCGCCCTCCGCAAGGTGTTCCGCCAGCTCGATCTGGCTGCCGAGCTGGGTGCGAAGACGTTCGTCATGTGGGGGGGACGCGAGGGCGCTGAGTACGACTCGTCCAAGGACATCCGTCAGGCCCTCGAGCGCTACCGCGAAGCGGTCAACCTCCTCGGCGACTACGTCACCGACAAGGGCTACGACATCCGCTTCGCCATCGAGCCGAAGCCGAACGAGCCGCGCGGCGACATCCTGCTGCCGACGCTGGGCCACGCGATCGCCTTCATCGACTCGCTCGAGCGCCCCGAGCTGGTGGGCGTGAACCCCGAGGTCGGTCACGAGCAGATGGCAGGCCTGAACTTCGCCGCCGGCATCGCCCAGGCGCTGTACCACGGCAAGCTCTTCCACATCGACCTGAACGGGCAGCGCGGCATCAAGTACGACCAGGACCTGGTGTTCGGCCACGGCGATCTGCACAACGCGTTCGCGCTCGTGGACCTCCTCGAAAACGGCGGTCCCGGCGGCGTGCCCGCGTACGACGGACCCCGTCACTTCGACTACAAGCCCTCCCGCACCGAGGACGAGAAGGGCGTGTGGGAGTCGGCCTCGGCCAACATGCGCACCTACCTCCTCCTCAAGGAGCGTGCCGCCGCGTTCCGTGCCGATCCCGAGGTGCAGGAGGCGCTCGCCGCCGCCAAGGTCGACGAGCTGTCGACGCCGACCCTCAACGAGGGCGAGAGCTACGACGACTTCCTCGCCGACCGCTCCGCCTATGAGGACTTCGACGCGTCGGTGTACTTCGGTGGCAAGGGCGGCGGGTTCGTGCGCCTGCAGCAGCTCGCGACCGAGCACCTCCTCGGCGCTCGGGGCTGATGCCCCTCGTCGCGGGCGTCGACTCCTCGACGCAGTCGTGCAAGGTCGTCATCCTCGATGCCGACACGGGGGTGCTCGTCCGTGAAGGGCGGGCAGCACACCCCGACGGCACCGAAGTCGATCCGGAAGCGTGGTGGACCGCCCTCCAGACTGCGATCGCGGACGCGGGCGGATTCGACGACGTCGCGGCGGTGTCGATCGCGGGGCAGCAGCACGGGATGGTGGCGCTCGACGCGGCGGGGCGCGTCATCCGGCCCGCTCTGCTGTGGAATGACACGCGCTCCGCGCAGGCCGCCGCCGACCTCGTGGCCGAGGTGGGTCCGGACGCCTATGCGGCGCGCACGGGCATCGTGCCCGTGGCATCCTTCACGGCGACGAAGCTCCGGTGGCTGCGGGATGCGGAGCCGGACAACGCGGCGCGTGTGGCCGCGGTCGCGTTGCCCCATGACTGGCTCACGTGGCGCCTGCGCGGGTTCGGGCCGGAGAATCCCCGGCTCGACGCCCTGACGACCGACCGCTCCGACGCCTCGGGCACGGCGTATTGGGGCGCTGACGGGTACGACCGTGAGCTGCTCGCCATCGCCCTCGGACACGATGCCGTCCTGCCGACGGTGCTCGAGCCCGGCGAGAACGCCGGAACGACGCCGGGCGGGGTGCTCGTCGGCCCCGGTGCCGGTGACAACGCCGGAGCGGCGCTCGGGCTGGATGCGGCGCCCGGCGACGTCGGCGTCTCGATCGGCACCTCCGGCACGGTCTTCGCCGTCACCGATCGCGCGGTGGCCGATCCGACCGGCACGGTCGCCGGCTTCGCGGACGCCGCCGGCGGATACCTGCCCCTGGTTGCGACGCTGAACGCCGCGCGCGTGCTCGACGTCACCGCTCGCCTGCTCGGTGTGTCGCACGAGGAGCTCGCCGCCCTCGCCCTGCAGGCCGAACCCGGCGCCGGCGGCGTCGTGCTCGTCCCGTGGTTCGAGGGGGAACGAACCCCGAACCTGCCGAATGCGCGCGCATCGATGTCGGGTCTGTCGCTCGGCAACACCACACGCGAGAACCTGGCCCGTGCCGCTGTCGAGGGGATGCTGGCCGGCCTCGCGACCGGGCTGGACGCGATTCGCGGGCTCGGCGTCACCGCCGAGCGTGTGCTCCTCGTGGGGGGCGCGGCCCGCAGCGAAGCGGTCGCCCGTATCGCTGCGCAGGTCTTCGATGTTCCCGTCGCCGTACCGGCTCCCGGGGAGTATGTCGCCCTGGGAGCGGCGCGTCAGGCGGCGTGGACGTTGACGGGCACCCGGCCCTCGTGGCCGGTCGTCCTCGAGCGCGACGCCGCATCCGATCCTCGTCCCGAAGTCCGCGCGGCCTACGATGCCGTCGCCGCGGCACGCGCGGCCGACGCGCGCTGAAGGCGGCCGCACCGGGGACGGCCCCGCGGAGGAGGAATGACATGAGAAACGCCCTGGTCGTCCGAGGTGGATGGGACGGGCATCATCCCCGCGAGGCCACCGAACTCTTCCTCCCCTTCCTCGAGAAGTCGGGCTTCCAGGTGCGCGTGGAGGAGGGCAACGAGGTTTACGCCGATGCCGATGCGATGGCCGAGACCGATCTCGTCGTGCAGTGCGTGACGATGTCATCCATCTCCGATGAGGCCGTCCGGGGGCTCCGCGCCGCGGTCGAGAACGGGACAGGCCTCGCCGGCTGGCACGGCGGAATCGCCGACTCCTACCGGGCCGCCACCGACTACCTCCACCTGATCGGCGGTCAGTTCGCCACCCATCCGGGGCGACGGCCGGACGAACGGCCGGGGGACGAGCGCGACAATTTCCTGCCGCACCGGGTGGAGATCACCCCGGCGGGTCGCGCGCACGAGATCACCGCAGGACTCGACGATTTCGCGCTCGACACCGAGCAGTACTGGGTGCTGCACGATGATCTGATCGACGTGCTCGCGACCACGACGCATCCGGTGCGCCCCTATCACCCGTGGCATCGTCCCGTCGTGAGTCCCGCGGTCTGGACGCGCGAGTGGGGCGCCGGCCGGATCTTCGTCGCCACACCCGGCCACAGCCTCGATGTGCTCCGCGACCCGAACGTGCGCACCATCATCGAACGGGGGATGCTGTGGGCAGCCCGCACCGCGTAGGCATCGTCGGGCTCGGCGTGATCTCGCGGCAGTACCTCGAGACCCTCACCGGAAGCGGCGCCGTGCGGATCGCCGCCGTGGCCGACCTGGACCCCGCCCGCGCGCAGGACGTCGCCGCGGCCGTCGCCGGCGCCGAGGCCCTCTCGGTCGGGGACCTCATGGCCGACGAGTCGGTGCAGACCGTGCTCAACCTGACGATCCCCGCCGCGCACGCCGACATCGCCCTCCAGGCGATCGCTGCCGGCAAGGACGTGTACGGCGAGAAGCCTCTTGCGGTGGATGTCGCGCAGGCCCGCACCATGGTGGATGCCGCCGCACGCGCGGGACGCCGGCTCGGCAGCGCCCCCGACACGGTTCTCGGCACCGGGATTCAGACGGCCCGGGAGGCCGTGGACTCCGGGACGATCGGCCGCCCCGTGGCGGCCTCGGCCACCTGGGTGGCGCCCGGGCACGAGCACTGGCATCCAGCGCCCGACTTCTACTACGCGCCCGGCGGTGGCCCGCTCCTGGACATGGGTCCGTACTACCTCACGAGCCTGGTGCACCTGCTCGGGCCGGTGAGCACGGTCACGGGCGCCGCGAGCCGCACGCGCGCCGAGCGGACGATCCGCACCGGTTCCCGTGCCGGTGAGACCATCCCCGTTGCGGTGGACACACACGTGACGGGCATCCTCCAGCACGCCGGCGGAGCGGTCTCCACCGTCGTGATGAGCTTCGACGGCGGCGGCACCGCCGCCCCGCCGATCGAGGTGCACGGCGAGCAGGGATCGATCCAGGTTCCCGACCCCAATCTGTTCGACGGCGTGGTCCGGCTGCGTCGCGTCGGCGACGCGGACTGGAGCGACCTGGCACCGTCCGCCGGGTACGCCGAGGCCGGGCGAGGGGTCGGCCTCATCGACTTCGTCACGACCGAGACCCCCCGGGCCCACGGCGCCATGGCGATGCACGTCCTCGAGGTGATGGAGGGCCTTCTCCGCTCGGCGGCATCCGGCGAACGGATCGCCATCGCCTCCACCGTCCGTCGGCCGGCTCTCGTTCCGCTCACCCCGCGGGACCGATGGCGGGGCGTGTCGGCGGTTCCCGCCTAGGAGCGGCGCCGTTCAGGCGTCGACGCTCGGAAAGCCCGTCGACTCGCGCGCCACGACGGTGTACTCCGGCTGCACGGTGCGTGGCGATTGCCGCGGGCCCTTCTCGGCGATGCGTTCGAGCAGCAGATCCACGGCGATCTCCGCGATGCGTTCCTTCCCCGCATCCACGCTCGAGAGGGACGGCACCGAGAAGCGGGCTTCATCGATGTTGTCGAATCCCAAGACCGCCACCTCATCGGGGACGGACAGATTCTCGCCCGCGAGCGCGCGCAATGCACCGAGTCCGAGGGTGTCGTTGAGGGCGAAGACGGCGTCGAACGCCACGCCGTCGGCGATCATCTGGTGCACGGCTTCGGCACCGGCGGCCCGGGTCCAGTGCAGGACGGGCCGGATCAGTGCGGGATCCTCCGCGACTCCCGCGGAGCTGAGAGCCTCGCGGTATCCGCGGAGACGCAGGCTTGCCGAGCTGGGCTCCCCGTCCGCGTCCTCGCTGCCGCCCAGGAGGGCGATGCGACGCCGGCCGATCGACAGCAGGTGTTCCACGCCCGCCCGCGCGGCCTCCGTGTTGTGAATGGCGACGTGGTCGGTCGGACCTCCGAAGATGCGATCGCCGAGGAGCACGAGCGGGTAGCCGACGTCCAGCACGGCTGCATCGCCCTGACCCAGGCGCACCGGGCTGAGCAGCAGGCCGTCGGTGAACCGGCGCCGCCCCCCGGACACCGCCAGCAGCTCCGCCTCGCGGTCGCCGTTCGTCTGCTCCACCACGACGCCGAGGCCTCGCGCTTCGGCGGCGCGGATGATGAAATCGGACAGCTCCGCGAAATAGTTCTCGCGGAGCGCTGGCACGGCGAGGCCGATGATCCCCGTCCGTCCGGAGCGCAGGCCCTGGGCGGAGGCGTTCGGCCGGTATGCCAACTGCTCGATGGCTGCCTCCACGCGGCTGCGGGTGGCGGGCCGGACGTGCGGGTAGTCGTTGATGACGTTCGACACCGTCTTGATGGACACCCCCGCGAGGCGGGCGACGTCATGCATCGTCGACCCCATCGATCCCCCTCACGCCCTGTAGATCCCCACTCTATGGGTTGCGGTGACGGCCCCCGATCACCGTCCGGCCGCCGGTGCGCGGCCGATGCGAGCGGGCTCTTGACACTGGCGAGCGGCGCGCCATAGTGTTCCTACAACGTTGCTTACAACGTTGTATATGTCCGGTATTCCGGACGCCGTTCGCGCACGAGCGTTCCTGCTTGACAAAGAGGTCTTAGCATCCGAAAGGAAATCCCGTGAAGACAAAGCCGGTCTTTGCTGCCAGCTTCACCGTCCTGCTCGCGGCCGCCCTCGTCTCCTGCACCGGTGGCGGAGACGGCGACACCGCCGGCGGCAACGACGCCACCAACTGCACCAACACGATCCCGAAAGAGGATCTGCCCGTCGTCACGATGTGGGCCTGGTACCCGAACATGGAGCTCGTCGTCGACAACTTCAACGAGCAGAACGACGAGGTGCAGGTCTGCTGGACCAACGTCGGTCAGGGCGGCGACGAGTACGACAAGTTCCAGACCGCGATCACGGCCGAGACGGGGGCCCCGGACGTCATCATGATCGAGGCGGATCGCATCCCGACCTTCCAGATCCAGGAAGCGATCGTCGACATCAGCGACTACGGCTACGAGGACGTCAAGGACGACTACAGCGAGGGGGCCTGGAAGGACGTCTCCGTCGGTGACGGGGTCTACGGCGTTCCCGTCGACGGCGGTCCGATGGGCATGATCTACCGCGCCGACGTCTTCGATCAGTACGGGATCACCCCGCCCACCACGTGGGCCGAGTACGAAGCCGCCGCGCAGACCCTCAAGGATGCCGGAGGACCGTTGTTCGGCGACCTGGGTGCCAACGTCCCGGCTTCGTTCATGGCGCTGCAGTACCAGGCCGGAGCCCAGCCCTTCACCTACGACTCGGATTCGCCCGAGACCATCGGCATCACCCTCAACGACGACGCGTCGAAGAAGGTGCTCGACTACTGGGCCGGGCTGGTGGAGAAGGGCCTCGTCGGCACGCAGGACCAGTTCACCCCCGAGTACATCTCCGGTGTCATCGGCGGCGACTACGCCACCTACATCTCGGCGGCCTGGGCGCCGGGATACCTCACCGGCGCGGGTGTCGGCGAGGGGCAGGACGCGGGGGTCTGGAAGACCGCCCCGCTGCCGCAGTGGGACACCAGCAATCCCGTGTCGGTCAACTGGGGTGGATCGGCCTTCTCGGTCACCAGCCAGGCCAGCAACCCCGAGCTGGCGGCGAAGGCCGCCTTCGGCCTCTACGCCGACGAGGCGTCCCTCACCGACGGATGGCAGAACCAGGTCATCTTCCCGCTGAACCTCAACGCGCTCAACTCCCCCGAGTTCGTGGACTACGAGGTGCCGTTCTTCGGGGGCCAGCAGGCGAACAGGGAGGTGTATGTGCCGGCGGCGAACGCCTACGAGGGCATGACCTACACGCCGTTCGGTCAGTACTACTTCGACGCCTTCACCGAGCAGTTGGCGGCCATCAACGAGGGCTCGGTGTCGGGTTCGGAGGCCGCCGACCAACTGCAGGAGGATGTCGTCGCCTACGCCGAGGAACAGGGCTTCACCGTCGAGTGAGTCGCTCCGCGTGGGCTGGTCCGCACACCGGGCCCGCCCACGCGGCGTCGCGTCCATCCGCTTCCCCGGAGGAATCCCATGACCGTTGATCTGGCGCAGAGCGCCACCAGTGCCGATCCCGCGCCCGCCCGGCGTCCCCGACGCCGAGGCCGGCAGTCGCTCGTCGGCTGGAGCTTCGTCGGACCGTTCGCGATCGTCTTCCTCGCGTTCCTCGTCGCGCCCCTGCTTTTCGCGCTGTACCTGAGCCTGTTCCAGAACCAGCTCATCGGGGGCACCCGGTTCGTGCTGTTCGGCAACTACGTCAAGGCGTTCACGGACGCCAGCTTCCTGGGCGGGATCTGGTTCGTCCTGCGCTTCTCGCTCGTGCTGATCCCCCTGCAGATGGCCATCTCGCTGGCCGTCGCGCTCATCCTCGACATCGTGACCGGACGGTTCGCGCGGTTCTCCCGGCTCATGGTGTTTCTCCCCTACGCGATCCCCGCCGTGATCGGTGCGCTGATGTGGGGCTTCCTCTATAGCAAGAGCTTCGGTCCCCTGGCGGAGCTGTTCGGGATGTTCGGGCTCGCTGGTCCCGATTTCCTCAGCCGCGACCTGATCTTCTTCGGGCTGCTGAACATCGTCATCTGGCAGTGGGCCGGTTATTACATGATCATCCTCTACGCCGCGCTTCAGGGGATCGACCCCACTCTGTACGAGGCGGCGCGCATCGACGGGGCAAGCCAGTGGCAGATCGTGCTGCGCATCAAGATCCCCCTCATCGCGCCGGCGCTGGTGCTCATCCTGGTGTTCGCGCTCATCGGAACGTTGCAGTTCTTCAATGAACCACAGATCCTCCGCTACCTGGCGGCGGGAGCCATCTCCGCCGACTTCACCCCCAACATGTACGCGTATCAGCAGGCTTTCGCCCTGGCGAACTACAACTACGGTTCGGCGATCTCGTTCGCGCTGGGCGCCGTGGTGTTCGTATGCGTGTACCTCTTCATGTTCATCACGCGTAAGCGGGGGAGCTTTCTCTCATGACCA
Organism: Microbacterium sp. Z10_103; assembly: GCF_058310455.1. NCBI lineage: Bacteria > Bacillati > Actinomycetota > Actinomycetes > Micrococcales > Microbacteriaceae > Microbacterium > Microbacterium sp. Z10_103. Next base: position 55,880 of record NZ_JBZEGK010000001.1, read on the forward strand.
CGGCAGTCGACCGATCACGCCGCTCGGCCACGCGCCGGCAATTCCTTCCGCTGCAGATCCTGCTCGGCTTCCTCGTGGTCTACTTCCTCATCCCGTTCTGGTGGGTGATCGTCAACAGCTCCAAGACTGCGGCCGGCCTGTTCGGCGGGGGGAGCGCGCTGTGGTTCGACGACGTCATCGACTACGCCGGGAACATCTCCCAGCTGTTCACGTTCCAGGACGGCATCTACCTGCGGTGGCTCGCGAACTCGGCCCTCTACGCCTTCGCCGGCGGTCTCGGCGCCACGGTGCTGGCCGTGGCCGCCGGATACGGATTCGCGAAGTACCGCTTCGCCGGCCGGCGGGTGAGCTTCGCGATTCTCCTCGGGTCGGTGATGGTACCCACGACCGCGCTGGTCATCCCGACCTTCATCATGTTCTCCGAGCTCGGGCTCACCAACACCATCTGGGCCGTCATCCTGCCCACCCTGCTGAACCCGTTCGGGGTGTACCTCATGAACGTGTACGCCCGCGACGCCGTGCCGGATGAGCTGTTGGACGCCGGCCGGGTCGATGGGGCGAGCGAGTTCCGGATCTTCCTCCAGGTCGCTCTGCCGATGCTGCGCCCGGCGATGGTCACGGTGCTGCTGCTGTCGATCGTGGCCTCGTGGAACAACTACTTCCTGCCCCTGGCGATGCTCTCGGACAATCGGCTCTTCCCCGTCACGGTCGGAATCGGTCTGTGGCAGGGGATAGCTTCGGCCAACAACTCCGGGGGAACCTCGCTGTGGAGCATCATCATCCTCGGCTCGCTGGTGTCCGTCATCCCGCTGGTCATCGCCTTCCTCACCCTGCAGCGCTACTGGCAGGGAGGGTTGTCGATCGGCAGCCTCAAGTGACCCACACCGCGTCACCCGCCACCCCTCTTCCGGAAAGAAAAGCATGACCTCTGCACGCGTGACCATCGACCCGCACTTCGTCGTGGGAGCCGTCGACCGGCGGCTGTTCGGATCGTTCGTCGAGCATCTGGGCCGTTGTGTCTACGACGGGATCTTCGAACCCTCCCACCCCTCAGCGGACGCGGAGGGCTTCCGTTCGGATGTTCTCGCCCTGGTTCGCGAGCTCGGGGTGTCGACGGTCCGCTACCCCGGTGGGAACTTCGTGTCGGGATACCGGTGGGAGGACGGGGTGGGTCCTCGCGAGGAGCGACCGCGACGTCTGGACCTCGCGTGGCACTCGACCGAGACGAACGAGATCGGATTGGACGAATTCGCGCGGTGGTCAGCCAAAGCGGGCAGCGACGTCATGTACGCCGTGAACCTCGGCACCCGTGGCGTGCTGGAGGCCCTCGACGTGCTCGAGTACGCCAATCTCCGATCGGGGACGTCCTGGTCGGACAAGCGAGTCGAGAACGGAAATCCCGAGCCGCACGACATCCGCATGTGGTGCCTCGGCAACGAGATGGACGGTCCGTGGCAGCTCGGCCACAGCACCGCCGAGGAATACGCGAGCCTCGCCGCGAAGACCGCGAGTGCCATGCGCCAGGTGGATCCGAACCTGCAGCTGGTGGTCTGCGGCAGCTCTGGCGCGCAGATGCCCACGTTCGGTGAGTGGGAGCGCGTCGTGCTGGAGCGGACCTACGACGACGTCGACTTCATTTCCTGCCACGCGTACTACGAGCCGAAGAACGGCGACTATGCGAGCTTCCTCGCTTCGGCCATCGACATGGATCGTTTCATCGACACCGTCGTGGCCACGGCCGATCACGTCAAGGCGGTGCGCGGCAGCGAGAAGACGATCGATATCTCCTTCGACGAGTGGAACGTCTGGTATCAGTCCCGGTACAACGACGTGGAGAAGATCACCGACGTCGAACAGTGGCCGGTGGCCCCGCGGCTGCTCGAAGACGCCTATTCGGTGGCCGACGCCGTCGTGGTCGGCAGTCTCCTGATCTCACTTCTCCGCCACGCCGACCGCGTGAAGTCCGCGAGCCTCGCCCAGCTCGTCAACGTCATCGCCCCGATCATGACCGAGCCCGGCGGCCCGGCCTGGCGCCAGACGACCTTCTTCCCCTTTGCGCACACAGCGAGGCTCGCGCGGGGAAACGCGTTGGAAGTGCGCCTGGAGGCGCCCGAGTACGACACGGCCCTGTACGGCACGGTCCCCGTCATCGACGCGGTGGCCACCCATGACCCCGACAGCGGAGAGACGACGCTCTTCGCGGTCAATCGCAGCCTCGAGGAGGAGATCACGCTGGATGTCGACGTGACGATGCTCGGCGCGGTCGAGGTGCGCAGCGCCGTCGGCATGCACGACACCGATATGCACTCGGCGAACACCCTCGAGGACCGTGAGCGCGTCGGCCTCCAGGACATCGCCACCCGGCGGGTCGACGACCGCACGGTGGCGCTCACGCTTCCGCCCGTGTCCTGGGTCGCCGTGACCCTGCGCTGACGGCGGGGGGCGACACGATGGCGGATTCGCAGACCGACGACCGAACGACGGCGGTGCCTCGGTGGCGGGATGCCGCGGCCGACCCCGACGCCCGGGTGGAGGCCCTCTTGGCGGCGATGACCCGGGCGGAGAAGGTCGCACAACTCGGGAGCCACTGGGAGGACACGCGCGACGCCTCCCAGATCATCGCTCCGATGCAGGACGTCCTGGCCCGGGGCCGACAGCCGTTCGAGGTCGCCGCCGCCTCCGGAATCGGCCACCTGACGCGCGTCTTCGGCACGACCCCCGTGCCGCCGCGCGAAGGCATGCAGAAGGTCCGCGCGGCGCAGGACTTCCTCCGCACCCGGACGCGGCTGGGCATTCCCGCCATCGTTCACGAGGAGTGTCTCACCGGCTTCACGACCCTCGGGGCGACGGTGTATCCCACCCCCCTGGCGTGGGCGGCCACCTTCGACCGAGAGCTGGTGGCCGAGATGGCACGAGCGATCGGCGATGACCTCCACGCGGTCGGGGTGCATCAGGGGCTCTCTCCCGTGCTCGACGTCGTGACGGACTATCGCTGGGGCCGTGTGGAGGAGACACTGGGCGAAGACCCCTTCGTCGTGGCGACCCTCGCGACCGCCTACGTGCAGGGCCTCCAGGGAAGTGGGGTGGTCGCGACGCTCAAGCACTTCGCCGGTCACGCGTCTTCTCGCGGCGGGCGCAACCACGCGCCGGTCTCCATGGGCGAGCGCGAACTGCGCGACCTCGTGCTCCCGCCCTTCGAGATGGCGGTACGGACCGGCGCCGTCGGCAGTGTCATGAACTCCTACACCGAGACCGACCGCGTCCCTGCGGCGGCTGACCGCTGGCTCCTCACGGATGTCCTCCGGGACGAGTGGGGATTCCGGGGAACCGTCGTGTCGGACTACTGGGCGATCGCCTTTCTCACGTCCAAGCATCGGGTGGCGGCATCGATGGCTGATGCCGGCCGGCTGGCCCTCCACGCCGGCATGGATGTCGAGCTGCCCGACACGTCGGCGTATACCCAGCTCGGCACCGACGACCCGGATCCCGGCCGGACCGAGACGGAGATAGACATCGCCGTACGGAGGGTCCTTCGGCAGAAGCTGGATCTGGGGCTCCTCGACGATGGATGGGCGCCGGCTGAACCGCAGCCGCACGACCTCGACAGCCCCCGGAACCGGAGCGTGGCGCGACGCCTCGCGGAGGAATCGGTCATCCTTCTGGACAATCCCGAACGTGTCCTGCCACTGTCCCCGTCCACCGGCCGCGTGGCGGTCATCGGACCCGGCGCGCGCGACCCCCGCGTTCTCCTCGGCGCGTACTCGTACCCGATCCATGTGCTGCCGCGCCATCCTGAGTTCGGGCTCGGCATCGCCGCGCAGACCATCGCGGAAGCGGTGGCCGACGCCCTCCCCGACGCGGAGGTGGTCGCCGAGGACGGCACGCCGCTCGTCGACGCGCCGGGCGACGGAGACCTCGCACGGGCCGTGTCGGTCGCTCGCAATGCCGATGTCGCGCTGGTGGTGGTGGGAGACCGGGCCGGGATGTTCGGCCGGGGCACGTCGGGCGAGGGATCGGACGCGCCGGATCTTGAGCTTCCCGGTCACCAGACGCGCCTGGTCGAGGAGGTGCTCGCCACCGGTACGCCGGTCGTTCTCGTCGTGGTGTCCGGCCGGCCCTACGCCCTCGGGCGGTTCGTCGGACGCGCCGCAGCGGTCGTGCAGGCGTTCTTCCCCGGGGTGGAGGGGGCGGGGGCCATCGCGCGCGTGCTCGCGGGGCAGGTCAACCCGTCCGGGCACCTCCCGGTTCAGGTTCCGCACACCGCCGGGGCCATCCCGCACACCTACCTGGCCCCGCCGCTGGGACAGGACGGCGACCGCATCAGCAATCTGTCGATCGCCCCGGCCTTCCCGTTCGGTCATGGCCTCTCCTATACCGAGTTCAGCCTGGGCGACCTCGCGGTCGACGCCGCGGAGGTGGATGTGGCAGGCGCCGTGCACGCGATCGTCGATGTGGTCAACACCGGCGATCGCGACGGCGCCGTCGTGGTGCAGCTGTACGCGGGCGACCCCGTCGCCCAGGTCACGCGGCCGGTGGCGCAGCTGGTCGGCTACGCGCGTGTGGCGCTGGCCGCCGGCGAGCCCGCGAGGGTGACCTTCACCCTCTCCGCTGATCGCTTCTCGTTCACGGGGCTCGACCGGCGCCGCCTCGTCGAGCCCGGCGCGATCGACCTCTTCGCCGGGCTCTCGCTCGCGCGGACGACGGAGCCGGTGCGGATCACGCTGACCGGCGGCGTCCGCGTCGTCGGGGATCCGATCCTGGACACCCCTGTTCGCATCGAGAGGGAGACCGACGGATGACGGCATGGACGGCTGAGACGTGGCCTATCGCCGCAGCTGCGCTTCCTTTTCCTGGGACGCTGCGCGACGGCACGGCCGTGACGGATGCCGATGCCGAGGTCTGGGCGGCAGACCTGACCGAGATCGCCGATGCCGGGTTCGACATGCTCGATGTCACGGACTCGTGGGTGAGGCTGGCCGACCTCTCGCCGGGCCGGCTTTCGGAGTTCGTCGCCACCGCGACCGCGTGCGGTGTCGAACCCGTCTCGCTCTCCGCGATCCGGCGGAGCGTGATCGACCCGGCCCATGGCGTGGAGAACCTGGCGTACAGCCATCGGGTGATCGAGGCCGCCGCATCCGCGGGCGTCCGCACGGTGTCCTTCGGGTTGCATCGCCCGCTGACGCCGGCGCAGTCGGCACAGCTGTGGTTCTGGACGGTGGAGGGACCGCACGACGACCCCGCGGATTGGAACCTCGCGGTGGCGCGACTGCGGGAGCTCGGCGCGCACGCCGAGGAAGCCGGCATCCTGATGTCCCTCGAGATGTACGAAGACACCTTCCTCGGCTCGGGAGATCTGGCCGTGCGCCTGGTCGAGGAGATCGGCCTGGACAACGTCGGGCTCAACCCCGACATCGGCAACCTCATTCGCCTCCATCGCCCCGTCGAGCGGTGGGAGGAGCTGGTGGAGAAGACCCTGCCGTATGCGAACTTCTGGCACGTGAAGAACTACGTCCGCGACGAGGACGTCGCCGGCGACTTCTACTTCGCGGCCCCGTCCCCGCTGTCGTCGGGGGTCATCGACTATCGGTGGGCCTTCCGATATGCCCTCGAGCAGGGGTTCCAGGGCGTCATCTGCCTGGAGAACTACGGCGGTGACGGCCTCAGTGTCTGCGCCGAGAACCGCGACTACCTGCGCAGGTACGTGCTGCCCCGCCGCGAGGGCCATGCGCGCGGCACCAGTCGCGTCCGCCAACTGCAGTGACACCGCCCAGGCGAGAGACAGGGCCAATGCGAGGGAGACACCCATGACGCGTATCGCCAACCACCCCGACGACTTCGTCGCGGAGGCGCTCGAAGGATTCGTGGCCGCGAACGCCGGCGTCGTCCGCGCCGTCGACGGCGGAGTCGTCCGCGCGGTGCCCGCCGAGGAGGGGTCGGTGGCCGTGGTCGTCGGCGGCGGCTCCGGGCACTACCCGGCGTTCGCCGGTGTCGTCGGGCCGGGGATGGCAGCGGGCGCGGTGTGCGGGAACATCTTCACGTCGCCCTCCGCCGGTCAGGCGTATCGCGTCGGCCGGGCAGCAGACGCCGGCGGGGGAGTGCTGTTCTCCTTCGGCAACTACGCCGGCGACGTCCTGAACTTCGGCGAGGCGCAGGATCGTCTGCGCAGCGAAGGGATCGACACCCGCACGGTGCTCGTCACCGACGACATCGCGAGCGCCCCGATCGAGGAATGGACGGCGCGTCGCGGTATCGCGGGCGACTTCGTGGTCTTCAAGGTCGCGGGAGCCGCGGCCGAACGCGGCGACGACCTCGACGAGGTCGAACGGCTCGCACAGCTCGCGAACTACCGCACGCGGTCGCTGGGTGTCGCATTCGGCGGCTGCACGTTCCCCGGCGCCGAGGCGCCGCTGTTCACCGTGCCCGACGGCATGATGTCGATCGGTCTGGGCATCCACGGCGAACCCGGCATCCGGGACGTCCCGCGGACAGGGTCGCGCGATCTCGCCCGGCAGTTGGTCGAGCAACTTCTCCAAGATGCTCCGGACAACAGCGGCGACCGTGTCGCGGTGCTCGTCAACGGGCTCGGCACGGTCAAGTACGAGGAACTCTTCGTCCTGTTCCGCGACGTCGCCGCGGTCCTCGAGGGCGCCGGCCTCACGATCGTTCAACCCGAAGTGGGCGAACTCGTCACGAGCCTGGACATGGCCGGCGCGTCGCTGACTCTGGTCTGGCTGGACGACGAGCTCGAGCCGCTGTGGGCGGCGCCGGCGGAATCCGCGGCCTACCGGAAAGGCGCGGTGGCCTCCGGGCGCGTGGTCGCCGGCGCCCCCGCCCGGGCAACCGCGGAGGAGCCGGCCGAGGTCGTGGCCGAGGCATCCCCCGCTTCGCAGGCCGCCGCCGCGGTGGCGGCGCGTCTGCTGGGCGTCGCCCGCGACGTGGTCGCGGCTCACGCCGAGGAACTGGGTCGTCTGGATGCTTTCGCCGGCGACGGCGACCACGGCGTCGGGATGCGGACGGGGACCGAGTCTGCCTTCACGGCCGCCGACCCCCGTCGCGGTATCTCGCGGATGCTGTCGGACGCCGGCGACGCGTGGAGCGAGAAGGCCGGGGGTACCTCGGGGGCGCTGTGGGGCGCGATGCTCCGCGCAGTGGGAGCGGCCTTCGCGGCCGATGACGTCGACGCCCGCGACACGATCGCCACGGCGGCCACCGCAGCCCTGCGGGTGGTGCGCGCTCGGGGAGGCGCGCAGGTGGGAGACAAGACGATGGTCGACGCGATCGACCCGTACGTCCGGGTGCTCGGCGAGCGGCTCCGAGACGGCGCGGCGATCACCGATGCCCTGGCGGCCGCCGCCGAGGCGGCCACCTCCGCCGCGGAAGGGACGGCCCCGATGCGGCCGGCCCTCGGCCGGGCCAGACCCCTGGCGGAGAAGAGCGTCGGTCACCCGGACCCGGGTGCGACATCGTTCGCGCTGATCGTCACGGCGATCGCACATGACGGAAAGGACGGATCGCGATGAACGAACCTCTGCGCATCGTCGTGGGAAGCGACGATGCCGGATACGAGTACAAGACAGCGCTCAAGGCGCTCCTGGAACAGGACGACCGGGTGTCGGAGGTGATCGACGTCGGCGTGGGCAGCGACCAGGACACCGCGTACCCGCATGTCGCGGTCGCCGCGGCCCGGCGCGTCGCGGCGGGCGAGGCCGACCGGGCGGTCCTCGTCTGCGGCACGGGTCTCGGGGTCGCCATCTCGGCGAACAAGGTTCCCGGCATCCGGGCAGTCACGGCGCACGACTCGTACTCGGTGGAGCGCAGCGTGCTCAGCAACGATGCCCAGGTGCTGACGATGGGACAGCGCGTGATCGGCCTGGAGCTGGCCAAGCGCCTCGTCTCGGAATGGCTCGGATACCGCTTCGACCCGACGTCCGCGTCCGCGGCGAAGGTGGCCGCGATCGACGAGTACGACTCCTCCGGCGGCGACGCGACCGGAGGAACCGCATGAGCCGCGTGGCGATCATCGGAAGCGGGTACATGGGCGGCGGCATCGCGCAGGTGTGCGCGATCGCCGGCCACACCGTCACGATCACGGACGCGACCGCCGAGATCGCCGAGGCGAACCTCGCCCGTCTCGTCGCCGAGGCCACCGACTTCGAGCAGCAGGGGCTCTTTCCCGCCGGCGCATCCGCCCTCGTGGCCGCGAACGTCACCGCGGCCGCCGACATCGAGTCCGCCGTCGCAGACGCCGACTTCGTGGAAGAGGCGGTGCCCGAGCGTCTGGAACTCAAGCACGAGACCCTCGCGCGCATCTCCCGCGCGACCGCGACGGCGGTGATCGGAAGCAACACCTCCACGATCTCGATCAACCGCCTGGCCTCGGCGGTCGAGCGGCCCGAGCGCTTCGTCGGGGTGCACTTCTCGAATCCCGCACCCTTCATCCCCGGCGTGGAGATCATCCCGCATGACACCACCGGCGACGAGGCCATTCGCGTCGCGATGGAGGTGGTCCGCAGCACCGGGAAGATCCCGGCCCGCGTCCGCGACGCCACCGGGTTCGTCCTCAACCGCCTGCAGTACGCCCTGTTCCACGAGGCGACGCAGCTGGTGGACGAGGGCGTGGCCTCGGTGGAGGACATCGACGCGATCGTGCGGTCCACGTTCGGCTTCCGGATGCCGTTCTTCGGCCCGTTCGCGATCGCCGACATGGCCGGCCTCGACGTGTACGCGTTCTGTTATCGGTCGCTGCAGGAGGATTTCCCCGAGCGATTCGCCACCCCGCAGATCCTGCAGGACAACGTCGATCGCGGCCGCCTGGGTACGAAGAGCGGCGGCGGATTCCGCGAGCTCGATGCCGACCGCATCGCGGAGCTGATCGCCTACCGCAACCGTGCATACGTGCGGATGTCGGAGCTCCTCGCCGAGCTCGGCCCCTCCCCGTTCGACCGGGACTGAGCCGCGCTCCGCCGCGTGGCCCGACCGGTTTGCGGGGATCCCCGCCCGGTCGGGTGTGAGGCGCAAAGAGCTTTGGGGCGCAAAGTGCTTTGGGGCGCACCGCGACGCGCCCCAAAGCACGAAATCTGCCCCGAAACCGACGCGCCCTGCGCCCCATCCTGCGAAGGGCGGCCGGGCGCGCCCCCGCTGTCTTCACAACGTTGCAGATTGCCTCTTGACCGCGCCCGGCGGCCCTGCGAGAGTGTCGGCGTACGGCATTTACGACGTTGTAAATCCTCCCGTAGGACGCCGGCGTCGTCGATTCCGTTCCCCCCAACCGGCTCGCGCGAGCTCTCTTCGTGGTGCCCGCACCGGGCCGGGCACGTCACAGAGATGAGGAATCGATGGAGATCACATCCGAGAGCCGGGATTCGCGCCGGACCCCGAGAGCGCGGCGGGCGGTGGCGCTGCTCACGGCGGCGGTCGTCGCCCTGGCGGGCCTTGCCGCGTCGGCCCCCGCAGCCGCGGCCGAGCCGTGGATCGCCGTGCAGGATGACGGCTACCTTCGCATCGCCGTGCCCAATGCCGCGGTGGAGGAGGCCGTCGGCCCGGTGTCGCAGGTGGTCGTGGAGGGCAACTTCGGCCCCTCGCACAACTGGGCGCAGATCGGTCTGCAGCGCAGCGGCGCGAACTGGACGGCGACCTACGGCCCGTTCGAACCGGGCCTGTACTACTACCAGGTCACCGGCGACGACAGCAAAGTCCTGAAGGACACCAGCAACCCCACGTCCGTCGCATCCGAGCCGGAATGGAGCACGTTCTTCATTCCGGGCGAGTCAGCTGCGCTCCTCGCCGATGCGCCGGAGGAGGCCGGTACCATCCAGACCCTGAACTACGACAGCTCGGTGGCCGATGAGGAGCGCGAGGCTCTCGTCTGGGTGCCGCCGACGTACCAGCCCAAGGGGAAGAAGTTCCCGGTGCTCTACCTCCAGCACGGCGGCGGTCAGAGCTACCGCGATTGGGTGGAAGTCGGGCGTGCCGAGCAGATCCTCGACAACCTGTGGCTCTCCGGCCGGCTGGCGGACATGCTCGTCGTGATGGGGAACGGCAACGTTCCCGACTTCTCGGCGGAGCTCCTCGACAACATCGTTCCCGCGGTGGAGGACACGTACAACGTGGCCCCCGGAAAGAAGAAGCGGGCCCTCGCCGGCCTGTCGATGGGCGGCGGGCAGACCTTCGAGGTCTTCAGCGAGCACCCGGGTGAATTCGGCGCGATCGGCACCTTCGGCGCCGGCCGCTTCGGCGATCTGGACGACATCCCCGTCAAGAAGATGAACAACCGCACCGACCTGTTCCGCGTCTATGTGGGGAACAAGACCGACGTCGCCTACAACGACGTCTTCGACTCGTTCCAGAAGTTCGACGCGCTCGGTCTCGAGTACCAGTTCGACGGGGTGAACCCGGATGCCGGGCACAACTGGAACGCGTGGCAGGAGAACCTCATCGACTTCGCCCCGCGCCTGTTCACCGCGACCCCCGGCGATCCCGGCATGAGCGAGGGACACCTTCCGCTCACCGAGCGCTTCGAGCCCCCGGCCCCTGGCACCACGCCGACGCCGTGGGTCACCGATGACGGCTACGTCACGTTCGAGACGACGACCGAGTTCGCCGACGCCGAGTACGTCTCGGTCTGGGCGAACTGGGCACCGGGTGGGAGCTGGCTGCGCGTGGAGATGACCAAGGTCGGTGACCGCTGGCGCGCCACGGTCGGTCCGCTGGAGCAGAAGTTCTACCACTACCGTTTCATCGTCGACCGCCAGGCCGTCAAGGACACCTCGAACCCGACCTCCGTGACGTCGGAGCCCGCGTGGAGCACCTTCCTCGTCCCGGGTGAAGGGTCACGCCTCCTTTCGGACGTGCCGGCCGGTTCCGGCGGCGATCTCGACGTCATGTCGTACCAGAGCAGCGTCGCCGGCCAGGAGCGCAGCGCCTACGTCTGGACGCCTCCGGGCTACGACGCCGACCGCGCCGAGCCCTATCCGCTGTTCGTGCTCAACCACGGCGGCGGACAGAGCTGGACGGACTGGGTGGAGGTCGGGCGCGCGCGCCAGATCCTCGACAACCTGTCCCTCGACGGCAGCATCCAGCCCATGGTCGTCGTCATGCCCAATGGCAACGTCAACGACTATCCGAGGGAGTTGCTCGAGAACGTCCTACCGGTGACCGAGGAGCGCTACAACGTCAGCCAGAACCCCGTCAAGCGCGCCCTCGCCGGACTGTCAGCCGGTGGGGCGCGGACGGTGTCGGTGCTGAAGGCGCACCCGGGTGAGTTCGCCTACATCGGAACCTTCGCGGCCGGTTTCGGCGGCACCGCCGGTGTCGACGCAGAGGCGATCAACGCCGGCACCGAGCTCTACCGCCTGTACACCGGAGACATCACCGATTTCACCTACGGCTCGGTGATGAGCTCGCTGCCGGTTCTCGACCAGCTCGGGATCGACTACGAGTTCGCCGGTGTCACCGTCGGCCCGCACGGATGGGATGTGTGGCAGAAGAACCTCATCGACTTCGCGCCGCGTCTGTTCCAGAACGCACCGGCTGACACCGTCCGACCCGAGGCGACGCTCACCGCGCCCACGACGGCTGGGCCGTTCGGTGCCGTGGATCTGCGCGTGGAGGCGTCGGATCTCGGTGGTCTGGAGCGCATCGTGGCGAACGTCTATCAGGGCAGCACGCTCGTCAAGAGCACGCAGTCCGCGATGAACGGCGCCGAGAGTGGGACGCATTCGGCGACGGTGACGCTGGCGTCGGGTGCGTACACGGTGCGGTACAACGCGCAGGACCGGGCAGGCAACATCTCCCGGACCGGCACCTTCGCGTTCACCGTCGACGTGGACGCGCCCGCCGCGACCGTGAAGGATGGCGCGGAATTCACCGTTCCCACCGGAGCGACCTACGACGTCCTCAGCTACAAGCTGCACGACGCCGGCGGTGTGGACAAGGTCGTCATCAACGGGCAGACCAAGGACCTCACGAACAATGCGTGGTCGGATGTCAACTTCCTGCGTCCCGGCACCTTCGGTGCGGTGCAGGGGGAGAACACGATGGTCGTCTTCGACGTGGTGGGCAACACCACGACGTACACGTTCGTCCTGAATTGACCCACACGCCGATGCCCTCCCCCGCAGCCGGCGGGGGAGGGCATCGGCGTGTCAGGCCTCAGACGGTCCCTGCGGCGATCGGCACGTCGTTCGACTGGCCGATGCTCGCCGCGACCGGCCGGAGAGTCGCCGTGGCGAGCCGCGCGTCAGCGGCGGTCACGGGGTACACGCTTCCGGTGATCTCCAGGGATGCTTCGACATCGCGCTCTGCGCAGGACGGTCCCACCCACAGCTCGACGCGGCCGGGCTCGACGATGCGGCGCCCCGTGCGGTCTGTGAAGGCCAGTCGCGCCGTCGGCACCCGGAAGGTCACCCGGGTGGAGGCGCCCGGTTCCAGCGTGACCCGTTCATAGGCGAGCAGCTGCGCGACGGGCCGCGTCATGCTGCCGATCACGTCATGACCGTAGAGCTGCACGACGTCGGCCCCGGCCACCGAGCCGCTGTTGCGCACCGTCACCGCGACGGTGACGTCGTCCCCGGCAGCCACCTCGGCATCGGCGGCGAGGTCGGAGCGTTCGAAGGTCGTGTAGCTCAGCCCATGGCCGAAGGGCAGGACCGGTGTGGGATCGGCACTGGTCACGCCGCTGCGGCCACCGAGCGGCGGATGCAGGTAGGTGTAGGGCTGTGCGCCGGCCGACCGGGGGAGCGAGACGGGAAGCCGGCCCGAGGGGTTCACCCGGCCCGACAGCACCGCCGCGACCGCGTCGGCCCCCGCTTCACCGGGGAAGAACGTCTGGAGCACCGCGGCGGCGGCGTGCGGGCCCGACAGTGCCCATCCGATGGCGTACGGGCGCCCGGAGAGGACCACGAGCACGACGGGCGTGCCGGTCTCCACGACCGCCTCCACGAGTTCCCGTTGGAGCCCGGGCAGCTCGAGATCGTCGACGTCGTTCCCTTCGCCGACCGTGCCACGGCCGAACAGCCCGGCGCGGTCCCCGACCACGACGACGGCGACGTCGGCCTCGCGCGCGGCGTCCACCGCCGCGGTGATTCCCGAACGATCCGACCCCTCCACCTCGCACCCCGGAGCTGAGTCCACAGCGGCACCCGGGAACTCGCGGCGTACGGCCTCGAGAATCGTCGGGATCTCGATGCCGAGCGGAACCCCGGGGTGGTGCGCGAGCACGTGGTTCGCGAACGAATAGCAGCCCATCAGCGCTTCGGACGAGTCGGCGTTGGGCCCCAGGACGGCGATGCGGGGCGCCGCCGCGGTCAGCGGAAGGGTCTCGTCGTTGGCGAGGAGGATGACCGACTCCGCCGCGAGGCGGCCCGCGATGTCGCGATGCCGCGGAGAGTCGAGGTCGACCGAAGCCGGCGGCTCGGCGAAGGATTCGTCGAGGAGTCCGAGCCGCTCCTTCTGCTCCAGGACCCGGAGGACCGCGCGGTCGAGGAGGTCCTCGTCCATACGGCCGTCGCGGATGCGCGCGAGCATCGGCTCGGCGAACGCATCGGCGGTGGGCAGCTCCACGTCGATACCCGCCTTCAGGGCGAGCTCTGCTGCTTCCCCCAGATCACCGGCGACGGCATGGGTGGAGTGCAGGAACGCCACGGAGAAGTAGTCCGAGACCACCACTCCCTCGAATCCGAGGTCGTCGCGCAGGAGCTCGTCCAGGTAGGCGGGGCTCGCGGCCACGGGCTCGCCGTCGATCTCGGCGTACGAGTTCATGACCGACCGGGCGCCTCCGTCGCGCAGAGCCATCTCGAACGGCGGCAGCAGCACGTCGGCGATCTCGCGGGGTCCGGCGTGCACCGGCGCGTGATTGCGCGCCGCCTGAGAGGCGGAGTAACCCAGGAAGTGCTTGAGCGTGGCATCCACGCCGGCCTCCTGCAGCCCGCGGACGTAGGCGGTCCCGATCGTCCCGACGACGTACGGGTCCTCGGCGATGCACTCGTCGACACGGCCCCATCGCGGGTCGCGGATCACGTCGAGCACGGGGGCCAGACCCTGGTGGATGCCGAGCTCCCGCATGGATCCGCCGATCACCTCGGCCATCTCCGTCACGAGCGCCGGGTGGAAGGAGGCCCCCCACGCGAGGGGCGTCGGGAAGGTCGCGGCTTTCCACGCGGCGAGCCCGGTGAGGCATTCCTCGTGGACGATCGCGGGAATTCCCAGACGGGTTTCCGCGACCAGCCGGCGCTGCTCCTTCCACAGCCAGCCCGCTCGCTCGACGGGGTCGACCGGTCGGGTCCCGTATACGCGGGTGAGGTGCCCGAGGCCGTGCGTCGTGGCATCGGCGTACTTGGTCGAGGTGACCATCTCGTCCGCCAGCGGCGCCACGACCTCGCCGCCCTGGTCGACCCAGTAGCCGACCAGCTGAGCCGCCTTCTCCTCGACGGTCATCTGCGCCAGCAGTGCGCGCACGCGCGCCGAGGACTCCGTACCTGACGGTGACATGTCAGCCTTTCACTGCGCCGGTGAGCCCGCCCACGATGCGCCGCTCGAACAGGCTGAAGAACAGCAGAGCGGGAAGCATGGACAGCGACGTGAACGCCAAGACGCGAGCGGTGTCCACGGAGTATTGCGATGAGAACGCCTGCACACCCAGGGGCAGGGTGAACGCCGCCTCGTCGTTGAGGATGAACAACGGAAGCAGGTAGGCGTTCCAGCTGTTGACGAAGGCGAGGATGCCGACGGTGATGACGCCCGGCACGGCCAGGGGCAGCACCATGCGCCAGAAGAACCCGAGGCGACCGCATCCGTCGATGTAGGCGGCCTCCTGGATCTCGTCCGGGATGGCCCGCAGGAATGGCACCAGGACGATCACGGTCACCGGCAGGGCGAACGCGATTTGCGGCAGGATGATGCCGGGCAGGGTGTTCATGAGCCCGAGGCTGCGCACCACGATGTACAGCGGCGTGATCGCGACGGTGATGGGGAACATGAGACCCGACGCGAAGAGGGCGTACAACCCGCCCCGCCCCCGGAACCTGTACCGCGCGATGACGTAGCTGGCCATGAGCCCGAGCCCGACCGCGCCGACGGTCGTGGCCAGCGCCACGATCGTCGAGTTGCCCACCTGCGTCCAGAACTGGCCGCTGGTGATGACGGTGACGTAGTTCTCCAGGTTCCACGGGCTGGGGAACCCGGCCGGGTCGACGGTGATCTGCGAGTTGGTGCGGAAACCGCCGATGATGATGTAGATCACCGGCCCGAGCATCACGGCGATGACGACCAGGGCGACGAAGTAAACGACCGGGTTTCCCCACGGCAGGCTCTGCCGGGTGCGGGACGACGGCTTCGCGCGGCCCGTGGTGATGGCCATGGTGGTCATTGGGGGGCGCCCTTTTCTGTGATCGCTCCGTCGGTATCGCGGCGGAGCACGAAGCGCTGGTAGAACAGCGCCACGACGAGGGAGATGACGAAGATCACGACGGCCACGGCGTTGCCGTACCCGAAGTTGCCGGAGTTGCGGCCGGTGGCCACCATGTAGATCGCCATCGTGTTCGTCCCCGCGACGGAGGACACGTACTGCCCCCAGATGATGTAGACGAGGTCGAACAACTGCAGGGCGCCGATGATGGACAGGAACGCCCAGATGCGGAGCGTGGGCGCCAGCAGGGGGAGGGTGATGCGGCGCTGGATCTGCCAGTAAGAGGCGCCGTCGATCGCAGCCGCTTCGTTCAGCTCGTCCGGGATTCCCTGGAGACCGGCGAGGAAGAGGATGACGGCGAAGCCGATGTACTTCCACGTCAGGATCGCCATCAGCGTCCAGATCGCAATCGCCGGATCAGCGAGCCAGTCGGCCCGGAGGAATCCGAGCCCCAGGTTCTCGAGCGCGCCATTGGCCGCACCGTTCGTGGCCAGCAGCAGGCTGAAGCCGGTGCCGACGACGACCTCGGCGATGACATACGGGACGAAGATCAGCACGCGGATGATCGACTGGCCCTTCATGCGCCGGTTCAGCAGCAGTGCCAGCAGGATCGCGAGCGGACCCTGCAGCACCAGCGACATGACGACGATGAAACCGTTGTGCAGGAGCGCCTGCTGGAAGTTGGGGTCACTGAAGATGACGATGTAGTTCTGAAGGCCGACGAAGTCGGTGGCGGGGCCGAAACCCGCCCAGCGGAAGAAGCCGTAATAGGCGGCCATGATCACCGGGAGGATGACGAAGCCGACGAAGAAGATCACGGCGGGGCCGGCCATGAGGAGCACCTCGAGGCGCCCCGACCAGCCCAGCCCACGTGGGCGCCGGCGGTCTCGCGGCACGGACGGGGGCGGCGTGACGCCGCCCCCGTCGTGCTGCGCGAGATCGGAATCGTCCGTGGAGGACATCTCGCGGATGGACATACTCAGCCCTGCGCACCCGCCGTGTTGACCGTCTGGATGAACTCGTCCGGCGAGCTGTTGCCCGCGAGCATGTCGACGACCGCGACGTTGAGTGCGTTGCCGACGTTCTGGCCCAGGACCGTGTCGAGCCACTGCGAGACGAACGGGGCCTCGTTGTAGGCCGCGAGGATCCCCTGCAGGTAGGGCTCGGTGACGGCCTCCTGTGCGACCGAGTTCACGGGCGGCGACTGGAATGCCTGGTAGTACTTCGTCTGCTGGTCGGCGCTGGCGACGAAGTTGAGGAAGTCGGCGCATTCCTCGGGCGCCTGCGCGGAGCACGAGTATCCGTCGAGGCCGCCCATCAGCGACCCGGGCGCTCCCTCGCCACCGTCAACCTCGGGGAACGGGAACCAAGCCAGGTCGGGGAGCGGCTTCTCATCCGGGGTCAGCGAGGCGATCACGCCCGGGTCCCAGGCGCCCATGAGCTCCATCGCGGCCTGACGGTTCGCAATGAGGCCGGCCGAGCTGCCCGCGCCCTGCTGGGGCTCGGTGGTGAGGAATCCCTCGTTGAAGGGATCGATCGCAGCGAAGTCTTCCAGGTCTTCGGCGGCGCGCATCCAGCACTCATCGCTGAAGTCCTTCGTCTCGCCGGTCTCTTCGATGACCTCCTGGCTGCACTCGCGCAGCGCGAAGAAGTAGTACCAGTGCGCGGCGGGCCATGCGGCCTTCGCGCCGAGGGCGATCGGGGAGATTCCGGTCGTCTTGAGTTCCTCCACGGCCGTCTTCAGCTCGTCCACCGTGGTCGGGTTCTCGGCGATCCCCGCCGCGTCGAACGCATCCTGGCTGTAGAAGAACCCGCCGGGCAGCACCGACAGCGGCATCGCCCAGACCTTGTCCTCGTAGGTCTCGGCGTCGAAGGCCACCTCGGAGATCTCGTCGTGCAGGTTCTCGTCGATGAGATCGGTCAGGTCCATCAGCTGGCCGGCGTCGACCATGGCCTCCATTTTGCCGCCACCACGCTGGAGGAAGATGTCGGGCGGGTCGCCCGCGTTCAGGGCCGTCTGCAGCTTGCCGTCCAGGTCCTCGTTCTGGACCGACTGCATCTTGATCGTGACGCCCGGGTTGTCCTCCTGGAACGCTTCGATCGCGTCCGCCCAGAACTGCTTACCCGGTCCGGTCGTCGAGTTCTGCCAGAGCGTCATCTCGACGTCGCCGTCGCCGCCTCCGCTCGACGATCCGCCCCCTGAACACGCGCTCAGAAGGAGCGCTCCCGCTGCCAGAGCCGCGGCCCCCGCAACTAGCTTTGTGGACCTCATGTGATCACCTGTCTCTTCATTGAGTGGCGCCCCCGATCGTCGAGGTACGGCCATTTCTCCGCGCGTGTGGATCGCCCGGTGCGATGCCAGTGTCCGATTCCCACGCCGTTTCGTCAAACGTTTTCGAAAATGGTTTCCGTGGCCCTACGATGACGGTCATGCCGCGAAGGGTGACGATTCACGATGTGGCGGCCGCCGCCGGTGTTTCCGTCGCCACCGTGTCCAAGGCGGTCAACGGCCGTTACGGCGTCGCGGATGACACCGTGCAGCGGGTTCTCGCCGCGGTGAGCGAGCTGGGGTACGAGTCGAGCCTCGTCGCCAGCAGCATGCGCGCCCGGCGGACGGGGGTCATCGGGGTCTTCGTCGCCGGGTTCGAGCCGTTCTCTGCGGAGGTGCTCAAGGGCGTCGGTGCGGCCCTGCGGGACTCGCGGCTGGATCTGCTCGCGTACAGCGGCTCGTCCCAGTCTTCGTCGGAGGGATGGGAGCGCCGATCGCTGAGCCGGTTGAGCGGGACACTCGTCGACGGGGTGATCATGGTGACCCCGTCCGTCGTCAACGCCGCCGCCGAGGTACCCGTGGTGGCCATCGATCCCCACACGGGCCCGGCCGACATGCCCACGGTTGAATCGGACAGCTTCACCGGTGCGCGCCAGGCCGTGGACTACTTGATCTCGCTGGGGCACCGCCGCATCGGCTTCGTCGCCGGCCGCCCCGACCTCCGGTCGTCGATGTTCCGCGAGGGTGGCTACCGGCGCGCCCTCGACGACGCGCGCATCCCGTTCGACCGGAGCCTGGTGGGAGTCGGACGGTACGCGGAGGATTCGGCGCGCGAGGCGGCGACCCAGCTCCTGTCGCGCAGCGACCGGCCGACGGCGATCTTCGCCGCCAACGACATCTCGGCCATCACGGTCCTCCGGGTGGCCGGCGCGATGGGGCTCTCGGTCCCGCGAGACCTGTCCGTCGTCGGATTCGACGACATCCCCGACGCCTCTCAGGTGTCGCCGGCCCTCACCACGGTGCGCCAGCCGATGCAGCGTCTCGGGTCTGAGGCAGTGACCATGCTCCTCGGACTCATGGGCGGAACACCTCCACCCGAGACGCATGTGCGGCTGCCCACGATGCTCATCCCCCGGGCGACGACCGCCCCGCCCACCCCCTGACCTCGGCGGCCCACTGCGCCTCCGCGAGCGTACGGGTTGCTGCCGAGCGCACGGCATAATCGCGCGGGGAGGCCGTGCGCTGGGCATGATGTCGTGCACTCGCCGGGCGCGCGCGGGGCGCGGGAGGCGCGGGGCGGTCAGCGGCCGAGGACCGCGTCGAGGAGGCGCTCGGCGTCGCCCTTCCCGATCGGCTCACGGCTGAGGGCACGCAGGATGACCGCGCCGATCAGGGCCTCCGCGATCTCCTCCACGGGCGCCCCGGGTGCGAGGTTGGGCGTCGTGCCGATCGCGGCCCGGAGGCGCCCGACGAGCGACTCCGAGCCGGTGAGGCTGTCGCGGAGCCGGCGCCCGGCGTCCGCGTTCTCGGCTGCGGCGGCCACGAGCGAGCGCAGCAGCGTCTCGCCGTGCGGTTCGGCGAGCACCGTGAACACCGCCTGCAGCCAGTCGCCGAGGTCGCGGCGGATGTCGCCGGTGTCGGGGAACAGCAGCCGTCCGGGGAGGATCTTCCCCTCGAGGAGGCACTCGGCGATCACCGCACCCTTGGAGGGCCACCACCGGTAGATCGTCTGCTTGCCCACGCGGGCGCGTGTGGCGATGCCTTCGATCGACAGGGCGTCGTAGCCGCGTTCGACCAGAAGATCGGCCGCGGCCTGCAGGATCGCCTGGCGTGCGGCCTCACTGCGGACAGGGCCGCTCCGAGGGTGGGGCATCGGGCTCGCAATCGGAAAGACGAGACGGTCCGTGTTATCTTAGCTGCTGCTTGTCGGAGTCGAGGGCGCCCTCGACAGGCGGCCTCGCGAGTCGGAGGAACCGCATGGCCGAGCTGCTGCACCGCCTGGGAACGTTCGCCGCGCGCCGCGCCTGGACGGTGGTTCTCGCGTGGGTCGCGCTGCTCGCCATCGCCGGCGGTGGCTTCGCGCTGGGCTTCAAGGGGCTCAGTTCGAGCTTCGACATCCCCGGCACCGCCTCGGGCGCCGTCATCGAAGAGCTCGAGGAGTCGTTGCCCGACTTCAGCGGAGCATCCGGCACCGTCGTCTTCGCCACGGAGGACGGCAGCGCCCTCACCGACGATCAGCGCGCCGCGATCGCCGCCCTCGTCGAATCCGCGGGCGATCTTCCCGACGTCGCCGACGTGGTGGACCCGTTCGCCACCGAGCAGGAACTCGCCGCCTCCCGCCAGCAGATCGAGGATGGGCGCGCGCAGCTCGACGCCGGCCGTGCGCAGGCCGAGGCGGGACAGCAGCAGATCGATGCGGGTCGCGCGCAGCTGGACGCGGCGCAGGCGCAGTTGGACGCCGGCCGTGCGCAGCTCGACGCCGCCCGTGCGCGCGCCGAGGCCGCCGACCTGCCGACGACGCAGCTGGACCAGCAGCAGGCGCAGCTGGACGGGCAGCAGGCGCAGTTGGACGCCGGCCGTGCCGAGTTGGATGCGCAGCAGCAGCAGCTGACCGACAGCCTCGCGGCCCTCCCCGAGCAGGAGGCGCAGCTCGAGCGCGGCGCGGAGCTGTTGTCGTTCGCCGACGAGATCCGTCTCGTCTCCGAGGATGGCGCGACCGCCCTCGTCAACGTCTCGTTCACCGAGCCGCGGTTGGAGCTCCCGGAAAGCTCCAAGCAGGCGGTGATGGCACACTTCACCTCCGAGCCGATCGACGGCGTGGAGGTGGCATTCTCGACCGACATCTCGCAGGGTGTTCCGCAGATCCTCGGTGTCGGCGAGGCGGTGGGTGTCGTCATCGCCGGCATCGTTCTCGTCGTCGTGCTCGGCTCGCTGCTGGCCGCCGCGTTCCCCATCCTCACCGCGCTCACCGGCGTCGGCATCGGTGCGATGGCGACGCTGTCGTTCTCCGGCGTCGTGCAGATGGCGTCGGTCACCCCCATCCTCGGGGTGATGCTGGGGCTGGCCGTCGGCATCGACTACTCGCTGTTCATCCTGTACCGCCACCGCCGGCAGCTCCTGCAGGGGGCCGAGGTGGTCGAATCCATCGGCCTGGCCAACGGCACCGCCGGCAACGCCGTCGTGTTCGCCGGGACCACGGTCATCGTGGCGCTCCTCGCGCTCAACGTCACGGGAATTCCGTTCCTGGGCCTCATGGGCACCGCGGGCGCCGCGAGCGTCGCGATCGCGGTGCTCATCGCCATCTCGCTCACCCCCGCCCTCCTGGGTCTTGCCGGGATGCGGGTACTCGGCCGCCGGGCTCGCGCCCGGCTGGCGGCGACGCCGACCGCATCGGCGGAGGCGGGCGAGACCCGTCGTCGCGTGCGGGGCCGCGCCGTGGAGCCCATGTCGACCGTCCGCGCGGTGGTGACGGGACTCCTGGCCGTGGTGCTTCTCCTGGTGGTGTCGATCCCGGCGCTCTCGATGCGCCTCGGGCTGCCGGACGGCGGCTCGGAGGCGGCGGATTCTCCGGCCTACCGCGCCTACACCGCCACCGAGGAGGCGTTCGGCGAGGGAGTCAACGGACCGCTCCTGGTCACCGCATCCCTCCCCGAGGGCCTCGACGACACCGCCGTGCAGGACGCGCAGCTCGCCGTGGCGCGCGAACTCGCCGGCCAGGAGGATGTCGTCGCCGTGGCGCCGGTCGCGATCGCGGAGGACAACTCCCTCGCGGCCTTCCAGGTCGTGCCGGCCGAAGGGCCCAACAGCGCCTCCACCGAGCGGCTCGTCCGCGACCTGCGGGCGCTCCCTCCCGTGGACGGCGACATCGAGCTCGGCGTAGCCGGGCAGGCCGCGATCAACATCGACATCTCCGAAGGCCTCGCCGACGTGCTGCCGCTGTACCTCGCGGTGGTGGTGGGGCTGTCGTTCCTCATCATGGTGATGGTCTTCCGCTCGATCCTCGTGCCGCTCCTGGCCACCGGCGGGTTCGTCCTGTCGCTGTTCGCGACGTTCGGCGCGGTGACGGCGGTCTTCCAGTGGGGTTGGCTCGGCGACCTGTTCGGCGTCCACAACCCGGGCCCGATCCTCAGCTTCCTCCCGGTGATCCTCGTCGGCATCCTGTTCGGCCTCGCGATGGACTACCAGCTGTTCCTGGCGACGGGGATGCGGGAGGCCTACGTGCACGGAGCGCCCGCGCGGCTCGCGGTGGCGCAGGGCTTCCGCGCCGGGCGCACGGTCGTCATCGCCGCCGCGCTCATCATGATCTCCGTGTTCGGCGGGTTCGTCACGAGTGAGTCGGTCATCATCAAGTCGATGGGGTTCGGCCTCGCCCTCGGCGTGCTCCTCGACGCGATCGTCGTCCGGATGCTGCTGGTGCCCGCGGTCATGCACCTCCTCGGGCGCTCGGCGTGGTGGCTGCCACGGTGGCTGGACCGGGTCATCCCGAACGTCGATGTGGAGGGAGCTGCCCTCGAGCGGCGTCACCCCCCGCACGCCCCCGCGGCCCCCTGAGCGCGGAGTCCCCGACTTCACAGGACCCTCGTAGCTCTCGCCCGTAGCGTGCGGGACATGGCCGGTTCGCTCGACGAGCAGCAGATCACCGTTTCCGGCGCCGCCCTCCGGGCGATGCGCGACGAGTTCCAGCGGTTCCTCATGGAGTACCGCTTCGGACTGGCGGAGGTCGAGACGAAGATCTCGATCCTGCGCGAGGAATTCCAGGAGGTGCACGCCTACAACCCGATCGAGCACGTCTCGAGCCGGGTGAAGTCGCCGGACAGCCTCGTCGAGAAGGTCCAGCGCAAAGGGATCGACCCCGGCTTCCCCTCGGTGCGGGCCGCGGTCACCGACATCGCCGGCATCCGCATCACCTGCAGTTTCGTGGGCGACGCCTACCGGCTGTTCGACCTGCTCACCCAGCAGGACGACATCACGCTGCTGAGCGTGAAGGACTACATCGCCGAGCCGAAGCCGAACGGCTACAAGAGCCTGCACGCGATTGTCGAGGTGCCGGTCTTCCTCTCCACCGGCCGGGTCGCGGTGCCGGTGGAAGTGCAGTTCCGCACCATCGCGATGGACTTCTGGGCGAGCCTGGAGCACAAGATCTACTACAAGTACGACCGGAAGGTGCCCGACGAGTTGCTCGCGAGCCTGAAAGAGGCCGCCGACACCGCAGCCGAACTCGATGGCCGGATGGAGGGGCTGCACCGGGAGATCCACGGTGCCGCGGCAGCTGCGGACGCGGTCTCGCTCTGACCTCTCCGGCGCGACGGGCACCACCTCGCCCCCGGGCATAACCGCGGATCCCAGGCGCGACACGCCGGCAGCGGACGCTCGGTCGAGGCGTGTCGGCCACGATCTCCGCGGTTGTGCGGGCGGAACGGCGAGCCTGACGGCGGCCGCGAGCCAGAATGGGGCCATGGCGGATGCAGCGGCCGAGGAGCTCGACGAGGTAGCTGCCGCCCTCTATGGCCTTCCGCCGGTCGAGTTCACGGTCGCCCGGAACGAGCGGGCGGCCGCTGCGACCGGCATCCTCGCCAAGAACATCAAGGCTCTTCGCAAGCCCTCGGTCGCGGCCTGGGCGGTGAACCTCCTGGTCCGGGACGGACAGCTCGCCGAGGCCGTCGAACTGTCGCAGGCGCTGCACGACGCGCAGGACGATCTCGACGCGCCCGAGCTGGCGAAGCTCGGACGACAGCGCCGCGCCCTCGTCGGCGGGCTCGCGCGCCGCGCGGCCGCCCTCGCCGAGGAGGCGGGCACCACTCTCAGCCGCGCCGTGCTCGAGGAGGTCGAAGTCACCGTCAACGCCGCGATCGTGGATGCGGCGGCCGGGGCGGCGATCCTCACCGGACGTCTCGTGCGGACGGTGCAGGCTGACGGCACCGATCCGGAGAACCTCGCCGAAGCCGTAGCCGGATCCGTCCCCGGGATCCCCGACCGCCCCGCCCCGGCGCGCGACGACCTGGCAGCACGGCGCGCGCGCAAGGCCGCCGAAGCGGCCGCGCGTGACGCCGACCGGGCCGCATCCGAAGCCGAACGCGAAGCAACGCGCATCGAGGGGAAGCTCACCAAGGCGCGGGAGCGCGCTGACCTGCTGCACGAGCGGGTCGACGATCTGCGGGCGGAGCTGGCGCGCATCGAACGCGACGCGGATGCCGCGGACGAGAAGGTCGCGGGGATGGAGGAGGAGCGCGCAGGGGCGCGCGAGCGGGCCCAGGCCGCCGAACGTGCTGCCGAGCGGGCTCGGGCGGCCCTCGAACCGGACGGGTGAGCGCGGCTCAGGGCCGGGCAGCCTGATCGTGGACCGTCCCCGTAGCATCGGGGCATGGACTTCTCATCTCCAGCCCCCTGGCACCGGGCGGGGCGCGGGTAGGCATGCCATGACGGATGCTGCCGCCGAGGTGGAGACGCTGCTCGCCCGCGCTCGCAGCCGCCTCAGAGACGCTCCCCGTGAGGCGCTCGGCGAGCTGCGGACGCCCCGCCGCATCCTCGGCATCGCTCGCTCCCCGCGCATCGTGCGGGTGGGGGAGGCGTGGCACCTCGGCGTGCTTCTTCTCACCGACGACGCCGTGCTGGCCACAGGCGAGATCGTCCGTGCGCGCGCCGAGGCCGTCCGCGGCTTCACGGCGGAGTCGCAGCGGGCGCGGGCGGCCCTCGCGGCTGCGGCGAGCCGGGGCGGGTTCGCTGAGGGGGAGTCGGTCCACGTGGGATGGGTGCGCCTGGACCTCCCGCTGGTCTCGGAGGCCACCTCGCCGCTGGCCGTACGCGACGGGGTGGCCGCCGTCCGGTGGAGCGCCGCCGCCGGGCTCGTACCCCTCGCCTCCTATCTGGACGAACGCGTCGAGCTCCTGCGTCATCCGCCCGCCCGCGCATAGTCGGCGGGGCGCCTCCGGTCAACGGTCGGGACGCGTATTTCTGCTGCCGTATCGTTGGTCCGTGCAGGTATGGCCAGGATCCAGTTATCCCCTCGGTGCGACGTTCGACGGCAACGGAACGAACTTCGCCATCTTCAGCGAAGGAGCAGAGCGCATCGAGCTCTGCCTCTTCGGCGAGCGCGGGAAGGAGACGCGCGTCGACCTCGTCGACGTTGACGCGTACGTGTGGCACGCCTACCTCCCGAACGTCCAGCCCGGGCAGCGCTACGGGTACCGGGTGCACGGACCGGACGATCCCGAGAACGGTCGGCGGTTCAACCCGAACAAGCTCCTCCTCGACCCGTACGCGAAGGCCGTCGACGGCCAGGTGACGTGGGGGCAGTCGGTCTTCGGCTATAACTTCGGCGACCCCGACTCCCGCAACGACGAGGACTCCGCCGCCGCGATGATGAAGGGCGTCGTCGTGAGTCCCTTCTTCGACTGGAGCGGGGACCGTCAGCCCAAGACGCCGTACGCCGAATCGTTCATCTACGAGGCGCACGTGAAGGGGCTCACCGAGCTGCACCCCGCCGTGCCCGAAGAGCTGCGCGGCACCTACAGCGGCGTCGCCCACCCCGCGGTCATCGAGCACCTCCAGAAGCTGGGCGTCACCGCGATCGAACTCATGCCGGTGCACCAGTTCGTCAACGACTCCACGCTGCAGGACAAGGGGCTGTCGAACTACTGGGGCTACAACACCATCGCGTTCTTCGCCCCGCAGAACACCTACACCTCCAGCGGCGGCCACGGCCAGCAGGTGCAGGAGTTCAAGGCGATGGTCAAGGCGCTGCACGCGGCCGGTATCGAGGTCATCCTCGACGTGGTCTACAACCACACCGCCGAGGGCAACCACCTGGGCCCCACCCTGTCGATGCGCGGCATCGACAACGAGGCGTACTACCGCCTCGAGCAGGACGACAAACGCTATTACACGGACTACACCGGCACCGGCAACAGCATGAACGTCGGCAACCCGCACACGCTGCAGCTCATCATGGATTCGCTGCGGTACTGGGTGCTCGAGATGCACGTCGACGGCTTCCGGTTCGATCTGGCGTCGACCCTCGCGCGGGAGTTCTACGAGGTCGACCGCCTCGCGACCTTCTTCGAGCTCGTGCAGCAGGATCCGGTGGTCTCGCAGGTCAAGCTCATCGCCGAGCCGTGGGACGTCGGTCCCGGCGGTTACCAGGTCGGAAACTTCCCGCCGCAGTGGACGGAGTGGAACGGCAAGTACCGCGACACCGTCCGCGACTTCTGGCGCGGCGAGCCGCAGGCCCTCGGCGAGTTCGCCTCCCGTCTGACCGGGTCGGCCGACCTGTACGAGCACTCCGGGCGTCGCCCCGTGGCATCCATCAACTTCGTCACCGCCCACGACGGGTTCACTCTGCGCGACCTCGTGTCGTACAACGAGAAGCACAACCAGGCCAACGGCGAAGACAACAACGACGGCGAATCGCACAACCGCTCCGACAACATGGGGGTGGAAGGTCCCACCGACGACCCGGCGATCCTCGGCGCGCGCGCCCGTCAGCAGCGGAACTTCATCGCGACGCTGCTCCTGAGCCAGGGCGTGCCGATGCTCCTGCACGGCGACGAGATGGGTCGCACGCAAGGCGGCAACAACAACGGCTATGCGCAGGACAACGAGATCACGTGGGTCGACTGGGAGAGCGCCGATCAGCCGCTCATCGAGTTCACCGCCGCGCTGTCGCGCCTGCGGAAGGACCACCCGACGTTCCGCCGGGGGCGCTTCTTCAACGGCCGCCCGGTCAAGATGGAGGAGGGCGCGCCGATGCCCGACGTCGTCTGGCTGCGGCCGGACGGCTCGGTGATGCAGCCGGAGGACTGGGACTCCGGATTCGGGCGCGCGATCGGTGTCTTCCTCAACGGGCAGGGCATCCGCGAGCGCGACCGCCGCGGCGAGGAGATCCTCGACCGGCACTTCATCGTGCTCTTCAACGCCGGCGACGAGGCGGTGGAGTTCCACGTTCCGGATGTGAAGTTCAGCCCCAAGTGGGACGTGCTCGTCGACACGGCGGGTGAGCTCGCCAACACCGAGCCCGTCGCGCCCGGTGCCGCGTTGATGCTCGCGGGCAAGTCCCTCGTGGTGCTGTGCGAACACGACCTTCCCGAGCCCGAGGTCGACCACTCCGTCGCCGCGTCGCTGACCGCGCAGGTCGCGGCATCGACCGCCGACGACATCCCCGGGCACGCCCCCAAGCCGGAACTCTGATGACACGCAGCCCGCTCTCGACCTACCGCCTGCAGATCCGCCGTTCGTTCGACCTGGATGCGGCGGCCGCCGTCACCGGGTACCTCCGCGACCTCGGGGTGTCGTGGGCGTACCTGTCGCCGCTGCTTCGGGCGACCCCCGGCTCGGATCACGGCTATGACGTGGTCGACGTCACCGTCGTCGACCCCGAGCGCGGCGGACCGGAAGGACTCTCGCGGTTCGCGGCGTCCGCGCGCGACCAGGGCTTGGGCATCCTCGTCGACATCGTTCCCAACCACATGGGGATCTCCGACCCCCGGGAGAATGGGTGGTGGTGGGATGTGCTGCGGCTCGGACGCGAATCCGTCCACGCCGACGCGTTCGACATCGACTGGGAATACGGCGGCGGGCGGGTCCTCGTGCCGGTCCTCGGTGGATCCGTCGATGAGATCATCGCCGCCGGCGACTTCGTGATCGATCCCACGCCCGCCGACGATGCCCCCTCGGGTCTCCTGCGGTACTTCGACCACGCGTTCCCGCTCGCGCCGGGTTCGATCGACGACGCCGGACCTGCGACGGCGACCGGGGCCTCCTGGACCGATCCCGATCTTGTGCGAGCCGTGCTGGACCGTCAGAACTACGAGCTGCGTTTCTGGCGCGACGAGGCCGCCGAGCTGAACTACCGCCGCTTCTTCGCGGTGACGACCCTGGCGGGGGTGCGGGTCGAACTGCCGCAGGTGTTCGACGCCACCCACGGCGAGATCCTCCGCTGGGTGCGCGAAGGTCTGGCCGACGGCCTGCGGGTCGATCACCCCGACGGCCTCCTCGACCCGGGCGGCTACCTCGAGCAGCTCGCCGCCGCGAGCGGCGACGTGTATGTCCTGGTCGAGAAGATCCTCGAGCACGGTGAGGCCCTGCCCGGCTGGTGGCACACCGACGGGACCACCGGGTACGACGCGCTCGCCGAAGTCGGCCGCGTCCTCATCGACCCCGTCGGCGAGCAGGGCCTGGATGCTCTGGATGCGCGGCTGCGCACGCAGACCGGGCTCCCCGCCGCATCCAGCTGGCACGATCTCATCCATGACACGAAGCGGATGATCGCCGACACCATCCAGGTCGCCGAGATCCGCCGCCTCATCCGGGGGCTTCCCGCGGCGGTGCGCGATCGCGAGGCCGCCGTCCTGCAGGATGCGCTCGCCGAGCTCCTGGCGTGCTTCCCCGTGTACCGCTCCTACCTGCCGGCGGGCCGCGAACACCTGGATGCCGCCGCCGCCGAGGCATCCGGACGCCGACCCGACCTCACCGAGGTCATCGCAGAGCTTGTTCCCGTGCTCGCCGACCCGTCGTTGGAGGTGGCTCGCCGCTTCCAGCAGACGACCGGACCCGTCATGGCCAAGGGCGTGGAAGACACCGCCTTCTACCGGTACACCCGGCTCGGCCCGCTGACCGAGGTCGGGGGCGACCCGTCGGAGTTCTCCCTGTCGATCGCCGACTTCCACGCAGCTCAGGCCGCGCGGCACGCATCGTGGCCGCAGGCGATGACGACACTGTCGACCCACGACACCAAACGCGGCGAGGACGTCCGCGCGCGCCTCGCGGTGCTGTCGGAGATGCCCGAGCGCTGGGCGCGCGTGCTGGAGGAGTTCCGCGAGGTCGCCACCACCGGACACGGACCCTTCGACGCGCTGCTGTGGCAGGCGATCGTCGGAGCGTGGCCCGCATCCCGAGGACCGGAGTTCGCCGAGCGGCTGCACGCGTACGCCGAGAAGGCGGCGCGCGAAGCGGCCGAGGCGACCGGCTGGTGGGACCCGGTGGAGTCGTTCGAGTCGGCGATGCACGCGGTCGTGGATGCGGCGACCGGGCACGCGGCGGAGCTGGTCGAGGGGTTCGTGGACGAGATCGCCGCGGCGGGGTGGGCGAACGGGCTCTCGCAGAAGCTCCTGCAGCTCGCCGGTCCCGGCGTGCCCGACGTGTATCAAGGGTCGGAACTGTGGGAGATGTCGCTCGTCGACCCCGACAACCGCCGTCCCGTCGATTTCGCCGAGCGCGCGGCCCTGCTCGCCGAGCTCGACGAGGGTTTCGGGCGGGGCGCGCTGCCGGCCGTCGACGCGGGTGGGGCGGCCAAGCTCCTCGTCACCTCGCGCACGCTGCGCCTTCGCCGTGACCGGCCCGAGCTGTTCACCCGGTACACCCCGATGACGGTCGTGGGCGAAGCATCCACTCACGCGGTCGCGTTCGACCGCGGCGGGGCGCTCGCCGTGGCCACCCGGTTGCCGGTCGGGCTGTCCCGGCGCGGAGGCTGGGGCGACACGCAGCTGCTGCGGCATGCCGGCCCGGCCGTGGACGCCTTCACCGGCCGGCGTTACGAGGGATCGACGGTGCCTCTGGCCGAGCTGCTGTCTGTCTACCCCGTGGCCCTGCTGGTCCCGGATGCCTGACATGGCATCGAGCGCACGACATCGTGTCGAGCGCACGATCTGACAACGTTGATACGACGTGCACTGGGGAGCAACCCGTGCACTCGCGGAAGGAGGAGCGATGAGCATCGAGGTGTGGGCACCGCGGGCGGAGCGGGTCCGGATGCGGCGGCTGGACGCCGATGGCACGACCGTCGTCGATGAGGTCGCGCTCCGGCGCGGAACGCCCGGACCGCTTCCCGGCCCGGGCTGGTGGTTCGCCGACGTCGACCTCAGCGACGGCGAGCGGTACGGCTTCGTCATCGACGACAGTGACGACCTCCGTCCTGACCCGCGTTCGCGGCGGCAGCCCGACGGCGTGCACGCCGCGTCGGCGTGGTTCGACCCCACGGGGTACGAATGGACCGACGCGTCCTGGACCGGCCGACAGCTCGCCGGTGGCCTGATCTACGAACTCCACCTCGGCACCTTCACCCCCGAGGGGACGCTGGACGCGGCGATCGGCAAGCTCGGTTACCTCGTCGACCTCGGCGTGACGCACGTCGAGCTGCTGCCCGTCAACGGGTTCAACGGCGTCTGGAACTGGGGCTACGACGGCGTGCTCTGGTACACGGTGCACGAGGCCTACGGCGGCCCCGAGGCCTACCAGCGCTTCGTGGATGCCGCGCACGCGGCCGGGCTCGCCGTCATCCAGGACGTCGTCTACAACCACCTCGGACCCAGCGGCAACTACCTGCCCGAGTTCGGTCCGTACCTGCGCAGCGGCAGCCGCAACACCTGGGGCGACTCGGTGAACCTCGACGAAGACGCGGTGCGCTCGTACATCGTCGACAACACCCTGATGTGGATGCGGGATTACCACGTGGACGGCCTGCGGCTGGACGCCGTGCACGCGCTGCACGACGAGCGGTCCAGGCACATCCTGCGTGAGATCGCCGAGGGTGCCGACGCGCTCTCCGCGCACCTCGGGCGGCCGCTGACCACGATCGCCGAATCGGACATGAACGACCCGAAGCTCATCCTCCCGCGCGAGGCGGGTGGGTACGGCCTGACGGCGCAGTGGAGCGACGACTGGCACCACACGGTGCACGTCGCCGTCTCCGGCGAGACGGTGGGGTATTACGAGGACTTCGCCGATCCGGCGGCCTTCCCCAAGGTCACCGCCGGCGGTTTCTTCCACGACGGCACGTACTCCTCGTTCCGCGGCCGCAACCACGGCTTCCCGGTTCCTGCCGAGGTACCCGCGTGGCGCCTGGTGACCTTCGCGCAGGACCATGACCAGATCGGCAACCGGGCCACCGGCGATCGGTTGTCGCAGAACCTGCCCTACGGGCGCCTGGCCGTGGCGGCCGTGCTGACGCTCACCACTCCGGGCACGCCCATGCTGTTCATGGGCGAGGAATGGGGCGCGTCCACGCCGTGGCAGTTCTTCACGTCGCACCCCGAGCCCGAGCTCGGCGAAGCGACGGCCCAGGGTCGCATCGCGGAGTTCGCGGAGATGGGCTGGGACGAGTCGGTCGTCCCCGATCCGCAGGACCCGGAAACGTTCACCCGGTCCAAGCTCGACTGGGACGAGGCATCCCATGGCGATCATCGGCGGCTGCTGGAGCTGTACCGCGACCTCGCCCGCCTGCGGCGCGAGCGGCCCGAACTGACCGACCCGGCGTGGAGTGCGCGTTCAGCCATCGTCGGTGACGCGCAGAACGGGCGCTCCTACACGCTCACGAGCGGCCGCCTCACCGTGTTCGCCAACCTC
Source organism: Microbacterium sp. Z10_103 (assembly GCF_058310455.1). Taxonomy (NCBI): domain Bacteria; kingdom Bacillati; phylum Actinomycetota; class Actinomycetes; order Micrococcales; family Microbacteriaceae; genus Microbacterium; species Microbacterium sp. Z10_103. The sequence goes on from NZ_JBZEGK010000001.1 coordinate 86,887, forward strand.
ACCGACACCCCCGCGGACTGCGCGGTGCTGCCGGATGCGGTCGTGCTGCTCGCGACGGACGGCGCCACCCTCAGCGGGGTCGGCGGTTCGGACGGGCGGACCGTGACGATCCCTCCGGATTCGGCCGTGGTGGTGGGCCCGGCGGTCTAGAACTCGTCCTCGTCGTCGTCCTCGGCATCGAGGCGCACCCGGCGGTCGTCATCCAGCGGCGACTCGTCGGCGAGGTCGGAAGGGTCGAGGGGGCGCTCGTCGTCGGGCACGGGGCCGAGGTCGGTCTCGTCGGGATCGGCGGGCCGGTCCTCATCGACCGGCTCGTGGTCCGGCGAAGAGTCGGGGGCGGAAAAGCCGTTCGACATGACTGCTCCTTGCTCGAGGGACGGGGGATGCCCCGACCCTAACGCGGGGCCGACGTGGTGCATAGCTCCGTGCGCCAGGGCGGTGTCAACCCGGCGCCGACGCGTCGCGCGGCCCGTACCGTCGGGGTATGGCCATCGATTCTCAGCCTCCCGGCTCGGCACGCGTCGACCCGGCACGCACCGACGCGACAGCTCGCGATGTGGTCCGGCAGGTCGTGGTGCTGTCGGCGACGTCGTTCATGCTCATCGCCGCGATGCTCGGAACGGGGCTCCTCGGCGGAACGCCCGTTCAAGACGTGCAGAACGGTGCCCTCGACTCGGATGCCTCGTATCTGGCTCCTGCGGGGTCGGCCTTCTCGATCTGGTCGGTCATCTATGTCGGCCTCGTCGCCTACGCGGTGTGGCAGGCGCTCCCTGCGCAGCGGGCAGATCCGCGTCAGCGGACGCTCGGCTGGCTCGTCGCGGTCACCGCCGTCCTCAATGGTCTGTGGCTCCTGGCCGCGCAATACGGCACCCTCCCGCTGACAGTGGTCGTGATCGTGCTGCTGCTGGTGGCGTTGGGCATCACCTTCCGCCAGGCGGTCCTGACCCGCACCCCGAGTGACGGGGCATGGGATGCCGTTCTCCTGGACGGGGTCACGGGCCTCCACCTCGGCTGGGTGAGCCTTGCCACGGTGGCCAACGCGTCGGCGTGGCTCACGCAGATCGTCCCCGCCCAGTGGGGCGAGTACGCGCCCGCGTTCGGCATCCCTGTGCTCGTCGTCGTGGGCATCATCGGCCTCGCCATGGCGTGGGCCAGCGGATGGCGCGTGACCCCCGGTCTCGCCGTCGCGTGGGGCGCGACGTGGATCGCGGTGGGCCGCCTGACGGGCGAGCCGCACAGCACGCCCATCGGAGTCACCGCGATCGTGGTCGGCGCGGTGGTGGGACTCATCCCGGTCGCCGTGGCGGGGCTGCGCTTCCTCCGTCCGCAGGGGGACTGACGCCGGGTTCAGCCGCCCGCGATCTGCGCGAACCGCGCGAGCAGTCGCGCCGGTTCTGTGACGGATGCCGCGAGCACCCGCGCCGCGAGCCTGTCGAAATCCTCGGCGGGGAAGTAGCCGTCGAGGCGATAGATCGCCATCCGCTCGGTGAACGCCTTCGGCGTCGGCTCCGGGTGGAACTGTGTGGCGTACAGCCGGTCGCCGACGCGATACGCCTGCACGGGGCAGGCGTCGTTCTCGGCCAGCAGCACCGCGCCCGGCGGCACCGCCGCGGTGCCCTCCTTGTGCGCGGTGAGCGCCGTGAACGGCGCCGCCAGGTTCCCGAAGAGCGCGTCGGCGCGCCCCTCGCTCGTCAGGCGGATGGAGGCCGGTCCGGTGTCTTCGGGGAAGTCCCTCGACACCACGCCTCCCAGCATCCGGGTCACCACCCCGATGCCGTAGCAGGTGAACAGCGCTGTGGTGCGGGATGCCGCGGCCTCGGCCGCGATGCGCTCGAGCCCTGACTCGACGCGGCGTTGTTCGTCCGACTTGCGCGACGCCGGATCGGTGAGGTTGAACGGGCTGCCGCCGACGACGAACCCCCCGAAACGCTCGAAGACGTCGGAGGGGAGGTCGTCGCGGACCAGGTCGTGCGCTCCGAGCGCGTCCGCGTCGAGCTGCATCCCCTCGCGGAACGACGCGTATTCTGCGTCGGCGGCGGCCCGTTGCGGACGCGCGGAGACGTAGAGCAGCGGGAGAGTCACCACGCGAGTCTAGGTGCCTCCGCGCCAGGCGGATGTCGGGGTGTCTTCCCGGTGGCGAAGCGGCGAGAATGGCGGCATGGCGGCGGGGAGGGATCGATACGTGCGTGACTGGGTGCTGGCGGCGGATGCCGGCGCCGCCGCCGCCGTGGGCGCCGTCGCCGACCGCCTCGGCTGGGAGACCCTGACCGAAGCGTTGACCGGCGGACCGCCACCTGTTCGGCCCGCACCGCCCGAGGGTCTGCGCCTCGCCGATCCGCTCCGGGTGCGCCTCACCGCGCGCGAGGGCGCTCGTCCGCCCGATGCCGCCGACATCGTGCGGGCGCTGGCCGGCCGCGCCGACGTCTGGCTGGATGACGGCCGCACGCTCGACGACTGACTCAGCGGGACGAGTTCGCGGTGCGGCCGCGCACGATCCCGATGAAGGTCTGAACGTCGTCGGTGTCCGCATCCCGCGGCCACGCCAGCGCAACGGTCGATGGGGGGCCGTCACGCAGCGGCCGGTGAGTGACATCGCGGCGCGCGTGCAGGCGCGCGAGCGACAGGGGCACGATCACGGCGCCGACGCCCGCGGCAACCATCGCGATCGCGTCCTCCGTCGTTGCGGGACGGCCGAAGGACGGCGGGACGGCACCGGGCACGACGGTGCCGAGCACATCGTCCCGCGGCACCAGGATGACCTCGCCGGCGAGGTCGGCCAGTTCGAGCTCGTCGACCGCGGTGAGGTGCGAATCTTCGGCGACCACCACGACGGGCACTTCGGTGTACAGCGGGATCACGGAAAGGTGGTCGTCGTCGATGGGAAGACGCACCAGCGCGGCGTCGACGGCGGCGCCGGTGACGGCTGCGTGCTGATCGGACACCGACACGGGCACCAGCTCGAGCGGAACCTCCGGCATCCGCTCCGCCCACAGGGAGATCCACTTGCCGGGTGTCGCGCCGGGGACGGCGCCCAGTCGGAATGTCCGCGGCTCCTGCGGCGCCGGCGGAGCCGGGGCCTGCGTCTGTGCGGTGTCGCGTGATCGTTGACGCCCCGTCGGCGCGGCGCGGCGCGGAACAGGTCTTCCCCCGCGCGGACTCCGGGGCGCGCGCGAACCGCCGCTTCTGGCCATCACGTCAGCGTAGTCGCCGCGCTAGTGTTCGCTCATGGTGGCGATCCTCGCAACGGTGCTCGGTGCGTTGGCGGCTCTGCTGCACGTGTACATCTTCGTGCTGGAAAGCGTGCGATGGCGGAGGCCCCGCGTGTGGCGGCGCTTCGGGGTGCCGGATCAGGAAGCGGCGGAGACGACGCGTCCCCTCGCGTACAACCAGGGTTTCTACAACCTGTTCCTCGCCGTCGGCGCGACCCTCGGGCTCGTGCTGTTCTGGGCCGGCGGTCCCGACTCGGCCGCCGACGTCGCCGGGCGCGCCCTTGTGCTCTTCAGTCTCGGCAGCATGGCGGGCGCCGCCCTCGTGCTGGTCACGACCGGCCGACGCTATCTCGCCGCGGCCGCCCTGCAGGGGCTGGTGCCCCTGCTCGCGTTCGTCCTCTTCGTGTTCGCCTGAGTCAGGCCGCCAGGCGTAGCCCGCGCTGGTCGGTCGCGACGGTCTCGCCGTCGGGGACGCTCTCATCGTCACGGATGAGGGAGCCCACGGCCACGCGTGCCTGCGTGCCGATGTGGGCACGCACACCGATCGTCGCACCCGCGCCGACCGCCGCGCCCGAGCCGATGTGCGCGTGGGGCGCGATGCGCGCTTGAGGTCCGATGACCGCGTCGGCCTCGACCCATGCGCCGCGGCCTATCTGCGCTCCCTCGGCGACTTGGGCGCCAGGCTCGATATAGGCCCCTGCTTCGACGAGCGCGCTCGGATGAACCTTCGCGCCGTGCGCGATCAGGCCCCGACCGTTGACGTGCTTGCGATAACGCAGCGTCTCGCCCCGGTCGTTCTCGATGTCGATGTAGTTCTTACCCACGTTCTCCTCCGGCAGCGCCACTCAGCGCCAACACAAAAATCAACGAGTCGCTGCCGCGTTTCATTCCCACGCGTGATGCTCGGATTCAACGATCCACCGGCACCTGACATGCGACGATCTCTCCTGCGCCGGGGTTCCGTTACCGTCTTGACATCCGCCGCCCCGCGTGTGTCGGGCGGGATCAGTCCGCCTGGCAGACGGGACACCAGAAGACGTTGCGTTCACTCGTCGCCGTCGCTCCGAGCGATCCGGCGCGGATCGGGGTGCCGCACCGCCGACACGGCTTGCCGTCCCGCCGATACACCCACGTGCGCCGTCCCGGGCGACTGTCGCCCGTGAATGTGCGCTGCGGGCGGGGCAGATTCGCGCGGATCATCCGCACCCCCACGTCCAGGAGGCCGGCCGCGTCGATGTCGGTCGCCGGTCGGTCGGGCGGGATACCGCGGACGAAGAGCATCTCGTTGACGTACTCGTTGCCGAATCCGGCGACGTTGCGCTGGTCCAGGAGCGCCACATGGGCCGCACGGGGGTCGCTTCCCAGCCGACGGGCCGCTTCCGCGGCATCCCAGTCCTCGGCGAGCGGATCGGGTCCGAGATGCCCGACGATGCGTTCCTCCTCCGACGTGGGCAGCACTTCGACCAGAGCGAGGTCGAATCCGACGGTCTCCGCCCGTGCCGTTCCGATGATCGCGCGGGCCGAATGCGCCGGGCGCCGCCACCGTTCGCCGGGACGGTAGACATCCCACCGGCCCTCCATCTTCAGATGCGAGTGCAACGTCCACGCCCCGATGCGTTCGAGCAGGTGCTTGCCGCGCGGGACGATCGACTCCACGCGTTCCCCGCGGAGGTCGGCCGTCGCGCTGCGCGGCACCCGCACGTCGAAACGTGTCACCTCCGAACCCACGAGCGCCTCGGCCAGGCGCTCGGCCGTGCGGTGGACGGTGTCGCCCTCAGGCACGCGACGCCTCGCGCAGCGCATCGCCGGCGGTGAGCCGGCGGAGGGTCAGTCCGCGCGGCGACTCGACGAAACCGGCCTCGCGCAGCGCCCGGCCCACGGCGGTGCCGTACACGAACGCGCCGTTGACCTGCTCGATCGTGAGGGTGTCGAGCCGGCGTGACCGAGCGGTGCCGGCGAGGTCGCGCGCGGCCGCGGCCAGCCGGTCCTCGTCATCGGTGAAGGCGAGTGCCGTGCGGCCGCCGCGCTCCAGGTACAACGTCAGCGCGCCATCCACCAGCACGACGAGACCTCCCGCCTTCCGCCCGGGACGGTGGTTCATGCCCTCGATGCCCGGCCACGCCAGCGCGGCACCGTAGGGATTCGCGGGATCGGTGGCGGCGAGGGTCACCGCGCGCAGCGGCGCGGGATCGGGCAGCCCGGCGAACTCGCGCAGCCGGTCGACGGTCGTGGATGCGGCGAATTGTGCCGCTCCCAGCTTTTCGATGACGTACCCCCGCCGGCAGTGCCCGGCCTCTTCGAAGCCGGAGAGGATCCGGTACACCTGAGCGAACCCGCCGGGGACACCCTCGGATTGCACGGCGCCGCGGGTGACCACCCCGTAGCGATCCAGCAGCAGGCTCGCTGTCGCCGTGGCGCGCAGCGCCGGGTCGGGCTCGGGGAGAGGAAGCACCGACCAGCGTCCGCCGATCGCCGGTGGCCGAGGCGGGGTGGAGGTGCGGGGAAGCGTGGCCGAGCGGTACATCCGCGCGCGCGGGGCCTTACGCGCGACCCGGTGCGACTGACCGCCGCCGCTCACGAGCGTGCGGACGGGCGCGAACGTGTCGTTGGTCACCCGCCCCGACCACGTCAGCGACCACAGTGCCTCGATCACCGACTGTTCGTTGTCGGCGTTCGTGAGTGCGCGAAGCTGAGCCGCGAAGTAGGCGCCGCCGGCAGCGAGCGCCTCCAGCAGCCGAGCCTCCAGGCTGTCTGCGGCGATCTCGTCCTCGGGCTCCGCGAGGGTGAGCGGGGCAGCATCCGCCGGATGCAGTGCGATCCAGCCGTCCCGACCGGGAAGGGTGCCATGCCCGGACCAGACGACCTCGCCGGTCGCGGTGAGCTCGTCCAGCATCGCCGGGGCGTACCCGGACACTCGCGCGGGCAGGATGAGCGACTCCCACGCGCTCGCCGGAATGGGCACGCCGGCCAGCTGCTCGATGGCCGCGGCGACACCGTCGATGCCCTCGAGCGGACGGGTCAGGTGCTGCCACACGGGGAGGAACCGGGCGTAGGCCTCGGGCGCAACGGGCTCGACGCTTCCGCGGATCGCCGCCAGCGACCGCATCCGCAAGCGGCGCAGGACCTCCGCGTCGCACCACTCGGTGTCGTCGCCGGCCACGGATCCGGCCGCGCCTGTCGCGGAGCCCGTCGCAGGCACCGGAAGGAAGAAGCCGCTCGCCATGCGCCCCTGGGACTCCAGGCGCTGCAGCGTCAGTCGCGCGACGGCCACACCGACCCCCAGCCGCTCGGCCACCGCCGCCGCGGGGAAGGGGCCATGCGTGCGGGCGTAGCGGGCGACCAGGTCTCCCAGCGGGTCGGCGACCGGCTCGAGGAAGGCGTTGGGGAGCCCGACGGGGAGGGCCACCCCGAGCGCGTCACGCAGGCGTGCGGCATCCTCGATCGCCGCCACGCGCGCCCGCCCCGCAATCGTCACCGGGATCGCGCGACGGTCGGCGATGAGCTGCTCGAGGTGCGCCGCCGCCTCGCGTGCGGCATCGCCCTCGGTGTCCAGCCGCGCCGCAACCTCGGGAGCGTCCAGCGGGCCGAGCACGCGCACGAGGTCGGCGACGCCCTCGACACCGCGCGCTCGTCGTTCGGGATCGAGCCGCTGGACCTCGCGTTCGAACTGCGCGAGCACGTCAGGGTCGAGGAGTTCCCGCATCTCGACCTTGCCGAGAAGCTCCCCGAGCAGCCCGGGATCGACCGACAGGGCAGCGGCCCGGCGCTCGGCCAGCGGCGAGTCGCCCTCGTACATGAAGGCGCCGACGTACCCGAACAGCAGGTCACGGGCGTAGGGCGACGGCTGTGAGGTGGTGATCTCGACGAGGCGGATGCGCCGCTCGCCGATCCCGCGGACGATCTGCAGCAGGGCCGGAAGGTCGTAGACGTCCTGCAGCACCTCGCGGAGCGTCTCGAGGATGATCGGGAACGTCGGGTGGCGACGGGCCACCTCGAGAAGCTGGGCCGAGCGCTGGCGCTGCTGCCAGAGGGGGGCACGGCGGTTCGGATTCAGCCGCGGCAGCAGGAGCGCCCGGGCCGCGCACTCGCGGAAGCGGGACGCGAACAGCGCCGACCCGCCCACTTCGTCGGTGACGATCTGCTCGAGCTCCTCAGGTTCGAAGACGAAGAGATCGGCGCCGGGTGGTTCGGCGGCGGCATCCGGGACACGGGCGATGATGCCGTCGTCGCTGGCCACGGCGGCACCCTCGACACCGAGGCGCTCGCGGATGCGGGCGTTGACGGCGAGCGCCCAGGGGGAATGCATCTGCATGCCGTACGGGGAATGCAAGATCACGCGCCAGTCGCCGACTTCGTCGCGGCTGCGCTCGACCGTGAGGGTGCGGTCGGTCGGCAGAGTTCCGGTGGCCTCGCGCTGCTCGGCCAGATACGACAGGAGATTGGTGATCGCGTTGTCGTCCAAGCCCGATGCGCGGAGACGCTCCTCCGCCTTCTCACGTCCGGCGGTGGACACGTCGCGGGAGAACTTGCCCAGCGCCTCGCCGAGTTCGGCAGGCCGGCCGATTCCATCTCCGTGCCAGAACGGCACCTTGCCCGGCTGCCCGAAGGCGGGCAGCACGTTGACGCGGTCATGGGTGATCTCCACGATCCGCCAGCTCGTCGTGCCCAGGGTGAAGACGTCGTTGACGCGGGACTCGTAGACCATCTCCTCGTCGAGTTCCCCGACCCGCGCGTTCTGCTTCTCGCCGGCGACGAAGACGCCGAAGAGTCCGCGGTCGGGGATGGTGCCTCCACTGGTCACCGCGACGCGCTGCGCGCCCGGTCGGCCGGTGAGCGTTCCGGCGTCGCGGTCCCAGACCACCCGCGGACGGAGCTCGGCGAACTCGTCCGACGGGTAACGGCCGGCGAGCAGGTCGAGGGTGGCCTCGAACGCCGATCGGGGGAGCGCGCGGAACGGAGCACTGCGCTTGACCGTTTCGAACCAGTCCTCGACATCGATCGCGCCGAGCGCCGCGGCGGCCACGGTCTGCTGCGCGAGGATGTCGAGCGGATTGGAGGGGACGGCGATGGACTCGATGCGGCCCGCGAGCATCCGTTCGGTCACCACGGCCGTATGCAGGACGTCGCTGCGGTGCTTCGGGAACAGCGCCGCGCGGCTGACCTCGCCCACCTGGTGACCGGCACGGCCCACACGCTGCAGGCCGGATGCGGCGCTCGGCGGCGCCTCCACCTGGATCACGAGGTCGACCGCCCCCATGTCGATCCCGAGCTCGAGGCTGCTGGTGGCTACGACACAGCGCAGGGTTCCCGATTTCAGTTCGTCCTCGACCTGGGCGCGTTGCTCTTTGGACACGGAGCCGTGGTGCGCCTTCGCCAGGACCGGCGGTGCCCCGGCGCTGGCCCCGGCCTGCGCCATCATCGCCGCCGGGACGGTCGGCTCGGGCAGGTCGACGCCGAGCCGCTCGGCGTAGATCTCGTTGAGGCGTCCGGTGAGCCGCTCCGCCAGCCGCCGCGAATTGGAGAAGACGATCGTGGACCGGTGCTGCAGGATGCGGTCGACGATGGCCTCTTCGACGTGCGGCCACACCGACCCGGTGACCTCGGTGTTCTCGGCGAACCAGTCCTCGCCGGCATCCGCGGGGGGAGCTTCGGCGCCCGGCGGCGGGGGAGGGTTGAGCATGTCGACGACCGGGACGATGACGCGCAGGTCGTAGGCCTTCGTGGCGCGGGGGGCGACGATATCGACCGGCTGCGCCCCGCCGAGGAACCGGGCGACCTCGTCGATGGGGCGCACGGTGGCCGACAGCCCGATGCGCTGCGCGGGCCGATACTTCTGGCCGGCCGCCTCGGCGCGCGCCTGACGCAGGGCGTCCAGACGCTCCAGGCTCACGGCGAGGTGGGCTCCGCGCTTGGTGGCGGCCACCGCATGCACCTCGTCGACGATCACCGTGTGCACGTCGCGCAGGGTCTCGCCGGCCTGACTGGTGAGCATCAGGTACAGCGACTCGGGGGTGGTGATGAGGATGTCGGGCGGTGTGGTGACGAGCTTGCGCCGGTCGGAGGAGGTCGTGTCTCCCGATCGGACGCCCACCGTCACGGATGGTGCTTCGAGACCGAGCCGCCGCGCCGACTGTCCGATTCCGACCAGGGGCGAGCGGAGGTTCCGCTCGACGTCCACCCCCAGGGCCTTCAGCGGCGAGATGTAGAGGACGCGTGTGCCGCGCGGCACAGGCGCCGGACCACGACGTTTTCCGCGTGCGGCGGGCGCTGCGGGCTCGGTCGGCGGAGTCTCACGGAAGACGCGATCGATCGCCCACAGGAAAGCCGACAGAGTCTTGCCCGACCCGGTCGGCGCGACCACGAGCGCATGGCGGCCGGCGGAGATGGCATCCCAGGCGCCGATCTGCGCGTCGGTGGGTGCCGCGAACGCGCCACGGAACCAGTCCTGGGTGGCAGGACTGAAGCGTTCGAGCACATCGCTCACCTTTCCATCCTCTCCTGCACCACCGACATCGGGGCGCGGTCGACCCCCGCGCGGCGGGGCGCGGGGGCTTTCGGGCAAGGTACCGTGCCCTCACGAGTCGAGGGACGGCTGGCGATGACGCGGAGCCCGTCGCGGAAGGTGCGTCCTTCCGGATCACCCTTCCGCGGCTGTAGCCCGGATTCAGACCTCCCTGATCCCTTCCGCTCCCAGGGCGAGGACGAGGTCGGGCGTGATCCGGGCGAGGAACGCATCGTCGTGGCTCACGACGAGCACCGCTCCGCGGTAGGCCGCGAGGGCGTCGACGAATCGGTCGACCGTATCGAGGTCGAGATTGTTCGTCGGCTCGTCCAGAATCAGCAGCTGCGGGGCCGGATCGGCCAGCAGCAGCCGGGCCAGCGCCACCCGGAAGCGCTCGCCTCCCGACAGCGTCGCCACGGGGCGGTCGACCGCGTCCCCGCGCAGGAGGAATCGCGCGAGCCGGTTGCGGAGCTCGGCCGGCGGCACGTCGGGCGCTCCGGCCCGCACGTTCTCGAGGACCGATACCCCCTCCTCGAGCCCGTCCACCCGCTGCGGCAGGTATGCGACCCGGTCGGTGTGCAGCTGGGCCGTCACGGAACTCGCGCCGAAGCCGCCGCCGACGTTCCCGATGATCTGCTCGAGCAGTGTCGTCTTGCCGATGCCGTTGGGACCGACGATCGCCACCCGCTCGGGGCCTTGCATGATCCAGGTGCGCTCGCCGTCGCCGAGGCTGAGGATGCGGCGCGCACCGGCGACCCCGGGATCGGGGAGGTCGATGCGGATCACGTCGTCGTCCCGCACGCGTCGGTCGGCCGCATCCCACGCAGCGCGAGCCCCTGCCTCCTTCTCGCGCACCTCGGTGCGAAGGCGACCGGCCGACACCTGCGCCGCGTGCTTGCGGCCGCCGGCCACGATCCCGGGAACGCGCTTCTCGACCTGTGCCTTGTGCCCCATCTGCGCCCGCCGGGCGAGCTTGTGCTCCGCCTCGATGCGGTCGCGCTTCTCGCGTCGCATCGCCTGCGCGGCGGTCCGCTCGGCCTGGCGCGCAGCATCCTGCTCCGCATTCAGCCATTCCCGCCACGCGGAGTAGGGGCCGCCGAACACGGAGAGGGTGTTCTCGTAGAGCTCTGCGGTGTCATCCATCAGGTCGAGGAGGGTCACATCGTGACTCACCACGACGAGCGTGCCGCGCCACGAACGCACCATTTCGGCGAGCCTTCCGCGCGCGTCGCGGTCGAGGTTGTTCGTCGGTTCGTCCAGCAGTGTGAGAGGGGCGTCGCCGAGGCGGATGCCGGCGATCGCGGCGAGGATCGCCTCCCCACCCGAGAGCGAGCCGATCGTCCGGCCGAGAGCATCCGGCGGCAGCCCGGCCTCGGCCAGCGCGGCGATCGCGCGCGCCTCCACGTCCCAGTCGTCGCCGACCGCCTCGAAGTGGCGCGGGTCGGGGTCGCCGGATTCGATGGCCCGCAGGCCCGTCAGCGCGGCGCCCACCCCGAGCAGGTCCGCGACGGGCCGGTCGACATCGAGGGTCAGCCGCTGGGGCAGGTACGCGACCTCTCCGGAGCGGAACACGTGGCCGGAGGTCGGCTGCAGGTCGCCGGCGGCGATCCGCAGCAGGGTCGACTTGCCCGATCCGTTGCGACCGACGAGCCCCGTGCGGCCGATGCCGAAGGCGCCGGACACGTCGCGGAGGGCCGCGGTGCCGTCATCCCACACGAGGGACACGGAATCGAAGACGAGAGAGGAGGAGGAGAGGGCGGACATCATGCTCCGGTGGTGCAGGCGCTGACACCGGACCGCCGCGGCCTTTCAGGCCGGCAGAGGCTGCCGAGTTACGGCGGGTCGACGGTTCAGCGCGCGGACAAGGGCGCGGAAGCGACGTCGATCTTCACCGGAGGGGGTCCTCACACTCGGAACAGGGCTCGGCCACGATAATCGAGCAGTTGCAGCGACGCAACCACTTCGCGGGCTGCGTGCGCGCATCACGGCCTGGCGGGGTCGTCCAGGCGCTTCGTGAGGAAGGCGTGCACGTCGGCGAGCTCCTGCGCCGACACGCTGTGCGCGAGCCCCGGATAGACGCGTCCGGTGAGCTCGGCATGGGCGGGCAGCCAGTCCACGGTGTGCGCCACGAGGGGCTCGGGGATGACGTCGTCGCGGGTTCCGCGTCCCCAGAAGACCGGCGGCTTTCGCTCGGCAAGGGCCGGGTCTCCCGGGAGCGCGCCCGGTGTGGCATATCCCGACAGGTTCACCGCGAAAGCGAACCGCTCGGGATCCAGCCGCATGGCCTGGAGTGCCACCGCGGCGCCCTGCGAGAAGCCGAGCAGTCCCACGCGTGCGGCCCCGGCGACAGAATCCACCCACTCCACCACTCCCGCCGCGGCCGCTGTGACCGCCGACGCGTCGCGACCGGCCAAACCCTCGATCGGATACCAGGAGTACCCCGGCGACGGCCACGGCGGGGCCAACGGCGCCCGCACGGCCGCGAAGACGAACGCGTCGGGGAGGTGCTCGGCCAACGCGAACAGGTCGCGTTCATCCGCGCCGTATCCGTGGAGCAGGACCAGCACGGGGCGGTCGGCGCGTTCTGCGGGTGGGGCGCTCCAGACGACGAGGTCGGCGTCGATGCGGGGCGTTTGGTTCATGCGGCCCATCCTTCCAGCCGGCGCCGAAGCCGGGACATCCGTCCGGGATCAGCGCGATTTCGCGGTGGGTTGGTATACAGGGAGCATGCCTGTGCGCACCCCGGATCCCGACCCCGCCGACGGCAACGACGACGACGCCCGCAGCGAGCCGCTCGGTTCGCCCTTCGACTCCGGCTCGGCGGGGGGAACCTCCGGCAATCCCGGGTGGCTCAGCGACGTCGAGCTCGCCGAGATCCGACGGCGGATGCCGATCCTCTACGTCGAGGCGGTGCCGGTGCGCACCGACGGCATGGGAGCCGTGGTGCAGGTGGGGATCCTCCTGCGCGCGACACCCATCGGCGAGATGAGCCGCACCATCGTGTCGGGGCGCGTGAGGTACGGCGAGACGGTGCGCGACGCGCTGTTCCGCCACCTCGAGAACGACCTCGGGCCCATGGCGTTCCCGACGCTGCCGCCGCAGCCGACCCCGTTCACGGTCGCGGAGTACTTTCCGCTGCCGGGGATGACCGCGTTCCACGACGACCGGCAGCACGCCGTGTCGCTCGCCTTCGTGGTGCCGGTGTCGGGAACCTGCGAGCCGCGGCAGGATGCGCTCGAGGTGACGTGGCTCTCGCCCGAGGAGGCGTCCTCCGACGCGCTCGCCGACGAGATGGAGGGCGGCCGCGGCACCCTCATCCGCCTGGCGCTCGCGAGCGTCGGCGCCCTGCGCTGACCGCTCGCCCCGCGCGCGCCTTCGCCCCGCGCCTTCGCCGAGAAACGAAATCTTCGGCGAGACGCACCGCACCGCGTCGTGTCTCGCCGAAAATACCCTGTCTCGCGGGGCGCCGGGCGCGGGGCGCGGGGCGTCAGGCCCCGGCGGCGGTCGTCTCGCGCGCGATGACCTCGAGGAACGTGTCGATGTCGGCCTCGGTCGTGTCGAAGCTGCACATCCACCGCACCTCGCGGCGCGTGGCGTCCCAGTCGTAGAAACGGAAGCTTTCCCGCAGCCGATCCGCGACGCCCTCGGGCACCGTCGCGAACACGCCGTTCGCCTGCGTCGGCTGGGTGAACGCGATCCCTCGGATCGTGCCCTCCGCGAGGCCCGCCTCGATGCCGGCACGCAGGCGCTGCGCCATCGCGTTGGCGTGCGAGGCGTTGCGCAGCCAGAGGTCGCCGTCGAGCAGCGCGATCAGCTGCGCCGAGACGAACCGCATCTTGCTCGACAGCTGCATGTCGAGCTTGCGCAGGTAGGTGAGGCCGGTGGATGCCTCGGGGTCGAGGACGACGATCGCCTCGCCGATCATCGCGCCGTTCTTGGTGCCGCCGAAGCTCATCACGTCCACACCCACGTCGCGCGTGAAGGCGCGCAGCGGCAGACCGAGGGATGCGGCGGCGTTGGCGATCCGCGCCCCGTCCATGTGCAGACGCATCCCGCGCTCGTGCACGTGCTCGGAGATGGCGCGGAGTTCATCGACGCTGTAGAGCGTGCCGAGCTCGGTGGACTGGGCGAGGGACACCACGAGCGGCTGCGCCCGGTGCTCGTCGCCCCATCCCCACGCCTCCCGGTCGATGAGCTCGGGGGTGAGTTTGCCGTCGTCCGTGGGGACGTTGAGGATCTTGATCCCGCCGACGCGCTCCGGCGCCCCGCCCTCGTCGACGTTGATGTGGGCGGTGGATGCGGCGATCACCGCGCCCCAGCGGGGGAGCATGGACTGGAGCCCCACGACGTTCGCGCCGGTGCCGTTGAAGACGGGATAGGCCTCGACGCCCTCGCCCAGGTGCTCGACGAAGACATCCTTCAGCCGCGCGGTGTAGACGTCCTCGCCGTAGGAGATCTGATGCCCCTCGTTGGCGGTGGCGATCGCGGCCAGAACCTCGGGGTGGACGCCGGAGTAGTTGTCGGAGGCGAAGCCGCGCACGGCGGCGTCATGCAGTGCAGTCACGACATCCCAGCCTAGGTGCGCCCGGAGCCGCCGCGCCGACGCCGAGAAACTACATCCCGGTCGAAACACAGCGCGCCGCGTCGTTTCTCGTCCGGATCGTCGTTTCTCGGCGAGGGAGCGCGAGGGAGCGCGAGGAGCGGGGGGCGGGGGTCAGTCGGGGGTGCTCAGCTCGAGGACCGTGTCGTTCCACACGGAGGCGTCGTCGTCCCACAGGGCGACGAAAGCGTCGGCGAGGGCCGCTTCGAGCCCGGCGAGGCTCCGCACGCGGAAGATCACCGACGCAGCCGTCTGCGGGCCGCCGGCGTCGCGCGCAGCCTTCGCGAACCCCTGTCCCACGGCGCGCGTCCACGCTTCGCTCGCGGCCTTGACCGCGGCATAGTTCGCGCCTCCGGCCAGGGGTCGCGCCGCCGCGGTGGACGACACGATCGCCAGCCTCCCGGCGGTGGAGGCATTCAGATCGGCGTCGAACGCCCGCGAGACGTGCCGCAGGGCGGTGAGCGACACCTCGAGCGCCCGGAAGTCCGCGTCGCTCTGGCCGGCGAGCCCGCCGCCGCCTCGCCATCCCCCCACCAGGTGCAGGATGCCGTCGATGCGGCCGTGACGGGAGCGCACCCGTTCGGCCATCGCCACGACGCCCGACTCATCGGTCAGGTCGCAGGCTTCGACCGCGACGGCGGGCATTTCGGCGCGTAACGCGTCGAGTTTGGCCGCGTCGCGACCGGCCACGATCACCCGAGCGCCCGCGGCCGACAGCGTCGCGGCGGCCGCGCGTCCCGCGGCGCTCGTACCACCGGCGAGGAGGATGAGTCGGCCGGCGACGAGTTCGTCCGGCACGACGTCGATGTCGGGCTGATGTGCCGTCATGCGCCCAGTCTAGGAACGCGGGGGCACGCGCGACACGAGTTCGAGCCGATTCCACTGACCGGGCTCGTCGAGCTCGCCGTAGGCGAGGTCCACGCCGTCTGGGCCGACGGATGCGGCGCAGACGAGGAGCGACAGCGTCGGAACCCCGTACGGCCGGTTGTCGCGGACGATGGCGCGGTCGTCGGTGGGTGGCAGTCCGGCGCTGCGGTCGAGAACCGCCATCCAGTCCCGCAACCACGGTGTGGATGCAGCGGATCCGGCCACGCCCGATGTCCCCGCCGCGGCTGCCGCCGTGTCTGCCGCCGCGAACTCCGGGAGCCACCGGGCGATGCGCGGTGTCCCCGCGTCGTCCACGTCGTCGTGGGCGATCATGTGCACGCCTGGAGCCAGCCGGGTCTCGCGCAGCGCGTCCCCGTCCCACGACGTCACCCGGGTGCCCTGCTCGTCCACCACGACGAGGTTGAAGCCGTTCGTGCGCGGCGCCGACGCCGGCGGTCGCCCGTCGACCGCGTCGAGCACGATGGCGCCGCGGGATTCGGTCGCGCCGGCGACCTCGCGGCGGTTGAGGATGACCGCGAGCCGCGCTCGCGCCGGATCGGCCGCCATCCATGCCCCACCGGCCCGCGCATCGCGGACGCCGACCACGCCCGGATGCGACTGCGGCCACCACGGCCCCGGCGCATCCCAGGGTCGCCCGGGGTCTTCGTCGCGCACGGCGAGGACGCGCGTGGGTGCGGTCGGGTCCTCCGGAACAGAGAGGATGACGGTGCACATGGCATTTCTCCCGCCTGCGCCTGCCCCGTGGAAGGATGGGCGCGTGTTCATCGTCGTGGGCGTCACCGGTGGGATCGCCGCGTACAAGACCGTGCATCTCGTCCGACTCCTCGTGACCAACGGCCATGAGGTGCACGTGATTCCCACCGAGGACGCACTGCGTTTCGTCGGGCTGACCACGTGGGAAGCGATCAGCCGCAACCCCGTGTCCACCAGTGTGCACGACGACGTGGCAGAGGTGCGGCACGTCGCCCTCGGCCGTCGCGCGGAACTCGTGATCATCGCACCGGCGACCGCGAACACCCTCGCCTCGATGGCGGCGGGTCTCGCGTCCGATCTGCTGGGGACGACGCTGCTCGCCACCTCCGCGCCGGTGGTGGTGGCCCCGGCGATGCACACCGAGATGTGGCAGCATCCCGCCACCCGCGCGAATGTCGCGACCCTCACCGCACGCGGCGTCACGATGGTCGGCCCGGCCGACGGACCCCTCACCGGCGGTGACTCCGGTCCTGGGCGGATGAGCGAACCGGAGACGATCGTTGCGGTCGCTCTTGCGCTCGTACCCGAGCGCGTCGACCTGGCGGGGCTCGCCGTCGTCGTGTCCGCCGGCGGCACGCGCGAGCCGATCGACCCCGTGCGGTTCCTCGGAAACCGCTCCAGCGGCAGGCAGGGCGTCGCCCTGGCGCTGGCCGCCGCCGACCGCGCGGCAGACGTCGTCCTCGTGGTGGGGCACGTGGATGACGGCGTGCTCGATGTGGCCGCGGCGCACCCGCGGATCCGCGTCGAGCGGACCAGCACGGTCGCCGAGCTCGAAGCGACCATGGGCCGCGCCGCGCCCGTCGCCGATGTCGTCGTCATGGCCGCGGCGGTGTCGGACTACCGCGTCGCCGAAGTCAGCGAGCACAAGCTCAGCAAGGAAGACGCCGGCGGAACGGGACTCACGCTCGAGCTGGTCCGCACCCCCGACATCGTCGCGGGGCTCGCCGAGCGCCGCCTCCCCGGGCAGACCGTGGTCGCGTTCGCCGCCGAGACGGAGGACGACGACGAGGCGCTGCTCAACCGCGCGCGCCGCAAGGTCGCGCGCAAAGGCGTCGACCTGCTCGTGGCCAACCGGGTCGGGTGGGAGGCCGGTTTCGGCGGAACCCACAACGTCGTGACGGTGGTCGGGCGCGACGGTGCCGCGCTCGCGCGGGCCGAGGGCACGAAGCGCGAGGTCGCCGACGCCGTCTGGGACGCGATCCTCACCGTGCGCTGATCCCGCCGCGCTCCCCGGCGCCGCTCGCCCCAACCCGGGTTTGGGGCGCGAGGCGTGCTTCGGGGCGAGAAATACCCGCCCCGAAGCACGCGATCCGCCCCAAACCCGGGGAAGGTGCCGGGGCTGGGGGATGCGGGGGTCAGTCGGTGCCGCGGATCCCCGCGGTCGACGCGATGACCGCGCGCATCTTCTTCTCGAGCGCCTCGTAGAACATCGACAGCGGGAATTCGTCGTCCAGCACCGCATCCGTGTAGCCCTTCGGGGTGCCCGAGAGCACCTCGTCGGGAAGGCCCCGCGCCCACGACGATGCCGGATGCGGCGTCAGCACGCCGCGCACGAGCTCATATGCCGCGAGCCAGTGCGCTGTCTTCGGCCGGTCGATCGAGCGCCAGTACAGCTCGTCGATCGCATCCCCGAGCGCCACGACCGCTGCCGGGACCTCGTCCCAGTCGAACGCGAGCGACGTGTCGGTCCAGTGCAGCACTCCGCGCTGGTGCAGCCAGGCGAACAGCAGCTGGCCGCCGACCCCGTCGTAGTTGCGCACCCGCGAACCGGTGATCGCGAACCGGAAGATGCGGTCGAAGATCACCGCGTACTGCACGAGCGTGGCGTGCTCGAGCATCGCGGCCTCCGCCGCATCCAGCGGTTCGACCGGCTCACCGGCCGCGGCGTCCTCCACGCGCGCCTGCAGCCGCTTCTCGATCGCGACGCACTCGCGGAACGCCGTCAGGTCGCACCGCAACTCCTCCAGCGAGTACAGGAAGAACGGCATGCGCTGCTTGATCATGAACGGATCGAACGGCAGGTCGCCGCGCATGTGCGTCCGGTCGTGGATGATGTCCCACATCACGAACGCGCGCTCCGCGAGTGCCTGGTCCTCCAGCATCCGGGCAGCGTCGGCGGGCAGCTCGAGCTTCGTGATCGCCGCCGCGGCGTCCACGACGCGTCGGTACCGGGCGGCCTCGCGGTCCTGGAAGATGGCACCCCACGTGAAGGTCGGGATCTCGCGCATCGCGACGGTCTCAGGAAACAGCACGGCGGAGTTCGTGTCGTACCCGGGTGTGAAGTCCACCAGGCGCAGCGACACGAACAGCCGGTTGGTGTACTCCTGCTCCAGCCGCGCGATGAACTCGGGCCAGATGACCTCGGCCAGCACGGCCTCGACGTGCCGGTCGCGGGAGCCGTTCTGCGTGTACATCGGGAACACCACGAGGTGCCGGATACCGTCGATGCGATGCTGCTGCGGCTGGAACGCGACGAGGGAGTCCAGGAAGTCCGGGACGCCGAACCCCTCGGCCTGCCACCGCGCGAAGTCGGCGACGGAGGCCTCGAGGTACTCCGCGTCGTGCGGGAAGCGCGGCGCCAGCTCCTCGATCGCGGCGATGATCTCTCCCACGAGGGACGCGGCGGCGGGATGATCCGCGGCATCCGGAACCGACCCGTCCTGCGCCTGCAGGGGCTGCAGGGCCGTGGCGGCGTCCTTCAGCGACAGCCACGCCGGGGAGCGCTCCACACCGGCGGCCCGGCCGTCCTCGACGACCTCGGGCTCGCCGATGATCGCCTTGTGCGCACGGGACGTGGCGGCGGAAACAGACATGGGAACCTCCGATCTCCGGGGTATACCGGCGCGTGCGCACCGGGGCTGGTCAGGATGCGGCCAGCCTACCGCCGGCGTGTCAAGCGCTCCTGGCGGGGCGGGCGGACCAGTAGCGTCGGAGCATGCCCGACGAAAACGAACCGGCGTCTGCGGACGGCTTGGGTCTGCTGGTGCTCGCGAACAGCGGCGCGGGCGAGGCGGTGCTGCGTGCCGATCCGATGCCGGAGATCCGCCGGCGGCTGCCGCGCGCCGTCGTCCGCCAGCTGGACGCGGACGAGAGCCTGAGCGACGTCGTGGCGGAGGCCATGGCCGCCCGTGACCGCCCCGCGGTGCTCGGCGTGCTCGGGGGTGACGGATCGGTGTCGCGCATGGCGCACCTGGCGCGTCGCTACGACGTTCCGCTGCTGGTGCTCCCCGGCGGTACGTTCAACCACTTCGCGCGCGCCGCCGGTCTCGAGGACGTGGATGCGGCCCTGGATGCCTTCACCGCCGGACGCCTCCGCGAGGTCGCGGTGGCCGAGGTCGTGGTGGACGGCGGGGAACCGATCACGGTTCTCAACGCTGTCTCGCTGGGCGCGTACCCGCAGTTCCTCGCCGAACGCACCCGCGAGGGCCATCTGGGGAAGTGGGCCGGTGGCGTCGTGGCGATCTGGCGCGAACTGCATGGTTCCCAGCCGATCGTTATCGTCCGCGATGGCCGCCGCGCGGCGGTGTGGTCGGTGTTCGTCAGCGTCGGACGCAACGACCCGGAGCGGCACGCGACGATGCAGCGCGTGCACCTGGACGACCCCACCCTCGACGTGCGGGTTCACCACGCGCGAGGGTCGCGGGTTCGGGCCATGGCCTCCCTCGCGTTCGGGCGGCGGACGGTCGCCGCGATGCGCGCCCTGCGGCTCATGCCGCCCGCTTCCGACTTCGAGCGGTTCGTCGAACCGGCGTGGGACATCCAGGTCCGCCCCGGGAAGGCGGAGCCCGTGTACGTCCACGACGGTGAGCTGGAGGAGGCCGACCCCGCCGGGTTCTCGCTCAGCATCCGCGCCGTACCTGCCGCCCTGCGGGTCTACGCGCGGTAGCGGCAGCCCCCGCAGATACATCTGCAGGCGGATGCTGCGTCTTCCCGCTCCGCGTAGCCTCGGACACGATGTTCCGTACGCTGCGCCGCTCCCAGATCGTCATCGACGTCGTCGCGGCGCTGGTGTTCGGTTTCGTGGCGCTCGTGGTGGACGTGTCGCTGCTGAGCATGAGCAGCAACGCGCAGCTGCTCGCGGGCGTCGGCGCGGCGGCACTGCTCGCGGTGGCGCTCGCGTTCCGCCGCCTCGCCCCGGGGCTCGCGCTCGCCATCGCGTGGCTCAGCGCGATCGTGCAGATGGTGGCCCTGCTCGACCCGTCGCCCAGCAACGTGGCGATCTTCGCGGTGCTGTACGCCACCGCCGCGTACGGCCGGCGCCTGGTGTACTGGCTGGGCTTCGCGTCGGCGTTCGCGGGTGCGCTCGTGATCGCGGTGTACCTCTACGTGGTCCAGCCCGGCGTCGTGGAGTCTCGGCTGATCACGGTGGGGCTCGCCGTGCTCGTCGCCGCGACGTTCGCGCTGCTGCTGGCGTGGGTCACGGGAGCCCTGGTCCGCACGGCGCTGTCCGCGCGCGAGGCGCGGCGCGCGCGCGAAGAAGCCGAGGCGGATGCGGTGGCCGAGCAGGAGCGGGTGCGCATCGCTCGCGACATGCACGATGTCGTCGCGCACTCGCTCGCGGTGGTCATCGCGCAGGCCGACGGTGCACGGTATGCCGCCGCATCCGATCCTGCCGCCGCGACGACGGCGCTCAGCACGATCTCCACGACGGCCCGCGCCGCGCTGTCGGACGTCCGGCTGCTCCTCACCCAGCTGCGGCACAGCCAGGGCGAGGGCCCGCAGCCCACGTTGGCCGATGTCGACGCGCTGTACGCCCAGGTGCGTGCGGCCGGTGTCGACCTCGAGGTGGATGTGGATCCGGCGCCGGCCGCCGATCCCTCGGCCTCCGTGCAGCTCGCGGTCTACCGCATCCTGCAGGAAGCCCTCACCAACGCGCTGCGCCACGGGGCGAGCGGCCCGGTCACGGTCCGGCTGGCGTGGCATCCCGGCCGGGTGGAGATCGCGGTCGGCAACCCGCTCGCGTCCGCCGCGCCCCCCTCCACGGGCGGGCACGGACTCATCGGCATGCGCGAACGCGCGCAGCTGGCCGGGGGCGCACTCGAGGCGGGGTCCGACGGCGGTCGCTTCGTCGTCACCGCGCGGATCCCGATCGCGGAGGCGCCATGACCACGCCCATCCGCGTCGTGCTCGTCGACGATCAGGCGCTGTTCCGCGCCGGCATCCGCATGGTCATCGACTCCCAGCCCGACCTCGACGTCGTGGGGGAGGCGGCAGACGGCCGCGAGGCACTCGCCGTGGTCGCCGCCACCCGCCCCGACGTCGTGCTCATGGACATCCGCATGCCGGTGATGGACGGCCTGGCCGCGACGGCCGATCTGCTGTCCCGACCCGACCCGCCGCGCGTGGTGATGCTGACGACCTTCGATCTCGACCAGGCGGCGGCCCGCGCCATCCGCCAGGGTGCGAGCGGGTTCCTGCTGAAGGACGCCGAACCGGAGTTCCTCCTCGCCTCGATACGCACCGTCCACGCCGGCTCCGCCGTGATTGCCGCGTCGGCGACCCGGGAACTCTTCGCCGCGGGGGCGCGGGAGACCCGGCCGGTTCCGCCATCGTTCGCGACCCTCACCGGGCGTGAGCGGGAAGTGTTCGCGCTCGCCGCCCGGGGCCTCAGCAACGCCGAGATCGCCGCGGGGGAGTTCCTCTCCGAAGCCACGGTCAAGACGCACATCAGCCGCATCCTCGCCAAGCTCGGTCTCCGCGATCGCGTGCAGCTCGTCGTCTTCGCCTACGACCACGGCCTCGCCTGACCCCCGCGTCCCCCCGTCCGGTCGCCCGCGCCCCCGCGCGCGAGAAACGACGTTCCGGATGAGAAACGCCGCGCCGCGTGCCGTCTCGTCCGGATTGTCGTTTCTCGCGCGCGGGTCGTTGTCGGGTTCAGCCGCCGGCGACCGGCTCCGGATCGTGCGCCCACGATGGGGCGAGGGCGCGGATGCGGGCGGCACGCCACTGCCACGCGGACCACAGCACCGGCCACAGGAGCGGCGCGGTGCGCCCGCCGATCACGAGCCGATCGCGCCAGAGGGTGCGGGTGGGGTCGCCCGGCGCCGGGGATACGGCCATCTGGTGGTCCCAGACATCCAGACTGGACAGCGGCCCGGTGAGGGGAATGCCGCTGTCGCGGAAGATCCGCACGGGGCCGTTGGCGTCGGATGCCTCGCGCTCACTGACGGAGATGAGCTGGTTCCCCATGGGGAGCGCGCCGGCGACGGACAGCTGCACGGGCATGTCCATCCCCGCCTCCCACGAGGTCGGCGCATCGGACAGCGGCTCCATCGTCAGGAGCGGGCCGTACAACTCCGCCACCGCGCGTGGGGAGTGAAGGGCACGCCAGGCCGCGTCGGCGTCGCAGTCGATGACCAGCTTGAGCAGGATGCGCATCGCCCCATCCTCGCCCATCGGGCCGGCCGCGGCGCGCGTCCTAGGCTCGACGGGTGCCTGCAACCGCATCCTCGTTCGACCAGTCCGTCTACCAGGTGCGTCTCGAGTGGGGAACCGAGGGCCTCGCCCGGCTCACCCCTGCCGACATCGTGGTGGTCGTCGACGTGCTGCGCTTCTCCTCGACCGTGACCGACCTGCTGGCCTCGGGTGGGTCGTATCGGCTGGATGCCGCGGCCCATGCCGTCTCGCTCAACGGCGCGGCCGTGGCATCCGCCGCCGCGGAGGGCGAAGGCGAGGTCGTGCTCGGGTGCATCCGCAACGCGGCGGCGGTGGCCCGGTGGGTCCTCGCGCGACAGGGCGAGCGCGGCGTTCGCACGAGCGTGGCGGTGGTCGCGGCCGGGGAGCGGGTCGGGGCGGATGCGCCGGAGCTGCGTTTCGCCGTCGAAGACTCGCTCGGCGCCGGGGCGGTCATCGCGGCGCTCGGCGACCTCGGCATCGACGCCTGCTCGCCCGACGCCGCCGTCGCCGGTGAGGCGTTCCGCGCGCTCCGCGGCGCCACACGGCACCTCTTGACGGCGAGCGGGTCGGGCCGACAGCTCGCCGCACGGGGCCGGCGCGACGAGGTGCTCTCCGCAGCGGTGGTGGATGCCGCATCCGTCGTACCGGTCCTCCGCAACGGAGCCTTCGTGCCGGGGTGACGCCGCGGCGCATCCGCCCACCCCAGCACAACCCGCTAGAGCCCGGGTCAGCGGGGCGTCTGCGCGGCCAGCCGCGTGGCGGGGGTGATCTCGCGCCGCGTCCAGGTGAAGACGTTCCGCGGATCGAACCGCGGGGCGCATGTGGCGCATGAGGTCGGCCGGGTCGCCTTTCGGTGGCGGTAAGCCACATGCCCGGCGGGGCATACGCCCACCCACGGCGCGAGCTCGTTCGCCGTCTCGCCCGCATGGGTGGTGCCGCCGATGTAGCCGAGGTCGCGCGCGACGCGCTTCCACTGCGCTCCGTGGCCGGCCGCCGGCCCGGCGAGGGCGTGCGCCACCTCGTGCAGCAGCGTCTGGTGGTTGGTGTCGTCGTCGTAGCGGGCCGTGAGGTAGCGCGACACGCTGATGCGGCGGCGCGTGTAGTCGCACAGGCCCGCGCGACGTTTGGCGTTGTCGAACCCGAACGACCACGTCGCATCCAGGTGGAGGGAGATCAAGGCCTCCGCCCACGTGCGCACCCGCTGCAGCTCCGACATGAGAATCGAGCGTAAAGGCAGGTGCCGACAGTCAGCTGGCGACCGATGCGCGGGATCGACGCCGGTCGGCGGCATCGATCGCCAGCAGCGTCGATTCGAGCTGCTCGTCGGCGGCGCCGGCGTCCTGGCGGAGGAAGAGGGCGCGCTTGAAGTCGGTGCGGGCGTCGTCGTAATCGCCGGCGTCGTAGTAGACCTTGCCGCGGTGCTGGTAGGCGAAGGCGGCGATCCCCGACCACCCCGCGCCGTCGGCCTCCGCGGCACACGTGCTGAGCTCCTGGGCCGCGGCGGGCAGCGCGTCGCGGGCCTGCAGGATCGTCGCGTGCAAGATGCGTGCGCGCAGGAGGTCTTTACGGGTTCCGGCCATCCGTGCCACGCGCACCGACTGGTCCGACACCGACAGGGCGTCATCCAGCCGACCGAGCACCTTCAGGAGCCAGACGCGTTCGAGCAGGGCCGGCAGGCTCCGCTGCGTACCGATCTCGTCGAGCCGATGCTGGCACTCGTTCAGGTCGACGATCTCGCGCAGCGTCTCGGGGTCGTATCCGCGGATGTAGCTCATCGTCGTCTCCCTTCGCCGTGCGGTGTCGCTCGCCTGTCACGGGCCGCTTCTAGTGTGTGGCAGCCGCGGCGGGTCGCCGGGAGGGCACGCCGGTCTCAGCGGTCGAACAGCGAAGAAATCGGCTTGGGGGAGGGCGTCGCATCCGCATCGGTGGCAGGAAGCGCGCCGCGGGCGAACTCGTCGAGCTCCGCGCCGTGCGCCACCTTCGCCGGGTGGGGTCCCGCCGCCATGAGCCGCGGGAGCCACTCCACCGGCAGGGGTGCGGGGGATGCGGCGATCACGAGATTGCCGAAACGCCTGCCCTTGAGCACCTGCACTTCGGCGAGCACGGCCACATGCGGCAGCACGGACCGCACGGTCGCGACCTGCCGGCGCGCGAACGCGAGCCCCGCGCCGTCGGCGACATTGACCAGCAGCACGCCGTCGGGGGCGAGCAGCCGGAGGGCGTCGCGGTAGAACTCCACCGTGGTGAGGTGGGCCGGTGTCTGCGCTCCGGCGAACACGTCGCTGACGAGCAGATCGACCTGCCCGACAAGGCCTGCCGGAAGGCGTCCCAGTCCCTCCCGGGCATCCCCGATCCGCACCCGGATCGATCCTCCGCGGGGCAGCGGCAGGGTGGCACGCACCAGATCGACGAGCGGTTGCTCCAGCTCGATCACCTGCTGACGCGAACCCGGCCGCGTCGCCTCGACGTACCGCGGCAGGGTGAAGGCGCCCGCTCCCAGGTGCACCGCGGTGAGCGGTTGCCCCGGCATCCGCAGCCGGTCGATCACCGCGGCCATCCGCGCGATGTATTCGAAGTGCAGGTGCGTGGGATCGTCGGGGTCGACGTGCGACTGCGGTGTTCCGTCGACCTCGAGCTCGTATCCGCCCGCATACGGCGACGGCACGACACGGGCGATCGTCCCGTCGGAGAGGCGCGTGGAGGCGATCTCGGCGGGTTCGACGCGGGCGCGGGCCATCCCTCCACGCTAGCCCGCGGCGGGGGTGGGCCGGCGGAACGGTCGAAACACGATCGATACACACGGGCAACCAGCACCCGGATCGCTTGCAGGTACGGTCGGTACATCGGTTGAACCGGATGCGGCACGACCGCGTGGACGCGCGTCGGCCCCGTCTTCACCCCCACATGGAAGGTGCACAGCACATGGCACACACGATGAGACGGCGCCTGCTCAGCGGCGCCGCCGCGGTCGCGATCGGGGCGATCGCCCTCTCCGCCTGCTCCAGTCAGCGCGGCGGAGGGGAAGAGGAGACGACGTCCGGCGATGTCGACTCCACTTTCGTCTTCGGAGCGTCGGGCGACCCCTCGAGCCTCGACCCGGCCTTCGCCAGCGACGGCGAGTCGTTCCGTATCTCGCGGCAGATCTTCGAGGGTCTCGTCGGAGTCGAGGCCGGCACGGCCGACCCGGCGCCGCTCCTGGCGGAGAGCTGGGAGCAGTCCGAAGACGGGCTGTCCTACACCTTCCAGCTGAAGGAGGGCGTGACCTTCCACGACGGCACCGAGTTCAACGCGGATGCTGTCTGCTTCAACTTCGACCGGCAGAACAACTTCACCGGCATCGCGCAGAGCGAGAGCCTGTCCTATTACTGGGGCAAGATCATGCGCGGCTACGCCGACACCGGCACCTCGATCTATGAGAGCTGCGAGGTCGGCAGCGACACCGAGGTCACCGTGACCCTCAACGAGCCGTTCGCCGGATTCATCCCGGCGCTGTCGCTGCCCGCGTTCGCCATGCAGAGCCCGGCCGCGCTCGAGGAGTACAACGCCGACGACGTGGGCGGCACCTCGGAGGCGCCGACGCTGAGCGAGTACGCCACCGAGCACCCCACCGGCACCGGACCGTTCATGTTCGACTCGTGGGAGCCGGGCGCCGAGGCGACCGTCACCGCGTACGAGGACTACTGGGGCGAGCAGGGCCAGGTGCAGGAAGTCATCTTCCGCGTGATCGGTGACACCACCGCCCGCCGCCAGGCGCTCGAATCCGGCTCGATCGACGGCTACGACCTCGTCGCCCCCGCCGACCTCGGCGCACTCGAGGACGCCGGCTACACGCTCGTCAACCGCGAGCCGTTCAACATCCTGTACCTCGCCATGAACCAGGCCGACCCCGCGCTCGCCGACATCCGCGTGCGCCAGGCCCTCGCCCACGCCATCGACAAGGAGCAGCTGGTCAGCCAGGTGCTGCCCGAGGGCACCGTGATCGCCGACCAGTTCATGCCGGAAAGCGTCATCGGCTTCAACGAAGACGTCACGACATACGAGTACGACGTCGAGGAGGCTCAGTCGCTGCTGGCCGCAGCCGGCTTCACCGAGGCGAACCCGCTGACGCTGACCTTCAACTACCCGGTCAACATCTCGCGGCCGTACATGCCGAACCCGGAGCAGATCTTCACGAACCTGCAGTCGCAGCTGGAGGCCGTGGGCGTGGTGCTCAACCCCGTCTCGAACGAATGGGCCGAGTACCTCGACCTCATGCAGGGCGGTAGCGAGCACGGCATCCACCTCCTCGGCTGGACCGGTGACTACAACGACCCCGACAACTTCGTGGGCACCTTCTTCGGTGCTCCCTCGAACGAGTGGGGCTTCGACAACGCCGAGCTCTTCTCGGCGCTGACCACCGCGCGCGGCCTCGCCACCGAAGAAGAGCAGGACCCGGCTTACCAGGACATCAACGAGCAGATCGCGCAGTTCCTGCCCGGTATCCCGCTGGCAAGCCCCGTCCCGACCCTGGCGTTCGCCGAGCGAGTCACCTCGTACCCGGCCAGCCCGGTGCAGGACGAGGTTTACAACCTGATCGAACTGTCGGAGTGACACCCCGGATGCTGCGACCCGGACCGCCACGCGGCGCCCGGGTCGCAGCATCCTCGCACTCCCGTCGTCCGACTTGCGTGAATCGGCTGCCCTAACGCGTCGCGAGGCAGCCGATTCAGGCAAGGCGGAGGGCCCTACCTCGGAGTCCTCGTGCTACGCACCATCGGCAGGCGTCTGCTCCTGCTCATCCCGACCCTGTTCGGCCTGTCCGTCCTGCTGTTCTTCTGGGTTCGGGCGCTTCCGGGCGGACCGGCCGTCGCGCTCCTCGGTGAGCGCGCCACCCCCGAAGCCGTCGAGCGCATCAACGAGCTCTATGGATTCAACGAGCCGCTGTACGTGCAGTACTTCACGTGGCTCGGGCGCCTGGCCACCGGCGACTTCGGCGCCTCGATCCAGACCGGGCGACCCGTGCTCGAGGAGTTCGTCCGGCGGTTCCCCGCGACCCTGGAGCTGTCGATCGCGGCGCTGATCATCGCCGTCGGGGTCGGCATTCCGCTCGGCTACTGGGCCGCGCGCAAGCACGGCAAGGCGTGGGACCACATCGCCGTCGTGCTGAGCCTCGTCGGCATCACGATCCCGGTCTTCTTCCTCGCGTTCATCCTCAAATACATCTTCGCGGTGCAGCTGGGATGGCTGCCCTCCGACGGGCGGCAGAACCCCCGGATCGACGCGACCCACTACACGAATCTGTACGTGCTCGACGGCCTGATCACGGGCGAGTTCGATGCGGCGTGGGACGCGTTCCTGCACCTCATCCTGCCGGCGCTCGCCCTCGGCACGATCCCGCTCGCGATCATCGTGCGCATCACGCGCGCATCCGTCCTCGACGTCCAGAACGCCGACTACGTCCGCACCGGCCGGGCCAAGGGCATCGGCCGTGGAACGCTCCGCAACCGCTTCATCCTCCGCAACGCGATGCTCCCGGTGGTCACGACCGTCGGCCTGCAGGCGGGTCTGCTGATCTCCGGGGCGGTGCTCACCGAGACGGTGTTCGCCTTCCCGGGGATCGGGCAGTTCCTCGCGAGGGCCATCTTCACGCGCGACTTCCCCGTGCTGCAGGGGTTCATCATCTTCATCGCGATCCTGTATGCGCTGATCAACCTGCTCGTGGACGTGTCGTACAGCGTGATCGACCCGAGAGTGAGAGTGCAGTGAGCTCCAGCATCCTGCCCCCCGCCCCCAGCGGCGGACCCGTCGACGACAACGCGATCGTCGACGCCGGGCTCCTCCGCGCCCAGACGCGCGGCGGGTTCTGGCGTGACGTCTTCCGGCGACTGCGGGGCAACCCCACCGCCTGGGTGGGCGCCGTCATCGTCGCGTTGTTCCTCCTCGTCGCGCTGCTGGCCCCGATCCTCGCCCCGTACCCGGCCGAGTCGCTCCCCGGCCAGCGGTTCATCACGCCCACCGACATTCCGGGCCCGGGTGAGATGGCCGAGTTCCCTCTCGGCCTCGACCGCTTCGGTGGCGACGTGCTGTCGAAGCTGATCTGGGGCGCGCAGGCCTCGCTGACGATCGGCATCGTCTCGACCAGTTTCGGCCTCGTCGGCGGGATGCTGCTCGGCCTTCTGGCCGGGATGTTCGGCGGGTGGGTCGACAACGTCGTGATGCGATTCGTCGACATCCTCCTCTCGGTTCCGAACCTGCTGCTGGCCGTGTCGATCGCCGCGATCCTCGGGCAGAGCCAGCTGGCGATCATGATCGCGATCGGAGCATCCCAGATACCGGTCTTCGCCCGGCTCCTGCGTGCGTCGCTGCTGCAGCAGCGCGGCGCGGACTACGTGCTGTCCGCGCAGACGCTCGGGTTGTCACGCCGGTCGATCACCATGACCCATGTGCTGCCCAACAGCGTCGGTCCGGTCATCGTCCAGGGGACCCTGACCCTCGCCACGGCCGTCATCGACGCGGCCGCGCTGTCGTTCCTGGGTCTCGGCGGCGGGCTGCCGCAGACGGCCGAGTGGGGGCGCATGCTCACCTACGCGCAGTCCGAACTGGCGATCGCGCCGTGGCTGGCCTTCCTCCCCGGCATCTGCATCGCCGTCACCGCGCTCGGCTTCACGCTCCTCGGCGAGTCCCTGCGCGAGGCGATGGACCCCCGCACCCGCGCCCGCTGACCCCGCGGTCCCCGTGCGCGGGGCGGGAGGACCGCGAGACTCCATCTGCGCCACGAGACCGCATCCGTCGCCGGCTGTCTCGTGGCGGGGATGCAGTCTCGCGGTTCGGGGCGGGCGGGACGGCCGGGCGGCGGGGCGGGTCAGCCGGTCAGGCCGAGCTCGTTGCCGGGGATCGAGGCGAGGAGGCGCCGCGTGTAGGGGTCACGCGCGTTCGTGAAGATCTCCTCGCTGGATGCTGCCTCCACGAGGCGCCCGTCCTTCATGACGCACACGTAGTCGCTGATGAGGCGGACCACCGCCAGGTCGTGAGAGATGAAGAGGTAGCTCAGGCCGTACTCGGTCTGGAGGTCGCGGAGCAGGGTGAGCACCTGGTCCTGGACGAGCACGTCCAGTGCCGAGACGGGTTCGTCGCACACGATGAGGTCGGGGGAGAGGGCGAGGGCGCGCGCGATCGCCACGCGCTGACGCTGCCCGCCGGACAGCTCCGACGGATAGCGGCGCAGCATCGACTGCGGCAGGGCCACGTCATCCATCAGCTGCCGCACACGCGCCGAGCGCTCCTTGGCCGAACCGCGTTTGTAGAACGACAGCGGCTCCTCGATGATCCGCTCGATCGTGAACATGGGGTTGAGGCTCGAGTACGGATCTTGGAAGATCGGCTGCACCTTCTGGCGGAAATCCCGCAGCGCCGCACCCTTCAGGGCGGCGACGTCCTGCCCCTCGAACCGGATCGACCCGCTGGTCGGCTCGACCACTTTCAGCAGCATCCGCGCTGTCGTCGTCTTGCCCGATCCCGACTCCCCGACGATCGCGACCGTCTGACCGCGCGGGATGGCGAGCGAGACGTCGTCGACGGCGCGGAAGTCGTCGCCGCGCCCGCGGGTGGGGTACACCTTGCTGAGGTGCTCGATCTCCACGATGTGATCGGCGGCGGCCGCCTCGACCGTCTCCAGCTTGCGGCCGCGGAACTCCTCCGGCCGGAGCCGCACGGCCGCCACCGACGGGGCGGCGGCGACGAGCGACTGGGTGTACGGATGCTGCGGAGCCTCCAGGATCTGCCGCGCCGGGCCCTGCTCGACCACGCGGCCGCGGTGCATCACGATCACCCGCGACGCCCGCTCGGCGGCGAGCCCCAGGTCGTGCGTGATGAGCAGCACGGAGGTGCCGAGCTCGGCGGTCATCCGCTCGATCTGGTCGAGTATCGTGCGCTGCACCGTGACATCGAGCGCGCTCGTCGGTTCGTCCGCGATGAGCAGCCGCGGGCTGCAGGCCAGCCCGATCGCGATGAGCGCCCGCTGGCGCATCCCGCCGGAGAACTCGTGCGGATACTGCTTGGCGCGGGTCGCCGCATCCGGAAGCCCCGCCGCCTCGAGAGTCTCGACGACCTTCCGCTGCACGTCGGAGCGGTTGGCGAGCCCGTGCGCGAGGAGGGTCTCGGCCACCTGCGTGCCGATCTTCGCGACCGGGTTGAGGTTCGACATGGGGTCCTGCGGCACGAGGCCGATCTGACGCCCCCGCACTTCGCGCATGCGGCCCTCGGAGAAGTGCGTGAGGTCCTCGCCGTCGAGCAGGATGCTGCCGCGGGCGACGGATCCGCCGGAGGCGAGAAGGCCGATGATCGCCATCGCCGTGGTCGACTTTCCCGACCCGGACTCGCCGACGATCGCGATCGTCTCCCCGGCGGCGATGTCGAAGTCGACGCCATCGACGGCGCGCACGGGCCCGTCGAGCGTGGCGAAGTCAACGGCCAGGTCACGAACGGACAGCAGCGGTGCTCCGGGAGCGGGGGTCATCCGTCCATCCTGCCTCCCGCGGCGGGTCGCCGCATCCCGCCCCGCACATCGTTCCGCAGCCGTAACCCGCGCCGCCTCTGCCCGTAACCCGAACCCCGCGCCGGCCGAGCCGGTCCGCGCCGGGGGCGGCCCGTCCGGGCCGGTCCGCGCCGGTAGCGTGGGCCCATGCGCGTGATCGACCTGAACGCCGACCTCGGCGAGACGATCGCGGGCGTGCCGACCGCCGACGACGAGGCGATGTTCGCGGTGATCTCCAGCGCAAGCATCGCGTGCGGAGGGCACGCGGGGGACGCCGCATCCATGCGCGCGGCCGTGGAGCGCGCCGGTCGGCACGGCGTGGCCGTCGGTGCCCATCCCTCGTACGTCGACGCGGAGAACTTCGGCCGGGTCCGCCGCGACACGTCCCCGGCTCAGCTTCGCGCCGAGGTCGCCGTGCAGCTGTCGGCGCTCGTGGCAGCCGGCGCCGACGTGCGCTACGTCAAGCCGCACGGCGCGCTGTACCACGCGGTCACGGTCGACGCCGGGCAGGCGGATGCGGTCGCCGCCGCCGTCGCGGAGCTCTCCGCCCGCCTGGGACAGGCCCTTCCGATCCTGGGCCTGGCCGGAGAGATCGAACGAGC
Source organism: Microbacterium sp. Z10_103 (assembly GCF_058310455.1). NCBI lineage: Bacteria > Bacillati > Actinomycetota > Actinomycetes > Micrococcales > Microbacteriaceae > Microbacterium > Microbacterium sp. Z10_103. The sequence goes on from NZ_JBZEGK010000001.1 coordinate 118,349, forward strand.
AGCACGGGAGGTGGGCCTCCCGTTCGTCCGCGAGGCGTTCCTCGACCGCGGCTACACGGCGGCAGGCGGGCTGGTGTCCCGTGGGGAGACCGGTGATGTCCTGCATGACCCCGTCGTCGTCGCCGAGCGCGCTGTCCGGCTCGCGCGCCACGGGGTCGTGGACGCGGTGGACGGGACTCCGCTGACGGCGCATGCGGCATCCCTCTGCCTGCACGGCGACACCCCTGCGTCCCTCGCGATGGCACGAGCCGTCCGGGCCGCGCTCGATGCCGCGGGCGTCGAGGTGCGTGCCCCGTGGTGACGATCGAGCTCCGGTCGATGGGGGAGCGCGCCGTGCTTGCCCAAACGGGATCGCTCGCCGAGGTGCTGGCCCTGTCGACGGTCCTCGCGTCGTCGCGCCCGGCGGGGATCGTCGATGTCGTGCCCGCCGCCCGGACGGTGCTCGTGCCGTTCGACCCGTCCGTGATCTCCCCTTCGGCCGTGCGCTCATGGATCCGCGACGAAGCCGAGCGCGCTGCCGGGGATCGCTCCTTCGACCCCGCGCCGCTCGTGGAGGTGCCGATCCGCTACGACGGTCCCGACGTGGCGGAGACGGCCGAGATGCTCGGAGTTCCCGCATCCGAACTCGTCGCCCGGCACCGGGGCGCGGAGTGGTCGGTCGCGTCCACGGGCTTCGCAGCGGGGTTCGCGTACCTCGTCAGCGACGCCTGGCCGTTCGACGTCCCGCGGCTCGCGTCGCCGCGGACCCGCGTGCCCGCCGGCGCGGTGGGCCTGGCCGGTGCCTTCACGGGTGCGTACCCGCGCGAAACCCCGGGCGGCTGGCGGCTGATCGGCACGACGGATGCTCCGCTGTTCGACCCGTCCGCCGCATCCCCGGTGCTCTTGCCCCCCGCCACCCGCGTGCGCTTCGTCGAGACGCCACATTCCGGGCGAGAAACAACGCCGCGCGTCGTTTCTCATCCGGAACGTCGTTTCTCGGCGGGGGATGCGGCGGGGGTGCGCGTGCGGGAGCCGGGGCTCCTCGCCACGGTGCAGGACCTCGGCCGCGGAGGCCGGGCCTCGCTGGGGATCGCGCGCTCGGGCGCGCTGGATCGGGCGGCTCTGCGCCGGGCGAACCGGCTCGTGGGCAACCCGGAGGACGTCGCCGGAATCGAGATCACGGTGGGCGGGTTCCGCGCCGTCGCCGAACGCGACGTCTGGGTCGCGTTGGCCGGGGCGACGGGTCCGATGACGCTCGACGGGCACGCGGTCGACCCGCACACGGCCGTGCACTGGGGCGCGGGCGCCGAGTTGCACGTGGACTGGTTCGCCTCCGGAGCGCGGGGATACCTCGCTCTCCGCGGTGGCGTCGACGTTCCTGCCGTTGCCGGTTCTCGCGCGACCGACGTGCTCGCCGGGCTCGGACCCGCCCCGCTCCGCGCCGGCGACACGATCGCGATCGGCGCCGAGCCGCGCACGCCCGTGCCCGTCGCCGACCTCGCGCCGTGGGGTCCGCCGCACGACAGCGAGATCGAGGTCGAACTGGCCCCCGGCCCGCGGGCCGACTGGTTCGCCGCATCCGCACACCGGGCGCTGTTCGAGCACCTGTGGACCGTCTCCGGCGCGGCCGACCGTGTCGGGATGCGGCTGGACGGCCCCGAGCTGGAGCGCATCAGAGACGGCGAGCTGCCAAGCGAGGGAATGGTCCCGGGGGCCGTGCAGGTGCCGCCGTCGGGTCGCCCGACGATCCTGCTCGCCGACGGGCCGGTGACCGGGGGTTATCCGGTGATCGCCGTGGCGACGGAGGCGGCCCTCGACGCTCTCGCCCAGGCCCGGCCGGGCACCCGTCTACGGTTCCGTCACGCCCGTCCGCTGCCCTGATCCCGCCCCGCCCCGCCCCGCGCCGCCGTCCCGCCGCGGCTCCGCCCCGCCCCCGCAGGCCTCACCAGCGCTGGAGGACGTCGGCCACCGCGCCGTAGTCGGCCTCGGGAAGGGCCAGCGCGACCACCTCCGGGACGCTGAGCCCCGCCCCGCGGGCTTCACCGCGGGCCACCGCGTCCGCGTCCTTCTCACGCGCCGCGGCCAGCTGCGGCGCGTACACCGTGAACGGCTCCACGTCGAACACCCCGATGCGGTGGCGGATCGCCGCCGCGGCCGCGCTCAGCATCCCCGCCCGCTCGGCGTCGCCCCGGGCCGCGGCGACCGCGCACAGGCCCTCGAGGCCGTAGGCGACGCCTTCCTCGTAGTGCAGCCGGATCGACACCCCCAGGGTCCGGATGCAGCGACCCTCAGCGGCATCGATCTCCCCGCGCACGAGCTGCATGCGCGCGAGGTGGTCGCCGGCGACGGAGACGGTGAAGAGGTCCGATCCGGCCTCGGCGACCGCCGTCGCGCGGTCGAAGTGCGTGAGCGCCGCGTCGGGCGATCCGCGCAGCCACGCCAGGCGTCCGACCGCGACCTCGGTGATCGCCTCCGCCCAGCCGTTGCCGAGGTCGCGCAGCCGTGCGATCGCGTCGGTCAGCTCGGTGTCGGCGGTGTCGAGGTCGGGAGTCGGCAGCTGCAGGCGCGCGGTCGCGCGCGCCGCGATGGCCATGGCGGCGGCATCCTCATCGCCCGACTCGGTGAACAGGCGCAGGCACTCCCCGAGGCCCGCCACCACCTCCTCCGAGGGGTGCTGCCACATCTCGCCCCACAGTGCGAAGAACCACGCGACGGCACGCGTGTGCGGGGAAATGGGCCGGTCCTTGCCCAGGAGCTCCAGCATCCACACCCGCACCTCGGCGAAGAACCCGGCGATCCACCAATAGATGAGGAGGCCCCAGGCGAAGGCGCCGGCGTCGTCGAGCCGGTCGATGTGGACGAGGTGGCGGACGGCCGCACGCAGGTTCGGCAGCTCCAGCCCCAGCAGCGCGACCACCTCGGCCTGCCGTTCCCCGCGGAGCCCGGGTGCGAGGTCGCCGACCAGGCGCAGGTAATAATCGGCGTGAGCCGCCCGCATCTGGGACGCGGCCCCCCGGCGCTTCAACCGGGCGACCGCATACTCGCGCACCACGGCCAGGAGGGAGTACACCGACCGTCCGTCCACATCGGTCTGCGCGACGAGGGAGGCATCCACGAGCGCGCCAAGGGCCTCGATCTCCTGCCCTCCCCACATCCGGTCTTTTCCGAGCGCTTCCACGGCCTCCAAGGTGAAGCGCTTCGCGAAGACCCCCAGATCCTCGAGGAGTGCGCGCTGCTCCTCCGTCAGCAGTTCGACGCTCCAGTCGATCGCCGCCGTCATGGTGCGGTGTCGGTCGGGAACGTCGCGCGCCGTGGCGGTGAGGAGCGGAAGGCTCCGCTCCAGTCGACGCGCGATGGCACCGGGAGTGAGCGTCCGCACCTTCGCCGCGGCCAGCTCCAGGGCCAGAGGCAGGCCGTTGAGGCGGGCGCAGACGGCGCAGATGTCGGCGGCGTTGTGTTCGGTCAGCTCGAAGTCGGGCCGCGCCGCGCGGGCTCGGTCGACGAAGAGCGCGACGGCGGCCGAGCGCATCGCCCGCTCGAGCGTCGCGGGCGCCGTCGGGTCGGGGGCCTCCAGGGCGCGTACTTCGAAGACGCGCTCCCCCCGGATGCGGAGGACGACCCGGCTGGTGACGAGGAAACGCGCACGCGGCGCGAGTTCGTACAGACGCACCAGCGCCGGGGCGGAGTCGATCAGCTGCTCGAAGTTGTCCAGGACCAGCAGCGCCGTGCGGTCGGCCAGAGCCAGGCCGATGCGTTCCTCGAGTGCGGCCTCGCCGTTGTCGCGCACGCCCAGCGCGTACGCGATGGTCGGGATGAGCAGGGCCGGCTCCAGCACCCCCTCGAGCGGGACGAAGTGCACGCCGTCGGGAAAGAGGTCGCCGCAGGAGTGCGCGATCTCGATCGCCAGGCGGCTCTTGCCGATGCCCCCCGTGCCGACGAGACTCACCAGACGCCCGTCCGGAGCGGCGAGCAGCTTCCGCACCTCCGCGATCGCGTCGTCGCGGCCGACCGTGCGGGTGTACGGCACGGGCAGCCGCGTGGCCACCGCGGCCGCCGCCGTCGGGTCAGCCGCGCCCGCCGCCGTCGGGTCGGCCGCGCGGGAACTGTCGAAACGCTCGGCGAGCAGCATCGCGAGGTCGGTGGCCACCTGTTCCTCGAGCTCCTCCGCACCCCGGAAGGGGAGGTATGCGGCGGTGTCATCCGAGCGGATGCGGTGGATGAGCTCCTCCAGGCGGGGCTCCCGCGTGGTGGTCTGCTTGATGTAGATGAGCTTCGGCATCTCTCGCGGGGCGAGCCGGTACTCATCCTCGAGGCCGGAGATCTGCTCGCCGGGCGCGACCCAGCCGTAGCTGTCGCCGTAGATGCCCACGAACACATCGCTCTGGTCCAGGTAGGCGCGGTACAGATCGCGCGGCGGATGGGGACGCGCCCCGAGCTCGAACATCACCGGCGCGAGGCGCAGGCGTTCGACGGCCGCCCGCACCGCCCGGCGCTCGTCGGCGAGTTCGCGCAGCGTCGAGGAGACGAACACACGCAGGCGCGCATCCGGAGTGCGGATGTGCGCGGCGACGCGGTCCCCCATCGGCACATTGTGCACCCGCAGGCCGGTCGCCGGGAGGGGGGTTCTCCCCATTCCGCGGGCCGTAGAGCGCGGTTATACCGCACGTCGGGGAACCCGTCAAGATTCCGGCTGGACACGGCGCGTCATCCGACGTATAGTCGTCTTTTGCGCTCCCCTTTCCCCTGCCCTCATATGGTGGTCGGCTGTTCCTGCACGTCCCCGCTCTCGCGGTGTGCGTCGTGTCAGGTTTCGGGGCCGGGAGCACTCCACCCTGACGACAAGGAAATCACGAGTCCTGCCCGGGCTCTGCGGAGGTTATTCCCTTGGCTGCTGCGCGCAACGCATCCAACCCCACCACCCCTAAGAACGGCCGCGGAGCATCCCGGCTTTCGTTCGCAAAAATCTCCGACACGCTGACGGTCCCAGACCTTCTCGCGTTGCAGACCGAGTCCTTTGACTGGCTCGTCGGCAACGAAGCGTGGAAGGCACGCGTCGCCGAGGCTCTGGCCGCCGGTCGCACCGACGTGCCCGAGATCAGCGGCCTCGAGGAGATCTTCGAGGAGATCTCGCCGATCGAGGACCTGAGCGAGACGATGCAGCTCTCGTTCACGAACCCGTACCTGGAGCCGGAGAAGTACTCGATCGAGGAGTGCAAGGAGCGCGGCAAGACGTACGCCGCGCCGCTGTACGTCGAGGCCGAGTTCATGAACCACCAGACCGGTGAGATCAAGACCCAGACGGTCTTCATGGGCGACTTCCCGCTGCAGACCGGCAAGGGAACGTTCATCATCAACGGCACCGAGCGTGTCGTGGTGTCGCAGCTCGTCCGCTCGCCGGGCGTCTACTTCGACAGGACCCCCGACAAGACGTCCGACAAGGACATCGTGTCGGCTCGCATCATCCCCAGCCGTGGTGCATGGCTGGAGTTCGAGATCGACAAGCGCGATCAGGTCGGCGTCCGCATCGACCGCAAGCGCAAGCAGTCGGTCACCGTGTTCCTCAAGGCCCTGGGCCTCACGAGCGAAGACATCCTCGCCGAGTTCGCCGGCTTCGACTCGATCGAAGACACGCTGTCCAAGGACACGATCCTCACCAAGGAAGACGCGCTCCGCGACATCTACCGCAAGCTCCGTCCGGGCGAGCAGGTCGCCGCTGAGGCTGCCCGCGCGCTGCTGGACAACTTCTACTTCAACTCCAAGCGCTACGACCTGGCCAAGGTGGGTCGCTACAAGATCAACCAGAAGCTGGGCCTCGAGCTCCCGCTGAGCGACTCGGTGCTGACCGTCGACGACATCGTCGCCACGATCAAGTACCTCGTCCGCCTGCACCGCGGGGATGCCACCTTCTCGGGCACCCGCGCCGGAAAGCCGGCCGAGATCCGTCTGGACATCGACGACATCGACAACTTCGGCAACCGCCGCATCCGCGCGGTCGGCGAGCTGATCCAGAACCAGGTCCGCACCGGTCTGTCCCGCATGGAGCGCGTCGTCCGCGAGCGCATGACCACGCAGGACATCGAGGCGATCACCCCGCAGACCCTGATCAACGTGCGCCCCGTCGTCGCCGCGATCAAGGAGTTCTTCGGCACCTCGCAGCTGTCGCAGTTCATGGACCAGAACAACCCGCTCGCGGGTCTGACCCACAAGCGCCGCCTGTCGGCGCTGGGCCCTGGCGGTCTGTCCCGTGAGCGCGCCGGCGTCGAGGTGCGTGACGTCCACCCCTCGCACTACGGCCGCATGTGCCCGATCGAGACGCCGGAAGGCCCGAACATCGGCCTGATCGGCTCGCTCGCATCGTTCGCTCGCATCAACGCGTTCGGTTTCATCGAGACCCCGTACCGCCGCGTCGTGAAGGGCCGGGTCACCGACCAGATCGACTACCTGACCGCCAGCGAAGAGGCCGACTTCATCGTCGCCCAGGCCAACGCGCCGCTGAAGGCCGACGGTCACTTCCAGGAGGACCGCGTCCTCGCCCGCAAGATCGGCGGCGAGGTCGACCTCATCCCCGCCGACGAGATCGGGTACATGGATGTCTCGCCGCGCCAGATGGTGTCGGTGGCGACGTCGCTCATCCCGTTCCTCGAGCACGACGATGCGAACCGCGCCCTGATGGGTGCGAACATGCAGCGTCAGGCCGTGCCGCTGGTGCGCAGCGACTCGCCGCTGGTCGGTACCGGTATGGAGGGCTACGCCGCCGTCGACGCGGGGGATGTCATCACCGCCGAGAAGGCCGGTGTCGTGATGGAGGTCTCGGCCGACGTCGTGACCGTGCAGCTGGACGAGGGTGGCACGCAGGACTACTTCCTGCGGAAGTTCGACCGCTCCAACCAGGGCACCTCCTACAACCAGCGTGTTGTGGTCTCCGCGGGTGAGCGCATCGAGGTCGGCGAGGTCATCGCGGATGGCCCGGCGACCCAGGAGGGCGAGCTCGCGCTCGGTAAGAACCTCCTGGTGGCGTTCATGACGTGGGAGGGTCACAACTTCGAGGACGCGATCATCCTCAGCCAGGAGCTCGTCAAGAACGACACCCTCTCCTCGATCCACATCGAGGAGTACGAGGTGGATGCTCGCGACACCAAGCTGGGCAAGGAGGAGATCACCCGTGATCTCCCCAACGTCAGCCCCGACCTGCTGAAGGACCTCGACGAGCGCGGCATCGTCCGCATCGGCGCCGAGGTTCGTCCCGGTGACATCCTCGTCGGCAAGGTCACGCCCAAGGGCGAGACCGAGCTGAGCGCCGAGGAGCGCCTGCTGCGCGCGATCTTCAACGAGAAGAGCCGCGAAGTCCGCGACACGTCGCTGAAGGTGCCTCACGGTGAGCAGGGCACGATCATCGCGGTCAAGGAGTTCAACGCCGAGGACGGCGACGACGAGCTCGGCTCGGGCGTCAACCGCCGCGTCGTGGTCTACATCGCCCAGAAGCGCAAGATCACCGAGGGTGACAAGCTCGCCGGACGCCACGGCAACAAGGGTGTCATCGCGAAGATCCTCCCCGTCGAGGACATGCCCTTCCTCTCCGACGGCACCCCGGTCGACGTGGTGCTGAACCCGCTCGGTATCCCGGGCCGGATGAACTTCGGCCAGGTGCTGGAGCTTCACCTCGGATGGATCGCCCAGCAGGGCTGGAAGGTCGAGGGCACCCCGGAGTGGGCCGTCCGTCTGCCGGAGGAGGCCTTCGAGGCCGCCCCCGGTACGAAGGTCGCCACCCCCGTGTTCGACGGTGCGAGCGAGGAGGAGATCGCCGGTCTGCTGGACTCGACGCTTCCCACGCGCGACGGCGACCGGCTCATCGGCTCCTCGGGCAAGACGCTGCTGTTCGACGGTCGCTCCGGCGATCCGTTCCCGGCTCCCGTCTCGGTCGGCTACATGTACATCCTGAAGCTGCACCACCTCGTGGACGACAAGATCCACGCCCGCTCGACCGGTCCGTACTCGATGATCACCCAGCAGCCGCTCGGTGGTAAGGCGCAGTTCGGCGGTCAGCGTTTCGGTGAGATGGAGGTGTGGGCCCTCGAGGCCTACGGCGCCGCATACGCGCTCCAGGAGCTCCTCACGATCAAGTCCGACGACATCCTCGGCCGCGTCAAGGTGTACGAGGCGATCGTCAAGGGCGAGAACATCCAGGAGCCCGGCATCCCCGAGTCGTTCAAGGTGCTCATGAAGGAGATGCAGTCGCTCTGCCTGAACGTCGAGGTCCTCTCGGCCGACGGCACCGCGGTCAACCTCCGCGACACCGACGATGACGCCTTCCGTGCTGCCGAAGAACTCGGCATCAACATCTCCAGCCGCTTCGAGTCCTCGTCCATCGACGAGATCTGATCCGGCCAGGCAACGAACAGAATTCCGACACAGGAGACGTAGTGCTCGAATCAACCACTTTCGATCAGCTTCGAATCGGCCTGGCCACCGCTGACGACATCCGTCGTTGGTCGTTCGGCGAGGTCAAGAAGCCTGAGACCATCAACTACCGCACGCTCAAGCCGGAGAAGGACGGCCTCTTCGGAGAGCAGATCTTCGGACCCTCCCGTGACTGGGAGTGTGCGTGCGGAAAGTACAAGCGCGTCCGCTTCAAGGGCATCGTGTGCGAGCGCTGCGGCGTGGAGGTCACCAAGTCCTCCGTCCGCCGCGAGCGCATGGGCCACATCGAGCTCGCCGCGCCCGTCACGCACATCTGGTACTTCAAGGGCGTCCCCTCGCGCTTGGGCTACCTGCTCGACATGGCGCCGAAGGACCTCGAGAAGGTCATCTACTTCGCCGCGTACATGGTCATCTCCGTCGACGAGGAGGCGCGTCACCGCGACCTCCCCACGCAGGAGAACAACATCCGCCTCGAGCTGAAGACGCTGGGTGACCGCCGCGATGCCCGCATCGCTGCTCGCATGGCCAAGCTGGAGGAGGAGCTCGCCGCTCTCGAGGCGGAAGGTGCCAAGGCCGACCAGAAGAAGAAGGTCAAGGACGCCGCCGAGAAGGACATGTCGCAGGCCCGCAAGGCCGCCGATGAGCAGATCGCCAAGCTCGAGCGCGTGTGGGAGGACTTCCGCTCGCTCGAGGTCGGCACGCTCAAGCCCGAGGACGACGTCTTCCACGAGCTCCAGGACCGCTTCGGTCAGTACTTCGAGGCCTACATGGGCGCCGAGTCGATCAAGCGTCGCCTGGAGGCTTTCGACCTGGCCGCCGAGTCGGAGAGCCTGCACCTGCAGATCTCCGAGGGCAAGGGACAGCGCAAGATCCGCGCGATCAAGCGTCTGAAGGTCGTCAACTCGTTCCTGCAGACGGGCATGAGCCCGGCCGCGATGGTGCTCGACGTCGTTCCGGTGATCCCGCCGGAGCTGCGCCCGATGGTCCAGCTGGACGGTGGGCGCTTCGCGACCTCCGACCTCAACGACCTCTACCGTCGCGTGATCAACCGCAACAACCGCCTTCGTCGCCTGATCGACCTCGGTGCTCCCGAGATCATCGTCAACAACGAGAAGCGGATGCTGCAGGAGGCCGTCGACGCACTGTTCGACAACGGCCGCCGTGGTCGCCCCGTCACCGGTACGGGAAACCGTGCGCTGAAGTCGCTGTCCGACATGCTCAAGGGCAAGCAGGGCCGGTTCCGCCAGAACCTGCTCGGCAAGCGCGTGGACTACTCGGGCCGTTCGGTCATCGTCGTGGGTCCCCAGCTGAAGCTGCACCAGTGCGGTCTGCCCAAGCAGATGGCGCTGGAGCTGTTCAAGCCATTCGTGATCAAGCGCCTGATCGACCTCGGTCACTCGCAGAACATCAAGGCCGCCAAGCGTGCCGTCGAGCGCACCCGTCCCGAGGTCTGGGACGTGCTCGAGGAGATCATCCGCGAGCGTCCGGTTCTGCTGAACCGCGCGCCCACGTTGCACCGCCTCGGCATCCAGGCCTTCGAGCCTCAGCTCGTGGAAGGCAAGGCCATCCAGCTGCACCCGCTCGTGTGCGCCGCGTTCAACGCGGACTTCGACGGTGACCAGATGGCTGTGCACCTGCCGCTGTCGGTCGAGGCGCAGGCCGAGGCCCGCATCCTCATGCTGGCGTCCAACAACATCCTGAAGCCGTCGGACGGCCGCCCGGTGACCCTGCCCTCGCAGGACATGATCATCGGTCTGCACCACCTGACGACCCTCAAGGAGGGCGCAGCCGGTGAGGGCCGCGTGTTCGGCTCCGTCGGTGAGGCGATCCTGGCCAAGGACGAGGGCACCCTCGACCTGCAGGCCAAGGTCCGCATCCGCATCCCGGGTCTTTCGTTCCTCGAGGGCCAGGCGCCCGAGGGTTACGAGCGTCACGGCATCGTGGACGCCTCGCTCGGTCAGGCGATCTTCAACGACACCCTCCCCAAGGGCTACCCGTTCGTCCGCGAGCAGGCAGACAAGGGCAAGCTGTCGCAGATCGTCAACAAGCTGGCCGAGGAGTACCCGAAGGTGGAGGTCGCCGCGACCCTCGACCGCATCAAGGACGCCGGCTTCTACTGGGCGACGCGTTCGGGTGTGACCGTGGCGCTGAGCGACGTTCTCACCCCGCCGAACAAGAAGGAGATCGTCGCCGGCTACGAGAAGCAGGCCGCGAAGGTCCAGGCGCAGTACGAGAAGGGTCTGACGACCGACTCGGAGCGTCGCCAGGAGCTCATCAAGATCTGGACCGAGGCGACCGACGAGGTCCAGAAGGCGATGCGCGACAACTTCCCGGAGGACAACACCATCAACCGCATGGTGTCGTCGGGTGCGCGTGGTAACTGGCTGCAGATCCGGAACATCGCCGGTATGCGAGGCCTGGTGAACAACCCCAAGGGTGAGATCATCCCCCGTCCGATCATCTCCTCGTACCGCGAGGGTCTGTCGGTGGCGGAGTACTTCATCGCGACGCACGGTGCCCGTAAGGGTCTGGCCGACACGGCCCTCCGTACGGCCGACTCGGGGTACCTGACCCGTCGTCTCGTGGACGTCTCGCAGGATGTCATCATCCGCGAGGAGGACTGCGGTACGTCGAAGGGTCTCGAGCTCCCGATCGCTGCGATGGGCGCCGACGGCACCCTCGTCAAGGACGCGAACGTCGAGAACTCGGTGTTCGCCCGTACCCTCGCCGCCGACGTGGTCGACGCGCAGGGCACGGTTGTGGCCGAGGCGGGCGACGACGTGGGCGACGTGCTCATCAACAAGCTGGTCGAGGCCGGCGTCGAGAACATCAAGGTCCGCTCGGTCCTGACGTGTGACTCGGCGGTCGGTGTCTGCGCGAAGTGCTACGGCCGTTCGCTGGCCACCGGCAAGATCGTCGACATCGGCGAGGCCGTGGGCATCATCGCGGCCCAGTCGATCGGTGAGCCCGGCACCCAGCTGACGATGCGTACCTTCCACACCGGTGGGTCGGCGTCGGCGGAAGACATCACGCAGGGTCTTCCCCGTGTGCAGGAGCTGTTCGAGGCGCGCACCCCGAAGGGTGCCTCGCCGATCGCCGAGGCCGATGGCCGCATCACGATCGACGAGACCGACAAGGCCAAGAAGGTCATCCTCACGCCCGACAACGGCGACGAGGCGGTCGTGTACCCCGTCCTGAAGCGCGCGACGCTTCTGGTGGAGGACGGCCAGCACGTCACCGTCGGTCAGCCGCTCCTGGTCGGAACGCTCGACCCCAAGGAGGTCATGCGCGTGCAGGGCGCCCGCGAGGTGCAGAAGTACCTCGTCAACGGCGTCCAGGGCGTGTACCGCTCCCAGGGTGTGCCGATCCACGACAAGCACATCGAGGTCATCGTGCGCCAGATGCTGCGGAAGGTCACCGTGGTCGACCACGCTGACACGACGCTGCTTCCGGGTGAGCTGGTCGACTTCAAGAAGTACCAGAACATCAACCGCGAGACCGTGGCCGAGGGCAAGCGCCCCGCGTCGGGTCGACCGGAGCTGATGGGTATCACGAAGGCGTCGCTCGCGACGGAGTCGTGGCTGTCGGCGGCATCGTTCCAGGAGACCACCCGCGTCCTGACGCAGGCGGCCATGGAGGGCAAGAGCGACCCGCTCGTCGGCCTCAAGGAGAACGTCATCATCGGAAAGCTCATCCCCGCCGGAACCGGACTTGCGAAGTACCGCAACGTCACGGTCGAGGCGACGGAAGAGGCCAAGAGCGAGCGGTACCCCAACCGCATCTTCGCCTCGGACGGCGCGTACAGCGACGCCGACCTGAGCTACGTCGACTTCGACAGCTTCTCGACGGACGACTTCACGCCCGGAACGTACAACTGATCACGATCTGATCCTTCGAAGGCCCTCGGCATCGCGCCGGGGGCCTTCGTCGTTCCCGCGGGCGTGGCATCCGGGGGAGGATGGGCCGCCCGATTACCGTGAGTGGGGAGGGGTGCCATGGCTCGGGTGAGCGGACGCAGTCTGTGGATCGCGTGGCCGGTGGGGATGATCTGCGCCGGCGTGATCGGCGCGCTCGTGTGGCTGGCTGCCCCCGGGCTGCCGGTGGTGGTCGAGGTCGTCGGCAGCACCCTCCGCGGCGCGACCTCCGCTCCGGTCGCCGACAGTGACGGCGCCGGCGCGACCCCCGAGGCGCCCGCGACCGACTGCCGCGGGCTGTACCCCGACCGCTTGTGGTCCGAGCTGACGTGGACGCCCGAGGCGCTCCTGTCGCAGAACACCGCTCCGCCGGCGACCACCACGACGCTCGGAACGGCGCTGACTCCCCAGGTGCGCCTGACGTGCGCCTGGCGCGTGAACGAGGGGAGATCGGCATCCACCACGGTGGCCACGGTCGCTCAGGGTGCGGCCGCGATCGCGCACGCGGCCCTTACCGCGGAAGGTTTCGCGTGCACCGCCGACGGCGAGGCGGTGCACTGCGAGCGGACGAGCGGCACCGTGGTGGAGATCCACGACCTCCGCGGCGACGTGTGGCTGTCCAGCGTCCTCACCGACTGGATGCCGGAGGACTACGCCGCGCAGGTGGCCTCCCGCGTCTTCTAGGCGGCTCGCCCTGCGCCGAGAAACGACATTTCCGGCGAGACATAGCGCAGCGCGCCCTTTCTCGCCGGAAATGTCGTTTCTCGCGGAGCGGGAGGGACGGGCGGGAGGGACGGGCGGGAGGGACGGGGGAGGTCAGGAAGGGAAGAGGGACGCGATGATGCTGTCGGTGTAGCCCGACGGGGCGAGGTTCGAGAACTGCGTGTCGATGAGGATGCCGTCGCGCCAGAAGAGCGTCCGGCCGTCGGTGACGGGGTACTGCTCGTTGATCCACGTCTTCTCGCAGCGCGTACCGCCCTCGGGGGAATAGCACGTGAAGTGCTCCTGGTCGGCGAGACCGTTGAGCAGGTCCAGGGCGGGACCCCGGTTCATCGCGGAGATCGTCGTCGTCAGCATCGTCGTGTCGGCGCGCGGGTCGCGCCACACGCACACGAGCGATCCGTCCGGCTGCACGCCGGTGCTCATGCCCAGTGCCGGGTCGTTCAGCGGCGTCTCGCCGAGTTCGGCCAGCACGGACTCGGACAGGATGGCGCGGCAGTCGTCCGGGACGGCCGCCGGAGGAGTCGCGGACGGCGACGGGGTCGGGGATGCGGTGGCATCGGCGCTCGCGCTTTCCCCCGGCGATGGGCGCGACGAGGAGCCGGCAGAGCCGCCCTCCGGGGCGCAGGCGGCCAGCGCGAGCATCCCGGCCGCGATCGCCCCGACCAGCGCCGCACGAACCCACGAGCGTCGATCGGCGACCATCATGGCCACACCCTAGCGGCTGGCCGCGGATGGACATCGACACACGACGGCACGCCTCCCCGAGCGGATGGCAAGCGCGCGTTACCCTTCGAACGCGGGGATGCACCCCGCGTGAGGAGTGCTGGGCGATGAGTGATCCCAAGTCGTCGTACGGCGACCCGGTCGACGAACCGACAGATGCGGAGCGCGACGCCGACGTCGTCAGCCGCGCACGCGAAGGCCTCGCCGAGGCTGAGGCCGCGCGCGCCGACGTGCCCGCCGAGTCGTCCGAGTCGTCCGAATCCCCTGAGCGTCCCGTCGACGACCGGCCGCAGACGGTCGTCGTCGAGGAGACCGTGGTCGTGGAAGAGCGAGACGACGACCCCGATGATGCCCGGTGGGCCATGTACGCCGCATCCGCCGAGGCCGAGGCTGAAGCCGACGCGCGTGCCGCCGAGGCCCGCGCCGACGAAGCCCGCGCCGACGCCCGCGCTGCCGAAGCGCGCGCCGACGACACCCCCACCGTCGCCGCAGTACCCGTGGGGACGCCGAGCGAGCCGGTTCCCGACTCCGCCCGAACCTCGTCGGCGCCCTACGGCGGGGCGCAGCCGATCTTCGTCCAGGCCCCCGAGGCTCCGCGACCCCGCGGCAACCGCGGAGCCGCCGGCGCGATCGGGCTGCTCGCCGCGCTCGTCTTCGCCGTCCTGTACCTCGCCGCGACCCTCGGTCTGCAGCTGCTCAACCGTGAGATCGAGGTGTCCGGGCTGGCCGATGCCACGCTCGCCGCCCTCACGACGTGGGCGTTGTGGGTGCCGGTCGTCGTCTTCTTCATCGCGTTCTGGCTGCTCGGAGCGGTCATCAACCGCGGCCGCTGGGGTCACTGGGTCGTGTGGGGCATCCTCGTCGGACTCGCCGCGTACGCCGGTCACCTCCTCGGCGAGCTGTTCGAGGCGCCCTTCTGGATGCTGACCGCCCGTGAGGGTGCGGAACTCATGGAGGGTGCGGTCCTCGCACCGCTGGCCATCGTCGCCTTCGTGCTGGGTCGCGAACTCACCATCTGGTTCGGTGCGTGGGTGGCAGCCCGCGGCCGCCGCATGACCGAGCTGAACGAGGAAGCTCAGCGCGAGTACGAGCGCACGCTCGAGGCCGGCCCGCAGCTGCACCGCGCCTGACGATGACCCGCGACGCCGGCGCGGAGGGTGGACCGGTACCGCCGGCGGTCGCCCTGGCGTTCGCCGTCGTCGGCTTCGTCGCCCTCGCCATCGCGGGCCTCGGTCTCACGAGCCTCGCACTGGATGCCGACGTCATCGCCACGCCCGGTCTCGGCCAGATTCCCGGGGTCGTGGGGATGCTGCTGGCCACGGGCGGATTCGCTGCGGCCCTGTGGTTCTTCGGCCTGCGGGCGGAGCATCCCGCGTACGGAACCGGCATCGTCACCGGCCTCGCCGCCTACCTCGGTGAAGTCATCGGCGTCGCCGTGGGCGCGTTGATCAGCGGCAACGGCCCGGCAGCATCGTTCGCGGCCGCCGGGGGAGTCGCGATCGGCTGGCCGGGAGTGGTCATCGCCGTCACGGGTCTCCTCGCCGGATGGGGCGGTATCGCGCTCGTCCGTTCACACGGGCGGCGGCCGCGCTGGCCGTGGGAGCGCGACGAGGACCCGTCGTGAGCCTCCGGCGGGGACTAGCGTAGATCTCCGTGGAGCGCTCGCTCGAAACCCAGGTCAGCCAGGCGGTGGACGCCTGGCTGCGGTGGTTGCCCCGGTGGGAGCCGTCCACGCACCGCGGCCGGATCGCACCGTGTCGCCGCTGCTTCGGCTCGCCGGTCCTTTCGGCGGCGGGGCTCGGCGCCGATGTGCCCCACGGGGTGCAGCACGGGCTGTCCACCCGGGTGAAGACGATCGTCGACACGGCGGTCGCGGAGTACACGGCCAGGAACCTGCCGATGCTGCAGGCCGAACTCGACCAGCAGTCCGCCCGCAATCGCGCGCGCAGCTACCGTCCGGCCGAAGGCCTGGAGCCGGAGTTCGAGGGGCTGCCGCTGGACCCCGAGCCCTCTCCCGGTGCGCCGTTCCTCTTCACGGTCTCGGGGATGGCCGCCGAGGAGGAGGAAGCGATCCCTGCCCTTCCGCCGCTGAGCGAGGAGGCGAAGGCGGCGCTCCGCCAGGAGGTCGGGCTCGCCGACGACTACGCCAACATGATCGGACGGGAGGTGTGTGCGATCCTGCTCCACCATCGGCTGCGCATCCAGGCCGCGGTGACGGAGCACGTCGAACCCCAGATCACCGCCATGCTGGAAGAGCTGACGCGATCGCTCGACTCGCCGTTCGACCCGAACGACCCCGGGCTGCCCACCCTCTGAGCCCCCGCCGGCGGGGGATGCCGCGTCCCGCGACCAGGTGCACCCCGCGGATTTGTTACCATGACCGGGCTTGCACTGTTACGCGCCGCCGACGGCGTGATGGGGATACCGACCGGGGGAGGCGGGGTTGCCGACACGCCTGCCCGCCGCGCCTCCGATTCTTCCGGGGCTGGCGTACATCCGGCCGCTGGGCTCCGGCGGTTTCGCCGACGTGTTCCTGTACGAGCAGGACATGCCCCGCCGGAGCGTCGCGGTGAAGGTGCTGCCCAGCGACGTGCGCGACCCTGATCTGCTGCGGATGTTCAACGCCGAAGCGGACGTTCTCGCGCACCTGTCGGCGCATCCGTCGATCGTCACCGTGTACCAGGCGGGCATCTCCGCCGACGGGCGGCCGTACATCGTGATGGAGTACTGCCCCGGTTCTCTGGCCCAGCGGTATCGGGTGGAACGCATCCCCGTGCCCGAGGTGCTCGCGATCGGCGTGAGGATGGCCAGCGCGCTGGAGACCGCGCACCGCGCCGGCCTGGTGCACCGCGACGTCAAGCCCAGCAACATCCTCACCACCACTTTCGGCACGCCCGTGCTGGCCGACTTCGGGATCGCGTCGGCCTTGGCCCGCCAGAGCGCCGATGAGGTGCTCGCCATGAGCGTGCCGTGGAGCGCCCCGGAGGTGGTCGCCGAGCAGACGGCGGGCACCATCTCGAGCGAGGTGTGGAGCCTCGGCGCGACCGTGTACTCCCTGCTGGCCGGGCACAGTCCCTTCGAGCGGCTCGAGCGCGGGCAGAACACGCGGGAGCAGCTGCGTCGCCGGATCGCCCGGGCGAGCTACACGGAGATCCCCCGCGCCGACGTCCCGGGTTCTCTGCAGACGGTCCTGGCGCGCACGATGAACCGTGACGCGCGCGAACGGTACGCCAGTGCTCTGGAGGTCGGTGAGGCGCTGCGACGCGTGCAGGCCGAACTGGGGCTTGCAGTCACGCCGCTCGAGGTGGCGGCGGACGGGTGGTCGCCCGGAGGTCGTTCGGTGGATTTCTCCGACACGTCGCTGCGCGGCACGGTCCGCAGCACCGTCGAGCACAGCGGGCGCCGCAAGGTGCGCTCGGCCACCGGCGTCGCAGGCCTCGCGCGCGACGAGGACACCGACATCGCGGGCCAGGACCGACGCGTCCGCGCCGTCGTGCCCTGGGTTCTCGGGGGTGCGGCTCTGATCGCCGCATCCGCCGTCGCAGTGGCGGCGCTGTTCGCCACGGGGATCCTCTGATGCGTCGGCGATCCATCGCCGCCCTGGCAGCGGGAGGTGCGGCCCTCGCTCTCGTGGTGGGCGTGAGCATCGTGTGGCCGGGACTCGACGCGCAGGAGACCCCCGAGGTGGACACCTCGGTGTGGGCGCTCCAGACCGGCGAGGGACGGCGCTACGCGCGGGTGAACACGTCCATCGGCGAACTGGACACCGTGCGCAGCGTCAGCAACCCCAGCTCCGTGGCCCAGTCGGCCGACGGGGCCTTTCTCTTCTCCGACAGCTTCAGCAAGCTCACCCGCATCGACGAGGCTCTACCGCGCGACCTGGATGACGAGGCACTGCGCTCCTCGGAATCCACCCCAGCCGGAACCACCGACGTCGTCACCGCGGGCGATTTCGTCGCGTACCGCACCGACGCGGGCACCGTGCACGCGGGTCGCCTGTCCGCCGGCGACGCCGCGCAGCTCGACCCGTTCGCAAGCGACGGCGAGGATGAGGACGCCCCGCCGTACACCGCCGATGCGCTCACCGTGAACAGCGAAGGGATGCTGTTCGCGTACTCGTCGGCGGATGAGTCGGTGCTGCGTTACGACCTGCGCGCCGGCGAGGTGCGGGGGCGCGACCCGCTGGCTGCCGAGGTCGCCAGTCCTGCGGTCACCGCGGCGGGAGAGGTGTGGGCCGTGGTCGACCGGGAGAGCGGGGAGGTGCTGCTGCGCGGACGGAACGAGCCCGTCGACGTCGGGCTCGCCGGCGACGTCCGGGTCGGAGCGGCCGATCCGAACGGCGACGCGGTCTATCTCGCGGACGAGACCGGGCTGGTCACCGTTTCGACCGAGGGCGCGGTCACCGCAGAGGTGGAGCGGGGCGCGACGGTCCTCGGGACGCCTGCCGACCCGATCGTGCACGACGGAGAGGTGCTCGCCGCGTGGCTCGGCCCCGCAGACGGCGGCGGGACGCTGTGGAGTTCCCGCTCCGGCGAGACCGCGCTCGACTACGGCGGCGAGACCATCCCCGACGAGCGGCGGCCCGTCTTCGTCGCCACCGGGGAAGCGGTGATCCTCAACGAGACCCGCACCGGCTGGGTGTGGACGGCACCGGACGGCGCGCTCGTCGCTTCCAGCCAGGACTGGTCGCTGGATGACCGTCTCGATCCAGCCGCGGTGCCCAGCGAAGAGCAGCTCAGCGTCGTGCTCGACCCCAAGCCGCCGATCGCCGAGGCCGACGCCTTCGGCGTGCGCGCCGGGCGCCTGGCGACCCTGCCGGTGCTCCTCAACGACCACGACCCCAACGAAGACGTGCTGAGCGTCGATCCGGCATCCGTCGCAGGCCTCGACCCGGGCTTCGGCGTCGTCACGGTGACCGACGACGGCCAGCGACTCGCGGTGCGCCTGGAGCCCGGCGCATCCGGTTCCGCGAGTTTCCAGTACGTCGTCACCGACGGCACGGCGGCCGACGGTCTGCGGTCGGAGCCCGCGAGCGTGACCCTCACAGTGTCCGAAGGCGACGGCGCCCCGCAGTGGTGCGGCGTCGAGGGGTGCCTGGTGCCCTGGCCGACCCCCGAGGTCGCGCGCGGCGGAACCGTCACCGTCCCCGTGCTCCCGGGATGGGTCGACCCCGACGGTGATCCGCTGCTGCTGCTCTCGGTCGAGAACCCGGCAGGCATCGGCACCGTGGCATCCACCCCCGCCGGCGACATCGTCTACCAGCACGCCGATGACGGGTCGGGGGGTGAGCAGCTGATCGAACTGAACGCCACGGTCGCCGATACCTCCGGACAGATGTCCACGAAGCCCCTGCTGGTACGGGTCAGCCCCGACCCCGCCCTGGCCGTGCAGTCCTTCGCCGTTATCGACACCGTGGGCGCCGGCCTCATCGTCGATGTCGCCCCGCACGTCACCGGCACGGCCGGCACCCTCGCGGTGACCTCGGTGCGCGTGCTCGACGATGCGGCCGCCACCGCCACCGTCCTCGGCGGAACGACGACGTTCGACTTCACCGCCGCCGACCCGGGCACCTACCGCGTGGGGTTCACCGTCACCGACGGGCGGACAGACGCCACCGGCACCGCGCGCATCACGGTGCTGCCCGCCGACGCGCCCGCCCAGCTGGCGACCTCCCCGGTCGTGGCGTTCGTCCACCCGCAGCAGGATGCGACGCTCGACGTGTTCGCCGCCGTGTCGAACCCGACCCGTCGCGTGCTGCTCCTCAGCGAAGTGGTCGCCACGGCTGACGACGGTGCCACGCTGTCGGTGGATGCGGTGGGCCAGAACAACCTGCGGGTCTCGGGCACCACCGCCTCCGGCGCCCCGGGCCGCCTCGGCACCGTGACCTATACCGTCAGCGACGGCACCGAGGACGCCGGCGCTCGCGTCGGCGGCGAGGCGACGGTGTACCTGCTTCCGCCCGCGCCGGAGATCGCACCGATCGCGGTGGACGACGCTGTCACCGTGCGTGCCGGTGCACAGATCGACATCCCCGTGCTCGACAACGACATCTCCCCGGCGGGAGGCCGGCCGAGCCTTGACCCCTCGACGGTGACCTCCACCGATGCCGACGCGCTCGCGTTCTCCTCCGGCGGCGTGCTGCGCTACCTCGCGCCGCTCGAACCCGGCGACTACGGCGTCGATTACTCCGTATACACCACAGGATCGCCCGCGCTCCGCGACACCGCCAGCGTCCGCATCCGGGTGCTCCCCGAGGACGAGAACCGCGCCCCATCGCCGCGGACGCTCGAAGGCCGGGTGCTCAGCGGCGGCACGACCAGCGTCGAGTTCGACGGGTTCGGGATGGATCCGGACGGCGATGTGGTGACCCTCGACCGCATCCTGGAACAGCCCGAACGCGGATCGGCGAACATCTCCGCCGACGGCGCCTCGATCGTGTACAACGCGCTGCCGGGCGACCGAGGACAGGTCTCGTTCCGCTACCGCGTCGAGGACGCGGCGGGGGCGACGGGCGAGGGCACCGTCCGCATCGGCGTCCTCGACATCGAGGCGAACCCGAGCCCCGTGACGTTCACCGACTACGTCGAGGTGCAGGCGGGGGAGGACAACACCATCCGGGTGAGTCCGCTGGCCAACGACATCGACCCCACACAGGGCACGCTGAGCCTCACCGACGTCCGTCCCGATCTGCCCGAGGTGCTCACCGACGGCAGCGCGAACCCCGAGCACGCCCGCATCGAGGAGCACATCCTCTCCGTGAGCGACACGGAGGTGGTGCTCGCCGCCGGCGAGGAGCCCGCGACGATGTCGTTCCTCTACGACGTCGAGTCCGACTCGGGCAACACCGGTCGTGGACTGGTCGTCGTGCGGGTCGTGCGCGAGAGCGTGCCCGACTATCCGATCGTCTCCGACACCGTGCTCTCGGTGGAGAATCGCGAAGAGTTCGAGTCGGGCGTCGATGTCCTCACCGGCAAGGCCGCGTGGTCGCGCGGCGATGTCGCCGACCTCGACGTGAGCCTGTGGGGCGAGCCGGAAGGCGTCGAGGTGGAAGGACGTCGCCTCAGCGGTGCGCTTCCCGCCCGCACGCGCGTCATCCCGTTCGCGGTGACCGGCACTGTCGGCGAGGAGGAGGTCACGACCTACGCGTTCCTGCGCGTGCCCGGCGACGACGACCTCGACCTCGCCCTGCGCACCGGTACCCCGCCGCAGGAGGTGCCCGAGCTCGAATCGGTCTCGTTCGACATGGCCGACCTCGTCGCGCTGCCGCGCGGGGCGACCCTCGAGGTCGGCGACGACGTGCGCGCCTCCGGGGCACGCGCCGAGGCCGGCTGCGCCCGCGAGTCGGGCACGGGTGTGCGGTACGACGCCGGCGCGGGGGCGCCGTGGACCGACTCCTGCCAGGTGCCCGTGCGCCTCGAGGGCACGGAGGAGTGGACATCGGTGTCGGTGCCGCTCACCGTCGTCGCCCGTGATCCGCAGCCGGAGCTTCGCCCGGGGTCGCTCACCGTCGGTCCGGGCGAGACGGCGACCTTCGACCTGCGCAACATGACCACGTGGCAGCTGGCACGGGAGGACTGGGACGCGATCCAGTACAGCCTCGAGCCGGCCGGTGCCGCGTTCGCGGTGTCGCTGTCGGGATCGATCGTCACGGTGGTGGGCGCCGACCGGGCGGTGCCGGGCACCGAGACGGCGGCGCTCGTCGGGGTGACCAGTCACCCGTCGGTCGCCCCCGCCCGCCTCGCGCTGAGGGTCGGTGCCGCCCCGTCGGCACTCCCGCAGGGCGGCGCGGTGACCCAGCAGTGCTCCCAGGCCTCTGGGTCGTCCTGCACGATCGCCGTGATCGGCGCCGGCGGCGAAGTGAACCCGCTGCCGCGGACCCCCCTCGAAGTCGTCGACGTGCGGCCCACCGGGGCGTGCGTGGGCGTCAGCTTCCGGGTCGCGTCGGCCACCGCGGTCGCCGCATCCTGGACCGGGGATGCGCCGGGCGCCACGTGCACGGCATCCTTCTCGGTACGTGACGCCCAGGGGCGGACGACCGCCTCCGAGCGGGACGGACGCATCCTGCTCGACCTGCAGGGGTTCCCGAAGGCGCCCGCGAGCGTGCGGCAGACCGCCTATGGCGACGGAACGGTGACGCTGCGCGTCGATGCGGGCGAGTCGCGGCTGGCCTATCCGGCGCTGACGGGCTTCGTGGTGCGGAGCGCCGGCGTGGAGGTGGCCCGATGCTCCGCCGACGGCACGTGCCCGGTCATCCCGGCGCCCAACGGCGAGCAGCGCGTGTACGAGGCGTGGGCCGTCAACGGCGTGGGCGAGTCGCGCGCGAGCGTCCGGACGACAGCGTGGGCGTACGACACCCCCGGTCGTCCCGCCAACGTGTCGTGGGCGCCTGTGCCCAACGGCAACGACGGCGGCCTCATCGAGCTGACGATCACCGGCATCGACGCCGCCGAGACCGGCTCGCTCCAGATCGCCAGCGCCACCGGTGAGACGCAGAACGTTCCCATCGGGCGCAACCAGGACAGCGTCGACCTGCCGCGGTACCGCGTCGGCACGAACGTGGCCACCGCGGTCACGATCACACCGGTCTCGCGGTACTCGCTGCCGCCGGGCCTCGGGGGCCGCCCCAACGGCGACGCCTACACCGTGGAGGCCAACGGCGTCGGCGCGCCTCTGGATCTCAGCCTCGCGCTGAGCTCCCGATCCGACGGCGACGGCACGTCCACCGTCACCGCGCAGGCGGCAGCGCGGGTGAACGGCTCAGGGTCGCAGCTGCGCTACGGGATCGTCCCGTACAACGAGCGGTTCCGATGCGATCCACGATCGGGCGGCGAGCAGGCGAGCTTCTCCGGGCTGCCAGACGGGGATGAGTACCGGTTCTTCGTGTGCGCCGAGTCGGTGTACGGCGACCGGGCGTTCGGCACCGCGCAGGCCGAGGCGTCCGTGCGTGCCGTCCAGAGCGACCGAGCCCCACAGGGTTGGACGTTCCGCGTCGACCCGCAGCCGACGATCAGCGGGCAGGAGGCCCGGTGGAGCATCACCGAGCAACCGACCTCGACAGAGACGCCGCCGAGGCGCAACAGCCCCGAGTTCAACACCGGCTTCCCTCCCACCCCCTACGGCACCGACCCGGGCATCCAGGTGCGCTATGTCCACGAGTGGTGGGGGCCGACGACGGCATGGGCACCCGTGCGACCGGCCAGCGGGAGCGCCCCGTTCCAGGTGAACGCCCGGTGGTCCGCCACCTGCATCGGCGGGTCCGACCTCCAGCGCTCCGGGCAGTCGTCGAATGCGCCGTCGGGGCAGTCCGCGGCCATCACCTTCACCAACGCGAACCTTCGCTACTACGACGCCAGCAACCAGGTGCTCCCGCACACCGCCGACACGTGGCTCGTCCCCGTCGGGGCGACCCGCGTGGACGGCATCCGGGTCAGCGTCGACTGGAGCGCCCTCGGGTGGAGCCTCAACGGGGTGCAGAACCAGCAGTTCTCCGTGAGCTGCGACCCGAACAATCCCGTCCCCCCGCCCGCCGAGCCGCCCGTGGTGCCCACACCATGACCCACCCCGTCCCAGGAGGACCGCACCGATGACCCTCACCCAGGAGCAGGCGACCTGGTTCGCCATGACGTTCGGGCAGATCGCCGACAACGTCGAGCGTGCCGTGCTCGGCAAGCGTCACGTCGTCGAGCTCGTGCTCACGGCGATGCTGAGCGACGGCCACGTGCTCCTGGAGGACGTACCCGGAACAGGAAAGACCTCGCTCGCCCGGGCGATCGGGCAGTCGGTGCAGGGGACGAACACCCGCATCCAGTTCACCCCCGATCTCCTCCCCGGCGACATCACGGGCATCACGGTGTACGACCAGAAGACCGGTCAGTTCGAGTTCCACTCGGGCCCGATCTTCGCCAACATCGTCCTGGCGGACGAGATCAACCGCGCGAGCCCGAAGACGCAGTCCGCGCTCCTGGAGGTGATGGAGGAGGGCCGCGTCACCGTCGACGGCGTGACCCGCCCGGTCGGTGTGCCGTTCCTCGTCCTCGCCACCCAGAACCCGGTGGAGCAGGCCGGCACCTATCGGCTGCCCGAGGCGCAGCTGGACCGGTTCATGATGCGCACGTCGGTCGGCTACCCCGACCACGCCGCCACGGTGCGCATCCTCGATGGGGCGCCGATGGCGATCGCCGAGCTGTCACCGGTGATCACGCCGCAGGCGCTCGTGGGAATGGCCGACCTGGCCGCCGAGACGTACGTCGATGCGCTCGTGCTGGACTACATCGCCCGGCTCGTGGATGCCACGCGCTCCGCCGACGAGGTGCGTCTGGGCGTCAGCATCCGCGGTGCCCTCGCCCTCACGCGCGCGTCCCGCGCCCGCGCCGCCTCCCAGGGGCGCACCTATGTCACCCCCGACGATGTGAAGGCGCTCGCCGTCCCGGTGCTGTCCCACCGGCTCATCCTGCACCCCGAGGCGGAGTTCGACGGCGTCACTCAGGAGGCCGTGATCGGGCAGGTGCTGCTGGATGTGGCACCGCCCACGCAACGCGAGGCCGTATGAGTCCGACCGAGTCGCGCGTCACCCGCACCTCCGTCTCGTCCACCGGCACCACGACCCGCTCGTCGGTGACGTCGGCCACGACGACGGCGCGACGGCGGCGCGCACTCGTGCGCGCGGCGGTGTGGGGGACCGCGGCCTGGCGGGCGATTCTCGCCGGAACCGCCGCCGCGGTGCGCTGGAGCGCCCATACGGTGCGGCCGGCCGGCGCGCTCGTGGTCGTCGCGGCAACGGCGGGGCTCGTGCTCGGGATCGTCTTCGGCTGGGTCGAGTGGATGGTTGCGGGGGCGGTCGCGCTCCTTCTCCTGCTCATGAGCGTGCCGTTCCTCTTCGGTGCGCGCGCGTACGACGTCGACCTCACCCTCGCGCACGAGCGGATCGTCGCGGGGCAGGGGCTGGAGGGGGAGATCGTCGTCCGCAATCACGGGCGGCGCATCGCGCTACCGGGGCGCCTCGACATCCCCGTCGGCCGGGGCCTGGTGGAATTCGGGGTGCCGCTGCTGCGTCCCGGGCACACCGTCGCTCAGCCGCTGGAGATCCCCGCCCTTCCGCGGGGGATCATCCGCGTCGGGCCGGTCACGACCGTCCGCAGCGACCCGATCGGACTGGTCCGCCGCGAGCACGCCTTCCGCGACGTCCATGAGGTGTTCGTTCATCCGCGCACCGTGGCCCTTCCGTCCACCAGCGCCGGCCTCATCCGCGACCTCGAGGGAAACCCGACGCGGCGCCTCGTGAACGCCGACATGTCGTTCCACGCCATCCGCGAGTACGCCCCCGGTGACGCCCGCCGGCAGATCCACTGGAAATCCACCGCGAAGACCGGCCAACTCATGGTGCGGCAGTTCGAGGAGTCGCGGCGCTCGCGCATGGCCGTGGTGCTCGCCACCGCGCAGCAGGAGTACGCCGACGCCGACGAGTTCGAGGTGGCCGTCGGCGCAGCGGCCTCTCTCGGCCTCCGCGCCGTCCGCGACGCGCGCGACCTCGACATCGTCACGGGGTCGGAGATCCCGCGGGTGGTGCGGGGGCGGCTGCGCGCGATCTCCCACATCCCGACCGTCTCCCCGCGGACGATGCTCGACGGGTTCAGCGCCGTCCAGCAGTTCGAGAACACGATGAGCGTCGAGGACATCTGCCGTCTCGCCTCGGAGGCGAACGAGCGGCTGTCGATCGCGTTCGTCGTCGTGGGCTCGCTGGTGGCGCTGGGCCGCCTCCGCTCGGCGGCGCTCGCGTTCCCCGTGGACACCACCGTCGTCGCCGTCGTCTGCGATGAGCGCGCGCATCCGCGGATGCAAGCGCTCTCGGGCATCTCGATCCTCACGATCGGCACGCTCGACGACCTCTCCGGACTGCTCCTGCGCGGGGCGACCTCGTGAACGCCCGGCGGGTGATCGGCGGGTCGATCTACGTCGCGATCACGGTGCTCGCCGCCGCGGTCGCCGCCTGGCCGGTGTACGCCTCCGCGCCGTTCGTGCTTCTCGTGGCGGTGGCGTCCGTCGTCGGTGCCGGCATCGCCGCGATCGTGCGGGTGCGCGGCTGGGGGCCGTGGACGGCAGCTGGCCTCCTCGCCGCGGCATTCGCGCTGCTGTGCGTCCCCGTCGCCGTGCCCTCCCGCCTCGGCGGCCCCTTCGACATCCTCCGCGGGCTGGGGGATGCCGCGGCCGGCGTCGTCCTCGGCTGGAAAGACCTCCTCACCGTCGATCTCCCCGTCGGCGCCTACCGCAACCTTCTCGTGCCCGCCCTCGTCGTGTTCCTCGCCGGCACGTGCGGGGCGCTCCTCCTGGCGTGGCGCGCCGACCGCTGGGCGCTCGCCGCGGTCCCCGTCGGCTTCGGGATGCTGGCCTTCGGGCTCTTCTTCGGACGCACCGTCGTGAGCGACCCGTGGCGGGTCGGGCCGATCGCCCTGTCCGCGCCGGTCGAGACGATCCTCGGAGCATCCGGCCTCATCTCCGCTCTCCTCTGGCTCGCTTGGCGGACGCACGATGAACGGGTCCGCGCGCTTCACCGCGCCGCTTCCGCGAGCGGCGTGCGGGTGTCGCGGCGTCCCTCCCGCACCGATCGGCGCCGCACGGCGCTCGGAGCGGGCATGGTCGCCGTCGCGCTGATCGCCGCCGTCGCCGTCGTGCCGTGGGCGGCACGGGGCGCCGATCGCGATGTGCTGCGGTCGGTCGCCGGCCCCGAACGCGATATCGCCGCGGCCGTGAGCCCGCTGGCGGAGTATCGCGCGCACTTCTCCGCCGACGGCTCGGACGACGTTCTCTTCCGCGTGTCGGGTGAGGGCGAACTGCCCGAGCGTGTGCGCCTGGCGACGCTCGACGTCTACGACGGGGAGACGTATCGCGCGGGCGGCGAGGCGGATGCTGCCGCCCCGTTCGTCCGCGTCCCTTCGACGCTGGACCCCGGACCCGGGGCCGCCGTGGACGTCGAAGTCGTCGTCGAGGGCCTCCAGGGGATCTGGGTGCCCACGGCGGGTCGCCTGGCCTCCGTCGAGTTCGCGGGCGAACGCGCCGCCGCCCTGGCCGACCGTTTCTACTACAGCGGCGCAGCCCAAGCCGGCGTCGAGACGGCCGGCGGTGGTCTCCGTCCCGGCGACTCCTACCGGCTGCGTGCGGTCGAACCGGCGCCACGGGATCTCGCGGGCATCAATGCCCCCGGAGGGGAGCGTTCGGGCCCGGAGGCGCCGGAGAACCTGAGGCAGTGGGTCGAACAGCACGCGACCGGTTCTGACGGCGCCGCGCTCTCGGGGCTCGTGGAACTCCTCCGTGATCGCGGATTCCTCAGCCACGCGCTGTCCGTCCCGGACGACGCGCCTCCGCCGTGGATGTCGGCGCTCGCCGACTACCGGTTCCAGCCCAGCGCCGCGGGGCACTCCCTCGCCCGCATCGACACCATGTTCTCCCGGCTCCTCGACCGCGAGACCGATCCTCGGGCGGTCGCATCCGGAAACTACGTCGCCGCCGTCGGCGACGACGAGCAGTTCGCCGTGGCGACCGCGCTCATCGCCGGTGAGCTCGGCTTCCCTGCCCGCGTCGTCGTCGGCGCGCGTCTCAGCGCGGCGGACCCGGGTGTCATCACGTGCGAAGACGGCGCATGCGAAAGTCAGGATCTCTCCGCGTGGACCGAGGTGCTCTCCGACGAGGGGGCCTGGATCCCGATCGACGTCACCCCCCAGTGGAGCCAGGCCCCGAGCCTCGAGGTGACCGAGCAGCGCGACCCCGAGAACGTCACCGAGGTGCGCCCCGACAGTGTCGAGGAAGTCGTCCCGCCCGAGCCGGTGCAGGACGACAGCGCACGCGATGAGAACGAGGACGAGACGGCGGGCTGGGACCTGGCCTGGCTGTGGCCGATCCTGCGCGTCGCAGGGATCGTCGCTCTTGTCCTGCTCCTGGTGCTGGGCCCCTTCCTGCTCGTTCTCGCCGCCAAGGCGGTCCGCCGCCGGGGTCGCCGCCGCGCGGCCGACCCCGCGCAGAGCATCGCCGGCGGCTGGGACGAGTATGTCGACGCCGGAGTGGATGCGGGGCGCGCGACGCCGCCCGCGGGCACCCGACCCGAGCTCGCCGCAGCCCTGGGCACCGCCTCCGGGGCTCAGCTCGCGGCCGTCGCCGACCGTGCGGTCTTCTCGCAGGAGACCACGACGGCGGACGACGCGGAGGAGTTCTGGCGGATCGTCGAGACCGAGCGTCGCTCGCTGACCCGCGGCGGGGGTTTTCGGCGCAGCATCCTCGCGGCCGTATCTTTGAAATCGTTCGTCCGTCTTGTGGCGCCGCAGGCGTCGAAGCGGGTGTCGCGCATCGTTGAGAGGGGGAGGCGCCGGACCATCGGTCGCGGGCGCATCACATCATGAACACCGAAACCATCACGATCGCGCTGGTACTGACTTCGGTCGTACTCACCGTCATCCTGTACGTGTGGATGGCTCTCGCCCTGTCCGCGCTGTTCCGCAAGGCCGGCGAGGAGGGATGGAAGGGCTGGGTGCCCATCCTGAACCAGGCGATCCTCCTTCAGCTGGGCGGATTCTCGCCCTGGCTGATCCTGCTGATCCTGATCCCCGTGCTCGGCCAGCTGGCCGTCTACGTGCTCATCGTGATGGCCGCGCACCGCATCAATCGTTCGTTCGGGTACGGCGCGGGGATGACCGTGCTCGCGGCGCTGCTGTTCCTCATCTGGGCGAGCGTGCTCGGCTTCGGCTCGGCGCGGTGGATCGGCGGCCCGGTCGCCGCGCCGTCCCGCACCCCGGAGCCCGCGGCTCCTGCGGCTCCGCCGCTCGTGGGCGGATGGACGCCGTCCGCGCCGGCGCCGCCGGCGCCCCCGCTCGGGCCTGCACCCGCACCCGCACCGGCAGCGCGGCCCGCAGCCGCCGCAGCACCGGCGTCGTGGGCACCCGTGCCGCCCCCGCCCGCCCCTCCCGCCCGGCCTGCCCTCGCCCGGGAGGTGGAGGACAGCGCCGTCGATCCCGAAGACCGCATCGCGCCGCCGGCCCCTCGCCCCTCCGGGTCGTTCACGCCGCCCCCGGTGTCGCCGCCGCCCGCAGCGCCCGCGGCCCCGGTCGTGCCCATCTCTTCGGTACCCGGCACCCGATCCGCACCGCCCCGCCCGCCGGCTCCCGCTCCGGTCGAGAGCGTCCCCGCGGCGCCGCCGGTGGCCGACGAATCCGAGCCCTGGGCTCGGGAGCGCTCGTACCACCGGGCGGATGACAGCTTCCCGGAGCTGTCCGAAGCCATCTCGGCTGTCGTCGGCTCGCCGGACGCGGGCGCGCCGCGCTCGGCGCGCTCGTCAGTCTCGGCGCTGTACGCGCAGTCGGAGATCCCCGACGACGACCTCGGTGCGGGGGAGCCTGCGGACGAGGACGAGGACGACCCCATCGATCAGACGATGATCGCCAAGCGCCGGCGGACGCCGTGGAAGCTGGTGCCGCCGTCGGGCGCACCGATCGACATCGCGTCGGATGTCGTCATCCTCGGCCGCCGGCCGGCCCCCGACCCGTCGTACCCCGACGCGCAGCTGGTGTCGATCCCCGACGAGACCCGAACCGTGTCCAAGACGCACGCGCGACTCGAACTGCGGGGCGAGACCTGGTACGTGACCGACCTCGGTTCGACCAACGGGGTCCTGTTCGCGACGTTGATGGGGACCGAGGTCGAGGCGCAGCCGGGGCAGGAGCTCGAGGCGGGGGAGAGGTTCTTCCTGGGCGACGCCGAAGTGCGCCTTCGCCGCATCGACTCTTGAGCCGGACATGACCGAACCGGCCGACGAGGACGACGTCACCATCTGGGCGGGGCGCCTGCGGGCGTGGCCGGGCTCGTCGCCCGACCCGGAACCCGACGCCGGCTTCGACGACGCGACGGCGCTGGTCGCGCGCGCCCCCGCCCCAGCAGGCCGGCGCCGGACCGCTCTGCCGGCGGAGCAACCCGTGCATCCGGAGCCGGAGCCGGAGCCGGAGCCCGAGCCGGAGCCGGACGCCACAGCGCTCCGGCCCCGCCCCGCGGATGCGGAACCGGGGAAGGCGACGCCCGGAACCGCGACGCCCGGAGCCACCGGCCCCGAGGGGCGGCGCACCGCGCGGATCCCCGAGCCGGAGTCCCGCGAGATCTACCGTCCCCGCCTCTCCCAGCCGGAGATCGTCGAACGTCGCGCTCCGGCCCCCCGCGCGCCGCAGCATCCCGTCGGCAGGGACGCCACCGCGGTGGGGGCGGCCCAACGGATGCGGCGGCGCCGTCGCCGCTGGGTGACGATCGTCGTGTGCGTGGCGGCGCTCGCGGCTCTCGCGGCCGCGGGAGGAATGCTTCTGCTCGCTCTCGGCTGAATCCCGCGTTTGCCACCCCTCCCGGACGCGCGTATCATTAGTCGGGTGTGCGCACATGCGCGCTCTGCGTCGTGCCCCGGCTCGCTGCAGGCGGGTACGCGCGGCATCTCAGGGAACGGCCTGCGAACAGGCCACCCCCACGGCATACCCACCAAAGATCGCGCCGGTTTTCCGGGCGCGCGGGCGGGTCTGTGGTGAAACCACATGGCTGTCACCGTGCAGCATTATCAAGGAGAGAACGTGCCAACCATTCAGCAGTTGGTTCGCAAGGGGCGTGCGCCGAAGGTCTCGAAGACCAAGGCTCCCGCACTGAAGTCGAACCCGCAGCAGGCAGGCGTCTGCACCCGCGTGTACACGACCACGCCCAAGAAGCCGAACTCGGCGATGCGCAAGGTCGCCCGTGTCAAGCTCCGCAACGGCGCCGAGGTCACCGCCTACATTCCCGGCGAGGGCCACAACCTGCAGGAGCACTCGCTCGTGCTCGTGCGTGGCGGCCGTGTGAAGGACCTTCCCGGTGTGCGCTACAAGATCGTCCGCGGCGCCCTGGACACCCAGGCCGTGAAGAACCGCAAGCAGGCCCGTAGCCGCTACGGCGCGAAGAAGGGTTGAGTTAGATGCCTCGTAAGGGTCCCGCCCCCAAGCGTCCCGTCGTCAACGATCCGGTGTACGGCGCTCCCGTCGTCACCCAGCTCGTGAACAAGATCCTCGTCGACGGCAAGAAGTCCATCGCCGAATCGATCGTGTACACCGCGCTGCGCGGCGTCGAGACCAAGAACGGCCAGGATGCGGTCGCCACCCTCAAGAAGGCGCTCGACAACGTGCGCCCCACCCTTGAGGTCAAGAGCCGCCGCGTCGGTGGTTCCACCTACCAGGTGCCGGTCGAGGTCAAGCCTCACCGCGCCAACACGCTCGCCCTGCGCTGGCTCGTCAGCTACGCCAAGGGCCGTCGTGAGAAGACCATGACCGAGCGCCTCCAGAACGAGATCCTGGATGCCTCGAACGGCCTGGGTGCCGCGGTCAAGCGCCGCGAAGACACTCACAAGATGGCCGAGTCGAACCGCGCCTTCGCGCACTACCGCTGGTAAACAGCTTTTCTGCATCCGGCCGGGGACACTGTCCCCGGCCGGATGCACCCCACAAGATGTAAAGGAAAACCCCCGTGGCACAAGAAGTGCTCACCGACCTCACCAAGGTCCGCAACATCGGCATCATGGCGCACATCGATGCCGGCAAGACGACGACGACCGAGCGCATCCTGTACTACACCGGAACCAACCACAAGATCGGCGAGACGCACGATGGCGCGTCCACGACCGACTGGATGGAGCAGGAGCAGGAGCGCGGGATCACGATCACGTCCGCCGCCGTGACGTGCTTCTGGGACAAGAACCAGATCAACATCATCGACACCCCCGGTCACGTCGACTTCACCGTCGAGGTCGAGCGCTCGCTCCGCGTGCTCGACGGCGCCGTCGCGGTGTTCGACGGCAAGGAGGGCGTCGAGCCCCAGTCCGAGACGGTGTGGCGCCAGGCCGACAAGTACGACGTGCCCCGTATCTGCTTCGTCAACAAGATGGACAAGCTCGGTGCCGACTTCTACTTCACCGTCGACACGATCGTCAACAAGCTCAAGGCGAAGCCGCTCGTCATCCAGCTCCCCATCGGCGCCGAGAACGACTTCGTCGGCGTGGTCGACCTCGTCGAGATGCGCGCCCTGGTGTGGGCCGGTGACGCCAAGGGTGATGTGACCATGGGCGCCAAGTACGACGTGCAGGAGATCCCGGCCGACATGGCCGACGTCGTCGCGAAGTATCGCGAGATGCTGCTCGAGACGGTCGCCGAGTCCGACGAGGCCCTGCTCGAGAAGCACTTCAGTGGCGAGGGTCTCACCGTCGCCGAGATCAAGGCCGCCATCCGGAAGATGACCGTCAACTCGGAGCTCTACCCCGTGCTCTGCGGATCGGCGTTCAAGAACCGCGGCGTGCAGCCGATGCTCGACGCCGTCATCGACTACCTCCCCTCTCCCCTCGACGTGCCCGCGATCGAGGCGCACGACCCGAAGAACGAAGAGACCATCATCGAGCGTCACGCCGACCGCGATGAGCCGTTCACGGCGCTCGCGTTCAAGATCGTGACGCACCCGTTCTTCGGTCGCCTGACCTACATCCGCGTCTACTCGGGTCACCTCGACTCGGGGAGCCAGGTGGTCAACTCGACCAAGAGCAAGAAAGAGCGCATCGGGAAGATCTTCCAGATGTACGCGAACAAGGAGAACCCGGTCGACGCCGTCACCGCCGGGCACATCTATGCCGTCATCGGGCTCAAGGACACCACTACCGGTGACACGCTCTCCGATGCGCAGCACCAGGTTGTGCTCGAGTCGATGACGTTCCCCGAGCCGGTCATCGAGGTCGCCATCGAGCCGAAGACGAAGGCCGATCAGGAGAAGCTGGGTCTCGCGATCCAGAAACTCGCGGAGGAGGACCCGACGTTCCGCGTCGAGCAGAACTCCGACACCGGTCAGACGGTCATCCGCGGCATGGGCGAGTTGCACCTCGACATCCTCGTGGACCGCATGAAGCGGGAATTCAAGGTCGAGGCCAACGTCGGCAAGCCGCAGGTGGCGTACCGCGAGACGATCAAGAAGGCCGTCGAGCGTCACGACTACACGCACAAGAAGCAGACCGGTGGGTCGGGTCAGTTCGCGAAGATCCAGTTCGCGCTGGCACCTCTCGAGGTCACGGCCGACAAGACGTACGAGTTCGAGAACAAGGTCAGTGGTGGCCGGATCCCGCGCGAGTACATCGAGCCGACCAACCAGGGCTTCCAGGATGCGATGGCTGTGGGCGTGCTCGCGGGCTACCCCATGGTCGGCGTCAAGGCGACGCTGACCGATGGCGCCGCGCACGACGTCGACTCCTCGGAGATGGCGTTCAAGATCGCCGGTTCCATGGGCTTCAAGGAGGCCGTGCGCAAGGCGAACCCGGTCATCCTCGAGCCGATCATGGCCGTCGAGGTGCGCACGCCCGAGGAGTACATGGGCGACGTCATCGGCGACCTGAACTCCCGTCGTGGCCAGATCCAGTCGATGGAAGACGCCGCCGGCGTCAAGGTCGTCCGGGCCAACGTCCCGCTATCCGAGATGTTCGGCTACATCGGCGATCTCCGCTCGAAGACCTCGGGCCGCGCCGTCTACTCGATGGAGTTCGACAGCTACGCCGAGGTTCCTCGCGCGGTCGCTGACGAGATCATCCAGAAGACCAAGGGCGAGTAACACTCGCCCGGATGTCGGGGGTTCCCGAGCCTGGCGACGGGCCCCCGGCATCCAGCAAACTCAATACCGACTCTCTAGTAATCTGAGAACCATCCCCGTAGCTGTCCGGTCGCAACCCAGTGCCCGGAAGTCCTACACGAACGTCCTGAGGAGGACCCAGTGGCTAAGGCCAAGTTCGAGCGCACCAAGCCGCACGTCAACATCGGAACCATCGGTCACGTTGACCACGGCAAGACCACGCTCACCGCCGCGATCTCGAAGGTGCTCGCCGACAAGTACCCGTCGTCGACCAACGTTCAGCGCGACTTCGCGTCGATCGACTCGGCGCCCGAAGAGCGCCAGCGCGGCATCACCATCAACATCTCGCACGTCGAGTACGAGACCCCGAAGCGTCACTACGCCCACGTCGACGCCCCGGGCCACGCTGACTACATCAAGAACATGATCACCGGTGCCGCACAGATGGACGGCGCGATCCTCGTGGTCGCCGCGACCGACGGCCCGATGGCTCAGACCCGTGAGCACGTTCTGCTCGCCAAGCAGGTCGGCGTGCCGTACCTGCTCGTCGCGCTGAACAAGGCCGACATGGTCGACGACGAGGAGATCCTGGAGCTCGTCGAGCTCGAGGTCCGCGAGCTGCTCTCCAGCCAGGACTTCGACGGCGACAACGCTCCCGTCGTCCGCGTCTCGGGCCTCAAGGCTCTCGAGGGTGACGAGCAGTGGGTCAACTCGATCGTCGAGCTCATGGAAGCCGTCGACGAGTCCATCCCCGACCCGGTGCGTGACAAGGACAAGCCGTTCCTCATGCCGATCGAGGACGTCTTCACCATCACCGGCCGTGGCACGGTCGTCACCGGTCGCGCCGAGCGTGGCACGCTGGCGATCAACTCCGAGGTCGAGATCGTCGGCATCCGCCCGACGCAGAAGACGACGGTCACCGGTATCGAGATGTTCCACAAGCAGCTCGACGAGGCGTGGGCCGGCGAGAACTGTGGTCTGCTTCTTCGTGGCACCAAGCGTGACGACGTCGAGCGCGGCCAGGTCGTCGTGAAGCCGGGTTCGGTTACGCCGCACACCAACTTCGAGGGAACCGCGTACATCCTCTCGAAGGACGAGGGTGGCCGTCACAACCCGTTCTTCACGAACTACCGCCCGCAGTTCTACTTCCGCACCACGGACGTCACCGGCGTCATCACGCTCCCCGAGGGCACCGAGATGGTCATGCCCGGTGACACCACCGAGATGTCGGTCGAGCTCATCCAGCCGATCGCCATGGAAGAGGGCCTCGGCTTCGCGATCCGTGAGGGTGGCCGCACCGTCGGCGCCGGCACGGTGACGAAGATCCTCAAGTAAGTCTTTCGACTTCACCGACAGGGGTCGGGCCTTCGGGCCCGGCCCCTGTCGTCGTATCCGGAGGCTGTCGTTTGTTTCGTTCAGATGAACAAACTGGGACTCAGTTAGCGGTCAGTTGTGGTTTTCCTGAGAATCTCGATAGATTGACGGAGAAGTAGCGGGGAAAGGTGCCACCTCCCCCATCCAGTTCGATCGCGGATGGATCTACGTATCCCTGCTTCGTGTCCTCTGCACGAAATCCAGCATCGGAGTATCGAATGAAGAACCTTCACACAAAGTTTGCCGCTGTCGTCATCGCGGCCGCCGCCTTCACCGCCGTTCCCGCCGCCGCCATGGCCGCTGGATCCGCCGCCTACCCCGACACCCAGGTCGTCTCGGGTGCGGCCGCTCTGGCGCCCGGCGCCAGCGCCACCTACGTCTTCGGCGGGTTCACTCCCGGTGAGGACGTCACCTTCACCCTGACGGGTGAGAGTGTCGCCGACCAGCACCTCGCCATCGTCCGCACCGCGGTCACCTCCACCACCGAGGTGAAGACGGCCGCTGCCGACGGCACCGCATCCGTCGTGGTCACCCTGCCCTCGAACGCGACCGGCACGTACACGCTGACCGCTGACAGCGCGTCGGTCGACCCGGCCAGCGTCACGATCTCCGTCGCTGCGGCCGGCGGGCTGCCGGCGACCGGTATCGACGCGGCATCCATGACCAGCGTCTGGATCGGTGGTGGCGCCTTGCTCGCCGCCGGTATCGCCGTCACGAGCGTCGCGATGATCCGTCGTCGCCAGGCTCAGGAGAGCTGAGACCCGCATTTCGCACGAAGGCCCCTCGTCCGCGGACGGGGGGCCTTCGCCGTTCCGTGTCCAGCCCTCCCGGAGATCTCCGCCGACCGGGCACAATGGCGAGAACGGATCGGAAGGAGCACCCATGGGTGTGGATGACATCGTCAACAAGGGCAAGCAGTTGTTCGAGCAGAACCGCGACAAGATCGAGGAAGCGCTGAAGTCCGAGCGTGCCGAGGATGTCAGCGACCGCGTTCTCGATGGCGCGGCCGACGCCATCAAGAAGGTCGTTCCGCAGGAGCACCGGGCCAAGGTCGACGAGACGCGAGCGAACGTCGACAAGCACGTCGGCAACCAGTAGCCGACACAACACCGCAGGCTCCCCGCATGAGTGCGGGGAGCCTGCGGGTGTGGGAGCTTCGGTCAGCGGCCGTCGGCCTGCAAGCGGCTGATCTCCCGGGCGACCTGATCCTGCCGTACGCGGAAGGGCGTCCGGCCGTAGATCAGCAGTCCCGCGATGACGGCGGCGACGGTCATCCCGAGGAGGGACCACACGGGCCAGAAGTAGCCGCCCGGTGTGGTGAGCCCCCAGATCAGCAGCTGTGCAGCCGCGGCCAGGACCCAGAGGCCGATGATCGCCTTGTAGACGTTCTTCGCGACGACGATCCGGCGGGCGCGACGTTCCAGGGTGTATTCGCTAGTAGACATGATTCTCTTTCTGGCTGCTGAGCAGCCGGGTGTGGTGCGGTGGAAGGGCCGGCGGTCAGGATGACGCGACGGTGGAAGGGCGGGGGCTGCGGCTGAATGCCGGAACCTTGCCGTAGAGGGTGGTGACGAGCAGCCCGAGCGCGATGCCGATCGCGCCCCCGATCCCGACGCTCACCCACGCGTCGGCGAGTCCTGCCGCGGGGTTCCCGTCGAAGTAGAACAGCGAGCGGATGCCGTCGACGATGGGGCGGAACGGTGCGAAGCTCGAGGTCCACTGGAAGAACGGGGGAGTGGCCTCCAGAGGAACGGTTCCGCCGGACGAGGCCATTGCCAAAGCGATGAAGAACACCGTGTTGACGAGGGCGCCGATGCCGGGGCCGAAGATTGCGAAGACGGTCAGGGCGCTGGCGCCGACCGCGGCGATGACGGCGCTGGAGAACAGCCAGAGGGCCCAGGGGTCCCCGATCGGGATGCCGATCACCTGTGTCGCCATCGTCTGCAGCACGAGCGCGGCCACCGGTGAAGCGATCAGCAGGATGGAGAGCTTTCCGAGGTACGTCCGCAGACGTGATGTCGGTACGAACGGTCGTCGCTGGACGACGGGGCCCACCTCGCTCGGCGCGAATCCCAGGGCGGAGTCGACGAGCGGCCCGATCAGGGATGCGCCGATGAACGCGATGAGAACAAGGATGAGTGCGTAGTAGAAGGCGCTGGTGCCGAGGCCCGCATGTGCGGGCAGCGGGTCGAAGGCGGTCGAGGTGATGTCGAACGGTTCCGCCAGCAGTGCGGCATTGGCCGCAGGCAGCGGAGCAGCACCGGCCGTGAGACGGGCGCCGAGCTCCTGTGCGACGCCATGAAGCAGCGGGACCACGTTGCCGCTGAGCAGCCCGTTGCTCAGGCCGCCGTCACCGGCGTTGGCGAAAATCGTCACGGTCGGTACGGATACGGGCCCACCGGTGGGCAGCAACGTGGCTATGGAAGCGTCGAAGTCCGCGGGGAGCACGACCGCACCGGCGATCCGGTCCTCCTCCATGGCGAGCGACATCTCCCCGTCGGTCATCCGAGTGAAGGCGATCTTTCCCCCGCCGCCGTCCTCGATGGCATCGGCGACCGAAGAGGCCAGAGCCGGCGCGCTCCCGGACTGTTCCTCGACGACGAGCCCCACGGGGAGGTTCTCGAGGTTCGCCTGCGGGTCGGTCGTGCTCGACAGATAGATCGCGGGGAAGAGGGCGGAGATTCCGAGGATGAGCATCAGCGGGATGAGCCACGTTCGGAAGTTGGTCAGAACTCGTGCAGCGGACATTTCGAGCCGCTCCTTTTCTAGATAGTCAACTATCTATGAGTAAGATAGTACAGATATCCAAAGGAGTCAACATGAGGATTTCTGAACTGGTCAGCCGGGCCGACGTGCCCCTGGCAACCGTGAAGTTCTACATTCGAGAAGGCATGCTTCCGCCCGGCCGGGTGACGAGCGCCCGCCGCGCGGATTACGACGAGTCACACCTGCAGCGGCTCCGGCTGATCCGTTCACTCACCGTCGTCGCGGGATTGCCGCTGAACCGTGCGAAGCGGATCCTCGAGATCATCGACCATCCCGAGGGCTCGCTGTACCACATGCTCGGGCAGGCCATCGAGGCGCTGGCGGGCAGTGCGGCGTCCGATGCGGCGACCCCCGGGGAGGGCGAGGCCGCGTCCCCGCGCGCTCGGGCCGCGCTGACCGATCTCGGGCCTGCCTACGCGAGGTCGGAGGATCGCATGGCGGCCTTTGCTCAGCTGGACGCTGCGCTGGCCGCAGCGGAGGAGTCGGGGGTCACCATCGACCGGGCGCAACTTCGGCTCTACGGAGAGCACATGGCAGCCATCGCTCGTGCCGAAGTCGACGCGTTGCCGCGCGAGAACCCGCGGGCCTCGATCCAGTACGCGGTGCTCGGTACGGCGCTGGGGGAGCCGGTATTGGCGGCGCTCCGCAGGCTCGCGCACCAGAATCTCGCCGCGGGTCTCGAGGACAGCACGCGCTGATACGGGGCATCCACGCCGTCGTCGCTTCTCCTCCGCTCCCACCACCTCATCCCTTCTTTCGGCGATAGGACTTAAGGCCCCATCCCAGGGTCCCGGGTCGAAGGGCCCTTCCCTGTTGCCAGAGCGCCGGTTTACGTTCGGTGCGCCAAAGGGTGCTGGTCACCCCGTCGACATGCGTCAACGAGGTGGTCATGATCAGAGGCACACACAGGGGGGCGTCCGCCGCCCCGCGCCGACTCGGACTGGGTCGCCCATGGTACAGCGGCGGTGTCGTGGCACTGCTGACCGCGGTGCTCGTGTTCACCGGCGCCGGTGCGCCGGCCATGGCCGCTGTCACCCCTCCTGCCGGCCCGGCGGAGTCCGCCGCAGCCGTCCCGCCCGAGCAGGACGCGCCGCCCGCGCCGGAGGCGCCCGCTCCTTCCCCGGCGCCCTCGCCGGAGCCCGCGCCGCCTGAGCCCGCGCCGCCTGCGCCCGCGGCGCCGGTCCCCGCGCCGCCCGAAGAGCCCGCCGCTCCCACCGCCGAGCCGGTGCCGCCCACGGAGGGAACCACCCCGGCACCGACCCCCACTCAGCCGCAGCCCGCCCCGCAGGCCACGGACGAGCCCGCGGATGTGGGCGTCCTCGCCGTGCCCGAACCGGGCTCCACCACGGCCGTGATCACCGTGAAGGTCGGCTCCGACCGCACCGGGATCACCGGGGTGACGAACCTCGCCGGCGTGGTGCTCCTGCTGAACGAGGGCGGCGCGTCCGGGCCGAACGGCACGCGCCCCGACGGGGTGGCCGGCACCGCCGACGGATGGGCCAAGTGCACGTCGGACGCCGCCGGGGACTGCTCGTTCGTCGTGCCCAACACCGGCGTGGGGGCGTTCGGCTTCCCCCAGGCCAATCGCGACGACCGGTACTGGGTGGTTCAGGCCAGCGTGCCGGAGGGGTACTACGCCAACCCGTCGCTGCGCACCGGGCCCGGCACCGGAGGCGGCACGGCCACCGCGTACCAGTTCCGTACCGGCACCCAGCTGCGTGCCGGCAACGTCTACAGCTCGCAGAACGCCAGCAACTTCATGCTGTCGTCGGGCTCGCAGGCGACGGCATCCGGCGGCATCTGGCAGCAGTCGCGCAACAATCCGACCCTGAGCGCCTCCTGCGGCCTCGACGTCGCGCTGATCCTCGACCTATCGGGGTCGGTCGGATCCAGTACGGGGCAGCTGAAGGCCGCCGCCGACACGTTCGTCGACTCGCTCGCGGGGACGCCGTCGCGCATGTCACTGTTCTCCTTCTCCACCGTCACGCCGGCGGAGGGGGCCAGCGCGAACTACCCGAGCCTGACCTCCGTGGCCACGGCCACCCAGGCCGATGCCTTCAAGAACCGGTACGCGAACTGGACGGCGGTGGGCGGCACGAACTGGGACCGGGGACTCGGTGTGGCGGCTGCGGCGAACACGGCGGCGAACAACTTCGACCTCGCCGTGATCATCACCGACGGCGATCCCACCCTTTACAACCAGCCCTACCAGGGGCCGGGCAACTTCAATCGCTTCCGCGAGACCGAGAACGGCATCTTCTCCGCCAACGCCCTGAAGGCCGGGCCGGCAGGCGGGTCCCCCACACGGCTCATCGCGTTCGGCGTCGGTGACGGAGCGAGCGGCGCCGCGACGGCGCTGAACCTCCGCGCCATCTCCGGCCCCACCGCCTACGACGGTTCCAACGGCACGTCGGCCGACTACTACCAGACCGCCAATTACGCCGCTGTGGGGACGGCGCTGCGCACGCTCGCCCTCGGCAACTGCGAGGGAGACCTGACCGTCACCAAGCAGATCGTTCCCGCGTCCGCTCCGGCCGACTCGATCGAGGGGGCGACGCCCGCCGGCGCCGGCTGGCAATTCACCAGCGACATCGGCACGCCCGGCGTCACGACGCCCGAGCCGGTGCTCACGACGACCGCGACCGGTACGGGCACGGTGAGCTACCGACTGGAGTACCCCGGCGGCACGGATGCGGCAACGGTGACCGTCACCGAGGCGCAGCAGCCCGGGTTCACGCTGCAGCCGGTGGACGCGCAGAACGCGGTGTGCACGAATCTGAACACCGGTGACCCGGTCGTGCCCACTGCCTCGCCGACGAACGGCTTCACGGTCACCGTGCCCAGCACGCAGGCGGTCAACTGCACCGTCTACAACCGCGCCCCCTCGCCAGAGGCCGACATCACCGTGAGCAAGAGTTGGATCGTCAACGGCGTGACGTACGAGGAGGGCGCGCAGCCGAGCGATCTCTCCGCGCAGCTGCAGCTCACCGGGCCGGACGGCGCGGGCGCGACCGGTCAGGGATGGGGCGTCACGCGGACCGGATACGCCCAGGGCGACGCCGTCACCCTCTCCGAGCAGCTCACCCTCATCGACCCCACCCTGTGCACCGGCACCTCCGCGGTGACCAGCGTCAACGGACAGACCGTCCAGACGCCGCTCGGCGACGGGTACGACCTGGCGCTGACGCAGGCGCAGAACACCGCGACGATCACCAACACCGTCACGTGCGAGAGCCGCCTCACCCTCGCCAAGGAGGTGGACGGCGGCGACGCCGATCCGACCAGCTGGACGCTCAACGCGTCCTTCCTGCCCGACGCACCGGTTGCCGAGGGACTCCCCGGGTTCTCCGGTGCATCCGGTGCCGACGAGGCGACGTCGCAGGAGGTCACCCCGGACGCCCGCTACCAGCTCTTCGAGAGCGGCGGCGACGCCCGCTACGTGCAGGTCGACGAGCGTACCGACCTGCAGGCCAACCCCCTGTCCACGGGGTCGGCGACGTGCATCCGCGTCGACGAGAACGGCGACAGGTATCCCGGCAGCGGCTACTCGGACGGGATCAACGGCGGCGTGAACGTGCCCCTGGGCTACCGCGTGCAGTGCACCTTCGTGAACCAGGACGCTCAGCTCACCCTGCTGAAGACCCTCGTCGAGGACGATGGCGGCTCGGCCACGGCCGACGAATGGGAGCTCACGGCCACCCCGGCGACCCTCGAAGGTCTCACGCCCACCACCGTGACGGGATCCGAGGAGGTCTCGGCGGCGAGCATCATCCAGGTGCGCCCCGACCACGTGTACACCCTCACCGAGGAGTCGGCCGTCGAGGGGTACGAGTTCTCGCGTCTGCAGCAGCGCGTGGGCGAGGAGTGGGTGGATGTCGAGGCCAACCCCGATCCGGCCGGCTACCCGCGGCAGAACGCCGCGGGAGACTGGGAGGTCACGGTCCCGGCTCTCGGCAGCCCGGTGTACCGCTTCGTCAACGACGACGTCGCCCCCACCCTCACCCTGGTGAAGCGGGTCGTCACCGACACCGGCGGCACCGCGGTCGCAACGGACTGGACCCTCACGGCGACGACCCCCGATGGCCCGAACCTGAGCGGCGCGAGCGGCACCCCCGCGGTCACCTCGCAGCCTGTGACAGCAGGGGTCCCCTACACGATCGGCGAGACGGGGCCGGACGGATACGACTGGACGACCCTGAGCTGCACCGGATATCCCGACACGACGAGGGCGGCTCCGGAGCTGACCCTCCAGCCCGGTGACGCCGTCACATGCACGCTGACCAACGACGATGTCGTCGTCCCGGTGACGATCGAGAAGTCCGACGGCGCAGCGGCGCAGTCCGCCGACGGGATATGGACCATCCGCTACCCCGTCGTCGTCACCAACACCAGCAGCACCCTGCCCACGACCTACTCGCTCACCGACGTGCCCGGCTTCGACGCCAGCTTCACCGTCCTCACACAGGGGTGGGAGGGCGCGCCCGATGTGACCGACGTGCCTCTGGAGGCCGGCGGCACCGACGAGTACACGTACGTGATCACGGCCGAGGTGAACCGCACCCCGGTCGACGCGTCGGCGCTGGAGTGCTCGACGACCGGAGGCGGATTCTTCAACACCGCCGAGGCGACCTACCCCGGCGGCGAGGCGAGCGACACCGGATGCGCCGTCCCGGCCGCTCCGACCGTCGAGAAGATCGCGCAGCCCTCGGTGCAGAACCTCACCACGGGCGAGTGGACGCTCAGCTACCGGGTCGCCGTGGCCAACCCCAGCCAGATCGAGCTGGCCTACGATCTCACCGATATTGCCGGGGAGCTGCCCGCCGGCGTCACCGGGGGTACGTGGACGGCCTCGGATCCCGTTGCCGTCGGCGGTGGCACGTTCGTGCGCAGCCCCGATCCGGTGGGAGACGGGCCGCTCGCGACCGGCACGCTTCCCGCCGGTGCGACGCACACGTATACGCTCTCGCGCACCGTGACGGTGGCGGCATCCGTCGGCGACGAGGCGCTCACCTGCGGCCCGGTCATCGGCGAGGGCGGCGGCGTGTGGAACACCGCGACGGTCACGAACGGCATCGCCGAGCCCTCCTCGTCCGACTGCGCTCAGATCGAGCGCCCCGACGCCGACGTCACCAAGACGGTGACCTCGACGCTGCAGCTGGCGGACGGCACCTGGCAGATCACGTACGACATCGCGGTGGCGAACGCCTCGGATTCGCTCGCGGCGGTCTACAGCCTCGACGACACCCTGCAGTTCGGCGGCGACATCACGGTCGAGGGTGCCACGTGGACGGGTCCCACCGGCACGGGCGACTTCGCCGCCGACGGCACGGCCACCCTCGCGACGGACCGCGCACTCGCGCCGGGCACCACGGAGACCTACACCGTCGTCGCCCGTGCCGGCATCGACGCGGCGGCGTGGGAGGGCGGCGAGCTCGCGTGCGACGGCACGACGGCCGGCGGGTTCCTGAACACCACCACGCTCACCGTCGCCGGCGAGGAGGTTTCGGCCTCCGACTGCTCCGAACCCGCCCTGCCGACGATCGACAAGGTCGGCGTCGCGGTGACCCAGGATCCCGACGCACCCACGCGATGGACCGTCACGTATGACCTCACCGTCACCTCGGGCGGCTACGACACCTTCTACTCGCTCGCCGACAGCCCGTCCTTCCCGGAAGGCGTCACCCTCGACGCCGGGACGGCCCAGCGCACCGACACGGAGGTCCAGCCGCTCCTGCCCGTGACTCGCGGCGTGGACTTCGTCACCGGCGTCCCGCTGGCCGCCGGTGCGACCCACGTGTACCGCGTGACGTGGCAGGTCGAGCTCACCGATGCCTACAGCGAGGATGACGCCGCCTGCACCGGCGAGGCCGGCAGCGGGTTCTTCAACGCCGCCCTGCTGCAGGTCGGCGACATCCCGATCGACGCCACCGACTGCATCCCCGTCGACGAGCGGGTGTACCCGTCCGTGGCGAAGACGGTGACGACCACCGAGCAGGACCCGCAGACGGGCCTCTGGACCATCGAGTACGACCTCCAGGTGACCCTGCCCCCGCTCGGCGAAGACAACCCGAAGGGGCTGTCGGCGGCGTACGACCTCACCGACACGCTCGATTTCGGCGACGGCATCGACATTCGCAGCGCCTCGTGGTCGGGACAGTCCTCCGGCGACTTCACGTTCTCGCCCGAACCGGCGGTGCTCGCCTCCGGCACGGCGATCGCGGCCGGGGCGACCCACACGTACACCGTGCGCGTGGTGGCCGCCGTCACCGCAGCCGCGGTGGAGGGCGGCACCACCGCGTGCCTGGCCGACGGGGCGGGCGGGTTCCTCAACACCGCGCAACTGACCTCGGCGACCGTGGAGACCGACGTGCGCGCGTGCTCGGAGCCGGCGTTCCCGGAGGTGGAGAAGACCGCCGTGGGCGAGGCGGTGCTCGACCCCGACACCGGGCTGTGGTCGGTCGTCTACGACATCGCGGTGCGTTATCCCGACGACGCCGCCGACCCCCTTCCGCCGATCGGGTACGTCCTCACCGACGTTCCCGACCTTCCGGAGGGCGTCGAGCTGGCCGGCGAATGGACCGCGGAGGCGGGCACGGCCGACACCCCGGCACCGGACCAGCCCTCGTGGGACGGCACCGGCACATGGACGATCGTGACCGGCACCTTCGACCCTGCCGCCGACGGCGTCCGGGAGCACCTGTTCACCATCACCGCGCAGGTGCGCATCACCGCGACGCCGACCGGCGAGCCGGTGCAGTGCGACGACATCGAGGCGCCCGGCGTCCCCATCACCAACACCGCGACCGTCGCGTCGGGCGGGTACCGCGCCGACGACGACGCGTGCGAGCTCGTGCCCTTCGACGACGTCGGGATCGTCAAGACCACCGACGGCGTGGAAGGACCGCTGGAAGCCGG
The DNA here is from genome assembly GCF_058310455.1 of Microbacterium sp. Z10_103. Classification (NCBI taxonomy): domain Bacteria; kingdom Bacillati; phylum Actinomycetota; class Actinomycetes; order Micrococcales; family Microbacteriaceae; genus Microbacterium; species Microbacterium sp. Z10_103. Next base: position 162,799 of record NZ_JBZEGK010000001.1, read on the forward strand.
CGCCACGTTCGACTACGTGCTCACGGTGACGAACAACGGCACCCTGGATGCGACGGACGTGAGGGTCGCCGACCCCGTTCCGAGCCGCCTGATCGTCACCGCGATCGATCTCTCTGCGGCCCCAGGCTGGTCGAACGACAACGCGCCGGCGCTCGTGGACGAGGACAATGGCGTGGCGCTGAGCGCGGCGCGGCTCGCGCCGGGTGCGAGCGCACAGATCCGGCTCTCGGTGACGGTGGGTGCGCTGCCTGCCCCCGACGTGGTCGCGCTCGGCCCCGACGACCCTGCGCCGACGCCGGAGCTGCCCGCGAGCGCCCTCGTCAACGAGGCGTGCGTCACGGCGGTGGGCGACAGCGACCCGAGCAACGACTGCGACGACATCACGGTCCAGACCCGCGACATCGCCGCGGCGGTGTTCACGCGCTGCGTGACGGATGTCCCCACCCTCGGCTTCACCCTGGTCAAGACGCCCGATCTCGTGGCCGAGCCGGTCGAGCTTTCGTGGACGCCGGATGGTGCGAGCACGGCGACCGATCCGGCTTCGTTCGAGCGGTCCTACCCCGGAGGGTCGACGGTCCACACGGACGAGTTCCCGTGGGTGGGCGTGACCTCCACGCCCGCCGGCATCGGGATCGACAACGCCGGCCTGCGGCCGCTGCGCGCGTCGGACTACGCCCCTGGTGGCGGGTATTACCTCCCCGGCACCACGACCGTCATGACGCCGGAGCAGCAGGCGCAACTCGTCGTCAACGGACTCATCGTCGATCCCAGCGAGGCCGACTTCGCCTGGCGCGGCGCCACCACCCTGACCCTCACCGTCAACCCGAGCCAGACGTTCCGGATAGCCGCGATGCCCGCCGGCGGAGACTGTGCTGCCGCGCGCCACTCGGAGGTGCGGATCGAGAAGACCACCGCCGTCGAACGCGTGGCGCCCGGGGGGGACTTCTCCTACCAGCTGGAGACGGCCAACGTCAGCGACGACTCTGCGGCAGAGGGGATCGTCGTCACCGACGAGATCCCGGCGGAGATCCGCATCACCGGCGTGTCCTGGCCGGGGGAGGGCGACCCCGACGTGTTCCCGAACTGGCGCACGTGCGCCGTGACGGGCCAGAACAGCAACGGATACGGCGGAACGCTGCGCTGCGAGCTGTACGGGCCGCTTCATCCGGCCGGATCGGGGCTCGGCGCCTCCAGCGCCCCGACCATCACGCTCGACGCCATCGCGAGCCCGACCGCAGGCCAGCGCACCATCCGCAACATCGCCGTCGTGGAACACCACACCTTCGGCGACCCGGACGATCGCGGCACCGACAGCGACGACGCGCTCGTGCGGGTGTCGACGCTGCCGGCCACCGGCGGCGTGCCCGAGCTCGCGCTCCTCCTGTTCGCTCTGCTGGCCCTGGGTGGGGGAGCGGCGGGACTGCTCCTGCGGGATCGACGCCGGGAGGCGGATGCGCCGACGTCCTGAGGCCTGCGGTCCCGGATGCGACACGCCCGGGTTTGCGACACGCCCGGGCTGCACGTAGACTAGGGCAGTTCCACATTCCGGGAGCCGCCACGTGCGTGCTCCGGATCACTGCCAGGGCAGTGCATAGGCAGCGCGCAAGCGTGACGACCTAGGCCGCGGGCAGCAGAACAACACACCGACCCCCTGTGCTCCCTCCGGAGCCGTGCGTCCGCGCGCGGGGCGGGTCGGGCCGGATGCGAAAGCGTGCGGTTTGACAGCAGAACAGCGGTGCAGCATCGCCCGAAAGGGTGCCGAAGTGCCAGGCGCGCAAGCGCCACCGTGCGTCCAATGCCCGTGGTCCTAATGAACACAGTGGTAAGACGCGAGAAAGAGAGTGAGCAGACAATGGCGGGACAGAAGATCCGCATTCGCCTGAAGTCGTACGATCACGCCGGACTGGACTCGTCCGCGCGCAAGATCGTCGACACCGTGACCCGCGCCGGCGCCACGGTCGTCGGCCCTGTGCCGTTGCCGACCGAGAAGAACGTCGTCGTCGTCATCCGGTCGCCGCACAAGTACAAGGACAGCCGCGAGCACTTCGAGATGCGCACCCACAAGCGCCTCATCGACATCATCGACCCGACGCCCAAGGCCGTCGACTCGCTGATGCGTCTCGACCTCCCGGCCGACGTCAACATCGAGATCAAGCTCTGAGGTCCGACATGGCTGATATCAACTCCAAAGTTTCGAAGGGACTGCTGGGCACCAAGCTCGGCATGACCCAGGTTTGGGACGCGAACGGCAAGCTCGTTCCCGTCACCGTCATCGAGGTCGCTCCGAACGTCGTCACCCAGGTGCGCACGCCGGAGAAGGACGGCTACAACGCCGTTCAGATCGCCTACGGCCAGATCGACCCCCGCAAGGTGAACAAGCCGCTCACCGCCCACTTCGAGGCGGCCGGCGTCACCCCTCGCCGCCACCTCACCGAGGTGCGCACGGCGGATGCTGCTGACTACTCACTCGGTCAGGAGCTCACCGTGGAAGGCCTCTTCGAGGCCGGCCAGCTGGTCGACGTCGTCGGCACCAGCAAGGGCAAGGGCACCGCGGGTGTCATGAAGCGCCACAACTTCAAGGGCGTCTCCGCTTCGCACGGTTCGCACCGCAACCACCGCAAGCCCGGCTCGATCGGCGCCTCGTCGACCCCGAGCCGTGTCTTCAAGGGCATGCGCATGGCCGGCCGTATGGGTGGCGAGCGCGTGACCGTCCTCAACCTCACGGTGCACGCCGTCGACGCCGAGAAGGGTCTGCTGCTCGTCAAGGGCGCGGTTCCCGGCGCACGCGGCCGCATCGTCTACGTCCGCAACGCAGTGAAGGGTGCCTGATTCCATGGCTGACTCGACTCTCGCGCTCGACGTCGTGAAGGCAGACGGCGGAAAGGCCGGCTCCGTGGAGCTGCCCGCCGCCCTGTTCGACGTCAAGACGAACATCCCCCTCATCCACCAGGTCGTCGTCGCGCAGCGCGCGGCGGCTCGCCAGGGCACGCACTCGACCAAGCGTCGTGGCGAGGTCTCCGGTGCCGGCCGCAAGCCCTTCAAGCAGAAGGGCACGGGTAACGCCCGTCAGGGCTCGATCCGCGCGCCGCACATGACCGGTGGTGGCATCGTCCACGGGCCCAAGCCTCGCGACTACGGCCAGCGCACCCCCAAGAAGATGATCGCCGCCGCGCTCCTGGGCGCACTGAGCGACCGCGCTCGCGGTGACCGTCTCCACGTCGTCGACTCGTTCGGCATCGAGGGCGCCCCGTCCACCAAGGCGGCTGTGGCCGTCGTTTCCGCTCTCGCTCCGGCGAAGAGGAACGTCCTCGTCGTGATCGAGCGCGGTGACGAACTCGCCATCAAGAGCGTCCGCAACCTCGCGTACGTCCACGTGCTGAGCTTCGACCAGCTCAACGCCTACGACGTGCTCGTCTCCGACGACATCATTTTCACCAAGGCCGCCTACGACGCGTTCGTCGCGTCGAAGGCCGGCTCCACCGAGGAGGTCTCGGCATGACCGTCAACAAGGACCCGCGCGACGTCATCCTGAAGCCGGTCGTCTCCGAGAAGAGCTACGGGCTCATCGACGAGGGCAAGTACACGTTCTACGTGGACACCCGCGCCACCAAGACCGAGATCAAGCTCGCCATCGAGAAGATCTTCGGCGTGAAGGTCGCTGCGGTGAACACGCTGAACCGCACCGGCAAGGCACGCCGCACCCGCTTCGGGACGGGAAAGCGCAAGGACACCAAGCGCGCCATCGTCACGCTCAAGTCGGGCACCATCGACATCTTCACGGCTGTCGGCTGACGGTCGGGACAGAAGGACTCCAACTATGGCTATTCGCAAGTACAAGCCCACGACCCCCGGTCGCCGCGGCTCGTCGGTGGCGGACTTCGCTGAGATCACCCGATCGACGCCCGAGAAGTCTCTCCTCCGCCCGCTGTCCAAGACCGGTGGTCGCAACAACCAGGGCCGCATCACGACGCGTCACATCGGTGGCGGCCACAAGCGCCAGTACCGTCTGATCGACTTCCGTCGTAACGACAAGGACGGCGTGGACGCCAAGGTCGCTCACATCGAGTACGACCCCAACCGCACCGCGCGCATCGCACTGCTGCACTACGTGGACGGCGAGAAGCGCTACATCCTCGCGCCGAACAAGCTGAAGCAGGGCGACGTCGTCGAGTCGGGTGCCGGCGCCGACATCAAGCCCGGCAACAACCTGCCGCTGCGCAACATCCCCACCGGTACCGTCATCCACGCCATCGAGCTTCGGCCCGGCGGCGGCGCGAAGATGGCCCGTTCGGCCGGCGCCTCCGTGCGCCTGGTCGCCAAGGACGGCCCCTACGCGCAGCTGCGCCTGCCCTCCGGTGAGATCCGCAACGTGGATGCACGCTGCCGCGCGACCATCGGCGAGGTCGGCAACGCCGAGCAGTCGAACATCAACTGGGGCAAGGCCGGCCGCAACCGCTGGAAGGGCATCCGCCCGACCGTCCGCGGTGTCGCGATGAACCCGGTCGACCACCCGCACGGTGGTGGCGAGGGCAAGACGTCCGGTGGACGTCACCCGGTGTCGCCGTGGGGCCAGAAGGAAGGCCGCACGCGTCACGCCAACAAGGAAAGCGACAAGCTGATCGTCCGCCGTCGCACCGCCAGCAAGAAGCGCAAGTAGGTAGGAACAGAAGATGCCACGCAGTCTTAAGAAGGGCCCCTTCGTCGACGAGCACCTGCTTCGCAAGGTCGTGTCGCAGAACGAAGCGGGAACCAAGAACGTCATCAAGACCTGGTCACGTCGCTCGATGATCATCCCGGCCATGCTGGGTCACACCATCGCAGTGCACGACGGTCGCAAGCACATCCCTGTGTTCGTGACCGAGACCATGGTCGGTCACAAACTGGGCGAGTTCGCCCCCACCCGCACCTTCCGCGGCCACGTGAAGGACGACAAGAAGGGCCGCCGCCGCTGACGCGGTGGCGCTGAGAGGAGAGAGAAATGGTGGAGTCCATCGCACGTGTGCGACACATCCGCGTGACCCCTCAGAAGGCTCGTCGTGTCGTCGCGCTCATCAAGGGGAAGCAGGCCGAAGAGGCTCTGGCGATCCTGAAGTTCGCGCCGCAGAGCGCGAGCGAGCCGATCTACAAGCTCGTCGCCTCGGCGATGGCGAACGCTCGCGTCACGGCCGACAAGACCAACGAGTACCTGGATGACGCCGACCTGTACGTGGCCAACGCGTACGTCGACGAGGGCACGACGCTCAAGCGTTTCCAGCCCCGCGCCCAGGGTCGCGCATTCCAGATCAAGAAGCGCACGAGCCACATCACGGTCGTGCTCTCCACGCCGGCGGTCGCAGACGCTGCGACCGGCGCCGACGCCGGCACCACAAAGAAGGCGAGCAAGTAATGGGACAGAAAGTCAACCCGTACGGCTTCCGCCTCGGTATCACCACGGACCACGTATCGCGGTGGTTCTCCGATTCGACGAAGCCGGGCCAGCGTTACGCCGACTACGTGGCCGAGGACATCAAGATCCGTCAGCTCCTGAAGACGCAGCTCGACCGCGCCGGTGTGAGCAACATCGAGATCGAGCGCACCCGTGACCGGGTCCGCGTCGACATCCACACCGCCCGCCCGGGCATCGTGATCGGCCGCCGTGGAGCCGAGGCCGAGCGCATCCGTGCCGACCTCGAGAAGCTCACCGGCAAGCAGATCCAGCTGAACATCCTCGAGGTGAAGAACCCCGAGGCCGACGCTCAGCTGGTCGCGCAGGGCATCGCCGAGCAGCTCTCCGCACGTGTGGCGTTCCGCCGCGCGATGCGCAAGGGGCTGCAGGGCGCGCAGCGCGCCGGCGCCAAGGGCGTCCGCATCCAGGTCTCCGGCCGCCTCGGCGGCGCCGAGATGAGCCGGTCGGAGTTCTACCGCGAGGGCCGTGTGCCGTTGCACACGCTTCGCGCGAACATCGACTACGGCTTCTACGAGGCGAAGACCACCTTCGGCCGCATCGGCGTGAAGGTCTGGATCTACAAGGGCGATCTCACCAACAAGGAGCTCGCACGCGAGCAGGCCAGCGCGCCGAAGTCCCGCGGTCGTGACGACCGTGGCGACCGTGGCGACCGCCGTCCGCCGCGGGCACCCCGCAACGAGGCCCCCGTGGCAGAAGGAGCGCCGGCGTAATGCTCATCCCCCGCAAGGTCAAGTTCCGTAAGCAGCACCACCCGGGACGCTCGGGTCAGGCCACCGGTGGCACGAAGGTCTCGTTCGGCGAGTTCGGCATCCAGGCCCTCACCCCCGCGTACGTGACCAACCGTCAGATCGAGTCCGCTCGTATCGCGATGACCCGTCACATCAAGCGCGGCGGCAAGGTGTGGATCAACATCTACCCCGACCGACCCCTCACCAAGAAGCCCGCCGAAACCCGCATGGGTTCCGGTAAGGGTTCGCCGGAGTGGTGGGTCGCCAATGTCAAGCCGGGCCGCGTCCTGTTCGAGGTCGCGGGCGTCAACGAGGAACTCGCTCGTGAGGCGCTGACCCGTGCCATCCACAAGCTGCCCCTGAAGGCACGCATCATCAAGCGCGAGGAGGGCGACGCGTAATGGCGATCGGCACCAAGACGCTCGCACCCAGCGAGCTCGACACGTTCGAAGACTCCCGTCTCGTGGAGGAGCTGCGCAAGGCCAAGGAAGAGCTGTTCAACCTGCGCTTCCAGTCGGCCACCGGGCAGCTCGAGAGCCACGGCCGCATCCGTGCGGTCAAGCGCGACATCGCGCGTCTGTACACCGTGATCCGCGAGCGTGAGCTCGGGATCCGTGCAACGCCCGCGCCTGTCGAGACCACGAAGGCGAAGAAGAGCAAGGCCAAGAAGGCGGACGCCGCTGACGAGGCCGTGAAGGAAGAGGCTGAGTGATGGCCACCACCAAGAAGACCGCTGAGGTCGCCCCCGAGCAGGCCGGTCACGAGAGCTCCGAGCGCGACGTCCGTGACGTCAACGCCCGTGGTTACCGCAAGGCCCGTCGTGGCTACGTCGTGAGCGACAAGATGGACAAGACCGTCGTCGTCGAGGTCGAAGACCGCGTGAAGCACCCGCTTTACGGCAAGGTCATTCGCCGCACCTCCAAGGTGAAGGCGCACGACGAGGCGAACGCGGCCGGCATCGGCGACCTCGTTCTCATCAACGAGACCCGTCCGCTCAGCGCCACCAAGCGCTGGCGCCTGGTCGAGATTCTCGAAAAGGCCAAGTGATCGCATGATTCAGAACGAATCCCGAATCAAGGTCGCCGACAACACCGGCGCCAAGGAGCTGCTCACCATCCGTGTGCTCGGCGGCTCCAACCGCCGGTACGCGGGCCTGGGCGACGTCATCGTCGCCACGGTCAAGGACGCCATCCCCGGCGGCAACGTCAAGAAGGGCGACGTCGTGAAGGCTGTCGTCGTTCGTGTCGTCAAGCAGACCCGCCGTCCCGACGGCTCTTACATCAAGTTCGACGAGAACGCCGCCGTGATCCTGAAGAGCGACGGGGAGCCCCGCGGCACCCGCATCTTCGGGCCGGTCGGTCGTGAACTTCGTGACAAGAAGTTCATGAAGATCGTCTCGCTCGCACCGGAGGTCATCTGATCATGGCGAAGATCAAGAAGGGCGACCTGGTTCAGGTCATCTCGGGCTCCAAGCCCGAGCGCGGCGGAGATCGCGGTAAGCAGGGCAAGGTCCTCGAGGTCCTCGTCGAGCAGAACCGCGTGATCGTCGAAGGCGTGAACTACGTCACCAAGCACACGCGCGTGGGTCAGACCCAGCGCGGCACCAAGACCGGTGGCATCGAAACCTTCGAGGCCCCCATCCACATTTCCAACGTCGCCCTCGTCGACCCCTCGACCAAGAAGCCGACCCGCGTCGGCCACCGTGTCGAGGAGCAGGTCAAGGATGGCGTCAAGCGCACGGTTCGCGTGCGCTTCGCGAAGAAGTCAGGCAAGGACCTCTGAATATGAGCACCGCGACTGCCGCGGCGGCTGGCAAGATCCAGCCCCGCCTGAAGCAGAAATACCGGAACGAGATTCAGCCGAAGCTGCAGGAAGAGTTCGGGTACACCAACGTCATGCAGATCCCCGGCCTGGTCAAGGTCGTGGTGAACACCGGCGTCGGTGAAGCCGCTCGCGACAGCAAGGTGATCGATGGTGCGGTCGACGACCTCACCAAGATCACCGGCCAGAAGCCGATCGTCACGAAGGCACGCAAGTCGATCGCGCAGTTCAAGCTGCGTGAGGGCCAGCCCATCGGCGCGCACGTCACCCTCCGTGGTGACCGCGCGTGGGAGTTCATCGACCGGCTCGTGAACCTGGCGCTGCCCCGCATCCGTGACTTCCGGGGCCTGTCGGACCGCCAGTTCGACGGCACCGGCAACTACACGTTCGGCCTCCAGGAGCAGGCAGTGTTCCACGAGATCGACCAGGACCGGATCGATCGGGTCCGCGGCTTCGACATCACGATCGTCACCACCGCGAAGACCGACGAAGAAGGCCGCTCGCTGCTGCGTCAGCTCGGCTTCCCGTTCCGCTCGGCCGACACCCAGGCGTAAGACCCCCACCCATTCATAGAAGGTCGTCTGTCGCGTAACGGCAGCCGAAACCTCATGATCGAAAGAAGCATCACATGACGATGACAGACCCGGTCGCAGATATGCTGACCCGTCTGCGCAACGCGAACTCGGCACACCACGACTCCGTGTCGCTGCCGAGCTCCAAGCTCAAGACTCACATTGCCGACATCCTCCAGCAGGAGGGTTACATCGCGGGATGGTCCGTCGAGGACGCCCGCGTCGGCCAGACGCTGACGCTCACGCTGAAGTATGGCCCGAACCGCGAGCGGTCGATCGCCGGCATCAAGCGCGTGTCGAAGCCCGGCCTGCGCGTGTACGCACGCTCGACCGAGATCCCCACGGTTCTCGGTGGCCTCGGCGTCGCCATCCTGTCCACCTCCTCCGGTCTGCTCACAGACCGCCAGGCCGAGCAGAAGGGCGTGGGCGGAGAAGTCCTCGCCTACGTGTGGTGATCTGACATGTCGCGTATTGGACGTCTTCCCATCGACATCCCCTCCGATGTCACCGTCACGGTGACCGGTTCGGATGTCGCCGTTCAGGGCCCCAAGGGTGAGCTGTCGCTCACCGTGGCGCGCCCCATCGAGGTCAAGGTCGAGGACAACCAGGTCTTCGTCTCCCGCCCCGACGACGAGCGCGAGTCCCGGTCGCTTCACGGCCTGACCCGCACGCTCATCAACAACAACATCATCGGTGTCACCCAGGGCTACACCAAGGGCCTCGAGGTCGTCGGCACGGGTTACCGCGTCGCCCAGCGCGGCGGCTCGGTCGAGTTCGCCCTCGGCTTCTCGCACCCCGTGCTCGTGGAACCCCCCGCCGGGATCACGTTCACGGTCGAGGGCAACAACCGCGTCACCGTGAGCGGCATCGACAAGCAGGCCGTCGGCGAAGCCGCGGCCAACATCCGCAAGATCCGCAAGCCGGAGCCGTACAAGGGCAAGGGTGTGCGGTACGCGGGCGAGGTCGTGCGTCGCAAGGCCGGAAAGAGTGGTAAGTAGCCATGGCTCTCAAGTCAAAGTCTGACGCGCGCAGCCGTCGTCACGGGCGCCTTCGCAAGAAGGTCGTCGGCACCGAGGTTCGTCCTCGTCTCGTCGTGACCCGCTCGGCGCGCCACGTCTTCGTCCAGCTGGTCGACGACAGCAAGGGCCACACCGTGGCCTCTGCATCCACCCTCGAGACGGACCTGCGCGCCCTCGACGGTGACAAGACCGCCAAGGCCCGCAAGGTCGGCGAACTCGTCGCCGAGCGCGCGAAGGCCGCCGGTGTCACCGACGTGGTCTTCGACCGCGGTGGCAACCGGTACGCAGGTCGCGTCGCCGCGATCGCCGATGGCGCCCGCGAAGGAGGGCTGAACCTGTGAGTGACAACAAGGAGACCGAAGTGACCGACGCGTCCCAGGCCGCACCGGCCACGGCCGAGACGGCCACGGCCGGCACGGCCGACGCCAGCCGCGAGCCTCGTGAGGCCCGCCGCGGCGGCCGCGAGCGCAACCCCAACCGTGGTGACCGTGGATCGCGCGACCGCAACGAGAGCCAGTTCCTCGAGCGCGTCGTGACGATCAACCGCGTGTCGAAGGTCGTCAAGGGCGGTCGTCGGTTCAGCTTCACGGCCCTCGTGGTCGTCGGAGACGGAAACGGTGTCGTCGGCGTCGGATACGGCAAGGCCCGCGAGGTGCCCCTGGCGATCTCGAAGGGCGTCGAAGAGGCCAAGCGCAACTTCTTCCGCGTCCCGCGCGTCGGCTCGACCATCCCGCACCCGGTGCAGGGTGAGGCCGCAGCCGGTGTCGTCCTGCTTCGTCCCGCCGCTGCCGGTACCGGTGTTATCGCCGGTGGCCCGGTGCGCGCCGTACTCGAGTGCGCCGGCATCCACGACATCCTGTCGAAGTCGCTCGGCTCGTCGAACACGATCAACATCGTGCACGCGACGGTCGCCGCACTGAAGCAGCTCGAGGAGCCCCGTGCCGTGGCCGCTCGCCGCGGCCTGGAGTACGACGCCGTCGTGCCCGGCATCATCATCCGCAACGAGGCCAAGGCCGCCGCTGCGGCGAAGGCAGGTGTCTGATGGCGAGCCGACTCAAGGTGACCCAGATCAAGTCCAAGGTGAGCGAGAAGCAGAACCAGCGTGACACGCTGCGCAGCCTCGGTCTCAAGCGGATCGGCGACGCTGTCGTCCGTCCCGACGACGCGCAGACGCGCGGCTACGTCAAGACCGTCGCCCACCTCGTCAAGGTTGAGGAGATCGACTGATGGCTGAAAACGAAACGGCGGCTGAGAAGCCCGCCAAGAAGGCGCCGGCGCGCAAGCCCGCCGCCGCCAAGGCGACCAAGCCCGCCGCGGCGAAGACCGCTGCTCCCGCGACGCGCCCCGGCGTGCTCAAGGTGCACCACCTCCGGCCGGTCCCGGGTGCCCACACCGCGAAGACCCGTGTCGGTCGCGGTGAAGGCTCCAAGGGTAAGACCGCGGGCCGTGGCACCAAGGGCACCAAGGCGCGCTACTCGGTGCGGATCGGGTTCGAGGGTGGCCAGATGCCGCTGCACATGCGTACTCCGAAGCTGCGCGGGTTCAAGAACCCGTTCCGCGTCGAGTACCAGGTCGTGAATCTGGAGAAGCTCGCGGAGCTGTACCCCGCCGGTGGCGAGGTGACCGTCGGCGACCTCGTCGCCAAGGGTGCTGTGCGCAAGAACGAGAAGGTCAAGGTGCTCGGCACCGGCGACATCTCGGTGAAGCTGAACGTGACGGTCGACAAGGTCTCGGGTTCTGCCGAGCAGAAGATCGTCGCGGCGGGCGGCTCGGTCAACTGACCTCGCCTGCACCTCAGAGGGCCGGAGAGCGCTAGCCTCCGGCCCTCTGGGTTACCCTGGTTGTCTGTGCGCCTCTGCGCGCCGGAACCACTCTGGAGGAATCCACTTGTTCAGCGCCATCGCGCGGGTCTTCCGCACGCCTGACCTGCGTCGCAAGATCGCCTTCACCTTGGGCATCATTGCGATCTACCGGTTCGGCGCACACATCCCTACGCCGTTCGTGGATTTCCCCAACGTGCAGTCGTGCCTCGACCAGCAGGGCACCACTGAGGGCCTCCTGTCCCTGGTGAACCTGTTCTCCGGCGGCGCCCTCCTGCAGCTGTCGATCTTCGCGCTGGGCGTCATGCCCTACATCACCGCGACGATCATCGTGCAGCTGCTCCGCGTGGTCATCCCGCACTTCGAGACCCTTTACAAAGAGGGCCAGGCGGGCCAGTCCCGTCTGACGCAGTACACCCGCTACCTCACGATCGCCCTCGCGCTGCTGCAGTCGACCACGCTCGTCACGGTGGCACGCAGCGGGCAGCTGCTGGGCGTCGGTATCCCCGAGTGCGAGAACCTGCTCACCAACGACGTGTGGTGGGCGCAGCTGCTCATGATCATCACGATGACCGCCGGTACCGGCCTCATCATGTGGTTCGCCGAACTCGTCACCGAGCGCGGCGTGGGCAACGGCATGTCGATCCTCATCTTCACCTCGATCGCCGCGACCTTCCCGGCCGCCATGTGGTCGATCTGGCAGGCGCGCGGCTTCGAGGTCTTCCTCCTCGTGCTGGGCGTCGGAATCCTGGTCGTCGCTCTCGTGGTGTTCGTCGAACAGTCCCAGCGCCGCATCCCGGTGCAATACGCCCGCCGGATGGTGGGGCGACGCACCTACGGCGGCACCAACACGTACATCCCGATCAAGGTGAACATGGCCGGTGTCGTGCCCGTCATCTTCGCCTCGTCGCTGCTGTACATCCCGGCGCTGATCGCCCAGTTCAACCAGCCGCAGGCGGGGCAGGAAGCCCCCGGCTGGGTGGTGTGGATCTCGCAGTACTTCACTACGGGCGACAACCCGCTGTACATGCTGGTGTACTTCCTGTTGATCATCGGGTTCACCTACTTCTACGTCGCGATCACGTTCAACCCGGTCGACGTCGCCGACAACATGAAGCGCTACGGCGGCTTCATCCCCGGCATCCGGGCGGGGCGCCCCACCGCGGAGTACCTCGACTACGTCCTCACCCGCATCACGCTGCCCGGGTCGATCTACCTCGGCCTCATCGCTCTGCTGCCGCTCATCGCCCTGGCCACGGTCGGTGCCAACCAGAACTTCCCGTTCGGTGGCGCGTCGATCCTGATCATCGTCGGTGTCGGTCTCGAGACGGTGAAGCAGATCGACGCGCAGCTTCAGCAGCGTCACTATGAAGGGCTCCTCCGCTGATGACCTCAGCCGCACGTCTGCTCATCGTCGGTCCGCAAGGATCGGGCAAGGGCACCCAGGGTGTCCGCATCGCCGAAGCGTTCGGCATCCCCGTGGTCTCGACCGGCGATGTGTTCCGCGCCAACGTCGCGGACGGCACGGAGCTGGGGACGCAGGTGAAGGAGATCATCGACTCGGGTCGCCTGGTTCCCGATGAGCTCACCAGCGCCGTGGTGCGCGACCGGTTGTCGAAGGAGGATGCCGCGAGCGGGTTCCTCCTCGACGGCTACCCCCGCAACCTCGCTCAGGTGCTGCAGCTCGACGACTTCCTCGAGGGGCGCGCGGAGACGCTCGACGCGGTGATCGCTCTCGTCGTGCCGCGCGAAGTGTCGATCGAGCGGCTGACCAAGCGCGCCGAGGAGCAGGGTCGCGCAGACGACAGCGACCAGGCCATCGCTCACCGCCTGGCGATCTACGAGTCCGAGACGGCGCCGATCCTCGGGGTCTACGGCACCCGGAACATCGTCGACGAGATCGACGGGGTGGGGACGCTGGATGAGGTGACCGAGCGCATCTTCGCAGCCCTCGAGTCGCGCGGCCTCGGTCGTTCGACCGCCGCCTGACGTGATCTTCCGCTCCTCCCTCTACAAGACCCCCGCGCAGCTGCGGGCCATGATCGAACCCGGCCTCATCACCGCGGCCGCGCTGGACGCGGTGCGCACGATGATCGCGCCGGGTGTCACGACGCTCGAGCTCGACGCCGAGGCATCCCGCGTCATCCGCTCGCGGGGCGCTCGCTCGAACTTCCAGCTCGTGCGCGGATACCGGCATACTCTCTGCACCTCGGTGAACGAGCAGGTCGTGCATGGGATCCCCGGCGACCGCGTCCTGCAGGCGGGCGACCTCGTCTCGGTCGACGCGGGGGCGGAGCTGCAGGGGTGGAACGGCGATTCGGCCATCAGCGTCGTCGTGCCCGGCGATGCCCCGGCGGAGGTGGTGGCCGCGCGGCGGCGGCTGTCGGAGGTGACCGAAGGGTCGCTGTGGGCCGGGATCGCCGCGCTCGCGTCGGCGTCGCACCTGGGTGAGGTCGGTGCGGCCATCCAGGATCACATCGAGGCGCACAGTCCTTCGACGGGCGCGTACGGCATTCTGCGCGATTACGTGGGGCACGGCATCGGCCGCAAGATGCACGAGTCGCCGAGCCTGTTCAACTACCGAACGCCCGACCCCGGCGCCGAGGTTCGTCCCGGACTGGCCGTCGCGATCGAGCCGATGGTGGTCGCGGGCGACCAGGAGACGTTCGTCGAGGACGACGGGTGGACCGTCTCGACCCTCGACGGCTCGGACGGCTCACACTGGGAACACAGCGTCGCGGTGCACGCTGGTGGCATCTGGGTGCTCACTGCGCCCGACGGCGGCGCGGAGCAGCTTGCCCCGTTCGGCGTGATTCCCAAGGAGATCGAGTAATCATGGCTGCGGAGCGCAAGGTCAACTGGTTCGCCATCGGCGTCACCGCCGCCGTGGTGGTCGTGCTCATCGGAGTCGGTGTCGCCGTGTGGTGGGGGAACGCCGTGGCGAACTCCGCAGGCGAGGCGCCGGACAGCCCCGTCGTGGATGCCTCCACCGGAGCGATCGCCGTCGGCGACGGCCCGGACACGGTGGACACCTACATCGACTTCATGTGCCCGATCTGCAACCAGTTCGAGCAGGCGTACGGTCCGACGCTCGAGGAGCTCGTCGCGGACGGCAGCATCACCCTCAACATCCACCCCATCTCGATCCTGGACCGCGCCTCGGACGGCACGGAGTTCTCGACGCGCTCGGCCGGTGCCGCGTACTGCGTCGCGGAGGATTCTCCCGATGCCGTGCTGCCGTTCGTGCAGGGGATGTTCGCGAACCAGCCGGAGGAGGGGTCGTCGGGCCTGACCGACGACGAGATCATCGCGATCGCCCAGCAGGCCGGAGCATCCGGCGATGTGGCCTCGTGCATCACCGACGGCACGTACACGCGCTTCGCCACGGCGATGACCCGCGAAACCCCCGAGCAGGAGGGCTCGCCCGGCATCTCGACGCCGACGATCGTGGTGAACGGCCAGGTGCTGGCGAACGCCACCGACCTGACCGGCGACCCCCAGGCCGACATCGTGGCCCGCCTGAATTAGTCCCGCTCGTCCCTCCCGTCCCTCGTCCCTCCCTCCCGCGCCTCGCGCGCCTTCGGCGAGAAACGACATCCCGGACGAGAAACGGCGCGACGCGTCATGTCTCGTCCGGAACGTCGTTTCTCGCTCAGCGGGAGCGCGGATTGGGGAGGAGGGTCGCCAGCATCGGGTGCTGGGGAGGGAAGAGCTGCGGCACCCCGGCGTGCGTGAGGGCGGTGCAGAGGGGGGTGACGCGCGTCGCCCCGGCCAGATCCCAGCGGGCGAAACCGCCCTCGTAACGTCGGAGGCGGTCTTCGCGCTGCTTCTCTTTGCGGATCCGTTGCGCCGCCTCCCCGGGGTCGGTCGTGTACTTGTCGTAGCCGTCGGATTCGCCGATCGCGCGGTACGTCGGCCAGTAGAAGTCGGAACGGTCCTCGAATCCCTCGTAGTGGAACACGTGCTGGAGCTGCGGGGGAGGGAAGCCGCTCCACTCCATCACGGCCCGGCTGACCGATTCGCCGACCGACTCCGCGCGACCATCCAGCCTGGGGAGTGCCCACCGCAGGCGCCTGCTCCCTCGGCCGTTCACCTGGGTGCCGGCGATCTGAGTCAGGAACTCTGGGCTCAGGATGGTCGGGAACGCGCGCAGTGCGGCGTCACCGACGGCGAGTCCGAAGGCCGGTGGAAGGGCGCGGATGAGATCGACCGTGGTGTCCGCCGGCGACGTGAGGGAGATGCTCCCCGCACTGATCACGCGCGGGTCGGCGCTCGTGTGGACGGCCACGTCGCCGAACCGCTGCGATCGATCCCGGCCGGGGTCGTACACGTGGATGTCGCGGGGCTCGCCGAACAACGGGAGGCCGAGGAGAGCGGCGGCGGACTCCAGGCAGAAGGCCGCTCCCGGCGAGACCGACGCGAAGGCGTGCACTCGCGCCAGGTAGCGTTCCCAGGGTTTGAGTCCCTCCCACAGGTGGCGCGGCGCGTACACCCCGGGTCGTACTCTCACGCGGCGATCGTCGTTGCGGAGGCGCAACCCTGCGTCTTCGGCGTCCCGCGTGCGCAGGAGCGGGACGGGAGACGGTGCGAGCGGGTGGCCGGAGAGAAGCAGCATCCCGCCATGGTGGGCCTGCGGATGCGCAGCATCCCCGCGCTCGCGCTGCCCCGTGGAGAACCCGCGCCATCCGCCCGCCGGGGAGGAGGAGTGGGTGCGCCCTCCACGCCCGCGAGAAACCACAATCCGGACGAGACAGGATGCGTCGCGCCGTTTCTCGTCCGGATCGTCGTTTCTCGCGGGGCGAGCGCGAGCGCGGGGCGAGGGCGGGGCGAGGGCGGGGCGAGGGCGAGGGCGGGCGAGGGGGCGAGGGCGGGGGAGGGCGGCTCTGGTTGCTGGACGGCGCAATACCACGTATGCTTGATCTTTGGTGCGTTGCGCCTCTATTGGCGTGTCACAGCACCGAACCCCATCCACCGCAGACCGACCGGTCTGCAACAAGCGATAGCGAGTATATGGCGAAGAAAGACGGTGTCATCGAGATCGAGGGTGTCATCTCCGAGGCCCTGCCCAACGCGATGTTCCGTGTTGAGTTGACCAACGGACACAAGGTGCTCGCCACGATTTCCGGCAAGATGCGGCAGAACTACATCCGCATCATCCCCGAAGACCGTGTCGTCGTGGAGCTCAGCCCCTACGACCTCACGCGGGGCCGAATCGTCTACCGCTACCGCTAAGACCGGTCGAGAAGTAACGGCCGCGCTCCGGCGCGGTACGAAGACAGCGAACAGGAAATCATGAAGGTCAATCCCTCCGTCAAGCCCATCTGCGATCACTGCAAGGTCATCCGCCGCCACGGCCGGGTGATGGTGATCTGCAAGAGCAACCCGCGTCACAAGCAGCGCCAGGGTTGACGTCCAGGCTGGGCGCGGCGGCTTAGCCGCCGAGCCGCAGCCCTCACGACCACAACTGAACACATAACGGCAGGATCAGAACCCGCATCGGGGAAACCGGATGCGGGGGACACCTCGGGGCGGAGGCCCGGGCACCGATCCTGCTCCACACCTCCACGACACTCCTTTGGAGATCCGCATGGCACGTCTCGCCGGCGTCGACATCCCGCGCGACAAGCGCGTGGTCATCGCCTTGACCTACATCTACGGCGTTGGCCGTACCCGTTCGAACGAGATCCTCGCGGCAACCGGCATCGGCCCGGACGTTCGCGTCAAGGACCTTACCGACGACCAGCTCGTCGAGCTCCGCGACCACATCGAGGGCACCTACAAGGTGGAGGGTGACCTTCGCCGTGAGGTGGCCGCCGACATTCGCCGCAAGGTGGAGATCGGCTCCTACGAGGGCATCCGCCACCGTCGCGGCCTCCCTGTGCGCGGGCAGCGCACGAAGACCAACGCGCGTACCCGCAAGGGTCCGAAGCGCACGGTCGCCGGCAAGAAGAAGGCGCGCTAGGCTCCGCCGGCGCCCCAGGATTTAGGGAGAACCGCACACCATGGCACAAGCCAAGTCCGCTGCGCGCAAGCCGCGTCGCAAGGAGAAGAAGAACATCGCGTTGGGCCACGCCCACATCAAGTCGACGTTCAACAACACGATCGTCTCGATCACCGACCCGTCCGGCGCTGTCATCAGCTGGGCGTCTTCCGGTGGCGTGGGCTTCAAGGGCTCGCGCAAGTCCACCCCGTACGCCGCGGGCATGGCGGCCGAGTCCGCCGCCCGTCAGGCGCAGGAGCACGGCGTGAAGAAGGTCGACGTCTTCGTCAAGGGTCCGGGTTCGGGTCGCGAGACCGCGATCCGCTCGCTGACGGCCGCCGGCCTCGAGGTGGGGTCCATCCAGGACGTCACCCCGCAGGCGCACAACGGCTGCCGCCCGCCCAAGCGCCGCCGCGTCTGACCCAGTCCCCCTCTCTTCCACGCGGATGCCGCGGGGTTCCGCTCCTGCGGAGCCCCCGGCATCCCCGAGTACAACTCAACATCTCACCCACCGCACGTGTCATATAGCGGGCACGTGATCGAAAGGAACCCATAGTGCTCATCGCACAGCGTCCCACTCTGACCGAGGAGAAGATCGGGGAGTTCCGCAGCCGCTTCGTCATCGAGCCGCTCGAACCCGGCTTCGGTTACACCATCGGCAACGCGCTGCGTCGCAGCCTCCTGTCCTCCATCCCCGGTGCCGCCGTCACCAGCATCCGCATCGACGGCGTACTGCACGAATTCAGCACCATCCCGGGTGTGAAAGAGGATGTCACCGAGATCATCCTCAACATCAAGCAGCTGGTCGTCTCCAGCGAGCGCGACGAGCCCATCACCGCCTACCTGCGCAAGACCGGCGCCGGCGAGGTCACCGCGGCTGACATCTCCGCCCCCGCGGGCGTCGAGGTGCACAACCCGGATCTGGTGATCGCGACCCTCAACGACACCGCCAAGTTCGAGCTCGAGCTCACCATCGAGCGTGGCCGTGGCTACGTCTCGGCGACCCAGAACCGCAACGAGTACGCCGAGGCGGGCCAGATCCCGATCGACTCGATCTACTCGCCGGTCCTCAAGGTCAGCTACCGCGTGGATGCGACGCGTGCCGGGGAGCGTACGGACTTCGACAAGCTCGTGCTGGACGTCGAGAGCAAGTCCTCGATGGCCCCGCGCGACGCGGTCGCTTCCGCCGGCCGCACCCTGACCGAGCTGTTCGGCCTCGCCCGCGAGCTGAACGTCGAGGCCGAGGGTATTGAGATCGGCCCCGCGCCGGTGGAGACGGTTCTCTCCAACGAGCTGGCCATGCCGATCGAAGACCTCGACCTGTCGGTGCGTTCGTACAACTGCCTCAAGCGCGAGGGCATCAACAGCGTGTCGGAGCTCGTCGCCCTCTCGGAGACGCAGCTCATGAACATTCGCAACTTCGGTCAGAAGTCGGTCGACGAGGTGCGCGACAAGCTCACCTCGCTCGGTCTGTCGCTCAAGGACTCGGTGCCCGGATTCGACGGCGCCCAGTTCTACGGCGGCTACGACGAAGAGACCGTCTGACCGCGGCTTCCCGACACGAGACCTTCCAGGAGTAACTGAGACATGCCCAAGCCCACGAAGGGTCCCCGCCTCGGCGGCGGCCCCGCCCACGAGCGTCTGCTGCTTGCGAACCTCGCCGCGGCCCTGTTCACGCACAAGTCGATTCAGACGACCGAGACCAAGGCCAAGCGCCTGCGCCCGCTCGCCGAGCGCCTCATCACCTTCGGCAAGCGCGGCGACCTGCACGCGCGCCGCCGGGTGCTGAGCGTTATCGGTGACAAGGAGGTCGTGCACGTCCTCTTCACCGAGATCGCGCCGCTGGTCGCCGACCGCCCGGGTGGCTACACCCGCATCACCAAGATCGGCAACCGGAAGGGCGACAACGCCCCGATGGCTGTCATCGAGCTCGTCCTGGAGCCCGTGACCCCGAAGGTGAAGTCCACCAAGACGTCTCGCGCGACGGCACCCGCCGCCGCACCGGTCGCCGAGGACGCACCCGCTGAGGACGCACCCGTCGCCGAGGATGCCGCCGAGACCGAGGTGACCGACGAGGTCGCCGAGGCGGATGCTGCGGACGACGCGTCGGCCGAGGCCGGTGCCGAGTCGCCCGAAGAGGGCGAAGCCGCCGAGGCTGCTGCCGAGGACGCGAAGAAGTAACATCCTTCCCGGATCGACCGAGACCCCCGTCCATTTCGGACGGGGGTCTCGTCGTAGGCTGAATCGGTGACGGATGAACGAGTGATGGATCTCCCTTTGGCCGCGCGGGTACCCGCGCCCGTGGAGATCGCGGCGCCCCAGCACCCCGAGGTGGCGCGCTGGCGCGGCGCGACACCGGATGACATCGACGCGATGCACGCGCTGCTCGCTGCAGCCGGCCGGGTCGACCACCCGACGTACACCACCCCGCGGGAGGAGATCGCCGACACGTTCGCGGTGGCGCACATCGACCATGCGCGCGACACCGTCCTCGCGTTCGCCGCGGATGGCACCCTCGTGGCGGCCTCGAGCGCGATCTTCCACCCCTCCCGCGACATCGCCCCCAAGGTGTACTTCGACGGCGCGGTGCATCCCGCGTACCGCCGGCGCGGCATCGGCGCGGTCGCTCTGCGTTGGGCGTACGACCGCGCCCTGCAGCACCTCGGCTCGATCGAGGCTCCTCTCCCGGGCCAGGTGGCCTTCTACACCGAGGAGCGGAACACGGATGCGGCGGCCCTCGCCGAGCGGCTGGGGATGGCCACGGAGCGGTGGTTCACCACGATGGTCCGCGACCTCGGCGACCCGATCCCGCAGCGACCGGCGCCGGACGGCGCGTCGCTGGAGGCCTACACGCCCGACCGGGCGCTGGATGCTCTCGCTGCGCGCAACGACGCGTTCCGCGATCACTGGTCGAGCCTGCCCTCGGCCGAGGACGCGTGGCGGACATTCGTCGACGGCCCCTTCCTGCGCCCTGACCTGTCGACCCTCCTCGTCGAGGACGGCCGCATCGTCGCGTTCTGCCTCGCCTCAGTGAACGAGGACGACTGGGAGGCGCTGGGCGCGCCGAACACGTACATCGACCTCATCGGTGTCGTCCGCGATCGCCGTGGACGCGGCTACGCTCCCACCGTCGTCGCCCGCACTCTGGAGGCTGCCCGTGCGGCCGGGCTGCAGAAGGCAGTGCTGGACGTGGACACGGCCAGTCCGACCGGTGCCCACAGCCTCTACGAGCGCCTGGGATTCTCAGCCACCGATCGCGAGCGCGTGCTCACCCGCCACTTCTGACGAGACCAGCGGAGCCCTCCATCAACCCCGATTAGGCTGAGCGGGTGCGCATCCGTCTCGATATCGCCTATGACGGGACGCACTTCCGCGGCTGGGCGACGCAGCCGGGCCTGCGCACCGTGCAGGGCACGCTCGAAGCGGCGCTGACCCGCATCCTGGGCACGCGGCCCCGGCTCGTGGTGGCGGGCCGCACCGACGCGGGTGTGCATGCGTCGGGCCAGGTGGCCCACATCGACCTCGACGAGGCGCAGCAGCAGCGCCTGCCGCAGGGGCGCCGTGGGGGAGACCCCGTCGCCGCGCTCGCGGGCCGGCTGCGGGGCATCCTGGGTGCGTACCCGGACGTGACGGTGACGCGCTCGAGCCTCGCTCCCGACGGATTCGATGCGCGCTTCTCCGCGGTGTGGCGCCGGTACCGCTATCGGCTGGCCGATGCCGCGGCCGGATACGATCCGCTCGAGCGGCACCGCACCACCACGGTGCGTGCTGCTCTCGACGAGGCGGCGATGGATGCTGCCGCTCGGTCGCTGATCGGTCTCCACGACTTCGCCGCCTACTGCAAGCCGCGGGATGAGGCCACCACGATCCGGACCCTGCTCGATTTCCGGTGGGAGCGGGACGCCTCCGGCGTGCTCGTCGCCGAGGTGAAGGCGGATGCGTTCTGTCACAGCATGGTGCGCGCGCTCGTGGGTGCGTGCGCCGCCGTGGGAGAGGGGCGCCTGGACATCGGCGAGGTCGCGCAGATCCGGGACGCGGGCATCCGCACCCCAGCGACGAAGGTGCTCGCCGCCCGAGGGCTCACGCTCCTCGAGGTGGGATATCCGGCAGACGACCTGCTCGCCCAACGGGCCGACCAGACCCGCAATCGCCGCGATGCGGAGTGACGGCTATGAGCCCACTTGGGGAACGCTGAGGGTCCGTGTCAATCCTCTCCGTCCGCCGGCACGGTATGCCAGGGTGGGAACGAAATGAGAGTCATCTCGTACAACTTGCGCAAGCACCGCGCCGCCGGCGAGCTGGTCACGCTGGTCCAGCGCCACGGTGCCGATGTCCTCTGTCTGCAGGAATGCGACACCCGGGAGATGCCCGACGAGATCGGGGGCCTGCGGCTGGCCGAGGCCACGCAGCGCAACCGCTTGGGGCTCGCCGTCTACTACCGGGCCAACACCTTCCGTCCGGTGGAGGTGCGCGCCATCGCGCTGAAGAAGTCGTTGCACGACTACGTGCTCCGGCCCGCCGAAGAGCGGATGCTGGGGGTGCGTCTGCACGACATCGACCACGGTCGCGACATCATCGTCGCGTCGTTCCACGCTGCCCCCCTGACCGCGTTGAACTCTCTCCGACGGCATCAGATCCGGACGGCGCTCGCTGAGCTGCAGAACCTCGGGGCGGGGCTGCCGGCCCTCATGGTGGGCGACTACAACTACCCGGTGTTCAAGGAGAACCTCGGGCAGCAGGTGCGAGCGCAGGGGTACGAACTGACGCTCAGCGACGCGCGCACGTATACGAGGTACCGGTTCTTCCGTGGCCACTACGACTTCGCCACGTCCTACCTGTTCGATATCGAGAACATCAGCACGCTGCCACAGGGGTCGAGCGACCATCTGCCGATCCTCGTCACCGCCCAGGTGTCTGCGGCGCGAGCGGCCGACGTGGCCTGAGCCGCACGGTGCCTTAGGCGGCGTCCCGCCGGCGCCGGACGACGGCGGTCGCCACCGCGACGGCCCCGCCCGCGACGGCCAGCGCGCCACCGCCGACCCAGATGCCCAGGTACGGACCGAAGTCCGCCCCGGTGGCGCTCAGGCCGTTGACGGTGACGGTGACGGTGTCACCCGGCGACGACGAGGTGAAGACGGCGATCGTATAGGCGCCTCGCGCGTCGGAGGGGAAGGTGAGGCGCACGGGGTCCAGTCCGCCCTCGGCGTTGGTCGTGGCGTCGCGGAAGGTCGCTGTGGAGACGGCAGCACGCACCATGCCGAACGTCACGTCGGCACCGTTCTCCCCGGTGACGGTGATGGTCGCCGGCTCGTTCGGGGCGAACGTGCCGTCAGCGACGGTGAGGCTCACGGTGCCGCCGGGTTCGATCGCGGCATCCGACACGCGCGCCGCGTCATCGTCGGGGTATGCCGTGGCTGCCATTGGCACGGCGAACACGGCGCCGGCTGCGAGCGCCACGGTGGCGACGACGCGGGGGAAGAGCTTATTCATCGAACCGCTTCCGGGGGAGGGAAGGAACTGCGCACAGCGCGACGCCAGTCTATCCTTCCGAGGGTCGGCAACCGTCGGGGAGGGCGGCTGCCTCGACCGGGTGAGCGGTGGGGGTGGTGACGACATCAAGGCTCGGGGTATGCGGCGTCCGGACCCGTATCGACGCCGTCGCCTCTTCTCCTGGGCGGAGGTACGTCGCCCAAGACAGAACGCGCCGACCGTCGTGCACTCCTCCGCCGAAGCCGACCGTCTCACCGGGTACCGGGCTCGCACCCTCCGCGGTGACGATCTCCGATCCGGCCGGCAGATAAAGGTAGGCCACGCTCTCCGTCGTGCCTGGGGGAGTACCGAAGGCGCCCCCGCCCGTGATGTAGTCCGGCAGGGACGCCGCATCCGCCGGCGCATCGCTGCGCAGCCGCACCGTCAGCACCGCATCCGGCGACCCCTCGGTGTCGGTGCACCATCCCACCGCCGTGGCGACGTTCATGTAGTAGTCCATCTTCGAGCCCGTGCCGTCGTTGAGGTACACGCCGAATTCGGTGCTCTTCGCATCCGTGTGCGGCAGGCGCCCCTGCAGGCTCGTGCCGTCCAGAATCGCCTGCTCGGCCGGGTCGGCGTTCCACAGGTACAGGCGCCGGTCCTGCCCGGCCTTGCCCAGTGCCGCGATGAGTTTGGCGGGATCCACGGCGCCGGATGACAGCGTGCCGAACACGGCCGCGGTGGCGGCGGCGAAGAACGCGTCTTGATCGACCGGCCGCTCGTAGCGCTGGTACACCTCGTTGAGCAGGAGGGGCACCGCCGTCTCCGCCGACAGCACGTCGCCGGTGGGGAGCGTCACAGGTCCCGTCGCTTCGAGAAGGTAGGACAGGGCCACCGGGTCCACCGCGACGACTCCGCTGACCTCGGTGCCGAACTCGCGCTTCCACATCTCCCGCGCGAGGGGCGCGCCGACGGTGAAATCAGGAACCTGCGTGACGTTCTGCACGTAGAGCGCGGGCCGCTCGTGGTAGATCTGCTCGACGTCGGCGGGAAGCTGCAGCACCGAATCGGTGTATCGCCGGAAGTCGCTCGTCGAGCCCTGAGCGCTGAGCGCGATCGTGCCACCCTCGGCGTGCACAACGGCCATGGCGCCGGCGATACCGCCCAGCGAGCGCCACTCGGCGTTGTTCTGGAAGAGCACGAGATAGTCGCGCGGCCCGTTGGCACCCAGCATCGCGGGCATGAGAGCCGTGGCCCGCTGCAGGGCGTCGGCGCCGGATGCGACATCACGGAAAAGGGTCTGCACTTCTGTGATCGGCTGACGCAGCGGCGCGACGAGCGCATCGGTGGGGATGCTGGCCACCTCGGCCGACGCGTCGGCGAGGCGCGCGGCGCTCCGGGTGGCCGGCTCGTTGAGGGCCGCGAGGGCAGCGATGTCGAAGCGGCCGTTCTGAGGCCGGAGCGAGTCGACCGAGAAGGAGGTCGCGACCTGGGCGAGGGGGGCGATGGCGTGGGTGGCGACGTCGTCAGCGGCCTGAGTGATCGTCGAGATCGCGCTCAACTGCGGGCCGATCCACGGCACGCCCTCGGCCAGCGCCCAGACCGGGTCGCCGGTGAGCGAACGGGCGGCGGACGTGTCGCGGGCGATCCTCTCCACGACGTCGGCCGCCTTCGACGGGTCGGCGAGAGCGGCCTCGGCGTCAGCGGCGGAGGCGCGGGCGTCGGTGAGGTGCCCGTAGGCGAGCACACCCCGCACGCCGATCCACACCGCGCCGAGAACGACGACGGCCAGCACGGCGGCGAGAATCCACGCGACGACGCGGCCCGCGACCTCTCGAGAGCGGCTCACGGGGTATTCGGTCACCCGATTCACCCTAGGCGAGCCCGGGGGGATGTCCTACGCGAGGGGGTGGGTCCGCTCCCCCTAGACTGGCGGCGAACGACGAAGGGTGCCTCATGGTTCGATCCGCCGGTCGCCGCGCACGAGTCGGCGCCGCGGCCGCTCTGACGGCGGTGTTCGCCCTCACCGGTTGTGGACCCGCCCCGTGGGATGTCGCCGACGCCGGAGGCGCGACGCCGACGCCGACGCGCTCCGCACCCCCCGTCCCCCAGCCGGTACCCAACGACCTCTCCAGCGGATCGACCGAGCGTGCGCTGCAGGCAGGCGCCGTCGCGGCCGCTGTCGACTACTGGTCGACGCTCTCCATGGACGAGTGGACACCCGGCGCTCTGAAGCCGATCAGCATGTCGATGACGACGACGGTCACACCGAACGACGGCCAGCAGGTGGGTTTGCAGCGCGTGTCGATGATCGCCGTCCCTGCCAACGCGACCGAGACCTTCCCGCCGCTCGAGGCCCAGGTCGACCAGTCGAACCAGACCGCCGGGTATCCCGTCCTTTCGCCGTACAGCTACTCGCAGACCTTTCGCATCGGCGCCGTCCCCGACGCCGCGACGCATGTGACGCTGCAGTTCACGTACGAGTTCCTCGTGCAGACCACACCGACCTCGAACGAGTACGCCAAGCAGACCGCCACCGACGGCGTCCGGATCGCCATCGCCGGTGGGGGTGCCAGCCCCAGCGCCACCGACGACTGAGGCTATGCGCCGATCCGCTGCCAGCGGTCTCCGCCGCGCTCCGATGCCTCGTCGCAGGCGTGCTGCGCGGCGGCGAGCAGGGCGGCGAAGTCGTATCCGACGACGTCGGCCGGCGCCCACCCGACGCTCGCCGATAGTTGCACGGAGATCGGCTGCGCCGCATCCATCTCGGTGATCTCCCGGAGCAGCGTGCGGACATGTTCGCGCAGCACGGCGCCGGGGCGGTCGATGAGCACGACCATCCGTCCGCGGCCGTCACGACCGATGTCCGCCTCGGCGGGGAAAGAGGTCCGGACGGTTCGCTCGAACCGCTCGACGATGCGGGCGAAGGGGGCATCGCCCGCGGCCGCGCGGATCTCCTCGGGGTCGTCGATGCGCACGGCCAGCAGCGCCCACGACGTCTCGGCGCCGGCGCGCGCGCGGGCGAGGCGGTCGGTGGCGGTGACGGTGAACTGCGGCCAGGACGCTGCGGTGTGGACGCCCACCGGCGAGACGGAGGTGAAGAACAGCAGGCTCACCGTCGCGCAGACGAGGTAGATGAGCATGCCCAGTGCGTTGAGCGTCCGGACGAAGGCGAGATCACTGCCGATGCCGGTCGGGAAGACGAGCCCGACGAGCAGCGTGAAGGCGCCGACGATGAGGAAGGCCGCCGAAACCAGACCGAGCGGGATCACCAGGCGGTCGTAGCGGTCGGCTGAGCGGCGGATCTCCAGCAACGTCAGGCCCGCGAAGACGGATGCGCCGAAGAACAGCACGCGGAAGATGAGTCCATACACGTCGGTGCCGCCGGCGAGGACGAGGGCGGCGGCGGAGACCAGCGACTGAACCAGCCCTATCCAGGGGAGGGCGCGCACACCACGTCGCGCTCGGAAGCCCGACCAGATGAGGGCGGGCGCGCCGAGCATGAGCCCCAGCCCGAGCAGTCGCACCGGTTCGTTGCCGAGCGCTTCGCCGGCGAGGCTCACCCATGTGCTCACCATGGCCAGGATGAAGGCGAGCGACCACAGCAGCGATGGGCGGGAAGGGCGCTGGAGGAAGCCCAGCCCGATGATCATGACCGTGCCAAGCGCGGCAACGACGGCCTGAGCGATCCCGAGATTTTCAACGGCGAGCGAACCCATGGACTGCGTCATGCCTCCGCGCCGGTCGGCAGGCTGATCGTTACCGTGGTGCCGGTGCCCTGCTCGCTTTCGACGCCAAGCGTACCCCGATGCTCTTCCACAATTGTGCGCACGATCCCCATTCCGAGCCCCGTGCCGGGGGTCGAGCTTTCCTGAGCCGTCCGCGCTCGGAAGTAGGGGTCGAAGATGCGCGGGATGTCTTCCGCGGCCATGCCGATCCCGGTGTCGGCGAAGTCCAGGACGACTCGCCCGTCGCGCTGCCTGCCCGAGATGCGGACCGACCCGCCCCCGGGGGTGTACTTGATGGCGTTGCTGAGGATGTTGTCGATCGCCTGACGCAGCCGGAAGGCGTCGCCGCGCACGGGAAGAGCCTCCGGGGCGTCGATCGTCACCTGCACACGGCGTCCGTCTGCCGCCGGCCGGAAGGACTCCAGCGACGCGTCGAGGATGCGGCGGCAGTCGGCGGAGGAGTCCACCTTGTGATCGCGCGCCTCGGCGCGCGATCCGGCGAGGATCTCGGAGATCAGGGTCTGCATCCGCTCGGCGGCGTTCTCGATGACCTGGAACTGCTCGCGGGTCTTCGGTGCCAGAGCGTCTCCGTCGAGGGCCAGTTCGGCATGACCCATGATCGCCGTCAGCGGGTTGCGCAACTCGTGGGAGACGACCGCCGCGAGTCGCTCGCGCGCCCGCTCGGCCTCGATGAGGGCGGTGATGTCGTGGACGATGAGCAGCGTGGTGTCGGGCTCGTCGGTGGAGGGGGTGAGCCGTCGCGTGGATGCGGACAGCGCGTGCCATTCGCCGTGCGTGTCGAACAGCCACACCCGCTCATCCTCGAACAGCTCGCCGCGTGCGGCACGGGCGAACGGGCGGTCGCTTTCGGGCAGAGGCTCCCCCCGTAGCGCGGCGTACTCCACCGAGCCGCCGGGGCGCTTGGGATCGTCGCGGTCGATGGCGTACAGCGACACATATGTCTCGTTGAGGGCGAGCACCTCGCCACCGCGGGAGAGGCGCGCGATGCCGGTGTCGAGGCCGTTGAGCATCTGCGAGACGCGCCGCTCTTGGCCGCTCACGCGGGAGAGCGTGCCTTGGAGCCGGCTGGCCTGCCGTCGCAGGAGGTGTTTGAACGCACGGCTCTGACGGGCGGAGAGGTACGTCGTGAGACCGATGAAGGTCAGTGCGAGGAGGACGACCATGAGCCGCACGGCGGTATCGGGGCCCAGGCCCGTCAGCGTGGCGTCCAGGATGATGACGGCCCCCACCACGGCCAGGGCCGTGATGAGCGCGGGCAGGGCGAAGTGCGTCGCGATCCAGATGATGGGGAAGACCCAGAAGAACCCGAACCGCAGCTCACTGTTGAACGCGAGGAAACTGACGCCGACGAGGTCGACGAAGGGCACCAGCAGGACCGCGTCCCGCGGCACGCGACGCCACGGCACGATGAGGGTCACCGCCGTCAGAGCGATGATGATCGCGATGCCCGTGGAGAAGGTCCAGAGGCCGAAGAGCGTCGGCTCCAGCGCCTGCACCACGAGTACGGTGACCACGACGCTCGCCGCCAGCACGAGCTGCAGCAACCAGATCGATCGGGTCCGGCTCTCGGGTGAATCGCCCTCTTCCTCGGGAAGAAGGCCATCGGCAGGCGACGTCGCCGGGAGGCTGTTCGCGACTGCCATACGGTGCAGTCTACTGACCCGGGTGTCCCCGGCCGCGCCATCCAGGCGGGCCTGTTTCTGATGACGGTGACCGCGCTCGCCGCAGCTTTCTTGCGCGAACCTTGCGGTGGTGCTGGCGAGACATGGGGCGTTCCTCGCGGCGGGTGTCGGAGTGTTGTTCCTGCCGGCAGCGCCGACGACCTCCGCAGATCAGGAAGAGAAACCGTGAACAAACCGCGCACCTCCCTCGCCCGCCCGGCGAATGCGCCTTTGTTCGCGCACCAGGACGTTCCGACTGCATCGGATGCAGGATTCCCGGACGAGTTCTCTTCCGTGCTGGAGAACACCACGGTCCACCGGTCGACCATCGGCTGCATCATCCCCGCGTACAACGAGGAAGAGTCGATCGCCGAGGTCATCGAGGCCCTGCTGAACCAGACGCGGGTGCCCGACGTCATCCACGTGGTGGTCAACAACACCTCTGACAACACGGTCAAGATCGCCTCGCAGTACAGCGGCCCGCACGAGATCTCCACCGACCTGGGCGAGCAGTTCACCGAGGTCTTCGTCCACGACATCGGCAAGAACCCCGACAAGAAGGTCGGCGCGCTCAACTACGGCTACTCCCTGGTCGAGGGTTACGACTACCTGCTCGGGGTCGACGGCGACACCATCGCCGACCCGAAGGCAGTCGAGTACCTCGAGTCGGAGGCCGTCGCCGACTCGCGTATCGGCGGCATCTCGGCGATCTACTCGATCGACGACCGCCGCATCAAGGGCCTCCTGGCGAGGTTCCTCATCGCCGGCCAGCGCACACAGTTCGCGGCATTCAACCTGCAGAATCTGCTGCGCGGCCGCAACATGGCGGTGCTCGGCGGACAGTTCTCGATCTTCGCCACGAACGCCCTGCGCGACGCGATGCAGCAGAACCACCAGAGCACGCCATGGGTGCGCGACTCCGAGGTCGAGGACTCTCTGCTGTCGTTGCAGATCAAGAGCGCCGGCTACCTCACCAAGATCAGCCCCTACGCTCGCGCGAACGTCGGCGGGATGACCACGCTCTCCGGCTACGACGCACAGCAGGTCAAGTGGACCTACGGTGCCATCGAGCTCATGTGGCCGGGTCAGCGTGGCGACACCAAGGGCCAGCCCTTCCACCCGAATCTGCGGGTGCGCTGGTTGGAGAACTTCGGCATGCTGACGAACCTCTTCGTGCGCGTGGCGTTCTTCACGCTGCTGGCCGGTTCGCTGTCGATCAATGCGTTCGTGTTCTCGCCGTGGTGGCTCATCCCGGTGGGGATGGCGATCGCGCTCAACATACGCATCGCCCGCACGATGAAGGAATGCAACGCTCGCGACATCCTCTTCGCCGCCATCTTCCTCCCCGCCGAAGCGTTCATGTGGGTGCGTCTCAGCCACTTCGTCCGCTCCTGGAGCCGGTTCTTCTCCCGCAAGAAGGTCGACAACTGGGCCATGCAGGCGCAGGCGGAGAAGGGCGGGGGGCTCGGCCACTGGGCCCCGCTGATCGTCCTCCTCGCGGTGGCGGTGGCGATGGCCGTCGTCTGGAACCTCGTGGGTCCGGTCGTGCAGTCCTCGATCCTCTGGATCGGCTGGCCGATCGTCGGTGTCGTCACCGTGCTGCAGACCGTGCTCATGGTGGGAAAGCTGTTCCGTCGCCAACACGGATACAAGGTCTGATGCGACCTGAACGCATCAGAAATGCGGGTGCGCTGGCCCTGGGGAGGGCCGGAGCACCCGGAAACCCCTCTGCTGTTTGGGGCTGCAGAGGCTGGTAGATCCCTGGGGTGATCTACCGGGCGGTCGGGGAGGAGAAGTGCAATCGGAAGGGCGGGCTGCCCGGGCCCTGCCTCCGGAGTGCACTTCTCCTCCCGACCTGCGTCCGGCCCTCGATCGAGTGGCCGCCCCCGGATGCTGCGCGAGCGACCGAGACGAAGCGTCGCCCGGTGCCGCGTCGGAACGGGTCGGCCCTGCCCCCCGGACGCTGAGCGAGCGTAGCGAGACGAAGCGTCGCTCCGGCGTGGGACCCTTCGTCTCGGTCGCTGCGCTCCCTCGCTCAGGGTCCGGGACCGGTCCGTCTCGGCTCCCGGACGCTGAGCGAGCGCAGCGAGACGAAGCGTCGCCCCGTACCCCGTCGGGACCGGTCCGTCTTGGCCCCCGGACGCTGAGCGAGCGCAGCGAGACGAAGCGTCGCCCCGTGCCGCGTCGCCCCGTGCTCGGTGTGACCCTTCGTCTCGGTCGCTGCGCTCCCTCGCTCAGGGTCCGGGACCGGTCCGTCTTGGCCCCCGGACGCTGAGCGAGCGTAGCGAGACGAAGCGTCGCCCCGTACGCGGCCCGGAAACTCTCTGGTGTGCGCTCCCGCCGGACAGGAGCGAGTGACGGGGAGACCACGCGTCAGCGCCGTCGTGTGCGGCGGCTCCATCCGGGAAGCTCGTCGTAACGGCCGGCGATGAGCAGCTCTTTCTTCGCCCGGCTCCATCCCTGAATACGCTTCTCCCAGCCGAACGCCTCATCGATACGATCGAACTCGCTGAACCACACCAGCTCCACGGGCAGACGCGTTCGCGTGTACTGCGCGCCTTCCCCGAACTGGTGCTGCGCCAGGCGCAGGTCGAGATCGGTTGTGCTTCCCGTATAGAGGGAGCCGTCGTGACACCTCAACATGTAGACGAAGCCCATGCCCGCACGGTAGCTCGCGTCACGTCGGGGTGCGGGGCCGGGGCGGACGGATGCGGATAACCGGCGTTCGCCGGCCCTTGGGGAGAGCGCTCTGTTGTCGACCGAGGGGGACCCTTCGTCTCGTCGCTTCGCTCCTCGCTCAGGGTCCGGGGCGGGCGCCCCTCGCTCGGGGTCCGGGGCGGGCGCCCCTCGATTCGGTCCGGGACCGGGACCGGGACGGGGCTGGGGAGGGCGGCGGACCCTTCGTCTCGTCGCTTCGCTCCTCGCTCGGGGTCCGGGGCGGGGGCTCCTCGCTCAGGGTCCGGGACGGGGGCTCCTCGCTCAGGGTCCGGGGCGGGCGCCCTCGACTCGGTGCGGGACCGGGAGGGGACGGGCTGGGAGCGGGGGCTACGGGGCGAGGTGCTCGGAGGTCAGGCGATAGCCGACACCCCGCACGGTCTCGATGTACCGCGGCGTGGTGGGGTTGTCGCCCAGCTTGCGGCGCAGGTTCGTCATATGGGCTTCGATCGCCCGCTTGTCGGCGTCGCCGACGAAATAGCTCGTGACGTACGACTCACCACGCAGCACCAGCGTGAGATCGGCCTTGCTCCGCACCCGGCGCTTGGACTCCAGCAGGGTCGCGAGCAGATCGAACTCGGTGCGGGTCAGTTCCAGCTCCTCACCGCCCAGCAGCACGATGCGGCTGTCGGGGTCGAGCTGCAGGTCGCGGTGCACCAGCCAGGTCGCGTCGATGACGGCCACTTCGCCGGTGACGCGCTCGGCGACCTCGGTGCCCGGAGCAGTCTGCGATTCGGGGCCCTGCGTGGAAGGCACCAGGACCGGACCCGTCGAAGGGCGCTCGTCATATGCCACCGGCAGTTGCGTGGGGACGGAAGCGTGCTCGCCCGGACGCATGCCCGGGATTGTCTGCGTGACCGGACGCGCTCCGGGGAAAGTGGGCCCGACCGGCCCCTGCTGCGCAGTGCCGGAGATCGCTTGCGTTCCCCCCGCGCGCGGGCGACGAAGGAGCGCCTCGATGCGGGCACGCAGTTCACGGGGGCGGAACGGCTTCACCACGTACTCGTCCGCGCCGGCACCGAGGCCGAGCACGACATCGGCCTCGTCCTCGAGCCCGGTCAGCATGATGATGTACGTGTCGGACTGGGCGCGGATGCGGCGTGCCGCCTCAAATCCGTCGATGCCCGGCATGTTGACATCCAGCGTCGTGACCAGCGGCTGATACGCGATCACCGCGCGAACGCCATCGATGCCGTTGCCGACCGAAACGGTCGAGAACCCAGCCGATTCGAGGACCTCTACGAGAAGGTGCCTGATATCCGGATCATCCTCGACGATCACGGCGGTCTTCTGCGCGTCCGCAGAGTCGCTCATGCTTTCATCGCCTCACTCGATCCGGTCGCTGTGTGTCGAGCGCAATCTTCGCATACTTCGGGGCCACCCATATGCCTGCGCCCCCATGCGTGGCGGATCCGCGCTTCAGCGCGCCTTCCGCGTCAGTTCAACGGCCGCCTCGGGCCACCACTCTCCAGCGGCGGGGCCGCCGGAGCAGGTGCCATCACTCTCGCCGGGGGGCTTGATCCACAGGTTGGTGTCGACCACCCCATCGCCGTACGTGCCACCCGGATCGCCGACCAGTCGCCCGGGCGGATTGCACCAGTCATCCCCGTCCGGGCCTGCACCGTTGCGGGATGTATCGACGACCGCGTGGGCGCCGTCGAGCAACTCCGACAGCTGATGCGCGTACTCGAATTCCGCCGACGTGGTCTGGTAGTTCGACACGTTGGTCGCGAAGCCCCGCACCTGGTCGAGCACTCCGACGTCACGGATGAGGCGGGCCATCTCCTCGGCGGGGAGCCAGCTGGAATGGCCCCCATCGAGGTAGATCCACCTGTTCACGCCCGCCATCCGGTCGACCGCGCCGGAGAGCTGCTCGATGCGCTCGTCCAGGTTGCCGCACTCGGGAGCGAGGGCCAGGCTGTCGGGTTCGAGGATGACGATCTGGGGAACGTCTTGCGCGTTGCGCAGCGCCTGCCCGATGCGCTCGGTCCACTCCACGTACGCGTCCGGTTCGAGCCCCCCGGCGGAGTGCTGCCCGCAGTCACGCCCGGGCAGCCCGTAGACGACGAGGGCGACGGACGCCTCATGCTCCCTGGCCTGCGAGGCCAGGTGGGCGATGCGGTCCGCGACCGTTTCCAGCGGGTCGGCTTCCGGCGTCAGCCAGTAGGCAGTGGGCTGAGCCGCCAGGTACTCGGCGGCCGCGATCTCGTCGGGGGTGACCGCATTCCCGTCAGCCAGGGCGCGCGCCGCCTTCGAGTCGTCGGGGGCGACAACGGTGGTTCCTACGGCGGGTGGGCGGGCGGAGATCATCTGGAAGAAGGTCTGGGCGTGGATGCCGACGAGAGCGATGGCTGCGATGAGTCCGACGACCGCGAGAGAGACGCCGCCGAGCAGCAGGATCTTTCGGATGCGACGACGATTCGCCGGTGGCGAGGTCGGTCTCATCATTTCCCTGGACTCTATCTGAGAACGCCCCGCGAACGGCGAAGAAAAGCCCCCGGCGGCGGATCGGAGTGAACGCCGTCAGGGGCTCGGCGACCGGTGCCGGGCCGCCAGGCACAGTATACGTGACGTGTCCCCCTTTTGGGGGACAAGAAGCACCCGCGGTGGAGGTGCGCAGATGGTTAGGCACGGGGCCTCGTGATGGTTAGCCGAATCCGCGTAGTACGCTCCGGACGTGGGAAAACTGGTTTACGCAACCTCCGGTGGATCGTTCGACATCGAGGATCGGACTTTGTCCCACCTTCGCGTGATCTTCATGAACAAGCTGCGCCGCGGCGAGCCCTTCATGTTCCATCACAGCGTCGGCGACGGCAGCGGGTCGCGGAGCTTGTGGATTCACCCCTCCGTCCCGCTGGTGTTCCACTTCTACGGCAGCCGGGCGCCGTCGCTCAACCGGCGTTGGGTGGATGACCTCATGCACGAGGCGAACGGACCCAACGGCCTGTTCCTCGTTCCCGAGCCCGACGCCGAGTCGGTCGGGGTCCTGCAGGAGCGCGCCTAAGCGCACTCCTCGTCGACGGCCGCGCGCACGCGGTCGAGGAATGTTGCGACGTGCTGCGCCTCGGTCGGTGTGAGCGCCGAGGCGAACTCGCGGATCCGCGCGGTGAGCGGGTCGATGTCGGTGAGGTCGATGCTGCGGTCGAACGGGACGACGAACTTGCTGCGGCGATCTCGCGGGTTCGACTCGAAGGCGATGAGTCCGCCCGCGTGCAGGCGATCGAGCATGCCGGTGACGGATGCGGTGGACACCGCGAGGTGGTGCGCGATCTCGGTGGGGGTGACTGATTCGCCGTCGTCCGCGCGTTCGAGGATGTAGCGCATCGCGGCGCGCGCATTCTCGGTCGGACCGCAGGCGTTCTGGCGCCGGCGGGAGAGCCGCGACTCGGAGAGGCGAAGACGCTCGACCGCCCGCACGGCATCGTCGAGCTTGTCCTGAGTGGCCGTTGGAGTCATGGGCGTCCTCGCGTGGAAGCGGTCCTCGTATCGGGTAGGCCCAGTGTAGTTAGCCGAGGTGACTACTCACGAGGTGAGGTTTCTTAGTTCACGCGGTAGCCACCTTCCCTCGCTTGCTGAGTAGCTAGTTTGCCTAGTAACGTGACGAATAACAGATCAACCGCTCGTCGGCAGAGAGGACCGCATCATGGGGTACCTGTTTTACGCGAACACGGACCAGCCCATCGAGGTCTCCGACCGACTGCTGGCGCACATCAAGGTCGTCACGGCGACGAAGCTCCGTCGCGGGGAGAGCTTCACGCTCTCCTGGCGACACCCGGAAGACATCCCGGGCGGTCGCTCCACGATCTGGATGCACCCGGCCATCCCGCTGCGTTTCGTCTTCACCACGGCGGAGCCGGAGATGCTCAACCCCGTGTACCTGAAAGAACTCGCCAACTCGGCCAACTCTTCGGGTGGCCTGACGGTCGACCTGACCACGCCGGTGCCCGTCCACAGTGACGCGCCGCAGGCCAAGACTGCTCGCGCAGCCGTCCCCGCACACGCCGCGTAGTTCCTCCGATACCTCCGCTAGGGGCTCGGCGACGGTGTCGCCGAGGCTCCGAACACTCTCAGGAAGGTGCGGCGGCTTCGCGCCTTGTCGACCTCGTCACCGGGCGGGGTATCGCTCATCTGCGCCTCTCGGACTGCGCGACCGAATGCGTCTCAGCACAGGGGCGCGCCCGGATGCGAGACGTAACACCGGCTCCGCCGTCCGGTCGCCCGGTACTCACCTGATCCGCGGCCGGCGACGGCCGCCGAGCGGCGGGGGAACCGTTCGGCGACCGTACGCCGGTCCCATCGGAGCGTGACACCTGTGCTCTACGACGGGAGCCCGGGGGACCCATCGTTACCGGGGGAGGCGACGACCACCCCATTGTGCGGCGGTCCAGCCGTGCACGGCGCGGGGTTGACGGAGCGGGGATTCCCACTTTTCGCTCCGCTGTACACCCGCCATCCAGACCGTGTCGATAGCGTCGGGGAATGACGAAGCCGCACGCGCCCGAGACGCGGGCGCGGCTCTGGGCCGCCGTCGGTGCGACCACCGCCGCCGTCGCCCTCGCGGTCGTGCTCATCCTGGCGCTCGCGCAGGGCGGTGCGCGCTCAGCAGGGTCGAATCCGTCCGCCGCCGCGGGGGACAGCCCCTCGCCCGAACCGTCGCCGACGGTGACGGCGACGCCCGGCTCAACGCCCAGCACCGCGCCACCGCTGCGGATGGCGGTCGTCGGTGACTCGATCAGCCACGGCGGTGACAGCCCCGATTTTCCCCGCGGCGTACTCGGGGAGCTCTCCTGGGTGCGGTGGGCTGTGGATGACCGGCTGACGTTCGCCGGCGGATGGGCGGTGCCCGGGGCGCAGACCGAGGCGATGGCCGACAACGCCCAGCCCTACGACGCCGACGTCCTCGTGATCCTCGCCGGGACGAACGACCTGGCCTTCGGGGTGCCGCCGGAGCAGACGGCGGCCAACCTCGCCCGGATCGCGGACACGACCGGCGTCGCGCGGGTCGTGCTCGCCAGCATCCCGCCCAACGATTTCGGCGCCGACGCGGTGACGCGTTACAACGCCACCCTGCAGCAGCTCGCCGCCGACCGCGGCTGGGAGTTCGCGGATGCCGCGGCGGGGCTGCGCACCGAACAGAACACCTACCGCGAAGGATTGACGTGGGATGGCGTGCATCCCACCGTCGAGGGCGCACGACTGCTCGGCGAGGCTCTTCGCGCGCACATTCTCAACTGACGACAAGGAGACGACGTGCGCACATTCGCCCGATGGATGCTGGGGGCCGCGATGCTGTTCGCGGGGCTCAGCCACGTGTTCTGGGCGCGCCGCGACTTCCAGGCGCAGGTGCCCGACTGGGCGGTGGCCGCCGGGCCGCTGGACAAGGATGCCGTCGTGGTGGCGTCCGGCGTCGTGGAGATGGCGTTCGGAGCGGCCCTCATCGCGCTCCCGCGTGAGCGGCGCCGGATCGGGGCGGCGCTCGCCGCGTTCTTCGTGGCGGTCTTCCCCGGCAACGTCGACCAGTGGCTCAAGAAGCGATCGGCCTTCGGGCTCGACACCGACCGCAAGCGTCTCGTGCGCCTCTTCTTCCAGCCCGGTCTCGTCGCCTGGGCGTGGTGGTCGACCCGCTAACAGCGCTCGAAGACGTACTCGGGGTCGGAGGGCGTCGACAGCTCCCGGTCCCGGAGCACGACCGACTCCGGCACCGCCGCATCCGCGCACATCTCGGCGAACGGCCGGGGGAGAGCGTCGGTGTACTCGATGTCGAGCACATGCTCGCCGTAGACGGTGGCATAGGCGCCGCATTCGTCGTAGGCCGCGCACTCCTCGGTGACGGCGAAGTCGAAGCCCGCTTCGGCGGAGAGGAGCGCCGCATACTCGGCGGCGTTCTTCTGCGCGGCGGCAAGGCCGGAGCGATGGGCGATCGCGACAAGCTCCGTTGCCAGCGCGACGTTGTCGTCGACGTCGAGGGCCCCGTCGGAGCGCGTGAAGGTGTCGAGGTTGTCGAACTCCACCGCATCGAACCCGGCGGCGGCGCATCCCTCGATCCACGGACCGGCGATGGCGGCGATGGCGGCCCGGCTCTCGGGTGAGGACGTGTCGAGGAGCACCTCATCCGGCCAGTCCGGGTCGATCACCGGTTCGCCGTCGCGCAGCAGCAGCGTGCCGTCCGGCCAGCTGTCCTGTTCGCCGGGTTGGGTCTGAAAGCCGTTGACGTAGCAGATGGAGTACGCGTCGGCGAGCGGCTCCGCGGACCGGTCGCGCACGACGATCTCCACTCCGGCGGGCGGCGGGTACGCGCCACCGAGCTGGTAGTCCAGCGGTGCGCCGGCCGGGGGGAGGATGATCCGCGGCGAGACCTCGGTTGCGCTGCATCCCGAAACGAAAGCCGCGGCGCACACGAGAAGGGCCAGGAAGCGGTGACGCCCCCTCGCCCTCCTTGACCTCAGGGTCATCGTGTCGGGGAGTCCGCGGAGTCCGGGGAGCTCTTTACCGCACGGGTGCGCAACAGGCTCGCCACCGTCGCCACGGTGATCGTCACCGCGATGAACGTGAGGGAGAACCAGATCGGGATCTCGGGCGCCCACGCCACGGCCTCGCCCCCGTTGATGAACGGGAGTTCGTTCTCGTGCAGAGCGTGGAAGACGAGCCTCACGCCGATGAAGGCGAGGATCACTGCGAGGCCCTGAGCGAGGTACACGAGCCGCTGGAGCAGCCCGCCGATGAGGAAGAAGAGCTGGCGGAGCCCCATGAGCGCGAACGCGTTGGCGACGAAGACGATGTACGACTGCTCGGTGAGGCCGTACACGGCAGGGATGGAGTCGACCGCGAAGATGAGGTCGACGAAGCCGATCGCGATGATGGTCAGCAGCAGCGGGGTGGCGTACCGGCGGCCGTCCCTCTTCAGGGTCAGGCGGTCGCCGTCGTACTCCTCGGTGACCGGGAGATGGCGGCGCACGAAGCGCATGCCGCGGCCATCGGTGGGATTGCTCTCATGGTGCACGAACGCCTGACGGTAGGCCAGAACCAGCAGCAGCGCCCCGAAGAGGTAGAAGATCCAGGAGAAATTCTCGATGAGGGTGGCCCCGACCGCGATGAAGGCGCCGCGCAGGATGAGCGCGATCACGATGCCGATCATCAGCACTTTCTGCTGGTAGATCCTCGGCACCGCGAACCCGGTCATCACGATGAGGAACACGAAGAGGTTGTCGATCGACAGCGCCTTCTCGGTGAGGTAGCCGGCGTAATATTCCCCGCCGTACTGCCACCCCCACACCATGCCGACCACGATGCCGAACAGCAGCGCGAGTCCGATGTAGAACGCCGACCACCGCGCGGATTCGCCGATGCTGGGCGCATGTGCCTTGCGCACGTGTGCGAAGAACTCGTAGATGAAGAACGCGATCGTGACGGCGATCGTGATCGCCCAGACGAGGAAGGGAACGTGCATCGGGACTCCTAGGAGGGTCGGCGTATCTGACGCCAAGGTCTCCTCCACCCGGAAACCGGGCCGACGGGCCGGGACGCTACGTAGAGTCCGTATTGACGGGTCCGCCGCGATGGGAGTACTCCCCTTGCTGCAACGACACTAACGGATCGTGCCGGCGAGAGGGCCGCGCACTGTTCTGGCGCGACCGGTGTGGGCGCCGGCGCGACGGGTGTGTGCGCTTTCGCTCGCAAACTCGTAACCACCGCGACACAGCCGTGGAGTACGGTCTGACCCATGGCTAGCCGCAAGGGAAAGTCGCGCTCGCGAGCGCCCATCCGTTCGCCGTACCGTCAGCCGATCTGGCTGGTCGTGGGGGTGTCGATCATCGCGCTCGGGACGATCGTGCTCGTCGTGGCAGCGTTCCTCACGTTCGGCCGCTGAGCCGGCGGCGCTGCTCTCCCGTCACAGGGCGCTGCTCTCCGGTCACAGGGCGCGCAGCTTCTCCAGCAGCGGCTCGGCGACCTCCGACACGAAGCGGTCCTGCTGCTCGTCGCCGACCTGCAGGATCGCGATGTCGGTGAATCCCGCATCGACGTATGGGCGGACGCTCTCGGCGAGCTCGTCGAGGTCGGGTCCGGTCGCGATCGACTGGGCGACGTCTTCCGGACGCACGAATTGGGATGCGGCGGCGAAGCCCGCCGGCGTCGGGAGATCGGCATTGACCGCCCACCCGCCGCCGAACCAGCGGAACTGCTCGTGCGCGCGCTCGAGCGCCTTCTCGCGGTCGGGGTCCCAGCTGATCGGGATCTGGCCGATCTTGCGTGACTCGCCCGACTCGGATCCGCCGAGCGGGTGCACGGAACTCCACTTCTGCACGAGCTCGGCGTCGGGCTCGACGGCGATCATGTGCTCGGCCAGGTCGGCGAAGCTGTCGATCGACGCGTCGCCCGAGACCGCGACCCCGATCGGGACCCCATCGTCGGGGCAGTCCCAGATGCGCGCCGAGTCGACGCGGAAGTAGTGGCCCTCATAGGTGACGAGGTCGCCGGAGTGCAGTTCGCGGATGACCTCGAGTGCTTCGACGAGCATGTCCTGCCGTACGGAGACTGCCGGCCACCCCTCGCCGACGACGTGCTCGTTGAGGTTCTCGCCCGATCCGACGCCGAGGGTGAACCGGCCTTCCGAGAGGAGCTGCAGGGTGGCGGCCTTCTGCGCGACCACGGCCGGGTGGTAGCGCATGGTGGGGCAGGTGACGTAGGTCATGAGCCCGATGTCGGAGGTCGCGTAGGCGACGGCGCCGAGCACGGTCCACGCGTAGGGCGCGTGGCCCTGCGACATCAGCCACGGCGAGTAGTGATCGCTGGAGACCAGGAAGTCGAACCCGGCGGTTTCCGCCTTCACGGCGTAGTCGACGAGCTGGCGGGGTCCGCTCTGCTCGGTCATGAGGGTGTATCCGAAACGCGTCATGGCGTCCTCCTTCGCAGGCTGCTCCTCGGCACGATACGGAAGGCGGCCTCGGCGACATCGGGGGTTGCGGTCGGCGGATGGATGCGGCAGGGGCCGAGCCGCGAGTCATCATCAGATCCCGCTTCCGGTGTCAACCCTGAAACGCTCTGCGGCGTGCGGGCCGCACCATGGGGCATGTGATTGACTTCCTCGGCGCCCGGCGTCGCACCGTGTGGCTTGCGATCTGCGCTGGACTTGCGATCGGGGGAGCGTGCATCGCGCTGGCGGCAGGAGCGATCTCGGTGAGCGCCGTCGTCGACGCCGCCCTGGCGTCGCAGGGCGCGGGCGCGGCGGATGCCGCCGCGTTCCCCGCCATCCTCGGGGGTGTGGGTCTCCTGGCCATGATTCTGGGCGCGGCAGGCTTCGTCTGGCTCGTCTTCGCCGACCGTGCGCCCGGCTGGATGGCTGCCATGGCTCAGCGCGCGACCCCGGTATCGGCCGGACCGCGAGTCGAGCCGGCGCTCCAGGCGTCACTGGCCGGTCCCGGCGCATCCGAGTCCTGACCCGTCCGGGCTGAGCCGTACCGGGCCGCCCGCCCGTATGGGCGCGCCGTTCGGGAGGTAGATGCACGTGGGGGAGGCCGGATGCTTGGGGCTCCGGACCTCCCGTTGCGACATCTCCTCCCCGGGCGCCCGTTTGTCAGCGGCGTCGGGCGTTCGTCGCCGCATCCCCGTTCGTCGCGGCGTGGGCCCGCGAGCGGCTTTTTCGGGGAGCGGTGTGCCGTTCGGGGAGCGGCGTGGCGTTTGGGAGGGGATGTGCACAGGGGAGGGCGGGTGTTGGGGATTCGGACCTCCCGGGGTGACATCTCCTCCTGAGGTGCACGCCTGTTGGCGGCGCGGGCGTCCGGTGGAATGCGCGTGGGGATGTCGGGTGTGCCGTTGGGGAGGGGATGTGCACAGGGGAGGGCGGGTGTTGGGGATTCGCCCCTCCCGAGGTGACATCTCCTCCTGAGGTGCACGCCTGTTGGCGGCGCGGGCGTCCGGTGGAATGCGCCTGGGGATGTCGGGTGTGCCGTTCGGGAGGGGATGTGCACAAGGGAGGGCGGATGTTGGGGATTCGGACCTCCCGCGGTGACATCTCCTCCTGAGGTGCACGCTCGCCGGCAGCGCGGGCGTCTGGCGGAATGGGTGCTTTGATCCGGGTGTGCCGTTGGGGAGGGGATGTGCACAGGGGAGGGCGGATGCTGGGGATTCGACCTCCCGAGGTGACATCTCCTCCTGTGGCGCACGTTCGCTGCACCCATCGATTGGGAGTGGCGTCTTGGTCCCACCCCGAACCACCCAACACGCCCCGGTGGCGCCTCCTGTCGAAGGGGCGGGTCTGGGAGGGGGAGACTTGTCAGGTGCCCATCATCGACAACGCCGTGTACGTCGGCGGCCGCCGCATCCAGAATCCCGAGAGCCTCGAGCAGACCTTCGAGTACATGCGGGCCAAGCAGGGAATGGCGTGGATCGGTCTCTTCCGGCCCACTCGTGAGGAGCTCGACCAGGTCGCCGCGGAGTTCTCGCTGCATCCCCTCTCCGTCGAAGACGCCCTGTCGGGGCATCAGCGGGCCAAGCTCGAGCGCTACGGCGACATCCTCTTCGCCGTCCTGCGTCCGGCGCGGTACATCGACTCCGCCGAGACGGTGGAGTTCGGCGAGCTCCATGTGTTCGTCGGCCCCGACTTCGTCGTCACCGTCCGTCACGCCGAGGTGCCCGACCTGGCACATGTGCGCCAGCGGATGGAGGCGCAACCCGAGCTCCTCGCGCGGGGCCCGGAGGCGGTGC
Source organism: Microbacterium sp. Z10_103 (assembly GCF_058310455.1). Classification (NCBI taxonomy): domain Bacteria; kingdom Bacillati; phylum Actinomycetota; class Actinomycetes; order Micrococcales; family Microbacteriaceae; genus Microbacterium; species Microbacterium sp. Z10_103. The sequence continues at coordinate 204,480 of NZ_JBZEGK010000001.1, forward strand.
TGTACGCGATTCTCGACGAGGTGGTCGACGAGTATGCGCCGGTGACCGCCGGCCTGCAGAACGACGTCGACGAGATTGAGGACCAGCTCTTCTCCAACGACGGCGGCGAGCTGTCGCGGCGCATCTACGACCTGTCCCGCGAAGTCATCATCTTCCAGCGGGCGGCCGAGCCGCTGAAGGGGATGCTGGAGTCGCTGCTCGACGGAGCCGGAAAGTACGGCGTCGACCTCGAGCTGCAGCGGTCGCTGCGCGACGTGCTCGATCACTCGCTCCGGATCACCGACAAGCTCGGGTCGATGCGCGCGATCCTCGAGAACGCGCTCACCGTCAACGCGACCCTGGTGACGCGGCGACAGACGGAGACCGCGCTGACGCAGAACGAGCAGGTGAAGAAGATCTCGGGGTGGGCGGCGATCCTCTTCGGTCCGACGCTGGTGGGCACGATCTACGGAATGAACTTCACCTACATGCCCGAACTGGACTGGGTGTGGGGGTATCCGATGGCGCTCGCGCTGATGGCTGCGACCTCGGTGACGCTGTGGGGCGTCTTCCGCAAACGCCACTGGCTCTGACGCCCCTGGTTCTGACGCGCACCTCGCGCCGACCCGCCCACGGCGGCGCGCGCGGGTGGCCCGCGGAATCCGCCGCTCGGCGCTCCGCAGCATCCGCCACCCTCGCCCGAGGCGAGGAGATCTTCCCGGGCGAGGATGGATGCGGCGGATAACGCCCTCGCTCGGGCCGATGCCCTCGCCCGGGGCGAGGACGCTCCCCTTCTTACCGTTACGGCACGCGGTAGCCGGCGGCCCGGGTCAGGGCGTACCACTCGGCGCGGGTGAGCGGCAGGTCCGATCCGAGGGCGGCGCCCGTGACGCGTTCGGGCGTGGTCGTGCCGAGGACGACCTGCATGCCCGCGGGATGCCGCGTGATCCAGGCCGTGGCGATCGCGATGGGCGGCACGTCGTAGGCGGCGGCGAGGTCGTCGATCACGGCGTTCAGCTCCGGGTAGTCGGGAGACCCGAGGAACACGCCACCGAAGAACCCCGACTGGAACGGCGACCATGCCTGCACCGTGATGCGGTTGAGGCGGCAGTAGTCGAGGATGCCGCCGGCGTCGCGGGTGACGGACTGGTCGATGTCCATGTTCCCGGCGAGACCCTGGGTAATGATCGGGGCGTGCGCGATCGACAGCTGCAGCTGGTTCGCGACGATCGGCTGGCGGACGGCGGAGCGCAGCAGGTCGATCTGCCGGGGCGTGTGGTTCGAGACGCCGAAGGCGCGGACCTTGCCGGCCGCCTCGAGCTCGTCGAACGCGCGGGCGACCTCCTCCGGCTCGACCAGCGCGTCGGGGCGGTGCAGGAGCAGGATGTCGATGTAGTCGGTCTCGAGCGCACGCAGCGAGCCCTCGACCGCCTCCATGAGGTGCTCGTAGGAGAAGTCGAAGTACGGCCCGTCCTTGACGATTCCCGCCTTGGTCTGGATCGTGATCTCGGCCCGCTCCGACGACGAGAGCCGCAGTGCTTCGGCGAATCGCCGCTCGCACTGGTGCGTGTCGGAGCCGTAGATGTCGGCGTGGTCGAAGAAGTCGATGCCGGCGTCGCGCGCGGCGGAGACGAGCGTGCGGATCTCCTCGTCGCTCTTGTCGGTGATGCGCATCATGCCCGCGACGACGTTGGGGGCGCGGAGGCCGGTGGGGCCGAGGGGAACGGTTCTCATCGCCCCACGCTAGCCCGCGAACGGCCGGGGATGGGTAGGTTCGGGGTATGACCGACCTCACGCGCCCGCAGACCCCCGACCCGTATCCGCTGCTTCCCGCGGTCGCTTCGTTCGAGGTCACGAGCGACGACATCACTGACGGGCAGCCGCTGAAGCCCGAGCAGGTCGCCGCCGCTGCGACAGGCGCCGCGACCGGCGATGTCTCCCCGCACCTGCGTTGGTCGGGCGCGCCGGAGGGCACGAAGTCCTTCGTCGTGACGTGCTTCGACCCGGATGCTCCGACTCCGAGCGGGTACTGGCATTGGGTGCTCGTCGACCTCCCCGCATCCGTCACCGAGTTGCCCGCCGGTGCCGCCGCCGCCCCGCTTCCCGGAAACGCGTTCCACGTGCGCAACGACGGCGGTGAGCCCGGATTCGCCGGCGCCGCGCCGCCGCAGGGCGACCAGGTGCACCGGTACTTCTTCGTCGTCCACGCCGTCGGCGAAGACACGCTGGGGGTGACGCCCGAGGTGACGCCGGCGGTCGTGTCGTTCCAGCTCGCGTTCAAGACCCTCGGGCGCGCGATCATCCACGGCACGTTCCAGCGCTGAAGGGCAGTGAGATGACCTGGACGGATCGCTTGGGATTCTTCGGCGTGTGGATGCGGGGCAGCGACATCCAGCCCGCGCTGGCGCGGGAGATCGAGGCGCTGGGGTACGGGACGGTGTGGCTGGGCGGGTCGCCGCCCGCCGACCTCGAGCACGCCGAGCACCTTCTGGATGCGACGGAGTCGGTGATCGTGGCGACGGGCATCGTGAACATCTGGAAGTCGGATGCGGCGGAGCTGGCCGACTCGTATCACCGCATCGTGGCGAAGCATCCCGGTCGGTTGATCCTCGGGATCGGCACGGGTCATCCCGAGGCCACGCCCCATCGCGCGCGGCCGTTACGGGCGATCTCGGAGTATCTCGACGTGCTCGACGAGCGCGACATCCCGGTCGATGATCGGATCATCTCGGCGCTGGGTCCGCGGATGCTGGCGATCGCTGCCGAGCGGAGCGGTGGCACGCATCCGTACCTCACGGTTCCGAGCCAGACGCGTGAGGGCCGGGAGGCGCTCGGACCGGGCAAGCTCGTCGCCCCGGAGCAGACGGTCGTGCTCGATCCCGACGTGGCGTCGGCGCGGGAGTCGGCCCGGGCGTTCCTCCGCAACTACCTGCGGCTGTCGAACTACACCGGCAACATGCTGCGCGCGGGCTTCACGGACGACGACATCGCCGGCGACGGAAGCGACGAGCTGGTCGACCGGATCGTGGTGCACGGTGATGTTCCCGACCTGGTGGCGGCACTCCGGGCCCACCTGGATGCCGGCGCCGACCACGTGTGCGTGCAGGTGCAGCCGACGTCGGATGCTCCGCGTGCGCTGCGTGACCTGGCCGCGGCCCTTCCTCAGTAGCGCCCGGGGTCAGCGGGAGCGCACCCGTCAGCGGGAGGGCGCCGGCTCAGCGTCCGGCGACAAAGGCGCCGCATCCGCGCGCTCGGAGACGGACGCCCGGGGCAGCGGACGCGGGTGGTCGTGGTGGTCGGCGGCCGTGATGGCGCGGCCCACCAGGATGCCGACACCGAGTGCGGCGAGGACCCACGCGGCGGCGATCGCCAGCCACGTCCACAGGGGCAGGGTGAGCATCTGACTCTCTCTGGGGGCGCAGGAGCGGGTCCGGGTGACCGCGACTGTGCACCTCGGTGGGGGCGGCGAGCGTGTGCAGCGCCTGAAGGTGATCCGGGGAGGGGTATGCCGGGGCCCGAACTCTTTCCGGAAGAGAGTCCAGGCCCCGCCATCGGCGTTCCGTCACTTGCGTGACCCCCAGGGTGGAACGTCGGCGTCCTGGCTCCTGTCCCCAGCAGGAGCCCGGGTGACCCGGCCCCTCTCCCCAGAAGGGCGCGCGGTATCCCCGTTGATGAGACGACGCGACGGGCGATCTATTACGCAAATTGAAGAAGTTTTTCGGATTCCCCGGTTCGACCTCGATCCGACGGTGCGACCGGGGGTGCGGTACGCCGGGAAGCCATCTCCCGGACCCTGATTTTCCTCGTGCGAGAGCGCCGACGCTGAGGCAGAATGGGAGGTCGAGTCGCGGGGGCTGACTCCGGTCGCCCGCGCTACGGACCTCGGATGGATCCCGAGGGCCGCGTCGGGGGGACGAACAATGACGCACGACCACGAGCTCGTGGGCGCCGACGGCGCGATGCCGGCCGACGCTGACCTGGTACATCGTTCGAGGTCGGGCGATGCCGACGCGTTCGGAGAACTGTGGCGCCGGCACTACGGCTCCGGGGTGGCTGTTGCCCGTTCCATCACCTCGACGCTGGACGCCGACGACCTGGTGCAGGAGGCGTTCGCGCGCATCTTCCAGTCGTTGCAGCGTGGGGGCGGGCCGGAGGGGTCGTTCCGCGCCTACCTGTTCACCAGCATCCGCAACACCGCCGCCGCGTGGGGTCGTGCCCGCAGCGAGACGACGATCGACGACCTCGAGGCGGTCGTCGATCCGGATGCGGCGGCGCACGTCACCGACGAGGCACTTGACCGTTCACTCACCCATGACGCGTTCCGGAGCCTTCCCGCCCGCTGGCAGGAGGTGCTCTGGTACACCGAGGTCGAGGGGATGAAGCCCGCCGAGGTGGCGCCGCTCCTCGGGATTAAGGCGACAGCTGTCGCTCAGCTCGGCTTCCGGGCTCGCGAGGGCCTGCGTGTGGCGTGGATCCAGGCGCACCTGCAGACGGTGGACGCCGACTCCGAGTGCCGGTGGGTCATCGAGCGCATGGGCAGTTACGCGCGCGGCAACCTCAGCGCCCGCGACCTGCGCCGCATGGAGCAGCACCTGTCCGAGCACGCGCCCTGCGCCGCCATCGCGGCCGAGGCCAAGGAGGTGTCCGGACGCCTTGCTCTCGTCCTGCTACCGATCGTCGTGGGTGCCGGCGCGACGGTCGCGGCGCTCGCCGCCCTGCGGGAGGGTGCGGGAGCGGCGGTTGCGATGGCCGCGATGCCGTCGTCGTTGGCCGCCGGCGGCTCGGCCTCGGGCGTGGCCGGTGGCACGGCGCTCGCCGCATCCCCGGCCGCTGTCGGGGCGGGCACCTCGGCTGCCGGCGTTGCCGCCGGAGCGACGGCCGCAGCCGGCTCCGCCGGGGGATTGGGCGGGACGATCGCGCTGGTCGCCGCCGGCATCGCTGTCGTGGGTGGCGTCTCGCTGGGCGCCGTGCACGGCGGGTTCGCGGGCGGGCGGACGGATGCTGTTGCCGCGGTCGAGACGTCTGACCGGCCGCAGGATGCTGCGGTCGTGACGTCCACGAGGGACGCGGCGTCGCCCGCGCCCAGCGATGCCTTGACGCTCCCGGGAACTCCCACCGATACGCCGACTCCGGAGGCCTCGCCGGGGCCGAAGCCCACCCCATCCGCCGAGCCGGCACCGAAGGACGTGCCTGCCCCGATTCCCGCGCGGGAAGACCAGCCCGCTCCGACGCCGGTGCCACCGTCCGAGCCGGCCCCCGAGCCGGCTCCGGCCCCCGAGCCCGCGCCGGCCCCCGAGCGGACGCCGGAGCCGACGCCGACCCCCACGCCGGAGTCGACTCCGATCCCCACGCCGGAGTCGACTCCGATCCCCACGCCGGAGCCCACTCCTACCCCGACGCCCACGCCGACGCCCGAAGCGACTCCGGTCCCCACGCCGGAGCCCACCCCGACCCCGACGCCGACGCCGACGCCGACGCCTGAGCCGGAGCCGACACCCACGCTGCCGACCGGTTCACCGACGATCGCGGGTGCGGAGATCGTTCTGGTCGACGACCTGGTCACGGAGGTGCGCATCAGCCTGTCCGGGGCCCCTGGCGCGAACGTTCAGGCGCTGACGAACGGCGACGTGCGGGCGACCGCGACTCTCGACGACAGCGGTTTCGGCTCGCTGGTGGTCCGCCCCACGCTGGCGCAGCTCCTCGCCGACGTGACCGTCGACCTCCGGTACACCCTCGGCGATCAGGCCGGCGAGCTCACGAGTAGGCGGCTCAGCGACCTCTGGTGATCGCGGCGAGCCTTCTTCCCGACACTGTCCGGGAGTGGCCCGCGTTCCGGACCCTGAGCGAGGAGCGTAGCGACGAGACGAAGGGTCGAGGTCGGCGCTGGAAGTTCTGGGAGGCGTTACCGATCCCCCCTGCCCGTGGCGTAGGACGGGAACCGACTGATCCTCGAGCGGGACGAGGATCTGCTCGCGGGCTGATCGAGCCCCCGAGCGTTCCGCGCGACACGGGAACTGCGCCAGGGGGACGCGCTACCCCGCGGGGGCGCGTTGACGGTAGGAATGGGAGCGTGTCGGACGCCGCAGCAATCGATCGGAAGATCATCGCACTGCTCGCGGCCGAGCCGCGGATCACGGTGAAGGACCTCGCCGCCCGCGCCGACATCGCGCCCGCGACAGCGCGGACACGTCTGAGGCGCATCATCCGCGAGGGCATCGCGGTCCCCACGGTCGTGCTGCATCCCGCCGTGCAGCGCGAGCACATCGTGTTCCACCTGCGGCTCGGCATCCGCGGCGAGGATCACGAGGCGCTCTTCGCCACCGAGGAACTCGCCTCGGCTCCCTGGGTCGCATATGTGGGTGAGGGTGACACGATCCTTGCTCAGTTCACCGCGCGAGATCTCGCGGGCATCCTCGACACTGTAGACACCGTCCGCGCGCGTCTTGAGGTGGAGAGCGTGGAGTTGGTTGTGTTCACGCGCATCTACCTCGGGGACGAGCTCGGCCAGCACCCGCCCACCGAGCGACTCGCGGCGGAACCGCACCGCATGCCCGACGACGTCGACCTGCGCCTCGTGGCGCTCCTGACCGCCGATGGCCGCGCGAACTTCACTGATCTCGCCGCGGAGGTGGGGCTGACCGTCGCCGCTACGCGACGCCGCGTCCTCCGTCTCGTCGACGATGGGATCGTTCGCTTCCACACGCGGATTCCGGGTCCCGACGCGCAGGAGAGGGCCGCGCTCGTCGACCTGACGGTCAAGGCGCGGAGCGTCCCCGCGATGCTCTCCTCTCTGACCGCTTCGGACCACGTCCGATACGTGAACGAGCAGACCGGCCCCTACAACGTCGCCTGCTACGTCGTCGCGCGTGACGAGCAGCCGTTCGAGGCCTATCTCGACGGCCTCCGGCACGACCCCCGCGTGTCGGCCCTTCGGGTCTCGCGCGTTCGCGCGTTTCGTCACCGCGCCAGCTGGACCGACTGACCGCTGCACGCCCCTCTCTCCGGCGTTTTAACCGGAACGAAACCAAGCCGGGTCCCTCGCCGACATATTGATGCCCTTATCTGTACCGAAAGAGGCCTCAACGCCAAATTCGGTCACAGTGTGCTGGATGCTGGCGCGCCACCATGCAACGCGAAGGGATCACCCACATGCATGTTTCTTCCCGACGGGGTCTAGGGGGCGGGCTTCTGCTGGTGGCCACGCTCGCCATGGCCGGGTGCGCGACGAGCGCGACCGCGCCGATCGATTCGGCGACCGCCGAGCTCGAGGTGGGCGCGCTGGACCTCTCGGGCTCCTGCCCGGCAACGGTCGTGATCCAGGCCGACTGGAACCCGGAATCGGAGCACGGCACTCTGTACGAGCTCGTCGGCCCGGACCCGGTCATCGACAGCGCGAACAAGACGGTGACGGGTCCGCTGATGACGGACGGGGAGTACACCGGCGTAAACGTGCAGGTGCGCGCGGGCGGCCCGGCGATCGGCTATCAGAGCGTGCAGTCCATGCTCTACACCGACCCGGACATCCTGATGGGGTACGTCGAAACCGTCGACGCGATCATGACGTCGGCCGACCTTCCCGTGGTGAGCGTTTTCGCGCAGTTCGAGGGCGATCCGACGATGGTGATGTGGGACCCCGAAACGTACCCGGATGCCGAGAGTATCCACGACCTCGGAGAAGCCGGTGTGACGCTGCTCACTTACGACGGCGAGGTGAAGACGGACTGGCTGATCAACGAGGGCATCTACCCCGCGGAGCTCATCGACCGCAGCTACGACGGCACCCCTGCGAGTTTCGTTGCGCAGGGCGGCACCATCGCGCAGACCGGCTACATCACGGCGGAACCCTACGTCTACGAACATGACGTCGAGGCCTGGATGCGACCGGTCGCCACCGCGACATTCGGTGACGAAGGGTGGCCGAGCTACACGAACACGCTCGCGGTGAGGACCGAGGATGCCGCGGCCGAGGCGGACTGCCTGAAGGGTCTCGTGCCGGTTCTGCAGCGGGCAGCCGTGACCTACCTCGACGATCCTGCCGAGACCAACGAACTGATCGTGGCGCTCGTCGCGGAGTACGACACCGGGTGGGTCTACGAAGCCGGCGTCGCCGAATTCGCCGCCGAGCGGGCTCGAGACCTGGGCCTTGTGAGCAACGGAGACGACGAGACCGTCGGGGATATGTCGGAGCAGCGCGTAACCGACAGCATCGAGCTGATGGGGCCGATCATGACGGCGACCGGCGCGGAGATGGCCGAGGGGCTCGCCCCGGAAGATCTCTTCACGAACGAGTTCATCGACCCCTCCATCGGCCTCGAGTGAGTATCCCGGGTGGAGAGACAAGGAGCCAAGCGACCATGACGAAAGAACTTGCATTCGGGATCTTCCAGTTCATCGGGCCGAGCGGGGTCACGGTCGGAAGCTGGGCGCACCCCGACAACGAGGCGCCGCTGAACTTCCTCGACATCGACCATTGGACGCGATTGGCCGCCCGCTTCGAGGAGGCGAAGATCGACTTCATCTTCTTTGCCGACGCGTACAGCTACGCGACGCTCGACGGCGCGGTCATCCCCAACTCCCTGGAGGATGCGGTTAACTCGCCGAACGGTGACCCGATGACGATCGTCTCGGCCCTCGCGGCCGCCACTGAGAACCTCGGATTCGTGGTCACCTCGTCGACGACGGTAGAGAAGCCCCAGCAGGTCGCCAGGCGCTACGGCACGCTCGATCACTTCACCAAGGGGCGGATCGGCTGGAACATCGTGACGGGCTCGGGGCAAGCCGCCTCGGCCAAGCTCTTCGGCGAGGAGATGATCGCGCACGACCGTCGGTACGAGATGGCGGAGGACCACGTGCAGCTCTCTCTGAAGTTGTGGGAGGGGTCGTGGGAGGACGACGCGCTGCGCATTGACAAGGAGGCCCGCGTCTACGCCGACCCGGCGAAGGTGCACGAGATCGATCACGACGGTCCGTTCTTCAAGGCGCATGGGATGCTCGCCGTGCCGCCCTCGCCCCAGCGGACCCCGATGCTCCTTCAGGCGGGCACGTCACGCCAGGGCAAGGCGCTCGCCGCGAAGTATGCCGAGATGGTGTTCCTCGCCGGCGGCGATCCGGCTCACGTCGCCGCGAACATCCGCGATATTCGGCGGCTCGCCGTCGAAGAGGGGCGGTCAGCGGATGACATCAAGTTCGTCATCGGCGCTCTGTTCGTCGTCGCGCCGACGCACGAGGAGGCCGTCGCGAAGCGAGAAGAGATGCTTTCCCTCACGACCATCGAGGGCGCCGCTACCGCCTACGCGTATTACACGGGCATCGACCTCCTGAAATACGACCTGGATGCCCCGCTGCCGAAGGACATGACCACCGAGCAGGGCCGGAGCAGCGTCGAGCGCTTCCTGGGTGAGAACGCCCCGACGGTGCGGGAGATCCTGGACGACTACCGGCGCAACGGGGTCAACGGCACGGCGTTCGTGGGCGATCCCGTCGAGGTGGCCGATCAGGTGCAGGCCTTCGTCGAGCAGACCGACGCCGACGGCTTCTTGGTTCAGCCTTACCTGACCCCGGGCACCTACGACGACTTCATCGATCTGCTGCTGCCTCAGCTGCGCGCCCGCGGTCTCGCGAAGATCGACTACCAGGGGCGCACCCTCCGGGAGCACGTGTTCGGGGAGGGCCGTGCTCGGCTCGAGGCGCCCCACCCCGCGGCCGCCTACCGTGCACCGGCGCGGGCTACCGCGGTCGCCTGAGGATCCGGGATGACGAGCACGGAGGCCCCGCCGCAGGTCACGAGCGACACCGCGCTGCTCGAGTTCGCCGGCGTCGACATGGAATTCGCCGACGGGACGGTCGCTTTGTCGGGTGTCGACCTCACCGTCCGTCGCGGCGAATTCGTTTCGGTGGTCGGCCCGTCCGGATGTGGGAAGAGCACGCTCCTGCGGATCGCTTCGCAGCTGGAGGCAGCATCCGCGGGAGACGCGACGGTCAGAACCGCTCGCATCGGCTACGTGTTCCAGGATGCGACCCTCCTGCCGTGGCGGGATGTCGAGGCGAACGTCGAGCTGTTGACGGAGCTGAACGGTGTGGCGAAGGACGAGCGGCGTCGACGCGCTCGCGAGGCGATCGATCTCGTCGGGCTGGGCGGGTTCGAGCGCCACCTACCGAGGCAGCTTTCGGGCGGGATGCGGATGCGCACGTCGCTCGCCCGTTCTCTCACCCTCGAGCCGGAGCTCTTCCTCTTCGACGAGCCCTTCGGCGCGCTTGATGAGATCACCCGAGAGCGACTGAATGACGAGCTACTCCGGATCTTCACCGAGCGCGACTTCGCGTCGCTGTTCATCACTCACTCCGTCGCGGAAGCGGTGTACCTCTCTACTCGTGTGGTGGTGATGTCGGGCAGGCCCGGTCGCATCGTGGATGAGTTCGAGGTGCCGTTCGCGCACCCTCGCGACCCGGATGTGCGGTTCGATCCGGCTTTTGCCGAGCTCTGCGGCAGGATTTCGCACGCCTTACGAGAAGGACACAACTGATGGCAACCGTCGAACTGCAGCGAACGGAGACGGCGTCATCTCTCGCGGGGCGCGGGACGTCATCCCGCGGCAGGGCGTCTGCGCGTTTGGGCGCGGTCTGGCCACCACTTGCCGTTGCGGCGGCGGTGATCGTCGTCTGGTACGTCGTCACCTACGCGGTGCTGGACGACAGGTCCCGCTTCCTGCTGCCCCCTCCGCATGCCATCTTCACGGACGCGTTCTTCGACCCGCGTGTGCTGTCTGAGCTGATGATGTCGCTGTGGCGGACGGGCAGTGTCACCGTGGTCGGCCTCGCGCTTGCCATCGTCATCGGCATCTCGTGGGCGGTCGCCATGGCGCAGGCGCGCTGGGTGGAGCGATCACTCTTCCCCTACGCGGTGATCCTGCAGTGCATTCCGATCCTCGCGCTCGTGCCGCTGATCGGATTCTGGTTCGGGTTTGACTTCCCCGCGCGCGTGATCGTGTGCGTCATGATCGCACTCTTCCCCATGGTCTCGAACACGCTCTTCGGTCTGCAGTCCGTCGATAAGAGTCAGCGCGACCTGTTCACGCTGCAGAAGGCGAGCAGGTGGACCGTGCTCCGAAAGCTGGAGTTTCCCACGGCGCTGCCCGCCATCTTCGCGGGCATCCGCATCGCCGCAGGCGCGTCGGTGATCGGCGCGATCGTGGGCGATTTCTTCTTCCGCAAGGGGGAGCCGGGGCTCGGCGCCCTGATCTCCAATTACCAATCACGCGTCCAATCCGCGGAGCTGTTCGCGGCGATCCTCACCGCGGCGCTCTTCGGGGTTGTCATCTTCCTCCTCTTCGGATGGCTGCGGACGCTGGTCGTCGGGCGGTGGGACCCGAGCAGGTCCTGAAGCCGGTGAGGTAACCGGTCTGCTGCGCGCCTCGGATGGCGGGGCCGCGGTGGCCGCCGACGCGAAGCGAGATGTGTATCCGGCCGCGCCCGCCGCCGATGGAATACCGAGCCGCGGCCGGGGCAGAGCAAGCCGGTGCGCGCTCGCGAGCTCCGTTACCCAGTACAAGGGGGAGATTCCGCTCGTCGCGACAGCCTCAACACCGCCGGCGACCAGGAGGTCCTGTGACCAGCGCTCAGAAGGGTGGTGGGTCGGCGTCGGGGATGAACGCGACCCGCGGCGGGACCTTGTCGACGTAGTCCCGCTTCAGGGGCGACGTCCATCGGATCGACCCGTCGGGTAGCTGCTCCGCGACCCAATCCGTCTCGGTTTTCAAGGTGTGATGTCGTTTGCAGAGGCAGGCCAGGTTGCAGATGGCGGTCTTTCCGCCGAGAGCCCAGTCGAGGTTGTGGTCGTGGTCGCACAGGCGCGCGGGCATGCGGCATCCGGGGAACCGGCAGTGGATGTCGCGGGCGTTGACGAACCGTTGCATCTGGCTGGCGGCCCGATACGCGTCCACGGCGAGCACGATTCCCGTGATCGGGTGGGTGAGGATGCGCTCCCACCCGGGGGCGCCGGCCATGAGGCACCGGGCGGTCTCGGCGTCGATGGGGCTCTTGCCCTCGATGCTCGCGCCCCGGTCGTCTTTCCCGGCGGCGGTGAGAGCCGGTACGACGACCTGGATCTGTGCGCGGATGGCACCGAGGCCGCCCGGCAGCGTGTCGGTCGTCGGGTCGATGGCGGGCTGACCGGTCAGGATCATCTCGCAGACCAAGTCAGCTCGGATCTGGTCGAGCGAGCGAGTATCGACCACCTCCGCCTGCCCACCTGTGCTCGCGTCGGTGTTGTTGACCGTGGGGGTGTCGGTGTCGGCGTGTATGCCCGCGTCGGTCTCCGCGGCCGGGCGCTCCCGTTCGCGTCGTTCGCCGTCTGCGGCCGTGACCTGGCGGATGGCTTTGCCCTGCTGCGTGAGACGGTCGTAAATCCCGTGACCGACCGCGGCGGCGACGATGAGTTCGAGCTTCACCATCCCGTCCCCCAGCTCGGCGAGAGTGACGGAGCGGCCTTGCTCGGCGCGCTCGAACCGGGTCGTGATCGATTCGGGATGCAGTTGTTCGGCGAGCCCGCGGGCGTAGTCACGGGTGCGGGCGACGGTCTCCGCCTCGGCCCATTCCAGGACCACCTGTTCGAACGCGGCGCGCTGCTCGGCGTCAGGGAGGACGCACCCGGCGTCTTGGATGACCGTGGCGTGCCGAGCGCTGATCCGTCCCGAGGCGAGAGCGTCGACCGTCGCCGGGAACCGCTCGACGAGGTCGAGTGCGTCAGACATACGGCTCTGCACCACCCGGTCGGTCCAGCGCACCGCGGCGCCGATCTCGGCCGCTATCGAGCGCAGCTCCATCTCCCGGGTGCGCTGGGTGATGTGTTTGCCCTCCATCCGCCGCAGCGCGATCCGCATCGCACCGGCCAGGTGTGCGACCTTCGTCGCCTCGAGCGCAGCGATCTCCTGCTCGGTGTCGCGGAGCCCGTCGACGACGGCAGCGAGCTGCGCGCTTTCGCCGATAGGTCCGACACTGTCCGAGCTGTTCATACTCAGAGTCTCGCACCTACCACCGACATTGGAGCTCGGCTAAATCACCCCTGTGGAGAAGTCGCGACCCGGGGATGCTGGGGAGGAGTCGAGACGTTACGGACGCCTCCGGCCACCCCCGCCCGCGAGCCGCTCCCACGAGGTCAGCGTCCGCGTCGCCCGACGGCCCCATGGTCGACGCCTCCACACGCCCCCGCCGCCGGCCGCATTCCACGAGGTCAGTGCCCGCGTCGCCCGACGCGCCCAGGCCTCGCCCGCCGCCGCCCGCTGCCTATCGGCCGCACCTACCAAGTCAGCGCTCGCCCGCCGTGCCTCCGCGGGATGCTCCACAAGCCCGCGGCCCACCGCCCCCGCGGGATGCTGCTCCACAAGCCCACCACCCACCGCCCCGCCCGGCCCGGCCCGGGGCCTGAACCGCCCCGCCGCCCCAAATGGCCCGCACCGCTACCTCCGCCCATCAGCCCTTGCAACCCCGATGCGCCGCCACCACCCGGCCACAAGGCTCGGGGCTACTAGACCCCCGCCACGCCCAAAGCCACCCCGGAAGGCCTCACCCGTGAGCAATCGCCTCATCTCCTCTCCCGACGCATCCCCGCGCCACATCGACGCCCCCGTCGTGCCGAGCACGGGCGCGCTCACCCCGCTCGGCCTCTCGTCGTCCCACATCACCGGCGGCTTCTGGGCGCAGCTGCAGAGCCTCAACGCGTCGACGATGATCCTGCACTGCTACGAGTGGATGGATCGGCTCGGCTGGATCGGCAACTTCGACGCCGCCGTCGAGGGGCGTGTGCCGGAAGATCGCACCGGGCGCGAGTTCAGCGACTCCGACGTGTACAAGCTCGTCGAGGCGATGGCGTGGGAGATCGGCCGCACAGCGGATGCGGCGCTGGAGGAGCGCTACGCGGATATCGTCGCGCGCATCGTCCGTGCGCAAGAACCCGACGGCTACCTCAACACGATGTTCGGCCGTCCCGGGCAGGCGCCCCGGTACTCGGATCTCGAATGGGGACACGAGCTGTACTGCTACGGCCACCTGTTCCAGGCGGCGGTCGCCCGCTCCCGCACGCGGGGCGAAGACGACCTCGTCCGCGCGGCGCGGCGGGCGGCCGACCACGTGTGCGACGTGTTCGGGCCTGGCGGCATCGAGGCGGTGTGCGGCCACCCCGAGGTCGAGACCGCCCTCGTCGAACTCGCCCGCGAGACGGGGGAGGAGCGCTACCTCGAACAGGCGCGCCTGTTCGTCGAGCGCCGGGGACACGGCATCCTCGCCGACATCGACTTCGGCCGCGAGTACTACCAAGATGACGTGCCCGTGCGCGATGCCGAGGTGCTGCGCGGACACGCCGTGCGCGCGACCTACCTGGCCGCCGGAGCGATCGACGCCGCAGTCGAGACCGGCGACGCCGACCTTCTGCACGCCGTCGAGCGGCAGCTGGCCCGCACCGAGGCCCGCCGCACGTACGTGACCGGCGGCATGGGCGCCCACCACGAGGGCGAGTCGTTCGGCGCCGACTGGGAGCTTCCGTCCGAGCGCGCGTACAGCGAGACGTGCGCCGGCGTCGGCTCGCTGATGGCGCATCACCGGATGCTGCTGGCCACGGGCGACGCGTCGCACGCCGACGCCGTCGAGCGTGTGCTCTACAACGTCATCGCCACGTCTCCCGGAGCCGATGGCCGTTCGTTCTTCTACACGAACACGCTGCAGCGTCGCACCCCCGGCACCGTGCCCGCTCCGGATGAGGTGAGCCCGCGTGCAGCGGCGAGCATGCGCGCCCCCTGGTTCGCGGTGTCGTGCTGCCCGCCGAACGTGGCGCGCACGCTGGCTTCCCTCGACGGATACGTGGCGGCCAGCGACGCCGACACCCTCTACGTGCTGCAGTACGCGCCCGCCACCATCGAGGCCCAGCTGGCCGGCGGTCGCCTCGTCGCCGAAGTGACCACCGAGTACCCGCACGCGGGCACGATCACCGTGTCGGTGCAGGATGCTCCGCCCGCCGGCGCCCAGCTGGCACTGCGCGTGCCCGGCTGGGCCGGGGATCAGTCCGTGCTCACCGTCGGCGGCGAGACTCGACAGGTGAACCCGGGTTGGGCGCGTACGTCGGTGCAGGCGGGCGACACCGTGGTGCTCGAACTCCCGGTGCGGGCTCGACTGATCTACCCCGACCCGCGCGTCGACGCACTCCGCGGTCAGGTGGCGGTGCAGCGTGGCCCGGTCGTGATGTGTCTCGAGCGGGCCGCCGAGGAGGACCGGTCAACGGAGGAGCTTCGTGTCGCGGGCGAGCCCCGGGAAGAGGACGGGCGCGTCCTCCTGCCGATGAGGGCGGTGTCGTTCGCCGACGAGGAGTGGCCGTTCGCCGAGCGGCCCTTCGAGCCCGCGGTAGCCGACTCGTTCGAGGTCGAGCTCATCCCGTACTACGACTGGGGCAACCATGGACCGTCGACGATGCGCGTGTGGATGCCGGTGAGTTGAGGGGAGCCCGGGACCCCGCGGAGGCCTTCGATACCCATAGCAGAACGTGCGCGCAAGGTAGCCGCGAGGGTTCCTCAGGGAACCGTAAAGATGGTTATTCCGGGGATAGCTTTACAAGTGCGGTCGTGCCACTGGGGGGTGGCGCGAACGTCTGGAAGGGTCTGCCGAAGACACGGAGATTCGCTTTCACGCGACTGGGGGTTGCGGGTGAAGCGGATCAGCGTGGGGGAGACCGAGCTGTTCCGCTGGTTTGCCTCGGAACAACGAAAAGCCCCCGGCTCGCATCGGAAGATGCCAGCCGGGGGCTTCATATTTGGATCCGTCGGAGATCGCAACGGCGGCCGTCGTTCAGGGCCGCCCCATGCCGTAGTACTCCCAGCCGGCAGCTCGCCACGCGCCCGCGTCGAGGCAGTTGCGCCCGTCGACGAGTACTTACGCGTCTGCTCCGATCGAGCGGTGGCATCTCCTTAGGGAGAAGACCACCCATGCGTGCCAGCCCGTCGCGGACGAGCCCCACTCCGATGGGTGCGTCGCCTGCGGCAGGCGGGCACGTCGCCCGGGCCCGCCTGCCGCCTGATGGTAGCGTTCCCTGGCGGTCGCGGTGCGGGCGCGAACGTTGGTGGAGGTGGTCGAGTGGTCAGTGTCGGACGGCCACCCACCGTCAAGGAGGTCGCCGCCCGCGCGGGCGTGAGCCCGATGACGGTGTCGCGCACACTCGCCGGGGGGACCAACGTCCGGCCGGATGTGCAGGCGCGCGTGATGGCCGCGGTCGCGGAGCTCGGGTACCGCCGCAACGAGAACGCCCGCAGCATTCGGCCGGGTCAGAGCAGCGGGCTCATCGGCGTCGCGATCACCAATATCGCCAATCCCTATTACGGCACTTTCACTCTCGGGGTGGAGGAGGCGGTGTTGGCGTCGGGACGGCGGATCATCCTCGGCAACACCGCGGAAGACCCCGACCGCGAGCGTCAGCTGGTGCACGACTTCCTCGGACGGCGCGTCGATGGTCTCATCGTCGTTCCTACCGACAGCGATGGTGCGCATCTGCGCCGGTCCATCGCCGAGGGTGTTCCCGTGGTGCTGGCCTCGCGACGGCTCCCCGGCGTGTCGGCCGACAGTGTCGTTCTGGACGACGAGGGCGGCGCCCGGGCCGCTACCGAACAGCTGCTGGGCCAGGGGCACCGACGGATCGCATTTCTCGGTAACGCCTCGGCGATCTTCACCGGTCGACGTCGCCTCGCCGGTTTCGAGGCAGCGCACGGGGCGCGGGGCCTCATCGTCGATCCCGACCTGGTGCGCGTTGGCCAGCAGGACGTGCCGGCGGCGCAGGCGGCCACCGCAGCCCTTCTCGCCCTTCCCGAACCGCCGACCGCCATCTTCTGCGCCAACAACCGGAATGCAATCGGTGCTGTCGCGGAAATCGGGACCCGCGTGAAGGCGGGATCCATCGCGCCGATCGAGATCATCAGCTTCGACGACTTCGAGCTCTCCCAGCTGATGCCCGTGCCAGTCGGCGTCGTGGAGCACGATCCGCGCGAGCTCGGCCGTGAGGCCGCTCGCCTCCTCGTGGCGCGCCTGGATGGGGCCGACGAGGTGGATGATCCCCGCGAGGTCGTGCTTCCCGTCCGGCTGGCGGGCCGCGCATAACCGCGGGGGAGTGCTGATTGGCAACCGACCGATAGCGCTGGTAACGTTACCAATTACCGGGCGAAGGGGGCGGGATGCAACTGGGCATCGACTTCGGCGGCACCGACATCAAAGTCGGCGTCGTCGACCGTAGCTTCGCCGTCGTGGCCTCCGGTGCTGTCCCCGTTTCCGGAACCCCCAGCGACTTCGAGCGCGCAAGCGACCTGGTTGACGAGGTCCTCGCGGGCCGGGTACCGGATGCGGTGGGCGTCGCATTACCGGGTGTCGTCGACACGAAGGGGCGGATGCTGCACGCCAATGACAAGTACGAGTGGATGCGTGATCGTGACATTCGCGAACATTTCGCGCATCGGTTCGGCGTGCCGACGATCGTTGAGAATGACGCGCGTGCGGCGCTCGTCGGGGAGTGGCGTCACGGCGTTGCGTCCGACGTGGACAACGTCGTTCTCCTGACCCTCGGTACCGGAATCGGCACGGCCGCCGTGATGGAGGGTCGCCCCGTGCGCGGCGCTCGCGGCCACGCCGGCATTCTCGGCGGACACCTCACTACGGACGTCCATGCGGCGGCGTGCCCATGCGGCAACGTCGGATGCGGCGAGTCGCTGGCGAGCGCGTGGGCGCTGGGGCATCGCGCTCCGGGAGTTGCACCTGACCTGAAGACGCTGTTCGCGGCCGCCGCTGGCTCGGAGGCTGCGTTGCTCGCGCAGGCATATCTCCGGGTGTGGGGTGCCACGGCCGTGACCCTCTGCCACATGTACGACCCCGACGTCGTCGTTCTGTCAGGCGGCGTGCTTGCGGCGGGGGAGGGCGTGCGCGGTCCTATCGAAGCGTACGTCCACCGGCACCTCTGGCCCTCTGCACACCGCCCGCAGGTTCGCATCGCGGCCCAACCGCAATTCTCGGTGGTTCGTGGGCTGGCTGCGCTGGCGAGGGATGCCCGTGATTCGGATGACCCCGTGACGCGGTGACCCGCCTCGTCACCGAAGGAAGGAAAGATCGATGACGGACGCGACACGCGCCCCTTCGACCCCGGCAACAGCCACCTACGACACGCAGCCGACAATCCCGCTGCCCGAGGGCGCACGCATCCTGCGCGGTCCCGAACTGTGGCGACGACTCGCGGAGACGGCCGCCGAGAGGGCTGGACAGCGAACGCCGCTCGTCCTGGCGGATGCGTACCCGGGAGCTGACGTGGATGCGGTGATCGCCGAGATCACCGCCGCGCTTCCGCAGTGGCGCGTCATAGACGTCGAAGAAGCAGCTCGCCCCGTCACCGAGATCGACGCCATGATCGCAGCCAATCTGACCGACGACCGCGTCTTCGGGGTGATGAGCCACGCCCGGCTTGTGGACTTCTACGACACCGATCAGCTTGCTGCGCTGGCCGCCGAGATCGACGCATCCGACGTCCCGGTCCTGGTGACCGGCTGGGGCGCGGCTCTGCTGGAGGGGCTGGTCCAAGGTTCCGGGAGCACCGTGCTCGCCCTCATCGACATGGCTCGGTGGGAACTTCAGCTGCGGCAGCGAGCGGGTGCACCCAACTGGCGATCGAGCAACGGCTCCGAGGACAACCTTCGCAAGTACAAGCGCGGATTCTTCGTGGAATGGCGGGCGGCCGACCGTCACAAGATGGAGTTGTTCGATCGGCTGGATTTTGTGATCGATGGGAACGCCATCAGACCGTCCGCCGAATCCGGAGAAAGGGCCGCAGCCGGGGGCATTGACGGCGATGCTTTCCGCGCCGCTCTCCGAGGCGCGACGCAGCGTCCGTTCCGGGTCGTGCCCTTCTTCGATCCGGGCGTCTGGGGCGGGCAGTGGATGAAGCGCGTGATCGGTCTCGATGAGGCCAAACAGAATTACGCGTGGTGCTTCGACTGCGTGCCCGAGGAGAACTCACTGCTTCTCGAGGGTGAGGGCGGTGTCATCGAGATCCCCGCGATGGACCTGGTCCTCTCGGAGCCGGTCGGGCTGCTCGGTGCTCGAACGTTCGCGCGCTTCGGCGCGGAATTTCCCATTCGGTTCGACTTCCTCGACACAGTGGAAGGTCAGAACCTCAGCCTGCAGGTGCACCCCCTCACCGATTACATTCAGCGCACCTTCGGTATGCACTACACCCAGGACGAGAGCTACTACCTCCTGGATGCGGCCGACGATGCCGTGGTCTATCTCGGTCTGCGCGAGGGGATCGATCCAGAGGCGATGATGCGAGATCTGCGGACCGCGGAGGCCGGCGGGGAGGGATTCGACGCCGAGAAGTACGTCAACGTCTTCCCCGCTCGCGCGCACGATCACTTCGCGATTCCTGCCGGTACGGTGCACTGCTCGGGCGCTGACTCGATGGTGCTCGAGATATCGGCCACTCCCTTCATCTTCACGTTCAAGCTTTGGGACTGGGGGCGTGTGGGTCTGGACGGCGTTCCCCGCCCTGTGCATCTCGACCACGGAGAGCGGAACATCCAGTGGGACCGCGACACCGCGTGGGTGAGGGAGAACCTCCTCGACCAGGTGGAAGTGCTGTCCGATGCCGACGGCGTCCGCGAGGAGCGCACCGGGCTCCACTCCCTGGAGTTCCTGGAGGCCCGGCGCCACTGGTTCGTCGACCGAGCCGCACACGACACGGAGGGCACCGTCAACGTGCTCAACCTGGTGGAAGGTGACGAGGTCCGCGTCGTCAGCCCCGACGGAGCCTTCGACCCGTTCGTCGTGCATTACGCAGAGACATTCATCGTTCCGGCCGGCGTCGGCCGCTATGCGATCGAACGCACCGAGAACTCGCGGAGCGAACGCTTCGCGACCGTCAAGGCCTACGTGCGGGGAACCCGCAACGAGGCCGAATGACTGGACATCAGGGTGACACTCAGCCATTCTGATATCGTTACCAAGCCGATGCGCGCGGGATAGCGTGCCATCTGTGGACATCAAGGAGGATTCCGCACACATGAACCGCACACACAGCACACGACGCCGGTGGGCAGCCGCCGCGGTGGGAGTGGCCCTTGCCGCATCTTTGGTCGCCTGTAGCCAGGGCTCTTCCAGCGGCAGCGGCGACACCGACGTGGTCACCCTGAACGGTGACCGCGCCGACTTCGCCGACGGCTACGCCCTCGCCGGTGACGCGCTCAAGGAGATCACGGGCTTCCAGCTCGAGGCGCGTGACGTTCCGTCGACCGAGAACTACCAGCAGATCGTGCGCTCGTCGCTTCAGACGTCGAGCACGACCGACCTGGTGAAGTGGTGGAACGGCTACCGCCTTCAGGAGTTGGTCCGCTCCGGCGGCCTCGCCGATCTGACGGAGGAGTGGGACACCGCAGTCGACGAGGGCTGGGTCAACCCCGACACGCGCGACAGCTTCTCGTATGACGGCAAGGTCTACGGACTGCCGCTCTACAAGAGCTACTGGGTGGTCTTCTACAACAAAGACGTCTTCGAGCAGGTGGGCATCGAGGCGCCCACCACGTGGGCGGAGTTTGAGTCGAACAACGCCAAGATCAAGGACGCGGGCGTCACGCCGCTGTTCGCGACGCAGCAGGCCGGATGGACGTCGTTCATCTGGTTCGCCGAGATCCTGTCGAAGCTCGACCCGCAGTTCTACTCCGACCTCATGGACGGCAAGGCAAAGTACACGGACGAGACCGCGCAGCAGGCCATGAAGATCTGGTCGGACATGTACCAGGCTGGATGGTTCACTGCGGCCGACACTGCGTGGGACAACGAGCCGTCGCTGTTTGCGGCGGGAACCGTGGCCCAGGTGCCGATGGGAACCTGGCGCAACGGCACGTTCGCTGAGGGGATGGATGAGGATAGCTACGGTGCCTACCTTCTTCCCGCCATGGACGGCGTCGACCCGTCGGTGATCGTGGAATCCGGTGTGGTGACCCTTGCCGCCAAGGCGCCCAACGCCGAAGGCGCGAAGGAGATCATGGCCAACTGGCTGAACCCCGACGTTCAGGAGCCGTGGATCGCCGAGCTGAAGGACACCTCCGCCAATCCGATGGTGACGACGGACGATGCCGTGCTCGGGTCGGTGCTCGACCAGGTTCAGGAGAAGCAGCCCGTCGAACTGGTCCGCTACTGGGAGGCCGGCCCGCCGGCGCTCATCGAGGGCGGCGTGCAGTTCTTCGGTGCCTTCATGGCCGACCCGAGTGAAGCGAACATCATGCCCACCCTCGAGAAGCTGCAGGCGCTGGCGGATTCCGAATGGGCGAACTGGAAGGCCGCGAAGTAGTGGAGTCTTCCACCCTGGAGGCCCCGGCCCGGGAGCGATCGCTCCCGGGCCGGGGCCCCCGGCGTCCCGGCACGTCCCGTCCCGGAGCGCAATTGACGCGCGACCGGTGGACCGCGATCCCGTTCCTGCTGCCCGCGGCCGGGCTCGTGGCGGTCATGCTGCTTCTGCCGTTCGTGCTCACGTTCGCGCAGAGCTTCACGCAGGACAACGGCTTCACCTCACGGCCGAACGGCATCGACAACTACATTCGGCTCTTTCAAGACCCGACCTTCGGTCAGTCTCTGATCAACACGCTGCTGTGGATCGTGGGAACCCTGATCCTGCCGGTCGGGTTCGGCCTGCTCGTCGCGGTCTTCACGAACCAGATGCGCGGCGGGCGCTGGATCCGCTACGCCTTCATCCTCCCGTACGCCCTGTCCGGCACCGCGACCGCCGTCATCTGGGGCTTCATCCTCCGCTCCGACGGTGCGCTCAACCAGGCCATCACCTTCTTCGGAGGAGCGGCTCCGGCCTCCGGCTGGCTCCTGACCTGGCCGACGAACACCATCGTCATGATCTTCGCCAGCACGTGGCAGGCGACCGGGGTCGCGGTCATCCTCTTCCTCGTCGGGCTGCAGGCGATCCCGACCGAGACGATCGAAGCCGGCACCCTCGACGGCGCGTCGGGCTTCCGGCTTTTCTGGCACGTCATCGTGCCGCAGCTGCGCCCGGTCACCGTCGTCGTCATCGGCATGTCCATCGCGAACAGCCTGCGGGTGTTCGACATCATCTGGCTGCTCACCAAGGGCGGTCCGGGAGCGGCGTCGGAGACCCTCGCGGTGACGATGTACCGCCAGACGTTCATCGTGAGCGACTACGGCTACGGCGCGGCGGTCGCCGTCATCCTGTCCATCATCGTGGTCGGCGCCTCCTGGACGTACCTGCGCCAGCAGCTGAAGGCGGTGTGACATGACCCGCGCCGT
Organism: Microbacterium sp. Z10_103; assembly: GCF_058310455.1. Taxonomy (NCBI): domain Bacteria; kingdom Bacillati; phylum Actinomycetota; class Actinomycetes; order Micrococcales; family Microbacteriaceae; genus Microbacterium; species Microbacterium sp. Z10_103. The sequence continues at coordinate 226,773 of NZ_JBZEGK010000001.1, forward strand.
CCGCAATATCTTCCTGGCCGTGTTCGCGATCCTGTGGACGCTGCCGATCTATCTGCTCATCGTGAACGCGATCACGCCCGTCGCGAACTACCGCGGCCAACCGCAGTGGCTGCCGAACGGTTTCGCGCTCTTCGAGAACATCGCGGCCGCGTGGAGTCAATCGGGGCTGGGCCTGGGCATGGTCAACAGCCTGATCTACTCCACCGTCTCGGCCGGGATCGCGGTGCTCGCTGCGGCCCTCGCCGGCTTCGCCGTCGTCGTGATGCCCGCGCGGTGGCCGACTCTATGGTTCTGGTTGATCTACCTCGGCACGCTGCTGCCGCTGCAGATCTTCCTCGCGCCACTGTTCCGCGGGTATGTGGGTGCCGGGCTGTATGACACGACCCTGGGGATGATCCTCATCTACTCGGCCATCTGCGTGCCCTTCGCATTCTTCATCGTGCGGAACTACCTGACGACGCTGCCGCCCGAGGTGACGGAGGCAGCGAAGCTCGACGGCGCAGGATGGGGCCGGCTGTTCGCTCAGATCCACCTGCCGCTCATCCGGTCGTCGCTGTTCGCCGCGTTCATCTTCCAGTTCACCTGGGTGTGGAACGACCTGCTGTTCGGCATCACGCTGACGACCAGCCCGGATCGCCGGCCGGTCATGGCGGCGATGGCCGAGATCAACGGCGGGTTCGTCAGCCTCGGCCCGCCCGTGGTGCTCGCAGCCGCGCTGCTCGTGTCGATTCCGACGGTGGTCTTGTTCCTCACCTGTCAGAGGTTCTTCGTCAGCAGCCTCCGGGGAGTCGGATGACGCGGCTCGCCTCGCCGCGCCACAGCGATGAGCTGGCGGCGGAGTTCGAGCGGTTGACGCGGTTCTTCGCCGAGCCACGGGGACTCGATCGTGTGAGATGGCGCCGCACCGACGGAACGGTGGACGCCAGCCGCCCATTCGCGCTCTATGGCACGGCCAGGCTCGCCCACTGCTTCCTCCTCGCTACGGCCCTCGGCGTCCCCGGCGCCAAGGAGGGCGCGGACGACGCGCTGGCCGCGCTCCTCGACCGGCACCTCGATCCGGAGACCGGCGCGTTCGTCGATTCGCTGAACGCCGATGGCACGCGGGCGGCGGGGCCGTACGGCGCCTACGCGCACGCCTTCGTGTTGCTGGCCGGAGCGAGCGCCCTCAGTGCCGGTCACCCCAGCGGCGACCGCCTGTTCACGCAGGCCGCCGGCGTGATCGACGATCTCTTCTGGGATGACGCCGTCGGCGCGGCCGACGAACTGGTCCAGGCGGGGAAGCCGGTCGGTTCCTACCGGGGCCAGAACGCCAACATGCATCTTGCCGAGGCGTCAATCGCCGCCTACGAGGCAACCGCGGATGCCCCGTGGCTGGAGCGCGCCATCCGGCTCGCGCAGCGATTCGTGCTCGACGTGGCGCCGCACCACGACTGGCGCGTGCCCGAGCACTATACGACGCGGTGGACCGTCGACCCGGGGTTCGGCGCGGACGCCCCGGATGATCCGTTCCGTCCGTTCGGAACCCTTCCCGGTCACTCGTTCGAGTGGGCCCGGCTGCTGACCTATCTGGCGGTGCACGATGCGGGCGGAGCGACGCAGTGGACCTCGGCGGCACGCGCCCTGTTCGACCGCGCCCTCCAGGACGGGTGGGATGAGGAGCACGGCGGCATCGTCTACTCGGTGGGATTCGACGGGATGCCCGTCAATCGGCATCGCATGCACTGGGCGCTCGCCGAGGCACTCGGTGCCGCTGCATCGCTTTTCGCCCTGACCGGCGACGAGGGCTATCGCGCCTCGTACGAGCGCTTCTGGGACTTCACGACCACCCACCTGGTCGACCGTGCCGGGGGATCGTGGTGGCACGAACTCGATCCGATGAACCGGCCCGACCTCACCACCTGGGATGGCAAGCCCGATCTGTACCACGCGGCACAAGCCACGCTCTATGCCCGCATCGACCGGCCGCGCGGGGTCATGGAGGCGGCGCTGAACGGCGAGCTGCACCCCGAGCATCGCCGGGCCCACTGACGAGAGAGGACTGCCGAATGACGCAGATCACGCGCATATTGATCGCGAATCACACGCACCACGACATCGGGTTCAACGACTACCAGGATGTCGCTTTCCGTCAGCACGGCGAGTTCGTCCGTGACGCACTCGACCTGATCGAGAAGACGGCCGACCGTGAGGGTCCGGATAGATACCGCTGGGTGTGCGAGGTTACGACACCCGTGGTCCGCTACCTGCGGAACGCCGGTCAGGCCGAGCAGGAGCGCTTCCGGTACTGGCAGCAGCAGGGCGCGATCGATGTGGCGGCGATGCAGTACAACCTGACGCCGCTGCTGAACCCCGAGCAGATGCGGCGAAGCCTGTACCCGGTGCGCGTGCTCCGCGAGGAGATGGGCATCACCGTGGAGACCGCGATGCAGGACGACGTCAACGGCATCAGCTGGCTCTTCGCCGACCTGCTTCCGGCGATCGGCGTGGACTTCCTGACGCTGGCGATCAATCAGTCGCGCGGGCGTGCGCCGCGGCCCTTCCCGGGCGGGTTCTGGTGGGAGGGGCCGGCCGGTGGGCGGCTCCTGACGTGGAACGGCTTCCATTACCTCTTCGGCCGCAGCCAGGCCAAGCTCGGCGACTGGCGGCTCGTGGACCAGTCGCTGCCGTTCTATCTCGACGCTCTCGAGCAGGATGAGTCGTTCCCGTACGACACGCTGTACGTCGAGTCCACGCATCCCATGCGGGTGGACAACGGCCCGCCCGACGCGCGCATGGCCGACTTCGTCCAACGGTGGAACGCGGAGGGGCGCACGCCCGCCCTGGAGTTCTCGACCCCCCGTGTCTTCCGCGACTACCTTCGCGACAACTGGAGCGATCAGCTGCCCACCTGGCGCGGCGACTGGACGGACTGGTGGGCCGACGGTGCGGCCTCGAGCGCCTACGAGACGGCCCTGAACCGCTCGACCCACGAGATCCTGGGGGCGGCCGAGACACTCGGGGCCTGGCTGCTCGCGGATGGCCGCTCACCCGATCTCGCGGGCCAGTTCGTGGAGAACGTGTACGAGTCGATGACCCTCTACGACGAGCACACGTGGGGCGGGTTCTCCAGCATCGACGCCCCAGACTCGCTGTTCACGAAGGCGCAGTGGAACAAGAAGGCGAACTACGCGTACGACGCCGCGATGCACAGCCACGACATGCTCGCACGGAACGCGCGACAGCTCGCGGACTCCCTGGCCGACCGCGTGCCGGAGGGGCGCTTCAACTTGGGAGACGTCGACACCGATGTCGCCTACCCGACCGACCCGGCCGCGGAACTTCTGGTCTTCAACATCCTCCCGTTCGAACGGACCGTCACCGTCGAGGTGCCCGAGTTCCGGTCAGGCGGTGCGCCGGCCGGGATGCTGGAGAGCTTCTTCCCGCGTGATGTGCCGTGGGGCGGCCCGCCGCACACGGATCTCGCGCGCGTGCGGGTGATGGTTCCCGGCTCCGGCTATGCGTTCGCGCCGCTCGACGGAGCGATCGACGAGGTCGACTTGAGCACCTCGGAAGGGGATGACGTCGCCACCATCGAGAACGCGTTCTACCGGGTCACCGTCGACAAGGCCACGGGCCGTGTAACCGAGTGGGTGGAGAAGGAGACGGGGCACGACTTCGCCGGCGCTTTCGACGATGGAGTCTTCGGCGAGGCCGTGCACGAGGTGGTGGACTCGCCTGCCGGACGGGACGCGCTCTATCTCCAGGACTTCGGAAGCTGGGACTTCGGATACTGGCAGACCGACCCGCCGTTCGACCGGCAGCGCCCGACTTCTGTTCTCGCCACTCGGGTCGTCCGCGAGCCGGGTCTCGTGGCCATCGAGGCCGACGTGGCGTTGCGCGGCACCCGTTCGGCCACCCTGCGGGTGGCGCTACCGGCGGGGGAGCGGGTGCTGCACCTGGACTGGCACCTCGACAAGGCTCCGCAGGTGGAGCCGGAGTCTCTCTACGTGGTCTTCCCGCTGGCGTTGGATGGCCAGCACTACACCGCGGACGTCAACGGCGTCGCCCTCCAGCCCGGGGTCGAGCAGCTGCCCGGCGCCGTGCGTGACTTCTTCCCGATCCGCTGGTGGGTGGATGTCAGTGATGCGGACCGCGGGATCACCGTCGTGCCGCTCGATGCCCCGCTCGTGCAGTTGGGTGGAATCACCACCAACCAGATCGCGGATGACTTCGAACCGGAGCATCCCGCGATCGTCTCGTGGGCGATGAACAACCACTGGATGGTGAACTTCAAGGCGAGCCAAGAGGGCCCGGTTCAGCTCCGGTACCGCCTGACCACGCACGCGGGCGGGTGCGACGTCGCCTCCGCGCAGCGATTCGCCCAGGAACAGGCCGTGCCTCCGATCGTGCTGCGCGACTACATCCCACGGCGTGCCCGGAGCGGACACTTCCTTGCGGTGCCGGATGGGTCGGGGCTCGAGGTGACTCTCAAGCCCGCTACGTTCGGTGACGGCCTGATCCTCCGCGTGCGCAATGTCACGGAGTCTGCGCTACCCGTCGACGTCTCCCGCATCCTCGAGGGGGTTGGCAGCGCGGTCGAGACGACGGTGCTCGAGGAGGATGACGCACCGCCGTTCTCAGGCACCCTGGCACCCCGCGCGGAGCACGCGTGGCGAGTGGTCCCGGAGAGTCGCTCTCGGTAGAACCGTAGGGACGGGCAGCGAGTCGTTCAGGGACGTCCCATGCCGTAGTACTCCCAGCCGGCAGCTCGCCACGCACCCGCGTCGAGGCAGTTGCGGCCGTCGACGAGCACCTTCCCGTTGACGAGTGACCCGGCATGTTCGGGCGACAGCTCCCGGCGGTACTCATCCCACTCGGTGACGACGATGACGGCATCTGCACCGCGCAGTGCCTCGTCGCGGTCTTCGACGTAGTTGAGTTGCGGGTGGATGCGGCGGGCATTCTCGATCGCCGCAGGATCGGTGATCGTTACCCAGGCCCCGAGCCCGTGGAGGCGCACGGCGACGTCGAGGGCGGGGGAGTCGCGGATATCGTCGGTAGGAGCGCCTCGCGTCATTGGCCGGAAACAGCAGACAGCTATTGTGCGAGGGTGAACACCCTGGCGACGCTCTACGAGCGAGGACGGCCCAACAGCCTCAACTTCCTGCGTCTGATTCTGGCAGCGCTCGTCATCTTCGGTCACACCTACCCTGTAACCGGGCGCGAGGCGCCGGGGGAGATTGAGACAATCCTCGGCACGCTACCCGTGAACGGGTTCTTCGCCATCTCCGGATTCCTCATCTACCGGAGCTGGGTTGCACGTCCGGTCGTGTGGGACTACCTCGTCGCGCGCATTGTCCGTATTTATCCGGCTTTCTGGGCGTGCCTCCTGGCGGTGGCCATGGTCTTCGCTCCGATCGCGGTCGTTATCCAGGGCGGTAACGCCTTCCAGCAGGCATTCTCCGGGGAGTCCCTCGCTTACGTGCTGAAGAACGCAGCCCTACCCATGCTGCAGTGGCGGATCGGGGACACGCCCTCAGACGTGCCATGGACTGAGTCGTGGAACGCCTCCCTGTGGACGCTCGCCTGGGAGTTCCTCTGCTACCTCGGGCTCCTGCTGCTCGGCGTCCTCGGGATGCGGAAGCGAGTCTGGCTGCTGCCTGCCGCATTCGGGGTCGCGACGGCCGCCTACGTCGCGACCCGCTTCCCCGGGCTCGAGTTCGAGGCCGTCGCCCGTCTTGGACGATTCGCCATGTTTTTCCTAGCTGGCGCCCTGGTCGCCCAATACGCGAACCGCATCCGCGCATCGTGGACCTTGGCCATCGTCGGTATTGCCGCATCGATCGCTGCCGTGTGGGTTCCGGCTGGGTTCGTGTTGCAGGCTCCAGCCATCGCAGTCGGGCTGATTACGCTCGGAGTGCTGTTCCGTCCGGAGTGGGCCAAGCTTCCCGACGATATCTCGTATGGGGTCTATATCTATGGCTTCCCTGTCCAGCAGATGCTCGCCGTTGTCGGTCTGACGTGGCTCGACCCGGGACTGTTCTCGCTCGCAGCCGTAGCGCTGACGGTGCCGCTCGCTGCCGCAAGCTGGTTCGGCGTCGAGAAGCCTGCGCTGAGGCTCCGTAAGGTGGTGGGGTATCGCCCTTGGTTCAGGCGTCCTCTCCGGGAGTCTCGTTGACGAAACGCACATCCCTCGCGGCACCCGCGGCAATCCTCATGGGCGGTCTCCGGATCAACCCGTGGCTCCTGCCTCTTGTTCTTATCGCGCTGGCCGTCGTGCTCTACCTGACAGCCGAGATTGGCGACATCGCGGCCCTTCTTCTTGCGGGGATCAGCGCGTTGGTTGCTCTCGTCGGCGCACTTCAGAGCGTGGTTCAGGGGCTCCGTCCCGTGTCTGCCTGTCTGTACATCTTCTGGTTTGCGTGGATGGGCGTCGGCCCGATCGTACAGCTGACCCTTGGCCAGGTCGCCTGGGGCGATACGACCGTCCTCATTCCGTCCGAACGGCTCTACACGGCGCTCCTTATAACCGCCCTCGCGATCATCGCGTTTTGGCTCGGCGACCGCGCCGCACGAGCCCGTCCTAGCCGATCTACTCGAGTCGGTGGGCACGCATCGATCCGGAGGCTAGCTTTGCCAGCCCTCGTTGGGACGTTCGCGCTCGTCGCCCCCGTCGTTATAGCCGTGGTTGGGATACAGACCTATTTCATCAGCCGCGGAGAGTTCGGTGGGGCACTCCGCGAGACTGGCAACTCGTACGCAGACGCTGGTGGGCCGGTGTTCGCCTTCTTCAATCTCTTGCCCGGCGCGCTCGCGGTCACCATCACTCTCCTCAGCGCACATCGGCTCGTCGCGGACTGGCGTGGAACGTTCTATATCCGCTTCACCTACCTGTTTACGTTCCTCGTCGGCGTGGGCGGCATCGCGATCTTCACGAACCCCGTTTCACAGTCCCGTTTCATCGCTCTCACAGCAATCGGATCAGTGCTGATCACCCTGGTCCAACCCCGATCTCCCCGCGCTGGCATTGTGTTTCTCACCGCTGGCCTCTTCGGGTCTCTGCTCATTTACCCGCTACTGAATGTGTTCCGGTACACCCAGCGAACCGCTCGCGATGTCACCGCGCTCACCTTCACCTCCCCTGACTTCGACGGCTTCCAGCAGGTCGTGAACACAATCTCCTTTGTCCAAAGACATGGCTACAGCTGGGGAAACGAGGTCATTTCCGCCCTACTGTTCTTTATCCCCCGGTCCGTGTGGCCGGGCAAGGCGGAGTCGGCAGGGCAAGTAATCGCGATCGATACCGGGTACGTCTTCACCAACCTTTCTCTACCGATCCACGCCGAGTTCTACCTGCAATTCGGCGTCGTTGGCGTGGGCGCGGGAATGTTCGCCCTCGGGTACTTTGCATCCCGCGTCGATCACGCGTGGCTGCACAATCCCACGTCGAAGCTCGCGATCATCGCGCCTTACCTCGCGATGGTCATGTTCGGCGTGCTCCGCGGCCCTCTCGGCGCGCAAGCGCCCATCTACCTGCCGGTTTTGTTGCTTCTCGCTTTCAGCATCCGGTCCGGGCGGCTCGATTCAGTTCCCGACCTGCCGGAGCGACGAGGAAGCCCGCTTTTGGCCAGCCCGCGGTGAGGCCCAGTAGTTGGAGCGAACTTGCTTAGGTTGCGTTCCGACGAGGCCCTCGATGCCCCAAGCCGGATGCTGCTCTCACTCGGATCCAACGTCGTCGGACCGGGCGATTGATCATCGACGAGGGATCGCCGATCGTGCACGCCGCCATCTGCTTTCACGTCCTGAACGACCGTGAAGCGACGGCGATCGTTGCGCGGCGACGGGCGTAGCCGGGAGAAAGCGCATGTCGTCGCGGCCGCTCCGATCGCCCAACGAGACCGGGTACGGCGGAGGAAAGGAGTACTCCGGTGAGATCACTCCTAGCAGCAGCCGGCCTGGGAGAACTCGGCCTCCACTAACAGCGGGGCGACTTAGCTCGGCATTCGGACGAGGAAGACCGCCCCCCACCGGGCGCAGACGAACCGGAACATAGGAAGGTTTCACCACACCCGCGCCGCGGGTGGGGCATCGGGCTGGCACGGCAGTTCCGAGGCCGCCCGCCGTAACGCAGTCCCACCTGGCTGCATCCGTAAAATCACGACGGGCTCGAACGCCATCGCTAAAGTCGCACCGATCACCCGGCTAACCAGCCTTCCAGGGCAGTACGACTAGACGGACGGCGGGCTTGTGAATGTCCCGTCGAGGGCTCTGGCGTCCCCGCCCGGCCACCCCGGGTCCGACTGGATGGTCGCCGTCTCAGCGCCGCCGGTCCGCGGATGGTCGTGTGGTCTCGGCACTGAGCACGTCGTGGTCGGGCATCGTGTTTCCAGACAGTGCAGGAAGACGCCTTTTCGTGCCGTCGCCACCGTTGCTCACTGCAGGTCGACGATGCGCTCGGGCGTGGCATGTCCACGCCTCCGCAAAGCGTCCCAGGCTGCGAGTGCATTTCCGCGCAGGCGAGTGCGACGGAAGTCCCGGCGTCGTCCCGGGAGGATTGACATCACCAGATTCTTGGAAAGAGGCCGCCCGATCTGTTCGAGGGTTAGCCAGAGAGGGAAGGATCCCTTCTCATGCAGCCAAAGTGGATTAGCGACTTGTGAGTAGCCGAGCCGCAGGTGCGCTCGGCGTCCCCCCGACTCCGAGCCGCGGTGTACGGCGAGGGCGGCGTCGAGCTTTGCGATGTTCCCCACCCGCATGAGGCGACGCGCGAGGTCGTGGTCCTCCAGCCAGGAATATAGCGGGAGTCGTTCGTCGAACGGGTACTCCCTACCGAGCGGCCACCGAACCGCGGCATTGCAGCCGTAGAGTTCGCGATGCGCGACGCCATGGGTCACAGAGCTACCCGGGACAACACGCCAACTGTCGTCGAGCGCGCGGGTTGCATCTTCAAACGGAATTTCTCGCCGCTGCGCCGCGCCGTCAGCCAAGAGCGTGCCCGTGACGGCGACTACGTCGGGATGCGACTGGAGATACTCGCACACGCGCCGGATGTAGTCCGTTCGCGGCAGCGCGTCGTCATCAAAAAAGAACACCGCACCTACATCGTCGGGGATGAGCCGGCAGGCGGCGTTCCGTTGAGCAGATGCCCCGCGAGCGCCCGTGACGACCCGCCAGTTGGAGGGAATGTCCGGAGGGGCGTCCGGGGCATCCGGCACCGAGAGGAAACCCATGATCTCCCCGTCTGAGTAGTCCGAGGATTGGATCGCTGCTATGGCCTGTGCGCACGCATCGCGTCGGCCCACGCTCGCGATGACAACTGCTGCCTGCACTAGAGATTTTCCCTGAGGAAGGCTAGCCCACGCTCACGTTCACGTTTCAGCGAGGCGTTCGTCAGAGACCAGTCGATTAACTCGTCCGGCCGGAGAGACGGTTTGACGCTCGTTATCACTCTGCCGCGCAACCCAAAGAGCTCGAGGAGCGAGTCGAATCGGGATGTACCACGGTGCGCGTTGGGGATGACGTAGAAAGGGGTGTTGAAGATGATGGCGAACACGCATCCATGGAACGAGTCCGTCACAAGCAACTTGGCGTCCCGGATACTGCGTAGCCAGTGCTCGACGGGAAGCTTGCTGTACTGCTCAGGCCGCTCTTTGTACTCCCTCACGCTGGATGGACGCGGACGCGAGATGATCGACAGGCGGGCTTCGACGAGGTCGGCGATGTGGTGTTCGAGTGAATCCGTATCGGCAGTCCTGTCCAGCACATATGAGATTACGTCCCCGTCGGTTCGCGGGAGATCCTCCGATCGTGAACCCGAACCGATTAGTGCGTCATAGTGCGTCCGCTCAAGCAGCATGGTTGGATCCACATGCTGCAGAGCCTCGAGCCCCCACATTCTTTTTGCGCGCTGCACTGCGCCCGCCTCGCGGACCGAGATGGCTTGGAACAGTTGCGCTAAGGCCTTCGTTGACGAGACCAGCGCGGGGGGGTAGTCGGAGTCGTCATCCGTGCCAAAGGACGCAGCGTATGAGAGTCGTGTGGTCGGGGCGTCAGGTTGCAGGAAATCGAAAAGGTACGAGCGCACGTCGGCGTACGACGGTCGCCACACCTGGTCGCTTCCTGCGATGAACGCCTCGTATTTGCTGTAGACGCTGCGGCGAGCCCGTCGAGAGTACCTGTAGACGCGAACCGTACTCATGTGAGACGCCACGAAGCTCGCCAGGTGGGAATTTACGATGGTGTCGACTTCGCGGAGGAATAGCGGCGACTGCCAAACACGGCGCTTCAGGGGCAAGCTTGCTCGCCAAACCGCGCCTTTCAAGGTTGGCGGCGTCGAGACATCCGTGTCTGCTGCTATCCCAATGTCACGCAGTGCTGCCTGCAGAGCGTAGGCCTGGAGGATTCCTCCGTAGTTGCCGTTTTCAGTGGGGAGCGTTCTGATCAGAGCGCTTCGTGGGATGGTGGCTGACCTAATCAGTGATGTCTCCCGGTTCGTGAGGGAATCGCTCTCGCGGCTGCGGTGATCGTAGCGCAGACATGTGTCGAGCGCGTTCCGCTCCTTGAGAGCGCGGCGCGGTCGCGTCGGCCGATAGGATTCCCGACGTGACTTCGAGCGCGCTCAGAAGAGGTGCCCGAGGTGGCGGGACAGTGATTATCGGCCAGCTCGCCAAGCTGCTGATGCAGCTGCTGGGGGTCGTGGCGCTATCCCGGTTGCTTACCCCTTCCGATTTCGGCCTCGTGGCGATGGTGGCGGTGTTTATCGCTCTCGGCGATCTCGTCCGCGACTTCGGAATGCCAACGGCGGCCCTCCAGATGCAGACTTTGAGCCGCCAGCAGGCGTCCAACGTGTTCTGGATCAACACCGCCCTTGGGGCGGGGACGGCTGTTGTGCTCGTCTTGTGCACTCCACTGCTGATCGCCCTATATGACGAGCCGCGGCTCGGCGCGATAGCACCAGTGATGGCTGCCGCTTTGTTTCTGAATGGCGTCCAGGCGCAGCTTCAGGTTCAGCTGGCGAGGTCTATGCGGTTCGTCGCGATTGCCGTCACGGAGGTCGCATCACAGGCAATCGGTCTCGGGCTGGCGGTCTTCGCCGCCTTGGTGGGAATCGGCTATTGGTCGCTGGTCGTCCAGGTGGTCGCAACCGCAGGGGCGCTGCTGGTGGGCCGGATACTGGCGACCAGGTGGCTACCAAGTCTTCCGCGACGGGGACACGAGTCGGGGCATCTGCTCCGCTCAGGTGCCCAACTCGGAGTCGCCCAGTTGCTCACTTTTGGTGCCAACAACGCCGACACGCTGGTAATCGGAGCGCAATGGGGTGCGTCCACGCTCGGCTTCTACAACCGCGCGTTTCAGCTATACATCCTGCCCAGAGCAGGTTTGTTGGACCCGCTGACGCAGGTTGTCGTGCCGACGCTGAACGCGGTGGCGGCCGAATCTGATCGGCAAGCAACCAACGTGCTCTTGCGTATTCAGTTTGGGCTGAGCGCTGTGCTCGCGTGGGTGTACTTGATTATGGCCGTGACGGCTGACTGGCTCATCCCGATCGTGCTTGGGGATCAATGGGGTCGGTCTGTGGTCGTGCTGCAGTTTCTCGCCATCGGCGGCTGCTTCGCGGCCTTCGGTAACGTGAGCTACTGGGCCTTCCTGATTGAGCAGCGGAGTCGGCAGCTGCTGTATCTCCATCTCGTTACTAAACCGATTACTGTCCTGCTTGTCGTCGGTGCGGCCCCGTTCGGCATCGACGCGGTCGCACTAGCGTTTTCAGTCAGTCTGGTGATCGCCTGGCCGATTAACCTGATCTGGCTGGCAATTGCAGTAGGGCAAGACTCGTGGGCGTTCTTTCGAGGAGGCCTCCGAGTGATTATCGCCGCGGCAGGCAGCTTCGCCCTGTCGCGATGGATCGTTCTCCAGCTGCCCAGCCTGGACGGCTGGGTACTCGTCTGTGTAGGAGCGCTCGTCAGCTCGATGTTGTACGGGCTGGCGCTGCTTGTAATTCCCGGCGGGTTGCGGGATATGCGCCGGGCTGCGAGCGCTGCCCGAGAGGTGCTTCGCAGGGGTCCTCGCTAGCCCGCGCTCGGTCCCGCGGTTTACATGAACGCAACAGTGAACTCGCCTCAGACCGCTACACTCACCGTGAACCCCATCGAGACGGTCCGGTCTTCATCAATGGGGGAGCCGTGGTCGAAGACGCCCCTGCGGACGACCCCCGGACCCACGATGGAGCCGCCGCTATTCTGGTCCGTGAGGGTTGAGATGTACTCGTCCAAGAAAAACGTTCAGATCCTTGTTGCTCTGCTCAAAGAGCACAACGTCCGCCACGCGGTTATCTCCCCCGGCAGCCGCAACATGCCGCTTGTAGTGAGTTTGGAGAACGACCCATTCTTCACCTGCTATTCGGTCGTTGACGAGCGAAGTGCCGCCTACTTTGCTATTGGCGTCGCGCTGGCGAACGGGGAACCCGTACTCCTTAGCTGCACTAGCGCACAAGCAACCCGCAACTACATCCCGGGGATGACAGAGGCCTACTATCGCGGCACGCCTCTTGTCGTGGTGACGGCGGACTATAAGCCGAGCCAGATCGGACAGGGAACAATGCAGGCGCTGGAACAGATGTCCATCCCTGTCGACGCTCGAAAAGTATCGGTGAAGCTGCCGTTGGTGAAGGACGCGGACGATGAAGCGTATTGTGCTCGCCTCGTGAATGAAGCTCTCCTGGAACTCGAGCACCATGGTTCTGGCCCCGTGCATATCGACATGCCGATCGAGGAACATTGGGACGGTGGCGTGCCTACGCTCCCTGCCGTCAAACGCATTGATCGGCTCACCGTATCGGAGCCGCTTCCACCGCTCGAAGCCAAGCGGATACTCGTCGCCGTCGGGCAGCATGCGAGATTTACTCACCGGGAGCAGATTGCGCTGGGGTCCTTCGCGGAAAGGGTCGGGGCAGTCGTCTACACCAATCATCTCTCGAACTATCACGGCCCGAACGCGGTAAACGCGACCCTACTGATCGAGAATATGGATGCCAAATCCTTCGCCCAGTATGCGCCTGACCTCGTGATCACCATTGGAGGCCAGATCGGTGACTACGGGTTCGACGGAATGATGCGGCGACTGCGATTTGACCACTGGACGGTGAACTTAGACGGCAAGATAAGGGACACCTATGGACGACTCACTAAGGTCTTCGAGATGTCTGAGGCTGACTTCTTTGAGGCGTTGATGGTGTCGGCTGGGGATGCAGCCCGCGGTTCGGCATACTTCGACCTGTGGCAGAAAGGAAATGCGCGCCGGAAGATCCCTGAGGAGCTGCCCCTCTCGCACGCGTTCGTCGCCGCGGAGCTCGCTCCCAGGATTCCGGCTGGCGCTGTCGTACATTTTGCGATCCTGAGCGCGCTACGCAATTGGAACTTCTTCGGGCTCGATAGCACCGTGGAAGGACATTCAAACGTCGCCGCCTTCGGGATCGACGGGTGTATGTCTACCTTTCTCGGACACGCAGCGGCGACTGAAGCCCCTTCCTACCTCGTCATCGGGGACCTGAGCTTCTTCTATGACATGAACTCGCTTGGGATCCGCGGCGTCAAGAGTAACGCGCGCATTGTTCTCGTAAACAATAACGGCGGTGGCGAGTTCCGTCTTTACTCTCATGCCGCCGACCAGTTTGGGGACAACGCCAATCGTCATATCGCTGCGGCGGGGCACAACGGTCCCGCCCAAGCATGGGTTGAGTCGATGGGTTGGGGGTACATCCCAGTCCGGTCGAAGAGTGACCTCCATGAGAGAATGGACGACTTCATCGACCCCATGAGCTCGAGGCCGATCCTCATGGAGGTATTCACCACCATGCACGATGACTCGGAGGGTGTCCGACTGATCCGGGAGGCGAACACCATAGAGTCCCTGGAACGGCGTATTGCCAAGCGCTTGCCCCCAGAGGTGAAGCGCATGGCAAAGGCGATTCTTGGACGATGAACGATTCGGAGGGAGTCGGCGTTCTCGTTCTCGGTGGGACGGGCATCATCGGTTCGGAGGTATGTCGCGCGGCATCCTCCAAGGGGTTCCGCGTCACGGCCGTAAGTAGGAGCGGCGGTGGACCGTCGGAGCCGGGCGCAAAGATAGTCCATAGAGCGATGGACATTCGCCAGGCCGGCGCTGTTGGCGCGGCACTTGACGCGGGCGACTATGAGATCGTCGTGGATCTCCTGTCGTTTACGCCGGACGATCTGTCGCGGACGTTGGAACAGTTGGAAGGGCGGTGCCGTCAGTACGTCTTCATCTCTTCGGCCACGGTTTACGGCGCTGCCGGGGCCGATGCGCTGACCGAGGTCGCCGACCAGGTCGATGGCCGGTGGAGCTACGCAACGATGAAGTCCGAGTGTGAGCGGCGATTGGTTGAGTGGTCTTTGACGTCTGAGGTGGCATACACAATCGTCCGGCCGTACATCACTTACGGAACGCAGCGCCTTTCGTTTGGCTTGTGGGAGGCCGGGGACGTGCTGAATCGGCTGACGGAGGGGCGGCCGGTCGTGATCGGGCGCGAACTTGAAGAAACGCCCACGTCCCTCACACATGCAAGGGACCTGGCTTCGGGGATCGTCGGCTTGTTTGAGAATCCTCTGGCACTCAATGAGGACTTTCATATTTGTTCCGATCAGACGGTCACGTGGAGACAGGTCTATGAGATTGCCGCCAATGCCGTGCATGGACGCCTTGAGGTTGCTGACGCGTCCCTCTCCCAGGTCCTTCTTGAGTTCCCGGAACTGGAGGGCAAAGCGTCCGACCGGAGGTGGGCGCGAGTGTTCGACAACAGCAAGCTTTACCGGGCGGTTCCCGATTTTCGCTTCGAGCACTCGGTTGAGAGCGGATACCGGGAGGTACTGCGGGAGGCGCTCGCAAAGTCCCCTCTTCACACGGACTTTGTGATGGAAGGTCGTTTTGACCGCCTGACACGTGAGCTCTCCAAACCAGTGGGCGGGAGCTCATTCGGTGCTGCTGCCGCGAGAGCGTTCCGCGATTCGCCCACCTCACTGCTGCGCTACTTCGCTGGTCGGAACCGGCTTCTGTTCTCCGTCAAGAAGACGCTTGGGAAGCTGCACCGTCGGTACAGAAACAGGCAGTACGGGATGGTGTGATGCGCTGCATCCACCCGTACTCGAAACGATCAGGAGAGTAGCCTTGCCGCGATGGACCTTGATTACGGTCACCTATAACAGCGAGGAGGATTTGCGGCACTTCTGGTCGGGCTCCGCGCTCCCCTCTGGGGTTGAGTGGGTGGTTGTCGACAACGCTTCCGCGGACGGTTCCGCGGAGGTCGCGCGGGAACTCGGCGCGCGCGTCATAAAGCTGGCGAAAAACCTGGGATTCGGTGCCGCAAACAATGTCGGTTTCCGGCAGAGCGATAGCCAGTACGTGGGATTCGTCAATCCAGACGTACGGGTAGCCGTCGATTCTCTTGGCGCATTAGAGGGTGTTATCGAGCGCACGCGTGGCATCGTTGGACCGCAACTAGTTGATCCGGACGGCACTCCCCAGCCGAATGGGCGCGGTTATCCCTTCCTCCTAGAGAAGGTGCGTAACCGCCTCAACGGCACTGCTGAGCGTTCGACATACCGAATCTTCGCCGCCGATGGCGCCGAGACGCCCGTGGTGTGGCTCATGGGTGCGGCCGTCCTTGGTCGGCGAGACACTCTCCGGCGACTCGGGCCCTGGGATGACCACTTTTTCGTCTACTACGAGGACAGCGATCTGGGGCTGCGAGCGGCCGCTGCTGGCATTCCCGTCACTTTGACGGGAAGTACGCGGTGGGTCCACGGCTGGGCGCGTGAGACCTCTTCACTGAAACTCTCCGCTTGGAAACGAGAGATCCCGTCTCTGTTCAAGTTCTACTTACGGTACCCCCGGTTGCTATCGCCCCGGCCCACGGCTACCGGGCGTGCACTCGCGCTCGCTGGATGGCCGCGGCGATGAAAATCGTATTCGACATCCTGGGCTCGACCGAGAGGTCGGGCGGCATGCGTCTCCACAGCTCGGAGATTTTGCGGGCTTGGCTCGACGAGTTCCCGGGCGACCGTTTGATAGTGCTGGGGGGGAGATGGGCAGAGGCAGAGTTCGAGCCGCTCGGTGCGAAGGTTATCGTCTGGCCGAACGAGAACGTCGTCGGGCGGGCCGTAGGCCAGGTGTTCGCGGGAGCCTTGATCCGAGTGATCACCCACTCGCACTACCTTGTCTCACTTAGCCCGATCGTTTCTCCGTTCGCGCGCCGCACGCGTGCGATCTGTTTTCAGCACGACTGGCGCCATAAGAAGAACGAGCACGAGTTTCCCAAGCACCAGCGGTTGTACAGAAGGCTGTGGGAGGTTTCCGCAGGGCGGGCGCTGGTTAACGTGTGCATCTCGTCGAAGGCGGCGGCAGAAACCCGCGAGTACGTGCCTGACGCAAAGACCGTGGTGATCGAGAATGGCCGTGATCATGCACGCCGCTGGCCCCCAGTGACACGGGATGATGCTGTCCGGCAAATCGTCACCTTTGGTCACCACAATAACAAGCGCCCTGAATTGCTTATCAGAGCGCTGGCGGAGGCGCGCGATCGCCTTCCCGCCGACGTGCGCCTGACGATCCTCGGGGCACGTGGAGCCTACGCCGAGGAGCTTCGGGAGCTGTCGGCTGCGATGGGACTCTCCACCCGCGTCGACCTCCCAGGTTTCGTGGATGAGGCCGCTTATCAGCGGATCGTGGCGTCAGCGTCTGTCATCGCGATGGCCTCCTCAGACGAAGGCTTCGGTCTCCCTATCGCGGAAGCGCAGTATTTTGGCATACCCGCGATCGTCACGACTGACAGCGGTATGGGCGAGATATTTGGCGACTATGCGGAGGTTGTAGCGCCAACCGCCCGTGGACTCGCCGACGCACTCGTCGGCGCCCTCGCTCGAGGGCGGGTGGACCGCCACTCGCGCTTGTTCACGTGGAGTCAGAACGCGGTTACGTTACGGGGCTATCTCGAGCGGGAGTCGGCACGGCGAACGCAGTGAGGTGGGTGACACCGGTCAGAATTCAGTCGGCGCGCTCTCGAACCCGCCCCCGACGCAGTTAGTGAGCCGTGGCGCCCGGGAACGCGACTGCCTTGACGGTCTTCGCAAGGATCGCGAGGTCACCAAGGAGGGACCAGTTCTCTACGTAGTAGAGGTCAAGCCGAATCGTTTGGTCCCAATCGAGACTACTTCGGCCACTGACCTGCCAAAGGCCCGTAATGCCCGGCCGCGCCAGGAGACGGCGTCGCGCGGCATCGGAGTACAGGGCGACCTCGGCGGCGATCTGCGGGCGGGGGCCGACGAGGCTCATCGAACCACCGACAACGTTGAACAGTTGAGGGAGCTCATCGAGACTGTACTTCCGGATGAAGCGTCCCAGCGGAGTGATGCGCGGGTCGTTCCTGATCTTGAATAACGGCGTCTCGGTCGTCCCCTGGGCTGCGAGCAGCGCCGGCAACTCATGGTCAGCGCCCACTCGCATCGACCGAAACTTGACCATATTGAACGGCTGCCCTTTCCACCCGATGCGCTCCTGTCTGAAGAATACGGGGCCCCGGCTGGTCAGCTTGATCGCCATCAGCAGAATGCCCAGTAGAGGCGCAAGCAGAAGGATGAGGCTCGCAGCCACGATCAGGTCGAAGCTCCTTTTCACAAATCGTTGGCCGAGGGTGAATCGGGGCGTTTCGACGTGGATCAGAGGAAGCCCCGATACGGGACGCGTGTGCAGACGGGGGCCCGCCACATCCATGATGCTCGGAGCGAGCACGAGGTGCTGCAATCCGGGCCGGAGGGACCAAGATATCTCCTTCACCTTGTCGGGCGGGAGTTCGTCGGTGCTCGTCACGGCTACCGTGTCGGCCGCCGCGGCGGCCATAGCGCGGGGTACGGCGTCCACGCTCCCCATCACGGGTACAGTCGTCCCTGCGATGGTCTCGGCCATTTTCCCTGAAGGGACACACGCGCCAACGACGTGATATCCAGCTGCAGGGTTCCGCGCCAGCTCTTGAGCGATCTGGGCCACGGACTCAAGAGACCCCACGAGCAGGACTCTCGCCGAGTAGTGGCCCTTCTGACGATTCATGATGAGCCATTGCCGCCAGACCCAGCGGCCAAGAACGAGGGTTACTATGCCGAGAGGCAGGCTGATAAGCAAATAGCCGCGCGCAACGTCGATCTGCGTGAGGAAGGCGGCGATGGCGATTAGCCCGAAGAGGCGGACACTTGACCCCGCTACACGCACATACTCTTGCGAGCCGGTTCCGGTCACGCGGTCGCTGCGGGAATCATTGAACGACAGCGCCCACATCCAAGCGACGATGAGGAACGCTGAGAAGGCCCAATAGGTGAGAGGCGTGATCCTGGCGTCGTGGGACATTGCAACTTCGACACTCCCGGTCCCGAACCATGCGATCTGGGCGCCATAGACGACCCAGATCAGGACCACAAGGTCTGTAAGGAAGAGCCGCCGGGCGTATGCACGTCGCCACCCCTGCGTCTCCCGAGCCGTCTTCGCCACGCTACTTGAGAGGGCGGGAGCGGTCGTGGACGGCCCCGTATCGGTCATCTCAGCGCCGACTTTGATGGGCTGTTCCTCGGTACTCTGCGACGTCGATGTCGCGTCGACCCGTAGGTTCGACGTCACAGTGGCTGTTCCTTCCGTCGTAGGGCACCTCGGCGGACACGTTCTCAGATGCGCAACGCTAACACCACCGTGTAACGCGCGCATGACTTTATGGGGGACATCCTGGGGACAACGACGCTGAGCGGAAGGGCCGTTGGTCGCGCTTTGCTTGCTCAGCGACCGGGGGCGTCCGGGGTGGCGCTTCGTCTCGCTTCGCTCGCTCAGCGGCCGGTGCAGGCGCTCGCTCGACGGCCGGCGTGTGCGCTCGCTCAGCGGCCGGGGTGTGCGCTCGCTCAGCGGCCGGCGCGGGACCGGGTTCTCACGGGAGGCGGTGGAGCGCGTCGCCGGACCAGATGAGGGCACCCCGGTCGGTCGCGGCCACGGCCAACGGTGCCGCAGGGTCGACCGCGGCGCAGCCGAGCGGAGCCGACTGGGCGAAGTCGTTGCCCGTCAGAGATGTGACCTCCAGACCCTCGCAAGCAGGCGAGCGGGCGGCCACCACGATGCGGCTGCCGGCAACGCCGAGGGCAACAGCATCCGTCGCCGGCAGCGGGATCCATTGGCCGTTTCCGCCGAGCGCGTGGGGGGTGCCATCGCACACCAGGGCCACCGTCGACCCGGCGCTTCGGAAGCTCCGCGGATCGGCGCATGGCGCGGCAACCGGGCCTTGACGAGTGATCAGAGTCGCGGGGGCGGCGGGGTCGAGGTATCGCGACGAAGCGAGCAACTCGGGATACGGCTCCCAGAACTCGCCCTGCGTGAAGGTGCGGAGCACTTGCGTCTCACAGCCGTCGCCCATTCGCGCGAGCGCTTCCGCCTCCGTGCCCGCGAAGGCATCGAGGGAGACCAGCTGACCAATGCCGCGGTACAGCGGCGTTACGTCTTCCCAGGTTTCCCCGCCGTCGGCGGAACGCTCTAGTAGTGGCGCTGTCTCCCCGCATTCACCGGCGACGCCGCGCCACATCCCACCGGAACCCACGGAGAGGAAGCGCTCTTCGGCACGCGGGTACGAGGACACGGGTCCTGGCGTCGGCGAAGGGGTGGTGTCCGGGGTGGGGGTCGCAGATGCTCCGAAAGAGAAGGACGGTGCCGGGGTGCTCCCGGCGCCCGCGTGCTCAGGCTGGACTCGATTGACCGCGAGGACCGCCAGGACGACCGTGCCAATGGCGAGCGCAGCGATGAGCACCCCGGCGAGCCATCGCGCAGAGGTGCTGACACCGGGCGGCCGTCGGGCCATCACGCTCCTGGGTCAGGGCAGAAGATTGGGTGCGGTGGTCGGGTTCGGGGTCGCGGGGCCGGCGGAGCGGCGGCTGCGTCGGGCCTTGTCGGCCTTGGTGTTCGGCTTCTCGGCCGGCTGCGCGGCGTAAGTGCCGTATCCGCCGTAGCCATATCCATATCCATATCCGTAGGCGTCGGGGCCTCGGGTCGGCACCATCGAGAGAACAACGCCGGCGACCTTCGCGCCGACGGTCTCGAGTGCGTCGAAAGCTCCACCGAGCTGGCTCGTCGTTGTGCGGCCAGCCGCCACGATGACAATGGCACCGGCCGTCGCCCGTGCGAGGATCGCCGCATCCGTCACCGGTAGCAGCGGGGGAGCGTCGCACAGGACGACGTCGAACTCCTTTGACAGTGCCTCGAGAAGCTGGCCCATCTGCTTCGACCCGAGCAGTTCGCTCGGGTTCGGCGGTATCTTTCCCGCCGGCAGCACGTACAGCGGGCGCTTGCCCCAGGGGAACATGACGTCGGCGACGCGCGCGCGGCCGATGAGGACGTCGGTGAGACCGGCGCCGCCCTCGATGCCGAGGTAGTCGGCCACCTTGGGCTTACGCAGGTCGCAGTCGAGGAGCGCGACCCGCTTGCCCGCGTCGGCGAGAGCGAGCGCGAGATTGAGCGTGGTGGTCGACTTGCCCTCGCTCGGCAGGCTCGAGGTGATGACGAAGCTGTGTCCGCCGTCCATCTCGAGGAACTGCAGGTTCGTGCGCAGTGCGCGGAAAGCCTCGGAGCGGGTGTTGTGCGGATCGGCGTCGAGGATGAGGGGCCGCTCCCTCGCCTTCGGATCGAAGGGGATCGCACCGATGAGGGGCCGGTCGGTGACGGTCTCGATGTCGCGGGCGTTGCGCACGCGGTTGTCGAGCACGCCGCGAAGGACGGCGATGCCGAGCCCCGCGGCAAGTCCGACGAGCCCGCCCAGGGCGAGGTTCAACGGCACATTCGGGCTGACGGGCCTGAGTGGAGGCAACGCGTCCTTTACCCGGCTCAGTTGCACGGGGCTCGTGGGCTGGCCTTCACGCGTCTCGATCGTCTCGACGGCGGCGGTAAGGCTGGCGGCGATCGCGTTGGCGAGATCGGCGGCCATCACCGGGTCGGCGTCTTCGACGGAGATGTCGATGAGGAAGGAGTTCAGCGGGGTCGACGATGTCACCTGCTCGGCGAGGGCGTCGGCGGTGCCTTCAAGACCGAGTTCGGCGATGACAGGATTCAGGACGAGCGGGCTCTCGGCGAGTTGCACGTAGGTGCTCACACGTTGAAGGGCGAAGCTGCCACCCTGCTGCAGCTCGGCAACGCTGCCGCCTGCCTCCGTCGAGACGAAGACCCGGCTGGACGCCTCATACATAGGAGTACGAGTGAGGGAGTACCCGGCGGCGACCGCAATACCGAGGAGCGTCGTGGCGACGATCACAAGCCAGTTCTTGCGGAGGATGCGGATGTAGTCGCTGAGCTCCATGACGCCTCTCGGGGGGTGGGGCTGTACGCGATCATCCTGCCATACAACATGTTTCCGACCTGTGTCGGATGGGTCGCGTGCTTGACTCACGAAAGGGCGGCGCCCACGACGCGGACCACCTCGAGAACTCCCGGAAGGAGCTGCGCGGTTGAGCGCTGGTATGTCTCCCACGAGCGCCGGTACGGGTCGATGACGTCATCATCCGCCGGGTCGGTGAGCGGCTCGAGATCGCCGCGGCGCGCGTTCAGCATTTCGACCGCGGCACGGACACGAGCGTGGGGGTCGGTGCCGGCCGCATCCGCTGCCGCGCGGATGTCGGCGTCGGGTACTCCGTGTGCGAGGCGCTCGAACTCCCGCACGGTGAACGTGGAGCGCACGCGCGCGGGCGAAAGCTCGGCGATGTCGCGGCGGTGCTCGCGCGACATCGCGAGCACCAGGTCGGGCGTCTTCAGCTCCCGCTCGCTGAGCCAGCGGGCGCGGTGGGCGGCGCTGTCATCGGTCGGCACGCCGAGGGATGCGGCCATCTGCGCCGCCTCGGGCGTCATGGGATGGTCGACGAGACCCTTCGTCCCGGCGCTGGAGACGCGGATGTCGAGCGGGGACAGCCGCGAGCGGAGGAGCTGCTCTGCGAGCGGCGAGCGGCAGATGTTGCCGGTGCAGACGGTGAGGATCTCGATCGTCGGTGACGCGGACTCGTCTTCCCGGGGAGCGAACATGCCGCTCAGGTCGAGGTCGAGCATCGTGCCCTTCGGAGCGGTTGGGGTCGGATCGGGTGGTGTCGGTGGTGCGTGGGGCGCTTCGTCTCGCTTCGCTCGCTCAGCGGCCGGGAAGGTCGCTCGCTCGCTCAGCGGCCGGGGACGCCGGGGGCGCCGGGTGTGAGTGTATCGAGGCCGGCTGGCGCGCGGTCGCTGGGCGGCAGCATCCCGTTGTCGTGAACACCGGAGGTGGGTGCGGCCCTCGCGGCAACGACCGGCCACTTGGCGATCGTGCTGCGCGGCGCGGGTGTGGATGCGGCGCCCGCCTTCCCCGAGGGGATCGTCGAGCTTCCGGGGTCCGACAGTGATGCCGATCTCCTGCGCCGGCGCACCGGGCTGCACGACGGGGGAGTGGTCGTGGTTCGACCGGATAGGTACGTCGGCTTCATCGGGAGCGGCGTCATGGAAGGGCTCAGCGCCTACGAGCGACTCCTCGAGAGGTGACGCGTCGCGACGACCGCGGGCCGGGGCGGATGCGCCGCTCCCGGCTCGGCGCGGGAGCCCGGTAACGTGGGCGTCGATGACCGAGCCGACCGACGCCGCGCGCCGCGACCTCCTCTTGCCCGAGGCTGAGTTCGAGTCGGCGGATTCGGGTGACGGCGGGCAATCGCCGCGGTCGGGACGCCGCCGTTCACCACGACGGCGCCGCACGTGGATCGAAGGCGGCACCTCGGTGCAGCGCTGGGGCTGGGAAATGCTCGGGTGGGCCGTGCTCGCCCTCGGCGCGGGGATGGTCGCCGCCGCAGCGCTCAACGAATTCGTCCCCCAGCCGCTCGGATCGACCCTGTCGCTCCTCGTCCTGTGGGTCGCCTTCGCGGTGCCGGTGATCGTCGCGTTCACCCGGTCGCGCCCTCGGGCCCTGTTGCGCTTCCGCCCGCTGGACCTCCTCTATGGCATCGGCCTCGGCGTCCTACTGCGCCTCGCGCAGGGGTGGATCGAGCTCGCCGCTGGGGGCACGGGCGAATGGCCGTCGTATCCGTCGGCCGGTGGGGCGCTGCCTTCGGGGTGGTTGTTCGAGGAAGTGCTCGGAGCGACGCTGATCGCGCCGGTGTTGGAGGAGTTCTTCTTCCGCGGGCTCGTCCTGGTCGCGGTCTACACCGCCGTCCGTCGCATCGCGGGACGCGGGACGGCCGCGTTCGCCGCCGTGCTCGTGTCGACCGGACTCTTCGTCCTGGCGCACGCGCTGCTGGTGCCCATCCCGTGGGACGACGCCGTCGCGCTGGCCCTGGTCGGAGTGGTCAATAGCCTTCTGGTGCTCTTCACCGCCCGGATCTGGGCGGCCGTGCTCGCGCACGTCGTCTACAACGGCCTCTGGGTCGCACTCGCGACGATCGGCACGGCGCTCGGCGGGTCGTCCGGCGCGACCCTCGGCTGAAACGGAGAACCCCTCCTCCGCGGCAGAGCGGAGGAGGGGTAGAAACCGACCGGTACAGGTGCCGTGCACCGGGTTGCATCGGGTTATCGGCGTCACACTATTCCTGCAAGCGCCTCTTCCGCCACATTTTGCCCGCCGATTAGGGGATTAATTAGGGGAGTCGGCGTTTTCGGTGAGGTGCGGAGGTTCAGCCGGCCTCGGGGTGGGGCGGGATGGTCCGGGTCGCGCGACCGATTCCGAGGGCCAGCACCACGCCGACGGCCGTGCCGAGGGAGTTCGCGAGCAGATCCAAAGCGCTTGCCGTGCGCCCCGGGAGGACCACCTCTTGCACGAGTTCGATCGCCAACGACGCCCCGACGCCGCACGCGAGGGCGATCGGCCACGAGCGGAGGAGCGGGGTCAGCAGAACCCCGAACGGGACGAATAGGGCGACGTTCGCCGTGAACTCGATCCGCCGGTACGTCGCCCACGGGAACACCCGCTCGATCGCCGACAGCAGCGGACCGGCATCGCGGTCGACATGCGTCGGCCAGAAGGCGATGAGCGCGAGGACGACGACGTAGACGAGCAGCGCCGCAACGAGCGCGCGACGCATGCGCGGATCGGTGGGGGGACGGAGCATCCCGCCACGATAGGTGCTCGGGGTTACTGCGGCGTTTCGTCCCGGAGGATTATCGGCCGGTGCGGCTCCGGTTCGAGGGGTGCGTGGCGGGCGCTTCGTCTCGCTGCGCTCGCTCAGCGCCCGGGGGAAGCGCAGCGCTCGCCCGGCGACCGAGAAAGGTCAGGCGGAGGGGAGGTGGACAGAGACCGTGGTGCCGGCGCCGACCGTGGACGCCAGCTCCACCCGGCCGCCGAGGCGCTCCACGATCTCGCGCACGCTCGCCAGGCCGACGCCCGAGCCGCCGTCGGCGGGATCGGACAACCGGCCGCGCTGGAACGGCTCGAAGATCGTCGGCAGGTCCTCGGGGGCGATTCCGCGACCGGAGTCGGAGATGCGGACGACGACCTCGGTGCCCAGGTTCTCGATGACGATCCGGATGATGTCGTCGCTGTACTTCGCGGCGTTGTCGAGCAGGTTCGCGATCGCGCGCCGGAGCATCGACGCGTTCGTGAGCGCTCGCAGACGCCGATCGCTGACGATCTCCAACCGCTGATACGCGTTTCCGGGGAGCACCAGCTCGCCGGCCTCGCGAGCCAGAGACCCGAGCACGACACTGTCGAGCCGGTCTGCGGCCCCACCGCCGATGTGGGAAGTGAGTTGCCCCATCATCTCCACGAGGTGGTCGGTCACCGTCGAGACGCGGTCGATGAGGGCGTGATGTTCGGGCGCGGCCTCCTCGAGCAGGTCGACGTACCCACGGAGGGCGGTGATGGGGGAGAGGTAGTCGTGCGCGAAAGAGCGCAGGAAAGCCTCGCGCTTCTCCTCCTCGCGCTTGTCGGCCGTGAGGTCGCGCGTCATCTTCACGAAACCGGTCAGGGTCGAATCCTCGGCGTGGATGGCTGTCAGCACGACCTTGGCCCAGAACAGAGACCCGTCCGCCCGCACGCGCCAGCCGGAGTCGTCGGCGGAGCCGCTGCGGATGGCGCTCTCCAGCAGCCGCGCGGGAAGGTGGCGCTCTCGATCCTGCGGCCGGTAGAACCGCTCGATCGATGACCCGACGATCTCCGACGCCTTGTAGCCCTTGATGCGCTCGGCGCCCGGGTTCCAGGTGCGCACGCGCCCCGCGGTATCGAGCCGGATGATCGAGATCGACGTGACTTCAGACGCCCAATCGCCCGACTGGCCCACCGCCAACAACGGAGCATGAGGGGTACGCGGCTCGTGGGCTCGCTCGTCGACAGTCCGCTCCGCGGCGGCCACGCGGCGGAACGCAGGGTCGATCGGATGTGCACGGTGAGGTGCGCTACGGCTCATTTCGGTGCCCCCAGAAATGACGCAACCCAAACCCGGACGGATCGCGATGTTGACCTCACACTCTAGCCAACTGTCCCCCATTTGGGGGACAATCCCACAAATTCTCCCGGGTCATCGCCTCTCAGGCAGTTTGTCCGCTGCATCCGGATGCCGTAAGCTGGTCGTTTGGTACACGCCGTCTGCTGGCGTGCCACCGCGAACGTGAGCCCTCCACTGGTGTCTTCGCTCCTCGGCCTTCGGCTCGAGGGAGAAAAGCCCCCGGAGCGGGATTCACGAACACCTCCGTTCGAATCAGAAAGCAGCACTATTGTGACGCGCACTTATACCCCCAAGGCTGGCGAAGCTCAGCGCGACTGGCTCGTGATCGACGCGACCGACGTCGTTCTCGGCCGTCTCGCCTCGCACGCCGCCGTTCTCCTCCGCGGCAAGCACAAGGCCACCTTCGCCAACCACATGGACGCCGGTGACTTCGTCATCATCATCAACGCCGACAAGGTCGCGCTGACGGGCCAGAAGCTCCAGAAGAAGAAGGCGTACCGCCACTCGGGTTACCCGGGCGGCCTCAAGTCGGTCACCTACGAAGAGCTTCTCGCGAAGAACCCTGAGCGCGCCGTCGAGAAGGCCGTCCGCGGCATGCTGCCGAAGAACAGCCTCGGCGCGCAGCAGCTCACCAAGCTCAAGGTCTACCGCGGCGCAGAGCACCCTCACGGTGCGCAGCAGCCCAAGACGTACACCTTCGACCAGGTCGCCCAGTAAAGCGCCGATTAAGGATCACTCGTGTCGAACATCGAGAACTACTCCACTGAGACGCCGACCGACTCGGTCGCCGTCGCCGCCGAGCGTCCCGTCCTGAGCGTGCCCGGTGCCGCCGTCGGTCGCCGCAAGCAGGCCATCGCCCGCGTCCGCATCGTTCCCGGCACTGGCGTCATCACCGTCAACGGCCGCACCTTCGAGGACTACTTCCCGAACAAGCTGCACCAGCAGCTCGTGAAGGACCCCTTCACCGTGCTCAACCTGACCGACGCGTACGACGTCATCGCGCGCATCTCCGGCGGTGGCCCCTCGGGCCAGGCCGGCGCGCTGCGCCTCGGCATCGCACGTTCGCTCAACGGCATCGACGTCGAGAACAACCGCGCCACCCTGAAGAAGGCCGGCTTCCTCTCCCGCGACGCCCGCGTCAAAGAGCGCAAGAAGGCCGGTCTCAAGAAGGCCCGCAAGGCGCCTCAGTACTCCAAGCGCTGAGTTCGGCTCGTTCCATGCCGCTTTTCGGCACGGACGGGGTGCGGGGGCTGGCCAACGGCCCCCTCACCGCCGACCTCGCGCTTCACCTGGCCCAGGCGACCGCCGTCGTCCTGGGTCAGGGCCGTACCGCCGAGGCACGTCGAGCAGAAGGCCGACGGCTCACCGCGGTCGTTGCCCGCGACCCTCGCGTCTCGGGTGAGTTCCTCGCTGCCGCCGTGTCGGCCGGGCTCGCCTCATCCGGTGTCGACGTGCTCGACGCGGGTGTCATCCCGACCCCGGCCGCCGCGTTCCTCATCGGCGACATCGATGCCGACTTCGGCGTCATGGTGTCGGCGTCGCACAATCCCGCGCCCGACAACGGCATCAAGATCTTCGCCCGCGGCGGCGTCAAGCTGCCCGACGAGGTCGAACGGCGCATCGAAGCCGCGCTCGGAACCGACAAGCTCCAGCCGACGGGCGCCGGGGTGGGCCGCATCCGCCGCTTCGCCGACGCGGAAGACCGCTACGTCGTGCACCTGCTCGGCTCCCTCCCGCACAGCCTCGACGGCATCCACGTCGTGCTCGACTGCGCCCACGGCGCGGCGGCCGGCGTCTCGCCCGAGACGTTCCGGGATGCGGGTGCGCGCGTGACGGTCATCGGCGCCGACCCCGACGGCTTGAACATCAACGACGGCGTCGGATCCACGCACCTGGACCAGCTCGCGAGGAAGGTGCTCGAGGTGGGCGCTGATGTCGGGATCGCCCACGACGGCGACGCCGACCGCTGCCTGGCCGTGGATGCGGAGGGCCGCATCGTCGACGGAGACCAGATCATGGCGATCATCGCCGTGGCGATGAAAGACCGCGGTCACCTCGTCGACGACACGCTCGTGGCGACCGTGATGAGCAACCTGGGCCTCCACCGCGCGATGGCGGACAACGGCATCCGCGTCGTCCAGACCGCCGTCGGCGACCGTTACGTGCTCGAGGCCATGAGCGAGGGCGGCTACGCGCTCGGCGGTGAGCAGTCGGGTCACGTCATCATGAGCGAATTCGCCACGACCGGTGACGGCCTGCTCACGGGCCTGCACCTCGTGGCCGAGATGGCCCGGCAGAGGAAGTCGCTGGCCGAGCTCGCCTCGGTCATGACCGTCTTCCCGCAGGTCCTGGTGAACGTCCGCGACGTCGACCGCGATCGGGTGGCGACCGACGAGGTGCTGCAGGCCGAGGTCGAAGCCGTGACGGCCGAGCTCGGCGACACCGGACGTGTGCTGCTGCGCGCATCCGGAACCGAAGCCCTCGTACGGGTCATGGTCGAGGCGGCGGACGCCGAATCGGCCCAGGAGTACGCCGACCGCATCGCGTCGGTCGTGCGCGACCGCCTCGCGGCGTAGCGCGCTGCTCCGCGGGCGTTTCATCCGATGACGCGGGGGTTACCTCCGCGAAACATGTGCTGCGTATCCTGGTCGTGCAACGTAAGCCGTTGCGGGCCACCGGGACAAAAAAACTCGGTGGAACAGTGAGAGACGTCGGCGTCGCTCGAACCCGCCTCGCGGCTATGTTCGGCGACCGCGTCTCACCCTCCTGCCAATCGGTGAAAGTGTGAGAACGAATATGACTGTGAAAGTTTCCATCGTCGTCGGCAATCCCAAGCCGCAATCGCGAACGCTGAAGGTGGCCACCACCCTCGCCGAGCGCCTGTTCGCCCCCGGCTCGTACGAGCTGACGGTGATCGACCTGGCCGAGTACGAGGCCGACATCTTCGCGTGGCCGTCGGAGACGATGGCCGCCTTGAACGCCGGCGTCGCCGACAGCGACCTGGCCGTCTTCGCGTCGCCCACGTACAAGGCGACCTACACCGGACTCCTGAAGGCATTCCTCGACCGGTACCCCGCCAACGGGCTGTCGGGCGTCGTCGCGATCCCCGTGCTGACGGGGGCGGATGCGACGCACTCCATGGGTCCGACGCACAACCTCGCCCCGCTGCTCGCGGAGCTGGGCGCGATCGTCCCGGGCCGCGGGTTCTACTTCGTCTCGAGCCAGATGGACCGCCTCGACGACCTCGTGGATGCGGCGGCCGCCGAGTACCGCGGCAACCTGGCGCGGCTCGCCTCCGTCGCCGGTGCCACCCTCGTGGATGCTCCCGCCGCGGTCGCGGAGGTCGTCCGGTGAGCGGCGTCGACCCCCGGGCGTTCCGCGACACGCTCGGGCACTTCGCATCCGGCGTCACGATCGTCAGCGGCATCGACGACGACGGACCGATCGGGTTCACCTGCCAGTCGTTCTACAGCGTGTCGATGGATCCCCCCCTGATCTCGTTCAGCGTCATGACGACGTCGACGACGTACCCGCGCATCCGCGACACCGGCCGGTTCGCCGTCAACGTGCTGTCGCACCATCAGCACGACGTGTCGTCGCAGTTCGCCCGCAAGGGTTCGGACAAGTGGGCCGGCGTCTCGTGGACGCCCACGGAGGCGGGGAATCCGGTGATCAACGACACCCTCATGTGGCTGGATTGCGAGATCTGGGCCGAGCACGAGGCCGGCGATCACCTCATCGTGATCGGCCGGGTGCTCGAACTGAGCCCGCCGGAATGGCACCGGCATGAGCCGCTGCTGTTCTTCAAGGGCGTGTACCGCCACCTCCGCGAGCTCGCGAGCTGACGCTTCCCGGCCTACCCCGGAGCCTGAGCGAGCGCGGCCTGACGCTTCGTCTCGCTGCGCTCGCTCAGCGTCCGGGGGTTCCGCCGCACCGGGCCCTGAGCGAGGAGCGGAGCGACGAGACGAAGGGTCGACGCCGTGCGGCTGTGGTTCGGTTCCGCCGTACCGGGCCCTGAGCGAGGAGCGGAGCGACGAGACGAAGGGTCGACGCCGTGCGGCCGGGGGTTCGGGGTTCCGCCGTACCGGGCCCTGAGCGGCTGTGACGCTTCGTCTCGCTGCGCTCGCTCAGCGTCCGGGTTGCGCTGGCGGACCCGGGGTTCCCGGGCCCTGAGCGAGGAGCGCCAGCGACGAGACGAAGGGTCGACGCCGGGCGGCTACATCGCGAGGGACTCGATGTAGCGCAGCAGCACGCCCTCGCGAAGCGCCCACGGCGAGACCTCGAGCTCCTCGACATCCATCGACTTCATCGCCTGGTGCAGCACCACCGCACCCGCGACGATCTGGACGGCGCGATCCGCGGTGATCCCCGGAAGCTCCTGCCGCGTCTCGGCCGGGATGCGGGCAAGCCGCGGAATCCACGCCTTCAGGTCGCGCCGGGGGAGCACCATCCGCTCGATGCCCGACCACCCGGGTACGGGATACCCGGCAAGTTTCGCCAGTGAGCGGATCGCCTTCGACGACCCCACGACATGGTCTGGGCGCGGGAGCGCCGCGAAGCGCTTGGCCACCGGTGCGAGAACGGATGCGGCGTGCCGGCGCAATGCCTCGAGCTGGAAGTCGGTCGGCGGATCGTCGGGGAGGAACTCCAGCGTCATCCGCCCTGCTCCCAGCGGCACGGAGTCGGCGAGGTCGGGCAACTCGTCGGCACCGCCGGCAAGCTCGAGCGATCCACCGCCGATGTCGAACAGCAGGATCTGCCCCGCCGACCAGCCGAACCAGCGACGGACCGCGAGGAACGTGAACCGGGCCTCGGTGTCGCCGCCGAGCACCTGGAGCGGCTGCCCGAGGGTCTCCTCGATGCGCGCGATGACGGCCGGGCCGTTCGTCGCCTCCCGCACCGCCGATGTCGCCGTGGCCAGCAACTCGTCCACCCGCTCCGCAGCGGCTATCGCGCGCGCCTCGGCGACAGCATCCACCAGCGCTGCCACACCGGCGGGGTCGATGGAGCCGTCGGGAGTGAGGTGCTGCATGAGCCGCAGCGCCGTGCGACGGCTCGTGGATGCGGTGGGCCGCCCGCCGGGGCGGGCGTCGGCGATGAGCAGATGAACGGTGTTCGAGCCGATGTCGAGGACCCCAAGGCGCACGGATCGAGCGTAGCGGGGCGGCGTGCAGGTTCGTGACCGCGCGGGGCGACGCTTCGTCTCGCTGCGCTCGCTCAGCGTCCGGGAAGGGGACGGGCACTCGCTGGGCGGTCGGCAGGGGAGGGCGAGCGGGGCCGCTTCGTCTCGCTGCGCTCGCTCAGCGTCCGCGAGGGTCGGCGCTCGCTCAGCGTCCGGGAGGGGCGGCGCTCGCTCAGCGTCCGGAGGCGGGGAGGGGAGGACGGGAGCGACGGCGGCGCTCGCACCAGATGGTGAAGGAGCCGTAGGCCAGGACAGCGCCGGCGACGAGCACGATGAAGGCCGCGGTCATCGGGCGCTCCCATCGCAGGTCGGCGGAACGGAGCACGAGCGACAGGCAGATCGCGGCGAGGCTCACCAGCTGCGCCTCGAACAGGATGCGGAACGAGCTCCACCGCCGGTCCCACAGCAGTGCGACGTTCACGACGCCCGTGAGACTCAGCACGGCGCCGGTCACGCGACCGGTCAGCGGGGTCAGGTCCCATGCCCAGAAGGATGCGGCGAACGCGGGCGCGAGGAAGACGACCGCGCCGAAGAGGAACGCGGCTGCGCCGATCGCCACGAGTCCCAGCGCCGCGAACGACGGGATGATGACATCCCCCGGGTCGGGCTCGACCTGAGCATGCCGGCGTTGCGCGATCGCCAGCACGACGACGATGAACGGCGTCGTGGCGTAGAGCGTGATCCACACCCAGAACGACAGGTTCATGGAGAACCGGTCGAGGTGCAGGAGCGTGGCGACCAGCAGAGCGCCCGCGAACACCGCGACCGCCGGGAAGCCATGCTGCACCCGATGCCACCGCCGCTCTCTCGCGACGCGCACGAAGTACCAGATGCCGCCTACGTAGGCCGATGCGAGAAGGTACGCCGACAGCGGCGGGGTGATCGGCCACGCGAACAGTTCGCCGGTCCGGTCGGGGAACACATACAAGAGGAACGCCGCGGCGATCAGGAACGGCAGAATCGCCAACGCCACCCCTCGCGTCGTGCGCAGGACGACGTTATCCCGACCGTCCGCTCGCGCGGAGGAGTCGCGGGCGTCAGCGGGCGACGGCATCCAGCACCTCCTGGGGCGACATCGCCATGCCCCGCACGACCGCCGCATCCAACTCGGCGCGGGCGCCATCGTCGGCCAGCGCCTCGAAGGCGGGTGCGTACAGGGCGGCCTGGCCCCTGTCGTTCGCGCCCATCCGCCGGCGTAGTGCGGCTGCGGAACCCAGCAGGAGCCCCGCCTCTTCGACGTCGCCCCGGAGCGCCGCGACCCCGGCGCGGCCCTCGAGTCCATAGGCGATGCCCTCGTCGTGCCCCAGTTCCAGCGAGGTCTCCAGGCCTTCATGGAAGTCGGATGCGGCGGCCTCGATGTCGCCCCGCGCCAGACGCGCCCACCCCCGGTGATGCTCGGCGATGACGATGCCGAGGCGCTCCCGGTTGGCGGTGGCCAGGCTCAGACTGCGCTCGAACAGCTCGAGGGCACCGTCCGTATCGCCGATCATGAGGTCGACGCGCCCCATGGTCACGAGTGCCATCGCCTCGCCCCACCGATCGCCGATCGACGCGAACCCGTCGATCGAACGGGTGAGGATCTCGTGCGCGCCGGCGACGTCGGGTCCCTCCCTCCGTCCGAGAAGCGCGAGACCCAGGGAGACGCGTGCCAGCGCGGCACCGCCCGCGTCGCCCGCCTGCTCGAACAGCTCCGCGCTGCGGGTCAGGCCGGGGATGACGTCCAGGCCCGGATGTTGCCAGAACTCGATGGCATGGGTGTAATACTGCGCGACCGCCTCGGTCCACGGGCTGAGAGGGATGCCCTCCCGCGCGCTGCGTTCGAGCACGTCGGCCATCCGTGCCTGCTGGGCTCCCAGCATCCCCGAGAGCCACGCGTACAGGTAGAGCGACCAGGCCATGCGCGCCAGGTCGTCGAACCTCCCGTCGTCGCTGAGAAAGCGGAGGACGGCGACGAGGTTCTCGGACTCGGCGTCGAGGCGGTGCAGCCACGCGAGCTGGCTCGGACCGCTCATGTCGTGCGAGGCGGTGTTGGCGAGCGTGCGGTAGTACTCCGACCAGCGTTCCCGCACGGCGTCGTCGCTGCCCAGCTCGTGGGCGTACGCATGGACGACGGACAGGAGCGTGAAGACGCGGACCCCCCGGCGGTCGCGCTGCTGCAGGAGGCTCGCATCCACGAGCACGTCCAGCGCGGTGGCCGCATCCACATCGGGTATGCCGGCGAGCGTCGCCTCGGCGGCGGCGCGGGTGAAGGGTCCGGCGAAGACCGCCAGCGCAGCAAAGGCCGAGCGCGTCGGAGCGTCGAGCAGGCGCACGCTCCATTCGATCGTGGCGCGGATCGTCTGCTGACGTGCCGGCAGGTCGCGGGCGCCGTCGACGAGGAGCGACAGGGCGGAGTCGAGGCGCTCGAGGATCTCCTGCGGCGTATGCGACCGCATCCGCGCGGCGGCGAGCTCGATGGCCAGCGGGATACCGTCCAGCGCTCGACAGATCGCCGCGATGGTCGCCGTATCGGCTGCCGTGAGCCGGAAGCCGGGAAGCACCGCCGCCGCGCGCTGCACGAAGAGAGCGACCGATGCGGTGGCCTCGAGCGCCTCGACGCTCTCGTCGTCGCCCGGCGAGGCGAGCGGCGCGACGGCGTACACGTGCTCGGCGCGCAGGCGCAGCGGCGAGCGGCTCGTGACGAGGATCGTGAGGTCGGGGACCGCGGTGACCAGGCGCACGAGGACGTCCGCTCCGTCGAGCACCTGCTCCATATTGTCGAGCACGAGGACCATGTCGCGACCCTCGAGGGCGGCCAGCAGCGACGCCTCCACCGGGCGTTCGCCGTCGTCGCGCAGGCCCACCGCGCGCGCGATCGCGGGCACCACACGGTCGGGGGACGTGATCGACTCCAGCAACGCGAAGGCGACCTCGCTGCCGGATGCGGCCAGGGTGGTCGCCACCTCGATCGCCAGGCGGGACTTGCCGATGCCGCCCGGTCCGACGAGGGTGACGATGCGCGTGGCCGGGTCGCGGAGCATCCGCACGATTTCGTCGCGTTCACCGTCGCGCCCGATGATCGGCGTGTAGGCCGAGGGGATGGCGGTGCCAGCCGAGGTGGTCGGCGGTTGCGCGAGGGAGCGCCGGGAGGCGCGGGCGGCCGCGTCGAAGCGATCGGCGAGCAGGGTCGAGAGGTCGTTGATGACGAGGTCGCGGAGTTCCTCAGCATTCCGGAACGATTTGTACGACACGCGATCGTCGGCGCGGATGCGGGCGAGCATCGCCTTGAGGGGCTCCTCGCGCTCAAGTGCGGGGGTCTTGATATAGATGAGCGAGGGGAGGTCGCCGGAGAGGCGGTATTCGTCTTCGAGGCCGGAGAACTCCTCGCCCGGGGCGACCCAGCCGTAGCTCTGCCAGTAGATGCCGAGGAAGATGTCGCTCTGCTCGAGGTAGGAGCGGTACAGCGAACGAGGCGGATGCGGACGGGCGCCGAGCTCGAACATCACCGGCGCGAGGCGCAGGCTCTCCACCGCTTCGCGTACCGCCGCTCTCTCGGGCTGGAGTTCCCCGAGGGTGGAGCTGACGAATACGCGGAGCCGCTGGTCGGGCGTCCTGATCGGGTCGGACTCCATGGCGGTGGCCCCTCCGGGCTTGAACTCTCGCCATCAAGGGTATCGCGGCGCGCGGCGCAACGGTGGGGGACGCAGCATCCCGGGCCGAGGAGACCTGCCCGGGCGAGGATGGATGCGGGCCGGAGTGTCCTCGCGTCGGGAGATGTCCTCGCTCCGGGCGGCTCGAGCCGCAGCGCGCGCGGATTAGTGGGGTGTCACGCGACGGACGAGCGGGTACAGCCCCGCGGCGAGGGCGAGGACACCGGCGATGACGAAGTCGATCCGCAGTCCGGCGATGTCCACGAGCACACCGCCCAGGAGGGATCCGAGCGCGATGGACCCCTGCATCGTGGAGACCAGCACAGCGGATGCTGCTTCCGGCGCGCCCGGTTGGGAGGCCATCATCCAGGTCTGCAGGGAGAGCGGGACGATGCCCCACAGGAGCCCCCACACGGTGAACAGTGCGCCCACCACGATGCCCCACCCCGCGATGAGCGGCAGCAGCACCAGGATTGTTCCAAGAAGGAGCGACACACCTGCAAGCGTCGCCAACCGGTTCTTCGCAATGAGGTAGCCGCCGAGCAGCGTGCCGAACACGCCCGCGACACCGTACGCGACGAACAGGGCCGTGACGACCCCGGCTGCCAGGTGTGCTTCGTCCGCCAGGAAGGGGGTGATGAACGTCGACGCTGCGAACTGACCGGTGACCACCAGAACAGAGGCGATCAGCGCGACTCGGGCGGGTGGCGACTGGAACACCCGGCTCAGTTCACGCCACTTCATGCCGACGGTGGGGCCGATCCGGGGCAGCAGCACAAGCTGCGCGAGAAGCACGATCGCCGACAGTGCCGCAGCGCTCAGAAACACCGCGCGCCAGCCCGCGAGCTGGCCGATGAACTGTCCCGCGGGCAGACCGATCACGGTCCCCGCGGAGATGCCGGCCAAGATGATCGACGTCGCTTTCGTACCCTTCCTCTCGCCCGCAAGCCGGAACCCCAGCGAGGGCACGACTGCCCAGAAACCGCCCAACGCGACCCCGACCAGCACGCGACCCAGAAGCAGGATCGCAAAGGTGGGCGCGAACGCTCCGATGATGTTCGCCACGAGCAGCAGCAGGCCGAGAAGAAGCACGAGCCGGTTTCGAGGGATACGTGCCAGGCCCACCACGACCAGCGGTGCGGAAATCGCCGCGACCAGCCCGGGAACCAGAATCATCAACCCCGCGGTTCCGGTCGAGACCTCCAACTCCTCGGCGATCTGCGGCAGCACGCCGATGGGCAGGAACTCTGTGGCGACGAGGATGAACGCGCCGAGGGCCAGGGAGGCGACCGCCAGCCACATCCGCATCCCCGGGAGGGGCGGGGTGTGTGCTCGCATTGAACCGGTGTTGCGTGTGGTGGTGCCGTCCATTACGTCTCCGATGGCAGTAGTGCGTGAGAAAGTTCGGCCCACTCGTGGCGTGGAAGGCCGCGGGTGTCCGTCAGGACCTGGATGGCGACGTGGTCGGCGCCCGCAGCGTGCTGCTCCTGGACCCGCCGCACGATGGCGTCCATGTCTCCCCAGGCGACGGTGGCGTCGATGAGCCGGTTGCTGCCGCCCCCGAGGAAGTCGTCATCGCCAAAGCCGGCTCGGCGCAGGTTCGCCTGATAACTGGGGAAGCCGAAATACATGCCGATCCCGGCGCGAGCGGTGGCTCGTGCTCGGGCGGGGTCGGTCTCCAGAACGACCGCTTGGTGAGGCGCGATGAGAGGTTCGGGTCCCAGCAGCGAACGGTAGTTCGACGTCAGGCCGGGGGTGACCAGGAAGGGGTGGATGCCTGCGGTGCGGTCGCCGGCGAGTGACACCATCTGCGGTCCGAGCGCCCCAAGGAGCCGCTCTTGCCGTGGTGGTTCGCCGGCATCCGCGTCCAGCTCGTCGAGGAAACGCCGCATCTCGGAAAGAGGGCTCGCGAACGTGTGTCCGCTGGCGGCTGCCGCTTGCGGGTTGCTCACCCCGAATCCGGTGAGAAGACGCGAGCCGTACTCGTCTCGCAGCCTGGCGTGCTCCGAGGATGTGCGGCGTGCGTCCTCAGACCAGATACTCACAACTCCGAGGGCGACACTCGTGCGTGAACCGGCCGCGAGGAGTCGTTCGGCGCTGGCCCAAATCCCGGGGCCGCCGGCGCCGGCAATCCACATCGCACCCCACCCCTGATCGTTGAGTTCCGCGGCGACCTGGTCGACCTCCGGGTTGCGGCTACGGAGCTCCATGCTCCAGATGCCGACCGGCCCGATCGGTACGGAAATTTTCATGGCTGCTGCCTCTCTGAGACCACCGCTTGGCGAACTGTTTCGCGACGCCGACACCGACTCCCCGCGAACCGCCCGTCACCAGTGCGGACTTACCGATCAGGCTTGAAGTTGCATCTGTCATCGCAGTCCTGTTAATTCTATTCTCCGCAGTACACAAACGCGTGGGTGCCGATGCTATTCCGAAGAAGCGGAATATTTGTTCCTGACAGTGCGGCCGCGGTCGGCGGCATGCCGCGAGGACGGCCGCGGGAGTTCATTACAGCGACGCGCTCGATGAGGCACTCGAGGTCTCTGGCGCAGGGGATAGCAGGGACGACTCCCACCTTCGCGGGGAACGCGACTGAGCGTGCCGGGCCGAGGAGATCTGCCCGGGCGAGGATGGATGCGGGCCGGAGCGTCCTCGCGTCGGGAGATGTCCTCGCTTCGGGCCGCCCGGTCCCGTGCCGATGCAGAGGACGCAGGGCGGGCGCGGGCCGTTCGGGCAGGCACCCCCGCGCCGCCCGGGCGCTGATCGCGCGGAGTAGCATGGGCGCGTGCCCGCCGCCGGAACCGCCGTGCCCGCTCCGTCATTGAGCCCGTACCGCGAGATCGATCGAGCCGAGTGGTCGCGTCTGGCCGCCGGGATGCCGCAGCCCCTCAGTGAGACCGAGGTCGTGCAGTTGCGGGGCCTCGGGGATCGGCTCGACGTCCGCGAGGTGCACGAGGTCTACCTGCCCCTCAGCCGGCTGCTGAGCCTCTATGCGAAGGCGACCAAGCGGCTCGGAGCGGACACCGCATCCTTCCTCGGCGAGCAGGACGTCACGACGCCGTTCGTGATCGGTGTCGCAGGTTCCGTGGCGGTGGGGAAGTCGACGATCGCGCGTCTGCTGCGCGAACTCATGAGCCGCTGGGCCGACACGCCGCGGGTCGAGCTCGTGACCACGGACGGGTTCCTCTACCCCAACGCCGAGCTGGAGCGGCGGGGCCTGATGGACCGCAAGGGCTTTCC
The DNA here is from genome assembly GCF_058310455.1 of Microbacterium sp. Z10_103. Classification (NCBI taxonomy): domain Bacteria; kingdom Bacillati; phylum Actinomycetota; class Actinomycetes; order Micrococcales; family Microbacteriaceae; genus Microbacterium; species Microbacterium sp. Z10_103. The sequence continues at coordinate 264,266 of NZ_JBZEGK010000001.1, forward strand.
GGAGTCGTATGACCGGCGCGCGCTGCTGAACTTCCTCAGTGAAGTGAAGAGCGGGGCCGAAGAGGTGCGTGCGCCGTTCTACTCGCACATGCGGTACGACATCATGCCTGACGCGCATGTGTCCGTCCGCCGGCCCGACGTCGTGATCGTCGAGGGTTTGAACGTCCTTCAGCCCCCGCCCGCGCCGAATGACGTGGCGGTGAGCGACCTGTTCGACTTCTCGATCTACGTCGATGCTGACCCCGCGAACATCGAGCAGTGGTACGTCGACCGCTTCCTCGCGCTGCGGAAGGCCTCGTTCAGCAACCCGAATTCGTACTTCCGCGTGTTCGCCGACATCAGCGACGACGAGGCCGTGGAGCGCGCCCTCGGGTATTGGCGCGACATCAACCTGCCGAATCTGCTCGAGAACGTGCTACCTACGCGGCACCGGGCGAGCCTGATCCTTGAGAAGGCCGCCGATCACACGGTCGAGCGGGTGCAGCTCCGCAAGCTCTAGCGAGGCCCCTTCGTCTCGGTCGCTGCGCTCCCTCGCTCAGGGCCCGGCCGGGCGGCCCGTCGGCCCCCGCCGGTCGAGCGCGGGCGTCGCGGGCCCGTCGGGTCCCGGGCCCGTCGAGTCGCCGTGAAACGCGCATTCTCGCGCGAAAACCCGACGTTTCCTGGCGAGTCGACCGGGGGTTAGCGGGCGCGGCGTTTGGCGGGCTGGAGCGCGGGGACCGAGGCGAAGTACTGCGCGACGAAGAGGGCCATGCCGAGCGCGCCGAGGGCGAAGGGAAGGCGCGCGGACAGGGCGGTGCTCCGGCGGTGCAGGAGCCCGGCGAGCCCGAGGTTCATCGCGCCCCACACGATGTTCGCGGTGGGGGAGGACAGCCCGCGGCCCGGCGGGTCAGCGAACGGCGTCGGGAAGGGCTGCCCGCGCAGGCCGCTCACCGTGTGCGGGATGGCGTTGACCGTCAGTGCGCCGGAGGCGGCCTGACGGAGGTATCGGCGGACGGACATATGTGCCTCCGGGGTCGGGGATCCGCCCGAGCATAGCCGCGGCGCCCTGTTCCCCCGCGAGGCTTGCCTTCTCCCGGTCGAGTCGCCAACATCCGTCCCTTTTTCCGCCGAAACACCACATTTTGTGGCGAGTCGACGGGGGGTGGAGCGGGGTCAGGGCGCCAGGGGATGCAGCGCGCCGGCGGACTCGCGGTAGCGCTCGCCGGTTTCGGGGCAGACCCAATCGTCGCCATCGGCCGTGAGCGGACGGCCCGCCCGGCCGACCCAGCCGATCCGCCGCGCGGGTACCCCCACGACGAGCGCATAGTCGGGCACGTCCTTCGTGACCACGGCGCCCGCCGCCACCAGCGCCCACGCGCCGATGCGGACGGGCGCGATGCACACCGCACGGGCGCCGATCGAGGCACCGTCGCCGATCTCGACGCCGACGGCGTGCCAGTCATCCGCCGACTTGAGCTGGCCGTCCGGCGTCACCGCGCGCGGGAACTCGTCATTCGTGAGCACCGCGGCCGGCCCGATGAAGACGCCGTGCCCCAGCCGGGCCGGCTCGTAGACGAGCGCGTAGTTCTGCAGCTTGCATCCGTCGCCCATCTCCACGCCTGGACCGACGTACGCCCCGCGTCCCACGATGCAGTCGGCGCCCACGATGGCGTTCTCGCGCACCTGCGCGAGGTGCCATACCTTCGTGCGGTTCCCCACTCGGGCGGCCTCCGCGACGTCGGCGGTGGCGGCGATGAACGGCTGATCTGTCGGCGAAACCATGGATGCTCCTTCTCCGTGCCCGCGGATTCGTGAAATTGCTCGTGCACGCGTCCCGACAAACGCTATACTCACGGCGGGGAGACGCACGATTCCAGCACCGGTCACCGGGCAGGGGTCGTCGTCATCGTTATCCGCCTTCGGGCGGACTGGGGTCCGCCGGGGGGCGGAAAACCCGCACGCGCTCTCACGTGCGGCGGGTGGTCTGGGGAAAAATGGGGAACTCGACGCTCGTCGTCCACAACCGACGTTCGCCGCGCGCGCGCCTCGTCGCGGTCGCCGCGCTGGCCGCTCTGGTCCTGTCGCTGCTCGTGGCGCTTCCCTCCGCAGCCCGCGCCGAGGCATCCAGTCCCTGTGGCCCCGACGTCAATGCGATCGAGTGCGAGAACCGGGAACCGGGTACCGACCCCGAGGTGTGGGACATCGAGGGTGCCGGCGACGCCAGCATTCAAGGATTCGCCACCGACATCAGCGTGAATGCGGGCTCCCGCATCGACTTCAAGATCGACACGGATGCCGCGGACTACGACATCGACATCTACCGCACCGGCTGGTACCAAGGCCTGGGCGCGCGCCTCATCGACAGTGTTGAGCCCTCGGCTCCGCTGCCGCAGGTGCAGGATGAATGTCTCTCCGACATCTCGACGGAGCTCTATGACTGCGGTACCTGGGACGTGTCGGCGTCGTGGGATGTCCCCGCCGATGCGGTCTCGGGTGTCTATGTCGCTCGCCTCGAGCGCGGAGACACCGGCGGCGCGAGCCACATCACCTTCATTGTCCGGCGCGACGGCAACACCTCCGACGTGCTGTTCCAGACGTCCGACCCGACCTGGCACGCGTACAACAAATACGGCGGATCGGACTTCTACCAGGGGGCGGTCAACCGCCGCGCCTACAAGATCAGCTACAACCGCCCCTTCGCGACCCGCGGCGGCATCGAGGCGCGTGACTTCTACTTCGCGTCCGAATACGCCACCGTCCGCTTCATGGAGCGCAACGGCTACGACATGAGCTACATCGCCGGCGTCGACACCGATCGACGCGGCGGAGAGCTGCTGAATCACAAGGTCTTCCTGTCCGTCGGTCATGACGAGTACTGGTCGGGTGCGCAGCGGGCGAACATCGAGGCCGCCCGCGATGCGGGGGTCAACCTGCAGTTCCTCAGCGGAAATGAGGGCTATTGGCGAACGCGTTACGAACCCTCCACCGTCGGTCAGGCCACCGATCATCGGACACTCGTGTCCTACAAGGAAACGTGGGGCGACCACGACCACGTCGGTGGGGGCAAGATCGACCCGAGCCCCGAGTGGACCGGTACATGGCGTGACCCGCGGTATGCCGGCCCCGAGCTGGGCGGTCAGCTGCCGGAGAACGCCCTGACCGGCACGATGTACATGGTCAACGACGACTACCTGCCGGTGACCGTGAACGCGGATGAGGGCAAGACGCGGTTGTGGCGCAACACCAACCTGTCGAACCTCGCCGCCGGCGCCTCCGTGGCCCTGGCCCCCAATACTGTCGGGTACGAGTCGAACGAGGACGTCGACAATGGTCACCGTCCTGACGGCCTCATCCGGCTATCGACGACGACCGGGCGGGTTCCGCAGTACCTCGTGGACTACGGAAACACGGTGGTGGCGGGTACGACAACCCATCACGTGACGCTCTACCGCGCGGAGAGCAATGCGCTGGTGTTCTCAGCGGGGAGCATCCAGTGGGGATGGGGTCTGGACAGCGAGCACGACGGCGACAACGCCCCGGCGGCAGACCCCCGCATGCAGCAGGCGCAGGTCAATCTCCTCGCCGACATGGGGGCCCAGCCCGGATCGCTGATGACCGGGCTCGTGGCGACCCCCGCCAGTGGTGACCGTACTCCGCCCGCCACGACGATCACCTCGCCGGCCGCGGGCCAGCAAGTCGCTCACGGCGCCATGGTGACGGTGACCGGGACCGCCTCCGACACCGGAGGGCGTGTTGCCGGCGTGGAGGTCTCCACGGACGGGGGAGACACCTGGCACGCCGCCAACGGCACGACACAATGGTCGTACTCGTACGTGCAGCAGGGCTTCGCCGAAACCCCGATCCTGGCTCGGGCGATCGACGACAGCGCGAACTTCTCCCGCGCGGGTGTCCGCGTCAACGTGGACGTGACCGGGCCTTACACCGTGTTCGCGGGGGAGACTCCCTCCCTCGCCTCATCCCCCGACGACGAGGCCGTCGAGCTCGGCCTGCGCTTCAGCGCGGGTGAGGACGGATTCGTCACCGGGGTGCGCTTCTACAAGGGCCCCTCGAACGCTGGAACCCACATGGGCTCCCTGTGGGACGCGGGCGGGCGGCGCCTGGCGCAAGTCTCCTTCGTCGGCGAAACGTCGACGGGATGGCAGACGGCGCTGTTCGATCAGCCGATCGCCGTGACAGCGGGAGCATCGTACGTGGTGTCGTACACGGCGCCCAACGGTGGGTACGCGTACCACGAGGACTACTGGCCGTACGAGTCGACGCCGAGCTACCCGCTGGTGGTCGAACCGAACGTCGGCGCCTCTGCGGCCGGGGTCTTCGGTGAGCCGGGGGGTTTCCCCAACCGGGCCTTCAGCGCAGGTAACTACTTTGTCGATGCGGTCTTCGAGGCGTCCGCTTCGTCACCGGTACGACTGGCCACCCAGAGCCCGGCGTCCGGCGCGGGGAGTGTGCCGACCGACTCGCCGGTCACCGCTGTCTTCACACGCGATGTCACGCCGGCGTCCGTTGCCATTCAGGTGACGCCTGAGGGCGGCGCGGCCGTCGCGGGAACGGTGTCCTACGACGCGGCCAGCCGGACGGCTCGCTTCGCTCCGGCGGAGCCCTTCGCACCGCTGACGCGCTACTCGGTCACGATCTCCGCAACCCCAGTCGACGGGTCCGTTTTCGATCCGGGCGGCGAGTGGACCTTCCGCACCGCGGGCCAGGCGCCCCCCACCGGCGAATGCCCCTGCACCCTGTACACCGACGACGACCGCCCCACGATCCAGTCCGATCCAGACGCAGACAGCGTCACCCTCGGCGTGCGGTTCACCCCTTCCAAGGCAGGGCACATCAGCGCTCTCCGCTTCTTCAAGGGCGCCGCCAACACGGGGCAGCACGTGGGCGTCCTCTGGCGGGCCGACGGATCCGAGGTCGGACGAGTGACTTTCTCCGGCGAGACGGCGACCGGTTGGCAGACGGCGTACTTCGACCGTCCGCTCGAGGTCGAGGCGGGAGTGGAGTACGTCGCTTCCTACACCGCACCGAACGGGCGATACGCCGTGACGGCGGGGGCGTTCACGCAACCCTTCACCCGCGGACCGCTGACGGTACCGGCTCGCGGCGGCTCCTTCACCTACGACGGAGCCTTCCCGGCTCAGCGCTCGACGTCGAGCTACTTCGTCGATGTGGTGTTCGACGACACCGTAGACGGCCCGACGCTCATGGCTCAGACCCCGCAGGCAGGGGCCATCGACGTCGCCAGCTCGACGGACATCTCGGCCACGTTCGATGTGCCGCTGACGACGGCGCCCACCTTCACCGTGGCGGCCGGCGGGACGGCAGTCACGGGTGCGGTCCGACTCTCGACTGACCGGCGGACAGTCACCTTCGACCCGTCGTCGGCGCTACCGGCCGCGAGTAAAGTCTCCGTCAGTGTCTCGGGCATCGTCTCCGCGGATGGTGCCGGTCGCGACATCCAGTGGGAATTCCACGTCGTCGCCGGCACGGTGACGTTCTTCGGGTCCGACACCCCGGTCGCCACCGCGGCGAATGACGGCGCGTCCCTCGAACTCGGCATGTCGTTCCGTTCGGCGGCGAGCGGGGCAGTGACGGCACTTCGGTTCTTCAAGGCCGCGGGCGACACCGGCACCCACACCGGCACCTTGTGGTCGGCTGCCGGGCGTGCGCTGGCCACAGTGACCTTCCGGGACGAGAGCGCGTCCGGATGGCAGCGCGCCGTCCTCTCGCAGCCGGTGAGTATCGAGCCCGGCGTCGTCTACACCGTGTCCTACCTTTCTCCGCAGGGCAGATACGTCAACGCGGTGGACTACTTCACCAGTGAGATCTCGCGCGGCCCCCTCACCGCGACGGCCGTCGACAACGGCAGCTTCCGATATGGAGCGGGCGGTGTGAAGCCGGATTCGTCCTGGCGGGCGGCGAACTACTTCGTCGATGTCGAGTTCGTGGCCGGCGCGGACGGCTCGCCCGCCGTGTCTGTGACGTCCAAGACGCCCCAGGGAACGGATGTGGCGACCAACGCCGCCATCCGCGCGACGTTGTCGGCCCCCGCCGATTCCCCGTCTCTGTCGCTCAGCACCGGCGGCAACCCGGTTGCCGGCGGCTCCGTGTACGCGAGCGACACTCGCACAATCAGCTTCAACCCGTCTACGGCGCTCGAGCCTGCGACGACGTACACCGCGGTCGTTCGAGTGGGCGGACAGGTCCTCGACCAGTGGACGTTCACGACGGCGACTCCCGAGCTCGGCGGCGTGACCCAAACGCTGTTCGGCGATCGCCTTCCGGCAGTGGCCGCGACCACCGATTCGGACCCGGTCGAGGTGGGCACGGCATTCACCGTCGCCCGCGTCGGACAGGTGACCGCTCTCCGGTTCTACAAGGGCCAGGGAAACAGCGGATCGCATCTCGGCACGCTGTGGAACGAAAGCGGCGTCGCGATCGCGTCGGTGCGTTTCGAGAACGAGACGGCATCCGGGTGGCAGCGCGCCGTGCTGACGACGCCGGTGACTGTGACGCCAGGCCAGACCTACGTGGTCTCCTACTTCGCGCCCAACGGGCGATACGCCGTGGAGACGGGATACTTCGCCTCCGCCAAGACCAGCGGATCGATCACCGGTCCCGCGCAGAACAACGGCCGCTTCCGTTATGGCGCGCAAGGGGGCTATCCGACTCAGTCCTGGGGCGCAGCGTCCTACTTCGTCGATGCGGAGATCGTCTTCGGCTCGCCCTCGCCCACGCCGACCGCGACTCCGACGCCGACCGCGACGCCGACGCCGACCGCGACTCCGACCGCGACTCCGACGCCGACCGCGACGCCGACGCCGACCGCGACTCCGACGCCGACGCCGTCTCCGACTCCGACGCCGACCGCGACTCCGACGCCGACGCCGACCGCGACGCCGACTCCGACGCCGACGCCGACTCCGACGCCGACGCCGACTCCGACGCCGACGCCGACTCCGACGCCGACTCCGACGCCGACGCCGACGCCGACTCCGACGCCGACGCCCACGACGCAGACGCTGTTCGGCTCCGTCACGCCGACGATCGCCTCATCCAATGAGTCGGATCCGGTGGAAGTCGGCACTGCATTCCGCGTGACAGCGCCCGGCAAGGCCACGGCTATCCGCTTCTACAAGGGCCCCGGCAACTCCGGGACCCACCGGGGCACTCTCTGGGGCGCAAATGGTGCACAGCTGGCCCGCGTGACCTTCTCGGGCGAGACGGCGGCCGGTTGGCAGCGTATGGCGCTCTCGACACCGGTGGACTTGGTGCCTGGCGTGACGTACGTCGTGTCCTATCTGGCGCCGAACGGCAACTACTCCTACACCACCCGCTACTTCGCGACCGAGCGCGTGGCAGGTGCCATCGTCGGACCGGCTGGGAACAACGGCCGCTTCCGATACGGCACCGCGGGAGGCTACCCAGAGCAGTCGTGGCAATCCGCGTCGTACTTCGTCGACGCAGAGGTCACCTTCGGGGGTTCGGGCACTACGCCGACGCCGACGCCGACGCCGACACCGACGCCGACCGCGACGCCGACGCCGACCGCAACGCCGACGCCGACGCCGACGCCGACGCCGACACCGACGCCGACACCGACGCCGACCGCGACGCCGACGCCGACCGCAACGCCGACGCCGACACCGACGCCGACCGCAACGCCGACGCCGACACCGACCGCCACGCCGACGCCGACGCCGACGCCGACCGCAACGCCGACGCCGACACCGAGCGCCACGCCGACGCCGACGCCAACCGCGATCCGTGTGAGTGCGCAGAGCCCCGCCGGCGGAAGCACCGACGTCGCGCCGACCACGACGGTGTCGGCGACGCTCCAGCCCGCCCCCGCAGCTGCGACGCTCCGCGTGTCCGGGCCTTCCGGCACTGTTTCGGGAACCAGCGAGTACAACGCATCCAGCGGCGTCGTGAACTTCGTCCCGGCGAAGCCGTTGGAGTGGTCGACTGGCTACACCGCCACGGTGACCTCGTCCGCCGGCACGGTGAGCGGCGGATCGTGGAGCTTCGCCACCGCCGCCGCACCGCCCGTCGTCGACGCTCAGACGATCTTCGGCGACGCCACCCCGCAGCATCCATGGTGGGATGACCACGACAGCGTGCAGGTGGCCACTCGTTTCACAGTCAACTCGCCCGGAGAGGCAACAGGCGTTCGCTTCTACAAGGGTCAGACCAACACCGGTCAACACACGGGCTACCTCTGGAACGCCGCGGGCCAGCGCATCGCCGAGGTGGAGTTCGTCAACGAGACCGCCTCGGGGTGGCAGACGGCGAAGTTCACTGCACCGGTCGCGCTCGTCGCTGGTACGGAGTACCGCGTGGGGTTGTACAGCACGACAGGGCGGTACGCCGTCGACGTCGGAACCTTGGCAACCGAGACACGCATCGGACCGTTCACGATCCCGGCCAAGGGGAGCGCCTTCGTCTACGGTCGGGAGTATCCGGCCGGACTTTCGACCCACAACTACTGGGTCGACATCATCTTCGACGGCGCCGGCTGACGGCACGTCGATCATCTGGGGAATCACGAAGTGGATTGGGGAATCCGTGACTGACCGTAGGAACATCGCCGTCATCGGCGCTGGCTATTGGGGACCGAACCTGGCGCGGAATTTCCGCAACAGCAACGACTGGAACCTGGCCGCGATCTGCGACCTCGACATCGACCGCGCGCGCCGCGTGGCGGAGAGCGTCGGTGGCGTGCCTGTCACGACGAGCCTGGGCGAAGTGCTGGCCGACCCGCTGATCGACGCCGTCGCGATTGCGACGCCGGCGGGCACGCACCACAGGATCGTCATGGCGGCGCTGGATGCCGGAAAGCATGTCATCGTCGAGAAGCCGCTTGCCGACAGCAAGACGTCGGGGCAGGAGATGGTGAGCCGCGCCGCGGAGCGGGGTCTCGTTCTGATGGCCGACCACACCTACTGCTACACGCCCGCGGTGCTGAAGATCCGCGAGCTGATCGCCGAAGGGTTCCTCGGCGACATCCTGTTCGTCGACAGCGTCCGCATCAATCTGGGTCTCATCCAGCCCGACGTCGACGTGTTCTGGGATCTGGCGCCGCACGACCTGTCCATCATGGACTTCGTGCTGCCCGGCGGTCTCGACGTCACGAGCGTCTCGGCACACGGTGCGGACCCCCTGCAGACCGGCAAGGCGTGCGTGGGCTACCTCGCCATGCCGCTGGCCGGCGGTGCGATGGCGCACGTGCACGTCAACTGGCTCAGCCCGACGAAGATCCGTCAGATGGTCATCGGCGGAACCAAGCGGACGCTCGTGTGGGACGACCTCAATCCGCAGCAGCGGGTGAGCGTCTACGACCGTGGAGTTGACATCGCGGAGGTCTCAAAGGCCACCACCACCGATGCGCGCTCCGCGCACATCTCGTACCGTCTCGGCGACACCTGGGCTCCGGCTCTGCCCGAGGGCGAAGCGCTCGCGGGCGTTGCGACGGAGTTCGCCGCCGCCATCCGCGAGGGGCGGACCGCACGCACGGACGGAGCGGCCGGACTCCGGGTGCTTTCCGTTCTCGAGGCGGCGGCGGCCAGCCTCACCGGCTTCGGCGCACCGCAGCCCATGACGGCGCCTGTCGCCGCGTAGTTCACGAATTCACAGGGGAGAGATTCGAATGGTGAACATTCACAATGCCGACGTGCTGGTCACGGGTGGCGCAGGAACGATCGGGTCCACACTGGTCGACCAACTCGTCGCCGCAGGAGCGGGTCGGGTGCAGGTGATCGACAACCTCGTGCGCGGTCGCCGTGCCAACCTCGACGATGCTCTCGCTACCGGGCGGGTCGAGCTGATCGACGGAGACATCCGGGACGCGGCGCTGGTGGACGAGCTCACGGCCGGCAAGGACCTGGTGTTTCATCAGGCCGCCATCCGCATCACCCAGTGCGCCGAAGAGCCGCGCCTTGCGCTCGAGGTGCTGGTGGATGGCACGTTCAACGTCGTCGAGGCTGCCGCTCGTCACAAGGTCGGCAAGCTGATTGCCGCCTCGAGCGCGTCGGTGTACGGAATGGCGGAGGAGTTCCCGACGACCGAACGCCACCACCACCACAACAACGACACGCTGTACGGCGCGGCCAAATCCTTCAACGAGGGTCTGGTGCGGAGCTTCCGCGCGATGCAGGGCCTCGATTACGTCGTGTTGCGCTACTTCAACGTCTACGGCCCCCGCATGGACGTGCACGGGCTGTACACCGAGGTGCTCGTGCGCTGGATGGAGCGCATTGCCGACGGACGTCCGCCGCTGATCTTCGGCGACGGCACGCAGACGATGGACTTCGTCTGCGTCCCCGACATCGCGCGCGCCAACGTCCTGGCCGCGGAGAGCGACATCGTCGAGGGCGTGTACAACATCGCCAGCGGCTCCGAAACGAGCCTGTTGGGCCTCGCCGAGGCGCTGCTTCGAGCGATGGACTCCGACCTGGACGTCGAGCACGGGCCCGAGCGGGCCGTCAACGGCGTGGTCCGCCGGCTCGCCGACACCGAGGCGGCGCGTCGCGACCTGGGCTTCGAGTCGTCGATCGAACTCGAAGAGGGGCTTCGGATGCTCGTGGAATGGTGGCGCCCGCTGCGCGACGAGATCTCCATGGGCCGGACGGTGGTGGCGGCATGAGCGTCGTCCAGGAGTCGCGCATCAATGTGATGACGCCGTGGCTCGGCGCCGAAGAGGTAGCCGCGGTGACCGCGGTGATCGAGTCGGGCTGGGTAGCGCAGGGCCCCAAGGTCGCCGAGTTCGAGCGGGCCTTCGCCGCCGCGATGCAGGCCGGTGAGGCGGTGGCCGTATCGAACTGCACCACCGCGCTCCACCTCGCGCTCGTCGTGGCCGGCGTGGGAGCCGGGGACGACGTCGTCGTTCCTTCCTTCTCGTTCATTGCGACTTCCAACGCCCCGACCTACGTCGGTGCGCGGCCGGTGTTCGCCGAGGTCGACGCGCTCACGGGCAACGTCACCGCCGAGACGGTCGAGTCTGCGCTGACGCCGGCGACCCGCGCCGTCATCGTCGTCGACCAGGGCGGGATCCCGGTGGATCTCGACGCCATCCGCGCCGTCTGCGACCCGCGAGGAATCGTCGTGATCGAGGATGCTGCGTGCGGCGCCGGGTCCACCTACAAGGGGCGGCCGGTCGGCGCGGGGGCTGAGCTTGCTGCGTGGTCGTTCCACCCGCGGAAGATCCTCACGACGGGCGAGGGGGGAATGCTGACCACGAGCAACCCGGAGTGGGCAGCTCGGGCACGCATGCTGCGCGAGCACGCCATGAGCGTCTCCGCCGCCGACCGGCACGCGAGCCTCGTCTCCCCGCCGGAGGTGTACGCCGAGATCGGCTATAACTTTCGGATGACCGACCTCCAGGCTGCCGTCGGCATCGCGCAGCTCGCGAAGCTGCCCGAAGTGGTGGGACGCCGTCGGGTGAACGCCGCGCGCTATCGTCGAGAAATCGACGCAATCGCCGGGCTCCGTCTGGTGGCCGATCCCGACTGGGGCACGAGCAACTTCCAGTCGCTGTGGGTCGAAGTCGAAGACACGTATCCGGTGGATCGCGAGCAGCTCCTCGCCACGCTCGCCGACGCCGGGATTTCCGCGCGCCGGGGCATCATGGCCGCGCACCGCCAGCCCCCCTACCGTCACCTCGCCGCAGAGGGCTCACTGCCCGTCACGGAGCGGCTCACCGACCGGACACTCATCCTGCCGCTGTTCCACACTCTGACGACAGCGGATCAGGATCGCGTGATCGCGGTGCTGCGCAATCCAGAGGGGTGACGGTCATGGGGGACGGGGTTCTGCTCGTGGGGGCGAGCGGCCTCGCGCGCGAGGTGCTGGCCGCCGGGATCACCGGCGTCACCGGCATCCTCGACGACGACGTGGAATTGCACGGCCAGGAGGTCGGCGGTGTGCCCGTTCTCGGGCCGATCGCCGATGCGGCAACCCGCAGCGAACAGCTGCTCGTCTGCATCGGACCGAGCGCAGGCCGCCGCCAAGTGGTGCGCCGGCTCGGCCGGCTGGGCGTGGAATCCGACCGGTATGCGACCTACGTCGCACGGTCGGTGCGGATCGGCTCCACGAGTGACGTCGCAGCGGGCAGTATCCTGCTCGATGGGGTCGTCGTCACGGCCGATGCGCGCGTCGGCTCCCACGTCGTGGTGATGCCGAACTGCACCATCACTCACGATGACATCTTGGAAGACTTCGTCACGCTGACCTCCGGGGTAGCGCTGGCGGGCGATGTGCGGGTGGGGGAAGCCGCGTACATCGGAATGAATGCGGCGGTGCGACAGGGGTTGTCGATAGGCGCCGACGCAACGGTGGGGATGGGGGCAGTCGTGGTCTCCGATGTCCCCGCCGGTGAAATCTGGGCCGGAGTACCGGCCCGCCAACTGGGGGAGAAGAAATGACCGAGAACGTTCCATTCCTGGATCTGTCCGCACAGCAGGCGGAGATCATCGACGAGGTGCTGCCGCGCTGGCGTGAGCAGTTCCGCTCGGCCGCCTTCATGGGCGGACCCGAAGTGGCCGCCTTCGAAGAGGAATACGCCGCCTACCTCGGCGTGGAGTCGGTCATCGGGGTCTCCAACGGTACCGACGCGCTCGAGCTCGCCTACCGTGCCGTGGGCGTCGGCCCCGGCGACGAGGTCATCATGCCCGCCAACACGTTCATCGCGACGGCGGAAGCTGCCTCCCGCATCGGGGCGGTTCCCGTCTTCGTCGACGTCGAGGACGAGCACCTCCTCATCGACCCGGACGCGGTCGCCGCAGCCGTCACCGAGCGCACCCGGGCCATCGTGCCCGTGCACCTGTTCGGTCAGACCGCCCCCGTGGAACTTCTGACTCCGATCGCCGAGCGCCACGGCATCCCCGTCATCGAGGACGCCGCCCAGTCGCAGGGGTCGTACTCGGCGGCGGGCCGCTCGGGAGCGATGGGCCGCGTGGCGGCCACGAGCTTCTACCCCGGCAAGAACCTCGGTGCTGCCGGCGACGGCGGCGCGGTGATGACCAACGACCCCGAGGTCGCTCAGGCCGTGCGCGAGATGGCCGCGCACGGCAGCGCGGTGAAGTACGTGCACCACCGCGTGGGGTTCAACGCACGCCTGGATGCGGTGCAGGCCACCGTTCTGCGGGCCAAGCTTCGGCGCCTCGACGCATGGAACTCCGCGCGCCAGGAGGCGGCGGCCTGGTACGGGCAGATCCTCAGCGGCATCGAGGGCGTCCGGCTCCCGTCCGTACGGCCGGGCAACTCCGATGTGTGGCACCTGTATGTCATCCGGCTCGAAGAGCGCGACCGCGTGCTCGCCCAGCTGACAGCCGACGGCATCGGTGCCGGCATCCACTATCCGACGCCCGTGCACCTGACCGAGGCCTACGCCTCCCTCGGGTACCGGCGCGGGCAGTTCCCCGTCGCCGAGGCGGCGGCCGACCGCATCCTGTCGCTCCCGATGTTCCCCCACCTGCTCGAGGAGCAGCAGGAACGAGTAGCGGCGAGCCTGGCTCGCGCCGTCGTGCGCGAGCCCGCGCTGGTTCGATGAAGGGGATGACCCGCACCCGTGAAGGTGGTCGGGTGCTCGTGCAGATGAACGGGCTGGGTCTGGGTGGCACGGAGATCAACGCCGTCCAGTTCGCGGCCGCGGTTCGCGAGCACGGGTATGACTCGGTTCTGGTCGGGCCGGCCGACACGCTCCCGGCGGGCCCGTCGATTCGGGACGTCGCCTCCGAGTACGGCATCGAGGTGACGCCCTTCGAACGACCCACATCGGCCGTTCGAGCCGCGCGTCTGCTCGAAGGGCTCGCGACAGAGGCGGGAGCGGATCTGGTGCACGTGTACGGGCAGGGCACGATCCGCGGCGCCTATCTCGGTCCCTGCCGGCTGGCACGGCGTCCGCTCGTTCAGACGGCGTACGAGATGGCCATCGACCCCTACACGCTCGATGCACCCGAACTGATCGTCGGCACACGCTACCTTCTCGAGGAGTGTGAGGCCCGCGTGGGGGAAACGACGCTCATCAGTCCGCCCGTCGATCTCGACCGCGACACGGCCGACGCCGCGGACGCGCAGCGCTTCCGCGCCGACTGGCGGATCGCCGCGGATGAGACCGCCGTCGTCTGGGTCGGCCGGCTCGATCCGGAGATGAAGGCGCCCGCCGTCGGCACTCTCATCGATGCCGTCGCCCGCATGCGCGACGAGCGCGTGCGCCTCGTCATCGTCGGTGGCGGCAGGTCGGAAGCGGAGCTACGGCACCGCGGCGAGGAGGCGAACTCCCGGCTCGGTCGAGACGCGATCGTGTTCACCGGGGCGCTCGGCGACCCCCGCCCCGCGTACGCTGCCGCGGACATCAGTGTGGGCATGGGCAGCTCGGCAGCCCGGGGTCTGGCCTTCGGGGTCCCCCTCGTGGTCATCGGGGAGAACGGGTGGTCTCAAACCTTCACGCCGGAAACCGCCGCCGGCCTGTTCCGCAACAGCTTCTGGAGCGCAGAGGCACCGCCGGATGGTGCGGCCGATCTCGCCCGTCACCTCACAGCTCTGGTCGCCAACCCGGCTGGCGCACGCGCGCTCGGAAAGTTCGGCCGCGAATTCGCTGAACGCGAGTTCGGTCTCAGGGCAATGGGCGCTCGTCTCGCCGTGGTCTACGAGCGTGCACGCACCAGCTACACCGGGCGCATGTGGCTTCACGACCTCCACCGTGAGCGCCGCGCAGCGACCCACCTCGTGCGTCGGAGGCTCGGGTTGCCTGCGCGAGGACGCGAAGACGGAGAGTATCGGTACCCGATATGACCACGCACGCCGGCGAGGAAGCACCCGAACAGGCGGGCTCCACGACGCCCGCGTCGAGTGCGGCCGCTGAGCCATCGCTCGCCGCACGATCCAAAGCGGGGGTCGGGTGGCTCGCAGCCCAGACGTGGGTGGCGAAGGCGGGCGGCTTCCTGACCTTGGTCATCCTGACGCGTCTGCTCACGCCGACGGATTTCGGGCTCGTCGCGATCGCGATGACGATTCTGCCACTGGTGTACCTCATCGCCGACCTGGGTTTCGGTACCTATGTGATGCAGCTTGCTGAGCTGGACCGGGTCACGACGAGCACAGCGTTCTGGTACTCGGCCTCGTCCGGTGTCGTGCTCGCGGGCGGTCTCGCCCTCTGCGCCCCGCTTCTCGAGGGACTGTTCGGTGTGCCCGGGGTCTCCATGGTCGTCCTGGGTATGACTCCGGCGATCCTTCTTGTGGCGATATCAGCGGTGCCCGTCGCCCTGTTGCGTCGAGGCATGCGATTCCGCGCTCTGGCGCTGCAGTCGGCGGCTGCGGCGCTCATCGCTCAGGCGGTCGCCATCGGCCTGGCGTTGGCCGGTGCGGGTGTGTGGGCGCTGATCGCGCAGACGTGTGTGGCGCAAGCGGTCATCCTCGTCGGCGCCTGGATCGCGGCTCGCTGGAGACCCGACTTCACGTTCGGCCGTCAGACATTCGCGACGATGGTCCGTTTCGGGGGCAAAGTCGTCGGCGTGAACGTCGTGGCGTTGGTACGCATGTGGGCGGAGAATGCGATCATCGCGAACGTGCTCGGGGCGGCGGCCCTGGGGCGGCTGAGCGTCGCCCAGCGCCTGGTGCAGACCACGCAGGAGATCGCCTCTTCCGCGATCTCCCCGATCTCTACGGTCGTTTTCGCGCAGGTGCGGGATGATCCGGAGCGTCTCCGCCGGGGATACGCGCGCGCTTTGGGGCTCGCTTATCTCATCATCACGCCGGCACTGACGGCGATCGTCGTGCTTTCGCCGATTCTGGTTCCGTTGCTCTTCGGTCCGCAGTGGGGCGAGAGTGCGATCGCTTCGCAGGCCCTTGCCCTGGCGGCCATCTTCACACTGGGAGCGGTGCTGGATCACGGACTCTTCTACGGGCTCGGCAGGCCGGGGACGTGGCTGGCCTATGCCACCGTGATCGACACGATCACGGTGGGGGCCACCGTCATCGCCGTCTGGTCAGGCATCGTCGCGGTTGCGATCGGCTTCGCCATCGTCGCGGCGACCGCCACGATCGCGCGCTGGGTACTCGTCGCCCGCGCGATCGGCTCTTCGGTGTGGACCGTTGCGCGGCCGTTGACCTCCGCCATGGTGCTGGCCGTGGTTTCGGGGGCGGCGGGCTGGGGAGTACTCGTCCTCACCTCCGGACTTCCGGCGCCCCTCGTCGTCATGGCGGCGGGCTTCGTCATCCTCTCGGTGCACGTGCTGCTGGCGTTCGTCATACTTCCGGCGTCCGCGCGAGAATTGTTCACGTTGGTCCGCGGCCGGGTCGGCCGCAGACGGGGTCGGCGATGAACTCCGACCTCAGGGAGCGTGCGTGCACGCGGCTGCGTCTCGGTGCCCCGAGTCGCGACCGCCCAGCTGGAAAGGCGTCCGATGCTTGATAGGACAGAGGCTGCGCGCCCCCGAACGCAGGCGGCCATAGAACGTATCGCCTTCCTCTACCCCGACCGTGGCCCTCTCACACCCGCCCACTGGTCGGGAACGCCGGCTGCGCTTCTGTCGGCGTTCCGTGGGCGGGGACTTGACGTGCAAGAGGTGGGTTACGACGTTCCCCGCGCGATCTCGGCACCCGTGCACGTCCTCGCTTCGCTGGGGTCGCGCGGCACCGCAGAAAGCGACCACAGCCCGGTGAAAATGGGCGCCAGGGAACGCGCTATGAACGCCTCGTTGCGCGGGCTCGGTGGCGTCGACGCCGTGGTGGCAGTCGGCACCGACTCCTATCGCCTCGGCCGATTGAGCCTCGCCGGTACCCGGACAGCCACGTACGACGACGCCACGCTGCAGACCATGTGGGCGCACCCGCATTCCGACACCCGGGCGGCGATGTTCCGCGAGGCGGCGGTGAAGCGATGGATCGACGTCCAGCGCGGCTCTTCCCGTGCCGCGACCGTGAACTGCGTCAGCACCGGGTGGGCGGCGAGGTCGTTCGTGGAGGACTATGGGCTTCCCGCGGGCAAGGTACGCGTGGTCGGCATGGGACACCGCCCCCGCGCTGCTCAGCCCGGCATCGACCGGTCCCCGCATCCGTCATTCTTGTTCGTCGGGGTGGACTGGAAGCGCAAGAACGGCGCCGCGGTCCTGCGCGCCTTCACGCGCGTGCGTGAGCGGTTCCCGGCCGCCGAGCTGCACCTGGTGGGTCAACACGTCCCCGTACGCGCGGCCGGAATCATCGATCACGGACTGCTGCGGCGGGACGACCTCGACGCACAGCGGCTCTTGGACCGGCTCTACCTGTCGTGCACCGCGTTCGTGCTTCCCAGCATGTTCGATCCCTCGCCCATCGCCTACCTGGAGGCCGCGTCCGCAGGTCTCCCGGTTGTGGCGACGATCGAGGGTGGCGCGGGGGAGCTTCTGCGGGAGGGTGCGATCACGGTCGACCCCTCCTCAGACGAAGCGATCTTCCAAGCGATGCTGACCCTGGCAGACCCAGGAGAAGCGGCGCGTCGCGGCGCGCTGGCCGCCCAGGCTGCGCAGTCCGCCACGTGGCACCACGTGGCCGGGCGGATACTCGACGCGCTCGAGCAGGCCGGCTAACCCCTTCCGGAGTCGCCGGCGACCGGGACGGGAGCATCCACTTCCTCGGCGATGATCACGGCCAGGCGGCGGCCGGTCTCATCCCAGCCCGGCGTTGTGACACTCGCCGAGACGGCGCGGTGGTATTCGTCGTCACTGCCGGCGGACACGGCGGCGCTCAGCGCGTCCGCGATGCCCGCGGGGGTGGGGACCGCCCACGCGACGTGTGGATTCGGGAGGTCTGCGCGTGCGAGCGGGGAGTCGTTGACGACCGGGACCACCCCGGCGGCCAGCATCTCTTCGGCGACGAGAGAGATGTTGGTGAAGGACAGGGCGATGCCGGTGATCACGGTGTTGTACAGCTCGTTGAGTTGCTCCGGCGGCAGGCTTCCGTGGTTGACGACCGGGAACGGCAGCTCGCGGGGCGGATCGCCGTAGGTGTGGATGGGCTCGTCGGGGTGCCGGCGGTGGAACTCTGCCAGCGCCATCACCGCCAGCCGGTGTCCGCGCCGATCGTTGCCGCGCTTGGAGTAGAAGAGCACACCCGAACGGCGGGTCGCCGGCTCCAGCAGCCGATAGACCTCGGTGTCGCATCCGAACGGTACGTGGTCGGCGGCGATGCCCATCTCAGAAGCGAGCACATCGCGGACCATTGCCCCCAATGCGACGTTGCGGTGCCCGAGTCGATAACTGTCCTCGGCGATCGCGTATTCACTGCCGCGGGGGTAGAAATACGGCTCGAAGTCCTGGATGAAATACACCACCGGCTGGCCCGGCAGCCGGCGGCGCGCGGCCACGTGTGCCGTCGGCCACGACGACGCGACGACGGCATCGAACCCCGCCAGAGTGTCCCCGACCGTCTCGATGTCGCAGGTCAGCCATGGCCAGGCGGAACGGACGACCTGTACGTTGCGGGCGTGGTCGCTGCGGTACCGGTCGTAGAAGAGGAGCGTGTTCTGGAAACCGGCGGCGCGGGCGGCCTCCATCATCCGGAAGAGCGTCGTGTGCCCGCCCGACCCCGCCCCCGGGGGGACCACCATCCAGCCGAGCCGGCGGCGGCCCGGCAGTCGCGTGGCCGCCTGCGCGGTACCGGCCACAGCCTGGGAGTCGGCGATGTCGCCGGGGAGGAGCGGGAAATCGAGCTCCGCGGCATGGAGGCGATCACTCCAACGTCGCACCGCATGCTGTGCGATCTCGCGAGGGCTCTTACGTGCGAGACTCCCGAACAACTGCCGGACTGATGCGGCCATTTTCTCCCCAGAACGTCGGCTGTGTGCGGGCAACCGAAGGCGCGTCACGATTCCCTCGACGAATGTACGCCCTGCTCCGGCAGGCTGCGACGGTGAACGGTAACGTTACGCGCGTGCCGACCATGGAGATCATCACACCCAGCTACGCGCCCGACCGCGAACTGGCCGGTGACCTCGTCCGGAGCGTCCGCCGCTTCGCCCCCGAGGGGACGAGCCACACGGTGATCGTTCCCTCCCGCGATCTGGCGGTGTTCCGGCCTCTCGAGGCGGACGGAGCCACCGTGAAGAGCGCCCGTGAGGTCATGCCCCGCGGTTTTTTTCGCATGCCCCTCGCGAACGCCTGGCTCAGTGCGCGGTCGCCCTGGCCGCCTGTGCGGGGGTGGATCGCTCAGCAGATCGTGAAGCTTCAGGCGGCAGCGAACAGCACCGCGGACACGGTTCTCGTCGCCGATTCGGACATCGAGTTCGTCCGGCCGTTCTCCCTCACCGATTTCCTCATCGATGGGCGCGTCCCGTTGTACCGCCTCGAGGACGCCGTCACCAGCGCGCTTCCGCGACACATGATCTGGGATGGCGTTGCCCGCCGTCTCCTCGGATTGCCCGCCAGCACGACTCCGGCCAGACCCGATTACATCTGCTGGCCGTGCGTATGGGATCCCGCTGTGGTGCGGGGTGCGCTGCGCACCGTCGAACGGACGACCGGCAAGCCGTGGCCGGTTGCGGTCGGCCGGGAACTCCACTTCTCCGAGATGGTCCTTTACGGTGTTTACGCGGAACACGCCGCCACCCTGCACTCCCCGACGCCATTCACCACAGACATGCACTGCCCGAGCTTCTCCGATGAGCGTGCGCTCGACGAGTCCGCATTGATGGGTTTCCTCGGCACGCTGGACCGTGGGGACGTCGCCGTCATGATCTCCGCCAAGTCAGGGACGGATCTCGAGTTGCGACGCCGCTCGATCGCCGCGATCGCAGACCCCGGACGCTGACGGCGCCGGCCTACTGGCCGCGCACTTCGCTTTGCACGATGACCGTCGCATCCATCGGCTTGTAGTGCACGCGGCGGCCCCGACGCGGGGGTTTTCCGGTGCTCGTGTCGGGTTCGGTCTCGTCGGTCGAGTTGCGCTCGCGGGCGGCGCGCATCGCGCGCTTCGCGCGCACATTGCCGATCCACGTGCCCAGCGAGATGGCGCCGAAGACCAGTACCAGGCCGGCGATGCCGACCACCACGACGGTGCGCAGACGGCTCGACAGCTGCTCGGTGGGCGTGCTCGGGGCGGAGACGGTGATGGCGGTGAACAAGAAGCGCTCATCCGCCCCGTTGACCGTCTGCACTTCATGCAGGTACGTCGTCAAGAGCGCGCCGAGTTCGTTGACCGCCTGCAACGACGACTGCGGAGTGTCGCCTGCTGCCGAGATCGAAACCACGAGACCGCCCCCGAGCGCACCCGAGTTGACGGTGTAGTCCGTGCTCATGCCCATGTCCTCGAGCCGGTCTGCCGTCTCCTGCGAATTCAGTCGCGTGATGACGACGTTGGCCACCAGGTTCGGATCGGAAGAGCGGAGGTACGGGTTATCCGAGTTCAGCTCGAGCAGCGACGGGTCTGCGTCGATCTCCTTCTCGGAAGGCACTTTCGGGTTGGCCAACGCGAACGACTGCGTGGAGTCGTATGTGCGCGGGCCCTCGACATAGACGAAGACCGCCGCCGCGATGGCGATGACGATGGCGGGTAGGGCGAACCACTTCTGCCGCCATACCGTGCGAAGTACTGCCATAGGATCCATGTCTCATTCCCCCAAGTTGTGAGACGTGAACAGTGTCCGGCGGCCGAGAAAACTCGTCTCACCTTGCACCATTCTCCAAACCGCGCCCGACAAGCCGACGAGCAGCGGATACACCAGAGCAAAAACCGGAAAAGACAACGAGTCGAAGGTCACTGAGCAGACGGCCCCGACGGCCAGGCCGCCTGCGACCGCGCCTGCCAGAGCGCGTAAGGCCGGCGCCTTTGCCGCGCGTGCGGCGAGCACCGTCGTGAAGGCGGGCAGCCACAGGTAGACGATCAGGAAAGCCAAGCCGATCAGACCGATGCTGACGGCCGCGTTCAGATACTGGTTGTCCAGGATCTGGAGCGCGTTCTGGGCCTGATAGTTGCCGGGACCGAGACCGAACCACGGATTCTCGTCCACCAGCCGCACCACGCGCGGATAGTTGTTCGTCCTCGTCGAGATCGACGGGTCGGAGTTGTCGGCGGTGAGAGCGCTCGTGAGCGTGCCGATGAATCCAGGAACGGCGATGAAGAGGAACGTGATCGCGAAGGGAAGGGCGACCAGAACGACGCGCCTCGCGGCACGAGGCATGAACGGTACGAAGACGGCCAGGGCGACCGCTGCCCCGAGGGTGCCTGATCGTGAGACGGTCGATGCGATCGCGAAGACCAGGAGGGCTGTTTGCAGCCAGTGGAACCACCGCTTGCCCTTCGGATCGTACAGCGCCCGCCAGATCGAGAGGGGGAGCAGCATCGCGCTCACCACCGCGAACTCGATCGAGTGGAAGGTGCTTCCCGCCACACGCATCAGGTTTCCGCGTTGCTGGAACGCGGTGTCACCGCCGTTGTAGGTGAAGCCGGCCATCGCGGTCTGGATCCACTCCATCGGGTTGATGTGGGTGGTGAACTGCACCAGGCCCACGAGGCTGCAGAAGAACGCCCCGGCCAGGATCCAGCGGGTGAGCTGCAGGACGTCGCCCATGGTGCGCACCGTCTCGCCGGCAGCGAGGATGAGGCCGATCGACGCGGCCACCAGGATCATCCACCGGTCCGCGGACGCCAACGCCGTTTCGTTGGTCCGGCCGATCCAGCCGCCATGAAGCGCGATGTATGACCCGCCCACGGCGAAGAAGAGCATCACTCCTGCGAGCCGGCCAGGAAAGCGCATTTCGATGGGGCGATGCAGGTTCCACAGCCAGGACGCGAACCAGAAAGCCAGCAGAAGGCTGCACAGCATGAGCGGGACGGTGCCCGCTGCACCGATCACTTCGATGACCATGCTCGAGGGGAAGAAGAAGATCGAGAAGGCTGCCAGGCGCAGCAGCAGGGGCACGGTGCCGCGCTGCCCGGCGAGCGGATTCTGCGCAAAGCGCGAGTGCACGTGTCGTGCGCGGGCGAGCCAATGCTGGCGATCGCGCGCGGCGCGATCGTCGTATGTCGTCGTCACTGTGCCCCCCCGGACGCTTGGTTTGTTATCGAGGTCACGGCCGCAGAGGCCGATCCGCCGAATCTCGTGCGCGGTCGATCGAATCGATAAGCACCTGTGCGCTCGACTCGCTGGTGAAGTGCGCGCGCACGCGAGCGCGCCCGCGTTCTCCGAGTGCGCGCGCTTCGTCTGGCGCATCCAGCAGGCGGCGGATGGCCCCGGCGATGGCATGCGGGTCCGTCGGGTCTACGAGCGTCCCCGTCCCAGGCTCGAGGAGTTCACGGACCCCGCCCCCGTCGCCCACCACCACGGGCACCGCAGCGCCCATGGCCTCCATGATCGCGACCCCCAGTGGTTCGCCGCGGCTGGCCAGGACGAACACGTGGGCACGCTCGAGGTGGTCGCGCACGAGATGCTCACCGATGGCGCCGAGCAGCCGCACGCGGTCCTGCATGCCGAGTTCCTCAATGAGCTCTTCGAGGTCGCGCCGGTATCCCGATCCGCCCTGCTCGTCCTCACCGGCGATCGCAAGCTCCACCGGGATGCCCTCGTCGGCGAGGATGCTCACCGCGCGGATCAAGACGTCATGACCCTTGGCCGGGTTGAGGCGGCCGCAGCTGAACAGCATCGCGTCGCCCACCCCGCTCCAGGGCTGGTAGGACTGCACGCGTTCGGTGTCGGCCAGGCGAATACCCATCGGGGCGAGCCGCGTGCGGTCGGCGATCCCCACGCCGAGGGCGGCTCGCAGGTCGGTGCGCAGTTTTTCGGTGATCACCAGGCCGAACGAGGCGTGGCCCCACTTAGCGGCCTGCTGCGGGCCGTAATCGCTGAGCGGTCCGTGCAGAGTCACGCTGTAGGTGAGGTCGGCGAGAGCGGCCGCGACCATGGCGACCCGCGCCGAGTTGCCGCTGGAATGCACATGGACGTGCGTCCACCCCTGCCTGCGTGACCGCCCGGCAAGCACAGCGGCGGCAAGCAGCACTTTGCCCCTTTCGGGGAGGGAGCCCGGCCCGACGCGGGAAAGCGCCGTGCGGAGCATCCCGCGGACCTGGGCGGCGGCGAGCACGCGCACCGCGCCGAAGCAGTCGCGGATTGCGGGACGGGCAAGATAGCTGGTGCGCTGCGCCGCGATGCTGCCCCACGGGTGGACGGTCGGCGGTGCTGCCGGCGGTGTGGTGGAGAGGATGTCGATCGTCTCCCCGGCAGCTTCCAGCGCCTCGATCTCGCGCCAGAAGAACGCATGTGTCTGTCCAGGGAACTCGGGCACCAGGTAGCCGATTCCCTTCCGAGGCGTTCGGGGACGGATCATTCGATCGCCACCCGGTAGATGTGGACCGTGTTCTCGGCCGCGAACCGGTCGGTGAACGTGCCGCCAGCCGCATCGAGGGTGCGGTTCTCGCCGACGACCTGGACCGCGCCGCTCAGCCCTGCCGGGAGGGCGAAGGACCTCTCGCCCGTGCCACCATCGGTCATCGCGAGAATGTAGGCAGCACCGTCGTACGCCTTGAGGGACGTGTCGAGGCCCTCACCGAAGCTCCACGTGTACGTGGGCGAGTTGATGACCGGAGCCAACTCGGCGACCCGCGCGTTGATCGCCGCAACGCCATCGCGGAGCCCCTCTCCGCAGTCGATCAGCGAGTAGTTCCCGCAGTCGTCGTTGTTGTTGTGCTGGAAGTACGCGATTCCGGCGGCGCCGTGGATGATGCCGTTCCAGACGGCGCCGCGGATCTGATCGACCGTGATCGTGCGCGCGCCGGCTTCCGTGAGGTATGGCTGCGCTGTTTCGACGAACACCCAGTTCGGCTTGGATGCCGCCGGCGCCATGAAGCTCTCCATCCGGTCCTGCTGCCACCCGTACGCGCCGGCGGACGACGGATTCTTGCCGGCGGGCCAGAAGGGGGATCCTCGGAACAGATCCTGGACATGGGGGCTCGTGTAGGCATACTTGTCGACGCTCGAGACGTCGACGAGCGCGAGGTGGTCGTCCATCGTGTTCGGCGACCAGTAACTACCGAGCACGCCGTTGCCGAAGTTGGCCTGGAGGAAGCGCCCGTCAGCCTTCGCGCGCATTTCGGCGACGTAGCCCTTCTGGATCTCCAGGCTGCCCTCCTCCCCGGCGGTACTGTCGCAGCCACCCAGGCCCATGTCGCACTCATCGCTGACGTGCCAGCCCACCACGAGCGGATCGTCGCCGACCTCGGCGTCGGTCCACTCGGACTGTGCCAGGACCGAGATGCCCTGACCGGTGATCGCGCTCACCCGCGAGCCGTCGTGTTCGGCGCCCATGAACGTGTTGATTCCGATATCGGCGAGGGCGCCGGCCTGGGACGGCTTGCCGAAGAACACCGAGATGGGGAAGAAGGACGCATCGGTCCAGCCGGCCTGCGTGGCCTTATCCCACTGCCCGTAGTACGCCGGGCCACCCCACCAGGCCTCGGTCGGTAGATCGAGCACCGACGTCTCCCCCGGAGCAGTCGGCGACTCGGAAGGCGACGGGGATGCCGTCGGCTCTGAGCTGGGCGTCGCTGTGCTGGTCGGCGTGGGAGAGGAGGTCTCGGCCGGGGCGAAGCGCACATCCACGTAGTAGTTGGAGTTGCGGAAGTTCTCTGTGGGGAACGCGCCGGACCCGTAGGCGTAGACACCCGCGCCCGCAGGGACCGAGAAGTACTCGTTATCGATGCCGACGTCGAAGTAGTGCTCGTCGGCCGAGTACAGGCCCTCCCGCGCGAGATAGGACACGGTGTACCGCTCGCCCGCGACGACCTGCACCGGCTCCGACAAGTCGGCTGTCTGCCAGCCTTCGCCACCACTGGCGGGGAAGTCCACGCGTGCGAGAGCGGTGCCCTCCGCGTTCCACAGGGTGCCCACGTGCGGACCGGTGTTGACGGCAGACCGGTAGAACCGCAGCGCCGTCACGGCGCCGGCGACCTTGGGGACGAACACCATTCCGACTTCCACCGACTCGCGGTCGGGGTCGACGGCCTGACCGGGCTCGGTCGTTTCGGGGAAGATCCCCTCGTCGGGGGCGCCCGGCACGGGCTCAGCAGTGACGATGGGCTCGGGCGTCGGCCCGCCCGTGGGTTCGGGCGCGCTGGTAGGCGCCGGTGAAGCCGTCGGTTCCGGCTCGACCGACGGTTCGGGGGTGGGCTCGGTGACTCCCGGTCGGAACGTCACGTCGACGAAATAGTTCGAATTGCGGTAGTTCTCCGTCGGGAAGGCGCCAGGACCGTACGCGTACACCCCTGCGCCGGCGGGAACCGACAGGGAGGCCGTCTCGAGGCCCTGTTGGAAGTCGTTCTCATCAGCGGCGTAGCGCCCCGTGGGTGCGAAGTAGGACGCGACGTATGTCACCCCTGCCACGACGGATACCGCGGGCGAGATCTCGGCGTTCTGCCATCCCACGGACGTGGCGTCGGCGAAGTTGATCCGCGCCAGCACCTCTCCCGCCGGACCCCACAGTGTGCCGACGTGCGGCCCGAGGTTTGCCGCCGTCTTATAGAAGCGAAGCGCGGAGACGGTCCCGTCGACCTTCGGTGAGAACCTCATTCCCAGCTCCACCGACCGCGTGTCGGGATCGACGGCCGTCTGAGGCGTTGTCGAGTCGGAGAAGACACCGGCCGGTGCGGTCGACTCGGGCAACGTCTGGGTTTTCACCATCGCGAGATTCACCGTCCCCTGCTGCAGCGCGAATGGCGCCGACGCCTCGGCGCCAGCGCTGCGGGGGACCGCATCCGATCGCGGTGTCGCCGCATCGGCGAACACGCTCACTGTCGCGGGCCTCTCCGCGGGCGAGGCATCGACGCCGGCGCGATGCACGACCAGCGATGCAACCATCAGCAGGGCCGTCGCCAGGGCGAGGCAGGTGAAAGCGAGGCTCGTGTGTAGCAGCCGCGCGTGTGACGGGGAAGGTGTGATTTCCATTAGGGGGCGCTCCACGGCTCGATGGCGTGCGTCGGACGCCCCTCCGGAGACCGTACCAGCGTTGACCCCGCTTGTCCCGGGATGCTGGTCCTTTTCTCGCGTCGGCGACGCGCGGCCCGCACGGCCACGACGAGGGCGGAACCCACCGCAGCGCCCAGCACGTTCGCCAGAACGTCGCGTGCGCTCGCCATGCGACCCGGCAGCAGGATCTGTGCAAGTTCCGCGCCCGCGGACAACATGACCGCCGCCCCGACCCCCGCCCACGCGGAACGGAACCCGAGCGTCACGAGGACGCCGAGTGGCGCGAACAGGACGACATTGGCGCCGAACTCCACCCATCCCTGCCGTACCGCGGCGATTCCCACGTCGTCTCGTAGCCAGGCGGTTGTCGCCGTGACGAGTCCCTCCGGGGAAACGGGGGAGAGGAGGATCACGATCGCGCCCATGAGATAGATCGCCAAGGCGGCCAGTACCCAGGTCGATCGCCCTCTCCGGCGAGACGGGCGGACGGTCACCGCCGGCAGCCCGGCGTCGCGGCTCATGAGTCGCTCCGAACGACCGAGGGCGACCAGGCGTGCTCGATGAAAACAGTCGGGTCACTGGAGCCGTCGGCGGCGAGCTGCCACACGTCGGTGTCACCGACGGCGCCCTCGCGCGGCATCCCGTACAGGATGGTGTCGGCGTCGAGCCACTCGATCTGGTCGTCGATGCTGCGGGACTCCGGGAGGACGGTCACCTCGCCGGTGGCGAGGTCGTAGATCGCCGGCGTCCACCGCACGCCCGCGCCCGAACCGGAGGTGACCCGTTTGAAGGCGACCCGGGTGCCGTCCGGTGAGACGGACGGGCACTCCACGTTCTCCGCCAGCGTCGTGAGCGTGCGCGCGGAGATGTCGCCGCGCACCAGGTAGGTGGCCCCCGAAGCCGTCAGACCCACCGTGGCGTAGAAGGTGGTGTCGTCGACGAAGGTGACGCCCCAGAAGTTGCGATCCTGCGGCGTGGATGCGGCCCCGTCGACGAGGAGACTCCACTCCTCGAGGTTGCCCATGCTCTCGCCACCGGCGGTGCGGATGACGGTCTCGGTGGAGAAGCCCACCGTGGCGTAGGAGTGCCCGGTCACGAACGACGTCGTCGCCACGAGTGACCCGTCCGCCGAGATCCGGGTGCGGCTCGGGATGCCCGGGAGCGGCCACTGCTCCAGCTGCTCGCCGTCGCGTGAATACAGCGTCGCCGAGTACGAGGGGACGATGCCGCGTTCGATCCGCAGGCACGAGAGCTCGACGTCCGTCGCGTCGACGCGGTCGCACGCCACGCTGTCGACGACCCGCGTTCCATCCGGATCCGACAACGGGACGCGCGCGATGTGCCCGTACCCCGACCCGGAGGCGGTGTTGCGGAAGACGACGTGATCTCCGTCGATCTCGTCCCCGGCGCCCGCGACGTCGACCGCACTGGGAGCTTGCGCACGAGCCTGATACTCACGCCACGCGAAGATCCCCACGACCGAGGTCGCCGCCAGCGCCGCGCACGAAACGATCGCCACGATCATCCACTTGCGCCGATCGTTCACGCCCTCACCGCTTTCGGAGAGGTGAGGAGGGGCCGCAGGAGGAGGGCCACGCAGGGGATCGCGATCACGAGGACTCCCGCGACCACGAGCATCGAAGCCTCGCGTCCGATGGCGAACCACAGCAGGCCGAATCCGGCCGCGGAGATGAAGCGCGCGATCGCCACGACCGTCTGCGCGGCCGCGATGCCCGTGCCACGGGTCTCCGGCGTCGTCAGCTGCGCGGCCAGCGCCGCGAGCACTCCATCGGTCGCGGCGTAGAAGGCGCCGAGGAACACGAGGCAGAGGATCGTGGCGGCGATGTCGGCGACCGGCAGGGCGGCCATGACGTACGTCGCGAGGAGTGCGAGGTGGCCCAGCACGAAGACGCGAGCGCGGCCGATCCGGTCCGCCAGCTTGCCCAGCGGGAGGGCGAAGGCCAGGAATGCCACGTTGGTTCCGACATAGAGCAGAGGGAACCACTGTGCGGCGAAGTCGCTCCGCGCCTGCAGCACGAGGTAGATGAACCCGTCGCCGATCGTCATGAGGCCGAGGATGCCTGCCGCGGCCAGGACGCGACGAATCGGACCGCGCGTGATCACCGACCATGCGAAACGCTCCCGCTTCGGACGTGGCTCGCCCGCGGGACGCGCCTCACGGCGGCGGGTGCGGACATTCGGAACGACGAGGGCGAGGATGACGACCCCGATGGTCGCGAAGGCCAGCGACGCGACGAACACGGTCAGGTAGCCGTCGGGGATCACCAGCAAGATCACGAACGCGATGAGCGGTCCGAGCGCGGCGCCGATGTTGTCCAGCATCCGGTGGACACCGAACGCCGTACCCAGCTTCTCCGGATCACTCGTGGCGGTGATGAGCGAGTCGCGCGGGGCGGTGCGGATGCCTTTGCCGATGCGGTCGGCGGTGATGACGGCGGTGAGCGCGGCGAACCCCGAGCCGAAGAGGAGCCCGACGCGGGCGACGGCCGCGAGGGCGTAACCGACGAAGGCCACCCACTTGGGCTGGTCGATGCGATCGGAGGTGTAACCGCCCGCGATGCGCACGAGCGCGCTGACGCCCTGATACAGGCCGTCCAGCACGCCGAACGCGATCGTCGAGAGCCCCAGGACCCCGGTGATGTAGAGCGGAAGGATCGCCGAGACGGATTCGGACGAGATGTCGGTGAGCAGCGAGACGATACCGAGCGTGACGACCGTCGATGACACGGTGCGGATGCCCGCGGGCTTGCGCTTCTTTACCGTCGGGGCGTCTGCGCCTTCGGGCGACGCCGGCGTGCCTTCGTCTTCGGACGCGGGCTTGTTCGTGAGCGAGATGTACATTGCCGTCAGCCCGCTCTCAGCACGCCGAAGATCGTGTACACGGTGCCGGTGCCGGAGGCGTCCGCAGACACCGTCACCGAGGAGAATGCGTCGGTGTAGGACGCAGCTCCGGCCTCCGCGACCGACGTGGGTGTGAGTCCGAGCCCGGCCCACAGCGCGCCATAGTGGGCCAGGATGTCCTCACCCGAGGCGTCGGACCTGGCGACCAGGGTGAACTGCAGAACCTCGTTCTCCGTCGCCAGAGACGTATCGAGCACGTCCGATCCGTCCACCGGGGGCGCCAGGTCAGCGGGATACCCATCCACGACTGCGCCCTGCGCAGACGCGGGGGTGGGAAGCGGGAGAGAGACGCGTGGAGCGGCGCCCTCGCGTGGCGGGAGGCGATCGTTCGGCGCCGTCGACTCCGTCGGCGTCTGAACTTCGCTGCCCGTCGTCGGCGTCGCCCCAGGGACAGGCCCGCTGGTCTGTGCTGCCACGGGCTTTTCTCCCGGCGCAACGGGCGCCACGAGGAGCCAGGCGCCGACACCGAGGCCGAGGACCACGACGACTGCCGTGACGACCAGTGTGCCGCGCATACGCGGCGTCAAGATGCGCGAACGCGCAGATATCCCCATCGAGCAGTCCCCAGTCCCCACACGAAAACGCAGCTCGAGCGCCGTCGTGATTTGCCCCAAAGTGATCGATTCCCCCCGGAACCTGATCACCACTTAGGGGAAGTGTACCGTCTCGTGTGGGCCAGCGGAAGCCGTCGACCGGATTCCTCGCTCGCTGTTCGACGGCCGTGAGCCGAGCGAGCTCAGCCGGCGTCCACCAGAGAGCCAGGGGTCGATGACCTGCGGGATGTGTCGTCGCGCTCCCATCCGAGGGAGCCCCGGCGCGCGGCTTCCCGCGCGCTG
This sequence comes from Microbacterium sp. Z10_103, assembly GCF_058310455.1. Lineage (NCBI taxonomy): Bacteria > Bacillati > Actinomycetota > Actinomycetes > Micrococcales > Microbacteriaceae > Microbacterium > Microbacterium sp. Z10_103. Next base: position 293,945 of record NZ_JBZEGK010000001.1, read on the forward strand.
CGTCGCGCATCCACGGCGAACGCGGCGTAGATCGCAGCGTCGGTCGCCGAGAGCGGCCCGCGAACGCTTCGGGCCAATTCCCGTGCGCTGGACGACCCCGTATCCACGCCCTGCTCCGCCGGCCCGCGCCGCATGCGCCTCAGGACGCGACGCAGCGCCCCCGCGTGACGGGGAACGGACACGATCACCGGTTCGGTCGCGGGGAAGACCTTCTCCGCCGGCGTGAAAAGAAGGTCGACGTAGAGGTCATCGGCGGTGAGCGCGGGGAAGCGGCCGAGCCGCTCGTGTCCGGCGCGGCTGACCGCGTACACCCCCGCGCCCCACAGGGCCGACGAGGTCGACGACATCCGTTCGCGTGCCCGGTAGTACGCCCGCACGAGCGGCGAGGCACCATCCAGATCCAGACGGAACGACGGGCGACCGGCGAGGGCGGTGCCCTCATTCAGCGCGGTGGCCACGACGGCGAGGGCGTCCGCTGTCACGACGATGTCGGCGTCGAGGTAGAACCTCGGCCATAACGTCGCGTGTGCATCGCCCAGGTTCAGAGCGGATGCCTTGGAAGCCTCGTCCGTCTCCACCACGCGCACACCGGCGAAGGCGCGGGCGCGCTGCGCAGTGTCGTCGGTGCAGCCGTTGCAGACGACGATCACCTCGACCCGGCCGGCAGCAGCCAGTGGGGCGAGCGGCGTGAGCGTGCGCTCGATGATCCCCGCCTCGTTATGGGCGGGGATGACGATCGACGCCGGGGGAAAGGCATCCGGCGGCAGGGGATCCTTGCGGCCGTGCGGCAGCGCGTGCCACCGCGTCCTCGTCCACAGCGCCCAGCGTGAGCGTGCATTCGCGGGGCTACGGCGGAGCTGCTCGCCGACGATGACGGCCGCGCGGAACGCCGCGGCGGACAGCGGGCGATGCTTCTCCATATACCGGACGCGATTGACGGTCAGAAGCGCGTTGAGGTCGGGCGAGGCCCCCGAGCCGCCTCGACGATGCGTCGCCGCGGCGGCGGGCTCGAACAGAACGAGCCATCCCGCGTCGCGGAGGCGGCGCTGGAAGTCGGTCTCCTCCGAGTAGAGGAAGAAGCGCTCATCCCAGTCGCCGATGACCGCGGCGGCCGGGGCGGAGATCAGCAGTGCGGCGCCCGTGGCCCAGTCGACCGGGTGCGCCCAGCCGTACTCGGCGGGGTCACGAACGTATTCCGACAGCGGAGCCGGCCGAGCCTGCCAATAGCGGCCGATCACCGCGTCGGCGGCGGCGCGCAGCACAGTGGGTTCGCGGCGCAGCGAGAAGTACACCGACCCGTCCTCGTCGCGCAGCAAGGGAACGACGGCGCCGATCCGCGGGTCGCTGCGCAGCCGCCGCAGCATGCGCGGGATGGCGCCGGCGTCCAGGCGCAGGTCGGGGTTGAGGATCAGGATGGAATCGGCCTCGCCCACGTGCTCCATCGCCACGTTGATCGCGCCCGAGTACCCGATATTGCCGCCGGTGCGAACCGCGACGACATCCGTGTGCTCGGACAGCATCGCAAGGGTGCCGTCCTCCGACGAATTGTCGGCCACGATCACGCGTAGACGCGTGGACCGTGTCTCGCGCCTCAGGTCGGGAAGCAGCTGGCGGATGTCATCCGCGCTGTTGTACGACACGACGACGACGGCCACGTCGACCCGTTCATCCCTATAGAAGGAGTCGTCAGCAGCGATGTGGGTGTTGTTGCTCAATTGTTCCTCGTTCACGATCGCTGTCCTTTTTTCGATGACCCTGCCGTTGCATAACGCAACGAGCCCGCGCAGACGTCGCTGCATGCGCTCCCCATGGGTCATCCCCGTTCTCTTCTTCACATGCCCCTGTGGTGAGTCCGGGCGGGTGAGGGGCACACCCGCCCGGACCTTTAGTGCACTCGGGTGGGTGAGGGGCGCACCCACCCGAGGCAGCTGAGGAGGCCGTGCGGGATCGGCCCGCACGGCCATGTCAAGTGGCGACTCATGCCCTCTTGGGGAAACGCGACCGCCGCACGGCCAGATAAGCCGGCGGTCCTTCGATGAGATACCGGCGGGCAAGTCGCCGTGGCTCGAGCATGAGCCGCCACATCCATTCGAAACCGGCCTTCGCCACCCAGCGCGGTGCGCGTGAGACGCGCCCGGCCAGGAAGTCGACGACTGCTCCGAAGGCCAGCAGCGTCCCTGCGCCGGTGGCCGAGCCATACCTGTCGATCCACTCCTCCTGCCTCGGCTTACCGAGGCAGACGATCAGGATGTCGGTGCCCGCGGCACGGATCTCCGTGGCGATCGCCCGCGAGGCCTCCGGGTCGGCCAGCACTTCGCGCGGCGGGGTCCAGTGGCCCGCGAAGCGCGCGTTCGGCCAATCCCGCGACATGCGTTCCCGCAGCGGCGTCGTGACGTCTTCCGATCCGCCGAGCACGGCGACCGAGAGGCCGCGACGGTCGGCGTTGTCGAGGATGCCGGAGATGAGATCGCTGCCGGCGAGGCGCGGGACGTCCTCGTGCACCAGGCGCTCGGCCTGGGAGGCGATCGGTGCGCCATCGACGAGGTGCAGCCACTCCACCCCTGAGTCGCCGAGCTTCCGCCGGCCGTGACCGAAGTGGTGCACGTGGTCGAGGTTGATCGACGAGACCGCCAGGGGCGCGGGATGCGGCGGCACGGCCGACTGCGTGATGATCTTCAGTGCGCCGACCTCATTCGTGACGTGCACGGGGCAGGTGGCGATGTCGATGCGCGGCAGTCCGTCCAGCCGATGCGAGCGCTCGGGCGGTGCTGTGTGCATCCCGCCGACGATCACCCGGGTACGTTCTGTCGCCAGTGATCGCCTCGTCGCGACCGGTGTGGGCTTGTGCAGAGTCATTCCTAGTACGCTCCCGTTCCGCGGAACATGACCTTCGCCGTACGGGCGATGATCATGAGGTCGGTCATGACCGACCAGTTCTCGACGTAGTGGAGGTCGAGCCGGACGCTCTCCTCCCAGGACAGGTCGCTGCGTCCGCTGACCTGCCAGAGCCCTGTGATGCCGGGCTTGATGTAGAGCCGGCGGAACACCGGCCCGTCGTAGTCGCCGACTTCGCTCGGCAGCGGCGGCCGAGGCCCGACGACGCTCATCTCGCCCCGCAGGACGTTCCAGAACTGCGGCAGCTCGTCCAGCGAGTACTTGCGCAGGATTGCTCCGACGCGTGTCACGCGCGGGTCTTTGCGGATCTTGAAGAGCGGCCCGGCACCCTCGCTGCTCTCGATGAGCGCCTTGAGTTCCTGTTCCGCCGTCGTCCGCATCGTGCGGAACTTGACGATGTCGAACTCGCGTCCGTCCTGGCCGACGCGGCGCTGGCGGAAGAACACGCCTCCGGGCGAGTCGAGCTTGATGAGCAGCGCCACGAAAGGCGTCAGGACCGCGATCGGAATCAGCGCCATTACGGCGATAGCGAGGTCGAGTGCCCGCTTGTATGCGTGACGTGCACCCTCGAAGGTCGGGATGCGCACGGAGATCAGCGGTAGGCCGACGACCTGGCGGAGTGAGATCCGGGGGCCCGCCACGTCCGTGAGCTGGCTCGAGAGAACCAGATCGGCGGCGGTTCCCTCCAGCTGCCACCCGAGACGGCGGACGAAGTCCGGGTTCTCCAGGTGGCTGGCGACGATGATGGTGTCGGCGCCGAGGTCCCGTGCCACCTGGGCAGCCGTCTCCGGCGTGCCGTAGGTGCGGTAGGTCCGTGCGCTGACGACCAGCTCGGCGGCGGAATCCCCATCCAACGCCGTCCCTACGACGTGGAAGCCGAGCTGGCCGTCGCGTTCGAGAGTTCCGATGACGTGCGCGACGTCGGCGCGACGTCCCACGACGATGGCGCGCGACACGTACCGACCCGTGCGCCGTTGCGCGACGAGCCAGCGGCGCCAGCGCCACCGAGCCGCGAGCAGCGCGAGCAGGCCGAGCGGCAGTGCGATGACGAGCTGGCTGCGCAGCCCCTGCCACTGGAACACGATGAAGGCGATCGCCATGATGCCGAAGGCGAGGCCTGTGGCGTGGGCGACCCGCTTGTACTCGGTGCTGCCTGCACCGGTGATGCGGGGTTCGCGAGTCTGAAAGGCGGAGAGCATCAGCAGCCAGACAGCGGCGCTGGCCAGCGGGATGCGGGCGAGGACCCACGGATCTTCGACGAGCACCCCCGGTGCGGAGGCCATCAGCTGCACGACCGAGGCGATGCACGCGACGGCCGCCACCACGACGGTGTCCGTCACCCGCAGGCGCAGGCGGTAAGCCCGCTCCCACGTCAGCCGACGCTCGAGCGCAGGCGTCGCCCGCGGTCCGACGGCGAGACCCCACGTCGGCGGGCGGCGGACTGTGAGGTCGGCGATAGCCGGAACGGATGCGGGCAGCGCGCTGCCGCGCGCCCCGATCTCGATGGCGGTCACGATCGCGCCTCAGAACAGCGCGGCGGTCCCTCTACGCGTTCCCGCGCACCGTCGACGGCGCACGGTCGCGCACCTCCGACGGTGCGCGGGTACGCCAAATAACGTCTCCCCATGGACGTTGTCCCCAATTTTCCCCAGTGAGCGGGCCCAATCCCGCTTGTGCACCTGAGGTGACCATGTTCCCGACCCCAGATCGGGAGGTCTCGCACCCCCGACCCCTCGGAGATACGACCTCGACATCTTGCGATACCTGGTGCGGGATGAATACAACCACAGGTTTGGTCGCGGCGAAAGTCCATGTCGCGCCACCGGCGTGTCGCGGCGAGATTGCTCTCGCGACGAGTTTCACGGTACAGTCTCGATTCTGCAGGCACTCCGCTGGGGAGTTGAGCGCCTGCGCAGCCTATTGGGGAGGGGCAATCCGCATGCGAACAATCGCAGCGGCCATGCTCGTCGGCGTGCTTATGGGAGCACCGCTGGCGGCTGGCGTCGCATCAGATTCCAGATACACACCGACCGATCCGTCGGCCGCCACATTGGCCGGCTCGGCAGTCGTCATGGAATGCCGGTCAGGCGATCCATGGATCGACTATCGGGTTCAGGTCACCGATCCGGATGGGGCCATCGTCGGCGGCAACGCCGAGCTGGTCCTCGAACGGGGCAGCCGGTCGACCACCGTGGCGCTGGGCGCGCTGTCGGACGGCACCGTCGCCGGGCAGGTTCGCTGGCCCGCGGATGCGGTCGCCGATGCCGCGTCCGATTCGTCGATCACCGCTGTGCTCCGTGTGGAGCCGTCCGTGGCACCGGACCTCCGCGTGCCGCTGACGCTCAGCGAATGCGACTCGGTCGCATCGTCGGCGACACTGCCGCTCACAGGCCTCGCGGCTTGGGTGCCGATGCTCGGCGTGGTCGGCGCTGCCCTGGTGGCAGCCGGCGTCACGCTGGGCGTTGTTCGCCGGCGACGCGCAGGCTGACGGTCGTGGCATCCGTCGCATCGCGGCGGAGGCGACGGACGGTGATGCTCGCATGCGGCGGCGCGGTGGCCCTGGCCACCGGCGCCGTCGCATGGGTCGGCGCGCAGGCCTGGCAGGCGAAGGACGAGCTTTCGGCCGTCGTTCCGCTGGCTGACGAGCTCGTCACCGCCGTCTCCCTCCGCGACTTCGACACCGCCCGTGAGGTCGCCGTCCGCTTCCGTGAGCACGCCGACCGTGCCGAGGAACTCACTGCCGGTCCACTGTGGTCGGTCGCGGGTCTCACTCCGGGTGTCGGAGCGAACCTCGCCGCCGTCCGCACCGTCTCGGTGCAGCTGTCGGTGGTGGGGGAGTCGGTGCTCGAGCCCGTCCTGGATGTGGCCGGGTCGCTCGGCGGTTCGGCAGACCCGAGCGCCGTGTCCGGCGCGAGCGAACCGCTCGCGCGGGCCTCGGCCGCGCTCACCTCTGCACGCGACGCCATGCACGCGATCGACGGCGACGCCGTGCTGCCGCCCGTGGCCGCCGGTGTCTCCCAACTGCAGGGTGCTCTGGACTCCGCCGCGCCCGTGCTCGACGGACTGGCACGCGCGGGCGCCGTGCTGCCGGGTCTCATGGGCGCGGATGGGCCCCGCGAAATCCTGGTCATGCTCCAGAACAGCGCCGAGGTACGCACCGGCGGGGGCATCACGGGCAGCTTCGTGCACCTGCACGCCGAGGCGGGGACGCTGTCGCTGGTGCAGCAGTCCGACTCCGCCCGATTCCCGATGCGTGACACCTCGATCGCGCCGGTGCCTGCGGCCGCGACGGCGCTGTATGGCGATGTCGTCGGGCGTTTCGTGCAGAACGCCACGATGACGCCCGATTTCACGACCTCCGCCGCCCTCGCGTCGGCGTGGTGGCAGTCGCAATACGGCGTCGTGCCGGACGCGGTGGTCGCGATCGACCCGCTCGTGCTGCGCGCTCTGCTCACCGCACACGGACCGATTCCGCTGGCGGACGGGACGCAGGTGAGCGACGCCGATCTCGTCCAGCGCCTGCTCATAGACCCGTACCTCCACCTCGATCCGGACGCCCAGACCGCGTACCTGCAGCAGGTGACGTCATCGGTGCTGACCACACTGATGACCGACATGGATCTGGTCGCCTGGGCCGAAGCACTCGTGCCCGTCGTCGCGGAAGGCAGAGTCTCGGTGTGGAGCGCCGTACCGGAGGAGCAGGCCGTGCTGGCGGATTCCGCCGTGGGTGGCCCGCGGGCTCGGCTGGACGCAGCCGGCGAGGCCGCGCATGCGGTCTATCTCAACGACGCAACGGGCGGGAAGATGGACAGCTATCTCGACGTCGCCATCGAATCGGGCGTGGAACGGTGCAGCGAGGACGGTGCGGCGGAGAGCGTCGTCCGCGTTACGCTCTCCAACACGGCACGCCCCGAAGGCATCGCGGAACTGCCGATGAGTATGACCGGCGGCGGCCTGTTCGGCACCGCGATCGGCGATATCGGCACGAGCGTCACCGTAGCCGCGCCGGCGAATGCCGGATTCGGGGGAGTGACCGACGCCGAGGGTGCGGTGGCGTCGGCGAACGAGGTCGACGGTGGCCGCCCCTTCACGGCGGTGCGGGTCAACGTCTCGCCGGGCGAGACCGAGACGGTCGAGTTCCGATTCGTCCTGGCGGCGGGTGCCGAAGACCCGCCGGTCGTCCTGCACACGCCCCTCCTCCGCGAGGTCCCGGTGTCGTCAGCCGTGGCGGCGTGCACCGATCGCTGAACCGCGTTCTCGAGCGTCCGGCGTCGCCCCTTCCTTCGTCAGGGAGCGGGCGGCGCCGGCGCCGTTCCGACAAGCGACCAGCCGTTCTCATCCACGCCGCCGTAGGCCGCCGCATCCGCGTCGGCTGATCGGCGGTCGGGATGCACCAGCCGCACCAGGCCGCGGCGATCCCACATCTGCTGCGGGACGTAGGCGTCTTCATACATGGCGAACCATCCGCCGTTAGTGCGGCGCCGGAGCTCGGCGAGCCACGCCACGTACTCCCGGTCGGCTCGGAGCGCGTTCGGATAGGCCTGGGCCGCCGCGGCGAGTCGGCCGGCGATGGCGTCCACATCCCACTCCGTTCTGCCGTCGCGGAACAGGTCCCAACCGAGGGAATTCGAGTACGCGAGCAGCACGTTGCGCTCGGCCGCCGGCCCGCTGGCGTCACCGGGGTCGGGGACGAGCACGCGGCACCGCCAGTGCCCGGTCGCGTAGAAGTTCGCGGTGATGCGGATGCCCTCGAAGCCGCGCGCGTGGAGGGTGGCGACGGCGGCCACGATCGCCGCCTCCGGGCGGTCCGAGTCATCCGCAGACATGCGATGAGCCTAGGGTCTGGTTCCGCGAGGCCGGCCCGACGGCGCCACGCCGCGAGTCATATCGAACCCTGTGCGCAGCGTGTGAGTCGCGCGCCACACACAGGGTTCAATATCGCGGAGCGAACTCCCCAGTCACTCCTGCGCGGGCTAGAGGTGGCACGATCCTCGTCCCCTCGAGGTCCCCCTCGTGGCCACCCTTGGCCGGTGTCCACGATACCGCCGGGCCACTGTGTCCGCCATATAGGGGACACGTTTGGGCCTTTAGTCCCTGAAAATCATCCGCGAATTTTCGGACACGCCGCAGGAATAGCGCCGATCTCGCGCAAGGCCAGTGCAGTACACTGGCCTTGCCTCCGGCGCGGCATCCGGGCTGTCCCCAGCAGTCTTTTCCGGGTCGTTTCCCCAAGCGATTCCGCGGGTCCGTGCCGGAGTAGTGGGCCCTCTCGTGTCATCCAGTCCCTAATGGGAAACTCGAGAGGGCCCGCGCCCTGTCCGGGGTGCCGACGCCGACGTGGAATACGTCGGCAGGGGCGCCGGTTGGCCGTCCAAGTACGTGAAACTCATGCTTGGGATGGAAATGACCGATCTCCTCGTTCCGGTGCCGGGCGCCGCACCGGCGAACCTCGCGACGGTTCGCACCGCCGTCCGGGTGCCGCTGCGGTTCCCCGAGGGATTCGCCGCCGTCGCCGACGTCTCCACGTTCGACGGGCTGGTCGACGGCAAGGAGCACCTCCTTCTGGGGCTCGGCGACTGGCGAGGCGCCCTCGAACGCATGCGCGCCGGCGGCGAAGCGCCCCTGGCTCGGCTGCACAGCGAGTGCCTCACCGGCGACGTCTTCGGCTCGGAGCGTTGCGATTGCGGCCCTCAGCTGCACGAGGCGCTGGAGCGCATCGCCGACGAGGGCGGCTTCCTCCTCTACCTCCGTCAGGAAGGGCGCGGCATCGGACTGTACGCCAAGCTCGACGCCTATGCGCTGCAGGATGCCGGCCTCGACACGTACGAGGCGAACGTCGCGCTCGGGCATGGCGAAGACGAGCGCGATTACACCGTGGCCGCTCAGATGTTGCGGGCGGTCGGGGTCGACCGCGTCCGACTGCTGAGCAACAATCCCGACAAGGCCGCGCAGCTCGAGAGCCTCGGGATCCGCGTGGCGGAGAAGGTGCCCACTGCCGTCCACATGTCGGCCGCGAACGCACGCTACCTCGCCGCCAAGCGCGACCACACGGCGCACACGATCGCGCTTCCGGCGGCGTGACGCGGGGCTCGCACCGGCCCCGCGCCACGCGGCAGGCCCTCAGCATCCCCCGTTTAGGATGAGGAACTATGTGCGGAATCATCGGTTACGTCGGTCCGAGGCAGAGCCAGGACATCCTGCTGGCGGGCCTCGCGCGGCTCGAATATCGCGGCTACGACTCGGCAGGAATCGCGGTTCTCGACAGCGACGGCCACCTGGGTATGCGCAAGCGCGCGGGCAAGCTCGCCGTGCTGCGGGATGACCTCGTCGAGTCACCGCTCGCGGACGGCACGACAGGCATCGGCCACACTCGCTGGGCCACGCACGGCGGACCCACCGACGGCAATGCGCACCCGCACCTCGCCGACGACGACAAGCTCGCGGTCATCCACAACGGCATCATCGAGAACTTCGGCGAGCTGAAGGCGGAACTCCTCGGCGAAGGCTTCACGTTCCGCAGCGACACCGACACCGAGGTCGCGGCGGTGATGCTCGGACGGGAATATGCCGCCTCCGGCGACCTCGCACAGGCTTTCCGCGCGGTCGTCGCTCGGCTGGAAGGGGCCTTCACGCTGCTCGCCATGCACCAGGATCAGCCGGGGGTCGTCGTGGGCGCCCGCCGCAACTCGCCCCTGGTCATCGGCCTCGGGGAGGGTGAGAACTTCCTCGGCTCCGACGTCGCCGCGTTCGTCGAGCACACCCGCAACGCCCTGGCCATCGGCCAGGACCAGATCGTCGTCATCACGCCCTCGGGCGTGGAGGTGACGGACTTCCACGGAACGCCGGTGGAGGTCGAGCCGTTCGAAGTGACGTGGGATGCCGCCGCCGCCGAGAAGGGCGGATGGTCCTCGTTCATGGCCAAAGAGGTCTCCGAAGAGCCCGAGGCCGTGGCGAACACGATCCGCGGGCGTATCCACGACGGCCTGGTCGAGATCCCCGAGCTGGACGGCCTGGATGACCTGCTCCGCGGCATCGACCGCATCCTCGTCATCGCCTGCGGCACCGCCGCGTACGCCGGCATGGTCGGCAAGTACGCGATGGAGAACTGGACCCGCGTGCCGGTCGACGTCGAACTCGCTCATGAGTTCCGCTATCGCGACCCGGTGTTGTCGCCCTCGACGCTGGTGGTGTCCATCAGCCAGTCCGGCGAGACCATGGACACGCTGATGGCGGTGAAGTACGCCCGTGAGCAGGGTGCGAAGACGCTGTCGATCTGCAACACGCAGGGCGCCACCATCCCGCGCGAGTCCGACGCGATCGTCTACACGCACGCCGGCCCCGAGGTCGCGGTCGCCTCGACGAAGGCCTTCGTTGCGCAGATCACCGCGCTGTACCTCCTCGCCCTGCACGTCGCGCGCCTGCGCGGCTCACTGTCATCCGAGCAGATCGCCGAGAACGCCGCCGAGCTGGAAGCCATCCCGGGCAAGATCGCGCGGGTTCTCGAGACCGAGCAGGAGCGCATCGAGCAGCTCGCCCACTGGATGGGCGACACCCGGTCGGTGCTGTTTCTCGGCCGTCACGTCGGGTACCCCATCGCGCTCGAGGGGGCGCTCAAGCTCAAGGAGCTCGCCTACATCCACGCCGAAGGATTCGCCGCCGGCGAGCTCAAGCACGGACCGATCGCGCTCATCGAGCCGGGGCAGCCGGTGTTCGTCATCGTCCCCTCGCCGCGGGGCAGCGGTGACATGCACCGCAAGGTGGTCTCGAGCATCGAGGAGATCCGCGCCCGCGGCGCTCGGGTGATCGCGATCGCCGAAGAGGGTGACGTCGCCGTGCTCCCCAAGGCGGATGAGGTGCTCCGCATCCCGCTGGCTGCTCCGATGTTCGAGCCGCTCCTCGCCGTCGTGCCGCTCCACATCTTCGCGATGGGGCTTGCCACGGCCAAGGGCCTCGACGTCGATCAGCCGCGCAACCTCGCCAAGTCCGTCACGGTCGAGTAGCCGCGGCGGGCACGGGGCTACTCGCCCCAGGCGATCCTGGCGCAGGGAGCGTCCCGCACGCGGCGGATCACCCCGGCGTGCGGGACTCCGTCCGGGGCCGTACTCAGGCTGGAGTCGCGCGCGCTCGGGGCGCACCGGGGATTTCCGCGGTGATTCGCCGTCCCCGCCGGGCCCAGCCTGAGTACGGTTCGCGCCGGGGCCCGGACGGTGCACCCGGACTAGGCTGAATCCGGCCCATTCGGGGCGGGAGGAGAGCGGATGATCGAGGGAATCGGGATCGACCTCGTCGACGTCCCGAGGTTCGAGCGATCAATCGCACGCACCCCGCGCCTGCTTGCACGCCTCTTCTCGCCGAGCGAGCGGATGCTGAAACCCCGGTCGCTCGCCGCCCGGTACGCCGCGAAGGAAGCCCTCATCAAGGCGCTCGGCGGGTCGGACGGCGTGCACTGGACCGAGATCGAGGTCGTGTCGGAGTCGTCGGGGCGTCCGCGGTTCGCGCTGTCGGGGTCGACCGCCGCCGCGGTTGCCGCACGCGGCATCACCCGCGTGCACCTCTCCCTCAGCCACGATGCCGGCCTGGCCACCGCCTACGTCATCGTCGAGTCCGTCGAGTCGCCGCAAAACGTCGGGTTCCGGGCCGAGAAGCCCACGGAAGATGGCGAGTCGACGGGGGTGGGGGCGGAATGAATCGGCTTCCGGACGGAGTCATGCGGGAGGCGCAGGTCGACGTCGAGGCGATCGCCGACAACGTGCGGCACCTGCGCCGGCTGACCGGCGCGGAAGTCATCGCCGTGGTCAAGGCCGACGGGTACGGGCACGGCGCGTTCCGCTCCGCGGTCGCAGCACTGCAGGGCGGAGCATCCCGCCTCGGCGTCGCCGACGTCGCCGAGGCCTTGCAGCTGCGCCGCGCCGGCATCACCGCACCGATCCTGGCGTGGCTGCAGGCGCCGGGGACATCGTTCGTCGAAGCCGTCGCCTCCGACATCGAGCTGGGGATCTCCGGCATGGATCAGCTCCTCGCGGCCGCGGCCGCAGCATCCGGAGACCATCCCGCGACGGTGCACCTCAAGATCGACACGGGGTTGTCGCGCAACGGTATCCCGCCGGCGGAAAGCCGCGTCGTGTTCGCCGAAGCCGCCCGGCTCGAGCGGATCGGGAAACTCCGCGTCACGGGACTTTTCTCGCACCTGTCCAACGCATCGCCGGAGGACGACCGGGCCGCGCTGCGCGTGTTCGAAGAGGCCGTGGTCGTCGCCGCATCCCTCGGACTGAACCCGCCGCTTCGCCACATCGCCGCCACGCACGCGGCGATCGCGCTGCCCGAGGCGCGTCTGGGATGCGTCCGCATCGGCATCGGGCTGTATGGCCTGTCGCCCTTCGCCGACCGCACGTCGGCCGAACTCGGGCTCCGGCCCGCGATGACGCTGCGGGCCGCCGTCGCCGCGGTGCGGCGGGTTCCGGCAGGGCAGGGCGTGTCGTACGGATACGACTTCCGTGCCGGACGGGAGACGACCCTCGCGCTCGTACCGCTCGGGTACGCCGACGGTGTTCCGAGACAAGCCTCGGGAGCCGGCCAGGTCTCGATCGCCGGACGGAGCTTCGCCGTGGCCGGCCGTATCGCCATGGACCAGTTCGTCGTGGACGTCGGCGACACCCCCGTGGCGGTGGGCGACGAGGTGGTGCTCTTCGGAGATCCGACGCTCGGAGCGCCATCGGCGAACGACTGGGCGGATGCGGCGGGCACCAACAACTACGACATCGTCACGCGCATCGGCCCGCGGGTTCCCCGACGGCAGGTGGCCGGATGAGCGTTCCCGACGGCCTGCTCGGAACACGTGAGATCGACACACCCGAGGCGATGCGCGACCTCGGCGTGACGCTCGGCCGGGCGCTGCAGCCGGGCGATGTGGTCGTGCTCACCGGCGGCCTCGGCGCAGGCAAGACGACGCTCACCCGCGGCATCGGCGAGGGACTCGGCATCCGAGGACCGGTGCAGAGCCCCACCTTCGTGCTCGCGCGCACGCATCCGTCGCTGGTGGGGGGCGCCCCGCTCGTGCACGTGGATGCGTACCGCCTCGGCTCGGCGGTCGAACTGGACGACCTCGACATCGACGTGGCGCATTCGGTGGTGATCGTCGAGTGGGGGCGGGGGATGGCCGAGCACCTCGCCGACACGTGGTGGGAGATCGAGATCACCCCGCAGACCGGCGGCCGCGGCCTCGACTCCGCATGCGGCACCATCGCCCGCCACACCGCGGAACTCGACGACGACGCACCCCGCACGGTCACCATCACGCGCCGCCCCTAGGCCGCTCCTCGTCGCACTCCGGCCCTGTGCCGCCGCTGGCCGCTCTCCGGCGCGGTGCCGCCGCCCGCCGCCCCGCGCCGGCCCTCGCCACTCTCCGAGGTTTGGGGCGCGAAAAGTGCCTTGGGGCGCGACTGGATGCGCCCCAAGACACGAAATGCGCCCCAAACCCGTGAGGTTCCCGCGCGCGGGGACCGTGGGACCGGGGCGGATTACGCTGGAAGGGTGTTCCTCGGCATCGACACCTCCCTCGGCACGGCTGTCGCCGTCGTCGAGGTCGACGGGTACGTCCAGGACGAAGCATCCAGCGACAACCCGCTCGGCCACGCCGAAGTGATCGGGGAGCTGCTCGCGCGCGTGGATGCGGCGGGCGTCACCCATGTCGCGGCCGGGATGGGTCCAGGGCCCTTCACCGGCCTCCGGGTGGGGATCGCCGCCGCTCGGGCCTTCGCGCTCGGCCGTGCCTTGCCCGTGGTGCCCGTCGTCAGCCACGACGCTGTCGCGCTCGGCATCCTCATGGATGCCGCCCTCGCCGGCGCTCCCGAGCCAGGCCGCTTCGCCGTCGTGACCGATGCGCGTCGCCGGGAATTCGCCTTCACCGTGTACGCCGGACTCGACGATGACGGACTGCCTGTGCGGGTCACCGAGCCGGCGCTGATCCCGCGCACCGAGATCGACGCGCGTCTGGCCGAACTCGGCGCGGATCGCCGGGACGCCGCATCCGTGCCCGCCGCGATGGTCGCGCTCGCCGCTGCCCGCGCGACGGCGGCCGGTCGCACCATCGGTCCGTCCGAGCCGCTCTACCTCCGCTCGCCCGATGTGACGCTCGGGCACACGCCGAAGAAGGTCCGCACGTGAATCTCCGGGCCGCCGACCCGTCCGATCTCGACGCCATCATGACGCTCGAGCGGGCCTCGTTCCCCACGGATGCGTGGAGCGAGGCGATGATGCGCGAGGAGCTCTCCTCCCGCCACGGCTGGTACGTCGTCGCGGAGGAGGCGGGCCGTCTCGCCGGCTACGCGGGGCTCCGCGCGCCCCGCGGGGCGAAGGATGCCGACATCCAGACGATCGCGATCGCCGAAGGCTTTCGCGGAGGGGGCCGGGGACGGATGCTGCTGACCGCGCTGCTTGACGAGGCCTTGCGGCGCGACGTGCGGGAGGTTTTCCTCGAAGTGCGGGCCGACAACCCCGTCGCGCAGGCCCTGTACGCGTCGGAGGGGTTCGCCGAGGTCGGCCGTCGGCCCCGGTATTACCAGCCGGACGACGTGGATGCGATTGTGATGGCTCTCGACCTGGCCGGATGGGGGCACGCGCGCGCAGCCGCACCGTCGGAGGATCGCACGGAGGTCGGAGGATCCGCGAGGAATGCTCCGACATCGAGCACATCCTCCGACCTCGGTGCGGCGGGCCAGGGACTGCAGCCCCTCGGCGCCGCGGGGCAGGGGCTGCAGCCGCTCGGTGCCGCGGGGGCGACCTGCGACCTCGAGACCGGGTGGTGCACATGAACCGCGAGCCCCTGGTGCTCGGCATCGAGACCAGCTGCGACGAGACCGGCATCGGCGTCGTCCGCGGCCGCACGCTGCTGAGCAACACCATCGCCTCGAGCATGGAAGAGCACGCGCGATACGGCGGCGTCGTCCCCGAGGTCGCCGCGCGCGCACACCTCGAGGCGCTGCAGCCCTCGATCGAGGCGGCGCTTGCCGAGGCATCCGTGCGCATACATGACCTGGATGCGGTGGCCGTCACCAGCGGCCCGGGGCTCGCCGGCGCACTCATGGTCGGAATCGGCGCCGCCAAAGCCCTCGCCGTTTCGCTGAACAAGCCGCTGTACGCGGTGAACCACCTCGTCGGACACATCGCCGCCGACATCCTCGACACCGAGGCAGGACCGCTGGAGTACCCCACGGTCGCGCTCCTGGTGAGCGGCGGCCACACCTCGCTCCTCCTCGTTCGCGACCTCACGAGCGACGTGGAACTCCTCGGCGAGACGGTCGATGATGCCGCCGGCGAGGCGTTCGACAAGGTCGCCCGCCTTCTCGGGCTGCCCTACCCCGGGGGCCCGGAGATCGACCGCGCCGCCGCATCCGGCGATCCCCGGGCGATCGCCTTCCCGCGCGGGCTCTCCCGCGCCTCCGACCGGGAGCGGCACCGCTACGACTTCTCCTTCTCCGGACTGAAGACGTCCGTCGCGCGCTGGATCGAACAGCGCGAGGCGGCGGGCGAGCCGGTGCCGGTGGCGGATGTCGCGGCATCCTTCCGCGAGGCCGTTGTCGACGTGCTGGTCACCAAGGCCCTCGATGCGTGTGAGCAGTTCGATGTGCCGCGCCTCCTCCTGGGCGGCGGCGTCGTCGCGAACCGTCGGCTGCGCGATGTCGCGCTGGAGCGCGCGGGCGCCGCCGGGGTGAGCGTGCGGATTCCGCCGCTCCGCCTCTGCACCGACAACGGCGCGATGATCGCCGCGCTCGCCTCCGAGCTCATTCGCTCGGGGAGCCGGCCCTCCACGCTGGCGTTCGGTGCCGACTCGACGCTGCCGGTGACGCAGATCCAGGTCGCGGAAAACCGCGAAGAGGATGCAGCATGAGCGACGGCTCGCCGCGCCGCCCTCGCCGTCTGGACGACCCCGCGGAACCGCGACCTGCGCCCACGACGGCGGAGACCGCGGTGCGGCAGGCGGCCGCTCCCCCCGATCTCCGTGGGGTGGATGTCGCGCTTGCGGCCGCGTCGGCGGGGCCTGCGCAGGAGGCCGCGTCGGACGCCCGGCCCACCGACCCGGCGAGGACCCGCCCTGCGCCGGACGCCCCGGACGCCCCGCGCGCGGCCTCCACCGCCCCCGCGCGCACTGCCCCGGCCATGTCCCGCCCACCGCTCGTGGAGCCGCCCTCACCCGACGTCGTCGTCGCCGCGACCTCCCGCATCCCGGGTTCCGCGCGCACCGGGTACACCCAGCTCCCGACCGCGCCCGTGATCGTCTCGGCGGAGGGCCCTGTCGAAGGTCAGCACTTCGAGTGGGCTCCGCCGCCACCCGCCAAGCGCGCCGCCGTCGCTCCCTGGGCGCTCGCACTCGCGATCGTCGCGTTGGCGGCGTCGATCTTCGTGGGCTGGATGCTGCCCATCGGGCTGGCGGGCGCCATCACGGCGATCGTGGCCCTCCGTCGCGCCGGCGAGTCGCGCGCGGTCGCGGTGTGGGCGCTCATGCTGAGCCTCCTCGCCATCGCTTACAGCACGGGATGGCTGCTGTGGGCCATCCCGCGGCTTCCGCTGGGCTGAACCGCATCCGCCGTCTCCATATGTCCTGGGCGAGACCGCACGTTGTGGTCACCCAGAGCGTGTGGTTTCGGCGAAACCATAGGGGCTCGCCGCTGAGGGGCCCCGCGCCCCAGCGACGCCCCGCCCGCAGAAGGTCGAGCCGGCGGGTCAGGGGATGCGGTCGGCCAGCACCGCGAGGCGGCGCTTGCCGACGCGCGTGAGGATCAGGGTCGCCGAGTCGTCACCGCGGAGGCCGAGCTTGGTGCGCAGGACCGCAGGGTCGACATCGACGCCGCGCTTCTTGATCTCCAGAGTGCCGATTCCGCGCTCGCGGAGGGCACGGCCCAGCGCGCGGGTCTCGAACGGCACCTCTTCGCGCACGCGGAACGAGGAGACGAAGGGGCTCGTGAGCGCCGCGTCCGACGTGAGGTACGCCATGCCGGGGGCGAGCATCCCCGCCTGGAGCGCGCGAGCGACCTCGCCGATCAGCCGCGCCCGGATGACCGCACCGTCGGGTTCGTGCACGAACGCCCCGAGCTCCCGCACCGGTTCGTCCTCGGCATCCCCGCCCGCGGTGAGTTCCCACGCGTCGTCGCCGCGCGTGACGAGGGCCGCCCGACGTACGCCGTCGCGGGCGAGCGCACGCGTCCATACGACGAGTTCGACGGTCGAGCCGTCGGCGCTGACCCACTGCGCCTCCGCGTCGGCGGGGATCGCGTCGCGATCGAACGCCGGGCCGAGCTTCATCCCGCCGGGCCTCCGGTCCAGCAGGTCGAAGGCCCACTCCACAGGCGGCGAGTAGTCCGCGGCGCGAACGCGCACGGTCTCGGTGTGCCCGGCCGTCCGGCGCGCCGGGTCGAGCCACACGCCGTCGACGTCGGACAGGTCGGATGCTTCGGCCGTACCGTGGCGGACCTCGACGGCGTCCCCGAACGGGGCCAGGTTGTAGGCGGCGACTGCTGCGGTGACCTCGTCGGCGTCGACGGCGAGCACCCCCAGGCCGAGCGCGGCGAAGCCCAGGGCGTCGCCCCCGATGCCGCAGCCGAGGTCCGCGACGCGGGAGATCCCGGCCGCCCGGAACCGCCCGGCGTGGCGCGCGGCGACCGAGAGGCGGGTGGCCTGTTCGAGTCCGGCACGGGTGAACAGCATGCGTTCGGCGAACGGTCCGAACTTCGTCCGGGCACGCGCACGAAGGCGCGCCTGGCCGACGACGGCTGAGACCAGGTCGGGGGAGTGCCCGGCGGAGCGCAATTGCGAGACCGCGCGCGTGACGTCGGTTGTCGACGAGATCTCGCCCGCCTCATCCAGGAGTCGGAGCCCTTCGGGCGTGAGCAGTGCCGTCAACTCCGCCATATCCACCCCTCCACCCTAGGCGCGGCCCCGTACGCGTCCGAGTCGGTACCCCCTGCCGATAGGGGGTTGGGGGGAGGGGACCCCCTCCCAACGACCCCGAATCCCCGGAGGCATCCCCGATGTGGCCGAGTGCCGTGCGTTCGTACTGTGAGGCCACGAACTCACGCGGGGTGCAGAGCCCCGGGAATGGACAGGGATCATGGCCTTCGACGACTACACCCTCAACGCCGCGCTCAGCACGACGGTTGCGGACTCGTTCAACGACGACGAGACGAACACGCTGGATGTCGACGTTGCCGTCACAGACGCGGGCAACACCGACGAGTCGGTGAACGACAGCAACAACACCACCGCCACGGCGACGGACTCGTTCCACTGGGGGTCGCACAACACCGACACCGACACCGACAACTCGGGCAACACCGACTCGTACAACGACTCGTGGAGCTTCACCGACAGCTCGACCACCGACAACTCCGACAACTCCACGAACGACAACTCGATCAACGCCGGTCTCCGCAGCTACAACACGGGCTTCGGCGACGTCGGCGGAGCGGCGGCGGCCGCGGGAGGCGGCGGCGACATGATGATCGACAGCCGCTCGACCATCGTCGACCAGTCGGTCAACGGCAACGTCGCCGCGGACGGCCCGGTCTTCTCCTCGGTATCCAGTGACGCGGTCGTCAACTCCGGCGACGGGGCGTTCGTGGCTGGCGACGACGTGAGCGTCACCTACAACATCGACGAGTCCACCTCCATCAGTGCCGACGGCGACATCCTGATGGACAGCACGAAGACGGTCAACACCTCGATCAATTCGGGAAACGACTACTCGTTCACCTCGAACTGGACCGACACCTCGCAGGACTGGGACATCGACGACTCGAACAACGCCTACGACTGGTCGAGCACCGTCAGCGGCTCGTACAACGACTCGGGGGTCTTCGACTCCACCACGAACGTCGACGTGGACGTCAACGCGATCGTCGACAGCGTCGGCTCCGGTATCGCGGACGGCACCGACCTCGGCATGTGAGACCCGCTGCCGGCCGCCGCCAACGGCGGCCGGCATACCAGCATCCGGGCGCTCGCGCCTTTCGAGAAAGAGAGCAAGGACATGGCATTCGACGACTACACCGCCGACATCGACGTCACCGCGGAAACACGCGGGTCGTTCAACACGACGACCACCAACACCGCGAACCTCGCCGCCGATGTGAGCAACGTCGGCAATGTCGACGCCTCGACGAACGGCTCGGGCAACACCGACGCGACGGCGACCGACTCGTTCCACGCGAACTCGCACAACACCGAGACCGACACCGACCACTCCGGTAACGAGGGGTCCTACAACGACACCGTGACGGTGACCGACGACTCGGACACGGACAACTCCGACAACTCCACGAACGACAACTCGGTCAATGCCGGCCTGCGCTCGTACGACACGGGCTTCGGCAACGTGCTGGGGGCCGCCGGCGGCGGTGGCGACATGATGATCGACAACCGGTCGACGATCGTCGACCAGTCGATCAACGCCAACGTCGCCGCCGGCGGGGGGCTCGACCAGTGGGTCGCTCCGGATGCGGTGGTCAACAGCGGTGACGGCGCCTACGTGGCGGGTGACGACGTGAACGTCACCTACAACGTCAACGACGCCACGACTATCGATGCCGGAGGCGACATCCTGATGGACGGCAGCTCGAAGGACGTGAACTTCGCCTACAACTCGGGCAACACCACCACGGTGAACACCACGGTGACCGACAACTCGCAGGACTGGGACCTCGACAACGTGGACAACACCTACTCCGCCACGCTGGACGTCGAGAACTCGTTCAACGACGAGTTCACGACCACGTCGACGAACGACTGGGACGTCGACGCGAACGTCATCTGGGACAGCGGCATGTCCGGAATCGCGGACGACGATCCCGACGTGGACGTCGATCTGTGACGACTGCCTGATGTGGCGATGACCCCGGGTCATGACCCGACCCGGGGTCATCGCCCTCTGCTGTCCCCGCCCGTCCACCTGAGGAGAACACCGTGACCGCACCCGAATCGGCAGGCGCCGTCGCCACGGCCGCGGGCCCTCGAGCTCCGGAGCGGACACCGGTGCCTGTCCCGCCAGGAGAGCTCGTCCGGCTGGTGGAGCAGACGCGCTCGTTCTCCGGCGCGGTCGGGCGAACGGATCTGGCCAAACGACTCGACGACACCCGCACGCGCCTCCTCGATCCGCATGTGCGGGTGATCGTCGTCGGACAGTTCAAACAGGGCAAGAGCAAGCTCGTCAACGCGCTCATCAACGCGCCCGCGTGCGCCGTCGACGACGACGTCGCCACCGCGGTGCCGACGTCGGTCGGGTACGCCGAAGAGCCCTCCGCTGCCGTCTTCCTGCGGCCCGAAGGCGGCGGCGACGAAACGGTCGAGCGGCTGCAGATCTCCTTCGACGATCTGGCTTCGTATGTGTCTGACCGTGCGCAGATGCCTCCGGGGCGGGCGATCGTGGGCGCCGAAGTGCTCCTGCCCCGGGAAATCCTCAAGGGTGGCCTTCGCCTCGTCGACTCACCGGGTGTTGGGGGCCTGGAGTCCACGCGGGCGTTGGCCACTCTTGCGGCACTGTCGACGGCGCACGCGGTCATCCTCGTTTCCGACGCCTCACAGGAGTACACCGAGCCGGAGATGACGTTCCTCCAGCACGCGATGCGCATCTCACCCAATGTCGCCGCGGTCCTGAGCAAGACGGACATCTATCCGCAGTGGCGTGACATCCACTCGATCGATCGCACCCGTCTGGATGATCTCGGCGACGTGCCGATCTTCGCCGTCTCCAGTGACCTGCGCCTGCTGGCCGCAGAGCACCAGGATCGCGAACTCAACGACGAGTCCGGGTTCCCCGCACTCGTCGCGCATCTGCGCCGCGACGTGCTGGGACGCGCCGAGCTGCTGCACCGGCGCGCCGCCGTGCACGACCTCACGACCGTTGTCGACCAGCTGGGGATGTCGGTGCGCTCGGAGCTCAACGCCCTGGTGCATCCCGAAGACACGCCGCGCATGATCGCCGAACTCGAGGACGCGAAGGCGCGTGCCGACGAATTCCGCGGCCGCTCGGCCCGCTGGCAAGTCACGCTCAGTGACGGCATCGCCGACCTGATCGCCGACACCGAGCACGACCTGCGCGACCGCCTGCGCAAGGTGCAGCGCGACGGCGAGGCGGCCATCGACGAGGGCGACCCCGGCCCGATCTGGGATCAGATCGCGGAGTGGCTGGACCAGCGCGTCTCCGCCGCCGTGTCGGAGACGTTCGTCTGGACCAACGAGCGCTCGCAGTGGCTGTCGGAGCGGGTCGCCGAGGAGTTCATCGCAGGGGAGTCGGGCATCCCCCTCATCGACGTCGGCGATGTCACCGGCGTGCTCGACCCGGTTGAGCAGCTGCAGGTGCTCGACGAGGGGCGCATGAGTGCCACGGAGAAGATCTACATCGGGGTGCGCGGCTCGTACGGGGGTGTGCTGATGGTGGGGCTCGCGACGAGCCTTGTCGGCCTCTCGCTGATCAATCCCCTGTCTCTGCTGGCGGGCGTGCTCGTCGGCCGCCGGGCCTTCCGTGAAGACATGACCGGCCGGCTGACGCGACGGCAGATGGAGGCGAAGAACCTCTTGCGCCGGCATATCGAAGACGTCGTGTTCCAGGTGGGCAAGCAGCTGAAAGATCGTCTGCGCCTCGTTCAACGTGCCTCCCGCGATCATTTCGGAACGATCGCCGACGAGCTGCACCGGTCGCTGTCGGAGTCGGTGCTCGCCGCCAAGCAGGCCGCCGCGACCTACACCGCCGATCGCGACGGGCGGGTGAAAGAGCTCGAGACGCGGCTGCGTCAGATCGAGAACCTCCGCCAGCAGATCCCCGCGATCGAGGCTGCGGCCGCGCGGCGGGCGAAGTGATGCGGACCTCGCTGAGCGACGTCGCCGACGTCATCGATGCCACCCGCATCCTGTACGAGGATGAGCCCGAGACGGTGGAGCTTCTCGACGGTTACGCCCGCCGGCTGCGCGAACCGCTGCGCGTCGCGGTCGCGGGTATCGTCAAGGCCGGGAAGTCCACGCTCCTGAACGCCCTGATCGGCGAGCGGATCGCCCCCACCGATGCCGGTGAATGTACGCGGGCGATCACGTGGTACCGCTATGCGCCGACGGCGGCGATCACCATGCACCTCGTCGACGGAACGGCGGTGCGCCTGCCTGTCCGCCGTGTGGAGGGGCGGCTCGATCTCGACCTGCAGGGCCATCCCGTCGAGGACGTCGCGTGGATCGACGTGGGCTGGCCGTCGGAGAGCCTGCGGTCGACGATCCTCATCGACACGCCCGGAATCGCGTCGGTGACGCGGACGAACTCGGCGCGGTCGATGAAGTTCCTCGTGCCGGAGAACTCCCCGTCCGCCGCCGACGCCATCGTGTATCTCCTGCGGCACGTGCACTCCTCCGACGTCTCGTTCCTGCGGGCGTTCCACGACACGGCGGCAGGGCCGTCTTCCACCGTGAACGCCGTGGCGGTGCTGTCCCGCGCAGACGAGATCGGCTCGGGCCGCATCGACTCGCTGCTCTCCGCCGCGGCGATCGCTGACCGCTATCGCCGCGACGGCGAGCTGAGAGCGCTCGCCCTCGGGGTCCTCCCGGTCGCCGGCCTGCTCGCGGAGGGCGCGCGCACCCTTCGCGAGAGCGAGTTCATCGCGTTGCGCGAGCTCGCGCGACTGGACCGTGACGTGCGGGAGCGCCTCCTGCTGTCGGCCGACCGGTTCGTGCGTCCGACGACGGCGACCTCGCTCAGCATCCCCGTGCGGGAGAACCTGCTGCAACGCTTCGGCATCTTCGGCGTCCGATTGGCGGCTGCCCTCATCCGCGGCGGTGCGACGTCCTCGTCCGCCCTCGCCGAGCGGCTCGTCCAGCAAAGCGGCATGGTGACGCTGCAGCAGTTCGTCGTCGACCACTTCCGTGCCCGGGCTGTCGCGCTGAAGGCGCGCGGGGTCCTGCAGGGTGTGGAACAGGTCGTCCGGGAACGGCCGCGCCCGGGAGCGGACGCCGTGCTCGGTGGCATCGAGCGGATCGTGTCGCGCAGTCACGAGCTGCGCGAGCTGACCCTTCTCGCTGACCTACGCACCTCTTCCGTTGCTCTCTCGCCGGCGGACGTCGCCGAGGGGGAGCGGGTCCTCGGCGGCCTGGGCATCTCGGCATCCGCGCGGCTGGGTCTGCCCGAGACGGCGAGACCCGAGGAGCGCACGGCCCGCATCGGAGCACTGCTCACCCGCTGGCGCGCGCTGGGAGAGTCGCCGATCAACGACCGCTATACCGCGCACCTCTGCCGCATGGTCGTGCGCAGCATCGAGGGAATCGCGTCAGAGGTCGCCGCCCGCAGCGCCGGCGCCGCGGACGACGTCGTGTTTGCGAGCGGTCCAGCGTAGGGCGCGCGGGAAGGTCGCGAAGAGCAACCCCACCACGGCCAAGGCCAGAGCCAGCAACAGCACGCGCTCGAGCGGAACGCCCCGTTCTCCCACCGCCACGAGTTCGCGGCAGACCAGGAAGACGCCGCCCTGGAGGAGCGCGGTGCCCAAAAGCCACCAGCGGATGTGGGGTCGGCGGTTCGAGAAGGAGACCAGCAGGGTGACCTGGACGAGCCAGAGGGCGACGAGCACCCCGAACACCGACCAGAACACGATGTCGGCTGCGGTGTCGTAGGTCGCGTCAGCACGGCTCTCGTCGACGCCTTTGATGACACGGACGATCTCCGGCAGCTGCGGCTCGCGAATGATGAAGAGGTAGACCACGGCGACCGCGCTCACCGCGAGCGAGAGCACCCATGACAGCTGGCTGAGACGCACCGACGCCGGTGCGGGCAGTTTCACCAGCACCGGCGCGGCCTCTTTGTCTGAGAGGGAAGGACGCGCAGGGGCTGCACGTCCTTCCCCGGTCGTGTTCGAGGGGAGGCCGCGACCCGCGACGGCGTTGTCGGGGTCGCGCCTCCGCTCGAGATCAGAAGCTGTCATCGGACGGGATCTCCTCGATCACGGCCGAGTCGGAGGAGTCGAACACCGCGGACGTGTCGCTGTCGACGGTGGTCTCGGTATAGGTGGACGCACTGTCGTTGAAGGAGTCGTCGGCCGTGGCGGTGCCCGTGGTCTCGTTCATCGAGTCCGTCACGGTCGTCGTCGTCGACGCATCCGTCGTCGTCGCGGTGTCGGTCGTGGTGTTGCCCGAGTCGGTAGCGGTGTTCTCTGTGATGTCGCTTCCGTCGATCGCCACGTCGTCCCCGGCGTCGATGTCCGTGGAATTGTCGATGTCGGTCTCGACCGTGGCGTCGTCGCCGGCGGCCATGGCGTCATCGCCCGAGGCTACGACGGCGTCCTGGTCGAACACCTGGGTGACATCACCGTCCGCCCAGATGTTCTGATTCACCGACTGGTCGAGAACGGTGTCGCGGTCATCGACGTAGGAGAAGCTGTTCGTGATCGCGTTGATCTCCCGCACGGTGGGACTCACCTCTGGCGGCGCCGGCCGTGGGTCGGGGGCCACGGCGGCCGGGACGATCTGTGCCCTCTCCGCGATCACCGGTGCGACGGCGCACACATCCGCGGCTGTGGCATTGCTCAGCCCCCGCGACGACAGTGCCGCCTGCGGATCCTGGTCGAACTCCGCGGCCGCTTCGGGATCGCGGAGGAGGCTGAGGATGAACTCGATCAGCGCGTCGGCGATCGTGGCCAGTGTGACGCTCATTTCGGCTCCTTAGGGTGATGATGACTCGACGCTATTGCTTCCGCTCCCGCCCCGCGTCGGGGGCTACCCCCATGCCGTAGGGGGTGCACTAGGGGGTGGGTGGGGGCACGCGGGGGGTCCCGTGGTGCTCAGGCGAACTCCGCCGTGCGGGCGGATCGGCGGAGGTCGCCGGGCTCGGCGGCGTCTTCGAGAACGAGACGGAGTTTCGCGATGAGATCGGATCGCGACGTCGCGCCCAGGCGCCGGCGAATGCGGGCGATATGGTGCTCAGCCGTGCGAGGTGAAATGAAGATCGACTCGCCGATCTCTGCGTAGGTCTTCCCCTGAACGACCAATACCGCCACGTCGCGTTCGCGCGCGCTGAGAACCTCGATCGCCCGGGTGAGGGACCCCGTCGTCCCGCTCGCTTCTTCGTCGGGCGTCCGGTCGAGTTCTTCCCGCGGGTGCAGCTGCCGCGCGCATGCCAGCAGGCGTGCGATGACGCGGCGGTCTTCGGTCCGTCCGGCCCCGTGGCCGGCAAGCCGGGCGCCGTCCCACGCGAGGCCGACGGCTGCAAGCCCCAGGGCGGCGTGTTCGATGTCGTCCACGTCGACCTGACCGGTCAGCACCTCGGTCCACACCTTGCCGGCCCGGGCCATCATCTTCGCCAGCCGATTGTGCGGTGCCGCGGCAAGGAGCGCCCGCGCGTGCGGCGCCAGATCACCGGGCTGGTTCAGGATGATGCTGCAGTGCAGCCCCGCCCAGTTGAGGTGACTCGACCACATGGGCGGCGACCCCAGGCGCTCGACGGCGGCATACGCCTCATCGAGGTTGGGGCGGATCCGATCCATGTCGCCCAACCGCGCCGCGCTGACGGCGAACTCGGTGAGCGGGAGGAGGGAATAGAGGTCGAAACGCGCGCGGAGGATGCTCTCGCGCGCGAGCCGCCAGGCCGGCGCGAGCGCCGAGGAGTCCGCGTATCGTCGGGTCAGAGCCATGGTGATCGCGTCGGCCAGGATCCGCTCGCGCGGTGCCAGTTTCCGGCCGATCTGAGCGTGCTGAAGAGCGATCTCGGCCTCGTGCGGTCGCTCGCGCTGGACGGCGATCCATGCCTGCCAGAGCAGAAGGCGGGAGCGCGCCCAGGTGCCGCCGTGGCGGGTCTGCACGGCCGCGTCGATCACGGTGTGGGCCACGTTGAGCTCTCCGAGGCTGAGCGCGGCGATGGCCGCGATCACGGCCGGCAGCTCAGGAGTGGGGGCATCGCACGCCGATGCCGTGTACATCTCGGTGGCCCGCACAAGGTCGCTCAAACACGTGCGCGCCTGTGTACCGAGGCTCGCGCGGAGACCTCGCGCGAGGAGGTCCTGGGACACGATCAGGGTCGACGGGACCGCCCGCGCGGGGCGTACGTCCGCGAGGCGGTCGAGTTCCTCGACGTCGCCCGCGCCGATCGCCGCGATCGTGGCATGGGCCACCGCATCGGGAGAGCCCAGCGCGGTATGTGTGAGGACGGTGGACGCCATCCGCATGTCGCCTCGCGCCGCCCAGACGGCCGCCGCGATCGAGCCCGCCTCGGCGAAGGTCGCGTGCGGGGGTTCTATCGCCGCGGCATCCAGCACCGTCCCGGCGGTGTCGATCGCCCCGGCGTTCCACGCCGCCCGTGCTCGCCGCACGGCGACGGTCCGCGGATCGGCGCCGGCCTCACCGGCGGCCCGGAACAGTTCGTCGGCACGACGGGGGTCACGCGGAAGGGCCGCGTCGCCGTCGAGCAGGAGCGCCGTAGCGACGCGCGGATGGTGCAGGCCGCCGAGAAGCTCACGCAGTGTGGGATCCGTCTCCGTCATGCCCGATTCCGCGTACAACCCGACCAACCGGTCGATGCCGATCGTGGCGCGCACGGTGTCACGGACCACCGGTGCCGGCTGCCCGTTGCGCAGCAGGAGCCCTTTCGCGTGGCCGGCGTGCGACCACTGCGCTGCCTCATCCGAGGGGAGGCTCTGAGGCGTGAGGCACAGCGTCTCGATCGCCCGCCGGAGGTCATCGTCCAATCCGGCGATGCGGTGCGCGATGATGTCGCGCAGCTCTTCCCGCACGCTGTGGTGTGCCGCATCCTCGTCGCAGTTGTCGCTGTGCACCGCGAGCGCCTCCGAGACCAGCCACGTGAGATGCCCGGTGAGGTCGAGGATGCTGTCGATACAGCGCGGTGTGATCCGGCATCCCTTCTCCGCGCATTCGTCCAGCACGTCGGCACGCGTCACATGGCCCAGCACGATCGCCGGATGCACCTTCTCCAGCTCCTCGGCGACCGCACGCAGCTCGTCGCGGGCGGGCCACGGGCGCATGGCGAGGACGATGCCCGCGCCGGGGATGCGGAGCCGCTCGGCCACCGCGGCGAGGTCGTCCGGGTGAAGGAGATGAGCATCGTCGACGACGACGACCTCGGTGGCAGACGCGGACGCGATGGCGCTCGCCGATTGCGCCGGCACGGCGGTACGCCCGTCCTGCGCGAACTGCGCGAGAAGCCGCCGGATGAGGCGCGTCTTCCCCGAACCCGCCGTCCCGACGAGCAGCACGCGCGGGGCGCGGTCATCGTGGACGAGCGCCTCCACGTGCATGCGCGCCGGGCGCGTCAGGATCATCGGAACGCCGTCGAACTCCTCGTGGAGCAGGGGAGAGATGGGCATGGTCGCCGTGGTCGCCATCGTCCGGACCCGTGCGGCTCAGGCAGCCGAGATCGGCGAGGGAGCGGGTGCGGGCTCCTCGGCGGGCGGGGTCGACTCGCCGCCACCGTTTCCGCCGCCGTCGTGATCGCCGCCGCCGCCGTGGCCGCCGCCACCACCGCCACCGTGGCCGCCGCCGTCGTGGCCGCCGCCGCCGTGGCCGCCACCACCACCGCCGTGGCCGCCACCGCCTCCGGTGTCACCGCCACCGGTGCCTGCGTCGCCGCCGGTGCCTGTGTCGCCCCCGGTGCCTGTGTCGCCTCCGCCGGTGTCGCCTCCACCGCCGGTGCCTGTCTCGCCTCCGGTGCCCGTGTCGCCTCCGGTGTCACCGCCGCCGGTGCCTGCGTCGCCTCCGGTGCCTGCGTCGCCTCCGGTGTCGTCGCCCGTGCCGCTCCCGGTTGCGGGGTCGGTGGCGGGGGAGCCGGTGGACGGTCCCGCCGGCGTCCCGGTCGATGCGGGATTACCCGAGCCCGACGGTGTCGACGGCGATGCGGCCGTCGACTTCGGTGCGGTCGCCGTGCGTGGAGCCTCCGGCGCCGCGGTCCGCTTCGTGCCGGGGGTCGGGCCCGCCGGCTTCTTCGCGGGCGGGCGCTGGGAGGACTGGGCGGACGGTGCGGACGGGGTCTGTACCTCGGCCACCGGCTCGACGATCGCCTCCGCGACGGGCGCTTCGACCGAGGCTGAGTCGTCGACGTCGTCCAGGGCGACGGGCGCTGTCGTCATCCCTGCCCGCTCGGATGCGGTGATCACGCCGGTGCCGAGCGCCGGTGCAGCAGCGACCCCCATGCCGGTGACGAGGATCGCCGCGCCCACGGTGATGTACGCGGCACTCGGCAGCCGCCGGAACCAGGCCCGACGCGGAGCGGCAGACGCCGGAGCCGGCGTCTCGAAGATCGCGAGCGCCGCATCCGTGTCATCCGCGTCGTCGCCGGCGTGCGCCGCGACGGCAGCCCGGGCCGCGTCGGCGGCGGCCCTCGCCGCGCCGAGCGCGATGATCGCCTTCGGGTCGGCG
The DNA here is from genome assembly GCF_058310455.1 of Microbacterium sp. Z10_103. Taxonomy (NCBI): domain Bacteria; kingdom Bacillati; phylum Actinomycetota; class Actinomycetes; order Micrococcales; family Microbacteriaceae; genus Microbacterium; species Microbacterium sp. Z10_103. The sequence goes on from NZ_JBZEGK010000001.1 coordinate 322,220, forward strand.
TCCAGGGCGATCGGACGGTCGAACCGCTCCGACAGCACCTGCGCGACGCGCGGGATGCGTGAGGTTCCGCCAGTGAGGAGGATCGCGTCGACGTCCGCGAGCTCGACGTCCGCGGCATCCAGAGCATCCTGGAACGCCTCGACCGTGCGCTCCAGGTCGTCGGCGATCATGAGCTCGAACTCGTCGCGGCTCAGGCGCACGCTGCGCTGGTCGCCGCCGACGAGCACGGGCACCACGGCCTCCGAATCGAACGACAGCGACTCCTTCGCGTCGACGCACTCGCGGCGGAGCGCCGACAGGGCCATCCGCCCCGCGGCGGTTCCCGAGAGAGTCGTCGCGTCGACCTGTGCGGTCCGCACGACGTGGCGCACGACCGCGTCATCGAAGTCGGCACCTCCGAGGTCGGGGATCCCCGACGGTGCACCGACGATGCGAACCTCGCCGTGCGCGTCCTTCTTCAGCGCGACCGCGTCGAACGTCCCCCCGCCGAAGTCGTACACGGCGAGCACCCGTCCTGCGTCCAGCGGATTGGTCGACTCGTAGTGCCGTGCGGCAGCTTCGGGTTCGGAGATCACGACGACATCGCGCCATCCCTGGGTCGCCAGGGCCGCCCGGACGAGACCGCTGCGATAGTCGCCCCAGGCCGCCGGCACGGTGATCGCCAGCTGGGCCGGCGTATCTCCCTCGCGCTCCACGACGACCCGCGCGGCCCAGTCCACCGTGAGGGCGTACAGCTCCTCCGGCGCGAACGCGCGGTCGCCCGCGAGGATCGGCACGTCGTCGCCGATCCTGCGCTTGTACTCGCGGATCAGGCGGTCGGGCTGCGTATGACCGCGCCGTTCGGCGGCGTCGCCGAACAGCAGTTCGCCGTCGGCGGCGAAGGCCACGGTCGGTGCATTGTCACCGCTGCGCCCCAGAGGCACCGGTGTCGCCAGCAGACTGCCGTCTGGAGCAGACCTCGCGATAGCCGCCGAAGTGCGGCTCGTTCCGATGTCGATCGCCAGAAAGTACGCAGCATTCATATTGTTTTCCCCCGGACGAAGGTGCGCCGAAACACACCCGCTCGTCTCCACACCATCGGTATGGAATGCCTTGCGACATCCCCACTGATGTCCCAATTCGTCGGCCCGTGCCCCCTACGTGCCGACCTGTGATCGGGATTCTTACACACGCATCAACCGATAGGAAGAGAGGTCGGAACACGCCCGCCGTGCTCGTGCGCCCACGTCCGGAGTGCAGGGATTGGCACTCGCGTTGCATGAGTGCCAACTCTTTCCGTAGACTGGCGTTAGCACTCTCCATGGGTGGGTGCTAACGAGTCTTCCGTACCGAAGCGTCAAGAAAGAAGAGGTAGACCGTGTCGGTTTCCATCAAGCCGCTCGAGGACCGCATCGTCATCCAGCAGGTCGAGGCAGAGCAGACCACCTCCAGTGGTCTCGTCATCCCTGACACTGCCAAGGAGAAGCCCCAGGAGGGCGAGGTCGTGGCCGTCGGGCCGGGCCGCATCGACGACAACGGCAACCGCGTCCCGCTGGACGTCGCCGTCGGCGACCGCGTCATCTACAGCAAGTACGGCGGCACCGAGGTGAAGTTCGGGGCCGACGAGTACCTCGTGCTCTCGGCGCGCGACGTGCTCGCAGTCGTCGTCCGCTGACGCACACGTTCTGACGAAGGCCCCGGATGCTGCGGCATCCGGGGCCTTCTGCATCCCCGCGCGGTTCCCTCCGGCGCCTAGGGCGGCGCGCCTAGGGCGGCGCGCCTAGGGCGGGGCGCCCGTAGGCTTGATCGAGTGACCCGGACGACCGACCACCTCCCGTCCGCACCCCGCCGGTCCGAGGGCCGCGAAACGTTGCTCGGCGGGGGGTACGCCTTCGTGGCGTACCTCATGTGGGGGGTCCTGCCGCTGTACTTCGTCTCGCTGGCGCCGACCGGGCCGTGGGAACTCGTCGCATGGCGGATCGTGCTGTCGCTGGTGTTCTGCGTCGCCCTGCTCGCCGTCACGCGGGCGTGGCGGCCGCTCCTGGCGATCCTCCGCCAGCCGCGTCTGCTCGGCTGGACCGCCTTGGCGGGGGCGCTCATCTACGTCAACTGGCAAATCTACGTGCTCGCCACCCTCACCGGCCACGTCATCGAGACGAGCCTCGGGTACTTCATCAATCCGCTCGTGACCGTCATGCTCGGCGTTTTCCTCCTCCGCGAGCGCCTTCGCATCACGCAGTGGGTCGCGCTGGGGATCGCTGCCGTCGCGGTGATCGTGATCATCGTCGGGTATGGCGCCTTCCCGTGGATCGCGCTCGGGCTGGCGTTCTCCTTCGGCCTGTACGGACTGGTGAAGAAGCGCATCGGCGGGGCCGTCGACGCCGTCAGCGGACTGACGCTCGAATCGGCGTGGCTCACTCCCGTCGCTCTCGTCCAGCTCGCCATCGTCGGCGCCACCTCGGGCCTCACGCTCTTCACGGCCGGCGCCGGGCACGCCATCCTTCTGCTCCTCGCGGGCGTCGTGACGGCCACTCCGCTGCTGTTCTTCGCCGCCGGTGCCCGCCGCACGCCGCTGACGGTCATGGGGATGCTGCAGTTCGTGGCGCCCATCCTGCAGTTCTCGATCGGGGTGTGGGTGCTGGGCGAGCCGATGCCCCTGGAGCGCTGGATCGGATTCGGGCTCGTCTGGGTGGCCCTGATCCTGCTCACCGCGGACTCGGTGCGAGGTGCACGGCGCGGGCGCGGGGCGACCGCGGATGTGGCGGAACTGGCCTGACGCGCGGCCCGAGGGCCGCAGCATCCGTGCCAGGTAACGATTGGGTCCCGTTACACATCGTTAACGAACGGCAATACTCGCGAGATGCCCCGCGCATTAGGTTTAGCTCACTGGTGGCGCCCGAGTTGGCCCGCCTTCATACACAGCAGCAAGGAGCAACATGAGCGTCTTCACACGTTCGCGCGCCGGTAAGGTCATCGGCGGCATCGCCGTGGTCGGTGCCAGCGCGCTCATTCTCGCCGGGTGCGCCGGCGGCGGCGGCGAAGCCGCCGAGAGCGGCGACTCGTCGTCCGAGGTCGGCGGCGAGCTCGACCTCAAGATCGGCACCGCGCTTCCTCAGACCGGAAACCTGGCCTTCCTCGGCCCGCCGGAAGAGGCCGGCGTCGGCTACGCCGCCTCACAGATCAACGAGATCTCCGATGAGACCGGCCTGTCCATCGAGGTGGCGTTCGGTGACTCCGGCGACACCGACAACAAGGCATACGAGACCGAGATCCCCCGCCTGCTGGGCGAGGACGTCTCCGCGATCATCGGTGCTGCCTCGTCCGGCACGTCGCTTCAGTTCATCGACCAGGTCGTCGGCGCGGGCGTCATCCAGTTCTCGCCGGCCAACACGTCGGACGCCTTCACCACCTACGAGGACAACGGGCTGTACTTCCGCACCGCACCCTCCGACGTGCTGCAGGGCGAGGTGCTCGGTAACCTCATCGCGGAGGACGGCAACCAGACCCTCGGTCTGATCGTGCTGAACGACTCGTACGGTACCGGCCTGGCCAAGTACGTCTCGGAGGCCTTCGAGGCCGCCGGTGGCGAGGTCGTCGCGGAGACCACTTACAACACCGGTGACACCACGTTCGACACGCAGATCAGCGAGGTCCTCGCGGCCGACCCCGACGCGATCGCCCTGATCACGTTCGACGAGGTTGCCACGATCCTGCCGAGCCTGTTCGGTCAGTACCCCGCCGAAGACCTGTACTTCGTCGACGGTAACCTGAAGAACTTCGGTGACACGTTCCCGGCCGGCTCCCTCACGGACGCCAAGGGCACGCTGCCCGGTCTGTCGATCGACTCGATCGCCGACTTCACCTCCGAGCTCGACGCCTTCGTCGAGGCCGAGGGTGACCCGGCTCTGGAGGACTACAGCTACGCGGCTGAGTCTTACGACGCCACGGTCCTGCTCGCGCTCGCCTCGCTGGCAGCCGGTTCGACCGACCCCGCCGACATCGCCGAGAAGCTCGTCGAGGTCTCCGGTGGTTCGGGCGACGGTGAGACCTGCTCGACGTACGCGGACTGCGCCCAGATCATCCTGGACGGTGGCACCGCGGACTACGACGGCATCTCGGGTCCGATCACGTTCGACGAGGTCGGCGACCCGACCGAGGCGTCGATCGGCATCTACCAGTTCGGCGAAGACAACAACTACGTCGCATACGAGGGCTGATCACCGCATTCACGCGAAAGGCCCCGGTCGCAAGACCGGGGCCTTTCCCGTTCCCGGGGCGCGCCGCTCGGGGGGAGCGGTTCGCGAGTGCACGAGTTCTTTGCGAGTGCACGGGTTGTTTGCGTGATGAGGTCGTGCGTTCGGCAGCATCCCGTGCACTCGGGGCACCAGCACCCCGCTGCGCGGGCGCGGGGACGGCAGAGGGGGGATGCCGCGGGGCATCCCCCCCTCGAAGAGCCCGGGTTACCGGCCTCGAAGAGTCCGGGTTACTGGCCCAGCGTGCCGAGGTACAGCTCGGTGACCTTGGGGTCGTTCAGCAGCTCGCGCCCGGTGCCGGTGTAGGCGTCGCGACCCTGGTCGAGGACGTAGCCGCGGTCGCAGATCTGCAGGCACCGGCGGGCGTTCTGCTCGACCATGATGCAGGTCACGCCGGCCTTGTTGATCTCCGAGACGCGGATGAACGCCTCATCCTGACGCACCGGCGACAGACCCGCTGACGGCTCGTCCAGCAGCAGCACCTTGGGGTCCATCATGAGCGCTCGGCTCATGGCGACCATCTGGCGCTCACCGCCGGAGAGCGACCCGGCGCGCTGCTTGAGGCGTTTGCCCAGTTCGGCGAAGATCCCGGTGACGAACTCGAGGCGCTCCTTGTAGATCTTGGGGTTCTGGTAGAGCCCCATCTGCAGGTTCTCTTCGATCGTGAGACTCGGGAAGACGTTGTTGGTCTGCGGGATGAAGCCGACCCCGCGCCCGACCAGCTTGTTGGCCCGGAGCCCCGTGATCTCTTCACCTTCCAGGAGCACGCGGCCGCTGCGCACGTTCACCTGCCCGAAGATCGCCTTCAGCAGCGTCGACTTGCCGGCGCCGTTGGGCCCGATGATGCCGATGAGCTCGCCCTGGTGGGCGGTGAGGGAGCAGCCGTTGAGGATGTTCACACCGGGGAGGTACCCGGCGTGGACGTCGTCGACGAAGACGACCGCGGTGTCGGTGGCAACGGCGCTCATGAGCGGTTCTCCTCGTCTTCGGCGACGCCCTGGTCTACGAGGAGGGCGGCGCTGGCGCTCTGGGATGCTGCGGCATCCGTCGTGGGATCGGCTGCGACCACGGGGATGCGCCCGGTGACGACGCCGAGGTCGAGTTCTTGGTGCGCGCCGAGGTACGCGTCGATGACGGCCGGGTTCTTCATGACCGACGTCGGATCGCCCTCGGCGACGATACGGCCCTCGGCCATGACGATGACCCAGTCGGCGATGTGGCGGACCATGTGCATGTCGTGCTCGACGAACAGCACCGTCATCCCGAGATCCTTGAGGTCGAGGATGTGGTCCAGCAGCGACTGGGTGAGGGCCGGGTTCACGCCCGCCATCGGCTCGTCCAGCATCACGAGCGTGGGCTGGGTCATGAGCGACCGCGCCATCTCCAGGAGCTTTCGCTGACCGCCGGAGAGGGACGCGGCGAAGTCGTCGGCCTTCGTGTCCAGCTTGAACTTCTGCAGCAGGACCTCGGCGCGTTCTTCGATCTCCGCGTCCTGCCCGCGCCAGGCAGCGGGGATGAGGCTCGAGAAGAAGCGCTCGCCGCGCTGCCCCGTGGCGCCGAGCTTCATGTTCTCCATGACCGTGAGCAGGCCGAGGGCCTTCGTCAGCTGGAACGTGCGCACCAGCCCCAAGCGCGCGACTTTGTAGGCCGGAACGCCGGAGAGCGACTTGCCGTCGAACGTCCACGACCCCGTGTTGGGCTTGTCGAACCCGGTGAGGAGGTTGAACAGTGTCGTCTTGCCGGCGCCGTTCGGTCCGATCAAGGCGGTGATCGCGCCGCGGGGGACCTCGAGGTGCTCGACGTCGACGGCGTTCACGCCGCCGAACGAGCGGGTGATGTTGTCGGCCACGATGATCGGGTCGACCTTCTTCACACCCGGGGCCGCCTCACCCACGTGCAGGCCCGTGGCTTTCGGGCGGGGCGTGGGGGAGGTCGTCGCGGGGACGGCCGACGCGTCCACACCCTCGGAATCGGCACCGCTCGGAATGCTGTTACCGGACAAAGGTCAGCTCCTTCTTGTTGCCGAGGATGCCCTGCGGCATGAAGATCACCAGCAGCATCAGTGCGATGCCGACCAGGATGAAGCGAAGCGTACCCGCCTGGATCTGTGACATGAAGGGGAGGACGCCGGCCTCCACGAGCGCGGGCAGGACGTTCGAGAGGAAGGTCTGCAGTGCCCAGAAGATGAGGGAACCCAGGAGCGGTCCGAACACCGTCGCGGCGCCGCCGAGGAGCAGAGCGGTCCACACGAAGAACGTCAGGGACGTGACGTACACGCCGGGGCTGACCGCGGAGGGCAGGGCGTACACGATCCCACCGGCCGCGGCGAGCATGCCGCCGAGCACGAGCGACTGCAGCTTGTACGAGAACACGTTCTTCCCGAGCGAGCGCACAGCGTCCTCGTCTTCGCGGATGCCCTTCAGGACGCGCCCCCAGGGGCTGCGCATCAGCATCCACACCACCAGCACCGCGATGCCGAGGGTGACCAGGCCCATGATGCGCACCCACCAGCCGTTCTCGTTATACGTCCACGGGCCGAGGCCGTAGGTGCCGTCGGGGAGTGGATTCGAGGCGCGGAAGCTCGCGTGGTAGCCGCTGAGCCCGTCGGCCGAGCCGGTGAACTCGTCGAACGCGGTGGTGAGGAAGAGGAGCCGCACCACTTCGGCTGCGGCGATGGTCACGATGGCGAGGTAGTCGCCGCGCAGCCGCAGGGTTGGGATGCCCAGGATGAGGGCGAACACGGCGGCGGCGGCCAGTCCGACCAACGCCCCGGCCCACCAGGGGAGGCCGAAGGAGAGGATCGAGATCGCGTAGCCGTACGCGCCGATGGCCATGAAGCCGGCGATGCCCATGTTGATCAGGCCCGCGTAGCCGAAGTGCACGGCCAGGCCGAGGGCCGCCAGCGCGTAGCCGATCGTGGCCGGGCTCAGGATCGACGAAGCCGTGTTGGAGAGGATGGGAAGCCATTCCATTTGCGCGCCTAACCTATTCTCTCGCGGCGGCCGAGGATGCCCTGCGGTCGGAACAGCAGGATCACGATGAGGATGAACAGAGCAACGGCGTACTTGAGGTCGGACGGGATCCCGAAGAGGGTGGATACCTCGACGAGGAGCCCGACGATGATCGACCCGATGAGGGCGCCGTAGGCGGTGCCGAGACCGCCGAGGGTGACCGCGGCGAACATGAGCAGGAGTACCTGCGCCCCCATGTCCCACTTGATGCCCGGGCGGTAGTAGGCGTAGAGGATGCCCGCGAGGGCGGCCATCGCGCCGGAGACGACCCAGATGATCCGGACCACGAAGTCGACATCGATACCGGATGCGGCCGCCAGCGACGGGTTGTCGGAGATCGCGCGGGTCGCCTTGCCCAGGCGCGACCGGGTCAGCCACAGCGCGAAGACCACGATCACGATGATGGAGATGCCGATCGAGACCAGGTCGATGACGCTGAGCTGAACGGAGCCGAACAGCGGGATCTTCGGTGCGGAGGAGAACGGAAGCTGGCTCGTGCCGCCGCCGATGAAGAACTGGTAGACGTACCGGAGCGTCAGCGACAGGCCGATGCTCACGATCATGAGTTGCACGACGCCGACCCGGCGCCGCCTGAGCGGGCGCCACAGCACCATGTCCATCACGAGCCCCAATGCCGCCCCCAGCAGCACGGCAAGGGGGAAGCCGAGCCACCAGGGCAACGCGAGGGTGGCAGGGCCGACGAGGAACAGCGCCGCCACCGCTCCGAAAGTGACCATCTCGCCGTGGGCGAAGTTGGAGATACCCGTCGTGCCGAAGACCAGGGAGAGTCCCACGGCCGCCAGCGCCAGCATCAGACCGAAGCTGAGGCCCTGCACGACCCGCTGGACCAGCTGATCGACGAAGCTGGTGACGTTGCGCTCACCTTCGCCGATGAAGAAGTTCACGGTGACGCGGCCGCCCGCACCCACCTCGACCTCTTTGACGTTGGGGGTGTCGTCCTCGGCCTCCACGACCGCGATGCCCTCCGGCAGGGTGTCCTCGTCGAGTTCGACGGTGTATTCCTCGCCGCGCTCGGGAACCCCGACGCGCCACTGACCCTCGGCATCCGTCTCGGCTTCCTGCTCACCGCCGGGGCCGTCGATCACGAGGACGACTCCCTCCAGCGGCTCGCCGTCGAGTTGGACGTTTCCGCTGATGCGGTACGGGTCGTCCTCGGCCGCGACGGCGGGTGCCGCCCCGGCGAAGACGCCCAGCAGCGTGAGCAGGAGCGTGAAGACAGCGGGAAGGGTTCTCGCGCGGCTTCGACGCGGCCCATTGGTCGTGGGACTCACAAATCCTCCAGTCGGCGGTGGCCGAGGTCGGGTGTCTCGCATCGGCGGTGACGCACGACGCTACGAGCGTAATGTGTCGGCAGTGTTTCACCCACTCGACGGGAGTGGTGCGTGATCGGATCGGAATACTTCGGACACCTGAGCCGTTCCTGTCCTTTGTCGGGTATTTCCCCGCCGCCCCGACCTAGAATCGAAAGAGCGCGGGCTTCCGCGCACCGGCCGTCGTCGTCCCTCGAGCAACGCGCCGCGCGCGCAGGAGAACCATGGAGAACCACGACCCCTTCGGCTTTGTCGGCCTGACGTACGACGATGTCCTGCTGCTGCCCGGACACACCGATGTCATCCCGAGCGAAGCCGACACGTCTTCGCGCGTGACGCGACGGATCACCGTGGCAACGCCGCTGTTGTCGGCGGCCATGGACACCGTCACGGAGGCGCGTCTGGCGATCGCCATCGCCCGCGAAGGGGGCCTGGGCATCCTGCACCGCAACGCCTCCATCCAGGAGCAGGCCGCGATGGTCGACCGCGTGAAGCGGAGCGAGTCCGGCATGATCACCGATCCGATCACCACCACCCCCGACGCCTCGATCGAAGAGGTCGACGGGCTGTGCGCGAAGTACCGCATCTCGGGTCTGCCGGTCATCGATGACGACGGTCGCCTGGTGGGCATCATCACCAACCGCGACATGCGGTTCGTCTCCGGATTCGAGCGCCAGACCACCAAGGTGCGCGACGTCATGACGAGCGACGGGCTCATCACGGGTCGAGTCGGCATCGGAGCGAACGAGGTCATCGCGCTGTTCGCGCAGCACCGCGTGGAGAAGCTGCCGCTTCTGGACGACGACGGCAAGCTCGCCGGCCTCATCACGATCAAAGACTTCGACAAGAGCGAGAAGTATCCGCTTGCCACGAAGGACGAGCACGGCCGGCTGCGGGTCGGTGCCGCGATCGGCTTCTTCGGGGATGCCTGGGAGAGGGCTGAAGCCCTCCGCGATGCGGGCGTGGACGTGCTCGTCGTCGACACGGCGAACGGACAGTCCGCGGGCGTCATCGACATGGTCCGCCGGCTGAAGACCGACCCGACCTTCGCGCACATCGACGTCATCGGGGGCAATGTGGCCACCCGCGAGGGCGCCCAGGCGCTCGTGGATGCCGGGGCGGATGCGGTCAAGGTCGGCGTCGGGCCGGGCTCGATCTGCACGACGCGCATCGTCGCGGGCGTGGGCGTCCCCCAGGTCACCGCGATCTGGGAGGCCTTCCAGGCGACGCGGGAGGCCGGCATCCCGGTCATCGCCGACGGCGGTCTGCAGTACTCCGGTGACATCGCCAAGGCGCTCGTCGCGGGAGCCGACACCGTCATGCTCGGGTCGCTCCTCGCCGGCACCGACGAATCGCCGGGCGAGATCGTCTTCCAGGGTGGCAAGCAGTTCAAGCAGTACCGCGGCATGGGATCGCTCGGTGCCCTGCAGACGCGTGGCAAGAAGACGTCCTACTCCAAGGACCGCTACTTCCAGGCCGACGTCCCCAGCGACGACAAGCTCATCCCGGAGGGTATCGAGGGTCAGGTCGCCTACCGCGGTCCGCTCTCCGCTGTCGCGTACCAGCTGGTCGGCGGTCTCCGGCAGTCGATGTTCTACGTCGGTGCCCGCACGATCGAGGAGCTGAAGGCCAAGGGCCGCTTCGTTCGGATCACCTCCGCGGGCCTGAAGGAGTCGCACCCGCACGACGTGCAGATCGTCGTCGAGGCCCCCAACTACAAGAGGTAACCGGTCGACTCGCCATTACGCGTCCGACCAGCCCCGACCGCCGGCGGAACCCCCGGGTAGGCTGGACCGGTGACCATGGAGATCGACCTCGGCCGTGCCAAGCGTGCGCGCCGCGCCTATACGTTCGACGACATCGCGGTCGTGCCGTCCCGGCGCACCCGCAACCCCGAAGACGTCTCGACGGCGTGGACGATCGACGCCTTCCCGTTCCAGATCCCGGTCCTCGGCGCCCCGATGGACTCCGTCGTCAGCCCGCGTACGGCCATCATGCTCGGCCAGCTGGGCGGCCTGGGCGTTCTCGACCTCGAAGGGCTGTGGACGCGCTACGACGATCCCGAGCCGCTCCTGGATGAGATCGCGCGGCTGGATGATGCGGATGCCACGCGCCGCATGCAGGAGATGTACTCCCAGCCCATCCGGCCCGAACTCGTGCGCGATCGGCTCGCCGAGATCCGCGCCGCCGGGGTGACCGTGGCCGGTGCTCTGACGCCGCAGCGGACGCAGGAGCTGTACGAGACCGTGGTCGCCGCCGGCGTCGACCTGTTCGTCATCCGCGGCACGACGGTGTCGGCCGAGCACGTGTCGAGCGTCGCCGCGCCCCTGAACCTGAAGAAGTTCATCTACGACCTCGACGTGCCCGTCATCGTCGGTGGCGCCGGCACGTACACCGCCGCCCTCCACCTCATGCGGACGGGCGCCGCCGGAGTGCTCGTCGGATTCGGCGGGGGTGCAGCCTCCACGACCCGCGCGACCCTCGGCATCCATGCCCCCATGGCCACCGCCGTCGCCGACGTCGCCGGCGCCCGCCGCGATTACCTCGACGAGTCGGGCGGCCGTTACGTGCACGTCATCGCGGACGGCGGCGTGGGAACCTCCGGCGACATCGTCAAGGCGCTCGCGATGGGCGCGGATGCGGTGATGCTCGGCGTCGCGCTGGCCCGCGCCACCGACGCCCCCGGCCGGGGATTCCACTGGGGTCCGGAGGCCCACCACCCGCAGCTGCCGCGCGGACGCCGCGTGCGCGTCGATCAGACCGGCCCCCTCGAAGAAGTGCTGTACGGACCCGCACCGGTGTCCAACGGCACGGCGAACCTCATCGGAGCGCTCCGGAAGTCCCTGGCAACCACGGGGTACTCCGATCTCAAGGAGTTCCAGCGCGTCGAGGTCGTCGTTGCCCCCTACGGCAGCTGATGCAGCCCTCCCTCCCTCGCCGGGGCGGGCGATGAGCGACGCCCCCGACACACTGCCCGAGGTCTTCCCGCCTACCCTGCGGGAGGTGCTCCTCCGACCGCAGTGGCTCGCGATGCTGGCGCTCTGCCTGGTCGTGGCCGGGGTCTTCGCGTGGCTCGGTCAGTGGCAGCTCGGCCGCGCGATCGATACGTCGCCGCCCCCTCCGGGCATGACGGAAGAGCTCCGGCCGCTCGCCGACGTCGCGCAGCCGGGGGAGTACCTGCCCGAGCCGCTCGTCGGCCAGCAGGTCGAGACCGTCGGACGCTGGATCCCGGATGACTTCCTGGTGGTCTCGGCGCGGGTGAACGACGGCGTGGAGGGATTCTGGGTCACCGGACAGTTGCGCCTCGCCGACACGGACGTCCCCACCTCCCTGGCCGTGGCCGTGGGGTGGGCACCGGACCGCGCGTCGGCCGAATCCGCCGCATCCGCCCTGTCGGAGGAGGCGAGGGAGAATCCGGATGCGCTGGTGGAAGTGACCGGCCGTCTCATCTCGGACGAGGGGCCGGCGCTTCCTCCCGCCTCAGATCCGCAGGAGATCACCCGCATGTCGCCGCCCGCGCTGCTCTCGCGGTGGCACGACATCGAAGGCATCGACGTGTATCGCCCGTACCTGGTCTCCTTCGAGGCGCTCGGCGGGCTCGAGGAGATCTCGTCACCGGCCCCCGAAGAGGGGAGCAACGTCAACTGGCTGAACATCTTCTACGCCGTGGAGTGGGCCGTGTTCGCCGGCTTCGCCTTCTACCTCTGGTACCGGCTCGCGCGCGACGCGTGGGAGAGGGAACTCGAAGACCTCGAGGACGCTGCAGCGGAGGCCGCGAGCACTCCGGGGGACGGCGGCTCAGGGGCGCGCGGGTAGACTGGAAACATGCCTGCTGCCCCGAAGCTCGCCTCTTTTCCGGCGATCCGTGGAGCGCTGAAGTTCTACCAGGTCGCCTCCATCATCACCGGTGTCGGCCTGCTCCTTCTGCTGACGGAGATGATCTTCAAGTACACGCCCCTGCACCTCGAGCTGTTCGCGGGCGGGAGCGGTGGGGCGCTGTGGTTCGCGACGGTGATCGCCGGCCCCGGATGCGAGTGGTGGTCGCTGTTCCTCCCCGGGACCAACAGCTGCGAGATGATCTCCACCGGCGACGGCTTCAACATTTCGCTCTTCATCCTCGTCGCCCACGGCTGGTTCTACGTCGTGTACCTGTTCGCCTGCTTCCGCCTGTGGAGCCTCATGCGCTGGCGTCTGCCGCGCTTCCTGCTCCTCGCCCTCGGCGGCGTGGTGCCGCTGTCGTCCTTCTTCCTCGAGGCGGCCACCGCCCGGCAGGTGCGCACGTACCTCGCCGAGCGCGAAGCCGCTGAGGCACCCGCATTGGTCCCCGCTCCGGAAGGCATCCGTTGACCGAACAGCCCGACAGCGCAGCATCCATTGCCGACGCCAGCGCCCCCGACAGTGCCACCGGCACCGAGCAGCGCCCCGTCCTCGTCGTCGACTTCGGCGCGCAGTACGCCCAGCTGATCGCCCGCCGCGTTCGCGAGGCGGGGGTCTACAGCGAGATCGTGCCGCACACCGCCACGGCTGCGGAGATCGCCGCGAAGAGCCCCGTGGGCATCATCCTCTCCGGCGGCCCGTCGTCGGTGTACGAGGAGGGCGCCCCGTCGGTGGACGCGGGCGTCTTCGACCTCGGGGTGCCCACCCTCGGCATCTGCTACGGGTTCCAGGTCATGGCGCAGGCGCTCGGAGGTGAGGTCGCCCACACGGGGCTCCGCGAATACGGTGCGACCGACGCGACGATCGTGACCGAGGGGACGCTCCTGCAGGGCCAGCCCCCGGCGCAGAACGTCTGGATGAGCCACGGCGACCAGGTGTCGCGGGCTCCCGACGGATTCGAGGTGCTCGCTCGTACGGCCGCGACGCCCGTGGCCGCGTTCGGCAACGACGCACGGCGCATGTACGGCGTCCAGTGGCACCCCGAGGTCAAGCACACCGACCACGGCCAGGCCGTGCTGGAGAACTTCCTGCACCGCGCGGCAGGTCTTGCCGCCGATTGGAACAGCGGCAACGTCATCGCCGAGCAGGTGGAGAAGATCCGCGCGCAGGTGGGCGATGCCCGGGTGATCTGCGGACTGTCCGGTGGGGTCGATTCCGCCGTCGCGGCCGCTCTCGTGCACAAGGCCGTCGGCGACCAGCTCGTCTGCGTGTTCGTGGACCACGGCCTCCTCCGCAAGGGCGAACGCGAGCAGGTCGAGAACGACTACGTCGCGTCCACGGGCGTGCGCCTGGTCACCGTCGACGCGCGGCAGCAGTTCCTCGACGCGCTCGCCGGGGTGAGCGACCCCGAGCAGAAGCGCAAGATCATCGGCCGCGAGTTCATCCGCGTCTTCGAAGCCGCCGAGGCCGAGCTCGTCGCGGAAGCCGCCGCCGACGGCGAGCCGATCCGGTTCCTCGTGCAGGGGACGCTGTACCCCGACGTCGTCGAGTCCGGCGGCGGCAGCGGAACGGCCAACATCAAGAGCCACCACAACGTCGGCGGTCTCCCGGAAGACCTCCAGTTCGAGCTCGTCGAGCCGCTGCGCACCCTCTTCAAGGACGAGGTGCGGGCGATCGGCCGCGAGCTGGGCCTGCCCGAGGTGATCGTCGGACGCCAGCCGTTTCCGGGCCCCGGCCTCGGCATCCGGATCGTCGGTGAGGTCACCGCTGACCGTCTCGAGATTCTGCGTGACGCCGACGCGATCGTCCGCGCCGAGCTGACCAAGGCGGGTCTGGACGCGGAGATCTGGCAGTGCCCCGTGGTACTCCTCGCCGACGTGCGCTCCGTGGGGGTGCAGGGTGACGGACGCACGTACGGTCACCCGATCGTGCTGCGCCCGGTCTCCAGTGAAGATGCGATGACCGCGGACTGGACGCGCCTGCCGTACGACGTTCTCTCCCGCATCTCGAACCGCATCACCAACGAGGTGCGCGAGGTCAACCGGGTCGTGCTCGACGTGACGTCGAAGCCGCCGGGGACCATCGAATGGGAGTGAGCCCCCATGTCCTCCCTCGGCTGTCTGGTGGGCGGCTCCGCGCTCGGTGACGTCCTGTCCCGACCAAGAGCGGGGGCCCCTACCCCGATTGGCCGGGACAGGACATCACTACGCGCTCCGTCGCTCGGTAGCCGGAGCGAAACCGAACCCGGTGGGCAGTGGGGGACGGGATGACGGAGTTTCCGGACGCGTGGTACCTCGTGCTGTCGAGCCGGCTCATCCCTGATCTCGACGGCGGATACACGATCGCGACGCTCGCGCGCGCCCGGCAGATGGCCGAAGCCGGCGTCGAGGGCGGCCGAGGTCCGCTGCTGCTCACGGTGGATCCGGGCGCCGTCGCCGACCACGCCGCGCACCGGGCGGAGTTCGCGCGGCGGGGCGCCGTCATCGCGGCCGACCGGATACGGAACCTCTTCGACGAGGCGGCCGATCCGCGCGGCGGCGCGGCGGCGTGGCTCCGGGGCGCCGCGCATCCCGGAGAGGCCGATCCGGCGCTCGCCTATCGATCGATCGCGGATGCAGCGGGCCGGCCCGTCGTGGACCTGCCGGTGATCGCGGGTGACCCCGACTGGCACATCAGCACCGCTCCGGTCGTCGTGCGCGACCGACACGGCGGTGCGGTAGGGGTGATCGACGGGTTCGGTGCGCTCTATCGCGCGTGGCTGGCATTCGTCGTGGCAGAGCTGCGGTCGATCGCAGACAAGCCGGTGGTCGTCGTGTGCGAGTCCCGGCAGCTCGGCGAGCTGCTCGCCGGATGGGACGACCCCGGCGTGCGCCTCGTCCACGCCATCCACACGATCCACCTCGAGCCGCCGTACACGCCGGACGCGGAGCTGAACCCTCTGTGGACCCGATGGTTCACGCTCGCTGAGCGTTTCGACGCCGTGTTGTGGCCCACCGCGACGCAGCGCATCGACGTGCAGGACCGGTTCGGAGCATCCGACGTGCACGTTCTCGCGCCGCACGGCGTCCCGGCGGCCGAAGCGGTCGTGCCGGTTGCCGACCGCGTGCCCGGGCGGGTGGTGATGCTCGGGCGGCTGGCGCCCGGCAAGCGCATCGATGCAGCGATTCGCACGTTCGCACGCGTCGTCGAGGCGGTGCCGGACGCGCGGCTCGACATCTACGGCGAGGGCTCGGAGCGGGCACGACTGCAGGGCCTCATCGATGAGCGGGGGCTTTCCGCAATCGTCGCGCTACGCGGAGCCACCGGCGATCCCGGCCGGGTGCTGGACGAGGCGGCGGTGTACCTGCAGACTTCCGCGTTCGAGGGACAGGGTCTCGCTCTGGCCGAGGCGCTCGTCCACGGCTGCCCGGCCGTTGTCTTCGACGTCCGCTACGGCCCGCGTGATCAGCTCTCCTCCGGCGGCGGGATTCTGGTGCCCGACGGCGACGAGGAGAGCCTCGCAGCGGCGGTGGTGGACGTGCTCACCGACACCGCCCTGCGGGAGCGTCTCGCGGTCGAAGCGGTCGCCGCATCCCGGGCGCTGGACCCCGATCGCGCCATGTCGGCGCTCGCATCCGCGGTGACGGACGTGCTTGCCCGGCCCTCCCGGCGCGTCTGACCCGCGACGGCGTCTCCGGCCGGCCGGCCACCACGGCGCGGCGCGCGCGGCGACGTCTCCGGCTGGCGCCAGGCGCGCGTGATGACGTCGCCGCCCGGCGCCCGGCGCGCGTGACTCCGCGTATCGCGGGTCGTGCGGCCACCGCGGTACGGGGCCAACTCCCCGCCGGCCGCTCTCGCGCTCCGGCATCCCGCCCGCTCTCGCGCTCCGGCATCCCGCCCGCGTTCCCGGGGCCGGGGCGGTGGGCATCCTCCGCGCCTAACTCAGGCTGAGTGTGAACGCGTCTGGCCGCGCGCCGCGGAAATCCGCGGGTGTGCGGAACCGACCGCCGCATCCATCCTGAGTTGGGGCGGAGCGGGGCCGCCGCCGCACTCCGCGCCTGGGGTCTCAGGCCGCCACCGCCCGCACGGCCGCCGCCGCCTCCGCCGGCGATCCGCGGAACGGGGCGCCGTGCCCGGGGAGGACCCAGGATGCCTCGAGCGGGGCCAGGCGGTCGAGCGACGCCAGGGCCTCGGCCGGCTCGTCGGTGAAGGGTGCCGGCTGCATCCCGAGCCGGCCCGTGAGCACGTTGCGTGAGGTGAGCGCATCGCCGACGAACACCGCATCCGCGACGGGGGAGTACACCGCGATGCTGCCCGGGGAGTGACCGGGCATGCCGATGATCTGCGGGGCGCCCGGGAGATCCAGCACGTCACCGTCGTGCACCTCGACGACCTCGGTCAGATAGTGCGTCCGCATCCCGCCCTTGCGCAGGCTGTACGCGAAGAAGCCGAGGGTCGGCGCCAGCCGCAGCGCACCCATGGGCGTCTTCGGCTTCTTCCCGGTGCGTGCGCGGACGGCATCGGCCGTGTGGACGAACACCGGCACGCCGTGGTCGCGTCGCAGGCGCTCGGCGAAACCGATGTGGTCGCTGTCGCCGTGCGTGAGGATGACGCCCTTGATGTCGTCGATCGAGCGGCCGAGGGAGCGCAGTTCGGCTTGCAGATCGCGCCAGTGGCCGGGGAGTGCCGTGTCGACCACGGTGATGCCGTCGGGGGTGTCAATGAGATGGGCCGCCACGATGTCGTTCCCGAGGCGGGAGAGGTGGGGTGCGAGTCGCATGAG
Source organism: Microbacterium sp. Z10_103 (assembly GCF_058310455.1). Classification (NCBI taxonomy): domain Bacteria; kingdom Bacillati; phylum Actinomycetota; class Actinomycetes; order Micrococcales; family Microbacteriaceae; genus Microbacterium; species Microbacterium sp. Z10_103. The sequence continues at coordinate 339,432 of NZ_JBZEGK010000001.1, forward strand.
AGGACAATCCTGTCTGTGGTTAGTATGGCTATGGTACATAGCTATGATAGCTTATGTCAATAGCCATGAGGAGGGCGCATGCCGACACCCGAGCGCACGTCGTTGGACCAGATCGTCGCGGCTGCCCGTGAGCTGCTCGAGGCAGGCGGCCCGGCACGCGTGACAATGCAGGCGGTGGCCGAGAGAGTCGGCGTGCGCGCGCCGTCGCTGTACAAACGCGTGCGCGACCGTGAAGGTCTCCTCGCCCTCGTCGCCACCGCGATCGCGGAGGATCTGCGAGCCGACCTCGAGGCGACGGACTCGATCGAGGGCCTCGCGCGCGCGTTCCGCGCGTTCGCGCGCCAGCAGCCCGAGGGATTCCGGTTTCTGGTGGGCGGTCATGCCGATCCGGAGGTCCTCGCCCGCGTGAGCGAACCCGTCCTGAGGGCAGCTCGCGCCGCGGTCGGGGAGGAGCATGCGCTGGATGCCGCGCGACTCATCACGGCCTGGGCGCTGGGGTTCATCACGATGGAGCTCGCCGGCGCCTTCCGGCTCGGCGGCGACGTCGATGCCGCATTCGAGTACGGGCTCGCCCGCTTGTCCGCGTCCCTCCGTGTCCGGGATTCAGGCCCAGGGGTCGTATGACGCGAGCAGCTCGCCCTGCGGCGGGCGTTCCGGCTCGGGTACGTGCTGGAGGTTCACGCGCACGCGGTACCAGAGCGAGCTCGACCCGCGCATGCCGTCCACGAGGACATCGGCAGGATGCAGCATCCCCGCGACCTTCGGATGCTGCGTCTTCCACGATTCGAGAAGCTCGAGCGCCTCGGGCTTCGTCTTGGTGCGGGCGATCTCGATGAGCGGCATCGTGGATGCCCGTCGTCCGGAGCCGTCGGAGTCGCGCGGCGGCTTCTCGGCGGGTCCGAGATCTTCGGCGAGCTGGAGCAGGCCTTCGAGCGATCCGACCGCGTCGTCGATGCCGCGGTGCGGGTCACCGATGTCGGCGTAACGGTCGCGCACGCTGCGGATGGTGAACTCCTCGGGACGCCTGGTGCGGACCTCCTCCCAGGTCAGCGGCGTCGAGACGCGCGCGTCGGGGAGGGGACGGATGGAGTAGGCCGACGCGACCGTGCGGTCCTTGGCGTTCTGATTGAAGTCGACGAAGACGCTCTCGCCGCGCTCCTCCTTCCACCAGCGCGCCGTCGCCAGCCCCGGCGCCCGGTTCTCCACCTCCCGCGCGAGCGTCTCGGCGGCGAGGCGTACCTGACGAAAGTCCCAGTCCGGGGCGATGCGGACGAGGATGTGAAGGCCCCGCGAGCCGCTCGTCTTGGGCCATCCGACCAGGCCGTAATCCGTCAGAACGTCCCGTGCGATGAACGCGACATCGACGATCTGCGACCAGTCGACACCGGGCATCGGATCCAGGTCCACGCGCAGCTCGTCGGGATGGTCGAGGTCTTCGGCGCGCACGGGGTGCGGGTTCAGGTCGAGGCAGCCGAGGTTCGCGATCCACGCGAGCCCCGCAGCATCCCGCACCACCGTCTCCTCAGCCGACGTGCCGCGCGCGTAATGCAGCGTCGCGGTGTCGATGAAGTCGGGGTGGTTCTCCGGCACGCGCTTCTGGAAGAACGCCTCCTGATCGATGCCCTTCACGAACCGTTTGAGCACCATCGGCCGGCCGCCCGCACCGCGCAGCGCACCGTCGGCTACGGCGAGGTAGTACCGGACGATGTCGAGCTTCGTGATCCCCGGCTCGGGGAACACCACACGGTCGGGGCTCGTCACGCGGACCTCATGCCCGTCGACCTCGAGGATCTCGGCGGGGGTCTTTGACGGACTCATGCCGCCGAGGGTATCCGTGCAGTGGATGCGGCGGCCAGGCCTTGCGCGGTGATGCGGCCACGCCACGGTGCCGGTGGCGTGCGCTGATGCGCTTCGCTTCGTTCCGGGGGAGCGTGGTGCCGCGCCGTGGGGGGTGCGTGTGGGGAGGGGCCTGCTGCGACGCCGGGGTGCGGACGTGTGGGGAGGGGATGTGCGCTGGGGAGGGCGTTCTTGCCCGGATGGTTCCTCCGTTGTGCACTTCTCCTCCCGGGGCGGTCGCCGCTCGGCGGACGCCGCCGACGGGGTGGGTGGCTCATGGGGCTGGGGTGTGCCTCTTCGGAGGAGATGTCCGTTCGGGAGGGCGTTTTTGCCTGGATGGTTCCTCCCTTGTGCACTTCTCCTCCCGGGGCGCTCGCTCGGCGGGCTGAGTGGGGCTGGGTGGGGCTGGGGTGGGTGCGTGTGGGGAGGAGATGTCCGCTGGGGAGGGCCCTTTCGCCTGGAGGGGTCCTCCCTTGTGCACTTCTCCTCCCGCCGCGACCCCTACCGCACCGGCGCGACGACACCGAAGCGCCGCGACCGCTACCGAAGCGGCGCGACTAGGCCGAAGCGCCGCGGGGACGACGAAGGGGGCCGCCCGGATGGGCGACCCCCTTCGGGAAGCGGTGGATCAGTTGTTGCCGCGCAAGAGGGCGAGGATGCGGAGGATCTCGACGTACAGCCACACGACGGTGACCATGATGCCGAAGGCCCCGACCCACGCGAACTTGCGGGGGGCGCCGGCGCGGACGCCGCGCTGGATCTGATCGAAGTCGAGCACCAGCGAGTAGGCGGCCATCACGACCACCAGGAGGCCGATGATGACACCCAGCGGGATGCCGAAGACCTCGATCGAGCGGAGACCGAAAGCGCCTCCGGCGACCGGGACGTTGAAGAGCATCAGGCCGACGTTGACAAGGCTGAACACGAGGTAGCCGACCATCGCGATGAGGAAGATCTTCGTCGCCTTGGCGGACGCGCGGATCTTGCCGCTCGCGAACAGCGCGAGCGTCACTCCCACGACCGAAAGGGTCGCGAGGGTCGCCTGGAAGACGATGCCCGGGTAGATGAACTCGAAGTAGGCCGAGATGCCACCGACGAACAGCCCCTCGAAAGCGGCGTAGGCCACGATCAGCGGCACCGACGGCTGCTTCTTGAAGATGTTGACCAGCGCCAGCACGAAACCGCCGAGCGCACCGATCAGCCACGGAGCAACCGAGGGGTTCGGGTTCGCGGCGGTGACGCCCGACATCGTCCAGACCCAGCCGACGACCGCGGTCACCAGCAGCACGCCGAAGAGGGCGAGGGTCTTGTGGACGGTGTCTTCGACCGTCATGCGGCCGGTCTCGCGCGCGCCCGCCGGGGGCGAGGCGTACATGCCGTCCAGCTGTGCGGCTTCGGCGGCCGGCGGCGGCGCGTACTGCGTCCCGGCGGGACCGCCCCGGTACGTCGAAGAGGCACGGGAGTCCTGGAACGCCGGGTTGTTGAAGGCCGGGTTGTTGAGGGCCACTTGCTCTCACACTCCAAAGAATGTTCGGGATCACAGCACTGTGCTGTGCAATAACGATAGCGGACCGCGTGTGGACGCCGGCTGAACGGCGCTGAGGGTTCGCTATGAGCGATGCAACCCCCGGTGGCGCCCCGATGTCGCCCGGGTAGCGTGGGGCCGTGAGTCGCCCCCGCCCGCTCGTGATCGGACACCGTGGCGCCCCGGGGTACCGTCCCGAGCACAGCCGCTCGTCCTATGATCTGGCGCTGGCTATGGGGGTGGATGCGGTCGAGCCCGACATCGTCGTCTCGCGCGACGGCGTGCTCGTGGTCCGTCACGAGAACGAGATCGGCTCCACGACGGATGTGGCGCAGCATCCCGAGTTCGCCGACCGCCGCACGACGAAGACGATCGATGAGGCCCAGGTGACCGGCTGGTTCACGGAGGACTTCACCTGGGACGAGCTGGCAACGCTCCACGCCCGCGAACGGCTGCCGAAGATCCGCCCGTCCAGCGCAACGTTCGACGGGACGCAGCCTCTGCTGCGCCTCCGCGACGTGCTCGACCTCGTGCGCGAAGCCTCTTTCGAGCAGGGGCGCGAGATCGGCGTCGTCTTGGAGATCAAGCACGCCACGTACTTCGGGGGGCTCGGCTTCGACATCGCCGCGCTCATCGCGGCCGAGCTGGAGGCTGCCGGCTGGGCGCGCGGAGAACTGCCGCTCGTGCTCGAATCGTTCGAGTCGACCGTGCTCGCCCGGCTCCGGGAACGCGACATCCCCGCCACGTACATCTACCTGCTGGAGGCGGCCGGTCGTCCGTACGACCTCATGGCAGAGCACGGCGCATCCGCGCCGACCTACGCCGCGACCGCCGCACCCGCGGGGCTGGATCGGCTGGTCGGCTCCGTCGACGGCATCAGCGTCGACAAGCGCATGATCCTCGCTCCCGACCGGCGCGGCCGCACCGCAGGCGCGAGCCCGGTCGTACGGGATGCGCACGACCGCGGGCTGCAGGTCTTCACCTGGACCTGCCGGCCCGAGAATGCCTTCCTTCTTCCGCAATTCCGCGGGCGCGGGGGTGCCGGTGCCTTCGGCGACTACGCCGGTGAGTGGTCGGTGATCCGCGATTCCGGCGTGGATGGCGTGTTCGTCGACCATCCGGACCTCGGCCTGAGCTTTTTCCACAGTTGACCGCGCTGTGCTCCGCCCACGTCGGCACCCCCTAGGCTGACCGCATGCCCGCGCCCGGAATCGCCGTCGACGGCGTCCGGCGGTCGTTCGGTTCGGTGGAGGCGGTGCGCGACGTCACCCTCCGGGCGGAGACCGGACGCGTCACCGGTCTCGTCGGCCCGAACGGCTCCGGGAAGACCACCCTGCTGCTCATGCTCGCGTCGCTGCTGCAACCGGATGCGGGGGAGATCCGCCTGAACGGCGTCGATCCGGTGTCCGATCCCGCCGCGGCACGTGCGCAGCTCGGCTGGATGCCCGACACCCTGGGCGGCTGGCCGACGCTGACCGCCCGGGAGACGCTCGTGGTCACCGGCCGCCTGTACGACCTGTCCCGGGCGGACGCCGCGTACCGAGCCGACCTGCTGCTGGAAGAGGTCGGGCTGACCGAGCTGGCCGGGTCCGCCACCCGGGTGCTGTCGCGGGGGCAGAAGCAGCGACTCGCCCTGGCGCGGGCGCTCGTCCACGACCCCCGCATCCTGCTGCTGGACGAGCCCGCGTCGGGGCTCGACCCGCAGGCGCGGATCGACCTGCGCGTGCTGCTGCGCCGGCTCGCGGCCGATGGGCGCACCATCCTCCTCTCCAGCCACGTGCTGAGCGAACTCGAAGAGGTCATCGACGACGCGGTCTTCCTCGTCGCCGGAGCGACTGTTTCGGCCGACCGGGTCGCGCAGGCGGCTGGACGGACGCGGGCGTGGCGCATCCGGCTGCTCCTCGCCGCCGCGCCCGGGGATGCGCCCGGGGATGCGGCGCAGGCGGCGCCGTCCGATGCCCTCGAGCGGGTCGCCGCCGCCCTCGGCCGTCGGCCCGACGAACTCGCCGTCGACCGCCGGGATGTGCTTGCCCCGTTCGGCTCCGAGGTCGAAGCCGCCCGGGCCCTCAGCGCCCTCGTGGCCGCCGGCGTGGCGGTCACGGAGTTCGCGCCCGCCACCGGCGACCTCGAGCACACGTTCCTCGACCTTCGCGGCGGAAACGCATGAACCCCGCACGGCTCGGCACCGTCATCCGTCTCGAACTGACGCAGCGCCTGCGCTCGGTCGCCTGGTACGTGCTCTTGGGCATCTTCGCCCTGGTGCTGCTGGTCGTCACGGTGCTGGCGCTCGCCGCCTCGGCGATGACCGCCGACAGCGGCGCGTGGCTGTTCTCGCTGCTCATCTTCCTCGTGCTCCTGCTGGCGCTGCTGGTTTCGCCGACACTGAGCGGGAACAGCATCAACGGCGATCGGGATGCGGCGACCCTCGCTCCGATGCAGGTGACCCTCACGACGACCGGGGAGATCCTGATCGGGAAGTTCCTCGCGGCGTGGATCGCCGGGCTCGCGTTCCTCGTCGTCGCCCTGCCGTTCCTCGTGGTCGCGACGCTGGCCGGCCGTCTCGCGCCCGCCACGATCGTGACGTCGCTCCTCATCCTCGTCGTCGAAGTCGGGGTCGTCGCGGGGATCGGCGTGGGCCTCAGCGCGATCATCGCCCGCCCCCTCTTCTCGGTCGCGGCGACGTACCTGGTCGTCGCCGCGCTCACGGTCGGGACGGTGATCGCCTTCGGCCTCGGCGCCGCCACGGCACGCGTGGAGGTGACCAGCGTCGAGCGGAGCTACATCGACGAGGGCGAATGCAGCGAGTGGCAGGAGTACACCTACGAGGTGCCGCGGACCGACCACGTGTGGTGGGTCCTCGCCGCGAATCCGTTCGTCATCCTGGCCGATGCCACTCCGACGACGTACTCGCCGCAGGGGTATCCCGAGGATCTGTTCGGTCAGATCGCCTGGGGCGTGCGTGCAGCGCAGATCGCGCCGGAAACCGAGGTGCGCAACGACTACTGCGACACCGGGCCATGGCAGAACGGCGGCCCTGTTCCGCAGGAGCAGATCGGGGGCACGGCGCCGAGCTGGTTCGTCGGACTGGCCGTGCAGCTGATTCTCACCGCAGGGCTTCTCGTCTGGGGATGGCAGCGCACGCGCACCCCGGCGCGCCGGCTCCCACCGGGCACGCGCATCGCCTGACGCCGGAGCCCGAGGCCGGAGCCTGGGGCGGGAGCCGGCGGCCGGAGCCTGGGGCGGGAGCCGGCTCCTCCAGGTCCCGCTCAATGGAAACGCCGCATCCGGATTTCGGATGCGGCGCGGGTGGATGCTGTGCGGCCAGACGTCCCGTCAGAGTGGGCTATCCGGCGACCGCTCGCGCAGCCGCATCCAGAGCGTCCGAGAGCCGTGCGAAGTGCGCCGGCAGTCCTCGACCGCGCAGCCAGAGCACGTCGACGTGGTCGAGGCCGCGCTCGCGGACACACGCCACCACGCGGCGGGCGTCGTTGTCGGGGAAGCGGGTGTCGTGGATGAGCCAGTCCTCGGTGCCGATGGGGAGCAGGACGAGTCGGCCACCCCCGGCGAATGACACGTCGCGGTCGCCAGGGGCCATGCAGTTGTCAGCGATCGCCATACTTGGATCCTTTCGGTGGGAGCTTGTCACCGTAAGTCGAACTTCCGACAGTCCGATCGGGGCTTGACTTCCGAAGTCACCCCTTGAGACCGGAGGTGGCGATCCCCTGAATGATCTGCTTCTGGGCGAGGAAGAACACGATGATCATCGGGACGGTCGCGATGACACTCGCCGTCACGATGAGCTCCCAGTGCCACTCGCCCCCGAACCCGAACGCGTCGACGAGCGACTTGAGTCCCCGCGGGATGGTGAAGGTCGACGAGTCGCGGAGATAGATCAACGCGCGCATGAGGTCGGTCCACACCGCCTGCACCTCGAAGACGAGCGTCACCGCCAGGGCGGGCTTCAGCAGCGGCAGCGCGATCCGCCAGAACACCCCCCACTGCGTGGCGCCATCCACGCGCGCGGCGTCGAACAACTCGCGGGGCAGGCCCATCATGAACTGACGCAGCAGGAAGACGTAGAACGCGCTCGCGAACAGATTGCCCGCCCACAGCGGGACGAGCGTTCCCACGAAGCCCAGCGAGTTCCAGATGAGGAACGTGGGGATCATCGTGACGGCGCCGGGAAGCATCATCGAGGCGAGCACCAGCCCGAACAGCGCGGTCCGACCGCGGAAGCGGAAGTACGCGAAGCCCCACGCGACCATGGCGCTGGAGATCGTCACCGTTCCGGCGGCGAGGACGGTGACGATCAGCGTGTTGAGCAGCCACAGCGCCAGCGGCGCCTCCTGCCAGACCTGCACGTAATTATCGAAGGTGAAGGTCTGCGGGATGAGGCGGTTGTCGAACACCTCGCCGCGCGGCTTGAACGAGGCCGACACGAGCCACACGAAGGGGTAGGCGAACGCGACGGTCACCACCACCAGGAGCGCGATGACCACCACGCGGCCGGGAGTGAAGCGACGCTTACGATTCCGCGGGGGGTCGGCCGGGACAGGCGGCGCGACGGGGCCGTTCGGACGAACGGCGTCGTTTCCCGCCTGCTCCGCGGCACCGGGGGAGAGCAGGCCGGTCATTGCGGTGCGTCCCCTTCGTAGTAGACGACGCGGCGGGAGACGAGGAGCTGAACGGCGGTGACGGCCATGATGAGGAAGAACAGGATCCACGCCATCGCGGAGGCGTACCCCATGTGCAGGAACTGGAAGGCCTGCTGGAAGAGGTAGATGACGTAGAACAGGGCGGCGTCGTTGCTGTACGTCGTGTTCCCGGCTCCGAAGAAGGCGGTGTACGCCTCGTCGAAGGTCTGTAGACCCGCGATCGTGTTCACGACGATGATGAAGAACAGCGCCGGACTGATCAGCGGCAGCGTGACGCTGATCAGTTGCCGCCAGCGCCCGGCGCCGTCGATACGAGCCGATTCGTACAGTTCCTCGGGCACCCCCTGGAGGGCTGCGAGCAGGATGATCACCGACGACCCGATCGTCCAGAGGCTCATGATGACCAGTCCGGGCTTCACCCACGCCGGGTCGGTGGTCCAGGCCGGCCCCGTGATGCCGAGCAGCCCGAGTCCTTCGTTGATGACGCCGTTCTGGCCGTTGAACAGCAGCAGGAACAGGATGCCGATGGCCACCGGGGGCGTCATCTTGGGGAGGAACACCATGGTGCGGAAGAATCCCGACGCCCGCCCGGCCCGGGCGAGCAGCACCGCCAGGGCAAGCGCCACGACGACATAGACCGGCACCTGCACGAGCGTGTAGAAGAAGGTGTTGCCCAGGGCGAGCGCGATCTTCGGATCCTCGAACAGTCGGATGTAGTTCTCCCACCCGACGAACGAGGGGTCGTTGATCACGTCATAGTCGGTGAACGACAGGTAGGCGCTGTACAGGAGCGGCCATGCCGTGAACACCGTGAAGCCGATGAGCCACGGGGAGAGAAAGAGCAGTGCCGAGGCGGTGTTGCGCCGCCGCGCCCGCCGACGCGACCGTTGCCGGTCGACATCGGCGGGCGCTGCGGAGAGGGCGGTCATGTCAGTCGTCGCTGTCGAGCTTGGCCCACGCCTCATCCAGAGCGTCCTGCGCCGTCTCCTGAGCGGCGGCCATCGCCTCGGCCGGTTCGGCCTGTCCGTTGAGCACGCTGTTCACGGCATCCTGCATCGCCGTCGTGAACTCCGCATCGGCGGGGTTGGCCGGAAGCGTGAACGACGCGTCGTTGGCCTCGTACATCGCCGTCACGGCAGAGTCCCATGGCTCTCCGCCGGCGGTGACCATCCCGCGGAGCAGCTCATCGGCTTCGGTGTTGGCGGTGAGCAGGCCGGTGAACGGCTTTCCCTCCTCCGAACGGGCTTCCAGGCGGGCGATTCCGGCCGCCTCCCAGGCGTCGACGGAGGTCATCGCGCGCGCCCAGCGGCAGGCGGCCTCGGGATTGGGGCTTCCCGAAGGGATCGCCCACGCCGAGCCGGAGGCATACGCCAGCGGCGCACCGTCGCGCCCGCGCACCGTGTCGAAGGCCATGGGCGCATCGGGTGACACATCGCTGAGGACGTTGACGTACCACTGCTCCATCGGCATCGCGCCGAGCGCGCCGGTGGCGAACTGGTTGTCTTCGCCGAAGAAGTCCGCCGAATCGCGGAACGCCTTCACCGCGCTGAACCCGCCCTGCTGGTCGTAGATCGACACGGCCCATTCGAGCGCTTCGATGACCGCGGGGTCGTCGAGTTGCGCGGTACGGCCGTCTTCGGAGATCAGGTCGGCACCGTTGGCCTGGGCCCACAGGGGAAGGAACTCGGGCAGCTTGCTGTCGTACCCGATGACGGTGAGCTTCCCGCCCTCGGTCTTCGTGAGGGCGGCGTTGGCGGCGCTCACGGCCTCCCAGCTCGAGCCGTTGACGTCGTCGATGGTCAGGCCTGCACCGGCGAGGAGATCGGCGTTGGCCATGGTCATCTGGATCGAGTTGAACTCGGGGATCCCGTAGACGGAATCGTCGAAGGTCACCTGCTCCAGCGCCTCCGGCACGTACATGTCGGTGTCGATGTCTTCGCCCTCGATGCAGCGATCGAGGGGAAGGATCGCGCCACGTGCGGCAAGCGACCCGATCTGATTGCGGTTGGCGTAGACGACCGCGGGGGGTTCGCCCGAGGCTACGGCGGACAGGAACTGCTGAAGGTCCAGTTCGCCTTCGATGAGACTCACCTCGACATCGCCGAGCTCCTGCTCGGCCAGATCGATGCGCGCTGTCGCGATCTCGTCCACGCCGGAGAATCCCATGACCGACATCGAGCCGCTGAGATCGGTGTCGGAGTCGTAGTCCACCTCGGAGTCATCCGCGCCGCCCGTGCCCACGGCGCACCCTGCCAGAGCCACACTCGCTATTCCCAGAGCGGCGATCCCCGCCGCAACATGACGCAGTCCACGCATCTCCAACCTCCATGTCGCACCCGGTCGAGAAGTGGGCGGTGGGGAGAACGTAAGAACCGCTTCCCCCGTTCACCCAGGGGCTTGACGGAAACCGGTTCGGGATCTAGCCCGACAGGCACCTAGCGGGTGCAGTGCGACAGCGCCTAGCGAGGCGACAGATCGGGCATCGCGCGCGTGCCGAACTCGTGCCGGAGGGCGCTGAGCGCGGCGCGCCAGCCGGCCAGGCCGTGCACCCCCGGCCCCGGGCTGGTTGACGCGGAGCAGAGGTACACCCCTGCCGCCGGCGTGCGCCACGGGTCGGGCGACAGCGTGGGGCGCCGGACGAGCTGAAGCATCGTGGCGGCCCCCGCCGCGATATCGCCGCCGGGGTAGTTCGGGTTCTCCTCGGCGACGTCCACCGCGGTGCGAGAACGGGACGCGAGGATCGTGTCACGGAATCCGGGGGCGAACCGCTCGATCTGCGCGGTGATGGCCTCTTCACGGTCGGCGGCGCTGCCGGCCGGCACGTGGGTGTAGGTCCACAGCGTGTGCTGCCCGGCGGGGGCGCGGCTGGCATCGAACCGCGACGGTTGCGAGACCAGCACATACGGCCGGTCGCTCATCCTCCCGCGCCGGACGAGATTTTCGGATGCGGCGATCTCCGCCCGCGTTCCGCCGACGTGGACCGTGCCGGCCTCGCGGACCGCGGGATCCGACCACGGCACCGGCGCGGACAGCGCGAAGTCCACCTTCGCGACCGCCGCTCCGTACCGGAACGCGGCGAGGGCCGCGCGGTAGTGCGCGGGAAGCGCGTCGCCGGCGATGCGGAGCAGGGCGTCGGGGGTGACATCCAGCAGCACCGCACGCGCCCGCGGCAGTTCCGCAAGCGACCGGACATCGGTGTCGAGGATGATCTCGCCGCCGAAGGCGCGCAGATCGGCGGCCATCGCATCCACGATCGCCTGGCTGCCCCCGATCGGGATCGGCCACCCGCGCGCGTGCGCGTAGGTGCCCAGCGCCAGACCCGCGCCGGCCGCAGCAAGGCTCGGCTGAGGCAGGATCGTGTGCGCGGCGACGCCGGTGATCAGAGCGGGGGCGGCTTCTTCGGAGAACCGCGCATTCCACACGGGCGTCCCCTGCTCGAGGGCTCGCAGACCGAACGCGATCGCCGTCGCCGGATGCCGCGGCATCCGCAGCAGAGTGTCGCCGGTGAACTCGGCCACTTCGCTCGCATGCTCCACGAGCGGCCGCATCAAGCGCTGGTAGGTTGCGCCGTCGCGACCGAGGGTCTCGGCCGTCCGGTCGAGGTCCCGATAGGCCACGGCGGCGGGACGACCGTCCAGCGGGTGGGCGTACGAGGCGTCGGGCACAGCGAAATCCACGCGCCGCGAAAGCCCGAACTCGCGGAAGAAACGCGACTCGAACGCCAGCGGGTGCACGGCTGAGCAGACGTCGTGCACGAACCCCGGCAGGGTCAGCTCCGCACTGCTCGCGCCCCCGCCGATTCGCGACGACCGTTCGTACACCCGCACCGACAGGCCGGCGCGGGCGAGGGTCACCGCGGCGGCCAGGCCGTTCGGGCCCGAGCCGACGACGATCGCATCCCGTTCGGTCATCGCGTGTCGTCGGTGCCGCGGGTGGACGGGTCCTCGTCCTGTGCGGTGGTGCGCGCGGCGGTATCCGCCATACCTTCGGCCAGATACGCCAGCCGATGAAGCGTCTCGGCGTTGCGCAGCAGCAGCGGGATGTCGAGGATCGGCCCGGGAATCAGCGTGGCCGGGCCGTCGACCGCTTCCTCCTGGATGCGGACGATCGAGCCGTCGGCGTGCGGCTTGACGTGAATGGTCACCCGGGCGGCCCCGATCGGCCATCCTCGTGCCTTCAGTACGAGCCGGCGCGGGGGCTCGTAGTCGAGCACTTCTGTCGAGTCGTCGATCAGCAACGGCCAGGTGCCGAACGAGTGGTGCAGCTGAGTGCCGGTGTGCGGCCAATCCTCGGCGACGCTCCGCATCCGTGAGGCTCCGACGACCCACGAAGGGAAGAGCCAGCCGTTCTCCAGCACCCGGAACACGTCCTCGGGTGTGCAGCGCAGGACACGTGTGTTTCGCGACATCCGTCAGCCTCCTCGTGCCCACGCTAACCGGAGGAGCCGGTCACGTTCCACGGGGTTGCGCGACGGAGGTGTGCGGTGTCAGCGCCGAAGGGACGCGGGGGCGGGGGAGTCGGTCGACGTGCTGGTCAGATCGAGTGTCATTCCGGCGGCGGTCGCCGCCTCGTTCGCGAGCTGCTGCAGGAGCGCGGGGTCGAGGGTCTCGGACTCAGCGGAGGAGAACACGAATCTGAGTTCGATCGCGGGCTGCAGCCAGATGGTCGAGCGGTTCTCGTCGCGCCACGACATCGTGAAGCTCTCGCCCCGGCGCAGCTTGGTGGCGATGACGACCTTTACGTGCGCGAGAAGCCGATCGGGGACCTCGATGGGGTTCGTTGTGGCGCCGTAATAAAGATGACCCATGGCGAGCTCCTTCGTTTGTCCCCAAGAAGGGAGCCTACCAGGTATCTAGAATAGTTAAATAAATTTCTGTAGTAACGCGTCCTTGGGTAACCTGCGGGAATGGCCGAAAGCGCGGGGGACCAGCCGACGAGTTTCACGCTTCCGCACAGCTCCGTGCTCTCGATGGCGCTGCGACATTACCTGGATTCCCGTCAGGCATCGATTCTCGAGGCTCGCCGCAGCCTCGAGATCAACGAGCTCGATGCCCGTGCGCTGCTGTTGATCGCCGCCGAGCCCGGATCGCGGCCCACCTCCCTTCGTGACTTCCTCGGGATCACCTCGGCCGGCGTCACCGCCCTGGTCGACCGGCTCGAGCAGCGCGGCGCCGTACGGCGCGTCGTCGACGACCACGACCGTCGGGTGACGCGGCTGGAAGCGACCGTTGATCTCTCTGCCGACCCCTGGTCGGCGCTCACTCGATTCGATGTGGCTTTCGAGAAGGCGCTGGCGTCGGTGGATGCTGACGATCTGGCGCGCTTCGCCGCCCTCCTGCACACACTCACCGACGCCGCCACCGACCAGTCGAGCTGACGCGGCGGAGGATCCGCGCGACCGCGCATGTTGTGCATCGGAACGCCGCAGGTCAACCCCCTCCATGGATCGGCGCCGACCGGGTGAGGTGGGAGGCCGAGGACGCCGCATCCGCCGGCGCGCGACACGAGGAGTTCGAGATGAGCGATTCCCTTCCCGACAAGCCCAGCCAGGCCGAGGGCGACGTAGGCGACGACGAGGTCACGGAGGGGCAGGAGTCGGGCACGCTCGACGCGCACGACGACTCCGACGAGGGCACCCTCGACAAAGACGCCTGAGCCGACGACGCACACGGAGGAGAACCCATGAAGGCGATGGTCTACCGGGGCCCGTACAAGATGCGCGTCGAGGAGAAGCCCGATCCGAAGATCGTGCATCCCAACGATGCGATCGTGCGGGTGGAGCTGGCAGCGATCTGCGGCTCCGATCTGCACCTGTACCACGGCTTGATGCCCGACACCCGGATCGGCCACACGTTCGGCCACGAGTTCATCGGACGCGTCGAGGAGGTCGGGCCGTCGGTGCAGAACCTGAAGCGCGGTGACCGCGTCATGGTGCCGTTCAACATCTTCTGCGGCACCTGTTTCTTCTGCGCGCGCGGGCTCTACTCCAACTGCCACAACGTCAACCCGAACGCGACGGCCGTCGGCGGGATCTACGGCTACTCGCACACCACCGGCGGGTACGACGGCGGACAGGCCGAGTTGGTGCGGGTGCCGTTCGCCGACGTCGGGCCGACCATCATCCCGGAGTGGATGGATGACGACGATGCGCTCATGCTCACCGACGCGTTCACGACCGGGTACTTCGGCGCGCAACTCGGTGACATCGCCGAGGGCGACACCGTGGTTGTCTTCGGGGCAGGACCCGTCGGGCTCGCCGCGGCGCGCTCGTCATGGCTCATGGGTGCCGGCCGCGTGATCGTCATCGACCACCTCGACTACCGGTTGGAGAAGGCCCGCGAATTCGCGTTCGCCGAGACCCACAACTTCACGCACCATCGTGACGTGGTCGTGCTCCTGAAGAAGCTCACCGGCTACCTCGGCGCGGATGTCGTGATCGACGCCGTGGGTGCCGAGGCCGATGGGAACCTCACGCAACACATCACCTCCGTCAAGTTCAAGCTCCAGGGCGGCTCGCCCATCGCGCTGAACTGGGCGATCGATGCGGTGCGCAAGGGCGGCAACGTTTCCGTGGTGGGCGCCTACGGGCCGCTGTTCAGCGCGGTGAAGTTCGGCGACGCGCTCAACAAGGGTCTGACCCTCCGGATGAACCAGGCACCGGTCAAGCGCCAGTGGCCGCGGCTGTTCGAACACATCCAGGCCGGCCACATCAAGCCGGGCGACATGATCAGCCATCGCGTGCCGCTCGAGCACATCGCGGAGGCGTACCACATGTTCTCGTCCAAGCTCGATGACTGCATCAAGCCGGTCATCGTCCCCTCGGCCGCGTAATCGCAACGGAGGAGCCATGCCTTACACCCCAGACAAGCCCGTGACCCCGCCGACCGCCGAGGAGCTGCGCGCGCGCATCCCCGGGTGGGGAGTCGACCTCGACCCGGCCGACCGCCCGTCGTTTCCGAAGGAGCGCTTCGACCTCGGCGCGACCGGCGCCCACTGGGTCGAGCCCGAACGCCAGCGCGACGATCCGCGCCGGGAACGCTCGATCGAGCACGCGCACCTCACCGCGGCGTACGGGACGGCGCAGCCGTTGCACGGGGTGTCCGGCGCCATCCGTCGCTTCGCGTATGCCCGCTTCAGCGAAGGCCGAGCCGCGCACTGGTTGCTGCTGATCCTGGGTGACCGCGTCGACGCGACGGGGGCGCACGTGCGTTCCTTGTTCACCCTGCGGCCGGACAACCCGATCACCGAGACCGGCATTCTGGCCGAGCCGCGCCTGCGGCCGATCTCGTCGCGTCGCGGGCGCGTCGATCTCCGCCACATGTGGATGGACCCTCTCATCGTGGCCGGGCCGTGGCTGCTCGGCGGATGGGCCGTGCTGCGTGTCGGGCGCCGTCTGCTCCGGCGGCGCAGCTAGCGCCCAGGCCGTCCACGATCGCGCGCTCGAAACCGTCGGGGTCGTGGTGCGAAAGCTTCGACTTTGAGGTGTCAGCGGAGAGCCCTGCCGCATGAGAAAATAGGTGATCGGACTTGCCTAACGGGGTGGGCGAGCCGTCGAGAAAGGCGCATCTCATGCCCTACCGCACACAGGCCGTGCTGCAGGACTGGCTGGACGAGTTCCGCAGCGAAGGGCACGAGGTCCGCGGGCATGTGGCCCTTCAGGATGGCAGCGACGGCCGGGACACCGGGTTGGTGATCCTGCGGCTCGTCAATGCGACGACAGAGATGTTCATGCAGCCTGTCGCGCCGGGCGAACAGCACTGGGAGATCACCCTGCAGGCGCGTCCCAACGATCTGGTGATGAGCCCCGAGCAGCTCGACGACCTCAGCGGCGAGCTTCAGCGGGCCGCGGCTCTGTGCCGGTTCATGGAGGAGAAGTCGGTCCAGCACGACAGGGAAGCCCAAGAGGCTTCGGCCTGACCCACGCCCCGAGCGGCCTGCCGCTTCAGCCGGATACCCGGTGTGCGGCCGATTGGATCGCGGCCAGTAGCGCGCGGTCCTCGGGCGGGGCAGAGCGGAGCGGAGCGCGGGCTCCGTACGCGGCGAGCCCCCGATACGCCGCAGCGCGCAGCGGGTCGGCGCCGCGCGCGTCCCAGAGGATCGCCAGCAGCATGCACGGCAACGGTTGCGCGCGGAGGCTCAGCGGCGACACCGTCCGGAACAGTTCCCGCACCTCGCCGGCGTTGCGGAACAGGTCATCCCAGTGCACACGGACGACGTCGGTGACGAGATCCCAGTCGCGAGAGCGCACGGCCGACTGAAGAGCGGGAAACGCGTGTGCGCGGCTGAGGTTCCATCGCGCTATCCGCGCGTCCAACTCCCGTGTCACGCGACCGGGCAATCGCCGACGAAGGGATGCGCCGAGGATGCGGCGGAAAACGGGGGAGGGAATGAACAGCGTGCCCTGGCGATCGTCAGGCGGGGGAGATCTCCAGTACCCGAGCCCTTCCGCCTCCGCCCGCTCCAGCAGTGCGCCGGGGGCGGGGTCTCCGGTCAGCTGCCGGGCCAGCTCCGCGTCGACGGCCTCGGAAAGCGCGATGCGCTCCAGGAACGAGCGGAAGCGCTCGTCCCGCGACGAGGAGCGCAGCCGGAACAGCGACGCGACCGCCGTCTCCACCGCATCCCCGGCCGCCTCCGGCGGCGTGCGACCGGTGAGTCCGACGATGCGGGCGAGGGCGGGGCTCCCGCCGTGCTCGAGCACGTGCGTCACGGTGCCGGCAGAACCGGCACGGCCGAGCACCTCGACCGCTTCGGTCTCCGTCAGAGCCAGCTCGTCGGGGCCGACGCGCTCGAGAGCCACGCCGAGGTCGAGCCCGTGTTCGGTCAATCGGTGGGGGCCGCGGGTCGCGACACGCAAGGACAGGCCGGGGTGCTCCTCGACGGTGCGCAGAATGCCGGCGATCGTGGCGTCGTCGAGGTGCTCGGCCTCATCGAGGACGAGCGTGAACGCGCCGCGGATGCGCTGCAGACGGCCGCGCAGCAGGCTCCACGGGTCGCCCAACGGGGCGAGGCTCTCCGCAGCTGTGCGGTGCGGGTCGGCCTCATCCAGGACGCCGGCTTCGGCGAGCTCCGCCGACAGGTCATGGACGAAGGCGGCCGGTTCGCTCATCCCGTCGCGGACGCGGAACCACAGGCCCGACCGGGTGGTGCTGGTCGCCCACTGGGTCAGGGCGGTGGTCTTTCCGTAGCCTGCCGGTGCGTGCAGAACCACGACGGGCGCGTCGCTGTCGAGCCGGGCCGTGACACGAGGGCGCGCGGCGAGCCCTGGTGGGAGGCGGGGCACGGCGTGGATGCTCATCGGTGAGGGGCGGGGCGGCAGATTCGGATTCTGATCTCCCCAGCGACTTACATTAGGGCGTCGGAGGCGCAGAGCGCGGAACGCTCACGCCGACGGGCCGTCGGAGGACATCCGCTCGACCTCGGCGAGCACGCGGGGGTGGGCCAGGATCCGGAAGTGGCCGCCCGTGTCCAGCAGCACGTTGCGTGCGCCGGGCAGGGTGCTCCCCTCGGGGATGTGCGGGTCGAACAGGCCGTACACGGATGTGATCCGCGCGTTCACATCCTGCTGCTCGGCGAGGGCGAGGATGGTGCTATCGCGCGGCGAGAAGCTCCGCAGCCAGGGCGTGAGCATCATCCGGGCGTACCGCGAGCCGCC
This sequence comes from Microbacterium sp. Z10_103, assembly GCF_058310455.1. Lineage (NCBI taxonomy): Bacteria > Bacillati > Actinomycetota > Actinomycetes > Micrococcales > Microbacteriaceae > Microbacterium > Microbacterium sp. Z10_103. The sequence continues at coordinate 357,100 of NZ_JBZEGK010000001.1, forward strand.
GAACGGCGTCGCGACCGCGACCATCCCCCGCACCCTGGATGCAGCCGGTCCGATCATCACCTGTTTGCCGATGAGGCCGCCCTTGCTGTGAGCGACCAGGATCACATCTCCCAAGTCCCGAGCCTCGAGGTAGCGGCTGACGACAGCGGCCATCTCGACGACCGGACGCAGATTGCGGTGCAGCAGGTCGATGACGTGGATCGGGTGACCGCGCGCGTGCAGGTGCTCGACGAGGGGCTGCAGGAATTTCCAGGTCTCGTACACGCCCGGGAGGATGATCACCGGCACTCCCGGCCCGGACCGGAACGACTCCGGCCGCGTGCGGTTCGCGAACGCACGGACTTGCCACGTGGTGGCGTAGGCGTAGTCCGCCAGCCACCACGCCGCGACCCGAAGCGCGTTCCTCATGGACGGGCGTGGACGGCCGCCGCGGTCGTGGTGTGGAAAACGATGGCGTCCGCCACCGCGCGCGGTGACGAGAACTGCGCGACGTGGTACCGACCGGGAATCGTCACGAGCGCCGCCGACGGGGCTCGGCCGCGGAGCCGCCGGCACCACTCCACGCCCGCGACGGGATCATTCTCGCCGCGGATCAGGAGCAGCGGCATCCTGAGCTCGGCGACGCGATCTTCGATCGGGTAGACGATCATGTGGCGCACCTGGGTGAGGTACCACGGGATGCCGCAGCGGATGTAGTCGGTGAAGACGATGGCGTTGATCCGCGGGGTTTCGCCGAGGGTGTCCTTCCCCAGTGCGATGGCTTGTGCGAGGACGCTGCGGTGCTCGTCGTCGGTGACCGGTCCGACGGCGACCAGGTGAGTGACGAGGTCCGGACGTTGCGCGGCGAGCTCCACCACCCACTGGGCGCCCATCGAGTGCCCGACGAGGATGACGGGGCCGACGTCGAGGGATTCGATCACCTCGCCGAGGGCCTCAGCCATGGCGGCGACGTCCACATCGAAACCGGGCTTCGGGAGCCCCGCGAATCCCGGAAGGTCGATCGAGAACACGGTGTGGTCTTCGCTGAGGACATCCTGCAGGCGCGACAGGTAGCGGTGCGACATGCCGATGCCGTGCACGAGCACGACCGGGGTGCGACCGGAGTCCTGCTGCGCCGTCGTCGCGAACACCTGGAACGCGAGCGGGCCACGGTCGAATCGGCGCACAGTGCGGTTCGGGGGCGGCGTCATGCGGCGTCGGGGAAGAAGTCGATCATGGCGCAACGCTAACCCGCGCGGCGTGCGGTACCCCAGCCCTGGACGGAAGCAGTCCTTCCCGCTAGCTCTCACCCGCCGGCGGAAAATGGTGCGCTCTTGACAACCGCAACGAACCAGTGAGAACGTTTACAGGAGGGAGCTGGAATCGTTTACACCGCTCGAAGGGGAGCCATGGCACGCGTCACGATCACGCAGGTCGCCGCCCGCGCGGGTGTCTCCGTCGCGAGCGCGTCGCGGGCCTTGAACGGGCTGATTGCCAGCGCCGAGACGGTGTCGAAGGTGCGGGGCGCCGCGCGTGAGCTCGGCTATGTCGCCGACGCGACCGCGCAGTCGCTCAAGCGGGGACGCACCCTGCAGCTGGGGTACGCCGTCGCCGACATCGGCAACCCGGTGTACGTCGAGATGATGGCCGCGATCGAGCAGGTCGTCTCGGCCTCCGGATATCGGCTCCTGCTGTCGTCGACCGGCACCGCCTCGTCGTCCGTCGACGTCGTCCGCGATCTCGGCCGCGGCTACGTCGACGGCATGATCCTCTCGCCCCTCCGCGTCACCGACGAACTGCTCGCCGCGCTCGCGGCGGCTCCTATTCCGCTCGTGGTGCTCGGGCGCATCCCCGACTCCGCCGGTTTCGACACCGTGCGGGCCGACTCCCGCACGGCGATGCGCCTTGTCGTCGACCACCTCGTCGCGCAAGGACGGCGCACGATCGCGTTCATCAACGGCCCGGCCGACACGACGCCCGGTGGCATGCGCCGGGAGGGTTTCATCGCGGCGGCGGCGAACCACCGCGACCTGCGCACCCAGCACATCGACGCATCCGACTTCACCATCGCGGCGGGGTACGACGCGGCGGTTCCGCTCCTGGACCGCTACGACCGGCCCGCGGCGGTGGTCGCTGCGAACGACCTCATCGGCGTCGGCGTCCTCCGCGCCGCCGAAGACCTCGGCCTGACCGTTCCCACCGATCTCGCCGTCACCGGGGTGGACGACACCGAACTCGCCGAGGTCGTGCGGCCGGGACTCACGAGCGTTGATCTGGGCGCGAAAGAGCGCGGGCGCGTGGCCGCCGAGATGCTGCTCGCGCGCATCGCCGAACCGGCTCGGCCGGCGCACACGGTCACCGTGCCCCCATCGCTGGTCGTCCGCGGTTCGTCGTCGGCGTCCGCACCCTCCGCGTTACGCCGACCTGAGCTCATCGATGAAGAGAAGGCCCACGGATGACCACGCTTGAGAAGACGAAGAAGTCCTCGCCGCCGCCACGCGTCCGGCAGATCGGGCCGCGCGCCCGCGCCCAGCGCAAAGAGGCCATCGCCCTGGTGGCGCCCGCACTCCTGCCGATCATCATCTTCTCCGTGATCCCGCTCGTCAGCGGTGTCGCCCTCGGATTCACGGATGCGACGCTCGCGCGCAACGCCGAGATCAACTTCATCGGCCTGGGCAACTTCATCGACCTCGCGGGCAACCGGCGCTTCTGGGAGTCCTTCGGCATCGGCATCGTGTGGGCAGGGTCCGTGGCGCTCCTCACCCTGGCCAGCGCAATGGGGCTTGCCCTGCTGCTCAACACCAACCTGCGACTGAAGGGTCTCACCCGGGTGCTCGCGCTCATCCCGTGGGCGATGCCGCCGGTGGTCATCGCGATCGTCTGGCGCATGATCTACAACCCCAATTCCGGACCCCTCAACGGCGTGCTCAGCTGGCTCGGCATCCCCGGTATCAACTGGCTCGGCGACTTCTCGACGGCGCTGCCGGCGGTCATCGTCGTGGGCGTGTGGGCCGGCATCCCGCAGACCACCGTGCTGCTCCTGGCCGGAATGCAGTCCATCGCGCCTGAGCAGCACGAGGCGGCCGCCGTCGACGGCGCCGGTGCCGTGCGCCGCTTCTGGCACGTCACGCTGCCGGCCCTGCGGCCCGTCATCATCGCGGTCACGGCGCTCGATTTCATCTGGCAGTTCAACTCGTTCGGCCTCATCTACGTGCTCACCGAGGGCGGTCCGGGCGGTCGCACGATGATCCCGCCGCTGTTCACTTACCTCGAGGCGTTCCGCAACCGCGAGATCGGGTACGCCTCCGCGATGGGCAACGTCTTGGTCGTGGCGATCCTGGTGATCCTCTCGCTCTATCTGATCAATCAGTTCCGGCAGAACAAGGCGGTCAGCAAATGACCACGAAACGCCCCCTCTACGCCACCGTGCTGATGTACCTCGCGCTGGCGGGGTACCTGATCTTCCTCGGCTTCCCGCTGCTGTGGCTGCTGTCGGCATCGTTCAAGTCGACGCAGGAGCTCAACTCCCTCGCGGTGAACCTCATCCCGCAGCAGTGGGACTTCAGCAACTACGCCTCGGCGCTGGAGCGGCAGAACCTCCTCACCGCCGCGGGCAACTCCATCATCGTCGCGGTCGTGACGATGATCATCTCGGTGCTGCTCTCGATGCCGATGGCATATGCCCTCGCGCGGCTGAAGGGAAAGCTGCGCGCCGCCGGCACGGTGTGGATCCTCGTCAGCCAGGTGTTCCCGACGATCCTCATCATCATTCCGCTCTTCCTGGTGCTCCGGAGCCTGCAGCTGAACGACACCCTGTTCGGCCTCATCCTCGTCTACGTCACCTTCACGATGCCGTTCACGCTGTGGATGCTGCAGGGCTATGTCGCCGCGATCCCGCCCGACCTCGAGGAAGCCGCCGAGATGGATGGCGCGGGGCGTTTCACGATCCTCCGCACCGTCATCCTGCCGCTGCTTGCCCCGGGCCTCGTTGCCACCGCGATGTTCACGTTCGTCTCGGCCTGGAACGAGTTCTTCCTCGCGCTCGTCCTCATCCAGAGCCCGGAGCTGTACACCCTGCCGATCGCGCTGCGCTCGTTCCTCGGCGCCGAGGGGCAGACGCAACTGGGACCCCTGGCGGCCGGCGCGATCCTCGCGACGATCCCGTCGCTCATCATCTTCGGGATCCTGCAGAAGAAACTCACCGGCGGCATGCTCGCCGGTGCCGTCAAGGGCTGACCCTCCCGAGACGAAGAACCAAGAGAAAGAGAAAGGCGATCATCATGAGAAGAATCCGGGGCATCGGCGCCGTCGCATTCGCGGGCGTCGCAGCCATCGCGCTGGCGGGCTGCCAGCAGGGCAGCGCCAACAACGACGGCGGGGGAGACGGCGACGCCGTCACGCTGCAGTTCCAGTCGCTGTCGGACCAGCCGGCGACCCAGGCGGCGATCAAGGAGATCGTCGACGCCTGGAACGCCGAGAACGACGACGTTCAGGTCAAGATCGTCCAGGCCGGGTGGGACGGCATCTACGACAAGCTCATCACCCAGTTCACCGGCGGCACGGCCCCCGACATCATCCACTTCGACGCGAGCTCGATCGTCTCGTTCGCGGCGGACGGGTACCTGGCGGACCTCAGCGACCTCATCGACCCGGAGTTGAAGTCCGATGTCTCCGAGAGCATCTGGGATTCCGTGACCCACGACGACCAGATCGTCGCGTACCCCTCGACGCTGCAGTCGTACATGGCGTTCGCGAACACCGACCTGCTCACGGCGGCGGGCGTGGAGGTCCCGACCGGCGACACGATGACGTGGGATGAGCTGCAGGAGATCGCCCAGGCGACCACCACCGGTGACCAGTACGGTCTCGGCTGGGGCCTCGGTTCCCCGACCGCCACGATCATGAGCCTGTCGCTCGGTTTCGACGGCGGGTACTTCCAGGGCGAAGGCGACGAGGCCACGATCGAGGTGGGCGACGATGAGCTCGCGGTGGCCGAACGCATCCATGAGATGGCATACACCGACAAGTCGATAGAGCCGACCTCGCTGACCCAGTCCGGCTCGGACGTGCTGCCGTCTTTCTACGGCGGCAAGGTCGCCATGACTGTGCAGGGTTCCTTCCAGGCGACGAACATCGCCAACGACGCCCCCGAGGGCTTCAACTGGGTCGCCCTGCCGCCGCTCGAGGGCTCGGCCGGTGCGCTCCAGGCCGGACCCCCGCAGACGTATTCGGTGAACGTCGACTCGGAGTACGTGGAGGAGTCGGCAGACTTCCTCAACTACTTCATGAGCGGTGAGAACCTGGGGAAGATCGCCTTCGCCGACGCGCTGATCCCGTCGTCGGGTGCGGCGCGCGCCGAGGTCGAGACGCTCGCCGGTGACGACCAGGCGTGGAAGCAGGTGCTCGCCTCCGGTGAGGGTCTGGTCGGTCCGCCGTTTCTGAAGGTGTCGAAGTACGCCGAATGGAAGGACACGATCGCGACGCCCGCCTTCCAGCAGTACCTGGCCGACCAGATCAGCAGCGAGGAGCTCGCACAGCAGCTCACCGACGGCTGGGCTGACGTCGCCGGTTGATGACCTCACGGGGGTGGATCGATCGATCCACCCCCGTGACACCGACGCTTGAACGAAATGAGGGAATGCATGGACGTGTTGCACGATCGGGTGTCGGCGGTGCTGGCGGGTGCCGCCGTGGGCGATGCGCTCGGCGGGGCGACCGAGGGCTGGACGCCCGAACAGATCGAGGAGCGGCACGGCGGACGTGTCGAGGGGATCGTCGGTCCGTTCCTGCCCGACTGGCGCACGGCGAGGCCCATCGCGCCGTACCACAAGGGCGATGGGCACGTGACGGATGACACCCTCATGACGCACGCGCTCATCGAGGTGTACGCGAAGCAGCGGCGCCACCTCGACGCCTACGACGTCGCGAGCGACCTCGTCCCCCTCATGATCGGCGAACGCCGCTGGATCCCCGAGCTGGAGGACGAGGCGCTCATCCTCCAGCGCGTCTTCCTGGCCGAGAAGTGGCTCGTCATGAAGCTGCACTACGGCCACGCCGACCCGCGCGAAGCGGGCGTCGGCAACGTCGTGAACTGCGGCGCCACGATGTACATGGCACCCGTCGGGCTCGTCCACATCGGCGACCCGCGTGGCGCTTACGCCGAGGCGATCGACATCACCGGCGCGCACCAGTGGTCGTACGGTCGCGAGGCGGCAGGCGTGTTCGCCGCCGCGGTCGCCGCGTCCGCCGCCCCCGGCGCCACCGTCGCCGACGTGCGCCGCGCGGTGCTCGATGTCGCCCACGACGGCACTGCCGCCGCCATCCGCGCCGTCTTCGACGCCGTCGACGCTTTCCTCGCAGCCGGCGGGTCGGACGACCCGCGCGAGCTCGGCCGCATCATCCGGCGGGCGGTCGCACCCTTCGACACGGTGGGGGAGCAGTACCGGTCGCCGGCGATGGACGCTCGGCTTCCGTCACGTACGAAGGCGATCGAGGAGCTTCCCGTCGCCCTCGGCTTCGTGGTGGCGCACGACGGCGACTTCCGCGCCGCGGTGCTGGATGCGGTCAACTACGGCCGCGACGCCGACTCGATCGCGACGATGGCCGGCGCCATCTGCGGTGGCCTGCGCGGCAGCGCCGCCGTCCCGAGCGAGTGGGTGAGCGGGGTCACCACCGCGAGCCGCCTCGACCTCGACGGCGTCGTCACGGCGATGGTCGACGTGGTCCGTGACGTCGCGCGCGCCGACGCGGAGCGCGCGGCCGCGCGCTCCGCGGCGCTGTCGACCCTGCTGGCGCCGGAGGCCGTGGCGTGAGGCTGACGTGGGCACAGCCGGAAGACCTCGTTCCCGCCGAGTTCGCGGCGTTGCGGGAACAGGGTGTGAGCGAGGACGAGCTCCTGCCGATCGAACGCCGGTGGGCCGCGGCCGGTGGCGCCACCCGGCTAGCCCCGTCGGGCGCAAGCGCAACGCCGGCGCCCGCGGCGCAGCGCGAACTGGCGCGGAACATCCTCGACGAACTGGAGGGGCTGCAGCGCCCGAGCGCGGATGAACCCGACGGGTGGGACGCGATCGAAGCGCTCCTGCCGCCCGCGCCGGGCGCGGCCGCCGGCGGAGCCACGTTCGAGCGCGTCCACGGGGCGTGGCTCGGGCGGGCGGCGGGGTGCCTGCTCGGCAAACCCGTCGAGAAGATCCCGCGCGAGGGGATCGAGGAGATCGCCCGCGCGACCGGTAACTGGCCGATCCACGGCTACTTCACCGCCCGGGGTCTGCCCGCCGAGGTCGCCGAGCGGTGGCCCTGGAACCGGCGCTCCGCGCCGACCTCCCTCGTCGAGAACATCGCCGGGATGCCGGAGGACGACGACCTGAACTTCCCGATCCTGGCCCTCGAACTGCTCGAGCAGCACGGCGCGGGCCTGCAGACCGACCACGTCGCCGAGGCGTGGCTCGCCGCCCTGCCCGCGGGCCGGGTCTTCACGGCCGAGCGCGCCGCGTACCGCAACATCCTCGACGCGCGCCCCGTGCCCGAGACCGCGACCCACCACAACCCCTTCCGGGAGTGGATCGGCGCGGTCATCCGCGCCGACGTGCACGGGTGGGCCCACCCCGGCGACGTGCGGGGCGCTGCCCGCTCGGCGTGGATCGACGCACGGCTGAGTCACACGCGAAACGGCCTCTACGGCGAGATGTGGGCCGCCGCCCTGTGCGCGGCATCCCTCGTCGCAGACACCCCCGACGCCGTCCTGGATGCCGCGGACGCGGTCGTCCCGCCCGCCTCGCGCCTTGCGCACGCCGTGCGGTTCGGGCGCGAGACCGGTCGTGCGCTCGCCGACGGCCGTCTGAGCACGGCGGATGCGCTCGACGCCCTGCACGCCGAATACGCCGGCATGCACTGGGTGCACACCCTCAACAACGCCGCCCTCATCGCGTGCGCGCTGCAGGCCCACGGCCGCGACTTCGGCGCCGCCGTCGCGCTCGCCGTTTCCGGGGGCTGGGACACCGACTCGGGCGGCGCGACCGTCGGCTCGGTCGTCGGCGGCCTGGTCGGCGCGAACGGCATCGGCGCCGCGTGGACGTCGCCCCTGCAGGACCGGATCGCCACCTCCCTGCCCGGCGGTGCACACCGCTCCATTCGTGAGCTCGCCGAGCGCACGCGCGGGCTGTGGGAGGTGTCGTCGTGAGCGTCGTCGTCGTCGGCAGCATCAACCAGGACGTCGTCGCCCGCGTCGCCCGCATCCCGGCGCCGGGCGAGACGCTGCTGGCCTCGTCGCTCGTGCGCACCGGCGGTGGCAAGGGGGCCAACCAGGCCGTCGGCGCCCGTCGCGCCGGTGGCGCCGCGGTCGCGTTCGTCGGAGCGGTGGGCACCGACGCCGAGGGGGAGACGCTGCGGGCTGCGCTCGTGGCCGACGGCATCGACGTCTCCGGCCTGGTCCGGGTCGAGGACGTGACCGGCACCGCGCTCATCTCCGTCGACGCCTCCGGCGAGAACGCCATCGTCGTCGCCGCCGGTGCCAACGCGGCCCGAGAGACGCTGACCGACGTGCAGCGCGAGGTCGTCGCGGGGGCCACGGTCCTCCTGACCCAGCTGGAGATCCCGGTGCCGCTCGTCCAGGATGCGGCGGCGTCCCGTGCCGCCGGTGCGTGGCACGTCCTGAACGCGGCTCCTTCGGCGCCCTTCGCGTCGGCGCGCGACGCACTGCTGGCCGCGACCGACGTGCTCGTGGTGAACGAGCACGAAGCCCTCGAGGTGGCAGGAACCCACGAACTGGACGCGGCCATCGCCGCACTCGCACCGGCCGTGCGCGCGCTCGTGATCACCCTCGGCCGCCGCGGGTGCCTCGTCGTCTGCGGCGACGAGCAGGCGGAGGTTCCCGCGCACGTGGTGACGGCCGTGGACACCACCGGCGCCGGCGACACCTTCTGCGGAGTCTTGGCCGCGGCCCTCGCCGCGTCCGGACGGCGCCCCGACACCGTCGACGTCGCTCTACTCGTCGACGCCGCGCGGGCCGGGGCCGCCGCATCCGCCCTCGCCGTCACGCGCCCCGGTGCGCAGGACGCGGTGCCGACCACCGGCGAGGTCGCCGCCTTCCTGAAGGAGAACCTGACGTGAGCGGTGGATTCGACCCCCTCGTCCCCCGCGAGATCGACCGGCCGACGCCGGTTCCGCTCGACGTCGACGTCACCGCGGGCGATGCGGCGACCCACCTCGACGACGCGAAGATCTTCATCGCCCCGACCGATCCCGCCGACCTCGACGCGTGGCGCGCGCAGCTGACCGCGTGGCGCGAGGGCGCCCGTGCCCGCCACGGCGCGCCGACCCGGTACGACGACCCCGCATCCGCATGGGCGAGCCGCTGCTTCACGGTGGCGCAGGTGTGGCTGTGGGACGAGCTCTTCTTCGACTTCGAGGCGCAGCGGTTCACACCCGAACGCTTCCTCGACGACGCGCAGCGCCGGTTCGGTGGCCTGGACGGCATCGTGCTGTGGCACGCCTATCCCGTCATCGGCATCGACGACCGCAACCAGTGGGACTTCTACGCCGTCCCGGGGCTGGCCGAAGCCGCCGACGCGCTGCACGGCGCGGGAGTCGCGGTGTTCGTGGACTACAACCCGTGGGACGTCGGCACGCGCCGGGACGGCGACGACGCCACCGAGCTCGCCGCGACCGTCCGGCGGCTCGGCGCGGACGGCGTCTTCCTCGACACGCTGAGGAAAGCCGACCCCGACCTCGTCGCCGCGCTCGACGTCGCGCGCCCGGGCATCGGGCTCGAGGGGGAATCGAAGCTCGCCACCGAGCGGATCGCCGACCACACGCTGTCGTGGGCGCAGTGGTTCGCCGATTCCGAGGTGCCGGGCGTCCTCCGGGCCCGCTGGTTCGAGCGCCGCCACATGCAGCACCACATCCGCCGCTGGCACCGCGACCACGCCGAGGAGCTGCGCTCGGCGTGGCTGAACGGCGTCGGCATCATGGTGTGGGAGGTCGTCTTCGGCGCGTGGGTCGGGTGGAACGACCGCGACGCGGCGACGCTCCGCCGCATGCTGCCCGTGCAACGGGGCATGCACCGCTGGCTCGTCGAGGGGGAGTGGACGCCTCTCGCGGTGCACGACGCGCCCGTCTTCGGGTCGGCCTTCGAGCTCGACGGTGTGACCCTGCTGTGCCTGGTCAACACCTCTGACGCCGACGTCGTGCACGAGCTTCCCGGCGACGGGCGGTACATCCCGCTGCACGAAACCGGCGACGGGGTCTCGTCGGTGACGGTGCCGGCCGGCGGCATCGGGGCCGTCATGAGGCTTCCGGCGGATGCCGCGGTCCCGGCGCTCGTCGACGAGGTGAGCGCCGCGCTCCTCGCCGAGCCTCCCGTGGCGGACGCGTCTTTCCCGCACCGCCGGGCGCGACGACTGCCCGCGCCCGCGTGGACGGCACCTGTCGGGGGCGAGGCCGAGGCGGCCCCCACCGTGACCGTCGCCGCCGGCACGCATGTGCTGACGGTGCGGTTCCGCGCCCGCGAGACCGGCATGTACGAGGGTGCGCCGTACGTCGACGAGTGGAAGCCGTTGCCCCCGCGCCTGCACGACCAGCGCACGCTTGAGCGCGTCGCCGAGCTGCCGCATCCCGTCCGGGTCGCCGCCGCCGAAGTGAGCGAGGCGGAGTACGCCCGCTTCCTCGACTCGCTCGGCGAACACACCGACGCGCGCGATCCTCAGCTCCCCGCAACCGGCATGACCTTCGCCCGCGCCCGCGAGTACGCGGCATGGGTCGGCGGTCGGCTTCCGATGGAGGACGAGTGGCAGCTCGCCGCGTCCGACCCCTCCTTCCGGCGCCGGGAACCGGAGGTGTGGAACTGGACCGAGTCGGAGCACTCCGACGGTCGCACCCGGTTCGTCATGCTCAAGGGCGGCAGCGCGCACCGCAGCGACGGATCCGACTGGTACTTCGACGGCGGCGTGCAGACGCCGGAGTTCGCCGCCAAGCTGCTGCTGCCGGGGCTGGGACAGGACGCGTCGCCCTCGATCGGATTGCGGGTCTGCTGGGAGGACCGCACATGACCCCCCTCGACGGGCTCCGCGTGATCGACGCATCCACTCTGTTCGCCGGCCCCATGGCGGCCATGCACCTCGGCGACATGGGTGCCGAGGTCATCAAGGTGGAGCATCCGACCCGCCCCGACCCGGCCCGCGGGCACGGCCCGAGCAAGAACGGTCAGAACCTCTGGTGGAAGACGCTCGGGCGCAACAAACGCACCGTCGCGATCGACCTGCACACCGACGACGGGCGTGACGCGTTCCTCCGCCTCGCCCGCACCGCCGACGTCGTCATCGAGAACTTCCGCCCCGGGACGCTCGAGCGGTGGGGCCTCGGGTACGAGGAGCTGTCGGCCGAGAACCCCGGTCTGGTGCTGGCCCGCGTGACCGGCTTCGGGCAGATCGGGCCGTACCGCAGCCGGCCGGGCTTCGGCACGCTCGCCGAGGCGATGAGCGGGTTCGCCGCCGCCACGGGCGAGCCCGACGGACCGCCGACCCTCCCGCCCTTCGGACTCGCTGACGGCATCGCGTCGCTCGCGACCGCCTACGCGATCATGACCGCGCTGCACGCCCGTGGACGCGACGGCCGCGGGCAGGTGGTCGACGTGGCGATCATCGAGCCGATCCTCGCGATGCTCGGCCCGCAGATCACGCGGTGGGATCAGCTCGGCTCTGTTCAGCCGCGCACCGGCAACCGCTCCACCAACAACGCGCCCCGCAACACCTACCGCACGGCCGACGGCTCCTGGGTCGCCGTCTCCACCAGTGCGCAGTCGATCGCCGAGCGCGTGATGGCCCTCGTAGGCCGCCCCGACCTCGCGGCCGAGCCGTGGTTCGCCAGCGGGGCGAGCCGGGCCGAGCACGCCGACGAGCTCGACGACGCGGTCGGCGGCTGGATCGCGCAGCACACGCGCGACGAGGTGGTGTCCGCGTTCGAACAGGCGCAGGCCGCCGTCGCGCCCGTGTACGACCCGTCCGACATCGTCGCCGACCCGCAGTTCCAGGCACTCGGGACGATCCACCGCATCCACGACCCCGACCTCGGCGACATGGCCATGCAGGGACCGCTGTTCCGCCTGTCGCGCGATGAGGCGACGATCGCATTCTCCGGACGCGCGCACGCCGCCGACACCGACGAGGTGCTGGAGTCGCTCGGCTACACCGCGGACGACATCACGCGCATGCGTGCGGAAGGATCGATCGCATGACCCGCCGCATCCTCGTCGCCCTCTATGCGCCCGCCGACCGTCCGGAGCGCTTCGGCAAGGCCCTCGAGGCGGGGGCGGATGCGGTCATCGTCGACCTCGAGGACGCGGTGACGCTCTCGCGCAAGGCGCAGGCGCGAGCCGCGCTCGCCGACTTCGCCGCCGCCTGGACCGAACGCGGGGAGCACGCCCCCGCCGTGCAGGTGCGCATCAACGCACGAGGCGCTGCCGCCCACGAGGAGGATCTCGCCGCCGTCACGGACCTGCCCGCATCCTTCGGCATCCGGCTCCCGAAGACCGAGTCGGCCGACGACGTCGCCGCGATCCGCTCCGCCCTGCCGGGCCGTGAGGTGCACGCGCTGCTCGAATCCGCGCTATCCATCGAGCGGGCGTTCGACATCGCGGGAGCCGGGGTGTCTTCCATCGCGGCGGGAGAGGCCGACCTGCGCGCCGAGCTCGGCGTTCCCGCGGGGCCGGCCGGCGAACCGGGCCTCGCCTGGTCGCGGGGGCGCATCGTCAACGCCGCCGCGGCAGCGGGCCTGCCGCTGCCCCTCATGGCCGTGTGGGCAGACGTCGCCGACCTCGACGGCCTCGAGCAGAGCTGTCGCGCCGGACGCGCGCTCGGGTACGCCGGGCGCACCGCCGTCCACCCCCGTCAGATCGAGGTCATCCGCCGGGTCTTCACGCCGGATGCCGACGAGGTCGCTCGCGCCCAGCGCATCGTCGACCGCGTGGCGGCGGCCGCCGCCGACGGCACCGGCGCGTTCGTGCTCGAGGACGGCACGTTCATCGATGTGGCGATGGTGAAAGCGGCCGAACGCGTGCTCGCCGCATCCGATCACCCTCGCGTCTGAGCCCTTCGCAGGATCGGGTGACGGCACCCCTGGGGCGCCGCTTGCTCGCAGCCATGGCGGGTCCACCGAGCAACGTCGAGTTCGTTCGGCGCGGGGATCCGCGGGATCCGCGGGGATCCCCCACAACGGGGCCGCCCTGAGCCGCGGTGCCGCGACCGCGCGGGGAGCCCCTGTCCGGCGTCCCCCGCAGTCGGCACACTAAGAGCGTGACCATGACGACGTCGCACGTGATCAAGCCGCTCACGCCGGAAACCTTCCCGGCGTGGCTCGCGCTCGCCGAGAAGCACAACGGGGTGTGGGGCGGGTGCTACTGCTCGTATTTCCACGGCGACACGGAGGAGACCATCAAGAGCGAGTACGACGGGCCGACGTTCAAGCAGCGACTCGTCGCGGAGGGCGTCGCGCACGCCGCGCTGGTCTTCGACGGCGACGCCGCGATCGCGTGGTGCCAATACGGCAGTCCGGCCGAGCTGCCGGGAATCTACCACCGCAAGCAATATGACGCCGGCGAGACGAATCCGGCACCGTGGCGCATCACCTGCTTCTTCGTCGACCGCGACCACAGGCGGTCGGGAGTGGCACGGGAGGCGCTGGATGGTGCGCTCGAGCTGATCGCGCGAGCCGGCGGCGGGGAGGTGGTCTCGTTCCCCAACGAGCTGGCCCCGGGAAAGAGGACGTCATCGTCGTTCCTGCACAACGGCACGAGGGCGATGTTCGAGAAGGCCGGCTTCACCTTCGAGCGTCACATCGGCAAGAGCAAGACCGTGATGCGCAAGACGGTGCATCCCGCCACCGGCTGACACGCCTCCATCCGATTCGCCCCCGGCGACGACGAGCCGGTACCCCGGCGGCACGCGTAGGTCGTCATCGTCCCAGCGGCGTTGAGCATGTGGAGCTTCCCGTGGGCGATGCGCCGGAGATCCGTCCCGAAGCGCAGTACGCGCTCGTGCACCGCCAGGCGCGGAACAGTCAGCGCCGGACGACGTCGGCTGCTCGATCGCTCGGTCGGGCGGTCAGGGGCGGGAGGTCCCATTCCTCGTCTGGCGTGCGGAGAACGCGAAGCGCGAGGAACGCCATCCCCGCGGCCGTCAGCGACCACGCCACCAGATCCAGCCAGTTGTTCGCGAGCATGACCGCGGTCAGGTGCAGCGGTTGCGACACCGCCAGGAGCAGGGCCATGGTCCTCGGCATCAGCCGAGAGCGGAAGCAGAGAACGCCCAGGAGGACGGTGCCCAGGATGTGCCCGACGAGGAACGCGACGAAGAAGACGGTGGGGGGCGTGAGCGCGCCGACGCCATCGTAGATCGCCGAGACCGTGGCGGGGTCGATAGCGAGGCGGGCTCCGGCGATCGCGATGGCGTCGAGGGCGGCCAGCCCCGCGAGGCCCAGATAGCCCGGGATCAGGAGGGCCCCGACCCAGGTGGCGAGCACCGGCTGATAACGCCGCACGAGATGCACCGCGGCATACGCCCCGGGGACCAGGGTGAAGGTCGCGACAGCGCCGAGCGCGAGGATCACATCGAACCGGACGGGATCTGCGGCCGCCGCGGCTGCTGCCGGGTCGAACGGGATGATGAATCGAAGCAGCGCGACCGCGAGCGGTCCGACCGGCATCAATACGGCGGCTGCAATCCGGCCGAACCGTCGCGTGTCCCGTGGCGCACGCCTGGCGCCTACCGTGGCGCTCACGAGCGCTGCCCCCTCAGGAGGAGCAGGACGATCGCGGCCACCGTGACGATGACGGTGGCCGCTGCCGCGAGAACAGCCGCCGTCGGAACATCCGGCACGAAGAAGGCGGGGACTGCCGTCAGCGCCGACAGCGCCCGTAGCGCAGCGATCACCCAGATCGACCACCGTGAACCGCGCCAGGCGAACGGGACGAGCACCGCGGTGCCGACTCCGAGCACGAGCACACTGACGGCGACCTCGGGCGGAAGGAAGGAGCCCGGAGCGAGTTGGACCACACCGCCGACGATGTCGACGAGGGCCAACGCGGCCGAGATCGCGACGCCCACACGCGTCACGGCGGGGGCGGTCTTTCGAGCGGTGTGTGACGCCGGTGCGTCGAGGTTCCTGGTCATGGTCGTGCTTCCTTACCGTCGTGGCCGATACCGGCGGCGGTGTGCGCCGGTCGCGATCGACTCTCCTCTGCGCCGTGCCGGGCCGGATGGGGCGGCACCCGTCATTCGCTCGGTGGCGACCGGGAAAATGTCCCGGTCAGGTTGGGGGTCTGCCCCTAACGCCGCCGCCGCGCCGCCGCGATACTCGACTCATGGCGGCTGGGGAGACGGACGGCACAACGATCGGGGTACTGATCGCCGATGATCACCCGATGGTGCGTCGCGGGCTCCAGTCGTTGCTCGCCACGCTCCCCGGGATCGATGTCGTCGGCGAGGCGGGCAACGGACACGAGGTGATGCGGCAGGCAGCGCTGTCCAGACCCGATGTCGTCGTGATGGATCTGCGGATGCCGGATCTGGACGGCGTCGAGACGACGCGACGGCTCATCCGCGATCATCCGTCTGTCGCCGTCCTGGTCCTCACGATGTTCGACGAGGACGCGCTCATCTCGGAGGCTCTGAACGCCGGCGCGCGCGGGTACCTGTTGAAAGGCGCCGAACAGAACGAGATCGAGCGGGCCATCCGGGCCGTCGCGGCAGGCGACGCGATCTTCAGCTCAACCGTCGCCGACCGCGTTCTAGGGAGGATCGCGGCGCCGCCGGTGTCCGCGCTTCCCCCGCTGACTCCGCGGGAAGGCCAGGTTCTGGAGCTGATCGCCGCGGGCTTGGCGAACGACGTGATCGCCGATCGCCTCCACCTCGCGCCCAAGACCGTCGGCAACCACATCTCGGCGATCTTCTTGAAGCTCGGAGTGGCCACCCGGAGTGAGGCGATCGTCCTCGCGCGAGATGCCGGTTTGGGCCGGCAGTGACGGCGCCCGCGGCTCCGGGCAGGGCGGCGTCTGGCGGCCGGATGCTCCACAGGCCGATCCTGATCGCAATATTGGCGCTGTGGGCGTGTCTCACCGTCGCCGTCGTCGTCCTTGCCGTCATGGTGCGGGCGACATGGGCCGACGTCGTCTCCAGCTACATGCTCACCAACCTCAGCTTCAGTGTCGGTTTCGTCTTGTCGGGAGCGGCGATCGCGTGGTTTCGACCAGGGAACGCGGTGGGCTGGATCTTCCTCGTGTGCGGCTTGGGTCACCTACTGACGCCGGCATGCGGTCTCGGCGCCATCTTCGGCGCGGACGCGGGCTGGTCGGTGTGGTTCACCAGGTCGCTGGGCACCTGCTCCACTGCTGGCTGGTTGGTCGGGATAGTGGGGCTCTTCCCACTCGCCCTGCTGCTGTTTCCCGACGGTCGGTTGCCCTCGCCTCGGTGGGCGCCGCTGGCGTGGCTGATCGTGGTCTACACGGTCTTCCAGGTCGTCACGTGGGTGCTCGGCGACGAGGGCCCGTCGCCGGCGCGCGCCACGACATCCATCCTCTCGATCGGTCTCGTTCAGCCTGAGCCGCTCATCATCACCGCCAGTATCGTGGGCCTGGGTGTCCTCGTCGCGGCGGTTGCGTCACTGATCGTGCGCTACGTCCGCGGCGATGAGACCATCCGCCGGCAACTGCTCTGGGTCATCCTCGCGGTCGTGATCATGGTGGTCATCAACTCGCAGCGCTGGCTCACCGGCGACGGGCCGGTACTGCTGTTGCTGACGTTCGGCCTCGTTCCCGTTTCCATCGCAATCGCGATCGTGCGATACGGGCTGCTCGACATCCGTCTGGTGGTGTCGCGCACGCTCCTCTACGTCGTTGCCGTCGGTGCCCTGATCGCCGTATACGCAGGTATCGTCGCGGCGCTTTCCGCGGTGGTACCCACAGACGCGGACCGCACGGTCTCCGTCGTCGCCGCCATCGTGGTGGCGCTCGGGTTCAACCCGCTCCGCCTTGCGCTTCGCCGGATCATCGACCGCGCCTTCTACGGCACGCGCTCGGATCCTGCGAGCACCGCGGGGCGTGTCGGGGAGGGGCTGGGTAACGCGGAGAATCTCGGCGACGTGATCGAGCGTGCGCGGATCGCCCTGCGCCTTCCTTACCTCGCGTTGACAACGGTCGACGGTGAGCGTCGAGCCGCGTCGGGCGAGCTGGACGGGGGAGAGCAGGCGGAGGTCGCGTTGCGCTATCGCGGATCCGAGGTCGGCCACCTCGTTGCCGGACTGCGTCGGGGTGAACGCGTGCTGCACGACGATGATCGCCTCTCGCTGGAGCTCATCGCCTCCCCGCTCGCGGTGGCCGTACACGCCTCGACGTTGGCGGAGCAGGTGCAGGCATCCAGAACCGCGGTCATCGAGGCGCGCGAGGAGGAGCGGGTGCGTCTTCAGCGGGAGCTGCACGACGGCCTCGGCCCGATTCTGACGAGCGCCGCTCTGCAGGCGGACGCGACATCGAACGTGCTGCTCTCGGATCCTCCCGCCGCCGAGCAGCTACTGGCGGACGTCCGCTCCGATATCCGTCAGGCGCTGAACGACGTCCGCCGCGTGGTGTACGGCCTGCGTCCGATCGAGCTGGACGAACTCGGACTGATCGGAGCTCTCGAGCAGCGCACGCGACAGCCCATCGCGGTCGGCGATCGCACCGTGCGGTTCTCCGTCGAGGGTGGGGAGCTCCCGCCCCTCAGCCCCGCCGTGGAGCTCGCCGCCTTCCGTATCGCGATGGAAGGGGTATCGAACGTGCTTCGGCACTCGGATGCCACGCGCTGCATCATCTCCGTCGGCACGGTCGGCGACACCCTCGAGCTCGCCGTCGCGGACAATGGCTCACAGAGCGCCGGCTGGATAGCGGGGGTGGGCCTGCGGTCGATCGTCGATCGCGCAGAGGAGCTGGGTGGATCAGCAACCGGCGGCCCCACGCCCGAAGGCTGGCGGATCCGCACGACGGTGCCGCTGGCGGTGCCTCCGTCGGATCGATGAACTGAAGCCAGTTTCGCGATCCCGTCTCCACCGAGGACCACCCGCCTTCGGCGTGCTAAGCGGCGGAGATCTGCGGGGCGAGGGTGTCGATGCGTCGGCGCAGATCGGCGTACGCCACCTCGAACGCCGCGAGGTCGCCAGCCGCGGCGGGGTCGGGGACGGACCAGTGCAGGTCGCTGGTGCCGAGGTGTTCGTGGGCGTTGTCGCAGACCGTGATTCGAAGATCCCCCTCCGCCTCGATCTCAGACAGCAGACGTGGGCGCGCATCGGAGAGGTCGAGGCCATGCTTCGCGGCGACCTTCACCGCGCCGCGTGCGACCGAGGGAGCGGGAACGGTTCCGCCCGATGCTGCGGGAATGGAGCTCCTTTCCCGCCACATGTGTTCGGCGAGCTGCGAGCGCGCGGAGTTGGCGGTGCAGACGAAAACCACTCGGGATGCCGCCAGGTGCGCGTGCGTCCCGAGGTCGGTCAGCTCGCCGGCGTTCAGCTGCACGTAGCTGCGCCGTCGGTCACCCTCAGATCGCGATCGCGTGATCAGCGTCACTGACTCGAGAACCTTGAGGTGATGCGCGAGCAGGTTGGACTCCACCTCGAGCCGGAGCCGCAACTCCCGCGGTGACAGATCGCCGTGCGTGAGCAGGTCGACGATCCGAAGACGCGTGGGGTCGGCGAGCGCCGCGTGGCGCGCGGCGCGGGCCTCGAGGAATGTTCGCTCACTGTTCATTGACTCAATGCTGATTGAGCTAGGGTGTCGCTGTCAAGCTCTGGAGGACCATGAATCACTCGCACCTGATCCGACGCGTCGTCGCTGAGGCGCTCGGCGCGGGTTTCCTCGTCGCGGTCGTCGTCGGCTCCGGCATCGCTGCCTCCCACCTGTCGACGGATCCGGGTATCCAGCTGCTGGCGAACAGCGTGGCGACGGCGATGGGCCTCACGGTGCTGATCCTCGTCCTCGGTCCGCTGTCGGGCGCTCACGTGAATCCGTTGGTCTCGTTCGTTGACGCCGCGCTTGGTCGCCGTGCACGCACCGGGCTGACGACCGCCGAGGCGATCCTGTACGCCGCGGCGCAGCTGACCGGCGCCATCGGGGGAGCGGTGCTCGCGAACCTCATGTTCGAGGTGCCGACTGCGTGGTCGACAACGGAACGCGCCGGTGCGGGTGTCCTGCTCGGTGAGGTCGTCGCCACCGGCGGGCTGATCCTGTTGGTGGTCGGCCTGGCCCGCGGCGGCGCCGGGCTGATTGCCGCGCCGGCGGTCGGCGCGTACATCGGGGCGGCGTACTGGTTCACCAGCTCGACCTCGTTCGCCAACCCGGCCGTCACCGTCGGGCGCATGTTCACCGACACCTTCGCGGGCATCGCCCCGGGTTCCGTTCTCCCGTTCCTCGCCGCCCAGCTGCTCGGCGCCGCCGTTGGTGCGCTGCTCGCCGCCTTCCTGTTTCCCCGCACCCTCGCGGGCCTGCCCGTCGCCGACGACGTCGTCGTTGCGCAGACCCTCTCCTGACCCGAAGGACACCTCATGCACATCGTCGCCATCGGCGGCAGCGACGCCGGAATCTCTGCCGCGCTGCGAGCACGCGAGCTCGACCCGACCGTGGATGTCACGGTGGTCGTCGCCGACGCGTACCCGAACTACTCCATCTGCGGCATCCCGTACTTCTTCTCCGGCGAGGTGCAGCCGTGGCAGTCGCTCGCCCATCGCACCCACGCCGACCTCGAAGCGACCGGCATGCGCCTGCGGCTCAACACCCTCGCCACGGGGATCGACGTCACCGGTCGGCAGCTCACCGTTCGCGACGAACAGGGGGTCGAGTCGACCATCGGCTATGACGCACTCGTCGTCGGCACCGGCGCGCTGCCTACTCACGCCGGGATCGCCGGTCTCGACGAGCTCGGCCCCGACGACGGCGTGCACGTCATCCACTCAATGGGCGACACCTTCGCGCTGAACGCGCACCTCACCGAGCGGACGCCGCGCTCGGCGATCATCATCGGTGCCGGCTACGTGGGCCTCGAAATGGCCGAGGCGTTCACCGCCCGCGGCATCGCCGTCACGCAGCTGCAGCGCGGTGCCGAAGTGCTTTCCACCCTGGATGACGAGCTGGGCGCGCTCGTGCACGCGGAACTCGCCAGCCACGGTGTCGTCGTGCATACCGGCACCACCGTCCGCAGCGTCGAGAAGACCGACCGCGGCCTGGTCGTGTACGCCAACCGCGCCGGCGGAGACGTCACCCACACCGCGGATCTTGTCCTCGCCGTGGTCGGAGTCCGCCCGAACACACAGCTGCTCGAGCACGCCGGCGCGGCCCTCGGTGCGGGGAACGCTGTCATGGTGGACGAGCAGATGCGCACGGGCCTGCCAGGTGTGTTCGCCGCCGGCGACGGGGTCACCACTCACCACCGCCTCCTCGGCGTCACCTACCTCCCCCTCGGAACCACCGCACACAAGCAGGGCCGCATCGCCGGTGAGAACGCCTTGGGCGGAGCTGCCCGTTTCGCCGGTTCGGTCGGTACCCAGGTCGTCAAGGTCTTCGACCTCGTCGCCGCACGCACCGGACTCCGCCAGCACGAAGCGCTCGCCGCAGGATTCCCCGCGGCCACCACGCAGGCCGTCGCCGACGACCACAAGCGGTACTACCCGGGCGCTCAGCCCATCAGCATCCGCATCACCGGCGACACCGGCACCGGTCGCCTCCTCGGCGCACAACTCGTCGGGCGACTCGGCACCGAGACCGCCAAACGCGTCGACACCTACGCCACCGCCCTGTTCGCCGGACTCACCGTCGAGCAGGTCAGCGACCTCGACCTCTCGTACACCCCGCCGCTCGGGTCGCCATGGGACGCCGTGCAGGTCGCGACCCAGTCCTGGTCGCGCGACACTCGACTGACGGGATCCCGCGCATGACCACCCCGCCGACCGTGTTGTTCCTCTGCACACACAACGCCGGGCGCTCCCAGCTCGGCGCGCACCTTCTCACCCATGTCGCCGGCGATCGTGTCTCATCGACCAGCGGGGGGATCGCCCCCGCCGACGTCATCAACCCCGCCATCGCACGCACCCTCGCCGAGCTGGGCATCGACACCTCCGCCGCCACGCCGCGCGCGGTCACCGCCGAGGACCTCGCCACCGCAGACATCGTCGTCACCATGAAGCCCGGCCTGGCGCTTCCCGGCCCGATCGCGGGAGAGCACGTCGAATGGGAGTTCCCCGACCCCGCTACGTGGGAGGCCGACGGCGCGCGCGACCTCCGCGATGCCGTCCGCACCGCGGTCACCGCGCTCGCGGAACGGTTCGCCTAGACCTCGCGGCCGTCGCGCCGAGAGGCGAGAACTTCCCTGCCCTCCGGAGTGAGCGCGTACGTGTCGCCATCGCGCGCCACCCAGCCGAGGTTGAGAAGCCGCCAGACCGTCTCGTCCAGCATCCGGGGGAGCCGCTCCCGGTGCGCCGTGGTCAACTCCGGGCGACGAGCCTCCCACGCGGCCACCATCTCGGCCTTCGAGAGGCGCCCGCCGACCGCCAGGATGTCGAGGACCAGTGCGCGCACCGCGGTGAGGTGGCGCCGCGCGATCGGATCGGTCATCGGGCGCCGCTCCCCGGGCGCCGATGCTCGATCATGACGTCTCCCGCCACGGGCCCGCCACCGGGTGATCGCCCAGGCGGTGGTCCGCGTCCGGACGCCCGGTCACGTCGATCACGGTCACGGCATCCTCCGCAGATATCGATGTGCGTCGATAACCCAGTATCGAATCATCCATCGATCGTCGCCGCCTCCGGGGGATGGCCACGTTGCTCGCCCCCGCGTGAGCGACGTTCGGGTGGACCGTCGCTCGGCGATCGCTCGTGGGCGAGTTTGCTGACTCAGCTGAGGAACTCCGGTCGTACCTCTGCGACGCCGCCCAGCTCGCCTTGGAGTCGGCGGACCAAGAGCCGACCTTGCTCCACCCAGCCGGCAGGGAGTGGATCGTCCACCTGTCGCGTCAGCCAGGCCTCGTTCCAGTCGTACAGGTCGGCGCTGAGCTCCGACGTGAGTCCGAGCTGCGGACCGGTGAGGCGGTAGTCGTCGGTGAAGTCCTCCCACAGCGGCCACCCGCTGATCCATTCCGGAAACACCCGAACAACCCGCAACCCATTCGGCAACACGGTCGGCCGCGCGTGCCGGCTCCTGGCCATCAGGTAGCGATCCTGCATCTGCCGACGGCGCTGCCACTCCCGCGCCGAGCCCGGCGGGTCGTTGTAATCCATCCCCGAGAGCCAGATCAGACCGCGCATGCCGCGTGAGTCGTTTTCCACGAGAGCAAGGGACCAGAGGCGCTCATCTCCGTTGGACATCGCCAGCGCAGTCTCCAGAGCTTCCTCGACCGTCGCCTCGACGATGTCGAGGGTGGTGACCGCGTTGGCGGGGCCCTCGAAGACGTAGACGCGATAGCGTGCGTCGTCTCTCTCCCAGGTCGAATCCCGTTCATCCACGTAGAAGCCGTGCATCACATCAACCTACGGTCGCGGTTGTCGTGATGGCGACCGAGGTCCCGTGGTCGGCTGATCTCACCGAGGAGAGACGTGGACGCGGCGGCGGGAGTCGAACCCGCAACGCACTCGGGTATGAACCGATGCCCGGGACCGCCCGGACCGCCGCGATGATGCCTCGACGCTACCCATGCCGGGCCGTTTCGGTCGACTGTGTGACGCCGCATGTCCAGGCCGAGAATCCCGCGCTCCGGGGCGGATGCGGCACGCCGCGGGTCAGG
Organism: Microbacterium sp. Z10_103; assembly: GCF_058310455.1. NCBI lineage: Bacteria > Bacillati > Actinomycetota > Actinomycetes > Micrococcales > Microbacteriaceae > Microbacterium > Microbacterium sp. Z10_103. The sequence goes on from NZ_JBZEGK010000001.1 coordinate 379,860, forward strand.
GGCGCGGAGGAGGAGGCGGAGCATCGAGGGCCTGCAGCATCCGGGTCAGGGCTTCGCGCATCTCGGCGCGGTGCGGCTCGGCGAGGTCGGTGCGGTACGCCACCCCCTCCGGCACCCACGACATGCCGTACATGGTCTCGCGCCAGTCGCTGCCGCCGACGGGCCAGCGCGTGCGGGTCTCGTTCTCCGCGGTCGCGCCCTGGCCCCATTGCCCGAACACATCCCGCATGACGTCCCAGGGGAGATCCATGACGACATCGGTCTCCACCGGCTGACGCACCCAGGAACGCGCGACGAGGATGAACTCGTCGATCTCCTCCTCGGTGAGCGGGCGGGGGCCGAACAGCACGCGCGCGTGCTCGACGTCCGACAGGCGATCGACCCGGAACGTGCGCCAGTCGTCGCGGTCGAGGTCCCAGCAGAGCACATACCAATGCCGGTCGGCGGGCGCGAGATAGTGCGGTTCGACCCGTCGCCTCGTCACATCGCCGGCCGCTGACGTGTAGGTGAAGCGCACACGCTCGCCGTCCCGGCACGCCAGCGCGAGTTCGCCCAGCACCTCGGTGGATGCTGCTTCCCCGACCGCGACGCCCACCGGATGCACAGCGTCGGCGAGCGCCGTCACGCGCCTGCGGAGGGCCGCCGGCAGCACCTGCTCGAGCTTCGCCAGTGCCGTCAGCGCCGTCTCGGCGCCGCCGACCAGGCGCTGGGATGCGGCGATCCGCAACCCGATCGCCATCGCCACAGCCTCCTCGTCGTTGAGGAGAAGGGGAGGAACGGCGCTCCCGGCCTCGAGGCGGTACCCCCCGGCCGCCCCGGGCGTCGACTCGATGCGGTACCCCAGCTCGCGGAGCCGCTCGACATCGCGGCGCACGGTGCGCTCGGTGACACCGAGGCGCCCGGCGAGCTCGGACCCGGGCCAATGCCGATGCGTCTGCAGCAGATTGAGGAGCGACAGGGCGCGCGTGGTGGTATCCGACATGACGGAAGTCTGCCCTACTATGCGGACCGAATCTGTCCGCATTGCTTCCTACGCTCGCGGCATGGCGAATGAACCGATCCTCGAAGCGCAGGGTCTCACGAAGCGCTTCACCGTCAAGAAGAAGGTCGTCGAGGCGGTCACCGACCTCACCTTCCAGGTCGCCGCGGGCGAGCTTGTCGCATTCCTCGGTCCCAATGGGGCCGGCAAATCCACGAGCCTGCGGATGCTCACCACGCTGCTGCCGCCGACTGCCGGCACCGCTCGCGTCGTGGGTCACGACATCCTCCGCGACCCCGCCGGGGTGCGCGCCCGCATCGGATACGTGGGGCAGCTCACCAGCGGCAGCTTCTCGCAGCGCGTGCGGGACGAGCTGCTCAGCCAGGGCGCGTTCTACGGCATGTCCCGCGCTGCGTCGGCGGTACGTGCGGACGAACTCGTCGAATCTCTCGACCTCGCCCCGTTCGCGACGCGGTCGGTGCAGCAGCTCTCCGGCGGGCAGAAGCGGCGGCTCGACATCGCGCTCGGTCTCATGCACGCGCCGCCCCTGCTCTTCCTGGACGAGCCGTCGACGGGGCTCGACCCGCAGAGCCGCGCGAACCTGTGGCAGCACATCCTCGAGCTGCGTGCCTCCCATGGGACCACGGTGTTCCTGACGACGCATTACCTCGAGGAGGCCGACCGCTACGCCGAACGGGTGATGGTGATGGACCGGGGCCGGGTGATCGCCGACGACACCGCCGTGCGGCTGAAAGCCGAGCTCGCCGGCGACGTCCTCACTCTCGGCTTCGCCCGCCCTGCGGATGTCGAGGCCGCACTTCCCGTCGTGGCGCGGCTGACCGACCGCACCGTGCGGCGGCATGATGCCGCATCCCTCACCCTCACGGCACCCGACGGCGACAGGCTGCTGCCCGCAGCGATCCGGGCGCTGGATGCCGCGGGACTGGCCGTCACGGAGGCGACCGGTGTGCCGCCGACTCTCGACGACGTCTTCCTCGCCCTCACCGGTCGGACGCTGCGGGAGGCCGGAGAGGGCGAGGGTCAGCCCGCCGGCGAGCCGGAACTCTCCGACGCGGCGCCGGCCGCATCCGCCTCGACGACAGGAGCATCCCGATGACCACCGCATCCGACGCCCGCCCGCAGACCGCGGTGGGTGGCAACGCCGCTCGTGACACATGGCACGTTCTGACCCGCGAACTGAAGCCGGTTGTCCGCGACCCGTTCACTCTCATCTTCAGCCTCGTGCAGCCGCTGGTCTTCCTCGGCTTGTTCGCTCCGCTCCTCATCGGCTCGTCCGGTGTGCCGGCGGCGGAGACGCTGCAATGGTTCGTACCCGGCGTCCTCGTCATGATCGTGCTGTTCGGTACCGGAGCAACCGGGTCGAATCTGCAGTACGAGATGATGACCGGGTCGCACGAACGCACCCTCGTCGCTCCGCTGGTTCGCTCGTCGCTCCTGGTGGGCCGGGCGCTGAAGGAGGTCGCGCCGATCCTCGTGCAGTCGCTGATCATCGTGCTGATCGCGTGGCCGTTCGGATTCTCTGTCAACCCCGTCGGACTCCTTGTCGGACTCCCCCTGCTCGCGGTGTTCGGGGTGGGCCTCGGATCGCTCTCGTATGCCCTCGCCCTGGCCACACGAGACCGCGAGTGGCTGTTCTGGGGTGTGCAGCAGACACTGATCTTCCCCCTCCTGATCCTGTCGGGGATGCTGCTGCCGCTGGATGCCGCGCCGGCCTGGATGCGCGCGGTCGCGACGGTGAACCCCATCAACTGGGTCGTACAGGCAGAGCGTGCCGTCTTCGCCGGAGACCTCGGCGCCGCCGCGGTGCTGTGGGGCTGGGTCGCTGCGGTCGCCCTCGCCGCCGTCGGCCTGCTCGTCGGCATCCGCGCCATGCGCCGGGCGCACTGACCCGTCCGTGCGGGATCCGGGCGATCGTGACCGACGGGCGGGCGGGCGGAGGAGCAATCGGTTCTCGCCGAGGGCAGTACCGTTAGAGGATGGCGAGGACGGCGAGGAACGGGCTGCTGGCCCTGGTCGCCGTCGTCGTGCTCTTGCTCGTGGGCGTGCTCGCGGCGGTCCTCGCGGGCATGTGGCTCGATGCCCCGCGCGGGGACGCCGCGCGCCCCGAGGAACCCGGCGAGACGGCGCTGACCTGGGTGGCCCGGGCGCTGCTGCTGCTCTCGGTCGCGTGGCTGGTCATCGGCATGCTCGCTGCCCGGACGCGTCTGGTTCGCCGCCCGGGCGCGGCAGGTGCTCGCGCGGCGTGGCTGGCCTCCACCCGGCCGTGGCGGGCAGAGGAATCCACGCTGGGGATGCTGCCGCTGGACCGCTGGCTCATGATCCTCGTGCCGGGTGGCCTGCTGGTCGCCACCCGCGGCGTGCAGACCGCGCTGCTGGGATGGATCGAGCTCGCCGCCGTCCTGGGCGGATGGTTCGTCTTCGCCGTCGTGGTGCGCATCCTGGTCGGACGGCGATCGCCGTGGCCGGTGATCGCCGCCGTGGGCGGGGTGATCGTCCTGCGCTGCGCGCTCGCGCTCGTGGCCGTCTCGATCGCCGGCCCGACAGCGTTCTGGGAAGCGTTCTGGTCGCATCCCCTCGTCCGGTTCTTCTATATCGTTCCCGCAGTCGCCCTGGCGCTGTGGGCATTCGTCGCCGCCGGCGGGGCGCTGGCCGCCCAGTTCGGCAGCCGGCGCGGCTGGGGGATCGTGCTCGCCGGCATGGGTGCCGGGCTCGCCCTCCCGGCCGCGGTGATCGCCCTGGCCGGCTTCGGCCTCGTGACGGAGGCGTGGACCGGCCAGTTGCCGGGCACGCGTCCCGGACTCGATGCGCTCATCGGGATGGAAGGTGCGACGGGCACATGGGGCGCGGTCGTCGCGGGTGTGGTGCTCACGGCCATTGGTCTGGTCCTGCGGTTCTTGCCCTCGCGAAACGCCGAGCGAGCAATACACTGACCTCGGGTGGGGGACCCCGACCGATGGGAGCATCATGACCGATGTCACGAACGCGGTGCCCGAGCGCCGCCTGCTGTCCAGCTTCACGGAGTATCTCGACGCGCAGTCCGCTGTGGACAGACTCTCCGACGGCGGGTTCCCCGTCGAGAACGTCGCGATCGTCGGGCACAACGTCCGAATCGTCGAGCAGGTCACCGGTCGCATGACCAACGGCCGTGCCGCCGGGTACGGTGCGGCAAGCGGTGCGTGGTTCGGTCTTCTCATCGGACTGCTGTTCGGCCTCCTCGCGCCCGGGGTCGTCTGGCTGTGGCTGCTCCTGTGGGGGCTCGTGCTCGGCGCCCTGTGGGGGGCAGTGTTCGGTTTCGTCGGTCACTGGGTCACCCGTGGTCGCCGCGATTTCAACTCGGTGCAGAAGCTGGAAGCCGAGCGATGGGACGTGATGGTGAACGCCGACCAGCTGCTGCGCGCACAGTCCGTGCTCGGCACGACCGCGCCTGCGACGCCCGCGGCTGCTCCGGCCGCGCCCGCTCCGGCCGCCTCAGCTCCGCCCGCTCCGCCGGCCGCCCCTCCGGCACCCCCTGCGCCGGGCGGCCCCGCGGGCTCCTGACCCGGTCCGGCGCTTCCGGTCTGGGGTCGGCGCGCATCGCCGAAACGGCGATGGCGCGCGGCACGGACGACCTCTCCGGCAGTCGGTGGCCGGGGGCGGTGTCGGTGCGCGCGCCTAGACTGGTAGGGACATGACCGACGCATCCACGCCCTCGCCCACGCGCTCGGAGGCTCCACGCAGCGCGTCAGCGATGCGTGGGGGAAGCGGGGGGATCATCGTCGGCGGCGACCGCGGTCCGCAGTCCGGTACGGGCGCTCCCCGCCCCGACGATGACCTGCTCGAGGGCTTGAACCCGCCGCAGCGCGAAGCCGTCACCTATCGCGGTCCGGCGCTGCTCATCGTCGCGGGCGCCGGTTCGGGGAAGACGCGCGTGCTCACGCACCGCATCGCGTCGCTGCTGCGGACCGGCGAGGCGTGGCCGAGCCAGATCCTCGCGATCACCTTCACGAACAAGGCCGCCGGTGAGATGCGCGAGCGCGTGCGGCAGCTGATCGGCGATCGCGCCGAAGGCATGTGGATCTCCACCTTCCACTCCGCGTGCGTGCGGATCCTCCGTCGCGAAGCGCAGCAGTTCGGCTTCACCAAGGCCTTCACCATCTATGACTCCGGCGACTCCCGTGCGCTCATCAAGCGCCTCGTCAAGGAGCACGAGGGGGATGCGTTCGGCCTCACCCCGGCCGGCACGCAGAGTCGCATCTCCAAACTCAAGAACGAGCTCGCCGACGCAGAGTCGTACGCGCGGCAGGCGAACATGAGCGATCCCGCCGAGCGCGTGTTCGTGGAGATCTTCGGCGCATACCAGAGTGCGCTCCAGCGGGCGAACGCCTTCGACTTCGACGATCTCATCGCCCAGACGGTCTACCTGTTCCGTGCGTTCCCGCACGTGGCCGACGTCTATCGACGCCGGTTCCGCCACATCCTCGTCGACGAGTACCAGGACACGAACCACGCGCAGTACGCGCTCATCCACGAACTCACCCGGCCGATCGGCTCCGACGCCGGACCGATCGCGTCCTCCGGCGGCATGATGATCTTCGACGCGGATCCGGCCGACGACCCCGACAAGGCACCCGCGTCGCTCACCGTCGTCGGTGACTCCGACCAGTCGATCTACGCGTTCCGCGGCGCCGACATCCGCAACATCAGCGAGTTCGAGCGCGACTATCCCGGCGCGAAGGTCGTCCTGCTGGAACAGAACTACCGCTCGACCCAGAACATCCTGTCGGCTGCGAACGCGGTCATCAGCAACAACTTCGATCGCAAAGACAAGCGGTTGTGGACGGACGTGGGCGCGGGCGAACCGATCGTCGGCTTCACCGGCTACTCCCAGCACGACGAGGCGCAGTTCGTGGCCGACGAGATCGAGGCACTGCGCAAGGGCGGCATCGGCTACAACCAGATGGCGGTGTTCTACCGCACGAACTCGCAGTCGCGTGCGCTGGAGGAGATCTTCATCCGCTCCGCCATCCCGTACAAGATCATGGGCGGCACCAAGTTCTACGAGCGGGCCGAGATCAAAGACGCCATCGCCTACCTCGTGGCGGTCGCCAATCCGGCCGATGAGATGGCGATCCGCCGCATCCTGAACAAACCGCGCCGCGGCATCGGCGATGTCACCGAGACGGCGATCGCGCGGTACGCCGCCGACCAGCAGATCACCTTCCGCGACGCGCTCGCGAATGCGTCGGCGCTCGGGGTCGGGCCCAAGCTCCAGCAGGCCATCGCGCACCTGGATGCGGTGCTCGCCGAGGCGACCGAGATCATGCTGCCCGCGTCGGGAGAACTCGCGCCGCCCACCGCGGTCACCGAGGGCCTCACGCTGCTGTTGAACAAGAGCGGCTACTTCGATGCGCTGCGGGCCAGCCGCGACCCGCAGGACGAGGCGCGCCTGGAAAACCTCGACGAGCTCGTGGCCGTGACCCGGGAGTTCGCCCGCAACAACCCCGAGGGCACCCTGATCGACTTCCTCACCGAGGTCGCGCTCGTCTCCGACGCCGATGACCTGGTGGATGCCTCGGGCTCGGTGTCGCTCATGACCCTGCACACGGCGAAAGGCCTCGAGTACGACGCCGTCTTCCTCACGGGGGTCGAGGAAGACCTCATCCCGCACCGCATCTCCGCGGGGGAGCCCGGCGGCCCGCAGGAGGAGCGCCGGCTGTTCTACGTCGGCATCACGCGCGCCCGGAAGCGCCTGCACCTCTCCCTCGCGATGACCCGTGCGCAGTTCGGTGAAGTGTCCGTGGCGATGCCCAGCCGCTTCCTGCAGGAGATCCCCGCCGACCTCATCGACTGGCGCCAGTCTCCCGGCGATGTCAACTCGCGCGGGGGTGCGCAGTCGCGTGCGCTCAACGCCCGCCCGCGACGGCCCGGCGCGGGAGGCCGCTACGGCGACGACCTCGTCCCGAAGTCTTCGGCGATCGACAAGTTCCCGAACCGGATCCCGGCGAAGGTGCGCGACAACGGCGACATGGAACTCGCCGCGGGCGACCGCATCCGCCACGACGATTTCGGCGAGGGTCGCGTGGATGCGATCACCGGCGAGGGCGCCAAGCGCGTCGCGCACGTGCGTTTCGATTCGGTGGGCGCCAAGAAGCTCCTCGTGAAGATCGCGCCGATCGTCAAGCTGTGACCCGCGCGCGCTCCGGTCGTTAGGCTGGCCCGGATGGCTCTGTTCTCGCGCCGCAAGTCCGCCCCGCCCGCCGGCCCTCCGCCCGAGGGGGTCGAACCGGGCGAGCAGCCCGTCGACCCCGCGAGCGAGGGGAGTGCCGCCCCTGCGACGCCACCGGAGTCCCCGGAGCCTGCGCCCGAGGTGACGATCTCCGTCTCCGCGTTCCGCGGCGTGGGCGCTGCGACGTCACCGCCCGCGGCGGGCGCACCACCGGAGGATGCCGCATCTGCGGGCCCGCCCGGAAGCCCCGCATCCGCGGCCCCGCAGGAGGGCGCTGCGCCGCTGCCGACGCGACGCGCCGCACCCGCCGAGGCCCCGCCTCCGACGTCGACGCTGCCCGGCCTCCGCGACAACGTGCTGCTGACCCAGGCCCTTGCGGCGTTACCGGAGAAACCCGGCGGCATCGACCTGATGAACGTCGCGCGCCAGCTCCTGCAAGGACACCTGTTCCTCCGCGTGCAGGGCGATGCCCGCGCGCTGTTGTCGCAGGGCAAGCCGCTTCCGCTGTCGATCGCGACCCTCGGCGACAAACGCTTCGTGCTGGCCTACAGCGGCGGCGCCGCCATTCAGGCGAGTGTCCGGGCCGACGGCAACACCAAGACGTCGGCGATGGGCCAGCCCGTGCTGGCCGTGTTGCGCCACGCCGTTGCCGGTGGCTACGACGGCCTGATCCTCGACAACAACTCCGCGCCGGGGCGCGCCGTGCTGCCGAGGGAGATCCTCCAGCGCGCCGTCGACGACGCGGACGAGGGTCTGCGGATCAAGACCCTACTCGCCGAGCAGCGGACCGACGCCACGGCGACGGAGGTTGCCCTCGCGCTGATCGAGGCGCCCCTGTGGATCGCCGTCAAGCGCGCGGAGGCCGGCGGCCCGGTGGGCGTGGCCGAGACCCGCACCGCCGAGGGGGAGCGTTTCCTCGAGGTGTTCTCGCACCCGCTGGAGTCGGTGGCTCTGGCCCGCGGCGACGCCGCCGCGCCGATCACGGCGGCGCAGCTGGCGACGGCGCTGGCTCGCGACGAAGCACTGACGGGGGTGCTGGTGAACCCCGCCGGTCCCTGGATCCGGCTGACGCGCAGCGACCTGGCACCGCTCCTCGCCCTCGCCGGGTAGCGCGGGGGGCAGCATCCCGGGGATGACGGGAGCGTGGCCCCCCGATACGGTCGGTGCATGGCCTCCCCTCGCATCACGCTGTCCGTGCCGGGCCCGTCGGGTGATCGGGAGGTGGGTATCTCCAACCCCGATCGCGTGCTGTGGCCGGAGGCGGGCATCACCAAGCGCGAGCTCGCCGAGTACTTCATCGCCGTCGCCGACCCGTTCCTCGCTGCCAACGGCAACCGGCCGGTGTCGCTCGAGCGGTTCCCCGACGGCGTGGACGGCGAGAGCTTCTTCTCGAAGAACCCGCCCAAGGGTGCGCCCGACTACGTCGAGGCCGTCACCGTGACGTACAACAGTGGGCGGAAGCATCCGCAGCTCGTGCTCACCGAGATCGCGTCGGCGGTGTGGGCGGCGCAGATGAACACGGTCGTCTTCCACCCGTGGGCATCCCTCGCCTCGAACCCCGACAACCCCGTGGAGCTGCGGATCGACCTCGACCCGCAGCCGGGCACGGGATTCGCCGAGGCCGTCGTCGCAGCCCACGGGCTCCGCGAGGTGCTGCGCGAGGCCGAGCTGGAGCCGTGGATCAAGACGAGTGGCAACCGCGGGCTCCACGTGTTCTGTCCCATCGAGCCGACGCACGAGTTCCTCGATGTCCGCCACGCCGTGATCGCCGCGGCCCGCGAACTGGAGCGCCGCATGCCCGATCGGGTCACCACGGCGTGGTGGAAGGAGGAGCGCGGCGAGCGGATCTTCGTCGACTTCAACCAGGCCAACCGCGACCGCACGATGGCCGGTGCATACTCGCCGCGCCAGCTGGCAGCGGCGACGGTGTCCACGCCGGTGTCGTGGGACGAGCTGGACGGGGTGGATCCGCTTGCCTTCACGGTGCGCAGCATCCCTCATCGACTGGCCGACGTCGGCGACCCCTGGGCGGGGCTCCTGGATCGCCCGGGGCGGATCGACACGCTGCTCGGCTGGTGGGAGCGCGACCTGGAGAACGGACTCGGCGAGCTGCCGTTCCCCCCGGACTTCCCGAAGATGCCGGGCGAGCCCCCGCGCGTGCAGCCCAGCCGCCTCAACCCGAAGAACTGGTCCTAACCCCGTCGAGTCGCCACAAACTGTCGTGTTTCGCGCGGAAACCGGACGTTTTGTGGCGAGTCGACGGGGGTGTGAGGGGTCTCAGTCCAGGACGGCGGCGAGGTCGTACGCCGTGACGGACTCGAGCTGCTCGAACGTGCAGGAGCGGGCGTCGCGGTCGGGTCGCCACCGTTCGAACTGCACGGTGTGCCGGAAGCGCCACCCCTCGAGCTGGTCATAACGCACTTCCAGCACGCGCTCGGGGCGCAGCCGCACGAACGAGACGTCCTTCGACGCCGAGAAGCGGGAGCGGTCGGTCTCACCCGTGACGGCATCGCCGCCGGCATCCCGCTCGACGAGAGGCTCGAGTTCGTCGACGAGTTCCAGCCGGCGCTTGTCGCTCCACGCCGCGACGCCGCCGACGTTCAGCAGCCGCCCTTCGTCGTTGTACAGGCCGACCAGGAGCGACCCGACCCCGCGACCGGACTTGTGGATGCGGTAGCCCAGCGCGACGACATCCGCGGTGCGCGCGTGCTTGATCTTGAACATCGTCCGCTTGTTCGGGGCATAGGGCTGCGCCAGCGGCTTCGCGACGACGCCGTCCAGCCCCGCCCCTTCGAACTCCGCCAGCCACCGCCGGGCCACTGCGGGGTCGTCGGAGGTACGAGTCACGTGCACCGGATGCGGCACGCCCGACAGCAGATCGGTCAGCTGCGCGCGGCGTTCGGCGAACGGCTCGGCCTGCAGGTCGCGATCGCCCCGGGCGAGCAGGTCGAACGCGATGAACATGGCCGGAGTCTGCTCCGCCAGCATGTTGACGCGGGATGCGGCGGGGTGGATGCGCTGCGACAGCGCCTCCCAGTCCAACCGCTGGGCGCCGGGTTCCCCCGTGGCGACGACGACCTCGCCGTCCAGGAGACACGGTTCGGGGAGGAGGCGAGCAAACGCCTCGACGAGCTCGGGGAAGTAGCGGGTCAGCGGCTTCGCACCACGGCTGCCGATCTCCACCTCCGTGCCGTCCCAGGACACGAGCGCCCGGAATCCGTCCCACTTCGGCTCGTAGCTCAGCCCGCCGGCAACGCGGTCGGGCGCGGGGATCTCCGGGACGGACTTCGCGAGCATGGGCGCGGGGATCTCGTACGGCATGCATTCATCCTGCCCGGCGGGCCCGACGCGCGGTAGCGCGCGAGCGTGGTCGGCGGGGAGGAGGGTCAGGCCTCGAGAGTCTTCGGGCGCGCCCAGCGAGCCGGAAGATTGGGACCGTCCCATACCTGGACGACGCCCCATGCCGCGGCCGCGACCGGGACCGCGAGCACGGCGCCCACGATGCCGCCGACGACGGTGCCGACGACCAAGGCGACCAGGATGACGAACGCGTGCAGCTTCATCGACCGGCCCATGAGCACGGGCTGCAGGAAGTTGCCCTCGAGCTGGTTGACCAGCACGACCACACCCACCACGATGAGGGCGACGATCGGTCCGTTCGCGACCAGGGCCACCAGCGCGGCGAGGATGCCCGCGACCGTCGCCCCGACGATCGGGATGAAGGCGAGCAGGAACACCAGTACCCCCAGCGGGATCGCCAACGGCACCTGGAGGATGAGCAGACCGATGAGGATGCCGGCGGCATCCACCGCTGCCACCGTCGCGGTGCCCCGCACATACGACCCCAGGACGGTGACCGTCTTGTCGCCGATGCGGCGGGCGCGCGCGTAGTTCTCACCGCGGAAGGGACGGAGCAGGAACTCCCACATCTGCGGCCCGTCCTTGAGGAAGAAGAACAGGATCGTGACGAGGAGGACGAAGCCGGTGACGAAGTTGGCCACCGCTCCGACTCCTGCCAGCGCACCCGATCCGAACTGGGCGCTCGTGACGAAGTCGGTGACGGTGTTGACCAGCTCGTCGAGCTGGTCGGGCTGCACGAAGTCGAACGGGAGCGTCTGGACCCACGAGATGAGTGCCCGGAGCCCGTCCTCGGCCTGGGCGTAGAGCTCGTTCCACTGATCCCGCACCGCCCAGACGATCAGCCAGCCCAGCGCCGACAGGATGATCACGATCGTGAGGAGGGTGATGATCGTCGCCAGCAGCGAAGGCACGCCGTGCCGCCGCATCCAGCTCATCACCGGGTGGAACGCGCACGCGATGATCAGCGCGATGACCAGCGGGATGGTCACGAGGGTCAGCGACTGGATCGCGAAGATGATCGCGGCGGCCACGATCACCACGACGATGATCTGGATCGCCCGGACGCCGAGCCTGCCGAACGCATCGGCCCACAAACTCCACGGGGCACCGGCCGCTCTCAGTTCGACGTCCTTCGACTCCAGCTGCACCCGTTGCGGGTCGTTGCGGAACAATGCCATGGGGTGAGGCTAAACCCGACGGGGGGAGGCGACAGGAGGTTGCAGGCACCCACTCATCCGGGTATGCGCTCCGCAGGGACGCCGCCGTCCCGGTCAGGCGAAGGCGCTCATGCCGGTGATGTCGCGGCCGAGCAGCAGCGCCTGGACGCTCTCGGTGCCCTCGTACGTGTGGATGGCCTCGATGTCGGCCATGTGCTGCATGACGCCGTTCTCCAGCAGGATGCCGTTGCCGCCGAGGAGGTCGCGCGCCGTCGCGGCGACCCGCCGCGCGGCGCGGGTGTTGTGGTACTTCGCCAGCGAGGCCTGCGTGGGGCGCAGCCCGCCGGATTCCTCGAGGTCGGCCAGGCGGCGGCAGTACAGCTGCATCGCGGTGAGCTCGTCCAGCATCTGCGCGAGCCGTTCCTGCACCATCTGGAACTTCGCGAGTGGCTTGCCGAACTGCACCCGCTCGGTCGCGTATGCCAGCGCGGCTTCGTAGCAGGCCGTCGCGTGGCCCAGCGCCGACCAGGCGACGCCCGACCGCGTCGAGTACAGCACGGTCGAGGCATCCTTGAAGCTCTTGGTTCCCGGCAGGACCGCGTCCGCGGGCACGCGCACGTCGTCCAGGGCGATGTGGGCCTGGTGGATGCCGCGCAGCGACGCCTTGCCGGTGATCACCGTGCCGGTGTACCCCGGGGTTTCCTGCTCGACGAGGAAGCAGCGCACGGAGCCGTGCTCCGGGGCGCCCGGGTCATCGACCCGTGCCCACACGAACGTGACGCCGCCGGACGCGCCGTTGCCGATCCACTTCTTCGTGCCGCGGAGCACCCATTCCCCGGTCCCGTCGCCCGCGGAAGGGTCGTGTCGGGCGACGGTTTCCAGCGACACCGAGTCGGAGCCGTGATCGGGCTCGGTGAGCGCGAACGAGCCGAGCACCTCCCCCCGGGCGAGCGGCTGCAGCCAGCGACCCTGCTGCTCGGCACTGCCGAAGAGCGCGAGCGTGCGCAGCGCGAGTCCGCCCTGCACCGCGATCACGGTGCCGAGCGACCCATCGCCCCGCGAGATCTCCATGTTCACCAAGCCCGCGGCAAGGGGCGAGGACGCCGGCAACTCGGGGTGGTCGATGCCGTCGGTGTAGAGCCCGAGTTCGCCCATGCGCCGGACGAGGTCGAGCGGGTAGGTCGCGGCATCCCACTCCGACTGCATGCGCGGACCGACCTCGTCGACGAACGACTTCGCGCGGTCCCATGCCGCCCGGTCGGTGTCGGGGATGTCGGCGAACACGGCGTAGTAGTCGGTTCCGCGGCGCGCAGTGACGTCGTACCGCGCGACGCGCTCGCCCGGCAGGCCGTCGGGGGTGGGGGCTGCAGTCATGTACTCAGTATCACCCAGACCGAAACCCAGTCTCAACGGCCGCGAGCGGGGCTCAGGCGGAGCCGCTGAGCACGGGAAGATGCGAGCCGCCGGCCTCCGCCGCGCCGAGGTCGGCGGCGGCGAGCGTCATCGCACGCAGGCCGCCTCCCGCCGAGGCGGTGCGGCGCTGCCACGCGGCACCGTTCCCCTCCGCGAGGATCCGCTCGACCCCGTCCCACACCTCCGCCATGTCCCCATGCGCAGCCAGGCCGGGCTCGGCGAATTCCACCATCGCGCGGATGACCTCGGCGGCGGGCGCCGCGCGATGGGTCCGCGGATCCAGGAGCGTCGCGCGGAGCCCGCGCAGCGACGCATCCCAGCCCGCCAGCCGGAGGGCGTTCGCCGAGATGCGCGGCGGAGCCTCGCCACTGTGCGCGGCCTCGGCGGATGTCGCCACCAGGCCTCGCACGAGCCCGGCGAGTGTCGCGGTCACGTCTGCGGTGAGCGGAACGTCGCACACCCGCACCTCGACGGTGGGGAATCGGCTCGACAGGCGCACGTCGGAGTACAGCATCCCCTCATCCAGCAGCGCGCCGGTGGAGAGCATGTCAGCGATGTCCTGGTGGTAGGCCGCGATGTCGCCGAAGACCTCGGCGGGTCCGCTGGAGGGCCAGAGGCTCCACAGTTCGAAGCGGTAGCTGTCGTACCCGGAGTCCGCACCGCCCGTGAAGGGCGAGTTCGCGGCGAGCGCCCGCAGAGCCGGCAGCCACACTCGGATGCGGTCGAGAACGGCCACACCTTCTGCCGGAGACGTGATCGAGACGTGCACGTGCAGACCGCAGGTCATGCACTGGGTCGGCGTGATGCCGTACCGGGCGGAGATCTGCCCGTGCCGACCCCCCGGTGACGGGTGCGGGATCGCCGGCAGCGGCGACGTCGCGAGCGGAACCGCGCGGGCACCGACCCTGCGGGCGAGGCGGTCGGCGACAGCGCGTGCGTGCGCCGATTGTGCCTGCAGCTCCGCCATCGACTGATGCGGCGGCCCGACGATCTCGATCATCTCCTGGTGCATCTCCGGCACGATCGCGGAGCGAAGACCTTCGAAAGGAACCCGGGAGATGACCGCCGACGCGGCCGGCACGGGTACGGCCGTGGCCGCGTCGACGAGCAGCAGCTCTTCTTCCACGCCGAACGTGCGGCGGCCCAGGTTCGACCGGTGACGCATGGACAGCCCCCTCCACTCTGAGGACAGATTCGCCGGGCGGGCCGGCGAGCCCCAGGGGCTTGACATCAGCGCGGCAGCGAGGCTCGCAGCCGCCGTGCGACCTCGGCGGCCGGCATCCGCCGCGGGAAGATCGCGACCGCGACGTCGTCGTCGGCGGGGTCGTCGCCGTCCGGGTGCACGCCGAACCGCCGCAGCACGTCGTCCAGCGCTCGCCGGAGCGTCGCCTGCGGCACGCGCTCGCCGCGGAGGAGCCGCCGGAGGACGTGGTTGTGCACGGCGGTGACGAGCGCGGCGAACCCGACGGCGTCCAACGGGTCGAGCCCCGGCAGCGCGGATCGCAGGTACTCGTCGAAGAGACGCTCGTACCGGAAGACGGTGAGGATCTCGCGTTCGCGCAGCACGGGCACCTCGCGCACGATCGTGTACCGGCGGCGCGCGAGCTCGGGGTCGGCGGCGAAGTGGCGGAAGACCTGGAGGGAGGCGTCGCAGACGGCGGTCCACGGGTTCTCGTGCGGCCGGGCGAGGTAGGCCTCGAGCGAGCGGAGCACCTCTTCGTGATCGGCGAAAACCACATCTTCCTTGCCTCCGAACTGGCGGAAGAAGGTCGAGCGCGACACGCCGGCGGCCTGCGCGATCTGCTCGACCGAGGTCGAGTCGAACCCGTGCTCGGCGAACAGCTCGATCGCGGCGGCGACCACGGTCGTGGTCGTGCTCGGCGGGAGCGCGTCGGTCATGGCCGGAAGCCTACCGGCCGCGTGTGCACCGGTCGGGCGGCGATGTCAAGCGCTGGGCCGACAGCGCCGGCGGGGGATTGACTGCCGGAATGACTCCCCTCTGGAAGCAGGACTCCACACCGGTTCCCGGGTCGCCGTTCGAATCGGGACGATCGCATGACGTCGTCGTCGTCGGTGCCGGGATCACCGGTCTCGCCACGGCCTACGCGCTGGCGCAGGCTGGTGTCGACGTCGCGATCATCGAGGCCGGCGAGGTCGGGCAACTCGCCACCGGCGGGAACACCGGGAAGGTGTCGCTCCTGCAGGGAACCGTGCTGTCCACGCTCCGGGGCGGGCATCCTGCGGGGCTCGTGCGCGCGTACGTGGAAGCGAACCGCGCGGGTCAGGAATGGCTGGCGCGCACCGCCGACGAACTGGGCGTGCCGTATCGCCGGCGAACCGCTTTCACCTATGCCCAGGCCGATGAGGGCCTGTCGTCCGTGGAAGCGGAGAAGGATGCTGCGCGCGAAGCCGGACTCGCGGTGCGCCGCGCCACCAAGGACGAGCTGGCCGCGGTGCCCTTCCCGGTGGCTTCCGCGATCGCTCTCGACGACCAGATCGCGATCGATCCGCAGACCTTCGCGACGGCCCTGGCCCGGGCGGCGGTCGAGGCCGGCGCGGTGCTCCACACCGGTGTGACGGTCCGCGGGGCGAAGGTGCTCCCACGCGCGCACGTGCGCACCGATGACGGCCCGCTGTACGCCGACAGCATCGTCCTCGCCACCGGCGCGCCCATCCTCGACCGGGGCGGGTACTTCGCGAAGACGCACGGCACGCGGTCGTACTGCGTCGCGTTCCGGACCGATGGGCCGGTGCCCGACGGGATGTATCTCTCGGCGGACTCGCCGTCGCGCTCGGTGCGCGCCGTCTCGGACGGCGACGGCCCCTCGGGATACGCGGGCATCATCGTGGGCGGAGCGGGCCATCCCGTCGGCCGCGGCGGGTCCGAGCGCGAACGGGTGGAGGAACTGGTCGCGTGGGCGCGGCGTCACCTCCCGGTGACGGAGGAGACGCACCGCTGGAGCGCGCAGGACTACCAGTCGCACAACCTCATCCCCTTCATCGGCGCGATGCCGCGGTCACTGGGCCGCATCCGCTTCGCCACCGGATACGGCAAGTGGGGCCTCACGAACGGACCCGCGGCCGCCCAGCGCATCGTGGCCGAGATCCTGGGTGCGGACGACAAGCCGCGGTGGATGACCGCGCTCGGAACGCGCATGACCATGCCCGCTGACCTCTCTCGCGGCCTCACCGAGAACGCGAAGGTCGGCCGGGCCGCGGTGCAGGGATGGATCGAGGCTGAACGCACGCCGGTGCCCGTGCCGCAACCTGCCGAGGGCGCCGGCGTCGTCGCGCAGCGGGGCGGTCGCCCGGTCGGGATCTCGACCGTCGACGGGGTCACCCGGGCGGTGGATGCCGTGTGCCCGCACCTGGGCGGAGTGCTGGCCTGGAACGACGAAGCGTGCACGTGGGATTGCCCGCTGCACGCCAGCCGATTCGAGGCGAACGGCGCCCGCATCGAAGGCCCGGCGCTCACGGACCTCGAGCGGCTCTCCTGACCGGTTACGGACGGTTTTCGTCGCTTCGGCTCCGGTCAGAGGGACAAAAGCCGTCCGTAACGATCCGATAGGGTGGGGTGACTGGATATCTTGACGTCAAGATTTCTCCGGCCCCACCCACTGACCGTCCAGCGGAGGATTCCCTGTGGATCTGTACGAGTACCAGGCACGCGATCTATTCGAGAAGTACGAGGTGCCGGTGCTCGCCGGCATCATCGCCGACACCCCCGACGAGGCGCGGGCCGCAGCTGAAAAGCTCGGCGGCGTGGTCGTCGTGAAGGCCCAGGTGAAGACCGGTGGCCGCGGTAAGGCGGGCGGCGTCAAGGTCGCCAAGAACCCGGACGAGGCATTCGAGGCGGCCCAGGCCATCCTCGGCCTCGACATCAAGGGCCACGTCGTCCAGCGCGTCATGGTCGCCGCCGGTGCCCGCATCGCCAAGGAGTACTACTTCTCGGTGCTCCTGGACCGCGCCAACCGCTCGTACCTGAGCCTCGCGAGCGTCGAGGGCGGGATGGAGATCGAGGAGCTCGCCGTCGAGCGTCCCGAAGCGCTGGCGCGCGTCGAGGTGAACCCGCTCGAGGGGATCACGCCGGAGAAGGCGCTCGAGATCGCTCAGGCAGGTGGCTTCGACGACGAGCTCGCCCCCAAGGTGGCCGACGTGTTCGTCAAGCTCTTCAACGTCTACAAGGGCGAGGACGCGACGCTCGTCGAGGTGAACCCGCTGATCCTGTCCGAGGACGGCGACATCATCGCCCTGGACGGCAAGGTATCGCTCGATGAGAACGCCGCGTTCCGTCACCCCGAGCACGAAGCACTCGAAGACACCGAGGCCGCTGACCCGCTCGAGGCTCAGGCCAAGGCGCACGACCTGAACTACGTCAAGCTCGACGGCCAGGTCGGCATCATCGGCAACGGCGCCGGGCTCGTCATGTCCACGCTGGATGTCGTCGCGTACGCCGGCGAGAACCACGGCGGCGTGAAGCCCGCCAACTTCCTCGACATCGGCGGCGGCGCATCCGCCACCGTCATGGCCGCGGGTCTGGACGTCATCCTCGGTGACGAGCAGGTGAAGAGCGTGTTCGTCAACGTGTTCGGCGGCATCACGTCGTGCGTCGCGGTCGCGGAGGGCATCGTGAAAGCCCTCGAGATCCTCGGTGACACGGCCTCGAAGCCGCTGGTCGTCCGCCTCGACGGCAACCAGGTCGAGGAGGGTCGCGCCATCCTCGCCGGCGCCAACCACCCGCTCGTGACCCTCGCCGCCAGCATGGACGAGGGCGCCGACAAGGCAGCCGAACTGGCCAACGCCTGATCTTCGGGACGAAAAGGACTCAGCAATGTCGATCTATCTCAACAAGGACTCCAAGGTCATCGTCCAGGGCATCACGGGCGGCGAAGGAACGAAGCACACCGCACTGATGCTGAAGGCGGGCACGCAGGTGGTCGGGGGCGTCAACGCCCGTAAGGCCGGGACGACCGTGTCGCATGAGGATGCCGACGGCAACACCGTCGAGCTTCCCGTGTACGCATCGGTGGCCGAGGCCATCGAGAAGACCGGCGCCGACGTATCGATCGCGTTCGTGCCGCCGGCGTTCACGAAGGACGCGATGGTCGAGGCCATCGACGCCGAGATCCCGCTCCTCGTCGTGATCACCGAGGGTGTTCCCGTCGGTGACACCGCCGAGGCATGGGCCTACGCGCAGTCCAAGGGCAACACGACCCGCATCATCGGACCGAACTGCCCCGGCATCATCACCCCCGGCGAGTCGCTCGTGGGCATCACCCCCGCGAACATCACCGGCAAGGGTCCGATCGGTCTCGTGTCGAAGTCGGGCACCCTGACGTACCAGATGATGTTCGAACTGCGGGACCTGGGCTTCTCCACGGCCATCGGCATCGGCGGCGACCCCGTCATCGGCACGACGCACATCGATGCGCTCGCCGCGTTCGAAGCAGACCCCGAGACGAAGGCGATCGTCATGATCGGTGAGATCGGCGGCGACGCCGAGGAGCGCGCGGCCGACTTCATCCGCGCCAACGTCACGAAGCCCGTTGTCGGCTACGTCGCGGGCTTCACCGCCCCCGAGGGCAAGACCATGGGCCACGCCGGGGCGATCGTGTCCGGCTCGGCCGGCACCGCCCAGGCGAAGAAGGAAGCCCTCGAGGCCGCAGGCGTCAAGGTCGGCAAGACCCCGTCCGAGGCCGCCGCCCTGATGCGCGAGATCATCGAGTCCCTGTAACCCGGGTTCTCACGAGGGGCCCGGATGCACCGCATCCGGGCCCCTCGTCTGTCCCGCCCGCTCCCGCCCCCCGAGTCCGCGAGACTCCATCTCCGCCACGAGACGCCGGGCGACGGCTGCGGTCTCGTGGCGGAGATGGAGTCTCGGCGGGGGCCCGGGGTCAGGTCAGGAGAAGCTCGAGGGGGCCGCGGGCGAAGAACACCACGAAGCCGGCGGCCACCACCCACAGGAGCGGGCTGATCTCCCGTGCGCGGCCGGAGAGCGAGCGGATGACCACCCAGCTGATGAAGCCCGCGCCGATGCCGTTGGCGATCGAGTAGGTCAGCGGCATCACGGTGATCGTGAGGAACACCGGGATGAGGGCGGACAGGTCGCTGAGGTCCACATGGCGGATCTGCGACATCATCAGCGCGCCCACGATGACCAGTGCCGCACCGGCGATCTCCGTCGGGACGATCGTCGTCAGCGGCGTGAAGAACATCGCCAGCACGAACAGGGCCCCGGTCACGACGTTGGCGAGGCCGGTGCGGGCGCCCTCCCCGATCCCGGATCCCGACTCGATGAACACGGTGTTCGAGGACGACGAGGTCGCGCCGCCGGCGACCGCGCCGATGCCTTCCACGATCAGCGCCGAGCGCAGGCGCGGGAAGTTGCCCTTGTCGTCGGCCAGGCCCGCCTCCCGGGAGAGCCCGGTCATGGTTCCCATCGCGTCGAAGAAGTTCGTGAACACGAGAGTGAACACCAGCATGGTCGCCGCGAGGATGCCGATGCGCTCAAAGGAGCCGATCAGGTCGACCTGGCCGACCAGCGACAGATCCGGCAGGCTCACCAGCTGGGCGGGAAGTTCCGGCACCGACAGGCTCCATCCGCCGGGGTTGTCTTCGGAGCGTGGTCCGAGATTCCAGATCGCTTCGACGATCAGCGCGACGACGGTGCCGCTGAGAAGACCGATGAGCAGGCCGGCCTTGATCTTCCGAGCCATCAGGATGCCGGTGATCACGAGCGTGAAGACGAACAGCAGCGTCGGAACCGTCGCGATCGACCCGCCGACGCCCAGACCCACCGGGGGCGATCCGACACCGGTCGCCGTGACGAAGCCGCTGTCGACGAACCCGATGAAGGCGATGAACAGCCCGATGCCGACCGTGATCGCCGTCTTCAGCGCCATCGGCACCGCATCGAAGATCAGGCGGCGGAGCCCTGTGGCGGCCAGCAGCACGATGATCAGGCCGTTGATGACGACCAGGCCCATGGCTTCGGGCCACGTCACCTGTCCCACCACGCTCACCGCGAGGAACGAGTTGATGCCGAGCCCCGCAGCGAAGGCGAACGGCAGGCGTGTGACGAGGCCGAACAGGATCGTCATCACGCCGGCCGTGAGCGCGGTGACGGCGGCGACGGGGGCGAAACCGAGGTTGTCGCCGGCGACATCGGTGCCGCCGGACAGGATGATGGGGTTCAGGATGACGATGTAGGCCATGGTGACGAAGGTGACGACGCCGCCGCGCACCTCGGTGCCGACGGTGGACCCGCGGGCGGTGATCTCGAAGAATCGGTCGAAGCCGTTCTTGGCGGTGGGCATGGCGGAAGACGTTTCGGTCGCGTTGGTGCTCATGGGACCTCAGAGGAAGGGGCGGGTGGGGGGCTCGGCTGCGATCTAGGCTGGATAGATGCCGCTCACAGGAGAATATCTGCCCGGAACAGACGAATGGGCCCGCACTCAAGCCGAGACCTTCGAAGCCTCGGGCGGCGCTGAGGCCAGCGAGATGCGCGGCAAGCCGATCATCGTTCTGACCACGGTCGGCGCGAAGACGGGCGGATTGCGCAAGACGGCGCTGATGCGCGTGGAGCACGAAGGGCGATACGCGGTCGTCGCGTCCGATGGCGGTGCGCCCCGTCCGCCTGCCTGGTACTGGAACCTCGTCAAGAACCCCCACGTGCAGCTGCAGGATGGCGACAGCCTCCGGGACTACACCGCCCACCGCGCCGAAGGCGCCGAGCACGACGAATGGTGGGCACGGGCCGTTGAGGCGTGGCCCGACTACGCCGAGTACCAGAAGAAAACCGACCGGCGGATCGCCCTCTTCGTGCTGGATCCCGTCGAGGGCTGAGCACACGCTGCCCGCCTGGGCTGCACGTGCCCGCGGTGCGGGGTGCCGTCCCGCGGGGGGTCGCGGCCCCGGGTAGGGTCGTTCGCGCATGAATCGCCTTCTCGTCGCCCTTCTCGCGGCCTTCGACGCCCTCGTGGCGGCCGCGGGCGGTGTGGCGATCGCGCTCGCGCCCCTGACCCTCTTGTGGGTGCTGGCCCTGGGCGGCGGGGCGGATTGGTCCGCGCTGTGGCCCGCCAGCGCCGCGGTGTGGCAGTTCGGCCACCTCGTGCCCCTCAGCATCCACCTGCCCGGTACGTACATCGCCGCGGCAGGGATCGATCCCGCCGCGGCGGACTTCGCCCTCTCTCTGGCACCGCTCGGATTCGCCGCCTTCACGGCGCTGTTCGCCGCCCGCTCCGGCGGCCGGGCAGCGCGCGCCGGCGAGCCGCTCACCGGCACCGTCGCCGGCACGCTCGTTTTCGCGGTGGCAACTGCGGCGGTGGCGCTCACCGGCGCCACACCGTTCGCGACGGTGACGTTGTGGCAGGCGCTTCTCTTTCCCGTGCTGGTGTTCTCGGTGCCGTGCGCTCTCGGCGCCGCCATCGGTGCGTGGGTGTCCCGGATCGGAGCGGCCGGGCGCCTGCGTGAGCGCGTGGAGGCGGTCGGTGGCGGATGGGGCACCGTGCCGGGCCTTCTCGTGCGCGGTACCGCGATCGCCGTCACCGGCCTTGTCGGCGTCGGCGCCCTCGTGGTCGGTGTGGCGGTGTTCGCCCGCGGCGGCCAGGTGGTCGCGCTTTTCGAGGCGGGAAACGTCGACGTGGTGGGCGCGACCGTGATCGCCCTCGCGCAGCTGGCCTATCTCCCCACCCTGGTGATCTGGGGTGCCTCGTTCGTCGCCGGTCCCGGGTTCGCCCTCGGAATCGGCAGCGCCGTGTCGCCCTCCGGCACGCAACTCGGAGTGATCCCCGGCATCCCGGTCCTCGGCGCCGTCCCCGACTCGACCTCACCGTGGCTGTTGCTGCTGGCCCTGCTTCCGGTGGGCCTGGGAGCGCTCGCGGGGTGGATGCTGCGCTCGCGGCTGGTCGCGGAGCATCCCGGAGCCGAACCGTACGGCCCACGGATCGTCCTCGCCGCGGGGGTCAGCCTGCTCACCGGAGCCGTCTTCGCCCTGCTCGCCGTCTGCGCACGGGGCTCGATCGGACCGGGGCAGCTCGCCGAGACCGGCCCCGAGCCCGGGCCCGTGGCGCTCGCCGTCGCGTTGGAGGTCGGGGTGGGGGCAGCGATCCTGCTGCTGTCGCCGCGTCGCGCGCCGGATGCGACGGACTCGGCGTCCGCGCCCACCGGCACGGCCTACGACACGGCGCCGATGGGCGGCGCACCCTTCGGCGCGATCGATCCGGTCGCCCGTCGCGAGCCCGTCCCCTTCCCGACGCTTCCGGTGGGCGCGTTCTCGTCCGACCCCCTCCCACGGCCGCGGGACGACGATGGGGATGAGCCGTCCGAGCCGCGCCCCGGTGCTGGCTAGACTGACCGGGTGCTCACGGTCGCCGTTCTCATCTCCGGCACGGGCTCCAACCTCCGCGCACTGCTGGATGCCGCCGCGGCACCCGACTTTCCCGCCCGGGTCATCGTGGTGGGGGCCGACCGGGAAGCCGACGGCTTCGCGCACGCCGAGGCCTACGGCATCCCGACCTTCCTCGTTCCCTGGAGCGGGTTCGACTCTCGGGAAGCGTGGGGCGCCGAACTCGATGCCCAGCTCGACGCCTGGAAGCCCGACCTCGTGGTGCTGAGCGGTTTCATGCGTCTCCTGCCGGGGGCCGTGGTGGAGAAGTGGATGCCCCGCATCATCAACACCCACCCGGCGTATCTTCCCGAGTTCCCCGGCGCCCATGCCGTGCGCGACGCGCTCGCCGCGGGCGCTACGGAAACCGGAGCGAGCGTCATCATCGTCGACGCCGGGATCGACACCGGACCGATCCTCGCCCGCGAACGGGTTTCGGTGGTCGCCGGCGACGATGAGCGCTCCCTGCACGAGCGGATCAAGCCGGTCGAGCGTCGTCTGCTCATCGACGTCATCCGCCGCGTCGCCACCGGCGAGCTCGACCTCGCCGCGGCATCCGATTCCGCCCCCCAACCCTAGGAGCACACGTATGGCCGGCCCTCGCCACGATCCGACGCTCTACCGCGAACGCGACGTCGTTCCCATCCGACGTGCGCTCGTCTCGGTCAGCGACAAGACCGACCTTCTGCGCCTGGCCGAAGCGCTCATCGCCGCCGACGTGGAGATCGTCTCCACCGGTTCGACGGCGTCGAAGATCCGCGAGGCAGGGCACCCGGTCACGGACGTGTCCACCGTCACCGGCTTTCCCGAGTCCCTCGACGGTCGTGTGAAGACGCTGCATCCCGGAGTGCACGCGGGGTTGCTCGCCGATCTCCGTCTCGCCGACCACGAGCGTCAGCTCGACCAGCTCGGCATCGCCCCGTTCGAACTCGTCGTGGTGAATCTGTACCCGTTCGTGGAGACCGTGGCATCCGGTGCCACCGGCGACGACGTGGTCGAGCAGATCGACATCGGCGGCCCCGCGATGGTGCGCGCTGCGGCGAAGAACTACGCCAATGTGGCGATCGTCGTCTCGCCCGAGTCGTACCCCGCGCTCATCGAGGCGATCGGGGAGGGCGGCACGACGCTCACCCAGCGGAAAGAGCTCGCCGCGCGCGCGTTCTCCCACACCGCCGCGTACGACACCGCGGTCGCGGCCTGGTTCACCGAGGGCACGCTCGTCGAAGACGGCCTGCCCGCGCACCTCACGATCAAGGCGGAGCGCCTCACCACCCTGCGCTACGGCGAGAACTCCCACCAGCGCGCCGCGATCTACACGCGCGCGGGCGGACACGGCATCGCCCAGGCGACGCAGCTGCAGGGCAAGGAGATGTCGTACAACAACTACGTCGACGCGGATGCTGCCCTCCGCGCCGCGTTCGACATGGTCAAGCCGGCCGTCGCGATCATCAAACACGCCAACCCGTGCGGCATCGCGGTGGCGGCGCCCAACGCGCTCGACGAGATCGCCAGCGCGCACCTCCGGGCGCACGAGTGCGACCCGGTGTCGGCGTTCGGCGGCGTGATCGCGGCGAACCGCACGGTCACCCTCAAGATGGCGGAGAATCTCCGCGACATCTTCACCGAGGTCATCGTGGCGCCCGATTTCGAGCCTGCGGCGCTGGAGGTCTTCCGGCTCAAGCAGAACCTGCGCGTGCTGTGCCTTCCCACGGACTGGCAGCAGGAGCGGATGGACGTGCGGCTGGTATCCGGCGGGCTGCTGCTGCAGGACGCCGACCGGTTCCCCGCCGACATCGAATCGGTCGCGCGGAACTGGGAACTCGTGTCGGGGGAGCGTCCTGCCGAGGAAGAGATGACGAACCTCATCTTCGCGTGGAAGGCATGCCGAGCCGTGAAGTCGAACGCGATCGTGCTGGCGAAGGGTTCGGCCACGGTCGGCATCGGCATGGGCCAGGTCAATCGGGTGGACTCGTGCCGGCTCGCGGTCGAGCGCGCCGGGGACCGGGCGGCCGGGTCGGTCGCCGCATCCGACGCGTTCTTCCCGTTCGCCGACGGCCCCCAGGTGCTCATCGATGCCGGTGTGTCGGCGATCATCCAGCCGGGCGGCTCGGTGCGCGATCAGGAGGTCATCGACGCGGCCCGCGCGGCGGGTGTCACGATGTTCTTCACGCGCGAGCGTCACTTCTTCCACTGATCCACACGAAAGAAAGGGACACGGATGTCCGAAATCCTCGCGGAGCGCTGCGCCGCTCTCGCTCAGCCCGTGGTCGACCTCATGGCGGCCTCGATCGAGTGTCAGACCAAGAGCCCGGAGTCGTTCGCCAAGGTGATCGCCCTGGCCGGGCAGGTGCGCGCGATCGCCGAGCAGGGGTCTGCGGGCGTTTCGCAGCCCGACTACGCCGCGTGGTCGGCCGGGGCACCGGCGGTGCTCACCGCCATGGAGCAGGCGGCCGAGCGGCGCGACCCCGAGGGCGTGTGGGCGGCGTTCGCCGACCCCCAGGTCGGGCTGCACCGTGTGGGCACCGCCTGCCAGGGCCAGCCCCGCTGGTGACCTGACGCCCCGCCCCGCCCCGTCCGCATCCCCGCACCTCACCCGGGGGTTTGGGGCGACATATGTGCCTTGGGGCGTGCCCGAGCGCGCCCCAAGGCACGAAAAGCGCCCCAAACCCGGGAGTGTGCGTGCGGGCGGGGTCCAGTGGGCGCGCGGGAGTGGGACCGGGAGCGGGCGCGCGGGAGGGGTTCAGCAGGGGATCGGTGCGGTGACGTCGGCCTCGGAGCCCCAGGCGGTGAACGCCACATCCACCGCGCCGGTCTCGTCGGCGCGCACGAGGCGTGTGGGGAGAGGCGCCCCGGAGGTCGCGACCGTCAGCACGCCGGTGGCTCCCTCCTCGCCGAGGAGGAGGTCGATGGTGCCGTCGCCGGGCGCGCTCAGCCCCGACGCGTCGGCGGTGAGCTGCGCGACGAGGTCGACGGGCTGCACGAGCGGCATCCAGCGCTGCACGGCGGGATCCTCCGGTGAGACGCACGCCCACTGCCCTGCCGGAACCGCGAGAAGTGTGGCGACGGCGGGGGAGGGGTTCACCCACGCCGTGCCCGCATCCACCACGATCGACGTCGCCGCACCGTCGAGGGTGATCTCGGCGGTCCAGGCCTGCTCGCTGCCGGTGCGTCGCACCTGCATCTCGCGCCCGGTCGCTCCGTCGCGGTAACTGCCGACGAGCTCCGCGCCGCCCGCCGCGCGCATCGCGGCCAGCACGCTGTCGCGGACGGCGGCCGGCGGCAGAAGCCCCACGCCGTTGCCGTGATCGGCCGGGTCGTACGTCGACAGGTCGGCGGCGGTGGGGGTGGGGATCGGCTCCGTCGCCGTCGCGGAGCATCCTGCCAAGAGCACTGCCGACACCGCGACGACGGTCAGGGCGCGGATGCGGCGGTCAGCCATCCGCCACGCACGCCGAAGCGCCGCCCTGGCCGGAGACGGTGGCGGCGTCCAGCTCCACCGGAGCCGTCTCGTTTCCGGCGGCGGGCCGGACGAGAACGCACGAGCGGTCGTCGATGAATCCCATGCCCGACGGAATCCAGGCCTCGGTTCCGGTGACCAGCTGCGACACGTCCAGCTCGTTCCCGGCGGGTCCGCCGACGACGATCACCTGGTACGCGACATCCGGACCCGACCACGACACGCGGATGTTGTCGTCGCCGGGGGTGAGGGTCAGCCCGCTCGCTGCCGGCCGCGGGTTGAGCAGGCCGAGCACCACGAAAACGGCCAGGACGACGAGGGCCACGAACGTCATGCCGGCGGAGAGGAGGAACGCGGGATGCCGCCACATCGGGCGGGGCGCGACCTGAGCCTCCTCGAGCTCGGGGAGCACATCGGCCGCGGTCTCCAGGCGGCGGATGTCCCCGGTCGTCGCCGTCAGGCTCGCGCGGGCGGTGTCCCACCCGATGCGTGCGGCTTCCACGCCGGCGGGTGGCCGCTCGATGCGGGTCGGGGCGAACACCGGCGTGCCGGTGATCGGTGCGCCGGAGCGGCGCGGTGCGGCCGCCACGGTCGCGGCGGGAATGCCCTCGGCGGGACGCCACTCGGTGTGGCCGAACTCACGCTCGGGCTCCGCCACTGTCGTGGACAATCCCGTCGGGCCGTATCCGTCGACCGCCTCGCGCTGCGCACGGCGGGTCGGGATGCTGTCGTTCATTCCACGCTCCCGGGCTCCGGTCCGGCGCCGGGCACCCGCCTATCATAGACGGGATCGTCCCCCCGCCCTGGAGGCGCCCATGCCCCGCTCGTCCGTGCGCGTCGTCAGCGCCCTCGCGGCGTTCTTCGTGTGCGCGACGTTCGGGGCGATTCCGGCGGCCGCGTCCGCCGCGGGCGACTCACCCGCCGACAGCGGGATCGTCGAGATCCCTTACGGCGAGCCCGTCGACGTGCGCCCGAGCGCGGGGTGGACCATCGACTGCGCCGGTGTCGGCACGCTCGAGGGAGCCGAGCTCGTGTGCACCGAGGAGGGGATCACCCTCACCGCCCCGTTCGATGCGGAGGCGGGGGAGCGGATTCTTCCCGTCCCCTTGCGGGCGGGTGCGGCAAGCGCCGAGGTGCGTTACCGCGTGCGGCTCGAGCCTCCTGCCCCGCCGGAGATCGCGGCATCCTCGATCGACATCCCCCTGCCGGTAGGCCGTCAAAGCCTCGTGCCGCTGTCGCTGCTCGAGCTCACCTGCGTCCTCTGCACCGATGCTCGGATCGAGGTCCGGGAGGTCGTACCCGCGTCGACGGTCGTGGGGATCGGTTCCGCGCACCTCGCCGTGCGGCCCACCGCACCTGGCCCCATCTCGGTCAAGCTCACCGTCACCGACGACGCCGGGCAATCCGTCGACGCCGAACTCGCGCTGTTCGCGACCGCGGCTGCCCCCGGGGCGCCCCTCGCGCTGCATGTGCGCGGTCCCGAGCCGGTGGCCCTGTCCGAGCTGACCGCGGGGGACGACGTCACGATCTCGTGCCTGGCGGTGGATGTCGCGCTCACCTGCGGCACAGACGGCCAGATCACCCGCACCGCCGAGTCGGCGATCCCCGTCCAGGTCGCCTTCCGCGTGGTGGATGCCACCGGTCGGCAGTCGCTGGGCAGCCTGACCGTCGATCCCGCATCGGCGCCCCCGCTTCCGGTCGCGCCGTCCTGGGCCCAGACCGCCGTTCTCGGCATCGCCGTTCCCGTCCCGTCCGAAGACGAAGCGGAAGCGCCGTCGCTTCTCGCTCCCCTCGCCCGCATGCTCCAGGAGGTACCCGCGTCATGACGCTCCGGCTCACGATCGACCGCACCCACGACGCCGCGCCCGCCGAGTCATGGGTGGTGAAGGTGGATGCTGCCACCACCGTCTCCGAACTCGCGGAGTCGCTGAGGGTCGACCCCGAGGTCCTGGCGCCCGGTGCTGACACCGCGGAGAACTTCGCCGAGTCCGGGGTGCGCAGCGGCGTGCGCGTTCCCGCCGCATCCCCGGTCGTGATCTCCCCGGGCCGTCTTCGGCTCGAGTTCGTCGCGGGGCCGTTCGCGGGGGAGGTCGTGCCGCTCGAGCCCGGTCGCGAGGTCACGATCGGCCGGTCGAACGACGCCGGGATCTGCGTCGCCGACCCGCACCTGGCCGGTCGCCACGCCACGCTCACCGCCGTGGGCGGGCCGTCGCCCGACGGCACCTACGCGCCGCTGACGGCGACCGTGGCGCTCGCCGACCCGGACGGGAGCCTCGTCGTCAACGGTTCCGAGACCGCGGCGCCCGTGCAGATCGTCCCCGCCGACCTGGTTCAGCTGGGAAGCAGCATCGTGCGGCTGGGCATGTCGCCGGCCCCCGACGCCGATCTGACGGTCGACGAGGTCGGCACGCGCGCCTTCAACCGCCCCTCGCGGATCCGGCCGGCCCGCCAGATGCCCGTGGTCGCGCTCCCCGGCGACAAGCCCGACGAAGCCGACGCATCGCCCCTGCCGTGGCTGTCGGCGATCATCCCCATCGTCCTCGGTGTGACCCTGGCCGTGGTGTTCCAGCGGCCCATCATGCTGCTCATGGCGGCGGCGTCGCCGGTGATGGTGGTCGGCTCGTTCATGATGAACAAGCGGCTGGCCGAGCGGAAGGGCCAGCGCACCGAGGCCGAGTGGGTGCAGGACATCGCCGACGCGCGCGTCCGGATCGCGGAACTGACCCGCGAGCAGCGCCTGGACGCGTGGTACCGCCACCTCGATCCCGTGGTGATCCGCGACATCGCCACCCGCCCGCTCGCCCGCCTCTGGGAGCGGCGCCGGTCGGACCAGGATGCGCTGCGCGTGCGCGTCGGCGTGGCGGAGATTCCCCTGGACGTGCGCTTCGAGGGCGGGCCGCAGAAGGAGCGCACACTCGAACGCCGCGTCGGGGTCTCGCCCGCGCCCGTGTCGGTGGACCTCGCGTCCGGCCCGGTCGGCATCTCCGGTCCGGAGGATGTGACCGCGGGCCTGGCCAGGGCGATGATCACCGACCTTGCGACGCTGCGCTCGCCGCGCGACCTGCAATTCGTCGTGCTCTGCGACCGGGAGCAGGAGGCGGCCTGGTCGTGGGTGCAGTGGCTCCCCCACCTGAACGCCGGAGCCGGCCCGGTCGCCCTGATCGGTAACACCGACCACACCCGGCGCGAGCGCCTCCGCGAGATCGGGGCCCTGCTGGACGCCCGGATGCGGGTGGCCGGTGAACGCCGCGGCGGTTCGTCGGACGCGCATCTCGTGCTGGTCATCGACGGGGCACGGCGCTACCGCATGCTGCCCGGCATGGTCACGATTCTCGAGAAGGGCGCCCAGTTCGGCATCCACGTCATCGCGATCGACAGCGACCGGTCACGGCTGCCCGAAGAGGCAGCATCCGTCGTGGCCGTCGACGGCGTCGACCCGCTCCTGGGTCGCGTGGAATCGGCCGAGGAGTACTACGCGCCCGTGCTCTTGGACCAGGTGAGCCTCGCTTACGCCGAAGACATCGCCCGCGCGCTGTGCCCGATCGAGCACGTCCGCGGCGTGGGGGACGACGCGACCCTGCCCTCCAGCGTCCGGTACAGCGAGCTGATGGGCATCGACCTCGACGACGCCCGCCCGATCGCCGAGCAGTGGCAACTGGTGCCGCGGCAGTCCTACGTCGTCGTCGGCGCGGGCACGGAGGGCGAGTTCGCGATCGACATCGCCTCCGACGGTCCGCACGCCCTGGTGGCCGGCACGACCGGCTCGGGGAAATCGGAGTTCCTGCAGACCCTTGTCATCTCGCTCGCCCTGGCCAACCGGCCGGATGCGCTGAACTTCGTGCTGATCGATTACAAGGGCGGCTCGGCCTTCGCCGACTGCAGCCGCCTGCCGCACACCGTCGGCATGGTCACCAACCTCGACGCACGCGAAACGGAGCGCGCCCTGGCGTCGCTGGACGCCGAGCTGAAGCGTCGCGAACGGGTGCTCCGCGACGACATCGGTGCGAAGGACGTCGATGCGGCGTGGGAGAAGGACCCGGATGCCGCCGCCCGGCTGGGCCTGGCGCGGCTCATGATCGTCGTCGACGAGTTCGCCGAGCTGAAGACCGAGCTGCCCGACTTCATCAACGGCCTCGTCCGCATCGCCCGTGTCGGCCGGTCGCTCGGGGTGAACCTCGTCCTCGCGACGCAGCGTCCGTCGGGTGTCATCACGCCGGAGATGCAGTCCAACATCAACCTGCGGGTAGCCCTCCGCGTCACGGACCGTGGGGACTCGGGCGATGTGATCGGAACCCCCGACGCCGCACTCATCCCGGCGGGCTCACCCGGTCGTGGGTACGTGCGGGCGGGGCTGGATGCGGCGCCCACTCCCTTCCAGACGGCGCGGGTCGCGGCGCTCCGGCTGGGGCACCAGCGAGCCGCGCGCGTGCTCCCGCCGGCGGCCCGCGTGGAGTGGCAGACCCTGGGGCTTCCGCCGCGCTATCCCGTCGCCACCGAGCAGACGACGCACCGGCCCGACCAGGACGACACCGACCTGCGGGCACTCGTGCAGCTGGCCGGCCAGGCCGCGCAGCTGCTCGGGGTCCCGAAGAGCCCGTCGCCGTGGCTGATGCCGCTGCCCGACGTGCTGCCGCTCGACCGCTTCGATGATGACGCCGTCCCCGAGGGCGCCGCCATCCTCGGCCTCGAGGACGTCCCCAGCGAGCAGACCCAGCGACCGTTGGTGTGGAGCATCCTCGACGACTCGCACCTGCTGCTGTTCGGGGGAAGCCGGTCGGGCCGCACCACGGCACTGCGGACGATCCTGTCGCAGGTGGTGCTCCGCTTCACCCCGGCCGACTTGCACCTGTACGTCGTGGACTGGGGCAACGGCGCGCTTCTGCCGCTGGCCGGCGCGCCGCACACGGGAGCCGTCGTCACCCCGCAGGACGCCGAACGCCTCCCTCGCCTGCTCGGGAGTCTCGCTGCAGAGTTGTCGCGGCGCCAGGGCGTCCTCGCCCAGGCCGCCGTCGGCAGCATCGCCGAGCAGCGACGCACCGCCGACCCGCGGGAGGCGCTTGCCTACGCGATCGTCGTCATCGACGGATGGGAGCGGCTGTCGGCATCCCTCAGCCCCGACGAGATGGTCGCGCTGCGGGACCAGATGCTGCGGCTGCTGCGTGAGGGCCCCGCGGTGGGTCTCCGGGTCGTCGTGACGGCCGACCGCACCGTGCCGTCCGACCGCATCGCCAGCTTCATCGACACGCAGTACGCGCTGCCCATGCGCGACGTCAACGACTACCGGGGTGCGGGGATCATGGTGCGGGAGATCCCGTCCGACATGCCCGCCGGTCGCGTGCTGTTCGGTACCGACGGTACGGAAGGTCAGATCGCCGTCGTCACGGCCGACACCTCGGGGGAGGCGCAGGGAGCAACGCTTCGGGGCACGGTCGAGCACGCCGCCGCGCACTTCGCTCGGTTCCCCCAGCTGGCCGAGCTGCCCGCGGCGCTGCGCGTCGACCCGCTCCCCTCGCACATCGGCCTGTCCGACGCCGCCCTCCTGCCGCTCGCCGAGCCGGACGCGCCCGAGACGCCTGTGGTGGGTGTCGGCGGTGACACGCTGTCGCGGTTCACCATCGACTGGCCCGAGCTCGGCGGATTCGTGGTGGTCGGCGATCGGCGCAGCGGCAAGACCGACGCGCTCGCCCTCATCGCGCACCAGCTCGGCTGGGCGGGCACCCGCATGGTCGTCGCCGCGGCGAACGGTTCCGTCCTCGCCGAGGTCGCTGCCGCGCACAACGCTCCGCTGCTGGGAACGTCCTCCACCGCCGAGCAGATCGAGGCGGCGATTGCGGCGGATGATCTGCTGACCGTGATCGTCGACGATGCCGAGGCCATCCGGGACTCGGTCCTGGAACGCACGCTCGCCGCGGCGCGGGGCCGCCTGCGCTTCATCGTCTCGCTCGGTGCGGACTCTGCAGGGACGGCCGTCAGCGGGGTCGTCACCGACGCCAAACGCGGGCGCACCGGCCTGGTGCTGTCGCCGACATCGACGATCCTGGGAACGCAGCTGTTCAGCACGCAGATCCCTCGCCCGTTCGTCGGGCGCGGCGCCCCCGGCTCGGGAGTGCTC
This sequence comes from Microbacterium sp. Z10_103, assembly GCF_058310455.1. Lineage (NCBI taxonomy): Bacteria > Bacillati > Actinomycetota > Actinomycetes > Micrococcales > Microbacteriaceae > Microbacterium > Microbacterium sp. Z10_103. The sequence continues at coordinate 411,949 of NZ_JBZEGK010000001.1, forward strand.
TTCGCCGCCGGAGGGTACACGGCGGTGCAGGTGCCCGATCTTCGTGCCTGAATGCCGGAACGCACGCCCCTCTCGCCCGCGTAAGCTGAGAGCGTTGTGTGCGGTCCGGGGGCCGCACGTCCCTGTCGCGAGGATCCGCCCATGACTACGCAGTGCCGCTTCTGCGGTGCGGCCGTCCGGCCGAACACGATGTTTTGCCCGTCCTGCGGGCAGATCGTCGTCGCCGATGCGCCCGCCGCCGGCGGGAGCGCGCTCCCTCCGCCCTTCCGCACCACGGGCGGCGGCAGCCGCGAGCCGAAGGCCGAGGCGGCGCCGGTCGCCCCACCCGAGCCGGTGGCACCCGTACCCCTGCCCGACGTGAACCCCCGCTCGCTGGGCCGATCGACATCGGTGGCTCCTCCTGCCCCCGTCGCTCCGGCCGCGCTCGCGTTGCGCCTGCCGCAGGGCGCCGAGGTCGCCCTCGACCGGGTGCTCGTTCTGGGGCGGAACCCCGCCGGTCGGGCCGCCGACCATGGCGGCGAGCCCGTCGAGGTGGCCGACCCGACGCGATCGGTTTCGCGCGTGCACTTGATCATCCGGCCGGGCGCTCCCGGTGAGGCGACCGCGGAGGATGCCGGCTCGGGCAACGGCAGCTCCGTGGAGCGGGCGGGTGTGCGCCAGCCGCTGCGTCCCCGCGACCCGTACGCCATTCAGGCCGGCGACCGGCTGCTGCTGGGTGACGTGATCGTCGAGGTCGGAACAGCCCGATGAGGTCGATGCGGTGACCGACGTGACGCCCACCGACGGCCGCCCGATCCCTGCCGTTGCGCTCGACGCCGATCGGGAGCGGCTGGGTGCCGCCCTTCGGCGCAACACGGGCTACGTCGCGGCGTATGCGAGCTTCACGGCGGTGGTGGTCGCGGGGATCGTCGCGCTCGCCGTCACCGACGTCGGTCGGCTCGCCACCTACTTCCTTCTCGGTCTCCTCCTGGTCATCCTGCTGGCGAGCCTCGTGCTGGGGCTGCGCCTGCGCGGCCGGATCCGCGGTTTCCTGCGTGCTGCCGACCCGCTTCTGCTGCTGACGCCCGAGGCGATCGTCTTCTCAGGGGTTCCGCCCATCCCGTGGGCGGACGTGCTGGGCGTGGTCTATTGCGATGAGCGCGCCAACCTGGCTCTCGGGGGCGGGTTCGCGCGGTGGATGAAGCGACTCGTCTACGGATCAGGCGGCTCCCAGGTCACGTTGCACGTCGGCGTCAATCGCCCCAAGCGATTCCGCGACGCGTCGACCGGAGGACTGGCGCGTTACCTCAGTGCGGCATTCGACCTCGGCGCGCTGACGCTGCCGATCGACACCGCCCTCAGCGACGCGCAGCTGTCGCACCTGACCGGAGCGCTGCGCGTCCTGGCCCGAAATGGTTCGGTCCGGTATCTGGAGACCGACGATCCCCGTAGAGTCGGGCGGGCGGCCGCAAGCATGGCAACGGGGCGGCCGATGCGGCGCGACGCGTAGGTGCGTGCGATTTATTCCATACTTCGCCCGGTCAGCACAATCCCTCGATTCCACATCGCGTATATGTGCTACAAACAGAGCGGAACCTAGACCCGGGCGGATTCCACGCCCTGAATCACGGAGGATCACATGGCGGACATCAAGGTCACCTCGGAGTCGCTGTCGGGCGTCGCGAACCAGCTCTCATCGGGCGCTGCATCCATCGAGTCCCAGCTGAGCAACCTCAAGTCGCTCGTGCAGGGGCTCATCGCCGGCGACTGGGGCGGCGCCGCCTCGCAGTCCTTCAACGAGCTGTACGAGCAGTGGGATGCTGCCGGGCTCCAGCTCAAGGAATCCCTCACGGGCATCAGCGACCAGCTCTCCAAGGCGGCTCTGGCCTACGAGGAGTCCGAGAACAACATCAGCAACAGCTTCCGCGCCTGAGCGTGAGCATCGGGGGCGCCGTGTGACGGTGCCCCCGATGCGCCGCGGGTGGACGGCAAGATCGAGCAAGGGAGCAGCAGATGGGGCAATTCTCGGTATCGACCCCGGCACTGGGTTATTCGGCGGCAGCCATGAGCGCGGCCGTCGCCCAGTTCGACGGGCACGTGTCGCAGATCTCGGGCGTCGTGTCCTCCGTGGTCGGCGCGTCCTGGAGCGGTGACGCCGCGGAGGCGTTCGGCGAGAGCTGGACCGAATGGCAGAAGAATTCCGGCCTCGTGCGTGACGCACTCACCGACATCGTCGCGCGCCTGCAGGGCGCCGAGACCGGTTACGTCTCGACCGAGATGCAGGTGACCGCCGCATCCCGCTCGTCCACCGTCGGCACGCGCCGGCAGGGCGGGGGAGTCGCGTGAGTCTGCACACCTTCGACCTCGCGCAGCTCCGCGAACTCGAAACCGCGCTGAACCAGCTCATCGGCTACTGCACCGATCTGGAGACCCACGCCGCCGGCGCCACCGCCGCCGCGAGCTCCCAGTGGGCCGGCGTGGCAAGCGTCGAGTTCCTCGGCCTCGTGGGCACCTGGCAGGTCGGCGCGACCGCCCTTCGCACGCACGCGGAAGACCTGAAGAAGTGGGTCGGTGAGGCCGCTACGGTCTACGAAGCCGCCCAGAACGACAACAACACGATGTGGGCCAGCGCATGACGATGAGGCGGATCGACCCCACCCTCTACACCCAGGCGGCCGACGCGTTCGACGCTGTCGCCTCCTCAGCCGACTCCGTCGGCAGCTCCGCTCGAGGCTCCGCCGGCGGCTATGGCAGCATGGCCGGCTCTGACCCCGGCGGCGAGCAGTTCGCCAGCGCGTACGACGAAGTCGCCGGGTACGCACTGCAGAACATCTTCGACATCGGCATCCGTGCCAACAGCCTCGACCGCCTGTTCATGGCCAGCGGTGCGAACGCCGCCTCGGCGGAGGCCACCGCGTCGGGGCAACCGTTCGACTCCGGCACATTCACCCTGCGCCCGGCGCGGCAGTCGCAGAGCGTCGCATCGCCGCCCTCGGCCTTCGGCGGCAACGCCGGGGAGCCGAAGGGCTGGGAGATCGTCACCGACGTCGTCGGGATGATGTGGCCCAACGCGGACACCGACCAGCTCGATGAGGCCGCCCAGACGTGGAAGGACATCGCCCGCGACGTCCGCCGCCTCGCGACCGAAGTGCGTCAAGCCGACAACGCCGTGGCTTCCCTGGACAGCATCGAGCTCGCCAAGGCGCGCACCGAGGTGAACGACTTCGCCAGCGACATCGGCGAAGTGGCCCAGCTCATCGAAGACATGGGTACGCAGTGTGCCGAGTACGCCGATGACGTGCGCGAGGCGCACAAGGAAGTCATCGAGATGCTCGTGCAGCTCGCCGTGGAGATCGCCGCGACCGTCGCCATCAGCGCCGCGCTCAGCGCCTTCACGTTCGGAGCGAGCGCCGCCGCGGGCGCCGCCGCCATGACCGCGCGGATCGCCGTGATCGGCGGCCGCATCATCACGATCCTGACCCGCGTCGGCGGCACCGCTGCGCGCGTGGCCGTGCGCATCCGCGCCATCCGGGCCAGCCTCATCCCGTTCGCCCTGCGTCACCAGCGGTCCGTTCGCGCCGTGATCAACATCGCGTCCGGCACGGCGGCAGCCGTCACGGCAGAGGTCATCGTCAAGCGCGGCGATGCCAACCTCCTCGTCGCGTTCGGTTCCGGTCTCGTTGGCGGTGGCGTCACCGAAGCGATCGTCGCCCCGTTCGGCCGGTACGGCCAGCGCGTCCTCGTCCAGACCCTGGCCGGGGGCGGCGGCGGGGCAGCCGGCGGCGTGACCGACGGACTGATCAGCGACGGCAGCGTCGACATCCGCCAGGTCGTCATCTCCGGTATCGGCGGCGCAGGCTTCAGTGGCTGGGGGGCACGTGGCGGCTCGGGCCGGGGCGGTTCGGCGTCTGCCGCTGACCCCGGTGCAGGCGACGTCCGCGTCGACGAGCCGGTTCCCGTCATCACCGGTGGCAACAACGCCGAGGCCGGCGGTCCCGACGGCGGCCGCACCGGCAACAACGATTACGAAGGCCCCGTCGTCAGCGGCGGCAACGACGTCAGCAGCGGCGGCGGCGACGGCGGACCGGCCGGCAGCACCGATTACGACGGCCCCAACGTCACGGGCGGCAACGACGTCAGCGGCAGCGGCGGCGACAGCGGACCCGCACCGCAGGTTCCGCAGGGCGAGGCGCCCAACGCGACCGGCGGCAACGACGCCGGTGGGGGTTCGGGTTCGGGTTCGGGGAATGGCTCCGGCCCGCGCACGCCCGACCCGGTGGACATCCCCACCCCTCCCGTGCACACGGGTGGGGGCGACGGCACCACGCCGACGCACGGTGGCGACGACACGCCGATCTTCCACGACACCGAGGGCGACCTCGGGGTGGACGCCGACGGCGACGGCCACGCGGGCTTGCCTCCCGCGCCCCACGGCGCGGGCACGACACCGCAGGGTGCTGACACGACGCCGCAGGGTCCTGACACGACCCCGCAGGGCCCGGAAAGCACGCCGCCCCCCGGTGATGACGCCGTGCCGCCCGTCGGCGCGGACGGAGACGGTGCCGATGCCGATGCGCCTGTCGGCGCGGACGGAGACGGCGCCGATGCGCCTGTCGGGCAGCCCGAAGCGGGCGACTCGGGAACGTCACCTGCCGACCCGGCAGAAGCCGATCCCGCCACGGATCCGGCCTCACCGGCTGCACCGCACCAGCCCCAGCCCGACCACACCGGTCCGATGTACTCGAACGAGGCGTCCGGTGATGGATGGAACCGTTATGGAGACACCGGTCAGAATGACCCGCACTACGGCGAGCCTCGCCCGGACCACGGTACGGTGCCGGCGCACTACCAGGCTCCGGAGTCGCCCAACCCCGACATTGCTCCGATGATCGGCGACCCCGACGCCCCGTTCGGACGCGACGCAGACGGCACACCGCTTCCCGACCAGGACGCGTGGAACGAGCGATACGCCCTGCCGGACAACGCCGATGGCTCTCCCGGCGGGCCCCGCTGGCCCACCAACGACGGAGCGGTGCCGGGAAGTCGCGTGCACTACCACGGCGTCGACGCCCTCCTGCGGGATTACCCGCAGTTCGCGAACCTCGACCGCATCGGTCGTACGTCCGGCGACTACCTCACCGTGGCGAACACGCCCTTCGAACAGCGCGGGCTCACGCCCGGACATCAGGGCATGGATCTGCTGCATCGGCAGCTCGCTCCTGACCTGCCGCCGGGCATCCGCATCGAGGTGTCGGTGATCGACGACGCTCTCGGCTACCCTGGCGGTGGCTGGCAGATCCGCTTCTTCCGCGCCGGCCCCGACGGCCGACCGCGGGTCGGCGAGAACGGCCGGGACGAGTTCCTGTCCGTGAACGAACTGGACCTGTTGGGGGTGTTCCTGTGAGTGTTGCCACGCCGGATGACCTCGCGCGCTGGCTGGCCGGCGAAGGTCTGGAGCTTCTTCCGTCCACAGACGCGCTGTTGCTCGTCGACGACGGGGAGGCGCGGTTCCGTATCGATCGGTCGGGCGATGGATGGACCGTGAGCAAGAGTCTGCGGTCCGGCCCGTTCGGCGCCCGGATGTCCTCATCCCGCTGGGAGGACATCGAACGCTACGTGGTGATGCTCTACCTCGGATCGGTTCGAGAGGCAAAGGGACTGAGCCGGTTGAGGCCCCTCGTGGAACTCGACGCCGACGGCGGCGCCATCGCCGCGGAGGGCTGGAGCCTGCAGAACGGTGCCGAGGGCGGGTCGATTCTCGGAGCTCCGGACGGGAGGGCCCTCTGGTTCGCCAGTGACATAGACGCCGCCGCCTTCTCGCGGTACGCCGCGTATTCCCCTGCCGAGTTGCGCGCCCAGGCCGCCGCTGCGGACGCGCCGCTGGCGCGCTGAGGGCGGAGATGCCTGGGCTTCCCTGAGGAGGCGCGATGAAGGGGCGCTCTGCGGCGGCTCTTTCGGAACTCGAGTCGGTACTGGCCGACGAAGCGCTGGAGCGATACTTCCACTACGGGCCGCCGACGGGAACGACGGCCAACCGCGTGTGCCTGTATCAGCGGGATGGCTTCTGGGAACTCATCATCACCGACGAGCGCGCGGTGCCCCAGGAAGGCTCCCGGCGGACGATATCCGGAGAGGCAGCGGCCTTGGCGGTTGCGCTGCGCACGGTGCGTCTGTTCGCGGAGGCTGACCTCCATCCGTTCGGCGGCGGGGGAGCGGGAGACACCCCCCGCGGAGCGCGAGGCGCGGATGATTGACGATGCCCTCAGTTCCGCGGTCGTGGCCTTCGTCGGCTACGACGGCGGTGGTGCGGTACCCGGGCGGTGGCCGGCGCGTATCGCCGACCCCCTTTCCCGCCGGACTGTGCGGGAGCTCATGGCGGAAGTGGACGGTTACGCGGACCCGAGGGGTGCGGACAACATCTCCGGGTGGGGGGATGCTCTCGTGGCGCGGGTGCGTGCGCGGCACCCCGAGTTGTCCGGTGAGGCCTTGGCCGCGATCAAAGCGCTGCTGACCTTCGAGTACCGCTGAGAAAGCGGGCGTGCTGCGGCGGGTCTCCTCCACGCCGGCCGGGGCGCGCGGCGTGACCGTCTGGTCGCGGACGCTCTCGACTCCCGCGCGCCGGGTCAGTGCGACGCGCTGGAGCGCCCGTAGGTTTCGAGAAAGCGGAGCCAGACTTCGCTGACCGTCGGGTACGACGGCACGGCGTGCCAGAGGCGGTGCAGCGGGACCTCTCCGACGACGGCGATCGTCGCGGCGTGGAGCATCTCTCCCACACCGGGTCCGACGAACGTCACCCCGACCAGGACGCCGCGGTCCTCGTCCACGATGGCGCGCGCTTGGCCGCGATAGTCGTCCGAGAGTTCGCTGGCGCCCGCCACCCACGAGAGGTCGTAATCGACCACGCGCGTGCGCAGACCCGCCTTCTCGGCCGCAGCGGCGGTCAGCCCGACCGACGCGACCTCGGGGTCGGTGAAGGTGACCTGCGGAACCGCGGAGTGGTCGGCGGTCGCGACGTGGGCACCCCACGGAGCATCCTGCACGGGCTCGCCCTTCGCCCGCGCTGCGATGACGTCGCCCGCCGCGCGGGCCTGGTACTTCCCTTGGTGGGTCAGGAGCGCGCGGTGGTTCACGTCGCCGACCGCGTACAGCCAATCGGTCCCCTTCACGAGCATGGTGTCGTCGACCTCGAGCCACGCACCGGGCTCCAGTCCGACAGCATCCACGCCCAGGTCGCCGGTGCGGGGCACCCGGCCGGTGGCGACGAGCACCTCCTCGGCCTCGAGCGTCGTGCCGTCGGAGAGCTCGAGCACGGCGGGGCCCTCACCGTCGCGCGAAGCCGACACCAGTTCGACGCCCGTCCGTACGTCCGCGCCGAGATCGCGGAGAGAAGCCGCCACGAGGTCGCCGGCGAAGGGTTCCTCGTTCGTCAGGAGCCCCGACCGGGCCAGGAGAGTGACGCGGGTGCCGAAGCTCGCGTATGCGGTGGCCATCTCGGCCGCCACCACGCCGCCCCCGAGAATGGCCAGCGACTGCGGTGCCGACTGGGCCGCGGAGGCCTCGCGGCTCGTCCACGGGGTGATGTCGCGCAGACCCGGGATGTCCGGGAGGAGAGCAGCGGTTCCTGTGCAGACGGCGACGGCATGGCGGGCGACGAGGTCTATGGTCGACCCGTCATCGGCCGTCACCCGCACCCGCTTTGCGCCGGTCAGTGCCCCGTGGCCGCGTACCAGGTCTATTCCGGCACCGTCCAGCCACTTCACCTGCGAGCTGTCGTCCCAGTCATGCACGATGCCGTTTCGGCGGCGCAGCACGGCGCCCACGTCGAGGCCTCCGGTGACCGCCTGCTTCGCCCCATCCACGGCCAGGGCCGCGCGAAGTGCCGCCCCGCTGCGCAGAAGTGCCTTCGACGGCATGCATGCCCAGTAGGAGCATTCGCCTCCGACGAGCTCAGCCTCCACGATGACGGCGGACAGGCCGCCCTGCACGGCCCGGTCGGCGACGTTCTCGCCCACCGGCCCTGCCCCGATCACGATCACGTCGTACTCGCGCGCGCTCATGTCGCCACGCTACCGGGGCTGGGGGGAGGGACGGGCGAACTGACGTGTATCGACGAGGGCGAGGGATTCAAGTGACCGGGCGGCCGCCGGCCCCCCGCGCGCCATGCTCTTGCGCCGCGGTCAAACGGCCGTGTCCGATTTCCGCCAGCCGGCGAGGAGGGGCCGTGGCAGGCTAGGGGCATGACCAGCCCGGGGATGACGTTCGACGAGAGGTACCGCGTCATCCATTCTCGGGACCGCCGCTTCGACGGGCAGTTCGTCACCGCCGTGCGCACGACGGGGATCTACTGCCGTCCGAGCTGCCCGGCGCGGACGCCGAAGCCGGCGAACGTGACGTTCTACGCCACGTCGGCGGCGGCGCACGAGGCCGGGTATCGCGCCTGCCGGCGTTGTCTGCCCGAGGCGGCGCCCGGCTCGCCGGAATGGAACGTCCGCGGCGACGTCACCGCCCGCGCCATGCGCCTGATCGCCGAGGGCGTCGTCGATCGTGAGGGTGTTTCCGGCCTCGCCCGCCGCCTCGGGTACTCGCCACGCCACCTCACGCGGCTCCTGACGGCCGAGCTCGGCGCCGGCCCGCTCGCCCTCAGTCGTGCGCACCGCGCGCACACGGCGCGGATGCTGCTGGTGGGCACGGACCTGCCGGCCGCCGACGTGGCATTCTCGGCCGGCTTCTCCAGCGTCCGCCAGTTCAACGACACCGTCGGTGAGGTGTTCGGGATGCCGCCGCTGCAGCTGCGCGCGCGCCGTCGTGCCACCGAATCCACGGGCGGTGCCATCGACCTCGTCCTTCCGCACCGCGGCCCCCTCGATTCCGCGGGTCTCTTCGCGTGGATGGCAGCGCGCGCCCTCCCCGGCGTTGAGACGGCGGATGCCACGCGCTTCGCCCGCGCGATCCGGCTCCCCGGCGGCCCGGGATGGTTCGAGTTACGCGTCGACGAAGCGGGCCGCGTGCGCCTGCGGGCACGCCTCGCGCGGCTCTCCGACCTATCGACGCTCGTCACGCGTGCGCGGCGCCTGTTCGACCTCGACGCCGACCCGGTCGCCATCGACGAGGCTCTAGCGCAGCATCCGGAGCTGGCTCCGCTGGTGGCTGCCACGCCGGGCATCCGCGTCCCCGGCGCCGCCGATCCGCACGAGATGCTCATCCGCGCGATGGTGGGGCAGCAGATCACCGTCGCCGCCGCGCGCACCGCGCTCACCGGGCTCGCGGACGCGCTGGGGGAGCGGGTGGCGGCGGTCGAGGGGACCGCCGTGCTGTTCCCGACGATGAGCGCGATCGCCGAGCGCGGCTCGGAGGTGCTCCGCGGTCCCGCGGCGCGCATCCGGGCGATCACCGGCGCCGCGGCGGCACTCGCATCGGGCGATCTCGTCCTCACCAGCGGTGACGACCGGCTCGAGCAACGCGCTGCGCTCCTCGCCCTCCCCGGGGTCGGACCGTGGACGGCGGATTACGTGCGCATGCGGGTGCTCGCCGACCCCGACGTGCTGCTCCCCGGCGACGTGGCCGCCCGCGCCGGGGCCGCCGCCGCCGGCATCCCCGCCGATCCCGCCGCACTCACGGCATGGTCTACGCGCCTCGCTCCGTGGCGCAGCTACCTGACCGCACACCTGTGGCGGGCGGCGCCGGTCCGTGCCCCGCGCGCGCCGAACTCAGGAAGAAACGCCGTGCAGGGGGCCATTCCGGCCCGAAAGGCAGCGATTGGCCTGAGTTACGGCCGGTCATCCGTCCGCGACCCGTCTGCTGCCGGCCGCACCGAGGAGGTTCCCGCATGACCGCGACCGCCACCATCCAGACCCTCGAGACCCCGGATGGCCCCTTCACGATCCTCAGCGACACCGACGGCCGTGTCCTCGCCTCCGGGTGGACCGCGGATGCGGCCACCATCGTCGCCCGCCTGCCCGAGCAGCGCCGTCCGGTCGCCGTCACCGCGGGCGAGACGGATGCTGCCGCCGCGGTCCAGGCGTACTACGCCGGCGATGTCTCCGCCATCGACGCCGTTGAGGTGCGCCAATTCGGTACCGACCTCCAGCACGCGGGCTGGGGTGCGCTCCGCCGCATCCCACCGGGACAGGCGCTGACCTACACCGGATTCGCCGCGGCGCTCGGGCAGCCGAGCGCCGTGCGCGCCGCCGCATCCATCTGTGCCCGCAATGCGCCCGCGTTGTTCGTCCCGTGCCATCGGGTGCTCCGCACCGACGGCACCCTGGGCGGATTCGCGTGGGGGCTCGACGTGAAGCGAAGCCTCCTGGCGCGGGAGGCTGCCGCGGCCTGACGCGCCCGCGGTCCGGTTGCGCTCAGGAAACGCCCAGGATAGGCTGGAGGGCTGTCGCGCCGAGGGGTGTGGCGGTTCGCCCCACCTGAGGAGGATGTCATGGACACGACCGTTTCCGCTGTTCAGCCGGTCGTCGTGCGCATCCACGCCGCTCGCGGGCGAGTGGGTCGTCCGGCCGGTTCGGCGCTTTCCGCGGCAATCGCGGCATAACGCCACCCGCCCCTTCGTTTCCCCTTTCGAGCGGCTGACGGCTGAGCCGTCGCTCGCCACGCTCGGCAATCCATTCCGCGCCCGATCCCGGCGCAGAGCTCCGACCCTCTGAGGATCATGACCCGCGATACTGCTCCCTCCCCGTCCACGCTCCGCTCGCTGGCGAGGCTTCTCCCGTTCGCCAAGCCCGTCGCAGGGCGGCTCACCCTGGGTGCCGTCAGCGCGCTCGTGGCGAGCCTGCTCGCGCTCGGAATCCCGCTCATCCTCGAGGTCATCGTCGGCGAGGGGGGCCCGATCGACTCCGGCAGCCCCGGACTCGTGGCCGTGGGCGCCGGCGCCATCCTCGTCCTCGGCCTTCTCGAGGCGCTCATGGTCTGGGCGCGCCGATGGTTCGTGCTGGGCCCCGCTACGTCGGTGGAATACGATCTGCGCACGCAGTTCTACTCCCGGCTGCAGCGGCTCCCCGTCGCGTTCCACGACCGCTGGCAGTCGGGCCAGCTGCTCAGCCGGATGATGCAGGACATCAGCCTCATCCGCCGCTGGCTCGCCTTCGGCCTCATCCTGCTGGTGGTGAATCTGCTCACCATCGTCGCGGGTTCGGCGATCCTGTTCACGTGGCATTGGGCGCTCGGTCTCATCTTCGTCGTCTGCGCCCTCCCGCTGTGGATCTCGGGATTCGTCTTCGAAAAGCGCTACGGGATGCTGTCGCGCCAGAGTCAGGACCAGGCCGGCGACCTCGCCACCTCCGTTGAAGAGAGCGTGCACGGCATCCGCGTGCTGAAGGCGTTCGGCCGCGGGAAGCACGCGCTGCAGAAGTTCGCCCGTCAAGCGGAGACGCTGCGCGAAACGGAGCTCGCCAAGGCGCGCGCCGTGGGCTGGATCTGGTTCTGGCTCGTGCTGCTCCCCGACATCGCGTTCGCGCTGTGCCTGGGCGCCGGCATCGTGCTGGTGCAGATGGGGCAGCTCGAGGTGGCCCAGCTCATCGCCTTCTTCGCGATGGCGACGATTCTGCGGTGGCCCGTGGAGTCGATCGGCTTCCTCTTCTCCTTCCTCGTGGACGCCCGCACCGCGACCGACCGCATCTTCGAGGTCTTCGACGAGCAGAACACGATCACCGATCCCGCGGAGCCGCGCACCATTCCCGATGTCCGCGGGCAGCTGGCGTTCGAGAACACGCACTTCCGGTATCAGGATGCGCCGTCCTCGACGCGCGACCTCCTCGATGGCATCGACCTCGTGCTCCGGCCGGGCGAGACCATGGCGCTGGTCGGGCTCACCGGCTCCGGCAAGACGACGCTCACGGCCCTTCCCGGCCGGCTCTACGACGTCACCGGTGGTCGGGTGACCCTGGACGGCGTGGATGTGCGCGACCTCGAGCTGCGCGAGCTGCGCCGCCACGTCGGCATGGCCTTCGAAGACGCCACCCTGTTCTCCGCATCCGTGCGCGACAACGTGCTCCTCGGACGGGAAGAACTCGAGCCCGGCTCCGCGGAGGCGGAGGAGGTGCTGCGCGAGGCGCTCCAGGTCGCCCAGGCCGGCTTCGTCTACGAGCTGCCGAAGGGTCTCGACACCGTCATCGGCGAGGAGGGGCTGAGCCTCTCTGGCGGTCAGCGACAGCGTCTGGCGCTTGCTCGCGCCGTGGCTGCCCGCCCCGCCGTGCTCGTGCTCGACGACCCCTTGTCGGCGCTCGACGTCGACACGGAGGCGCTCGTGGAGGAGGCGCTTCGCCGGGTGTTGGCCGAGACGACGGCCCTGATCGTCGCGCACCGTCCGTCGACGGTGACGCTGGCCGATCGGGTGGCGCTGCTCGAGGCCGGCCGCGTGACCGCGGTGGGGACGCACTCCGAGCTGCTGCGCGACAACGAGCACTACCGGTATGTGATCTCCAGCCTCGAGGCTGAAGAGATCCGCCGGCAGGAACGCTCCGCGAACGAGAGATCCGACCGCTCGGAGACAGAGAAGGAGGTGGCCCGATGAGTACCGCTACTGTCACGGGAACCACCGGCGAAGACCGCTCCGACTACACGCGCGACGAGAGCCGCGTCATCCGTCGACGTTCGCTGCGACTGCTCGGCTCGCTCGTCTCGCCGCTGCGGTGGCAGCTCGTCCTCGCCGCTGTCGTCCTGATCGTGTCGACCGCCCTCCGCGTCGCCGGCCCCGCCCTCGTCGGCTACGGCATCACCACGGCCCTGCCGGCAGTGGTGGACGACATGGACTGGATGCCCGCCATCCTCATCGTGATCGTCTACCTCATCACCGGCATCGCCGGTGCCGCCCTGATCGGCTGGTACGCGGTCGTGGCTGCGCGCCTCACGCAGGCGATCATGTTCGATCTGCGCAAGCGCATCTTCCTGCACACGCAGCGTCTGAGCCTGGAGTTCCACGAGTCCTACACGTCGGGACGGATCATCTCGCGTCAGACGAGCGACCTCGACACGATCCGCGAGCTGCTGGACGGTGGCCTGAACGAGCTCGTCTCCGGCCTCCTCTACGGTGGGTTCACGCTCATCGCGCTGCTGCTCCTGGACTGGCAGTCCGGCCTCATCCTGTTCGTGATGGGCCTGCCGCTGTTCTTCCTCATGCGTTGGTTCTACCTGCGCTCGCAGGTGGTGTACCGGGAATCCCGCGTCATCAGCGCGCAGGTCATCGTGAAGTTCGTCGAGACGATGACCGGCATCAGGGCGGTCAAGGCGTTCCGCAAGGAGCCGCGGAACGACGAGGAGTTCGGCCGGCTCGCGAGCGACTACCGCGACATCAACATGCGCAGCATCCGCCTATTCGGCACCTTCGAACCGGGCCTCATGGCGGTCGCCTCCGTGACGCTGGGCGTCGTGGTGCTGTGGGGCGGGCTGCGTGTGCTCGACGGCACCTTCCAGCTCGGATTGCTGCTGGCCGCGGTGCTGTACGTGCGGAACTTCTTCGCGCCCATGCAGGAGGTGGCGTTCTTCCTGAACTCCTACCAGTCGGCCACGGCAGCGCTGGAGAAGGTGTCGGGGGTGCTGGAAGAACAGCCGACCGTCCCCGACCCCACGTCGCCGATCGACCTGTGGAAGGCCCGCGGACACGTCCGGTTCGAGGACGTCGTCTTCGGCTATTCCGGAGACCGCGTCATCCTGCCCGACTTCTCGCTCGACATCCCGGCGGGCCAGACGATCGCGCTGGTCGGAACCACCGGCGCCGGGAAGTCCACACTCGCGAAGCTCGTCGCCCGGTTCTACGACCCCACCTCGGGCCGCGTGAACCTGGATGGCGTCGACCTGCGGTCGCTGCATCCGAAGGATCTGCGCCGGGCCATCGTGATGGTGACGCAGGAGGCGTACCTCTTCAGCGGCACCGTTGCGGACAACATCGCGCTCGGAAAGCCGGACGCGACACTGGATGAGATCAAGGCGGCGGCGCGCGCCGTCGGCGCGCACGAGTTCATCGAGGCCCTGCCGGATGGCTACGGCACCGACGTCAACAAGCGCGGTGGGCGGGTATCGGCCGGGCAGCGACAGCTGATCTCGTTCGCTCGGGCGTTCCTCGCCGACCCGGCGGTGCTCATTCTTGATGAGGCGACGGCGTCGCTCGACATCCCCAGCGAGCGGCTCATCCAGGAGGCGCTGCAGACGCTGCTGGCCGACCGCACCGCGATCATCATCGCGCACCGCCTCTCCACCGTGGCGATCGCCGATCGGGTGCTCGTCATGGAGCACGGCCGCATCATCGAGGACGACGAGCCCGACACCCTCATCGCCGGCACCGGCCGCTTCGCTCAGCTGCACGCCGCCTGGCGGGAGTCCCTCGTCTGACACGTGCCGTTACGTCGGAGGATTGCGCCTTCGTCGGGCGATCTCCCCATGATCGTCCGACGTTGGTGTGATCTTCCGACGTTGGTGCGGCCGTCCGACGGTCAGCGCGCAATGTGAGCGCCGGAGGCGATGGCGCGCGCGACGGTGCGTGCCACCGCCGGCCAATCATGGAGGACCTGCGCGTAGGTGAAGCGCAGCACGGTGTAGCCGCGGAGGCGGAGTTCGGCGTCGTGTGCGACATCCCGCGTCCGGTCTGCCGAGCTCGAGTGGTAGGCGTAGCCGTCGACCTGGATGACGAGACGGTCGCCGATGAGGACATCCACCGGCCGACCGGCGAGGACCACCTGCTGGCGGAGCAGCACGCCCCACCCGCTCAGCCGGTACCGGAAGATCGTCTCCAGCCCCGAGTCCGAGAGACCCGTAGCGTTCTGAGCGCACCATGTGGCGTCAGTGGTGGTCCACTCCACCTGACGCAGGGCGAGGGCGTTGAGCCCTTCCTTCCGCATCGCCGACTCCCACACGACGAGGGCCTGTTCGCGCGGAAGACACACGGCGACGTGAGCGAGGGCATCCTCCACCGACTCCTCGAGCGCCCACGGCGAGACGGGCGCGAGAGCCTCCGTCCAGTGCACGACGCCCGGGAAACCCGAGACCCCGTCGGAGCGGCCGCGGGCTCGGAGAGCGAGATGCACGCGTCCATCTCCTTCGTCTGGCATCCACCACCCACGGCGTTGCGCGATCGACACGCACGCGATCCTTCCGCCCGCGCGAGCGGCGATGACCTCGTGCTCGGGCGCGTCCGGCAGCGCGAGCCACGCTCGGCGGATGCGGCGCACGCCGCCGGCCCGACGAAGCGCGGCGGGCGAGAACCCGGCATCCAGCGCGGCCTGCCGATGCGCGATGCCGCCTTGCCCGCGCAGCCACTTCTCCAGATCCCGCATGCCGTCATCCTGCGCGAGGCCGTCTGCCCGCAGCATCCGCTTGCCGCGCCCGGTGGAGAACCGCTCGACCGCCGTGCCTGGGGAGGAGGGGCCGCCGCCCTGGCCGGGGCCACGCCTACGTCGGAGAATCGCGCCTACGTCGGAGGGTTTGGCCCGAAATGCTCCGACTTTGCCGCAATCATCCGACGCTCGTGCACTGCGCCGACTGCGGGCGGGCGCCGGGGCGCGCGGGCGCCGGGCGCCGCGGGCGCCGGGCGGACCAGGGGCTAGAGGCGGATCTCGGCGATGACCTCGCCGTACTCGGTCTCGCCCGTGGGCGTGAAGCCCACAGCCTGGAAGAAGGCCTCGGGCCCTTCCTCGCCGGGCTCGTAGATGACGTCGACGTGGTCCATGCCGCGCTCCCGCGCTTCGGCGAGGAGGCTCTCCAGGGCGAAGCGACCGATGCCGCGGCCCTGATCGTCCGCGTCGACGTTGATGCGCCACAGCACCGAGCGGAAGTGTTCCTGCGGTGCGTCGGGATCGAAGTTGGCGCTGACGTACCCGACGACCTCGTCGTCGTCGAGGATGACGCGTTGCCACGACGTCTGCGGGTTCACGACGGTCGCGGCGATGCCGTAGCTGAGCGGGGCGAGGAATTGCTCCTGGCCCGGTTTCAGGGACAGCGTGTTCACGGCGACGATGGTCGCGGCGGACAGTGCTTCGAGGCGGAGGGCAGCCATGTGCACAGGCTAGCCGGGATGCGGCGGGTTCGGAACGCGCGTTACCTGTTGTTCCACAGATATCTCGACGTCAAGATATCTACCGCTGTGCGATAGGCTGAATCGACCCCGCGAACGGCCATTTTGGAGAGACGACACGTGCCCGACTCCACCATCATCTACACCCACACCGACGAGGCTCCGGCCCTGGCGACCGCCTCCTTCCTGCCCATCGTGCAGGCCGTCACCCGGCAGGCCGGGGTGGACGTGGAAACCCGCGACATCTCCCTCGCCGGCCGCGTCCTCGCGGCCTTCCCGCAGCGCCTCACCCCCGAGCAGCAGGTGGGCGACGCCCTCGCGGAGCTCGGTGGTCTCGCGACGCTGCCCGAGGCGAACATCATCAAGCTGCCGAACATCTCCGCCTCGATCCCGCAGTTGAAGGCGGCCATCGCCGAGCTGCAGGGACAGGGCTACGACATCCCCGACTACCCGGATGAGCCGGTCTCCCTCGAGGAGAAGGACATCCGCGCCCGCTACGACCGCATCAAGGGCTCCGCCGTGAACCCCGTGCTGCGCGAGGGCAACAGCGACCGCCGCGCGCCGCTGTCGGTGAAGAACTACGCCCGCAAGCACCCCCACCGCAACAAGGCGTTCCCCGAGGGCTCGAAGACCCGCGTGGCCACCCTCGGTCATGACGACTTCCGCTCGAACGAGAAGTCGGTCGTCATCGCTGACGACGACGTGCTCCGCATCCAGCATGTCGCCGCCGACGGCACGGTGACCTCGCTCAAGGAGGGCATCAAGGTACTCCCGGGCGAGATCGTGGATGCCACGTTCCTCTCCGCGAAGGCGCTGGACGCGTTCCTGGCCGACACGCTCGAGGCGGCTCAGGCGGAGGATGTCCTGTACTCGGTGCACCTCAAGGCGACGATGATGAAGGTCAGCGACCCGATCATCTTCGGGCACGTCGTCCGGGCCTACTTCGCCGACGTGTTCGAGCGGTACGGCGATGCGATCGCCGCCGCCGGCCTGACCCCTAACGACGGACTCGGCGCGATTCTCGACGGGCTGTCCTCCGTCGAAGGCGGCGAGGAGATCGCCGCAGCGATCGCAGCCGACATCGAACGCGGACCGCGGCTGTCGTACACGAACTCCGACAAGGGCATCACCAACCTCCACGTGCCCTCCGACGTCATCGTGGACGCCTCCATGCCGGCCCTCATCCGCAACGGCGGCAAGCTGTGGGGTGCCGACGGCAGCGAGGATGACACCCTCGCGGTCATCCCCGACTCGTCCTACGCCGGCGTCTATCAGGCGGTTCTCGACGACGTCAACGCGCACGGACCGCTCGACCCTGCGACCATCGGCACCGTCCCCAACGTCGGCCTGATGGCCCAGGCGGCGGAAGAGTACGGCAGCCACGACAAGACGTTCGAGATCTCGGCGCCGGGTGTCGTGCAGGTCCTGAACTCCGCCGGCGACGTGCTCCTGGAGCACGACGTCGAGCCGGGTGACATCTGGCGCGCGACGCAGACCAAGGATGTGCCGGTGCGCGACTGGGTCAAGCTCGCCGTCTCGCGCGCACGTGCCACCGGGTCGCCCGCGGTCTTCTGGCTCGATGCCTCGCGCGCCCACGATGCGCGGCTGATCCAGAAGGTGCAGACCTACCTGGCCGATCACGACACCGAAGACCTCACGATCGAGGTCTTGCCGCCGGTGGAGGCGACGAGGTATTCCCTCGAGCGCATCCGTCGCGGCGAGGACACGATCTCGGTCACCGGCAACGTGCTGCGCGACTACCTCACCGACCTCTTCCCGATCCTCGAGGTCGGCACGAGCGCCAAGATGCTCTCCATCGTTCCGCTCCTCGCCGGCGGAGGACTCTTCGAGACGGGCGCGGGTGGCTCGGCGCCCAAGCACGTGCAGCAGTTGCTGACCGAGAACTACCTGCGGTGGGACTCGCTGGGGGAGTTCTTCGCTCTCGCCGCCTCGCTCGAGCACCTCGCGCAGACCACCGGGAACGCGCGAGCGCAGGTTCTGGCCGACACGCTGGATGCGGCGACCGGCACATTCCTCGAGAACGACAAGTCGCCCGGCCGCGCGCTCGGCATGATCGACAACCGCGGCAGCCACTTCTACCTCGCGCTGTACTGGACGCAGGAGCTGGCCAGGCAGACCGCGGATGCGGACCTCGCCGCTGTGTTCGCGCCGATCGCCGAGGCCCTTGCCGCCAACGAGCAGCAGATCGTCGACGAGCTGCTCGCCGTGCAGGGCTCGCCCGTTGACATCGGAGGGTATTACCACCCCGACGAGGAGAAGGTGCGCGAGGTCATGCGCTCTTCGCCGACGCTCAACGGAATCGTCGACGCGATCGGCTGAATCGCCTCACGAAAGCGGATGCCCCGGCGCGTGCCGGGGCATCCGCTTTTCGCGTCTCAGGAAAGGCGCTCGGCCAGCCAGGCGACTTGACGTGTGAGCTGGTAGGACTGGCCGCCCTCGTGGTCGTTGTGCGGGAAGACGTCGATCTCGCGCGGACCGGCATAGGCGTTGTAGGCGGCGAAAACCGTCGACGGCGGGCAGGTGAGGTCCATGAGCGCCGTGGAGAAGAGCGCCGCCGCCTCCGCGCGTTTGGCGAAGTTCACGCCGTCGAAGTAGGACAGCGTGTGGAAGACCCGCTCCTCCGCGCCGCGGTGGACGGAGAGGTACCGCACGATCTCGTGGTACGGGTCGCGGTCGGTGAGGCCCACGGCGCGCTCGAAATGGCAGAGGAACGGCACGTCCGGCATCACACCGACCAACCCCGAACACAGGCCCGCTGCAGCCAGCGCGATGCCGCCGCCCTGGCTGCCTCCGGCGACCGCGATCCGGTCGGGGTCGGCGCCGGGGAGCAGGCGCGCAGCATCCACCGCCCGCACGGCATCGGTGAAGACCCGCCGGTAGTAATGGTCGACGGGGTCGTCGATGCCGCGGGTCATGAACCCGGCGGAGGCGGGACCCGCCCCGTGCGGGTCGGCCGTGTCACCGCCCGAACCCCAGCCCGAACCCTGGCCGCGGGTGTCCATGATGAGGTGCCCGTAGCCGGCGGCCGACCACGCCAGGCGGTCGACGGGGAGTCCGCGTCCGCCGCCGTACCCGACGAATTCGACGACCACGGGGAGTGGCTCGTCGCGCCCTACCGGCCTGAGATACCAGGCCTTGATCGGGTCGCCGGCGAAACCGGGGAAGGTGACATCCCACACGTCCACCGTGCGCAGCATGGTCGCGGCGCGCGCGACGACGAGGTCAGCACCGGCCGCTCGTGACTGGGCGAGGGTGCGACCCCAGAATGCGTCGAAGTCGTCGGGCTCGGCCACGTCGGGCCGGTACTGCTCGAGCTCGGTCAGGGGCAGATCGAAACGCGGCACCCCGTCACGATATCGCGACGGCGTCGCTCAGTAGTGCACCGAGACCTGCGTGCCCTTCGGAGCCCAGTCGTAGAGGAACTTCGCAGCGCTCACGGGCAGGTTCACGCACCCGTGGCTCATGGGGTTGCCGAAGTTGTTGTGCCAGTACGCGCCGTGGAAGGCCTGGTCGCCGTTGAAGTACGACACCCACGGCACGTTCTCGGTGCAGTAGGGCGCGCCGGGGAAGCACCCCATGTCCTGCATGGGCGTCTTCCACCCGATGCGGAAGTTGCCCGGCTGAGTCGCCGAGCCCGGGAGCCCCGACGAGGCGGCCCAGGACTGGACGAGCTGGTCGTTCTCGTACAGGTAGACCCGCTGGGTGCTCAGGTTCGCCTCGATGCGGCGGACGAGGGCTGTTGTTGTGAACGGGGTCTCGGCGACGGTGAGAGGGAAGGCGGACTGTCCGTCGCCGAGCAGGCCGGCGAACTGGTTGGCGATGCCGTCGGTGTTCTCCAGCACGCGGCCGGTGACGCCCGCGGTCTGCTCGCGCAGAACGGATCCGGCGGAGTCGGTGATGACCGTGGCGTTGATGGGATCACGGTTCACCGCGGCGGGGAGCCCGTCGACGACGGGCTGGATGGCAGCGGGATCGGCGGTGACGTGGAAGGCTCCCGCTTCGACGCCGACCGTCAGCCAGGATGCTGCGACCGTGCGATCGACGGGGACGACGCGCTCTTCGCCCACGTAGAAGCCGACGGAGTCGAGCATGCCGTTGAGGCCGGCCGCCGTCGTCGCTGCCTCTTCGGTGGTGGCGGCCGCCTCGACCGAGACGACGGCGACGTCGAGCGGCATGGTCGTCGCCCCGGAGTCGAACGCGTCCTGCAGGGCGGCGCGCACCGTTTCCAGGTCGACGCCCTCGCCGGGGATGGCGTCGGTCACGATGTAGGTCGCCGAAGCCGGGTCGAACGACACGGCGGCGTCGACGGGGTCGACGAACAGCTCACCGGCGACGGAGCGCAGCGTCTCGGTCGCGCGTGTCTCGTCGAGGGACACGGGCGCGTCGATTCCGCTGGGGAACCAACCGGCCGGGCTCCACATGGGATGCTCGGCGAATGCCGCCTCGGCTGCGGCGGTCGCATCGACGGAGGCGCCGAGGTCGGCGCCGGTGACGGTGAACTCGCCGTCGGGACCCTCGAGGACGAGCGTCGTCTCGGCCAGGCGCGACGCGACGGCGTCCGCTGCTGCACCGGGGGTGAGTCCACCGACAGACACTCCTGCGACGGCGGTCCCGGGGGCGATCAGCACGATCGACGCGGCCACGAGCGCGATGACCGTCGCTCCGGCCGGGATGCCGATCCAGAGGAGCGCGTGCTTCCTCTTGGCGGGTGCGGGCTCCCCAGGCGCCCAGGCGTACGCAGGACCGTCACCGTCGAGGCCCGAGACCGCGTCGTGCGCGTTCTCTTCGCCGGCTTCGGGTCTCGTAACGAGATCCGTCATGTCGTGGCACCCCTTCTTCTGGTTCTATGCTAAGCGCGGGACTGGATGTCCGGGGCAACGTTCCGATCACGGTCAGCCGATTGCGCACAATTCCTGATAAGCGCTCGCGGCCTCCTGGAACGCCCCGCTGAGGCGCGAGACGTCGGCCACGCGCGTGAGGTCCCCGTCTGCGACAGCCTTCATGGCCTCGG
The DNA here is from genome assembly GCF_058310455.1 of Microbacterium sp. Z10_103. Classification (NCBI taxonomy): domain Bacteria; kingdom Bacillati; phylum Actinomycetota; class Actinomycetes; order Micrococcales; family Microbacteriaceae; genus Microbacterium; species Microbacterium sp. Z10_103. The sequence continues at coordinate 432,969 of NZ_JBZEGK010000001.1, forward strand.
ATGCTTCGCCGAACATGTCGCGGAGGGGCGGGAGCAGCGCCGCCACGTCGTCGTTGGTGACGCGCTCGGAGACGGTGACCAGTTCCCTGGATGCGGCCTGCAGGGCAGAGATCACGGCTGCGGGGTCGTCGGGGGAGGCGGAGGCGAACGCCGCTATGGCGCTGTCCACCGACTCGGCGACGATGGCGCAGGCGTCAGCGGTGGACTGCCCGCCGTCCCCCGTTTCATCCGCGGGGGCGGCGGTCGCGGGCGACGTCGTGATGGCCGGCGCGGGGGAGGCGGTGCAGCCCGTAACAACGAGCGCTGCGAGGAGGGCGAGCGTACCCAGGGCGTGGCGGGCGTTCATATGACGTGCTCCTTCGAGGGGGTCTCCACCCTAGACGCGGAGGGTTATCGCCCCCGTCTCTGCGCGGATAACGAGTGGGTAAAGACCCGAGTAGTCACAGATTCGGTCTTGCGGCGAGTTAGTTCGTAAGGTCTACTAACAAATGTGAGCACCCCAGGATCGATGACCTCCGCCCGAGCCTTCGGCGGAGGCCGGGCGCTGCGCCCGCACGGGAAGGTCCTCCCCGAGCAGGCGCGGACCCACAATCGGTCCCTCGTCCTGCAGACCTTGTACTCCGGGGGGGCGATGAGCCGGGCCGACCTGGCGCGCGAGACGGGGCTCACCCGCGTGACCATCTCCGACCTCGTGGCGGCGCTGATCACCGAGGGTTACGTGACCGAGAAGGGGATGCGGGAGAGCTCCGGTCCGGGCAAGCCCGCCATGCTCGTCGACCTCGATCGTTCCGGACACCGCATCGTCGGGATCGACCTGTCGGGGAGCGACGTCATTCTCGGCGCCGTGCTGACGATGGACGGCGAGATCGTCGCGCGTCGGCAGGTGCCTGTTCCCCCGGCGGATGCCGACGTGGTGCGCATCGTGGCCGACCTGGCCGCGGCGCTCGTCGCGGATTCGCACGCCCCGGTGCTCGGTGTCGGGGTCGGGTCACCGGGTGTGGTCGATGACGCCGGCGTGGTGCTGACCGCGCCGAACTTCGGATGGGAACGGCTGGACCTGCAATCGCTGTTGTCCGAGGCGCTCGACCTGCCGGTGCTGGTCGCGAACGACGCCAACGCCGCCGTTCTGGCGGAGTACACCTTCGGCGGATCGCGGGACGACGTCCTGCTCGTGAAGGTCGGCCGGGGCGTGGGCTCGGGGCTTCTCGCCGACGGGCGCCCGATGCGCGGGGGGCGATTCGCCGCGGGCGAGATCGGTCACGTGACCGTCGGCACCGACGGGGGGCCGCGGTGCGTCTGCGGAAAGGTCGGATGCCTGGAGGCCTGGCTGTCCGTTCCGGCATTGTCCGCACGACTCGACGCCGCGCCTGCTGCCGACCGCGACGGGATCCTCCGCGACGCCGGGGAGCGGCTGGGTATCGCGCTGGCGCCCGTGGTCGGCGCTCTGGACCTGTCGGAGATCGTGCTCTCCGGCCCTCCCGAACTCCTCGGCGGCCCCCTCGCGGACTCCACCGCCGAGACCCTTCGTGCCCGCACGCTCGCTGAGTTCCACGACGGCGTGCGCGTACGGATGACGGAGCACGGCCAGGACATCGTCCTGCGCGGGGCGGCCGTCATGGTCCTGTCCGGACGCCTCGGAGTGTCGTAGGCATCCGAGACCCCGCGAGCCTCGGCTCATCCCGCACCAGAGAAACCATGAAGGAAGGCACCATGAACAGAAAGCTCGCTTCCCTCGCGCTCGTCGGCGCGTCGGCTGTGGCACTCGCCGGTTGCGCCGGGAGTGGCAGTGCCGGCGGAGACGGCGACGGCGCCGAGATCCGCGTGTGGCTCGCCGGAACCGACACGCCACAGGATGCCCGGGACTACCTCGTCGAGACCTTCGAGGAGGAGAACCCCGGGTCGACGCTCGTGATCGAGGAACAGACCTGGGACGGTCTCGTGGACAAGCTCACCACGAGCCTGTCCAGCTCCGACAGCCCCGACATCGTCGAGTTCGGCAACACGCAGGCGCCCGCGTTCACTTCGGTCGGGGCACTGCTGGACATCACCGACATCTACGAAGACCTCGGGGGCGATGACCTGCTCCCGGGCTTCGTCGAGGCGGGTTCCTACGACGGGGCGTTCTACGCCGCGCCGTTGTACTCGGGCGCCCGTGTCGTCTTCGCCGACCCGGCCTTCGTATCGGCGGCGCCCGCGACCCTCGACGAGTACGTCGCCCAGGCGACCGAGCTCGCCGCAGCCAACCCCGATAAGTCCGGCATCTACTTCGCCGGCCAGGACTGGTACAACGCCCTCCCCTTCATGTGGGAGAACGGCGGGGAGATCGCGGTGCAGGACGGCGAGGAGTGGGATGCCCAGTTCTCCTCGCCGGAGTCGCTCGCCGGTCTCGCGCAGGTGCAGGACCTGATGACGAACGCCTCGCTGGCGCCCAAGGACGGCGACAACGCCGAACCGTGGACGCCGTACTGCGAAGGCGCCGCCATCCAGTTCTCTGCGCCGAACTGGGCGCTGGGCCTGGCCAGCGAGTGCGAGACGGACGCTCCACCGACCGCGCCCTTCGTCTATGCGCTTCCCGGGATCGACGGCGGAGTCGCACAGGCGTTCGCGGGTGGATCGAACATCGGCATCTCGGCCCGCTCGGCCAACCCCGAGCTCGCCAAGAGCGCGCTGGAGATCATCCTGAGCGACGGGTTCCAGACGATCTACGGCGAGAACGGCCTCATCCCCGCCAAGCAGTCGCTCGCCTCGACCCTCGGCGACACGCCGGATGCGGAGGCGTTCACGGCTGCGGCCGCGAACGCGAAGCTGACCCCGGCGGCTCCGAACTGGGCCGAGGTCGAAGCATCCCGCGTTCTGGAGGACTTCTTCGTGCAGGTCGCCCAGGGTGGTGACCTCCCGACACTTGCTGCGGAGGTCGACACCAAGATCGAAGACATCCTGAACGGCTGACCCCCTCCTCCTCCTGCTCGAGAACGGCCCGAGCGTCGGACCCGACGTTCGCTCCGTCTCGCGCAGGAGGGGGATGAACCGCTGGAGATCACATGACACCTCTCCCGAGCGATGTCGCGCCGGCTGTGAGCGGCGTGGACGGAGAGCGGCTCGTCGCGCCCGCCCCGCCGGCCGCATCGGGTCGCCGGCGAAGGCGGCGTGGCGGCTTCATGCCGTATGCGCTTCTGCTGCCGGCTCTGGTCGTGCTGGCGCTGCTGTCGGCCTGGCCGCTGATCCAGCTGCTGGTGATGTCGTTCCAGGAGTTCGGTCGCGCGCAGGTGTTCGGGCGGCCGCCGGAGTTCATCGCCTTCGGTAACTACATCGCCGTTCTGACGGACCCCGAGTTCTGGCAGGTGCTCTCACGCTCGGTCGTGTTCGCGGCAGTGTGCGTCGTGCTCACGATGCTCCTCGGCATCCTCATCGCCCTGCTCATGCGGCGACTGGGGATGGCGCTGCGCACCCTGGTGTCGACCGGGCTGCTGCTCGCGTGGGCGATGCCTCCGCTGTCGGCGACGATCGTCTGGGGATGGATCTTCGACACGCAGTACGGCGTTCTCAATCACATCCTCAGTCGCGGGTTCGGACTGCCCTTCGAGGGGCACTCGTGGCTTCTCGCGCCGGAGAGCTTCTTCCTCGTCGCGACCGTGATCATCGTGTGGGGAGCAGTGCCGTTCGTCGCCTTCACGGTCTACGCGGGCCTCACCCAGGTGCCGGATGAGGTGATGGAGGCGGCGCAGCTGGATGGTGCGGGAGGTGCGAAGCGGTTCTTCCTCGTCGTGATGCCCTACCTCCGCCCCATCCTCACGGTCGTCACGATCTTGCAGGTCATCTGGGATCTCCGGGTGTTCACGCAGATCTACTCGCTGCAGTCCATCGGCGGTATCGCCGAACAGACCAACACGCTCGGCGTCTACATCTACCGGGTCTCGCTCGGCTCGGGTGACTTCGGGGCGGGCGGGGCGATCTCGGTGCTGGTGGTGCTGCTGCTCGTGGCGTTGTCGGCCTTCTATGTACGCCGCACGGTGAAGGAGGACACGCTGTGAACGGCCGCACCCGGCGCCGCACCGGATCGGTGCTGGCCGGCATCGCCGCGGTCGTGGTGTTCGTCTTCTCGGCGTTCCCGGTGTACTGGATGGTGAACACCTCGCTGCAGCCGAATTCGCAGGTGCGCGGCAGCGACCTGCACTTCTGGCCCGAGAACGCCACGATCGAGAACTACCTCGGCGTCATCTTCCGCTCCGATCGCGCCCCCTTCCTCCCCGCCCTCGGCAACTCCCTTGCCGTGACCTTGCTGACCGTGGTCGTCGCACTCGTGTTCGCGTTCCTCGCCGCGCTGGCGGTAGCGCGCTTCCGGTTCCGCTCTCGCGGAGCGTTTCTCGTGACGATCCTGATCATCCAGATGATCCCGGCGGAGGCGATGATCATCTCGATCTTCCGGCTCATGGACGGGTGGCAGCTGCTGAACACCATCGCCGGGTTGACGGCGGTCTACGTCGCCACGGTGCTGCCGTTCACGATCTGGACTCTCCGTGGCTTCGTGCAGGGCATCCCCGTGGAACTCGAGGAGGCCGCGATGATCGACGGGCTGAGCCGCGCGCAGGCGTTCTGGCGCGTCACCTTCCCTCTGCTCGCCCCGGGCCTCGTCGCCACGGGCGTGTTCGGTTTCATCCAGGCCTGGAACGAGTTCATTTTCGCCCTCGTTCTCAACCCCCGCCCCGAGGCGATGACTCTGCCCGTGTGGCTGCGGACCTTCCTCGACCCCAACGGGGGAATCAACTGGGCCGAGCTCATGGCCGGCTCCACCCTCGTGGCCATCCCGGTCGTGGGATTCTTCCTCATCGTGCAGCACCGAATGACAAGCGGCCTGGTCTCCGGGGCGGTCAAAGGCTGATGGCATCCAGTTCTCCCGCGGATGCGGCGCCGGCCCGCATCCGTGTCGGCCTCGACGTGGGCGGGACGAAGACCGACGCGGTCGCGCTCGGCGCAGACGACTCGGTGCTCGCCCGGGTGCGCCGGGCCACGGGGTGGGGACCGGATGCCGTGGTCCGGAGCATCCTCGCCGCTGTGGAAGATCTCGCCGCCCAACCGGGCGTCGACGGCCGCGGACTGGCTTCGGTCGGTGTGGGGATGCCCGGTCAGGTCGAGCCCGGTGGATCGCGGGTGGTGCACGCGGTCAACCTCGGCATCGAGCGGCTTGACGTCGCCGACGCACTCGAACCCCTCCTCGGCGTGCCGGTGCGGGCGGAGAACGACGTGAAAGCCGCCGCCGCCGGCGCGTACGCCCTCCGCGGCGGGTCGGGCTCGATGGCGTACCTGAACCTGGGCACCGGCATAGCGGCGGGCCTGGTGACCGACGGTTCCCTGTGGCGGGGATCGCGCGGGACCGCCGGGGAGGTGGGGCACATCTCCGTCGACCCCGCGGGTCCGCCGTGCCGGTGCGGGCAGCGCGGATGCATCGAGGCGCTCGTCGGCGGCGCCTCGCTGGCCGAGCGGTGGGGAAGACCCGGCCGGCTGCCGGTACAGGACATCTTCGACGCCGCCGACGCCGGAGATCCGCACGCCGGGATGCTGCGAGCCGGCCTCGCCCGCGGCGTCGCCGCGGCGGTCCGAATCCTGGTCCTCACGACCGACGCGGATACCGTCGTCCTGGGCGGTGGGCTCACCGCCCTCGCGCCGCGCCTGACGGCTGACGTGGATGCTGCGCTCGCTGACAGCGCCGCGGCATCCCCGTTCCTTCGCTCGCTGCGCGTGGCGGAACGCGTGGAACTGCTCCCGGCCGGCTCCCCGGCGGCGGCGCTGGGTGCTGCGCTGATCGGCGCGACGCCGGAGGAGACGCTGAGCCGTCGGTGAAGGGGCGGTTTTCGTCCTCCGTAGTGCACTTCTCCTCCCGCGGTGAACGGGTGGGCGGGTCTGACGGTGGCGGCTGGGCGGGCGGGTGGGCGTCGGCGTGCCGCGGGGGAGGAGAAGTGCGTTGGGGAGGGTGGATGTGGGGGTTTTGGCCCTCCGTAGTGCACTTCTCCTCCCGAGGTGCCCGGGTGGAGTGGACCGGCGTGGCGGCTCTAGGCCCGGAGTGTGCCGTTGGGGAGGAGATGTGCGTTGGGGAGGGTGGATGTGGGTGTTTTGGCCCTCCGTAGTGCACTTCTCCTCCCGGGCTGCACGGGTGGGTGGAGGCGTGGCGCCTCTAGGCCCGGAGTGTGCCGTTGGGGAGGAGATGTGCGTTGGGGAGGGCGGGTGTGGGGGTTTTGGTCCTCCGTGGTGCACTTCTCCTCCCGAGGTGTACGGGTGGAGGGGGGTCGCGGTGGCGGCTGGGCGGGTGGGGCGTCGGTGTGCCGTTGGGGAGGAGATGTGCGTTGGGGAGGGTGGATGTAAGGGTTTTGGCCCTCCGGAGTGCACTTCTCCTCCTGAGGTGCACGCCTCCCGTGCTGCAACGGCTTCCGCGACCCGCTCCCGCTAGGGGCCACCCGCTACAGCGACCAGCCACAGCGACCCGCTACAGCGACCCATCACGGCGACCGGGCTAAGAGCGACGGGCTACAGGGCGGGAGCGAAGACCTTGCCGGGATTGAGGATGCCGGCGGGGTCGAACACCCGGGCGATCTGCCGCTGCAGCTGCCACTGGTCGTCCCCCAGCTCGTCGGCGAGCCAGCGACGCTTGAGGATGCCCACTCCGTGCTCGCCGGTCAGCGTCCCACCGAGGGCGAGGGCGGCTTGGAAGAGTTCGCCCGCCGCTACCCAGATCTCGTCCGGCACGTCGGGTCCGGGGAAGACGAAGTTCGGATGCAGGTTGCCGTCGCCCGCGTGGGCGACCGTCGGGATCGCGAGGCCGAAGCGCTGCTCGATGTCGGCGATGGCGTCGAACATGGCGGGCAGCGCGCTCCGGGGAACCGACACGTCCTCGATGAGCGTCGTGCCGGCCGCTTCCCAGGCGGGATGCATCGACCGGCGCACGGACAGCAGGTGCTCGGCTTCGGCGGTGTCCGCCGCGATCACGACGGTCCCGCCGACGGAGGCGAGGACGGCCGCGATGGCGTCGGCCTCCGCTGCCGCCGCAGGACCGTCGGTCTGGATCAGCAACTGTGCGGCACCGACGGCCGGTGCGGGGAGACCGAGGTAGGCGTGCGTGCGGGCGAGGCTCGCCGCATCCATCAGTTCCATGATCGCCGGCTGTACTCCGGACGCGGTCACGGCGGCGGATGCGACGGCAGCGGCCCGCACGTCGGGGAAGGTCGCCGACAGCGTCTGCACCTCCCCGGGGACGAGCCGGCGGAGCTTGAGGGTGGCGGCCACGACGACGCCGAGGACGCCCTCCGACCCGATCACCAGCGAGGTGAGGTCAAGGCCCGTGACGCCCTTGACGCTGCGATGCCCGAGGTGCAGGAGACGTCCGTCGGCGAGCACGAGGTCGAGGCCGAGAACCGCATCGCGCACCACACCGTACTTGGCACACAGCAGGCCGCCGGCGCCGGTGGCGATGTTGCCGCCCACGGTCGAGATCGCCCGGCTGGCGGGGTCGGGCGCCCACCAGAGCCCCTCTTCGGCCAGCACCGCGTTGAGGTCGCCGTTGAGGATGCCGGGTTCCACGACGGCGAGCAGATCGTCACGGCGCACCTCGAGGATGCGGTCCATGCGCCGCAGCGACAGCGAGATCTCGCCCGCCCCGGTGTTGGCGGCTCCGGCCAGGCCCGTTCCGGCGCCGCGGGGTACGACCGGTGTGCCGGTCTCGGACGCGATGCGCATGACAGCCTGCACGTCGGCGACGGACTGGGCGTGCACGACGGCGAGCGGCATTCCTTCGGCGGTGTGACCGGACTTGTCCGCGCGCGCGGCGTTGCGGGCTTCGGAAGAGACGTCCACGCGCTCACCGAGGGCGTCGACGAGCCGCGCGACGACGTCGGCGGTCATCCGAGGCGCCGCCGACCGACCACGAGGCCGAAGGCGACAGCGACGACGGCGTAGCCGAGGCCGATCCACGGCTGGCCCATGCTCCACCACGCGATGGTCGCCGACAGGTACACGAGCAGCTCGACGACGGCGCGGACGAACGGGTGCACGGCGAGAACGGCGCGGGGGGAGACGAACAGAGCCCACACCAACACCGCCACGACCGGCGCGCCGATGCCGAAGACGATGTTCCAGGGGAACGCCCACGCCGTGAAACCCCACAGGGCGAGAGTTCCGAAAGCGAGCACGCCGCACAGCACGGAAACGACATCGACGACCGACAGGGCGGGGCGGGTCCCGGGTGCCGGCGGTGCTTCCGCGCGCACGCGAGGGGTATCGGTCATGATTTCCAGTCTACGACCGGCCGCCGGGCAGCTCCTGCCCCGGCGAACGCACCGCCCGACCCGCCGACGCAGCCCCTCAACGCACGGGTGCCCCGCCGGCCCACACCGCCCGGACGCGGAGATCGGCGTCGAGCAGCACGGCATCGGCGCGGCTGCCCTCGCGGAGGTGGCCGACCTCTCCGGCGAGCCCGATCGCCCGCGCCGGTGTGGCGGTAACGGCGCGGAGCGCCTCCCGCACGTCGACGCCCGCCGCCACGGCGATCCGGACGGCCTCATCCTGGGTGAGCGTCGACCCCGCGATCGAGCCGCCGTCGGCCAAGCGCGCCACGCCGTCCGCGACGATGACGTCGAGACCGCCCAGCGAATACCGCCCGTCGCCGGCGTCGGTGGCCGACATCGCGTCGGTGACGAGCGCGATGCGACCCGGGGCGGCCGCGAACGCGATCCGCACGATGTCGGGGTGCAGGTGCACGCCGTCGGCGATCAGCTCGAGAACGACCCGTTCGTCGGCGAGCGCCGCCCCGACCGGCCCGGGCGCTCGGTGGTGAAGCCCCGGCATCCCGTTGAAGGCGTGGGTGAGGATGCGGGCGCCGGCGTCGAAAGCGGCTGCCGCCAAGGCCGCATCCGCCCCGGTGTGACCGACCGCCGCGGTCGAGCCCGCCGCCGTGAGCGCCCGGATGCCCTCGAAGGCGCCCGGCAGTTCGGGGGCGAGCGTCACCTGGCGGATGGTTCCGGCGCCGGCCTCGAGCAGCGATTCCACGGCGACCGGCCAGACCAGCGCGGTGGGGTCGTGTGCACCCCGATGTCCCGGGTCGAGGAAGGGTCCCTCGAGGTGCGAGCCGAGGATGTCGGAGTCGGTGCGGGTCAACTCCGCGACGACCGCCGCCCTCCGGGCGAGTGCGTCCAGAGGGGCGGTGACGAGGGAGATCACGGCGCTGGTGGTGCCGTGCCGCCGGTGGACGGCGCGGGCAGCGCGGATCGCATCGGCTCCATCGTCGAAGGCGTATCCGCCGCCGCCGTGGCCGTGGATGTCGACGAACCCGGGGGAGAGCACCGCGGCGTGGCCCGCGAGCGCACGAGCGTCGACGACGTCGTCGCCGACGGCGAGGTCGCGCCAGGTGTCGCCGACCCCGGATGCGACGACCCGGCCGTCCGCAAAACGCACCCACGCCGCATCCGTCGCCACGCCGTCGTCGATGAGGCGTGCGGAGTGCACAACGAGGCTCACGACGCGCGCCAGGGGATTTCGGGCGAGCGGGTGAAGCCCACACCGAGCGCCGTCCACAGGGCGCCGAGCCCGCCGACGCGCTCGCGGAAGGAGCCCCAGGTGCGTTCGGCGCTCGCGCCGGCGGCGGGCGACCATGCGATCTCTGCGGCCGCGGCCAGGCGGGGGAAGGCGAGCGCGTCGATGTCGGCGAGCGTGCGCACCGTCTCGGTCCACAGCGGTGCCTCCACGCCCAGGATGTGCTCGGCATCCACGCCCGGAAGGAGGCCGTCCGGCTCCCAGGAATAGGCACGCTCGACGCTCGTGGGGCCGTTCGCCCACGTGAGGCCCAGGGGGAACCCCGCCTCGGGCTTCATATCGAGGTACACCGCGTCGGCGGGGGAGAGGATGACCGAGTCGGCTGAACCGGTCGTGACGGGTCGGTCGGGCGCCACGTATCCCCAGTACTGTGCGACCACATCGGCCGGCAGGTCGGGGACGGTGCTGGCCTCATGCCAGGCGATCGGCCGCTTGCCGGCGGCCGCGACGATGCCCACCGCGCGGGTGATGATCGTGGCGTAGTCCTCGGCGCTCGTCCCCAGGGCCTCGTCACCGCCGAGGTGGAGGTACGGGCCGGGCGTCATCCCGGCGAGCTCGCCCAGCACGTCGGCGAGGAACTCGTACGTGCGCTCGTCGTCGATGCGCAGCGATGAGAAACCCACAGCGATCCCGGTGTACGGGCGGCCGGTCTCGGGGAGTCCGCCACCGAACTCCGCTGCGGTGGTGCGAACCTGGTCGGTGATGACCGGATCCGCGGCGAGCTCGGGATAGGCCAGGCCCACGGCGTGCGTGTGACCGGGAATGTCGACCTCCGGCACCACCGTCATGTGCCGGGATGCCGCGTACGAGACGATCTCCGCGTAATCCTCCCGCGTGTAGAAGCCGCCGGCATCCCCACCCACCGCGGTGCCGGACGCGCGGGCCGTGAGCTCGGGGCGTGAGCGCAGCTGCAGACGCCAGCCCTGATCGTCCGTGAGGTGCAGGTGCAGGTGGTTGCACTTGAGCGCCGACGCGCGGTCGATGAGCGCCTTCACGTCGTCCACGCCGAAGAAGTGCCGCGCCACGTCGAGCATCATCCCGCGATAGGCGAATCGCGGCGCATCCTCGATCTGCATCGCCGGCACGATCCAGGAATCCCCGCGCTGCTGGATGAGCTGCGCCAGTGTCTGCACGCCGTAGAAGAGTCCCGCAGCATCCGCGCCGGTGAGCACGATGGATGCCCCGTCGACGGTGAGCGTGTACGACTCTGCGGCCCCGCCCGCAGCGATGCGGAGCCGGATCGACCCATCGGGCGCCGGGGCGGGTTCGGCGCCTGTGCGCGCACGGAGGAGCGCTGCGAGTTCGGCGGACGCGTCGGTGTCGCCCGCGATGCCGGCACCCGCGAGGACGAACGGCTCGGCATCGGGACGCTCGCGGACGGACAGGGGGAACGGCACCAGTGGGGGTGTGGGCACGGATGCTCCTTCCTGGCGGCCTGGGTGGCCCGAGGAGGGACGAGCCGCAGCCGGACGCTCTGTCAGGACGCCTTGCAAACAGCGACGTTGCCTCACCTTATCGCCGACCCGCTAGGGTGGACACGTCGCGACTGGCGTTGAGGTGGGCCACCACCGGGGAGCGACCGTACGACGGCATTCGACCGCACGCCTGGGCCGATGTAGGTGTTCCGTCAGCCCGCCACGCGTGCTGCCCAACAACCGCAGATATTCTGCCGACGTCCGAGGAGATCGCCGTGTCCGACCAGTATTTCAACGCCCCGCTCGCCGAGGTCGACCCTGAGATCGCCCAGGTGCTGGAGCGCGAGCTCGAGCGTCAGCGCGGATATCTCGAGATGATCGCATCCGAGAACTTCGTTCCGGTGTCGGTGCTGCAGTCGCAGGGCTCCGTGCTGACCAACAAGTACGCCGAGGGCTACCCTGGACGCCGCTATTACGGCGGGTGCGAAGAGGTCGACGTCGCCGAGGAGCTCGCGATCGCGCGCGCCAAGTCGCTGTTCGGTGCCGAGTTCGCCAACGTCCAGCCGCACTCGGGTGCCACCGCCAACGCCGCCGTGCTCCACGCGATCGCGCGCCCGGGCGACACGCTCCTCGGGCTCTCGCTCGACCAGGGTGGTCACCTCACGCACGGCATGAAGATCAACTTCTCCGGCCGGCTGTACAACATCGTGGCGTACGGCGTCGATCCGCAGACATCCATCATCGACATGGACGAGGTGCATCGCCTCGCCGTGGAGCACCAGCCCAAGGTGATCATCGCGGGCTGGTCGGCCTACCCCCGCCAGCTCGACTTCGCCCGGTTCCGCGAGATCGCCGACGAGGTCGGAGCCCTGCTGTGGGTCGATATGGCGCACTTCGCCGGGCTCGTCGCGGCAGGGCTGCATCCGAACCCGGTGCCGTACGCGCACGTGGTGTCGTCCACCGTGCACAAGACGATCGGCGGGCCGCGCTCCGGCTTCATCCTCACCAACGACGCCGACATCGCGAAGAAGATCAACTCCGCTGTCTTCCCGGGGCAGCAGGGCGGGCCGCTCATGCACGTGATCGCCGCGAAGGCGACCGCGTTCAAGCTCGCCGCGACGAAGGAGTTCCGTGAGCGCCAGGAGCGCACCCTCCGCGGCGCCGCGATGATCGCGGAGCGCCTGACGCAGCCGGATGTGGCCGCCGCCGGTATCGCGGTGCGCTCGGGCGGCACCGACGTGCACCTCGTTCTCGTCGACCTGAGGGACGCAGCCATCGACGGAAAGCAGGCCGAGGATCTGCTGCACGAGATCCACATCACCGTCAACCGCAACGCGGTGCCCAACGACCCGCGCCCGCCCATGGTGACCTCGGGCCTGCGCATCGGCACGCCGGCGCTCGCGACCCGGGGATTCGGCGACGCCGAGTTCACCGAGGTGGCCGATGTGATCGCGCTGGCGCTGCAGCCCGGCGCCGACCTCGAGGCGCTGCGCCTACGGGTCTCGGCCCTGACCGCCGCGTTCCCCCTGTACCCCGGCTTGCAGCAGTAACCCGACCAGCGAGACAGCATCTCCGCCACGACACTGCATCCATCGGCGGGAGTCTCGTGGCGGAGATGCAGTTTCGCGGGATGGACGGAAGGAGAGACGGATGACGGCGATCAGGCTCGATGGGAAGGCCGCGGCGGCAGAGATCAAGGCGGAGCTCGCCGAGCGCGTCGCGGCGCTCAAGGAGCGCGGGATCACCCCGGGCATTGCGACGGTGCTCGTCGGCGCCGACCCGGCGTCGCAGCTGTACGTGGGGATGAAGCACCGCGACTCCGAGGCGATCGGCATGAACTCCATCCAGGTGGAGCTCCCCGCCGAGTCGACGCAGGCCGACGTGGAGGCCGCGATCGACGCCCTCAACGCCGATCCCGCGTGCCACGGCTACATCGTGCAACTGCCGTTGCCCAAGCACCTCGACACCGACGCGATCCTCGAGCGGATCGACCCGGCGAAGGATGCCGACGGCCTGCACCCCACCAACCTCGGCCGACTCGTGCTCAACGTCAGCGCCCCGATCACCACGCCCCTTCCGTGCACGCCGCGGGGGGTCATCGAGCTGCTGCAGCGGAACGGCTACGACCTCGCCGGTAAGGACGTCGTCGTCGTCGGGCGCGGCGTCACGATCGGCCGCTCGATCGGGCTTCTCCTCACTCGGCGCGAGATCAACGCGACGGTGACCCTCACCCACACGGGGACGACCGACCTCTCTCACCACCTGCGCCAGGCCGACGTCATCGTCGCCGCCGCGGGTGTCAAGCACATCGTCCGGGCCGAAGACGTCAAGCCCGGCGCGGCCGTGCTCGACGTCGGGGTCACGCGCGAGACCGACCCCGAGACCGGCAAGAGTCGTGTGTACGGGGACGTCGCGCCGGACGTCGCCGAGGTCGCCGGATGGCTCTCGCCGAACCCCGGCGGGGTGGGGCCGATGACCGTGGCGCTGCTGCTGACGAACGTCGTCGAGGCCGCCGAGCGCGCCGCATCCTGACAGCCGTGCGGCGGGACACTTCGTCTCGCTGCGCTCGCTCAGTGTCCGGGACAGGTGGCGGCTCGCTCAGTGGCCGGGACAGGTGCCGCTCGCTTAGTGTCCGGACAGGTGTCGCTCGCTGCGTGTCCGCGGGCCGGGGCCTGAACGGCCAGCGCGCCCCCGGACTCTGAGCGAGCGAGCGAGACGAAGGGTCGGGGCGCAAGACCCGCCGCGGTCACAGGCCGTCGAGCATCCGGCGCTGTTCGTCGGTCAGGCCGTCGTCGCCGTGCGGCCGAGGCGTCGCCGCCGAGGGGCGACCGGGAGCGGATGCGGCGGAGCCGCCGAGGGTCGACGGAAGAGACGACGCGGAACCGCCGGCGCCCCCACCCGTCGCCCGGCGCCCGGCGGTCGCGCGGTCGTACAGCGCCCCGGTGCGGGCCTCGATGCGGTCGTCGATGAGGTCGTAGATGGCCCACGCGATCAGCAGCATCAGGGGTGGGACGAACCATCCGAACACGAAGCCTCGCACGTTCACGCCCGTGAAGATCACGAGGAGAACCCAGATGATCGCGGCGACGGCGAGAACGACCAGGTACTGCACGCCCTTCTCCGCCAGCCACGAGCGCTGCGCGGCGGAGCGAGCCGCCATGGAGCGGAACCACCGGTGGATCACCGGCTTCAACCAGATCGTGGCGGCGGCGAGCACCACGCCCGCCCACAGCGCCGACCAGCCGACGCGCACGCCCGGGACGAGCGCGCCGATCAGGAGCAGAACGACGACGTCGAAGACGTACAGCGAAGCGAAGCGGATGATCCAGGCCCTCATGCGTCCAGCCTGACACAGGATGCGGCCAGCCGACCCGTCACGTCAGCTGCACGAGCTGCGTCACGTCGTCGTCCGGCAGGGAATCGACCACCGCGGTCACGGTCAGGCGTTCGAACGTCGCGCGGCCGCCGAGGACCGTCAGGAACGCCGTGTCCGACGCATCGCGTCCGGTGGCGATGCGCACCAGCGAGGCGCGCGGCGCCAGGGTCGTCGCATCCACCACCCGCCACGCGTCGTCGACCCACGCCTCGGCGACCGCGTGGAAGTCCATCGGCGCGAGCCCCGGGGCGTACACCGACACGACGCGCGCCGGCACGTTGCGTGCGCGCAGCAGAGCGACGCACAGGTGGGCGAAGTCCCGGCACACGCCCCGCCGGTTCAGCAGCGTCTGCACCGCGCCGTCGGTCGGCATGCTCGCCCCGGAGACGTACGCGAGCTCGGTACCGACCCAGGACGACACGGCCGCGAGGAGGTCGCCGGTGTCGGAGATCCCGGAGAACTCCGCCCAGGCCGTCGGGCCCAGGGCGTCGGACTCGGCGTACCGGCTCGGGCGCGTGTACACGAGCAGATCGGTCGGCGAAGTCGGGAGGTCGTCGGCGGAATCGTCAACGGTGGCGGTGTAGGACACCTCGAGACGTCCGGTGCCGCAGCGGACGCGGTGCAATCGGGTTCCGTGCGCGTCGGGGAGCTCTTCCGCCTCCACTGCTGCACCGTCCAGCGACACCAGGAGCTCTTCGGTGACGGAGGGGTAGGCCGCCGACACCGCGATGGCGAACACGAGGTCGGCCGGTTCGGTCACGTCCAGGAGGATGGTGCTCGCCACATTCCGCTGCATGCAGCCAGCGTCGCACATCCGGCGACCCGCCCGGGCCGCGCGCGGGTCAGTACGACGCGCGACGCCCCGTCTCGGATGCCGGCACCCAGCGCGCGGCGAGCGCTTCCGACCCGCGGGCGAGCAGCGCGACGTCGGCGCCGACGAGCACGAACGCGGCGCCGGCATCCAGGTACGCCTGGGCGGCAGCCGGGTCGAACGCGTTGACGCCCACCGGCTTGCCCGCCGCGCGCACCGCGTCGAACGCCCGCTGCACCGCCGCGACGACCGCGGGGTGGGTCTGCTGCCCGAGGAGCCCCAGGGATGCGGCGAGGTCGCTGGGTCCGACGAACACGCCGTCGATGCCGTCCACCGCGGCGATGTCGCCCGCCGCATCCACGCCCTCGACGTTCTCGACCTGGACGAACAGCGAGACGTGGGAATCGCCGTCGGCGAGGTAATCGTCGATCCGGTTCCAGCGGCCCGATCGGGCCAGTGCCGATCCCACCCCGCGCACGCCCCGCGGGGGATAACGCACCGCCGAGACGAGCTCGCGGGCCTGCTCGCCCGAGGACACCATCGGAACGAGGATGTTCTGCGCGCCGACGTCGAGCACCTGCTTGAGCGTCACGACGTCGCCGATCGGCACCCGCACGACGGGCGTGGACGGGTAAGCCGCCACCGCCTGCAGCTGCGCGAGCACGCTCTCCAGGCCATTGGGGGAGTGCTCCATGTCGATGAGCAGCCAGTCGAGCCCGGCCCCGGCGCAGATCTCGGCGACCAGCGGGCTGCCCGAGCACACCCACATCCCCGCAAGGGGACGGGATGCTGCGCCCAGGCGGTCGCGGAAGGTCGGGGTCAGATGAAGCGGCATGCGATCGTCCCCATGGGTCCGTAGTCGGCCAGGACGGTGTCGCCCGGGTGCACCCACATCGGACGCGTGAACGAGCCGGCGAGGATGATCTCCCCGGCTTCGAGCCGGTCGCCGTGCTGGGCGAGCTTGTTCGCGAGCCACGCGACCCCGGCGGCCGGGTGGTTCAGCACCGCCGCGGCGACCCCGGACTCCTCGATCGTCTCGTTGCGGTACAGGAGCGCCGAGACCCACCGCAGGTCGATGGCATCCGGCGCCGTGGGGTTGCCCCCGAGAACCATCCCGCCGTATGCGGCGTTGTCGGAGATGGTGTCCACGATCGTGCGCCCTTCGAGCTCGATGTGCGAGTTGAGCACCTCGAGGGCGGGGACGACATACTCGGTGGCGCGCAGCACGTCAAAGAGTGTGCAGTTCGGACCCTCGAGCGGCTCGGCGAGCACGAAGGCCAGCTCCACCTCGATGCGGACGTTCGAGAAGTCCGCGTGCGGGATCACGGCGCCGTTGTCCCACACGGTGTCGTCGAACATGACGCCGTAGTCGGGCTCGGTGATGCCGGTCGCGGCCTGCATCACCTTCGACGTCAGCCCGATCTTGCGGCCGACCAGACGCCGTCCGTCGGCGATGCGCGCGTCGCGCCAGAGGCGCTGAATCGCGTACGCGTCCTCGACGGCAGCATCCGGGTACCGCGCGGTGATGCGCGGAATCACCCCGTGCGTGCGGTCGGCCTCGGCCAGCTCCGCGGCGATGGCGGCGAGTGTCTCGTCATCCAGCATGGGTGTCTCCTTCGTTGTCAGACTAGCCAGTCGCCGATACCCGAACTCCTCAAGACCGGGCCCGGAACGCGGGGCCGCTCGCCCCGAACGGCCGGATCTTGAGGAGTTAGGGCGCCGGGCGGCCCGTTACAGCTGGTGGCCGAGCTTGTACTCGCCCTGCTTGTACTCGGGCATCGACTCTTCGCCCTCGTCGCGGCGCGTGTACGAGAACCCGTCGGCGCCGATGGTCACGGCCATCTCAGACGTGTCGGTGCGTGCCACGACCTCCTTGGGGTTGCCGTCGAGGTCGAGCACGAGCGAGGCCTCGGTGTACCAGGACGGCACGACGGGGTTGCCCCACCAGTCGCGACGCTGGTTGTCATGCACGTCCCACGTGATGACGGGGTTGTCGGGATCGCCGGTGTAGTAGTCCTGCGTGTAGATCTCCACGCGGTGCCCGTCGGGGTCGCGCAGGTAGAGGTAGAACGCGTTGGACACGCCGTGACGGCCGGGGCCGCGCTCGATCGCGTCGGACCGGCGGAGCGCGCCGAGCTTGTCGCAGATGGCGAGGATGTTGTGCTTCTCGTGCGTGGCGAACGCGACGTGGTGCATCCGCGGGCCGTCGCCGCCGGTCATGGCGGTGTCGTGCACCGTGGGCTTCCGGCGCATCCACGCGGCGTAGACGGTGCCGGATTCGTCCTGGATGTCTTCGGTGACGCGGAATCCGAGGTCCTGCATGAACTTCACGCCGCGCGGCACGTCGGGGGTGACCTGATTGAAGTGGTCCAGACGGACCAGTTCGCCCGGCGTGTGCAGGTCGTACCGCCACGCGAGCCGCTCGACGTGGTCGGTCTGGTAGAAGAACTCGTAGGGGAAGCCCAGCGGATCTTCCACGCGCACCGAGTCGCCGATGCCGCGGGTGAAGCCGCCGTGACGACGCTCGACGCGGCAGCCCAGCTCCGAGTAGAACGCGACCGCCTTGTCGAGGTCTTCGGGCGTGCGCACGCGGTAGGAGAAGGCAGCGACGGCGGCCACCGGTCCCTGGCGCAGCACAAGGTTGTGGTGGATGAACTCCTCGGTCGACCGCAG
The DNA here is from genome assembly GCF_058310455.1 of Microbacterium sp. Z10_103. NCBI lineage: Bacteria > Bacillati > Actinomycetota > Actinomycetes > Micrococcales > Microbacteriaceae > Microbacterium > Microbacterium sp. Z10_103. The sequence continues at coordinate 450,820 of NZ_JBZEGK010000001.1, forward strand.
GTAGATCGCCTGCTCGTCCTCTTCCGTCACGTAGAGCCCGAGCACGTCGACGTAGAAGGTACGGGATGCGGCGAGGTGGGTGACCACGAGCTCCATGTACGCGCAGCGCAGGATGTCGGGGGCCGGCGCCGTGGGTGTCGGGACCGGGTTGCCCGTGACGATGGGCGCCTCCTGCGAGACGTAGAAGCCGGAGGAGGTGAGGGTCATGTCGTCGCGGTTGCTCATGTCAGCGTCCTTGCGTCAGTGGCGGGTCAGTGGGATGCGGCGGGGTCGGACTTGCCGAAGGTGGGGTTGTGGACCTTGCCCAGGGTGATGTGCACCGCCTGCTGGTCGGTGTAGAAATCGATCGAGCGGTAGCCGCCCTCGTGCCCGAGGCCGGACGCCTTCACGCCGCCGAACGGGGTGCGGAGGTCGCGGACGTTGTTGGAGTTGAGCCACACCATGCCGGCTTCGATGGCCTGCGCGAAGTTGTGCGATCGCTTCAGATCGTTCGTCCAGACGTAGGCGGCCAGGCCGTACCGCACGCCGTTGGCCAGGGCGAGCGCCTCTTCGTCGGTGTCGAAGGGCGTGATCGCCACGACCGGTCCGAAGATCTCCTCCTGGAAGATCCGTGCGTCGGGGGCGACATCGGCGAACACCGTCGGCGCGACGTAGTTGCCGGTGTCGAAGCCGTCGGGGCGTCCGCCGCCGGCCACGAGGCGGGCCTCAGCCTTGCCGATCTCGATGTAGCTCATGACCTTGTCGTAGTGCTCCGGGTGCACGAGCGCGCCCACCTCGGTCTTCGGGTCTTGCGGGTCGCCGACGATCACGCGCTTCGCCTGCGCGGCGTAACGCTCGACGAACTCGTCGTAGACCGGCCGCTCGACGAGGATGCGGCTGCCGGCGGTGCAGCGCTCGCCGTTGAGGGAGAAGACACCGAAGATGGTCGCGTCGATCGCGGCCTCCAGGTCGGCGTCGGCGAAGACGATCGCGGGCGACTTGCCGCCCAGTTCCATAGACAGGCCCTTGAGGAAGGGCGCCGCGTTGCCGAAGATGATCTGCCCCGTGCGGCTCTCGCCGGTGAAGGAGATCAGCGGCACGTCGGGGTGCTTCACCAGCGTGTCGCCGGCGTCTTCGCCGAGGCCGTTCACGAGGTTGAACACGCCCTGGGGAAGCCCCGCCTCCTCGAAGATGCCCGCCCACAGCGATGCCGACAGCGGGGTGAACTCCGCCGGCTTCAGCACAACCGTGTTGCCGGTCGCCAGGGCCGGGCCGAGCTTCCACGACTCCAGCATGAACGGGGTGTTCCATGGCGTGATGAGCCCGGCTACGCCGATGGGCTTGCGGTTGACGTAGTTCATCTGGCGCCCGGGCACCTTGAACGCGTCGTCGGTCTGCGCCACGATCAGGTCGGCGAAGAACCGGAAGTTCTCCGCGGCACGGCGGGCCTGACCGAGGGCCTGCGTGATCGGCAGCCCCGAGTCGAAGCTCTCCAGCTCCGCCAGGCGCGTGTCGCGGGATTCGACGAGGTCGGCGATCTTGTGGAGGATGCGCGACCGCTCGCGCGGCAGCATCCGCGGCCAGGGTCCCTCGGTGAACGCGCGGCGAGCGGATGCGACGGCCCCGTCGATGTCGGCCTTCTTACCGGCCGCTGCCTGCAGGTAGGTCTCGTTCGTGACCGGGTCGAGCACGTCGAAGGTGTCACCGTCGACCGAGTCGACGAACTGCCCGTCGATGTAGTGCTGGATGCGTGTGGGCAGGTCGGCGGGGATGTGCCGGGAGGTCGTCCGTACGTCGGTCATGATGTGCTCCTGTTCAGAACGCCAGGAGGCCGAGGGCCTCGCCGGGGTGCTCGTGGGTCAGATAGGCGTCGAGGGTGGCCGATCGGTGCCGGCGCGAGGCGTGCTCGATGTCGCCGAGCGGCGCGCCGGTTTCGATCAGGGAGAGGATGTGCTCGTGCTCGCGCACCGATTCGGCGGCGCGGCCGGGCACGAAGCTGAACGTGGATTCGCGCAGGTGGCCGAGGCGCGCCCATTCGGCGTGCACGAGATCGAGCATGCGCGGGTTCGTGCAGCGCTCGAAGAGCGTCGCGTGGAACTCCTGATTGAGGGTGGTGAAGGCGCGCGGATCGAAGTGGTCGAGGGTCTCGATCATGCGCTCGTTGATGTCCCGGGCACGGCGCACGTCCTCGACGGTGAGCGCCCGCGCCGACAGCGCGGTCGCGGCTCCCTCCAGGATGCTGAGGGCCTGCATGCTGAAGCGGTACTGGGAGTCATCGACCATCGACACGCGCGCGCCGACGTTGCGCTCGAAGGTCACGAGGCCTTCGGCCTCGAGCTGTCTGATCGCTTCGCGGACAGGGACGACGCTCATGCCGAGATCGGCCGCGATCGCGCCGAGCACCAGGCGGTAGCCCGCGCTGAACTGCTGGCCCGCGATCCGCTCCTTGATCCAGGTGTAGGCCTGCTGCGACTTGCTCCGCGACGTATCCACGGTCCCCGGCTCCTGGCGGAGGGTCATCGCGCGCCCTGCTCGTCCTCGTATCGCGCGCGCCACTGCGCGTTCATCGGGAAGAGACCATCCACCGGGTGCCCTGCCGCGACCTGTCCGGCCACCCAGGCGTCTTCGTCCTCCTGGGCGAGCGCGGCATCGACGACCTCTTCGACGAGCCCCGGGGGGATCACGATCACTCCATCGCTGTCGCCCACGATGACGTCGCCCGGCTCGACCGTGGTTCCGCCGCATCCGACGGCCACGTCATGCTCCCACGGCACGTGCTTGCGGCCGAGGACTGCGGGATGGGCGCCGTTCGAGAACACCGGAAGTCCGATCGCGGCGACGGCGACGTAGTCGCGGACGCCCCCGTCGGTCACGATGCCGGCGGCTCCGCGGGCGTGAGCGCGCAGGGCGAGGATGTCGCCGAGCGTGCCGGAGCCGGTTTCGCCGCGGGCCTCGATGACGATCACTTCGCCCTCGCCGACCGCGTCGAACGCGCGCTTCTGCGCGTTGTAGCCGCCGCCATGTGAGGCGAACAGGTCTTCGCGGTTCGGCACGAACCGGAGTGTCCGCGCCCGTCCGACGACTTTGGTTCCGGGATGCATCGGGCGGACGCCGTCGATCGTGACGTTGTTGAGTCCGCGCTTGCGCAGTTGGGCCGAGAGCCCGGCGACGGGGACGCGCTCGAGCTTTTCGCGGAGCTCGGCGGAGAGGCCCTTCGTCTCGGTCGCTGCGCTCCCTCGCTCAGGGACCGGGAGAGTTTCGGTCGCTGCGCTCCCTTGCTCAGGGACCGGGAGAGTTCCGGTCGCTGCGCTCCCTCGCTCAGGGACCGGGGGAGTCTCGGGCGGGAGTCCCGCTGCCTCGCGCGACCCCCAGGCCTCGGCGCGCTGTGTGTCGTCGGCCGCGGGCAGCGAACCGACGGAGGCGTCGAACGCGTGCGCACCCTGCACGACGGTGGTCACGAGGCGCCCCGTCGAGGCGTCGCCCGCGTCGACCTGCACCTCGACCCGATCGCCGGGCACGACCACGCGCGACCCGGCCGGTGTGCCGGTGAGGATCACGTCTCCGGTCTCCAGGGTGAAGTGCTGGGACAGGTCGGCGACGATCTGAGACAGGGAGAAGATGAGCCCGGCCGTCGTGTCGTCCTGGGCGAGCTCGCCGTTGACCCAGGTACGCAGGCGGATCGCGGCCGGGTCGATCGAGCGCGCGTCGATCAGCGCCGGGCCCACGGGCGTATAACCGTCGCCGCCCTTGGAGCGGACGTTGGAGCCCTTGTCGTTTGCGCGGAGGTCGTACAGGCCGAAGTCGTTCGCCGCCGTGATCGCCCCCACATGCGCCCAGGCCTCGTCCACGGCCACGCGGCGCGCGGGTCGGCCGATGATCAGGGCGATCTCGCCCTCGAAGGCGAGGAGCTCCGTACCGTGCGGTCGCTCGATGCTCGCGCCGGTGGGCGCGAGAGAGCTCGATGGCTTGAAGAAGTAGGAGGGATGAGCGGGTCGTCTCCCGCGCTGGTCAGCACGGGATGCGTAGGCCAGATGCACCGCGACGATCTTGCCGGGGCGGCCGCCCAGCGCCGCGAAACGGGGGTCTGTGGTCTCCGTCGGGGTCATCCGAGCTCCTTCGCTCTTGCGTCGTATTCGAAATCGTATATCATCCTTACCACGCGGGCAACATCGCGGATCGCATTCGACAGAGACGTCGCAGCCCAGACAGCGGCGTCACCAGGGAGCCCCCATGAGCACACCATCCCCCCGAGGGCCGGAAGGCTTCACGCCGACCGGCACCATCTCCTCTTCCACCGACCGGCGACGGGTGGTCTTCGCGACCGTGGTCGGCACCACAGTCGAGTGGTACGACTTCTTCCTCTACGCCTCGGCCGCCGGCCTCATCTTCGGGCAGCTGTTCTTCGCGCCCGCGGGCGAGGAATTCGCGCAGATCCTGTCCTTCATCACGGTCGGCATCAGCTTCCTCTTCCGACCGCTCGGCGCGTTCCTGGCCGGACATCTCGGTGACAAATACGGTCGTCGCCTCGTCCTGATGCTGACGCTCATCCTCATGGGCGCCGCGACGACGCTGGTCGGTCTCCTGCCGACCTACGCCGTGATCGGCGTCGCAGCCCCCATCCTCCTGGTGGTGCTGCGCATTCTGCAGGGCATCTCCGCCGGCGGGGAGTGGGGCGGAGCGGTCCTCATGGCCGTGGAGCACGCCCCGAAGAAGCGCCGGAGCCTGTTCGGTGCATCCCCGCAGCTCGGCGTTCCGCTCGGACTGCTGTTGGCCAGCGGCATGCTCGGTCTCATGGCGGTGATCGCCCCCGGCGACGCCTTCCTCGAGTGGGGCTGGCGCATCCCGTTCCTGCTGTCCTTCGTCCTCATCCTCATCGGGTACTACGTGCGCCGGCGCGTCGAGGAGAGCCCGGTCTTCCTGGAACTCGCCCAGCGCAAAGAGAAGTCGCGGATGCCGATCGTTCAGCTCTTCCGCAAGCACGCCCTGCTCGTCGTCATCGCCGCGTTCGTCTTCGCCGGCAACAACGCCGTCGGATACATGACCACCGGTGGGTACATCCAGCGGTACGCGACCGACCCCGAGGGCCCCATCGGCCTGCCCACCGCCGAGGTCCTGGGCGCCGTGACCATCTCGGCCGTCTCGTGGCTGCTGTTCACATGGATCGCGGGTTGGGCGGGCGATCGCCTCGGCCGCCGGAACACCTACCTCATTGGCTGGGTCAGCCTGCTCGTGGGCGTCCTCCTGCTGTTCCCGCTCGTGAACACCGGCAGCGTCGTCCTGCTGACGCTGGGGTTGGTGATCCTCACGGTCGGACTCGGCTTCACCTACGGACCGCAGGCCGCCCTGTACGCCGAGCTGTTCCCCGCATCCATCCGGTTCTCCGGAGTGTCGATCTCCTACGCGCTGGGGGCGATCCTCGGTGGCGCGTTCGCCCCGACCATCGCCCAGGCGCTCGTGCAGGCGACCGGTTCCACCGACTCGGTCACGTGGTACCTGGCCGGCATGGTGGTGCTCGGTTTCATCGCGACGCTCCTGCTGCGCGACCGCAGCGGGATCCCCCTCGGTCCCGATAACGAGGAGGAGCAGGCAAGGAGCCCCATCTACGGCATGTGACCCCGCACCCCCGGACGGTCGAGTCGCCAGAAAACGTCGGATTTCGAGCGAGAATCCGACGTTTTCTGGCGAGTCGACGGGTCAGCCCGCGTGGACGATCTCCTGCCAGTACGGAGCGATCACGTCGCCGCTCACGCGCAGGTCCAGGAGCAGGAAGGGGCGCTCCTCAGCAGCCCGCGCCGTCCACGCGGCCAACGCGTCGAGGTCGGCCACGGTCCGGACCACGACGCCCTCGGCACCGAAGCCGGCGGCCACGGCCGCGAAGTCGACCTCGGGGATCAGCATCGGCTCGCGTGCGAGGCCCTTGAGCCCGTAGTTGTTGACCTCCGCGCCGTACTGCGCGTCGTTCCACACCACCGCGACGCCTCGGCCGCCGGCCACGCGGATGGCCGTCTCGAGGTCGGCGAGGGCCATGAGGCCGCCCCCGTCACCCGTGGTGAGCACGATCGTCGAGTCGGGTCGGGCGACAGCGGCGCCAGGGACGCTCGGGAACCCCAGCCCGATGGACTGGTAGGCGGTGCCGACCATGATCATCCGGTCGGGGGATGCCACCGGCCAGTACATGTTCGACCAGCCCAGGAAATGCCCGCCGTCCGAGACGATCACGCGGTCTTCGGGCAGGAGTTCGGCGATGCGTGCGGCCGCGGCGCGCGGGTCCATCCGCCCGTCAGGACCGACCGTGCCACCGCTCTCCTGCTTCCGGGCCGCCGCGACATCCACGCTCTCGCGCCAGCTCGACGGGCGGACGCCTCGGTCGCGCATCCGCCGGAGGATCTCGCCGGCGACCTCGGAGGCGTCGCCGCGGACGAAGCCGCCGACATTCGGATGCGTCGCCGTCGGGGCGAGATCGATCTGGAAGACGCGCGTGCCCGGGCCGAACAGGTCGCCGAACCGCATCGTGAACTGGTTCAGCGCGGCCCCGAAAACAACGACGACATCCGCCTCCCGGACGAGGGACATCGCCCCCGGCGCGCCGAATCCGCCGGCCACCCCCAGGTCGAACCGGTCATCGGGGAAGAGGCCGCGCCCGAGCGCCGTCGTGGTGGTGAGCGCCCCGGACGCCTCCGCCAGTTCGCCCAGCACGGCGCCCGCACCGGCCAGCCACGCGCCGCGGCCACCCAGCAACACCGGCCGCTCGGCCGCGGCCAGAGCGTCCGCGATCGCGTCGATGACCGAGTCGGCGAACGCCGTCCGAGGCGGGACGAACGCCGCCGGTTCCGGTTCGATGTCCGTGGGAACAGGACCGGCGTCGCGCGTTGCGAGGTCGTAGGGGATCGCCAGCACGACGGGCACGCGGTAGGAGTAGGCGTGCTCGAGCGCGATCGTCACGGTGGCCGCCGCATCCCGGTGCCCGACGCTGTAGGTGCGTGCGCCGACGCCGTCGGCCAGCGCGATCTGGTCGACGCCCCACGGGCGCGGGCCGGAAGTCGGTTCGTCACCGACGAGCAGCACGAGAGGCGTGCGGGCCTGCACCGCTTCGGCGAGAGCCGTGAGGGTGTTGGTGAACCCGGCGCCGTAGGTGGCCGTCGCCGCGGCGATGCGACCGGATGCGCGGTAGTACGCGTCCGCGGCTGCGACGCCTGCGGCCTCATGCCGGACGGCGACGAAGCTCGCGGGGGTGTCGCGCTCGAGCGCGTCGAGGAAGTACGCATTGCCGTTTCCCATGACGCCGAACACGGCGTCGATGCGGCGGGCGAGGGTGGCGGCGACGTGGGCGGAGACGGAGGGCATGGCGAAGCCTTTCGAGACAGGGACGGATCGGGCCGTATGTGTCTCGCGCACTCCTGCCGGAGCGGGCTGCGTGCCCCTTTTTCGGGCACCGGCGGCAACTCGGCGCCGGACGGTCGCCAGTATAAGGCGGACGGGTTACGCCGCCCCACCCCTCGCGAGCGAGCGCGCCTGCGCTCGCCCTGCGGGCTACCTCGGCGCTGGATCCTGTACGCGGCGTATATCGGCGCACCGGCCGGGCCGCAGGAGAATGGTGAGGAACTTTCGATCCAGGAGGACGAACATGAGCGAGTCACGCGAGGAAGTACTGCTGGCGACCGTGCCGGACGGCCTGTTCATCGGCGGGCAGTGGCGGGCGGCCGAGGGCGGCAAGACGTTGAACGTCTCCGACCCGTCGACGGGCAACGTCATCCGCTCGATCGCCGACGCGTCAGTAGCCGACGGCCAGGCTGCGATGGATGCTGCCGCCGACGCCTTCCCCGCCTGGGCGGCCACGCCGGTGCGCGAGCGCGCCGACATCCTCCGGCGGGCCTTCGACCTGCTGCAGGCCCGCAAGGAGGACGTCGCCCTGGTCATGACGCTGGAGATGGGCAAGCCCCTCGCGGAGGCGCGCGGGGAGATCGCGTACGGCGGCGAGTTCCTGCGGTGGTTCAGCGAAGAGGCAGCCCACGTGTCCGGCCGCTACGGCGCGAACCCCGAGGGCACCGGTCGCATGATCGTGACGCAGCATCCCGTCGGACCGGCGTTCCTCATCACACCGTGGAACTTCCCGCTCGCGATGGCGACCCGCAAGATCGCTCCGGCGCTCGCCGCCGGCTGCACCGTCGTCATCAAGCCCGCCTCGCTGACGCCGCTGACGACGCTGTTCTTCGTGAAGCTGCTGGAGGAGGCCGGGGTTCCCGCCGGTGTCGTCAACGTGGTGACCACGACCTCGTCGGGCGCCGTGTCCGAGCGCATCATCCGCGACCCGCGCCTGCGCAAGCTCTCCTTCACCGGCTCCACGCCCGTGGGACAGGGTCTGCTCAAGCAGGCGTCGGAGAACGTGCTGCGCACCTCGATGGAGCTCGGCGGCAACGCGCCGTTCGTCGTCTTCGACGACGCCGACCTCGACAAGGCGGTGGATGGCGCCATGCTCGCGAAGTTCCGCAACATCGGCCAGGCGTGCACCGCCGCCAATCGCTTCATCGTGCACCGCTCGGTCGTGGAGGAATTCACCCGCCGTGTCACCGAGCGGGTCAAGGATCTGCGGATCGGCCGCGGCACGGAGGAGGGCGTGGCGATCGGCCCGCTCATCGACGACCGTGCGGTGGCGAAGGCCACGCAGCTGGTCGGCGACGCCGTCGAGCGCGGCGCGACCGTGACGATCGGCGGCTCGGCGGTCGACGGTCCCGGCACGTTCTACGAACCCACCGTGGTCGCGGACGTGCAGCCGGGCAGCGAAATCCTGCGCGAGGAGATCTTCGGGCCCGTTCTCGCCATCGTGCCGTTCGACACCGAAGACGATGCCGTCCGCATCGCGAACGACACGGAGTACGGCCTGGTCTCCTACGTGTTCACCGAGAACCTCGCCCGTGGCCAGCGCATGATCGAGCGGCTGGAGACGGGGATGATGGGCCTCAATGTGGGTGTGGTGTCCAACGCCGCGGCGCCTTTCGGCGGCTGGAAGCTCTCCGGCCTCGGCCGCGAGGGCGGAGCCGAGGGCATCCACGAGTACCTCCAGACGAAGTACACCCTCACGGCGAACCCGTTCGCCTGAGCGCAGCACCGCGCCCACGCCGCACGGCGGATGTCACAGCATCCGCCGTGCGGCGTTTCGGTGTCATCCCTCTACGGCATCTCGCACCGTGACGGCCGCCCGGCGCAGTCGCTCGGCGAGGGCTGCCGGGTCGGCCCCATCACCGACGTAGATGACCGCGATGGCCGCGGGAGCGTGTCCGCGGAGGGGGAGCGGGACGGCCACGGCCCGCACCGTGGGGATCACTTCGTCGGAGCTGACGGCGAATCCGCGCCCGCGGATCGCCCCGACGTCGGCGGTGAGCTTCGGCGTTCGCTCGACCGGCCACTGCTCATCCGGCAGCATGGCGAGGAGCGCCTTTCCGGTCGCGCCCACGGAGACCGGATGCTGGGTTCCCGGGCGTCGCGCCATGGACGCGATCACCCCGCGCGGCTCGACGGACGTCAGCGTGACGCATTGGCTGCCGTCGAGGACACCGAGGAAGGCCGTCATGCCGAGCTCGTTGGCCACCGCGGTCAGCTCCGGCAGAGCGGCGGACTGCACGTCGGGCGAGACGCCGGCCGCCAGGGCCGCCAGGCGCACGCCCAGTGCCACCCGGCCGGCGTCATCGCGGGTGACCAGGCCGTGGTCCTCGAGCGTGCGCACGAGGCGGTAGGCGATCGAGCGGTGCACGTCGATCGCCCGCGCGATCTCGTCCGTGGTGAGGGGCGCCGGCGCCTCGGCCAGCGCCTCCAGGATGCGGATCCCACGACTCAGCGTCTGGGACGGCGGAGCGGTCCGGCTCTCCACGGCGGGTGCGGGCATGGCGGGTCCTTCGGTCGAGGCGGGCTATACGCATCCCGCACGAGGGGGTAACCTCAACTGATCCATAATCGAATCACACGTTCGATAATAGGACAAGCTTCCTCGGGGTGCAGCCTCGACAATGCCGTCAGGGAAGGAAATCAACGATGCAGTTCCACCACCACGGGTACGTTTCCGGTGACCCACGTCTGCTCGCAGCGGCGGGTACGGGCGTGGATCGGCCGGACGATCTTCCCGACACGACGGATGTGCTCATCGTCGGTTCGGGTCCTGCGGGGATGCTGCTGGCCGCGCAGCTGTCGATGTTCCCGAGCATCACCACCCGCCTGGTCGAGCGGCGGCCGGGGCGGCTGGAGATCGGCCAGGCCGACGGCATCCAGGCGCGCAGCGTCGAGACGTTCCAGGCCTTCGGGTTCGCCGAGCGCATCGTGGCTGAGGCGTACTGGCTCACGGCGATGAACTTCTGGGCACCCGACCCGAGCAACCCTTCGCACATCATGCGCGCTCAGCGCACGAAAGACGACGAGCACGGCATCAGCGAGTTCAAGCACCTCATCGTCAACCAGGCCCGCGTCCTGGACTACTTCGCGGAGTTCGCGGCGAACGGCCCGGCGCGTGTGCGCCCCGACTACGGGTGGGAGTTCGTCTCACTCGAGGTCGGCAGCGAGGGTGACCACCCGGTGGCCGTGACGCTCCGCCGCTCCGACGGAACGCACGAGGGTGAGGAGCGCGTCGTGCACGCGAAGTACGTCGTCGGGTGCGACGGCGCCCGCAGCCGCGTGCGCGAGGCCATCGGCCGCAAGCACATCGGCGAGCACGCGAAGCACGCCTGGGGCGTCATGGACGTGCTCGCTACGACCGATTTCCCCGATATCCGCACGAAGTGCGCGATCCAGTCGGCGGGCGATGGCAGCATCCTGCTCATTCCGCGGGAAGGCGGCTTCCTGTTCCGGATGTACGTCGACCTCGGTGAGGTACCCGAGGGTGACAACGGCGCCGTGCGCAGGACGAGCCTCGAGCAGATCGTCGCCAAGGCGAACCGCATCATGAGCCCGTACACGCTGGAAGTGCGCGACGTCGCGTGGCACAGCGTCTACGAGGTCGGACACCGGGTCACCGACAAGTTCGACGACGTGCCGGTCGAGCTGACAGGGCAGCGCGACCCGCGCGTGTTCATCTGCGGGGACGCGTGCCACACGCACAGCGCGAAGGCCGGCCAGGGGATGAACGTCTCCATGCAGGACGGGTTCAACCTCGGGTGGAAGCTCGCGCAGGTGCTCGAAGGGCGGAGCCCCGCATCCCTGCTCGGGACCTACTCGAACGAGCGGCAGGTCATCGCGCAGAACCTCATCGACTTCGACCGCGAGTGGTCGTCGATGATGGCCCGGAAGCCCGAGGACTTCGACAGCCCCGATGCACTGGCGAAGTTCTACGTCGACACCGCGGAGTTCCCCGCCGGCTTCATGACACAGTACGCGCCGTCCATCCTCGTCGCCACTGACGAGCACCAGTCGCTCGCGACCGGATTTCCGATCGGCAAGCGCTTCAAGTCGGCCCCTGCGATGCGGATCGGCGACGCCAATCCCGTGCATCTCGGCCATCACCACCGCGCCGACGGTCGCTGGCGCGTGTACGCCTTCGGGGACGCTGCCGCCCCCGGCGAGGCCTCGCCCCTCGGTGAGTGGGCCGAGTGGCTGGCGACGTCCCCCGAGTCACCGGTGGTGCGATTCACTCCGGCCGGCGCGGATGTCGACGGCGTCTTCGACGTGAAGGTGATCTACCAGCAGGCCCTCGACGGGGTGGAGATGGGCGACGTCCCCGAGATCTTCCTCCCGCGCGTCGGCCCTTTCGGCGTGATCGACTACGAGAAGGTCTATGCCGTCGATCCCGACAGCGGTGACATCTTCGACGAGCGGGGCATTGATCGCGGCGGGTGCGTCGTGGTGGTGCGCCCCGACCAGTACGTCGCTGCGGTCCTGCCGCTGACCGCCCGCGACGAACTCACGCGGTTCTTCGCGGGGAACATGCTCGTGCAGAGCCCCGCGCCCGTCGCTGCGGCGGGCTGAGCCTCCGGACATTCCGGACCGCTCGTGTCCGCGGGACACGGCACACTGTGCCTATGAGTTCTGCGGTCCTCGAGCGCCGGCTCCGCTCGCACCGCCTGTCGGCACCGACGGCGTCGGTGGTGGAAGCGGCGGATCATATGCTCGCCGTGCAGGCCCAGGAGTTCTGGGGTGGCCGGTGGGCGCTCGGGGTCCGCGCGCGCGGCACCCCGACGATCCGCGCCGTCGACGCGGCGTTCGAGCGGGGCGACGTCGTGCGCGCGTGGCCGATGCGCGGCACGCTGCACATCGTCCCCGCGCGCGATCTGGCGTGGATGCTGTCGATCACGGGTGAGCGGCAGCTACGACAGGCCGCTCCCCGGCACCGCGACCTCGGGCTTGATGCGGGCGACTTCACGCGAGCCGAAGCTCTGGCACGCAGGGCCCTCGCCGGCGGCGGCAGGCTCACCCGGGCGGACTTCACCGCGATGCTGGCCACCGGAGGCATCGATCCCGCCGGTCAGCGCGGCATCCATGTGCTGCACGTGCTCGCACTCCGGGGGGTGATCGTGTCGGGGCCGGTGGTGCCCCGCGCCGGCGGACCGTCCCGCGAGCAGTACGTCGTGCTGGCCGACGAGTGGATCCGTGATCCCCGGACACCCGCAGACCCGCTCGCCGAGCTGGCGGCGCGTTTCGTCGCCTCGCACGGTCCGGCCGGCGCGCGTGACCTCGCGTGGTGGACCGGGCTACCTGTCGGCATCGCCCGCACGGCGATGGCGCGGGCGGCGGGACGCATCGTCGCTCTCGAGGACGGCCCGGATGCGCCCCACGTCACGGTCGGATCGGCACCGCGGCGGGCAGCATCCGCGCCTCGCGTGCTGGCACTTCCGCCGTTCGAGGAGTACTACCTCTCCTACGCCGACCGCACCGTGCCGTGCGCCCCGGAGTTCCTCGACGCCGTCGGGCCGAGCAAGAACGGCATCGTCCGGCCGATCCTGGTCGACGAGGGGCGGGTCGTGGGTGTGTGGACGCACTCCCTCGCGGTCGGCCGCCACGACGAGGACCCGCTGCCGGAGCTCTTCGCCCCGACCGATCCGGATCAGGTCGCGGCGGCGCTCGCCCGCTATGCCGCATTCGTCACCGGGTGAGCATCACCCGCTGAGCACCACCGGCACGCAGGGTGCGTGAATGCGGTTGGCTCGTCAGCCGGCGTGGCGTTCCAGGAACTCGAAGACCTCGTTGTCGTCGACGCCGGGGAAGTCGCCCCGGGGGAGCGGGGAGAACATGTGCATGTGCACCCGGGCGCTCGGCCAGGCCTTGCCGCCCCACCGTGCGGCCACCTCGGCCGGTGGCCGGCGGCAGCATGACTCGTCCGGGCAGTGGGACTCCGCCCGCTGCTGGGTCTCACGTCCGCGGAACCACTTCGCATCGTCGAAGGGCACGCCCACGGTGATCGAGAAATCACCGTCCGACGTCGACCCCGTCTGCGTCGAGCACCAGAACGTGCCCGCGGGGGTATCGGTGTACTGGTAATGCTCGGTGGTGCGGTTCTGCTCCGAGAATGCCCGGCGGGCGGAGAACCGGCGGCACGCGACCTGGCCCTCCACCGAACCGGTGACATCGGTGGGAAGCGGCAGGTCGTCGTTCTCGTAGACGCGGGAAATGGCGCCCGACCCGTCCACGCGCAGGAAGTGGAGCCGGATCCCCAGGTGCTCGGTCGCGAGGTTGGTGAGCCGCATCCCCGCCGCCTCGTGGGTGACGCCGAACGCGTCGCGGAAGTCCTCCACGGCGAGGTTCCGGTCTTTCTTGGCCTGTTGGAGGAAGGCGACCGCGTTCGTCTCGGGCATGAGGCAGCACGCGGCGAAGTAGTTGATCTCCAGTCGCTGCTGAAGGAAATCGGCGTAGTCGTTGGGGCGTTCGTGGCCCAGGATGCGGTGGGCCATCGCCTGCAGCGCCATCGAGCGCAGGCCGTGGCCACCGGGGATCGAGGCGGGGGGCAGGTAGATGCGGCCGTTCTCGAGGTCGGTGACCGAGCGTGCGGAGTGCGGCAGGTCGTTGACGTAGATGAGCTCGAAGCCCAGCTGCTCGGCCATGATGCCGACCGTCCGGTGGGTGAGGGCGCCCGACACATGCCCCGCCGCCTTCAGCTGCTTCTCGGCGAGACGCTCGATCTCGGGCAGGTAGTTCGCGCTCTCGCGCATGCGCAGTCGCAGCTCGGTGTTCGCCCGGCGGGCTTCCTCGGGAGTCGCGATGGCCTCCCGCTCCCGTCGCTGCAGCTCGCGATGCAGACCGAGGATCGACTCGAGGGTTTCGTCGCTCACACCCTTGGTCACCTTGATAGGCGGAATCCCCAGCTGACGGAACACGGAGCCCGCCTGAGCGCGCTCCAGCTCGATCTCCAGGGCGGCGCGACGGTTCGGCGGCTCCGTGGAGAGGAGATCGGAAACTTCGGTGCCGGTGGCGCGCGCGATCTCCTGCAGCAGGGAGAGCTTCGGCTCGCGCTTCCCGTTCTCGATGAGGCTCAGCTGACTGCCCGCCACGCCGACGAGGGCACCGAGCTCATCGAGGGTGAGCCCGGAGGCAAGGCGGTGATGGCGGATGCGGTGACCGAGGGTGGTCAGCTCGATCGCGGGAGGGGCCATTCCTTGATGTTAGCGAAAGAATCGCGACTCTTGATGCCACCTTCCCGGGTAAAAGGAGTCCCCAGCGCGCCAAAGTGGAACAAGACACCCGTTCTGAACATGAAGGAGCGTCCATGGCTCTCGCCGAAATCCACACCAGCCGTCCGACCGCGGTCCGCGCATCCGACGGAGCACTGCGTCGCTTCGGAAAGCGCCCCGACGTGCGCGGCGCCGGCATGGACGCCCTCGTGGCGTGGGTGGACGAGATCGCCGCGCTCACTCAGCCCGACCGCATCCACTGGGTCGATGGGTCGCGTGCGGAGAACGAGGCCCTGCTGCGCCAGATGGTGGACGAAGGCAAGCTGCTCAAGCTCAACCCGGAATGGCGGCCGGGCTCGTACCTGGCGCGCTCGCACCCCGGCGACGTGGCGCGACTGGAGTCGCGGACCTACATCGCCTCCGAGCTCGAAGAAGATGCCGGCCCGACCAACAACTGGATCGCGCCCAAGACGATCCGCGGCACCCTCGATGAGGTTTTCGAGGGGTCGATGCGCGGACGCACGATGTACGTCGTGCCGTTCTCGATGGGCGCCGTGGGCGGCCCCCTCTCGCACATCGGCGTGCAGGTCACCGACAGCGCGTACGCGGTCACCTCGATCGGCGTCATGACCCGCGTCGGACCCGACGTGCTGCGTCGCATCGCGGAGGGCGACCCGTGGGTGAAGACCGTGCACTCGGTCGGCGCTCCGCTGGCGCCGGGCGAGACCGACGTCTCGTGGCCGTGCAACGACGAGAAGTACATCGTCCACTTCCCCGACACTCTCGAGGTCTGGTCGTTCGGCTCCGGATACGGCGGCAACGCGATCCTCGCCAAGAAGTGTTTCGCACTGCGCATCGCGTCGGTGATCGGCCGCGACGAGGGATGGCTCGCCGAGCACATGCTGCTCATCCGCGTCATCGACCCCGCCGGTCGTGCGTACCATGTCGCCGCAGCGTTCCCGTCGGCGTGCGGCAAGACCAACCTCGCGATGCTCCGCCCCACCATCCCCGGCTGGCGCGTCGAGACGCTCGGCGACGACATCGCCTGGATCCGTCCAGGACAGGATGGACGCCTCTGGGCGATCAACCCCGAGGCCGGGTTCTTCGGTGTGGCGCCCGGCACGGGCGAGTCGACCAACGTGACCGCGGTGGAGACGCTGTGGGGCAACACCATCTTCACCAACGTCGCGTTGCGCCCCGACGGCGACGTGTGGTGGGAGGGTCTGACCGACGACGTCCCGCCGCACCTGACCGACTGGGAGGGCAACGCGTGGACGCCCGACAGTGGTCGCCCCGCCGCGCACCCCAACTCCCGGTTCACCGTGGCTGCCGCGCAGTGCCCGCAGATCGCGACCGACTGGGATTCTCCGGAGGGCGTGCCGCTGGATGTCATCTTGTTCGGCGGCCGTCGGGCCACCAACGTCCCGCTCGTGGTGGAGGCCACGGACTGGACGCACGGCGTCTTCCTGGGCTCGACGATCTCGTCCGAGAAGACCGCTGCCGCCGAGGGAACCGTCGGCGAGCTGCGTCGTGACCCGTTCGCGATGCTGCCGTTCTGCGGCTACAACATGGCCGACTACTTCGGCCACTGGCTGAAGGTCGGGCAGCAGCTGCGGTTCGACCGCGCCCCGCGGATCTTCCAGGTGAACTGGTTCCGCAAGGGCGCCGACGGCCGGTTCCTGTGGCCCGGATTCGGGGAGAACTCTCGCGTGATCGACTGGATCATCCGACGCATCGACGGAGGCGCCGGCGCGGTGGAGACACCGATCGGCCGCATCCCGCGCGTGCAGGACCTGAACCTTCATGGCCTGGACATCCCGCAGGCCGACCTCGATGAGCTCTTCGCGGTCGACCCGGATTCGTGGCTGCAGGAGGCCGACCTCACCGAGGAGTTCTACGCGACCTTCGGCACCCGCATCCCCGCCCCGCTCAAGGCCGAGCTGGCGTCGCTGCGCTACCGCCTGAAGGCCGCGAAGGCCGCGCAAGCCTGAGGCTCGCCGCATCCGCCGAGAAACAACATCCCGGCCGAGAAACAACGCATCGCGTGCTGTCTCGGCCGGGATGTTGTTTCTCGCGCCGGGGGGACGCGGTCTAGGACTGCGTGGGGGCGAGCTCGAGGCCGAGTTGGCGCATCCACTCGACGTTGTCGTACGCCACCCACTCCTCGGCCAGCTTGCCGTCGGCGTTTTAGCGGAACATGTTGATCAGCGACAGCGTGACCGTCTTGCCGTGCGGCTGGACGGTGCCGAACGGGGTGGCGAACGGCGCGGTGAATGTGCCTCCCATCTCGGTGCGGCAGCCGATGAAGTCGCCGGCGGAGACGATCTCGTAGCGCTCGCAGTAGTAGCCGCTGAAAGATTGGCGCATCTGAGCGAAGGAGGCCTCCAGTTCCGCGAACTCCGCGTCGCCGTCCGGGCCGTGGAACTGGAAGTCCGAGCTGAAGTAGGCCCGCAGCGCTTCAGGGTTCTCCTGGGCGATGGCTTTCCGGCCGACGTTGACGAGGGCGCGGGAGCGCTCGTCGTAGCGCGTGTCGTCGGGCTCGATGAACTGGGACATGGTGGCATCCTCCGAATCACTCGTCGGCGGGTCTGGTGACCGACACGGTCATAACCTAGAAGCTGGAGTTCACTCCAGGTCAAGGCGTCCGCGCCGTGCGCCGCGCCGACTCGTCGACGGGGCAGGATGCGAGACGCCGAGGAAGGCGTCGTCCCTCCGATCGCTGACGAACAGCTCGCACGCGGTTCCCCGCTGGAGCGCTTCGCTGTAGACCTGGACCTTGAAGGAGATCAGATCGAGCGCGTCCTGCAACTCGGCCATCTTCCGGCGGACATCGGCTCGTGCCGCCGGAGCATCTCCAGCCGCTCCGCCTCGTTGCCGGATCCGGCGCGTACGAGCGCGGCGTACTCGGCGACGCGGGCCAGCGGCATCCCGGAATCGCGCAACCGACGACACACGCCGATCCACTCCACGTCCTCCTCGGTGAACATCCGGCGTCCTGCGGAGCTCCGCTCCACGGTGGGCAGGAGATTCTCCCGCTCGTAGAAGCGGAGAGTGTCGGCGCTGAGCCCGGTTCGGCGGCTGACCTCGCCAATGCTCAGAAGATGCTGGGTCACGGTGACGTGCTCCTCTCGGGCCTGCGTCGGGTCACACCAGCAGCTGGTGCCGGGCGAGGTCGCGGTACAGGGGGGTGGATGCGACGAGCTCCGAGTGCGTCCCCGCACCCACGACCTGCCCGGAGTCCAGCACCACGATGAGGTCGCTGTCGACCACCGTCGACAGCCGGTGCGCGATCACCAGGAGCGTGCGCCCGGTCGCGACCGCATCGATCGCGTCCCGCATGCGCTGTTCGTTGAGCCCGTCGAGCGATGACGTGGACTCGTCCAGCAGCAGCACCGGGGGAGCGGCGAGCAGGGCGCGGGCGATCGCCAGGCGCTGGCGCTCCCCGCCGGAGAGCATGACGCCGTCTTCGCCGACGGGCGCATCCACCCCGAGCGGACTGCGTTCGAGCACGTCGCCGAGGTTCACCGCACGCAGCACGCTCTCGCATTCCGCGTCGGTCGCGTCCGGGGAGGCGAGCCGCAGGTTGTCCGCGATGGAGCCGGCCAGGGTCGGCGCGTCCTGCTCGACGTATCCGAAGCGCGCGCGCAGCGCGTCACGCTCCAGCTGCCGCGCGTCGACGCCGTCGACGAGGATCTCGCCGCCGGTCGGGTCGTAGAAGCGCTCCACGAGGGAGAGGATCGTGCTCTTGCCGGCTCCGGAGGGCCCGACCAGCGCCACCCGCGCGCCGCGCGGGACGGCGAAGGACACCCCGCGGAGGACGTCGCGATCGGCGTCGTCCGCGGCGGCGACCTCGTCGGCGGCACGTTCCAGGTGCGCCTGCTCCAACACTGCTCGTGCCTCTTTCGCGGCGGCTTCGCGGGCCTGGACCACGTGCGCGGGGTAGTGGAAACGCACGTCGCGGAACTCGATCGCCGGAGCGCCCGGATCCGGACGCGCGGCGGCGTCGGGCCGGTCATCGTCGGTCTCGGTGGGCAGGTCGAGGATCTCCTGGATGCGGCCGAGTGCGCCGAGCGCCTGGCTCACCGACGTGATGGCGCCCAGGGTCGAGCCCAGGGGAGCGATCAGGAGGAAGAGGAACATGATGAACGTGATGAGTCCGGCGATCTCCAGCGCGCCGGACGCGACGCGGAATCCGCCCACCCCCAGCACGACCAGGAGCGACACCTGCAGCGCGATGCCGGCGACCGGCACGACGAGCGCCGACACCTTCGCGATGCGCACGCCCACCCCGTAAGCCTCGGTCGCCAGTTCCGTCACCGAGGTCGTCTCGCGCTCCGTCGCGCCCGCCGCCCGCACGGTGCGGATGGAACCGACCGCGCGCTCGACGGCAGAGGCCAGCTCGCCGACCTTGACCTGCTGCTCGGTCGACGCCGTGCGGATGCGGCCGCTGAGGAGCACGACGGTGAGCACGGAGAGCCCGAGAACGAGCACGATGAGCGCCAGCAGCACGGGGTCTATCAGCGCCATGGCAATGAGCGCGCCGAGGAAGATGAGCACGTTACCCACCGCATCCGCGAGCCCCTGCGTGAGTACCGCATACAGCAGGGTCGTATCGGTGCCGACGCGGGAGACGAGGTCGCCGGTGCGGCGCGCGTCGAACTCGCTGATCGGGAGGTGCAGGATGCGGCCGATGAGTCGCCGCCGGCTGGAGTAGACGACGGCCGTGCCGGTGCGCTGGAGCAGGTAGTGCTGGTAGCCCGAGATCACCGATGACAGCACCACGAGCCCCACGACGAGCCAGATGAGCGCACCGAGGTCGAGCCCCTCCTGCACCCGCGCGATCACCTGACCGACCAAGAGCGGCTGCGCGAGCGTGGCGCCCGCGCCCAGAACGCTGAGGATCGCCACGACGACGAGCACACGACGGTGTTCGAGGAGGAACGGCAGGAGCTGCCGCAGGGTCGCGCGCGGACCCTCGGGCTGCGCGCGGCGGCCGCGGCGCGCGCGGGCGGGGGTTGAGGTCGACATAGGTGGTTCCTCATTCGGGTGGGTTACTTTCGACCGTACTTCTTGTGCACGGCCTGTTTGGTCACGCCGAGGGCTGCGGCGATGGCCTGCCAGGAGAATCCCTGGTGGCGGGCGCGGCGCACCTGCACTTCTTCTGCCCGTGCGAGCTCGCGGCGCACCTCGGCGAGGCGGTGCAGCTCGGCGATCGGCTCGGGGTCGGGCAGCGCCCCCAGTGCGGTGCGGATCTCGTTCCCGGTCATGGATTCCTCCTGCTCGCGGTCAACCGTAGTTGACGGCCAGGGCAAAGTCAATCAAGGTTGACAGTCTCGCCCCTCAGCCCACGACGACGATCATCGGTGTCGACGGCGGTGGATAGGGTGGTCCGGTGCCAGAAGCGGTGATCCACGCCAGCAACCTCGTCAAGGCGTACAAGGTGAAGGGCAAACCCGATTTCCTCGCGGTCGATGGGTTGTCCTTCGACGTCGCCCCGGGCGAGTCGTTCGGGCTGCTCGGACCCAACGGTGCCGGCAAGTCGACGACCATGAAGATGATCGGCGCTGTCTCCACGCGCACCAGCGGAGACCTCAGCATCCTCGGTCTCGATCCCGATCGCCATGGCCCGGAGATCCGCTCGCGGCTGGGGGTCGTGCCGCAGCAGGACAACCTCGACGGGGAACTGAACGCCCGGGAGAACCTCTACATCTACGGGCGCTACTTCGGCCTCCCCGGCAAGGTGTGCGCACAGAAGGCGGATGAGCTCCTCGCCTTCGCGCAGCTCGAAGACAAGGCCAAGAGCAAGGTCGACCAGCTCTCCGGCGGAATGAAGCGGCGGCTGACGATCGCGCGCGGTCTGATCAACGATCCGCGCATCCTGCTGCTGGACGAACCCACCACGGGACTCGACCCGCAGGCGCGCCATGTGCTGTGGGACCGACTGTTCCGCTTGAAGGAGCAGGGCACCACCCTCGTGCTGACGACGCACTACATGGATGAGGCGGAGCAGCTGTGCGATCGGCTCGTCGTCGTCGACAAGGGCCGCATCATGGCCGAAGGCACCCCGGCATCCCTCATCCGCGAGCACTCCAGCCGTGAGGTGCTCGAGGTGCGTTTCGGCTCGGAGCGCAATGAGCAGGCCGCCGCGGAGGTCCAGGGCATCGGCGACCGTGTCGAGGTGCTCCCCGACCGCGTGCTGATCTACGCGTCCGACGGTGAGGCCGCCCTCGAGCGCGTCACCGCCCTCGGCCTCCAGCCGATCACCTCGCTCGTCCGTCGATCGAGCCTGGAGGATGTGTTCCTGCGACTCACGGGAAGGTCGCTGATCGAATGACCCTGAGCCAGGCGCCCGGCGCGGGGGACGCGCGCCTCCACCCCTCGCTCGACGAGCTACGCGCCGAAGCCCTCGAGTGGGGGCGCAAGCCGCGTGCTCGGGGCTCGTGGTACGTCACCGAGCACATGGTGCGCGCGATGCGCGCGTACGGCTGGACGATCATCTTCGGCGCGCTGGGGCAGCCCATCCTCTACCTGCTGGGCCTCGGCGTGGGCCTTGCCGCCCTCATCCAGAGCGACATCGACGACGGCGGACAGCCGGTGCCCTATCTCGTCTTCATCGCACCCGCGCTGCTCATGACGGCTGCGATCGGCGTGGCGTCCGAGGAGTTCACCTACCCCGTCATGGCGGGGTTCAAGTGGCGCCGGTACTTCTACGGATTCAACGCGTCGCCGCTGTCGTCACCGCAGATCGCCAACGGGGTCATTCTCGGCGCCTCGGCCCGGATGTTCATCGCCGTCGCTGCGTACTACATCTTCATCTGGGTCTTCGGTGCGGTGCCGAACCCGGCCACGGGGTGGATCTCCATCGCGGTCGGCGTGCTGGCCGGCGTGAGCTTCGGCATCCCGCTCATGGCCTACGCCGCGTCGATCGAAGACGACAAGGGTCAGTTCGCGCTGGTCCAGCGCTTCATCTTCGTCCCGATGTTCCTCTTCTCCGGAACGTTCTATCCGCTGGCGAGCCTGCCGGATTGGCTGCAGTGGATCGGCTGGATCTCACCCCTGTGGCACGCGACCGAGTTCGGCCGGATGCTCACGTACGGCCCTCTCGAGCCGGCTGTAGCCACCCTCCATGTGGCGTACCTGCTGATCCTCGCCGTCGTCGGCTACGTGCTCGGCCGTCGCATCTTCGAACGGAGGCTGGCGAAGTGACGGCGGTTCTCGCGCCCGAAACCGGACGCCGCGGCGTCCGCGCCCTGTGGGCCGGCAATCCCCAGGCGGTCGTGCAGCGAGGGCTGCTCGCCGCCCGCTCGTCGAGCTGGATCGTCGTGCTCTCCGGCTTCTTCGAGCCGGTCTTCTACCTCGCGTCGATGGGCATCGGTCTCGGCTCCCTCGTCGGCGACGTGCAGACTTCCGCGGGTGTCGACGTACCCTACGCCGCGTTCATCGCGCCGGCGCTGCTGGCCGTGTCGGCGATGAACGGCGCCATCTACGACTCCACGTGGAACGTCTTCTTCAAGCTCAACTACGGCAAGCTCTACGAGGGGATGCTGTCTACTTCGCTCGGCCCTCTGGACGTCGCGCTCGGGGAGATCCTCTACGCGCTGCTGCGGGGGCTCCTCTACGCGACCGGCTTCATGATCATCATGCAAATCCTGGGCCTGAACCTCGCGCCGACCGCGATCCTGGCCCTGCCCGCGGTGCTGCTCATCGCCTTCGGGTTCGCGAGCGTCGGTATGGCGATCACCAGCTACATGAAGACGTTCCAGCACATGGACTGGATCACCTTCGTGCTGTTGCCCATGTTCCTCTTCTCGGCGACGTTCTACCCGATCACGGTGTACCCGCAGGTCGTGCAGTGGATCGTGCAGGCCCTGCCGCTGTGGCACGGGGTCGAGCTCATCCGCGGATTCACGACCGGAGCTCTCAATGCCGGGATGCTCTGGCACGTCCTCTATTACGTCGTGATGATCGCGGTCGGCCTGGTCTTCACGACCAAGCGGCTGCGCGCTCTCTTCCTGGACTGAACCCCCTACGACGACGGATGCCGCGGAGCCGAAGCCCCGCGGCATCCGCATGTCTGCCGAGGTCAGAGGGAGCCGGTCGCGCCCATTCCGATGTTCTCGCCGTAGTCGACGTCCTTCGTCTCCTTGGACAACGCCAGCGCCACGAAGGTCAGCACGGCGGCGCCGGTGAGGTAGACCCCGACCAGCCACGGCTGTCCGTCGGCCACCGCCCACAGCCAGACGGCGATGAGCGGCGCCACCGCCGCACCCAGGATCGACGACACGTTGTAGGAGATCGCGGATCCGGTGTACCGGACGTTGGTCGGGAACAGCTCGGGCAGCACCGCGCCCATGGGGCCGAACGTCGCGCCCATCAGCAGGAACCCGAGAATGAGGAACGCCTGCGTGAGAGCCCCGGTGAACTTGGGGTCGATCTGCGGGGAGAGGAAGACGTTGAACGTCAGGCCGAAGACGGCGATCGCGGCCGTGACCCACAACAGCAGGCGACGACGCCCGATCGCGTCGGCGATCGGCCCGGACAGGAGCGTGAAGATTCCGAAGAAGACCACCCCGATGATCTGCATGAGCACGAAGTCGGTGTAGCCGAACCCGAGGCCCGCGACGTAGGTCGCCGCGTCGAAGGGCTGCCCCGCCGCATCCGCCGCGGCCTGGGCAGCATCCGCCGTCGCCTTCGTCCCGTAAGAGAGCGTGAAGCTCGTCATCAGGTAGAAGAGCACGTAGGTGGCGAGCATGATGAAGGTCCCGAGGATCAGCTGCCGCCAGTGCCGGCGCAGCACCTCCCCGAGGGGGAATCGGCGCAGGGCGCCCTTCTTCTCCGCCTTCTCGAACGTCTCGGACTCGACCAGCTTCAGACGTACCCACAGGCCGATGATGACCATGACCGCCGAGAACAGGAACGGCACGCGCCATCCCCATGCCAGGAAGGCCTCCGAACGCTGGGCCG
Source organism: Microbacterium sp. Z10_103 (assembly GCF_058310455.1). Taxonomy (NCBI): domain Bacteria; kingdom Bacillati; phylum Actinomycetota; class Actinomycetes; order Micrococcales; family Microbacteriaceae; genus Microbacterium; species Microbacterium sp. Z10_103. Next base: position 474,345 of record NZ_JBZEGK010000001.1, read on the forward strand.
GGCCGTCGGGGTGGGGGAGCGCGAAATTGATGATGAGGAAGATTGTGTTGGCGATGATGAAGCCGATCGGCGCACCCAACTGCGGGAACGTGCCGTACCAGGCGCGCTTGCCGGGCGGAGCGTTCTCGGTGGCGACGAGGGCCGCGCCCGACCATTCGCCGCCGAGGGCGAATCCCTGGGCCAGGCGCAGGAACAGCAACAGGAGCGCTGCCCACCAGCCGATCTCGTTGTACGTCGGCAGCAGACCGATGATGAAGGTCGCGATGCCCATGGTCAGCAGCGACGCGACCAGCGTGGCCTTGCGGCCGAAGCGGTCACCGAAGTGGCCGAAGATCACCGCGCCCACGGGGCGGGCGACCATGGCGGCACCGAAGACCGCGAACGACGACAGCAGCGCCGTGGTGTCATCGCCGGTGGGGAAGAAGAGGACCGGGAAGACGAGAACGGCTGCCGTCGCGTAGACGTAGAAGTCGTAGAACTCGATGGTCGTTCCCACGAGGCTGGCCGTGATGACGCGGGAGCGCGGGTTGGCGGGGGCGGCGGTGACGGGGGCTGATGATGTCATGAGATGCCTGTCAGTGAGCGCGGTGAAGGGTGGGTGTGGGATGCGGGGCGGCGGGCGGGCATGAGGACGGGAGTGGGTGTGGTCGGTCTCACCACAGCACCGCGATGGCGGCGTTGGTGAGGGTGAGGATGCCGACGAGCCAGAACATGACCGGCGGCAGGGCGTTCGTGCGCCGTTGACGCGCCGACCCGATGCCCAGGAGCGCTCCGATCACGACGAGGATGACGAGCTTCACGCCGATCTTGACGTAGTTCAGGTCGCCGTCGATACCCCACGGCGCGGCCAGGATGAGACCGGCGACGCCGGCGATGGCGAGGCCCCAGTCCATGACGCGCGTGAACCGGACGCGGCGAGCTACCGCTTCGACGACCCATGACCCGAACAGCGTGGCGAACCCGACGAGGTGGATGAGGACGACGACGTGGCGCAGGATCTCCATGGCTATCACCGTAGGGGGAGCCCCGGCTCCGGCGCCAGGAAGGCACGCCTCAACCGCAACGGGGTGACGCTTCGTCTCGCTGCGCTCGCTCAGCGTCCGGGGTGCTGATCCGGGGTACCGGACCCTGAGCGAGGAGCGCAGCGACGAGACGAGGGGGCGACGCCGTGCGGGCGTGACGCTTCGTCTCGCTGCGCTCGCTCAGCGTCCGGGGCGCGGGCCCGGGGTACCGGACCCTGAGCGAGGAGCGCAGCGACGAGACGAGGGGTCGACGCCGTGCGGGCGTGACGCTTCGTCTCGCTGCGCTCGCTCAGCGTCCGCGGGTTCCGCTGCGCTCGCTCAGCGTCCGGGGGTTCCGCTGCGCTCGCTCCGCGGCCGGGGTGCGCCGCGGGGCGCGGTTCGGGGTACCGGGCCCTGAGCGAGGAGCGGAGCGACGAGACGAAGGGTCGGCGCCGTCCCGGCGTCAGGCGCGGAGGGCGCGGAGGGTCAGCGCCGTGCGGAGCGCCGCATCCGCCGCCTCGGCGCCCTTGTCCTCTTTCGAATCCGGCAGGCCGGCGCGATCGAGGCCCTGCCGTTCGTCGTCGAGGGTCAAGAGTCCGAAGCCGACCGGCTTGCCGGTGTCGAGCGCGACGCGCGTCAGGCCGTCGGTGGCGGCGGAGGAGACGTACTCGAAGTGCGGGGTGCCGCCGCGGATGATGACACCCAGCGCCACGACGGCGTCGGCCCCGGCGTCGAGCGCCGCCTTTGCGGCGACGGGAAGCTCGAACGACCCCGGCACGCGAACGAGCTCCCACGAGGCTCCCGATGCGTCGAGCACCCGGCGAGCACCCGCGATCAGCCCGTCGGTGATGACGTCATGCCAGGTCCCGGCCACGACGACCACGCGCAGGTCCTTCGCGTCGATCTGTTGCGCCTCCGGCGCACCCTTGCCGCTCATGCCTCGGCACCTTCCTTCATCTCTTTCAACGCCTCGGTCAGGTCGGCCTCCGCGATGAGGTGTCCCATGCGGTCGCGCTTGGTCTCCAGGTACTGGTGATTGTTGGGACCGACTCCGACCAGCAGCGGCACCTGCTCGGCGACATCCAACCCCAGTTCGCGCAGCTGCGCGACCTTGTCCGTGTTGTTCGTCATCAGACGCACCCGACTGACGCCCAGGTCGGCGAGGATGCCGGCGGCCGCGGCGTAGTCGCGCGCGTCGGCAGGAAGCCCCAGCGCGAGATTCGCGTCGACGGTGTCGAGCCCCTGCTCCTGCAGGCTGTACGCCCGGAGCTTGTTGATGAGCCCGATGCCGCGACCTTCGTGTCCGCGCATGTACACCACGACGCCGCCGTGCTCGTCGATCGCGTCCAGGGCGGCCCCCAGTTGCGGGCCGCACTCGCATTTCAGCGAGCCGAATGCCTCACCGGTCAGGCACTCGGAGTGCACCCGCACGAGGGGTGCGTCATCGCTCAGGTCTCCCGACACCACGGCCAGGTGGTCGGTGCCGGTCGCGCGATCCTTGTAGGCCAGGAAGCGGAACTCCCCGTGCGTCGTAGGCACCCGCGCTTCGGCGCGAAGGCTCACGCGGCGCGTGTGTCGCTCCCGCGCGGCGGTGGCCGAGCTCGGCTCATCCTCGTCGAGGTAGGCGATGAGCTGCTCGATCGTGATGACCGGGATGTCGTTGCGCTCGCCGAGCTCGAGAAGCCCGGGCATCCGCATCATCGACCCGTCTTCGGCCACGACCTCCGCGATCGCTCCGACCGGCTGCAGGCCGGCGAGCTTCATCAATTCCACTGCCGCCTCGGTGTGGCCGCTGCGCTCGCGCACGCCACCGTCGACCGCGCGCAGCGGCAGGACGTGCCCGGGGCGGATGAGGCTGGCCGGCCCGGAGGCAGGCGTGGCCAGGACGTTCAGGGTGTGGGCGCGGTCAGAGGCACTGATGCCGGTGCTGTCGCGGTCGGACGCATCGACACTGACGGTGTACGCCGTCCCCCGGGCGTCTTCGTTGACCGCGACCATCGGCGGAAGCTCGAGACGGTCAGCCCAGTCGGCCGGCATCGGGGCGCAGAGGAACCCGCTGGACCACCGGACGGTCCAGGCGATCCACTCCGGCGTCGCGAGCTCCGCCGACAGGATGACGTCGCCTTCGTTCTCGCGATCTTCATCGTCGGCGACGATGACGGGGCGTCCGGCGCGGAGAGACTCCAGCGCCTGCGGGATGGTGGAAAGGCTCATCGTGAGCCTCCTTCGGGGGATGCGGGAAATGCCAGGAGCCGCTGCACATGGCGGGCGAGGATGTCGGTTTCGAGGTTGACGGGGTCACCGATGGCGGCGGTGCCGAGCGTGGTGGCCTCGAGCGTCTCGGGGATGAGCGAGACCTCGAGCCATGGTTCGGCGTCGTCGGCATCGCTCACCGCGCTGATGGTGAGCGAGACGCCGTCGATGGCGATGGAACCCTTGTCGACCACGAGAGGGGCGAGATGGACGGGGACCCCGATCCGCACGACCTGCCAGCGGTCGCCGGGTCGCACGTCGAGCACCGTTCCGGTGCCGTCGATGTGACCCTGGACGATGTGTCCGCCCAGCCGGCCGTGGGCAGCGGTCGCCCGCTCGATGTTGACCGAGCGGCCGGGTTCCGCGCCGCCGAGGGTCGACATGTCGAGCGTCTGCTTCATGACGTCGGCCGTGAACCAGTCCGGGCCCTGCTCAACGACGGTGAGGCACACGCCGCTGACGGAGATGGAGTCTCCGTGGCCAGCATCCGTCACGGCCAGGGGCGCTCGGACGGTCAGTCGCACGCCGTCGCCGGATGGTTCGACGGCGGTGAGCGTGCCGAGTTCTTCGACGATTCCGGTGAACATCACCGGTCTCCTTTCACCGGGGTGGCGACGACGAGGAAGTCGTCGCCCAGGGGTTGGAAGGACGACACGGCGAGCCGCCGCGCGTCGGGGAGTGTGGCGACGCCGACATCGCCGAGGGCGAGTCTGCGGCCGCCGAGGAGCAGGGGCGCCAGGTAGATGAGGACTTCGTCGACCAGACCGGCCGCCAGGAACGCGCTGGCGAGGGTGGGCCCGCCCTCGACGAAGACCCGCTGCATCCCGCGCTCGCGGAGATCGGCGAGCACGGCAGGCAGATCGTGCGTCGGATAGAACAGTGCGGCGGCGGGATGGCGACGCAGGGCGGCACCCTCGGGGACCGAGGACGCGCCGATCACGACCGGGACCGGCTGCTTCGCGTAGAGCGTGCCGTCGTCGCGCCGGGCGGTGAGCGAGGGGTCATCGCTGAGGGCGGTGCCGGTACCGACGAGGATGGCATCGGCCTGGGCGCGGCGCTCGTGCACGTCGGCGCGGGCGGCGGGACCGCTGATCCACTGGCTGGTGCCGTCGTCCGCGGCGGCGCGCCCGTCGAGGCTCTGCGCCCACTTCACCGTCACGAACGGACGCCCCAGGCGCTGGACCGTGAGCCAGCCATCGAGAAGCTGGCGTGCGTCGTCCGCTCCGACGCCGCCCTCGACGGAGACGCCGCCCGCACGCAGGTGCTCGGCCCCGCCGGATGCGGCGGGGTTCGGGTCATCCAGGGCGTAGACCACGCGCGCCACACCGGCCTCGAGGAGCGCGACGGCACACGGGCCGGTGCGCCCCGTGTGGTTGCACGGCTCGAGAGTGACGACCGCGGTCGTCCCGCGGGCCTGCCCGGGGGCGAGCTTGGACAGGGCGTCGACCTCGGCGTGGGCGGTGCCGGCGCCGTGGTGCCATCCCTCGGCGATCACGTCGCCGTCGGGGGAGAGGATGACGGCGCCCACCTGCGGATTCACACCGACAGGTCCGCGTGCGGCGAGGTCGAGCGCATGCCGCATCGCCTCGCGTTCCGCTGCATCCGCCATATCGATCCTCCGGTCCGGTCCCGGGGTCGCTGCGGCAGGGCGGCGCGTTACGCCGACCGTGCTGCCTCCCATCCGGACTCGCGACGGCTGACCGTCGCATCACCGTCGGTCCCGGATTTCCACCGGATCGGCCCTCGTTTCCGCCCTGGGGCGGATACTCGGACTCGCGGACTGTCACCGCCGGTTCGGATTCTCACCGACCCCGGAGCACGTTGATGTATCTGATACTAGTCAACACGCGACGGCGCGACGCATTCCCGCCGCGGCGGCGGCATCCCGCTTACTTCAGCAGGCGCGAGAGCCGCCGGTCGGCGAGGATCTTGCCGCCGGTCTGGCACGTGGCGCAGTACTCGAGGGAGTTGTCGGCGAAGAAGACGCTGCGCACTTCGTCGCCGCACACGGGGCATGTCTCGCCACGACGGCCGTGCACGCGCATGCCGCGGCGCTTGGCATCCTTCAGGTCGGCGGGCGGCTTCCCGGATGCTTCCTGCAACGCCTCGGCGAGGGTGGAGGTCATCGCGGCGAACAGGCGATCGATCTCGGCTTCGTCGAGGGTCGACGCGAGGGCGTAGGGCGACATCTTCGCCGCGTGGAGGATCTCGTCGGAGTAGGCGTTGCCGACACCGGCGATGATGGACTGGTCGCGCAGGACTCCCTTGATCTGTGTGCGCCGACCGGTGAGGAGGCCGGCCAGGGTGTCGCGGGTGAAGCCCCGGTCGAGGGGATCGGGGCCGAGGCGGGCGATCCCGGGAACGTCGGCAGGGTCGCGGACGACGTAGACCGCGAGGGACTTCTTCGTGCCCGCCTCGGTGAGGTCGAAGCCCGAGCCGTCGTCGAACGCGATGCGGAGGGCGATCGGCGACTTTCCCGGGCGGATCACGGTCGCGGGGAGCGCGTCGTACCACCGCAGCCAGCCGGCCTTGGCGAGGTGGAACACGAGGTGGGCCTCGCCGTCGGTGGCGAGGTCGAGGAACTTCCCGTGCCGCTCGACGCCGGTGACCGCCGCATCCTGCAGCGCGGTGATCGGCGGGTCGTAGGTCTTCAGGGCCGAGATCGCCGACACCGTGGCGCGCGTGATGGTGAGACCGACCACTCGCCCGCGCAGGAAGTCGACGAGCCCCTGGACTTCGGGCATCTCCGGCATACGGTCATCCTGCCACGGATCGGCGGCTCAGTCGCCGAGGACGGCCCACCGCCGGGGTGTGCGGTCATCGGCGGGGAGGAGGCCGGCGAGCCACGCGTCGTCGCGCCCGAACGAGTTCGACAGTGCCTGGCGCATCGTCCCCTCGTACTGGAATCCGAGGGCCTGTGCCACACGCGCGGATGCCCGGTTGCCGACGACGGCGCGCCACTCGATGCGCGCCGCCCGTAGCCCGTCCGAGGCGAACGCCCAGTCGATGACCGCGCGGGCCGCCTCGGTGAGGAGGCCTCGCCCCCGGGAGGGCCGCGCCATCCAGTAGCCGATCTCGGGCGTGCCGCTCGTGAGGCGGTGAAGGCCGAGCATCCCCGCGAGCGTGCCGCCATCGCGGATGGCCCAGGTCGCCTCGATCCCGTCCGCCCAGCGGCCGGGCACGGCCTCGACGAAGCTCTCGGCGTGCTCGCGAAGATACGGGGAGGGGACCGTCGTGTAGCGCTGGATGTCCGCATCCTGGCACGCGGCGAAGATCGCGTCGGTGTCGCGCCGTGTCGGTGTCGTCAGCACTGTGCGCGGCGTGCGTAGTTCGACCGGCTCCATGCCGCCACCCTACGGCCCGCCGCTTCGCCCGTGGCCCGCGCACGTGGCGTCCCCGTCTCGCCTCCGCTCCGAACCGTACTCAGGCTGGCACGCATCGCATGGATGACGAGGGGCGGAATTCCGGCTGGCGTGCGGCCACGCGCTCAGCCGAGCCTGATTTAGTGCGCCCGAGAGTCTCCTCCCCAGCCGCGTCGCGTCGCCGCTTATCCACCGTCCGCCCGTTCGAGATGCCTGCGCCGGCCTCGTGCCCGCACTCTCGATCCCATGACCGTCGAAATCATGAGCCGCGGGGAGCTCTTTCTGCAAGGCCTGAATCGCAGGGAGGTCGATGATGCTGTCGCGCTGGGACACCTGGTCCGCGCACGTCGGGACCACTACCTCCCCGGCGGCACTCCGGACGCCGTCATCCGTGCGGTGCGGGTGGGCGGACGCCTGACCTGCCTGTCGCTCTTGGCGATGCTCGGCATTTTCGTGCTGAGGAACGACGCGCTCCATGTACATATGAAAGGCAACGCCAGTCGGATGCGGTCACCGCACGACCGCCGGCGTCGCTTGGAGCACCGATCCTCGCGTGGGGTGCGCCTGCACTGGCTCCCCCTGGGGGATGATCCGGGGCAGTCAGCCACGGTTTCGATCATCGATGCCCTGGTGCACAGCGTGCTGTGCCAGCCTCCCCGTGCGGCGGTCGCAAGTCTCGACAGTGCGTTGCATAGCGGGCTGCTATCGCTCGTCGAACTGGCCGAGGTCTTTCGGCGGCTTCCGGGCCGGTATCGAGTGCTGCAGGCGTTAGTCAATGGCTGTGCTGAGTCGGGGCCGGAGACACTGATGCGCCTCATGCTGCGTGGCTTGGGCTGTCACATCGAGGTGCAAGTCAGCATCGAGGGTGTGGGCAGGGTCGACCTCCTGGTCGATGGATGGCTGGTCATCGAGTGTGACAGCGAGGAATTCCATGGGGGCTGGGAAGCCCAGGCCCGCGATCGGAGGCGCGACCTCCTCCTCGCAGCGCGGAACTTCACGCCGCTGCGGCCCACCGCGAAGATGATCTACGAGGAGCCGGAGCTCGTACTGAACGCCGTGCGCGGCCTTCTCGACACACGCCCGTAGGGCCCCACCCGCACCGGTGGTCCCGCTGAGGTCCCCACCGAAGCACCCGGGCCGGGCCGGACCCAGGACCGCATCGCGGTGCTGCGTACGGTCTGCACTAACTCAGGCTGAATGTGAACTGCGGGCGGAATCGCGGTGCATTCGTCCGACATTCACGCACTCAGCCTGAGCTCGGTTCCGACCCACTCCGCGGCGCGGCGCCCGGCTGTGCGGGCAGCCGACGCGCCTCCACCCGGAAACACGTTCTTCCCCCGCCGCGCGCACGAACTCAGGCTCGATCGGGTGGGGCGATTGGCCAGGGGCGGAATTCCGCCGCCGCGGAGGCGCGCCGACGCATCGAGCCTGAGTTAGGTTCCGGCGGGAGCCACCCGAGTGTGTCGGAGCGCGGGTCAGACGCGGCGGAGGAGGCCCATCCGGTCGTACACGTCGGAGAGGGTGCGGTCAGCGACGGATGCGGCGCGCCCGGCGTTGTCCGCCAGCACGCGGTCGAGTTCAGCCGGGTCGTCGAGCATCGCCAGTGCCCGCTCGCGGACCGGCGCGAACTCGTTCACGACAACCTCGGCGAGGCCCTTCTTGAAGTCGCCGTAACCGCGGCCGGCGTACTCGTCCTCGATCGCGGGAATCTGCCGGCCGGTGAGGGCGGCGTAGATCACGAGGAGGTTCGACACGCCCGGCTTCGCCTCGCGATCGAAGCGCACGCTGCCTTCGCTGTCGGTCACGGCGCGCATGATCTTCTTGGCGGTCGCCGACGGATCGTCCAGCAGCCACAGGACTCCCGCGTCCGACTCGGCGGACTTCGACATCTTCGCCGTCGGGTTCTGCAGGTCGAAGATCCGGGCGGTGTCACGCTGGATCACGGGCATCGGAACCGTGAAGGTCTCGCCGTACCGTGCGTTGAACCGCTCGGCCAGGTCGCGGGTGAGCTCGATGTGCTGCTTCTGGTCATCGCCGACGGGCACCACATCGGTCTGGTACAGCAGGATGTCGGCGGCCATCAGCACGGGGTAGGTGAAGAGCCCCACGTTGGTGGCATCCACGCCGTAGCGGGCGGATTTGTCTTTGAACTGCGTCATCCGCCCGGCCTCACCGAATCCGGTGATGGTCGAAAGCACCCACGCCAGCTCGGCGTGCGCCGGTACGTGCGATTGCACGTACAGCGTCGAGCGTGCGGGCTCGATACCCGCGGCGATGTACTGCGCGGCAGTACGGCGCGTCTTCTCGCGCAACTCCGACGGGTCGTTCGGCTGCGTCAGCGCATGCAGGTCGACGACCGAGAAGAACGCGTCGTACGAGTCCTGCAACTCCCGCCACTGCATGAGAGCCCCGATGTAGTTGCCGATCTGAAGCGAGTCGGCCGAGGGCTGCATGCCGGAGTAGAGACGGGGTTTGGTCACTGACCGATTCTACCGGCGGTGGATGCGGCGGCCGCCCGTGGCGCCGCCCGGACCGCTTCGCCGGTGCGACATGAGCGGGCGGGGGCCTCGGGGTGCCGGGCAGGATATGCGTCCCCGGGGCGTCCGGCGGTGGCTGACGTGCGCCCGGGGCGCGTGGCGGTGGCGCGGCTGTTGCAGATTCGGACGACGTCCGTGAATTGGGGTTGGCGTGTGCCGAAATGTCCGAATCTGGCGACGAGCTCCGAATCCGGCGGCGGCAACAGCGGAACCACGGCCCAGCGCGGCACCCGCGCCCCCGGCCCACGCGCCCCCGGCCCACCGCGGCACCCGCGCCCCCGGCACCCGCGGCGCCGAAACCTACCCGAGGCCGAGGGAGGCCGGCGGCGGGTCAGTGTCCGAGCGTGTAATCCGCGATGACGGGCGCGTGGTCGCTCCACCGCGTGTCCCACGACGGAGCGCGCTCCACGCGGTAGTCCGCCACGCGCTCGGCCAGAGCGGGGGTGGCCAGGTGGTAGTCGATGCGCCACCCGGTGTCGGTGTCGAAGGCGCGGCCGCGCATCGACCACCACGTGTAGGGCCCGTCGATGTCACCGGCGAACCGCCGGCCGACGTCGACCCAGCCGAGCCCGGTCCCGGTCGTGCCGTCGCTGGCGGTGACCTCCGCGCCGGCCGGACCGAGGAAGCGGTCGAAGTAGGCGCGCTCGCGGGGGAGAAAGCCGGCCTTCTTGACGTTGCCCTTCCAATTGCGGATGTCGAACTCGCGGTGCCCGACGTTGAGGTCGCCCATGATGAGGGCCAGGGGATGCTCCGCCTCCAGCTGCGGCATCCGTCGTTCCATCGCGTCGAGGAAGGCCCACTTGGCATCCTGCCGAGGAGTCTCGGCCTCACCCGTATGCACGTAGGCGCTCACGATGGCGATGCTCTCGCCGTCGATGTCGAAGTCGGCCTCGATCCACCGGCCGGCCGAATCCAGCGGTTCCGGCCCGAGGACGGTCCGCATCTCGACGGAGGGCAGCCGGCTCGCGATGGCGACGCCGGCGCGGCCCTTGGCCAGTGCTTCGTCGTTGACCACCTCCCATCCGGGGAGCGCGGAACGCAGCTCGTCCTGGGTGGCGCGCACCTCCTGGATCGCGAGGATGTCGGCGTCGGCCTCGGCGAGCCACTCGCTCATGCCCTTGCGGGCGGCGGCGCGGATGCCGTTGACGTTGATGGAGACGATGCGAACGCGGCGGGGCACCTCCCGAGCTTAACGGCGGCCTCCGACCCCGGTCCGCGGCGGCCCGACGCCGGCCCGACTCCGGCTCGCCGGCGCCCGAAGTCGAGCCGGTGTCGCGGCCTTCGCGGAGGAGAGCGGCCACATCCGCCCCGCCTGGGCCGCGCCGTCGACCGATTCGTAGCCCCGGGCTCAGTCCCAGGGGAGCGCTGAGCCGGGAAGCGGCGTGACGTTGCGCTCGGCCTCGGCCACGGCCGCTTCGGCTTCGGCCACGCGGCGGCGAGCAGCGCGCCGTGCGTACCACGGAGCATCCGCGGCGTCGCGCAGCGCCCGCTCCAGCGCAACGCCGGCGGCGGCCAATACGGCGGCCCGCTCGGCAGCTTCGGCATCCGCGCCGCTCTCCAGAGTCTCCCCGTGGTCCCGTGCGGAGACGGCGATCCACGCGGCGGCGACGAGGATGACGATCCCGTTCAACCGGGACCACAGGAGGAAGCCGACGAGGACCGCGAAGGTGGCCAGCAGCGGATTCGACGGCGTGTAGACGAAGAGGAAGCCCGCGCCGATCTGCAGCACCACCGTCGCTGCGCCGCCCAGGAGTGCACCCGGCCAGATCCGTTGCCAGGGGAGCGATGTGTCGGTGAGGAAGCGGAACAGCCCCCCGAGTGCCAGGGAATTGATCGCGAATGCGACGAGAAGCGACACGGCTCGGGTGGCCACCTGGACGGCTGCGGAGTCGCCCTGCCACCCGAGCAGCCCGAAGACCAGGTCGACGGCGCCGGTGGTGACGGCGCTCAGCGCGGCGCCGACGAGGAGCGCCAGACCGAACAGAGCGGCAGCGAAGAGGTCGCGCGCCTTGAGGATCACGTAGTTGCGCCGGTCGAACGGGAGCCCGAACGTGTCTCGCACAGCGCGGCGGGCATACGTGACGAATCCGATCGCCGTCCAGATCACCACGATGGCCGCGACGGATCCAGTGATCGTGAGGAGCCCGCTGCTGCTGGATGCCACGGCATGCACCTGCGCGGGTTTGACCAGGCCGCTCTCGCTGATGAGGTCGGGGATATACCGGTTGATGACGCTGATGAGGAGGCTCACCGCGCGTTCGCTGTCGCCGAGCCATACGCCGACGGCGGCGAACGCCAGATAGATGCCCGCGAAGATCGCGAACAGCGACTGGTAGGAGATGCCGGCGGCGAGAAGGAAGCCGTTGTGCTGCAGGAAATGCCGCCACACGCGGATGGGGAACCACTCCAGGGTGCGTCGCGTGATCTCCGTTGCACGCTCGATCGGTTGGTCCAGGCGTTCCCGCAGGCGAGCGGTGCGCCGCGGGTCCGACGGGGATGCCTCGGCCGCGCCGATCGGCCCCGGCAGGGGAGCGGGGTCGGACGGGCGGCGGCGCGACGGAGGCGTGTCGGTCACGCGAACAGGCTACCCATGCTCCTCGGGCCGCATACCCGCCGGTGACCGCGACGGTCGGCGAAGCGCCCGGGCCCCCGCAGTGGGAGCTGAGCGCACCGGGTGCTCCGGCGCGGGGGCGATCCGGTCGGGGTCAGCGCCTGCCGCTCAGGACCGCCTGCTTGACCTCGGCGATGGCCTTGGTCACCTCGATGCCGCGCGGGCATGCCTCGGTGCAGTTGAAGGTCGTCCGGCAGCGCCAGACGCCCTCCTTGTCGTTGAGGATGTCGAGTCGCACGTCGGCGGCGTCGTCACGGGAGTCGAAGATGAACCGGTGCGCGTTGACGATCGCGGCCGGCCCGAAGTACTGCCCGTCGGTCCAGAAGACGGGGCACGACGACGTGCACGCGGCGCAGAGGATGCACTTGGTGGTGTCGTCGAAGACCTCGCGGTCGACGATCGACTGGATCCGCTCCTTGCCGGGCTCGGGCTTCGAGCTGGCGATGAGGAACGGCTGCACGTCGCGGTACGACGCGAAGAACGGCTCCATGTCGACGATCAGGTCCTTCTCCAGCGGAAGGCCCTTGATCGCCTCGACGTAGATCGGCTGCGAGATGTCGAGGTCTTTGATGAGCGTCTTGCATGCGAGCCGGTTGCGCCCGTTGATGCGCATCGCGTCGGAACCGCAGATGCCGTGCGCACAGGAGCGGCGGAACGCGAGCGACCCGTCCACCTCCCACTTGATCTTGTGCAGGGCGTCCAGCACACGGTCGGTGGGGTAGAGCTCGACGTCGTAGTCGACCCAGCGCGGTTCCGCGTCGACCTCCGGGTCGAAGCGACGGATGTTGAAGGTCACCAGGAACGACTGGATGCCGGTGGCAGCGGGCGCCTGCTCGACGCTCTGCGAATCGTTGACGGTGTCGATGGTGGCGATGGCCATCTCAGTACTTCCTCTCCATCGGCTGGTACCGCGTGATGACGACGGGCTTCCAGCCGAGTTCGATGTGGTCGGCCGGATGCGACGAGTGGGGGTCGCCCGTCAGGTAGGCCATGGTGTGCTGCATGTAGTTCTCGTCGTCCCGCTTGGGGTAGTCGTCGCGCATGTGTCCGCCACGGCTCTCCTTGCGGTTCTGCGCGGCGTAGACCACGACCTCGGCGAGATCGAGGAGGAACCCGAGTTCCACAGCCTCGAGCAGGTCGGTGTTGTAGCGCTTGCCCTTGTCGTCGACGTGCACGTTGAGGTAGCGCTCACGGAGGTCGGCGATGACGTCGAGCACGTGGGCGAGGGATTCTTCGGTGCGGAACACCTGAGCACCCTTGTCCATCTCGTCCTGGAGGGTCTTGCGCAGCACCGCGATGCGCTCGGTGCCGGGGTTGACCCGGAGGCGCTCGATCATCTCGCGGATCTCCCGGGTGGGGTCGTCCGGGATCGCCACGAAGTCGGCGGTCTGCACGTACTGGACCGCGTTGCGGCCGGCGCGCTTGCCGAAGACGTTGATGTCCAGCAGCGAGTTCGTGCCGAGGCGGTTCGAGCCATGCACCGAGACGCACGCGCACTCGCCGGCGGCGTACAGGCCGGGGACCACGGTGGTGTTGTTGCTGAGCACCTCGGCGTTGTTGTTGGTGGGGATGCCGCCCATGGCGTAGTGCGCCGTGGGCATCACCGGCACCGGCTCGACCACCGGGTCTACGCCCAGATAGGTACGGGCGAACTCGGTGATGTCGGGGAGCTTGGTCTCGAGCACCTCGGCGCCCAGGTGCGTGCAGTCCAGCAGCACGTAGTCGCGGTGAGGACCGGCACCGCGGCCCTCCGCGACCTCCTGCACCATGCAGCGCGCGACGATGTCACGCGGGGCGAGGTCTTTGATCGTGGGTGCGTAGCGCTCCATGAAGCGTTCGCCGGACGCGTTGCGCAGGATCGCGCCCTCACCGCGGGCGCCCTCGGTCAGCAGGATGCCGAGACCGGCCAGACCGGTGGGGTGGAACTGGAAGAACTCCATGTCTTCCAGCGGCAGGCCCTTCCGCCAGACGATTCCGACGCCGTCACCGGTGAGGGTGTGCGCGTTGGACGTGGTCTTGAAGATCTTGCCGAAGCCGCCGGTGGCGAAGATGACGGCCTTGGACTGGAAGACGTGGAGATCGCCGGTGGCCAGCTCGTACGCGACGACACCCGCGACCTGCGTGTCGCCGGCAGCATCCTTCACCGTGATCAGGTCGAGCACGTAGAACTCGTTGAAGAAGTTGATGCCGAGCTTGACGCAGTTCTGGAAGAGCGTCTGCAAGATCATGTGACCGGTGCGGTCCGCGGCGTAGCACGCGCGACGCACGGGGGTCTTGCCGTGGTCGGCGGTGTGTCCGCCGAAGCGGCGCTGGTCGATCTTTCCCTCGGGCGTGCGGTTGAAGGGCAGGCCCATGTTCTCGAGGTCGATGACCGCGTCGATGGCTTCCTTGGCGAGGATCTCCGCCGCATCCTGGTCGACGAGGTAGTCGCCGCCCTTGACGGTGTCGAAGGTGTGCCACTCCCACGAGTCCTCTTCGACGTTCGCCAGCGCCGCGGCCATGCCGCCCTGCGCCGCGCCGGTGTGCGACCGGGTGGGGTACAGCTTGGAGATGACCGCGGTCTTCGCACCCGGGCCCGCCTCGATCGCCGCGCGCATCCCGGCGCCGCCGGCGCCGACGATGACGATATCGAACTGGTGGTAGTGCACGCCGTCGCGGACGACGGAATCAGCGTTGGTCTGGGTGCTCACGGAATGATGCCTCTACTGGTTCGGTCGGAAGGTCAGGCGGCCTGGCACATGTCCCAGAGGGAACTGGACTCGGTCACGCCGATGCACGGGTCGAAGGTGAAGACCACGAGCGTGCCCAGCAGGATCAGGAAACCGGCCGACAGCCACAGCGCCCACACCAGCACGCGACGCACGGTGGGGGAGGCGACGTAGTCGTTCACGATCGTGCGCATGCCATTCGCGCCGTGGATGAGCGCCAGCCAGAGCATCAGCACGTCCCACCACTGCCAGAACGGCGAGGCGAACTTGCCGACGACGAAGGCGAAGTCGATCTGGTGGATGCCGTCGCCCGTCATGAGGTTGACGAACAGGTGCCCGAAGATGAGGACGACCAGGAGCACGCCGGAGGCGCGCATGTACACCCAGCCCCACTTCTCCCAGTTCGAGCCCTTGTTGCGGGTGCGCGGCGGGACGATCATCGAGACGTCGGCCGCTCCCTGAGCCTGTCGAAGGGACATCAGTGACCGCCTCCCATCGACGAGAAGACATTGATGAGGTGGCGGGGCGTGAAGCCGAGCATGGTGACGACCCATACGCCCAGGACGATCCACCACAGCTGACGCTGGTGGCGGGTGGCCCAACCCCAGAAGTCCACGAGGATGATCCGCAGCCCGTTGAACGCGTGGTACGCGATCGCGCCGACGAGCGCGACCTCACCGAGGCCCATGATCGGATTCTTGTACGTGCCGATGACGGCGTCGTATGCCTCGGGGGAGACGCGGATGAGCGCGGTGTCCAGGACGTGGACGAGCAGGAAGAAGAAGATGGCGACGCCGGTGATCCGGTGCAGAACCCACGACCACATGCCTTCACGGCCGCGGTACAGAGTCCCGCGCGGGACCTTGGAGGTGGTCTCGGCCACCGTCGGCGTGACGCGCGCTGGTGCAGACACGATCGTCCTCCCTGATCGAACACGGCTGGGCGGGGCTTTCTTTGCCCCAAGAAGCACAAGGCTCCTGCGTCACACGGGCGCTGGTTCATCCTACGTCGGGGGGCGTAATCCCGGGGATTAGGGCGGCCTTAGTGTCTCGATATCGAGATAGTCCCGGCGGGCGGCGGATGCCCCGTCCCACAACGGTCACACGAGCGACATGCCCCGCGATCCCCGCCCGGATAGCCTGATCCCATGCCCAACGACCCGATCGAGAACTTCTACGCCGTCATCCCCGCCGGCGGCATCGGCAGCCGGCTGTGGCCGCTCTCTCGCGCTGAGGCGCCCAAATTCCTGCACGACCTGACCGGCTCGGGTCAGACGTTGCTGCGTGACACGTGGGATCGGCTGGAGCCACTGGCAGGGCACGACCGCATCGCCGTCGTCACCGGGCGAGCGCACCGCGCGGCCGTCGAGAGGGAACTTCCGGCCGTCCCCGACCACAACGTCTTCCTCGAGTCCGAGCCGCGCGACTCGTCTGCGGCGATCGGGCTGGCCGCGGCCATCCTGCACCGCCGACACCCCGACGTGATCATCGGCTCCTTCGCCGCGGACCACGTCATCCGGGGCACTCGCACGTTCGAGTTCGCCGTGCATCAGGCGGTCGCGGTCGCCCGCGCCGGGTACATCTGCACGATCGGCATCCAGCCGAGCGAGCCCTCGGTCGGCTTCGGGTACATCCGTAAGGACGGAGAGCTCGACGTCGACGGCGCTCCCGAGGCGGCGATGGTCGAGCGGTTCGTGGAGAAACCCGACCTGGAGACCGCGCGCACCTACTTCGCCGACCGCAACTACCTGTGGAACGCCGGCATGTTCATCAGTCGGGCCGATGTGCTGCTGGCCGAACTGGCCGCCAACGAGCCCGAGTTGCACGCGGGGCTCTTGGAACTGGCCGAGGCCTGGGACGACCGCGAGCGGCGCGGTCCCGTCGTTGATCGGGTGTGGCCGACTCTGAAGAAGATCGCCATCGACTACGCCGTCGCGGAGCCTGCTGCCGAGAAGGGCCGCCTCGCGGTCATCCCCGGACACTTCGACTGGGACGACGTGGGCGACTTCGCGAGTCTGGCCAAGCTCAACTCCCACGGGGGCAAGAACGAGCTGGCGATCCTCGGCGGCTCGGCGCGGGTTCTCGCGGACGCCTCCAGCGGGATCGTGGTGTCGCAGACCGACCGCATCATCAGCCTCATCGGTGTGCAGGACATCGTCGTCGTCGACACCGCCGACGCACTGCTGGTGACCACGAGCGAACACGCCCAGCGCGTGAAGGGCGTTGTGGATGCTCTGAAGCTCACCGGTCGCGGCGACGTGCTCTGAGCGACCCGGAAGCATCGCAACTTGGTAACTCTTCGGGCCTGAGGGCTTACCAGAGTGGGTGGTTGTGCGCCATCCGACGTAACGTTCAGAAATATCCCGGCTGGGCGCTGCGGTTTCTCCGCGCCCGGAACCTGTTCAGAGAGGACTGCAGTGACTGCACCCACCCGTAAGCGGACTTTCGCCACCATGGCGTTCATCGGAGCCGCCGGCCTGCTGCTGTCGGCGTGCGCACCGGCTCCCGAGGAGGGTGGCGGCTCCGCAGAGGACAGCGACTTCCTCGCCTGCGCCGTGTCCGACGAGGGCAGCTGGAACGACAAGAGCTTCAACGAGTCGGCCTACCAGGGCCTGCTCGACGCGGAGTCCGACCTCGGCATCGAGATCGCCGACGCCGAGTCCAACAGCGAAGAGGACTTCACCCCGAACCTCACGCAGATGGTCGACGCCGGTTGCGACGTGACCTTCGCGGTCGGCTTCAACTTCTCCATCAACGACGTCATCTTCGACTTCGCCGACGCCAACCCCGAAGCCCGCCTCGTGTGGATCGACGGGTGGAACCAGGGCCAGGAGAACCTCAAGCCGATCACCTACGCGATGCAGGAGTCGAGCTTCCTCGCCGGCTACCTCGCCGCGGCGTACTCCACCAGCAAGATCATCGGCACCTACGGTGGCGACCAGATCGACTCCGTCACCTCCTTCATGACCGGCTACTACAACGGTGCGAAGTACTACGAGGAGGAGACCGGTACGCCGATCACCATCGTCGGCTGGGACCCGGCAGCGAACACCGGTGACTTCGTGGGCGACTTCGCGAACACCGGTGTGGCCAAGACCATCTCGCAGGGGCAGCTCGCCGCCGGCGCGGATGTCATCTTCCCCGTCGCGGGCAGCCTCTTCACCGCGACCGCTGAGGCGATCCGCGAGGCCGGCTCGGGCGTCATGCTCGGTGTCGACAAGGACATCGCCGTCACCCAGCCCGAGCTCGCCGACATCACGCTCACCTCGGTGGAGAAGCGCATGACGCAGGCCGTGCTCGAGGTCATCACGTCGATCATCGACAGTGACGAGTTCACCGCTGAGCCGTACGTCGGCACGCTCGCGAACGACGGCACCGCACTGAGCGGGTTCGGCGACTTCGACAGCGAGATCCCGCAGGACGTGAAGGACAAGCTCGAAGAGCTCAAGGCAGGCATCATCGACGGCTCGATCGACCCGCTCGCCGGCGTCTGATCCTTCGTCCCCTCACTGGCACAGTCACACCCCTGGCACACGCCGGGGCGGCAGAGTCCGCCTCGGCGTGTGCCGTTTCGAGCCGGTTCCGGCAGGATGGGTCGCACCATGAAACTCGAACTCCGTGGGATCACGAAGCGGTTCGGACCGCTCGTGGCCAACGATGCCATCGACCTCGTGGTGGAAACCGGCGAAATCCACGCCCTCCTCGGGGAGAACGGCGCCGGGAAGTCCACCCTCATGAATGTGCTTTTCGGGCTCTACCAGCCCGACGAGGGTGAGATCCTTCTCGACGACGTCCCGCAGCGCTTCTCCGGACCGGGGCAGGCCATGGCCGCCGGCATCGGAATGGTGCACCAGCACTTCATGCTCATCCCCGTCTTCACCGTCGCCGAGAACGTGATCCTCGGCCACGAGCCCAGCCGGGGCGGGGTGCTCGACCTCGCCGAGGCCCGCCGCCGCGTCCGCGAGATCTCCGACCGCTTCGGCTTCGAACTCGACCCGGACGCCGTCGTGGGCGACCTCCCCGTGGGCGCGCAGCAGCGCGTCGAGATCATCAAAGCGCTGGCGCGGGATGCCCGCGTGCTCATCCTCGACGAGCCCACCGCGGTGCTCACCCCCCAGGAGACCGACGAGCTGATGGCGACGATGCGTCGCCTCGCCGACGGCGGCACCTCCATCGTCTTCATCACGCACAAGCTCCGTGAGGTGCGCGCGGTCGCCGACACCATCACGGTCATCCGGCTCGGCAAGGTCGTCGGATCAGCCGCCCCCAGTGCATCCACCGACGAACTGGCCGCCCTCATGGTGGGGCGCGCGGTCGAACTGACCGTCCACAAGGATCCGCCGAAGCTCGGCGCGGAAGCGCTGGTCGTGGAGAACCTCACCCTGTTCGGGCCCGCCGGCGAGCGACTCCTGGATGACATCTCCTTCACCATCCGCGCCGGCGAAGTGCTCGCCGTGGCCGGTGTGCAGGGAAACGGGCAGACCGAACTCACCGAGGCCCTCGTCGGACTCCGCGACAAGGTGCAGGGCAGCATCCGCCTGGACGGGGAGGAGCTCTCCTCCGCTCACGTGCGACACGTGCTCGACAGCGGCGTCGGGTTCGTGCCGGAAGACCGGAAAGTGGACGGGCTGGTCGCGGAGTTCTCCGTGGCGGAGAACCTGATGCTCGACCGATCGTTCTCCGGCCCCTTCACGAAAGGCCCCGCGATCGACTTCGCCGAACGCGACCGCTTCGCCGACGAGGCGATCGAGGAGTTCGACATCCGCACCCCGCACCGCGGCGTCCTGGTCGGACGCCTCTCCGGCGGCAACCAGCAGAAGGTGGTGCTCGCCCGCGAGCTCGGACGCGACCTCAAACTCTTCGTGGCGTCGCAGCCGACGCGTGGCGTGGACGTGGGGTCGATCGAGTTCATCCACGAGCGGATCGTGGAGATCCGCGACTCGGGCATTCCCGTCCTCATCATCTCGACCGAGCTCGACGAGGTCGTCGCCCTCGCCGACCGCATCGCCGTGATGTACCGGGGCGCCATCATCGACATCGTCCCCGCCGACACGCCTCGCGAGCGGCTCGGCCGCCTCATGGCAGGAGTGCACGAATGACCCAGCCGCAGACCGACGTCATCACGCCGGACCCGGCTCCGGGGAGCCGCCCGACGCTCGGCGACGTGCTTCGTGACATCGCCTCCGGCGGCATCGTCCGCACCCTCGCCGCGATCGTGCTCTCGCTCATCGTGGCATCGGTGCTCATCATCTTCACGAACGAAGACGTCGGTCGCACGCTGCCGTACTTCTTCTCCCGCCCGACGGACTTCCTCGGGGAAGCCGCGCGCGCGGTCGGGAATGCCTACGCGGCGCTCTTCCGGGGATCGATCTACAACTTCTCCGCCGATTCCCCCGACCGCGCGATCCGGCCCCTCCTGGAGTCGCTCCGCTTCGCCGGCCCCCTCATCGCCGCCGGCCTCGGTGTCGCGCTGACCTTCCGCGCCGGTCTGTTCAACATCGGTGGCCAGGGCCAGATGGTCATGGCCGCGATCTGGTCGGCATGGGCCTCGTTCCAGCTGCACCTGCCCTATGGCATCCACCTCGTCGTCGCGGTGCTGTTCGGGCTCGTCGGCGCCGCGATCTGGGCAGGCATCGCGGGGCTGCTCAAGGCGACCACCGGCGCCCACGAAGTGATCGTCACGATCATGATGAATTACATCGCGGTGTCGTTCGCGACGTTCCTCATGCGCACCCCGGTGCTGCACGACATGGAGTCGGGGAACAACCCGACGACGCGGGCGCCCGACCCGACCGCGGTGTTCTCCCGCATCTTCGGTCCGGGCTTCGATCTCCGCTGGAGCTTCGTCCTCTGCATCCTGGCCGTCGGCGTCTACTGGTGGCTCATGGAGCGCTCGTCGCTGGGCTTCCGGCTGCGCATGGTCGGGTTGAACCCCGACGCCGCGCGCACGGCGGGCATCGACGTGAAGCGGATGTACATCGTCGCGATGGTGCTGTCCGGCCTGTTCATCGGTCTGGCGGGCATCAACCAGTCGCTGGGGCGCGACGGCAACTTCGGCCCCTCGATCGACTCCGGCATCGGATTCGACGCGATCACCGTGGCTCTGCTCGGCGGCTCGCGGGCGGGCGGCGTGCTGCTGGCCGGGATCCTGTTCGGGATGCTGCGTGCCGCCGGCCCCACGATGCAGCTGGCCGATGTCGCACCGGAGATCCTCGGTGTCGTGCAGGGCCTCATCGTGCTGTTCATCGCCGCGCCGCCGCTGGTGCGCGCCATCTTCCGGTTCCTGCCGACTCCGCGCGAAGTGACCGAGCTGAACACCGGTCGAAAGCCGCAGCTCGAGGCGAAGGGAGACGAGTGATGACCGCCGTCGCCGTTCCCGAAACGCGCGCTCCCGCCGGCGCCCTCCCGCCCCGCGCCTGGCGCACCCCGATCCTCCTCGGCGCGCTCGCCGCGATCACGCTCGTGGCGTTCGGTCTGCTGGGCAATGACGAGACGGTGGCGTTCCAGCTTTCCGGGCGCGACGACGCGATCCAGCTCGCCCCGTTCGTCACCACCGCGCGTGCGGCCGGTCTCGTGTCCGGCGTCATCGCGGTCGCCGCGGCCGCCGGCGCGTTCGCGCTGGCCGCCCGCCGACGCCGGGTGAGCGTCTGGCTCCCGCTCGTCGTCGGCCTCGGATTCCTCGTGGCCCTCGTCGCCTGGGTCGGCGCCGGGGGATCGGTGCCGGTGGTCTTCCTCCTCACCGGCGCGATCGCGCTGTCCACCCCCATCGTGTTCGGCGCGCTCTCCGGGGTCATCGGCGAGCGCGTCGGCATCGTGAACATCGCCATCGAAGGGCAGCTGCTCGCCGGTGCCTGCACGGCCGCGATGGTGGCATCCGTCACCGGAAACCAGATCCTCGCCCTCGGTGCCGCCATGATCTCCGGCGCGCTGATCGCCATGGTGCTGGCATGGTTCTCCATCAGCTACCTCGTCGACCAGGTGGTGGTCGGTGTCGTGCTGATCGGCCTGGTCACCGCCATCACGAACTTCCTCTACTCGGCGGTGATCGGCGCCAATTCCGCGGCGCTCAACGACCCGGGCACCCTCCCGCGGATCAAGATCCCGCTGCTCTCGGACATCCCTGTTCTCGGCCCGGTGTTGTTCGACCAGCGGCTGACGACCTACATCATGTTCCTGCTGGTGCCCCTGACCTGGTTCCTGCTGTTCCGCACGACCTGGGGGCTGCGCATCCGTGCCCTCGGCGAGCATCCGCTGGCCGCCGACACCGTCGGCATCAAGGTCAACGTGTGGCGGTTCTGGACCGTCAGCGTCGCCGGTCTCATCGCCGGTCTCGGCGGCGCGTCGCTGACCATCGGCTCGGTCGGCGCGTTCGTCCGAGAGATGAGCGCGGGACAGGGATTCATCGCCCTGGCTGCGGTCATCCTCGGCCGGTGGAACCCGTGGGGGGCCGCGATCGCGGCACTCCTGTTCGGCTTCGCCAGCAACTTCCGCATCTGGGCCGGCCAAGCCGGATCGCAGATTCCGACCGACCTCATCGAGATGACCCCGTACGTGGTCACCCTCATCGCCGTGGCGATCGTGGCCGGCCGAGTCATCGGCCCCAAGGCCGCCGGCAAACCCTATGTCAAGGAGTGAAGTGACGGACATCGACTGGGACGTTCTCCGCGTCGCCGCCACCGAGGCCATGCAACGCGCCTACGCACCGTACTCGCGGTTCAAGGTGGGCGCTGCGGCCCTCGTCAGCGACGGGCGCATCGTCGCGGGATGCAACGTGGAGAACGCCTCCTATGGCGTGACGCTGTGCGCAGAGTGCGGCCTCGTGTCGGAGCTGCACATGTCCGGCGGTGGGCAGCTCGTGGCCTTCGTCTGCGTGGACGGGGAAGGCCGCACCCTCATGCCCTGCGGACGCTGCCGTCAGCTGCTGTTCGAGCACTCGATTCCCGGGATGCTGCTGGAGACGGTGTCGGGCATCCGCACGATCGACGAGGTTCTGCCCGACGCCTTCGGTCCGCGCGACCTCGCCACCCGACAGCAACAGGGATCGGTCAATCGATGACCGTCTCATCTTCCGAGTTCGCGTCGATCGAGTCGCATGACGCGATCGATGTCATCCGCGCCAAGCGCGATGGCGGCAGCATCCCGGAGCCGGCGCTGCGCTGGATGATCGACGCCTACACCCGCGGGTACGTCACCGACCCCCAGATGTCGGCGTTCGCGATGGCCGTGCTCCTCAACGGCATGGAGCGCGATGAGATCCGCGTGATGACCGACGCGATGATCGACTCGGGTGAGCGCATGGACTTCTCCTCGCTCGGCAAGCCCACCGTCGACAAGCACTCCACCGGTGGGGTCGGCGACAAGATCACACTGCCCCTCGCCCCGCTGGTGGCGAGCTTCGGCGTCGCGGTCCCGCAGCTGTCCGGTCGCGGACTCGGCCACACCGGCGGAACACTCGACAAGCTCGAGTCCATCCCGGGCTGGCGCGCCGCCCTGTCGAACGACGAGATCCTCGCGCAGCTCGAAGGGGTCGGCGCCGTCATCTGCGCGGCCGGCATCGGCCTGGCTCCGGCCGACAAGAAGCTCTACGCGCTCCGGGATGTCACCGGCACCGTCGAGGCGATCCCGCTCATCGCGTCCAGCATCATGTCCAAGAAGATCGCCGAGGGGACGGATTCGCTCGTGCTGGACGTGAAGTTCGGCTCCGGAGCCTTCATGCAGGACCTCGACCGCGCACGGGAGCTGGCGCGCACCATGGTTGCGCTGGGGACCGACTCGGGTGTGGCCACGACGGCGCTCCTGACCGACATGAACACGCCTCTCGGGCGTGCGATCGGCAACGCCAACGAGGTGCGCGAATCGGTGGAGGTGCTCGCCGGCGGCGGCCCTGCCGACATCGTCGAGCTCACCGTGGCCCTGGCGCGCGAGATGCTCGCGCTCGCGGGCCAGCCCGACGCCGACGTCGAGCGGGCGCTCGCGGACGGCCGCGCCATGGACGTCTGGCGGCGCATGATCCGCGCGCAGGACGGAGACCCGGATGGGGCGCTGCCGCAGCCGCGCGAGACCCACACGGTCACCGCCGACCGCGCCGGGGTGGTGGCGCGCGTCGAGGCTCTGCCGTTCGGGATCGCCGCGTGGCGCCTGGGTGCCGGCCGGGCGCGCGCGCAGGATCCGATCATCCACGCCGCCGGCGTCGACCTGCACGTGAAACCCGGCGATTCCGTCTCTGCCGGTCAGCCGCTGTTCACCCTGCTGGCCGATGATGGGGAGCGGTTCTCGCGCGCCCTGGATGCGGTGGCGGGCGCGTGGGAGATCGGCGACGAGGCTCCACCGGCCGCACCGCTGGTCCGCGAACGCATCACCGCCTGACGATCGAAGCTCCGGGAGGAACCATGGCCATCGAACCCGACGGCGACGTCCGCATCGAAGGGCGGTCGCTGCGCGCGCTGCCCAAGGTGTCGCTGCACGACCATCTCGACGGCGCGGTGCGTCCCGCCACGGTGATCGAGCTCGCCGACGCTGCCGGCGTGGACCTCCCGGAAGCAGACCCCGACGACCTCGCTGACTGGTTTGCGGAAAGCGCCGAGGGTGGCACGCTCGTGGACTACCTGAAGACCTTCGACCTGACCGTGGCGGTCATGCAGACCCGTGAGGGACTGGCGCGCGTCGCCCGCGAGTTCGTCGAGGATCTCGCCACCGACGGCGTCGTCTACGGCGAAGTGCGCTGGGCACCCGAGCAGCACCTCACGCAGGGCCTCACGCTCGAGGAGGCCGTGGCAGCCGTGCAGGAGGGCATCGAAGAGGGTGAGGATGCCGCGCAGGCGGCCGGCCAGGACATCCGGGTCGGGCAGCTGTTGACGGCGCTGCGCCACAATGACCGCTCGCTCGACATCGCCCGGCTCGCCGTGCAGTGGCGGGGGAGGGGCGTGGTCGGGTTCGACATCGCCGGCCCCGAGGACGGGTTCTTACCCGCCCTCCACCGGGAGGCCTTCGACTACCTCGCGGGGGAGTTCTTCCCGGTGACCGTGCACGCCGGCGAAGCGGCCGGGTTGGACTCCATCCGTTCGGCTCTGCTGGACGGGCGCGCCGTGCGGCTCGGCCATGGCGTTCGGGTCGCGGAAGACCTCGATGTCGTTTCGCGTGCGGGCGACGAGGTGCGCGTGCACCTCGGTGACCTCGCCCGATGGGTGCGGGATCGAGAGATCGCTCTGGAGCTTGCCCCCTCATCCAATCTGCAGACCGGCGCCGTTGCGGCGTGGGGGACCAACCTCGAGGACCACCCGTTCGACCTGCTCTACCAGCTGGGTTTCTCCGTGACGGTGAACGTCGACAACCGGACGATGAGCCGCACCTCGCTGACCCGCGAGCTGGCTCTGCTCGTCGAGGCGTTCGAGTACGGTCTGGACGACCTGGAAGCGTTCCAGCTCAATGCGGCGGCGGCCGCGTTCCTCCCCATCGAGGAGCGCGAGGAGCTCATCGACCTCATCGCCGACGGCTTCGCCTCCTGACCTCTCTGCCAGAACCTCACGGCCGGTCGTGTCTCAGTTCTGCAGCTTCTGACGTGCCAGAAGCTGCACAACTGAGACACGACGGGCTTTGACCCGTCCTCCACAGGGGCGGTCGGGTCCGCGGGGCGAAGGGGCGGCTGTGGATGGCGCGGCTCGGGGCGCGCTGGGGGTGTCTCCTGGGGGAGTGACCACGCGGAACTCGCCTTTCGACGACCGACCGTTCTCGGTGGCCGCCGGCGAGGCGGCCGGAATCGGGCGCGGAGCGCTGGCCGGCCCGAGGTTCACTGCGCCGTTTCGCGGCGTTCGCCAGTGGAAGGGCGCCCCGCAGCCCGACACCGAGCGCTCTCGGCTGCTCATCCGCTGCCGCCAGTACGCGCAGCGGATGGCCGCGAACGAGTTCTTCAGCCACGACACCGCCCTGGTGATGTACGGCGCTCCTACCCCCTACGGGTGGCGGCTGGGTGACCTCCATGTCGCCGTGCACCGGCCGCACCAGGCGCCACGGATCCGCGGCATCCGCGGTCACCGTCTGCAACAACGCGTTCCGGCGGTTCGAGAGGTGGAGGGACTGCGGTTCGAAGACCCCTGTCGCGCGTGGGTGCAGCTCGCCCACGAGTGGCCGTTCGACGCGATGGTGGCCGCGGGCGACTTCCTCGTCGCACGGCGGCGGCCTCTCGCGACGATGGAGGAGCTTCGTGCGGAGGCGGCATGGGCACGCCGCGGACGGACGCTCGCCGGTGTGCTCGCGGCCGTCCGCGTCGGGTCCGAGTCGCCCGAAGAGACGCGGCTGCGGCTCGTGTTGCTGCGCGGTGGGCTGCCGGAACCCGAGCTGAACATCGACCTCTTCGACGATGAGGGCCGCTTCCTCGGCCGCGGCGACCTGGTGTTCCCCCGCTGGCGGGTGCTCGTGGAGTACGACGGTCGTCAGCACGCGAGCGACCCGTGCAGTTCGCCCGTGACGCCGACCGCTGGCACGGGTTGGCCGAAAGCGGGTGGACGCTCGTCCGGGTGCTCCACCATCATCTCCCGGGCGACGGGTCCGTCGCTCTCGATCGCACCCGGGCTGCCCTCATCCGCGCCGGGTGGCGCCCCGGCCCTGTCTGATGTCCCACCTTCGCAGCAAACTCAGCCCGGAAAGCTGCTTCACCGGGACATGAACCGGCGTCAGGACAGGGCGGCCTGCCGGGAGGCCACGATCCGCTCGATCCGGGGGAAGAGCGGATGCTCCGCCTCCAGGCCGGTCACCGCTGAGGTGAACTCCGCAGCCGACTGCTCCCGCAGCATCCGCTGCAGGTCCACGGACTGCGCATCCTCGGGGTCATCGAAGGCCAGTGCGGCGCTCATCGCGTCCACGAGCCCGTCGACCGGCAGCCCACGCTCGATCGCCTCCGCGGCCGGGCCCACGAAGCGCTCGTGCCGCGAGAGCTTGCGCAGCGGCTGCCGGCCCACCCGCCACACCGTGTCGGGGAGGGCGGGGTTGCGGAAGCGCCGCAGGATCGTCTCGCGGTACGCGTGCTGCGCCGCGGGTTCGAGATCGTGCTTCTGGATGAGGAGGTCCGAGGTCTCCCGCAGGGCCTTCTCGACCTTCGCGGCGATGGCGGGGTCGGCGAGGGCGTCGGAGATGCGCTCGATGCCCGCGGCGGCCCCGAAGTACGCCGTCGTCGCGTGCCCGGTGTTGACCGTGAACAGCTTCCGTTCGATGTACGGGGTCAGGTCGTCGACGAAGTGTGCGCCGGGGATGTGCGGCGGGGCGTCACCGAACGGTCCACGCTCGATCGCCCACTCGTAGAACGGCTCCACCGTCACGTCGATCCCGCCACCCGGGGCCTGCGCGGGAACGATGCGGTCGACGGCGGTGTTCGCGAACACCGCTCGCCCCGACACCGCGTCCCACGCGTCGCCGGCGGCGGCGGCCATCTCGTCGCGGAGGGTGTCGGTCGCGCCGATGGCGTTCTCGCATGCCATCACTTGCAGGGGAGCGGCGGCCGGATCGCGCAGTCCGAGACCCGCGACGATGTGCGGGGCGACGAACTTCAGGATGGTCGGCCCGACCGCGGTCGTGACCACGTCGGCCGTGGCGATCTCGTCCACCAGGGCGGACGCGTCGGTCGCGCTGTTGATCGCGCGGAATCCGGTGACGACGGTGTCGACGCCCCCCTCGCCGACCTCGTGGACCGTGTATTCGGACGCGGCGTTGATCGCATCGACGAGCGCCTCGGCGACGTCCGAGAACACCAGCTCGTACCCGCCCTCGTGCAGGAGCAGCCCGACGAACCCCCGGCCGATGTTGCCGGCGCCGAAGTGGACGGCTTTGCTCACTGGTTGACCGCCGATAGCGCCGCGAAGAGCTCTTCGGGCGACTCCACCGTCTTCAGCCGCGCCACCTCGTCCTCGTCGGAGAACAGGATCGCGATCTGCGACAGGATCTCGAGGTGCTCGTCGCCCTTGCCCGCGATGCCGACGACGAAGGTGACGGGCTCCCCGCCCCAATCCACGCCTCCGTCGTACCGGACCACCGACAGGCCGGAGTCGAGGATCGTCTGCTTCGTCTCGTTCGTGCCATGGGGGATCGCAAGCTCGTTGCCCATGTAGGTGGAGACCGTCTCCTCGCGCTGTTGCATCGCGTCGAAGTACGCGCCGGTGACGGCGCCGGCGGCTTGGAGGATGTCTGCGGCCTCCTTCATCGCCTCCTCGCGCGTCGCGCTCCCAGAGTGGATGCGCACCTGTCCGATGCTGAGGACATCACGTGCCATGGTCTCGCCTTTCGTTCGATGTATTCAGCCTGGCAAATGCTCAGCCGAACGGAAAGGCCGCGAGGCCGGGGGCATCACGCCGGCCCGGCCCCGCAGCGGTCGTTCTGTTACGCGCCGTCGTTCTGGTCGCGCACGATCTCCACGACCTCGTCGTACTTCGGCGAGTTCATGAAGTTGTCCACCGACACGTGGATCGCACCCGGGGACTGCCGGCGCGCGCGATCGGTGAGCTGGTTCTGCGTGATCACCAGATCGGCCGAGTCGTCGAGGTTCGCGATGGCCTTGTTGGTGACCGTGACCCCCTCGTAGCCGGCCTTCTTGATCTTGTTGCGCAGGACGCTCGCGCCCATCGCCGACGATCCCATACCCGCGTCGCAGGCGAACACGATGTTGCGTACCGGCTTGGTCGCGACGATGCCGCCGTCCAGCCGGCCGCCGGTCTCAGCCTCGGTCTCGAGTCGGTCCACGGCATCCTCGGCCTCGCGCACGGACTCGCGGTCCCGGTTGTCGGAGGCGCGCAGCCCATCCAGGGCCGAGGACGACTTGCCCTTGTTCGCCGCCGTCTTCGAAACCGCAGCGGAGAACTGGTCGCCCTCCGCGAGGAGGTCACGTTTGCGAGAGGCGCGCAGGATGACCGCCGCGACGAGGAACGTCACCGCCGCCGACAGCACGACGGAGAGGATGACCGCGAAGTACGCACCCGATGCCGTTTGCGCGAGCACCGCGAAGATGCTTCCCGGGGCGGCAGGGGCTCGCAGCGCTCCGCCGAGCAGCATGTTCGTGGTGACGCCGGTCGCACCACCCGCGATCAGCGCGACGATGAGCACCGGCTTCATGAGGGCGAACGGGAAGTAGACCTCGTGGATGCCACCGAAGAACTGGATGACCGCCGCGCCCGGTGCCGACGCGCGGGCCGCGCCGATGCCGAAGAACGTGAACGCGAGGAGCAGACCCAGACCGGGGCCGGGGTTGGCCTCGAGGAGGAACAGGATCGAGGAGCCGTTCTCCGACGCCTGTGCGATGCCGAGGGGCGTGAGCACGCCGTGGTTGATGGCGTTGTTGAGGAAGAACACCTTCGCCGGCTCGATGATGATGCTGGTCAGCGGAAGCAGGTTCGTCTCCACCAGCCAGTTCACCGCGATGCTGAGCACGTTCATCAGGCCGTTGACCAGCCACGCGACGGGGTAGAACCCGACGATGGCCATCACGAAGCCCCAGATGCCCGCAGAGAACATGTTCACGAGCATCTCGAAGCCGGCCCGGATCTTGCCGTCCCACAGCTTGTCGAGCCACTTCATGGTGTAGGCCGCGAGCGGTGCCATGATCATGGCACCGATGAACTGGTGGATCTGACCCAGCGGCTCCTCGCCCGCGGGCAGCGTGGCGTTGAACTGGGCGATCAGCAGGTCGGAGCCTGCGATGACGCCCATCGTGGCGATGGCGCCGACGACGGCACCGCGCACCCCGTAGACCATGTGGCCGGCGGTGTAGGCGATGATGATCGGCAGCAGGTAGTGGATGAACGGCCCGACGATCGTGGCGAGATCCGCGTTCGGCGTCCATCCCACGTCGATGAAGAAGGCCGTGAAGATACCCCACGCGATCAGCGCGGGGATGTTCGGCATGATCATGCCGGACAGGAACGTGCCGAATCGCTGAACGGCGACGCGGGCGCCCCCTCTCTTGGGGGTCACCTCTGGTGACGTCGTTGTCATGGCTGTGTCACTTTCTGTGATGCGGAGGCCGCACGTGCCGCCTCCGGTGCTGGTTCCAGCGAAGCGGCTCGTGCCGCATCGCGGGCGGAGGCCGCGTCATCCGCGGCCAGGGCTGCTTCGGCGACGCGTCGGGCGTCGTCGAGCGTGTGGGTAAGGAGGGAAGCGCGCACGTCCGCCAGCGCGGTGGGGGCCATGGACAAGGTCGTCGCGCCCAACCCCACGAGCACCACCGCCAGGAGGGGGTCGGCCGCTGCTTCGCCGCAGATTCCCACCGGCTTACCCGCGGCGGCTCCTGCCGCGCCCACCTCACGGATGAGGCGGAGCACCGCGGGATGCCACGGGTCCTGGAACGATGCGACCGAACCGAGCAGACGGTCCGCGGCGAGCGTGTACTGCGTGAGGTCGTTCGTGCCGATGGAGGCGAAGTCGGCCCGGGCGAGGATGCGGTCGGCCAGGAGCGCGGAGGAGGGCACCTCGACCATGACCCCGGCCGTTTTCAGTCCGTAGTCATGGGCCAGGGCGACGAAGTACTCCGTCTCCTCGACCGTCGAGACCATCGGCGCCATGACCCACAGGTCGGCCGGGCCTTCCGACGTCGCGCGGGTCGCTGCATCCGCCTCGGCCAGCGCGGTCAGCTGCTCGCGGAGGATGTCTTCGCTCGCGCGGAGCGCGCGCAGGCCTCGCAGCCCGAGCGCCGGGTTCTCCTCGTGCGCGTCGTTGAGGAAGGGCAGCGGCTTGTCGGCACCGGCATCCAGCACCCGCACGACGACCTTCTTTCCCGGGAAGGTCGAGAGGAGCTCGGTGTACGCCGTGCGCTGCTCCTCGACCGTCGGCGCGGAGTTCGCGCTGAGGAAGAGGAACTCGGTGCGGAACAGCCCGACGCCCTCGGCGCCCAGTTCGACCGCCTCCGCGGCGCCTCCTGGTTTGCCCAGGTTGGCGAGCAGCGGAACCGCGGTACCGTCGGCGAGCGCTCCGGGGGTGATGGGCGCCGAGGACGCGGACGCCCGCTCGGCGGCCCGGTTCTGCGCGCGGTCGAGGTCGTCTTGGCTCGGGTCGACGGTCACGACGCCGGCGGCGGCATCCACGATCACGACCGTGCCGTCGGCGAGGTCCTTGGCCTGCGCCGCGCCGACCACGGCGACGATGGACTTCTCGCGGGCGAGGATCGCGGTGTGGGACGTCGGGCCACCCTCGGTGGTGACGAGCGCGAGCACCTTGTCGAGGTCGAGCAGGGCGGTGTCGGCGGGGGCGAGGTCTTTCGCGACGAGCACGAACGGATGCCCCGGATCGGGCACGCCCGGCGCCGGTACTCCGCGCAGGTGCGCCAGCACGCGCTGGGCCACGTCGTCGAGATCCGCGGCGCGCTCGCCGAGGTAACCCCCGAGCGCGGTGAGCTGGTCACGGAACGAGGCGAAGGCATCCCACACGGCCCATTCGCCGGTCTTCCCTGCCGTGAGGCGGGTGTCGATCTCAGCCTCGAGTGAGGGATCTTCCGCCATCATCGCCTGGGCCTCGAGAACGTCTCGGGCGGCGCCGCCGGCCTGCGATCCACGCTGCTCCAGCTCGCGGGCCACCGCGGCCACCGCATCCCGCACCCGCGCGGTCTCCTCTTCGGGCGACATCGTGCTCGGGGCATCGGCGGGTGCCGGAAGCGGCTCGGCCATGCGCGCGATCGGCCCTTGGGCCACGCCCAGGCCGATCCCGACTCCGCGGACCTCGCTCATCGTGGCTGTCCCGTCCTCATTCGGCGTCATGGTCGGTGCTCAACAGGTCGGCGAGCGTATCCAGGGTCGCTTCGCTTCCCTCGCCGTCCGCGGTCAGCGTGACGTAGTCGCCCTGGTCGATTCCGAGTGCGATGACGCCGAGGATGCTGGCGGCGTTGACCGGCGCTCCGGATCCCTTCGCGATCGTGATCGGGATGCCGGCTTCCTTCGCCGCCTGGGCGAAGAGCTTCGCCGGGCGCGCGTGCAGCCCGTGGCTGGACCCGATCCGTACCGTGCGGGTGAGGGGAGGCATGGTTCCTGCTTTCTCGCGTCTACGCGTTCGTCGTGTGAGAGTCAAGACCTGCCGGGGGTGCATCCGGCAGAGTCGTTCGTACCAGGTCGAGCGTGCGCTCCCCGGTCAGGTCCGTGAAGACATCGTCGGGGAGGAACGCCACGGCCACGCCATGTCCGGCGGCGCTGCGCTCTATCCATTCGCGCTCGGATACGAGGTGGGGCCCCACCAGCACGATGTCGGCGGAGTCCAGGTCGACCACGAGGGATCCGGCTGTTCCCGCCACCGCTGTGTATGCCAGGCCGCGCGCGTGCGCGGCGCGCCGGACGCGCTGAGCCACGAACGTGCTGGACGCGCCCGCGCCGCACACCACAAGGATCCTCATCGACCCGCCTCCTTCCCTGCCATTCTTGTGAGTCTCCTGGGAGCGGACAACCAGGTCTGTTTCCCACCCCCCGGAACGTCATCACGGCCGGCGCTGCCGCATCCGGGCGTCTCGCCGTGTGGGCGACCGGTGCAGGTCTGCGCCGCGGCGAGGTGCGAGCCGGACGCCCAGGGCCCGGCGCCACCGGCGCACCTCGGAGCCGGGCAGGAAGGGGCGTGATTGACTGGGACAGCGGCAAGGAACGCACCTCCCGCGGAAACGATCGTGACGGCACATGATGACGAGGGCTCGCCAAGACCGGCTCCTCGGCCTGCTGACCCGCAATGGTGAATGGGCGACAGCCGCTTCGCTCGCCGATGTGCTCGGGGTCACCCCCCGCAGCATCCGGTCGTATGTCACCTCGCTGAATGCCCGGGTGCCCGGCGGTGCGGCGGTGGAGTCGGGTCCGCTCGGTTACCGGGCAGGCCCGGATGCGGCGGCAGCACTCCGCGCGGCCCCGGCCACCGATGGCGGCACGCCGCGCGATCGCCTCCACATCCTGGTGCGGACGCTCCTGGACAGCGAAGACGGCATCGACGTCTTCGTCACCGCTGACACGCTGCACGTCAGCCCCGCGACGCTCGAGGCCGACCTTGCCCGCGTGCGGGGACTTCTCGGCGGCACGGAGCTGACGCTGGAGCGTTCTGCGTCGACGGCCCGGTTGCGCGGCACGGAGATGGCCCAGCGGCGTCTCCTCAGCCGCCTCGCCCACGACGAGATGGATGCGGGATCCTTCGATCTCGAGGCGCTTCGACGCACGCTCGGCCAGGGGTCGGTGGGTGCGGAGGCGTTCGGACCCTTCAAGGCCGAACTCGCGGCGGAGCTGGGTGCCCTCGGGTATTTCGTCAACGAGTACGGCATCGGGGACGTCGTCATGCACATCGCGATCGCCGCCGACCGGATCGCGCGCGACCGGGCACTGGAGCGGACGGCGGGGGACTCTTCCCCGGCGCACCGCGATGTCGCCGCGCTGCTGGACCGCCTCGCAGACACCCATCTCGGCGTACGCCTGGGCGCCGGAGACCAGCAGCACTTAGCCACTCTCGTCCTCACGCGGGTGGTCGCGCCCGGCGCTCCTGCCGCCGATGATGCGCGCTCCCGGCTCGAGCCCGACGTGGATCGGGCGGTGCGGGCGGTCGTCGAGCGGGCCGCATCCGAATTCCTCGTCGATATCGCCGACGAGGACTTCATCCTGCGCCTTGCCTTGCATGTGCAGAACCTGCTGCACCGCTCGAAGGAGCAGGCGTGGTCGCGCAACCCGCTGACGCGTTCGCTGAAGTCGTCGTACCCGATGATCTTCGAAGTCGCCGTCTTCATCGCCAGCGGGCTGCACGAGAGCCTCGGCATCCCGATCCTGGATGACGAGATCGCCTACATCGCGATGCACGTCGGCGGACGGCTCGAGCGCAGCCGCCGCGCCGACCAGCTCCTGACGGCGACGATCGTGTGCCCCGGATACTACGAGCTGCACGAGCTGCTGCGTTCGAGCGTCGACCGCTCCCTCGGGCAGGCGATCGAGGTCGTCGGAGTCGAAACGCGCGTCGACCCCGACTGGCCCTCCATCGACACCGACCTCGTGCTGACCACGATCGACCCGCCCGTCGCAGGAGACCGGATCGTCCGCATCCAGCCGTTCCTCACCGATGCCGACGTCGACCGCGTGCAGGCGGCCGCCGCCCGCATCCGCCGTGGCCGGCGGCTGCAGCGCCTCCGGGCAGAGCTGGAGCGGTATTTCGACTCGTCCGCGTTCGTCCGAGGCATCGACAGCGCGCAGGGCGAGGAGGGCGTCATCCGTCACCTCGGGGGGCTCCTCGTGCGGCAGGGTGTGATCGACGACCACTACGTCGAGCGGGCGATCGAGCGCGAGCGCCTGTCGTCCACGGCCTTCACCGACGCGCTCGCGGTGCCGCATGCGATCGGAATGACCGCGACGCGCACGCAGATCGCCATCGGCATTGCGGATCCCTCGATCCCGTGGGGGGACGGGCGCGTGCAGGTGGTGGCGCTCGTGGCGTTCTCGGAGGCGGACCGCGAGGCCTTCCAGACGGTCTTCGAGCAGTTCGTGGAGGTCTTCTCCGAGCGCGAGAGCGTGCAGCGCATCGTGCGGCGCGTGGCGGACTTCCCCGGATTCCTCGACGAGCTCGTCGCCGTCATCGACGGCTGATCCGCCCGGCGGGACCGGGCGCCGGGGCGGGGTGCGCCGGGCGGGGCCGGGGTGGCCCGATCAGCGGTGGTGGCCGAGGCGCGCCTCCAGCCCGCGGCGTACCGCCGGCCACTCGCCTGGGAGGATGGAGTAGACGACGGTGTCGCGGAGGATGCCGTCGGGCCCGAGGCGGTGGTTGCGCAGCACCCCGTCCTGCTTTGCGCCGAGTCGCTCGATCGCCGCCCGGGACTGCCGGTTGTGCCAGTGGGTGCGGAATTCCACGGCGATGGCGTCGCACGCGTCGAAGGCGTGGCCGAGGAGCAAGAGTTTCGCGGCGGTGTTGACGGCGGTTCGCTGGGCGGCGGGTGCCAGCCAGGTGTGCCCGATCTCGACGCGCCGGTTCGCCTTGTCGATGTTGCAGAAGGTGGTTTCGCCCACCACGGCCCCGCCACGGATCACGGCCCACGGGTTCATGGCACCCTCGTCGCGCCACCGGAGGCGCTGCGCGATGTCGTCGGCGACAGCATCCGGCGCGGGCACCGATGTGTACCAGACATGTTCGAGCCCTCTGGCGGCTTCGGCGAGGCCCGTCGCCTGCTCGCGGGTCAGCGGCTCAAGGCGCACGTACGCGTTTTCCAGCACGACCGGCTCGGCGAACTCCATGCCGCAGAGCCTACGGCCGGCTGAGCCCGCATGCCGGTGGGCCGCCAACTGCATTTGGGGCGAATTCTGTGCTTTGGGGCGGGGTTTGCCGCGCCCCAAAGCACCTGTGGCGCCCCAATCCGGGGCACGTGGTCATCGGCCGCGGCGAGGGACGCCTGGCGGGACGATGCCGAACGACGCGAGACGATCGCCGAGAGTCAGGGCCGTTCGGTTGTGCACGGATCCCCACCGCGCGAAGCGGCGCTGGGTGGTACCGCGGATCCAGTCTTCGCGCTGCTTTTCGCGCTCGACCACCTGCTCCATGGTGAGGCCGCGGCGCAGCAGGATGTCGCGGTACTTCCCTTTCCCGTCGAATTCACCGAAGGCCAGGACATCGTCGAGGCCGAAGTCCACCCAGTAGTCGGTACCGCCGGGGCCGGCGACGTGCACCTGCAGCCGAGGAAGGGCGAAGCCGAGCTCGACGAGGTGGATGCGGCTGACGCTCTCACCCGGCAGGTCCGCTCGTCCGTCAGCGAAGTCGAGCACGCGTTCGGCGCGCCGCGCCCCGTGGGCCGAACGGTGGGCCACGTCTGCCGCCGTTCCGCGGAACGCCTCGGCCCGGTCGACCAGATACTCGCCGTTGCGCACATGGGCGACCCCGTGCAGCGCGGAATCCGCGATGCAGACGGCGGTGGCGAAGGCGGCGGTGCGCGCCACGTCGGCCACAGTGCGCTCGGCGGAGGTGAACAGCATCCCGTGAGTCTCGACGAGTTCGCCGTCCGGAAGGTCGCCGCGGTGACGGGTGAGACCTTGCGCCGCGCCGGGGCGCTCCGGAGGTGTGATGACGTGGATGCGCCGGTCCTCGGGACCGTACAGCGGGTAGCCGTGAGCGGCCGCGGCCGTGAGATGCGAGAAGACCGGTCGTACGGTGGCGACCATGTCCCACGCGGCCGCGCGCGCGAGCGTCTTCTCCTCGACGGTGTACGGCGCATCCGCGGGCGCGCGGGTGAAGACGCCCGGACGCACGACCTGGAGTCGCCCCGCGTCGACCTGTCGCCGGATCGCACGGGAGCGGGCGCCCTCTTGGGCGAGGTCGTCTCGCGTCAGCAGTGGCACGCGCCCGATGTTCCGCATCCACCGATGCTGACCCCCAGTGCCCCCGCGGCTGTGCCGCGCAGCGCTTCCGGGGGAGTAACGCCCCTCATCCCCGCCTGTGGAGGACGAGTGCGCCCCGCGGGTTTGGGGCGCCATCGGTGCTTTGGGGCGCGCGCCGACCCGCCCCAAAGCACCGAATTCGCCCCAACCACGATCCGGGCGCAAGCCGCCGCCCCCCGCCGGACCAGGGCGGTGCAGCGGACGCGGGTCAGCGGATGCTGTCGAGCAGCGCCCGCGCGCCCGCGGCGAGAGCGGCCAAACGTGCGCGGGCTTCCACATCCGAGTCGCCGTGCACGTCGAGGTACATCTTGAGCTTCGGCTCGGTCCCGCTGGGTCGCACGATGAGGCGCGACCCGTCGTCGAGCCAGATGCGCAGCACATCGCCGGGCGGCAGATCCTCGAACCCGGTGAGGAGATCGTCGATGCGGGCGACCGGGCTGTCGCCGAGCCGGGTGGGCGGCTGGGACCGCAGCGCCTGCATGATCCGCCCGATCTCCGACACATCCGCGACCCGGATCGAGATCTGGTCGCTCGCGAACGCCCCGAACGTCTCGAGCATCTCGTCGAGCAGTCCGCGCAGGTCCGTCCCGCGACCACGCGCTTCGGAGACGAGCCCGAGGAGGGCGATCGCCGCCGACACGCCGTCCTTGTCACGCACCGTCTCCGGGTTGACGAGGTACCCGAGAGCCTCCTCGAACCCGTACACGATCCCGGGGGCGCGGGAGATCCACTTGAAGCCCGTGAGGGTCGCGGTGAAGCCGAGACCGTAGTGCTCGGCGATCGCCTGCAGTCCGGGGGAGGAGACGAGGGAGCAGGCCAGGGTGGCACCTTCGGTGCCGGCTTCGGACGCTCTGCGTGCGGCGCGCCAGCCGAGAAGCAGGCCGACCTCGTTGCCGCTGAGGCGCCGCCATCCGCCTTCGGCGTCAGCATCCGGGATCGCGACGGCCAGGCGGTCGGCGTCCGGATCGTTGGCGATCACGAGCTCCGCGCCGACGCGCCGGGCGGTTTCGAACGAGAGATCCATCGCGCCCGGTTCCTCCGGATTGGGGAACGCGACCGTCGGGAATGCCCCGTCGGGTTCGATCTGCTCGGCCACCACCGTGGGCTCGGGGTAGCCGGCGGTGACCAGGATGCTGCGGAGGGTCTCCCACCCGACGCCGTGCATCGCGGTGTACACCCAGTTGAGCCCTTCGGCGGATGCAGGCGCCGGGGCGACGGCCGCGGTCGCGGCGACGTACGCCTCGACCAGCTCCTCGGGCGCGTTCGCGTAGCCGACCGACCGCGGGATCGTGCCGATGTCGCCGCGGTCCGCGACCGCCTGGATGTGCGCGGCGATCTCCGCATCCGCGGGGGAGACGATCTGCGCGCCGCCGTCCTCGCCGCCGAGGTACACCTTGTACCCGTTGTCATTGGGCGGATTGTGGCTGGCCGTGACCATGACGCCCGCCGCCGCGCCGAGATGCCGAACGGCGAACGCGAGAACCGGGGTCGGCAGCATCCGCGGCAGGAGGACGGCGTGCAGCCCCGCCCCGGCGAAGATCTCCGCCGACTCACGGGCGAAGACGTCGGAGTTGCGTCGGCCGTCGTACCCGACGACCACGAGAGGCGTCGCATCGGCCGCCGCACGCTCGGCGACGTACGCGGCGAGTCCGGCAGCCGCCTGCGCGACGAGAACGCGGTTCATCCGGTTCGGGCCCGCCCCGAGTGCCCCGCGGAGACCTGCCGTGCCGAAGGCGAGGCGGTGGGTGAAGCGATCGAGAAGGTCGGCGGTCGCTTCGGCGTCTCCGGCCTCGGTCCGGTCGATCAGTTCGCGCAGCTCGCTGCGGGTCTGCGCATCCGGGTCCTGGGCGAGCCACGCGCGCGCGGCCCCCAGCACCTCCTCAGGCGCGGCACTCACAGCGCCTCGATGATCCGCGCCAGCAGCGACGAGATCACCGGTTCGGCCTCGCGGCCGGCTTCGAGTACCTCTTGGTGGCTCAAGGGCGTTTTTTGGATGCCCGCGGCGAGGTTGGTGATCAGCGACATCCCCAGAACTTCCATCCCGCCCTCACGCGCGGCGATCGCCTCGAGCGCGGTCGACATCCCCACGATGTGCCCCCCGATCGCCTTGGCCATCTGGACCTCGGCCGGAGTCTCGTAGTGCGGCCCGCGGAACTGGCAGTAGACGCCCTCATCCAGCTCCGGCTCGATCGTCCGGGCGACCGCCCGCAGCCGCGCCGAATAAAGGTCGGTCAGGTCGATGAACGTCGCACCCTCCAACGGCGAGGCAGCCGTGAGGTTGATGTGGTCGCTGATGAGCACGGGCTGCCCGGGACGCCACGTCTCGCGGATGCCTCCGGCGCCGTTGGTGAGGATCATCGTGGATGCCCCGGTCGCCGCCGCCGTCCGGACGCTGTGCACGACGCGGCGCACGCCGTGCCCTTCGTAGAAGTGGGTGCGCGCACCGATGACGAGCACATACCGGCCCGCGGGCGTGCGGACGCTGCGCAGGGTGCCGACATGGCCTTCGAGCGCCGGCTTGCTGAAGCCGGCCACGTCCGGCGCGGGAACAGTCGCCACGGTTTCGCCGATCAGCTCGGCAGCGCGCCCCCATCCGCTTCCCAGAGTCACGGCGATGTCATGACGCTCGACGCCGGTGAGCCTCGCGATGTCGGCCGCGGCGCGCGCGGCGATCTCGAACGGGTCGGCGGAGGGGTCGTCGAGGGGGTTCCCGGCAGTGTGTGGCATTCCCCCACTCTACGAACGCGCGCACTTCGGTGCCACGCGGGCGGAACTGGTCCCGGCACGCGACAGAATGGATGCCATGTCCCTCAGCTTCGAGCGCACCCAGAGCGTCGCCATCCTCGGTGGCGGGCCCGGCGGTTACGAGGCGGCGCTGGCCGCCGCCCAGCTCGGGGCGGAGGTGACCGTCATCGAACGGCAGGGAATCGGCGGGGCGGCCGTCATCACCGATGTGGTTCCCTCCAAAACGCTGATCGCCACGGCCGACGCCGCGGTGGCGATCCAGGGCGCCAGCGACCTGGGCGTGCAGCTGTTCGCCAAGGGCGGCGACGGTCGCCCCCTCGCCGCCGAGGTCGCCGTGAACATGGCGGCCGTCAACCGCCGCGTGCTGGCGCTGGCCCGCCAGCAGTCCGACGACATGCGCGCGTCGCTGGTCGAAGCGGGGGTCCGGATCATCGCGGGCCAGGGGCGCCTGGACGGCGACTCCGCCGTCATCGTCTCCACCGAGGCGGGTGGCACGGACTTCGACCGCGTCGAGGCCGACACCCTCGTGGTGGCGGTGGGATCCTCCCCGCGAGAGCTGCCCGCGGCGCGGCCCGACGGGGAACGCATCCTCACCTGGACGCAGCTGTACGACATGAAGGCCCTCCCGAAGCACCTCATCGTGGTGGGGTCGGGGGTCACCGGCGCGGAGTTCGCATCGGCGTACATGAACCTCGGGTCGCAGGTGACGCTCATCTCCAGCCGCGATCAGGTGCTCCCTGGGGAAGACACGGATGCGGCGGCCGTGCTGGAGAAGGTCTTCAAGCGGGGCGGCATGACGCTTCTGTCGAAGTCGCGGGCGCAGAGCGTGGTGAACACCGGCGACGGTGTCGTCGTGACGCTCTCGGATGGCCGCACCATCGAGGGGAGCCACTGCCTCATGGCCGTCGGCGCGGTGCCGAACACCACCGGCATCGGGCTGGAGGAGGCCGGCGTGCAATGCGCCGACTCCGGGCACATCCGCGTGAACCGCGTGGCGCGCACCTCGGTGCCGAACGTCTACGCCGTGGGCGACTGCACCAACTTCGTGCCGCTGGCGTCGGTCGCGTCGATGCAGGGGCGCACGGCGATCTTCCACGCGCTCGGAGACACCGTGATCCCGCTCGAGCGGCGCCGCATCACCGCCAACATCTTCACCGCCCCGGAGATCGCGTCGGTGGGATTCTCGGAGCAGGACGCCATCGACGGGCGCGTGGACGGGGTCGTCCGGCGGCTCCCCCTGTCGGCGAACCCGCGCGCGAAGATGCAGGGCATCCGCGACGGTTTCGTGAAGATCATCGCGCGGCAGGGGAGCGGCACCGTCATCGGCGGGGTCATCGTCGGGCCGCGCGCATCGGAGCTCATCTACCCGCTCGCCATCGCGGTGGAGCGGCGCTTGACGGTGGATCAGGTCTCCCGTGTGTTCGCGGTCTACCCGTCGCTGTCGGGGAGCATCACCGACGCCACGCGCGCGATGCACATCGTCGAGCGCAACGACGCCCCCGAGGATCTCTGACTCGCGTCGTCCGTGGCTGACGCTTCGTCTCGCTGCGCTCGCTCAGCGTCCGGGAGCCGGACTCCGGACCCTGAGCGAGGAGCGCAGCGACGAGACGAAGGGTCGCCTCCGCGTGGCCTCGACGCTTCGTCTCGCTGCGCTCGCTCAGCGTCCGGACTCCGGACCCTGAGCGAGGAGCGCAGCGACGAGACGAAGGGTCAACGCCCGCGCGGGTCGAACTCAGCTGATGATGAGGAGCTGGTGGCCCGCGGCGACCGTCGTGCCGGCCGTGGCATCCAGCCCGCCGATCACGCCGTCCTTGTGCGCGGGGATCGGCTGCTCCATCTTCATCGCCTCGAGCACGACCACCAGGTCGCCCTTGACGACGATCTGGCCGTTCTCGACGGCGACCTTGACAATGGTGGCCTGCATCGGGGCCTTCACGGCGTCGCCGGTCGCACCTGCGACGGCGGATGCGGCGTGCGAGCGGCGTGACGGGGGAGCCGCAGCCGGGCGGCCGGGACCGCCGCCGGCGGAGGCGATGCGCTCGGGGAGGTTCACCTCGAGGCGCTTGCCGCCGACCTCGACGACGACGGTGTGCCGGGCTGCCGGAGCGGCCGGGGGCTCGAGCTCCCCGTCCCACGGCGGGATGTCACCGGCGAACTCGGTCTCGATCCAGCGGGTGAAGACCCCGAACCGGCCGTCCTCGGCCGTGAAGGCGGGGTCGCGTACGACGAGGCGGTGGAACGGGAGGACGGTGGGAAGGCCTGCCACCTCGAACTCGTCGAGCGCCCGCCGCGCGCGCTGCAGGGCTTCGGCGCGGTCGCGGCCGGTCACGATGATCTTCGCCAGGAGCGAGTCGAACGAGCCGGAGACGCTGTCGCCCGCTGTGACACCGGAATCGAGGCGGATGCCGGGGCCCCCGAAGGTCTTGAACACGTGGATGGGACCGGGCTGCGGAAGGAAGCCGCGGCCCGGGTCTTCGCCGTTGATGCGGAACTCGATCGAGTGCCCCGTGGGCGCCGGGTCGTCATAGCCGAGTTCCTCGCCCTCGGCGAGGCGGAACTGCTCGCGCACGAGGTCGATACCGGTGACCTCCTCAGAGACCGGGTGCTCCACCTGCAGGCGGGTGTTGACCTCGAGGAAGGAGATCGTGCCGTCGGCGCCGATGAGGAACTCGCACGTTCCCGCGCCGACGTACCCGACGTCGCGGAGGATCGCCTTCGAGGAGGTGTAGAGGATCTCGTTCTGCTCGTCGGTGAGGAACGGTGCCGGAGCTTCTTCGACGAGTTTCTGGTGGCGCCGCTGGAGAGAGCAGTCGCGCGTCGAGACGACGACGACGTTGCCCGCCGCATCCGCCAGGCACTGCGTCTCGACGTGCCGCGGGCGGTCGAGGTACTTCTCCACGAAGCACTCGCCCCGCCCGAAGGCGGTGACGGCCTCGCGTGTGGCGGATTCGAACATCTCGGGTATTTCGTCGATCGTCCGGGCGACCTTGAGCCCTCGGCCACCGCCGCCGAAGGCCGCTTTGATCGCGATCGGCAGGCCGACGCTCTCGGCGAAGGCTATGACCTCGTCGGTTCCGGACACCGGACCGGGCGTGCCGGGGGCCAGCGGTGCGCCGACCTTATCGGCGACGTGGCGGGCGGTGACCTTGTCGCCGAGCGCCTCGATGGCTTCCGGCGAGGGACCGATCCAGACCAGTCCGGCGCCGATGACGGCGCGGGCGAAGTCGGCGTTCTCGGCGAGGAAACCGTAGCCGGGATGGACGGCGTCGGCGCCGGAGCGGCGGGCGACGGACAGGATCTTCTCGATCGAGAGGTAGGTCTCGGCGCTCGTGGCGCCCTCGAGGGCGTACGCCTCGTCGGCGAGGCGGGTGTGGAGGGCGTCGCGATCGGAGTCTGCGTAGACCGCCACGCTCGCGCGACCGGAGTCGCGGGCGGCGCGGATGACTCGGACGGCGATCTCGCCGCGGTTAGCGATCAACACCTTGGCGATTTTCGGCATGGGTGCCAGCCTACTCACGCCCAGGGGTCCGTTTTTGAGCAACCTGCACAAGAAACGCCGGGGAACGTGTGGGGGAGTCTACGAACCGTTCGCGCGGTTCCAGAGGGCTGTCCACTCGCCGCCGAGTTCCCGGATCAGGCTGCGCACGGTGGACAGTGACATTCCCACCACCGTGGACGGGTCGCCTTCGACCCGTTCGATGAAAGCTCCGCCCAGGCTGTCGACCGTGAATGCGCCGGCCACCTGCAGCGGTTCACCGGTGGCGACGTAGGCGGCGATCTCGTCGTCGGTGACGTCGGCGCGGAAGGTGACGGATGCTTCGGCCGTGGCGTACGCCTCCCGGGCGGGCAGCCCGGGCGAGACGCGAAGGACGCTGTGCCCGGAGTGCAGCACCCCGGTGCGGCCCCGCATCGCTCGCCAGCGCTCGGTCGCAGCCTTCGGGGTATACGGCTTGCCGAGGATCTCCCCGCCCAGCTCGAACATGGAGTCGCCGCCGAGCACGAAACCGTCGAAGGCCGGATCGGCCGCCGCGAGTTGCGCGGCGACGTCGGCGGCCTTCCGTCGTGCCAGCAGCAGGACGTGTTCCTCGGCGGGAAGGCGTCGCCCCTCGGCCCGCTCCACCCCGTCGACGACGGCTTCTTCATCGACGTCCGGCGCGAGGGTCAGCGGTTCGATGCCGGCCTGGCGCAGAAGCATGAGCCGAGCAGGGGAGGTGGACGCCAGGCAGACACGCATCCCCTCACGCTAGCTCCCGCGTGGGAGGCTGGAGGAATGGATGCCGGAAACCTCGTCGAACTCGAGATCACCGACGTCGCCCACGGCGGTGTCTTCGTTGCGCGACTGGATGGACGAGTGGTTTTCGTGGCTGACACGATTCCCGGCGAGACCGTGCGCGCACGCCTCACCGACACGCGTAAGAAGTCGTTCTGGCGGGCCGAGACCGTCGAGGTGCTGACCGCGTCGCCGCACCGGCAGCCCCACGTGTGGTCGGCGGCGGACGTCTCGGTGGAGCCGGACGCACGCCCGGGTGGCGCGGACTTCGGGCACATCGTGCTGCCGCACCAGCGCGACCTCAAGCTGCACGTCTTCCAGGACGCTCTCCAGCGAATCGGCAAGGTGGACGTGCCCGTCCGCATGCAAACCCCTGCGCCGATCGTGGACGCCGGAGGATCCGTCGTTGCTCAGGAGAGCGCGGACGGCACGGGGTGGCGCACTCGCGTGAGCCTGCACGTCGATGACGACGGCCGCGTCGGTCCGTATGCCGCGCGCAGTCATCGGGTCATCGAGACCGCCGACCTGCCGCTCGCGACCGAGGCTGTCGCCCGCGCAGCCGCGACCGTGCACGGTCAGGCCCCCGGCCGAGTGGATCTGGTGCAGCCCGCCGACGGGCGGGTCCGCATCCTGCCGCGGCCGGATGCGCCCTCGCGCACGGAGGCTGCACCCGAGGTCATCGTCGAGCAGGTCGGCGACCGGCAGTTCCGCCTGGACGCCGGCGGATTCTGGCAGGTGCATCGGCTCGCCGCGCACAGCCTCACGACGATCGTGGCCGAGGAGCTCCGCGCGGCGGCATCCGACGGGGCCGCGGTTGATCCGGATGCGGCGCACCTCGACCTGTACGGCGGGGTGGGGTTGTTCGCTGCAACGCTCGGCGACCTGGGCGGAGCATCCACTCGTGTCACATCCGTCGAATCCGACCCGCGCGCGACGGAGCACGCCGGGGAGAACCTCGCCGAGTGGGTGGGCGCCCGGGCCGTGACCGCGCGGGTGGACCGATTCGTCCGGCAGCTCGCGGCCGAAGCCTCGCCCCGCGAGCGGGAGCGGCTGGCGCGCGGCGTCGTGCTGCTCGACCCGCCGCGCGCCGGAGCGGGTCGAGAGGTCGTCGAGGGGATCCTCGCGCTCGCCCCCGCGCGCGTCGTCTACGTGGCCTGCGATCCCGTCGCCCTGGCGCGGGATCTCGGTACGTTCCGCGACGCCGGATACGAAGCGCGGCAGGGTATCCGCGCCGTCGATCTGTTCCCGCACTCGCATCACGTCGAGGCGGTAACGGTGTTGACCCCGTGACACCGATACCATGACCACTATGACCCGCGTCGCACTCATCGACGACCACGAGTCGGTGCGCCTCGGACTCG
Organism: Microbacterium sp. Z10_103; assembly: GCF_058310455.1. Lineage (NCBI taxonomy): Bacteria > Bacillati > Actinomycetota > Actinomycetes > Micrococcales > Microbacteriaceae > Microbacterium > Microbacterium sp. Z10_103. Next base: position 518,524 of record NZ_JBZEGK010000001.1, read on the forward strand.
AGGCCGCGATCGCTCGAGACGAGAGTCTGATGGTCGCATTCTCCGGTAGCACCGTCACCGAATACCTGGTGTGGCGCACCGGGGAATCGGAGTCCCCGGCCGACGTGGTCGTGCTCGATCTCACACTCGGCGACGGGACGACGGTGTCCGAGAATGTGCACCGTCTGGTGGCAGACGGCTCGAGCGTCATCATCCACAGCGTCGCCGACCGGCCTGCCGCCGTGCGCGAGGCTCTGTCTGCCGGCGCCGCGGGCATCGTGAGTAAGGCGTCGCCGATCCACGAGGTGCTCGCCGCCATCCGCACCGTCGCCCAAGGCGAACTGCTCAACAACGTCGAATGGGCGAGCGCCGTCGAGGCCGACCGCGAATTCGCCGACGCGCAGCTGTCGACGCGCGAACGTGAGGTGCTGCGCCTGTACGCGGCCGGGCTCCCGCTGAAGGCGGTCGCCGACCGGCTCGGCGTGGCGTACTCGACCGCGAAAGAGAACATCACGCGCGTCCGCGTGAAGTACGTCGAGGTGGGTCGGCCCGCCCCGACCAAGATCGACCTGTTGCGCCGTGCGATGGAGGACGGCATTCTGCAACGGCCCGAGGGCGACACCGATGGCTGAGGCCGACCGGTCCGTTCTCGACGCGGCCTGGGGTCGACTGCCGAGTTCACGGGAGGCCACCGAAAACCTCGGATCCTTCACGCGTGCACGCATCGAGCGGGTCATCACCCTGCTCGTGGGTCCGGGATCGCTGGTCTTCGGCGCGCAGGCCGTCCTCGCCTCGTTCGGGCCCGGAGACGAGCGACCCGGATGGCACCTGCCCATGGTCCTGGCGGTGTTCGTGCCGCTCGCGGCCATGGTCATCGCGTGCCTGGTGGGAAGATTCTCCCGGGTGTTCAGCGGCCTCTTCGCCGTCATCTACGTGGTTGCGCTGGCGGTGTGGCCCATCGCGACGGTCGGCGGGGCTGAGCCCGTCCCCACCGAAGAACCCTGGATCTTCTACCTCGTCAACGTCGCGACCGTGGCCACCGTGGTGGCCTTCCCGCTTCCGCTGCAGATCGTGTGGACGATCGTCACCCCGCTGCTGTTCGGTTTCGTACGCCTCGTCCAGGCCGGATTCGCCGAGGAGTTCTTCGTTCCGGTGGGCCTGGACGTGTCGTTCACCTTGATCCTCGGCGGTGTCGTGGTCGTGCTGGGCTGGACCTATCGATCGGTGGCGGCGAACGTCGACGAAACCCGGGCGCGCGCGGTGGCCAGCTACGCTGCGGCCGCTGCGGCCGCAGCGACCGAAGGGGAACGGGTGGCCGTGGCCGCGCTGATGCACGACAGCGTTCTCGGTGCGCTGCTGGCTGCCGAGCGGGCCTCCACCCCCCGAGAGCGGACGCTTGCCGTGAGCATGGCACGCGAGGCCTTGACCCGTCTGGCCAATGCGGAGAAAGACCCGTGGGAGGGCAGCGACGAGCCGGTGGATGCGGCGCACCTCGCCGACGATCTGGAAAGCGGCGCGCGCGAAATGGGCGTGCGTCTGGAGGTCGCTCGGGCGTTCGAGCCCGACACCCCGCGTGTGCCGGGGCGGGTGGCTCGCGCCATCGTTCTCGCAGCGCTGCAGGCCGTGGCCAACGCGGTTCAGCACGCCAACGCCCAGGGGCTCACGGTGCAGCTGCGCGGGCGGGCGGACCCCGGCGGAGTGCTGGTTCGCGTGAGCGACGCCGGTGGGGGCTTCGACGTGGACAGCATCCCCGATGACCGACTCGGCATCCGCGGCTCGATCCTCGCTCGGGTGACCGCCGTGGGCGGACGTACCGAGATCGAGTCGGGCCCGCACGGAACCACGATCACTCTCGAGTGGGACAGCGGGGACCGCTGGTGAGCGTTCGCGCAATCGTCTCCGCGCTGGCTGTCGCGTTCACGGCCTACCTCGCCGCACGCGGATTCTGGTGGGTGGACGGCGAGGTGGATTCGCCCTGGATGATCTTCGTCGCCCTTCCCCTCTACCTTCTGGTGACGTGGCTGACGATCTTCTGGGGCGTGCACCGCCGCACCCCCGACGCCGCCAGTGTCATCCCCTCGCGCCGGGGGATGCTGCCGGTGTGGGTCTGCGTGATCGCTCTGGCCGTCGCCGTGCTCGTCCCGAACGCGGTTTTCTCCGCTGTGGCGCCGGAATCGCGCACTCAGCCCTTCGCGACATGGGTGATCGGCGGAATCGGTGCCCTGATGACCATCGTCATGGTGCGCCGCCGGCCGTGGTTCGCCTGGGCCGGCCTCGTCCTCGCCGCCGTGTCGGTCTCGCTGTGGATCGGCCCTCTCGCCGCGTTGGCACTCGGCCTCGTGGGCTCGATCGTGTGGGTCGGTGCGGCGCAGCTGCTCATGTTCGCCCTCGACAGCGCGGCGGACGACACCGTGCGCCTCGCCGAGCTCCAGCAGGCAGCATCCGCCTGGCAGGCCTCGCAGTCCGGTCGGCAACGGGAGCGACGCGTCCAGGTGCAGCGCGCCCTGCAGACGGCAGGTCCGATCCTGGGTCGCACGATCGAGACCGGCGGAAACCTCCGCCCCGCCGAGCGGCTCGAGGCGCGTCTGGCGGAGGGACGGTTGCGCGACGAGTTGCGTGGTCCGCGTCTGCTCGATGACCAGGTGCGGGCCGAGCTGGAGTCCGCACGTCGGCGCGGCATCTCCGTCACCATGCTGGATGAGGGCGGTCTCGAAGACATCGCTGAGCCCGACCTCGTCGGGATTCGGGCAGAGCTCGCCGACCTGTTGCGATCCGCGTCATCCACGCGCCTGATCATCCGCACGTCGCCGCACGATCGGACGGCCGTGACCATCGTCGGGCGATCCGGAGACGGCGACAGTTTCTCCGATGAGGACAGCGTCGAGCTCTGGCACGAGATCCCGCGCGCCCGCTGAACGCGACGCAGCCCGTGCTGCGGAATACTGGCGGCGAGGCGGCCGTCATCGCCACACCCGACTCACCGGTCCAGCGGGGGAGGGTACCGGACCGGTGAGACGATTGGGAGGCGAGGGGCGGCGAAGCCGCGCGCCCCTCGCCTGGCGGACAGTTACCCGAAAACCGTCCGCGAGACCGGGACCGGCTGAAGAAGCAGCCCCGGCCGAACGCAGGAAATGCGTTCCAGCTCCTCCAGTATGCGATGGGTTCCCGCCCCCGTCTGTAGGTATTTCGGGGGACAGAGCGCGGGGAATTCCGGGCGGCGTAGATCCTCGCAGGAATGTTCCGGCGATCGGGGGTCAGGCGGAGAACCCGCCCCATCCCTGCTCCCGCGACAGCGAGGAGCGCGAGCTGCGCGTCGACACCCGCCAGCGCGCCCGTGGCCGCGAGTCGGCCGCGACCGGCGCGGCCGCTTCCTCGGCATACGCCTCGGCGACGACGGCCATGAGAGCCGCGAGCTCCTCCTCCGTGGGGTTGCCGCGGCGGACGTCGAAGGAGACGACGGGCTCGGGCTCGGGCGCGGGGCTCACAGCGGGATGTTCCCGTGCTTTTTCGCCGGGAGGCTCGCGCGCTTACCGCGCAGCGCCCGCAGCGCCTTCGCGATCGCGACGCGCGTCTGCGCGGGCTCGATGATTCCGTCGAGTTCGCCGCGTTCGGCGGCGAGGAACGGGGACGCGACGTTGTACGTGTACTCGTTCGCGAGGCGTGTACGTACCGCTGCGACGTCCTCCCCGGCGGCTTCGGCGCGCTTGATCTCGCCGCGGTAGAGGATGTTCACGGCCCCCTGGCCGCCCATCACGGCGATCTCGGCGGTCGGCCAGGCGAGGTTGATGTCGGCGCCCAGCTGCTTCGAGCCCATCACGATGTACGCGCCGCCGTAGGCCTTGCGCAGGATCACCGTGACCAGCGGAACGGTGGCCTCGGCGTACGCGTACAGCAGCTTCGCGCCGCGGCGGATGACGCCGGTCCACTCCTGGTCGGTGCCGGGGAGATAGCCCGGGACATCCACCAGCGTGACGATCGGGATCGAGAACGCGTCGCAGAACCGCACGAAGCGGCTCGCCTTCTCGCCCGCGTCGATGTTGAGGGTTCCGGCCATCTGGGACGGCTGGTTCGCGATGATGCCGACGGTGCGGCCTTCGATCCGGCCGAAGCCGATGACGATGTTCGGGGCGAACAGCGGCTGCACCTCGAGGAAGTCGTCGCCGTCCACGATCCGCGAAATCACGGTGTGGATGTCGTACGGCTGATTCGCCGAGTCGGGGATGACCGTGTTCAGCGAGCGGTCCGCATCCGTCGTCTCGAACTCGAACGGGGTGTCGTACACCTGGATCTCGTCGAGGTTGTTGTCGGGGAGGAAGCTGAGCAGGGTGCGGGCGTAGTCGAGCGCGTCGTCTTCGTCTTCGGCGAGGTAGTGCGCGACGCCCGAACGGGTGTTGTGCGTGTACGCGCCGCCGAGCTCCTCCATCCCGACGTCTTCGCCGGTGACGGTTTTGATGACGTCGGGACCGGTGACGAACATCTGGCTGGTCTTGTCGACCATGATGACGAAGTCGGTGAGGGCGGGGGAGTACACCGCGCCGCCGGCGGCCGGGCCCATGATGATCGAGATCTGCGGGATGACGCCGGAGGCGGCGGTGTTCAGGCGGAAGATCTCGCCGTACTTGCCGAGGGCGACGACGCCCTCCTGGATGCGGGCACCGCCGGAATCGAGGATGCCGATGATCGGGATGCCGCCGCGAAGGGCGAACTCCATGACCTTGATGATCTTGTCCCCGGCCACCTCGCCGAGTGATCCTCCGAACGCGGAGAAATCCTGCGCGTACACCGCGACGGTGCGCCCGTGGATGGTGCCGGTGCCGGTGACGACGGAGTCGCCGTAGGGGCGCGACTTGTCCATGCCGAACGCTGTCGTGCGGTGACGGACGTACTCGTCCAGCTCGACGAACGATCCCGGGTCGACGAGCAGTTCGATGCGCTCTCGCGCTGTCAGCTTGCCCTTCGCGTGCTGCTTGACGCGAGCGGCCTCCTCCGCGTCGACCACCGCCTCCTGGTACCTGCTGCGGAGGTCGGCGATCTTGCCCGCGGTCGTAAAGGGATCGTGCTGCTCTGTCACGCGTTCCACCCTATCGGCGGGCCTCACCCGTTCCTTGGATGGTGCGTACAACGCCTCCCGGATTCCTCTGTGCGTTCCGGCCGCACCGGTCGGCGCCGTGCCGAATTCAGGAGATGTGCCGCAGCCGGGCGAACGGCCAGAACTCGGCGTTTCTCCTGATCCCAGGCGCCGACATCGGGCGGCTTCGGCTGTCAAGAGCCGACGCGCGCCGGGGAGTCGGCTCTAGGGTGAGGGCATGCCGATCCGTGAAGAGGGCTATCCCCGCGCCGCCGAGGTGAGCCCGCGTCTCCAGGTCGTCGAGACCACCGATTCCACGAACGCCGACGTGCTCGCCGCCGTCGCCGACGACCCGGCCGGCTGGCCGCACCTCTCCGCGCTCGTCACCACGGATCAGCGTGCCGGTCGTGGCCGCCTCGACCGGACGTGGACCGCACCCCCGGGCACCGCGCTGGCGGTGTCGGTGCTGGTGCGCGTCGGCGGGCTTCCCGCGCATGCCCGCGGCTGGATTCCGCTCGCCGCCGGCGCCGCGATGACGCGCGCCATCTCGGCACAGCTCACCGGGACGGGCAACACCACCGGGCTGAAATGGCCGAACGACGTCCTCGTCGACGGCGGCAAGATCTGCGGCATCCTCGCCGAGGTCGTGCCCGGCCATCCCGACGCAGTCGTGATCGGCGCCGGTGTCAACACGACCATGACGCGAGCCGACCTGCCGGTCTCGACAGCGGTCTCGTTCGCCGCGCTCGGGATGGAGTGCGACGACGACCGGCTGCTCGCCGATTATCTCCGGGCACTCGACGAGCAGCTGCAGGCTCTGCTGTCCGCGCACGGCGACGCCGGAGCATCCGGAGTCCTGGGCGAAGTCGAAGCGCTCTGCACCACCCTCGGTCACGACGTGCGGGTGGCTCTGCCGGACGGCACATCGGTGGTCGGCCGCGCCCAGCGCATCGACGCGGACGGCCGACTCGTCATCGTGACCGGGGTGGACGAGGTCGCCGTTTCGGCCGGCGACGTCACGCACGTGCGCTGACCCGCGTGGGATCGCCGTGATGTCGGTGCCGGCGGACACAATAGAGACGTGACCTCTCCGACGACGTACGGAGGGCGGCCCCTGACCCCCGCCCCGGGCGTTCCCACGCCCGAGTTGCGTGTCGCGCGCATCCGTCCGCACGCCCGGCGCCTGTTCTGGTCGTCCCTCGTCCTCATCGCCGTCGCCGGCGCCGTCGGATACTTCTACGGAAACCTCCCCGCTCCGTTCGAGAATTGGATGCTGCTGACCGCTGCCGCGGTCGTCGTGCTCCTCGTCGTCGTCCTGCCGTGGGCGGCGTGGTGGTCGCACACGTACACCATCACCACCCGACGCGTGATCGAACGCAGCGGGCTTGTGCGCACTCGGCGCACCGAGCTGACGCACATGCGCGGGTACACGATCCAGGTGCGTCGCGGTCCGCTGCAGCGGTTGTGGGGTGCGGGAACCCTCGTGCTCTCCAATGGCGTGGATGCTCCGCTGCGCCTCCGCAACATCCCCAGCGCTGAGCTCGTCCATGAAGTGCTGGTCGACCAGGTCGAGGTGAATCAGATCCTCGCGCACCGCGACGCTCAGCCGCCGAACGTCCCGACGACGACTCCGCAATTCTGATCCCCGCGCCCGCCGCATGGCCGCCCGCGCAGCCGCCCGGCCGCCCCTCTCCACGCACACCTCGCGTCTGCGGAAGAATGGGACTGACGGAAGGGGAGCCATGGCGCTGCGAGTGGGGATCATCGGTGGCGGGCAGCTCGCGAGGATGATGATCGCGCCGGCTGTCGAGCTGGGCCTGGACGTCCGAGTGCTCGCCGAGGAACCGGGGATGTCCGCATCCCTCGCTGCCACGGCCACGGGCGACTACCGCGATGCCGACACCGTCCTCGCCTTCGCGCGGGATGTCGACGTGATCACGTTCGACCACGAGCACGTGCCTCAGGACGTGCTCGCCGCCCTCGTCGACGCCGGCGTGCAGGTGCATCCCGGGCCGGGCGCGCTCGCCGTGGCGCAGGACAAGCTCGTCATGCGCCGGCGGATGCAGGAGCTCGGTGCACCGCAGCCCGACTGGGCGGCGGTGTCGGATGAGACCGAACTGCAGGAGTTCCTCGACGCCCACGGCGGGCGGGCCGTGGTGAAGACGCCGCGCGGCGGCTACGACGGCAAGGGCGTGCGGGTCGTCTCCGCCGGCTCCGAGGCGCAGGACTGGTTCGCCACCCTCGCCGAAGACGCTCGTGGCGGGCAGCTGCTGGTCGAGGAGCTCGTCGACTTCACTCGCGAGCTCGCGCAGCAGATCGCGCGCCGGCCCTCCGGCGAGTTCGCCGTGTATCCGCTCGTGGAGACCGTGCAGCGCGGCGGCGTGTGCGCCGAGGTGCTCGCGCCCGCGCCCCGCTCCGACGGACGGCTCGCCCGCACCTCTGCAGACCTGGGCGTCGCCATCGCGGAGGGACTGGACGTCACCGGGATGCTGGCGGTCGAACTCTTCGAGACCACGGATGGCCGCATCCTCGTCAACGAGCTCGCGATGCGTCCGCATAACAGCGGGCACTGGACCCAGGACGGCGCCGTGACGAGCCAGTTCGAGCAGCACCTGCGGGCGGTCCTCGACCTCCCGCTCGGGGCGGTCGACCCCATCGCGCCGTGGTCGGTGATGATCAACATCCTCGGCGGTCCGGCGGAGGCGTCGCTGGACGAGCGGTTCGCGGCAGCCATGGCGGAGCATCCGAGCGCCAAAATCCACACGTACGGCAAGGCGCCGCGCCCCGGTCGCAAGGTCGGTCACATCAACGTGGCCGGCTTCGACCTCGACGATGTCGCGTACGAGGCGCGGGCCGCCGCAGCCTTCTTCCTCGACTGACGGCCGCGCCGTTGCGGCGATCTTCCAGACAATCGCCCTAGCCTGGTCGGGTGACCCGGCCCCTGCACTCCTCCGAGACGCCCGTGGTCGGCGTCGTCATGGGCTCCGACTCCGACTGGAGGGTCATGAGCGACGCGTCACAGGTGCTCACTGAGCTCGGTGTCCCGCACGAGGTCGAGGTCGTCTCGGCGCATCGCACCCCCGACAAGCTCATCCGCTACGGCCGCGAAGCCCGCGGCCGCGGGCTGCAGGCGATCATCGCCGGCGCCGGTGGTGCCGCGCATCTGCCCGGGATGCTGGCATCCGTCACGGCACTCCCGGTCATCGGCGTGCCCGTGCAGCTGTCCGCCCTCGACGGGCTCGACTCGCTCCTCAGCATCGTGCAGATGCCCGCCGGGATCCCCGTCGCCACCGTCTCGATCAACGGCGCGAAGAACGCCGGACTCCTCGCCGCGCGCATTCTGGGGACAGGGGATGCAGCGCTCGCGGACAGTATCGAAGAGTACGCGCGCGACCTCGAAGCCCAGGTCGAAGACAAGAACCGCCGGCTGAAGGACTCTCTGTGAGCGTTACCGCCGCCGCGCGCCCCGGAGCGCGGGCGGTCGTCGAGCCCCGACCGTTGCGGAATCCCGACGCCGGGTCGCGTCAGGTGATGACGCGGCGGGGTTGGTGGCTCGTTCTCCTCAACTTCCTGCTGCCCGGGTCAGCGCAGGTGCTCGCGGGCAGCCGTAAGCTCGGGCGCTTCGGTCTCGGCGCGACGCTGGTCATGTGGGTCGGGCTGATTCTCACGGGTCTGTTCGCGCTCCTGTGGCCGACCGCGCTCGTTTCCATCGTCTCGGGGGCGTGGATTCCGGAGTGGTTCGGATGGCTCCGGTGGGTGCCGCTCACGGTCGTGCAGATCCTCCTCCTCGGGTATGCCCTGCTGTGGATCGTGCTCACCGTGGACACGCTGCGGCTTGTGCGCCTGGTCCGGACGGGGCGCGGGGCGCGGTTCGGGATCGCCGCCGCGTCGGTGTTGCTCCTTGTCGGAGCGAGCAGCGGCGCGGTTTGGGCTGCGCAGGCCGCCGGTACGGCACGTGATGCTCTCGGCGCTCTCTTCGGCCAGTCCGCACCGGTCGTTCCGCCGTCGGACGGGTACTACAACATCCTGCTGCTGGGCGCCGACAGCGGCGAGGGCCGCGACTCGATGCGGTTCGACAGCATCTCCGTCGTCTCGGTCAACGCGGCGAGCGGCGCCGTCACGATCACCGGCATCCCGCGCGACATGCCGCACTTCCCCTTCTCCGCCGGACCGATGCAGGACAAATACCCCAACGGGCATGAAGGCCAGGCCGACTCGACGTGCGGGTGGGGGAGCGGCGTCAACCAGCTCCGCACCGAGGTCGAGGTCTGCCAGGACGGCAGCGAGCTCTACCCGGATGCGGAGGCCAACGGCTCCGCGCCCGGCGTAGAGGCGACGAAGGACGCCGCCGAAGGCATCCTCGGCATCGAGATCCCGTACTACGTCTTCATCGACATGCACGGCTTCGCCGCCCTGGTCGATGCCTTGGGCGGCGTGGACATCACGGTCGAGGAGCGCCTACCCAAGGGCGGCGGTCCCGCCTACGCCGGTCAGCCGGCCGAGGACTGGGCGATCGGCTGGATCGAGGTCGGCCCGCAGCACATGGACGGCGACACCGCCCAGTGGTACGCCCGCTCCCGGTACACCACGAGCGACTTCGACCGCATGAAGCGCCAGCGTCAACTGCAGGAGGCGATCCTCGCGCAGGCGAGCCCGCAGAACGTGCTCACCCGGTTCCAGGATGTCGCCACCGCAGGCACCGCCATCGTGCAGACAGACCTGCCGCAGCCGTTGCTGCCGGCCCTGGCCGACCTGGCGTTGAAGGCGAAGGAACAGCCCGTCAGCACCATCGAGCTGACGCCCGATGGCGGCATCGACGAGTTCGAGCCCGATTACGCCTACATCCAGGAGCTGGTCCGCACGACGCTGCACCCCCCGACCCCCACGGCGGAGCCGACGCAGTGACCGCGACACTCCGAGTCGTGCTCGACCAGCTGGTCGCGCCCACATCGCGGGACCTCGCCGAGGCGTCCCAGTCGCTCACCCGGGCGCTCATCGACACGGCGCCGCGCGGGGCAGACGTCGCCGGGATCGTGCCGCGTGGGGGAGAACCCGATCTTGACGGTCTCGTCGACCTCACCCGGCTCGCGTTGCCGCGGCGCGAGCTCGCCGCATCCTGGCAGTTCGGCATCGCTCCCGGCGTAGGGAAGGGCATGATCCATTCGCCTACGCTCCTCGCGCCCCTCGTGCGCCACGACCGTGTGCACGAGACGCACCAGCTCGTCGTCACGCTGTGGGACCTCCGCGCGTGGGAGGCGCCCGAGACCCTGTCGCGGGGCGAGGTGATGTGGCAGAAGGCGATGCTCAAACGTGCGGAGAAGCACGCCGATGCCGTCGTGGTCCCCACGCACGCGATGGCCGCAGCGCTCTCGGAGGTCGCCCCTCGGCTGGCCGACCGCATCCGCGTCATCGCCGGCGCGGCGCCGGAGGGATTCCGCGTTCCGACGGATATCGCCGGGCGCCTGCGGTCGCTCGACCTCCCTGCGACGTTCGTGTCGACGGCGGGAGGCACGTCCGAATCGGATGGACTCGCGGCCGCGCTCGCCGGAATCGTCGGCGCCGCGTCGGATGGGGACGTAGTCGTGCTCGACTGCCCCGAGGGTCAGGAGCCCGACGTGCTCGAGCTCGCAGCCGCAGTGGGTCTCGCCGAGGCGCGCGTGCACGTCCGGGGCTCGCTCGAGCCGTTCGACCGTGCCGCGGTACTCGGCAGTGCGTCGGTCTTCGTCGCGCCGTCTACGCGCTTGGACTGGCCGTGGCGGGCCGTCGAGGCGATCACGACCGGCACAGCCGTCGTCGCGGCGGACTCGCCCGTGCACCGCGAGGTCCTCGCCGACGCGGGTCCGATCGGGTCGTCCGTCGGACTGGGTGACGCTGCCCGTGCGGCCATGGGGGAGAACGGCGAGAAGCTGCGAGTGCTGGCATCGGATCGCGCGCGCGCATTCTCCTGGGCGGAGGGCGCGGAGCGTGTCTGGCAGCTGCACGCCGAACTGTAGCGCGCCGCGCGCTGCTGAAGTCGGGTGAGGGTACACGGATCAGAGTCCCGGAGACGCCCCCCTGTACCTGGACGCTGGTACTCAGCAGCAACATAGGTCACACTGTTCACATGACGTGGGGTGCAATGATGCGCGTGGCGCAAGTCCGCAGGGTCGCGGTCCTCGCCGTGGTCGCGCTCGTGATGGGTTTGAGCCTCACAGCCGTGACCACGGCAAGTCCCCTCGCCCCGGCCGCGCCGGCCGCGGCGGCCGACCTGTCGAAGTTCCAGCCCGGCAACATCGTCAGCGACCCGGTGTTCTTCAACAGCGGGACGATGACCGAGGGGCAGATTCAGTCTTTCCTCGAGCAGCGCGTGCCGCGTTGTGAGGGGGGATACACGTGCTTGAAGGACTGGTACGACACCTCGCGGTCCACCGCCGCCGACGCGATGTGCGGCGCATACTCCGGAGGCGTGCGCGAGCGAGCGTCCCGCATTATCTACAAGGTTGCGCAGGCGTGTGGGATCAACCCCCAGGTCATCCTCGTGATGCTCGAGAAGGAGCAGAGCCTCGTCACGCACGTCTGGCCCAGTGAATGGCGCTACACGATCGCGATGGGTCAGGGCTGTCCCGACACCGCCGAGTGCGACAAGCGGTATCACGGGTTCTTCAATCAGGTCCACGGCGCCGCGTGGCAGATGAAGCGCTACGCGAACCCTCCCGGTACGAGCCAGTTCTTCACGTGGTACGCGCCGGGGAAGACCTGGAACATCCTGTACAACCCCAACCGCGCATGCGGGTCATCCCCGGTGTATGTGCAGAACCAGGCGACGGCGAACCTCTACTACTACACCCCCTACCAGCCGAACGCCGCAGCGATCCGGGCGCGGTACGGCGTGGGCGACGACTGCTCGGCCCACGGCAACCGCAACTTCTATCACTTCTTCACCGACTGGTTTGGATCCACGCAAAGCGGGGGCGCCGCCCTGGTGAAAGCCGGCGCGGAAGTGTCCATCGTCTCGGGGGATCGACGCTACGGCATCACGGCGGAGGCGTATCCGGAGTACAAGCGCGTGTTCGGTGCCCCTGCGGCCGTGGACGCGAACTACCTCGCCCTCTACCGTGATGCGGGCATCGCCACGTTCTACGTGAGAAATGTGCGCACTGGTGAAGTCGCTATGCTCCAGGACGGGCAGGCTCACCCCTTCCCCTCCTGCGCCCTTGTGGGCGCCTGGGGCGGCTCCTGTGGGGCTGGCCTCGTCCAGCTCGAGCCCAAAGAGTACGACGCTTTCGGGAAAGGTCCGATCGTGACGACCTTCGCCCGTACGGCGGCGGGCGGGAAGATCCACCAGATCGTGAACGGCATCCTCCAGCCGTACTTCGACGCGCCTGCAGCCGCCGCTGCGAATGGCGGCACCATTCCGTTCGCGGCGATCCTGCGAGCGAGCGTAGCGGCGGGGTACCAGGTCGCACCGCGTCAACTGTTCACTCCCGCCCGGTGGATCCTCCGCGCGGGTGATCCGACGGTATGGCTACCGACGGCAGACGGGCGATTGCTCGGCCTGCCAGCGTGGAGCATGGCCGCCGAGTTCGGTCTGCCGTCGAGCGTGTCTAGCAGGGTCTCTGCCGCGGACACGAGCGGTTACTCGTCGGCGGAGATCCTCTCCCAGTACGTGTCCTGTGGCGGCAAGACCTACTTCGCCGCCTCCCGCGGCCTACACGAGCTGAAGTCGGGAGCGCCGGCCGGATTCTCCGCCGTGACACTTGACGCGTCCACGTGCGAGCGGCTCGACCTGTCGCGGGCGGCCTTCACCTCCGTACCGTTCGTCAAGACCCCCTCCTCCGGGACGGTGTACCGAGCGGACGCCGGGGCATACCGCCCCATCCCCTCGGGCGCGAAGATGATCGAGCTGAACGGCGGCACCCGCCCCGCGGTTGCCGTCGTCTCGGACGCGACGCTGTCCCGCTACACGATCGGCGCTCTGTACCTGGAGACGGGCCGGTTCGTGCGAGCAGACGGCGACGCGAGCGTTTACTTCGTCGACGGCGACCGCCTGATCGGGCTGCCCAGCTGGGGCCTGGCGCGCGCATGGGGTCTCTCCTCGAACGTCCGGATCATCGCACCCGACGATCTCGCACAGGCGGAGGTGGTGGGTCTCATGACCCACTTCCTGCGGTGTAAGGGCACGCTCTACGCGGGCGGAGGCGACGTCCTGTCGAAGGTCGTCTCGGGCGATCCCGCGGGCAACCCGGTCACCGAGCTGTCCGAGCCTACGTGCGCGACGCTTCGCCTCTCCGGCGCCGTCATCGAGGGGCCTGCATTCGTGACGGACGGGTCACGGACGGCGGTAGCCACATCGGGCGGGTTCCTACGCCTGCCCGACCGGGCCAGCGTACTGCGGGCCAACAGCGGGAAAGCCCCCGAGTCGAAGTGGGTGACGTCGGCATACTTCTCATCGCTGCCCGAGCCGACCCAGCTGCCCGCCGCGGGCGACCTGGTGCGGGCCTCCGACTCGGCGGCGGTGACGCTCGTGGACGCGGGGCGCCGCCTCGGGATCCCCAATTGGGGCGTGGCGGCAGATCTCGGGGTGCAGTCCCGCTACAAGATCGTGGCTCCCCCCGCCGTCGCGATGCTCCCCGCCTCCGAGCAGAGTCTCGGGGTGTTCGTGCGCTGCGGCACCACCGATCTCGTCGCTGCCGGGGGCGTGCTGTCGCCAGTGACCGCTTCCGGTCTCGGCGGCATCCATACCACGCCGTTGGACGCCGCCACATGCGCCACTCTGGCGCTGACGGGTCAGCCCATCGCTGGGCGCGTCTTCGTGCAGGCGGTGGGCTCGCCCCAGGTCTATGTCACCGAGCGTGGCGGCCTCCGCCCCCTCGCGGCCAGTGAGTCCGCCACAACGCTCAATGGGGGGACGGCTCCGCGGATCCTCACGCTGGATTCCCGCACGGTCGCCGGAATCGCCAAGGTCTGATGCACAGCCCGTGCTCAGGTCATCCTGGGCCGTTCGGATAGGATCTTCCAGGACCCGAACCCACGGTCCCGGATCACTCGAGGAAGTCATCGCCTTGTCAGTCGGCTTGCCTATCGATCTCACGGCGTACGACGTACCAGGTCGCGGGCGAGGCATCCTCGACGTGTTCCGCTGGTCGTATCTGCTCAAACTGCTCGTGCAGAAGGGCACCGCCACCCGCTACCGCAACTCGGTCCTGGGGTGGCTGTGGTCCTATGTGAAGCCCGCCGCGCAGTTCGTCATTTACTACTTCGTCATGGGGATCATCCTCCAGGCCCACCGTGACGTCGACAACTTCGCGATCTATCTCTTCTCGGGCGTCGTGATCATCAACCTCTTCAATGAGGCCTTCGGCAACGCCACGAACTCGATTGTGGACAATCGCGCGCTCGTGAAGAAGATCTACCTCCCGCGCGAGCTCTTCCCGATCGCGTCGATCATCGGAGCGCTCATTCATTTCCTCCCGCAGCTGATCATCCTCCTGCTGGTATGTGTCCTGGTCGGATGGGTGCCCTCCTTTGCGGCGATGGCTGCGGTGCTCCTCGGAGTGGTCATCGTCCTTTCCTTCGCCCTCGGGCTCGGGCTGTTCTTCAGCGGGCTGAACGTGCGCTACCGCGACGCTCAGAACTTCGTCGACCTGATCAAGATGTTCTCGACGTGGACGTCTCCCGTCCTGTACACATGGCTGCTCGTCGCGGAGGCGCTCAAGGACTTTCCTGGGCTGTTCTTCGTGTACATGTCGAACCCCCTGACGATCGCTGTGGAACTCTTCCACATCGGGTTCTGGGCGCCCACGGCTGAGTCGACCCACGGGCTGCCCTCTGATCTGTGGATCTCCGGACTGGTAGCAGCCGCTGTGTGTATCTTCATGCTGGTCGTCGGCCAATACACCTTCCGTCACTTCGAGCGCTCTTTCGCCCAGGACCTGTGATGTCTCAGATCGTCGCCCAGACCACTACGCCCCCCAGCATCATCCTCGACGGCGTCTCCAAGTGGTTCCTCAAGCGCAACTCGCACTCGTTCAAGGAAGCTTTCGTCGGGTGGATCAAGGGCAAGAAGGTGCGAGCCGACACCTTCACAGCCCTTGACGACCTCTCCTTTCAGGTGGGTGAGGGCGAGTCTGTCGCGGTGCTCGGGCTGAACGGCTCCGGGAAATCGACCACGCTGAAGCTGGTGTCCGGAGTACTGGAGCCCGACGCCGGGCGAGTGTTCACGCGCGGGCGGGTCGCCGGTCTCATCGAGGTCGGAGCGGGCTTCCACCCCGAACTGAGTGGCCGGGAGAACGTCTATCTCAACGGGGCGATCCTGGGTATGTCCAAGAAGCAGATCGACGAGCGGTTCGACGACATCGTCGCCTTCTCGGAGATCGGGGAATTCATCGACCAGGAGGTCAAGCACTACTCCTCCGGGATGTTCATGCGACTGGCCTTTTCCGTTGCCATCCATGTGGAGCTCGACATCCTGCTGGTGGACGAGGTGCTGTCGGTGGGCGATGCGCCCTTCCGTGCGAAATGCGCCGACAAGATCAAGGAGCTCACGGCCCGGGGCATCACCATGCTCGTCGTCAGCCACAACATGGCGATGGTGAAGGACCTGTGCGAGCGTGGCATTGTCATCCGCAAGGGCAAGAAGATCTTCGACGGTCCCATCGACGAAGCGGTGGAGCTGCTGGCCATCAAATGAAGGTCACCAGTGAGCGGATCGAACTCGACCCCTACGTCATCCGGGACGCCACGGTCGCGGACGTGCGGTTGGACGGTCACCGCGTGTGGTCGGCCGAGATACCCTACTCCGAGGACGGCGTCATCGTGCTCGAATGGCCGGCGGCGCTGCGCGCGCGGCTGGACGGTTTCGCGCACGTGACGGTGCACGACAGCGCCACGAACCGCACGCTGGGCGCCTCAGACGCCCACTTCGGCCGCTCGCGCTCGCGCGTGGAGATCGTCGACGCCCGGGGGCGCTGGCTCGCGATGACGAAGTGGGACCGCCTCGGACCCGTGCTGGAGGGACGTGACGAGGCCGTCGTGAGCCGCCTTCTGCACAGCGCGCGCGCGCTCGTGGACGATCTTCAGGGGGATGGGCACGACGTCTACATCGTCGGAGGGACCCTGCTGGGGATCGTGCGCGACGGCGGGATGCTGCCCCACGACGACGACGTCGACCTGGCCTTCCTCTGCCGTGCCGACAATCCTGCCGATATCGCTCTGGCCAGTTACGACATGGAGCGCGCCCTCGCCCGGCGCGGCTACACCGTCGTGCGGCACGGCCTAGCGCACCTGGAAATCGAGTTCTTCAACGAGCACGGCGAACCCGACCACTACGTGGACATCTTCACCGGCTTCTTCCGCGACGGTCTGTACTGTCAGCCGTTCGCCCTTCGCGGCCCCGAGGTCGCAGAGGCCGACCTGGTCCCCGTTCGTCCGCGGGACATCGAGGGCGTCACGCTTCCCGAGCCGGCCCACGCCGAGGCGTGGCTAGCATACGCCTACGGTCCTGGATGGCGCGTTCCGGACCCCACGTTCAAGTTCGAGACCCCCAGCTGGACCCGACACCGATTCGAGAGCTGGTTCGGCGTATTCAACAGCGGACGGGTCTTCTGGGACAAGCACTATATGGAGCAGCATTCTTCCGTCGGCTACGCTGACGCGCAGCCGGCGATGTCCCGGTTCCTGACTGATATCCCCGCCGGTGCCCGCATACTCGATCTCGGCTGCGGCGACGGGCGCTGGTCGACGGAGATGGCACGCAGAGGCCACCGCGTCACGGCGGTGGACTACAGCCACGAGGCGCTGAGGCTGGCGCGGGCACACGACGCCCGGGGGAGCGTGGACTTCCGCTTCCTCAACGTCAACGATCGCGCCGCGCTCTTCCAGTTTGGGGCGTGGATGCTCGAGACCGGTGATGAATGGTGCATCTTTGCCCACCACACGGCGCAGTCGATGACGAAGGCGAACCGGCATGGACTGTACCTGTTCTTCGAGCTGGTGCTGCGCGGCAGGGGATTCGCGGAGCTGATCGACTACACCACGATGTCACCGGCCTATGAGCACGCGCAGCCATCGACATGGCACCTGCCGACGGACTGGATCGTCGAGGAGACGCAGGAGCATGCTCTGGACGTGCGGGTCGTCCGCGCGGCGCGCAAGACCGATGAAGGTCGTCGGCGCGGCATCGCGCAGACGAGGATCACACATGCGCCGGAGGCGGTCGCACCACGGAGGGATAGCTGATGAGAGAAATCCTGCGCAAGCTGGCGCGGCGCGTCGCACCCACGGCGTACGCCAAGCTGGAGCGTCTCGAACTCGCCGAGGGGGGAGCCGTCGCGGCCGCGGATTCAACCGCCGAACTGGAGCGCCGCGTCGCCGAGCTCGAAGCCGCGCTGAACGAGCTTCGTCGGGACAATCGTCGCGTCACCGAGATGTACGATCTCATTTTCGCCCGTTTGCGCGAGGCCAACCCCCTCAAGGGCTGACAGCGGACAAGGCGGCGGCGCCCTCAGCTCAGCAGGGCGCCGAGCCGCCCCCGATAACCCTTCGCCCGGCCGTGGCCTGGTTCGGCCCGGAACACGCGCGGTCCCTCCGCGGTCCGGTCGCCGATTCGGACGAGGAAGGAATCGGACGTCGGCAGCTCGATGTCGATCGTCGCTTGGCCGCCCGCGATGCGCAGGACCGCCGGAACGGATCGCCATCCCCGCGGTCCGGGGTCGCGCCGGCGGAGCCGGTCCAGGAGCCGCCGCGGAACGCGTCTGACTCGCCGGGCGACCGATTCGGTGTTTACGTCGACGGTCGTGGGCAACTCGCTGTCTCGGGCTGTGGGGGCCCCGGAGACGCTCAGCGAGGTCGTCGATCCCTTCCGCTGGACGCTGCCGGTGAAGCGGACGACGGCCGCCAGAGGAGTCTCGGACTGGTCGAAATCCATCACGATGGTTCCGTCCGGGCGGGAGTACACGGCGATAACGCCGTCCCCGTCGATGTGCACGGCGGGGCGGATGGGGGGCTGACGGATGAGTCGGTGCTGCGTCGTACCGGCCAGGGTGCACCGCCCGTTCAGTGCCCATACGCCGCGTTCGAGGGGACGGCCAAGGGCTCCCGTGGCCGGATCCACGACCGCGGTCCCGGTCAGATGCCATGCGACGCGTCCGTCGCGGTCGGCCGTGTGGACCTGGGACTCGGAGGGCGCCATCCACGTGACCCGCGACGTGTGTGAACGTACACCGATCTCCACGGAGGCACCTCGCACGTCATCCGTCACGTCGAGCAACTCGGACGCGAGCTCGTCGCGATACGCGTCGGGCAGATCCTTGAGGATGCGGCCGTTCCTCTGGATGAGGCGATGGCGACGTCCGTGCGCGTCCGCCCATGTGGCGGCGGTCGCCAGCTGCAGGACGCCCTCTTTCCAGCGGACGGCGGTGATCTCCGCCGTCCCGGGTATGTTCGGGTCATCGACGGTGAGGCGCTCCAGCAGGTGCCGGTATCCCTTGCGCAGCAGTTTCGCCCTCATGCGCGCCGTGTGGTTGAGGTACTGATCGTCAGACTCGGGGAAGTGCCGCTGCTGGAGGGCGTGTGCCTTGTCGAAGATGAGCTTGCGCTCGGCCGCCGGGCGCGTGGCGTACAGGTTGTTGAACGCGTCCATGAGGCGGGACCGATACTGGTGCACGCGGAGCAGGCGCCGCTGCGTGTCGAACCGAACGCCTTCGAGGTCCCGCTCGATCGCCGTGACGACCTCGTCCAGCCAGTGCCACCACTCCGGGCTCGAACGCACGAAGGTGCTCGAGCCGCTGCCAGGCGTGGTGAACCAGTGGTAGTACGGGGTGCTGGCCATCGTGGAGATCACTGAGGCATGCCGTGCGACGAGGACGTTGAAGAAGATATCCTCCCACAGCACCCGACCGCCTTCACGGAAGCGGATGCCGTGCTCGTTCAGGAGCGCCCGCCGATACAGCTTGTGCGGGTTGGTGGGGATGAGGGGATGGAAATCCATCCGGCCGATGACCTGGCCGCTGTCAGCCCGGTACTGGTCGATCGCCCACCCGCTGTCATGCGTGCGGGCCTCCTTGCCGTTGAGCACATCCGCGCCGTGCGCCTTGGCGAACTCGTAGCCGGCTCGCAGTGCGTCGGGGTAGAGCTCGTCGTCGTGGTCCATGTAGGCGACGTACTCGCCCTGGGCCAGATCCGTGCCGATGTTCCTCGGGCGGCAGGGCCACCCGGAGTTCTCTATGCGCTCGACGCGCACGTGCGGCCGCGAGGCCTGGACGGCGAGGAGTCGGTCGTGCGTGTCATCGGGGGAGCCGTCGTCGACGAAGATGACCTCCCACTCCGCGGTGGGAAGCGTCTGAGCGTCGAGTGATGCCACGAGTCGGTCCAGCCCGGCACCGGACCGGTAGGTGGCGACGATCACGCTGACTTTGAGCTCATCCGTCGTCACGGGCGCTCGGCCTCCTCGATGAGGTGCTCCTCGATCAGACGTGCGGTGCCGAGGTCCTGGGGTGTGGTGATCTTGATGTTGTTGACGTGGCCGGGCAGGATCCGAGCGGGAGTGCCGGTGTACTCCTGCACCAGGTCGGCGTCGTCGCTGACGCGCGCATAACCAGCGGCGGCGGCGGCCGCGTACGCACGCTCGAGGAGGGGGCGATGGAAGCCTTGCGGCGTCTGGCCAAGCCACGAATGAGCGCGATCCAGGGATCCCTCGATGAAGCCTTCGTCCGTGACGAGCTTGACCTGCACCGTGCTCGGCGTGCCGATCATGGCCGCTCCGTGTTCGATGGCGGCGTCGAGCACGCGCATGACGAGCTCCTCGGTGACGAACGGTCGCACACCGTCGTGGACGAGCACGATGTCGCCGGTCGTCGCCTCCAGGCCTCGCTGGGCGCTGATATGGCGCTCCGCACCGCCGATCACCAGACGTACCGGCAGGCCTGCCTCTTCGATGAGGATGCGACGGTACTCCGCCTCGTTTTCGGCGCTGATCGTCACGATCAGCTCGTCGACGGCGGGCACCAGCATCGCACGCACCGTCTTCTCCAGGATGGTCAGACCGCCGAGCTCGACCAGCAGCTTGTTGGATCCGAAACGTGCGGCTCGGCCGGCACAGGTCACGATCGCCGACACTCGGTGTCCCTGGTGCATCTGACTCTCCTTTCGCTGACGACTATGCGTCTCGCACGAACGCGCGAAGCCCCGCCACGACGTCGTCGCGCGAGAGGAGGTACCCTCGCGGCCCGTGGAAGAGGTCCGAGTGCGTGGTGGTCATGTTCCGGGTGTACATCTGCGCGAAGGGGGATTCCGGCGAGGCGGGTATCTGCTCGGAGATGTCGCGGTCGAAGACCTCGCGAGCGAGCTCGGCATTGGACAGGGGCGGAGTGGCGACGTTGAGAGAGGACAGACCCGCCGCCAGCGAGGTCTGGATGTCCTCCCATAACCGTCGCACGTCATAGTGCTGGTACTGCGTCTGCGGGTGGATGTAGCCCACGCGGTAGTCGTTCAGCAGATCGTAGACGACGCCCTTCTTCAAACCGCCGCCGTAGAGCTGCGGGAGCCGGACGATCGTGGTGTCGACCTCCTGGGAGAGCCGGCGCTCCTGATGGAGCCGATTCATCCCGTACGGTGTGAGTCCGCTCTCGCTCCGGGGGGCGTCCTCGTCAGGTGATCCGCCGGCCGGATACACGCATACGGTCGAGATGAGCACGAGCTTGCGTATGCGGGCCCGCAGGAGGAGGTTCACCAGAGCATCGATCTCGCGCCGGTCCTCGTCGCCGTGCGCATTGATGCGGTGCGAGTCCGCGCGGTTGCCCGCTGAGACGACGAGGTCGTACTCGCGTCCGGCGATCTGGTCAATGTTCGCGGTGTTGTAGCGGTCGTCGAAGTCGTGCGCAGCCAGAAGATTCGATCCCACGAACCCGGTGTAGCCGATCAGAGCGGAGGCCATTACGACGTTTCCTTTACACGGTCTGGATGAGCGGTGGTGCTTTCCGGTAGGCGCTGCCGGGTGAGGTGGAAGACGAAGGCGCCGATGGACAGAGTCAGCAGTGCGAGCCAGAAGGGCGCACCCAGCGGCGGGGACCAGAGCGGTTCCTTGAACAGCATCCAGATCGTGCCGTTGGCTCCCCGCGCATAGCGAGTCTGCATGGTTACGAATGTGTAGACCTGGGCGGCCCAGACGAGGGTCCCGAGAACCCACGTGAGACGGGTGGCGCTCGGCAGGGCGCGCTCCCCCCAGCCGAGATGCGCCGCGACCGCGGCCAGGATGAGGAGCCCCACGTATATGACCATCGTGTATCGCGCCTGCCAGATCATGCCCGCGCTGCGGACGTAGGACAGCTGGACCAGCGCAGGTAGGAGAAGCCACGCGCCGCCGGCAAGAACCGTGGCGGTCAGCATCCGCCGATTTCCGAGCCACAGCGCTGCCGCGACCATGAGGATGCCGAGGCCGCCGATGCATACGACGGCGATCAGCGGAGCCGCCGTATCGGTCCAGCCGAACAGTCCGACGTACCCCACCTCGAACAGCGTGCGCCGCACCATGTTCTCCAGCACCTGTCCCGCCGTCCAGTTCTTGTCGGCGAAGTCGCCCTCCAGGACGAATGCGCCGGCGCTGACGCCCCATGCCACGGCCAGGATCACTCCGAGCGCGAGGAGGGCGGCGGTGATCCAAGCCGCCGGTGTGCGGAGGACGTCCCTGAGGGCAGGCCAGGGCAGGGCGATGAGACCGAGAACCCCGAGCACAGCCACCCACAGGGGCGAGATGCCCCGCAGGTTGCAGACCAGGACGCCGATGATTCCCACGACCAGGAGCGCCGGGACGGGGGAGGCCTGTTCACGCCGGTATCCCAGCGAAACGACGGCCGAGAGGATCGCCATCCCCCCGGTGATCTCCCACGCATTGGGGTTCACGGATCCGGCGAGGAACAGGATCATCGGTGTGATGGTCGCGGCCATGACGACGCCGGACCGGCGAGCGCCCATGATCGTCGCCAGGAAGTGGAAGGCGGTGGCGGCGAGGAGGGCCGTGACGAGTGCGGTGAGCAGCCGCATGGAGTACACCATGGCGTGCGGGTCATCGGTCAGGAGAGAAGGCCATCCCACCATCGCGTAGTAGAGGGGGTTGTAGAAGCTGGCGGTCGTCGATATGCGCACCTCGCCCGCTGCAGCCCCCGAAATCACCTGGCACGACGCGTCCTGCAGCGGCTTGTGCGCGATGCAGTCCTCCCACGACCGTGAGTCCGCGAGCGAGGCGGGTACCTCGAAGTACCCGCGGCCAACCTCGTCGGTGCCGTCGGGGTACCACTGCCCATGGGCCACACCTGCGGCGCGGATGATGTGGGCGGGCTCATCCGGAGCGCCAGCCAGGGGAGTGGCGAACGTCCAGGCCGTGCAGGCCAGAAGCAGGAGGACGAAGGGGATCCACAACGTCTGGAGCAGACCCCCCGCGCGGAGCCGATCAGGACTCGCGTACATAGCGAATCAGCTCCTCCATCGGCTCGGCTGCGACGAACCCCGTCAACTCGAGCTTCGCCATGTCCAGGACGCTGTTGCGAGGTCGCGGTGCGGTTGGTCCAGCCGCCGTCGAGAAGTACTGTTCCGTCGTCACCGGTGTAACTTCGTCGGCACTGCGCCCCCGGATCTCGAACACTCTCTTCGCGATGTCGGCCCACGTAGTGGGTTCGCCGCCGCCCGTGAGGTTGTACGTGCCGAACTCGGCGCTGGTGTCCAGCAGATGACGAATGCCCCGGGCAATCTCACGCGTGGACGTGAGACGTCCGACCTGATCGTCGACGACCGACGGACGGATCCCGCGCTCGGCGAGAGACGCCATCGTGCGGAGGAAGTTCTTCCCGTCACCGATAACCCAGGAGGTCCGCACGATGTAGTGACGTGGGACGGTGGCGACCGCAGCATCTCCGGCCGCCTTGGTCTGCCCGTACACCCCGAGCGGACAGAACGGATCGTCTTCGCGGTACGGGCGGTCCAGCGATCCGTCAAAGACGTAATCGCTGGAGACGTGCACGAGGGTGATGCCGTTCTCCGTGGCTACGCGTGCAAGCGCCGCCGTACCGGAGACGTTCGCTGCCCACGCGTCCCGGCGTCCCTCTGGCGTTTCGGCCAGGTCCACCGCCGTGAAGGCGGCGGCGTTGATGATGGTGCCGAAGTCGCGCCAGCGGCGCGCGCCGAGGAGATCGGGCGACGACAGGTCGAGCTGGCTCCGCGTGGCGTACTCGACGTGCGGGGATTCCCCGAACTCGGCACGCAATGCGCGACCAAGCTGCCCGTCGGCGCCGGTCACCAGGACTCGACGAGGCGCCATCGGCTCGACGCCGGACAGGCGCGGATGGCCGAGGTCCTTCGCCGAGATCTCCACCTGGTCCAGGGGTATCGGCCATTCGATCGCCGCAGTCTCATCAGCGAGGTTGAGGAACGTGTACTCGGTCCCCTCGGACCAGTGGTCGTTGACCAGGTAGACGTACGCCGTGTCCGGCGCGAGCGTCTGGTACGCGTTGCCGACCCCGCGCGGCACAAAGATCGCACGCGACGGGTCGATCTCCGTCGTGAACACCGTGCCGAAGGTCGCGCCCTCGCGCAGATCCACCCACGCACCGAAGATCCTGCCCGTCGCGACAGATACGAACTTGTCCCACGGTTCGGCATGGATGCCCCGCGTGGTGCCCACGGCGTCGTTGAAGGAGATGTTGTTCTGCACGGGGCCGAAATCAGGGAGTCCGGCCGCGACCATCTTTTCACGCTGCCAGTTCTCCTTGAACCAGCCTCGGCTGTCCCCGTGCACGGGCAGCTCCCACACGGTCAGGCCAGGAATCGGGGTCTCACGGCCGACGAGACTCTTGCCGAAATCGGTCACTACTGCCCCTTCGAGGCGTAGAAGGCCTCCGTCGTATCCTTCGCGGGAGCCCACCACGCTTCGTTCGCGCGATACCAGTCGATCGTGGCGGCCAGGCCAGCCTCGAAGTCCCGGTATCTCGGTTGCCAGCCCAGCTCGGTGCGCAGCTTCGTCCAGTCGATCGCGTAGCGCAGGTCGTGGCCGGCCCGGTCCGTGACGTGCTCGTACGCGTCGGCGGGCTGCCCCATGATGCCCAGCACCAGTTCCACGACCTCGCGGTTGCTCTTCTCGCCGTCCGCGCCGATGAGGTATGTCTCTCCGATGACGCCCTTCTCGAGGATGGTGAGCACCGCCGAGGAATGGTCGTCGGCGTGGATCCAGTCGCGCACATTCTCGCCCTTGCCGTAGAGCTTCGGGCGGATGCCTCGCAGCACATTGGTGATCTGGCGCGGGATGAACTTCTCCACGTGCTGGAAGGGCCCGTAGTTGTTGGAGCAGTTGGAAATCGTCGCCTGTACGCCGAACGAGCGCACCCACGCGCGGACGAGAAGATCCGACCCGGCCTTCGTTGACGAGTACGGGCTCGAGGGGTTGTACGGTGTCGACTCGGTGAAGCGGGCGGGATCGTCCAACTCGAGATCGCCGTACACCTCGTCCGTGGAGATGTGGTGGAACCGTCGCTCGTGCCGGCGCGCGGCCTCCAGGAGCGTGTAGGTGCCGACGATGTTCGTGTCGAGGAACGGTCGAGGGTCGTGGAGGGAGTTGTCGTTGTGCGACTCGGCGGCATAGTGGACGACGGCGTCCGTTGCCGCGAAGAGCTCGTCGACGAGGACGGCGTCTGCGATGTCCCCCTGGACGAAGGTCACCCGATCCTCCGGGAGGCCCGCCAGCGAGCGCATGTTCCCCGCATACGTGAGCTTGTCCAGCACGGTGATGTGATGGTCGGTGTTGTCGATGACGTGGTGGACGAAGTTGGAGCCGATGAATCCGGCGCCCCCCGTCACGAGCAGCCGGGCCATCAGTGTCCTCTCTCCAGAACCTCGAGGAGATACGTCCCGTAGCCCGACTTCACGAGCTTCTCGGCCCGCTCGCGCAGCGCGTCGTCCCCTAGGAATCCCTGTCGCCAGGCGACCTCTTCGGGCACGCCGATGGACAGCCCGGTCCGGCGCTGCACCGTTCGCACGTACTCCGCGGCGTCCGTCATCTGGTCGAAGGTGCCCGTGTCCAGCCAAGCCGTTCCCCGGGGGAGCACCTCGACCTGGAGCCGCCCCCGTTCGAGGTAGGCGCTGTTGACGTCGGTGATCTCGTATTCGCCTCTGGGGCTGGGCGCGAGCGAGCGCGCGATCTCGACGACCTCGTTGTCGTAGAAATACAGGCCAGGGACGGCGTAATTGCTCTTGGGCTCGGCCGGTTTCTCCTCGAGGGAGACGGCGCGCCCCCGCGCGTCGAATTCGACGACACCGTAGGCCCTCGGCTCGGCGACCCAGTATGCGAAGATCGCCCCGCCCTCGATGTCGGAGTAGCGCTTGAGCTGTGTGCCCAGCCCTGGCCCGTAGAGAAGGTTGTCGCCCAACACGAGTGCGACATTGTCGTCCGCGATGAAGTCCGCGCCGATGGTGAAGGCCTGTGCCAGACCGTCGGGCGACTGCTGCTGCGCGAATGTCAGCGACACGCCGAATTGGGAGCCGTCACCGAGCAGGCGCTCGAAGAACGGCGCATCGTGCGGCGTCGTGATCACGAGGATGTCCTGGATCCCGGCGAGCATCAGAGTGGACAGCGGGTAATACACCATCGGCTTGTCGTACACGGGGATGAGCTGCTTGGAGACCCCGAGCGTGATGGGGTGCAGGCGCGTGCCGGAGCCGCCCGCCAGAATGATGCCTTTCACGCGTCAATCGTTCCACATCCGCCTCCGAGATCGCTCCGCGCCCGCCGTGGAGACGTGGCGCGACCGCAAATGGGGGGCTGGGGAAGGTCGGGGGAGCGCGTTGCTAACATGTCAATGCCCTCTCCCTGATTGCCGATTGGCGTGATCTTGACCCCCTCTGAGTCTCTCCCGATCGATAGGACGAAGCGCACCGGGGCGATCTGGGCATTGGCGGCCATCGCCATGACCGCGCTCATCGCGACTACTCGTCTCATCGTCACGCCGCGCTTCTACTTCGCCGACGACACGCAAGTCGGGGCTTTCGGGCAATGGTGGCAGCTGGGAGACCGGCTGCTCCACGGGCGCCTTCCGATCCTGGACCCGCAGGCGTGGCAGGCCGGCAATTACTTCGCTGAGGGACAATGGGGGTTGCTGAACCCGGTGACGTGGGCGATCGCGATCACGGCACGGCTGAGTGAGAACCCGGTGATCCACGTTACGGTCGTCAAGATCCTCTTCCTGATGTTGATGGCCGCCGGAGTATTCCTGCTCGCTCGCTCTTTCGGCGCGGGCGCGGAATGGGCGGCGCTCGCCGCAGTCCTCGTCCCGGCCGCGGGTTTCACGGTGTACATGGATGCTCCGTCCTGGGCGACGGGCTTGTTCAACGCGGCCGTGCTGCCGTGGGTGTGGTGGGGTCTGCGCCGGGCTGTGGACGGGCGAAGTGGGCCGCTCGCCTACCTCGTCGCGAGTTACGTGCTCATCACGTTCGGATACGTCTTCGGGGTCCTGATCCTGGTCGTCATCCTTGTGGAGACGCTCGCGCGGGCTCTGATCGAACGAGATCGCCCGCGGGTCCTGCGCGCCCTCCTCGCCTCGTGCTGGGGGGCCCTGCTTACGGTGGCGGTCTACCTCCCGGGGATACTGACCGCGCCCGTGACCGAGCGCGCGAGCATGGAGATCGTCAACAACTGGTTCCTGAGCGCGGATCTCAGCGACATCGCCGCAGTGGGCGCGCCGACCGCGACGGCATCCATCGGCTCGTGGTGGGGACCGGTGACGGACGCGCCCCTGGTCTACATCGCCTGGCTGCTTCCGCTTCTGCCGTTCGTGCTACCGATGCCGCGTGATCTGGTGCGTCGCTGCATCCCGCTCCTCGTGCTGGCCGGTGTCACGCTCGTCGCAGTGATCGGCCCGAGCGATGTCGGTCCGCTCCGCTGGCCGGTCCGGTTCATGCCCTACCTCGCGCTGGCGGTCATCGTCCTGTTCGCCGTGACTGCGACGAGGGCGTTCCCGGGACGTTCTGTCCGACGTCCGGTTATGTGGTCCCTCGTGATCCTGGCCGCGACGACGGTGATCACCTATTCGAACACTCCGTACGGCCGGACCATCGCGGCTGTTGCGCTCCTGCAGGCCGCCGCCATCGCTGCGGCAGGCATCCTATCCCGCAGCGAACGGCTGGGACGTCCCGCCCGTAGGAGCGTTCTCGCTGCGGGAGGCGCCATCGCGGTCACGGGGCTGCTCGTCGCCCCGCAGATGGCGGCCTACCCGGCCACCCCTCTTCCGAAGTTCGCCGTTCCGGACAGCGTGGAGAGGATGAACTCGGTACTGGGTGAGGCGCCGGGCGACGGCATCGTGGTCGGCGACATCTATGCGGACGGGCGCGTCCGAGCCAGCTTCCGCGAGCGCCTCATGGGAAACCTGTGGTACCTCAGCGACACGCCGGTGAGCAGCCTCTACACGGTTCTGCCCTACTCCGCGTTCTCCTCGGATCTGTGCATGGATCTACGCGGCTCGACGTGTGCGGACGCGATCACGACCCTGTGGGGCGGGGACGCGGAGACCGGACGGACGGTGGCGGATCTCATGGGAGTGAGCACGATCGTCGTGATCAAGGACACCGTCGACGAGCTTCCCGCCGCTCCGTCCGGGTGGCGCCTAGCCACCGACGGGGAGTACACATGGGTCTTCGAGCGGGAAGAGGCCGTGCCTGCGGCGGGCGGCATTGCCTGGACGGGGGCGGGGACCGAGGTGGAGGTCCTCGCTCAGTCCGAGACGTCGTTGGCGTTCCGCGTCGGGTCGGTGGGCTCCGATCCCCGCGTGGCGCTAAGCCGCCTGGACTATCCGGGGTATGTGGTGGACCGCGCTCGACTGACCGAGCCCGTCCGCGGGTGGCTCCTCACGCTGGACACCTCCGGGATGGAGCCGGGGGACGTCGTGACGGTGACGTTCCGCCCGCCGGGGTTCGCCCTGATCGTGATCTGCTTGGTGGCGGCCGGGCTGATCCTGGTCAGCTGGCCGTCGCTGCACTGGCGAGCACGACGGCGCGCTGCCGCGCTCAACGAGGGTGCAGTCGACCCGTCAGCTGCGCCTGGTACACGCGGCTGAGCCCTTCGGGAAGTGTCGTCTTGACGAATCCGTCGAGATCGGGCCACACCTCAGAACGCACGCGCAGATCCTGGGCCTGCCCGCGGGCGTCGCCGCCTCCCAGTATGATGGGGCCGCGTTTGCGTCGCAGGCGCGTCAATTCTGACAGCAGCGCGCCGATCGAGACCGCCCTCATCGTCCCGACGATCTTCATCACAGTGGTTCCGCGTGGTTCATGGGCGACGCGTCGCATCCCGGCATCGATCACTGCGGCGCAGTCGTCTTCGTAGATGTAGTCGCGGAGCGTGTCCAGCGGGACGTACACCGAGATGGGCTGTCCGCTGAGGTGGCCGCGCACCAGCGCAGAGATGAGCCCCTGCGCCTTCGTGAGGTCCTGTCCGGCGCCGTAGATATTCGTGATGCGTGCGACGAAGGAACGCCATCCGCCAGTGGCCGTCGCCGTCTCGAGCGCGACTTCCATGCGCAGCTTCGCTTCTCCGTAGGGCGAGACCGGCACGGGGCGAGTGGACTCGGCGTACGGTGCGGGCCCAGAGCCCGCGTAAGCCGCGCCCACCGATGACGCCAGGAAGAAGGAAAGTCGGGAGCGAACATCGTCGGGGAGTTCGAGCACGAGCGCGAGGATGCGTTCGAAGACGTCCACTTCGACCGCGAGGACGTCCGCCGGGGTCGAGGTGACCCCACGACCCGCGCACCAGTAGATCTCCAGACCTCCGTCATGTTCGGTGAACTCCGCCAGCGCCGCGCGGGCAGCGCCGACCGACGCGTCGGGATCGTCCCACGGGATGGGGACGGTGAATGCCTCGTCGCCGCGCACACGGGCGACGGCGCGGCCGAGCAAGCCCTGCCCGATGATCCAGCGCGCCGTTGCGGTCATTCGCCGTCGGAACCGGGAATCGCCGGCTCCGTGGTGGCCAGACCGCCGGGCGGCGGCGAGGGTTGGGTGTGGCCGAGCGGTCCGCTCATCGGGTCGCGCACGATCAGGTAGGCCGGCTTGCCGAGCGCGGTGCTGACGGTCACTCCGAGGTATTCGGCGATGATGCCGAGGGAGACGAGGATCACGCCGGTCCCGACCGCGGTGAGCACCATCTGAGACGTCCATCCCTCGGGGATGTCGCCAGAGACCAACCGGGCGATGATCAAATACAGGGCGAAGACGATACCGCCGATGAAGAAGAGGACTCCGGTAGCGGTGACCACGCGCAGCCCCCGGGTGCCCGAGGTCAGGACCATGCGCCAGAAGTGGCCGAAGAGACGACGGTACGAGTATCCGGAGGGCCGGTCACCCTCGGCGCGCAGGGCGACCGGAGCCGTGGTGACGCGGGCCGCGACCCACGAGAGGGCGACATCGAGGTACACGCCGGTGCCAGCGTACGCGGCGACACTGCGGCCGATCTCGCCGAGCACCAGGCGGAAGCTGTGGAAGTGCGAGGCCCGCCCGCCGCCGAGCACCGATTCAAGCAGGCGCTTGGAGGTCTTGGATGCGGTGTTGCGGACGAACCCGTGCGGCGCGCGGTTCACGGGGTCGGCGTACACGAGGTCGGCGCGCTGCACCAGCGCCGAGTCCAGGAGCGTGCCGATGGCCGCAGGGTCGTGCTGACCGTCCTCGTCCATCGTCACGATCCATTCGCCGCCGGAACTCGCCATCCCCGCGAGGGTGGCGGCATGCTGGCCGAAGTTGCGGCTGAGCCACACCGGCTTGATCCACGGTAGGGAGTCAGCCAGTCGGCGGATGACGCCCGCCGAGTCGTCCGGGCCGCGGTCGTAGGCGAGGACGACTTCGTCGACCCGCGCGGAGTGCCCGGCATCGGTGGTGAACCCCATCACGAGCGGCCGGAGCTCGTCGATGACGCCGTCCAGCGTCCGCGCGCCCTGGTAGACCGGGATCACGACGCTGATGCGGTGGACGTAGGACTCGAGTTCGGTCATGTCATCCTCCTCTTGAGCAGACGGTATGACAGGCGCCGCGCGCGGGCCATGGCGGCGGCTCGCAGATCGCCGACACGCACGTCGGCGGCGGACACGACATCGGGATGCTCCCCCCGCAGCCAGGCGTGGAACGCCCGGGCCTGCCCCGACTGCTCGCGCACCAGTGCGACGCTCCATTGGCTGTCACTCATGCGGAAGGCCGCCCCCACCTCCGGGTCGGGCGCGAAGTCGCCGCGCATCAGAACGCGCGAGTACGTGGCCTGATCGATGAGGTAGGGGAATCGGTCGAACCAGCCGCCGACTTCGGCGAGGCGGGTGCGGCGCATCATCACGGCCGCCGGCTCGCCGAACACGTTCGATCCGGCCCGCACGGCCAAGCGCACGGCCGCAGCACCCGTCATCGGCTCCGGCAGGCCGCGCAGGCCCCAACCGGCCATGACGGTGCGACCGGAAGCGTCAACGATGTCGCGGCGGGAGGCGGTGAGAACTGCCCCGGTCGTGCGGAGGATGTCGAGTTGACGTGCGAGCACGCCGGGTCGAAGCAGATCGTCGCCGCACAGCAGCTTGAGGTATTCGCCCGACGCGGCTGCACTCACGTGGTTCCAGTTGCGCCCAGCGCCACCGCCGGCGGCCGTGTCCAGGAGGATCACCCGCGGGTCGCCGCCGAACTCGGCCATGACGGCCGTGGTGTTGTCGGAGGAGGCGTGGTCGGCGACGAGAAGCTCGAGGTCCACATCCTGATCAAGCACCGAACGCAGCGTCTCGGCAAGCGTGCGGCCGTTATTGTACGCGGGCACGACCACGCTCAGCAGGGGAACGGACACGATGCGGGGGCTCCTTCCGCGCGGCTCCGGTTGACGGCGTACTCTGGCGCCGTTGGGGCTGCCGATGGCCGCGGACGGTCAGCAATCGACTTTACCGGAGGTGCTCAGAGCGTTGCCTGAGCGCGCCGGAGCGGGGGAATCCGGAGTGTATCTTTGCGTGATGCGACGCCTTGTCCGGGAGGCCTCCCGCCGGCCGGAGGTGAGGTACCTCGTCTTCGGCGGACTCAATACCGCCTTCTCCTACGGACTGTTCACCATCGCGCTGCTCATGCTGCATGCCGCAGCCGTTCCCGGCGACTACGCGATCGCGATCACCTTCAGCTGGCTGGTCTCCAACCTCACGTCGTTCGCGCTGCAGCGTCGCTTCGTGTTCCGCGGAACCGGCCACCCGGTGCGCGAGCTGTTGCGGTTCACTTCGGTGACGTTCGGTTCCTTCCTCGCGAACCTCGCGCTCAGCTGGTTCTCGGTGACAGTGCTGGGCTTCGACGGTGCCGTGGAGAAGCTGATCAGCCAGCTCGTGGTGACCGTGGTGCTCGTCGCGGCCACGTATGTCCTCCACAAGACGTTCTCCTTCCGGAAGGCGGGAGCGGCGCCCGCCGGCATGGTCGCCGTCGAGGAGATTCCTGATGCCGGCACGGACGCCGAAACGGAGCGGTAGCGGCTCCTGTCAGGTTCCAGGATCGACAGCCGCGGTCGCGGCACGTCTCCCGGGCTGGACAGACCGGTATTGCGTGTACAGAACCGCCAGCGCGCCGGCGAGGGCGACCGCGCCGATGATCCACACCGCCCACGCGGGCACCCACGTTTCCCACCACCACTCCGCACCGTCACCGAGTACCGCGGTGCGGGCGTCGAGGCCCGTCGCGTAGCGATTGATCTGTACGTGAAGTGCGACGGCATTCGTGAACGCCAAGAACGCCGTCCCGGTAACCACGAGGCCGGTCGGCAGAGCGGGTGCGACCCCCGCGCGGGTGCTCCACAGAGCCACGCCGACGAGGATGACCGCTAGCGGGAGGATGTACCTCGGCTGGACCTGCGTACCGACGAGCGCGCGGGACTGCCAGAGCAGGGCGAACGGAACCAGCCAGAAGGCGGCGAACGCCGCAACGGCCGCGACGCTCTTACGCGGTGTGAGGCTCCGCAGGCCGACCGAGATCGTCATCGCCATCACCGCGAAGCCCAGGACCCCCACCGCAGCCGGGAGTGGTGTGTCGAACCATCCCAATCCCCAGCCGCCGAAGATGCCCACCCACAGGTCGGGGATGCCGAGGAGATTCTCCACGTGCTGCCAGGCCGTCAGCGGCGGGCCGGTGGTCGACAGACCGTCTCGCACCGCCTTGGACTGACCTGCCGAGAGGTAGAAACCGACGCTGATGGCGACCACGGCGATCCCCGCGCCCAGGACCGGAAGGAGGCGCGCATCACGGCGCGCGCCCAGGACCGAGGCCACCAGCACGGCGAAGACTGCGAACGCAGCTGCGTCGGCGCGCGCCCCCGCGCCCAGGATCCCCGCGACGACTGCCAGACCCAGGAGGAGCCGACGTCGCCTTCCCTCCACGAGGGTGGCTGCGTAGAGCGACACCCACAGCACGGCTGCCGACATCAAGGCCCATGAGCTCGCGTTCGTGGAGGGGACGATGAACATCCCCAGCGGCACCATCGTGACGACCA
Source organism: Microbacterium sp. Z10_103 (assembly GCF_058310455.1). Classification (NCBI taxonomy): domain Bacteria; kingdom Bacillati; phylum Actinomycetota; class Actinomycetes; order Micrococcales; family Microbacteriaceae; genus Microbacterium; species Microbacterium sp. Z10_103. Next base: position 551,058 of record NZ_JBZEGK010000001.1, read on the forward strand.
AAGGCACCACCGCCAGCCGCCGGAGAGCCGAGGGCAGGGCGAAGGCGGTCGCGGTCATGAGCCCGGTGAACAGCGCGGCATTGAACAGCCGCATCGCCAGGACGGACAGGACAACGTCGGAGCCGGCGAACACCGACATCGCACCGTAGAAAAGCGGCGGGTAGAGGGGGCCGACATTGACCCGGTCCGTTTCGACGAGGCCGTCCGCGTCCCCTTCCCAGCACGCCCCGGATTCCGCCCCGTCTCGCGCGTAACACGGTTCGCCGACGAGGGGCGCGGGGACGCGGCGTGTGGCGGGGTCGCCCGAGGGTTCGCACAACCCAGGCCGCTCGCCCAGGCCGCACCAGATGCTTGGGAGATGGAAGTCATCGTCTGGGCTCGACCCCACAGGGGAAGACAATGCCCATGCCGCGAGGGAGACGAACACCAGCAGGGGCGCGAGGATCGCGAGCGGCAAACGTGCCCCGCGGCCTCGCCTCCCGTCGGCGGCCGGCCCGGCACGGGGCGCGGGCGTAGAAGCGGCTGGGCCACCGGGCGTCGGCTCGGCACGGAGCGTACGAGCTGCCGCACGACGAACGGAGAACACCCCGCAACACTAATGCGCGCTGGTGTCCAAGCCGCGGCGGCGCGCGAACGCGCGATGTGACGGTCGCCACTCCCAGGTCGCCGGTTCGCCGCGTCTCCTGGAGCGCTTCCAGGTTCGCGTGCGCGCCGCCGATAGGCTGTTGAGCGCCGCAGCGGACGACCCGCGCAGCCGTGTCGCGTTCCCGCGCGGTGCCTAGGAAGAAAGCGAAGTGGATGGACCTCCTCATTGTGGGCTCGGGCTTCTTCGGCCTCACGATCGCCGAACGCGCCGCGGCCACCGGTCGTAAGGTGACGGTGATCGATCGGCGGTCTCACATCGGCGGCAACGCCTACAGTGAGGACGAGCCGCAGACCGGGATCGAAGTCCACCGGTACGGTGCGCACCTCTTCCACACGTCGAACCCCACGGTGTGGGAGTACGTCAACCGGTTCACGTCGTTCACGGACTACGTCCACCGGGTATATACGACTCATCGTGGGGAGGTGTACCCGCTCCCCATCAACCTCGGCACCATCAATCAATACTTCCGTGCCGCGCACGCGCCGGACCATGCGCGCGCGCTGATCCAGCAGCTCGCAGTCGAGTACGACCCGAAGCAGGCTCGCAACCTGGAGGAGCGCGCGATCGGCCTCATCGGTCGTCCGCTTTACGAGGCGTTCATCCGGGACTACACCGCGAAACAGTGGCAGACCGACCCGGTGAACCTGCCGGCGGAGGTGATCAGCCGGCTTCCGGTGCGCTACACGTACGACAACCGCTACTTCAATGACACATGGGAGGGTCTGCCCGCCGATGGCTACACCGCGTGGCTGGAGCGGATGGCGGATCACCCCAACATCGAGGTCGTGCTGGACACCGACTTCTTCGACGAATCCCAGGCGCTCAACAAGCGGGCTACCGTCGGCCAGGTCCCAGTCGTGTACACCGGTCCTGTAGACAGGTACTTCGATTACGCTGAAGGCGCCCTCGGGTGGCGCACGCTGGACTTCGAGAAGGAGGTCCTGCACGTCGGCGACTTCCAGGGAACATCGGTGATGAACTATGCGGATGCGGACGTGCCGTACACCCGCATCCACGAGTTCAAGCACTTCCACCCGGAGCGCTCTGACCGCTACCCCGAGGACATGACTGTCATCATGCGTGAGTTCTCGCGCTTCGCGTCCCGGACGGACGAGCCGTACTACCCCGTCAACACACCGGAGGACCGTGCGCGCCTGATGTCCTACCGACAGCTCGCTGGCGGCGAGAAAGACGTGCAGTTCGGAGGCCGACTGGGTACGTACCAGTACCTCGACATGCACATGGCAATCGGCTCGGCCCTGTCCATGTGGAACAACAAGCTCGCATGATCGCCCGTCGTGCGATAAGGGGAGAGGTCGATGCAGGCAGTGAATGAGCGCGTCCTCGTGATCGTGCCGGCCTGGAACGAGGCGGGAGCCGTCGCTCAGACCGTCACCGAGATCCGCGCGTCGGACCCGTCATACGACGTCGTCGTCATCGACGACGGCTCGACGGACGGCACCGCGGAGGTGGCCAGGGAAGCGGGTGCGCTCGTCCTCGCGCTTCCGTTCAACCTCGGGGTCGGTGGCGCGATGAAGACCGGCTTCACCTATGCGCATCGTTATGGGTACCGGCGGGCGATCCAGGTCGACGCCGACGGTCAGCACAACCCCGCGGACATCGCCCGCGTGCTCGCAGGACTGGAACACGCCGATATCTCGATCGGTGCTCGCTTCGCCGATGTCGGCGACTACGCCGTGCGTGGCCCCCGGCGCTGGGCGATGGTGTTCCTTGCCAAGGTCGTCTCCGGCGTGGCTCGGAGCCGTCTGACCGACGTCACCAGCGGATTCCGTGCGGCGAACTCGCGCGCCATCGCGCAGTATGTGCGCTATTACCCCGCCGAGTACCTCGGCGACACTATCGACTCCCTCGTCGAGGCCATCCACCGTGGGCTGACCGTGACGCAGGTCCCCGTCGCGATGAGGCCCCGTGCGCACGGCGTGCCCAGTCAGAACCCCCTGGGTGCGACGGTGTATCTCCTGCGATCGGTGTTCGCACTCGGCCTCGCGCTCATGCGTGGCGTTATCCGCGGGAGGCTTCGCGCATGATCGCACTCATCGGCATCGCCTTCGCACTGGTGGTCCTCATCATCATCCTGTCGTTGCTGCTTCGCCGCCGGCTACGTGAGAAGTACGCGGTCATGTGGCTGCTCATCGGGTTGCTGTTCCTGATCCTGGCCGCTTTCCCGGGAACGCTGGGGTGGCTGGCCGGCCTGCTCGGCGTCGCTGTGCCCTCCAACCTGCTGTTCGCGCTCGTCCTGGCGCTGCTGGTCGGGGTGTCGCTGCACCTGTCCTGGGAGCTGTCTACCCTGGAGGAGGAGACGCGGCGCGTCGCCGAGGAGGTCGCGATCCTGCGCGGGGACGTGGCGCGCCTTCAGCAGCTCGGCGGCCCCCAGGGGGCGGGAGGCAGGGAACCGGCCGTGGCCGATGGTCGTGAATCGGCGGACGATCGCGAACCGGGCGGCGATGAGCGAACCGGCTGAACGCCGCTCGCGAGGACTGATCTACATCCTCGCGGCCACGGGCGTCGCCGGGGCGTGCGGCTACCTCATCCAGCTCCTGGCACCCGGTCTGCTGGACGACGCCGAGGACTATCTCGCCTTCAGTGTCTTCTGGAGCACGATCTACCTGTTCGTCTCCGCAGTGGGGGGTGTGCAGCAAGAGGTGACGCGGGCGACGCACCCGGCGACCGATCCGCCGCCGAGTGCGACTCTGCGGAACTTCACTCTCATCGCAGCCGCGGTCCTGGCCGTGGTGGCCGTCGCCGGCGGTGCGGCCTTCGGGCAGGTCGCCTTCGCCGCCGATCCGACCATCATGACGGTCGCTTTCGCCGTCGGCCTCGTTGGTTACCTGGCCACCGCCGTTCTGGCCGGGGTGCTCTACGGTCTGTCCGAGTGGCGGGCGATCGCCGCGTTAATGACGCTGGACGCGTTGCTGCGTGCGGCAGGAGTCTCGGTGGGGCTGCTCCTAGATGCCTCCGCGGGAATGCTCGCGATGCTCGTCGCGGTTCCTTTCGGCCTGGCCTTCGGGCTGGTGTGGCTGGCCGTGCGATCCCGTGTTATCGGACGCTTCGCCCTGGATGTCAAAGCGTCGCGGCTCACCTCCAACGTCGTGGGGACGGTTGGCGCCGCAGCCGCCACTGGCGTCATGGTGACCGGACTGCCTCTACTCCTGCGCGCCCTGATCCCGCAGGCCGATCCGTCCGTGCTGGCGGGACTGGTGCTGAGCATCACCGTGTCGAGAGCGCCCCTGATCGTCCCTATCATGGCGCTGCAGAGCTACCTCATCGTCGACTTTCGCCGGCGCAGCACGGTGGCGGTGCGGGTCCTCGCCTACGCCGGGGTCGTGGCGGCCGCCACGGCGCTGATAACCGTGGCCGCCGCGCTGTGGGGGCCGTCGTTGCTCGAGGTCCTCTCCGCGGGCCGATACCACGTGGGTCCGCTGACCGCGGCGGTCGTCGTCGTCAGTGCCGGGCTGGTGGGCCTGCTGTGCCTGACGGGGCCGGCGCTGCTGAGCCAGGGCCGTCACGCCGTCCACGTCGGGGGATGGGGGGTGGCAGCAGCAGCGACCATCGTGGTGCTGCTGATACCGGGGGAGACGGTCGCCCGGGTGCTCACGGCTCTCACCGTCGCTCCCGCACTCGGGCTGGTGGTCCACGCGGGTGGGCTCTTCTCCCGGAGCGGCGCGGCGAGCGCGGTTCGATAGACTTAGCGGATGCTGCGAGGTGCTCTCGTCGGCAACCCCATCAGGAGGTCATACCCCCCATGACGACGACTGCCCCGAGGCGTGCCCTGATCACCGGGATCACGGGTCAGGACGGCAGCTACCTCGCGGAGTTGCTCCTTTCGAAGGGTTACGAGGTCCACGGCCTCATCCGACGATCCTCCTCGTTCAACACCCAGCGGATCGATCACATCTATCAGCCCGCCCAGGCGGCGGACCACCGGCTGTTCCTCCACTTCGCCGATCTCTCCGACGGGTCCCGGCTGGTGACCCTCCTCAACGAGATCCGACCGCACGAGGTCTACAACCTGGCCGCGCAGTCGCACGTGCGGGTGAGTTTCGACGAGCCGGAGTACACCGCCGACACCACCGGACTGGGCAGCATCCGGCTTCTCGAGGCCATCCGCGCGGCCGACATCGATACTCGCTTCTACCAGGCCTCCAGCTCCGAGATGTTCGGTGCCACGCCGCCGCCGCAGAACGAGGAGACCCCCTTCTACCCGCGATCGCCGTACGGTGTCGCCAAGGTCTACTCCTACTGGATCACGAGGAACTACCGGGAGGCGTACGGCCTCTTCGCCGTGAACGGCATCCTGTTCAACCACGAGTCTCCGCGCCGCGGCGGAACCTTCGTCACCCGCAAGATCACGCGTGCAGTCGCACGCATCAAAGCAGGCCTCCAGTCCGAGCTGTTCCTGGGAAATCTCGACGCCGTTCGGGACTGGGGCTATGCGCCCGAGTACGTCGAGGGGATGTGGCGAATGCTCCAGCACGACGCGCCCACCGATTACGTCCTGGCGACGAACACGGCATACACGGTGAAGGACTTCCTGCGGTTCTCCTTCGAGCACGTCGGGCTGGATTGGGAGAAGTACGTCCGTTTCGACGAGCGCTACCTGCGCCCGACCGAGGTCGACGCCCTGATCGGCGACTACGGCAAGGCCAAGGAGCGGCTGGACTGGGAGCCGAAGGTGCACACGCCACGCCTGGCACAGATCATGGTCGACGCGGACATCGCCGCGCTCGAAATCGAGGGTCGCCACTTCGTCGACGAAGTCCAGAGCTGATTCCACGTGCGCGCGCTGCTCACCGGTGGCGGCGGCATGCTCGCATCGAGCGTCGCCGCCGCATGGCGGTCGCTCCGTCCTGACGACGAGCTCGTCGTCCTGGCGCGCCGCGACGCGGACCTGCGCGATCTGCGGGAGACCCGGACGGCGATCGATGCCTCCGCCCCCGACGTGGTGATCCATACCGCTGCGTTCGTCGGAGGCATCGGTGACAAGCTCGCGCGTCCGCTGCCCTACTTGATGGAGAACGTGCGGATCGACGCGAACGTCCTCGAGGCCGTGGTGACGACGGGCGTGGAGTCCTACCTGTACACCGCGAGCGCGGCGGCCTACCCGAGCGAAGCCGCCAACCCCATTCCGGAGAGTGCGCTGTTCGGCGGGCCGCTCGAATCGGCGAACGAGCCGTATGGGCTGGCAAAACTCACCGGCCTGACGGCGGTGGGCTATGCCGCGCGCGAGACCGGTCACGCGTACCGTGCCATCCTTCCCTCCAACCTCTACGGACCGCGCGACTCCTTCGATCCCGCGCGCGCCCACCTGATCGCGTCCACTCTGCTGAAGACCCACCGCGCGAAGGCGTCGGGAAGCGACGAGGTGGAGGTGTGGGGCGACGGGACGGCGCGCCGCGAGTTCACGTTCGCCCCCGACCTTGCGGGGTGGCTCGTGCGCGAACTGGACTCGATCGCGCGATGGCCCATGGCGATGAACGTCGGTGCCGGCATCGACCACACCATCAGCGAGTACTACGAGGTGGCAGCGGAGATCGTCGGTTTCGGGGGCCGCCTGCGGTTCGACCCGACCAAGCCCAGCGGCGTCGCACGTCGCCTCATCGACTCATCCCTCGCCCGCGCCCACGGCTGGTCCGCCAGCACAGCGTTGAAAGACGGTGTCATCGCGTGCTACCAGGCGTTCCTCGACCGATCCGCGAACGGAGAACCGTCATGACCGATGCCACCCCCGGCTATCCTCTGGCCACCACCACCTGGGACGAGGCGGAGTACGCCGCGCTTCAGCGGGTCATCGACAGCGGTCGCTTCACGATGGGACCGCTCGTGAAGGAGTTCGAGGCCGCCTTCGCCGCCCACTTCGGCTCGGCCTACGGGGTCATGGTGAACTCCGGGTCCTCCGCCAACCTCATTGCCGTCGCCGCGGCGGTACTGGACCCGCGTCTCGATCTCAGCCGAGGCGACGAGGTCATCGTTCCGGCCGTATCGTGGCCGACGACGTATTACCCGTTGACGCAGTACGGCCTGCGTCCACGGTTCGTGGACGTCGACCTGGAAACGCTCAACATCGATCTCGACCTCGTCGAGGCCGCCATCACGCCCGCGACGAAGGCCATCTTCGCGGTGAACCTGTTGGGCAACCCCAACGACTTCACCCGGTTACGCGCGATCGCCGATCGCCACGGCCTGATCCTCCTCGAGGACAACTGCGAGTCGCTGGGCGCCAGCAGCGACGGCATCAACGCCGGCACCGCGGGATTGGCGGGGACGTTCAGTTCCTTCTTCTCCCACCACATCGCGACGATGGAGGGCGGCATCATCCTCACCGATGACGAGCAGCTCTATCAGGAGATGATCTCGCTCCGCTCCCACGGGTGGACGCGCGATCTCCCCGTGATCAACCATGTGCACGACAAGACAGGGGATGGCTGGGACGACCTGTTCCGCTTCGTCCTACCCGGCTACAACGTCCGCCCGCTCGAGATGGAGGGCGCCCTCGGCTTGGAGCAGCTGAAGAAGGTGCCCGACCTCATCCAGGGCCGCCGCGACAACGCCGCCTACTTCCGTCAGCGCCTCGCGGGGGTCGAAGGCGTGCGCACGCAGCGTGAGACGGGCCAGAGCAGCTGGTTCGGGTTCTCCATGATCCTCGAGGGTCCTCTCGCCGGACGTCGCACCGACGTTGTGCGCGGGTTCGAACGCGCCGGCATCGAATCACGCCCCATCGTGGCGGGGAACTTCACCCGCAATCCTGTGATGGCCCACCTGGATGCCGTCGTACCGGACGCCCTGCCCGTCGCTGACAAGATCCACGTCGACGGGCTCTTCGTGGGTAACCACCACTATCCGGTCCACGAGGGGATCGACCGCATCGCGGATGCGCTCGAACATGTCGTCGCGGGCTGATAGGACTCAGCGGCGCCGCGGCTCGGCGAGGGCCCGCTCGAAGGAGCGCAGCGTGGCCTCCGCCGTGCGCTCCCAGGAGAACAGTGCTGCACGCTCGCGTCCACGCTGGGACAGTTCGGCCATGAGCTCGGGGGAGCCGGCGGCGGTGCGCATCGCCGACGCGATCGATTCCAGGCTGGTGGGGTCGATCAGCAGTGCCGCGTCCCCCACCACTTCCCGATAGACGGGGATGTCGCTGATCATGACCGGCAGGCCCGCCATCATCGCCTCCAGGGCGGGCAGTGAGAACCCGTCGGCGAAGGAAGGCATCGCGAGGATCGTTGCGCGCGAGTACAGGTCGCGCATCTCGTCGTCGTCGACCCACCCTTTCAACTGAACCCAGTCAGACATCCCCGTCTCCTCCACCACGGCACGCAGCGGGTCCTCGCCGTGGCTGCCGGTTATCACGAGGCGTGGACGCTCGGCTGCCGGGATCAGTGGAAGCGCGCGGATCAGCGAAGCCCAATTCTTGTGGGGGCGCCGGTTTCCCGTCGCGAGCACCATCGGGTGTGGCTGGGACGCGAGCGAGCGATCGGCGCCGGGAACCTTGGTGCCGGCGAGCGGGACCAGATCGACGCGATCGGAAGGCACGTGCAGGTAGCGCAGGATGGCCTGGCGTGACTCCTCGCTGATCGTCAGGATCCTCGTCGCGTTGCGGGCGGCCATCCGCTCCATCCACTTCACGGGCTCCGTGAAGAGAGGGGTCGACATGTACTCCGGGTGACTCCAATACAGCATGTCGTGCATGGTGATCACGGTGGGCATCGTCGTCCTGCGCGGCCCGAGGAGCGCCGGACAGTGCACGAGGTCCGCGCTGAACCTTTTCGCGGCGCGGGATACCGAGAACAACTCGCCCCAGGCCCAGATTGGCCGACTCTCGCCGCTGATGCCGGAGTCGACGGTCTCGCCGGGGAACCAGGTTCGATCCAGCCGATATCCCTCGCGGCTGAAGTAGCCGATGAACTCCCAGCCCTCGGCCATCGTCCCCAGGCGTTTGTACAGTTCACGGGCGTAGATTTCCATCCCGCCTTTCGTTCCTGTATAGGACAGCAGGTCAACGATCACACGGGGCACGGTCGGACAGCCTAACGGATGCGTCTGTGCGCGACCTCAGCCGAAGGCGAGCGCCAAGGCCGCTCGGCGCGCCGACGATGTCCCCTTGACCAGGACCGTCGGTAGCACCGAGAGGCCGTGCAGACGTGACATCAGCCGCCATCGGGCGGCGCGGTGCGCGCGGTGCCAACCACGCGCGCGAGCTGCCGCGGCGGTGGAGCGGTAGTACCCCCGCTCGTCGGTGAACCGCGTTCCGTCCAGGATCGTCTTCTGCGAGAGGCTCTCGCCGTGGCGTCGGTAGGAGAACGCCGCTCCGGGTTCATAGCGCAGGCCCCCACCGGCGAAGGCGATGTCGACGAGAAGTGCCAGATCCAGGATGATTGGCAGGTCATCTCGGAAGTCGATCTCGCGCAGGCGGTCGGTGCGGAACAGGAGCGATGGCCAGTACAGCCAATCCCCGACCAGCAGGCTGCGTGCCATCTCCTCGGCGCGCAGCGTGGTCGCGCGCCGAGGCGTCAGGATCCGCTGCTTGACGAAGTCGGCGAGTGAGGCCGTGGGGGAGCCGTCGGCGCCGATGACGTCGACGCCGATCTGGAAGACGTCCACGTCCGGATGGGCGCTTGCGAGCGCGCGCATACGGGAGACGAAGTCGGGGTGGAGCAGGTCGTCGCTGCCCATGATCACGACGTAGGGTCCATCCGCAGCCGCGACCGCCCGGCGGAAGTTGGCCGTGATCCCGATGTTCCGCTCGTTGCGAAGGTAGGTGACGCGCGGGTCATCGATCCCCTGGAAGTACTCCGGCACCGATTCGTCGGGGTAGCAGTCGTCGATCACGGTGAGGCGCCATGCGTCGTCGTCCTGAGACAGAACGGATCGGACGGCGGCGCGAAGGTCGTCGGGGTCGCCCCAGAAGGGCATGCAGATGTCGATGATCATGGGAGTCCGATGGGTGCGAACCACCAGCCTATCCGCCCTCTAGACTCTCTTCGTGACCACCGCCGCCGTGGGCGTACCCGGATCGGCCCGGCGCTACCTTCACTCGCTGTGGCTGCTGTCGGCCCGCGATTTGCGTGTGCGGTACGCCACCAGCGGCTTGGGTTACCTGTGGTCGGTTCTCGACCCCCTGGTGATGAGCCTCATCTACTGGTTCATCTTCACGCAGGTATTCCAGCGCTCCGTCGGCGAGGAACCGTACATCGTCTTCCTCATCACGGCCCTCCTGCCGTGGGTGTGGTTCAACGCCTCCGTCACCGACTTCACACGAGCTTTCAACAAGGATGCGCGGTTGGTGCGATCGACCTCCATTCCTCGCTCGATCTGGGTCAACCGCATCGTGCTGAGCAAGGGGATCGAGTTCCTCTTCGCCATCCCCGTGCTCGTGCTCTTCGCGGTCTTCGGCGGCGCGACCGTGGGCTGGGGCCTGCTGATGTTCCCGGTGGCTGTCGCGCTTCAGACGGTGTTGTTGGTCGGGCTCGGACTCCTCGTAGCGCCGTTGTGCGTTCTTTTCGGCGACCTCGAGAGGACGACGCGACTCGTTCTGCGAGTGCTCTTCTATGCGTCGCCCGTCATCTACGGCGTCGGTGATCTGCCCGGGATCTTCCCCCAACTCGCCGCGTTCAACCCGCTGTCCGGCATCTTCACCCTCTTCCGCGTCGGTTTCTTTCCCGACCAGTGGGACACGTTCTCCGTCGTCATGTCCGCTGTGATTTCGATCGGTCTCCTCCTCCTCGGGCTGTTCGCCTTCCCGCGGCTGGAGCGACCCCTGCTCAAGGAGCTGTGATGAGCACTCCGCACGCCGCCATCGAGGCTCGAGACCTCGGTGTCCGGTTCCGCCGCAACAAGCGGGGCAAGCGCACGATCAAAGACCTTTTCGCCGGCTCGTCACGGCGGACACGTCCCGGCGAATTCTGGGCCCTGCGCAACGTCACTTTCGACGTGCAGCCCGGCGAGTCGATCGGGGTGGTGGGGCGCAACGGTCAGGGAAAGTCCACGCTGCTGAAGCTGGTCGCCGGCGTGCTCCTTCCCGATGAGGGTGGGGTGACCGTCCGCGGGGGAGTCGCGCCTCTGATCGAGATCACGGGAGGATTCGTCGGTGACTTGTCGGTCCGCGAGAACGTGCGGTTGGCGGCCGGCCTACATGGGATGTCCCGCGCGGAGGTGAACCGCCGGTTCGATGGCATCATCGACTTCGCCGAGATTCGCGACTTCGTGGACACGCCGTACAAGCATCTGTCGAATGGGATGAAGGTTCGGCTTGCGTTCTCCGTGGTTTCTCAGCTGGACGAACCGACCCTGCTCGTCGACGAGGTCCTCGCCGTCGGTGACCGGGCGTTCCGGGAGAAGTGCTATCGCCGCATCGACGAACTGCTAGCGGAAGGCCGAACATTGTTCTTCGTGAGCCACAACGAGAAGGACCTCCGGCGTTTCTGCACGCGCGGCCTCTACCTCGACAAGGGCGCGCTCGCCATGGATGCGCCGATCGCTGAGGTGCTCGACCGCTACAACGCCGACTACGCGACCGGCTGAGACTCCGTCAAGGGTGGCATCGGCCGCCACGCTCGGTCACGGGCGATGCGCCCGCCGTCACGGAGCCCGCGGAACAGGTGGCTCGTGCCGCGCACTGTGCGCTCCACGGCCAACAGCCGGATGAGCTCCTTCACGAACGTCAGCGCAGTGCCCGCGGCGAAGGGGAGCGGCTTGTAGACGCCCAGCGCGCGATAGTACTGCTTGATATGGGCCCGGTTTCGCATGATGTAGTACCGGTACGCGTCACTCGACGCGTTCATATGACGGATGCCCATGTCCCACTGCTTGATCTCGCGCGTGCGGCGGAGGACGAATTCGTCCACGATCACCGACGTGGTGTGGCGCGAAGCGAGCCAGCCGTAGAGCTGATCGTCCCAGTAGATGAAGAAACGCGGGTCGGGGAGGCCGATCTTCGCGACGATGTCTCGGTGGATGAACATGCCCTCGAAGCACCCCGAGTTCATCTCCTTGTAGCCGGATTCGTCGAAGCTTGCGGGCGCGAACGGGATGGGGATGCCCATCGATTCGGCGACGCGGTACTGCCAGTAGAACTCGCTACCGTCGTAGTCGTAGCGGCGGCCCTGGATGCTGCGGAAGCGTGGCGTCCACGCGCCCATGCGCGCGAGCCCATCGGGGATGACCTCGACGTCGTCGTCCATGAGCCAGATCCACTCCGAACCGAGCTCATAGGCGGTCCGCATGCCCTCGCTGAAGCCGCCCGAACCACCGGTGTTCGTCTCGAGCTTCCGGTAGACGAGTTCAGTGCCGACCCGGGATCGGAACGACTCCACGACCTCGGTGGTGTCATCCACCGAGGCGTTGTCGATGATCACGACGTGGCCCGGCTTCGGATCCATCCGCTCGATGCTCGCCAGCAGGCGCGACAGTAACCCCGAGCGGTTGTAGGTCACGACGGCGATCGTCGCGGAGGCCGGGTCGAACGCTCTGCCGTTCTCGGTCATCGGGGGCTCCTGAAGGTGTTCCGCCACTCCGCCTCGGACACGAGGGCGGGAAGGGCGTCGCGATACCGCTGGGCGAGCGCAGACCATTCGCGACGGAGCCGCCGATGGAGGCGCACGCTGTCGATCAGCATCCGACGGAACTTCGTGCGGTCCCGGGTGTAGATGTTCTTGCCCGACCCGTCGGCGGCGCTGACAAGCGCGCTGTCATAGAGCGGCACCCGCCACCATTGCGCATCGCCTTTACCAAACTCGACCTCGGGCTGCGTGACGTTCTCCGGCTGGGGCTGGCGCAACCAGTGCGCCACCAGCGTTCGTAGCGTGAATGTCCGCAACGCGAGCCCGGTGGGGCTGTCGAATTCGTGCGTCCTCAGCCTCCGGAACACCTGTCGTCCGCGCCGGGACCGGAGTGGGACGCCCGAGTCTTTATGCACGACCGTCTCCGGGAACGACTTCGCCAGTTCGCGCGCCGCCGGCATCGCGGTGGCCAACCCTGCGCGCATGTGCTCGGGGCCCGAGAGGATGTCGCGGATGGCACGGTGCCGGAGGGCGACCGGGTAGTACTGCATCATCATGAGGTGCTTGAGGTCGACGCGCGTGCTGTGCCGCAGGAGCGTTCCGCCGCCCGGAGCATTCGAGTGCAGTAGCGCGGCGACGATGCGGTTGCGGGCGTGGAAGTACGCCTGCCAATCGATCGAGTCGTCCTTGCCCATCCACGACACGTGCCAGAGAGCCACTCCCGGCACTGAGACGGTCGGATAGCCCGCCTCCCGCGCGCGCAGGCTGAACTCCGCGTCGTCCCACTTGATGAACGCGGGGAGGGCGAGACCGACCTTGCGGATGACCTCGACCGGAATGAGGCACATCCACCAGCCGTTGTAGTCGGCATCCATCCGCATGTGCAGAATCGGTGACTGACGCAGATTCGCGACGCTGAAGTCGTGTGGCAGCTTCTCCTGGTACAGCGCCCGCCACATGAAGGGTGCTTCGTCAACCACCTCCGCCCACGCATGCAATTTGGGCCGGTCGAGGAGGTCGAACATGTGCCCGCCCACCAGGGTGGGAACCGACGCGTACTGACCGAACACGATGGAACGGCGCACAGACTCGGGTTCGATCCGCACGTCGTCGTCGAGGAGCTGCACGAAGTCGCTCTCCGGACGTTCGAGGGTCTCGAGCATCGCGCGCGAGAAGCCGCCCGACCCGCCCAGATTCGGCTGGCGGATCAGCTGGAGCGTTTCACCGAGGCGTTCCGCGATGCGGCCGAACCCCTCCTGCTCGGCAACGAGCTGTGTTCCCTGGTCGATGAGGAAGATCCGATCGACAAGCTCCAGCGCCTCGGGAGCGTCGGCGAGGCTTTCCAGCGTCGTAAGGCAGTAGTCGGGCTTGTTGTAGGTCGTGATGCCGATGCTCGCCTTGCCGGCGCGGACGGGTTCGTCTTCCGTGGTCCATTCGGCGCCCTCGAAGATGGCGGGTTCCTGATCGGCGGCGATATCGAACCAGATCCATCCGCCGTCGCTGTACTGCGTCAGCTCGAGGTCGAAGGAGGACTCCGACTCGCCGGAAACCTCCTGCGTCTCCAGTCGCTGTTTCACACCACTGCCATTCGAGCGGTAGACGAGGATCGTCGCAGCGCCGTTCAGCCGGACGGTGAGGCGAACACGCCGCACGGCGGTCCAGTGCTGCCAATAGGAGGCCGGGAACCCGTTGAAATAGGTTCCGAACGACACGCGCTGGCCCGCGGAAATCCGCGCTCGGCGCCGCCCCAGGACGTTGCCGAGCTTCGCGCGGTTGGACACCCGCACGGGCTCCTCGTCGATGACCGACCAGGTCTCGGGGTCCGCGTAGAGGGGGAGAAGATCGGGATCGCGTTCGATCGGGAACACGACATGCTGAAGGGTGTACGTCACGTGAAAAGTCTCCGGATGCTGCACCGGGCCGACGTTTCGGCCACGGTGAATCCTACCCGCGCGGCCCGCCCAAGCCCTGAGCGTCGCCCGACAGCGGCAGAATCTCGGGCGCAACGGGGTCATCCAGCGCGTCCATCCGCTCGCGCCACGAGCGCGATTGACCCGCGCGCATGGCGCACAGGACGAGCATGAACCACCCGAGACCGCTGAGGGTGAAGCTCTCGAAGAGGGAGTCGACGAGGAGGGCGACGAGGATGAGCGGCGTCCACGCGTAGACGACCGAACGGCGTTCGCTGGCGACCAGCCACGACCGCACGAGTGCCACCACGCCGAGGGCGAGAAAGAGCAAGAGCCCCGCCCACCCGATCTGCAGGAGGACGTCGAGGTAGGCGTTCAACGCGGATGCGTGCGATTGCCTCAGAGTCGCGTTGATCGCGTTGAACGGAAACTCGCCAGGGACCCAGGGACCGAACCATCCCCACCCCTGGACGGGACGGAACCGCACCAGCGGGACGAGAGTTCCCCACAGATCGGTGCGGAGAGACAGGTCGTTCTGCGCCCCGAGCCGATCGATGATCGGTCCCCGCAGCGCGTACCCGGCCCCGACGGCCAGCACGACCAGCCCGCCTATGGTCCACTGCAGAACGTTGCGGCGCTCCGGTGATGCGCTGCGGACCGCCACGAGTGCCGCCGTCGCCACGGCCACGGCGAGGGCGACGACGAACACGGTGGGGGAGTCGGTGAGCACGGCGGTGACCCCGCCCAGGACGACGGAGAACACCGCGACGCCGGTGCGGACCGAGAGGGTGCGGTACTCGATGAGGAACGTGATCAGGGCGAGCACGGTCACGAACCCCAGAACGTTGCGGGTGCCGAAGATGCCCTGGATCGGCCCGAACTCGGCGATGCGTCCCTGGATGCCGAGGAAGGGGACGGGCATGTCGAGGAGGATCCCGAACAGGATCTCGAGGCCGAGGGAGAGGGACAGCAGCCAGCGGAGGACGTCGCCGAGCGCCCGTACCGTCTGCAGCGTGTCGCGGACGAGCGCGACGACCACGGCGAGGAGCGCGACGGCGGCCAGCGCGATCCAGCCGGCCAGCGTGTCGCCGCGGTCGCCGGTCCAGGTGACGGATGCGAGCGTCCACGCCAGGAACACCACGAGCGTCGTGGGGGCGAGGCGCACGAGGGAGTACTCCGCGCGGCGGGAGATCAGCATCGCCAGCCCCAGCGCGCACAGCCCGGTGATGATCGTGACGAGGGTGACCTGGCCGGCCACACGCTCGATCGCGAACGCGCTGAAGACGGTGGCCAACGTCGCCAGCGTGTAGGCGCGCGCGAACGATGCGGATGCCAGGAGCCCGGACAGGCCGTGCGTCGGGTGCCGTGCCGAGTCGCTCACGGCACCGCGCTCTGCAGCTCGCCGCGTTCGATCGCCAGGCTCTGCTCGGCCGGGCCGACGCCCACGAGCGGCGCCTGCTTGATCTTGAAGGCGAACAGGATGAACAGCATCCAGCCCCACACGAGAAGCGGCCCCGACTCGGAGACCCCCTGCACGAGCAGGAGGGTGCCGACGAGGGTGGGGAGGAGGGTCAGCGGCGAGTAGGGACGGTCGGCGCGGAGGTCGAAGCGGGGGCGGTCGATCGCGAAGAACCACGCCCGCCAGATGAAGGCGAGGTACGCGAGCGCGAGGAGCACGACGCCGATCATGCCCAGCTGCAGATAGGCATCCTGCCACATGCTGTGCGCCTGGAGCACGGTCTGGCCGTGGTCGACGATCCATCCGTCGAACCGCGGCTCGTCCGGGAGCCAGGGCGTGGCGAATCCCCATCCGATGATCGGATGCTGCGACGCACGCTCGAGCACCTGCTGCCAGATGTCCTCTCGACCGGTGAGGTCGGCGGAGCGGCCGAGGATGCGGAACAGCGTGTCGCGTCCGAACCAGAGGGCCGCGGCGCCTCCGATGCCGACGACGGCGTACAGCACGTACCAGCGGGTGCGTTCCCCGGGGCGCCGGGCGGTGCGCATGAGGAGGACGGTGCCCAGCACCACGGCGACCGCGACCACGGACAGGTAGGCGGTGGCCGAACCCGCACGGACGAGGAGGAAGGCCGCGACGACCATCCACGCGATCAGCAGTTCGCGGCGGGGCGACCGAGCGGCGAAACGGATGGCGAAGACGATGAGCGCGAGCACCATGACGCCGGCGAGCAGGTTGGAGTTGCCGAAGATGCCCTGGATGCGGCCGTCCCAGTCGAAGAAGTTGTCGCGCGACCAGTAGACGATCGGGTCCATCTCCCCGACGGGCCGCTCCCATCCGGGGAGGATGGGGCCGCCGATGAGGATCGACACCGCCAGCTCGAACACGATGCTGAGCCCGATCACCCACTTGAGAGCGGAGGCGATGGTGCGGACGATCTCACGCCAGGTCAGCACGGCGGCGACGAACAGTCCCTGGAGGGTGGTGATCGCCAGGAGCAGCCACGTGAGAATCGACGTCACGGGCCACGCGCTCCACAGCACCGAAAGGGCCGCCCACGCCACATAGCCGAACGCCAGCCAGGGCATCCGCCGGCCCTGCACCGGGGGGCGGATCGAGAGCCACAGGATGACGGAGACGACCCCCGAGAGGACCGTCAGGGCCCCTGTGGCAACGTCGCCGAACGCGTGCACCCAGGCGGTTCCCCCGAGGGCGAGCAGCACGACGAAGACGCACCATCCCCGAAGGAGGAGGTGCCCGGTCTTCTCCCGCGCGGGAGCGGCAGGCGGCGCGGATGCGGGATGCTTCGTGTGAACCGCCATGGGACCTCAGGGTACCGCCCGCACCGGTCGTAGGCTGGGCGCGTGCTGACCCGCATCTCGAACATCCCCCGCGACTACGCCTGGGGATCACCGACGCTCATCGCCGAGCTGGAGGGGCGTGAGCCCACCGGCGCCCCCGAGGCGGAGGTGTGGTTCGGCGACCACCCGGGCTCACCGGCGCTGGTGCACGACGGGTCCGAGCGCACGCTCGACGCGTGGTTGCGGGCGGAGGCGCAGACGGCCGGCGTTCCTGAGCGGCTGCCGTACCTGCTGAAACTCCTGGCCGCCGGCGCACCGCTGTCGATCCAGGCGCACCCTTCGAAGGGCCAGGCGGAGGACGGGTTCGCCCGGGAAGAGGCGACGGGCGTGGCACGGGATGCTGCGGAGCGCAACTACCGCGACGACAACCACAAGCCCGAGCTGCTCGTGGCCGTGAGCGAGCGGTTCGACGCCCTCGCGGGGCTCCGCGACCTGGCGGCGACCCGACGGCTCGTCGACGCGCTCGGCGACACCTCCGGGCCGCGTGCTCTCGCGGCGCACCTGGCGGGCGAGGATGCGGAGGCCGCGCTCCGCGCAACGATCGGGTGGCTCCTCAGCGGCACGGCGGCCGGTGAGGTCGCCGACATCATCGCCGCGGCCGGCACGGCGTCCTCCCCGGAATTCGCCGCCGAGCTCGAACTCGCGCGCACCCTGGCTCGTGCCTATCCCGCCGACCCGGGGGTCGTGGTGGCGCTTCTCATGAACCTCGTGACCCTCCGCCGCGGCGAGGCGATCTTCGTTCCCGCCGGCGTCCTGCACGCGTACGTCGCGGGACTCGGCGTGGAACTCATGGCGGCGAGCGACAACGTCCTGCGCGGCGGCCTCACCACCAAGCACCTCGACGTGGAGGAGCTGCTGACGGTGCTGGACGCCCGCCCGTCCGACCCGCCTCTCCTCGCCCCGCAGGCGCTGGGGCGGGGCGTCGGGCTCTTCGATGCCGGGATCCCCGACTTCGCACTGGCCGCAGTGACGGTGGGAGAGGGCACCAGCGAGGTGGAGCTGGGCGGAGCATCCCTCGTTCTCACGGTCGAGGGGATCGTGGAGGTCACCGGAGCAAGCGGCGACCGGCTCACGCTCCAGCCGGGGCAGGCGCTGCTGGCGACCCCGGTCGAGAGCCCCCTGGTGTTCGCCGGAGAGGGTCACGCATTCGTCGCCATGCCGGGCCGAGCGTAACAACCGCGACACGCCGCGGGCGTGGTGAAGTTTGAAGTCCGCGTTGAGGCTTTAGTATCTGCGACTTGACCCGGGCGAATGACACGGGTGTAATTATGCATACACGCGGCCGGCGTGGCTGAGGGGCTCAGAGCGGGAGACGAGATGGCTGGATCACAGTATCGTTCCGGCGTACCTGAAAATTGGTTCGTCGATCCCGTCCACCTGGGGGTTCCGGGTGTCCGCCGCGACATCGATGTCGTCGACGACAACCCGCTTTCCTGGCAGTCCGAGGCCCTCTGCGCGCAGACCGACCCCGAGGCCTTCTTCCCGGAGAAGGGCGGATCGACCCGGGACGCCAAGCGTGTCTGCACCACGTGTGATGTCCGCGACGCCTGCCTCGAGTACGCCCTTCAGAACGACGAGCGGTTCGGCATCTGGGGCGGGCTCAGCGAGCGCGAGCGGCGCAAACTCAAGCGCCGCGCCGGCTGAACCGATCCGCCGTCCGCGGCGCGTGCGCCCGAGGGTGAGCGCGAGTCCCGCCTAGGCTGACTGCGCCATGCCCGACCGAGTTCACGCGATCCTCGTCGTGCGTCCGGAAGGTCGCACGCCCACATCCGCACATCTGCGCGCCACCCTGACGGCGCTCGCCGCACAGACCCGGCCGGTCGATGCGCTCACGATCGTGCTCTGCGGTGGCGGCAGTGATCTGCGCGACATCGCCGCGCGCTCCGGCGCTGAGGGCGTCATCACCGCCCCGCACGGCACGGGATTCGCTGCCGCGACGGCGATGGCCACCCCGCGCCTGACCGGCGACGCCGTCTGGCTGCTCGCGCAGGACACCGCCCCCGAGCCGGACGCTCTCACCCGCCTGGCCGGAGCGCTCGAGCTGGCAGCATCCGTCGCGTTCGTCGCGCCCAAGCTCGTGCAGTGGGAGGACCGCTCGGAGCTCGTGTCGCTCGGTGTGAGCATGTCACCCCTGGGCAGGACCGTCGATCTGGCCACCGGAGAGCTGGACCAGGGCCAGCACGATGCGGCCGAAGACGTGCTGGGCACTGATATCCGAGGTGTGCTCGTGCGCCTGGACGCATGGCGGCAACTGGGCGGGCTGGATGCGGGGCTCGCCGGCGCGGACGAAGGACTCGACCTCGGCGTCCGGGCGCGGCTGGCGGGGGAGCGGGTCACACTGGTCCCCTCCGCCGTGGTCGCCGTGGCCGGTGACGGAGTTGCGGGGCTTCCCTCCGAACGTCACTCGACGCGGCGCGAGTTCGCGATCCGCACCGCTGAGCTGCACCGTCGGCTCGTCTACGCGCCCGTCGTGGCGCTGGTTCTCCAGTGGCTCTCGCTTCTCCCGCTCGCCGTGTGGCGGACGCTCGCACACCTCGTCGCGAAGCAACCCGGACGCGTCGGCCCCGACTGGGCGGCGACGCTGCTCGTCATGGTGCGGTGGGGGGCGATCGCCCGCGCGCGCGGGCGCATCCGCGCGACGCGCCGCGCCGGATGGGCGCGCCTGACGCCGCTGCGTATCAGCCGGGCGCAGCTTCGCCTCCGATGGGAGGGGGATGGCGCCGACCCCGATGCGCCGGTGCGCTCCGAGCTGCGCTTCTTCACCGGCGGCGGCGCGTGGGCGGTGCTGGGTGCGGCGGCCGTATCGGTCGGCGTGTTCCCGGCTCTGCTGGCGTGGCCCGTCCTCGGCGGCGGCGCTCTCCTGCCGCTCCGCTCCACCGTCGCGCAACTGTGGGCCGATGCCGCGTACGGCTCACGCGCCCTCGGCCTGGGCGACGTCGCGCCGGCCGATCCGTTCGCCGCCGTGATCGCCGTGGTCGGGACACTGTGGCCGTTCGAACCGTCGCGGGCGCTCGTCCTCCTGTGGCTCCTCGCGCTGCCGCTCGCCGTGCTCGGTGCCTGGTTCGCTGCCACGCGCGTGACGGAACGGTCACTGCTGCGCATCGTCGCCGCAGTGGCCTGGGCGCTGGCTCCCGCCTTCCTCGCGGCGCTCGTCGAGGGGCGCCCGGCTGCCGTGCTCGTACACCTGCTGCTGCCGTGGCTGCTCTACACCGGCAGCGTCGCTCACCGCTCGTGGGCGGGCGCGGGCGGAGCATCCCTTCTCCTTGCCGCCGTGATCGCCTGCGCGCCGTCGCTGGCCCCGGCGCTCGTCGTGGCATGGCTGGCCGCGCTCGTCGCCGTGATCGCGGCACGCCGAGGGCACGGCGCGGCGAAGGTCGTCTGGCTCCTCGTCCCGTCGATCGTCCTCTTCGCGCCGCTGGTGTGGGAGCGACTCCGCTCCGGCGATGTCCTCGCACTGCTGGCCGACCCGGGGGTCGCCGTCGGCGGGGGAGTCGCGGCGGACGCGCCCGGTCGCCTCCTCCTGGCCGCCGGATTCCCCACGGCCGACCCGGGTGGGTGGGGCGCGTTCCTCGGCGGCGCGCCCGTGTGGTGGGTGCCGCTGCTGGTCACCCCGCTCGCCATCCTCGCCCTGCTCTCGCTCGTGACCCCTCGCTGGCCGGTCGGCGCGGCTCTCATCGCGCTCACTCTCCTCGGAACGGCGACGGCGTTCGCGGCCGTCGCCATCGCGGTGTCGTTCGCGGGCACGGCGGCAGTGCCGCTGTGGCCGGGTGCAGGGCTCAGCCTCGCGTGGGCGGGAGCCGTCGGAGCTGCCGTGCTCACCCTCGACACGGGACTGCTTCCGCGCCTGCGGATGCTGCGTCCCGCTGTCGCGTTCGTGCTTCTCCTGCCCCTGGTCGTGACGGCGATCCCCGCGCTCACCGCCCCCGCCCGCGACGCGGCCGTGCTCACGAACGGACCCGTGTCGACGCTGCCCGCGTTCGTGGCCGCGGAGGGGCGCGGTGATCCGCGCGTCGGCACCATCGTGCTGAACCCCGGCGGGGACGGAATGATCGTGCGGGTCGTGTGGGGCGGAAGTGAGACGCTCGGCGGGCAGAGCACGGTCCGCGCCACGCGCACCGAAGCCTCTGCGGCAGATCGCGAACTCGCCGACCTGGCGGCGGATCTCGTGACCTCGACGAGCCCGGAGGCCGTGCAGGCCCTTGCCGACCGCGGGATCGCATTCGTGCTCCTGGAAGCGCCGACCGGCGACGCCGAAGCCGTCCGGGCGCTGCGGCTCTCCGCATCCACGGCCCTCGACCAGCGCAACGGACTCGACGCCGTCGGGGATACGACGCGCGGTGCCCTGTGGCGTGTCACCGGCGACGTGCACCCGCGGCCAGACGACACGGCGGCGGTGCGCGACGCGTCGCGGCTCATCGCCTTGGCGCAAATCATCGTCGTCGCGATCTGCCTCCTGCTGGCGGTGCCGACCGCTGCCAGCCGCCGCCTCGCGCGACGGACGCCACGGATCGTCGGTCCTGCGGTGAAGGAGGCGCGATGACCGAGCGTCGCCCGTTCCGGTGGGTGCTCACGAGCACCCGGGTCGTCGTCGGCGCCGCCATCGCGGTGGCGATCGTGATCGTCGTCGGCATCGCGATCGCGTTCCCCTGGCCGACGGCCACGGCCGAGCCCGTCCGGCTGGAGGCGACCCCGGCGCCGTCGGACACCGTCCTGGCGTGCGACGGCCCGCTGCTCGCCCTCGGCCGGGTCGTGGAGCAGGCCGGGCAGCTGTCGGTCGCCGCCGACCAGTCCGTCGTGTCCGGCCCGGCGTCGGCTGGAGCGGCCGAATTCGCACTGACGACCGCGGCCGAGGGCTCGCAGCCTCTCGCGTTCAGCGTCGCCGCCGATGCCTCCGGGCCGGCGTCGTTCGCCGCCGCCGGGTCGAGCGCCGTCGAGGCGGCCGATCTGCGCGGCTTCGCCGCATCCCCCTGTCGTCCGCCGCTCCTGGAGTCCTGGCTCGTCGGGGGCGCCACCACCACCGGATCCGGCGATCTGCTGCTGCTGTCGAACCCGGGCGCGGTCGCGGCGACCGTCGAGGTGACGGTGTACGGAGCCGCCGGTCCCGTGGTCGCCCCCGGCGGTTCCGACCGCGTCGTCGCGGCGGGGAGCCAGGTCGTGGTGCCGCTCGCGGGACTCCTGCCCGATGAGGCGAGTCCCGTGATCTCCGTAACGGCGGTGGGGGCACCGGTGACGGCGGCGCTGCAGTCCAGCCTCATCCGCACGCTGGAGCCCGGCGGCGTCGACCAGGTCAGTCCCGTGGCCGCCGCGTCCGAGCGTCAGATCGTCGCGGGCGTGGTCGTTGCGGCGGAGGAAGCAGACGCGGCCGCCGGTGCGCGGACCATCACGCGCCTCCTCGCGCCCACGGCCGACACGCAGGCCACCGTGTCGGTGCGCGACAGCGACGGCCGCCGGGTGGGCGAGGATGCGACGGTGCCGCTCACCGCCGGGATCCCCAGCGAACTCGGCCTTCCGGGGCTCGCCGCCGGCACCTACACCGTCATCGTCGACGCCGACGCGCCGCTGGTCGCCGGCGCGTGGAGCACCACCGGCTTCGGCCAGGGGTCGGACTTCGGATGGTTCGCGGCGGCGCCGCAGATCGACCGGCCCACCGTCGTGGCGGTCCCGACCGGACTGTCACCGGTTCTCACCCTCGTGAACGACGGCGCCGAAGCGGTGACCGTGACCCTGACGAGCCCCTCCGGCACGAGTCGCGAGGTGGAACTGCCCGCCGAGGGGGCCGCGGAGATCGCGCTCGCGGAGTCGGGCGAGCACGCGATCGACCCGGCCGGCAGCGTGCACGCGGCCGTGTCGTTCGGTTCGACCGGCGCGCTGGCGGGCTTCCCGGTGTGGGGAGCGGATGCTGCCGCCCCGCCGATCGTCATTTTCCCGTAGGTCGTCGCGGCCTGCGGGCCGCGGTCTCGCGTCCGGCGCCCCGAGGACTGCGGGCACGGGCTGCGGGCTCGCGCCCGCGCTGCGGCGGGCGGGCTCGCGCCGCCCGGTGGCGCCTAGAAGCGGAAGCGTTCGGGGCCGAGGTCCCACGGATCGCGGTCGAGGTACTCGGCGGCCGCACGGAAGACGGCACTCTCGATCATCATGCGGCGGTGCAGATCGTCGTCGCGATGCAGGTGGCTGAGGCGCTCGATCGGCACTCGGTAGAGGACGATCCGCTTCTGCTCGCGGAGCACCCGCCAGCGCGGGATCCCCTGCTCGTCTGTGGACGGCGGCAGCACGCCGATCTCGAACGACACGTCGCGCAGCTCGCTCCACGTCGCCCGGAGGAACTCGGCCGCGGTACCCACGGCGAGGTCGAACCGCTCCACGCGGGTGTCCAGCGGGGGGAGCGGGGGCCGAACGACAGGGCTGCGGTTCTCCCGGCCGTGACGGCCGTGCCGCGGAGCCCGGGCGCGAGTGCGCTCGCGAGAGCGTCGGCGAACCATGGCCCCATCCTATGACGCTGTCGGCGAGGCGACGGGGCCGTGTCCGAACGCGCGGATAGGCTGACGGCGATGCGCGACAGACTTTGTTCCAAGGTGGGATGCTCCCGCGATGCCGTGGCGACCCTGACCTACGACTACGCCGATCAAATGGCCGCGGTCGGCCCGCTGGGCAGTACCGGTGACCCGCACGCGCATGACCTGTGCGCCATCCACACCGACCGCCTGTCCGTTCCGCGCGGATGGGTCGTCGTTCGCCACGAGACCCTCCGCGTCTAACCCTCCGTCCGTCGGCGGCCCGGCCTCGCAGCATCCCCCGATTCGAGGCCTGCGGTGCGGCCCCCGCGCCGGCCCCGGGTGGACGCCGCACCCTGAACGGGTTTGGGGCGGAATCCGTGCCTTGGGGCACTCCGGGGCGCGCCCCAAAGCACGGGAAGCGCCCCAAACCCGAAGGCGAGCTGCGCGCCCGCACGCGAGTGGAAGCCGTGTTTCGGTGCGCGCCAGGTGCGACCCGCCCGGGTCCCGGGTGGACGCGGCGCGCCTTGACCGGGTTTGGGGCGGAATCCGTGCTGTGGGGCACCGCCGGGCGCGCCCCAAAGCACGGGAAGCGCCCCAAATCCACGCCGTGCACGGCGTGGGAGCGGGTGGAGCATCCCGGACGGAGGGCAGCGCGCCGCCGGGATGGGGCGCGGTGCGCGGCCGGGATGGGGCGCAGTGCGCCGCCGGGCGGGCGGGTGGGGTGGGGCTAAGTGCGCGGGCGGCGTGGGGTTAGGCGCGCGGGCGGCGTGGGGTTAGGTGCGCGGGAGGAGGGCGGCGACGCGCTGGTCCTCCAGGTAGAGCGCCCGCAATTCGCGCTCGCGTCGCACCCCCGCGATGCCGTGCAGCAGCACGTCGGCGTCGACCGGTGGGAGGGGAGCGACGAACGGGCGCGCCTCCGCTGCGAGGGTCTCGGCCAGCCGCACACGGGCAGCCGGCTGCAACTGCGGCGCCGAGCGCACGAATTGGGCGATGCGCGCGGCGAGGCGGTCAGGCAGGCGTGCGACGTCCGCGATAGTCGCCCATCCCGCGAGAGCAGCTGGGATGCCGGGCGCCGGCGGTGGCAGCGGCCGGGTACGTGTGCGCTCGCTGTACGTGCCGGCCAGCAGGTCGCCCAGGCGCTGGGCGCGGGGCGTGAATGCGCCGACCAGCGCGGCCAGCGAGCCCAGCGTGAACCACAGCTCGAGGACACCCACGAGCGCCCGGAGGAACGCGTGCCGGAAGCCGATGGCGCCGCCGTCTGCGCGGACGATCCGGCCGCCGATGGCGAGCTTTCCGAGACTCCGCCCCCGGGTTGCCGTCTCCACAGTGGTGGGAACGACGACGGTGACGAGGACGAGGACCGTGATCGCGAGGGGTGCGATGACTTCCTCCCCAAGGAGGCCCGCACTCACGAGCCACGAGAGAACGGTCGCGAGGAGGAGGAGAACCGCCACTCCGGCGAGGAAATCGATCAGCGCTCCGACGGCCCGCAGGAAAAATCCCACGGACTGCACGTCCAGGGCGACGGCCTCTCCCGTGACCGTCTCATCCTGTGCGATGCGCACCTGGGCGGGGGAGGGGTCAAGCGCCATGGGTACAGTAAAGCAAATGGACCTCGACGCCCTGACGGCCGCACGGCGGCAGGAGTGGGCGCGACTGGACGAACTGAGCCGCGCTCGACGCCTCTCTGGCGCGCAGGTGGATGAACTGGTCACGCGGTACCGCGCAGCATCCGCCGATCTCGCCGACATCAAGACCTCCGCGGGGCGCACGCCGCAGGGGGACTATGTCTCGACGCTGCTGGCGCGCACCCGACTGCGGCTGACGGGCGTACGCGAGAACCCGGGCGCCCTCGTGCCGCGCTTTTTCCTCGGGCAACTGCCCGCCGCGCTGTATCGGGTGCGCTGGACGCTGCTCGCCGTCGCTGTCGGCTTCTTGGCCGTCACCGTCCTCGTCGCAGTGTGGATCGCCGGTGACCCCGCAGCCGTCGCGGCGCTCGGCGACCGGGCAGAGCTCGAGACCTACGCCGAGGAGGAGTTCACCGGGTATTACAGCGAGAACCCGGCGGCGGTGTTCGCCGGCACGGTCTGGACCAACAATGCGTGGATCGCGGCGCAGTCCGTGATCTTCGGCATCACCGGCCTCTGGCCGCTCATGGTGCTCGTGCAGAACGCCGTCGGCATCGGAACAGCCGCCGCGGTCATGTTCGCCTTCGGCCGCGGCGACGTCTTCTTCTCCTTCATCCTCCCGCACGGCCTGCTCGAGATCACCGCGATCCTCGTGGCGGGAGCGGCCGGGCTGCAGATCTTCTGGGCCTGGGTGGCCCCCGGACCCCGCCGCCGAGCGGATGCGCTCGCCTCGGCCGGCCGGTCCCTCGGCACGATCGCGATCGGACTCGTCTTCGTCCTCGCCGTCTCGGGCGTGATCGAGGGCTTCGTCACCCCCGCCCCGTGGCCGACGGCGATCAAGATCGCGATCGGTGCGCTGGCGCTCGCCGCCTTCCTCGCGTACATGCTCATCCTCGGTCGCCGCGCGGTCCGGGAGCGGGAGGACGGCGACCTCACCGAGTACGAAGCGGGCACCGCGCGGCTCGTCTCCGGATGACCGCGCGCAGGCCCGTCCGGGGGCCTGCGGCTCCCTGCGCCTCGGGTGGCGATCATCCCGAAGCCTCGGGCTTCTCCTGAAGTGTCCGCTCCTCCCGAGGTGCCCGGTCCTCCCAAGGCGCCCGGGGCGGCGTGGGTGGGGAGTGCGTCCTCCGTGTTGGTGAGCGCTCGGGGAGGAGATGTGCGTTTCGGAGGGCCGTTGTGCGGGTTTTCTTCCTCCCCAAGCGCCATCTCCTCCCGACGTGCTCGGTGCCCGGCGGCCGTGCGGGTGGGGTGGGCTTTCCGTGACGGTGAGTGCCTCCTCCGCATGGCTGAGCGCCCGGGGAGGAGATGTGCGTTTCGGAGGGCCGTTGTGCGGGTTTTCTTCCTCCCCAAGCGCCATCTCCTCCTGAGGTGCTCGGTGCCGGGTGGGGGTCGGGCGGGGTGGGCTTCCGTGTCGGTGAGTGCGTCCTCCGCGTGGCAGAGCGCCCGGGGAGGAGATGTGCGTTTCGGAGGGCCGTTGTGCGGGTTTCCTTCCTCCCCACGCGCCATCTCTCCCGATGTGCGCGGTGCGGGCCGGCGCCGGGCCGGGGCGGCGTACGGCGCGGCGCGGAGCACCGAGGCCCCGGCACGACTCCCGGGGCGCCATCCGTCGGGCAGGCTCGCCGCCCGACCCGGTCTTTTTTTGAACGAGTCAAAACTTCACTAGGCTCAGAGGATGCTCGACGGCCCCGACACGACTCCCGAGGCGCTGCTGCGCACCGCGGGTCTGCGCGTGACCTCGACCCGAACGGCCGTCTTCGACGCCCTGTCCGGCCGACCGCACGCCTCCGCCGAGGAGGTGTTCGACCGCATCCGCGTCACCCTCCCGGGGACGAGCAAGCAGTCGGTGTACAACGCCCTCGGCGACTTCGTGGATGCGGGGCTCGCCCGTCGCATCGAACCGGCCGGTCACCCCGGCATGTTCGAACTGCGCGTGGACGACAACCACCACCACGTGGTGTGCACCTCCTGCGGGCGAGTCGACGACGTCGATTGCGTCGTCGGTGCTGCGCCCTGCCTGCACGTCCCACAGGGGAGCGGATACGACATCCGCTCCGCCGAGGTGACGTTCTGGGGGCTGTGCCCGGACTGTCGAGCAGACACTTCACACCCGAACCCTCAGAGAGGATCCGAATGAGCGACATCGCCGCCCCCGGCTGCCCCGTTTTCCATGACGGCGCAGCTCCGGACGACAATCGCCTGCCCGTGGGCGAGGCACCTGCCGACAGCGAGCCGGCAGGGCCCCTGCCCCACCCGACCCAGGGGTCGGCCAACCGCGTCTGGTGGCCGAACGGCATCAACCTCAAGATCCTCGCCAAGAACAACGCCCAGCGCGACCCGCTCGGGTCGGACTTCGACTACAAGGCCGCGTTCCAGGCACTCGACCTCGCCGCGGTGAAGCAGGACATCCTCGAGGCGATCACGACCTCGCAGGACTGGTGGCCGGCGGACTTCGGGCACTACGGCCCGCTGATGATCCGCATGGCCTGGCACAGCGCAGGCACCTACCGCGTGACCGACGGTCGTGGCGGCGCCGGTGCCGGGATGCAGCGCTTCGCCCCGCTGAACAGCTGGCCCGACAACGTCAACCTCGACAAGGCGCGGCGCCTGCTGTGGCCCGTCAAGAAGAAGTACGGCCAGTCGATCTCGTGGGCCGACCTCATGATCCTCGCCGGCAACGTCTCGCTGGAGTCCATGGGTTTCTCGACCTTCGGCTTCGCCGGCGGCCGCGCCGACGTGTGGGAGTCGGATGACGACGTGTACTGGGGTCCCGAGACCACATGGCTCGGCGACGAGCGCTACACCGGCAACCGCGAGCTGGAGAAGCCTCTCGCCGCGGTGCAGATGGGTCTCATCTACGTCAACCCCGAGGGTCCGAACGGTAACCCCGACCCGCTGCTGTCGGCGCGCGACATCCGCGAGACCTTCGGCCGGATGGCCATGAACGACGAGGAGACCGTCGCCCTCATCGCCGGCGGGCACACCTTCGGCAAGACGCACGGCGCAGCGCCCGATGACGCCGTCGGGCCGAACCCCGAAGCCGCCGACATCGAAGAGCAGGGCCTCGGGTGGCACAACTCCCACGGCACCGGCAAGGGCAATGACACCATCACCAGCGGTCTCGAGGTCACCTGGACCTACCACCCGACGCGCTGGGACAACGAGTTCTTCCACATCCTGTACGCGTACGAGTGGGAGCTCTTCCAGAGCCCGGCCGGCGCGCACCAGTGGCGGCCCAAGAACGGCATGGGCGCGGACATGGTTCCGCTCGCCCACTCCGAGGGCAAGCGTGAGCCGCGCATGCTCACCAGCGACCTGGCGCTGCGCGTCGACCCCGAATACGACAAGATCTCCCGGAAGTTCCGGGATGACCCGGTCGCCTTCGGTGACGCGTTCGCCCGCGCGTGGTTCAAGCTGACGCACCGTGACATGGGACCCAAGGAGCTCTACCTCGGCGCCGACGTGCCGCAGGAGACCCTGCTGTGGCAGGACCCGGTTCCCGCTGTCGATCACGCGCTCATCGACGCTCCCGACGCGGCCGCGCTCAAGCAGCAGATCCTCGACAGCGGTCTCACGGTGCAGCAGCTCGTCTCCACGACGTGGGCCGCGGCATCCACCTTCCGTGGCAGTGACAAGCGCGGCGGCGTCAACGGCGCCCGCATCCGCCTGGCACCGCAGAAGGACTGGGAAGTCAACAACCCCGAGCAGCTGCAGACGGTGCTGGGCGTTCTCGAGCGCATCAAGGCCGAGTTCGACGGTCAGCAGACCGGGGGCAAGAAGGTGTCGATCGCCGACCTGATCGTGCTCGCGGGCAACGCGGGCGTCGAGCAGGCCGCTCTCGCCGGCGGTGTGGAGGTCGAGGTGCCCTTCACCTCGGGGCGCACCGACGCGACCGAAGAGCAGACCGACGTGGATTCGTTCCGCTGGCTCGAGCCCATCGCGGACGGCTTCCGCAACTACATCTCTCGGGAGGCGCGGCTCCCCGCGGAGTACCTGCTGGTCGACAAGGCCAACCTGCTCACCCTCACCGCGCCGGAGATGACCGTGCTCGTCGGCGGTCTCCGCGCCATCGGGGCGAACTGGGACGCGTCGCCGTTCGGCGTCTTCACCGCGACGCCGGGCGCGCTCACGAACGACGTGTTCGTGAACCTGCTCGACCTCGGCACCACGTGGACGCCGCTGGACACCGGCAAGCATGCCTTCCAGGGCATGAAGGATGGCTCGGGCGAGCGGGTGGGTGTCGGCTCGCGCGTCGACCTCGTGTTCTCCTCGAACTCCGAGCTCCGTGCCCTCGCCGAGGTGTACGCGAGCGACGATGCCAAGGAGAAGTTCGTGCGGGACTTCGTCGCCGCGTGGCGCAAGGTCACCGAGCTCGACCGCTTCGACCTGGTCTGAGTACACCGCATCCGAAAGGCCCGTCCCGGAAGGGGCGGGCCTTTCGCGTGCGAGGGGGCCGGGACTACAGGCGGCCGGCGGCCTTCAGCGCGAGGTAGCGGTCGGCTACGCGCGGAGGGAGGTCGTCGGCGGATGCGGTGACCGCATCGCCGCCCGCACGCTCCACTGCCGCGGCGACGCGCCGGGCATCCTGCTCGGCCCGCTCGGCGGCGGCAGCGGCGTAGACCTCGGCGGCGGTCGTGCGCGGCGGATCGGCCGCGGGAGCGTCGGACGCGGTCGCCACCAAGACCCGGGAGCGGGCGGCCAGCGCGGGCAGCGAGCCGAGGAAGCCCCGTGCCGCGGCCGGGTCGTCGTGCGCGGTGACCAGCACGACGAGGGAGGGGTGCGTGGTGAAGGTTCGCACGTGGGCGAGCGCCGCATCCCAATCGGTGTCAAGGAGCGCCGGTTCGACCGGTGCCATCGCGTCCACCAGCGCAGGGAGGAGTGCCGGACCCTCCACGCGGGTTACGCGGGCTCGGACGACGCGGTCGAACATCAGCAGGTGCACGTGGTCGCCGGCTCGCTGAGCGAGCGCCGACAGCAGCAGCGCGGTCTCCATTCCCGCGTCGAGGCGGACGCCGTCACCCACGCGGGCCGCTGACGTGCGGCCGGTGTCCACGACGATCACGATGTGCCGGTCGCGCTCGGGCCGCCACGTACGAAGCATGGTGGTGCCGGCCCGCGCCGTCGCGCGCCAGTCGATCGAGCGGACGTCGTCGCCGCGGACGTATTCGCGGAGGCTGTCGAACTCGGTTCCCTGGCCGCGCACCTGCACGCTGGTGTTTCCGTCCAGCTCGCGCAGCCGGGCCAGGCGCGACGGCAGGTGCCGACGGGCGCGGAACGGCGGGAGCACGCGCAGCCGCCCCGGTGCGTCCAGGCGGGCCTGGCGACCGGCCAGACCCAGGGGGCCTCCCGCCCGCGCCACCGCGAACTCGGAGCGCAGCTCCCCGCGCCGCCTCGGCCGAAGGGTCTGCCGCAGGATGCGTCGTTCGCCCGCGGGGACGTCCAGCTGGAGCCGGGCATTCTCCGCTCCGGCCGTCGGTTGCCAGGCATCACGGAGCAGCCCGCGGAGCGGCTTCGGGCCGGGATTGGTCACCACGATCTCCGAGACGACCGGTTCGTCCCGCAGACTCCGGGCGGGGAGGCGGCGCTCCAGGAGAAGGACGCGAGGGTCCGCGGCCCCGGCGACATCGGCGGCAGCGAGGACGGCGCACAGCAGCATCCATCCGCCGACGACCGCCCACGGCGCCACGCCTGCCGCCGTCAGGAGCACGACGGGCACCACCCCGAGGGCGACGAGGAGCGGAAGGCGGCCGGTGATGTACACGGTCAGAGCGGAACGCGGGTCTGCTGCTGGATGGACGCGAGGATCGCGTCGACCGAGACGCCTTCGATCTCAGCGTCGGGACGCAGCCGGATGCGGTGCCGCCACGTCGGTACCAGCATCGTCTGCACGTGGTCGGGTGTGATCGCGGGGTAGCCGCTTAGCCACGCCCACGCCTTCGCGGCGGCCAGGAGTCCGGTCGTGGCACGCGGGCTCACGCCCAGCGAGACCGACGGACTCTGCCGTGTGGCCCGGGCCAGGTCGACGACGTAACCGAGCACGTCGTCTGCGACCGTGACCGCTGCGGCGGCGCGCTGCGCGCCGAGGATCTCCTCGGGGGTGACGGTCTGCTCGACCCCGGCGGCATCCAGCGCCTGCGGATCGAAGCCGTTCGCGTGGCGGCGCAGCACCGCGAGCTCGGCATCGCGCCCCGGGACATCGACCAGGAGCTTGAGGAGGAAGCGGTCGAGCTGCGCCTCGGGGAGCGAGTAGGTGCCCTCGTGCTCGATGGGGTTCTGTGTCGCCGCGACGAGGAACGGCTCGGGAAGGGGCCGGGTCACCCCGTCGGTGGAGACCTGGCGTTCCTCCATCGCCTCCAGGAGCGCGGCCTGGGTCTTCGGCGGCGTGCGGTTGATCTCGTCGGCGAGGACGATGTTCGTGAACACCGGGCCGGCGCGGAACTCGAATTCGCCGCTGCGCGCGTCGTAGATCAGCGAGCCGGAGACGTCGCCCGGCATGAGGTCGGGGGTGAACTGGATGCGCTTGGTGTCCAGGCCCACGGCGCGGCTGAAGGAGCGGACCAGCAGCGTCTTGGCGACACCGGGCACCCCCTCCAGCAGCACGTGCCCGCGCGCGAGCAGGGCGATCAGCAGCCCGGTGACGGTGCCGTCCTGGCCGACGACCGCCTTGCCGATCTCGCCGCGCACGCGGTGCATGGCTTCGCGGAGGGCCGCGTCGTCCGCGGGGTTCTCGCGTTCGATCCTGGCGTCGCTCATGGGGAGGGGGTCCCTTCCGGTCGGGTGGCGGCCGAGACGGCCGCTTCGAGGTCTCGTAGGCGGTCGGAGAGGTCGACGAGCTCGCGGTCGGTGGCCGGCACCGAGGAGATCAGGATGCTGCGCACGGCGGCCGGGTCGGTCGCGACGCGGCGGGCTGCCGCATCCGCTACCGCTCCTGCGTCCACGGAGGGTCCGAGGCCCAGGGTGCGGCCGATCCGGCCGATCGCGGCGGCGCGGAGCTGATCGGCCGCGTGCGCGGCGTCGCGGCTCTGCGCATACAGGCGCCCCCGCCCGACGGTCGTCTCGGAGGCGCGGACGGTGACCGGAAGCGTCTCCGCCACGAGCGGGCCGAATCGCCGCCCCTGCCAGATCGCCGCCGTGACGCCGGCCACCAGGAGCAGCACGATCGCGGGGGTGACCCACGGCGGCGTGAGCTCCCCGAGCGTCGGCGGCGCCGCATCCGCGTCGCTCAGTGAGGGGATGTACCAGACGAGCGTGGGCTGCGACCCGAGCAGGGTCAGCGCCAGGGCGGCGTTCCCGGCATCGTCGACCGCATCGTTCGCGAGCAGGGTGCGGCCGTCGACCGCCGTGATCGTGCCTGACGTGTCCGTCGCCGTCAAGAGCGCGAATCCCTCGTCCTGCGGGTAGCACCCCGCGACGCCGTCGCCGGGGGTGAACAGCTCGCCGGCGAAGATCTCACCCGCGCGGCGCGCGGCGGGGAACGCGCACCCCGGGGCGAGGGGGGTGTCGGCGAAGATCCCGGCCGGGGCTGATCCGTCGAGCAGGAGCCGCAGGGTTCGTGACCGCGGCTCCAGGAGCACCACGTTGGCGGCATCCGCGGTGAGGTCAGCGACAGCTTCGTCGGAAAGGCCGGGGACGTCGGGGAGGGCGAGGGTCGCGTCCCCTTCGGCCAGAGCCGCGGAGGCGGCGGCGCGATCCCGCGCGATCCGCACGTCGATGCCGTCGTCCGCCAGTGCGCGGGCGATCGCGCGGGCGCCGTCGGGTCCGGCCGACTCGGGATCGAGCGCGCCCCGCTCGGCCCAGGTGGCGGCCTGTGCGAGGAGGCTGCCGACGATGGCGACGAGGATGAGTGCCGCCGCGATCGCGGCCCATCCCAGCAGCCGTGTCCGCCGGCGCGGCGGGTGGAGCGTGGTCACGGTCATCGCGGTGCCTCGATCAGCGCCGGACGAGCCTCGGCGAGAGTGTCGTCGAGCCTCGCGATCTGGTCGTAGAGCGCAGCGGTGCCGGGGCGACGCAGGTAGCGGACGTCGTCGAAGGTGGCAGCGGCGGCCGCGAGGTCGGATGCTGAGGCGGGGAAGACCCGCGCGGCGTCCCGTGCGAAGGCCTGGGCCGTCGTTCCGGGCGGCGGCTCGACGATCACTCGTTCGGTCAGCCCGCGGGCGAGGGCGCGAAAGCGCAGCGCGATCGCGTCCTCCCAGCGTCCGCGCGCCGCCTGGGCGGCAGCATCCGCCCGCAACTGCGCCGCCGACCGAGTCCCGTCGGCGCCGAACAGGTCGCCGGGCCCCTGATGCGAGCGCGCGGCCGAGCGCGGACGGCCCCAGACGACGATCGCGGCGACCGCGATCGCCACGACCACGATCGTCGCGACGACGGCCGCGGCCGGTCCCCATCCACCGGAGAGTTCGGGGTTGAGCAGACGCGTGAAGAACTCGCCGACGGCGCGGGCGGCGCGGTCGAGGAAGGTCGGCTCGGCGGCGTCGTAGATCGGGTCGGCGAGCTCCCGGCGCAGCCGTTCCCGGGCATCCTCCGGATCCGGGAGCAGGGGAGCCGCGAGGGCGGGGGTCACCGCTGTCGTTCCGTCGGACCGGTATCGGGGGATGCCCCCGGAGGCGCCCAGGTGGTGGCGGGCGCCGCAGGCAGGTTCGGCGTGGCAGGCGACGGGGCGGCAGGCGAGGGCGCGGCGGGCGAGGGGGCGGCAGGCGGCCCCGGGATCGGCGCGGAGGCGGGGGGCGGCCACGACGGAGTGGCGTAGGGCGGCAGGGGCGGCGCACCCGGCGGCGCGGACGCCGGTCCGGCGACGCCGTACGCCGGCGCGACGCCGTACGCCGGTCCGGCGGCGGTCCCGGGACGAGCGCCGAGCTCGCGCCCGATGTGCACGCGGTACGGGTCGGGAAGGTCGGAGGCGCCCGCATCCCGCTTCTCGACGTAGGCGAGCAGGTCAAGGTCGAGACCCTCGTGCCGCATGCGGCAGTCCACGTAGATCAGTGCGGTCGCGGTGGACTGCACGATCAGCGCCACGCACTGGATGAGGATCGTCACGATCTGCGTGATCACTGCGGTGATGAGGAAGGCGATGATCGCGCCGGCCTCGGGGTCGCCGGTGGGGGTGACGACCGTGGTGAGTCCCAGTGTCGCGAACTGCAGGGGGATGCCCACCAGCTGCGCGAGCACGCCGAAGGTGAGCGAGATGATCACGATGATGCCGAGCGTCGGCCAGAACCGCGTGCGGGTCAGGCGCCACGAGCGGGAAAGCGCCTGCCTGATGCTCGCCTGTTCCAGGATGATCACCGCGGGTACGAGGAGCAGCTTGGTGTTCAGCCACAGGCTCAGCGGGATCGCCGCGAGGAACGTGGCGATCCCGCCGAGGACAGCCAGGGGGAGCGCCGCATTGCCGAGCGCGAACAGGATCGCCACGACGATGGCCAATGCGACGACGACGGCGAGCAGGAGGAGGAACGTGTACGCGAGCAGGCGGCCGGCGACCGGGCGGATGCGTCGCCACAGGGCACGCAGCGGCAGCTTCTCGGCGACCACCGCGTGCGCCACCTCGGTGACGACCACGGCCTGCACGAGAACGCCCAGCGCGCCGGCGGCGAGCGACAGGACGACGCCGGTGATCGCCGTGATCGCGATGGATCCCGCCGTCACCGCCTCGAAGTCGTCCGTGCCGGGGGTCAGCGTGTCCAGGCGCGAGAACGCCGCGAACGCGACACCGCCGGTCACGAGAATGAGGACGAGGAAGGCCAGCGCCTGCACGCCGAGCGCGAAGCCCAGGAGAACGCCGGGGTTCTGCCGCAGTGCGGTGAACGACCGGCCGAGCGTGGTGCCGAAGCCATAGGGATGCAGTGGCACGATGCCCGGTCGGGGGGCCGGCGTCCAGGCCGGATACGCGGTCACAAGCGCCTCCTCGTGCTGGGCTCGTTCTATCGTGTCACACGCG
Organism: Microbacterium sp. Z10_103; assembly: GCF_058310455.1. NCBI lineage: Bacteria > Bacillati > Actinomycetota > Actinomycetes > Micrococcales > Microbacteriaceae > Microbacterium > Microbacterium sp. Z10_103. Next base: position 585,997 of record NZ_JBZEGK010000001.1, read on the forward strand.
GGCGAGGCGCTCGGCGTGCGCTCAGTCGCGTCGACTACTGTGTGGAGAGCGCACGGGGAGGCTGTTGCGCCTGCCCGTTGCGCAGCGGGATGGATGTGAGGACGAACGCGCAGATGACTTCACGGATCCTGGTGGTCGACGACGACACTGCGCTGGCCGAAATGATCGGCATCGTGCTGCGGACCGAGGGATTCGAGACCGCGTTCTGTGCCGACGGTGCCGAGGCCGTCGAGGCGTGGCGGCGCGAGCGCCCCGACCTCATCCTGCTCGACCTCATGCTGCCGGGGATGGACGGCATCGAGGTGTGCAGGCGGGTCCGGGCCGAGTCGGGGGTTCCGATCATCATGCTGACGGCGCGCACCGACACGGCCGACGTCGTGAAGGGTCTGGAATCCGGCGCCGACGACTACATCGTGAAGCCGTTCAACCCGAAGGAGCTGGTCGCCCGCATCCGCACGCGCCTGCGACCGGCCACCCCCGACGGCGGCGAGGTACTGCGGATCGGCGATCTGACGGTCGACGTCGCGGCGCACGAGGTACGCCGGGGCGACACGGTCATCGCGCTCACGCCCTTGGAGTTCGAGCTGCTCGTGGCGCTGGCATCCAAACCGCAGCAGGTGTTCTCCCGGGAGATGCTCCTCGAGCAGGTGTGGGGTTACCACTACAAGGCCGACACGCGTCTGGTGAACGTGCACGTCCAGCGGCTGCGCGCCAAGGTCGAGACCGACCCGGACAACCCCCGCATCGTCACCACCGTGCGCGGCGTCGGGTATCGCGCCGGCGCGGTGGTGTGAGGCCGGGATGACGGCGGTGGCGGCCCCGCGGCGAGCGGTGCCCACCGCCGTGCAGGGGTGGAAGTCGTGGCCGGGGCGGATCGCGAGCCTGTGGCGGCGGTCGCTGCGGTTCCGGACGATCCTCGTCACGCTCGGGCTGACGGCCCTGACGATCCTGATCGCGTGTGTCTGGATGGCCTTGGCGATTCAGAACGACCTGTTCCAGTCACGCCTCCGGCAGGCCCTCACCTCCGCTCAGCGCGCCACCGTGGCCGCGCAGATCCGGTTGGACGCCTCGGCCGAGACGGACGATCCCGTCACCGTGCAGAACCTCATGAACAGCGTGCTCCAGACGCTGTCGCAGCAGTCCGGTGCCGACGCCTTCGCGTCGTACCGGATCGATACGGATGCCTCGTCCCTCGCGCCGCAGAACGTCGACTCGGTCGGATTCGACCGCACCCTCGTGACCCCCGAGTTGCGCGAACTGGTGCGCTCCAGCGGTGAGGCTCAGTGGTGGCAGTCGGTCGGGTTGCGCACCGGGGACGCCGTGGGTCCCGGCATCCTGGTCGGCCAGCAGCTCGACGTGCGCGGGGTGGGTCCCTATGAGCTGTACCTCGCATACAACCTGGATGCTGCGTCGGCCACCCTCACATTCGTGCAGGCGATGCTGTGGGTGGTGGGGCTGGTGCTGGTCGCGCTCATCGGCGGCATCACCTGGTTCGCGTTGCGGTCGGTGACCGTCCCCATCGGGGAGGCGGCCGAGACGAGCGCGCAGCTCGCCGCCGGCGACCTCGCGGTGCGCCTCCCGGTGCGCGGCGACGACGAGCTGGCCGTGCTCGGCCGCTCGTTCAACGCGATGGCCGACAGCATCGAGTCGCAGATCAAAGAGCTGGCTGAGCTCTCCCTCGTGCAGCAGCGGTTCGTCTCCGACGTCTCGCACGAGCTGCGCACGCCGTTGACGACCATCCGGCTGGCCGCCGACATGCTGAACGATCAGCGCGACGGCTTCGACCCCGCCACCGCACGGGCCGCCGAGCTGATGCATGCCCAGGTTCAACGATTCGAAACGCTCCTGACCGATCTGCTCGAGATCAGCCGATACGACGCGGGATCGGTGCAGCTCGAACTCGAACCCACCAGCCTCGCGCACCTCGCCGAGGACGTCATCGGATCGATGCACCAACTCGCGGAACGGCACGGGTCGGAAGTGCGTCTGCTGGCACCGGGTGGACACTCGCTGGTGGAGATGGACGCGCGCCGCGTGCGCCGCATCGTGCGCAACCTCCTCGGCAACGCCATCGAGCACGGCGAGGGGCGCCCCATCGTCCTCACCGTCGACAGCGACCAGAACGCGGTGGCGCTGGGCGTGCGCGACTTCGGACTGGGGATGCGCCCGGAGGAGGTCGAGCACGTGTTCGACCGCTTCTGGCGAGCCGATCCGTCCCGCACGCGCACGATCGGCGGGACGGGCCTGGGCCTGTCGATCGCCCTGGGCGACGCGCGACTGCACGGGGGCCGGCTGGAGGTGTGGTCGGAGCTCGGACGCGGATCGCACTTCGTCCTGACACTGCCGCGTCGCGGGGGAGACCCCGCCGGGCCGTCTCCGATCCCCCTGGATGCCGACGAAGACGCTGCAACGCTGGAGGCGCTGGGTCTCACTCAGCCGATCGAGGTTCCCGGGGGCGGGTCATGAGGCGCCTGGCCGCCGTGGCCGCCGCCGCACTCGTGCTCCTCCTCACCGCGTGCGCCGGGTTGCCGAGCTCCGGCGCGGTGTATCCGGGGCGTTCCCCCGTCGACGTCCAGGCCGATCCCGACATCCTCTTCGTCCCCGACGAGCCGCAGCCCGGTGCGTCGCCGGAAGACATCATCACCGGGTTCATCCGCGCCGGTTCGGGACCGCAGGATTCTTGGGCGACCGCGCGGCTGTTCCTCTCCGACTCCTTCGCGCGGGAGTGGAACCCCCTCACGACGGTCACGGTCGACCGCCTTCGGGATCGCTCGGCGCCCACCGCGCCGGTCGACGGGGTCAGCACCGTGGAGATCACCCCGACCGGGCTGGTGGACTCCGAGGGCGCCTACGCCGCCCAGAGCGGCGGTTCGGCCACCCTGAGCTTCACTCTCGTGCAGGAGGACGATCAGTGGCGCATCTCGGAAGCGCCCGACGGCATCGTCCTGTTCGAGGAGACGTTCCGGAGCGTCTTCAGCTCGGTGTCGCTGGCGTACTTCGACCCGTCGTGGCAGTTCCTCGTTCCGGATGTCCGCTGGTTCCCCCGCACGAATCTGGCGACGTATGTGGCCGGTGCATTGATCGACGGGTCGCCGAGCCCGTGGCTGTCGGGCTCGGTGGTGACGGCCTTCCCCGAAGACGTCGAGACGGCTGCGCGCGCGGTGCCTCTGCCCGATGGGGTGGCGCAGGTCGATCTCTCCGGCGCCGCTCTGCCGCTCGGGCAGAACGTGTTGGATCGCATGCAGGCGCAGCTCGAGGCGTCGCTGCGGACGGCGGGTGTCACGAGCGTCCAGATGACCGCGAACGGTTCGCCCCTGGAGGCGCGCGCCGCCCCGACGCGTCCCACCCGGGTGGATGCCCAATCGCTGGTGGAGCTGGCCGACGGGCGCTTCGGCTTCCTCGACGGCGAGGTCGTCGAGCCCGTCGCGGGCTTGTCGCAGGCGGTGGAGTCCGTGGATGCCGCGGCGGTCGAGGTGTCGGGCGACCTGGAGATGGCGGCGGTGCTTACGGCTTCGGGTGCCGCCGTGCGTGCCGGCGCGGACGCGACGACTGCCCTCCTCGACGAGCGCCCGGGACTGCTGGCTCCCACGATCGATCCCTTCGGGGTGGTGTGGACCGTGCCCCGTGACCAGCCGTCGGCCGTCAGGGCGTACCCGGCGGACGGCGGCGCCGTGCCGGTCGAGTCGGCATGGCTGCAGGCGGCGGCGATCTCGGCGCTGCAGGTCTCCCGCGACGGCGCGCGCGTCGCCGCGGCCGTGACGGTGCGCGGCCACACCGAGCTCTGGGTCGCCGGCATCAGGCGTACCGCGGAGGGGGCGAGCATGGCGCTGGGGGAGCCGCAGTCCGTCGCCACGGTCATGGGGGACGCGGCCGGCCTCGCCTGGCTGGACGACACGACCCTCGGCCTGCTGGTCCGGGCGGGCGGAGAAGTGTCGCTGCGCGAACAACCGGTCGGCGGTCCCGGCACTGATCTGACGATTCCCGCCGGAGTCTCCTCCGTGACCGGCGGCAACTCGAGTGCGCGGTTGCTGACGAATGACGATGTCCTCTACGTGCGGCAGGGCCCGACGTGGCAGCAGCTCGCCGCAGATGTCCGGGTTCTTTCCGGGCAGCAGGGGATGCCCTAGCCCTCCTGCACAACCAGGCTGGGTGCGCGGTCATCCACCGATATCACCGGCACGCGCGGGTGGCCCGGTGAACCCGGCAGGCTGCGCGTATGGACCTGGCACCGATGCGGCAGGCGCTCGCCGAGGCGCTCGCGTTCGTGCTGCCCGTCGAGTGCGCCGGATGCGGCGCATCCGACGTCGCGCTGTGTGATGTGTGCCGCTCGCAGCTGGGCGCCGCGCCCGCGCTTCGACGCCTTGACGGATTGCCGGTGCGCAGTGCGCTGGTCTACGACGGGACGGTGGCGCGGGTGATCCGTGCGCTCAAGGAGGACGGCCGGACGTCGCTCGCGCGGCCGCTCGGGGCTGCGTTGCGCGACAGCGCCGCCTCGTGGGACCTGACCGACGTGTCGGTGGTCGCCGTGCCCACCTCGGCGGCCGCGATGCGGCGGCGGGGCTACCGCGTGGCCGAACTCCTGGCCCGTCGCGCCGGCTGGCGGCCCGAGCGCCTCCTTCAGGTGGGGCGGCGCACCGCCGACCAGCGGACGCTCGGCCGCACCGCCCGGGCCTCGAATGTCGCGGGCAGCATGTGCGCGCCGCGACCGATCGAGCGCCGTGTCCTCCTCGTCGACGACGTCGTCACCACCGGGGCGACGCTGCGCGAGGCCGACCGCGCCCTCCGCGCCGCCGGTGCCGAGGTGATCGGCGCGGTGACCGTGGCCGCGACACCGCGCCGGATTCTACGCGTCCGTGACACATCCGCCATTCCCCCGTGACACTTCCCGGCGACGCGGCTACCGTGGGGGGACACAAGGCGACGGAGAGTCCGTCCTTGGCACCGTGAAACCCGGAACAGGGCGGACCCGGAACAAGGAGGTAACGGATGGACACGAGCATCGTCGGCGTAGGGGTTGGTATCACCGACCGCTTCCGCAGTGTCGTCGAGGAGAAGGCCGCCCGCATCGAACACCTCTGTCCCCGGGCCGGGGTTCTCGAGGTGAAGGTCACTCACCGGGCTCACCACAACGGGCACATGGAAGACGACACGGTCGAACTGACCCTGTCCAGCAAGGGCCCGGTCGTCCGGGCTGAAGCGACAGACGCCGACAAGTTCGCTGCGCTCGACCTTGCGGTCGACAAGCTCAGCGAGCAGCTGCGGCGCGCGAAGGAGAAGCGCGTCGACAATCGGAACCATCCGCGAGGCGCGAAGTTCGAAAAGGGCACCGGGTCGCTGGAGGGCATCGACGTCGAACCGGCGTCGGTTGACGTTCTCCGGGCCGTGGCCACCGGGCAGATTCCCGTCATCGGCTCCGGCGACGACGAGCCGTACACCCCGGTGGTCATTCGCACGAAGCAGTTCGAGGCGGAGTGGATGACCGTCGAGGAGGCCGTCGACCGGATGGAGCTCGTCGGCCACGACTTCTTCCTCTTCATCGACGCGCGCACCGACCACCCGAGCGTCGTCTACCGCCGCAAGGGCTGGGACTACGGTGTGATTTCCCTCGAGACTGCCGCTCCGCCCGCCGCGAGGGTCGCTTCGTAGGCACCCTGTGACGCACGAGAACCCCCGCTTCGGCGGGGGTTCTCTCGTTGAGTCGCCAACAAACGCGCAATTTTCGCGCGCGGGGCGACGGTTGCTGGCGAGTCGACGGGTGGGGGGGTGGGGAGGGAGCGGGTCAGCCGTCGAAGATGTCGCCCAGCAGCGAGCCGATGACGAGGCCGCCGAGGATGCCGCCGCCCATGCCGCCGCCGCCCATGCCGCCCATGCCGCGCCCGCCACCACGGCCGCCCCAGCCGCCGTTGTTCCAGTCGTCGGGGCGGGAGGAGTCGATGTCCTGCTGCGCCAGCTGCAGCGCTTCGCTCGCCAGAGCGCCTGCGCGTCGTGCGACGGCCTGGGCCGCTTCGCGGTCGTCCTCGGGGATCGGACCCAGCGGGATCTCGCCCCTCAGCCGCTCGGCCTCGGCCAGCCGCGTGCGCGCGTCGGCCCCGATCCACCCGCGATGACCGGCGATGACGCTGCGCGCGACGGAGATCTGGCGGTCCGCGTCATCGACCATATGCCGCACGTGCGCCTCGGAGATCACCGGACGCGCCGCCCGCTCGCGGGCCACATCCAGCGCCGCGTTCGCGGTGCGCAAGCGGGAGAGAGCGCCGAAGGGGTCGTCCTTCGCGGCATTCGCGGGCAGGGAGGCCAGCGCCGCCTCGAGCTCCGCCATCGCCGTGGTGACGGTGGGGGTCATCGGGCCGTTGCGCGCCTCGACCAGGTCGCTGCGAGAGTCGTCGATGACGGCAGCCAGTGTGGATTCGGCGCGGAGCGCCTCGATCTCGAACGCGTCCACCGCGTCCAGGAGCGACTCGGCTCGGCGCACGGCCTCCGTCGCCGCTTCCAGCGCGACCGATGCCTGTTCCCGCTGACCGGCCTCCCGTCGGCGCTGCGAGACGTCGGCGGAGTGGACGGCGAAGTCGAGGAGCTGATCGGCCTCGTCGGGGTTGCCGTTGATCTGACGGAGCGCCGAGGCGCTGTACCGGCCGGAAAGGCGAGCCACCGCCTCACGCGCGTTCGGGACACGCTCCTCCAGCCGCGCGCGGTCGGTGCGGATGCGCTGCAGGATCTCGGGCGCGCGGCGCACCGCCTCGATCGCGGGCTGCAGCGCGGTCGTCCGCTCCTCGAGGAGGTCTTCCGCCCATTCGCACAGCTGGATGATGCGCGCGTTACGCGTCCGGAGTTCTTCCGGTGTATCGGGGATGTGGTCGTGGTTCAACTGGTGCAGCTGGAACGCTTCGCTCATGTGCGTGCGCACGGCCGTCAGCGCGGAACGCAGGTCGGCGGTTCGGACATCGCCCAACTCGGCCACGGCGAAGTCCAGCTCGTCGGAGGTCAGTCGGATGCGCTCGTCCGCCGCGACCAGCGCGAGCTCGGCCCGTTTGGCGAGATCGGCGTCCGCTGCATCCTGCTCTTCACGCTTGCGCTTACCCCAGAACCCGGCCATGACTCCGATCCTAGGAGTCGCGGAGCACAGGTGTGCCGCGTGTTCGCTGAGCGCGCTTCCGTCGGGGCGTTCGCAGGGTCTTCCGAGGTCACGAACGGATAACATGGCACGGTATGCCTGCGTGCAGGCGGGCGCCGTGTGCGAGTCGCACAGCGCCGAACCCGACAGATGGGAATTGCTCCGTGGCCAATCCTCTCGAAAGACTGCTCCGTGCCGGAGAAGGCCGGATCATCCGGCGCCTCCAGCAGGTGGTCAAGGCCGTCAACGCGCTGGAAGAGGACTACTCGCACCTCACCGACGACGAACTGCGCGGCGAGACCACCGAGTTGCGCGCGCGCTTCGAGGCGGGGGAGAGCCTCGACCGCCTCATGCCGGAGGCTTTCGCAGCCGTCCGCGAGGCCGCTCAGCGCACCCTCGGCCAGCGCCCGTACGACGTGCAGATCATGGGTGGTGCGGCGCTTCACCTGGGCAACATCGCCGAGATGAAGACCGGTGAGGGAAAGACGCTGACGGCGACGTTCGCGGTGTATCTCAACGCCATCGCCGGCCAGGGCGTGCACGTCATCACGGTGAACGACTACCTCGCGACCTACCAGTCCGAGCTCATGGGACGCGTGTACCGCGCCCTCGGAATGTCCACCGGCGTCATCGTGTCGGGGCAGACGCCCGAGGTCCGCCGCGCGCAGTACGCCGCCGACATCACCTACGGCACGAACAACGAGTTCGGCTTCGACTATCTGCGCGACAACATGGCCTGGCGCAAGGAAGACCTCGTACAGCGGGGCCACTACTTCGCGATCGTCGACGAGGTCGACTCGATCCTCATCGACGAGGCGCGTACGCCGCTGATCATCTCCGGCCCGTCCTCCGGGGAGGCGAACCGCTGGTTCGCCGAATTCGCCAAGATCGCCCGCACGCTCGAGGCGGGCGTGGACTACGAGGTGGACGAGAAGAAGCGCACGATCGGCGTACTCGAACCCGGCATCGAGAAGGTCGAGGACTACCTCGGCATCGAGAACCTCTACGAGTCGGCCAACACCCCGCTCATCTCGTTCCTGAACAACTCCATCAAGGCGCTCGCGCTGTTCAAGCGCGACACCGACTACGTCGTCATGAACGACGAGGTCATGATCGTCGATGAGCACACCGGCCGCATCCTCGTCGGACGCCGCTACAACGAGGGCATCCACCAGGCCATCGAGGCCAAGGAAGCCGTACCCGTCAAGGCGGAGAACCAGACCCTCGCCACGGTCACCCTGCAGAACTACTTCCGCCTCTACGACAAGCTCGCGGGCATGACCGGTACCGCCGAGACCGAGGCGGCCGAGTTCATGTCGACCTACAAGCTCGGCGTGGTCCCGATCCCGACGAACAAGCCGATGATCCGTAAGGACCAGTCCGACCTCGTCTACAAGAACGAGACCGCCAAGTTCGGGCAGGTCGTCGAAGACATCGCCGAGCGCCACACCACCGGCCAGCCTGTCCTCGTCGGCACCACCAGCGTGGAGAAGAGCGAGTACCTGTCGCGACTGCTCGCGAAAAAGGGCGTCAAGCACGAGGTCCTCAACGCCAAGAACCACGCGCGCGAGGCGGAGATCGTCGCGCGCGCCGGGCGCCTGGGTGCCGTCACCGTCGCCACGAACATGGCCGGTCGCGGAACCGACATCATGCTCGGCGGCAACGCCGAATTCCTCGCGGTGCAGGAGCTCAAGGCCAAGGGGCTCGATCCGGTGGAGACGCCGGAGGCATATGAGTCGGAGTGGGATGAGGCGTACTCACGAGTCCGCGAGGTCGTAGCCGAAGAGGGAGCGAAGGTCGTCGAAGCCGGCGGCCTGTACGTGCTCGGCACGGAGCGGCACGAGTCCCGCCGCATCGACAACCAGTTGCGTGGTCGCTCGGGCCGCCAGGGAGACCCGGGAGAGAGCCGGTTCTACCTGTCGCTCACCGACGACCTCATGCGACTGTTCCAGTCGGGTGCGGCCGAAGCCATCCTGGCCCGGGCGAACTTCCCCGACGACGTGGCCATCGAGTCGGGCATGGTGTCGCGCGCGATCAAGAGCGCCCAGTCCCAGGTCGAGGCGCGCAACGCCGAGCTGCGGAAGAACGTCCTGAAGTACGACGACGTCCTCAACCGTCAGCGCGAGGCGATCTACGCCGATCGCCGCCACATCCTGCAGGGTGACGACATCGCCGACCGGGTGCAGCACTTCATCGAAGACGCCATTTCCGCGGTGATCGACGACCACACCGGCAGTGGGCACACCGAGAGCTGGGACTTCGACGCGCTCTGGACCGAACTGAAGACGCTCTATCCGGTGGGTGTGACCATCGATGAGGTCGTCGCCGAGGCAGGCTCCCGCGGGCGCATCACCCCCGAAGGGCTCAAGCGGGAGATCCTCTCCGACGCCCGCATCGCCTACGCCAAGCGCGAGGAGCAGCTGGGCGAGCAGGCCGTGCGCGAACTCGAGCGCCGCGTGGTGCTCCAGGTGCTCGACCGCCGCTGGCGCGACCACCTGTACGAGATGGACTACCTCAAGGACGGTATCGGCCTGCGGGCGATGGCGCAGCGCGATCCGCTGATCGAGTATCAGCGCGAGGGCTACCAGATGTTCCAGGCGATGATGGGGCAGATCAAGGAAGAGTCGGTCGGCTACCTGTTCAACCTCGAGGTCGAGGTCCGCCGTGTCGACGGCGAGCAGGCCGCTCAGGTCGAGGCCAAGGGCTTGGCCGCCGGACCGAGCGAGGCACAGCGGCTCGAGTACTCCGCGGCGAACGACGCCGGGGAGGTCGAGGTGCGCAACGACCGCGGGCAGGTGCAGCAGGGTGCCACGAGCCGCCTGCGGCAGGCTGCCGCGGCGGCCGGAGCCGCCCCCGCCGCTGCTGCCCCGGGAGGCGCTCCCGCGCGTACCGCCGAGGCTCCGCGTGGTGCCTTCGGGCAGCGCACGGACGGCGCCGCACCGGCCGCACCCGCCGCCAACCGCGCTCAGCGCCGCGCTGCCGACAAGAAGAAGTAGCCTCCGTGGCGTCGCACGCACGGGATGCGGCGACGCCACGGGCGCGCGATTGGACCGCCGTCCGCGGCGGACCGCGCCCCGACGGCGGAGATATCCTGATCCGATGAGCCCGCTGCGCCCCCTCGACCAGTCCTCGAAGCTGAAGGATGTCCTCTACGAGATCCGCGGGCAGGCACTGGTCGAGGCAGACCGGCTCGAGGCCGAGGGCCACAGCATCCTCAAGCTCAATACCGGCAATCCGGCGATCTTCGGGTTCGAGGCACCGTTCCAGATCGTCCGCGACATGATCGAGGCGGTGCCCAACGCCCACGGCTACAGCGACAGCCGGGGGATCATGTCGGCCCGCCGCGCCGTGGTCTCGCGCTACGAGCAGGTTCCGGGATTCCCCCTGCTCGACCCCGACGACGTCTATCTCGGCAACGGCGTGTCCGAGCTCATCACCATGACGATGCAGGCGCTGCTGGATGAAGGGGACGAGGTGCTCATCCCCGCGCCGGACTACCCGCTGTGGACCGCCATGACGAGCCTGGGCGGTGGCACCCCGGTGCACTACCTCTGCGACGAGCTGAACGAGTGGCAGCCCGACCTGGAGGACATCCGCGCGAAGGTCACCCCGCGCACCAAGGCGATCGTCGTGATCAACCCGAACAACCCCACCGGAGCGGTGTACTCGCGCGAGGTGCTGGAGGGCATCGCGCAGATCGCGCGGGAGAACTCGCTCCTGATCCTCTCCGACGAGATCTACGACCGCATCCTGTTCGATGACGCCGTGCACATCCCGATGGCCGTGGTGGCTCCCGACCTGCTGTGCCTCACCTTCAACGGACTGTCCAAGACCTACCGCGTCGCGGGGTTCCGCTCCGGCTGGCTCGTGATCTCCGGCCCCAAGGACCACGCCCAGGGGTTCATCGAGGGCATCACGCTGCTGGCATCCACGCGGCTGTGTCCCAATGTCCCGGCACAGCACGCCGTCCAGGCGGCGCTCTCGGGTGTGCAATCGATCGACGCCCTGATCGCGCCCTCGGGGCGCCTCCTCGAGCAGCGCGACGCCGCGTGGGAGAGTCTCGAGGCGATCCCCGGGGTTTCGTGCGTCCGGCCGCGCGGGTCGCTGTACGCCTTCCCCCGCTTCGACCCGGAGGTGTACGAGATTCCCGACGACGGGAAGTTCGTCTACGACTTCCTCGTCGCCGAGCACGTGCTGCTCGTGCAGGGGACCGGGTTCAACTGGCCGACCCCTGACCACGTCCGCATCGTGACTCTGCCGGAGTCCCGCGTCCTCACCGATGCGATCGAACGCCTCGGGAACTTCCTGTCCTCGTACCGCCCCTAGCCGCGGCCGCGAGAAACGACATTCCGGGCGAGACGGCACGCGTCGCGCCGTTTCTGGTCCGGAATGTCGTTTCTCGCGAGGATGCGGCGGCGGGGCGTAGCCTTTCGGCATGGCGATCGAACTGAACCAACCCGCCCTGCGTCACGCGCGTGCGCTCATCCGCGACGGCAAGGTCGTCCGCGACGAGCGGGACGACTGGTCGGAGGCGGCGCCCAGCGCTGCCCAGGAGAATTCGTTCATCGAGAAAGAGGGCTGGACGGAGTATTCGCACTGGCACCTCGGCATCGACAAGAGCGAGAACCGGGAGACGAAGGGGGCGTACTCCTTCCCGTTCGGGGACTTCTCGAAGGTGCACCGTTCCGGCGTGATCTCCGGTGAGAGCCGCGCCGGTCAGTACGACCACGACGAGATCCGCGACGCGCTCCGTTCCCTTCTCGAGCTCATCGACGGCGACTGAGGCCCGCGGGAGTCAGAGCAACGCGAGGGATGTCGCCCGCCAGCGCCGATCGATACCCTGCAGGCGGACGGCGATCGCGCGGGTGCGCGCGGGGGAGGCGACGATGACCACGGCTTCGACGATCCCATCCGCCGGGACGCACGTTCGTACGGACACGATGGCGTGCACCGGCCGCGTTGCGGGAACTCCCCGCGCGCTGCGCGCCCGCGTGGCGAGGTTGGCACGGGTCAGCAGCACCCGGTAGGCGTCTTCGGTCAGCCAGCGCGCGAGCTGCTCGATCTCGCGGACCCCCGCGAGCACCTCGAGCACGCCGCGCGTGAGGTTGCGGATCAGCGGTTCCGGATCGGGGAGTGCGGCGGAGGAGGTTCGCTGCGGGGCGAAGAACTCGTCCACGTCCGCGGAGCGCACGCTGACGGGGTAGGGGCGGGCAAAGCCGGCCGGGTTGAGTGCCATGGGCGCGCCTATCTCGACAGGGGGGATGTCGCGGAGCGTTGGGATTCCGTGCGACTCAGTAGAGCACACGCGGGCCCGTCACAACAGATTCGGTTCGAGGTGTGGAGAACTTCTGTGCTCCCCGCCACGCGTGCCCTAACCTCGCGCCATGCGCTGGGATCGCTTCTTCGAAGACATCGAGGACCAGCTCGCCTCCGAGTGGGAGGCCGAGCGGGCGGCGCTGGAAACCGAGGCCGAACGCCTGCGTCTTTCCCGGGTCACCCTGCACGAGCGGCTGGCGGCGCTGGCGGCGGCCGACGGCGACCCGGTCGCCGCGGCATTCGAGCTGCGTGGCGGCACCACCCTGACCGCACCCATCACCGGCCTCGGCGCCGACTGGCTTCTGGCATCGCCGTGGGGATCGCGGTCGGGTGCGGCGCTCATCCCGCTCGAGGCGATCACCGGGATCTCGATGGCCCACGCGCACCTCCTGCGCACTGCGCGCCCCGAGACGGCGACGGCAGGTTCCGCCGTCTCCCGACGGGCCACCTTCGGGTTCGCAGTCCGCGACCTGGTCCGGCGGCGTGCCGGCGTGACCGTGCACGGTCAGGACGGACGCGCGGTGCCGGGAACCATCGACCGCGCAGGGGTCGATCACCTCGACCTGGCCGTGCATGAGCGTGGTGCGGTGCGCCGCGCGGCCGAGGTCACCGGCTTTCGCATCGTGCCGTTCTCGGCGATCTCATGGATCGGGATCGACGGCACCGGCGACGCTCTGCGCGGCTGACGGCCTCAGTCGCCCCTCGGCACCCGTCCACGCCCCCACAGCTCCGGAAAGCTTGCAGCGTTGGATTGCCGCCACAGCGCCATCCGGCGGGCTTCCTCCGCCTGGTCTTCGAGGTAGTCCTCGACGCTGGCCTCTTCCACGCGCCAGCGCGCCGGGCTTCCGACGCGCATACCGCGCAGCCGTCCCTCGTGCACCAGGGTGACCACTTCGTCCACCGACACGTCCAGCAGCTCCGCCACCTGAGCGGGGGCGAGCAGGCGCGTGCCAGAGGACGGGCGGTCGGGCATGTGCCCATTATGACCGGCCCTCGGGACCTCTCGCGCCGCCCCACGGCGCTGTGGATAATCACGGACGCCGGTGCGGCGATCGGAGCACGATGTCGGGATGACCGCGTCCGATCGTCCGCGTACGCGTCCGCGGCCCTTCTGGGGCGACGCGCGATTCCTGCTGGGGGTCCTGCTCGTCGCTGTTTCGGTGGGCGGCGTCTGGTTGGTCGTCGGCGCGGCGCGCCAGACGGCGCCCGTGCTGGCCGCCTCCCGCACGATCGTCCCGGGGGAGACGGTTGCCGCCGATGACTTCCGCACGGTGGATGTGGCGCTGGGTGCCGCCGGTGATGCGTACGTCGGCCCGGGCGCCTTGCCGAAGGGGGCCGTGGCCACCCGCACGATCAGCGAGGGTGAGCTCGTTCCCGCACAGGCCGTGGGCGCGGCCGCCGACTCACGGGTCACGACCGTCGTCATCTCCACGTCGGTCGATGTTCCCGCGACGATCACGTCGGGCACCCGCGTGGAGCTGTGGGTCGCGCCCGCCCTGGAGCGCGATGTGTTCGACACTCCGCGCATCCTCGTCGCCGACGCGACGGTGGCGAGTGTCAGCCGTGATGAGGGCGTGGTCGGCCAGGCCGGCGCGGCGCTGGAGCTCGTGATCCCCCGAGCCGACGTCGCGGCGACGCTCGAGGCGGTTTCGGGAGGGTCATCCCTCTCGGTGGTGCCGGTGGCGGGCGGGGCGCCGTGATCCGCGCGATCGTGGCGGTGGATGCTCCGCGCGGCGAGCATCTCGCGCGGGAGCTGGCCGACGAAGGCGTCGGCGTCGGCGCTGTGGTTCCCGCCGCGGCTGCCTCCGATGCCGTGCGGACGGCGGGGACGGTGGACATCCTGATCCTGCAGACGGATGCGCGGACGCTCACGGCCGCGGTGATCGCGGACTGCGACGCCCGGGGCATCCGCATCGCCCCGCTCTGCGCAGACGAGCCGGGGCGCCGGATCGCCGCGCGCTTCGGACTGGCCAGCCCGCTTCCGCTGGAGGTCGAGGGGTGGGTGCTCGCCGACGCGCTGGCGGTGCCGTCGACCCCCGCCGTGGGGGCAGCGCCCGCGCCCGCAGGGCGCATCGTGTCGGTGTGGGGGCCGCACGGTGCGCCGGGGCGTTCGACGCTCGCCATCGAGCTGGCCGCCGAATTGGCGCGGGGCGAACGGTCGGTCGCTCTCATCGACGCGGATTCCCACGCGCCCTCCCTGGCGTTGTCGCTCGGGCTCGCGGACGAGGGGCCGGGTTTCGCCGCGGCATGCCGGCAGGCCGAACTGGGCGGGCTGGATGAGGTGGAGCTGACTCGCATCAGCGTGCCGCTGCACATTGCCGGCGGCACCGTGGAGGTTCTCCCCGGGATCAACCGGCCGGGGCGCTGGCCCGAGCTGTCGGAACGTCGCGTGGATGCTGTCCTGACCGCGTGTCGGACGTGGGTCGACACGACCGTGGTCGATGTCGCAGCCTCCCTCGAGCGCGACGAGGAGATCGTCAGCGACTTGGACGGTCCGCGTCGGAACGCCGCGACGTTGGCGGCTCTTCGCACATCGGATCTCGTCGTGGCGGTGTGCGCCGCCGATCCGGTCGGTGTCGCCCGTTTCCTCCGCGCCTACACCGAGCTGCGCGCCGCCATCGGCGCGACGCCTGTGGTCGTGATCGTCAACCGGCTGCGCGCGGGGACGCTGGGGATCGACGCCCGCGGGCAGGTGCGGCGGACGCTGGAGCGGTTCGCCGGAATCGAGGACGTGTGGTTCGTACCGCTGGATCCGCGCTCGGCGGATGCGGCGATGCTCGCCGCCCGCACCGTGGCCGACACCGCGCCGCGCTCGCCGCTTGCCGCGGCGGTGCGGCGTTTCGTCGGGGAGGCGGTGGAGCCCCCTCCGCGAGCCGTGGTCGCCGAGCGCCGCGGGCGGCGCCGCGAACGGCGGGGCGAGCGAACGGCGGTGGCCGGCCTCACTTCAACTTAGGCTGGGGAGGTGTCGACCCTCAGCGAACTCGTCTACGCGCATGGCCGTTCCACCGAGGCCGACGTCGAATGGCTCCACCGGCTCGTCAGCGACGGTCAGCTACTGGCCGACCTCGCCTTCGCCGACATCGTCGTGTGGGTTCCCACACAGGATGACTCGTTCATCGCGGTCGCGCACACCCGGCCCGGGGGCGCCGCGACCCTGTTCTACCGCGACATCGTCGGAGATCGCGTGCGGCCCCAGTGGCGCACGCAGGTGCGCGAAGCCTTCCAGAGCGGCCGCATCGTGGACTCGGCCTCGCCCGACTGGTTCGAGGAGACGCCCACGCGCGTCCGCGCCGTTCCGATCGTGCGCCAGCTCGCGTCACACGGAGCGGAGTCGGTGACGGTGGGGGTCCTCACTCGCCACACGAACCTGGGCGAGACCCGCACGCCCTCCCGTCAACAGATCACGTTCAACGATTGCGCCGATGACCTGTTCGGCATGATCTCCACGGCCGAGTTCCCGGATCTCACGGCCCCCACGGCGCCGCGCCGGGGAGCGCCGCGCGCGTCGGATGGCCTCATCCGCCTGGACGTCGACGGCATCACGACATTCGCGAGTCCGAACGCCCTGTCCGCCTTCAACCGCATGGGGTTCGACGACGAACTCGAGGGGGAGTCGCTCGTCGAAGTCACGACGCGGATCCTGCCCTCCAAACGACAGGTGGACGAGTCGCTCCCGGTCGTGGTCACCGGCCGCGCACCATGGCGCGCGGACATCGAGGCGCGGGGCGTGCAGGTATCCCTGCGCACCATCCCCCTTCGCGAACGCGGCAGGCGCATCGGAGCGATCGTGCTGTGCCGCGACGTCACCGAGATCCGTCACCAGGAGCAGGAGCTCCTGACCAAGGACGCCACGATCCGCGAGATCCACCACCGGGTGAAGAACAACCTCCAGACGGTGGCATCGCTGCTGCGGATCCAGGCCCGGCGCACGCACTCCGAGGAAGCGCGCGAGGCGTTGACGCAGGCGATGCGGCGGGTCTCGGCGATCGCGGTCGTGCACGACACGCTGTCGGAGGGCCTGGCGCAGAACGTCGACTTCGACGAAGTGTTCGCCCGCGTGCTGAAGCTGGTCGCGGAGGTGGCAGCGGCGCCGAACACGCGTGCGCGCACCCGATCGACCGGCCGGTTCGGTACGCTGCCCAGCGAATACGCCACGCCTCTTGCCCTCGCGCTGACCGAACTGGTCACCAACGCGGTCGAGCACGGGCTCGCCGGTCAGGAGGGCGATGTGGAGATCTCGGCGGTGCGCACCGACGAGCTCCTCGAAGTTCGCGTGCGGGACACGGGCGTCGGACTGCCCGAAGGACAGGTGGGCCGCGGACTCGGAACGCAGATCGTCCGCACGCTCATCCAGGGCGAGCTGGGCGGCACGATCGACTGGCACACGCTCGTGGGAAGTGGCACCGAAGTGACGATCGAGATCCCGATGCGTTACATCGACCGATCAGAGGCCTGAGGATGCGCCGGGGGAGCGCCCTCCGGGCCTGGGAAGCGCTTCGTCTCGGCGCGCCGACGGCGCGCTCACTCAGCCGTTCAGCCGCAACGCGCCAGGGCCGCCGCGCGGCGCTGACACGTTCCGACTCATGACGCGCGGCGCGCGCGGGCGGCGCGGCGCTTCAGCGCGCGGCGCTCGTCTTCGGAAAGTCCGCCCCACACGCCCGAATCCTGACCGGACTCGAGGGCGTACTGCAGGCAGATCTCGGTGACGGTGCACCGGGCGCAGACGGACTTGGCCTTCTCGATCTGGTCGACCGCGGGGCCGGTGTTCCCCACGGGGAAAAACAGCTCGGGGTCGACGGTCAGGCAGGCAGCTTTGTCGCGCCAATCCATGGTGGTGCTCCTTGATGGAAGTGAGTCAGATCCCGGACTCGGGTGTCCGATACTCTGGTGGGAGATGCAAGCTTTTCGCTCGCCCCACTTCGCTGTGGGAGCACACGGCTTTGTATATCGTCCCATAGGCAACCAGACCGATCAAGAGGTAAGCGGCAGGTTTCCAGCTCGTTACCAGGCTCCCGCGTGCCCTGAACCCGACAGGAGTCCCCCATGCCCGTCCGCCTGATCGCCGCAGCCGTGCTCGCCCTCGAGGCGGTCGGGGTGGTCGTGCTTCTGGTGTGGCAGGTCGCCGCGCTGCTTTCCGGCGACACCCTCTCCGTGGCCAGCGCCGTCGCGCTGGCGGTCCTCACCCTCGTGGGAGCGGTCGCAGTGGCGGGGTTTTCCATCGCCACGGCTCGAGGTCGATCGCTGGGACGCTCCGGCGGCATCGTCGTCCAGGCGCTCATCCTCGCCGTGGCGCTGGGCGAACTGGCGGGCGAGAACGCGAACCCGGCTCTGGCGGCGCTGATCGCCGCCCCGGCGGTGCTCGGCGGGGTGGCGTTGTTCCTCGCCGTGCGGGACGCCGGGCGGGAAGCCGGCGGACGCGAGGCGTCCTGACGGATGCTGCGGCTCAGGCCGCGTCGACGCCGAGCGTCTTCCGCAGCCGGGCCACGTGACCGGTGGCCTTGACGTTGTACTGGGCGTGCTGGATGACCCCGTCCTCGTCGATGACGAAGGTCGAGCGGAGCACTCCTTCCACCGTCTTGCCGTAATTCTGCTTCTCGCCCCACGCGCCGTACGCGTCATGCGCAGCATGATCGGGGTCGCTGAGGAGCGGAAACGCCAGTCCGTCGCGCTCGCGGAACTCGCGGAGCTTGGCCGGCTGGTCTCGCGAGACGCCGAGGACGGTGTAGCCCGCACCCTGGAGCGATCCCAGGCTGTCCCGGAAGTCGCAGGCCTGGGTGGTGCACCCGGGCGTCATCGCCGCCGGATAGAAGTACACGATCACGCGGCGGCCGCGGAAGTCGGAGAGCGAAACGGCATGGTCGTCCTGATCCTGGAGGGTGAAATCGGGTGCTGCGGCGCCGGGCTCGAGAGTACTCACCCCTCCACCCTATGAGTCGTGAACGTCATGAGCAGCCGCTGCAGCGAATCCAGACGGGCCGCACCACCGGGACCGAGGCGCCCCTCGGCGACGGCTTCCGCCATCGCGCAGTCCGGGGCATCCGGGAGATGGGTGCACCCGCGCGGGCATTCCTTGGCGATCTCGGCGAGGTCGGTGAACGCACCCAGGATGTTCGCCGGGTCGACGTGACCCAGACCGAACGACCGTACGCCCGGCGTGTCGATGACCCAGCCGGCGCCGCCGGGGCCGCGATAGCGGAACGACACGGTCGAGGATGACGTGTGCCGGCCGCGGCCCGTGACCTCGTTGACGTGGCCGATCGCACGCTCGGATCCCGTGAGGGCGTTCACCAGCGTGGACTTGCCCACGCCGGAATGACCCACGAAGACCGTCGAGTGCCCCACGAGAGCGGCGCCGATCCGCTCCAGCGGCACGTTGTCCGGCGCGCTGGTGAAGACCTCGAGGTCGAGCCCCTCGAAGTGCCCGAGGAACGCGGTCGGGTCGGCGAGGTCGGTCTTGGTGACCACGAGCAACGGGCGGATGCCGGCATCCAGGGCCGCGACGAGATAGCGGTCGACGAGCCGGGCGCGAGGCTCGGGGTCGGCGGCGGCCACGACGATGAGCATCTGATCGGCGTTGGCGACGATCACCCGTTCGACCTGGTCGGTGTCGTCGGCGCTGCGGCGCAGCAGCGACGTGCGCTCCTCGATGCCGATGATGCGGGCGAGGCTCCCCTCGGCGCCGGATGTGTCGCCCACCACGCGGGCGCGGTCGCCGTTGACGATCGGCTGCTTGCGTAGCTCCCGGGCGCGGGTCGCGGTGATGCGTCGCTCATCGGGGCCGTCCTCGTCGACGAGCACGGCGTAGCGACCCCGGTCCACCCCCAGTACGCGGGCGATGACCGCGTCGGCGTGGGCGGGTCGCCGCTTCGTGCGGGGGCGGTTGCCCTTCGGGTTCGGCCGAACGCGCACGTCGGTCTCGTCGAGGTCGTCGTCGTCCTCGGCTTCGAAGTCTTCGAGCCAGCTCATCGTCGTCGGCCGCGTCAGCGACCCTCCCGCATCCCCTGCCACAGCGACACGAACTGCGGCATCGTCTTGGCGGTCGTGCCGATGTCATCGATCCGCACGCCGGGGACACGCAGTCCGATGAGTGCTCCGGTGGTCGCCAGACGGTGGTCGTGGTAGGCCTTCCACACCCCGCCGTGCAGCGGCCGTGGGACGACGCGGATGCCGTCGGCCAGCTCGTGAGCTTCGCCTCCGAGGGCGCGGAGGTTGGCCACGAGCGCCGCGATGCGGTCGGTCTCGTGTCCGCGGATGTGACCGATGCCGTAGAGCGTCGTGGGGCCCTGGGCGAAGGCGGCGAGCCCGAACAGCGTCGGGGCGAGTTCCCCGGCGGCGGAGAGATCGAGGTCGATGCCCTCGATCGCGTCACCGGCGGTGACGGTCAGGTTGGTCGAGCGGCGAACCACTTTCGCCCCCATCTCGGCGAAGATCTCCATGAGCAGCGCTCCGGGCTGCGTCGAGTGCAGCGGCCAACCCGGCACGGTCACCTGGCCGCCGGTGACCATCGCGGCGGCCAGGAAGGGCGCGGCGTTGGAGAGGTCGGGCTCGATCGCGATGTCCTTCGCCCGGACGGGGGCGGGCGGCACGATCCACTCGCCGGGGGCGGGCCGCTCCACGTGGACGCCGCGGTGGCCGAGCGACTCGACGGTCATGTCGATGTGCGGGATGCTCGGGAGGCGCGGACCGACGTGGCGCAGGTGCAGTCCCACGTCGAACCGGGGGGCGGCCAGAAGCAGGCCGGAGACGAACTGGCTCGAGGCGCTCGCGTCGATCTCCACCTCTCCGCCGCGCACGTGACCATGGCCGCGGACGGTGAAGGGGAGCGCCCACCGCCCTCCGTCGTCGATGTCGAGGCCGACTTCGCGCAGGGCGGCGATGAGCATTCCCATCGGCCGGTGCAGCGCGCTCTCGTGGGCCGTGAGCGTCACCTCGCCGACAGCGAGTCCGGCGAGCCCTGCGACGAACCGCATGACCGTTCCCGCCTGACCGCAGTCGACCACCACGTCGCCGCGGAAGGGCGCGGACGGGCTGATGCGCAGGTCGTAGCTCTGCAGGTCGCCGCTCGGGACGCGGTTGACGGCCACCCCCAGGGTCGTCAGCGCCTCGACCATGCGCTCGGAGTCGTCGGAGTGCAGCGGGGCGCGCAGTGTGCTGGGCCCCTCGGCGATGGCGGCGAGGATCAGTTCACGGTTCGTCAGCGATTTCGAGCCGGGAATGGTGACGGTCGCGCGCAACGGGCCGGCGGCGACGGGCGCTTCCCATTCACCGCGTGGGGCGGTGGGTGGTGCTTTGGGGGAATAGCCGTCGAAGGTCATCGGTTCCACCCTAGTGAAGGAGGGGTAGATGATCGGGGTCCTTGACCGCACGAAAATTGACGCCCGCGTCGGCGATGGGCGGTCGGACGTAGACTTGCGTGTGATGAACGACAAGGCCGATGCCGTAGTCGACGTGCGCGCGCAGTTCGAGGAGCAGGCGCTCCCCTTCATGGATCAGCTGTACGCGGCGGCGATGCGTATGACGCGCAATCCCGCGGATGCGGCGGATCTCGTACAGGAGACCTTCGTGAAAGCGTTCGCCTCCTGGCGCACTTTCACGCAGGGAACGAACCTCAAGGCGTGGCTGTATCGCATCCTCACGAACACCTACATCAACACCTACCGCAAGAAGCAGCGGGAGCCCTACCAGGGGACCATCGACGACCTCGAGGACTGGCAACTCGGGGGAGCGGAATCGACCACCGCGACGAGCGCCCGCTCGGCCGAGGCGGAGGCCATCGATCGGATGCCTGCATCCGTCGTGAAAGACGCCCTCCAGTCGATTCCCGAGGATTTCCGGCTGGCGGTGTACTTCGCAGATGTCGAAGGCTTCGCCTACCAGGAGATCGCCGACATCATGAAGACTCCGATCGGCACGGTCATGAGTCGCCTGCACCGAGGCAGGCGAATGCTCCGTGAGCTGCTGACGGAATACGCGAAGGAGCGCGGCATCACTGCCGCGGCGCCTGCACAAAAGTGAGAGAGTGACGACATGAGCGACTGCGGCTGCGACAAGGCGCGACGCGACCTCGAGGAATACCTCCGCAATGAGGTCTGCAAGACGTCGTATGACGACATTTCCGAGCACCTGGCGCACTGCCCCGGGTGCCGGGATGAAGCGCATTTTGCGCGCACTCTCACCGAGGTCGTCGCACGGGCGTGCAAAGAGAACGCGCCCGCTGAGCTGCGAGACGTCGTGATCGCCCGGCTGCGGGCCGAACCCGTCTCCTGACCCTCGCGTTTCCCGGTGGCCGCGGTGCGGACATCGCGGCACGACCGGCCGTTAGCGTTGCACGCCACCCCCTTCGGTGACGTCTGAGGTCGACCGTAGGCTGGGGGTATGTCGCACTTGGACCACCGCTCGCTCGCCCTCGACCCGACATCGGCCGACTCGCTGGCCGCGGAAGGCCTGGATTACGCCCTCGTTTCGAACGACGGCGCGCCCTTCAATGCGTTTCTGCGTGCGGTGTCGCGCGGATTCCTCGAGAGCGAGCCGACCTCCGAGCAGGTCGAGGACTCGCGCTCCGCGCTGCACGAGCGGCGCCTCACGGGCGTGTTCGACGCTCGCGCGACCCATCCCGAGATGCCGGTCGGCACGGTCGACTCGTGGATCACGGAACTGACGACGGAGGCGGGGCGCACCGTCCCCATATGGGCGATCAGCGCCGTCACGGTGGCGCCGACGCACCGCCGCCGCGGGATCGCGCGGGCGATGCTCGGTGGCGAGCTGCGCACGGCGGCCGCCGCCGGCATGGCGATGGCCGGTCTGACGGTCACCGAGGCCACCATCTACGGCCGGTGGGGCTTCGGTCCTGCCGTCCTGACCTCCGACGTCTCCGTGGATGCGACGCGCGTGCGGTGGACCGGGCGCCGCCCGGCCGGTCGCCTGGATTTCGTCCTGCAGGACGAGCTGCCCGAGCGCCTGCACGCTCTTCACGAGCGGGCGCGTTTACAGCGTCCCGGCGAGGTCGCCGGGTGGCCGGGGCTGTACCGGCGCATGGCCGGACTCCGACCCGGCGCCGACGACGCTCGCAAGATCCGCGCCGTCGAGTACCGGAGCGAGGAGGGCCGCGAGGAGGGCCTGATGGTCTACTCGGTGGCGGAGAAAGGCGACGACCACGCCCGGCACGAGTTGCGCATTCACGTGCTGTTGACGACGCACGACGACGCGTTCGCCGCGCTGTGGCGGTTCGCGATCGAGCACGACCTCGTCGGCACTGTCACGGCGAGCCTCCAGCCTTCGCCCGCGCCGACGCGGTGGATGCTGTCCGACCAGCGTGCCGTGCGCGAGACCCTCACCGACCACCACTGGCTGCGTGTGCTCGATGTGCCGGCAGCGCTGGGGTCTCGCAGCTATGCCGCTCCGCTGGCCACCACCGTCCGCGTGGACGATCCGCTCGGATTCGCCGACGGCACGTGGCGCCTGGAGGTCGACGAGGCCGGAGCGATGACGGCGCGCCCTGTTGCGGGGCATCCCGACGTCGAGCTGAGCGTGGCAGCCCTCGGTTCCCTGCTGCTCGGTGGCGTCTCGGCGCGCACCCTGGCCGCCGCCGGGACGATCACGGCCGACAGTGCCGTCGCGGCGGCGCTGGATCGCGCATTCGCGCCCGCCGTGCCGCCGGTGCTCAGCATCTGGTACTGAGCCCCGCGGCTCTGAACCGAAGACGAAGGCCCGGGTCGTGCGACCCGGGCCTTCGTGTTCGGTTCAGTGACGCGTCACAGGGTGAGCGCCATCTTCATGACCGCGGCGTGCTCCTGCGCATGCACCTTCGGCGACCCGGTCGCGGGGGATGCGGCGGAAGACCGCGAGACCCGGCGGATGGTGCGGCCGCGGAGGTCCTTGACCACCTCGAGGGCGATGAACGGCCAGGCGCCCTGGTTCTCCGGCTCATCCTGCACCCAGACGAGTTCGGCGTTGGGGTAGGTGTCCAGCACGGCGTTGAGCTCGTCGATCGGGGCAGGGTAATACTGCTCGAGGCGCACGAGCGCGATCTCGGGGTTGGGGTTCTTGTCCAGCTCGCCCCGCAGATCCCAGTGGATCTTGCCGGCGTGCAGCAGTACCCGCTTGACGGCGGCGCGGTCGAGGCCGCGGTTGTCGTCGAGCACGGGCTCGAACTTGCCGCTGAGGAAGTCTTCGACCGGGCTGGTCGCGCCGCGCAGCCGCAGCATCGCCTTGGGCGTGAACACCACGAGGGGGCGGCGGGGCCGCTGGTACGCCTGGCGACGGAGCAGGTGGAAGTACGACGCGGGCGTGGACGGGCGCGCGACGGTCATGTTGTCTTGCGCGCACATCTGCAGGTAGCGCTCGATGCGGGCCGACGAGTGGTCGGGCCCTTGACCTTCGTACCCGTGGGGGAGGAGCAGGACGACGCTCGACTGCTGTCCCCACTTCTGGTCGGCCGCGGAAATGTACTCGTCGATGACCGACTGCGCGCCGTTCCCGAAGTCGCCGAACTGCGCCTCCCACAGCACGAGCGAGTCGGGACGCTCCACGGAGTAGCCGTACTCGAACGCCAATGCCGCGTATTCGCTGAGCAGTGAGTCGTACACGTAGAACCGGCCCTGGTTCTCGCTGAGGTTGGCGAGCGGGATCCACTCCTGGCCGTTCTCACGGTCGTGAAGGACCGAGTGGCGCTGGACGAACGTGCCACGGCGGGAATCCTGCCCGGCCAGGCGCACCGGAGTGCCTTCCAGCAGCACCGAACCGAACGCGAGCAGCTCGCCGAAGCCCCAGTCGATGTTGCCGCTGCGGCTCATCTCCAGGCGCTTGTCCAGCAGCTGCTGGAGCTTGGTGTGCACCGTGAAGTTCTCGGGCTTGTTGACGAAGGCGTCGCCGATCGAGTGCACGACCTCGCGCGGGACACCCGTCGTCTCGGGCGCGCCGCTGACCGGCTCATCCACGACGTCCGGATCGATCACCGGCGTCGCGCCGGTCTCGGCCTCGTGCGTCTGGGCGAAGGCCACCTCCAGGCGGCGCTGGAAGTCCTGCTTGGCCTGGTCGTACTCCTCTTCGGTGATGTCACCGCGGCCGACGAGCGACTCGGTGTAGAGGCGACGTACCGAGCGCTTGGCCTCGATCAGGTTCGTCATGAGCGGCTGCGTCATCGACGGGTCGTCGCCCTCGTTGTGACCGCGGCGGCGATAGCAGACGAGGTCGATGACCACGTCGCGGTGGAACTCCTGGCGGTACATGAACGCCAGCTCGGCCACGCGGACCACGGCTTCCGGGTCATCCCCGTTCACGTGGAAGACCGGCGCTTGGATCGTCTTGGCGACATCCGTGGCGTACACCGAGGTGCGGGCATCGGTCGGTGTGGTGGTGAAGCCGACCTGGTTGTTGACGACGACGTGGATGGTGCCGCCGGTGCGGTAGCCCCGAAGCTGCGACATCTGCAGCGTCTCGACGACGACGCCCTGGCCGGCGAAAGCCGCATCACCGTGAACGAGGACGGGCAGCCACGCGAAGGTGCCGATGGGCTTGCGGTCCTGCTTCGCCCGCACCACACCCTCGAGCACGCCATCGACGGTCTCGAGGTGCGACGGGTTCGCGGCGAGGTACACCGGAAGCTCTTCCCCGTCGTCGGCGACGAAGGTGCCCTCGGTGCCGAGGTGGTACTTCACGTCACCCGAGCCGCGCTTGCTGCCCACAGCGACCGAGCCCTCGAACTCGCGGAACACCTGGCCGTAGGTCTTGCCGGCGATGTTCGTGAGCACGTTGAGGCGACCGCGGTGGGCCATGCCGATCGCCGCACCGTCCAGGCTGGCGGATGCCGCGCCCTGGAGCAGTTCGTCCAGGAGCGGGATCAGCGACTCGCCGCCTTCCAGGCTGAACCGCTTCTGCCCCACATACTTCGTCTGCAGGAAGGTCTCGAACGCCTCGGCCTCGTTGAGCTTGGACAGGATCCGCAGCTGCTCGTCGTGGCCCGGCTTGGTGTACTTGACCTCGACGTTGTCCTGGAACCACTTCCGCTCGCCCGGGTCCTGGATGTGCATGTACTCGATGCCGATGGTGCGGCAGTAGGAGTCCCGCAGGACACCGAGGATGTCGCGGAGCTTCATCTGGCGCTTGCCGCCGAATCCACCGGTGACGAACTCGCGGTCGAGGTCCCAGAAGGTCAGGCCGTGCGACTCAATCTCCAGGTCGGGGTGAGTGCGCTGCATGTACTCGAGCGGGTCGATGTCGGCCATCAGGTGGCCGCGCACGCGGAACGCGTTGATGAGCTCGTGCACTCGCGCGGTCTTGTTGATGCGTTCCGACACATCGACGCTGATGTCGCCCGCCCAGCGGATGGGCGCATACGGGATGCGGAGGGCCGCGAAGATGTCGTCGTAGAAGCCGCGCTGGCCGATCAGCAGTTCGTGCACCGTCTTGAGGAACACGCCCGAGCCTGCGCCCTGGATGACACGGTGGTCGTACGTGCTCGTGAGGGTGATCGTCTTGCCGATGGCGAGCTCGTTCAGCGTCTTGTCGCTCGCCCCCTGGAACTCGGCCGGGTACTCCAGAGCACCCGCGCCGACGATGCATCCCTGCCCCTTCATGAGGCGGGGCACCGAGTGCACGGTGCCGATGCCACCCGGGTTGGTCAGCGAGATCGTGGTGCCCTGGAAGTCGGCGGCAGTGAGCTTGTTCGCGCGTGCCCGCTGCACGAGGTCTTCATAGGAGGAGAGGTACTCCCCGAAGGTGAGGCTCTCGGCGCGCTTGATGCTCGGCACGAGCAGCGCGCGCGTGCCGTCGGGCTTGGGCACGTCCACCGCGATGCCGAGGTTGATGTGAGCCGGGGCGACGATCGACGGTTTGCCGTCGACCTCGGCGTAGAAGACGTTCTGGCTCGGGAACTCCTTGAGCGCCTGGATGATCGCCCAGCCGATGAGGTGCGTGAAACTCACCTTGCCGCCGCGGGTGCGGGACATGTGGTTGTTGATGACGATGCGGTTGTCGATCATCAGCTTCGCCGGCACGGTCCGCACGCTTGTCGCCGTGGGGACGGTCAGCGACTGCTCCATGTTCGCCGCGAGGGACTTCGGCATCCCGCGCAGGGGCGTGACCGCGTCCTCCTCCAGGGCTTCGGCCGAGGCGGAGCGCTCGGGCCTCGGTGCCTGGGCGGGGATCGGCTGCGGTGCGGCCGGCTTCGCGGTGGTGCGCGCGACGGGCTGCGCGCCGACGACCGGGATGGGTGCGGTGACGGGCTTCGGCTCGTTGACCGAGGGGGAGGGGGCACCGGCGTTCGCCGCGGGTGCCGGGGCACCGGCGTTCGCCGCGGGTGCCGGGGCACCGGCGGGTGCGGGGGCCGCGGACCCCTGCGCGAGGGTGCCGCCATCCACGACCGGGTGGTAGGCCTCGAGGATCGGCCACCATGCCTGATCCACGGAGTTCTTGTCGACCTTGTACTGCTCGTAGAGCTCATCGACGAGCCATTCATTGGCCCCGAATTCGCCCTCGTTCGAAGTACCGACGCCTTGGACCTGGCTCGACACGGTCGATCGCCTGCTTTCCTCGATGAAGATCGGTGGTTTGCGCGGGATCTTCCGCGTGCACCGCCCCCCAGCTTATCCCAACCGGCCGAGCAGTCGCGGGGCACCTCGCCCCTCCTCGCAGGGGGGTGGGTACCGTGGAAGCATGGATTTCTACGGCGCGCGCCCCGAGGTCGACCTGACGTACTCGGACGTCTTCCTCGTTCCCCGTCGATCATCGGTCACCAGTCGCCTCGACGTCGATCTGACGCCCGGAGATGGAACGCCCGCGCGGCTGCCGCTGGTGTCGGCCAACATGAACTCGGTCACCGGCGCGCGTCTGGCAGCGACCCTTGCGCGCCGCGGTGGTTTGGGCGTGCTGCCCCAGGACATGCCGCTCCAGGAACTGGACGCGGCCATCCGCTGGGTCAAGGCTCAGCCGGTGCGGTGGGACACTCCGCTCGTGCTGCCGCCGTCGGCGACGGTCGCGGATGCCGCGAGGCTCCTCCCGCCCATCGACGGGCATGGCATCGTCGTGGGCGATGCGGCGGCCGAGCACCTCTCCATCGACGAGATCGTGGGTGTCGTGCCGGCCGGACGGCTCGGCACTGCGCTCCCCGACGCGCGTCTGGGTGATCTCGCCCGCGTCGGCGTCGCCTCCCTCGATGCCGACGATGTGGACAGCGCGCGCCAGGCATTCGACCTGCTGGTCGCGGCGGAGGCCGAGACGGTGTGCGTGCTGCATCACGGCCGGCTGGTGGGAACCCTGTCGCGGCGCAGCGCGCTCCGCGGGACGCTGTACCCGCCCGCCGTGGACGTGTCCGGCCGTCTGGCGGTCGCCGCGGCCATCGGAATCAACGGGGATGTGGCGGCCAAGGCCCGCGCGCTGGCCGCGGCGGGGGTCGACGTGCTCGTCCTCGACACCGCACACGGCCACCAGGACGGGATGCTGCGGGCGCTGCGCTCCGTGGCCGACCTGGGGCTCGGCATTCCGCTCGTGGCGGGCAACGTCGTCACGGCCGACGGTGTGCGCGACCTGGTGGGAGCCGGCGCGTCCATCGTGAAGGTCGGTGTCGGACCGGGGGCGATGTGCACGACGCGCATGATGACCGCGGTCGGGCGGCCGCAGTTCTCCGCCGTGCTGGAGACCGCGGCCGCCGCGCGGGAACTCGGCGCGCACGTCTGGGCGGACGGGGGCGTGCGGTACCCGCGCGACGTCGCCCTTGCGCTCGCGGCGGGCGCTGCATCCGTCATGGTCGGGTCGTGGTTCGCCGGCACGATCGAGGCACCGGGGGAGCTGCTCATCGACGAGCGGGGCCGCGCCTACAAGGAGTCGTGGGGCATGGCCTCCACCAAGGCCGTGCAGGGACGATTCGGGCGCCTCGACGCGTACGAGCGGGCCCGTAAGGAGCTGTTCGCGGAGGGGATCTCGTCGTCGAAGATCTACCTCGACCCGCTGCGGCCCGGGATCGAGGACCTCATCGACATGATCACCTCGGGTGTGCGGTCATCCTTCACCTACGCGGGGGCCTCCACCGTGGCGGAGTTCGCCGACCGGGCGCAGGTGGGCCTGCAGTCCGCCGCGGGGTATGACGAGGGCAAAGCGCTTCCCGTCGGCTGGTAGACGCGCTCTTCCACCCGGAGGACGCACCGCCGCCCAGGAGACCTGCCGTAGACTTTTTGGCACGATGGACGACCCTCCCCCTTGTAGACGCTCGCCCCACCGACCCGCCTCCCGGACGTACGGGGGTGACGCGTGATGGACTTCGTCATGTTGGGCGTGGGGCTTCTGCTCACAGTCGGAACCGGGCTCTTCGTCGCCAGCGAGTTCGCCCTGGTGAACCTCGACCGCGCCGACCTCGAAGCACGCCAGGCAGCCGGCGAGACGCGCCTGTCGTTGACGATCAGCGCGCTGCGCATCACGTCCACCCACCTTTCCAGTGCGCAATTGGGCATCACCCTCACCACCCTGCTCACCGGTTACACGATGGAGCCGGCGATCTCGAACCTCCTTCGGCCGGTGTTCCTGGGATGGGGGTTGCCCGAGGGTTTCGTGATGCCCTTCGCGACCGTGATCGGCGTCGCGTTCGCCACGGTACTGTCGATGATCCTCGGGGAGCTCGTGCCGAAGAATTTCGCGCTCGCCATCCCGCGACAGACGGCCAAGCTGGTGATGCCCTTCCAGGTGGCCTTCACCACCGTCTTCCGCCCCGCCGTCGCCGTGCTCAACGGCAGCGCCAACGGGATCCTGCGTTCCTTCGGCATCGAGCCCAAGGAGGAGCTGTCCGGTGCGCGCACGGCGGAGGAGCTGTCGAGCCTCGTCCGCCGCTCCGCGAACGCCGGCGTGCTCGAGGAAGACACCGCATCCCTCCTCGACCGGAGCCTGACCTTCTCGCGCCTGAGTGCCGCAGACGTCATGACGCCCCGTCCGAGCGTGCACGCGCTCGCCGCCGATGACACCGTCGAAGACGTCGTGCAGCTGGCCATGCGCACCGGGCACAGCCGTTTCCCGGTGTACCAGGAGTCGATGGATGACATCGCCGGCATCGTGCACCTGAAGGCCGCGATCGCCGTTCCGCGCGACCGGCGGGCGGATGTCCCGGCCGCGGCGATCGCGACCGAACCGTTGCGCGTGCCGGAGACCGTGCACCTGGACGCGCTCGTCGCCGAACTCCGCGCCCGGGGGTACCAGATGGCGATCGTCGTCGACGAGTACGGCGGCACGGCCG
The DNA here is from genome assembly GCF_058310455.1 of Microbacterium sp. Z10_103. NCBI lineage: Bacteria > Bacillati > Actinomycetota > Actinomycetes > Micrococcales > Microbacteriaceae > Microbacterium > Microbacterium sp. Z10_103. The sequence goes on from NZ_JBZEGK010000001.1 coordinate 615,639, forward strand.
GTGTCGTCACCCTCGAGGACCTCGTCGAGGAGATCGTGGGCGAAGTGCTCGACGAACACGACCGGTCCCGCGCGGGAGTCGTGCGCACCGCCGGTTCGGTGAGCTTCCCCGGCGACCTCCGCCCCGACGAGGCGCTCGACCGCGCCGGTGTGCGGGTGCCGGAGGGTGAGGTCTACGACACCGTTGGCGGCTACATCATGAGTGTGCTCGAGCGTCTCCCCGCTGTCGGCGACGAGGTCACGACGGAAGACGGCACCCTCGCGGTGCAGCGCATGGACGGTCGTCGTATCGACCGGGTGCGCTTCACTCCGTCGCCGCGGGAGGACGACGTCGACGACCTCGTCCGCGCGGCGAAGGGGGGTGACCAGCGATGAACGACTGGGCGGGAATCGCATGGCTGGTGGTGCTGCTGCTGCTCAATGCCTTCTTCGTCGGTGCGGAGTTCGCCGTGATCTCCGCGCGTCGCTCGCAGGTCGAGCCACGCGCGGAGCGGGGATCGCGGGCCGCCAAGGTGGCGCTGTACGCCATGGAGCACGCGACGCTCATGCTGGCCACCTGCCAGCTGGGCATCACGATCTGCTCGCTGCTGATCCTGAACGTCTCGGAGCCGGCCATCCACCACCTGCTCGCCGCACCTCTGGGGCTGACGGGCCTGAACGAAGCGATGGTGGATGTCATCGCCTTCGTCGTGGCGCTGCTGGTGGTGTCGTACCTGCACGTCGTGATCGGCGAGATGGTTCCGAAGAACCTCGCGTTCTCGATGCCCGACCGAGCCGTGCTCTTCCTCGCCACGCCGCTGGTGTGGGTGTCGAAGGCGTTCTACCCGATCATCGTGGCGCTCAACTGGATCGCCAACCACGCGGTGCGCCTCTTCCGCGTCGAGCCGAGGGATGAGGCGGCCTCGACCTTCACGCTCGACGAGGTGGCGACCATCGTCAACCAGTCGCGCCGCGAAGGCGTCCTGGATGATGCGGCCGGGACGGTTGCTGCCGTCGTCGAATTCACGGACAAGAAGGCACGGGATGTGGCCGTGCCCCTCGGCGAGCTCGTGACGCTGCCGGAGACCACGACGCCCGCAGAGATCGAACGCGCGGTCGCCAAGCACGGCTACTCGCGGTATGTGGTCGTGGATGCCGATGGGATGCCCAGCGGGTACGTGCACCTGAAGGACGTGCTGCGCGCCGCCGAGAACGACGACGGGCAGGCGCGCCCGATCGCGGCGAAGCGGATCCACCACATGGTCCCCGTGATGGAGACCACCGACCTTGAGGACGCGCTCGCCCTCATGCGCCGCGCCGGCCGCCACCTCGCGCAGGTGCGCGACGAGCACGGCAACACCACGGCGGTGCTCTTCCTCGAGGACATCATCGAAGAACTGATCGGCGAGGTCCAGGACGCCACCGCGCGGCGCCCGTGAGGCGGCGTCAGGGGCGGGGGCGCGCCCGGAGGTACTGAGCCGGCCAGTCGCCCTCGGCCCCGAGGGCGACGGCGGCCCGCAGCCCGTAGTGCGGATCGCGCAGCCACTCGCGCCCGGCCATGACGGCGTCGACGTGGCCTCGCCCCACGAGCTCGTCGGCGAGCGCGGGGGAGTCGATCATCCCGACCGCGCTCGTGGGCACGTGGGCCTGGGCGTGCACCTCGGCCGCGAACTCCGCCTGGTAGCCCGGGCCGGTCGCGATGCGCTGGTGCGCGACGAGGCCACCGCTGGAGACGTCGATGAGGTCGGCTCCGGCGTCGCGCGCCGCGGCGGCGGCGGCGACCGAGTCGGCCACGTCCCAGCCGCCCTCGGCCCAGTCGGTCGCCGACAGGCGGACGAACACCACGGCGTGGGGTGCAGCTCCGCGCACCGCTTCGACGATGCGGCGGAGCAGGCGGATGCGGTTGTCCCGTGACCCGCCATACGCGTCGGTGCGCGTGTTCGACAGCGGTGAGAGGAATTCGTGCAGCAGGTAGCCGTGCGCGGCGTGGACCTCCAGTACATCGAAGCCGGCGTCCAGCGCCCGGCCCGCGGCCGCAGCGAAGTCGGCCACGACCCGGTCGATGCCCGCTTCGTCCAGGGCGACGGGCTCGGCGTACCCCTCGAAGGGAATGGCCGACGGTGCAACCGTCTGCCACCCGCCCTGGGAGGCGGGTACGGTGCCGCGTTCGCGGGTGAGGGGCGACCAGGTCGACGCCTTGCGGCCGGCATGGGCGAGCTGGATGCCGGCGACCGCGCCTCGCGAGTGGATGGCCGCGACGATCGGCTGCCACGCCGCGGCCTGCTCGTCGCTCCAGATCCCGGTGTCCTCCGGCGAGATGCGCCCCTCCGGTGAGACCGCCGTCGCCTCCGTCATCACCAGTCCCGCCCCTCCCGCGGCGAACTGCGCCAGATGTACGTGGTGCCAGTCGTTCGGCATCCCGTCGACGGCGCTGTACTGGCACATCGGCGATACCCACAGCCGGCTGCGGAACGTGGTGTCGCGGATCGTCAAGGGGTCGAACAGACGGGGCATACCGGATCTCCTCGCGGCTAGGGTGTGGGCATGGCGGTCGATGAGTGGCGCGTGAACGACGTCCGAGAGATGCTGCGCATGCCGACGGCCGCCGATGACAAGTATTCCCGCGGAGTCGTCGGGCTCCGAACCGGATCCGAACTGTACCCCGGCGCAGCTGTGCTGGGCGTGGAGGCGGCGTGGCGAACCGGCATCGGGATGGTGCGCTACCTCGGCCCCGCGCGCGTGAGCGATCTGGTGCTGGCTCGGCGTCCCGAGACCGTGACGTCGGCCGGGCGTGTGCAGGCGTGGGTCATCGGATCGGGGACGGATGCGGCGCAGCGCTCTCGTGAGGAGGAGGCGGCGCTGCGCGAACTGCTCGCCCAGGACGTGCCGGTCGTCGTCGACGCGGGTGCTCTCGATCTTGTTCCCGGCGCGACCGCGCCCCTCGTCGTGACTCCGCACGCGCGAGAGCACGACCGGATGCGCGAGGCGGCAGGCCTCGCCCCGATCGCCGCCGATGCATCGGAGGACGAACGCGGCGAGGCCGCGGCCGAGACAGCCGAGCATCTCGGAGTCACCGTGCTCCTCAAGGGGGCGACGACGCTCGTGGCCACCCCGTCGGGATGGCGGCGGCGCGTGACGAGCGGCACCCCGTGGCTTGCGACAGCGGGCACGGGAGACGTCCTCGGCGGCGTGGTGGGTGCCGTCGTCGCCGCCGCGCGCACCACGTCCGTCGACGAGTTGGGCGCGCTCGTCGCGACCGCCGCGTGGCTGCACGGTCACGCGGCCACCCAGGCAGCCGCGGTGATGGGCCCCCTGGGCGGGCCCATCACCGCGCTCGATGTCACCGAAGCGCTCCCCGCCGTCGTGGGGCGCATCATCACGTCCGCGTGACGGGTTCCCCAGCCGGCGCTCGACCGCGGGCGGGGCCGGGAACCGCCCATAGGATGTGAGCGTGTCCCGACGCGCGCCGCTGTGGATCGCGTTCGCGGTGGTGCATGCGGCCGTGGCGGTCTCCGGCTTCCACCTGCCCAGTCAGCCGATGGGCGACGTCTACAACGTCTACGAGCCCTGGTCGCGGCAGGCGCTCGCCGGCGAGGGCATCGTGGGAATCACGGAGTCGTGGGTGTACCCGCAGCTCGCGCTCGTGCCGATGGTGCTCGCGTGGGGCTTCGCGCTGCTGGGCTCGTACACCGTCGGCTGGGCCGCGCTGGCGACCGTATGCGACGCGCTCGCTTTCGCATTGCTCGTGGGCCGTGCGCGCTCCCGCGGGCGCCGTGCCGCCGCCTGGCTCTGGCTCGCCGCGATCCTCATGCTCGGCCCGGTCGCCCTGTACCGGCTGGATGCGGTGACCGTACCCCTGGCGATCGCCGGATGCCTCTGGCTCCGCGGCCGTCCATGGCTGGCCGCGACCCTGCTGACGGTCGCGACATGGATCAAGGTGTGGCCGGCGGCCCTCGGAGCCGCGGCCATCCTGGCAGTGCGGCGCCGGCTTCCCCTCCTCGGAGCGGCGCTCGCGGTGTCGGCAGCGACGCTTCTCGTCGTCGTCCTCGCCGGCGGGGGCGCTTTTGCGCTGGGATTCATCGGGGATCAGACCGGACGTGGGCTCCAGGTCGAAGCGCCGGTGAGCACCCTGTATGTGTGGGGAACCCTTCTCGGGGTCCCCGGGGCGGCGATCTTCTACGCGGCCGAGATCATCACGTTCGAAGTCACCGGGCCCGCCGCCGCCGCGGTCGCCGCCGTGATGACGCCGGTGCTCGTCGCCGTCGTCGGCGGGGTCGCGCTGATCGGCGCGCTCAAAGCGTGGCGCGGGGCATCCTTCGCCGCCCTCTTCCCGCCGCTCGCGCTCGCTCTGGTGCTCGCGTTCATCGTGACGAACAAGGTCGGGTCGCCGCAGTACATGACGTGGCTCGTGCCGCCACTTCTGTTCGCGGTCGTCCTCGACCGGTGGCGGTGGGCGGGGCCGGCTGCCGTGGTGCTTTTCGTGTCGGGGCTGACGCAGCTCGTGTATCCGGTCATGTACGACCGCCTGCTGGTGGCCGAACTCACGCCGGTCCTCGTGCTCACCCTGCGGAACGTGATCCTCATCGCGCTGTTCGCCTGGATGTGCGTGCGACTGGCGCGCGTGCCCATCGGCCGCACCGGTACCCGCTCGCGCCCCCGCACCCTGGCGGAGTAGCGTCGGGGCATGCTCGTAGCCTTCTCCGTCGCTCCCTCCGGTTCGTCCTCCGCCGACGGCTCGGTGCATGACGCCGTCGCCGCGGCCGTCCGCGTCGTGCGCGACTCGGGCCTGCCCAATCGCACGACATCGATGTTCACGGAGATCGAGGGGGAGTGGGAGGAGGTCTTCGATGTCGTTCGTCGCGCCACCGACGCAGTCATGCCGTTCGGCTCCCGCGTCTCTCTCGTCCTGAAGGCCGACATCCGCCCCGGCCGCACGGGCGAGATCGACGGCAAGATCGACCGTCTCGAGTCGGCCCTCGAATCGATTCGCGACACCGACTGATCGGTACTACCCTTTCCCGGTGACCTCCTCGACTTCCCCGAGGGGCGCGGCGACGTGGGCGCTCCTCGCTCTCGCCATCGGTAGCTTCGGCATCGGCATGACCGAGTTCGTCATCATGGGGCTGCTGCCGAACATCGCCGCCGAACTTCTGCCCACCCAGTGGGCGTCCGATTCCGACGACGCCATCGCCCAGGCGGGGTGGCTCATCTCCCTGTACGCCCTCGGTGTGGTCATCGGCGCGCCGACGATCGCGGGTTCGGTGGCGCGCTTTCCGCGGCACCGCGTGATGATCGCTCTCGCATCGGCGCTCACCGTGTTCAACGCGCTGACGGTGATCGCGCCGACCTACGAGCTGGTCGCCGCATCCCGCTTGCTGGCAGGACTCCCGCACGGCGCATACTTCGGCATCGGCGCCCTCATCGCCGCGGATCTGCTCGGCCCGAACAAGCGCGCGCAGGGCGTCGCGTTCGTGCTCACCGGCCTGACCGTCGCGAACGTCGTCGGGGTGCCCCTGGGGACGTTGCTCGGGCAGCAGCTGGGCTGGCGGAGTGCGTTCCTCGTCGTGACGGCGGTGTTCGCGCTGGCCACTGTGGCGATCGCGCTGACGGTGCCGCCGCATCCCGGGGACCCGGGACGGCGCCTGCGCGACGAACTCCGCATCTTCCGGATCGGACAGGTGTGGTTCGCCCTGGGGACCGGAGCCATCGGGTTCGGCGGATTCTTCACGATGGTGAGCTACATCGCGCCGATGGTGACCGATCTGGCCGGGTCTCCGGAGTGGAGTGTGTCGATCGTGCTCGTGATCGTGGGCCTCGGGATGACGGCGGGCAACCTCGTCGGCGGGCGCCTGGCCGACTGGAGCCTTCGACGCTCCATGCTCGGCGGTCTCCTCGCCCTGGCTGTCGCATCCGCGCTCCTCGCACTCACGGGGGCGTGGATCGTGACCCTCTGCGTGTTCACGTTCGCGGTGGCATTCGCCGGGGCGGCGCTGAGTCCCAGCATCCAGACCCGGCTGATGGATGTCGCGGGCGACTACCAGTCGATCGGGGCGGCGCTGAACCATTCCTCGCTGAACATCGGCAACAGCCTGGGCGCCTTCCTCGGCGGATTGACGATCGCGGCGGGCTGGGGGTTCGCGGCTCCCGCGTGGGTGGGTGCCGTCCTAGGGCTGGCCGGCGCCGGCCTCGCGGTGGTGAGCTTCCGGGTGGAGCGCTCGCGCGCTGCAGCCTCGCGCTGACAGCCCGCGCGGGGGCTGACTCCCGCGGGTGGGGCGGCGGCTCAGGTCGCGAGGAGCCGGCGGAGGTGTCCGCCGACGGCGGCGGTCTCGATGAGGAAGCCGTCGTGACCGAAGTCGCTGACCACCACGACGGCGTCGTCGCCGTCGAGGGTGTTCGGGATGCTGCGCGCGATCCGGTGCTGCCCGTCGATCGGGAACAGCCGGTCGCTGTCGATGCCGAGCACCAGCGTCGTCGCGGTCACCCCGCGCAGCGCCTCTTCGATGCCGCCGCGGTCGCGGCCGACGTCGTGCGAGTTCATCGCTTCGACCAGGGTGATGTAGCTGTTGGCGTCGAAGCGGCGCGTGAACTTGTTGCCGTGGAAGTCGAGGTAGGACTCCACCGCGAACCGCCCTCCGCGACCGAGCGGACTCACCCCCGACTGCCAGCTGCGCTGGAACCGCGAGTTCAGCTCGGAGGGGCTGCGGTAATTCAGCAGCGCCATGCGACGCGCCAGAGCGAGTCCGCGGTGCGGGCCGTCGCCGTCGCCCGCGTCGTAGAACTCGCCGCCGGCGAAGCGCGGGTCGATACGGATGGCTTCCAGCTGCACCGAGTTCAGGGCGATCTGGTCCGCGGTGTTGGCCGGCGGTGCGGAGAGGATGGCGGCGCGCTCGACGCGCTCGGGGCGGCCCGCGGCCCACTCCAGCGCATGCATCCCGCCCATCGATCCGCCGACCACGGCGGCCCAGCGCTCGATACCCAGGGCGTCGGCGAGGCGGGCTTGCGCGTCGACCTGGTCGCGGATGGTCAGGTACGGGAAGCGGGATGCCCACTCGTACCCGTTCGGCGCGATGCTGGCCGGACCCGTGGAGCCCTGGCATCCACCCAGCATGTTGGGAGCGACCACGAACCAGCGGTTGGTGTCGATGGGCGCGCCCGGGCCGACGAGGTCATCCCACCATCCGTCGGTGGCGTGGCCCGGCGCGGCCGGTCCGCGGACGTGGCTGTCGCCGGTGAGTGCGTGCAGGATGAGGACGGCGTTGTCGCCCGTCGCAGACAGCTCGCCCCAGGTCTCGTACGCGAGCCGGAAGCCGGGGAGTTCTGCCCCGCCCTCGGTGCGGAAGGCGCCGAAGGCGGCGAAACGCCGGTCGCCGACGGGGTCGCCGTCGCGCCAGGCGCCGGTGGCGGGGGGACGCCCCAGGAGGAGTCGGGCGTCGGCCTCCGTGACCGGTGCCGAGGGCACCGTGTCTTCGGAGGTCTGCCAGTCCATGGCTCCATTGTCTCGGAGTCGCGGCGTCGCCCGGTCAGTGTTACGCGCACCCGCTGCGCCGCGCGCGTGTCTGGGCCCCGCGCGTGTCCGGGCCGCGCGCGTGTCCGCGCCCCGCGGTACGCTCCCGCGCATGGACGTAACCGCATACCTCTTGGAGGGTGACCCCGCGATCCGCTGGCAGGTGCTGCACGACCTGGTCGATGCGCCGGCCGACGAGGTCGCCGGTGCTCGCGCGCTGGTGGCGACCGAGGGGTGGGGCGCTCGTCTCCTGGCCGAGCAGGCCGATGACGGCCGGTGGGACGGCGGAACCTACAAGCCCGGCTGGGTCGATGACTCGCGCCCCCACTTCGACGTGTGGACGGCCACGCACTTCTCGCTGCAGACCCTGATGCAGTACGGCCTCGATCCCGGCAGCGACGCGGCGCGCACCGCGATCGACCGGGTGCGCGTCTCTGTGCGCTGGGAGCATGAGGGCGAGCGCTACTTCGACGGCGAGACGGAACCCTGCATCAACGGGATCGCCCTGGCCGTCGGGGCATACTTCGGCCAGGATGCCGCACCCATCGTCGCCACGGTGATCGCCGGACAGCTCCCCGACGGCGGATGGAACTGCTGGGATGAAGACGGCACCAGTCGGTCCTCCTTCCACTCCACCCTGTGCGTGCTGGAGGGCCTGCGCGCGTGGGAGCAGGCGACCGGAGGGTCGGGCGAGCTCCGCGCGGTGCGTCGGCGCGGCGAGGAGTTTCTGCTCGACCGGCGGCTCCTGCGCCGCGCGACGGACGGCGAACTCGTCGACGTGCGCTTCACCCTCGCCTCCGCGGCACCGCGCTGGTACTACGACTACCTGCGCGCTCTGGATTACTTCCGCCTCGCCCGACCCGAGCGCGACGAACGCTGCGCGGAAGCGGTCGAGCTGTTGCGGTCGCGCATGCTGCCCTTCGGCATGTGGAAGGAAGAGAACACGCACCAGGGGCCGCGGCTGTTCGCCGAGGACGCCGAAGCGGAGGGCTTCCCGAGTCGTTGGGTGACGCTGCGCGCATTACGTGTGCTGCGGTGGTGGGACGCCGCCTGAGCCGCGCAGCTCGGAAACGACGGATGCCTCGACCGCCGAAGCAGTCGAGGCATCCGCAGGCCGGCGCGCCGGCACCGGACGGGCCGGGGATCAGACGCGAGCGGCCTCCACCGAGCGGCGGGCGGCGGCCAGTGCCTGGTCGAGGTCGGCCTTGAGGTCGGCGATGTTCTCCAGCCCCAGCGACAGACGTACGAGGCCGGGTGTGACCCCGGCGGTCAGCTGCTGCTCGGGCGTGAGCTGCGAGTGCGTGGTCGACGCCGGGTGGATGACGAGCGAGCGCACGTCACCGATGTTGGCGAGGTGGCTGAAGAGCGTGAGCGAGTTGACGAACTCGCGCCCGGCCTGCACCCCTCCCTTGAGCTCGAAGGAGAGAACCGCGCCGACGCCCTTGGGGGCGTAGCGGTTCGCCGCGGCGTACCAGGGCGACGTGGGAAGGCCCGAGTAGTTGACCGACGCGACATCGTCGCGCGACTCGAGCCACTCGGCGATCTCCTGCGCGTTCTGCACGTGACGCTCGATACGCAGCGACAGGGTTTCGATGCCCTGGATGAGCAGCCAGGCGCTGTTCGGCGAGATGGCGGCGCCGAGGTCGCGGAGCAACTGCACGCGCGCCTTGATGATGTACGCGAGGGAGTCCCCGACAGCCGTGGTGTAGCTGGCGCCGTGGTACGAGGGGTCGGGTTCGGTGAGGCCCGGGAACTTCTCGACGTTCTCCGACCAGGCGAACGAACCGCCGTCGACGATGATGCCGCCGATGACGGTGCCGTGTCCGCCGAGGAACTTCGTCGCCGAGTGGATGACGATGTCGGCGCCGTGCTCGAACGGGCGGATGAGGTAGGGGGTGGCGATCGTGTTGTCCACGATCAGCGGGACGCCCGCGGCGTGCGCGACGTCGGCGACGGTGCGGATGTCGAGGACGTTGATCTTCGGGTTACCGATGGTCTCGGCGAAGAAGAGCTTCGTGTTGGGGCGTACCGCCGCGCGCCACTCCTCGGGGTCGTCCTGGTTCTCGACGAACGTGACCTCGATACCGAGCTTGGCGAGGGTGTACTTGAACAGGTTGTACGTTCCGCCGTAGATCGAGCTCGACGAGACGATGTGGTCTCCCGCCTCAGCGATGTTCAGCACGGCGAACGTCTCCGCTGCTTGACCGCTGGCCACCAGCAGCGCGCCCGTGCCGCCCTCGAGGGCCGCGACGCGCTGCTCGACGACATCCTGGGTGGGGTTCTGGATGCGGGTGTAGATGTTGCCGAACTCGGCCAGCGCGAACAGGTTCGCGGCGTGGTCGGCGTTGTCGAAGACGTACGACGTGGTCTGGTAGATCGGCGTCGCACGAGCCTTGGTCGTGGGGTCGGGCTGGGCGCCCGAGTGGATCTGCTTGGTCTCGAACTGCCAGTTCTCGGGTGCGGACATGTTCGTACTCCTGCGTGTCTCGGGGCAACGGCAGGGCACCATCACCAGGAGCGAGGTTACGAAGGGGAAGCGTCGACGACAAGCGGTGGGAAATGTGACGTAACAACCGCCGGGGTAGCGTGGCGGCATGACACGACGTGCAGTGGTGACCGGCGCGAGCTCCGGGATCGGCGAGGCGACGGCACGGCTGCTGCGCCGTCGCGGTTGGGACGTGGTCGGCGTCGCCCGGCGCGCCGACCGGCTGCAAGCCCTCGAGACGGAGATCGGGATCGTCGGATACGCCGCCGATCTCACGCGCGCCGAGGACGTTGCGGCCCTCGCCGAGTGGCTCGACGAATCCGGGCCGGTGCACGCCCTCGTGCACATCGCCGGGGGAGCGCGCGGTGCCGATGCGGTCGCCGAGGGACTGGCCGAAGACTGGCGGTGGATGTTCGAGGTCAACGTGGTCTCGGCGCAGATGCTCGTTTCGGCGCTCCTGCCCTTGCTGCGGCGAGCCGCATCCGCCGATGGATACGCAGACACGCTCTTCGTCACGTCGACGGCGGCGCAGACGGCGTACGCGGGCGGCGGGGGGTACAACGCTGCGAAGGCGGGTGAGGCGATGCTCGCCAGCGCCCTGCGCCTCGAGCTGAACGGCGAACCGATCCGCGTGACGCAGATCGCGCCGGGGATGGTCTACACCGAGGAGTTCTCGGTGAACCGTCTGCGCGGCGACCGCGATGCTGCCGAGAGCATCTACGACGACGTCGAGAACCCGCTCACCGCGGACGACGTCGCGGACGTCATCGCCTATGCACTGGACGCTCCGGGGCACGTCAACCTCGACCTCGTGACCATGCGCCCCGTCGCCCAATCGGCCCAGCACCTGCTCGCCCGAGGCCCCCTCCGCCCCCGCTGACCCCCCGCCCCGCCCCCTGGCGCGTGATGTCTCACGTCGGCAGGTTTCGGCGCCTCGGAAGCTGCAGAGGTGAGACATGGCCGGCGGAGGTTCAGAGCACCTGAGCCTGACCTGCCGCGGCATCCGCCTCTTCGGCGTCCGTGTCGGCGAAGGCCACCTTCGGGACGAAGAGAAGCAGGAGCGCGGCGAGGAATCCGCCCGCCGCGCACACGATCCACACCGTGAGGTAACCGACCAGCGGCGCCGCCGTGGATGCGACGGCCGCGCCGGCCGCGCCGGCGAGCACCACGCCGAACACGGCCGACGCGAACGTGCCGCCGATCGTCTTTGTCGTGTTGGTCAGCGCCGACGAGATCCCCGTCTGCCCGCGCGGAGCGGCGGCCGCGGCGGCGGCGGGCATCGCGGCCACCAGCGCGCCCGACCCGATCCCGGCGATGGAGAGATTGAGCAGAACCTGCCACAGTTCGATGTGGAACGGGACGAACAGCGTGTACCCCACGCCCACCAGGACGGCGGCGCCGATCAGCATGAACCGGGGATTCGCGCGCCGTGATGTGAGCGCGAACAGCACGGCGCCGACGATCAGCGACACGAGGTAGACGCCGATGACGTTGGAGCGATCCGTCGCATCCAGGCCCAGCCCGTATCCGAGCGATGAATCGGTTCCCGCATACGTGGCGAGCGGACCCTGCGCCCCCAGCAGGCTGATGCCCACGAGGAATGCCGTGGCCTGTACCGGCCACATCTGCGACCGGACGAGCACACGGATGTCGATCGCGGGATCGGACTGGCGCAATTCGTACCAGACGAAAACCGCGAAGGCGGCGACGCCGGCGAGGACCAGAGCGGCCACGACGCCGATCCCGGGTCCGTCCGGCACACGCAGGAACGACAGCCCGCCGGTGACCAGAAGCAGAGCGAACGCGAGGATGACGAATCCGCCCAGATCGAGGCGACGTCCCGGCACCGGCTCCGACTCGGGCACGCCCAGCCAGATGACCAGCGACACGAGCGTGACGGCGATCGCGGGGATCATCAGGGTCAGCTGCAGGTTCTCGCTGGATGCGGCGAACAGGCGCCCCGCGGCGAGGGCGCCGATGATCGCTCCGGCCTCCAGCCCCACCACGAGGAGGCCGGCCGCGCGACGTGTCTGGGAGACACCGCGGGACTGGCGGCGTCCGCGCTCGAAGATGAGCGCGATCTCCAGCGGCAGCCACACGACGTAGAACCCCTGCAGCGACCACGCGAGCAGGAACGTCCAGAAGTTGTCGGCGAAGACGAGCCCCCAGCTCGCGCCCGCGGTGAGCAGCGCGGAGATCAGCAGGATCTTCTTGTGCCCGAACATGTCGCCGAGCTTCGCCAGGATCGGCAGGACGAGGGCCGACAGCAGGAGCTGCCCGGCCTCGAACCAGTTCACATCGGCGTCGTGGATGCCGAGGGCGATGACGATGTCGCTGAACAGGGGAACGTAGTAGCCCTGCAGGATGCCGCTGACCAGCTCGACAACGATGAACCAGCCGATGAGCCCCGCGGTGACGCCCAGCCCGGAGCGGCGCACGGCCGCAGACGTGGAAGCTCGGGTCACGCGCCGAGGATACACCGCGCCTCGCGGGGCGCCCGGCGACGGCTCCGCACGACACTCCGGGGATTCGTGGGGGGGCTCGCGACCGCAGGCAGCGTGTCGGCACCGGGAGGCCGAGGCATCGGGAATGACGTGCGCCTCCCCGGACCTAGAGTTGAAACACAGCAGCACCGGGAGGGCATGTGGGCGAGGTCAGCGGAGAGCACGAGATCCTGACGTGGGACCAGTTCGGAGAGGCATCGCGCGATCTGGCTCGCGCCATCCTCGCGGACGGGTTCGTACCGGAGGTGGTCGTGGCGATCGCGCGCGGCGGGCTTCTGCCGGCCGGCGCCATTGCTTACGGCCTGGGGGTCAAGAACTGCGGGGCACTCAACGTCGAGTTCTACACCGGCATCGGGACGGTGCTGGATGCTCCGGAGGTGATCCCTCCGGCGTTGGACATCGATTACCTCGAAGGCCGTCGCGTGCTGCTCGTGGACGACGTCGCCGACAGCGGCCGGACCCTGGCGCTCGCCGTGAAGCTGCTGCGCGACCGCGGCGCCGACATGCGCTCCGTCGTGATCTACACCAAGCCCACGACCATCATGCGGCCGGACTACGCGTGGAAGGACACCCCGCTGTGGATCGATTTCCCGTGGTCGGCCCGCGGGTCGGTGCTCGATGAGGCCGTCGGGGCCTGAGGTGGCGATGAGCCTCGCCGAACTCGCTGAGGCGGGGCTCGTGGATGCAGGCTGGGCGGCGGCGCTCGAACCGGTTGCGCCGCAGATTGCGGCTCTCGGCGACCGGCTCCGCGCCGAGGTCGCCGCCGGGCGCAGCTACCTTCCGGCGGGCGAGCGCGTGCTGCGGGCTTTTCAGCGTCCGCTCGCCGACGTCAAGGTCCTGATCGTCGGGCAGGACCCGTACCCCACGCCGGGGCATCCGATCGGTCTGTCGTTCGCCGTCGACGCGCACGTCCGTCCCCTCCCGCGGAGTCTGACGAACATCTACACGGAACTGCAGGCAGACCTCGGCATCGCGCCCGCGGGCCATGGCGACCTGTCGGCCTGGAGCGATCAGGGGGTGATGCTCCTCAACCGCGTCCTCACCGTCGCACCCGGGGCGTCTGCGTCCCACCGCGGGTGGGGGTGGGAGAGCGTCACCGAACACGCCATCCGCACTCTCATCGAGCGCGACGCCCCCCTCGTCGCGATCCTGTGGGGACGGGATGCGGCGAACCTGCGGCCGATGCTCGGGAAGACGCCGATCGTCGAGTCGGCGCATCCCTCGCCCCTGTCGGCGAGCCGCGGGTTCTTCGGCTCGCGCCCGTTCTCGCGCGCGAACGCGTTGCTCGAAGCCCAGGGTGCTGCTCCGGTGGACTGGCGCGTGCCCGCGGCGTGACCGCCGCCGCTCAAGCGAGAAACCACAATGCGGGCGAGACATAACGCCGCGCGTGGTTTCTCGTCCCGAACGTCGTTTCTCGAGGCAGGAGCGGGCGGGAGCGACGGGGGGGGACGCGGGCGGCGGGCTAGAGTGGCAGCCGTGCTGGAGGACGAGTACGACAAGAGCCGCCGCCGTCTTCCGCGGCACCTGCGGCCCGCGCCGAAGCCCGAGACGCCGTTCGCGTACACGATCCGCGCGGCCGAGGAACGGGACATCCCGCACATCCGCGAGATCTACAACTACTACGTGACGAACTCCGTGGTGACCTTCGACGAGAAGCCGTGGAAGGTCGGCGCCTGGCGAGAGAAATTCGGGCACCTCGCGAAGCTCGGGATGCCGTTCCTCGTCGCGGAAAGCCCGTCCGGTCAGATCCTCGGGTACGCACTGGTGCAGCCGTGGAAGTCGAAGTCGGCCTACCGCTACACGGTGGAGGACTCCATCTACCTCGGGCAGGCCGCCGCCGGGAAGGGGCTGGGGTCGGCCCTCCTCTCAGCCCTCCTCGACGCGTGTCAGGATGCCGGCATCCGCGAGGTCGTGGCGGCGATCAGCGACAAGGGGGCCGACGCGTCCATCCGCCTGCACGAGAAGTACGGATTCACCGAAGTGGGCCGGATGGGTCGGGTCGGCTTCAAGTTCAACCGCTGGCTGGGCGTCATCTACCTGCAGAAGAGCATCCCCAAGCGCAAGAAGCGATCGCTCCTGGGCGGCTGAGGTCAGGATGCGGCGGCCCGCACCGCATCCACGAGTTCGCGCCACGGGCCGTCCAGTCGGGCGTCGGGCAGCTCCGCCTCGTGGAGGGGAGTGGGACCGTCCTCGACGCGGATGATCCAGACGTATCGGTCGGCTCCGGCAGACCCGCCTCCGGCGTCGTCCCACGGGCAGCGGTCGACCAGCGTCCGCCAGCGCGGGGTGTCATCCGGCGCCGGCTCGGCGCGCCACTGGCGCCGCCTCCCGGCGATCCCGCCGGAGCGGATGACGGTGATCACGACCATGCGCGTCTCGCCCCCGTGGGGCGGGTCGGCGCGGCCGTCCGCACCGTCGTGGGCGCGCGATCCGTCGTCAGGTTGCGGGTGATCCATCCTCGATGACGCCGACGCCCACCCATCCGTCGTGGACCGCGGCGACCTCCTCCGAGTTCTCACCGTACTCCGACGCCGCGGCGTCGAGCGTGGCGCGCGCGAAGCCGGCGAAGTCGATCGTGGCGCTCAGCCCGTCGGTGAGTGTGCGGTACCAGATGCGCCCGGCACGCTCCCAGGCGTTGCCACCCAGCCTCGCCGCCGTGAGGGAGAACGCGCGATTGGGGATGCCGGAGTTGATGTGCACTCCGCCGTTGTCCTCCGCGGTGTCGACGTAATCGCGCATGTGCCCCGGCTGGGGGTCGCGGCCGAGGACGTCGTCGTCGTAGGCGGTGCCGGGGTCTTTGACCGACCGGAGCGCGACCCCCTCCACCGCATCCGTGAAGATCCCCGCTCCCACGAGCCACGACGCCTCGTCGGCGGTCTGGCCCGCCGCATGCTGTTCGGCCAGCACGCCGAACACGTCGGACAGCGATTCGTTGAGCGCACCGGACTGCCCCTGATACTCCAAGCCGCCCTCCGCCTCGGTCACACCGTGGGCCAGTTCGTGCGCGATCACCGAGAGCGAGCGGGTGAACCCCGTGAACACCTCGCCGTCGCCGTCGCCGAACACCATGCGCTCGCCGTCCCAGAAGGCGTTGTCGTACTCGATGCCGTAGTGGACGGTGGCGAGCAGGGATCCTCCGGCGCCGTCGATGGCGTTGCGGGCGAAGGCATCCCAGAAGAAGTCGAAGGTCGCACCGAGGCCGTCGAACGCCTCGTCCGCCGCAGCATCCCCCGTCGCAGGGTCGTCCTCGCCGCGCACACGCACTCCGGGGAGCTGTTCCCGGTTCTGCGCGTCGGAGATCACCCGGTCGGGGGCGGGGGAGGTCTCGGCCACCAGGATGCCGGACTCCTCGATCGACAGCCGCAGCCGGGTGCGCCCGCGCGGCGGACGTGGGAGCGCGAGGGTGCGCGCGGCCGCGGCGGCGGCACGGGCGAAGTGCGGTTCGCCCGAAGACGCGATGCGGGTCAGCAGATACGGCGGGACGATACCGGGGGTCATGACCCGACCCTACGACCGACCCCCGACTCCGTCGCGTTCGCGAAACGCGGGCTTTCGGCCGAGGCGCGGGTTCTTCGGACGCGATTGCCCGCGTGCGGGCCCATTGCCCTCCGGCCGGTTGGCGCGCTACGTCCGGATGCGGGGGATCGAGGCGAGGAGCGAGCGGGTGTAGGAGGCTTGCGGTTGCAGCAGGACCTTCTCGGTGGGGCCCTCCTCGACGATGCGACCGTCCTTCATCACCACGACCTGGTCGCACAGGTTCTGCACGACCCCGATGTCGTGGCTCACCATCAGGAGCGTCAGCCCCGTCCGCGCACGCAGGTCGCCGAGGAGCCGCAGGATCTGCGCGCGCACCGTGACATCGAGGGCCGACAGCGGCTCGTCGCCGACCAGCAGCCGCGGCCGATGCACGATCGCCCGCGCGATCGCGATGCGCTGCCGCTGGCCGCCGGAGAACTCGTGCGGATACCGCTCGGCCATCCCGGCTTCCAGCCCGACCTCTTCGAGCACTTCGCGCACCCGGGCGCGGCGGTCACCGGGAATGTCCAGCGCCCACAGCGGTTCACCCACGATCCGGCCGATGCTCATCCGCGGATCCAGCGACGCATAGGGATCCTGGAAGACGATTCCGGTATCGCGGCGCAACCAGTGCAGCGACCGGGCGCTGCGGCCTGCCTCGACGGCGCGCCCGTCGAAGTGGACGGTGCCCGCGGTGGGAACATCCAGCGCGAGGAGCAGGCGCATCAGGGTGGTCTTCCCCGAGCCGGATTCTCCGATGACTCCGACCGAGGAGCCGGCGTCGACATCGAGATCGGCGTCATCCAGCGCCGTGGTCACCGTGCGAGCGGCGAACAAGGTCCGGCGCGGCGCGACGAAGCGGCGGGTCAGCCCCCGCGCCCGCAGGAGCGTTTCGCTCATGCGCCCGCCCCCCGGTGGCCGTTCTCGGGATGCCACAGCGTGGCCGTGGCATCGCGCAGGAGAGCCTGTGTGATCGGGCTCGCCGGGGCTGTCAGCAGCTGCGTGAGCGGTCCCGATTCGACCACGCGACCGTGCTCGAGCACGACGGCGTCGGTGGCGACCTCGCTGAGCACCGCCAGATCGTGCGTGATGAACACCAGCGACATGCCGGCCTGGGCCGTGAGCGACCCGAGCAGGTGCAGTATCCCGGCCTGGATGGTGACATCCAGCGCCGTCGTCGGCTCGTCGGCGATGAGAAGCCGCGGGCCGCAGGCGAGAGCCATGGCGATCGCAACCCGCTGACGCTGCCCGCCGGAGATCTGGTGCGGATAGCGCGCCACGATGCTCTGCGGGTCGGGGAGGGCCACACGCTCCGCCTCGGCGATCGCCCGGCGCCGCGACTCGGCGCGGGAAACGCGTTCGTGGATGCGGATGGACTCGGCGATCTGGCGGCCGACGGTGCGGATCGGGTTCAGAGCCGTCGCCGGCTCCTGGAACACGATGCCGATCTCGTTCCCACGGAGGTGCGCGAGCTCGCGGTCGGGAAGGCCGAGGATCTCGCGGTCATCCCAGCGGACGCTGCCGGTCGCGCGGGCCCCGTCGGGCAGGAGCCCCAGGATCGCGAGGGCGGTGAGCGACTTGCCGGAGCCGGATTCTCCGATGAGCCCCAGCCGCGCACCGTCCGGGACGTCGAAGGAGATGCCGTCCACGACACGGCGGCCGCCGATCTCGATGGCGAGGTCGCGGACTTCGAGGCTCATGCCACCACCTCCGGCACGTGGATGCGCGCAGTGGGGGAGCGTTGGGAGAGCGTGGGATCGGTGGCCTCACGCAGCCCGTCGCCGAGGAGGTTCAGCCCCAGGACCGTGAGCGTGATGGCCAGCCCCGGCCACACGACCGACAGCGGATGCACCGTGATGTACCGCTGCAGATCGGCCAGGAGTACGCCCCACGACGGCTCCGTCACGGGAGCGCCGAACCCGAGGTAGGACAGGCCCGCCTCGGCCAGCACCGCCACCGCCATGCCCCACGACAACTGCACGATGAACACCGGAGCGACGTTGGGGAGCAGGTGCCGCCAGAGGTTCTGGGCGGGGGTCAGGCCGCTCGCGCGTCCGGCGAGCACGAAGTCGCTGTGCAACACCCGGCGAAGCTCCGGGCGGGTGACGCGCGCGATGTTGACGCCGAACCCGATGCCCACGGCCCAGATCACGACCCACAGCGACCCGCCCCACACCGCGGAGATCATCATGGCGATGATGAGCACGGGGAAGGCGATGAGGATGTCGACGAGCACCGCAACGCTCTCGCGCACCCAGCGTCGGGTCAGGGCGCCCAGGGCGGCGAGGAAGAGGCCCAGGAGGGTCGCGATGACGCCGGCGCCGACGGCCACCACGATGGTCGTGCGCGCCCCGGCCATGAGAAGGCTCAGGATGTCGCGACCCAGGTTGTCCGTGCCCAGCAGATTCGGCCACCCGGGCGGCGCCCAGGCATCGCCGAGCTCGACCCGCTGCGGGGGGAAGGGGGTCCAGAACGCTGCCACGACCGCCGTGATCAGGATGACGGCCACCACCACAAGCCCGAAACGCCCGGTTCCCAGTGCCCACAGTCGCCCGAGCCACGCCATCCGTCCACGCCCGTTCATGCGCTGTCCCGCTGGCGGGGGTCGACGGCGCGGTGAAGGAGATCGACGAGGAATCCGATCATGAGCACGAATCCCGTCAGCACGAGCAGCTCGCCCTGCACCTTGGGGAGGTCGCGAGCGCCGACATCGGTCACCAGCATCCGCCCGATCCCGGGCAGGGTGAACAGCTGCTCGATGACGACCGCGCCGACGAGGATGCCCGCGATCTGCAGGCCCAGGACGGTGACCACCGACAACGCCACGTTGGGGAGCCCGTGCCGGATCAGCGCCTGAGCGCGGGTGAGGCCTTTGGCCGCTGCGGTCCGGACGTAGTCCTGGCCGATCGCCTGCAGCGTCGCGCTGCGCAGGAACCGCAACAGCATCGCGCCCTCGACGATGCCGATCGTCAGCGCCGGCAGCACGAGGGCGCGGATCGCCGCTCCGGGGTCGCCCCACCCCGCGCGCGGGAAGCCCTGCGCGGGAAGCCATCCGAGCCAGACCGCGAAGACGACCACCAGCATCATCCCCGCCCAGACGACGGGGACGGCGGCCAGAGCCTGCGCGATCACGCTCATCCCGGTGCCGTCGGGACGTCCGCGACGAACGGCGGACAGGACGCCCAGGGGCACCGCGATGAGCACGGCGATGACGAGCGAGAGGATGCCGAGGGGCACGGTCACACGGGCCTTGTCGGCCAGTTCGCTCATCACGGACGCGCCCGAGAGCAGCGACGAACCGAGGTCCCCCCGGAAGATCCCGCCGATCCATTCGACGTACTGAAGGGGCAGCGGCACATCGAGGCCCAGACGCTCTCGGATCGCGGCGACCTGCTCCGGTGACGAATCGGTCCCGGCGATCAGTTGCGCGACGTCACCCGGAAGGACCCGCAGCGAAACGAAAATGAGCACGCTGGCCACGACGAGCCCGACGATCAGCAGGGCCAGCCGGGTCAGCGCATACCGGATCACTCCGAAGAGACTGTCACACCGGCGAGGTCGATGCGGGAGTTGATGGAGTCCTCCGGGAACCCGGACACCCCGGCGCCGACCGCCGTGACCGTCGCGCCGGTGTACAGCCAGTCAGCGGCATGGTCCTCCGACACGAGGCGTGCGGCTTCGGCCAGAAGCGCGGCCGACTCCTCCGCATCCACCGTGCTGAGGGCTTGCGCGTACAGCGCCTGCACGTCGGGGTTGTTGTAACCGAAGTAGTATTCCGGATCGGCGAAGTTGCCGAGGTCCCGCGGCTCGACGTGCAGCACGAAGCTGAGGTCGTAGTCATGGTTGGTGTAGACGTCCTGCAGCCAGGTCGGGAACTCCACCGACTCCACCTCGAGGGTGACGCCGATCTCGTCGAAGTCCGAGACGAGCACCTGCGGCACCGTGGTCCCGTAGAACGACGGGATGGTGAGGGTGAGATCGAGGTCGTCGACCCCGGCCTCCTCGAGGAGTTCGACCGCCCGCGCCGGGTCGTACGGTGCGACGTCCGACAGGTCTTCGTACCCGGGGTCGAGGGCCGGGATGGGGCCGTACTGCGTTTCGCCCGCACCCAGGGCCTCCACGAGCGCCTCGTGGTCGATGGCGAGACGCAGCGCTTCGCGCACCCGCACATCGTCCAGCGGAGCACGCGTGTTGTTGAAGGCGAGCGTGCCCTTGTCGGTGGTCTGCCCCGTCGTGAGGGTGAACTCCGTGCCCTCCAACTGCGCAGCGAGGTCGGGCTGCACGGCGGTCAGCACGTCGAGC
This sequence comes from Microbacterium sp. Z10_103, assembly GCF_058310455.1. NCBI lineage: Bacteria > Bacillati > Actinomycetota > Actinomycetes > Micrococcales > Microbacteriaceae > Microbacterium > Microbacterium sp. Z10_103. The sequence goes on from NZ_JBZEGK010000001.1 coordinate 635,928, forward strand.
GAACCGTCGAGCGCCGCGTTCACTCCGGCTGTGAAGTCGGGGATGTACTGCAGCACCACCTCGGCGACGCCGGCCGGGTCGCCCCAGTACGCGTCATTGCGGGCGAGCTCGATGCTCTCGCCCTGGTTCCAGGCCGTCAGCGTGAACGGGCCGGTACCGTTGGCGGCGGTCTGCAGGTCGGTGGTGTCACCCGTCTTGAACACCAGGCCGCCAGGACCGGTCAGGGAGAACAGGAAGTTCTGGTCCGGCTGGGTGAGCGTGATGACGACGGTGGAGTCGTCGGCCGCGGTGATCGAGGCGACGCCGGCGAATTCCGCGTTCCCGGCGATCTCCGGATCATCCTTCACCTGCGTGAGCGAGGTCACGACGTCATCGACGGTGAGCGCGGTGCCGTCGTGGAAGGTCACCCCCTCGTTGAGGGTGAAGGTGTAGGTGAGGCCGTCGTCGGAGACGGTGTACTCGCTGGCAAGCGATTCCACGATCTCGTTCTCCTGCGTGCGCGTCACCAGGCCCTCGTAGACGTTGTCGATGAGGATCTGTTCGAGCGCCGCACCGCTGGTGCGGCGGATGTCGAGGTTGGTCGGCTCCAGCACCAGGCCGACGGTGAGCGTGGCATTCGGGTCGGGGTCGCCGGCCGATGAGCTGGACGGGGCGGTGCCTCCGCCTCCGGCGCAGGACGCCAGCGCGAGCGTTCCGGCAAGCAGGAGGGCGGACGCGGCGAGGGCGGTGCGTCGTGGCATGGGTAATCCTTTCGCAGGCCAGCGGCGCCATCGATGATGTCGGACGCCGCTGGAGGCAACTCGGTGCTATCAGCCTATTGCGGGCTCTTCCGCCGGGGTCGTTGTATTACCCAACGCCAGCGGACTGGTCATTCTTCCCCGGGCCGGGCGAGGTCCCGCAGGAGCTGTCCGAGAGCCAGCGGTGCGTCCTCTTGGAGGTTGTGTCCACCGTCGAGTGTCACCACACGCGCCGCAGGGATGCGGCGCACGAACTCGTCGGCATCGGCCGGGGTCACGTAGCCGCGCTCGCCGCGGACGAGCGTGATCGGCGCGGACACGGCGGCGAGGTCTTCCCATCCCGTTGCCGACAGGAGGGTACTCACGGCGTCATCGGATGCGGGTGCCGCCGCGCTCGCGTTGGCCGCGGCCGCGGCCAGGTGCGCGAAGTGATGTTTCCACTCCACGCGACCGTCGGGCCGCACGCGCGAGTTGAGGTACACCCCGCGTTCGGCCGTTCGGCGTGACCCGCCGCCCAGACCGAAGGACAGCGCCCGGTCGACGAGCTCGTCGCGCGAGGCCCAGTCGGTCGGCCCGGCGAAGAACGACCGGATCTGCGTCGGCCCGGCGTCCGGGTCGACGCCCGGCGTGATGTCGACGATGACGAGCTGCCCGACCGAGTCGGGGCGCGCAGCGGCGACCGGGGCTGCGGTGAGTCCGCCGAGCGATTGCCCGACGAGGAGCTGCGGCCGGTCGGTCCATGCGTCGAGCGCGGTGACGACATCGGGCGCGAGGACGCGGCCCGCGTAGGCCGCGTCGGTGCGCCACGACGAGTCGCCGTGTCCCGGGAGGTCGAGCGCGAGAGCGGGGAGGCCGAGCGCGAGCACGGTGGTGTCCCACGTGTGGGCGTTCAGCCCTGCGCCGTGCAGGAAGGTCACCCGGGGTGGGGCATCCCCGTACCGCAGGGCGCTGAGCGTGCGCCCGTCGTCAAGCGTCAGGGCGAGTCGCTCCACCCGGGGGAGGGGGCCCGGGATCGCGTTGTCGGCCGCCTGGGCAGGCAGGAACGAGAACTCGTCGAACACATCGGTGGATTCGGTCACGCAGCATCCTTCGGGCCAGAGGTCTGGGCACCATTGTGGTACCCGCTCCGAGCGGGCGCGCGCACATTACCCTGGATGCATGAGCGAAGAGGAGCGGGTGCATCTGTCGCGCTCGGCCCCGAAGGCGTACCTCGCGCTGTCGGGTGTAGCGAAGACGGCGGGATACTTGGCGGCCGAGGCGGGCATCGACCCAGCGCTGAAGGAGCTCGTCCAGATCCACGCATCGCAACTGAACAAGTGCGCCTACTGCGTCCGCATCCACTTCGATCGGGCCGTCGAGGCGGGTGTCTCGCCGGACACCATCTCGCAGATCCCGGTGTGGCGTGAATCGGGCGTCTTCTCCGAGCGGGAGCGTGCCGCGCTCGAACTCGCGGAGTCGTTCACGCTCATCTCACAGGCCGGGATTCCCGACGAGGTGTACGACCGGGTGGGCGGCATCTTCACCGAGGAGGAGTATGTCGCCCTCAGCTGGGTGCTCATCTCCATCAACGCGTTCAACCGGGTCGCGACCGCCGGGCGCTACGCGGTGCCGCGGCTCGAGGACCGCACGCCATGACGGAGGGGCAGTCGCTCGTCTCCGGCTCCATGAACTTCCGCGATGTGGGCGGCCTCCCCGCGGGCAGGGGCCGCACCCGCTCCGGGGTGCTCTACCGCTCGGGTAATCTCGCGCACGTGGATGACGCCGGCTTCGAGGCTCTCCGCGGGCTGGGTCTTCGCCGCGTGATCGATCTCCGCGACGACGAGGAGGTGCGCTGGGCGCCGAGCCGCCTCGACGGACTCGACCTCGTGACCCAGCGTGTGCCGCTGTTCCTCGGATCCGTCACGTCGTTCTTCGAGGACGACGTGAGCCTCCCGGGGCTGTACTCGAGCCTCATCGAGGACTCCTCGGATCAGGTGGTCGAGGTCGTGCGAGGCGTGCTGAACGACCAGCCCGTGCTCGTGCATTGCACGGTCGGCAAGGATCGCACCGGTGTGACGGTCGCGCTCACCCTGGCGGCGGCCGGCGTCGACACCGACGCGATCGTCGCGGACTATGCGCGGACGGAGGCGCTTCTCCCGGCGTCCCGCAACCGGGACGTCGTCGCGCGGCTCCGGGCGATGCATCCCGAGGCCATACATCTCGAAGACTTGGCGACTCGCTCGCCCGCTCCGGTCATGCGGGAGCTCCTGGGACAGCTGGATGCGGTGTTCGGCTCGCCCACGGACTACCTGCGCGCGCACGGACTCGCTGAGGACGAGATCGCGGAGCTGCGTCGCATCCTCGTCATCGAGGGCTGAGTTCGTTACCCGAGCAACGACTGCGAGTTGGTGGAGGCAAGGTTAGGCAACCCTTTGCTTCGGTTATAGTGATGTTGCCATGTCTGCCTCCCTCGAACACAACCCGACTGTCTGCCGCGCGTCGCGTCACACGCGCGTGCAGCACCTGGTGACCGCGGACGAGAACTCGCTCGCGGAGCTGGAGGCGCTTCTCGCGACGCTGCCGATCTGCTCGACCGGCCGCGTCTTCGTGGAGGTTCCCGACGAGTCCTGGGTCGGTGCCGTCTCCGCGCCGGCACGCATGACCGTGACGTGGCTCGACCGCTCACGCCGCAGCGGCGCCCCCGGCACGAGCCGTGGCTGCGCGGCAGGGGAGGCCCTCGCCCGGGCCGTCTCCGGTTGGGCGGGCGAAATGCTCGGCTCCGAAGACGACGCCACGCGCGTGATCCTCCTGGGTGGTTATCTCGGCACGGCCGAGATCGTCGATGAGCTCGTCGAGCGCCGCGGGGTGGCGTCGGACTCGATCCACACGCCCGAGCGCTTCGGCCTCGCCACCGCCCGCTGACCCGCGGGTCGCCCCCGGCCCTTCCCCTCGGAAATCGAGGAGATCTCGCGGATCGAGGACGCCAGCGCCTCCGGCAGTCCTCGATTTCCGAGATCTCCTCGTTCCGCTCACCGGGCTGAGCCCCTGACGGCACTCGAGCGCCCCTTCCCCCGGACGCTGAGCGAGCGTCCGCCCCCGGACCCTGCGCGAGCGTCGCCCCCGGACGCTGCGCGTCGGCCCCCAGACCTACGCGCGCGTCGGGCCCCGGACGCTGAGCGAGCGTAGCGAGACGAAGCGTCAAGGCCGCAGAGGCGCCCTTCGTCTCGGTCGCTGCGCTCCCTCGCTCAGGGGCCGGGACCGGCCCGGTGGCGCCCTTCGTCTCGGTCGCTGGGGGCCGGGACGGACCCGGGTGCTGCCGCGGCGCGCGCTCAGGCGTCGCGCGGGATGTAATTCCCGTCGGCCAGGCCGGCCTCGATCTCGAAGCGGTTGCGGAGCGGATCCCGGCCCGAAATCCCGTAGAGCACGGGCATCAAGAACCCGAATCGGCGCCACTGTCGTGCATGTGCGGCCTCGTGTCGGAGCAGCGCGGGGGTGACCTGCCCCGAGCCGGTGAGGAAGCATCCGCCGACCGTCACGCCGCCGCGGGCATGCGTCCAGCGCGGCATCCCGCGGAACACCCAGAGACCCTCTCGGCGCTCGACGCGCCCCGTGCTCCAGAGCGACCCCCAGACCCATCCCACGGCGCTGCCGTATAGGTACCCGAGGTGGCTGATCGGCGAGTCGAGGAGCACCTGCGGCAGCAGCCTCTCGATCCGACGGCTCCGCGCCACCGCGACGTCGGCCCGTTCTCGCCAGCCGGCCGGCGGGCGGGCGATCGGGCTCACGCGACGGCTCCGATGAGGCGCAGGATCGCCCCGAGGTCGTCGACGACGGCAGCCGGGCTCACCGGCGCGAACCCGGCGATCGTCGCACCGACGAGTTCGGAATCGGCGCGAAGCCGCTGCAGCGAAGCGACGAGGTCGGCTACCGGGACACCGAAGGGGATGCCCCAGGCCGAGCCGCTGAATTCCGACGGGTCGAGGACGTCGAGGTCGAGGTGGACATACACGCGGGATGCCCCGGTCGCGGCCACCGCGGCAGCCAGCGCTCCCGGGTCGGCGAGGTCGTTCTCGGTGAGGTGGCGCACGCCGTGTTCGGCGATGAACGCGTCCTCCGCCGCATCCCGCTCGCGTGCCCCGACGAGGATGACCCGTGCGGGTGGCACCGCGGCCGTGCCGAGAGCGTCGGGCACGCCGCCGACGAGCGCGCGCAGGGCCATGCCGGCCAGAGACCCGGACGGGGAGCTGCCGGGATCGTTGAGGTCGGCGTGCGCGTCGATCCAGACGATGGCGAGATCGTCAGCGGTGTGACGCGCGGCGGCGGCCACGCTGACACTGCAGTCGCCGCCGACCACCACGACGCGATCGGTCGTCGTGGAGAGCGCGTCATCCATCAAGGCCGCGGTGCGGCGCAGCGCGCTCAGACGGGCGACGCCGGTGCCCTGAGAGTCGCCGGCTTCCATCGGCACGTCCAGCACGACGGTCGCCGCGCGGGGGAGGTCTCCCGCGATCGCCTCCGCTCCGTCGTGCAGGAGCATCGCACGCGTCGACGGACTGCCCTGCCATTGCGGCACCACTACGAACCGGGTCACGGGTTCATCCTGCCATCGTTGGACGGCACGGACTCGCCGCCCCGGGGTGCGAGCTGGCCGCTCACCCGCACCGACCCGCGCCCCGCCGTGGCATTCCTCCGGATGAACGACGATGGGACGCCGCAGAAGCGGCGTCCCATCGAAGGAGAGCGGGTCAGACCGTGTCGGGGCTCGGCGCGGTGATGGCCTGCTGCGGCTGGGCCGAACCGCCGGACTTCAGCGCCGACAGGCGGGCCTCCACCTCGGTCAGCTCACCGAGGTCTTCCAGGCTGTTGAACTGCGCGTCGATGCTGGATGCGGCGAGCTCCTGCTTGCCGGCGGCCAGCGCCTCCTCGCGGCGGATCTTGTCTTCGAACCGGCCGAGCTCGCTCGTCGGGTCGAGGACGTCGATCGACTTGACCGCGTCGTGCACCTTGATCTGAGCCTCGGCCACCTTGGCCCGCGCGAGCAGTTCGCTGCGCTTGGACCGCAGCTGCTCGAGCTTGCCCTTCATGCCGTTGAGGCCGTCCTTGAGCTTGTCGACGACCTCCGTCTGCGAGGCGATGGTCGGCTCGGCCGACTTCGCTTCGCCCTCGGCGGAGATCTGACGCTGCAAAGCGATCTTCGCGAGGTTGTCGAACTTGTCCGCCTCGCCGGCGTTACCGGCGGTGCGCAGTTCGTCGGCCTTGCGGCTGGCGGCGAGGGCCTTGTTGCCCCACTCGGCAGCGGCCTGAACGTCCTCCTGGTGGTCGCGCTCGAGGAGGCGCAGATTGCCGATCGTCTCGGCGATGGCCGACTCGGCGTCGGCGATCGAATTGGTGTAGTCGCGCACCAGCTGGTCGAGCATCTTCTGCGGGTCCTCGGCCTGGTCGAGGAGTGAGTTGATGTTCGCCCGCATGAGGGTGGAGATGCGACCGAAGATGGACTGCTTGGCCATCGCGGATTTCCTTTCCTGTCGACGTCGTATCAAGTCTGTCGGCGTTTCCTATGGGATTCGTGGGATGCGGCGGATGAGTAACGCATGGCGGGACGTCAGAAGCGGCCACCTCCTCGGCGAGAACGGGATCCTCCGCCGAAACCGCCGCCTCCGCTCCGGCTGCGACCGCCGCCGCCGAAGCCGCCTCCGCGAGACGACCCGCCGCCGAAGCCACCGCCGAACCCGCCCCCTCGGCTGCCTCCGCCGCCCAGGATCGAGTTGAGCACGATGCCGCCGAGGATGGCGCCCATCATGCCGTCGCCGCCGGAACCACCGCCGGAGCCCTGCCCGTAGCCGCCGCCGAAGGCCCCGACGTCGTCCTGTGCGGCGCGGGCAGCGGATGCGGCGAGCTGCGCGGCGCGCTGCGCCGCGGCAAGGGCAGCAGCCGCGTCCGATGCGCGCAACTGCTCGGCCTGTGCAAGCGAGGCGTTCGCTTCGGCCAGGCGCGTGCGCGCTTCGGCGCCCACGGCCCCGCGGCGAGCGCCGATGAAGTCCTCCGTCGCGGAGACCTGTGCGCGTGCCTGGAGGAGCGTCTGGTCGATCTGCTGCTCCGCACGGCGCCGGCGTTCGGCCGCATCCCGGCCCTCGGCGATGGCCGCGTCCAGCGCCGCGTTCGCGGCATCCAGCCCGGCGAGAGCCTCCAGCGGTCTGCGGCCGGCGGAGGACAGGGCCTGACGTCCCCGCACGAGTTGCTCGCGGGCGGCGGCCACGGCCACGGCGATCTGCCCGTTCGGGTCCGGCAGACCCGATGCGGCCGTGATGTCGTTCTCCACCTCGCGCAGGAGTGTCGCGGCACGGGTGCCCGCGGCGGCCAGGTCGGCGCCGACCCGTTCCACGGCGTCCTCGAGGAGCTTCGCCTGCGCGACGGCTTCCTGGGCGGCGCGGATGCCCACCGCGGCCTCACCGGCACGCCCCGCACCGAGGTCGGACTGCGCCTCGGCAAGCTGCGCGTCGGCGAACGCGATCCGTTCCCGCGCCTGGGCGGGATTGTCCGCGACCGTGGCGAGGGCCTCGTCGGCGTATTCGGCGTGCAGCGCGGTGAGCCGTGCCTCGGCCGCGGCGACAGCATCCGCCACCGCCGCTCGCTCCTGCTGGGTCCGGGCGAGTTCTTGCGGGGCGTTGCGCTCCAGATCGCGCAGGGCATCGAAGGACTCGGCCTTCTCGTCGAGTGCTTCGTTGGCCGCTGCGGTCAGGGCGAGGATCTCGCCGCGCCAGGCCCGCACCTGCTGTTCGGTGTCGGCGGTCGCGTCGTCGAGCAACTGCTGCAGGGAGAACGCACGATCGAGGTCGGCCTTCGCTTTGGCGAGCACGCTCGCGAATTCCGTCACGGCCTCGTCGCCGAACTGCGCGCGGGCGAACCCGAGTTCTTGCTCACTCGCCTTCACCGCGTCGTCGGTGGCGACTAGCGCCGAGCCGGAACGTCGTTCGAGTTCCTCCAGGCTCAGTTGCTCCGCGGGAGGCGGACCGGATGCGGCGCCCTTGCGCCGGCGAGCGGCGAGCCAGATCAGCACGCCGGCGAAGACGGCGACGAGCAGGACGACCAGTCCGATGAGCGACCAGTTCATCCCGCCGGATGCGGCGGCGCCGGTGCCCCCGGTGCCCCCGCCGACCGCGTCCGTGAGTCCGTCGGCGGCCGCGTCGATCGCGCCGGCCCAGTTCTCGTCGCTCAGCATCGGCTGGATGCGCTGCTGCTCGATCGCGCCGAGCTGATCGAACGACACCGGCCCTTCGGAGAATCCGGAGAGGTAGAAGGCGCGCCCGTCGACGGCGACCGCCAGGAGGTACTGGTTGGGGCCGAGGTTATTGAGATCGGCGGTCGTGTTCGCCCAGTCCTCCGCGTCGGAGGGGTCGGTGAAGTCGTCGACGAAAACCGCCCACAGATCGACGTCGGTTTCGTCCGACAGCTGCGCGAGGCGGCTCTCGGCCTCATCCCGCGCGCCCGGGCTGAGCACACCGGCTTGGTCGAGCACCGACTCGCTGCCGAGCGGGAGGGGGTCGGTCGCTGACGCGGCGGGCGCGGCCGCCAGCCCGATCGCCACGGCGAGCGTCGAGACCAGTACTGCAGACCAGCGCGCGCGCATCGTTCTCCTGGTGTGGGCGGAAACAGCCACTTCGAGTCTATGCAGGACCACGAATATGCGGATAGCGGTTGCGCTGGCGCGCGGCGTGGTCCTGTCGGCCGCCAGGTCGCCCGGGTTAGGGTCGGGGATTCGAGGAGGGGTGCAATGGACGATCGCTACGGCACCGACGTGCTCGCCAAAGGATGGCGCGATGCCGGGCGCAAGGTGGTGCCCCAGGTACCGGCGGAGCGCGAGCTGGTGGTGGAAGTGGCCGGCGACGGCTTCTGCGGAGCGGTGACGAAGGTCGCCTCCGGAACGGTGGAACTGGAAGACCGCCACGGCAAGCGGCGTCTGTTCCCTTTAGGCGCGGGATTCCTCGTGGATGGCGCTGCTGTGGTGCTGACGGCGCCGAAACCGGTCGCGCCCGCCGGTCCGAAGCGCACCGCATCCGGTTCCTTCGCCGTCGAAGATGCCCGCGCGCGTGTGGCCCGGCCCAGCCGCATCCTCGTCGAGGGTCGCCACGATGCCGAACTCGTGGAGAAGGTGTGGGGCCACGACCTGCGCGTGGAGGGCGTGGTCGTGGAGTACCTGCAAGGTGTCGATCTTCTCGCCGACGTCCTGGATGCCGAACCGCCCAGCGCCGAGCGTCGTTACGGGGTGCTGGTCGACCATCTCGTTCCGGGGTCGAAGGAGACGCGCGTCGCCCAGGCGATCGCGCGGGGGAAGCACGGGGCGCACGTGCGGATCGTCGGGCACCCGTTCGTGGACGTGTGGCAGTGCGTGCGCCCGTCCTCGCTCGGGATCGAACGCTGGCCCGAGGTGCCGCGGTCGATCGAGTGGAAGGTCGGCGTCTGCCGCGCCCTCGGCTGGCCCGCGGACGACCAGGCCGACCTCGGGCGCGCGTGGCAGCGCATCCTCGCCAAGGTTTCGTCGTACCGCGACCTGGAGCCCGCGCTCCTCGGCCGGGTCGAGGAACTCATCGATTTCGTGACGGCGTAGGCGATGGCCGGTCGCGCGTCCGGCCGCTCGGCGGTCTCACCCTCCGCCGCACGGGCGGCAGCAGCCGATGCGGACGCCACGGGCGGCCTCGGTAGCCTGGACGGTATGCCCGCTCCTCCCGCCGCGCCCGGCGTCTTCCGCGACCGTCCGGTGTCGTTCGTACGCCGCAGCGGCCGCATGTCCGACGGGCAGGAACGCGCCTGGGCCGACCTGTCGCCGTTCTACCTTCTGGAGGCGCCGCGGGATGCTGCGGCGACGAGCGTACGCGCCGGCTCCGAGATCGACCCCACGGTGGTGTGGGGGAGGACGGCGCCCCTGATCGTCGAGGTCGGCTCGGGTCAGGGTCACGCGATCGTGCACGCGGCAGCGGCGCACCCCGACACCGACTTCCTCGCCGTGGAGGTGTTCAAGGCCGGCCTCGCGCGCACGATGCTCGACGCGGACCGTGCCGGCGTGCGCAACCTGCGCCTCGTGGAGGCGAACGCGCCGGAGGTGCTCGCGCATCTCCTCCCCGCAGCATCCGTCGACGAGGTGTGGGTGTTCTTCCCCGACCCGTGGCACAAGAACAAGCACACCAAGCGGCGCCTGGTGGCCCCCGAATTCCCTCCTGTGGTCGGCTCCGCCCTGAAGCCCGGGGGGATGCTGCGCCTCGCAACGGACTGGGAGGATTACGCACGCCAGATGCGCGACGTCCTCGACGCGTCGCCCCTGTTCGAGCGCGCCTTCGACGGCGACTGGGCGGAGCGGTTCGAGGCACGCGTGCTCACGGCGTTCGAGCGTAAGGGCGCGCGCGCGGGGCGGGACATCCGAGACCTGACCTACCGCCGGGTGGGAGCATGACCGCGCACGCCGACGCGGCGGTCCCGGTCCGGCCGGCCCTGTCGTGGGCGCTCGGCCCCGCGCTTCTCGTATGCCTCGCGGCGCCGGCGTTCTTCGTTCTGCAGATCGCGTGGCTGGGGTGGATTCTCCTGGCCGCAGCCCTCGTCGGCGCCTGGCTCGTCGACCGGCGTGCGGGCACCGCATCCCTTCGCCGCGGCGGTGCCGACGAGCCGCCGAGCCTGCTGCGTGACCTGTCGCTCATCGCTCTCGGGCAGCTGATCGTCAGTGCCATCCCGCTGAAGGCCGAGCTGGACAACCTCGCGATGGTGAGGTTCGGTCTGGCGCTCGGGGGAGCGGTGGTCGTGCCCTACGTGATCTCGCGCTACGTGTACCGCGACTACGCCATCCGCTTCCCCTGGCGCGGGGGCGGGCGATGGACGCCGTTGCAGTGGGGCTGGCTCGTCGCCGTGCTCGCGCTCGGGTGGCTGATCCTGCCGTTCTACTTCATCACCTCCGGCGTGTACATGAACTGGCCGGTCGTGGATACCCCCGAGATGATCGCGCGGCTGTTCGTCGGTGTCGGCGCGGTAGGGATCTGGGACGAGCTGTTCTTCATCTGCACCGTGTTCGTGCTGCTGCGCCGGCACTTCCCCGACTGGCTGGCGAACCTGCTGCAGACCGTCGTGTTCGTGTCGTTCCTGTGGGAGCTCGGCTACCAGGCGTGGGGGCCGGCGCTCACCATCCCGTTCGCGCTCGTGCAGGCGGTCCTCTTCCTCCGCACCCGCTCCCTCGGATACGTCGTCACCGTGCATCTGCTCTTCGACGCGGTCGTCTTCGGCGTTCTCGTGCACGCCCACAACCCCGGCCTCCTCCCGATCTTCCTCCTCTAGCCCCCGCCCCGCCCGCGCGCACGCCCCCGCCCCGCCCGCGAGAAACGACGTTCCGGACGAGAAACGACGCGAGGCGTTGTGTCTCACCCCGAACGTCGTTTCTCGCTTCAGCGACGGGCGCGCAGGGGGTGCACAGGGCACGTGGGTAGCCTGGGAGCGGATGCCGACCGCATCCCCGGACGAGGGATCAGTACCCGGTAAGCGACAAGACTGGCCGAGGAGCTGTCATGTCGTGGATCGTTCTCATCGTCTCCGGAGTGCTCGAAGCGGTCTGGGCGACCGCACTGGGCAAGTCCGAAGGCTTCACGAAACTGTGGCCCACCGTGATCTTCGGGGTCGCCGTGGTAGCGAGCATGGGCGGGCTGGCGTGGTCGTTGCGCGAGATCCCCACGGGCACGGGATATGCGGTGTGGGTCGGGATCGGAGCATCCCTCACCGTCGTTTACGGCATGCTCACCGGCGCCGAAGCCGTGTCGCTGATCAAGGTCCTCCTCATCTTGGGTCTCGTCGGCTGCATCGTCGGGCTCAAGCTCGTCAGCGACCACTGACCCGCGGCATCCGGGACTCCGCACCGCGTCACCGTCGCGCCACCCGCGGTTCACCGGTCGGGCACACGCCGCTGGCAGGATGCGGCGGACCCCCGCGAAAGGTTCCGTGTGAGCACCCTGCCGAGCGACCGCCCCGCCTCTGTCCGATCCCCGCTCCGTTCCCCCCGCCGGTCCCGCCCCGTACGGATGCTGCGCCTCGCCGCCGCGGACCTCCTGCGGTCGCCGCGCGGCGTGGAGCCGATCGAGCGGCGGGACGTCGCGCGGATCGTGACGCTGTGGGTGACCGCCCGCACGGTGAATCTCTCGCTGCTGTTCGGCTTCTACGCGATGGCCCGCGCCGCCCGCTGGGGGTTCGGACCGGACGACCGCCGCGTCGGCACGTTCCTCGACTTCCTCACCGGTTGGGACGCCGATCGCTACGGCACGATCGCGATGGAGGGCTACCCCGACCGCTTGCCCGTCAACGAATCCGGCGACATCATGCCGAACAACTGGGCTTTTCTCCCCGTGTTTCCTTACCTGACGCGGTACGGGCACGACGCCACGGGAGTGCCGTGGCAACTCGTAGCCGTCACGGTAGCGATCATCGCGAGCCTCGGCGCCACGTGGATGCTGTTCGTCCTCCTCCGCCGGGTGACCAATCCCCGAGCGGCCTGGTGGGGGGTCACGTTCTTCTCCTTCGCGCCGCTGGCGTTCGTCTACGTGCTCGGGTACAGCGACGGGCTCGCGCTCTTGCTGACCTTCGCCGCCCTCGTCCTCGCCGTCGACCGCCGCTACGTGTGGATCGGCCCGCTCGGCGTGATCGCCGCGTTCACGCGGCCGGGGGCGCTCGCGCTCGCGCTGGCCCTCGGCATCCTGTTCGCCGTGCGGATGCTGCGCCGCCGTGTCGACCCGTTCCCTCCCGCGCAGGTGATCGGTCTGTTCCTCGCCGGCACGTCGACCGCGGCGGCGGGGCTGGCGTGGACGGTGATCGCGGAGCGCAAGACCGGTGTCGACAACGCCTATATCCGCACGGAGCTCGGATGGTGGCTCGGGTCGGTCGGCAATGACCCGTTCGTGCCGTTCACGCCGTGGTTCCGTCAGGCCGGCACCCACCTGGGGGTGATCGGGATCGCGCTCGTCGTAGCGCTTCTGGCCGGGTTCGCGGCGTTGCTGTGGTCACGGTCGGTGCGCCGACTCGGGGTGGTCATCGTCGCGTACACGCTCAGCTACGGCCTGTATCTGTTCGCGGTCTTCCTGCCGCAGAGCAGCACGTTCCGGCTGCTGGCGCCGCTGTCGCCCCTGCTGGGCGACGAGCGCCTGACGGCGACGCCACGCCGCCGCGTCGGCATCCTTGCCGGATGCCTCGCGCTGCAGGTGGTCGCCGTGTGGCTGCTGTGGACGATCAACCACCCGTGAGGCGTGAGGTGCGCGCCGGGGGGAGGCGGCGTGAACCCTCCCGCGGACGGGACCGGCCCTGCGCCGGTGATAACCTCGATCAGTACGCCTCCGTAGCTCAGGGGATAGAGCGTTGGTTTCCGGTACCAAAGGTCGCTGGTTCGATTCCAGTCGGGGGCACCAGTCGGGACAAGGGATCGCGGGCCGTTCAGGCCTTGCGATCCCTTTCTCGTGACAACGCGGTGACAACATTTGCGGAGCGCTTCGCCTGATCGAGAGCTGCCGCGACCGCGTCGAGATCGTCATCGAACAGATCCGCGTACACATCGAGAGTCATCGCGGCGGACGCGTGGCCAAGCATCCGCTGTACCGCCTTCACGTGCGCCCCGGCTTGCACAGCGAGGCTCGCGGCCGTGTGTCGCAGGTCGTGGGGTGTGACCCTCGGGAATGTCGGATCGTCTTCCTGCGCCGCACGGACGGCGACCGTGAACCATCCGTTGCGCGACGCCGGCAGCTTGACGTGTTCTGACCCATTGCCGAACAGCAGTTGATCGCGGGCCTTTCCCTCAGCGAGCTGCGCGAGTGGCAATGCGAGGAACTCGGGATAGGGCACAGAGCGGGAGCGGTGCGTCTTGGGAGTGCCGACGTGAACCTCGGACGACACGAGCACCGCGTTCTCCTCGACGTTCACGCGACGCCTGAGCGTGTCGACGTGCCGGATGCGGAGTGCGGTGGCCTCGCCCCATCGCAGGCCCGTGTAGGCCAGGAAGAGCACGAGCGTGGGGTGTCTGGCGTGGTCTGCGAGGGTCTGCACTTGAGCGTGATCGAGGTAGTGCCTGCGTCCACTGCGGGTCTTGATCGGCAGAGCAATATCGCGGGCGACGTTGCGCGAGAGGCGGCGGTCGTGGACTGCGCCGTCGAGAATGCCAGCGAGAATTCCCTGCGCACGCCTCACTGTGGTCGATCCACCCGTCATCGCGGAAACCCACGATTGCACCTCGGAGTGTCGAATGCTGCCCACCGTGCGCGCGCCCCACTTCGGCTGGACGTGCTTCCGCCACGCAGACTCAAGCGGCCGGAACGAAGACGGCTTCAGGACACCCCGCCGCTGCTGGAGCCACTCCTCCCCCATCGTGTCGACGGTCACCGCGGCGGCGGTCGGATCGATGAACTCGCCGCGGCTCTTGGCGATCGCGACCTGGGCGAGCGCGAGTTCCGCGTCGCGCTTGGTCCGGAATCCGCGCTTGGTGCGCTGCGACTGGTCGGGCGCTCGATAGCTGATCCGGTACATGCGCTTGCCCGCCGCGGTTGTGTAGGGGTGAATGCTACCCATCGCCCCACACCTCCTTGAACTGAACGGTTGTGTGTTCGTTGGGGCGACTCAGCACCGGTCCACCTACCTGCCGATTGAGGGTCCGCCGGGTGCTGGTGCGCCCGTGAAGGGTCCGGTCGCGGATGTATCCGGGAGATCGATTCCGGGTGCGAGTCCTTCGAAGCGCGCCCGGTTCATCAGTCGTGTTGCCGTGCTCTGACTCACGCCCAGGCAGTCGGCCACTGCCTTCAGTGGCGGCAGATTGATGACCGCCGCCAGCCGATAGGTTGTCGACGCGTCCACAACACTGGCCGTCAGGTCGCGGTCTTCGCGTTCCTGCATGCGTCGAAGATAGTCGGCGCCTGTTGCGACCGGGTGGTCTGGCTCAGCGACTGCGGATACCTGCAAACCGCTCGCCTGGAGCGCGTACTGCACACGCACCTCGCGCAAGGTCAGGCTGGTCACCTCATCCCCGTCGCCCTCGCGGAGAACCCTCACCTCCGCGGCGACCGTGCGACTCAGGCGTGCGTCGAAGGCGACGTGCACACGAACGGCGCCGGGCACCCCCGGTTCGCCGCGGAGCACGATCGTCCACGACGCCGGAACACTCACCCCGTTGCCCACGTCGACGCGCTCGTCGCTGACGTCGACGTTCTCGAGGTGCACCATGCGCCCAGTATCTCAGGCATCCACTTGCCGAACAAGGTATGACATGACGCATTCATGACACATATGGTTCAGTTCGGTGCTACGGTGTGCGCATGCGCTGACAAAGGTGGCTCACGAAGGAGAAGAAATGAACCGCTCGCAGAACTCACTCGCCCTCACGTACAAGGACGCTGCCCTGCTGGTAGGCGTCGAGTATCGGACCATCAAGCTCGGGGTGGAGCGCGGCACGATCCCCACCGTCCAGCTCGGGCCGCGCCGGATGATCCCCCGCGCGGCGCTGCTGAGGATCTTCGGCGTCGAGCCCTGATCCGGACCACCCGACGGTCATGGTCGACGCGCGACTGCCCGCCGAGTGGCTGGGCAGCCTCCGAATCGACAAGCTGAGCGACCGCGCGTTCCGCGTCCTCGCCGGCGCACTGATGTGGTGCAACGGGCAAGGAACCGACGGAGCAGTACCAGCTCGCTACACGAAGTACCTTCATCCCGACGGCGATGACCAGGATGCCTTTGACGAGTTGGAGGCCGCCGGCCTGTGGTCGCGTGTGGAGGACGGCTACCTCCTGGCCGGCTGGTCGGATGATCTCCACCAGTCCACCGCCGAAGAGATCCACCGCTACCGAGACGCCGCCAAGCGCCGCCAGCAGGCGTATCGCGACCGCCTGAGGGGTCCGAACCTCGAGTCCGACCGAGCGACCGCACACGAGCCACGAGCCATGCGTGACGTGACGCATAACGCGACGCGTGACGTGACGGCGAACCTAGGCTCAGGCTCTTTAAGCGAGACAACAAGAAGGGGTGCCTACGTGACGCGTCACGTCACGCGTCACGCAGACTCCTCTTTCTGCTCGAAGCATCCGACCGGCACATCGAACCCCTGCGGTGCCTGTGCGCGCGCCAGAACGGCACACGAGGCCCGCCAGAACACGATCCCCGGCTTGGGTTGGGACTGTGCCGTCGATGGCCACAAGCTCGTCGTCGACGGCACCTGCGCAGTATGCGACTACCGTCCCCGTGCAAACGCCGCGTAGCCGCATCGACGTGCACCCCAGTGGCCGACGAGGAATCTCTGGTCAGCAACGAGTGAGCAATCGCTAGCAGAGCGCAGGCGAAGCAAGCGGCCGACGACCGCGGCTATTCAGTCGATCGCGAGTCCCCATGCCGCAAGGGGATCGGTCAGCGAACTTCTTGCGCCTGCTCTTGGACGTCGACCAGCCAGCCCGCTAGCGTGCGTCGACGCTGCTCGGGTGGTGGATCGGCAGCGGGGTCCACGGCTGACGAGAGTTGCTCAGTTTGATCGGTGATGGCTTGCCCGACGCCTCGCGTCGGCGTCAGCATGGCAGTCCCGGGCAATGGCACGATCTCGATCATGTACCGCGACGGTCGCGTACCCCAGAACACGCCTTCTCCGGACGCGCGACCGACCATCGGCCACTCGCCGCCGTCGGGCGGGCATGGTCGCGTCCGGCGGTGCGCCGTGGCCGGGTCTGCGCAATGACGGTCGTTCTATGACCTCGCGCGTAACCGTGTAAACCGCCACCACTCGGCCGCGCACCCGATCGGGAAACTCCTCCTCGTGGTGCGACTCCATCGCATCCACCGTGGCGAGGACCTCCGGACCGAGGACGTCAGTCAGGGCCGGGTACGCGGTCCGCGACTCGATACCGAATTCGACCTCGTCTCCCACGGCGAACGGATCACCGCAGCACGCCCACTCCCACTCGGTCAGCCACACGCGCGTCATAGCCGCAACGCTAACCCGACCCGTTCGTTCGCACAGGGTTGACGCATTCGCGGATCGGCATGCGCGCCAGCAGTTTTTGCGTTCTAGCGATGGGTCGGGGGCATCTTTGGGGATGACTCAGGCGAACTGCATGTTGCCTATCGCAGCGGGTTGATCAGAATGGGGTGGACATTTCGGCCTGCTCGCGAAGAGCGATCTGCGTGGTCTTCGGACGAGATCTGGCGAACACGATCGCGAGGATGATCGCCACGATTGGGACGGAGAAGGCGAGCATCGGAACGACCGTCATGCCGAACAGTGCCGCGTACCCGAGGCCCAGGGCGGCGCCGACAGTGACTCGGACGGAAAGGGCTCCGCGCAGGCGTGGGATGCTCCACCAGGCGACAGCAGCGCCGACAAGGGCAGCCGACAAGCTCATCCAGAGAGGCATCTGCGGGCCCGCGGGCGCGTAAACGTATGCGATGGCGACGGCTGTGAGACCGAGGACTACGAGGCCGAGCGGCCCCCAAACCGCTACCCGATGGTGGCGTGTCGGGACGATAAGAGCGATCGCCGTCAGAAGCGGGATCGCTGCGGCGAGGAGAATCGTGATGCCCTGGCCCATCGCGATGGTTGTGTCAACGGCGCCCGCCGACCACCCGGCACCAGTGAACGCATATGCGACTCCCACCGCGCCGAAGACAGCGCTCATGACGGTGAGCCAGCGGACTGCGCCTCGAACCTCGGAAGGCCGCGATCTGTTCGGTGCGACCGACGGAGAAGAGAGTGGGACGCGCCGGCTGCTGATCGTCCGAAGAGCCACGATCGCGACGATTGCCGCAGTTACGGTCGACAACGTGGGATTGATGAGGGACAGGCCCAGGGCGGGTGCGGCCACCGCGCCGGCGAGGGCGGCCAGAGGGAGCCGGCCGAACCATGGCCAACGGGTTCGGTAGAAGAGTCCGTCGACACCAAGCCCAATGCCCGCAGCCCCGACGACCCAAGCCGATACGAAGAGCACGCCCCACGCCGCTGCCAGACCGGTCTCGGGCTGATTAGCGTCAGCAAGGCGGAAACCCCACGCCCAGGACAACTGCGCTAACGCGGCGAGCAACAGCGCTAACAGAAGTACGGGGAGAACAAGGAGTGCACGTGGCGGCGTGACCCACCGTCGCTCCCTGGCGACCGCGACCAACCCGAACGCGGCCAGCATCGGAGCCACGCTCATGCTTGCAAGCCAAACCACCCAACCGGGGCCGGGCCCACCGCTCACGCCTGCCAAGAGTCCTATCCAGGACAAAGCACCGAGCGCTATTGCTAGCAACGACGTCCACAACGCCACCCGCGCATCCAAACGGAGACCCACTCCGTTGACGAACGCAGAGAACCGGTCGGCCCGTGACGGAGCGGTGCGGCGTTCGTGATCCGCGTGATCCCGCAAGCTATCGACGAACACGTCACCATTTGCCCGCCGCCACCATGCCGGATACCAGCGCAACGGTCGCTGAAACTCGTCCTGCTTCTGGGGGCTTGTCACGCGAATCCCCCCGCCGGCGTCTGAGCAAACCCATGCACGGCGAGTCGCGTCCGCGCCGCTCGAGCAGACCGTTCCATGAGATCGACCTCCGCCGACAATCGCGCTGCGCCGCCCTCCGTGATCACGAAGTACCGACGCGCGCGGCCAGCCACGATCTCTTCACCGTCCGGTGCGATCGAACCTTCCGACTCAAGCCTCTCCAGTGCCGCATACAAGCTAGCCACCTTCAACGAGACCCGACCGCCAGTAGCTTTCGTCGTTTCCCTGAGAATCTCATAACCGTGCCGCCGCCCCGAAGCGAGAGCAGTAAGGATCCAGAACGATGGTTGCGACAAGGAAGCGCTCATGAACTCAAGCATATTCCAGAAACAAGAATATGCTAGCCGTTCCTCTATGCACCAATGACGAGAAGGACTCAAGTCATCCACGTTCGATCTGACCTCGAGAGGCAAAATCGGGAGCGTCGCGGTGACCGATCGGCTACCGCGAACGAGTCACCTCGGCCGGGCCGCAGAAATCTGCCGTGAACTCAAGTGGCCGAATCGGACAATACTTAGTGTGACCACCCACGACGGCGAGATCATCCGCCGCTCCCTCGAGCAGCCAGCGGCGTTCGCCGAGCTGTACGACCGGCACGAGCGCGTCATCTTTCGCTATGCGGCCCGTCGGATCGGTGCGGGCGAGGCGGATGACATCGCCTCGGAGACGTTTCTCGTCGCGTTCACGCGCCGGCGAGCCTTCACGGGCAGCGAGGACGCGCGCCCGTGGTTGCTCGGGATTGCCACCACACTGATGCGGCAGCACGCGCGGACGGAAGCGAAGGCGTGGCGGGGCATGCTCGCGTCGGACTTGGCCCGCACCGACATTGACCAGATTGACGCCGCCGACGCTCGCCTCGACGCGAAGCGCCTCACCCGCCGCCTCGGCAGAGCACTCGCCCGCCTACCTGCCGGCGACCGCGACACCCTTCTGCTGCACACGTTCGGGGATCTCGATTACGAGGGCATCAGCGAAGCGCTGAGCGTTCCGGTCGGCACCGTCCGTTCACGACTGAACCGCGTGCGCCGCAAGCTGCGCGCTGCTGTCGAACCGATTTTGAATCAAGAGAAGGAACAGAGCCATGGACGAAATCTCGCTCCTGCGCCGAGCGCGGACTGATATCCCCGAGCGCACTCCGGCGAGTGTTGCTCGCGGGCGGGCGGCGCTGTTCGCTCAGATCGAGGCAGAAACACCGTACGCGCCGTTTTCAGCTGTAGGGGACGACACATCCTTCACCCCTTTGCCGCTGCGGCGCCGTCGACGCCGCACTGTGGCGTGGACCGGGTTCTCTGCTCTGGGCGCCGGCGCCCTGACCGTCGCGCTCGTTAGCGGCAACTTGTTCGGAATCGGAGGCTGGCATGGCGGAGCCGATCCGGCAGCCGCCGACGCACTGAACGCCGCCGCCATCGCCACCCTCCAAGTCACCGACCCCACGCTGAGCCCCGGGCAGTTTTTGCGCGTGCGCACTGACGCCGTGTACATGACACAGGCATATCTCGACGAGGACGTAGACGCCGCTCGCGTGGACGGCGCGGTGGAGGATCTCAACACGGTCGAGGCTCAGTACTTCATGGCACGGGAGCAGTTGGAATTGTTCCGCCCCGCGGATCGCAACGACACCTGGTGGCGGATCCAGTGCCGGACTAGCGTGGCCCAGACCTTCGGCCCGAAATCCGAGCTAGCGGCGAAGCAGAGCCCCATATTTACGGAAGGGCCCATCGGGAACCTGATTGAACTGCCCGCCGGGAGAATCAAGTACGAATTGCCAGACGGGGGGGTCAAGATCAGCGACCCGTGGAACGGGTTCTCCGTCCCGGGTGGATCGAGCGATGACTTCAGCCAGCTTCCCTTGGAACCAAGCGAGCTACTTGCCGAGATCTATCGTCTGACCACGGGGCAAGGCCCGTCCCCCGACGGCGAAGCACTTGTCTGGATCGCGGACACCCTCCGGGGGGGCGCCGTGCCGGCTGAATACCGCGCCGCCATGTATCAGGCGGCCGCGCTGATCCCGGGCGTGACCATCACAGACGAACAGGCGACCCTCAACGGAAGCACCGGCACGGCCATCGGGCGTGATGAAACGAACAATAGCTTCCGACAAGAGATCATCATCGACCCCGCAACCGGACAATTCATCGGAGAGCGGACGATAGCGCTAGAAGGCTACGGCGCCATAGCCGCGGGCGACGACCCAGCCGCTGGCACCACTGTTGGATGGACGGCTGTCACGACCGAGATCGTCGACGCTGCGCCGACCGACGTGTCCACCTGCAGCATGTGACCGAGGGTGTGTCGGTGAACAACCAATCCAGCGTGCAGCCCATCAGCCCGTCCGACATCACGCTTCCGCCCACCGCCCAGATCGACCTCACCTGACTCCTGTCCGCCACAGGGAAAGGTGACCCCGTCCAAACGTCCGCAGAGGGGTCCTTCATCGCTGGCGTTCATGAAGAGGCGCACCAGTGGCGGGGCTGATGTCCGCAAGACCTGCCCGAACCTGATTCGCGGCAAGGTGCGTCATATGCAACAAGATGCGATGGCACGAGAACGAACTGGTCGCACCAAGTCAAGACAACATCGGCGACCGCAAGATCCTCCACCACGACGCACGACGACAGCGGGCAGAAGTTGAGAGCAGCCCTATGAGCAATGCACGCAGGCACTTTGAGTGAGCGACTCCTGATTCCTTGCAATGTCTGGGATGCCGTGTAAACCAGGTTGCATGGCACGAAGCAGGTATACGAAGCCAAGAGCGCGACGCGAGGAAGCATATCGCCGGCAACGAGAGGCGAACGACGCGGCCGCCGAGGTGGCACGTGAGCGAGCAAAGGCGCTGGTGGAAGCGGAGCGCTCGGTCGCAGCACAGCGAGATCTCCGACTCGTGTGGGGTGGCCGCGAAGACGGACTCTCGCGGCTTCGTGACATCTCACGCCAGCTCGAGAAGCTGCACCGAGCGGAACTCGCCCTTCTTCGGGAACGCGACGAGTTGGTGCACGCTCTGCGACGAGTCGACGTCTCGTGGGCGCTGCTATCCACGTGGTCGGGTCTGAGCCGCCAGGCGCTCAGTAAGCGACCGATTTCGACCCGACCATCGTCCAAAGAGGGCCCCGAAGACTTCCAATAGTGGACGCATGGTGACACCGCAAGTGCGGGGTATCAGAGACGGCACCAACAGCTACACGGCTAAATGTTGGTATCGGTTGGTGGTATCAACACTTCGCCACAGCGCGCTGACCTTGAGTTCTGTCGGGGGGCAAGGCCATTACCAACATTTAGCGTCATAAGTGTTGGTAGGATTGATCTATGCCCACACCTTCCACCCCTGCGAGCATTCCCATCGGGGCGGTCTCGTACGAGACATTCGACTGGAAGCCGCAGGCGCCCGAGATGCACTCGCGTGCTGAGGTACTGCGCCAGACCGGCCCGTATGACGCCACCGTCACGGCACCGATCCTGGACTGGAATCCACGCATCCCTGGTGATGTCTCCGCTGACGTCGAGGACGCGACACGGGAGCTCGTGACATTCGACAAGCACGCAAAGAGCCGGCTGGGTACCGACAACCCGGCGCTGGGGCCGATGACGGCGATCCTGCTGCGCACAGAGTCGGCGTCCAGTTCGCAGATCGAGCAATTGACGACGTCGGCGAAGCAGCTCGCCCTCGCCGAGATCGACGAGGGCGACAAGGCAAACGCGCTCACCGTCATCGGCAACGTCCGCGCCATGGAAGCAGCGCTGCGACTCTCGGATCACATAAGCGAGGACTCGATCCTCGCGATGCACAAGGCGCTGATGCTCCACCAACCGGGCTTCGAGGAGGACGCCGGCCGCTACCGCTCCGAGCAAGTGTGGATCGGCCCCGGTGAGGCTGGCCCCCGCCTCGCAGAGTTCGTAGCTCCCCACCATGACCGCATTCCCGGCGCCATCGCGGACCTGGTGGACTTCGCAAAGCGCCAGGACATCTCCGTGCTTGTGCAGGTCGCCGTCGCGCACGCCCAATTCGAGACCATCCACCCCTTCCCCGATGGCAACGGCCGGACGGGGCGTGCGCTCGCCCAGTCGATCCTGCGTAACAAGGGACTCGTCGGGTCCACTGCCGTGCCGATATCGGCTGGACTCCTGGTCGATACCGAGCGCTACTTCGCTGCGCTCACCGCGTTCCGGTCCGGAGATGCCGAGCCGATCGTTAGCGAGTTCGCCTCGGCCAGTCGGATCGCCGCCACCACAGGGACCCAGCTCGTCGACGACCTCGTTGCACAACTCGACGATTCCCGCCAAAAGTTGAAGGGTCTGCGTTCCGATGCGGCGGCGTGGAGGATCCTCCCAGCTCTCGTCGGTCAACCCGCGGTGAACACGAAGTACCTCATGAGCAACCTCGGCTTGGGTGAGATGGGCGCGCTTCGCGCGTTGGACACCCTCACCGATCGCGGCGTGCTCACCGAGAGCACGGGGAAGAGCCGGAACCGCGTGTGGCAGCACCGCGGGATCCTCGACGTGCTCGACGGCTACGCCGAGAAGATCCGGCGGATGTCGCTGCGATGAGGTCCGACGTCGTCAACGACGTCAGCATCGTGTAGATCGACATGATCGTCGTCGCGACAATCATCGTCATCAACATGATCAACACCGTGACCTCGTCATGACGTCGTCATGACCTCGGCGACGGCCCCGGCGGTGACGAAGGAGGTCTCGGCGGCGACAGCGGATCCCGAACAGAGCCAGTCCTAGTCAGTTGGGTCATTATTTGCACCCAGAAAGATCGGAGTTCGAATGCCCGATCCTGTGCTCCCTTGGATCCGGCATCGTTTCGGACACGGTTTTCGCCGCGGGCTGGCAGTGATCACGACAGGCCATCGCCTCGACGGCCCATCCTCGGCCTGCGCTTGGCGATGTCAATGTCGTTCATGCTCGCTTCGCTGCGCGTGCTCCACATTGACATCCCCGGCGCTCCGGCCGTGGCTAGCCGCCTATCGAGCCGACGCCCCACCAATGACCTCTCAGCGCCGCTCACACTCGGCAGTTCGTACAAGCTGGCCCTCGTTCGTCGACTGTTTTTCGGCGAGCGAAAGGCCGTGTTGGGCGCACGACGTCAGAGGCGGTGAGCCGGGGGGTGCTCAACGGCCGCCGACCGCCGTCTTTCTCTGTTACGCGTGACAACATCGTGACAACACTCTTTGAGAATCTATCCGCAGACCGATGATCCAAAAGGTCTGTGGCTCCGCGGAATCATGCGGTTTTCGCTGGTGATCGCCGCCATTCGCCGACGTGAATGAGGTTTCCGGTACCAAAGGTCGCTGGTTCGATTCCAGTCGGGGGCACCAGTCGGAAAAGGGACCGCGGGTCATTCAGACCCCGCGGTCCCTTCTCGTTACAGCACCCGGTGAACAGGTCCGCGGTGCCGGGTTTATGGGAAACGCGGGGCGCTCACGGTGTGCCGGCGCCGTTGCCCGGCGGCTCCGCAACCGCGAGGATCGCATCGGCGAACGCGCGCGGTTGCTCGGCGGGAAGATTGTGACCGGCGCGTGGAACCTGCCGGTGTTCCCGCCAGCCGGTGAAGAAACGTGCGTGCTGTGAGCCGTCCGTCGCCGGGAAGTTCCCGTCGGCGAGCCCATCGAGCGTCACGGTCGGAACGGGGATCGGAGGCAGCGTCGCAAGCCGCCGTTCCGCATCCTCATAACGTGCATCCCCGGGTGAGAGCCCGAGCCTGTGCCGGTAGGAGTGGATCACCACGTCGACGTAGTCGGGATTGTCGAACGCAGCTGCAGCGCGGGCGAGATCATCCTCGGTGAACCGCCAGTCGGGCGAGTTGCGTCTCCAGAGCACCTCGGCGATCTGTCGACGGTTGGCGTCGAGCCCTGCCCGGCCCCGCTCCGTCGCGAAATACCAGAAGTACCAGAATCCGGCTTCGAGGTCGGGGCGGATCGGAGTGCGGGATGCGGCGATGTCCTGGATGACATACCCGTTCACCGACACCAGGCCGGAGATGCGCTCCGGTTGGAGCGCGGCGACGACGCAGGCCGCACGGCCGCCCCAGTCGTAGCCGGCGAGGATCGGCTCGTAGAGGTCGAGCGCGTCCAGAAAGGCCAGGAGATCCGCGCCGAGTGCGGCCTGCTGACCCGAGCGGAAACCCGTGTCGTCGAGGAATCGCGTGGGGCCGTGCCCGCGGAGGTAGGGCACGAGCACACGGAACCCCGCGTCGGCGAGCAACGGCACGACATCGACGTAGCTGTGGATGTCGTAGGGAAATCCATGGAGGAGCACGACAGGCGCAGCGGTCGGGTCCCCAGTATCCACGTACCCGACGGACAGGTCGCCGGCGGCGACGGTCGTGAAGGGAAGCGACATCACAGGTCCTCGGGGAGAGGGTTCGAGCCGGTCGTCGCGGAGTCACGCAGCAGTGAGAGGAGGGCCTCCAAGTGGGTGGGGAACACTCTCGCGCCGCGGCCGGGGAGCAGATCGCGCGTTCCGACACGTCCGCCGAAGTACAGTGCGCGGGGGTCTCGCAGCACCCGACGGGAGTCGTTGCGCGCCACGAGCCCCCGGCGGACGAAGTCGTCGAGGGGGAGTCGGTCGGGCCCGGCGATGCGGATGTCGCCGTTCAGCGGCGGGGCGCTGGCGGTCTCCACGAGCGCATCAGCGACATCGTCAGCGGCGATCGGTTGGACGATGATCCCCGGCAGCCGCACCGTGTCCTCGACCGTCGCCACATCCGCGATCTCGCCCAGGAACTCGAACACCTGCGTCGCGTGGACAAGGGTGTAGGGCTGGCCGGACGCTCGGATGAGCTCTTCCTGCACCCGTTTGGCCGCGTAATACGGGATCGTCGGACGGTGCTGAGTGCCGACCGGCGTGAGAGCGATATGGTGCCGGACGCCGGCCTCGGCACCCTCCCGGAGGAGGTTCGCGGTGGAGCGGGTGAAGAAGACGCGGACCGACTCCGCGTCGTAGATGCGCGGCCGGGTCACGTCGAGAAGGACGTCGGTGCCGGCGAGGGCCTCACCAAGCCCCGCGCCGGTGACGGAGTCGACTCCGGTCGATGGTGAGGCGATCACGACCTGGTGGCCGGTCAGCTTCGCCGCGACTCGCGACCCGATCCGCCCCGTCCCGCCTACGATGACGATCTTCATGAGCTTCTTACCTTCCTTCGGAAGATGGCGCCTCCCTTCATGCCGGCGGCGCCATCTCGGTGGGTGTCAGACGTTGGCGGTCGCAGAGTGCTCAGCGATGTACGCCCTGCCGGCTTCGGCGATGGTCGCCGCGACGGCACCGGCCTGCGATACCGACAGGGCGTGGGAGGCGCCGCTGATCTCGCGGATGCCGCGGGATGCTGCGCGCTCAGCCCCGGCGCGGTGAACAGCCACGGGGATGTTGAGATCCTGGTCGCCGAAGACGTGCCAGGACGGGATGTCCTTCCACGCCGGTCGGTCGGTGAGGAGCCCTTCGGAGAGCGCGGCCTGTGTGACGGGACGCTGGGTCGCGGCCATCAGCGCGGCGTCGGCGTCCGAGGCATCCGCGGCGAACTGGTGATGGAAGACATCGGGGCGGATCGCGAACTCGTTGCCCCCGGTGGTTACCGGATAGGCGACCAGGGCGTCGCCGAGGGTGCTCCCCGGCTCGCTGGTGGAAAGGTCGAACGCGCTTTGTCCCGTATCGGGGACGAACGCGGCGACGTAGACGAGGCCGACCACGGAGTCGTTCGCAGATGCCGCTTCGGTGATCACCATGCCCCCATACGAGTGAGCGACGAGAACGACGGGCCCGTCGACCGACGCGATGACATCGCGCACATATGCGGCGTCGCCGGAGAGACTGCGCAGCGGGTTGGCCGCCGCCACGACGGGAATGCCGTGCGCCAGCAACTCGGCGATCACGGCGTTCCAGGAGGCCGATTCGGCGAAGGCGCCGTGGACGAGGACGACGGTGGGTTTGGGTTCGGACATGAGTTCGGTTCCTTTCACTACGGGTTGTGCGGCTTCCGTCCTTCGCCCGGGAGAGCAGAAGGCTTCTTGAGAGTTACGACCGGTACCACGCCGGCGATGTGACGGCGCGTGGGTTACGTCGAGGAGATCCGTGCGTCAGGGTGGAAGCCGGGAGCTGCTCTCCGTCACATCTGAGGGCGCTGTCCGGTCATTCCTACGAGGGGCGTGCGGTGAGCCCTCGAGCCAAGAGGATGAGGTCTGACATGCGCCCTGCAGATGCGACGGGCTTCGGGACGCTGCCCACAGAGGTCTTCGGACGCGAGCGCAGACGCTTGTTCGGCATCGCCTATCGCATGCTGGGGAGCGTCGCGGACGCCGAGGACATCCTGCAGGAGGTATGGCTCCGGTGGCAGCATGCCGACCATGAGTCGGTGCGTGAACCGGCGGCCTTCCTCACGACGGTGACAACGAGGCTCTGCATCAACGAGATGCAGTCGGCCCGCTCCCGTCGGGAGACGTACATCGGCCCGTGGCTCCCCGAGCCGGTCAATACGGAGGACGACCCCTCGCTCGGCGCGGAGCGCGGGGAGGCTCTCCAGTTCGCGGTTCTGCTGCTCTTGGAGAAGCTCACCCCCACCGAGCGAGCGGCGTACGTGCTGCGCGAGGCACTTGATTACCCGTACGAGCGGATCGCCGACATCGTACGATCATCGGTTCCTGCCGCCCGCCAGCTGGTCAGCCGGGCGCGGAAGCACCTCGCCGAGGAGCGTCGTACTCCCGTGCCCCCAACCGACCATAAGCGATTGCTCGAGGCGTTCCTCGTCGCTGCGCGCGGCGGCGACGTCGCTGCGTTGGAGAACCTGTTCACGGCAGACGTCGTGAGCTACACCGACGGCAACGGTGTGAAGCTGGCTGCCCGCATCCCCGTGTCGGGAAGAACGCGGGTGGCTACATTCGTCGCGGCGTTCTCCGGACACTTCTGGACCGGCAAGACGATCGGCTGGGTGCAGATCAACGGTCAACCGGCCGCCACACTGTCCGAGGAGGGCACCGTGACGACGGTGGTCACGGTGACGGCGGCGGAGGACGGGATCGCGCAGCTCCTGTGGGTGATGAGTCCCGCGAAACTGCGGCACGTCGTTCCGGCTGGGGCATGACCCCACGACCAGCCCGGCCGTGGTCGCACCGAGTCTCCCGCACCGAGCGTTCCGCGCGGCACCTGCGAGTCGTCGTCGAGCACCTGCGCGGTGCACTCAGAGACGGTGATCGCGCGCGTCTGGAGACCGCCCTCCGCCGCCGCGTGACGCTCGTGGTTGACAGCGGAGGCCGGGTACCCGCACCCCCGGTACCCGTACGCGGGCGCTCCGAAGTGGCCGCGATCCTGCTCCAGATGCTGGGCGGAGCCCTCGGCGGCTCCTCGACGGTGGCCTCGGTGAACGGCTCGCCGGCGCTGGTCTATCGGCGAGGCGACACTGCCGTCGCCGTCGTCGTCGCTCACATGCACGGTCCCCGCATCTCCGACGTCTGGGTGGTCGCGAACCCCGACAAACTGCACCACTGGAACGGGCAGTAGCCACCGTCACACATGTGTCCTGCTCCTGGTCAGAACTATCGAGGCGCTACTGGGTGCCATCGGAACGAAAGGCAAGGACATGGCAAAGATCGTCGTCATCGGCGGCACGGGGCTCATCGGGTCCAAGGTCGTCGCGAAACTCACGGAACACGGACATGAGGCTGTCGCTGCTTCACCCAACACGGGAGTCGACAGCATCACCGGCGCGGGCGTCGCCGAAGCGCTGCAGGGGGCGCAGGTGGTCGTCGATGTTTCGAACTCGCCCTCGTTCGCGGCACAGGACGTCATGGACTTCTTCACGACGTCGACGAAGAACCTGCTGGCGGCGGAAGCGGCAGCGGGAGTCGGGCACCACGTCGCCCTGACGATCGTCGGCACCAATCGCCCGCAGAACATCCCGTACTTCCACGCGAAGACGGCGCAGGAGAAGCTCATTCGCGAATCGGGAGTCCCGTACTCGCTGGTGCACGCGACGCAATTCTTCGAGTTCCTGGGCAGCATCGCCGACATCTCGATGAAGGATGATGGCGCCGTCCACCTGCCGGGCGCTCTGATTCAGCCGATCGCCGCCGAGGATGTCGCGACCGCTGTCGCGCGCACAGCGGCGGGCGAGCCGGTCAACGGCGATATCGAGATCGCCGGCCCGGAGACCTTCACCATGGACGAATTCGTCCGTCGCGGGCTGGCTTTCCGCCACGATGCGCGCAGCGTCGTGCAGGACCCCGATGCGCAGTACTACGGCGCCCACATCGACGAGCGCACCCTCATCCCCGTCGACGGCGCGCAGATCTTCGAGACCCGGCTCGAGGACTGGCTCCCGGCCAACCCGCCCCGCGGGTGACGAGGTGAGTGCGGGGCACCCGCTCAAGGGGAAGGTGGCGTTGGTGACGGGAGCGTCATCAGGAATCGGCCGTGCCACCGCCGTGGCGCTCGCACGGCAGGGCGCCTCCGTGGCGCTGGGGGCGAGGAGGTCGGACCGGCTTTCCTCGATCGCAGCGGCCGTGGACGGGGAGATCCTGCCACTCCCGCTGGACGTGACCGACAGGGAGTCGGTGCGTAGAGCTGTCGAGGCCACGGTTCACCGATTCGGCCGACTGGACGTGCTGGTCAACAACGCAGGGCTGATGCAAAGCGGGATGATCCTGGGCGGCGACCTCGGGGAGTGGGACCGGATGGTCGCCACCAACCTCCTCGGGTCGATGTACGCAGTCCACACGGCGCTTCCCCATCTTCTCGACAGCCGCGGCGCAGTGGTTCAGGTGTCTTCCACGTCCGGCCGGATCGCGTCCCTCGGCAGCGGCGTGTACGCCGCGACGAAGTTCGGCATCTCCGCCTTCACGGAGTCGCTGCGACAGGAGGTGACCGAGCGCGGCGTCCGGGTCATCGTCGTGCAGCCGGGCTTCGTCGACACCGAATTGACCGAGCACATCACAGACCCGTCGATGCGGGCGGCAGCCGCGGAGCTGGCGGCCGGGATGCGGCGCCTCCAGCCGGACGACATCGCGAACGCGATCGTGTACGCCCTCACCCAGCCCGACCACGTGGCCGTGAACGAGATACTCGTCAGGCCCACCGATCAGACGCGTTGACCGGGTGGCGGTCAGGGTGTAGCTGACCGCATCCTCGGCGAGCAGGGTCTCCAAGCGCTGGCGGTCACCACCGCGGGCAGCCTCCAGAAAGGCGCGGAACAGGCGGCTGCGTTGTTCCCCGCCCACCCGGCGTCGCCTCGCCTCTTGAGGTGTTGTCGAGCGCGGCTGACGAGCTGTCGGGCGTTCGCCGGGCTGACCTCGAGGATCCCTGCGATCTGCTCAGGAGCGGGGGCCGCGAGGTCGGCTGGGTCGGCGGTCACGCTGCTGTTCGCGCCCCGACGGCGGAGACCACCGGGGAGGGCCGCAGCGATCTCGGATCATCCGGCGGGCACAGGACGCGCCCGCCGCTGCCACTGTTCGAATCGGGTCGGCGCGATGTGCGCGGCAGGGGAGGGGAGCAGGTCGTCGCGGGTGAGTCGGGCGCCGAAGTAGGTGGCCAGGGGATCCGCCACCACCTCCCTCTCGTCTCGGCCGATCCTCATTTCCCGCTCGGCCAGATCCCGTAGCTCGAAGATCTCCGGACCGGCGTATTCGACGATGCCGTCTCCGGGGCCTGCCTCCGCGGCCGTGACCAGCGCCGCCGCCACATCGTCCGCGGCCATGGGCTGGAAGCGAAGGTCGGCGACATGGGCGATGCCGGTGCGGGTGGCGGCATCCGTGATGCTGCGGATGAACTCGAAGAACTGCGTCGCGTGCACCAGGGTGTAGGGGCGGCCCGCTGTGACGACGAGCCTCTCCTGCTCGGCCTTCGCCTGGAAGTACGCGCCCTCAGCACGCGCGAGACGATCCGTATTGACGACCGAGAGCGTGATGTGATGGCCCACCCGGTGCGCGGCTCCGTATGTGAGCAGATTCAGCGTGGAGCCGTAGAAGAACTCCCGGGCACCCGCCTCGTCCGCGTAGGACGAGTTCGATGCGTCGATGATGGTCGCGGCGCCCTCCAGCGCCGTGTCGAGTCCCTCTCCGGTGAAGGAGTTCACACCCGTGGCGCGCGATGCGGCCACGACGTCGTGTCCTCGCGCACGCAGCTGTGCCACTGTGCGCGTGCCGATCAACCCTGTTCCTCCCACAACGACGACCTTCATGACGCACGCCCCTCCGCTCTCGGCGGCGCCGGTGGGCAGCGCTCGCCTCTCGGAAGTATTGACCGGAAGCGGGCTGGATTTGTGACAGGAGCGTCTGTCGCTCAGGCGATGGAGTCGGCAGCCGCCCGGATCGCAGCGAGGGTGGCTTCGGGCTGCGACACCATCGACACGTGGGACGCGTTCACCTCGGTGATGGTCGCGCCGGCGCGCTCGGCCATGCGGCGCTGCGTCTCGATCGGGATGGTGAGGTCGTCAGTGCCGAGCACCGCCCAGCTGGGGATCGACTTCCACGCCGGGGGGCCGGACGGGGTGACGTTCGCGACGAGCGAGGCGGGCCGCTGTGTCGCGACGATCAGCCAGCGGTCGGCTTCGGGGAGGTCTTGAGCGAACGCCGTGTGCACGGCGTCGGGCTTGAGGAACGCATCCGCGGCACCTTCGGGGGCGCCGGGGTAGCCGGCGAGATCGAGAACCGTTGTCGGGTCGGCCACGGCCAGCGCCGATCCGGAGCCCTCCAGGATGCCGACCACGGTCTCGCCCTCATCGGGGATGAAAGCGTCGACATAGACGAGCGCCCGCACATCACCCGCCTGCGCACCGGCGTTCGTGATCACCGCACCCCCGTACGAATGACCGACCAGGACCACCGGGCCGCTCGTGCGTTGCGCCAGGAAGGACGCGATGTAGGCCGCATCCGCGGTCAGCCCCCGAAGCTCGTTCGGCGGCGCCAGAACGGTGTAGCCCTCCGCCTGCAGCGGCCGGACGATGGCATTCCAACTGGATGCGTCTGCCCAGGCGCCGTGGACGAGCACGATCGTGGGCTTGGTGTTCGAAGACATTCGACTTTCCTCCATGACGTCGCCGAGCGGCGAGAGTGTGGATGGTGCGAGTCGCGTCGTGTCAATGTCCCCTGGCGCTTGGCCGTCACGATAGAGCCTCGCGCCGTCCGCCGCCAGAGCGCGGTGGACGAGCGAGGTGTTCGGTTGACCTTTCGTGCCCCGGCGGCCTCAGGCTTCCCCATCCGGGTCGGCGCTGTCGATGACGCCGATCCCCACGGCCTCGTGGTCGGGTTCAGGGTCGAGGGGCTTGTCCGCCTTCTGCTCCTCCCCGGGCTCCTTGGCGACGCTCGGTTCCTGAAGGTCGTCCGTCGAGGGCATGTCGTCGTCGTTGCGCTGTTCGTCGGCGTCGGCTGAGTTGCTCATGGCGCTCCCTTTCGTCTCCTGAAGCGTGTCATTTCGGGCTGGAGACCGGCAACGGGTTGACGAAGCCGAGGCCGGTGGCCGAGCCGGCCTCGGCACGCCGGTCTCGCCGCGCATCCGAGGCCGTGCGGCTCGCCCGCCGGCCTCACCGGATGAGCGCAGACCGGTACCGGCGACGGGCGATCAGCTGCGCGACCCGCAGCAGCGGGTAGAGCACGAACCACCCGGGCGAGCGGGAAGGGCCGGTGAGAGAGCGGATCGTCAGGGTCACCGTATCTCCGGCCCGTGCCAGGATGAACGCCTCCTCTCCGCGCACCGGATGCCCCGGAAGCGTGCGGTACGCGAATCCCACCCGATCCGGCCGCTCCACGACGTCGACCACCTCGACCGGCTCGCGGATGCGGAGACCTGCGATCCGCACCGTGATGGTAGGCCGTGCGCCCACCTGCGCGGGGGCGGAGGGGGCGACGTCGAATCCGCTCCGCGTCTTGACTCTCCATCGAAGGAGATCGGCCGATGCGCGAGACCAGAGTTCCTCACCGGCTCCGAGGGTCACCGTGCGCTGATACCTGCGGAGCCGGGATGCCGGGACCTGCCAGGGTTCCACGCCGGGGGCGGTGTCGGCTCGGTGGCGGATGTTGGCGCCGAGGGAGGCAACGAGATGTTCGTTGCGGCGGCGGATGAGCCGGCGCAAGTACGGGACGAGGACGAGCCCCTCGGCCAGCCGTCCGAAGACGGGAGAGGCGACCGTCAGCGTGTCCGTCATAACGGTGACCTCGCCGGATCGATCGAAGACGTGCTCGTGGTGGAAGGACCGGAAGGGGCCGCTCACCTGCTCATCTACGAAGCGGTTCGGTGACTCGAGCGAAGTGATGCGTGACGTCATCCGGAACCAGACGCCGAAGTGCCGCGCCCGCCACGTCACGTACTCGCCGAGCCCGATGTTCCCGCTCGTGACGCCACCCACGGCGCGCTCGCGGGATCCGCTCATCGAGTCGACATGGGCGTCGATGCTGAGGGAGGCGTCGAATAACCGCTGCTGCGCCGC
Source organism: Microbacterium sp. Z10_103 (assembly GCF_058310455.1). Classification (NCBI taxonomy): domain Bacteria; kingdom Bacillati; phylum Actinomycetota; class Actinomycetes; order Micrococcales; family Microbacteriaceae; genus Microbacterium; species Microbacterium sp. Z10_103. Next base: position 668,570 of record NZ_JBZEGK010000001.1, read on the forward strand.
ATCGGTTGCGGTGTGGAGGGTGAATCGACTCGGCACCCTGGGATCCTCTCACCCGCTCCCGTCCCCCCGGCGGCCCCGTCATGTCCCGTCTCTGCAGCTTTCCAATGGCCTGATGCTGCAAAAGCGGGACATGACGGGGCCGATCGGCGCCTAGATGCTCGTGGCGCCCCCGGTGTCGGGGTCGACGACCGCATCCGCGGCGGCCTCCTCGGCGGCGGCGCCCTCTTCGGGCGACTCGGAGCCGGTCTCGGCGGCAGTGTCGTCGGCGGCGGAGGAGTCGTCCTGCTGGCCTCCGGCGTTCTGGGGGCGGTCGGGCGAGGTGGATTCGGTCATGGTGCTCCTTTCGGTTCGCCCCAGCCAACCGCACGTCGCGCGGCGTGAAGGGGGGCTTGCGGACGACTGCGCGAGCGGTCTCCCGCGTGCGGCCTGGTCCCTCCTTCTCGCTACACACCGTTCGCGCGCAGTCAACCCGCCCGACGAGTGGGCTCGCTCCGCGTAAACCGGATACGCCCGGTGCCCCCACCGGCATCCGAGAGGACCACCATGTCGGAAAACCAGAAGACAGCACCCCACCCCGAGAGCGACGCCAAGCCGGATTCTCCGAACGACCTCACGAAGCGTTCCTGGAAGTACGTCTTCGTCAAGGCGATCCGGGAGTTCTCCTCGGATCAATGTCTCGATATCGCGGCGGCGCTCACGTACTTCGGCGTGCTCGCGATCTTCCCCGGGCTGATCGCCGTGTTCTCCCTCCTGGGGGTGTTCGGGCAGGGCGACCAGACCGCCAACGCCGTGCTCGACATCGTCGAGCAGGTCGCTCCGGGAGGCACCGCCGACGCCCTGCGCGGGCCGATCGAGCAGATCGCGTCCTCGCCCGGCGCCGGCTTCGCTCTCGTCAGCGGTATCGTGCTGGCGATCTGGTCTGCCTCGGGGTACGTCGGCGCCTTCAGTCGTGCGATGAACCGGATCTACGAGATCGAGGAGGGCCGACCCTTCTGGAAGCTCAAGCCCGTTCAGCTCCTGCTGACCGTCGTCATCGTCATCCTGGTCACCCTCTCCGCCCTCATTCTGGTCGTCTCCGGGCCGATCGCCGAAGCCATCGGCGGCGCCATCGGGCTGGGGGAGGTCGCCCTGACGGTGTGGCAGATCGCGAAGTGGCCCGTCCTGCTGATCATCGTCGTCCTGACGATCGCGCTCCTCTATTACGGAACGCCCAACGCCAAGCAGCCGAAGTTCCGGTGGATCAGTATCGGGGCCATCATCGCGATCGTCGTCCTGGCCATCGCGACGGCGGGCTTCCTCTTCTACATCTCGAACTTCTCCAACTACGACCGTACGTACGGATCGCTCGCGGGCGTGATCGTGTTCCTGTTGTGGTTGTGGATCGCGAACCTCGCCATCCTGTTCGGCGCCGAGTTCGACGCGGAGCTCGAGCGGGGGCGGCAGTTGCAGTCCGGGATCGCTGCGGAGGAGGACATCCAGCTCCCGCCACGCGACACGAAGAAGAGCGACAAAGCGGCGGAGAAGGAGAAGAAGGACATCGAGGAGGGCCGCCGCATCCGCCTGCAGCACGGCGAGCATCACGACTCATAGCGCACGATCCCCCGGTTGGCGAGCCTATCTTCGGCACGTCTGCCGCGGGTAGCGTAAGAGCGCGGGGGATACACCCCCGGCCGTCAGAGAGAGGAGACCACATGGGACTCGATGACAAGATCAAGAACGCCGCCCAGGACGCCGCCGGTCACGCCAAGGAAGCCGCCGGTAAGGGTACCGACGATGAGAACTTGGAGCGTGAGGGCAAGGCCGACCAGACGAAGGCCAACCTGAAGAAGGCTGGCGAGAACGTCAAGGACGCGTTCAAGTAAGCAGAAGCCAGGAACGCCCCGACCGTCACGCGGTCGGGGCGTTCCTCTTTTTCGCCTCAGCACGGGCCGGCGAGGGGCAACGAAGTCACCGTGGACCCTACCCGCGGACTCCCCGCACGCGTAGGGTGCAGAGGCCATGGCCCTCGATGCACGTGTCCGTACTCTTGCGGACCACGCCTACGCCCAGGCTCCCCGGACGGTGCTGGAGGAGCTGGGTTCGTCCCGCGCGGGCCTGTCGACGTCAGAGGCGACGGCACGGCTGGCGGAGGGGGGACCGAACCGGCTGCCCGAGCAGCGACGCCGCCCAGCGCTGGTGCGGCTGCTCGGCCATTTCAACAACATCCTCATCTACATCCTGCTCGCCTCGGCGGTCATCAAGGTGGTCTACCGCGACTGGCTGGACTTCGGCGTCATCCTCGCCGTCGCCGTCGTCACGGCACTGATCGGGTTCCTCCAGGAGGGGCAGGCCGAGCGGGCGCTCGCCGGTATCCGCGACATGCTCTCGCTGTCTGCGCGCGTTCGCCGTGATGGGCGCTGGGCAGAGATCCCCGCGGAGGACGTGGTGCCTGGGGACATCGTCCGCGTCCGGGCGGGCGACAAGGTGCCCGCCGACATGCGCCTGGTGTCCGCGTCGCAGGTGGAGATCGACGAGTCAGCGCTCACGGGCGAGTCGGTGCCCGTAGCCAAATCGACCGAGGCGACGCTCCTCGATGCCGGGCTCGGCGATCGTGTCGGAATGGCGTACTCGGGGACGCTCGTGACGCGTGGCAGCGCGGACGGCGTCGTCACCGCGACGGGCGGTGACACGGAGATCGGACACATCCAGAGCCTGATCGCCGAGGCGCAGCCCCTCACGACGCCGCTGACCCGACAGCTCGCGGCGCTCAGCACGCAGATCGCGGTCCTCATCCTCGTCACTGCGGCGGTCATGACGGTCGTCGGATTGGTTCTGCATGACCAGTCCCCTGAGTCGCTGCTGGATTCGGCGATCACCTTCGCGGTGGCCGCGGTTCCGGAGGGCTTGCCGGCCATCGTGACCATCACCCTCGCGCTCGGCGTGCAGCAGATGGCGAAGCGGCAGGCGATCACGCGCAAGCTCACCGCCGTCGAGACGCTCGGGGCCGTGACGACCATCTGCTCGGACAAGACGGGCACGCTCACGCTCAACGAGATGACGGTGCGAGCTGCCGTCACACCGGCCGACACCTACGCCGTCGCGGGCGAGGGTTATCGTCCGGAGGGCGAGGTGCGCGGTTCGGACGGCGACGTGGTGACGCTGACGGATGCGCCTGACCTCGGTGAGCTCGTATCGGCCATGGCGCGGTGCAACGACGCGGCGGTGCGGCGTGATGGCGACGCGTGGACCGTGGTGGGCGCGCCGACCGAGGGCAGCCTGGTGGTGCTCGCCCGGAAGCTGGGCTATGACCCGGCGGGCCGTACCCGGCTCGACGAGCTGCCCTTCGACTCGGCGCTCAAGTTCATGGCTGTGCTCGATCGCGATGCCGACGGCGTGGTGCACGTGATCGCCAAGGGCGCTCCCGACCGTCTGCTCGAGCGCTGCCGCGATGAGCTCGCCCCCGATGGAACGGTGCGGCCGCTGGACGCCGGCCGATGGCACGCCGTGATCGCAGAGCTGGGCGGCGCAGGTCTGCGTACCCTGGCCGCGGCCTCGGCTCCGGCGTCCCCCTCGCACGTGCTCGGCCCCGCTACGGTCCGCGATCTCACTTTCCTCGGACTGGTCGGCATCGCCGACCCGCCACGCCCCGAGGCGATCCGCGCGATCCACGAGTGCCGGGATGCCGGCATCCGCGTCACCATGATCACCGGCGATCACGCCGTGACCGCCGCGGCGATCGGCGGAGACCTCGGTATCGCGCTCGGTGCTACGCCCTTCGTGGTGACCGGCGCGGAGGTGGACGCCATGAGCGATGCCGAACTGGCCCACATCGCCCCTGACGTCGACGTGTTCGCGCGCACCAGCCCCGAGCACAAGATCAGGGTTGTGAGGGCGCTGCAATCCCGCGACCAGGTCGTCGCGATGACCGGCGATGGCGTGAATGATGCGCCCGCCCTCGCCCGCGCCGACATCGGGATCGCCATGGGCGTCAATGGCACCGAGGCGACGAAGGACGCCGCCGATATCGTCCTGGCCGACGACAACTTCGCCACCATCGAGCGCGCGGTGTCGGAAGGCCGCCGCATCTTCGACAACATCCAGAAGTCGCTGATGTTCATCCTGCCGACGACCTTCGGGCAGGCGCTGGTCGTCCTCACCGCCGTGCTCGTCGGGTATGTCCCGCCACTGCAACCGACGCAGGTGTTGTGGGTCAACCTCGTCACGGCGGTCACGTTGTCGATCGCTCTCGCGTACGAGCCGGCTGAGCGGGGCATCATGCAGCGTCCACCCCGGGATGCCAAGGGGCCGGTGATCGATCGCATTCTGTTTCCTCGCGTGGGGTGGGCGGCCCTGCTGATCGCCGCAGCATCCACGGGGGTGTTCTTCTACGAGATGAACACCGGTTCGCCGTTCGCGGTGGCCCAGACCAGCGCGGTCACGCTCCTCGTCTTCGCCCAGGTCGCGTACCTCTTCAATTCGAGGTTCCTGCGCAGCAGCGGCTTCACGTGGCGCGTCTTGAGCGGGAACCCCGTGGTGTGGTACTCGATCGGTGTGCTGGTGGTTCTTCAGCTGCTTCTGATCTACGCGCCGTTCATGCAGTCCTGGTTCCACACGGCACCCCTCGGCCCGGAGGAGTGGCTCCGCGTGGGAGCACTGTCGGCGGCCATTTTCGTCGCGGTCGAGGTGGAGAAGGCGTTCGCCATCGCAGCGGAGCGCCGACCGCGGCGGCACGCTCCCGGGGGCGGTTCAGTCTCGGTTAGGACTGCTAAGCCGGAATAACGTGACAGAGTACGGCTATGAACTCCTTCGGTGAATTCGTTGAGGTATGGCCGGCGCACCGATCGGAGACCCTTCCGCGCGACGCGTACGAGGACCCCGCAGATGGTTCGGGCACCGCCCCCGTCGATGCCGCGATCCCTCCGACCATCGCGGCCCTGGACTACTCTCCGTCGCTGCGCACCGTCGGAACCTGCGAGGCTGCGCTCATCGCGGTCGCGCAGGCAGACACCGGAGCTGCAGGCGCGCCGGCGGCCGTGCTGCGATTCATGATCCGATGCGAGTCGATCGCCTCTTCACGCATCGACGGCATCGGGGTGAGCCCCACTGAGTACGCGAAGGCGGAGGCGGGGCTCGGCGACGACGAGAACGCGACGCGGGCGGTTCGAGCCGGCGAGGCGCTGGACGCCCTCCTCCGGAGCATCGACGCCCACGGGGTTTTCACCGTCGACGGCATCCGGTCTGCCCATGCGGTGCTTCTCGCAGGCGCTGCGGAGGGCGCCTTCGTCGCCGGCCAGGTGCGTGACACGCAGACCTGGATCGGCTCTGCCGGGGCTCCGCGAGACGCGGCGTACATGCCACCCACTGCGGCCCGGGTACCGGCGCTGCTGGCGGATCTGGTGGCGTATCTCAACCGCGACGACGTCCCGGTGATCGTGCAGGCTGCGATCGGGCACGCGCAGTTCCTCTCGATCCGTCCGTTCGTGCGCGGTAACGGCCGCATCGGTCGCGCACTCCTCGGCGCCTCCTTACGGCGGAGGGGAGTGAGCAGCCATGCGCTCGTACCGGTGACCTGCGGCCTGCTTGCGCGGCCGGCGGAGTACCTCGAATCGCTCGTGGCGTACCGAGACGGCGACCCCTCGCCGATCATCGTCCTGGTCGCGAACTGCGCGCGCGTCGCCGCGACCGAATCGCGTGTGGGTGCCGTCCGCGTGAAGGAACTCCCCGAGACGTGGGGCGCCGCGGCGAAGCCGAGACGCGGGTCTGCCGCTGCCGCGCTCATCCCCGCGTTCGCGGAGCACCCGGCAATGGGCGCTGCGGAGGTCGAACAGTTCTCCGGGGCAGGGCGCGCGCAGGCCTACCAGGCGGTGGAGCGGCTCGAGGCGGCCGGCGTGATCCGCGAGGTCACCGCGCGCAAGCGCGGCCGAGTGTGGGTGGCAACCGATGTGCTGACCGAGCTGGACGACCTCGACCGCCGTATTCAAGAGCGCATGCGCGCCGGCCGGTGACAGGAGACCGTCTGGCAACAGAGGCGTGAGGGCTCAATCCCGCGGGTAGGAATGAACGAAGTCCCGGAGGGCATCTTCGTCGGGGAGATCGACCCATAACCGGATGCTGTCCGTGTCCGCGCCGACCCCGTTCACCAGGGCAGCACCACCGATGCGGTCCAGCAACGGCGCCATCCGCTCGGCTCGCACGGTCGAGACATAGCCGATTCCACGGCCCTCCGCATACACCGCGATGGCGGCGGAGTGGCGTCGATTGCCGGGCTCCCGCCGCAGGACGTACAGACGATCACCGGCGATGCCCCGCTCCGGATCGTGAACGCGGTACGGGGTGCCCTTGACCCGCACTCGGGTCGACTCGAGTGCGCGCAGGTCGGGAAGCGTCCCGTGGTCGAGCGCAGGCATCGACAGCAGGTGTCGGACGCGTTCCCACCAGACAGGCATGTATCGACGGTATCGGCCGGCGCCTGTGAGACCACCCGGCCTGCCGTCCGCAGGCACCGCGCGGCGTGTCAGCGGACGACTGCGGTGGCCGTGGACAGGGTCAGGAGCACATCGTGGCTGGTCGACCCGAGCAGGAAGCGCGCGACGGCTCCCCGCCCACGAGACCCCACGACTGCCAGGCGGGCGTCGGCTGCCACGCGATTGATGAGCATCGCGGGATCGCTGGCTTCGACGATTCGTCGCACCTCGAGGTCGGGGTAGTCCTGGGCAAGACCGGCGAGGGAGAGCCCCATCGCCTCCTCTGTCAGCCGCCGCGCGTTCTCGCGATAGTCGTCGGGGTAGGTGATCACGCCGAGTGTCGCGGTGATGGGCGTCCACGCGCTGACCGCGATCAGCGGCTCGCCCAGCCGATCCGCCTCGGTGGCGGCGAATCGGATCGCGGCCTCCGACAGTTCGGAGCCGTCGACTCCGACGACCACGCCGGTGCGGCCGGCAAGGTCGAACTGGGGTACCACGACGACAGGGCACGATGCAGCGGCGGCGACCCGCACGCCATGGGGGCCACGAGTGATCCCTGATCGGGGGCCGCGGAAGTCGCTGCCGATCACGAGGAGGTCGGCAGTCTCGGACGCGGTCAGGAGTTCTTCCACCGGCTTGCCACGCGTGACGCGCACTTCCGCGGCGCCGAGCCGTTCGGCTTCACGCTCCAGTTGCGCCCGGGTCGTCTCGACGGCGTGTTCCAGGACGTCACCCTCGCCGACCACGCCGAGCGCGCCGCCGACGACCGACATCAGCACCAGCCGATCGCCGCGATCGGACGCGCGCTGGGCAGCCCACTCCGCCGCCGCGCGCGCCGCTGGGGAGTCGGTCATCCCGACCAGGATCGTTCCGTTCATGCGTATGCCTCCGCTGCCAGCGTATCGGCGTGACATCCACACCCCGTGCAGCGCGGGGCGCCGGGACGGTGCTCAGCCGCTCCGTCGCGCGTCACCGAGTCCCGTGTCACCGCGGCGGGGCCGCCGCGGAGGGCCTGCGTCGCGTCAGGCTGGCGAGGACCAGCAGCGAGCCGACCACCAGGCCGCCGGCGCCGGCCCAGAGGAGAGGCGCGGGAGTGTCCGCTCCCGTGGCCGGGAGCACCCCGGGCACCTCTGCGCGGCGCGTCACCGTGTTGGTGATCGTCGCCGTTGCCCCCGTCTCGGTGATGAAGACCTCCTGAGGCGCGTCGGTCGTCACCTCCACCATGGACGTCGCACCGGTCGCGGGCTCAGCGATGACGCAGGTTGCGCCGACGGCGATGCCCGGGAAGGTGAAGACCTGGGTCGTGGACGCGCCCTGGGGGATGTCCGCTACCCGTGCCACGCCGTCACCGCAATCGACGGTCAGCTGACTTGCCCCTTGTTGGCCCACTCCGGCGCCCGTGAAGGCCTTGTTGACGGTCAGACTGGCCGCCGCGAAGAACTCCGCAGGCGCTTGGGCGGTGGCCTCCAAAGTGGCCGTCTCGGCAAGGACGAGTTTTTGCAACTCATCGACGCCCGGTGCCAGACCGTCATAGAGGTACACCCGCCCGCGCTGGACGGTCACGACCGCTCGAGCGCTCAGCAGCGTCTCGTCTACCGCGTCGGTTCCGCTGCCCACCCACACCTGGGCCCCCGAGGTGGTCGGGTAGGGGTTGGGGAGAGGAGCGGTGGCCGCCGCGTCACCGTACATCGTGTACCCGTCGGGTACTGAGAGGGTCACGCTGGGGGCGTCCGTTGCCACGGTGAACGGGCCGGCCGCCGACCCCACCGGCGCGGCGGCAGCGGGCGGAGTGATGGACACCGCCGGGGGAGGCGGCTCGGTCACAGGGCCGTTGAGCTGCGCGGCCGCGATGATTTCTGCCGTCGCTGCCCGCATCGGCAAGCCTGCGTTCAGGATGAAGCCGTCCGTGAAGTACCAGATGGCCGATTGCACGGCGGCGGCCTGTTCGCCTTCGGACAGACCCGCCGGTTCGCCGGGGACCGCGGGGTAGAAGTTGTTCAGAATGTAGGCGACGTACCCGAGGTTCTGGACGTTCGATTCGTCCCACGTTGCGTTCTCGTAACCGCCGCCGATCAGGGTCCCGACGCGGACGTCGATGCAGTACATCTCCGCGGTCAGTGCCGGATTAGTCACGCTCGCGGTGTTGATCAGCCCGGTGAGGCCGCCGCCCTGGGTGTATTCCGCGGGGGGTGCAGCGGGGTAGGGCGCCGTCGGATCCTGCGGCGTCGGAGTGGCCGGATACCCTCCCGTCAACCTCGCTCCGGTTCCGACGCCGGTCACCTCGATATCGGTGTTCGGTCCGTCCGGCGATTCGATGATGGGAGACTCCTCGGTGAGCCTCGCTTGGGCAGACCCCCCGACCGGGAGGAAGAAGACGAAGGTGAGAGCGGCCATCCCGGCCATCGCGGCCGTCGCCCAGAGGACGGACGCGGGGAGACGTCTGCCGGGGTTCCGGGATCGAAGACGGGGGCGCGAGTAGGTCACGGGGAGGCCTTTCGTCGGTGTGGGGGCGCGGCTACGACCAAGGCGGTCGCCCCGGGTTGGCGGAGGAGCGTCAGACGCGCGGCCACCAGGAGGGCGCCCCCCAGCAGCCCCGCGAGGCCGCCCCACAAGAGCGGGAACGGAGTTTCCGTGCCCGTCGCCGGGAGAACTCCGGGCACATCCCCACGCCGTGTCACGGTGTTGGTGATCGTCGCCGTCGCGCCCGTGTCGGTGATCACGACCTGCTGAGGCGCGTCGCTGGTCACATCCACCGCGGTGGTCGCACCCGTCGTCGGTTCGGTGATGACGCACGTGGCCCCCACCCGAATACCCGGGAACGGGAACGACTGAGTCGTGGACGCGCCGGCTGGGATGGTCGTCGAACGCGGAACCCCGTCGCCGCAGTCGACGACCAGCTCCATCGCTCCCTGCTGGCCGACGGCGTCACCGGCGAAGACCTTGGTGATCGTGAGGCCGGCCACGGCGAAGAACTCGGCGGTCGCCTGCGCCGTCGCCGTCGTCTCCAGCTGGGCCGTCTCGGCGAGGATGAGAGGCTGGGACTCCGGGAGGCCCGGTGCCAGGCCGTCGTAGAGGTAGACCCGGCCACGCGGCACGGCGACCGATGCGGTCGCGGTCAGGACCGTCGTATCGGCCGCGCCGGAGTCGCTGCCGACCCACACCTGTGCGCCCGAGGTGGTGGTGTACGGGTTGGGGAGAGGGGTGCCCCCGACCGCACTGCCGTACATGGCGTATCCGGCGGGGACAGCGAGGGTCACCGCCGCGGCGTCGGCGGTGACGGTGAACGGTCCGGCGAGGGAGCCCACCCCCACGGAGCTCGAGGCCGGAGTGATGGCGAGCGGGAGCTCAGGCTCCGGGGCCGGGGAGTTCCCCTGCGCGTCGGCGATGATCTCGGCCGTGGCGGCACGGACGCTGTCGGCAGGGTCGAGCACGAAGCCGTCGGTGAAGTACCAGATCGCCGCCTGTACCGCGGCGGCGCGCTGGTTCGGCGTGCCCAGCGTGGCCGGGGCGCCGGGGACGGCCGGGTAGTAGTTGTTCAGGATGTAGGCCACCTGCCCGAGGTTCGCTACCTCCGACTCGCTCCAGGAGCCGGACTCGTACCCGACACCGACGTACGCGGGGGTGCGAGCGCTGATGCAGAACACCTGCCCCCTTTGGCTCAGATCCGAGACGCGGGCCACGTTGAGCACGCCGGCGAACCCGCTCCGCACGGTATACCCCGCGGGGGGTGCGGCAGGGTAGTCCGCTTGCGGATCCGGCACGACGGCGGTGGCCGGATATCCGCCGCTGATCCTCTGGCCCGCGCCGGTCGACGCCAGCTCGATCGCGGTGTCCGGCCCGTCCGGCGACTCGATGACCGGCGCCCCGTCCTCGATCCACGCGTTCGCCGCTCCTCCGGCGGGGAAGATCGCCAAGGCGAGAACACCCACCGCGGTGATCGCGGAGAGCCAGGCGGTTGTGGCTGTGGTGCGTTGACGGGGCCGACGGGACCGAAGGCGGCGCTGTCCGGTCACGGGGCGACCTTTCGTCGGTGACGAGGGGCGACGGAGGCGATTCCGCGTCGTTCGCATCCAGGGAGATTGATGACGCATCCTCAGTGAATCGCGGGCGGTACGGCGGTAGAAGGGTCGAAGGTCCTGAGGACTTAAGGCACGAAACGACGTGCCGCACCTGCCCCTAGACGGGCGCCGGATGTGCGCTTACTCTGTGCCCACCTGGACGGGAGGGTGCCCCCATGTTCGGAGACGAAGAGGTCGCACGGACGGCCGAAGATGTGTGCTCATCGAGCCCCGAAACACCGACGGTGAGGATCTTCGTCGTTTACGCGCGAGAGCTCATGAGGCGCGGTTTGCGACAGCTCGTCGAGAGCACGCCCGGCCTCGTGCTGGTCGGAGAGGCCCCGCTCCAAAGCGGAAGCAGCCGGCGGATCGCCCAGACCCGCACCGACGTGGTGATCATCGACGCGTGTCCGCCCGATGACGACGTGGTGGATCTCGCGCGCGGGATCCGCCTGAAGAATCGGCGTATCCGGTGCGTGCTCATCGGCTGCACCGACCGGGAGGAGACACGCCGCGCCGCGGCCGCCAGCGGTGCTGACGGTTTCCTGACGGACGACGTGCGAGCGCGCGTACTGCTCGAGGTCATCCGCAGGGTGGCACGCGGTCAGCGCATGACGACGAGACCGACGGGCGATGTGCAGCCCCCGTTGACACCCGCGGCCGTCTCGGCACAGGATCCACACCTGACCACCCGCGAAAAACAGGTGCTGGGCCTGATCGCGACCGGGCTGACGAACAGGGAGATCGGTGGGCGGCTCGGCCTGGCGGAGAAGACGGTGAAGAACTACGTTTCCGCGCTGATGGCGAAGCTGCACGTGGAACACCGCACTCAGGCAGCGATCTACCAGATGAGACAGAACGCGAACGAGAGTCCGCGTGAAACTCAGCCGGTGGGGAACGGTGACCTGGTGCGTCGACCCGGCGCGTCGTTCTGAAAAGGTCGGCGGCGGGACCTCGACCTGTACCGCCGCCGACCGGCCTCAGAGGATCGGCTTGCCGCCGGTCACAGCGATGCGGGCACCGGAGACATAGCTCGCCTCATCCGACGCCAGCAGCACGTACACCGGCGCGAGCTCGGCCGGCTGTGCGGCGCGACCCAGGGGTGTCTGCTCCCCGAAGCTGGCGACGGTATCGGGCGGCATCGTGGCGGGGATCAGTGGCGTCCACACCGGCCCGGGCGCGACGCTGTTGGCACGGATGCCGCGGTCGCCGAGCATCTGGGCGAGGGAGGCGACCATGCTCGCGATCGCGGCCTTGGTCGCGGCGTAGGGCAGCAGGTTCGGCGAGGGTTGATCGGACTGGATCGAGGACGACCCGATGATGGATGCCCCGGCCTTGAGGTGTGGCAACGACGCTTTCACCAGGTGGAAGAAGGCGCTGACGTTGGTCGCCCAGGTGTAGTCCCACTCTTCGTCGGAGACCTCCTCGAGGCTCGGGTGATCCATCTGGAATGCGGCGTTACTGACGAGAATGTCGAGGCCGCCCAGCTCTTCGATCGTCTTCGCGACCAGCGATCGGCAATGCGCGGGGTCGGAGATGTCGCCAGGGAGGAGGAGTGCCCTGCGGCCGGCGTCCTCGATGAATCTCTTCGCCTCCTCGGCGTCCTCATGCTCGTTGAGATAGCTGATCGCGACGTCCGCGCCCTCCCGGGCATAAGCCAGTGCGACGGCCTTGCCGATGCCGCTGTCGCCACCGGTGATGAGCGCGACCTTGCCCTCGAGCCGGCCGGAACCGCGGTAGCTGTCCTCGCCGTAGTCGGGCTTCGGGTCCATCTTCTGGTCGGATCCGGGTACCGGCTGCTGCTGCGCGGGCTGGTTCATGCGCGACCTCCTGAAAATGATCGGAACGTGTGTTCCTGTCGACTCGACCGCATCCGCCGGATTTCTTCAGCGGGGTTGACAGGGCGCACGGCCCCGCTCCTTGTCAAGGCCCCCCTCCGCCAGGCTGCGACCTCGTTCGATGGAATCAACGAGAGGAGCACCATGAGCGACAGCAGTTCAGATTCGTTCGCAGAAACCGAGGACGTGGGCATCCAGCCGCTGCAGGACGGCGACGCATCGTTGGAGGCCGATCCGGATGCCGACCCCGCTCAGGCGGAGTGGGACCGGACGATTGCTCTCGACGAAGGCGTCGCGCCGGAGGACCTCGATCCGGCGACAGCGACGGGCGACGACCCGGCGCAGATTCCCGGCCCGGACGACCAGATCCCGGCCGAGGACCTCGCCGCCGGGTGGCAGCGGCCGGAGACCCAGGGCCAAGACCCCGAGATCGCCGAGCTCGGCGAAGACGGCAACGGCGACCTGTCGCCCATAGACTACTGACCCGCAGCGCCGGGTGGCGCCTCTTCAAGGGTCGCTGCCCGGCGTGCTCCTCGGGCCTACTGCTCGTCCGAGTCCAGGACCTGGTGGTGCAGACCGAGCTCGTCGGCGACCGCCCGGCCGATGTCGACGGCCTCCTCACGGGAGCCGAAACTCTCGGACAGCTCCGGGTGGCCCGGCACGACGTTTTCCCACTGACCACGGTTGGGTCGGGTGACAACAGCTTCATCGGTCACGGTGATCTCCTTCCCGCACGCGGGTGATTCCGCCACGTAGTTCTGACGATATGTCCCGGACCGCGGTGACGCGACCATCAGCGTCCGCATGTGTTCCGCGCCGGGACGTTGTGGCGTGGTGGTGTGTCCGTCCGTACCGCTAGCGTCGGTCCCGTGACGCATCGCCTCACTCTCGACCAGGCGCGCCGCATCGCCGTGCGAGCGCAGCTGCTGGACGCGGAACGTCCGGGCGATGTCGTGGAAGTGGCGGAGCAGCTGGACTACATCAAGATCGATCCGACCGCCACGATCGCTCCGTGCGAGCACACCATGCTCTGGTCGCGCATCGGCTGGTCGTACGAGCCCGGGCAACTCCAGAAGGCGGTGGAAGTCGATCGGGTCCTGTTCGAATTCGACGGTACCTTCCGGCCGATGAGCGCATTGCCCCTGCTGCTCCCGGCGATGAGGCGGTGGCCGCAGCGGGAGAGCAGCAAGCAGTGGCTCGAAGCGAACGCACGGTTCCGCGACGAGGTGATGTCACGGCTTCGTGCAGAGGGCCCGCTGCTTGCCAGCGAGATTCCTGACACTGCGGAGGTGAGGCGTGCCCCCGACGGGTGGTCAGGGTCGAACCAGGTGCCCCACATGCTGGAATTCCTGATGCGACAGGGCATCGTCGCCGTTCACAGCAGAAAGGGGCGCCAGCGCCGGTGGGACCTTGCCGAGCGGGTCTACCCGCAGGACCTCCCGGAGTATGGCGAGGAGGAGGCCGAGCACCTACGCCACCAGCGTCGGCTCCAGGCGGTGGGTCTGTCGAAGTGGAAGTCGACCTGGACGCCGGTGGGCGACGCCGGTGAGCCCGCCGTCATCGAAGGGCTGTCGTCGAGGTGGCGCGTCGACCCGGAGGCTCTTGCCGCGCTGGACGAGGAGGACCCTGGCGGGCGCGTCGCCTTCCTGAATCCCTACGACGGGATGCTCTTCGACCGCCCGCGACTTCGTGACATCTTCGAGTTCGAGTACGTCCTCGAGCAGTTCAAGCCGAAGGCGCAGCGCACCTACGGCTACTTCGCGCATCCGATCCTCCTCGGCGATCGCTTCGTCGGGATGCTGGATGCCGAGGTCGACCGCACGCAGGAGGTGTTCCGCATCAACGCTCTGCACGAATTCCTCCCCTTCGAACCGGAGGAGGAGGAGATGGTGCGGGCTGAAATCGCCGACCTGGGGGAGTGGCTCGGGCTTCCTGTGGTTGACGGGCCTTAGGCGGTCGGGGCCGGAAACCGGCGAGGTCCGGACGGCCCGACCGGGGGAGATCCGCCCTCGTCACGGATGTGGCTTCCGTGGCGGAGCATGAGGGCGGCCAGCCCGGCTGCCACCCACGCCACCACCGGGCCGAGGTCTTCCGCGAACACGAACACGGCTGTGGCGCAGACGGCACCAATCGGGAGCGCCAGGATGGAGAGCATCCGCACTCGCTGGCCCTCGTCCTTGTGCTCAGCGAGATGCTGCATCGTGGCCGTGATCGTGCCGGTGACGTAGGTCGTGGTGAGACCGTCGATGTCGGAGAGCTTCTTCGCCGCGACCGTTTGCAGCGCCAGTGCGGCCGCCGACAGCGCGATCACCGTGCACCGCTCGACCGTTCCGCTCCCAGAGGCCACCGCCCAGATGATCACCACCATCGTCTGCAACGCCAATGAAGGAAGGATGAGGCGGCGAAGGGCGGCGGGCGCCGTTGCGCCTGCGCTGGTCGGCGCGGAGGTGAGCCGGAAGGCCCCGTACGCCACGCCGCCGAAGGAGACGATCGCCACGGTTGCCGCGAGGAGAGTGAGGCCGAACTCCGGGCGGCTGAACATGCCGATCAGGATCAGGTTCCCGGTCATATTCGCCGTGAAGATCCCGCCGACAGCCAAGAATGCGAAGGCATCGGCTGCTCCCGCTGAGAAGGAGAGCAGGATGAGAGCTCCGTGGATGAGTCGTACAACCCGCGAGTCGACCGAGGAGTTGGGCTCGCGGGGCATGTCAGTGACTCATCAGAGGTAGGGCGCGAGGACTCCTGCGGTCAGCGCCAGCGTCCCCGCGACGCCACCGGCCACGGCGGCAGCGGTCTGTCGGATGCGGCGGAGCCGGGCGCGGCGTCGCTCGTTGGTGGGCGACGCGGTGGTGGAGAGCGAACTCCGCGCGGCGCGGAGATCCGGGAAGCGGCCGATCGGGGTGGAGAACTCATCGAACGCGACATGCGAGCCGTCCGACGTGGCCTCGACGAAGCCCGCGAACTCCCCCCCGCGCGACGCGATGTGGAATCCGGGCTCGACCTCACGCCAGTCGACAGGGGCCAGCGAAACGGCCGTGAGGTTGGGCATCGGAATTCCTCTCCACACGTGGTCGAGGATGGTCGTTCGACACACGGAATACTAGGCAGCCTAGCATTCAGGGATGTGAGGTACACGCGACCCGCCGGGCGGATTCAGGCGGATGGGGCCCCGGGATCGAGGGCGCGCAGCATGTCCTCCTCCACCGCGTTGTCGGCCTGGAGATTGTCTTCGGTCAGCTCGTCACCCCCGGTCGGAGCGTCCTCGTCGCCGGAGCCCGTGTCGTTCTCCTGGCCCACGGACTCGTCGTCGCCGGGCACCGCCGGCGGCAGAGGGGTGTTATCAGACATGAGCGCCTCCTTGTCGCCAGCCAAGCTACGCCGCGCCGCCCACCCGCCGTGCGGGCTTGATGTGGTGCGGCCTCAGGTGTACGCCCGGACAACCCTGTCGGTGTGATGCGGTGTCAACCCCTGGAACGCCCGCGGGCGACTGAGCATTGTGGATGCATGGCCGGACTCGCAGTCATCCTTCTCATCGTCGGCATCGTTCTGCTTCTCCTGGGCATTTTCGTGGAGGCGGTGAAGTTCCTGCTCTGGGTGGGCGCCGTGATCCTGATCCTCGCGGTCATCGCGTGGCTGATGCGCTACATCCGTCGCCAGACCTGACCTCGCCCTCGGACGAGGCCTCTGGCACGATCGGGATATGGCCGGTGTGCTGCCCCCCGATCGCGCGCGTGACCTCGCGCTGCTCCGCCGGGTGCGGGACCGCATCGACCGGGAGTATGCCCAGCCGCTCAACGTGGAGGGGCTCGCGCGCGGCGTGCACATGTCCGCCGGGCACCTTAGTCGTGCTTTTCGCGCCGCGTTCGGTGAGTCGCCGTACGCCTACCTCATGACGCGGCGCATCGAACGCGCCATGGCCTTGCTGCGGCGTGGCGATCTGAGCGTCACCGAGGCGTGCTTCGCCGTGGGGTTCTCCTCGCTCGGTACCTTCAGCACACGGTTCAGCGAGCTGGTGGGCATGCCCCCGAGCGCCTACCGGGACCGGGCCGCTCGCGCCACCCTCGGGATGCCGGCGTGTACCGCCAAGCAGGTGACCCGACCGGTCAGGAATCGAGAAGCGGTGAGTGCCGACTCGCGCCTACCGTGAGGCATGGACATCACGATTCACACCTCTTTCCTCCCGCACACCGATCCCGATGCATCGCTCGCCTTCTATCGCGACGTGCTCGGCTTCGAGATCCGCAATGACGTCGGATATGAGGGGATGCGGTGGATCACCGTCGGTCCCGCAGGCCAGCCCGACACCGGCATCGTGCTTCATCCGCCGACCGCCACGCCGGGCCTCACCGACGACGAGCAGCGGATGCTGCTCGAACTCATCGCCAAGGGCAGCTACTTCGGTGTCAACCTCGCGACGCCCGACGTGGACGCGGCGTTCGCAGCGATCGAGGCGACGGGCGCCGAGGTCGTCCAGGAGCCGACGGATCAGCCCTACGGCGTGCGTGATTGCGCGTTCCGCGACCCGGCGGGGAACATGATCCGGATGCAGCAGGCCGGCTGAGCGCGGCCGTCAGCGGTCGCCGGGCTCCAGCACGCCGCCCGAGGTCGACCCCGCCGGGCCATCGGCTACGACCTCGCTCGGCGCTGACAGACGGGCGAGGGCATCCGCGACCCGCTCTGCCAGATATGCGTGCCCGCCGGTCGACGGGTGGTCGCGCCCGATGTCGCTGGTGTCGATGACCGTGAGGTAGTTCACACTCGTGATCCACTCGTCGGCGATCGGCGAGATGTACCACCACCCGCGCTCGCCGGCGAGCGAGGCAAGATCGGCGTCGATGCGCGCTGTCGCCGGCTCCACCGGCAGCACCTGCGGTGCCGGGCCGAGGATCACGATCGCCGCGTCGGGGTAGATGCCCGAGAGCGTGTCCCACGCCGCCGAGACGGCCTCGCGATATCCCTCGGCGGGCAGCCGGCGATCGTTGATCGAGCCCTCGACGAGAACCAGGTCGGGATCGAGCGCGGGGTCGAGCGCGGCGATGCGTTCGCCGAACGACCCGCCGTCCCACCCGGGTTTGAGGTAGCCGCTTCCCCGCACGCCGTCCACGACGACATCCCAGCCCATCGCGCTGCCCAGTACGTAGGCGTACCCGAGCGTGGGGTCGGTCGCGGCGGAACCGTACGTCCACGAATCGCCGAAGATCAGCACCCGCGGCTCATCGGGGAGCGAGAGCGCGGCGGGAGTGAGTACCGGCGCCGACACACCGCTGGCAGCCACGACCATGTTCGGCTGCACCCAGGGTCGCCAGCCTGCCAACGCGCACACCGCCGCGACCGCGACCGCGAGCGCGATGAGCGGCCATCGAGGGCGACGCAGCCGTGGCTGCTCGGGCGGGGTCACGGGCAGAGCCTAGGGCACCGCGCGCCCTGTGCGGGCGTCTGGGGCAGAACCCGTTTCCGGCCGGTGTCGACTCGGCCTCTCGACGCGGTTTCCGGACGGCTGACGCGCCCGATTCGGGGGATCCGGATGCGTGCGAGGATTGCTCGGTGCAGCGCCTCGTGACCGCAGAACTCGACCTCGTCCTGAGCTCTCCGGTCGACCTCATCTTCCAGATCACCGCCGCTCGCGGCGCCGCGGTGGAGAGCGAAGATCTGACCTTCGAGCGCGGGGACCACCGGTATAGCGCGGCGGAGATCGTGGATGCCTCGGGGAGCCGCCTGCACCGCTTCACGGGGGAGGCCGGTGTCCTCCAGGTCCGGTACACCGCGGTCGTGACGGGCCCCGCCGTGACCCGACCATCCAGTGATCTTGAGACGATCACCTACCTGCGTCCGAGCCGGTACTGCCAGTCCGACGAGGTGTTCGCGCAGGCGCGGAGGGAGTTCCGCGGCATGCACGGGTTCGAGCTGGCGGCGGCGGTGTCCTCGTTCGTCGCCTCGGCGGTGACGTACACGCCAGGGCTCAGCCTCGGTACCGACAGTGCCGTGACCACGCTGAGAACGGGTCAGGGGGTCTGCCGCGACTACGCGCACCTCGTCATCGCCTTGCTTCGCGCTCTGGACGTGCCGGCCCGCTACACCGCCTGCTACGCCCCCGGCTTGGAGCCGATGGACTTCCACGCCGTTGCCGAGGCCTACCTCGAGGGGGAGTGGTATGTGATCGACGCCACCCGGCTGGCCGACCGGCGATCGCTCGTGCGGATCGCGACGGGCAGGGATGCCGCGGACTGCGCCTTCCTCAGTTATCACGGCGGCAACGTGGGGCTGGAGCGGATGCTCATCGATGCACGGATCCCGGCCGGGACGACGCCCGCGCCTCCCGCCCTCGACGATCACTCCACCTTCATCCAGATGGCGTGACCGCCGTGCCTGCCGGGTGACCGGCCGGGCTGGGGGATTCTTGCGATTGTCTTGCGCTGGCCTTGCGCTTTCGTTGCGGGTCGCCTGACAGCCTTTGGTCATCGGTCTTCACCGACCGAGGGGGGAACAGGGCGGTCCGCTGTCGGGGGACCGGCGGACCGCTCACCTCCCCGCCCGGCTCTGCGCACCGGCACCGCGACGCACACGTTCGTCGGAATGGGACCGCTGGTGCGAACGTAGGATGAGAAGGCTATGGATCCCGAAGCCCTCTCCGCCGCCTTGCTCGCCGTCGTGACGCCGATCGCGGAGGCTCGACGACAGGGCTCGTCCGAGGGTCTGAGCGCCGCCGACCTTCCGCTGGAACGCCCGAAGAACCGCGACCACGGCGACTGGTCCTCCAACGCCGCCCTGAAGCTCGCCAAGGCGGTGGGGGCCAACCCGCGGGAGCTGGCCGCCGAGATCGCCGACGGGCTCGCCGTCGTCGACGGCATCGCGAGCGTCGAGGTCGCCGGTCCCGGGTTCATCAACATCCGCCTGGATGCCGCGGCCGCCGGCGCCCTCGCGAAAATCATCGTCGACGCGGGTGCCGCGTTCGGCACGAACGACTCGCAGCGCGGTAACACGATCAACCTCGAGTTCGTCTCCGCCAACCCGACCGGCCCCCTGCACATCGGGCACACCCGGTGGGCGGCGCTCGGCGACGCCATCGCTCGCCTCCTGTTGGCCAGCGGTGCCACTCTCGCGCGGGAGTTCTACATCAACGACGCCGGGGCGCAGATGGAGCGGTTCGGCCGCTCGGTGCTCGCCGCGGTACGGGGGGAGCCGACCCCTGAAGGCGGCTACGCAGGCGAGTACATCCAGGCGCTCGCCGAGCGGGTGCGTGAAGCGCCCTTCGACGGCGAGCCGGGCGGCGTGCTCGGGGCGGCCTACGATGACCAGCTGGCCTTCACGACAGAACTCGCCTACGCCCTGCAGCTCGGCGAGATCCAAGCCTCGCTCGCGGCTTTCAACGTGCACTTCGACGTCTGGTTCTCCGAGCGCACACTGCACGCCGTGCCGCCCAGCGGCGGGCCGAGCCTCGTCGACGAGGCCGTGGACCGCCTGCGCGAACAGGGGCACGTGTTCGACGAAGATGGCGCCGTGTGGGTGCGGACGACCGACTTCGGCGACGACAAAGACCGCGTCATCCGCCGCGCCAACGGCGTGTACACCTATTTCGCCGCCGACGCCGCGTACTACCTCAATAAGGGTGACCGCGGCTTCGCGCACAAGATCTACCTCCTCGGGGCCGACCATCACGGCTACGTGCACCGTCTCAAGGCGCTCGCCGGCGCGGCCGGGGACGACCCGGACAGGGACATCGAGGTGCTCATCGGCCAGCTCGTGTCGATCAACGGTGCGCGCCTGTCCAAGCGCGCCGGAAACATCATCGAGCTGGACGATCTGCGGACCTGGCTGGGAACGGATGCGCTGCGCTATTCGCTCGCTCGGTTCCCTGCCGATTCGCCACTGACCCTTGATCCCGAGATCTTGCAGAAGCGCACGAATGACAACCCGGTCTTCTACGTGCAGTACGCACACGCCCGGACGCATAACGTGGCGCGCAACGCTGAGGCCTCCGGGGTGGACCGGTCCGAGTTCGCACCGGAACTGCTGTCCCACGAGACCGAGTCGGCGCTTCTGGGCGCGTTGCAGGAGTTCCCGCGTACGGTCGCTTTCGCCGCTCAGGTCCGCGAGCCGCATCGGGTGGCGCGCTACCTCGAAGAGCTCGCCGGTCTGTACCACCGGTGGTACGACAACTGCCGCGTCATCCCTCTGGGCGACGAGCCGGTCCAACCTCTGCATCGCACGCGCCGCTGGCTCAACGACGCCACGGGGCAGGTCCTGCGTAACGGCCTGGACCTCCTGGGCGTCGGCGCACCCGAGCGGATGTAGCGATGACCGACCGCGCCACCGTGCCGTTCGGCTTTGCCGAGACCGAGCCCGCTCCGCGGTCGCGGCGGAGGTGGCCATGGGTCGTGACGCTGCTCATCGTGCTCGCGCTCATCCTCGGTGCCGCGGTGGGCGCGGAGGCGCTGGCCCGCGGTGCGGTGAAAGCGGGCGTGCGTCAACTTATCCTGACGCAGCTCGAACTCCCCGCCGACCAGCCGGTCGACGTCGAGGTGCCGGGCCTCGTGCTGCCCCAGCTCCTGTCCGGCCGCCTGAACGAGATCTCCGTCGCGTCGCCGGACGTCGCCTTCGGCCCCGTCAGCGGGGACGTCCGGGTGAACCTCACCGATGTGCCCGTGAGTGCGGACGCGGCGGCGGGTCCGGGTTCGGCCACCGTGCGCCTGGATGAGGCCCAGCTGCAGGCGTTGCTCGGCACGATCGATGGCTTTCCGGCCGACTCCGTCGGCATCGCCGCTCCGAACGTCACCATCACGACGGAGTTGTCGGTGTTCGGAGCATCCGTCCCTCTGGGCGTCGCCCTCCAGCCGGGTGCGGCCGGCGGGAACCTCACCCTCGCTCCTGCGGCCTTCCAGCTCGGCAGCGCCGACGTGACCGCCGAGGCCCTGCGCTCGCAGTTCGGCGGCCTCGCCGACACGGTGCTGCGCGAGTGGAGCGTGTGCATCGCGGAGCATCTGCCGGCCGCCCTCACCCTGACGTCCGCCGCGGCCGAAGGCGACTCGGTCGTGGCGACGTTCGACATCGACGGCGCGGTCGTCATCGACCCGGATCTGCGCCAGCCCGGTGCCTGCCCCTGATCGAGTTGCCGGAATCGGCGGCTGTTCCGGCCCGGATAGCCGCTGATTCACGCGAGTGAGCGGGTCCGGTGCGGCGCGGGCGGCCCGCTAGACTGCAATCACCGCCTGGCGTGAGCCTCTCCGCCCGGCGGACGCTGCCTCCCGCGGCCGCTCGCACTGCCGCATCCACCCGATTGGTCTGCCCGTGTCCGCCTCGCTCTCCACCCCCCTGGTGCCCGAGTGGCTCCGCGTGCCGGCCGACGCCAACTCCATCGCCCCCGCCATCTGGCCCGCCTCCGCGCACCGCGACGACGCCGGTGCGCTGCACATCGGCGGGGTCTCTGCCCGGCAGCTGGCCGCGGAGTACGGCACGCCGTTGTACGTGCTCGACGAGGCCGACGTGCGCGCCCACGCGCGGCGTGCGCTCGACGCGTTCCGCAGTGCCGCTGCCCGGCACGGCGGCGACGCCCGGGTGTACTACGCCGGTAAGGCGCTGCTGACCGCCGATGTCGTCCGCTGGGTCGC
Organism: Microbacterium sp. Z10_103; assembly: GCF_058310455.1. Classification (NCBI taxonomy): domain Bacteria; kingdom Bacillati; phylum Actinomycetota; class Actinomycetes; order Micrococcales; family Microbacteriaceae; genus Microbacterium; species Microbacterium sp. Z10_103. The sequence goes on from NZ_JBZEGK010000001.1 coordinate 690,514, forward strand.
CGAAGAGGGTCTGCGCGTGGATGTCTGCAGCCCCGGGGAACTCGAGATCGCCCTCGCCGCAGGAATCGACCCCGCGTTGCTGGGGTTCCACGGGAACAACAAGTCCTCCGCCGCTCTGGAGCGAGCGGTCGAGGTGGGCGTGGGCACCGTGATCGTCGACAGCGACATCGAGATCGAGCGCCTCTCGGCCGTCGCCGAGCGCCGCGGTGCGGTCCAGCCGGTGCTCGTCCGCGTGCGCACCGGCGTGCATGCCGAGACCCACGCGTTCCTCGCCACCGCCCACGAAGACCAGAAGTTCGGCTTCTCCGTGGACGACGTGCCGACCGCGGTCGCGCGCATCCGCGAACTCTCCGGACTGGAGTTCCTCGGCCTCCACGCCCACATCGGGTCTCAGATCTTCGACGCCGACGGATTCCGCGCCTCGGCGGCCCGGCTCGTAGACCTGCACAACGATCTCCTCGAGGGCGGCGACATCCCTCTGCTCAACCTCGGCGGTGGATTCGGAATCGCCTACACCTCGGCCGATGACCCGCGCCCGCTCGAAGACATCGCGGCAGGCATCGTGGATGCGGTTGCCGACGAATGCGCCGTCCGCGGCATCCCGCTCCCCGAGCTCGCCTTCGAGCCGGGACGCGCGATCGTCGGGCAGGCGGGCATCACGCTCTACGAGGTCGGCACGGTCAAGCCGGTTCAGGTGACCGAAGACGTCACGCGCCTGTATGTCAGCGTCGACGGCGGCATGAGCGACAACGTCCGGACCGCCCTCTATGGGGCGCAGTATTCCGCGCGTCTGGCCGCTCGCACGAGCGACGCGGATCCCGCGCTCGTGCGCGTCGTCGGACACCATTGCGAATCCGGCGACATCGTGGTGGATGCCGAGTACCTCCCCGGTGACGTCACTCCGGGCGATCTACTCGCCGTCCCCGCCACCGGTGCCTACTGCTTCTCGCTCGCGAGCACCTACAACTACACGCCACGCCCACCGGTCGTCGCCGTCCGCGACGGCTCAGCGCGCGTCCTCGTGCGGCGGGAGACCGTCGCCGACCTCCTGGCCCGCGACCTGGGCGTGGGGCACAACGAAGGGAAGAGCATGCCTGTACTGAGCGAGCGGAGCGAGACGAAGTGACCGACTACCGCCGTCTGCGCGTCGCTCTCCTAGGCGCCGGCGCCGTGGGATCGCAGGTCGCCGCGCTGCTTCTCAAGCACAGCGACGAGCTCGCCGACCGCGCCGGAGCCACCCTCGAGCTCGTGGGGATCGCCGTCCGCGACCTCGACGCCGCCCGTGACACCGACCTGCCTCGTGAACTCTTCACGACCGACCCCGAGCCGCTGCTCGTCGGATCCGACATCGTGATCGAGCTCATCGGTGGCATCGAGCCCGCGCGTACGCTCCTCCTGCAGGCGATCAACGCCGGGGCCGACATCGTGACGGCCAACAAGGCGCTCCTGGCCACGCACGGCCCCGAGATCTTCGAGGCCGCCGACCAGGTGGGTGCCCAGGTCTATTACGAAGCCGCCGCCGCGGGCGCGATCCCCATCATCCGGCCCCTGCGCGACTCGCTCGCCGGCGACCGCGTGCAGCGGATCATGGGCATCGTCAACGGCACCACGAACTACATTCTCGACCGGATGGATGCGGAAGGCGCCGAGTTCTCCGACGTGCTGGCGCAGGCGCAGGCCCTCGGTTACGCCGAGTCGGATCCGACCGCCGACGTCGAGGGTTACGACGCGGCCCAGAAGGCGGCGATTCTGGCGAGCTTGGCGTTCCACACCACGGTGCCGCTGGAGAAGGTGCACCGCGAGGGCATCACCTCGATCGACAAGGGCATGATCGAGGCCGCGCGGCACGCCGGCTACGTCATCAAGCTCCTGGCCGTCTGCGAGCGGGTCAGCGACGACGACGGTGCCGAGTCGATCTCGGTACGCGTGTACCCGGCCCTCGTCGACCGCGCCCACCCCCTGGCCAGCGTGCACGGTGCGCACAACGCCGTCTTCGTCCAGGCCGAGGCCGCGGGGAACCTGATGTTCTACGGCGCCGGCGCCGGCGGCGTGCAGACCGCCTCCGCCGTGCTCGGCGACGTCGTCTCCGCTGCTCGCCGGCACATCGCCGGCGGCGTGGGCGTCGCCGAGTCCACGCGCGCGAATCTCCCGATCGTGTCGATCGGGCACGTCATCACGCGCTACCAGATCACGCTCGAGGTCGATGACCGACCCGGCGTGCTGGCAACCATCGCCGGCATCCTCAGCGACGGACGCGTCTCGATCGCAACCGTCGAGCAGACCGTGATCGCCCCTTCTCCCGGCTCCGCTACCGACCCCTCGGGCTCAGCGGCCGACCACACCGCCGGGTCAGCCGCCGGAGGGGTGGCCGGCGCCATCCCGATGGCACGGCTGGTCATCGGGACCCACGAAGCACGCGAACAAGACCTCAGCGAGACCGTGACGCGCCTAGCGGAAAGCGGCGTCGTCGAACGCGTCGTCTCTGTTCTGCGCGTGGAAGGAGACTGACATGGCACACGTCTGGCGCGGAGTGCTCCGCGAATACGCCGACCGGCTGGGCGTCACCGACGCATCCACCGTGGTGACCCTGGGTGAGGGCGGCACGCCGCTCCTGCCTGCTCCCGCACTCTCGCGCCGCACGGGCACGGACGTGTGGGTGAAGTACGAGGGCATGAATCCCACCGGCTCCTTCAAGGACCGCGGGATGACCGTGGCCCTCTCCCGCGCGGTCGAGCACGGCGCGAAGGCCGTCATCTGCGCCTCGACGGGAAACACCTCGGCATCGGCCGCGGCCTACGCGGCGCACGCCGGCATCACCGCCGCCGTCCTCGTGCCGGAGGGAAAGATCGCCATGGGCAAGCTCAGCCAAGCCGTCGCGCACAACGGTCGCCTCATCCAGGTGCGCGGCAACTTCGACGACTGCCTCGAGATCGCCCGCGAACTCGCGGACAACTACCCGGTCCACCTGGTCAACTCCGTCAATCCCGACCGCATCGAAGGTCAGAAGACCGCGGCCTACGAGATCGTCGAGGTACTCGGCGACGCCCCGGATTTCCACTTCATCCCCGTCGGCAATGCCGGCAACTACACCGCCTACTCGCGCGGGTACCGGGAAGAGGCGGAGCGGGGCGTGTCCACGCGCGTGCCCCGCATGTTCGGGTTCCAGGCCGCGGGCAGCGCCCCCCTTGTGCGGGGCGAGGTCGTCCGCAACCCCGAGACCGTGGCCAGCGCCATCCGGATCGGCAACCCGGCGTCGTGGGAGCTGGCCATCGAGGCCCGTGAAGCCACCGACGGGTACTTCGGCGCCATCGACGACGACCGGATCCTCGCCGCACAGAAGCTCCTCGCCGGCGAAGTGGGCATCTTCGTCGAACCGGCATCCGCGATCAGCGTCGCCGGCCTCCTCGATCGCGTGGAGGCGGGCATCATCCCGGCCGGATCGCGCGTCGTGCTCACGGTCACGGGCCACGGACTGAAAGATCCGCAGTGGGCGCTGCGCAACGCCGACGGCTCCACCGTGGAGCCGACGGTCGTGGATGCCGCCACCAGTGAGGTCGCGTCGGTCCTCGACCTCGTTCCCGCGGCACAGGCATGACCGAAGGGCGTCGCGTGCTCGTGCGCGTGCCGGCCACCAGCGCGAACCTCGGTCCCGGATTCGACACGCTCGGGCTCGCCCTGAGCGTCTACGACGAGCTCGTCGTCACCGAGGTCGGTGGCGACACGCTCGAGATAGAGGTGTCGGGGGAGGGTGCCGCATCCGTGCCCCGCGACCGGTCCAACCTGGTCGTGCGGGCCATGGCCCATGCGTACGCTTCCGTCGGGCGCGAGCTTCCCGGGCTGCGCCTGGAGGCGGTCAACGTCATCCCCCATGGGCGCGGCATGGGCTCTTCGGGAGCTGCCGTTGTGACCGGGCTGCTGGCGGCGAAGGGCCTCCTCGAGGGCGAGGTGGAGTTCAGCTCCGAGACGCTCCTGCGCCTGGCCACCGAGCTCGAGGGACACCCCGACAACGTCGCGCCCGCTCTGTTCGGGGGGCTCACGATCGCCTGGATGGACGAGACCGGGCCGCAGCACAAGCAATTGATCGTGCACCGCGGGGTCGCACCTCTCGTGCTCGTCCCGGAGTTCACGATGTCGACGAAGGTGGCGCGCAGTCTGCAGCCGCTGCAGGTGCCCCGCGAGGATGCGGTCTTCAACGTGTCGCGCTCGGCCCTGCTGATCGCCGCGCTCACCCAGAGCCCCGAGCTGCTGATGGCCGCCACCGAAGACAAGCTTCACCAGAGCTACCGGGCGCAGGCGATGCCCGAGACCGATCGTCTTGTCCGCGCTCTCCGCGCCGAACGGTATGCCGCGGTCGTCTCCGGTGCCGGACCCAGCGTGCTCGTGCTCGCGGACGGACCGGGCCGCCGCCTCGAAGCGGCCGAATTGGCAGCATCCCTCGTCGACACCCCGTGGGAGGCGCGCATGCTCGCCGTCGACGTCAAGGGTGGTACAGTGAGGGAGTAGCGGGGGGTTCCACGTACCACGTGAATCTGGCCCCCGTCGCAATTCTGCGAAAACCACCGCACGCACCCGCAACCGCCTCGGCCGCTCCGGCCGGCGAATCGCGGAGCGGAACCCTGAGCTTGTCGAAGGGTCGATGCCTGTCCTCTCCGGTGTCGTGTGCGGTCAATCATCCGTTTCACAAGGGAGTACTCGTGGAGTCCATCTCCGAGATCCAGGGTGTCGACGCGTCTTCGGACGACGCGACGAACACCGAAGACACCGCCTCCGCCGTCGTTGAGACGCCGGATGAGGCCACCGCTGAGCAGGCGCAGCCTGAGACCGAGGCGTCCGCGCCCGTCGACGCCGCCGCGGCCACCGCCGAGGATGCCCCGGTCGAGGAGGTCCCCGTCGAGGAAGTCCCCGTCGAGGCTGCAGCGCCGGCCGAGGATGCCGCCGCCGTCGTGGCGCCGCCGGCCGAGGATGCACCTGTCGAGGCCGCCGCGCCTGTTTCCGAGGCCGCTGCGCCTGTCGAGGCCGCTGCGCCGGCCGAGCAGGCGCCCGCCGCGGTTGAGGCACCCGCCGTTGAGGCACCCGCCGAGGAGGCGCCCGCCGCGGCTGAGAAGCCCGCGCGCACCCCGCGCAAGCGCGCACCGCGCCGCGCCAAGAGCAGCGACGTGCCCGCCGAGGCGCCGGCTACCGACACCGCGCCCGTTGAGGCTGCGCCCGACGGCGACGCCGCATCCGCGTCGAATGCCGCCCCCACCGACGTTGCAGCCGTCGACGCCGCCCCCGCCGGGGCCGCGCCCGACGCGGTGTCGCCGGATGCTGCTGGCGAGACCCCTGCCGCCGACGAGCCCGCGGCGGAATCCGCCGCGGACGCCCCTGCGAGCGAGGCGCCGACCGACGCCCCCGCCGTGGGCACCGAATCCGCGAGCGAGACCGAGACGTCTGTGGAGTCGGCTCCGGCCGAGTCCGAGCAGGGCGAAGACGGCGCATCCTCGGGTCGTAGCCGCAACCGCAACCGGAACCGCAACCGCAACCGCAACGGCGGTTCGAACGGCGACCAGCCCGATAAGCAGCAGGAGCGCCAGCCCGAGCGGCAGCAGCAGTCGGAGCGCCAGCAGCAGCCGGAACGCCAGCAGCAGCCGGAGCGCCAGCAGCAGTCCGAACGGCAGCAGCAGTCCGAGCGGCAGCAGCAGTCCGAACGGCAGCAGCAGTCCGAACGGCAGCCGGTGGCCGAAGCCGACGGCGAGCAGCAGGGCACCGGCCGCAACCGCCAGCGCAACAAGCGCCGCGGGCAGACCCCCACCGACGAGTTCGACACCGACATCAACGAGGACGACGTCCTCATCCCGATCGCCGGCATCCTCGACGTGCTCGACAACTACGCGTTCGTCCGCACCACCGGTTACCTCCCGGGCCCCAGCGACGTCTACGTCTCGCTGGGCCAGGTCAAGAAGTACAACCTGCGCAAGGGCGATGCCGTCGTGGGTGCCATCAAGCAGCCCCGTGAGGGCGAGCAGCCCGGCCGTCAGAAGTACAACGCGCTGGTCAAGGTCGACGCGGTCAACGGCCTCTCTGTCGAAGACGCCGCGACCCGGCCCGAATTCAGCGACCTCACCCCGCTGTACCCGCAGGAGCGCCTCCGCCTGGAGACCGCCCCGGAGAAGCTGACCCAGCGGATCATCGACCTCGTGGCACCGATCGGCAAGGGCCAGCGCGGCCTGATCGTCGCGCCCCCCAAGGCGGGCAAGACGATCGTCCTGCAGCAGATCGCCAACGCGATCGCCCAGAACAACCCTGAGGTGCACCTCATGGTCGTCCTCGTGGACGAGCGCCCCGAAGAGGTCACCGACATGCAGCGCACCGTGCGCGGCGAGGTCGTCGCCTCGACGTTCGACCGACCGGCGGAAGACCACACCACCGTCGCCGAGCTCGCGATCGAGCGCGCCAAGCGCCTGGTCGAGCTCGGCCGCGACGTCGTCGTGCTGCTCGATTCGATCACCCGTCTCGGTCGCGCATACAACATCACGGCGCCGACGTCGGGTCGTGTGCTGACCGGCGGTGTCGACGCGTCCGCGCTGTATCCGCCCAAGCGTTTCTTCGGCGCCGCCCGCAACATCGAGAACGGCGGATCGCTCACGATCCTCGCCACCGCTCTGGTGGAGACCGGCTCCAAGATGGACGACGTGATCTTCGAGGAGTTCAAGGGCACCGGCAACAGCGAACTGCGCCTGAGCCGTCAGCTGGCCGACAAGCGGATCTTCCCCGCCGTGGATGTCAACGCATCCAGCACCCGTCGCGAGGAGATGCTCCTCTCGCCCGACGAGGTCAAGATCACGTGGAAGCTTCGCCGCGCCCTGGCCGGTCTCGACCCGCAGCAGGCGCTGGAGGTCGTGCTGGGCAAGCTCAAGGAGACGCAGTCCAACGTCGAGTTCCTCGTGCAGATGCAGAAGTCGATCCCCGCACCGGCGCACGGCGCCGGCGGAGCGCACGGGCACGACAACAGCATCCGCTGAGCCGTGTCCGACTCGGGAATGTTCGAGTCGGTCCGCGGACTGCTCGAAGAGCACAAGGCGGTCGAGCTCGAACTGAACGACCCTGCGGTCCATGCGGATGCGGGGCGCGCCAAGCGGGTCAACCGCCGGTACGCCGAACTCAACCGCATCGTGCACGCGTACGAGGCGTGGACGCAGGCGATCGACGACCTCACCGCCGCGCGGGAACTCGCGAAGGAAGACGAGGCGTTCGCCGAGGAGGTGCCGTCTCTCGAAGAGCAGGTCACCGCGACGCAGGAACGCTTGCGGCGTCTGCTGATCCCGCGTGACCCCGACGACGCCCGCGACGTGATCATGGAGATCAAGTCGGGCGAAGGGGGCGCCGAGAGTGCGCTGTTCGCCGCCGATCTGCTGCGGATGTACCTGCAGTACGCCGCATCCCGGGGCTGGAAGACCGAGATGCTGGAGCGCAACGAGTCCGACCTCGGCGGCTACAAAGACGTCCAGGTCGCGATCAAGGGCTCGTCCAACGACCCTGCGCAGGGCGTCTGGGCCCACCTCAAGTACGAGGGTGGAGTCCACCGTGTCCAGCGGGTGCCGGCGACCGAGTCGCAGGGCCGCATCCACACCTCCACGACCGGCGTGCTCGTCTTCCCCGAGGTGGATGAGCCCGAAGAGGTGCAGATCGATCCGAACGACCTCAAGATCGACGTGTTCCGCTCGTCCGGACCTGGCGGGCAGTCGGTGAACACGACCGACTCGGCCGTGCGCATCACCCACCTTCCGACCGGGATCGTCGTGTCGATGCAGAACGAGAAGTCGCAGCTGCAGAACCGCGAGGCCGGGATGCGCGTGCTGCGTGCCCGGCTCCTCGCGAAGCAGCAGGAGGAACGGGATGCGGCGGCCTCGGATGCGCGCAAGTCGCAGATCCGCGGCATGGACCGATCCGAGCGCATCCGCACCTACAACTTCCCGGAGAACCGCATCGCGGATCACCGCACCGGCTACAAGGCGTACAACCTCGACCAGGTGCTCGACGGCGCCCTGGGCCCGCTCATCGAGTCGGCGATCGCCGCCGACGAGGAAGCGCGACTCTCCGCCCTCTCCGACTCCTGACCCTCCGGGCCTCCGGCCTCCGGACCTCGGGCCTCCGGACCGCGAGACTGCATCTGCGCCACGAAACCGCCGGCGACGGCCGCAGTCTCGTGGCGGGGGTGCAGTCTCGCGGTGTCAGGGGAGCCAGGCGGGAGGATGCGGGAGGGCGCCGCGCCAGCGCTCCAGTTGGGCGGCCGCGGCCAGGAGCATCCGCTCGCCCCCCGGGCGTCCGATGAGCTGCACGCTCACGGGGTGCCCGGACTCGTCCCGCGTCACCGGCAGCACGATCGCGGGGAGGCCCGCGACGTTGACGAAGCTGCTGTAGGGCGCGTACTGCACCTGTTGGGTGAAGCTTCGCTCGGCGTCGTTCGCGTCGTGCCACCCCAACAGACGCGGGGGGAGCGCGAGGGCGGGGGTGAGCACGATGTCGAACGGGGCGAACGCCGCGATCGTTGCCCGCTCGAACACGCGAGCGTCGGCGAGCGCGCCGAGCAGCCGTGGCGCCTGGAGCGCACGTCCCTCGCGGACGAGCCACGCCGTGATCGGCTCGACGAGGTCGAGCTCGGTCTCGGTCAGCGGGATGCGCGCGGCGCTCGCGCGCCACAGGACCCGGAAGAGCGGTCCGTAGCCCTGCGGCTGCCACGCCGCATCCCGCAGCTCGTGGCCCATGTCCGCGAGGGCGGCAGCGGTCACGTCGAACGCCTGCCGTGCCGAGGGGTGCAGCGTGATGTCGACGTCGTCATCCCACGGTGAGACGGTCGTGATGCCGATGCGCAAGCGCGGTGGATCGCCCCCGGTGGCGGGGAGGAACGGTGCGGCGTCGGTCGCGCCGGTGGCGAACGGGTAGGGCGCCAGGCCGCACAGCGCATCGAGGAGGAAGGCCGCATCCGCCACGGTGCGGGCGATGGGCCCGGTCACCGCGAGCCCGTCGGGGGAGTCCAGCCCCGATCCGATGGGCAGCCGCCCGCGCGACGGCTTCAGCCCCACGACTCCCACGGTGGCCGCGGGGATGCGGATCGACCCACCGCCGTCCGAGCCCGGTGCGACGGGGAGGAGCCCTGCCGCCACGGCGACGGCCGCGCCGCCGCTCGACCCGCCTGCACCGAAGCGGTGGTCCCAGGGGTCGACGGCCGGGGGAGCAGTGCGGGGCTCGGTGTACCCGGTCATCCCGAACTCCGACGTGCTGGTCTTCCCGAGACTCACGGCGCCGGCGGCGTCCAGTGCCACGGCGAGGGCGTCGGATGCGGTGGGCACGAAGTCGGCGCGTGCCCGCGATCCGTATCGCGTCGGGACGCCCGCCCGGGCGACGAGATCCTTGTCGGCGAGCGGCAGGCCCCACAGCGGCCCTGCCTCGAGGCCACGAGCACGCCGCAGCGCGGCATCCGCGGTCACCTCGGCGAACGCGCCCAGGTCGGCGTGCGCGGCGATCCGTTCGAGGTAGTACGCCGCGACGTCGGACGGCGTGAGTTCGCCGCGGCGCAGCATCCCGGTCAGCTCGATCGCCGACAGCTCGTGCAGTGCGCTCACCCTCCCGAGCCTACGCACGCGCGCGGCCGCGCCGAGCCGTACTCAGGACATCCGCCCCCGTCAGGGCCGTTCCGCCGTCGGCCGGCCTGATTCGGGCGATTCATCCTGAGTTACGGCGGCGGGGCGGCGGTCAGATCGAGTACTCGGGCGCGGTCAGTACCGCGCGGGTGTCTTCGCCGGCCCGGCGAGGGCGCGGCTTGGCGGGCACCCCCACGAGCACCGAGTCGGCCGGAGCATCCCGCGTCACGACCGCGTTGGCCCCGATGACCGCACCGTCACCGATGGTCACGGGGCCGAGGATCTTCGCCCCCGCACCCACGGCGACGCCGTGGCCGAGGGTGGGATGCCGCTTCCCGCCCTCGCGCTGGCGCCCGCCGAGCGTGACGCCGTGGTACATCAGCACGTCGTCGCCGATCTCGGCCGTTTCGCCGATGACGACGCCCATGCCGTGGTCGATGAAGAAGCGACGCCCGATGATCGCTCCCGGGTGGATCTCCACGCCGGTCAGCAACCGCGTCACCTGCGAGACGAACCGCGCGGCGAAGCGGAAGCCGCGCCGCCACAGCCGGTGGTGCAGGCGATACGCCCACACCGCGTGCAGCCCCGAGTACAGCAGCAGCAGCTCCAGGGAGCCTCGGGCGGCGGGGTCGCGGAGTTTGGCCGCGGCGATGTCTTCGCGCAGGCGTGCGACGACGCCCACTCAGTCCTCGCGCAGGTGTTCGTACAGCGCGGTGGAGAGGTACCGCTCGCCGAACGACGGGATGATGACGACGATGTTCTTGCCCGCGGCCTCCGGTCGCTTCGCGATCTCCAGCGCTGCCCAGATGGCGGCGCCGCTGGACATCCCCACGAGGATGCCGTCCTTCGTAGCCGTGTCGCGGGCGAGGCGGATCGCGTCGTCGAATTCGACGTCGATGACCTCGTCGATCACGTCGCGGTCGAGGATGGCCGGGACGAAGTTCGGACCGATTCCCTGGATCTTGTGCGGACCCGGGTGGCCTTTGGTGAGGATGGGGGAGTCGGCGGGCTCGACCGCGACGACCTTCACGCCGGGCACGCGCTCCTTGAGCACCTGGCCGACGCCGGTGATGGTGCCCCCGGTGCCGATGCCGGCGACGAAGTAGTCGACCTTGCCTTCGGTGTCGCGCAGGATCTCCTCGGCGGTGGTCTTGCGGTGGACCTCGGGGTTCGCCTCGTTCTCGAACTGCCGCGCCCAGATCGCGCCCGGAGTCTCGTCGACGATGCGCTTGGCCTCCTCCACCGCGAACGACATGCCCTTCGTCGGGTCGGTGAGGTGCACTTCGGCGCCGAACGCCTTGAGCAGCAGGCGGCGCTCCTTCGACATGGATGCGGGCATCGTGAGAACGACGCGGTATCCCCGCGCCGCACCGACCATCGCCAGGGCGATACCGGTGTTGCCGCTCGTGGACTCCACGATCGTGCCGCCCGGCTGCAGGTCGCCGGAGGCTTCCGCAGCATCCACGATGGCGATGCCCAGGCGGTCCTTGACGCTGCCTGCCGGGTTGTAGAACTCCAGCTTCGCGAGGATGTTCGCCTCCACCCCCTCGGCGACGCGGTTCAGCCGCACGAGCGGGGTGTCGCCGAACGCGGAGGTGATGTCGGGGTGGATGCCGGGCATGGCGGGCCTTTCGCCGTCGAACGGGTGTGGCTTCCAGACTACCGGCGACGTCCCGGGCGCACCCCCCTGTGACGGGGGCCCGTAGGGTGGGAGAGCCCATGCCCGAGCCCATCCCCGCCGCCGCTGCCGCCGACGTGCCCCTGTCCGGGCTCGTCCGCGCCGCGACCGAGCGACTCGCGGCAGCCGGTGTTCCCGACCCCGCGGTCGACGCGGAACTGCTCGCCGCCTCTGTGCTGGGGACGTCGCGGGGAGCGGCTCAGGCCGCCGCCATCCGCGGTGATGCTGTGGATGCTGCCACCACCGCGGCCTACGAGGGCCTGGTCGAACGCCGCTGCGCGCGCGTGCCGCTGCAGCACCTCACCGGTCGCGCCCCGTTCCGCCACCTCGAGCTCGCGGTCGGCCCGGGGGTGTTCGTCCCGCGGCCGGAGACCGAGGTGGTCGCACAGCTGGCGATCGATGCGCTCCGGGCTGCGGCGACACCGGCGCCGGTGGCGGTCGACCTGGGCACGGGGAGCGGCGCGATCGCTCTCGCGATGGCCACCGAGGTGCCTCACGCGCGCGTCTACGCCGCAGAGAAGTCCGCCGACGCCTACGCCTGGGCGGAGGAGAACGTGCGGCGCAGCGGTGCCGACAACCTGTCACTGGCGCTCGTCGATCTCGAGCAGGCATTCCCCGACCTCGACGGCACGGTGTCGGTCGTCGTCTCCAACCCGCCGTACGTTCCGGATGATGCGATCCCGCGCGACCCGGAGGTGCGCCTCTACGACCCGCCCGTCGCGCTGTACGGCGGCGCCGACGGCCTCGACGTCGTGCGCGTTCTCAGCCACGTGGGACTCCGGCTCGCGCACCCGGGCGGGATGATCGTGCTCGAGCACGGCGAGTGGCAGGGCGCCGCGATCCGCGACATCCTCACCGCCGACGGATGGCGTGCGGCAGCGACGCATCCCGACCTGACGATGCGCGACCGCGCCACCACCGCCCTCCGCCCCTGATTCCCCCCACCGGATCTCCGCGACTGCCGCGGAGGGTGGAGGGCGGTAACAGCCGTCGGCGGCCTGCGCCGCCGGAGTGGCGCGCGGACCGATCGCGTCGAACCTGATCTCAGTGAGGCCGCACGTAGACTGGGCGGCGATATGTCACCTGTTTACGACTGCCGTGACGAAGCGCAGCTGCTTTCCGGCATGCGCCACGCACGCCAGGCGCTGAGCCGCGGCGAACTCGTCGTGCTGCCCACCGACACCGTGTACGGCGTCGCCGCCGACGCCTTCAACGCCCGCGCGGTAGCGGCGCTCTTGGCTGCCAAGGGCCGCGGACGCCAGCAGCCCCCGCCCGTCCTCGTGGCCGGCGTCACTACTCTCCGTGCGCTCGTCGCCGACGTGCCCGAGCCGGTCGAGCGGCTGGTCCAGGAGTTCTGGCCGGGCGGTCTGACGATCGTGCTCCCGTCGCAGCCGTCGCTGTCGTGGGACCTCGGCGAGACCCGGGGCACGGTGGCCGTACGGATGCCGGCCCACCACATCGCGCTCGAACTGCTCGAGGAGACCGGGCCGCTGGCCGTCTCCAGCGCGAACCGCACGGGCCTCACCGCGGCCGTCACGATCGACGAAGCCCGCGACATGCTCGGCGACTCCGTCTCGGTGTACCTCGACGCCGGGCCCAGCACCTTCGGCATCGCCTCCACGATCGTGGATGCCACGCGCCTCGTCGGCAGCGAAGAACCGACCGTCCGCATCCTGCGTGAAGGGGCGGTGCCTCTCGATCAACTGCGCGCGGTACTCGGCGACCTGCTCGAGCGCCACTCGTCGGAGGAGCCGGCCGAGCCCCGCTCCGCGTCCGAGGACGGCGCCGCGTGAAGCAGTACCTCATCCTGGTGCTCTTCACCGCTGTGGTCACCTTCGTCCTGACGTGGGCGGTGCTGCGCCTGAGTCTGAGGTACAAGCTCTACCCGGGCATCCGCGAGCGCGACGTGCACAAGACCCCGACCCCGCGCCTGGGCGGGGTGGCGATGTTCTTCGGCGTGGCAGCGGCTTTCCTGTTCTCCAGCCAGCAGACGTTCTTCTCGATCATCTGGGCGAACCCCGGTCCGGTGCTCGCGGTGCTCGCCGCCACCTTCGTGATCGTTCTGATCGGTGTCGCCGACGACCTGTGGGATCTGGACTGGATGATCAAGCTCGGCGCGCAGTTCCTCGCGGCCGGCATCATCGCGTGGTTCGGGCAACTGCAGATCTACTCGCTGCCCATCGGTGGGCTCACCGTGGGCTCCAGCTGGATGAGCTTCACGCTCACGGTCTTCGCGATCGTCATCGTGATGAACGCCGTCAACTTCATCGACGGCCTGGACGGGCTGGTCGCCGGTGTGTGCCTCATCGCCAACGGCGTGTTCTTCGCTTACTCCTACCTGTTGCTGCGCGACACGGGCGCGAGCACGTACTTCAACATCGCGTCGTTCCTCGCCGCGGTCCTCATCGGCGCGTGCATCGGGTTCCTCCCGTTCAACTGGAACCCCGCGAAGATCTTCATGGGCGACTCCGGTGCGCTCATGCTGGGCCTCCTCATGGCCACCTCGGCTGTCGCGATCACCGGCGTCATCGATCCCGCGGTGCTCGATCCGGAACAACTCGGTCGTTCGCAGTTGCTCGGTGCCTTCATCCCGATCCTCCTGCCCATCGTTGTCGTCCTGCTGCCGCTGCTGGATTTCGGACTCGCGGTTCTGCGGCGGGTGCGCGCGGGGAAGTCGCCGTTCTCGCCCGACCGCAAGCATCTGCATCACCGGATGCTCGACATGGGCCACAGTGACCGCGGCGCCGTGCTGATCTTCTACTCATGGACGGCCGTGGTGAGTTTCTCTTTCCTTCTGATGTACCTCGGTACGCAGCAGGAGTGGCCCGGTGACTATCTCATCGGCGTCGCGTTCGGCGTGGTCGGCGTTGCGGCGTGCCTGGTCTTGACCCTTCTTCCCTCGCGCCGTCCGGCGCGCCCCGCCCCCCTTGAGGAGCCCGCATCATGAGCCCCAGTCCCGTCTCCAGCACTCCCGTGCTGCGTACAGCCCTCACGTGGGGCGGCATCGTCGCGGGTGTGCTTGCGGTGGCCGGAGCCGTCGTCGGGTTCGCCGTCGGTGGGGGAGAGGGCGTCGCCAGCGCCCTGGTCGGTGTCCTCGTCGGAGCGTTCTTCTCCGCGGTGACGGCCGCGAGCATCCTGATCGCCAACCGCTGGTTCGGCGATCCGCTCTACGTGCCGATCTTCTTCGCGATCGTGCTGGGCGGGTGGATCGTCAAGCTCGTGCTGTTCATCGTCGCGCTGCTCGTCCTGCGCGGCCAGCCCTGGGTCGACCCGGTGATCTTCTTCGTCGCGCTGGTGGCGAGCGTCCTGGGCTCGCTGATCGTGGATGTCATCGTCCTGGCGCGCATGCGGATTCCGCACGCGAGCGACGTGTCGCTGCCCGTTGACCCCGATGAGGGGGACCGTCGAGCCTGAGCGGCTTCGGGCGGCCCGGTAGTTTGATAGAGTTACTATCGCGCCCGCCCACTCCCCGAGTGCGCTCTGGGCGCTCTCACAGACCATCGTCGCAACGGTCCACACCGATGCCCCAAAGCTGGAGCCAGCGCTGTTCACTCAAGCTGCGACCCTGATCGCGAACGTTGCGTCCGCTGACGCGGAGTTCCATCCGCCGTCGATCAACGAGTTCTTCCCCGACGCGCTCCTGTTCGAGGGCACGATCTTCGCCATCACGCGGATCAACCTCATCCAGTTCCTGGCCACCGCGGTGCTCGTTCTTCTGTTCGTCGTCGGCACACGACGCATGAAGCTCGTTCCCGGCCGCTTCCAGAGCATCGTCGAGATGGGCCTGGACTTCGTCCGCGTCAACATCGCGCACGACCTGCTCGGCCGCAAGGACGGCGACCGGTTCCTGCCGATCCTCACCACGATCTTCTTCATGGTGCTGTTCATGAACCTCACGGGGGTCATCCCGTTCCTGAACATCGCCGGCACCAGCGTCATCGCCGTACCGCTGCTGCTCGCAGCCGTCGCCTACGTGACCTTCATCTACGCCGGCGTCCGCAAGAGCCCGGGGAAGTTCTTCAAGAACTCCCTCATGCCCTCGGGCGTGCCGTGGCCGCTGTACATCATCATCATCCCGCTCGAGTTCCTCTCGACCTTCATCATCCGGCCGGTCACGCTCACGCTGCGACTGCTGATGAACATGATCGTCGGGCACCTCATGCTGGTGCTGTTCTTCGCCGCCACCCAGTTCTTCATCGTGGGTCTCGGTGGCTGGTGGTCGGCTCTGGGCGCGGGAACCCTCGCGTTCGGACTCGCCTTCACTCTCTTCGAACTCCTGGTGGCCTTCCTCCAGGCGTACGTCTTCGCCATCCTCACCGCGGTCTACATCCAGCTCGCGGTCGCGGAAGAGCACTGAGCGGCCCGGCGCACGCCGAGCCACCCAACCGAAAGGAAAACACCCCGTGGACGCAACTACGGTTCTCGCCGCTGTAAACGTCGATGTCTCCGGTTCCATCGCGACCGTCGGCTACGGCCTCGCCGCCATTGGCCCGGCCATCGGCGTGGGCATCGTCGTCGGCAAGACGATCGAGGGCGTTGCTCGCCAGCCCGAGCTCGCCGGCCGCCTGCAGGTCCTGATGTTCATCGGTATCGCCTTCACCGAGGCCCTCGCGTTCATCGGTATCGCGACCGGCTTCATCTTCGGCTTCTGATCCCGCACCCACGACGTAAGGAGACGAGATGCTGAACGCTCTTGTCGCATTCGCCGCGGAGCACTCGGAAGAGGCGGCACCCAGTCCGCTGATCCCGGCCTGGTACGACATCATCTGGTCGGCGGTGTGCTTCGTCGTCATCCTCTTCGTATTCTGGCGCGTCGTGCTCCCGCGGATGCAGAAGCTGTTGGACGAGCGCGGTGCCGCCATCGAAGGAAACATCGCCAAGGCCGACGAGGCCCAGCGCCAGGCCGAGGCCGCGCTGGAGCAGTACACCATCCAGCTCGCCGAGGCGCGCAAGGAGGCCGGTGAGATCCGCGAAGCCGCCCGTGAGGACGGCAAGAGGATCGTCGCCGAGGCTCGGGATGCTGCATCCGCCGAGGCTGCGCGCATCACCGCGACCGCCCACACGCAGATCGAGGCCGAGCGCCAGGCGGCGCTCGTGTCGCTGCGCGGGGAGGTCGGCTCGCTCGCACTCGACCTGGCCGGCAACGTGATCGGCGAGACCCTTTCCGACGACCAGAAGGCACAGGCGGTCGTTGACCGCTTCCTCGCCGAGCTGGAGGCGTCGGAGAACGCTAAGGCGGCTCAGTAATGGGTAGCGCGACCACTCAGGCGCTCGAGGCGACGACCGCAGCGCTCGGCGCGGCAACGGACGTCGACCTCGAGGTCGCCGGCGAGCTGTTCGCCGCGGCACGTGCCGTCGGTGGCTCCTTGCATCTGAGCGGCGCGCTCGCGGATGCCTCGGCCGCTCCGGCGTCCCGGGCAAAGGTCATCACCGACATCTTCGGCGGGACGTTCCGTCCGACGACGGTTTCGCTCCTCCGCTCTCTTGTCGACCGGCGCTGGTCGCGGGCATCCGATCTCGTCGACGGGATCGAAGAGCTCGCCGTCCGCGCGGCCGCCATCGGCGCCACCGGGAACGAGGTCGAGGCCGAGCTGTTCTCGTTCTCGCGCACCATCGCCCAGAACCCGGAGCTCGAGCTCGCGCTCGGGAGCCGCCTGGGTGACCCCGCCGCGAAAGGCGATCTCATCACCTCACTGCTCGGAGGGCGCGCGAGCGCGGCGACGACGCTCATCGTCTCCTCCCTGGTGCAGCAGCCGCGCGACCGCCGCGTGCGCTCGTTGCTGAATCGCGCCATGTGGCTCGTTTCCGACCAGCGCGGACGCACTGTGGCGACCGTGGTCTCGGCGACACCGCTGAGCGACGCGCAGCGCACCCGCCTGGCGACGGCGCTCTCGGCCCGTTACGGTGCCGAGGTGTCCCTCAACGTCGTGATCGATCCGGCGGTGGTCGGCGGCCTGCGTGTGCAGATCGCCGATGACGTGATCGACGCGAGCATTTCCACCCGCCTGGCCGGCCTCCGCCAGCGCCTCGCGGGATAATCTAGAAGGCTTGCCGTCCGCGAGGACCGCACATCTGGGGGCGTGAACGCCCCACAACATGAAGGAAGACAATGGCAGATATCACGATCAGCCCCGACGTCATCCGTGACGCGCTGAAGGACTTCGTCGCGGCCTACGAGCCCACCGGCGCTGCCGCGACCGAGGTCGGCACCGTGGTCGACGCCGCTGACGGCATCGCCCACGTCGAGGGTCTGCCCGGCGTCATGGCCAACGAACTCGTCCGCTTCGCCGACGGCACCCAGGGTCTCGCCCTGAACCTCGACGAGCACGAGATCGGCGTCGTCGTCCTGGGCGAGTTCTCCGGCATCGAGGCAGGACAGGAAGTCACCCGCACCGGCGAGGTCCTCTCCGTGGCCGTCGGCGACGGCTTCCTCGGCCGCGTCGTCGACCCGCTCGGCAATCCCATCGACGGCCTCGGCGAGGTCGCGACCGAGGGTCGCCGCGCACTCGAACTGCAGGCGCCCGGCGTCATGTCCCGCAAGAGCGTGCACGAGCCGATGCAGACCGGCATCAAGGCCATCGACGCGATGATCCCGGTCGGTCGCGGTCAGCGCCAGCTCATCATCGGCGACCGCCAGACCGGTAAGACGGCCATCGCGATCGACACGATCATCAACCAGAAGGACAACTGGGCGTCGGGCGACGTCAACAAGCAGGTCCGCTGCATCTACGTCGCCATCGGTCAGAAGGGTTCGACGATCGCTGCCGTGAAGGGCGCGCTCGAGGACGCCGGAGCGATGGAGTACACCACCATCGTCGCCGCCCCCGCCTCCGACCCCGCGGGCTTCAAGTACCTCGCCCCGTACACCGGCTCGGCCATCGGCCAGCACTGGATGTACGGCGGCAAGCACGTCCTCATCATCTTCGATGACCTGTCCAAGCAGGCCGAGGCCTACCGCGCCGTGTCGCTGCTGCTTCGCCGCCCGCCGGGTCGCGAGGCCTACCCGGGTGACGTCTTCTACCTGCACTCCCGTCTGCTGGAGCGTTGCGCGAAGCTCTCCGATGAGCTCGGCGCGGGGTCGATGACGGGTCTCCCGATCATCGAGACGAAGGCCAACGACGTGTCGGCCTACATCCCGACCAACGTGATCTCGATCACCGACGGTCAGATCTTCCTGCAGTCCGACCTGTTCAACGCCAACCAGCGTCCGGCTGTCGACGTCGGCATCTCGGTGTCGCGCGTCGGTGGCGATGCGCAGGTCAAGTCGATCAAGAAGGTCTCCGGCACGCTCAAGCTCGAGCTCGCCCAGTACCGCTCGCTTCAGGCCTTCGCGATGTTCGCGAGCGACCTGGATGCCGCTTCCCGCCGCCAGCTGTCGCGCGGTGCTCGCCTGACCGAGCTCCTCAAGCAGCCGCAGTACTCGCCGTACCCGGTGGAGGAGCAGGTCGTGTCCATCTGGGCCGGCACCAACGGCAAGCTCGACTCGATCGAGGTGTCGGACGTGCTGCGTTTCGAGCGCGAGCTCCTGGACTATCTCCGCCGCAACACCACGATCCTCGAAACCCTCCGCGACACCAACGTCCTCGACGACGACACCGCCGCCGAGTTGGAGAAGCAGGTCGACCAGTTCATCCTCGAGTTCCAGTCCGGCGACGGTCAGGGCATCGGCACGCCGGGCAGTGAGTCCGTCGAGGCCGCCGAGGTGGATGACGTCAACCAGGAGAAGATCGTCAAGGGCCGCCGCTAAGCGCGGCGCGAGGACACGACATGGGCGCACAACTGCGGGTCTACAAGCAGAAGATCAACTCTGCTCAGACCACCAAGAAGATCACGAAGGCGATGGAGCTCATCGCGGCTTCGCGCATCCAGAAGGCGATGGCGCGGGTGCGCGCGTCGTCGCCCTTCGCACGGGCGGTGACGCGAGCCGTCTCGGCGGTCGCGACGCACTCGAACATCGACCACCCGCTGACGACGGAGCGCGCGAACATCCAGCGCTCCGCCGTGGTGATCTTCGCCTCCGACCGAGGCCTGGCCGGCGCGTTCAACTCGCAGATCCTCCGTGAGGGGATGGAGCTGGCGTCACTGCTCCGCTCGCAGGGCAAGGACGTGGCGTTCTATCTCGTCGGGCGGAAGGCCGTCGGGTACTTCCAGTTCCGTCGCCTCGCCACCGCGGCCGAGTGGACCGGTGACACCGACACGCCCCAGTTCCGCACCGCGGAAGAGATCGCGGCGACCCTCATCGACGCGTACAACCGCGGCGGATCCGAGGGCGGCGTGGATGAGATCCACCTCGTGTACAACCGCTTCGTCAGCATGATGACCCAGAGTCCGGAGACGGTGCGCCTGCTCCCGCTCGAGGTCGTGGAGGCCGAAGAGTCCGCCGGTGCCCAGGTGTATCCGCTGTACGAATTCGAGCCCGACGCCGAGACGGTGCTGGACGCGCTGCTGCCCGTCTACCTCCAGAGTCGTATCTTCAATGCTCTTCTGCAGTCGTCGGCGGCCAAGCACGCCGCGACGCAGAAGGCGATGAAGTCGGCCAGCGATAACGCCGACAAGCTCATCACCGACTACACCCGCCTGCGCAACAACGCGCGCCAGGCGGAGATCACGCAGCAGATCGCCGAGATCGTCGGCGGCGCCGACGCTCTCGCGTCGGGCAAATAGACCGAAACGAAAGAGAAGAAGCCATGAGCCTCACCGCCGAGAAGACTGCGGTCGTCGGGCGCGTTGCGCGCGTGACCGGCCCGGTCGTCGACATCGAGTTCCCCCACGATTCGATCCCCGACATCTACAACGCTTTGAAGACGACGATCACGATCGGCGACGAGGCGACCGAGATCACCCTCGAGGTCGCGCAGCACCTCGGCGACGACCTCGTCCGCGCCATCGCCCTGAAGCCGACGGACGGCATCGTCCGCGGCCAGGAAGTGCGCGACACCGGTGCGCAGATCACCGTCCCCGTGGGCGACGTCACCAAGGGTCGCGTGTTCAACGTGACCGGAGACATCCTCAACGCCGCGCCCGGCGAGAAGATCGAGATCACCGAGCGCTGGCCCATCCACCGCAAGGCCCCCAACTTCGACCAGCTGGAGTCCAAGACCCAGATGTTCGAGACCGGCATCAAGGTCATCGACCTGCTGACGCCCTACGTGCTCGGCGGAAAGATCGGCCTGTTCGGCGGTGCCGGTGTCGGCAAGACCGTCCTCATCCAGGAGATGATCCAGCGCGTCGCGCAGGATCACGGTGGTGTGTCGGTGTTCGCCGGTGTGGGCGAGCGCACCCGTGAGGGCAACGACCTCATCTCCGAGATGGAGGAGGCGGGCGTCTTCGACAAGACGGCGTTGGTGTTCGGCCAGATGGACGAACCGCCGGGGACGCGCCTTCGCGTGGCACTGTCGGCACTGACGATGGCGGAGTACTTCCGCGACGTGCAGAACCAGGACGTGCTGTTGTTCATCGACAACATCTTCCGCTTCACGCAGGCCGGCTCCGAGGTCTCCACGCTTCTGGGCCGCATGCCCTCCGCCGTGGGTTACCAGCCGAACCTCGCCGACGAGATGGGTGTGCTCCAGGAGCGCATCACCTCGACGCGTGGCCACTCGATCACGTCGCTCCAGGCCATCTATGTTCCGGCCGACGACTACACCGACCCGGCTCCGGCGACCACGTTCGCTCACCTCGATGCCACGACCGAGCTCTCGCGTGAAATCGCGTCGAAGGGTCTCTACCCGGCCGTGGACCCGCTGAGCTCCACCAGCCGCATCCTCGACCCGCGCTACATCGGTGAGGACCACTACCGCGTGGCCACCTCGGTGAAGCAGATCCTGCAGAAGAACAAGGAACTGCAGGAGATCATCGCGATCCTCGGTGTCGACGAGCTCAGCGAAGAGGACAAGATCGTCGTGTCGCGTGCACGCCGCATCCAGCAGTTCCTCTCGCAGAACACGTACATGGCCAAGAAGTTCACCGGTGTCGAGGGTTCGACCGTCCCGATCAAGGAGACGATCGAGTCGTTCGACGCGATCGTCAAGGGCGACTTCGACCACGTCGCCGAGCAGGCGTTCTTCAACGTCGGCGGTATCTCCGACGTCGAGGCGCGCTGGGCGCAGATCCAGAAGGAGAACGGCTGACATGCCGCTCCAGGTGCACCTCGTCTCGGCGGACGCCGAGGTGTGGACGGGCGAGGCCACCCTCGTGGTCGCCAAGACCGTCGAGGGCGAGATCGGCTTCATGGCAGGTCACGAGCCGGTTCTCGCCATCCTCGCCGAGGGCCAGGTGCGCGTGACGCGCGCCGACGGCTCCAAGGTGATCGCCAACGCCCAGGACGGGTTCCTCTCGATGGAGGGCGACGACCTGACGATCGTCGCCGGTAACGCCGCACTCGTCTCCTAAGGTCAAACGCCGAGAAACCACATTCCGGACGAGACGCACCGCTACGCGCGGTGTCTCGTCCGGGATGTGGTTTCTCGCATGAGTGGGGGAGGAGCGGATGCTGATTCTGCTGCCACCGTCGGAGACGAAGCGCTCGGGCGGCCAGGGGCCGAGCCTCGATCTCGACCGGCTCGCGCTTCCCGTGTTGCGCCCGCAGCGCGAGCAGGTCGTGGATGCGCTCACCGCGCTGTCGGCGGATGAGGAGAAGGCAGCGCGCGTTCTCAAGCTCAGCGCTCGACAGCGCCCCGAGATCGCCGTCAACGCGGCGCTGCGCACCGCGCCTACGCTGCCGGCGGTGGATCGCTACACCGGCGTGC
This sequence comes from Microbacterium sp. Z10_103, assembly GCF_058310455.1. Taxonomy (NCBI): domain Bacteria; kingdom Bacillati; phylum Actinomycetota; class Actinomycetes; order Micrococcales; family Microbacteriaceae; genus Microbacterium; species Microbacterium sp. Z10_103. The sequence continues at coordinate 712,560 of NZ_JBZEGK010000001.1, forward strand.
TCTTCGACGCCCTCGACGCCGCAACGCTGGATGCTGCATCCCGCCGGTGGCTCGGCGGTCACGTGTTCATCCACTCGGCACCCTTCGGCCCGGTGGGCGCCCTCGACCGCATTCCCCCGTACCGGCTCGCAGCCGGGACGACGCTGCCGGGCCTTCCGCCGCTGCGTCGGGTGTGGGCCGATGCGGTCAGTGCGGCGCTGGCCGATTCCGCCCCCGGATTCGTGCTGGACCTCCGCTCCGAGGCGTATGCCGCCCTGGGTCCCGTTCCGGCCGGGGTCGACACGGCGTACGTGCGTATCGTGACGGACTCGGGCGGGGGAGCGGTCAGGGCGCTCAACCACTTCAACAAGCACGCGAAGGGCGAGCTCGTCCGGATGCTCGCCACGCACCGCCCCCGCGTCGCGTCGGCGCCCGCGTTCTGCCTCTGGGCAGAGTCGACGGGGATGCGGGCGCGAGCGGGCAGACCGGGGGAGATCGACCTCTTCGTGTGAGGCAATCCGCCGCGCGTCGCCGTGGCACCGCTCAGGAAACGCCCAGGATCGCTAGCATGTGTGCGGCGGGGGCTTCCTCGCCGCGCGCACGCGCGCACATTCGGAAGGCATCTCATGGACCCTGGTTACGACCCGTCCGGCGGGGCGGCGCTCTTTGCGGCTCTCGCCATCTTCGGCCTGCTGTTCTTCTTCATCTTCGCCGTCTTCTACGTCATCGCGTCGTTCTTCCTCATGCGGATCTTCGACAAGGCCGGTGTGCAGGGGAAGTGGCGCGCGTGGGTGCCCGTCTACAGCACGATGGTCATGGGCAAGCTCGGCGACGTCTCACCCTGGGTCGTCCTCGGGGCACTCATCGCCAGCGCCGTGCTGGGGCAGATCCCCGCGATCGGCTTCATCTTCGGCCTCGTGTCCGTCGCGGTTGCCGTGATGTACGGGTGGCGTATGGGTCAGAAGCTCGGCAAGGAGTGGTATTACCTGCTGCTGTGGCTCATCCCGGGCCTGGGTACGCTCATCTGGCTCGGCATCCTGGCGTTCGACAGCTCGCGATGGAATGACCGGATCGCTCCCGCGCCGTGGGCCAACACGTTCCTCGCCGACAAGACGGTCTGGGCGGGCATTCCGCAGCAGGCGTCGGCTGGGGGCCTCACTCCTCCCGCCGCTCCCGGCTACCCCGCTCCCGGCTACCCCGCTCCCGGCGGTTACCCGCCGCCGCCTGCCGGCTACACCCCGCCGCCGGCCGGTTACCCGGCCCCCGGCGCCACGACGCCACCGCCGCCTGCCGGCTTCCCGCCCCCCGCGGCGCCCTCCTCGCCGCCGCCGACCGCCGCGACCCCGCCGCGCGATCCGTCGGCCCCGCAGCCGCCGACGGAACCCCCGGTCTCGCCGACCGAGCCGCCTGCGCCACCAGCGGAGCCGCCGCGCCCCTGAGACCCGCACCGCACAGGACCCCCCGCCCGCCGGCGGGGGGTCCTTCGCGTGGGGGATAGCGTGGAACCATGATGAACTCGGTTCCGCTTCGCCGCGTCGGTGAGTCCGGCCTGCTCGTTTCCGCGGTCGGCCTCGGCGGCAATAACTTCGGCCGCGCCGGAACCCGCACGGAGACCCTCGACGGGACACGCGCGGTGCTCGACGCGGCCATCGAGGTCGGGGTGACGTTCATCGACACCGCCGATGTGTACGGCAAGGAGTTCGGCCTCTCCGAAACGCTGCTGGGCGAGGCGCTGCGCGGCCGGCGGGACGACGTCGTCCTGGCGTCCAAGTTCGGCCACGCACAGCTCGCGCCGGCCATCGGCGGCGGTAGCAAGGGCTCACGCACGGCGGTCCGCCGTTCGGTGGAGGCGACGCTGCGGCGCCTCGGTACCGACTGGATCGATCTCTACCAGCTCCACACCCCCGACCCGGCGACGCCCATCGAGGAGACGTTGGACGCGCTGGGCGACCTCGTGCGCGAGGGCAAGGTCCGTTATCTCGGGCACTCGAACTTCGCCGGGTGGGCAATCGCCGAGGCTGCGGCTGCGGCCGATCGCAGCATCCGCTTCGTGTCGGCGCAGAACCAGTACAGCCTGCTTGCCCGAGCCGCCGAACGTGAGGTGCTCCCGGCGGCGCGACACTTCGGCCTGGGATTCTTCCCGTATTTTCCGCTGCACAACGGCCTGCTCACCGGCAAATTCACGCGCGAGGGCGGCCCGGAAGACAGCCGCATCCTGCGCCAGCGCCCGCACCTGTGGTCGGAGGCGCCGTGGGACCGGCTCGACGCGTACCGCGCCTTCGCCGAAGAGCGTGGCATCACAATGCTCGAGGCGACCTTCGGGTGGCTGCTGGCTCAGCAGCCCGTGTCGAGCGTCATCGCCGGAGTGACGAGCCCCGAACAGGTGCGGGCGAATGCCGCCGCGGCCACCGCGTGGACACCCAGCGCAGACGACGTGGCAGCCATCGACGCCATCCTGCCGCTTCCCAAAGACCCCGCGGCCGGATGAGTCGTCTTCGGGGGATGCCACGGCGGGCGGGAACCGGTCCATTAGGATGTGAGGACGCCGCACGGGTCCAGCGCGGCGACCGTATTCGACCGGAGGATGTGGCGTGCCCCAGGTGACCACCAGCACCCGCTCCGTCCACCTGCAGGACGGGACGATCGAGCTGTCGTGGGCTGAGGTCACCGACACGGGCCGTCGGCGCGAGGCGAACCAGGACGCCGTGCTCACCAGCTACCCCCTGTTCGTCGTCGCCGATGGAATGGGCGGCCATGTGGGCGGCGAGATCGCCAGCGCCAGCACCGTCGACCGCCTCCGCGGCATGGTCGACGACGGCAGCGTCGTCACCCCCAAAGCCATCGAGAAGGCGCTCGTTCGGGCGGTGAAAGACATCCTGTCCCACCCGGAGACCACCGACGAGGGCACGGGGACGACCCTGACGGGGGTGTTCCTGGACACCTCGCAGCATCCACCGCACTGGGTCACTCTCAACATCGGCGATTCCCGCGTGTACCTCTTCCGCGACGGCGACCTGGTGCAGATCACGACCGACCACTCGGTCGTGCAGGAGCTGGTGGCCGCGGGACGGCTGAGCCCTGAAGAGGCCGAGAACCACCCCTACGGCAACGTCATCACGCGCGCGGTCGGCCCGACGGAGAGCGTCAAGCCCGACTACGTACGGCTGGACGTGCTGGACGGCGACCGGTTCGTGATCTGTTCCGACGGGCTGACCAAGGAACTCACCGACTACGGGATCCGCCACTTCCTGGACGAGAACCCCGATCCGGCGGATGCGGTGGAGGCCATGCTCGACGCGGCGCTGGAGAACGGCGGCCGCGACAACGTGACGATCGTCGTGCTCGACGTCCACCGCAGAGCCGACTGACTCTTCCTCCCCAACCCGCCTCGCGCAGGCGGTTTCCCCGCACGCGATCCCCCGCCGCCCCGGCGGACCGTGAACGCGGTGCACTGGGGGGATGAGCGCCGCCGGTTTCCCCCCTTCCGTCGCTGCGCGGCGCGGCGACGGAACAGCCCTGTCTCTCCCGCCCCGACAGACACCGCACGCACGTCCCGCCGTCCCGTGGCTCGCCTCGGCGGTTCCCGTCGTGGGAGCGCTCGGGTTCTGGGCCTTCACCGGTTCGGTCTTCGCACTGTGGTTCGCACTCCTCGGTCCGCTGATCGCAGGGGCGGGCATCGTGGACGGGATGCGGAGCACCCGTCGCGACCGCCGTGTCGGCGAGCGGGAGGCCGCAGAAGCGCTGTCCCGCACCCGAGAGCACGTCGACGAGCGTCACGCGATCGAACGGCGGCTGCGGGACGCACGTCACCCCGACGTCGCCGGCTACCTCGCCCGGCCCGAGCAGATCTGGCGGACCGGAACCGAGCGGGCGGGGTTCGTCGTCGCCGGGCGCGGCGTCGTCCCGAGCGACACCCGGCTGAGTGTTTCGGGGTCGCACCCCGACGACCTCCGCCTCGCGCAGTCGGCGCGCGTGTTGGAGAACGCCCCCGTCCCCGTCCCCCTGGGCGGGGGGTGCGCCGTTGTGGGGCCCGACACGCTCGCGCGGGCGGTCATGCGTTCCCTGTTGCTGCAGGTCGCGATGGCGCACCCACCGGGCGAGTTCGAGATCGCCACGCGTGACGACCGGGAAGGCTGGGTGCACGCGCTGCCCCACGCCTCGGCGGCGGCCGCGCGCAGGGTCGTCTGGGCGCGGCCCGGGGCGCCGCTTCCCGAAGCGGATATCGTCCTGCTGTGCACGGCTCCGGGCGATCCGCTGCCCCCGCGCTGCGACGTCGTCGTGACCCTGACCGGTCCGGGAACCGCACGCGTGGAGGTCGGTGTGGACGCTCACGATGTCGAGGTCGAAGCGATCGGGGCGGTGCAGGCGGCGCACATCGCGGGCGAGCTCGCCGCCCGCTCGGTCGCCGGCGGTGGCGCCGCGCACGACGATGCGGCGCCTCTTCCGCTGTCCGCTGTGAGAGCGGCCGGGAGGGAACGCGCGCGCATGGGGCTTCCCGTCGCGATCGGCATGTCGGGCGGCGAACCGTATGTGGTCGACATCGTCGGCGATGGTCCGCATGCGGTGGTGACCGGGATGACCGGTGCGGGGAAGAGCGAGCTGCTTGTCACGTGGGTCACGGCGCTCTCCGCGCGGTATTCCACGGCCGACGTCACGTTCCTCCTTGCCGACTTCAAGGGGGGAACGGCCTTCGAGCCGCTCGCCGCGCTCCCGCACGTCACGGGCGTCATCACCGACCTCGATGCCCGCAGTGCCGGCCGGGCCATCGACAGCCTGCGCGCGGAGATCCGTCACCGCGAGGCCCTCCTGGCTCACGCGGGCGCTCGGGATGTCGCGGCCGTCGATCTTCCGCGCCTCGTGGTGATCGTCGACGAGTTCGCGGCGCTTCGCACCGCCCACCCCGACCTCGAGCCGCTCTTCGCCGATCTCGCCGCGCGCGGCCGGGCCCTCGGCATCCACCTGATCCTCGGTACCCAGCGCGCGGGCGGTGTCGTCCGGGATGCGCTCCTGGCCAACTGCGGGCTGCGGATCAGCCTGCGGGTCGCCGACCCGTACGACAGCACCACCATCGTCGGAACCCCCGACGCGGCCGCCCTGTCGGGCGGACCCGAAGCACGAGGCATCGCCCTGATCCGCCGCGCGGCCGACACCCGCGCGGCCCGCGTGCGGATCGCGCTCTCGGCGCCGGCAGATCTGGCCGTGGCCGGGATGGGTGCCGGTCCGCAACCCCGCGCCAGCTGGCTCCCCGAGCTGCCGACGACCGTGCGCCTCGACGACATCCGGGCGCCTGCTCCGGGCATCGTCCTCGGCATGCGCGATGACCCTGCGCAGCAACGGCAGGACGCGGCTCTGCTCAGCCGATCGGAGAGGGGGCTCCTCGTCGTGGGCGGGCCGGGATCGGGCAAGACCACGGCCCTCCGCACGATCGCCGCGCAGGTGCCCACCCGGCTCTGGGTCGGCACCGACCCGGAACAGGCCTGGGACGCCCTATCGACCGCGGCGGTGCATCCACCGGCCGGCGGCACAGCCGTGTTCCTGGACGACCTCGACGCGCTGGCCGCTCGACTGCCCGACGAGTACGGCCGCGCGGCGGCAGAGGCCGTGGAGCGCCTCATCCGCGATGCCGGGTCCCTCGGCATCCAGGTGTTCGCGGGGGCGCAGCGACTGACCGGCCTCGCGGGCCGCGTCGCGGATCTCTTCCCTGCGCGCCTCATCCTTGCCACGCCGACGCGGGCGGAGCACGTCGCGGCCGGGGGAGAGGCGTCGGACTTCACCCCCGCAGCCCCTCCCGGCCGCGGAGTGATGGGTCGGAAGGTCGTGCAGGTCGCCCTCGCGCCGGATGCTCCGCAGCCGACACCGCCGGCTGTCGTGGAGCTGTGGCATCCGCCGATCGGCGTGTCCGGGTTCATCACCCGTCGCGGCTCCGCTCCGGCGCTCGAGCGCTGGGAGCGCAGCGGGGTGCGACTCCGGGGGGTGGAAGCCCCGGGCGACCCGGCGGAGCCCGAGCCGGGCGGGCGTGTCGTGCTCGTCGGAGACCCGGAGCAGTGGATGGCCCGCCCGCGCCTGCTGGAGCGGATGCGGTCGAGCTCGGCCCTCGTCATCGACGCGGGGTGCGGGCGCGACCTCCGCGTTCTCACCGGCGACCGTGACCTCCCGCCCTACGCCCAGCCGCACGGAGGCCGGGCATGGGAGTATGCGGGAGGACCGCCCCGTCGCGTCGCGGTGACACCGTCGGCGATTGCTTGACCGTGAACCGCACGGAGCCCTACCTTCAGCAGATGGCCACCACGGAACTGAACCGCCCGGACGGCAAGGGACTGGCTGCGGGGTCACTGGGGCTGTGGGGATCGGTCGTCATCGGCCTGGCCTCCACGGCGCCGGTGTACTCGCTCGTCGCGACGCTGGGATTCGTCGTGCTCGCCGTCGGAGCGCAGGCGCCGATCGCGTTCGTCCTGGCGTTCCTCCCGATGCTGTTCATCGCGTTCGCCTACCGTGAGTTGAACAATGCCGTGCCCGACTGTGGCACCACGTTCACCTGGGCGACCAAGGCGTTCGGTCCGTGGGTGGGTTGGATGGGTGGCTGGGGCGTCGCGGTGGCGGGGATGGTCGTTCTCGCCAACCTCGCGCAGATCGCCGGCATCTATTTCTGGTCGCTGATCGGCGACGGGTCGCTCTCCGAGAACGTGCCGCTGGTCACCGCGACCGGCGTCGTCTTCATCGCGGCGATGACCTGGGTGAGCTGGCGCGGGGTCGAGATCGGCGAACGCATCCAGAACGTGCTGCTGGGGATTCAGTACCTCGTCCTGGCGGCCTTCGTCGTCGTCGCACTGTGGAAGTTCTTCGATGGATCAGCGCCCGACCCCACGCCTTTCGACATCGCCTGGTTCAACCCGTTCGGGTTCACGGAATGGAGCGGTTTCACCGAGGCGGTTCTGCTCGCGGTGTTCATCTACTGGGGATGGGACACGTGCCTCGCCCTCAACGAGGAGACCAAGGATCCCCAGCGCATCCCGGGCCGCGCGGCGGTGCTGACCACGGTCATCCTGCTCGTGACGTACGTGGGCGTGACCGTGGCGGCGATGATGTACGCCGGACTCGGCGAAACCGGCACCGGCCTCGGAAACGAAGCGAACGCCGACGACGTGTTCCTCGCGCTCCGGGAGGGACTCTTCGGCCCGCTCGGTTGGGTGCTCATCGTCGTGGTGCTGATCTCGGCGGTGTCATCCACGCAGACAACGATCCTCCCCACGGCCCGCGGCACCCTCGCGATGGCCGCGTACAAGGCTCTGCCGAAGCGGTTCGCGAACGTGCATCCGCGGTACCGGACGCCGTCTTTCTCGACGCTGGTCATGGGCGTGGTCGCGATCCTCTATTACATCGGGATGACCCTCATCAGCGACAACATCCTGCAGGACTCGATCCTGTCGCTGGGCCTCGCGATCGCGTTCTACTACGCCATCACCGGCTACGCCTGCGTGTGGTATTTCCGGCGGGACCTCTTCAGCTCGGCACGCAACCTCGTCTACCGCGGCATCCTGCCCCTGGCAGGTGCCCTGATGCTGACCTACGCATTCGTCCAGTCGGCCATCGACATGTACGACGTCGACTACGGGTATACGGTGCTTCTCGGCGTCGGCGGAACCTTCGTGGTCGGCATCGGCGCGCTCGCCGTAGGCGTGCTGCTGATGTTCCTGTGGTTCCTCTTCCCGAGGTCGAAGCCCTTCTTCCGTGGGGAGAGCCTCAACCGGGATACGCCGGTCCTCGTGCCCGAGGAGCCGTCGGATTATCTGCGGTCGGTCGACGGCGGGCTGGTCTGAGGAGCACGCATGCGCATTCTCATCCTCGGCGCCGGCGGCGTCGGGTCGGCCGCCGCCCGGATCGCCGTGCGGCGCTCCTTCTATGACGCGCTCGTCATCGCCGACTACGACCCGGCCCGCCCCGAGACGCTGATCGCCGAGCTGGGCGACCCACGTCTGAGCGCAGCCCAGGTGGATGCATCCCGTCCCGAGTCGGTGGCCGATCTCATCCGCGAGCACGACATCACGCACGTCCTGAACGCGGTCGATCCGCGGTTCGTCGTGCCGATCTTCGACGGCTGCTATGCCGCCGGTGCCACCTACCTCGACATGGCGATGAGCCTGTCCACGCGGCATCCCGAGCATCCGCACGAGCTGACCGGCGTCAAGCTCGGCGATGAGCAGTTCGCGCGCGCGGACGCGTGGGAGAGCAAGGGACTGCTGGCGCTCGTCGGCATCGGGGTGGAACCGGGGCTCTCGGACGTGTTCGCACGGTATGCCGAGGACGAGCTGTTCTCCGACATCGACGAACTCGGCGTCCGAGACGGGGCGAATCTCGTCGTGGCCGGCTACGACTTCGCGCCCTCGTTCTCGATCTGGACGACGATCGAGGAGTGCCTCAATCCGCCGGTCATCTATGAACGCGACCGCGGCTGGTACACGACGGAGCCGTTCAGCGAGCCCGAGATGTTCGACTTCCCCGACGGCATCGGGCTGGTCGAGTGCGTCAACGTCGAGCACGAAGAGGTGCTACTCATGCCGCGATGGACGAAAGCGAAGCGGGTCACCTTCAAGTACGGCTTGGGCGACGAGTTCATCAAGGTATTGAAGGTCCTGCACAAGCTCGGGCTGGATCGCACCGAGAGCGTGAAGGTGAAGGGGGTGGAGGTGTCGCCGCGCGACGTCGTCGCGGCGGTCCTGCCCGACCCCGCCACGATCGGCGACAGGATGAGCGGCAAGACGTGCGCGGGAGTGTGGGTCACCGGGACCGGCAAGGACGGTGCCCCGCGGTCCACGTACCTCTACCACGTCGCCGACAACGAGCACACGATGGCGGAGTACAACTCGCAGGCCGTGGTGTGGCAAACAGCCATCAATCCGGTGATCGCCCTCGAGCTGCTCGCATCCGGTGCCTGGGCGGGCGCCGGCGTTCTCGGTCCGGAGGCGTTCCCCGCCCGTCCGTTCCTCGACCTTCTCGCCGCTCCCGCGCCGGGGGGCTACGGCTCCCCGTGGGGCATCCAGGAGAAGTAGCCGCCCACCCGTGCCCCCCGCGCCGTGCCGCTCCCGCGGGATGCGTTCGCGGGATCAGGAGTTTTCGCGGGTACAGGCCGTTCTTGGCGGCATCCGCCTGTCTCCGCGAAAACTCCTGATCCGGTGCACGCCGCGGCAGGGTCAGGACACGCGTCGCCGATGCAGACCCTGCGCCATCGCGGTCAGTACGGTGTCCCGGACGTCGTCCCCTGCGAAGAGCACCTGCTGATGGTCGAAGCGCAGCACCGTGTAGCCGCGCAGCACAAGTCGCGCGTCGGCGGCGATGTCTCGGCGGCGGTCGGCGGCCTGGTGGTACGCGAAACCATCGATCTGCACGATGAGCGACTCGCCGATGAGGCCATCGACCGGATGACCGTCGATCCAGATCTGCTGCGCCACCCGCACGCCGCACCCCCGCATGATCCAGGCGAAGCGGGTCTCCAACCCGGAATCCGACAGGGATGACGCCAGATCCGCCAATTCGGATGCCGCTGAAGAGCGCCACTGCACGCGGGGTAGCTGGTCCGCGCCGACCACGCCTCTGCGGATGGCGGACTCCCAGAGCATCGCTGCATCCGCGACAGGAAGGCACCGCGCGGCGTGGAAGAGCATGTTGAGCGGGTGGTCGTCGACAGAGTTGCGAACGACGGGCGCGGGACCCGTCGACCAGTGCACCGTCAGGCCCTCCGTGTCGAGCCGGGATGCGGTGCCGGGTACGGCGATGTGAACCGTCTCCTCGGACGGGACCCACAGGCCCCGAAGCGCGGCACCGGAGACGCACGTCACCCGCCCACCGAGCCGTGCGGCAGAAGCGCGGCGCGGATCGCATGCTGGCGACACCAGCCAGGAACGCCGTACGCGCAAGACTTCGCCGGCGTCGACGGCGTCCGCAATCCGACGCGTTGTGAAGCCGGCGGCGCGAGCGGCCGAGGTGTGGGCGACCCCGTGTTGCAGCGTCAGCCAGTCGAAGAGGGCAACCGTTGTGGACATGCAGAGCAGGATGCCTGGCACGGGGCTGTGTGGGGGACTGTTGTCGTTCCGCCGTGGACAAAGCCGCAAACGTGCGGCCTGTGCAGGAGCACTGATGCGTCCCCGCCGGCGCGTATCCGCCCGCGTTCGACACGTCCACCCGCGGGAGGGCCCCCGCGTTGTGGAATCAGGAGATGTGGCGGAGACAGGCGGATCTGACGGCGATTGTCCTGTGTCCGCGAAAACGCCGGCGTTCGACGCGAGAACGCCGGCGCAGGATCTGCGCGGGCCCGCGCCGCTTTGGAGGCGAGGGCGCCTCGGTACGAGGACGGCCCGCGTTGCGGAATCAGGAGATACGGCGGAGACAGGCCGATATGACGGTGATCGTCCTGTGTCCGCGAAAACGCCTGCTCTCGACACGAAGGTGCGCCGCGCGCCGGTGCTGCGCCCGGGGGGAGGTGGGAAGGTGCGCCGCGCGCCGGTGCTGCGCCCGGGGGGCGTGCGAAGGTGCGGCGCGCACGTGCGGCGCACGCGCGGGGCGAGGGCGGTCCGACACGTGCGCCGCGCGCCGCCCGCCGGCGACCCCGCGGGCTCGGCACGAAGCCGCCCCCGCCGGTCAGGCGAGGGCGTCGGCGAGGGATGCTGCGGGCAGGCCGTGCGCCGTGGCGACACCGGCGTTGAGCAGCGCGCCGCCGGCGGTGTTGAGGCCGCCCGCGAGAGACGGGTCGGAGCGGAGGGCTTCCTTCCATCCCCGCCCGGCGATCTGCCGCACATAGGGGAGCGTGACGTTGGTCAGCGCCGACGTCGAGGTGTTCGGAACAGCCCCGGGCATGTTCGCGACGCAGTAGAACACCGACCCGTGCACCGTGAAGGTGGGGTCGGCGTGGGTGGTCGGACGGGTGTCGGCGAAGCATCCACCCTGATCGACCGCGATGTCCACCAGCACGCTCCCCGGCCGCATCCGCGAGACCGTCTCGTTCGACACGAGCTTGGGCGCCCGGGCCCCGGGAATGAGCACCGAGCCGATCACGAGGTCGGAGTCGATCACGGCGCGTTCGAGATCCAGGGGGTGGGATGCGGCGGTGCGGATGCGGCCCTGGAAATGATCGTCGAGGTACCTCAAGCGCTGGACATTGGTGTCGAAGACGGTGACCTGCGCGCCGAGGCCCATCGCGATGACGGTGGCGTTGGCGCCGGCGACACCGCCACCGATCACCGTCACCTGCGCCGGCCGCGTGCCCGGTACACCCGACATCAGCAACCCCAGCCCTCCCTGGGAACGCAGCAGCGTGTGGGCGCCCACGGTGGGGGCGAGGCGTCCGGCGACCTCGCTCATGGGCGCGAGGAGGGGCAGCCCGCCCCCGGGGAGCTGGACGGTCTCGTAGGCGATGGCCGTGACCCGGTCGGTCAGGAGACGTTCGGTCAAGGCCCGGTCGGCGGCAAGGTGCAGGTAGGTGAACAGCACGAGGTCGTCGCGGAAGTACCCGTACTCGCTCGCAATCGGCTCCTTCACCTTCAGCAGCAGCTCGGCGCGCGCCCACACCTCGGCGGCGCTCTCCAGAAGCACGGCGCCGGCGTCCTGGTAGTCGGCATCCGACATCGACGACCCGAGTCCCGCGCCCCGCTGCACGAATACCTCGTGACCGGCGGCGACCAGGTCGTGCACTCCGGACGGGGTAAGGGCCACTCGATACTCGTGGTCCTTCACTTCGGTGGGAACGCTGATTCTCATGGAACCGACCTTTCCGCACGCCGGGTGGGCGTGCCCTAGAAGGCGGGGCGGATCGCCCCGACATCCTTCCCGCCGCCGGAGATCGACAGCGGAAGTCTCGACATCGCCTCGGCGACATCCGGAGCCGGGAGAGCCCCGGCGCGTTCGAGCAGTCGCAGAGCGACGGCGGAGGCAGCCCGTCCGCTGCCGTCCAGGATCTTCAGGGCGACGGTCGTGCCATCCGGCGCCACCATGACCATGACGCCCTCGGCGCCGCCCTTGGCGAACACTCCCAGGCGCTCGGTGACGATCGTGTCGGGTCGCCCCGGACCGTCGATCGTCCACGGGTTCTCGCGGACCGCACCCACGAGGGCACCCGCGTTGCGATGCAGCGCGAAGGGCGAGCGTTCGGACGACGTGCCCACGCGCTGAAGGGCGTGGGCGAATCCGGCCAGGGTCATCGCGTACACCGGCGCCCCGCATCCGTCGATCGCCGTCGCGGCCGGCTTCTCGCCGGTGAGCCGCTCGACCAGTTCGCGAATGTGGATCTGCATGGGGTGGGCGGGGTCGAGGTAACCGGCGGTGTCCCATCCGTTGGTCGCACACGTGAGCAGCATGGCCGCGTGCTTGCCTGAGCAGTTCATCCGGATGCGCGCGGGCTCAGCGTGATCGCGGACCATTTCGTCCCTGGCCGCGGTGTCCGTCGGCCAGGCGGGCGGGCACCCCAGTGCGTCTTCGCCGAGCCTCGCCGCACCGAGGATCTCGCGGACGACCGAGACGTGCCGGTCGGTGCCGGTGTGGCTGGCTGTGGCGAGCCCGAGCATCGTCCCCTCGAGGGGAGCGCCCGCGGTGAGGCATGCGAGAGCCTGCAAGGGTTTCATGCTCGAGCGCGGCAGGATCGTCGCCGAAACGTCTCCCAGCCTTTCGGCGACCGTGCCGTCCGGTGCCAGGACGATCGCGATGCCGGAGTGGCGGGACTCGACGAATCCGTTTCGCTCGACGATGGCCAGGTCGACGGATGCGGCGGATGTCAACGGCACGCCCCCACACTATCGTCGTGTACCCCGCCGCCCGGGAGGCGACGCTCGGATGGAAGACTGGACGGATGACGGCAACGCACTCCTATCGGGTCCATGCCACCTGGACGGGCGACCGCGGGACCGGAACCACCGGTTACCGCGACTACGACCGCTCGGTGACGATCCGAGTCGAGGGCAAACCCGACATGCTGATGTCGGCCGACGTGCCCTTCCGCGGCGACGCCGCCCGGTGGAATCCCGAAGACCTCCTCGTCTCGGCGCTCGCCGAATGCCACCTGCTGTCGTACCTCTACGCGTGCGTGCAGGCCGGCGTCGTGGTGGTGGGCTACGAAGACGAGGCTGTCGGCACGATGGTGGTGGACGGCAACACGGGCGCGTTCAGCGAGGTCGTGCTGCATCCTCGCGTCACGGTCGCCGAGGCGTCGATGGTGGACGCGGCGGCCACCGCTCATGAGAACGCCCACGACTGGTGTTTCATCGCCAACTCGGTGAACTTCCCCGTGCGCTACGAGCCCACGATCCTCGTCGCCTGACCCTTCCCGCACGCCGAAGCCGCGAGAATCCAGTCTCGACGGGCGAGCGGATTCTCGCGGCCTCAGCGGACGCGCGGAGGGTCAGCGCACGTCGTCGTCGACCCAGTCCATCGACTTGGTCACGGCCTTCTTCCATAGCCGCAGCTGGCGATCACGCTCGTCGGGATCCATGTCCGGCTCCCAGCGCTTGTCCTCTTGCCAGTTGGCTCGCAGGTCATCGAGGTTGTCCCAGAAACCCACGGCCAGGCCGGCCGCATACGCAGCGCCGAGCGCGGTGGTTTCGGCGACGACCGGCCGGATCACCGGCACGCCCAGGATGTCGGCCTGGAACTGCATGAGCGCATCGTTGGCCGTCATCCCGCCGTCGACCTTGAGCTCGGCGAGGTTGACGCCGGAGTCGGCGTTGACCGCATCCAGCACCTCGCGGGTCTGGAATGCGGTGGCCTCGAGAGCGGCGCGGGCGATGTGGTTCTTGTTGACGTAGCGTGTCATGCCCACGATGGCGCCGCGCGCGTCCGGCCGCCAATACGGCGCGAACAGGCCTGAGAAGGCGGGAACGAAGTAGACCCCACCGTTGTCGTCCACGGCTTCGGCGAGCTTTTCCACTTCCGGCGCGGAGCTGATGATGCCGAGCTGGTCGCGCAGCCACTGGATGAGAGAACCCGTGACGGCGATCGACCCTTCCAGTGCATAGTGGGCCGGCCCGTCGCCGAGCTTGTATCCGAGGGTGGTGAGGAGGCCGTTCTTCGAGTGGACGATCTCCTCGCCCGTCTGGAAGATCAGGAAGTTGCCCGTCCCATAGGTGTTCTTGCTCTCGCCCGGGTCGTACGCGGCTTGACCGAAGGTCGCCGCCTGCTGGTCGCCGAGGATGCCGGCCACCGGTGTCTCGCGCAGCAGCGACGAAGACTCGGCCTTGCCGTACACCTCGGAGGAGGAGCGGATCTCCGGCATCATCGAGCGCGGTACGCCGAAGACCTCGAGGATGTCGTCGCGCCACTGGAGCGTCTCGAGATCCATGAAGAGGGTACGGCTGGCGTTGGTGACATCGGTGGCGTGCACACCGTCCTCGGGGCCACCCGTGAGATTCCAGAGCACCCAGGAGTCGGTGGTCCCGAAGATGAGGTCGCCGGCTTCGGCTTTCTCCCGTGCCCCATCGACGTTCTCGAGGATCCATACGATCTTGGTACCGGAGAAGTAGGTCGCCAGCGGCAGCCCCACGATGTCTTTGAAGCGTTCGACACCGCCGTCCACGGCGAGGCGGTCGACGATCGGCTGCGTGCGCGTGTCCTGCCAGACGATGGCGTTGTATACCGGCTTGCCGGTGTTCTTGTCCCAGACCACCGCGGTCTCGCGCTGGTTGGTGATGCCGATCGCGGCGATGTCGTGGCGGGTGACGTCGGCGCGGCTGAGGGCCAGGCCGATCACCTCCTGCACGTTGCGCCAGATTTCGAGAGGGTCGTGCTCGACCCAGCCGGCCTTCGGGAAGATCTGCTCGTGCTCCTTCTGTCCGACGGAGATGACGGTTCCCTTGCGGTCGAAGATCATCGCGCGGGATGAGGTCGTGCCCTGGTCGATGGCGAGAACGTAGTCGGCCATGTGTGACTTCCTTGTCTATGAGGGGTGGAGAGGGGAGGGGCAGTGGACGCCGCCGGGCGGCGGCGTCCACGGGATCAGCCGAGGTTCAGGAGGAGCGGCGCCAGAAGGGCGGCGAGTGCCGCACCGATGAAGGGGCCGACGATGGGAACCCAGGAGTACGCCCAGTCGCTGGAGCCCTTGCCCTTGATGGGCAGGACGGCGTGGGCGATGCGCGGGCCGAGGTCACGCGCGGGGTTGATCGCGTACCCCGTGGGGCCACCGAGGGATGCTCCGATTGCGACCACGAGCAGCGCCACGGGGACGGCCGACAACGGGCCGAGGGCACCGGGCGTCCCGATCTCGACGTCTCCGTAGTCGGCGAACGCGAAGATCACGAACATCAGGACGAAGGTGCCGATGATCTCCGTGACGAGGTTCCAGCCGTAGGAGCGCATCGCCGGTCCCGTAGAGAAGACCGCGAGCTTGAGCGCCGGGTCGGGCTCCTCGTCGAAGTGCGTCTTGTAGGCGAGCCATGCCAGCACCGCGCCGAGGAACGCGCCGATCAACTGAGCGGCGACGGCGACGAGGAACATGACGAAATCGATCGTGCCCGCGATCAGGAGAGCGAGGGAGACGGCCGGATTGATCATCGCCCCCGAGTAGGCCGAGACGAGCACACCCGCGAACACCGCGAGCCCCCAGCCCCAGTTGATCAGGAGCCAGCCGCCACCGTTGCCTTTCGTCCGGGCGAGGACGACATTCGCCACCACCCCGGCGCCGAGAAGCAGAAGCATCGCGGTGCCGATCAGTTCGGACAGGAAATACAGACCTAGATTGACTTCTTCTTGCATGTCGACAGTGACCTTTCAGTGAAGTTCCCTCTTGCCTATCCATGCACCCTCGCGGGGCCTTGGACGTGAGGCTAGCGGTCCGGGTGGCCGGTCGTCAGGGGGGCCGGCGCATAGCTCACATCTGCGCGGTGTCGACCTCCTCGAACTCGACGCGGTGCGCGGTGCGCAGTATCTCCACCGTGCGCGCGACCTCGTGATCGCACCTCTCCGCATCCCACCCGAGCACGTCGGCGACGGCATCGGTGACTTCGCGGAGGGTCTGGGGGGTCATGCCGCCGACGAAGGCGAGCGAGGTCCGCCGGAGCAGGAGGTCGATGAGGTGGACCACACGCTCGGTGGCGGCGAGGTGGGCGAGTTCTTCGCGGTAGTACCCCGGGACATGCTCGAGAGGAGTCGCGTCGACGGGGATGGCGGCCAGCACTTCGGTCGCCCGGGTGCCGTAGCGGGTCAGCATCCGGCCGGCGATCTCTTCCGAGTGACCGGCGGCGTGATCGTGGACCCAGCGGCGGCGGTCGGCGTCGGTGCGCGGGTACCCCTTGCCGCCACCGATGGCGAGCCCGACGGTGCTCACGCGATGCGGGCGGCCGAGAGTCTCCATGGCGCGCGTGCTGAGGTGCTCGGCGAGGGCACGGAACGTCGTCCACTTCCCTCCGACGAGGCTCAGGAGGGGCGTCCCCTGGTTCGTGTCGTCCACGATGCGATAGTCGCGCGAGACGAACCCGGGGGCGGTGTCGTCGTGACGGGGGAGGGGGCGGATGCCGGAGAAGGTGTAGACGATCTGCGACCGGTCGACGACGATGTCGGGGAACACCTGACTGACGAGGTCGAAGAAGTAGTCGATCTCCTCGTCGGTGGTGACGACGGGCTGGGCCGGATCGGCGTCGATGTCGGTGGTTCCGACGAGAACGCGACCCTTCAGCGGGTAGATCAGCACGATGCGTCCGTCGGAGTGCTCGAAGAAGATCTCGCGACCCTTGGTCGCGGCGAGCAGCTCGGGGTGGTCGAGCACGATGTGCGAGCCCTTGGTGCCACCCATGAAGCGGGTGGGCATGCCCATGGTGTCGTTGGTGAGGTCGGTCCACGGTCCGCTGGCGTTCACGACCACCTTGGCGCGGAGGGAGAACTCCTCGCCGGAGACCTCGTCGCGGAGCTGCACGGCGCCGTCCGACATCCCGACGGCTCCGACGTAGTTGACCGCGGATGCGCGGGGGCCGCCTGCTTCGAGACCGTCGTGCAGCACGTCCAGCGCAAGGCGCTCCGGGTCCCACATCGATGCGTCGTAGTAGGTCGCGGTGTACTTGACGTCGGGGTTCATGTCGGGGAACTCCGCGAGCGACTTCTTCCGCCCGAGGAAGCGGTGGCGCGGTACGCTCCCCCCGCCGCGCGAGAAGGTGTCGTAGATCATCAGGCCGGTCTTGATCAGAAGCGCCCCGCGCTCGCGCGGCTTGCCGCGACCGTGCGTCACGAGAAGACGAATTGGCGCGGAGAGGATGCCGGACAGCGTCTTGAAGATCGGGATCGTGGTCTCCAGCGGCCGCACGTAGTGCGGAGCGGTGCGCAACAGCGCGTTCCGCTCGGTGACAGCCTCTTTGACGAGCCGGAATTCGCCGTTCTCGAGGTACCGGATGCCTCCGTGGACCATGTGGCTCGACGCCGAGGACGCGCCCGACACGAAGTCCCCGCGCTCGACGAGCGCGACGTCCACGCCCTGCAGGGCGAGGTCGCGGAACGTGGCGATGCCGTTGATTCCTCCACCCACGATCAGGATGTCGACCTCCCGGCGCTCGCGGAGCGCTTGGACGTCACGGCGGGAGGGGAGAATCGGCGTCGACGGAGTCACGGATCCGACCTTTCATGGGGTGCGTCCACCCACTCTGTCGCGGCTGTGAACGGAGTTGCAAGCTATCTGCACAAACGTGCAGAGTGGGCTTACGGACGACAGGAGAACTCATGGCCCGAGCAGCTTCACGGGTGCAGGATGCACTGCGCGCGGCGCAGTTGTACTACCTGCAAGACCTGACGATGGAGGCCATTGCCCGGGAGATGCACGTCTCCCGCTCGTCCGTTTCGCGGCTGCTCTCCTCGGCGCGCGAGAGCGGCCTGGTGACCATCTCGATCCACTCGCCCCAGGATGCGCGAGACCAACTGGAGAACCGCCTCGCGCGGCGGTTCGGCATCACAGCGCACGTCGTTCCCACCCCGGATCGCATCAGCGAGGCCGAGCGCCTGGAGCGGACCGCGCTGTCGGCGGCGCGGATCCTCACCGAGCGCGTGGACTCGTCGATGACGGTGGGGATCGCCTGGGGTTCGACGTTGTCGGCTGTCGCGCGGCACCTTCCCGCCAAACGTACGCACGACTCCCACGTCGTGCAGATGAACGGCGCAGCCAACGTGCGCACGTCCGGCATCCCGTACGCGGGGGAGATCCTCACGAGGTTCGGCAGCGCGTGGTCGGGGTCGGTGCACCAATTCCCGGTCCCGGCGCTGTTCGATGACCCGCTCACCAAGAGCGCGATGTGGCGCGAACGCTCCGTGCGAGCGGTGCTGGAGATCCAGGAGCGGGCGAGCGTGTTCGTGTTCGGTCTGGGTTCACCGCACGCTGACGTCCCGTCGCACGTGTACTCCGGCGATTACTTCGACGAGGCCGATCGCCGGTCTATCGAGAGGAACGGCGTGGTGGGGGACTGCGCCACGGTTTTCTACCGCGTCGACGGCACGTCGGAGGGCATCGACCTCAATGAGAGGTCGAGCGGCCCCGACCTCGATGCCGTCCGCCGCATCCCGACGCGGTTCTGCGTCGTGTCGAGCCTTTCCAAGCTCGACAGCCTGCGCGGAGCTCTCGCCGCGGAGATCATCACCGAGTTGGTGGTGGAGGAGTCGCTCGCGAGGCAGCTGCTGGAGGTGAGCGGAGCGGCGCGGTAGCGACGGTCACAGTTCGCCGAAGCCGTCCTCCACCATCGCGCGCAATTCGTCCGTGGCCGCCTGAGCCTGCGGCCCGGATGCGGTCACGCGGATACGGGTCCCAGGCCGCACGCCGAGGGACATGAGGGCGAGGAGACTGTCGCCTGCAGCGGGGGCGGAGCCGGTGTCGAGGTCGGTGACCTGCACCTTCGCGTCGAAGCGCCCGGCGGCGCGGACGAACGCCGCGGCAGGCCGGGCGTGCAGTCCCGACGGATTGCGCACGACCGCCTCGAAGGACGCCTCGCCGCCCGCGGCCCCCGCAGATCCCGCGGTGGTGGTCGCCGGCGCATCATCCCCGACCGCTGTCTTGCTCACCGCAGCATCCGCGTCGTCGCCCAGTTGCGCGCGCTTGGCCGCCATGGCCCCGCCGATCTCGGTGACCACCGCATCCAGCGACGCCCCTGCGGCCGCCGATACGACCGCGGCGACCAGCCCCTCGACGAAGGGGGCCGGGCTCAGCATCACGCGTGTGTCGCTCTGCACGAAATCCCGGGCCATTTCGGCGCTGAGGATCGCCGAGCCGAGGTCCATGACGACCAGGACTCCGTCGTCGGATGCGGCTCGGTCGATCGCCGCGGCGATGTCGACCGCATCCGTGCCGAACCCGCCGTCGGCAGTGCCGGCGGCGACCTCGATCCGCGGGGGAGCGCCCCCTCCCATCTGCAGCGCGAGATCGACCGCCGCAGCTGCCAGGGGGGCGCTGTGGGAGACCACGACGATCCCGATCACGCGGCCGGTCCCAGCGCGTCGCGGAGCGCCTCCAGGAGCAGTGTCGCGGAGGCCGCTCCGGGGTCCATGTGTCCGGCGCTGCGCTCGCCGAGGTAACTCGCGCGACCCTTCCGTGCCACGAGCGGGATGGTGTCGTCACGCCCCTTTTCCGCCGCCGCCACAGCGGCGTCTGCGGCCGCGAGGGCGTCGGCACCGGTGGCGACCGCCGCATCCCATGCGTCCGCGGCAGGGAGGAGGGCATCGATCATGGTCTTGTCGCCGAGCTCGGCTTTGCCGCGCGCGACGACCCCCTCGATGCCGGCGCGGAGGGCAGCGCCCAGGGCTGCGGCGTCGAGCGAGTCGGCGGCACCTGCTGCCGCGCCCAGGCGCAGGAAGAACGTGCCGTACAGCGGGCCGCTCGCCCCGCCCACGGTGGACACGAGCGTCATACCGACGGTCTTCCCCAGGTCGGCGGCTGTCGTCGGCGGGTCGGAGTCGAGCCTGGCGACGACCGCGTGAAGGCCGCGAGCCATGTTCGAGCCGTGATCGGCGTCGCCGATCTCCGAGTCCAGCGCGGTCAGTTCGGCCTCGTGCTCGGTGATGAGCGTATCGAAGCGGGTGATCCAGGAAGTGAGGTCTGCGGAGGTGACGGCCATCCGCGCCTCACGCTCCCCAGCGAAGACCGGGCGTCACCACGGGCGCGTCCCACAACCGGACCAACTCGTCGTCGGCTTTCACGACGGTCAGCGAGCACCCGGCCATGTCGAGGCTCGTGATGTAGTCGCCCACGAGCGAGCGCTGCACCTCGACGCCTGCGTCAGCCAGCAGCGCCGCGACTTCGCCGTACATGAGGTACAGCTCGATCAGGGGCGTGCCGCCGAGGCCGGAGAGCAGAACGATCGCGGGGCCGGCGGCGTCGAAGTCGGTCAGGATGGGATCGACCAGCATCCGGGCGATCTCGGAGGCGGATGCCAGCGGCACGCGTTCGCGGCCGGGCTCGCCGTGGATTCCCACACCCACCTCCATCTGGTCATCGGGGAGGTCGAAGGTGGGCTTCCCCGCGGCCGGGACCGTGCAGCTGGTCAGGGCGACACCCATCGACCGCCCGTTCGTGCTGACCTTCTCGGCGAGGGTGACCACGGTGTCGAGGTCGGCCCCCTCCTCCGCGGCGGCGCCGACGATCTTCTCCAGGACGACCGTGGTCCCGGTGCCGCGGCGGCCTGCTGTCCAGGTGGAGTTCTGCACCGCGACATCGTCGGCGACGACCACGGACTCGACGCGGATGTCTTCGGCCGCGGCCAGCTCGGCGGCCATCTCGAAGTTCAGTACGTCGCCGGTGTAGTTCTTCACGATGAGCAGGACGCCGGCGCCGGCATCGACGTTCTTGGTGGCTTCCAGCACCTGGTCGGGTGTCGGCGACGTGAAGACCTCGCCGGCGACCGCGGCATCCAGCATCCCCGTTCCGACGAACCCCCCATGCATCGGCTCGTGCCCTGACCCGCCTCCGGAGACGAGGGCCACTTTGCCGGCGCGGGGCGGGTCGCCGCGGTAGATGACGCGGTTCTCGGCGTCCACCCGCAGCTCTGGATGCGCGGCTTGCAGCCCGCGCAGGGATTGGACGAGGACATCGGCGGGTGCGTTGATGAACTTCTTCATGGGCCCTCCCAGACGCGACGGTGCGGTCAGGGAGAATCTCCACCCGACCGCCTGCTCTGTCAAGGGCGCCGGGTCGGGTGCGGCTTCAGCGCCGCTCGTGCGGAAGCACCTGCCGGATGCGTTCGATCGGGCTGGCGGCGGGAACTTCGTTGTAGACCCCGGCCAGCTCCTGGCCCGAGAGGGCGTGGATCGCTGCCATGATCTCGTCGGTCGCCGCTCGCCGGGCGCGACCGGACGCCGCCGGCCCATGCGCGCTCAGGTCGAGGGGAGCTCCGAATCGCACCGTGATGCGCGTCCGGAGAGTCGGGAATCGCGCCCCCACCGGCATCGCGACGTCCGTGCCGGAGAGTCCGACCGGCACGACCGGGGCGCCCGTCTGCAGAGCGAGGAAGGCGACGCCGGTCCGCCCCTTGTACAGGCGGCCGTCGAGCGATCGGGTGCCCTCCGGATACAGTGCGACGGCACCGCCGTCCTCCAGGATGCGGCGCTGCTGGTCGAGGGCGTCGAGGGCAGCCTGACCGGCGCCGCGTTCGACGGGGATCGCGCCTAGCGCCGAGAAGAATTGGCGCGAAGCCCACCCGTCGAAGTAGCTCGACTTCGCCAGGAACCGTACCGGCCGAGGAGCGGCCACGGGGATGGCGATCGAGTCGATGAACGAGAGATGGTTGCTCGCGAAGATCACCGGCCCCGTCCGCGGCACCAGCTCGCGACCCTCGATGTGCGGGCGGTACACCGCGCGCGCCAGGGGAGCGACCACGATCCGTCCGAAAGCGTAGGCCGCTCCGGTGCCTGCGAGCGGCTCGGGATCGGCGCTCTCGGCGGGGATGGCCGCCTGCTCGGATGTCACCCGTCGAGGCTACTCCGCATTGCATTCTTGGATCGGCATGCCCGGCTCCCAGGCGCCTCGTAGGCGGGATACGCCAGGATGGAACGGTCCCCCAAATCTCGAGAGGTTCGCCCGTGCGCTTCCGACCGCTTGCCACCCTGTCCCTCGTCGCTGCCGCGGCCGTCGTTCTCGCGGGCTGCTCGGGCGGATCCACGCCTGAGGAAAGCCCGACCGGCACGCCCGGTGACCTGTGCGCGGCGGCAGCGCCCTCCGGTACGTCGTCCGACGCGATCGACGTATCGGGCGAAGTGGGCACCCCCGCAACCGCGACGTTCGACCTGCCGCTGGAGATCACGGAGCTCGAGCGCACCGTCGTGTCCGAGGGTGACGGCGATGACGTCGCCGCAGGGGATTACGTCGCCTATGGCCTCACGGCCTTCGACCCCGAATCCGGCGGACAGCTCGGCACCCTCGGCTACACCGAGGGCGAGCTTCTGCCGCAGCAGATCTCGCCCGACAGCGTGCTCGGGAAGTTCTTCGGCTGCGCCCCCGTCGGCACACGCGTGGCGACCGTTCTCCCCTCCAGCGACGGCACCTCCGCGCCGGTGGCCTACGTCGTCGACCTCACCGGCATCATGCCCTTGAAGGCGACGGGTGAGGACCAGGCCCCGGTCGAGGGGCTCCCCACGGTCGAGCTCGACGAGGACGGCGCGCCGACGATCACGATCCCCGACACTGAGGCACCTACGGAAGCGCGGGTGGAGACCCTCAAGCTCGGCGACGGCATCGAGGTGCTTCCCGGCGACAGCGTCATCCTGCAGTACCGCGGCGTGAAGTGGTCGGACAGCGAGGAGTTCGATGCGAGCTGGTCCCGCGGCGAGCCCGAGACCTTCCCGTCGACGGCCGGTGTCATCGAAGCGTTCCGTCAGGCGTTGGAGGGTCACACCGTCGGGTCGCAGATGCTCGTGGTTGCCCCGCCCGCCGCAGCCTACGGCGCCACCGAGGGCCACGAACTGCAGAACGAGACCCTGGTGTTCGTCGTCGACATCCTCGCGACGCAGCATCCCGCCGCCGCCACCGCCCAGTGACGCGCCGCCCGCCTCGGTAGGCTGACCGGATGCGGCGCGTCCTCATCCTCGGCTCGACCGGGTCGATCGGAACCCAGGCCCTCGAAGTGGTCCAGGCGCATCCCGACCGCTTCCAGGTCGTCGGGTTGGCCGTCGGCCGCGACCGCGACGGGATGCGTGCCCAAGCCGATCTCTTCGGAGTCGAGCACACGGCCGTCGGCGCGGCGGAAGCGGAACAGCTGGTCCGCGACGTCCATGCCGACGTGGTGCTCAACGCGATCACGGGCTCGGTCGGCCTGGGGCCGACCCTCGCCGCGCTGGAGACCGGCCGCACGCTGGCGCTGGCCAACAAGGAGTCGCTCATCGTCGGCGGCGACCTCGTCACGGCGCTCGCCGCGCCGGGGCAGATCATCCCGGTCGACTCCGAGCACTCCGCCATCGCGCAGGCACTCCGGGCCGGGGAGCGCGGGGAGGTGCGTCGGCTCGTGCTCACGGCATCCGGTGGACCCTTCCGCGGACGGACGCGCGCGGAACTCTCGGGCGTCACCCCGGCTGAGGCGCTCGCCCATCCCACGTGGGACATGGGGCGGGTGGTCACGACCAACTCGGCGACGCTGGTGAACAAGGGCCTCGAGGTGATCGAGGCGCACCTGCTCTTCGACGTGCCGTACGACCAGATCGACGTCGTGGTGCATCCGCAGTCGATCGTGCACTCCATGGTCGAATTCGTCGATGGCTCGACGATCGCGCAGGCCTCACCCCCCGACATGCGCTTGCCGATCTCGCTGGGACTGGACTGGCCGCACCGGGTGGCGGGCGTGGGACAGCCGCTGGACTGGACGGTCGCGTCGTCGTGGACCTTCGAGCCGCTGGATGAGGACGCGTTCCCCGCCGTGGCGCTCGCCAAGCAGGTCGGGATGCTGGGTGCCACCTACCCCGCGGTCTTCAACGCCGCGAACGAACAGGCCGTTGACGCGTTCCACGAGCGGCGGCTGCCGTTCCTCGGCATCCTCGACACGGTCCGGGAGGTCGTCGAGGCGCACGAGGCGCCGGGGGAGCTCACCCGCGAGTCTCTCGCCGACGCCGAGTCGTGGGCGCGGGCCGCCGCCGACCGGGCGATCGCTGCCGCCTCCTGACGCCGAGAAACGACGATCCGGACGAAAAACGACGCGCGGCGTCGTGTCTCGCCCGGATCGTCGTTTCTCGCGGGATGGGATGGGACGGGACGGCGCGGGCGGGGCTGGTCAGGGCGCGGGGTAGGGGCGCTCGGGGTCGGAGGATGGCGTCGAATCGGAGGGGTACGGCACGGGCCACGCGGGCTCGGGAACGGGCCAGCCGGCCGAACGCAGAGCGCGACGGGCGAGCTCGCGAGCCGAGTACGGCGTACGCCGCCCGCGGATGTCGCGGTAGTCCTGGTGACCCGGGCCTGCCCAGAGGATGGCATCGCCCTCGCCCACCAGCGCCACAGCCTCGACGATCGCGCGTTCGGGCGGCGAGAACTCGTGGATCTCGGCATCGGGGCGGGCGCGACGGGCACCCTCCCGGAGGGTCGCGCGGATGGAATCCGGGTCCTCGAACCGCGGATGGTGGTCGGTGATGACGAGGATGTCGCTGCCTTCGACGGCCGTCCGCCCCATGTCGTGGCGCTTCGTGGCATCCCGGTCGCCGTCGGCGCCGAAGAGCATGACGACTCTCCCCGGTGTGACCCGGCGCACGGCAGCGAGGGTCTTCTCGAACGCGTCGGGGGAGTGGCCGAAGTCGACGTACACCGCCGGCCCGCGCTCGCCCGAGACCCGCTGCGTGCGGCCGGGAAGGTAGGCGTCGATCCGCCCGCCGTCGAGCGCGGCCACGAGGGCCTCCCACGCGTACCCCGCCTCCAGCAGCATGACGATCGCAAGCCCGGCGTTGGAGGCCATGTGCCGGCCGATCACGGGAACGACGGTGGTGAGGCGACGGTCGCCGGGGCCGGAGAGCGTGAACTCGGTGCCGTCCTGGCGCTCCTCGCGGATCTCGACGATCCAGTCCGCGCTCGAGGCCGCGTCGGGGTCGTCGGCGATCACCGGGGTGGCGACGGTGACGACCGGTATCGCTGCTCGCGCCACGACCTCGGCGCCGGGCGCGGAGTCGAGTGAGACGACGCCGCGGCGTGCGCGGTCGGGCTGGAACAGGGGGAGCTTCGCCTCGAAGTACTCCCGCATGTCGGCGTAATCGTCGAGGTGGTCGTGGGAGAGGTTCGTGAACGCCGCCACATCGAACACCAGCCCGTCCACACGGTGGCGGCTCAGCGCCTGCGCGCTCACCTCGACCGCGACCGCCTCGACACCGCGCTCGCGCATCAGTGCCAGCAGCGCGTGGAATTCGGATGCCTCGGGCGTGGTCAGGCGCGAAACGATGACCTCGCCGGCGATGTGACGCTCGGCGGTGGAGGACAGCCCCGTGACCACGCCCAGCTGACCGAGAATCCCCTCGAGCAGATGCGACACGCTCGTCTTGCCGTTCGTGCCCGTCGTTCCCAGCATCAGCGGCAGATCGTCGTCCTGCCCGGTGCCGTACACCCAGGCCGACAACTCGCCCAGCAGTGCTCGCGGGTGCTCGACCACGATGATCGGCACCCCCGCGTCGGCGGCGATGCGCGCCCCGTCCTCGTCCGTGATAACCGCCACAGCGCCCGCCGCCACTGCCTGGGGGACGAAGTCCGCACCGTGCCGGTTGACCCCGCGGAGGGCCACGAAGGCTTCGCCCGGGCGCAGGTCGGCGGTGGCGAGCGTGATGCCGGACAGCGTCACCCCGTCGTCGGCGCCCTCGACGCGCACGCCGAAGCGGCGCGCGAGTTCGCTGAGGCTCCGGCGGGGCGGACGCTCGGGTCGGAGCACGGGCGGGAGGGAGGATGCGGCGTCGGAAGGCATGGCCGAACCATCCTCTCACCCGGCGCTGATCGACCGGGGGATGTGCCGCGACCGGTGCGGCCGCGGCACATCACTCACGCGCGGCGCCGGTTCAGCGCGACGACCGCGACCACGAGGGCGGTCGCGCCCAGAGCGATGCCGCCCGCGCCCAGCCACAGCGCCATCGTGGGCGGAGCCGCGGTCGCAGCGTCCGCCGCATCCGGGTGGACATCGGCCGAAGCGGAGGCCGCGCCGTCGTGTCCGTGGCCATCCTCCTCGGCGACCGCGCAGACGGCGACGGTCGGGGCGGGCGCCCCCGGCTCTTCCTCGCCTTCGACGGTCTCCTCGGTCCAGGCGGTCGAACCGGTCGTGCACTCCTGAGTCACGGGGAATGCGACGACCGAGTCGGCCAGGTCGGTCGAGAACCGCGCATCGAGGCTCACCTCGCCTTTGATGCCGGATTCGATCGGCTCGACCGCCGTGTACACGACGCGCGTGACGGTGCCGTTGTCGGCCAGTGTGCGCTCGATGGACCATCCGGCCGAGGCGACCGGGACGACGTTGGTGACACCCTCGGGAATGTCCACGGCCAGCGCCGTGGTGGGGAAGTCCTCGCAGCCGTGGCTGAACGAGAACGTCAGCGTCGTCGAGCTCTCCGCGGGCGACGATTCCGGCGTCACGTGGATGTGGGCGGAGGCTGCCAGCGGCGCTCCGACGGCGAGGGCGACGCCGGCAAGCGCGCCCACGAGAACGCGGGTGCGACGGCGCGCAGGCAAAAGGGTGGTGGACATGACTCTCTCTTCACAGTGGGGGTGGATCGCCGGGCGCGCTCATCGGCAGGCGCGCGCGACAACGCGCACCTGCGGGGCGGCGTCGAGCTGCCCAGGCGCCTAGGCGGGAAGGATGGAAGCGAGCGGATGCGGGGGCGGCCCGCGGCGCGATACCGAGCCGGCGCGATAACGCCGCCGCACCACGAACGCGGCGTCGAAGCTTCCGCGCACGAGGCGCGGAACGGGAATGTCCGGAAGGGTGGTGGAGCGGCGCGGGAGGATGCGGGGGAGCCAGTGCACGACGGCGCGCAGGACGTGTTCGCCCCGGGCGACCGCGAGGATCGTGACCATCGCCGCCGCGAGGTGCGCGGCGGTCATCACCGCCCCGCCGCCTGCGGAAACGACCGTGGTCGCCGATTCCCCCAGCACCGGCGCACGGCCGTGGACGTGCGTTGCCGCTGCATCCCACGTGCCCGGATCGCCCGTCACCGTGAAGGCGGCATGGAAGAGCAGCTGGCTTCCGCCGACCGCGAGAGCGGTGCGCCACAGTGCCGGCCGAGCCCCGGCCAGCGCCGTTGCTCCGGGAGCAGCCAGCGCCGCGATGACCGCGCAGAACAGGGGGCTCGGCGCGCCGCCCCCGGCGAGGGTGTGGGATGCCGCAGCCGCCAGGGTCGCGAGCAGCGCGAAGGTGCCCCCGCGTAGCGCCCGGGCCGACCGCGTGTTCACCGTCCCAGGCTAGAGGAACGCCCACGCAGCCCCACGGCCAACTCAAAGGCGCGCGGGGGTACCGTGATCGGCGTGACGGTTCTCCTGTTCGTGCTGGGTGTCGTGCTGCTCGTCGTCGGGCTCGCCGTGTCGATCGCGTTGCACGAGATCGGCCACCTCGTTCCGGCGAAGCGCTTCGGCGTCCGGGTCGGCCAGTACATGATCGGGTTCGGCCCGACGCTATGGTCACGACGGTTCGGTGAGACCGAATACGGCGTGAAGGCCATTCCGTTGGGGGGCTACATCTCGATGGCCGGGATGTATCCGCCTTCGCCGCGCGAACGCGAGGCTGCTCTGAGCGGGGAACGGTCGGGACGCGCCGGCGGCGGGTTCTTCGCGACCATGGTCCAGGATGCTCGCGCCGCGAACGACGAGACCCTTGCCGGGGACGACGATTCCCGGGTGTTCTACCGTCTCCCGGTCTGGAAGCGCGTCGTGATCATGCTCGGCGGGCCGTTCATGAACCTCGTGCTGGCGATCATCCTCTTCGCCATCCTGTTCAGCGGTATCGGACTGTCCACCGCGACGACCACGATCGCCTCCGTCAGCGAGTGCGTGATCCCCGCCGACGCCGACCGCACCGAGTGCGCGACGTCGGATCCGTCGGCACCGGCCGCGGAGGCGGGCATCCGGCCCGGCGACGTGCTCGTGTCGATCGACGGAACGGATGTCGCCACGTTCGCCGAGGCATCCGCCCTCATCCAGGAGGCGCCCGGCCGGCCCCTCCGCGTGGTGCTCGAGCGCGACGGCGAAGAACGGTCGTTGACCGTCACGCCGGTCGCCACAACCCGCGAGGTCGTCGGTGAGGACGGACAGGCGGTCATGCGGGAGGTCGGGTTCGTCGGCGTGGGACCCCAGGTCACGCGCGTCCCGCAACCGCTGTGGGCAGGTCCTCAGGCGGCGTTCGAGAACGTCGGAGCCGTCGCCGGGATCATGACCCAGCTGCCCGTGCGCGTGTGGGACACCGCCGTCGATCTCTTCACGGGTCAGGAGCGCGACCCGAACGGTCCGCTGAGCGTCGTGGGCGCCGGCCGGCTGGCGGGGGAGGTCGCTGCGACGGATGCGCCGGTCCTCGACCGCGTCGCGAGCCTCATCGGTCTTCTCGCATCGCTGAACATCGCGCTGTTCGTCTTCAACCTCATCCCGCTCCTGCCGCTGGACGGCGGGCACGTCGTCGTTGCGCTGTGGGACGGCCTCAAGCGCGCGTGGGCGAAGATCTTCCGTCGTCCCCCGCCGCGCCCCGTGGATGCGACCAAGCTCGTGCCGGTGACGTTCGTGGTGGTCGTGCTGCTGATCGGGATGGGCGGCATCCTCATCCTCGCCGACCTGTTCAACCCCGTCTCCCTCTTCTGACCGCGGTCAGGAGAGCGCGTGGGAGAGGAGGCGCTCGAGCGTCCGCATGCCGTCGCGGGAGAGGATCGACTCGAGGTGCCCCTGGACCGAGGCGAAGCCCGGGCCGCGCAGCGCGTAGACGTCGCCGGTCGAAGGATCGGCCGCGAGCTCGGCCTCGCCCGCGCGCGTGGTCCCGGCGGGTACGCGCGCGGTGAAGGTGTTGTAGAAACCGATGGATGCGGGCTCCCCGAACACGTCCACGCTCAACTGCAGACCCTGGTGGGGGCGGTCCAGCGGCGCCAGGTCGATCCCCATCGAGTCCGCGAGGATCTGGTGACTCAGGCACACGGCCAGGAGCGGCTGCCCCGACGCGCGCCGCCGCGCGACGACGTCGCGCATGCGCTGCATCCGCGGGCTGTCCGCGTCGCGGGGGTCACCCGGGCCGGGGCCCGACACCACCACTCCGGCAGCGGCGAGCTGGTCGTCGGTGACGTCCGACCACGGCGCGATCGTGACGTCGAAGCCGAGGTGGCGGAGCTGATGGGCGAGCATCGTGGTGAACCGGTCTTCCGCGTCGACCACGAGCGCGTCACGCCCGGCGAAAGGGCCTGCGGGTGCGGTGTCCTGCGGCTGCATCCAGAACGCTGCGAGACGGGCGTTGCGCGAGGCGAGGAGCTCGGCGATCGCCGGGTCATCGGCCAGCGCCGGGCGGCCGCCGGCCGGAGCATCCGGGTCGGGCGCGGGAACGTCGCGGGGGATCGCTCCGATCGCCCCGAGCACGCCGGCGGCCTTGCCATGGGTCTCGCTGACCTCGCCGTAGGGGTCGGAGTGGCGCACCAGGGTCGCCCCCACCGGGACGCGCAGGCGGCCGTCGACGAGGTAGGCCGTGCGGATGAGGATGGGCGCGTCGAGTTCGTGTGTCGCCGCGGGCTGCGAATCGGGCCCTGAGTCCGTCGCCGGGTCAGCGGGGGTGAACAGCGCCGCGACGCCGGAGTAGTAGCCGCGCGGTGTCGTCTCGTGCCGCGCGATGACCGTGCAGGCGTTCTGCATCGGCGACCCGGTCACCGTCGGGGCGAACATCGTCTCGCGAAGGATGTCGCGCGGGTCGAGCTTGCTGCGTCCGCGCAGCATGTACTCGGTGTGGGTGAGGCGCGACATCTCCTTGAGGTGCGGCCCGGTGATGCGGCCGCCATCCGAGCACACCGCCGACATCATCTTCAGCTCCTCGTCGACGACCATGAAGAGCTCTTCGGTCTCCTTGGTCGACTCGAGGAAGGTCGTGAGGGTCTCGGCCGTGGCACCCCCCGCGGGATGGCGGAAGGTTCCCGAGATCGGGTTCATGGTGACGACCCCGTCCCGGGCGCTCACGTGCGCCTCGGGACTCGCACCTACGGCGATGTGACCGTCGGTGACGATCGCGAACGTCCAGTACGCCCCGCGTTCGTGCTCCAGCAGCGCGCGGAACCAGGTCAGCGCCGCCACCCGGGGATCGGTGTCCACGGTGGCGGTGAAGTCGCGCCGGATGACGAAGTTCGCGCCCTCGCCGCGACCGATCTCCTCCGCGATCACGCGGCGGACGATCCCCGCGTACTCCTCATCGCCGATGTCGAATCCCGCGTCACCCAGCCGGACGGATGCGGTGGGCAACGCAGCGACGACCCCGTCGCGGGCGAGCGTGTCGTGGCGGTCGACCACCAGGCACCGCAGGGGAGCGCCGTCGTCGTGGCTGACGAACCCGCGCTCGCGCACCTGGCGGAAGGGCACCAGGGCCAGCACCTCGCGGCGCCGGCCCGCCGCATCCACCAGTGGGATGTCGGCGAGGAGGGGGACGTCGATGACGTCGCCGGTGAGCAGCTCGACGGTGGAGGCGTCGCGAGCGAGCAGGGCGAAGGGCGCGGTGCCGGTCGCCAGCTCGCGGATGATCTGCGGAATGTCGGGTCGGGTCATCGTCGATCTTTCGTCGGAGGGCGGCCGTCCAACGAAAAAGACCGCCCCGAGGGAGCGGTCTGTTGCGCGAACACACCGCCTAGACGGTGAGCCACCAGGTGCGGTTCGCGGACATGCGCCGAACCTACCACACGGCTCACCGAGCCCCCTCGCAGGCGAGCGGCGTAGGCTGAGGGAGTGCCAGCAGTGAACCTCGGAATGCCGCGGATTCCCGCGGTCCTCGCGCCACGGCGCAAGAGCCGCCAGATCCGGGTCGGCAAGGTCCTGGTGGGCGGAGACGCCCCCGTCAGCGTTCAGTCGATGACCACCACGCCGACGACCAACATCAACGCGACCCTCCAGCAGATCGCAGAGCTCACCGCATCCGGGTGCGAGATCGTGCGCGTCGCCGTGCCGTCGGCCGACGACGCCGAGGTGCTGCCGATCATCGCGAAGAAGAGCCAGATCCCGGTGATCGCCGACATCCACTTCCAGCCCAAGTACGTCTTCCAGGCCATCGACGCGGGTTGTGCGGCCGTGCGGGTGAACCCCGGAAACATCCGGCAGTTCGACGACAAGGTGGGCGAGATCGCCGCCGCGGCGAAGGCGGCCGGCGTATCGCTCCGCATCGGCGTGAACGCCGGATCGCTCGACCGGCGGCTGCTGGAGAAGTACGGCAAGGCCACGCCCGAGGCGCTCATGGAGAGCGCCGTGTGGGAGGCGTCGCTGTTCGAGGAGCACGACTTCCACGACTTCAAGATCTCGGTCAAGCACAACGACCCCGTGATCATGGTGCAGGCGTACCGTCTCCTCGCCGAGCGGGGCGACTGGCCCCTGCACCTCGGTGTCACCGAGGCGGGACCCGCCTTCCAGGGGACCATCAAGAGCGCGACCGCGTTCGGCATCCTCCTGTCCGAGGGCATCGGCGACACCATCCGCGTGTCGCTGTCTGCCCCGCCGGCCGAAGAGGTGAAGGTCGGACACCAGATCCTGCAGTCCCTGAACCTCCGCGAACGCAAGCTCGAGATCGTGTCGTGCCCCTCGTGCGGGCGCGCACAGGTGGACGTCTACACCCTCGCCGACAACGTGACCGAGGGGCTGAAGGACATGACCGTGCCGCTGCGCGTCGCCGTCATGGGCTGCGTCGTGAACGGACCGGGAGAGGCCCGCGAGGCCGACCTCGGCGTCGCATCCGGCAACGGCAAGGGGCAGATCTTCGTGAAGGGACAGGTCATCAAGACCGTTCCGGAGTCGGAGATCGTCGCCACGCTGATCGAAGAGGCTCGTCGCATCGCCGACGACATGGGTCCCGACGCGCAGATCGGCACCGCGCAGGTCGTCACCGCCTGACGCGACCAGGGTCTGCCGCGGGCGGGGTCTGTCGCGGGCGTCTGCCACCGGCCGCGGGAATGTGGCGTCGGGCGAGCGTCCGGAGCTGCCACGGGGTCGCGGGTGGCATCCGGTCGGGTGCCGGCGCATCCACTACCGTCGGGAGTCTGATGACCGACTCCCCGACGGTAGGTGCGCCGCTTTCCCGGCCGATCATCGCGGGCGTCGTGACCGCTCTCGTGGGAACGACGAGCACCTTCGCGGTCGTTCTCACCGGCCTGGATGCGGTGGGCGCGACACCCGCACAGGCCGCCAGCGGACTGTTGGTGTTGTGCGTCACCATGGGTATCGCGTCGATCGTGCTCGCGGGGCGGTACCGCATGCCGATCACCGTGGCGTGGTCGACGCCCGGCGCGGCGGTGTTGGCGGCCACCGGCGCCGTCGACGGCGGGTGGCCGGCGGCGGTCGGCGCATTCCTCGTCTGTGCCGGGCTCATTCTTCTGACGGCGCTGTGGCCCCGGCTCGGCCGCCTCATCGCGATGATTCCGCCGTCCATCGCGCAGGCCATGCTGGCCGGCGTGCTGCTGCCCCTCTGCCTCGCGCCGGTCGGTGGGCTGGTCGCGAATCCGTGGGCGGTGGCCCCGGTGCTCCTCACCTGGCTCGTGTGCGTGCGCTTTCTGCCGCGCTGGGCCGTGCCGCTGTCCTTCGTCGCTGCAGCCGTGGTCGTCGGCATCCACGTCGCGGTGAGCGGGAACGGGGTGCCGGCGACAGAGTTGCTGCCTCGCATCGAACTGACCGCTCCGATGTTCACGTGGGGGGCAGTGGTGGGGCTCGCGCTCCCGCTGTTCCTCGTGACCATGGCGTCGCAGAACGTCCCGGGCGTCGCGATCATGCGCAGCTACGGCTACGCGGTGCCGTGGCGCGGTTCGATGCTGGTCACCGGCGTGGGCACGGCGCTCGCAGCGCCCGCCGGCGGCCACGCGATCAACCTCGCCGCGATCAGTGCCGCGCTCGCCGCCGCTCCCGACGCCGATCCCGACCCGAAGCGCCGGTGGGTCGCGGGCGTGTCGACGGGCGTGACCGCGATCGTCCTGGGCGGCCTGTCGGCCGCACTGGTGGCACTCGTGGTCGTCGCGCCGGAGGCGGTGATTCCGGCCGTTGCCGGGGTAGCCCTCCTCGCGGCGTTCGGTTCGGCGGTGCAGCAGGCCATCGACGATCCGGGGGAGCGGCTGCCCGCCGTGATCACATTCCTCGTCGCGGCGTCCGGGGTCGCCATCGCGGGCATCAGTGCCGCGTTCTGGGCCCTCGCCGCGGGCCTCGTCGTCCGCACCGTCCTGCACGCCGGTCGCCGCTGACGCGGTTCGCGGCCGTGCGGGTTTGCTGATCTGGCGCGCCGTACTCAGGCCAATCGTGCTCGACAGTGCGCTGAGGGGGGTCGGCGCGGCGTATCGCCTGAGTCGGGATGGGGGCGCCGCGCTCAGGAGAGCGTGCCGCCGCGAAGGGCGAAGTCGTCGCGCACGTCCAGAGCGGTGCGCACGGCGAGCTCGAGCGCGCGGACGAGGTCGCCCAGCGGCAGCGACGGTGCTCCGGCCGGAGCCGCACCGTCGGCCCACGGTACGTGAACGAAGCCCGCCCGGGTGCCGGTGCCCGCGGTGGCGTGCAGCACGGCGTACATCACGGCGTTGCACACGAAGGTGCCCGCGCTGTAGGAGACGGATGCGGGGATCCCGGCGTCCGCGATCGCGCCGGCCATCGCTTTCACGGGGAGCGTCGCGAAATACGCGGCCGGCCCGTCGGCGACGACTGGCTGGTCCAGTGGCTGCGCGCCGGCGTTGTCGGGGATGCGGGCGTCGGCAAGGTTCACCGCTACCCGCTCGGGCGTCACAGCGCTTCGCCCGCCCGCCAGACCTGTCGCGATCACGACGTCGGGGGAGTGCTCCTCGAGAAGCTCCCGCATCCGGGACGTCGCACCGGCGAACGTCACGGGCAAGACGTCGGTGATGAGGACCTCCGGCCCGGTCCACCGATCAGCAACGATCCGCACCGCTTCGCCGGAGGGGTTTGATGGGTCGCCGCCGAATGGCGCGAAACCGGTCAGCAGGATGGTCGTCATCGTTCCAGGGTAAGCGGACCACCTCTCCTCCCCAGGAGGCGATTTCAGCGATCGTTCCCCACATGGGACGCGAACCCCACGTGCGGCCCGGGGGGTGCCTACCGTCGGGCAGATGAAACTCTCCCAAAGCATCGTCTGCACCCATGTCCTTACTGGAGCGCGTCCGATCCTCAGGGTCTGGCGCGACGAACGCGACACGATCCTCGCGTGCGGGCGCGGCGACCATGCGCCGGGCAGCATCGACGACTGGGCGCCGGCGCACACCTTTCACTTCACCGCGAACGACCCCGCCCTGGGTGTGGTGCACCAGCTCACGCGGGGGGAGGAGGCCGAACGCGCGCGCGTCGGTGCTCCCTGGCGTCGGCGCCTGACGCCTGACGCGGAGCGCGGACGCGGGGCGCCCTGCGGTGAGGGATGAGGCGAACCCGACTCATTCCGATGGGAGGCCCGCCGCCCCCGCACCTAGACTGAATCCTCGTGGTCACCCGTCTGTCGCACTTCTTCCTCCGCACGCTCCGTGAAGACCCCGCCGATGCCGAAGTCACGAGCCATCGCCTCCTCGTGCGTGCCGGCTACATCCGCCGCAGCGCGCCGGGCATCTTCGCGTGGCTCCCGCTGGGCCTGAGGGTCAAGGCCAAGATCGAGGCGATCATCCGCGAGGAGATGGCCGCCGTCGGCGCCTACGAGGTGCACTTCCCGGCGCTCCTGCCCCGCGAACCGTACGAGGCGTCGGGTCGGTGGGAGTCGTACGGCGACGGTATCTTCCGGCTGCAGGACCGTAAGGGCGCGGACTACCTGCTGGCGCCGACCCACGAGGAGATGTTCACGCTCCTGGTGAAGGACCTGTACTCGTCCTACAAAGACCTGCCGCTGACGCTGTACCAGATCCAGGACAAGTACCGCGACGAGGCGCGCCCCCGCGCGGGACTCCTGCGCGGACGCGAGTTCACGATGAAGGACGCGTACTCGTTCGACTACACCGACGAGGGCCAGGATGCGTCGTATCAGGCCCAGCGCGACGCCTACGAGCGGATCTTCCAGCGGCTCGGCCTCGAGTACGTCATCGTCAACGCCGACAACGGCCTGATGGGAGGCGCGCGCAGCGAGGAGTTCCTGCATCCCACCGCCGTCGGGGAAGACACGTTCGTCCGTTCGGCCGGCGGCTATGCCGCCAACGTCGAGGCGTTCACGACCCTCGTGCCCGAGCCGATCCCGTTCGACGGGCTGCCCGAACCGGTGATCTTCGACTCGCCGAACACGCCCACCATCCAGACGCTCGTCGCCCACTCCAACGCGGTCCTCGATCCTCCGGCCGCCGGCGGGGAGTGGACCGCCGCGCACACCCTGAAGAACGTCGTCCTGGCGCTGAAGCACCTGGACGGCACGCGCGAACTCGTCGTCGTGGGCCTGCCGGGCGATCGCGACGTCGATGACAAGCGCGTCGAGGTGGCCTTCGCGCCCGCTGACGTCGAGCAGGCCACCGAGGCCGACTTCGAGCGGAACCCCTTCCTTGTGAAGGGCTACATCGGCCCGTGGTCGCCCACGGGGCCGGTGCTGGGCGAGGAATCCGCCACCGGCATCCGCTACCTGCTCGACCCGCGCGTCGTCGACGGCACGAGTTGGATCACCGGCGCGAACATCGACCAGAAGCACGTGCACTCCCTCGTGGCCGGGCGCGATTTCACCGCGGACGGATTCATCGAGGTCGCCACCGTCCGCGCCGGCGATCCCGCCCCCGACGGCTCCGGGCCGGTGGAACTGGCGCGCGGCATGGAGATCGGCCACGTCTTCCAGCTGGGCCGGTTCTTCGCCGAGACGCTCGGGCTGAAGGTCCTGGACGAGAACGGCAAGCTCGTCACCGTCACGATGGGCTCCTACGGCATCGGCGTGACCCGCATCCTCGCGATCATCGCCGAGCTCAACAACGACGAGAAGGGCCTCATCTGGCCCGCGTCCGTTGCACCGTTCGACGTGCACGTCGTGGCCACGGGCCGGGATGCGGCGGCCTTCGAGCTCGCCGAGAGCCTCAGCGCCGACCTCGAGGCCGCGGGGCTGGACGTGCTCTTCGACGACCGGCCGAAGGTATCGCCCGGAGTCAAGTTCGGGGACGCCGAGCTGGTCGGCGTTCCGCGCATCGTCATCGTCGGCCGCGGTGCCGCCGCGGGCGAGGTGGAGCTGTGGGACCGGCGCACCGGCGAGCGCGAGGTCATCCCCGCCGCCGACGCTGTCACCCGCCTCTCCGCCTAACCCCCCAACCCGCCGACCGGTACGGACGGTTTTCGTCGCTCTGGCCGCCGCCCCAGCGACGAAAGTCATCCGTAACCATGGGGGAGGTAGCCTGAGCGCGTGGACGGTGGGCCCTGGGTCAGGTTGGCGGACGGGGGACGCATCCCGCAACTGGGCATCGGAACGTACAAGGTGCCCCCGGACGCGACGGCCGCGCTGGTCGACGGAGCACTCCGGTACGGCTACCGGCACGTCGACACCGCGACGCTGTACGGCAACGAGGCGGAGGTCGGTGAGGGGATCCGCCGCAGCGGCGTCCCGCGCGATGACGTCTTCCTCACCACGAAAGTGTGGAACGACGACCAGGGCTATGAGCGCACGCTCCGCGCCTTCGACACGAGCACGCAGCGGCTGGGCTTCGACACGGTCGACCTCTACCTGATCCACTGGCCGATCCCGAGCCTCGACCGCTATGTCGACACCTGGCGTGCCCTCGTGCGCCTCGCCGCGGAGGGCCGGGCACGCTCGATCGGTGTGAGCAACTTCTCGCCCGCGCACATCCAGCGGCTCATCGACGAGACAGGCGTCACGCCGGTGGTCAACCAGATCGAACTGCACCCCCGGTTCCCCCAGACGGAGGTGCAGGCGTGGGACGACGCCCACGACATCGTCACCGAAGCATGGGCGCCGCTCGCCCGCGGCGGTCTGCTCGACGAACCCGTTCTCGCGCGCATCGGCGCGCGGTACGGAAAGACCCCCGCGCAGGTCGTCATCCGCTGGCACCTGGATCGGGGACTGGTGCTGTTTCCGAAGTCCACGTCCCTCGAGCGGATCCGCGAGAACGCCGAGGTGTTCGACTTCTCCCTCGACGCCGACGATCGCGCGGCCATCGCGGGGCTGGAGACCGGCCTGCGCACCGGTCGAGACCCCGACCTGGACTGACCGGCGTCAGACCGACAGTCGCGCGTACCGCGCTCGGAAGACGCTGAACACCCCGTAGGAGACGAAGCCGATGCCGACCGCGCCCCCGAGGACCGGTCCCGCCGGCAGGCGCAACAGAGCCTGCACCGCCCCGTGCAGGCCCCCGGCAGTATCCGGGCGCACCTCCACGGCGGCGATGACGAGCAACACGCCCACGATCGCGAGGGCGATGCCCTTGGCGACGAATCCCACGACGCCGAGGCCGGCGAGCGCGTGCCCCCACCCGCTGCGGGGGAATTCGACCTTGGTGCGGAAGGACCGGCGCACCCCCATAACGAGGAAGGCGACCCCGGCGATGCCGACCCCCAGCCCCGCCGCGCCCAGAAGAATGGGGCCTCCCGCCACGGCGAGGACCCCCCGGCTGGCCTCCTCCGCGGCGCTCTCGGCGCTCGGGCGCGCGCCGAGAGCGACGGATGCAGCGACCACGCCCAGCGCGGCGAAGACCAGCGCCTGCCCGAGCTCGGACACCAGAATGCCGACGCGCTGCGTCCGCTTCGGGCGTCGCGCACCGATCCCCGCGACGGCATGCCAGGCCGCCAGGGCCACCAAGCCGATCGCCAGCGCCCACAGGAGCGCGAAGCCCCACGGCGCCGACGCGATGGAGCGGAACGCGCCCGTCTGGTCGGCCTCGCCGGAGCCGCCGAAAGCGGCGAGCAGGACGATGACCCCGATCACCCCGTGCATGATCCCGTTGGCCGCATAGCCGGAGCGGGCAAGCGTGCGCAGCACGGAATTGCGCTCGGCGCGGCGCGCGGCCGACCGCACGTCGATGCTCATTGGGCGACCCTACCGGGGCCGGCGGAACGCTCCGCGCACTCCCGCCTCGCCCAGATGCCGCCACGTCGGGTCGCTTCCCCCCGCTTACTATGTCCGGATGCCATCCCGCCGACGACTCTCGTCGCGCTGGAGCGCTCTGCCCGACCTCGTCGGGCGCGCTCCCGCGCGCGTGCTGCTGGTCGTGGGGATCCTCATCGTCATCCTCGGCGGACTCATCGTCACCCGGCCGCTCACCTCCCTGCTGCTCCTCGGGCTGTACGTCTCGCTCAGCGCCATCGGCACCGGACTCGTGGAGCTCGTCTCCCGGCACCGGTCGCCGCGCTGGTGGACGCGGCTGTTCGCCGTGGCGTGGATCGCCGGCGGCGTGCTGGTCCTCGTCTGGCTCGGGCGGAGCCTGGATCTGCTGCCATCGGTGCTGGCGACCTTCCTCATCGTCGGGGGTCTGGCCTCGGTGGGCGATGCCGTGGCCGGCGGGCGCGCCAGTCAGCGTGTCCTTGCCGCCGCATCCGGTGCCACACAGATCGCCTTCGGCGTCCTCTCGCTGACCTGGCCCGACGTCACCGTCCTTCTCGTCGCTCTCGTCTTCGGGGTGCGCACGGTCGCCTTCGGCGTGACCCTCATCGTCCGCGGGGTGCGCGGGATGCGCGACGCCGGACGCACGCGTCGCGGACTGCCGCGCGTTCCCCTGTCACCCGACCTCCGTCGCGCCCGTCGCCGGACGGCCTGGACCGCGGCCGGCCGGTACGCCCTGGCGTTGCTCCTGGTCGCCTCCGCGACCGGGGGCTGGTGGCTGGATGACTGGCTGGCGGAGGGCGCGCCGGTGGTGGACGCCTTCTACGACCCGCCCGACCGGCTTCCTCCCGGCCACGGTCGGCTCATCCGGTGGGACGACTACCTCGGACGCGCTCCGCAGGGCGGCGAAGTGAGCCGCATCCTCTACACGACGCGGGATGCGGTCAGCCGGCCCGCCGTCGCCAGCGGGCTCGTGATCGTTCCGAACGACCCACCGCCGGGGCCGCGACCGGTGATCGTGTGGAACCACGGCACCACCGGGGTCGCGCAGGGGTGCGCGCCGAGCCTGCGGGATGCCTCGGCAACGCGCTGGTCGATCCCTGCGCTCGAGGAGGCCCTCGCCGCCGGCTGGGTCGTCGTCGCTTCGGACTACTCCGGGCAGGGCGCGCCTGGGACGTTCCCGTACCTCATCGGCAAGGGGGAGGGGCGCTCCTCGCTCGACGCGGTCCTGGCCGCGGCGGAGCTGCCGGGGGTCACGCTCTCACCCGACACGGTCGTCTGGGGCCACTCCCAGGGTGGGCACGCGGCGCTGTGGACGGCGCAACTGGCACCGGAGTACACCCCCGGTGTGACCGTGCTCGGCACAGCCGCCATCGCGCCCGTCGCCGACCCGCTCGCCCTGGCCGACGAGCTGCTGACCTCTGACGCGAATGCGATGCTGTCGGTTTTGACCTCATGGGTGCTCGTCCCCTACGCGGGGACCTACGCGGACGTGCACCTCGAGGACTACGTGGCCGCCGGAGCACGAACGATCGTGCGGGAGATGACACAGCGCTGTCCGACCGAACCGGGCGTGGTCGTGTCGGTGCTCGCTGCGCTCGGGGTCTCGGAGGATCGGCCGCTCTACACCGCCGATCTCACCGGCGGCGCGCTGGGACGCCGGCTGGCGGAGAACGCCGCGACGGGTCCGACGGGCTCGCCGATCCTGGTCGCGTGGGGCCAAGAGGACGAGGTGGTTCCGCCCGCCCTCCAAGACCGGTACATCCAGGGCCTCTGCGAACAGGGGCAGCAGGTGCGCTGGCGGGCCTACTACGGGTACGACCACCTCCGTCCGATCCTCCCGGGATCCCGGTTCCTCCCGGTGCTGTTCGGGTGGACGGAGGGCCTTCTCGACCGCTCACCGCAGCTGCTGGATGACTGCGGGCGCCGCTGATTTCAGGGGTCTCGCAGACGCGACGCAGGTGCATCCGGTAACGTTCTGTGGTTGCCGGTGCGTTCTCGTGCCGGGTGAGAGCTGAATAACGGAGGGCCCCACGGTGGACATCGATCTTGGACTACTGAAGACGATCGAGCGTGAAAAGGAGATCCCCTTCGACGAACTTGTGAGCATCATCGAGCAGGCGATCCTCACCGCATACGGAAAGCACACCACGGCCACCGGAGCCGTCCCCGAAGGCGCTCGCGCGGTACTCGACCGCAAGTCCGGCCACGTGGCCATCTTCACCCCGCTCCTCGACGACGAGGGTGCGGTCATCGGCGAGGAAGAGCAGACGCCCGAAGACTTCGGACGGATCGCAGCCTTCGCCGCCAAGCAGGTCATCAGCCAGCGCCTCCGCGACATCGCCGACGACGCCGTGCTCGGTGAGTTCCGCGGCAAGGAGGGCGACATCGTCGCGGGCGTCGTGCAGCAGGGGCCGAACCCCCGCATGGTGCACGTCGACCTCGGCTCGGTCGAAGCCATCCTCCCGCCGGAAGAGCAGGCACCGGGGGAGTCCTATCCGCACGGATCCCGCCTCCGCGTCTACGTGACCTCGGTCTCGCGCGGTACCAAGGGCCCGTCCATCACCGTGTCACGAACCCACCCGGGCCTCGTGCGGAAGCTGTTCGCCCTGGAGGTTCCCGAGATCGCGTCGGGCCTGGTGGAGATCGTCTCCCTGGCCCGCGAGGCCGGCCACCGCACGAAGCTCGCGGTCAAGGCGAACGATCCCACGATCAACGCCAAGGGTGCGTGCATCGGCGAATTGGGGCGCCGCGTGCGCGCCGTGACCGAAGAGCTCGGCGGGGAGAAGATCGACATCGTCGACTACGACCCCGAACTCGCACGCTTCGTGGCCAACGCGCTGTCACCGGCGAAGGTGACGTCCAGCTTCATCCTGGATGCGACGACCAAGGCCGTGCGCGCGCTCGTCCCCGACTACCAGCTGTCGCTGGCGATCGGCAAGGAAGGCCAGAACGCTCGGCTCGCAGCCAAGCTCACCGGCGCGAAGATCGACATTCAGCCCGATTCGATCCTCGAGGACTGACGGATCGAGCGCACAGGCCCGAGGTGTAGAATGGATGCGGTACGAACGTGCGTCGGATGTCGCACGCGCGCACCCCGTGCCACGCTCCTTCGGGTCGTGGCCGTTGATTCGGTCCTCGTTCGCGACGACCGGGCGACGATGCCGGGGCGTGGCGCGTGGGTACACGAGACGGACGCGTGCGTGGATCACGCCCTACGGCGCCGCGCCTTCGTCCGCGCATTACGTGTGTCGGGTCCTCTCGACACGCAGACCTTCGAAATGACCCTCCAGCGAAACGGCTGAACGGCTATGGACACAAAGTGAACGGCTCGAAATGAGTCCCGTCCGCAAGTAACGGTCTGCCCTGTCCGGGGTAGGCCCCCAGACAGGAGAATTGTGGCAAAACCACGCGTACACGAGATCGCTTCCGAACTCGGCGTCGACAGCAAGGTCGCTCTCGCGAAGCTCAAGGAGCTCGGCGAGTTCGTCAAGAGCCCCTCGTCCACCATCGAGCCGCCGGTGGCTCGCAAGCTCCGGGCCGCGCTCTCGGCTGATGGTGCCGCTCCGGCCCCGACAGCCGCATCCGCCGGCCCCGCGCGTTCCTCGGCCAAGCCCGGACCTTCCCGTCCGGCGGCTCCCGCGCGCCCGGCGGCCCCGGCCGCCAGCGCCCCGGCAGCCCCTGCCGAAGCCGCTCCGGCTCCGGCGGCACCCGCGGCGCCCGCTCCGTCAGCGCCGGCTCCGGCAGCGCCCGCTGCGGCAGCGCCCGCTCCGGCACCGTCGGCCCCCGAGGCGTCCGCGCCTTCGGACGCCGCTCCGGCAGCTCCCTCCGGCGCGCCTCGGCCCGGCCCCGCCGCCCCGCAGGCACCGCGTCCGGGTGGTGCACCGCGTCCGGGTAACAACCCGTTCTCGTCGCAGCAGGGCATGGGCCAGCGTCCCGCCGGTCCGCGTCCGGGCAACAACCCGTTCTCCTCTCAGCAGGGCATGGGCCAGCGCCCGTCGCCCGGCAACATCCCCCGTCCGCAGGCTCCGCGTCCCGGTGCCCCGCGTCCGGGTGCTCCGCGCCCCGGCGGCGCAGGTCGCCCCGGTGGTGGCGGTCGTCCGGGTGGTGCGCCCTTCCAGCAGCGTCCCGGCGGTCCCGGTCGTCCCGGTGGCGGCGGTGGCTTCGGCGCTCCGCGTCCGGGTGCTCCGGCCGGCGGTGGTTTCGCCGGCCGTCCCGGTGGCGGCGGTGGCCGCGGCCGTGGCCCCGGCGGTGGCACCGCGGGTGCCTTCGGTAAGGGTGGCGGCAAGTCCAAGCAGCGCAAGTCGCGTAGGGCGAAGCGGCAAGAGTTCGAGATGCGGTCGGCGCCCGTCGTCGGCGGCGTCAATGTCACCAAGGGCAACGGAGAGATCATCCGGATGCGCCGTGGGGCGTCCATCTCGGACTTCGCCGACAAGATCGAGGCCCTGACCGGCTACACGGTCCAGCCCGGCACGCTCGTGACGATCCTGTTCAACCTGGGTGAGATGGCCACGGCCACCGAATCGCTGGATGAGGCGACGTTCGAGGTGCTCGGCGGCGAGCTGGGTTACAACATCCAGATGGTCTCGCCCGAGGACGAGGACAAGGAGCTCCTGGAGGGCTTCGGTCTCGACCTGGAGGCAGAGCTCGAGGCCGAGAGTGAAGACGACCTCGAGATCCGCCCGCCCGTCGTGACCGTCATGGGTCACGTCGACCACGGTAAGACGCGACTGCTGGACGCCATCCGCCAGACCAACGTGGTCGCGGGCGAAGCCGGCGGCATCACGCAGCACATCGGTGCGTACCAGGTCTGGACCGAGCACGAGGGCATCGAGCGCGCCATCACCTTCATCGACACACCGGGTCACGAGGCGTTCACCGCCATGCGTGCCCGTGGTGCGCAGGTGACCGACCTCGCGATCCTGGTGGTCGCCGCCGACGACGGCATCATGCCGCAGACGGTGGAGGCCCTCAACCACGCTCAGGCGGCGAACGTGCCGATCGTGGTCGCGGTGAACAAGATCGACAAGGATGACGCGAACCCCGCGAAGGTGCGCCAGCAGCTGACCGAATACGGTCTCGTGGCCGAGGAGTATGGCGGCGACGTCATGTTCGTCGACGTGTCCGCGCGCAACAACATCGGTATCCAGGATCTTCTGGATGCGGTGCTGCTGACCGCTGACGCCGGGCTCGACCTCACGGCGAACCCGAACAAGGCCGCACGCGGTGTCGCGATCGAAGCGAAGCTCGACAAGGGACGCGGATCGGTCGCCACGGTGCTCATCCAGTCCGGAACGCTCCGCGTCGGTGACGCGATCGTCGCGGGCACGGCCTACGGCCGGGTTCGTGCCATGGCGGACGAGAACGGCGAAGCCGTTCTGGAAGCGTGGCCGTCGCGTCCCGTGCAGGTGCAGGGTCTGAACTCCGTGCCCCGCGCCGGTGACACGTTCATCGTGACCGAGGAAGACCGCCTGGCCCGTCAGATCGCCGAGAAGCGTGAAGCGGCCGAGCGCAACGCCCAGCTGGCCAAGGCTCGCAAGCGCATCTCGCTCGAGGACTTCACCCGGGCTCTCGAAGAGGGCAAGGTCGAGTCGCTCAACCTCATCATCAAGGGTGACGTGTCCGGTGCCGTCGAGGCGCTGGAGGAGTCGCTCCTCAAGATCGAGGTCGACAACAGCGTGCAACTGCGGATCATCCACCGCGGTGTCGGCGCCATCACGGAGTCGGACATCAACCTCGCGACGATCGACAACGCGATCGTCATCGGGTTCAACGTCCGCCCCGACACGAAGGCGCGTGAGCGTTCTGCCCGCGAGGGTGTGGATGTCCGGTTCTACTCCGTCATCTACAACGCGATCGACGATGTCGAGCAGTCGCTCAAGGGTCTGCTCAAGCCGGAGTTCGAAGAGGTCCAGTCGGGTGTCGCCGAGATCCGCGAGGTGTTCCGCTCCTCGAAGTTCGGCAACATCGCCGGTGTCATCGTCCGCTCCGGAACGATCACGCGCAACGCGAAGGCGCGCGTCATCCGCGACGGCGTCGTGCTCGCCGATGGCCTGGCCATCGAGTCGCTGCGCCGGTTCAAGGACGACGTCACCGAGGTGCGTACGGACTTCGAGGCCGGTATCGGACTCGGTAGGTTCAACGACATCCAGATCGGTGACGAGATCGAGACGACCGAAATGATCGAGAAGCCGCGAGGCTGATTCCAGAGAGGCCCCGGGCTGCGGCTCGGGGCCTCTTCGGTTTCCGACCGGGCCGGGGTTCGGCCACTGCTCCGGGGGTTGAGGATTCGGATGTCCCGCCTCCGCGAGAGAGGGGCCCCTACCCCGATCGCTCCGGCGGAACATCCGAATCCTCGCCGGGGCAGGAATGACCCATAGCGAACGTGGTAGGAAACACCATCACGGTGTGAGAGGGAGTAGAAGACATGGCATCCGAACGACAGG
Source organism: Microbacterium sp. Z10_103 (assembly GCF_058310455.1). Lineage (NCBI taxonomy): Bacteria > Bacillati > Actinomycetota > Actinomycetes > Micrococcales > Microbacteriaceae > Microbacterium > Microbacterium sp. Z10_103. The sequence goes on from NZ_JBZEGK010000001.1 coordinate 757,045, forward strand.
CACGAGTGGCCGACCGCATCCGCGTGGTGCTCGCTGAGCGGCTCGAGAAGGGGCTGCGCGACCCGCGCCTCGGTTTCGTCACCATCACCGACGTCAAGGTGACCGGCGATCTGCAGCACGCTTCGGTGTTCTACACCGTCATGGGCGACGAGGCGCTCCGCGCCGACACGGCAGCCGCGCTGAAGTCGGCGACGGGGATGCTGCGCTCCGAGGTGGGGAAGCATCTCAACACCCGGCTGACGCCATCGCTCGAGTTCTTCCTCGATGCGATCCCCGAGAACGCCGACCACATCGCGGCGCTGCTGCGGGAGGCCCGCGAACGCGATGAGGCCGTCGCGGCCCTCGCCGCCGCGGGGAATTACGCCGGTGACGCCGACCCCTACGTCAAGCCGAAGGACTTCGACCAGGTGGCGGAGGAGGCCGACGACGAGGATGACGCGGACGACGCGGAAGCGGACGACGCCGACGCCGATGCCGCGGAAGCGGATGACGCCGACTCGGTGGACGCGGACGACCTTTCCCGGTCCTGACCCGCTGACCGAGGCCGCCCGGCTTCACCGGGGGAGGCGCAGCAGTTCCTCCCCGGCTTCGGCCAGACCGTCCGCGATCAGCGAGTCGATGGCCCGGTCGCGCTGCTGCGCGTCGGGCCACTCCACCAGCACTTCGTCCAGGCGAAGGGGCGAGGGCGCAGCATCCCGCAGCGACTTGAGCACCGCGCCGCGCGCGTGGCGGTCGCTGCCCTCGTAGCGCGCCTGCCGCCGGCGCCGGTCTGCCGAGGGCGGGTAACCCGCCGCCCGCCACGCGCAGGCGTACGCGATCGGGCACGCATCACAGCGGGGCGACCGTGCCGTGCAGATCGTGGCACCCAACTCCATCACCGCGGCGTTGACGACCGTGGATGCGGTGACATCGTCCGGGAGGACGGCGGTCATCTCCTCCAGGTCGCGCCGCGAGGGCGGACCGGGCTGGGCGCGACCGGCCACCGCGCGGGCGAGCACACGACGGGTGTTCGTGTCGACCACGGGGTGCCGATCGCCATACGCGAAGACGGCCACCGCGCGTGCGGTGTAATCCCCGATGCCCGTCAAGGACAGGAGCGTTTCCACCTCGCGCGGCACGATGCCGTCATGTCGGTCGCGGATCTGCACGGCCGCGCGGTGCAGCCACAGCGCGCGGCGGGGATAGCCGAGGTTCGCCCATTGCCGTACGGCCTCGGACGGCGGGTCGGCCGCCAGTGCCGTCGGCGTCGGCCACCGCGACAGCCATGCCTCCAGATGGGGGATGACGCGAGCCACCGGTGTCTGCTGCAGCATGAACTCGCTGACGAGCGTGCCCCACGCGCCGAACCCGGGCCGGCGCCACGGCAGGTCGCGCGCGTTCGTGCGGTACCAGGCCTGGAGAGGCGCCGCGAGGTCGGGCATACCGTCCAGCCTACGAGCGCCAGGGCGTCGCCGTGCCGAGGGGGGAGGCGAGGCCCGTACCCTGGAAGGGTGCGGCTCCCCACCACTCCCGCGGTCTCCCTCCTTCGCGAACTGCGCGACGAGGTGCGCCTGCACTATCGCGCCGGTCGCGTGATCGTCGCCGTGGATGGCGTCGACGGTGCCGGCAAGACGGTCTTCGCCGACGGTCTCGCCGACGTGTTCGCGGAGGAGGGGGGAGCGGTGTTCCGCGCGTCGATCGACGGGTTCCACCGTCCGCGCGCAGAACGGTATGCGCGAGGTCGCACGTCGCCGGAAGGCTTCTACCGTGACTCCTTCGACTACGCGACCTTCCGCCGCGTGCTCATCGACCCGTTCCGCACGGGCGGAAGTACCGGGTTCCAACTGTCGGCGTTCGACGCCGCCCGCGACGTGCCGGTTCCATCGGAATGGGTGACGGCTCCGCGCGACGCCGTCCTCGTCGTCGATGGGGTGTTCCTGCACCGGCCGGAGTTGCGGGGCCTGTGGGACTGGTCGGTGTGGCTGGAGGTGCCCTTCCGCGTGTCCTACGCCCGCATGGCGGTGCGGGACGGCAGCGACCCGGATCCGGACGCCCCCGCCAACGTCCGGTACCGGTCCGGTCAGGCTCTCTATCTCCGCGAAGCCGACCCGCGGAAGGCGGCGTCGGCGATCGTGGAGAACTCCGACCTGGCTTCTCCCGTGCGCATCTTCGGGGACTTCTGCTGATGGTGGCAAGCGGCATCCTGCTCGTGGACAAACCGGCGGGCATCACCAGCCACGATGTGGTCGCCCGCGCCCGGCGGGCGCTCGGCACCCGGAAGATCGGTCACGCCGGGACGCTGGATCCGATGGCGACGGGACTGCTCGTGTTGGGTGTCGAGGGTGCGACACGCCTTCTCACCTTCCTCGTCGGAGCGGACAAGACCTACACCGCGACCATCAGGCTGGGGGAGAGCACCGACACGGATGACGCCGACGGCACCGTGTCCGAACGTGCCGATGCCGCAGCGCTCGACGTCGTGGACGACGCATCCATCGCCCGCGGCGTGGCCGATCTCACCGGGGCGATCTCCCAGATCCCCAGCCGTGTGTCGGCGATCAAGGTGCAGGGCCGACGCGCGTACGACCTCGCCCGCGCCGGCGTGGAGGTGGCACTGGCCGCGCGTGAGGTGACCGTCAGCCGCTTCGATGTGCTCGCGACGCGCCGATCGGCCGGACACATCGACGTCGACGTCGTCGTGGACTGCTCCAGCGGCACGTACATCCGCGCTCTCGCCCGCGACCTCGGCGCCGCGCTCGGGGTGGGCGGCCACCTCACCGCCCTGCGGCGCGAACGCGTGGGCCCCTTCCCCGTGACGGACGCCACGGACATCGACGCTCTGGAGCCCGAGCGGATGCTGTCTCCTGCTGCAGCGGCGACGACCGTGCTCGGCGCCGTGGCGGTATCGGCGGATGAGGCGCGCGACCTGCGCCATGGCAAGCGTCTCGCCGGGGCCGCGCACCGCTTGGGGGGCGTCCGGGGGGCGGCGATCGATCCTCACGGCGCGCTCGTCGGCATCGTCGAAGCCCGCGGGCAAGACCTGAAGAGCGCCATGAACATGCCGGAGGAGCAGCGCCCATGATCCTCTGGTTCACGATCGTGCAGCTGGTCGTGGCAGGCGTGGCGGGCACGGTCGCCATCATCGCCGGTCTCGCGGGGCGCCGCCCGGGGGATGTCACCGTCGGCGGTCTCGCGCTCATCGAACTACTGCTGATCGCCCAGATCGTCACCGCGATCATCGCGCCGTGGGCGGGCAACCCGCCGACCGGGAGCGCGCTGGAATTCTGGGTGTACCTCGTGTCCGCGGCGCTCCTTCCTCCCGTGGGCGTCGCGTGGGCGCTTGTCGAACGCAGCCGCTGGAGCACGGTCATCATGGGAGTCGCCGCGCTGGCGGTCGCGGTCATGGTGTGGCGGATGCACGTGATCTGGACGGTGCAGATCGCGTGAGACGGGGCGGACCGCGTCACAGCGCGGCCTAGGATTGACAGGTCATGGCAACTCGCACTCCTGGCCGGATGACCGGCATCGGCCGCGTCCTGGTGATCGTCTATCTCGTCATGGCCCTCGCCGCGACCGGTCGTTCCTTCGTGCAGATCGTTCAGCGGTTCGAGGAGGCGCCACTGGCGTACACGCTGTCGGCGGTCAGCGCGGTGGTGTACATCGTCGCCACGCTCGCGCTCGTGTTCGCCGGCCGCCGCACCTGGTACGCGGTGGCCTGGGTGGCGATCGGCTTCGAACTCGCGGGCGTCCTCATCGTCGGGACCCTCAGCCTTATGCTGCCCGAGCTGTTCCAGCATCCGACCGTGTGGTCCCTCTACGGCTACGGCTACCTCTTCGTGCCGCTCGTGCTGCCGTTCCTCGGCCTGTGGTGGCTCGCGGCCCATCGCGTTACCGCTCCCGCCCGCGCGACGGCGACGGTGGCGTCGTGATCGTCTTCCACGACCCCGCCGATGTCCCCTCCGACTTCGGCCCGTCGGTCGTGGCCATCGGCAAGTTCGACGGCGTGCACGCCGGGCACCGTGCGGTCATCGACCGGGCGCGCGTGGATGCTGCCACCGGCGGCGCGCGCCTCGTCGCGGTGACCTTCGACCGGAACCCGCTCAGCGTGCTCCGGCCGGAGGTCCGCCCCGCCGACCTCATCGGGGTGCACCAGAAGCTGGACCTGCTCGAGCGTGCAGGAGTGGATGCCACCCTGCTGCTGACCTTCGACGAGACGCTCGCCGCGCTGACGGCCGAGGAATTCGTGCGCCACGTGCTCGTCGAGGCGCTCGACGTACGCACGGTCCTCGTCGGCCAGGACTTCCGTTTCGGTCGCGGTGGGTCGGGAAACCCGGACCTTCTGCGATCCATGGGCCGGGAGTACGGGTTCGTCGTCGACGTCGTGGACGACGTCCGGGCCATCGACGACGACCGGCGCGTCTCGTCGACCTGGATTCGCGAGCTTCTCGCCGAGGGAGACGTGGAGCGTGCGGCGAAGCTCCTCGGGCGGGCGCCGTCCGTGTGGGGCGAAGTCGTCCACGGTCTGAAGCGCGGGCGCGAGCTGGGGTTCCCGACGGCGAACCTGTCGCCCGACCTGGAAGGGTTCGTCCCTGCGGACGGGGTCTATGCCGGCTGGCTCATCGATGAGGGGTCGTCGGACGGGCTGCGCCCGGGCACACGCTATGCCGCGGCGATCAGCATCGGGGTGAACCCCACCTTCGGCGATGTGCCGGTGCGGCAGGTGGAGGCGTACGTGCTGGACGAAACCGATCTCGATCTCTACGGCCACCGGGTGGAGGTCCGCTTTGCCGCCCGTATCCGGGGAATGGTCGCGTTCGCCGGCATCCCCGCACTCATGGAGCAGATGGCCGACGACGTGGACCGCGTCCGCGCAGTTCTCATCGAGTCGCAGGAGCGCAGCGGTCAGTAGGACGAATCGTCCCGCGCGCCGGACGCCGCTTGCCCGCTCTGAATGGCACGCAACTCGCCCAGGATGGTGGCGCTCGCGCTCGTACCGAGGCGGGTGGCCCCGGCGTCGAGCATGGCGAGCGCGGTGTCCAGGCTCCGGACACCCCCGGACGCCTTCACTTCGACCTCCGGGCCGACGCTCGCCCGCATGAGGCGCACGTCCTCGACCGTGGCCCCGCCGCCGCCGAAGCCCGTCGAGGTCTTCACGAATGCCGCACCGGCGGCCTCCGCGAGGCGGCTGCCGCGGGCGATCTGTTCGTCGTCGAGGTACGCGGTCTCCAAGATCACCTTCGTGATGAGCCCGCCCGCCGCATCCGCCACGGCGTGGATGTCGTCGCGGACCGCGTCATCGAAACCCGAGCGGAGGAACCCGATGTTCACGACCATGTCGACTTCGCTCGCACCGTCGGCGAGCGCCTGGGCGACTTCCGCCACCTTGGCGGCCGTCGATGTCGTGCCGTGCGGAAAGCCGATGACCGTCCCCACAGCCACGCCCGTGCCATCCAGACGCCGCACCGCGTAGGCGATATCGGACGGTCGGACGCAGACGCTGAACACGCCCCACTCTGCGGCGATGTCGAGCTCGCTGTCCACCTGCGCGCGCGTCAGCTCGGGCTTGAGGATGGCGTGGTCGATCGTCGCGGCGAGCTCGCGTTCGGTGATGCGGGGCATGGTTCCAGCCTACGCGCGGGCGCTCCCGCGGATGCCGAGGAACGAGACCACGCCACCGATGGCCAGGAGCGCCGCGGTGACGACCGCCGCGCGGTGAAAGCCGTCGAGGTCCAGGGAACCGCCGAGGATCGTGGCCAGCAGGGCGATGACCACGAGCCCCGCGACCCGCGCCACGGCGTTGTTCACGGCGGAGGCGATTCCGGAGCGGCTCTCGTCGATGGCGCCGAGGATGGCCGCTGTCAGCGGCGAGACGGTCAGGGTGAGGCCGGCACCGAAGACCAGCACGCTCGGCAGCACCTGCCACCAGTAGGAGAAGTCCTCCGACACCGTGAGCAGGAGCAGAGCGCCGACTGCCATGAGCAGCGGGCCCGCGGTCATGAAGAGACGGGGGCCCCGGCGCCCTGCCAGCGCCCCCACGCGCGCGCTGAATCCGATCATCAGGAGCGTGACCGGGAGGGTGGCCAAGCCCGCCAGGGTTGCGGGCAGCCCGGCCCCCTGCTGGAGGTACACCCCGAGCACGAAGCCGTTCAACGACAACGCGGCGTAGACGAAGGCGGTCGCGACGTTGCCGGTCCAGAAGTTCCGCACCCGGAAGAGGTCGAGGGGCATCATCGGCTGACGGGCGAACCGCTGCCGCACGAGGAAGCCGGCGAACGACGCCAGACCGATCGCCATCGTTCCCCAGATCGCGGGGGAGCCCCATCCGAGGGTCGGTTGCTCGATGAGGGCGAACACGCTCGCGCCGAGCCCGATGGTGCACAGCACCGCGCCGAGCACGTCGACGGTCGCACCGGCGCGTCGGGAGTCCCGGTGACCCAGCCGTACGACCAGCAAGAGCGTGACCGCGAGCGGCACGACGTTGATGAGGAACGCCAGCCGCCACGACAGCAGGTCGACGAAGAGCCCGCCCAGCACCGGCCCGGCGATCATCGCTCCGGTGGTCGCGGCCGTCCAGATACCGATGGCGCGTGCCTGCGCCGCATCCCGGAAGTTGGCGGTGATGAGAGCCAGCGAACTGGGCACCAGGAGAGCGCCGGCAACGCCCTGCAGAGCGCGTGCACCGATGAGGAACTCGGGGCTCGGAGCAGCGGCGATCGCGATGGAGGTCACCCCGAACCCGACCAGGCCGATGTTGAGGACGAGGAGGCGACCGAGCACGTCACTGAGCGAGCCGGCAACGAGGATCAGCGCGCCGAGGGTGATGAGGTATGCGTCGACCACCCATTGCTGAGTCGTGAGCCCCCCGCCGAGCTCCTCCTGGATGGCCGGAAGCGCCACGGTCACGACCGTGCCGTCGAGGAAGGAGACGAACGAACCGAGAATCGCGATCCACAGCACCATCCGCTGATCCCGGGTCATCGACGCCGTCATGGCACCACACTAGGACCGGGTGTGGACAACGACGAGGCGCAGTAATTCAAAATACCCCCCAGGGGTATATTGGTTGCACGCCAGGAGGCAGACATGACCACGCACACCGAGCCCACCGCATCCGAGGGGTTCCGCCACGAGGCCACGCTCGACATCGAAGGGATGACGTGCGCGAGTTGCGTCGCGCGCGTCGAAAAGCGCCTTCGCGCCGTGGAGGGTGTGGACGCGAGCGTCAACCTCGCCACGGAGTCCGCGCGTGTGAGCTTTCCGGACAGCGTGGATTCCGACCGCCTCGTGCGTGCGGTGCGGGAGGCCGGTTACGACGCGCGGGTACGCCGCACGGCCGGCCACGGCCATGACGCGAACCACGGCACTGCCGGGCACGGCCATGACGCGAACCATGACACCGCCGGGCACGACCATGACGTCGAGGATCGCCCCGGCGCGGCTCCGCTGCGCACGCGCCTTCTCGTGTCCGCGGCGTTGGCCGTTCCCGTCGTCGCGCTCGGCATGGTGCCCGCGTGGCAGTTCCCCGGCTGGCAATGGGTGTCGCTTCTGCTGACCGCGCCGGTGGTGCTGTGGGGTGGCTGGCCGTTCCACCGCGCGACGATCGCCAACGCGCGTCATGGGGCGGCGACCATGGACACCCTCATCACGCTCGGAACGATGGCCGCATTCCTGTGGAGCGTCTGGGCTCTGCTGTTCGGGTCGGCCGGCCGCATCGGCGTTTCGCACGAGGTCATGCTCTTCGGGCCGGTGCACGACGCCACCGCTCTGGTGTACTTCGAAGTCGCGGCCGCGGTGACGGTGTTCCTCCTCCTCGGCCGGTTCATCGAGCAGCGCTCGAAGCGGCGTGCGGGCGCCGCCCTCCGTGCTCTGCTCGATCTCGGCGCGACCGACGTGGAACTCGAGGACGGCACGACCGTGCCCGTCGAAGACCTTCGCGTGGGCGACGCGTTCGTCGTCCGCCCGGGCGGAACGGTCGCCGCCGACGGCGTCGTGCTCGGCGGCGTGGCAGCCGTGGACGAGGGCATGCTCACGGGCGAGTCCGTCCCGTCGGAGGCGGCGCTGGGCCAGACGGTGACCGGTGGCACGATTGCCGTCGACGGTCGCCTCGTCATCCGGGCGACCTCCGTGGGAGAAGACACCCGGCTCGCGCACATCGCGCGGCTGGTCGAACACGCGCAGACCGGCAAGAGCCGTGTGCAGCGGCTGGCCGACCGGATCTCGGCCGTTTTCGTTCCGATCGTGATCGGCCTGGCGATCCTCACCCTGCTGGCGTGGATGGTGACGGGCGGGTCGGTCGCGGCCGGCTTCACCGCCGCGGTCGCCGTGCTCATCATCGCGTGTCCCTGCGCCCTGGGGTTGGCTACCCCCATCGCGATCCTCGTCGGGACGGGACGCGGCGCCCAGTTGGGCGTGCTCATCACCGGTCCTGAGGTGCTGGAATCCGCCCAGCGCATCGACACGATCGTCCTGGACAAGACCGGAACGCTCACCACCGGTCGGATGACCCTGATCGATGTCGTCGCCGAGCCGGGGGACGAGGCGGAGGCGCGGCGGGTGGCGGCTGCGCTCGAGAGCCACTCGGAGCATCCCGTGGCCCGAGCCATCGCCGGCGCATCGGCCGCTGGTGGTGTCGTCGAGGGCTTTCGCGCGTGGGCCGGCGCCGGCGTCACCGGCATGGTCGAGGGGCGCGAGGCGTTCGCCGGCCGCATCGGGTTCGCGCGCGAGCTCGGCGCCGACGTTGCGCCCGCGCTCGACGCCGCCGTCTCGGCAGCGGAGGAACGCGGCACCGTCGTCGTGACCGGCTGGGCTGACGAACGCGGGATGCTGCGTGCCCGCGCCGTCTTCGTCGTGGCCGATGCCGTGCGCCCGGAGAGCGGCGAGACGGTCGCCGGATTGCGCGCAGCCGGACTGGACGTGCAACTGCTCACCGGGGACAACGCACGCGTCGCGGCCGCCGTGGCCCGCGAACTCGGCATCTCGACGGTGTCGGCCGGAGCGACACCGGAGGGAAAGGTGGCCGCGATCGAGCGGCTGCGGGCGGAGGGGCGCACCGTTGCGATGGTCGGGGACGGCGTCAACGACGCGGCGGCTCTGGCGACAGCCGATCTCGGGATCGCCATGGGCGGCGGCACTGACGCGGCCATGCACGCCAGCGACATCACGCTGGTACGGAGCGATCCCCGCGGCATCCTCACCGCCGTGCGGGTGAGCCGCCGGACGATGGGCGTCATCCGAGGGAACCTCTTCTGGGCGTTCGCGTACAACGTCGCAGCGCTCCCGCTGGCCGCGCTGGGGCTGCTGAACCCGATGATCGCCGGAGCCGCGATGGCTTTCTCCAGCCTCTTCGTGGTGCTGAACAGTCTGCGGCTGCGACGCGCCCGCTGAGCGACCGGGCCGCGGCCCGGCGCCGCGTTAGGGTCGAGGCTGATCCCGGAGGTGCGCCATGTTCTCTACCCGCTTCGCCCTGCCCACGGCCGTCGCGGTGGCGGCGCTCGCGCTCGGCCTGAGCGGCTGCGCACCGGAGCCGCGCGTCGAGCCGACCCCGGAGGGCTCCGCCGCATCCCCGTCGCCGTCGAGCACGGCGTCGCCGTCGGCGGACCCGACACCCACGGCCGCGCTGCCCGCGGACTGCGGTGAGATCTACTCCGCCGATATGCGTGCCCTGCTGGAGAGCGAAGTGCCGCCGCTGAACGACCCGGGCATCTCGATGCTCTCCACCCAGAACGCCACTCTGCTGGAGCTCCTCGATACGGTGCCCACCCTGCGGTGCACGTGGGGAGCGCCCAGCGAGGTAGGCCTGGCCACCAACATCTCCGTCGTGGACGCGGGGCAGGCCGCTACGGTCGCCGACGCGCTCGTGGCCGCCGGATTCGGCTGCGACGACGCGGACGGGGCGACGGTCTGCCGCATCGAACAGCGGGGGGTGACCCTCGAGGACACCGAGTACGTGCGGGGGGAGACGCACGCGCTGCGCGGCGACCTGTGGGTTGCGACGGGATGGCTGAACATCTCGCCCGAGGGGTATACGGAAGACATTCTGGCGACGCTGGGCGGCTGATCTCCTCCGCGAAGCGCTACACTGGCTATCGGAATTCTCCTTCCCCACGACGCAGCTCGCCTCAGCGAACGCCTGCGACAGGGTGAGGGAACCGCCCCGAGGGAGTCACGGCTCGCGCCGCCCCGCGGGATCGCAGACCTACCGGACTCCTCGTCGTCGATGACGGCGAGGGCCGGATGACACGCTCAGGAGGAGCATGCCGACCACGGCGACCGCCGCTTCCGGCTCTGGCCAGAGGCGCAGGAAGTCCTCGTCCGCGCGCCGCGACGACGAGGCCCCACTCATCCCGATCCTCGCCCGCAAGGTGCGAGAGGTCGAGGCGAAGGCGCAGCGCGGCAAGCTCGGCCCGACCAACCGGGTGAAGTTCCAGGTGATCGCCTTCCTCGTGCGCGAAGAGCGCGCGCGGGTGAAAGCCGACACCGAGCTTCCGGACGCGGCGCGTGCGGAGCTGCTCAAACGGCTCGACGGCGTCGCGACGATCCTCGCCAAGACCGCCGCGCGAGACACCTCCCTCATCCAGCTGCTCGAAGTCGACCAGGCCGCGTCGCCGGTCGCACGGCGGATGCGTCGCGACTGGCTGCTCGAGTCCGGCGCCGAACTTCCGCCGGACGAGCTCATCATCACCGATGTCGCCCCCGCCACCGCGCAGGTCGTACCGGCGGCACTGGCAGAGCGACAGGTCATCCCGCCCGCCGTCGAAGCGCGCAAGATGGCCAACCCCTTCCTCGCCCCCGACCTCGGCGCGCGTCCGGCCCAGGCCACGCCGCGGCGCCGGCTGGACGGCTGGGAGCTGATGGGACCGCTGTACAAGGCGTTCGAGACCGGCGCCGGCGGGGCCGCCGCATCCATGGATCTTCCCGACGTCCCCGAGTACGACCGGCTCTCGCCTCGGGGCCTGGAGGTCATGCCCCACCAGTCACGGTTCCTCGAAGCCGTGCGCGAGGGGCACCGGACGTTCCTGCTCGCCGACGAACCGGGCCTGGGTAAGACGGCCGAGTCGGTGCTGGCCGCATCCGTCGCCGACGCCTACCCGCTCCTGGCGGTCGTCCCCAACGTCGTCAAGATGAACTGGGCGCGCGAGGTGCACCGGTGGACGCCGCAGCGCCGCGCGACCGTGATCTCCGGCGATGGTGAAGACATGGACGCGTTCGCCGACGTGTTCATCGTGAATTACGAGATCCTCGACCGGCACCTCGCGTGGCTCAGCTCGATCGGCCTGAAGGGCATGGTCGTCGACGAGGCGCACTTCATCAAGAACCTCTCCTCGCAGCGCTCGCAGAACGTGCTGGCCCTGGCCGCCCGCATCCGCGAGCAGGTGCGTGACCCGCTGCTGCTGGCGCTCACCGGAACCCCGCTGATCAACGACGTCGAAGACTTCGATGCCATCTGGCGCTACCTCGGCTGGACGAACGGCGAGAAGCCCGGTCCGGAGCTGATGGAGAAGCTCGACACGTCCGGTCTGACGCCGGCCGACAAGGCCTTCTACCCGGAGGCCCGCAACGCCGTCATCTCGATGGGGATCGTGCGCCGCAAGAAGAAGGACGTCGCCGCCGACCTGCCCGACAAGCTCGTCGCCGACCTCCCCGTGGAGCTCGACGGCGAAGAGGGCCGTTCGATCCGTCGGGCCGAGCGCGAACTCGCCGACCGCCTCGCGGCGAAGTACCGCCGCATCCTCGACGCGCGCGGTGCCCGTGGGCTCGCCCCCGGCGAGATCGACGACGACATCGTGCGCCTGGTGGCGCAGAACGAGCTGGACGAGTCCAAGGCGGCGGGGTCCGGCTCGGAGAACGTGTTCACCATGGTCCGCCGCATCGGCAAGGCCAAGGCCCACCTCGCGGCCGACTACACCGTGCAGCTGCAACGGTCGGTCGGAAAGGTGGTGTTCTTCGCCAAGCACATCGACGTGATGGATGCTGCGGAGGCGCACTTCGCCGCATCCGGGGTGCGCACCGTGTCCCTCCGCGGCGATCAGACCACCACGGCGCGCCAGGCCGCCATCGATGCGTTCAACAACGACCCGGGCGTCGGGATCGCGGTGTGTTCGCTGACCGCCGCGGGTGTCGGGGTGAACATGCAGGCCGCGTCGAACGTCGTGCTCGCCGAGCTGAGCTGGACCGCGGCCGAGCAGACCCAGGCGATCGACCGCGTGCACCGCATCGGCCAGGACGAGCCGGTCACGGCGTGGCGGATCATCGCCGCTCATACGATCGACACCAAGATCGCCGAGCTCATCGACTCCAAGCAAGGGCTCGCACTGCGCGCGCTGGACGGCGTGGCAACGGACCCGACCTCGAGCGACTCTGTGCAGCTGAGCGCGCTGTCGCACCTGCTGCGGCAGGCGCTCGGGGGCGACTGACGCGTCATCCGCGCCCTGTGGCCGCCCGACGGGAGGCCGCGCTAGGGTCGGGGTGGCAGCGTCGCCGGATTCTTCACCCCACACAGCGAGGACCACAGCTATGAAGATCGGCATCCTGACGAGCGGCGGGGACTGCCCCGGCCTGAACGCGGTCATCCGCGGCGTCGTACTCAAGGGCACGACGACCTACGACATGGAATTCGTCGGTATCCGCGATGGATGGCGCGGCGTCGTGGACGCGGACTTCTTCCCCCTCACCCGGCACGAGGTGAAGGGCCTGTCGAAGGTGGGCGGCACCATCCTCGGGACGAGCCGCACGAACCCCTACGAGGGTCCGCGCGGGGGAGCGGAGAACATCGCCAAGACGCTCTACGGCCACCGCATCGACGGCATCGTCGCGATCGGCGGCGAGGGCACTCTGGCGGCGGCCGATCGGCTGGCGAAAGACGGCATCAACGTGCTCGGGGTCCCGAAGACGATCGACAACGACCTGCGTGCCACGGACTACTCCTTCGGCTTCGATACGGCCGTGAACATCGCCACCGATGCGATGGACCGCCTGCGTACCACGGGCGATTCGCACCAGCGCTGCATGGTCGCGGAGGTCATGGGTCGCCACGTGGGGTGGATCGCGCTGCACGCCGGCATCGCCGCGGGAGCCCATGTGATCTGCATCCCGGAAGTTCCGATGTCGATCGATGAGATCTGCGCGCAGGTCTCCCGCGCTCACGATCGCGGCCGGGCGCCCTTGGTGGTCGTGTCGGAGGGCTTCACCCTCACGGGGATGGAAGAGGCCTACAGCGACAAGGGGCTCGACGCGTTCAACCGCCCGCGCTTGGGCGGCATCAGCGAGATCCTCGCTCCGGAGATCGAGCGGATCACCGGCATCGAGACCCGCTCGACGGTGCTCGGCCACATCCAGCGCGGGGGTTCGCCGTCGGCGTTCGACCGTGTGCTGGCCACGCGCCTCGGGCTGCACACCGCCGATGCGCTCATGGAGGGGGCGTGGGGCCAGATGGTCGCCATGCAGGGGACCGACATCGTCCGCGTGCCCTTCGCGGACGCCCTCGGAGAGCTCAACTCCGTGCCGTACTACCGCTACGAAGAGGCCGCCGCGCTCTTCGGCTGACCCGCCCGCGCGTCCGCGGGTGCGTGAACGGCCCGCGCTCTTCGGCTCACCCCGCGCCCGAATCAGGAGATGCGGCGTACACAGGACGTTTCCGGCCGGATCGTCCTGTCTCCGCCGCATCACCTGATCTGGATGCGGCGCACACCTGATCTGGATGCGGCGCATCACCTGACCCGCCCGCGTCCGCGGGTGCGTGAACGGCCCGCGCTCTTCGGCTCCCCGCGCCGAGTTCAGGAGATGCGGCGTACACAGGACGTTTCCGGCCGGATCGTCCTGTCTCCGCCGCAACACCTGATCTGGATGCAGTGGCGCATCACCTGATCTGGATGCGCCGCATCGCCCGACCCGGCCGCGCGGCCGCGGGTGCGTGAACGGGCCGCGCTCTTCGGCTCCCCGCGCCCGAATCAGGAGATGCGGCGTACACAGGACGTTTCCGGCCTGATCGTCCTGTCTCCGCCGCATCACCTGATCTGGATGCGCCGCATCACGTGATCCGGGGCGCCCCGCGGGTCAGGCGTCGGCGACGCCGAGCACGTCCAGAAGCCAGGCGAGCTCGAAGGCACGCTCGCGCCACGAGTTGTAGCGGCCGCTGACACCGCCGTGGCCTGCGACCATCTCGCACTTCAGCAGCGCGTCGGCGCCCACCTCGCGGAGGCGCGCGACCCACTTGGCCGGCTCGACATACAGCACGCGTGTGTCGTTGAGAGACGTCACGGCCAGGATGCGGGGGTACCGCACCCCCTCGCGGACGTTCTCGTACGGCGAATACGACTTCATGTACGCATACACGTCGGGGTCATGAAGCGGGTCGCCCCATTCATCCCACTCGATCACCGTGAGCGGCAGCGAGGGATCGAGGATCGTCGTGAGCGCATCGACGAAGGGCACGTCGGCGAGCACTCCGGCGAAGAGCTCGGGTGCGAGATTCGCCACCGCGCCCATCAGCAGGCCTCCGGCGCTGCCGCCCTCCGCGACGATGCGGTCCGGCGTCGTGTATCCCGCGTCGATCAGATGCCGTGCGCAGTCCACGAAGTCGGTGAAGGTGTTGCGCTTGGCCTGCAGCTTGCCGTCCTCGTACCACTGGCGGCCCATCTCGCCGCCACCGCGCACGTGGGCGACGGCGAAAACGACGCCGCGGTCCAGCTCAGACAGTCGCGCGACGGAGAACCCCGGCTCGATCGAATGTTCGTAAGACCCGTACCCGTAGAGGTGCACCGGCCGGGGCGCGGCTCCCGCTTCGCCGAACGAACGCTTCCAGACGACCGAGATCGGCACCTGCGTGCCATCCTGCGCCGTCGCCCAGACCCGCTCCTGCGCGTAGTCCGACGGCTCGTAGCCGCCGAGCACCGGCTGACGCTTGCGCAGCAACAGCGCGCCCGTCGCGATGTCGTAGTCGTAGACGGTGCCGGGCGTGACGAACGATCCGTACCCGAGGCGAAGCAGGGGAGGGGCCCACTCCGGATTGCCGGCGGTGCCCACGCTGTAGAGCGGCTCGCCGAACTCCAGTTCGTCCGTCGACCCGTCGGCGTAGTTCAGCAGCGCGATGCGGGCCAGCCCCTCACGACGGTAGGCGGCCACGCCCCAGTCCCGGAACGTGTCGAGGTCCAGCAGCCGGCGCCCCGGCTCGTGGGCGAGCACGACGTGGCGGTCGCCCTGCGGGTCGGATGCGGGGACCCGCACGAGCTCGAAGTCGAGGGCGCCGTCGTTGTGCAGGATGTACAGCACGTCTTCGCCGTCGACCACGGCATGGGATGCGGAGTACTCCACCCCTTCGCGCCGAGGCCAGATGACGCGCGGCTCGGCGCGCAGGTCGGCGGCATCCACCAGCCATTCCTCGCTGGTGATGGACGACCCGACCTCGATCACGAGGTACCGGTCGCTGCGCGTGAAACCGGCGCCGACCCAGTACCGCTCGTCGGGCTCCGTGAAGAGCGTCACGTCGTCGGACACCGGGGTGCCGATCTCGTGCACCCACACGGTGTCGGGGCGCCACGCGTCATCCACTGTCGTGTACACGATGAACCGCCCGTCCGGCGAGAAGCTCGCTCCGGCGAAGGTCCCGGGAATCTCGTCCGGCAGGTTCGCGCCGGTGACGAGGTCGCGGACCCGCACCGTGTAACGCTCGTCCCCGGCGACATCGACGCCGTACAGCATGCGGTTCCCGTCCGTGGATACCTCGAAGCTGCCCAGCGAGAAGAACTCGTGACCCTCGGACTCGATGTTCCCGTCGAGGAGCACCTGCTCGCCGGGGACCTCGGCGTCGGGCGAGAGCTCGGGCGGGGTCCAGTCATCCTCCGACCGGATCGGGGCACGGCACTGGATGCCGTACTGGCTGCCCTCCAGGGTGCGTCCGTAGTACCACCACTGCCCACGGCGGGCGGGCACCGACAGATCCGTCTCCTGGGTCCGCCCCTTGATCTCGGAGAAGATCCGGTCCCGGAGCCCTTCGAGGTGCGCCGTGCGGGACTGCGTGAAGGCGTTCTCCGCCTCCAGATGCGCGATCACGGACGGGTCGTCCTTGGCCCGCAGCCATTCGTACGGATCGTCGAACGTGTCGCCGTGGTGCGTGCGAGCGACGGGCTTGCGGGCGGCTTGCGGCGCGAGAGGGGATGCTGCGGTGTCAGTCACGTTCCCACGGTAGTGGAGCACGGATCGCGAGGGCGCTGGGCCAAGTTGACCAGGGCTGGCGAGGGTGTCAGGATTCTTCGGTGCCCGGTTAACGGGGTGCAACAAGACGGTGAACTGTTCGTTCGTCACACGGCCGCGACGTCGGCCCCCTATCCCCTCAAGGAAGCGAACGGTGGAGACCGCAACTCTCGTCATCGTGCTGGTGATTCTGCTGGCACTGTTCTTCGATTTCACGAACGGGTTCCACGACACGGCGAACGCGATGGCCACGCCCATCGCCACCGGCGCCCTGAAGCCCAAGGTGGCGGTGCTCCTGGCTGCCGTGCTGAACCTCGTCGGCGCGTTCCTGTCCACCGAAGTGGCCAAGACCATCTCGGGCGGGATCATCCGCGAAGACGAGATCTCCGCATCGATCTTCCCGGCCATCATCTTCGCGGGGTTGATCGGCGCCATCACGTGGAACATGCTCACGTGGCTGCTGGGGTTGCCCTCGAGTTCGTCCCACGCGCTGTTCGGGGGACTCATCGGCGCCACGCTCGTGGGCGTGGGAGCAACCGCGATCGACTTCGGTGTCGTGCTGTCGAAGGTGATCCTGCCTGCCCTGGTCGCGCCGCTCACGGCCGGGATCATCGCCTTCACCGTCACGAAGATCGCTTACGCCGTCACCCGCCGGTACGACAACAGGCCGGACGGACGCGACGGATTCCGTTGGGGGCAGATCTTCACGTCCAGCCTCGTCGCCCTCGCACACGGCACCAACGACGCGCAGAAGACGATGGGCGTCATCACCCTCGCGCTCATCACGGTGGGGTGGCAATCGTCCGCCCACCACGAGCCGCAGCTGTGGGTGATCATCGCGTGCGCGGTCACGATCGCACTGGGCACCTACATGGGCGGATGGCGCATCATCCGCACGCTCGGAAAGGGCCTGACCGACGTCAAGCCTGCCCAGGGATTCGCGGCCGAGACGTCCACGGCCTCCACCATCCTCGCCTCCAGCGCACTGGGCTTCGCTCTGTCGACGACGCAGGTGGCGTCGGGATCCGTGATCGGGTCGGGTCTCGGTCGCCGCGGTTCCATCGTGCGCTGGCGCACGGCGGGTCGCATCGGGATCGGCTGGCTCCTGACTCTCCCGGCCGCCGGTGGGGTCGGTGCGCTCGCGGCGCTTCTGGTGGTCTGGCTCGGGGGCTGGGGCATCCTCGTGGACGCGATCCTGGCCGGCGTGACCGTGCTCGGGCTGTTCCTGCGCTCCCGCCGGAACCAGGTGACGTCGTCCAACGCCATGAGCGAGGTGGCCGTTTCCGGCCGCGCCGTGAAGGTCCAGCGGAACCCCCCGCCCACGCGCCGCCAGCGGCGGCTCTCGCATGAATCGGCCGCAACGTCGGACGCCCCCTCCCGCACCGACGAAGGGAGCGACAAGTGACCATCGACTGGTTCTCCTTCCTGCTGGTGTTCGCCGTGGCGCTGCTCGGCGCTGTGGTCGTCGTGCTCTTCTACGCGCTCGGCCTCCGGCTGCTCGTCCGCGCGGGGCGTGTTCCCGTGGTCGCCCCGGCGGAGTTCACCGACGCCATCGCGGTCGTGACCGAGAAACAGCGGCGCCGCGCGGCGAAGGCCGCGGCCAAGGCGGCCAGGAAGAACCCGCTCAGCGCCGCCCAGAAGCGCATCGCCCTCCTGGGCGCGTACGGGTGCTTCGTCGTCTGTGGGCTGGCGGTGCTCGCCGGGCTGATCCTCATCGTCGTCGGGCACTGATCGCGTCGGCGCCCCGCTCTAGGGTGGAGGCATGGTCTCCGCGGTTCAGTTCGGTCAGCATCCCCCCGCCCGCCGCGTGATCGTGCACGTGAGCGACACGCATCTGCTCGCTGGGAACCAGCGGCTCGCCGGCCGGTACGACACGGCGGGCAACCTCGCACGCACTCTGGAGGCCGTCGCGGGCCTGGGTGTACGCCCCGACGCCATCGTCTTCACGGGGGATCTGACCGACCTGGGTGAGCCCGAGGCCTACCACGCTCTGCGCGCGACGGTGGAGCCCGTCGCCGAGCGCCTCGGGGCGCCCGTGATCTGGGTCGCGGGCAATCACGACGAGCGGCCTGCGTTGCGCCGCGACCTCCTCGGGCTCGCCCCGTCCGAAGAGCCGGTGACCGGTGTGTGGGACCTGGGCGGACTGCGCCTGATCGCGCTGGACAGCACGGTTCCGGGATGGCACCACGGCGATGTGGATGCGGCGCAGCTGGCGTGGTTGCGCGACGTTCTGGCCCAACCGGCGCCGCTCGGAACGGTCCTCGCCCTGCATCACCCACCGCTGCCGACGCACATCCCCCTCTTCGACATCCTCGAGCTGCGTGACCAGGCCGGGCTCGCCGAGGCCATCGCCGGCTCCGACGTGCGGCTGATCCTTGCCGGGCACCTGCATTACTCCACCAGCGGCACCTTCGCCGGGGTGCCCGTGAGCGTGGCCGCGGCGACGTGCTACACCATGGACCTCGCGCGACCGGCCGTGGAGGTCAACGGCATGGATGCCGGCCAGTCTTTTCATCTCGTCCACGTCTACGACGACACCGTGACCTCCGCGGTCGTGCCGGTCGTGGATGCGGAGCCCTCGGGCTACTTCTCGGCGGCGTGGGCCGAGCGGATGTCCCGGCTGAGCCCGGACGAGCGTCTCGAGGCGTTCTCGCGCAAGCGTCCCGCGGAGGCGTGAGCCGTCCGCTGCGGCGGCCGCCGAGAGCTCGCTGGACGCCGCGGCCACGGCTGGCCGGGAGGCCCGGCGGGTAGGCTCGGGGCATCCCCGACCGACGTGAAGCGACCCACGAGGACAATCACATGGCACTGGACGCAACGACGCGTACCCGTCTCGAGACCGACTCCCTCGGCTCGCTCGAGATTCCCGCCGACGCCTACTGGGGCATCCATACGGCGCGCGCCCTCGAGAACTTCCCCATCTCCAAACGCCCGATCTCCGTCTACCCCAATCTGGTGTGCGCTCTGGCGATGGTGAAGCAGGCCTCCGCACGGGCCAACCGCGAGATCGGCGTGCTCGATGCCGACAAGGCGGACCTGATCGATGCCGCGGCGCAACGCGTGATGGACGGGGAGTTCCACGACCAGTTCGTCGTCGGCGTCATCCAGGGCGGCGCGGGCACCTCGACGAACATGAACGCCAACGAGGTGATCACCAACATCGCGTTGGAGATGGCCGGACGCGAGAAGGGCGACTACGCCTTCCTCTCGCCCATCGACCACACGAACCGCAGTCAGTCGACGAACGACGTGTATCCGACCGCGGTGAAGGTGGGCCTGTCCCTGACGCTGCACAGCCTGCTCGAGCAGCTGGCCCTCCTGCGGCAGGCTTTCCTGGACAAGGCGGCGCAGTTCCACGACGTGCTGAAGGTCGGTCGCACGCAGCTGCAGGATGCCGTGCCCATGACCCTGGGGCAGGAGTTCCACGGGTTCGCCACCACGCTGGGCGAGGATTACAACCGTCTCACCGAGAACGCCTACCTGCTGTCCGAGATCAACATGGGCGCCACCGCGATCGGCACCGGGATCACCACGCATGCCGGATACGCCCGCGCGGTTCTGCGTCACCTCCGCGAGAACACCGGACTGGACCTGGAGACGGCGACCGACCTCGTGGAATCCACGAGCGACACGGGCGCGTTCATGTCGTTCTCTTCATCTCTCAAGCGCAACGCGATCAAGCTGTCGAAGATCTGCAACGACCTGCGCCTGCTCTCCAGCGGCCCACAGGCCGGCCTGGGGGAGATCAACCTCCCCGCCCGGCAGGCGGGCTCCAGCATCATGCCGGGAAAGGTCAACCCCGTCATCCCCGAGGTGGTGAATCAGGTCGCGTTCGCCGTCGCCGGTGCCGACCTCACCGTGACGATGGCGGTCGAGGGCGGCCAGCTGCAGCTGAACGCGTTCGAGCCGGTCATCGCGCATTCGATCTTCCAGTCCATGACGTGGATGCAGCAGGCCATGTGGACGCTGCGCGTCAACTGCATCGAGGGCATCACCGTCAACCGGGAGCGGCTGGGCGCCATGGTCGGTTCGTCTGTCGGTGTCGTGACCGCCCTGACGCCCTTCATCGGTTACGCGGCGTCGGCGGCGCTGGCGAAAACCGCGCTGCTGACCGGGCGGAGCGTCGCCGACCTCGTCGTGGAGGCGGGGCTGATGTCGCGGGCGGAGGTCATCAAGCAGCTCTCCCCGATGCGCCTGTCGGGGCTCGAGGCCATCACGGAGGCGATCCCGATCATCCAGGCCGCGGAGAACGTGGTGGCGCCCGCGGAGGACTGAGGTCAGTCGAGGATGCGGCAGTGCGTTGTCAGTTCGCCGATCCCGTCCACTCCCACGGTCACGGTGGAGCGGTCGCGCAGGAAGATCTGCGGGTCGCGCGAGTAGCCCGCGCCTCCCGGGCTTCCGGTGGAGATCAGGGTGCCCGGCAGCAACGTGACGGAGCGGGAGAGGTGCGAGATGAGAAGGGCCACAGACCGCACCATCTGACCGGTGGAGGCGTCCTGGACGAGGTGCCCGTCGACCACTGTCCAGATGTGCAGATCCTGCGGGTCGGCGATCTCGTCCGCCGTCACGACGAACGGTCCGGTCGGCGTGAAGCCGTCGAACGACTTGCATCGCGACCACTGCGCCTCGGAGAACTGGATGTCGCGCGCGGTGATGTCGTTGACCACCGTGTAGCCCCACACGTGGTCGAGGGCGTCTTCCACCGCGACGTCCTTCGCGGGCCGGCCGATCAGGACGCCCAGCTCGGCCTCGTAGTCGACGGACTGGCTGAGGGACCGGGGCCAGGAGGTGGTCGCGTCGTGCCCGGTGAGGGAATTCGGCCACAGGCCGAACACGGTCGGGGTCGCGTCCGTCTTCAGCCCCAGCTCGCCCGAGTGCGCCGCGTAGTTCAGCCCGACCGCGAGGATGACGGGTGGAGTGAGCACCACTGACGCGAAGGTGGGGTCGGCCAGCGGCTGCCAGACGGCTGCCTGCTGGGCCTCGCGGACACGACCCAGCAGGTCGTCGCCGCCGGCGATCAGGTCATCCAGTCGGGACGGCGCGCCCGGGAAGAGCTCGTCGACGAATGCGCTCTCGCCGTCGCGGACGACCACAAGCCGAGGGGTGGTCGAGGACGGCGGGATGACATGGGCGAAACGCATGGTTCCACGCTACCTGCGGTTGCGGCGCGGTCCGTGCCGAGCGGGGTGGTGCGCCTGGCCGGAGAGGGACCCGGCGGCGCTCTAGGCTGAGCGCATGTCGCATCCCTCGTCGCTGTCGCAACCGCACCCCGGCGCCGGAGCCCTGATCCCACCGGCACCGTCACGGCAGGTCGCTCCGAGCGAGCCGCCGCGGCCACGGGGCACGGGCGCCGCGTTGATCTGGGTCGGCGGCGTCCTCGTCATCGTGCTGCTCGCCCTGGTCGGGTACTTCCTGCGCTTCCTCGGTCCCGTCGCATCCATCATCGGCGTCGTGTTGGCGGCAATCCCGTTCGTGGGGGTGTGGCTGGCGGTACGGATCGTCGATCGCTGGGAGCCGGAGCCGCGCGGTCTGGTGGTGTTCGCCCTCGCGTGGGGGGCGATCGCCTCGGTGGGCATCGCGCTGGGCGTCGACCTCGTGCTCGTACTCTTGTTCGGCGCCGGCGACTCCGCGCTCTCCGCGATCGTCCAGGCTCCGATCGTGGAGGAGGTGGCCAAGGGTCTCGGCGTCTTCCTGATCTACGTCGCCGCCCGGCGGGCTTTCAACGGACCGGTCGACGGAATCGTGTACGGCGCGCTCGTCGGAGCCGGCTTCGCCTTCACCGAGAACGTGCAGTACTTCGCGGTGAGCCTCCTGGAAGGCGGCATCGCGGACGTGACAGTGACCTTCTTCCTCCGTGCCGTGCTCTCACCGTTCGCGCACGTGATGTTCACCGCGATGACCGGGTTCGCTCTCGGTCTGGCGGCACGGCGCGCGCTCGGTGCCGGGGGAGCGCTGCGCTACGGTGTTGTCGGCCTGGTGGCCGCCATCGTCCTGCACGCGCTGTGGAACGGTTCTGCCGTTCTCGCTGACTTCTTCGGCCTGTACTTCACGCTGCAGGTGCCGCTGTTCGTGCTCTTCATCCTCGGTGTCGTGCTGCTTCGTCGGGAAGAAAGCCGTCTCACGCGCGCCCGTCTGGGGGAGTATGCGGCAGCGGGATGGTTCACTCCCCAGGAGGTGGACATGCTCGCCACCGGACCCGGCCGCCGCGCGGCGCTGAACTGGGCCGCGACCCTCCCCGGCGATCGGCGCAGGCTCATGCGCACCTTCATCGCCGACGCCACCGCCCTGGCCGCCGCGCGGCAGCGAAGCCTGAGCGGGCGGGACGCATCTGCCGCGGAGAGCGAGCGGACCCTGCTGAGGCAGACCGCCGAGGCGCGGGCAGCCTTGTTCGCCCGCTGACCCGGCAGGCGGGCCCGCAGCAAGACTCAGCGCCCGGTGCCGCGGCGATGCCTGCGTGCCTACCGAGCGCTGAGTTTGTCTGCACACAGCATCCACTCTGCTCGAGAGGGTGTCAAGAGGTGCCGCCGGCGCACCGCCGAGCGTGCTTGGATGAGATCATGACCGATCGCACCAAGCCCGAGTTCGACGCGCCCCAGGGGCCGGCTCCCACCGACCTCGTCATCCGTGACCTCATCGTCGGGGACGGCCCCGAGGCCAAGCCCGGCGACACCGTGACCGTCCACTACGCCGGCGTCGAGTACGACTCCGGCGAGGAGTTCGACTCCTCCTGGGGACGCGGCGAGAGCATCCAGTTCCCCCTCCGTGGCCTCATCCAGGGGTGGCAGGACGGCATCCCCGGTATGAAGGTCGGGGGGCGCCGCGAACTCATCATCCCGCCGCACCTTGCGTACGGCCCCGCCGGTGGCCACTTCCTCGGCGGCAAGACCCTCATTTTCATCATCGACCTGCTCGCCGTCGGCTGACGATCGGGCGAGGAAGACCCGGGAGCCTTCGCTCCCGGGTCTTTCTATTCGGGGGAATAGATCGAACCGCGTGACGCGTTGGCTCCCTTGTTGCAGCATCCCCAGCATCCACGAGGAGAGATATGACCGACACCACCCCGCTCGACGTTTCCGGGTATCAAGCAGGCACCTGGGTGCTCGATCCCTCGCACAGCGAGGTGTCCTTCACGGTTCGCCACATGATGATCTCCAAGGTGCGCGGTACCTTCGGTGTGAAGAGCGCGACCTTGATCGCCCCCGAGAACCCCCTCGACGCTCGCGTCGAGGCATCCGTCGACGTGGCCTCGGTCGACACGAAGGACGCGGGCCGCGATCAGCATCTGCGCTCGGCGGACTTCTTCGACGCCGAGACGTACCCGACCATGGAGTTCCGCTCCACCGGCGTGCGCATCGAGCAGGGGGACTTCCTCGTCGACGGCGACCTGACGATCCGGGGCACCACCCGTCCGGTGACGTTCGCCTTCGAATTCGGCGGCTTCGGCACCGACCCGGGCGGCAATTACAAGGCCGGCGCTACCGCGAAGGCGGTCATCAACCGCGAGGACTTCGGTCTGACGTGGAACGCCGCCCTCGAGACCGGCGGTGTGCTGGTCGGCAAGGATGTCACCCTCGAGCTCGAGCTGCAGGGATCGCTGCAGGCCTGACCGCGACAGCAAGCGGCGGATGCTCCGGCATCCGCCGCTTCGTCGTTCAGTCGGTCGCGCGGGGTCCGAGGCGGATCCGCTGCTGCACGAGGAGGATCCCCAGGACGACGATGAGGGCGCCCGCGGGCTCGTTCCACGTCAGCGTCTCCCCGAGCACCACGATGCCGAGGATCACACCCACCACGGGCGTGATGTACGTCACCGTGGATGCGCGGGTGGGTCCCCACGCCGCCAAGGTGCTCTGGTTCCAGATGTAGGCCAGGCCGGTGCCGAAGCATCCCAGCAGCACAACACTGCCCGCCACCCAGGGATCCCACCGCACTGGTTCGAGGAAGACCAGGGGCGACAGGGCGAGCATGACGAGCGCGGCGATGCCGATGTAGCCCGCGGCGACGGCCACCCCGGACAGGCCGGTGTCCGCGAGGAACCTGCGCATGTAGGCCAGGCTGAAGCCGTAACAGGCGGTGCCCCCGAGGAGGGCCAGCTGGGCCACGACGCTCTCGCCGAGTTCGAAGGTCGCTCCCGGCGCGATGATCACGACCACGCCGGCCACGCCGACGGCGATCCCGGCGAGCTGACCGGTGCGCAGGCGCTCGACACGGAAGACCGCCCACGCGAGCACGGCCGTCATGATCGGGGTCGTCGCGTTGAAGATGCTCGCCAGGCTCGAGGTGACGTGCTGCTGAGCCCACGCGAACAGCAGGTAGGGCAGGATGCAGAAGGTCACGGCCACGACGCTCAGATGACCCCACACCCTCCGGGAGCGCGGCAGCCGTTCGCGCCGGAGAAGGACGATCGCCGCGAGGGTCAGGGCGCCGAAGACGAGACGTGACCACGTGACCTGCACGAATGTCATGCCGGTCAGCGCTACCGCGATGAACAGGAAGCTGGAACCCCATACGACTCCGGTGAGGACGAATTGCACCCCGATCGTGATCGGGGAGGGAGTGCGGACGGCCGTCGGAGAGGTCACCCGCCGACGATAGCCCCGCTGGCGGACGCGGATGCACCGCTCTGAAGGGACGTCCGAAATCCTCCGACGATCGGCGGTCGGCGCACGGTCACGGTTGCGGATTCTCCGCGTCGTAGTGGCGGAAACGGGGGTTGAGGCGGACGAGAAGGCCCACGAGGGCGAGGATGACCAAGCCGCCGAGCAAGGGCGGGAACCACAGCGCCACGAGGGTCGCCAGGGTGCCGGCGTACAGTGCTCCCACGCGCGGTCCGCCGGTGACGACGACGATGAACACGCCCTGAAGGCGGCCGCGGATGTTGTCGGGGACGGCGGCCTGCAGCATCGTCGATCGGAAGATCGAGCTGACGTTGTCGGCGGCGCCGGCGAGCACCAGGGTCACCATGGCCGCGATGATGAGCGCGGTGTTCGCGGAGTTCTCGTTGACCTCGGATGGCGCGAAAATCCCGAAGGCCGCGGCGGCGAGAACGCCGCCGAACATCGCCATGGCGACGCCATACGCGAGGATGGCCCGCTCGATCCCGAGCCCCTGGCGTCGGACGCGTCCGACCGGGCCGGAGAACAGGCTCGACAGGAGGACCCCTCCCGCCACCGCAGAAGTGAGGGCGCCTGTCGTGATCGCGCCGCCTCCCAGCAGCACGGCACCGATCGCGGGGAAGAGGGCGAGGGGGTGCCCGAAGGTCATCGCCACGATGTCGAGCAGGAACTGCAGGCGGATGTTCGAGGCGCGGCGGAGGAACTGCCATCCGTCACGGAGCGACTGCAGACCCGCCTTGACCGAGTCTCCTTCCGGCGCGATCTTCGGAAGGGTCCACAGACCCAGGAACAGCCCGAGCATCAGGATGACGTCGATCGTGTACGTCCACGCGTACCCCGTGAATGCGACCAGCACGCCGGCGAGCGCCGGTCCTGCCATGACCATCGCCCCGGCGGAGATGCCCTGGAGCGCTGCGGCGGCCGGAAGCAGGTCGCGCGTGATGAGGCGCGGCACAATGGCGGCCCGGGTGGCCATCACGACCGAGTTCGCGGCGGAATTGACCACGCTCAGCACGTAGAGCCACCACACGGTCTCTCCGCCGGTCCAGGCGAGGACCGACAAAAGCACCGTGGAGCTGAAGGTCACCGACGCGGCCAGGAGGGCCACGATCCGGCGGTCGAACGCGTCCGCGAGCATCCCGCCATAGAGGCCCGCGACGACCATCGGCAACAGCCCCGCCACGGCGATCATCGACACCGCGAACGTGTCACCGGTGAGCTCGTAGACGTGCAGCATGACGGCCACGACGGTCAGCTGGCCGCCGAGCCCCGCCAGTGCCGAGCCTGCCCAGAGGCGCGCGAACGCCGGGGTGCGCAACGGCCGGAGGTCGACGAAGTGATCGCGACGCAGACCACGGGCCCGAGCCGGACGACCCGCGCTCACGCGGCTGTGGCGCGGACGGCGGGGGAGGGTCGGCGCATCCCTCCAGGCTAACCGGCGCTGGCCGCGGCCCGGTCGCCGCGGGATCCGTTCGCTGGTAGTCTTAGGAGGTTGCCGTTGGATCGGCCGCGGAGAAAGAGAGCCCACGGATAAGCCGTCGGGCGCCGCGCAACAAGCTGAAAGGGGATCCCATCTATGCCACTCGAGTCAGACGCTAAGAAGGCGATCATGGAAGAGTACGCGACGCACCCCGGTGACACCGGATCCCCCGAGGTGCAGGTCGCGATGCTGACGCAGCGCATCAAGGACCTCACCGAGCACCTCAAGGAGCACAAGCACGACCACCACTCACGTCGTGGTCTGTTCTTGATGGTGGGTCAGCGCCGTCGTCTGCTCGGCTACCTCCAGGACATCGACATCGCGCGTTACCGCACGCTGATCGAGCGTCTGGGGCTCCGCCGCTAGTCGCAACCAGCGCACAATCGCTTTCTCGAAGGGCCGTCCCAGGTGTGGGACGGCCTTTCGCTTTGCGTTCGGGCGGCATCCTTGTGAATGCCCGGAGGCGCGGATACGTTGTGGATGCCGGTGGAATCCGGGCGACGTCCTTCGGCTCGTGAGGAGGTGCTCCGCATGAATTACGGGATCAGCATCCTCTTCCGCGTCATTCCTCTGCTGATGGGCGCCGTCTGTCTGGGGTTCGGGCTGTACGTCCTCAGCGGCGGCAGCGACGCGGGTCATTTCGTCGCAGGGCACGTGCTGACCGCGTTGACGGCCATTTGCATCGCACTGTTCACCACGGCGGCGATGATCATCCGTCAATTGACGAACACCTTCGCGCCGGCGTGGAAGGTCGTTCTCCCCACGGTGGGCTACGGGGTCGCGCTCGCGACAGCCGGCTGGGGTCTCTGGCTCCGATCGGACGCGACGTCTGCTCCCTCGTTCGTCGCCGGTCACGTCGTGTTCGGGGTCGGGCTGGTTGCAGCCTGCGTCTCGACCGTCGGTGCCGCATCCAGCGCGTTCACGCTGATCCCGCGGAACGGCGCGGGTAGTCGCAGCGACGGCGCGCCCGCGGAGGCCTACAGCAGGTCGGCGGCCTGGGCGCTGCTCAGCGTGCCCGTCGCAGCGACGTTCATCGCCGGAGCCTGGGCGGTCGTGCTGCTGGCAGGTGGGGCGCAGGCTGATCACTATGTCGCCGGGCACGTGCTGCTCGGACTGACCGCGATCTGCTCGAGTCTCATCGCACTGGTGGGCACCGTCGTGCGACAGGTGCGCAATCAGTTCGACGAACAGGAGCGCTGGTCGTGGTCGATCTGGGTGCTGATCATGGGAACCAGCACCATCGTGTGGGGGCTGTTCGTACTGTTCGGCTCGAACCGTCCGGAGCGGATCGCACCTGGCTGCATCCTGATCGGTCTCGGCTTGATCTGCTTCAGCATCATCTCGAAGGTCTGGCTGCTCGCCTCGGTATGGCGCCGTGACTTCCCGCTGGCCAACAGAGTGCCGATCATCCCGATCATGACCTGTCTGACCTGCCTCTTCTTCGCGGCGTTCCTGGCGGAGGCGGCCACGACCGACCCGAACTTCTTCGTTCCCGCCCGCGTCCTCACAGGGCTCGGGGCGGTCTGCTTCACGCTGTTCTCCATCGTCTCGATCCTCGAGGCGGGCACCTCGAAGGACTCCTGACCCGCTCTGGCCTCGTCCCGTGGCCCTGTCGCCCCCGCCGCCGAGACTGCAACCGAACGAGGCCGCCTTGCAGCCTCGCGGCCGAGAGCGCGGCCGAGAGCGCGGTCGAGAGGGAGGGCGCGAGGGAGCGCGGGGGAGCGTGCGCGAGCGTCAGGAAGACGCGGATGCGGCGGCTCGTGCGGCGACGAGGTCGGCGTGGTGGATGGCGGCGACGTCGGGGTGCGCGCGCAGGCGCGACTTCAGCGCGTTCTCTCCGTAGGTGGCGTGGATCGGGTTCGACGGGTCGTCCGTCACGCCCCGCGCCTCAGCGGCCAGTTCGGCGGGAAGCTGGATGATCGGCAGCGTCGCGTCCAGCGCCGGATTGAAGAAGAACGGCACCGAGATCCGCTCGCCGGGGTAGCGCGGCGAGATGACGCGGTGGTTCGTGGCCGTCAGGTAGCCCTGCGTGGCGTACTCGAGCAGCTCGCCGATGTTCACCACGAATGCGCCGGGCACGGGCGGAGCATCCACCCATTCCCCCTCGCGCTGCACCTGCAGGCCGCCCTTGCCCGGCTCGACCCACAGGAGGGTGAGGACGCCGGAGTCCTTGTGCGCGCCCACTCCCTGCTGCGGCGTCGGGTCTTCCTTACCGGGGTAGCGGACGATCTTGATGAGCGTGGACGGTTCGCCGAAGTGCCGATCGAAGTACGAATCCTCGGCCCCCAGCGACAGCGCCCATGCGCGCAGGAGCTTGCGTGCCACGCCCGTGAGGTGGTCGTGCCATTCCGTGACCACGTCGCGCAGTTCGGGCTGAGCATCAGGCCACAGGTTCGGCCCGATGAGCCGCGCGTAATCGGGCGCGTCAGGTTCGGTGACCGGCTGGCGTTCGGGACCGATGTCGATCTGCTCGCGCCAGTCGACCTTGCCCTGCGTCCGTTCACCGCCGACACGCGTGTAGCCGCGGAAATGCGGGCTCTGCACGTTCTCGATCGCCAGCTTGTCAGCCTCGGGGAGCGCGAAGAAGTCCTTCGCGACCTGCAGCAGGCGTGCCTCCAGTTCGGGCGTCACGCCGGTGCCCACGAGATAGAAGAACCCGACGTCATGGGTCGCGGTGCGGAGCTCCTCGCGGAAGCGCTGGGCGGCTTCGGGACCCTGGTCCAGAAGCGACAGATCGAGCACGGGAAGGTTCAGGTCGGACATGCCCCGAGGTTAGATCTCCGCCGGCCCGGTGTGCACGAATGTTGCCCCGCGTTACCGGCCGTTCGGTCCGGGATCCGCCGGGAGCGGGCGCGGATCTTCCTGCGGACGGCGTGACCCCGTGGGGTCATCCTGGTGGCCTTCCCGGGTCGCCAGCCCGGGATCCGCGAACAGCCAGCTCGGCCGGGGTTCCACCAGCACCCGGAACACCCGGCGCACCGGGCGGGTCGCCAGCCCCAACGCGATGAGGACGCTGGCGACGATCACGATCGGCAGCCACAGCCACGTCGGCTCGAGGTCGCGCAGCACACCCGACTCGCGGAACGGATACAGCACGAACGAGTGCAGCAGATAGACGTACATCGTGTACCTGCCGAAGTGCGTCCACCACGTCTGCCGTCGTGGCAGGAGGGTGAAGAACGCCGTGCACAGGATGACCGCGACGCCCATGAGCAGCAGACGCACCCCGCCGCCCCACCACTGCGGCCCGACGAGAACGGAGTATGCGTCGTCGTAGAACAGCCAGGTCCGGAGGTCGACCCCGCGCCAGACGTCCACGAAGAACCAGCTGACGAGAGCTCCGATGACGAAGGCTGCGATCGATGCCGCGACGGCCCACCACGGCCGGCGGCCGAGAAGATGCAGCCTCTCGACGATGTCGTGCTCACGCAGCCACCAGCCCAGGGTGAAGAAGGGCAGCAGTCCGAGAGTACGGGTGAGTGCGAACGTGGAGTCGATGTTGGGGAGGTAGCCCACGCCGATGGAGATCACGACCGTCCACAGCAGCGGCCAGCGCAGCAGCGCGAGGTAGGGCAGCACGAGGCGGAAGATGCCGAGCGCGAGGAGGAACCACAGCGTCCAGGACGGCTGGGTGAGGTTGGGGTTCGCCTGGCCCTCGACGAGCCACTTCGTCATCGTCCACAGGGCTTCGAAGATGACATACGGGACCACGATGTCGGTCAGGATGCGCGCCATCTGCAGTGGGGTGGGTGCTCCGGACTTCGAGAAGTACCCGGAGATCAGCGCGAAGGCCGGTATATGGAAGGCGTACACGAGGAGATAGAACGCAAGAGCGACATCGGAGTCGTAGGTCAGGCGCTGTGTCGCGTGGCCGAGGACGACGAGCACGATGCACGCGAAGCGAGCGTTGTCCCAGAAGGGCACGCGTCGCCGCGGGCGCGCCGGGGTCACGGTGCCGGTGGGGGATTCCGGGTCGGCGGGGGCGGAGGCGTCGCTCATCTCGGCGTCACACTATCTCGCCCGATCGACGCGCCGACCCCCCTTGCACGGACGGCGAAGCGATACTGTACCGCCGATGACCACTCTCGATGATGCCGTGAGCCGCGACCGAGCGTTGTCGGACCTCGATTGGCGCGTGCTGCCGGTCGGCGCCGAGAGCGATGTGTTCGCGGCACCCAGTGGTGCCATCGCGCGCGTGGCCATGGGCTCGGGGGAGCGCGGCCGCATCGTGCTCGTTCCTGGCGCGACCGGCTCGAAGGAAGACTTCACCCTCATGCTCCCGCTGCTCGCCGACGCGGGGTACCGCGCCGAAGCCTTCGACCTCGCGGGGCAGTATGAGTCCTATCGGGCAGGTCCTGAGCGTCTGCATCCGCCGCGCGCGCACTACGACTACGACCTCTTCGTCGATGATCTCATCGCGGTGCTCGAGGACGACACGGCGCCCGCGCACGTCGTGGGGTACTCCTTCGCGGGCCTCGTCGGGCAGGTGACCCTCTCTCGGCGTCCCGACCTGTTCGCCTCCCTGACGTTGCTCTCGACGCCCCCCGCGACGGGCAACGTTTTCCGAGGGATCAAGCACATCGGGCGGCTGAGTCCGCTGGCATCCCCTCACCGCGGGGCGACGCTGATGCTGTGGGGCATCCGCAACAACCTCAACGGCGTCTCGCCCAGGCGGATTGCGTTCGTGCGCGAACGTTTCGCGCTCACCCGCCGGAGCAGCGTCGACGACATCGTGGGCCTGATGATGCGCATGCCCGACGTCGCCCGGGAAGTGCGGGATGCGGAGGTGCCGCTCCTGTCCGCGGTCGGTTCGCACGATCTGTGGCCCACCGCCCAGCACCGCGCGTACGCCCAGCGCATCGGCGCGCGCTTCGCCGTGTACGACACCGGTCACAGCCCGTGCGAAACCACTCCGCACCAGGTGGTGCGCGATCTGCTCGCCCTGTTCGCGACCGCGTGAGCGGGAATAACCTCAGGAGCGACGCGTTACACGAGGTATATTCACGCGCATATAATCTGAGCGCGGGACGACACGGGAGAGAACGTGAACGACAAAACGTGGCCGGGCATGCAGTTCGGCATCATGACGGTGAGCGATATCACCGAAGATCCCACGACCGGCCAGACGCCCAGCGAGGCGGAGCGCATCCAGGCCACCCTGACCATCGCCAAGCACGCGGAGGAGGTGGGCCTCGACGTCTTCGCGCTGGGGGAGCACCACAACCCGCCCTTCTGGTCCTCGTCACCGACCACGACCCTCGCGTACATCGCGGCGCAGACCGAGCGCCTCATCCTCACCACCTCCACGACCCTCATCACCACGAACGACCCGGTGAAGATCGCCGAGGACTTCGCGATGCTGCAGCACGTGTCCGGTGGACGCGTGGACCTCATGCTCGGCCGCGGCAACACCGGGCCGGTGTATCCGTGGTTCGGGAAGGACATCCGTCAGGGTCTGCCGCTGACCATCGAGAACTACGACCTCCTGCACCGCTTGTGGAGTGAGGATGTCGTGGACTGGGAAGGGAAGTTCCGCACCCCGCTGCAGGGCTTCACCTCGACCCCGCGTCCGCTGGACGGCGTGCCGCCCTTCGTCTGGCACGGCTCCATCCGCACGCCGGAGATCGCCGAGCAGGCCGCGTTCTACGGAAACGGGTTCTTCGCGAACAACATCTTCTGGCCGAAGGAGCACTATCAGCGCCTGATCACGCTGTACCGGGAGCGTTTCGCGCATTACGAGCACGGCACGCCCGAGCAGGCGATCGTCGGGCTCGGCGGGCAGGCGTTCATGCGTGCGAAGTCGCAGGACGCCGTTCGCGAGTTCCGCCCGTACTTCGACAACGCCCCCGTGTACGGCCATGGCCCGAGCCTCGAGGACTTCACCGAGATGACCCCGCTCACGGTGGGCTCGCCCCAGCAGGTCATCGACCGATACGCCGGCATGCGGGACGCGTATGGGGACTACCAGCGCCAGCTGTTCCTGATGGATCACGCGGGTCTTCCGCTGAAGACGGTGCTCGAGCAGCTCGACATCCTCGGCGGCGAGGTCGTGCCCGTCCTCCGCAAGGAGCTCGCGCAGAACCGCCCCGCGTCGGTTCCGGATGCTCCCACCCACGCCAACCTCGTCGCCGCCGCGTACGGTGATGGCGTGCCCCGCGAGGCGCGGCCGAAGGCAAACCGCGGCGACAACCTCACCGACGGGTCGCCGTACCGCGATACCGCGGCGCGGACCGGGAGCGCGTTCGGGGCGGCTGCGAGCCGGACGGGAGCGTGACATGACCGTCCGTCGCATCGCCGTGGTGACGGCGGGGCTCTCCAACCCCTCGTCCACCCGGATGCTCGCCGACCGCCTCGCAGCGGCGGCTGTCACAGCCCTTCGGGCAACGACCACCGCATCCGACCCCGACGGGATCGATGCTGAGGTCGATGTGTTCGAGTTGCGCGACTACGCGCATGACATCACGAACAACCTCCTCACCGGGTTCGCCGCGCCGGGCCTCGAGTCCATGATCAACGCCGTGGTGTCGGCGGACGCGATCATCGCGGTCACGCCGATCTTCTCCACGAGCTATTCGGGATTGTTCAAGTCGTTCGTCGACATCCTCGACCCCGACGCCCTCGCCGGAGTGCCTGTGCTGCTCGGGGCGAACGCCGGCACCCCGCGGCACTCGCTCGCGATCGACTATGCGCTGCGTCCGCTGTTCACCTATCTGCACGCCAACCCCGTGCCGACGGGCGTCTTCGCCGCATCCAGCGACTGGGGAGCCAGCGCGGACGAGGTCGCCCCACTGGGCTCGCGGGTCGATCGGGCGGCCAGGGAGCTCGCTGCGGCCATCGCCGCCCGGGAGCCTGCCCGGGAGGACGATCCCTACGACCCGTCCTCCTACCTCGGGGAAGGGCGCTCGTTCGGGCATCTTCTCGGCGGCCTGGCGGGGGAGTAGCCGGCGTGGAGCGCATCGTCAAGGAGCGCGCCGACGCACCCGAGGGCTTCTTCGAGGCCGAGGCGGCGGGCCTGCAGTGGCTCGCCGCGGCCGGCGGCGCCCGGTTCGCGCGGGTCCTGGAGGTCGGTCCCGGGCGCATCGTTCTCGAGCGGGTGCGTCAGGGCGAACCGGATGCGGTGTCTGCCGCGGCGTTCGGGAGGGCGCTGGCCGATACGCACGCCGCGGGCGCGGAGGCCTTCGGCGCTCCGCCGGAGGGATGGACCGGCCCGACCTTCATCGGCCGGCGTCGCCAGCCCGCCGAGCCGACGGCGACGTGGGGGGCGTTCTATGCCGCGCAGCGTGTGATGCCGTTCGTGCCGGCGGCTGTGGATGCCGGCAACCTGACGGTCGACGAAGCCCGTGGGGTCGAGCGGGCGTGCGCCATCATCGCCTCCGGCACCTTCGACGACGGCGACCCGCCGGCGCGCCTCCACGGCGACCTGTGGAACGGCAATGTCCTGTGGTCGCGCGAGGGCGTCGTCCTCATCGACCCGGCAGCGCACGGCGGACATCGCGAGACCGACCTGGCGATGCTCGAACTGTTCGGATGCCCGTTCCTCGACGTCTCGCGCGCTGCCTACGACGAGCGCCGTCCCCTGCGGGCGGGCTGGCGCGACCGCATCCCGGTGCACCAGCTGCATCCCCTGGCGGTGCATGCCGCCGGGCATGGCCGCTCGTACGGGCGGGCTCTGGCCGATGCGGCCGCGCGCACGATCGCCCTGGCCGGCTGAAGGGCTCTGCGTTCGGGCCGAAAGGCGGCCCCGGGAAAGCTCCGGTCAGCCGCTCTTGCGGCGGAATTCCCGCTTGGAGCTCGCCGCGCCGTGGGTGCCATGGACGGGCGAGTCGCCGTCCAGGTGTGCCTCGCCATTGCGGTTGGCGGCGTTCTTCTTGTCGAGCGCTTCGCGGAACTTGCGCTTCATCTCATCGGATGCTGCGCCCGCGGGTTTGCCTTCACTGCTCATATCCCTAGCCTAGGCGGGCACTTCGCGTGAGTACACCGCACGGGGCGGCGGGGTTCGTCCCGCTCGCATGCCGTGCCGGGCGTGCGCTCGCCGTTCCCGGGGGAGTCCTCAGCCGGGACGGAGGCGCTCCTGATACGCTGATGTCGGTTACCGAATTCGGTACCCCGCTCAATTTCATATGAGCTGCGGAGCAGGCCGGCAGACGCTGGTCCCCTGTGGTGGATCCCCATCCGTGTCGGATGGTGGTCGTCTACTGGTGGCCAGTCGCCCGGTACCGCGCCGACTTGTCGTCGCGCGCCCTTTCTGCCTGTTCCTGCTCCTTCGAATGCCTCGCCCGTCATACGGACGCGCGAGTCTAAACAAAGAAGGAGGGACCTCTTGGAAGGTCCAGAAATCACCGCCGCTGAAGCCGTTCTCGATAACGGCCGTTTCGGCACCCGCACTGTCCGGTTCGAGACCGGCCGTCTGGCGCAGCAGGCCCAGGGCGCCGTCGCCGCGTACCTCGACGAAGAGACCATGATTCTCTCGGCGACCAGCGCCGGCAAGCACCCGCGTGAAGGATTCGACTTCTTCCCGCTCACCGTCGACGTCGAAGAGCGCTCGTACGCCGCCGGAAAGATCCCCGGCTCGTTCTTCCGTCGCGAGGGACGCCCGTCCACCGAGGCGATCCTCGTCTGCCGTCTCATCGACCGGCCGCTTCGTCCGTCCTTCGTCGAGGGGCTCCGCAACGAGGTCCAGATCGTTGTGACGATCCTCTCGATCGCGCCCGGCGAGTTCTACGACGCGCTGGCGATCAACGCCGCATCCCTGTCGACGCAGATCTCCGGTCTGCCGTTCTCCGGTCCGATCGCCGGTGTGCGCCTCGCGCTCATCCCCGGCTCGGGCGAGCACGCCGACCAGTGGATCGCGTTCCCGACCGCGGCGCAGCTCGAGACCGCCGTTTTCGACCTGATCGTCGCCGGCCGTGTCATCACGGACGCCGACGGCAAGGACGATGTCGCGATCATGATGGTCGAGGCCGAAGCCACCGAAGGCAGCTGGAACCTGATCAAGGGCGGCGCTACCAAGCCGAACGAGCAGGTCGTCGCCGAGGGCCTCGAGGCGTCGAAGCCGTTCATCAAGGAGCTCGTCGCGGCGCAGAACGTCGTGGCGAACACCGCGGCCAAGCCCATCAAGGACTTCCCCGTCTTCCTGCCTTACAGCAAGGAGACCTACGACTTCGTCGCCGGCCTCGCCTACGACAAGCTCGTGCCGATCTACCAGATCGCCGACAAGATCGAGCGTCAGAACGCCGACGACGAGCTGAAGGATGCTGTGAAGGCTGAGCTTCTCGCCGCCGTCGAAGCGGGCCGACTGCCTGCCGTCGCGACCCTGGAGTTCTCGGCCGCCTACAAGTCGGTCACGAAGCTGATCGTGCGCAGCCGGATCCTCACCGAGGGCGTGCGCATGGACGGCCGCGGCCTGGCGGACATCCGTCCGCTGGACGCAGAGGTGCAGGTCATCCCGCGCGTGCATGGCTCGGCGATCTTCCAGCGCGGTGAGACCCAGATCCTGGGCGTCACCACGCTGAACATGCTCAAGATGGAGCAGCAGATCGACTCGCTGTCGCCGGTGACGCGCAAGCGTTACATGCACCACTACAACTTCCCGCCGTACTCGACCGGTGAGACCGGCCGTGTGGGAAGCCCCAAGCGCCGCGAGATCGGGCACGGCTTCCTGGCCGAGCGCGCCCTCGTGCCCGTGCTGCCCAGCCGCGAGGAGTTCCCGTACGCGATCCGTCAGGTCTCCGAGGCGCTGGGCTCCAACGGCTCGACGTCGATGGGCTCCGTATGCGCTTCGACCCTGTCGCTGCTGAACGCCGGTGTGCCGCTGCGCGCGCCGGTCGCCGGTATCGCCATGGGCCTGGTGACCGACCAGGTCGACGGCCAGACGCGCTACGCCGCGCTGACCGACATCCTGGGCGCCGAAGACGCCCTCGGTGACATGGACTTCAAGGTCGCCGGTACGAGCGAGTTCGTCACGGCGATCCAGCTCGACACGAAGCTCGACGGCATCCCGTCGTCGGTGCTCACGGCCGCGCTGCAGCAGGCGCACGAGGCACGGCTCACGATCCTCGGTGTGCTCAACGCCGCGATCGACGCGCCGGATGAGATGGCGCCCACGGCCCCGCGCGTGATCAGCGTGCAGATCCCCGTCGACAAGATCGGCGAGCTCATCGGCCCCAAGGGCAAGACGATCAACTCGATCCAGGACGCCACCGGCGCCGACATCTCCATCGAGGAGGACGGCACCGTCTACATCGGCGCGACCGACGGCCCGTCGGCTGAGGCCGCGCGTGCCCAGGTCAACGCGATCGCGAACCCGACCAACCCGGAGATCGGCGAGCAGTTCCTCGGAACCGTCGTCAAGATCGCGACGTTCGGTGCGTTCATCTCGCTCCTGCCCGGCAAGGACGGCCTGCTGCACGTCAGCGAGGTTCGCAAGCTCGCCGGCGGCAAGCGTGTCGAGAACGTCGAAGACGTCCTCTCGGTCGGTCAGAAGATCCTCGTGAAGATCACGAAGATCGATGACCGCGGCAAGCTCTCGCTCGAGCCGGTCGTCGAAGAGGCCTCCGACACCGAGGCTCCGGCTGACGCCCCGGCTGAGGCGACCGTCGAGGTCTGATCCGCAAGAACAACGATGCCCGTCCCGCCTGTGCGGGGCGGGCATCGTCTTGCGCAAAGCGTTATGCAATGTTTACCGACGGGCGCGCTCAATCGGCGGGAGTGTCCGAGGCAGGACATAGCCTCGTAATACGCGCCGGAGCGCGCGGTTTCAGATTGGATCCGTGCTCGCCGGCCTCACCCTGGGAGCGCACCATGTCGGGCTTGAGCGTCGGTCAACCGGCCTCTGTGAGCTTGCGCCCGCCTGCTCCCTCGCACCCTTCCGCTCCCATCCCCGTGCAGGGACCCGCCCTCGGCGAGGCCGTCCGGGTGCCGCTGGGGGAGTCGGGTCTCGACGTCTTCCCCCTCGCCTTGGGGGGTGCAGAGTTCGGGTGGAACGTCGATGTCGAAGCCAGTCACGGCATCCTGGACACCTACTTGGAGCTCGGCGGCAACATGCTGCACACGGCCGACAGCTTCTCGGCGGGGCGAAGCGAGTACATCATCGGGCAATGGATGCGCTCGCGCGGGACACGCGACGAAGTGGTGGTCGCCGTTCGCGTCGGGCGTCATCCCGATAACCCCGGCCTCGGTTCGGTGAACCTCGTCCGCGCCGTGGAAGCGTCGCTGACCCGCCTCGGGACCGACCGCATCGACGTGCTCTACCTCGATGCGAAAGCCGCCGACCCGGTTCCCCTGGAAGACACCCTCGCGACCTCGGAGTGGCTGGTCGAGTCGGGCAAGGTCCGCACCGTCGGCGCGTACGGCTACACGGCGGCGCAGCTCGTGGAAGCCCGCATCCTGGCGGCGGCTGGGTACCCTCGCATCACCGTGCTCGACGTGCCGTACAACGTGGTTCGCCGCGACGAGTTCGATGGCGATCTGCGCCTCGTGGCCGGCGCTCAGGGCATGGCCGTGACGCCGTCGCACGCCCTCGAGCACGGGTTCCTCGCCGGTGCGCAGCGGCGACGTTCGCGCGATGTGCGCTCGGTGCGCGGCGCGCAGATGGCGGCCAGCCTCACTCGTCGCGGCACCCGCACGCTCCGCGCTCTCGACGCGCTTGCCGCGGAACTGAGCGTTCCGGTCGCCGCCGTGGCGGTCGCGTGGCTGCTGGCAGAGCGCATCGTCACCGCCCCCATCGTCAACGCCTTCGCACCCGAGCACGTCGAAGAACTCGTGCAGGGCGTCGGTGTCCGGCTGAGCCGCGCCCAGCTGTCCGACATCGCGCGCGCGATCGCCTGAAGCGCGGCGCGCCGACTTCTCCCGTCCCCTCCCGTCGCCCCTGTCGTAGGGTGGGAGGGTGCTTCCGAGCATGCCGACCGACGACGAAGCGAGCTGACGTGACGCACTACATCTACCTCGTGCGCCACGGCGAGCATCTCGACGCTGAGCACGGTCTGGTCGACGGGCCGTTGTCGCCGCGCGGTCTCCGGCAGGCGGCCGCCCTGGCGGATCGCCTCTCCGGCGTGCCCCTCGATGCGGTCTGGCACTCCCCTCTGCAGCGGGCCGAACAGACCGCTGTGGCCGTTGCTGAGCGGTTGCAGGCGATCTCACCGACACCGTCCGCGCTGCTGTTCGACTGCATCCCCACGGGGATGACAAGCGAGACTCCTTCCGCCTACGAGCCCTTCTTCGGCGCAGTGACGGAGGCCGAGATCGAGGCCGGCGGCGCGCAGATGGCGGACGCGACGGCGGAATTCCTCGCCCGCCGCTCGGGCGAGGTGCACGAGCTCTTGATCACGCACAACTTCGTGATCGGATGGTTCGTCCGCGAGGTTCTGCAGGCCCCCGACTGGCGATGGATGACCCTCAACCAGGCGCATTGCGGGCTGAGCGTCATTGCTCAGAAGCCCGGACGTCCCTGGACGCTGCTCGCCCACAACGACCTGGCCCACCTGCCCGTCGAGCTGCGCACCGGCCTCCCCGAGCCGAGCCCGGTCTAGCGCCCAGCCAGCAGGCCCGTTCGCGAAACCATACGTCCTCGACGAGCTCACATCCCGTCGGCATCCACCCGGGTGTTCTCGCCGAACGATATGTCCTCGCGCCCCGCGGCGGACGGTCGAGGCGAGAGCAACGCGCGGGCGACCCGGTGGGGCGCTCAGGCGAGGGGCTTGGCGTACCAGCGCGTCGCGTTGGTGTTGTCGTTGTACGGCTCGGTGGGGACGTAGCCCGACCGCTCGTAGAGCGATCCGGCCGCATCCAGGGTGTGATGGGTATCGAGCACCATCTCGGCTCCGCCGGCCTCGACGGCGCGCCGCTCGAGATCCTGCAGCAGCATGCGCCCCCAGCCGCGGCCGCGTCCGGCGTCGCACACATAGAGGTGCTTGACCTCGAATCGCGGGCCCAGCGGTCCGTCGGGGAGGCGGCGGATGCCGGCGCACCCGGCAGGCTCTTCGCCGTCGTACAGCACGAGGAAGACGCCGTCGGGATCTTGGAAGGAGTCGGGAGAGGGGAAGACCGTTCGGTAGCCGCCGCCGGGGAAGATCGAGGCGCGAAGGGCGAAGTACTCCTCCAGCAGCGCGTGGGCGTGGGGGGAGTCGACGCTCACGGGACGGATCGTGACCATGCTCCGAGGGTAGGCCACTTAGGGTGGGACCATGACGACGCGCGTGGCTCTCGTGGGCGGAACCGGCAAGCTGGGCAGCGTCATCCGATCCGTGATCGACGACGCGCCCGATTTCGAGGTGACCTCGATCCTCACCTCGTCCTCGAGTCTGGATGAGCTCGCGGGCGCCGACCTGGTGGTGGATGCCTCCTCCACCGTTGTCTCCATCGACGTCGTGCGGGCCGCGATCGCGCGGGGCATCAACCTCCTCGTCGGCACGTCGGGGTGGTCAAGCGAACGCATAGCGCTCATCCGCCCCCTCGTGGATGCGGCCGGCACCGGCGCCGTGTTCATCCCGAACTTCTCGCTCGGATCGGTCGTCGGAAGCGCCCTCGCCGCCGCAGCGGCGCCGCATTTCCCGTCGATCGAGATCGTGGAAGCGCACCGCGAGACCAAAGTCGATTCGCCGAGCGGCACGGCTGTCCGCACGGCGGAGATCATCGCCGCGGCCCGCTCCGGTGTGGGGCCGGTCGAATCGCCCCACGTCGACCAGCGAGCCCGTGGTCAGCAGGTCGCCAGCGTGCCGATCCATTCGCTGCGCCGACCGGGCGTGGTCGCGCGGCAGGAGGTCGTGCTCTCCGGGGCCGGAGAGTCCTTGACGATCGTGCACGACACCGTCGACCCGGCCCTCGCGTACGCCCCCGGCATCCGGATCGCGCTCACCGCTGCGCGCGACGCGGTGGGGGTCACGGTCGGACTCGACAGCTTCATCGACGTCGGTATCCGCATCCCGTCCCCGCGCGTCGACGGTCCCGCGCCGGTCGAGGGCGGCTCAGGGCAGGTGGCGGGCGGAACCGGCCTGTGACCGCGCGCATCGGCGTCGCGCTGATGGCAGCGGTCCTGCTGCTGTACATCGTGCTGGTGGGTCAGCGGGCGTGGCTGTTGCTGATCAGCGGGGATGGCATCGGGATCGCCCTGGGCGTCGCGCTCCTCGTGCTGCCGTTGCTCGCCGCGTGGGCTCTGGGTCGCGAACTGTGGTTCGGATGGCGCGCAGACCGGCTCGGTCGGCGGCTCGAAATCGACAATGCGCTTCCCGACGACTCCGTGGCGGTGCGTCCGAGCGGCCGTGTGGTGCGTGAGGACGGCGACGCTGTCTTCCCGCAGTACCGGGCCGAGGTGGAGGAGAGTCCGGAGGACTGGCGGGCGTGGTACCGCCTGGGTCTGGCGTACGACGCGGCATCCGATCGCCGCCGGGCGCGCGAGGCGATCCGCCGTGCCATCCAGCTCGAGGGGACGGAGCGCCGCGGCACCCGATGAGGGATGCGGCGCCTCAGGCCGCCGGGGGAACCACGGCCGCGATCGCCGAATCGACGGTCTGGTGGGTGAAGCGGAATCCGCCCCGCTCCAGCACTTCGGGGACGACATCGGCGTCGGAGGTGAGGATCGCCTCGGTCGCGTCGGATCCGAGCACCAGCCGCAGCGCCCACGCCGGGGCGCGCAGCACGTAGGGCCGGTTCATCCGCAGCGCGAGTGCGAAGCCGAGGTCGTTGGCTGTCGCGCGAGTGGGACCGACGAGGTTGACGGGGCCTTCCAGCCCCTCGTCCATCACATGGCGGATGGCGCGGACCTCGTCCACGAGCGAGATCCAGGGCCAGACCTGGGTGCCTCGTCCGATGGGGCCGGCCAGTCCGAGCCGGGTGAGCAGGAGAAGCGGCTTGAGCACCCCGTCCGGGTGCACGAGCGGCGCTGTCCGGAGGAGAGCGACACGGGCGTGCGAACCGGCCGCGCGGGCGGCGTTCTCCCACTCGCCGCAGAGGTCGGCGAGGAACCCCTCCCCGCGGGGCGATTCTTCGGTGAGTCGACGACCGGGCACCGACCCGTAGTACCCGACGGCGGACGCGGAGACGAAAGCCGGAGCATCCGCCCCCAGCGCGCGAAGCGCCGTGGCGAGCGTGCGGGTCGGGGTGATGCGCGACCACAACAGGGTGCTCTTATACCGCGGCGTCCACGGGAAGCGGCCGATGCTTGCGCCGTTGAGCGCAACGACGGCGTCGGCGCCGGCGAGCACGTCCGGATCGAGCGGTTCCGGACCGGTCAGCCATTCCACCTCGCCCGGTGCCGCCGCGGGACGGCGCACGAGGGTGGTGACCTCGATGCCGTCGGCGCGCAGGCTGTCGGCGAGGGCGCTTCCGATGAGGCCGGAAGCGCCCGCGACGACGACACGGCGGGTGTCAGGCAAGCGTTGCCTCGAGGGTGATCTCGATGCCGGCGAGGGCCTGCGAGACGGGGCAGTTGGCCTTGGCCTCCGCGGCGATGCGCTCGAACGTCTCGGCGTCGATGCCCGGGACGACGGCGTTCACGTTGAGGTGGCTGCCGCTGATGCCGGTGCCGGGCTTGAAGGTCACGGATGCCGTCGCATCCACCGACTCCGGCGGGGTGCCGTTCTGCGCGAGGGCATGCGACAGCGCCATGCTGAAGCAGGCGGAGTGCGCGGCGGCGAGGAGCTCTTCCGGGGTCGTCACCGATGTGGACCCCTCGCTGCGAGCCTTCCAGTTGACGTCGAAGGTTCCGGCGCCGGAGGTGGCAAGCGCCACCTGGCCCGATCCCTCCATGAGACTGCCTCTCCAGGCGGTGCGGGCTTCGCTCGTGACGGTCATGGAATACCTCCCGGGTCGACGGTGGCACCGCGTCGGGCGGTGTCGGTGCGAGCCTAATCGGACGGCGCGGGGGACGGGATGCCTCGACAGCGTGAGACCTGCGTGGTACCCGCGGGTGCGTCAGGCGGAGGCGGGGCGGCGCCGGCCCAGGATGCCCACGCGCTGCAGCAGCAGGTAGAGCTGGCAGCCCAGGCACAGCCCGAAGGCGGCGTTGAGGAACGCGGCCACGAACGCCATCCCGGCGGCGATCGGGAGCGCCCATGGGACGCCGAGCACGTGGAGCAGCAGTCCCGCGGCGGTGACGACGAGGCCGACGCCCTGCGCGAAGCGCGGCGGGCGCGGGTCTTCCCGTTCGGCCGGCGGGCCGAGGCGCGGTTGGACGACGCGGCGGTAGAGAACGCCCCACGGTGCGGTGCGCGGCGACACCACGCCCCACAGGAACAGCAGCGCGATCACGGCCAGCAGCAGGAACCCCGGGTCGAGAAAGCGAGCGGACAGGGGAGCCACTGTCACGGACCACGAACCGCTGACGAAAGCGAAGTCGCCCGTCAGGCGTTCCGGTGCGCGGGCCGTGGAGATTCCGGTGAGCCCCAGCACGACATCGATGGCGAGCAACAGGGCGGTGATGCCTGCCGCGAAGCGGGGTCCGCGCGGGTCGATGCCCGCGGGCAGGGCGTCAGGCACGAGCGCCCTCGCCGGTCAAGCGGGTGAGCTCCAGCTCGAGCATGTCGCGCCCCGGCACGCCGCCGATACGGGACTGCACGGCGCCATGACGGTCGAGGATGAGGGTGGTGGGCGTCTGGAGGACGCGGAAGTGCTTGGCGATGTCGGGCCGGTGTGTGAGGTCGACGTTGAGGTGGCGGACACCGTCGTGCCCGGCGGCGACGGATGACAGTATCCGGTGCAGCCCCGGGCACCTCGAGCACATGTCGGTGCTGAACTGCAGCAGCGTCGCCCTTTCACCGAGCCCGTCGGCACCGAGCCGCTCCGGCTGGATGACCTCGTGCGGGACGTCCCTGCGGATGCGCACCGCCCGATGGCGGACGACGAGTCCGCTCACGAGCACCGCGGCCAGGAGGGCCGTGAGCGCGAGCATGGCGTCGAAGAGTGACATCAGGAGCCACGTTATCGGCCCCCGCCGGTCCGTGGGCAGAGATGTTCCACATGACGCGGACGGCGTAACGATCGCTGTCGGCCGACGGCAGTAGGGTGGCACCGTGACTGACGCCGACATCCGCCCCGAGATCGAATTCCGCAGCGACGTCACCGTCGAGCTGGTGCGAGCCAGCGCGTCGGATGCCGATGTGCTCTTCGCCGCCCGCGTCTCCACCCAGGGCGAGCAGACTCTGGAGGCTGCGCAGTCCGGCACCGAGGCGTCGGGGCGCGACCGGGGCCTCATCAACTACCTCATGCGCGACCGGCACGGCTCGCCCTTCGAGCACAACTCGATGACCTTCTACGTGCAGGCGCCGATTTTCGTCTTCCGCGAGTTCATGCGTCACCGCATCGCCTCGTACAACGAAGAATCGGGCCGCTACCGCGAGCTCCGACCGGTCTTCTACGTTCCCGCTCCGGAGCGCAACCTGGTGCAGGTGGGCAAACCCGGCGCCTACGAGTTCCTCCCCGGCAGTCCCGAGCAGCACGCGCTCGTCGACACCGCGACGAAGGATGCCGCGGAGTTCGCGTTTTCGGCGTACCAGCGGATGCTGGCCGCCGGCGTCGCCCGCGAGGTCGCACGCATCGTGCTGCCCCTGAACATCTACTCGTCGATGTACGTGACGATGAACGCGCGCTCCCTCATGAACTTCCTGTCGCTGCGCACCAAGGTCGAGGGCACCCACTTCCCGTCGTTCCCCCAGCGGGAGATCGAGATGTGCGCGGAGAAGATGGAGAAGCTCTGGACCGAGCTCATGCCGCTCACCCACTCCGCGTTCAACGCGAACGGCCGCGTGGCTCCCTGAGGGACGCCGGCGGCATGACGCGCTGCCTCCGATTGGGTCTTTAGTCTCTGGTCATTCGTCCCCGCCGCGGCGAGAGTGAGCAGCGGCGAGGCCCTCGCCCGGAGGGAGTGGACATGGCCGATTCATGCTCACTCCGCGCCCGAACCGTGACGGTGCTGAAGGTGGTGTGAGCCGTGCGCGTCCACCTGGACGGCGTCGGCAAGGACGAACGCGCTCATGCACTTCCGCCCATGACGGTGGAGTTCGAAACCGGGCGGACGACGTTCGGGTTGGCCGAGACGGAGCAGCGACCCACGGTCCTGGGACTGCTGGCCGCGGGCCGGATGCGACCGGACACCGGCGCGGTGCTCCTCGACGGCCGACCCGATGCACGTGCGTTGCGCCGGATGGTGGCCCTCGTCGACGCCCCGGACATCTCGGCGCCCGAACCCAACGTGGCCGTCGCGGCTGTCGTTGCGGAGGAGCTGATGTTCGCCGGTCAGCGTTCGGGGCCGGTCGCGGCGCGACGCTGGCTGCGCGAACAGGGGATGAGCGACGCCGCCCGCCGTCCGGTCAGCAACCTCGAACCGGTACGGCGTCTGCGCATACTGTGTGAGCTGGCGGTGCTGCGCAAGAACGTCAGCGGACTGGTGCTGGTGTCACCCGATCGCCACGGTGCAGATCCTCGCGACTGGTGGTCGCTCGTGGCCGAGTTCGCCGCCCGCCGGTTCGCCGTGCTCGTGATCGCCGGGGAGGCCTCGCGCCTCGTCCTGGGTGCGCGCATCGGCGTGCCCGACGACCCGGCGCCGCGGGCGATCGCGGCAGGCCCGACCGGTGCGTCATGAAGATCTCCCATATGGTGGCCGCCGAGTTGCGGCGGTTGGTGTCCAGACCGATGTCGGCCCTCGCCCTCGTCGCACTGCTGTGTGTGCCGATC
This sequence comes from Microbacterium sp. Z10_103, assembly GCF_058310455.1. Classification (NCBI taxonomy): domain Bacteria; kingdom Bacillati; phylum Actinomycetota; class Actinomycetes; order Micrococcales; family Microbacteriaceae; genus Microbacterium; species Microbacterium sp. Z10_103. The sequence continues at coordinate 801,964 of NZ_JBZEGK010000001.1, forward strand.
CTCTACGGGGGCTTTTATCTGTGGGCGAACCAGGATCCGTACCAGCGGCTCGGGAGCATTCCCGCCGGAATCGTCGTCCTGGACGCGGGCGCTCAGATCCAGGGAGAGCAGCGCAATCTCGGCGACGAGATCTCCGAGGAACTGCGCAAGAGCAAGACGTTTCGGTGGAGCGTCGTCGGCGAGCGCGCCGGGGAGACGGGCCTGCGGGACGGCAGATACGAGTTCCTCATCGTCGTACCCCGCGATTTCTCGGAGGCCGTCGCCTCGATCACAGGATCCGCGCCTGAGCGCGCGGCGATCGAACTGCGCACGAACGACGCCAACAATTACTTGGCCTCCTCGATCGGCACGCAGGCCGTCCAGCGGGTGCAGAACGTCATCGCCCGGAAGGTGATCGATGAGGCGGCGTCGGCAGTGCTGGGCGGCCTCGCCGAGATCCGCGCCAAACTGCTGGAGGCCGCGTCCGGAGCCGGGCAACTCTCTGAGGGACTGTCGACGGCCGGAGCCGGCGCCGAGCAGCTGCGCTCAGGATCGCAGCAACTCCTCGATGGGACCGCGCAGTTGCGCGAGGGAAGCGAGAGCCTGGCGGCGGGAGCGCAGGAGGTCGCCGCCGGCGTGCGAGAACTGGACGGCGTCGCGGACGACGCGGGCGCGCTGGCCGCGCGGGCCACTGCCGACCTTCCGCAGGTGCAGGCCGATCTCGTCCAGGTCCTGACCGACGCGGGTCTCCCGCAGGATCAGATCGACCAGGCCGTCGCCCGTCTCCAACCGGTGGGTGACCGGCTCCGCAGCCTGAACGACCGCTTGCAGGGTGCGGTGTCGCGCATCGACCGCCTCTCGGCCGGGGCGGGGGAGGTCGCTGCCGGGGCGTCGAGCCTGGCCGGGGGACTGGGGTCAGCGGAATCGGGGGCGACCGAGCTGCGCGGCGGCATCGACCAGCTGGCCGCCGGAATCACCGAGTTGTCGGCCGGTGCGGGCGAGCTCACCACCGGGCTGCAGGACGGCGCCGGACAGGTGCCCGACGCCGATGAGGCGACGCGCGAAAAGCAGAGCGCCACGTTGGCCGAGCCGGTCCGCATCGAGACCACATCGCTCGCCACCGCGCAGAATTACGGCGCGGGGCTGGCGCCGTTCTTCGCCGCGCTGGCGGCGTGGATCGGGATCTACGCGCTGTTCCTCATCGTCAAGCCGGTCTCGCGTCGGGCGGTGAGCGCCATGGAGGTGCCGGTGCGCGTGACGATCGCCGGATGGGCCACCCCGGCCCTGCTCGGAGCGGTGCAGATGGTCGGGCTTTTCGCCGTGCTTGCGCTGGCCCTGCAGTTCAGATTCGCCAACCCGGCGGCCGTGCTGGGGCTGCTCGTGTTCGCTTCGGCCTCGTACACCTGGATCATCCTGGCGTTGAACATCTGGCTGGGGGCGGTGGGTCAGTTCCTCGGGCTCGTGCTCATGGTTCTTCAGCTCGTGACCGCGGGGGGCACGTTCCCCTGGCAGACGCTGCCCGCGCCGCTGGCGGCGCTGCACGAGGTGCTGCCGATGGGCTTCATCGTCGACGCGTTGCGCCAGGTCATGTACGGCGGCGATCTTTCCCGTGTCTGGACCGACATGGGGGTGGTGCTCTGCTGGGCGCTCGTTGCAGCCATCGTGGCGGCGGCGGGGGTCACTCGGATGACCCGCTTCTTCACACTGGGCGACCTGCAACCCAGCATCATCCAGTAACGGTCCGGCCCATCGATGGCCGAGAAGAACGGGGATGATGCGCGGGTTTACCCCCCTTCCAGCTCCCTCGCCACACACCCACCGGCTGTGGCGAGCCAGCCGGGCATCGCCGTGGTATGCCGGCTCCTCAGCGTCGTGCCCGGGGTGGCGACCGCCTTCGCGGGCGTGCTGTCGTCGGCGTGGCGTTCGGAAGCCGGGCGCACCCACCATGCCTTCGCTGAGGATCGAGAGCCACGTCGCCTCGAGCACCGACGGATCGCCCTGCCCGGTGCTCTCAAGCGGTCCGCGTCGTGAACCGGGGCTCATCACGCGGGCGTGCGCAGCGGGTGACCCTGGGGCGCCTTCGTGACGACCACGACGGGCTCGCTGATTCCGAGTTCTCTAATCCGGCGTCCGGCGGCTCGACTTGTTCGTACCCCGCGCGGATCCCGTCGTCGGCGGGCGCGCCGCCGAGGCGGCGGCGGGTCCTGACTCCGAGTTGCCTTGGGCGTCATCCTCGTCGTGGGTGCCGTGCTTGGTCTTGTCGGCTTCGCTGCGGCGGTCCCATCCAGGTCGGCGGAGGGCGTAGAAGACGAGCGGCGGAGCGCCGAGCACCACGATGACCAGACCCACGATCCACGGGTACACGGCGGGTGGGAATGCCGTGAATCCATCAGGGGGGATGAAGGCGAGCAGGAACGCGGCGAGGCACCCGACGAATCCGACACCGGCCACGAGGTTCATCGCCGGTACGCGGTAGGTGCGCTTCACGTCGGGTTCCTTGCGGCGCAGGACGATCGCGGCGGCGAACATCAGCATGTACATGATGAGGTAGATCGCAGCGGCCATGTCGACGAGAGCGACGAACGCGGCGCTGACGTTGGGCACGACGACGAAGATCGCCGCGAGGATCGTCACGATGGTGCCCTGCAGCATGAGGATGCCGGACTGGACCCCCGCCTTGTTGCGCTTCTGCAGCGCCGGCGGCAGCAGCCCGGTCTCGGCCGCGGCGAGCAGACCCTTCGACGGACCGGCGATCCACGTGATGACAGATGCGAGCGCGCCAGCCGCGATGAGCGCGGACACCACCGCGGTTCCCCATCCGAGATCCCACTTGTCGAAGTAGGCCTGGAAGGCGAGCATGATGCCGTTGGTGAGCCCCAGCTCCTTCTCCGGCACGGCGATCGAGATGGCGATCGTCGGCAGGATGAACACCAGAAGGATCAGGATCGAGGCCAGCAGCACCGACCGCGGGTACCCCTTGCCGGGATCCTTCATCTGGTTCACGTGGACGGCGTTCACCTCCATGCCCGCGTACGCCAGCACGTTGGAGACGATCAGCACGATGGAGGCGATGCCGGTGAACGGCGGGATGATCGCCGAGGCGTCCAGCGGCACCTCGCTCTTCTGGCCGGTGCCGAGCCAGATGAAGCCGAACACGATGAGCAGCACGGCCGGCAGGAGCGTGCCGAGGATGCCGCCCCACGAGCCGAGCTTGGCGAAGAGGTTGCCGCCGCGCAGCGTGATGAGCGTCGACCCCCAGTACAGCACCAGGATCACGATCGCGGTGAAGAGCCCTGAGTTCGCCAGCGACGGGTCGACGAACACGAACGCCAGCGCCGCGGCGATGAACGCGATCTGCGTCGGGTACCAGACGACATTCTGGATCCACTGGAGCCAGACCGCCGTGAACCCCCAGCGGTTGCCGAAGGCCTCGCGGACCCAGACGTAGACACCGCCTTTCCACCCTGTGGCCAGCTCGGCGGCCACGAGCGCGGTCGGGATGAGGAAGAGGACGGCGGGGATGATGTAGAGGGTGACGCTCCCGAGCCCGTACACGGCCATCGCGGGGAGGGAACGCAGGCTCGCCACGACCACGAGCGTCAGCAGTGCGAGCTGGCCGACTCCCAGGAAGCTCGTGACGACTTTGCGGGACGTGAGCGGATGATTGGACGCGGCCTTCGCGGCAGCATCCGCTGTCTGATTCGATGCGTTGGTCGACATCTCCGCCGCCTAGTGGTGGAAACCGGAGTGTTGGGCTTCGACGGGCATGGGCGATTCGAGTGCATCGAGGTAGGCGGTCTCGGTCTCGATGCTCTCGAGCAGTTCGGCGGCCAAGTCCATGCTCAGACCATTGCGGACCACGATGCGCTGCACCGTCAGATCGCTCAGGTCATCGGGCATGGGATACGCCGGCACGAGCCAGCCCTTCATCCGCAGTCGATCCTGCAGGTGGTAGAGATTCCAGTTCTTGGTGTGCCCGTCTTTCAGGTACCACGCGAAGACGGGGATGTCGCTGCCGTCGTTCCACAGCTCGAAGGCGCCGATCTTGGCGATACCTTTGGCGAGGTACTTCGCGACGTCCTGCGACGCTTGCTGCACGGCGCGGTACCCCTCGAACCCGAGGCGGAGGAACATGTAGTACTGCAGCAGCACCTGTGCGCCGGGGCGGGAGAAGTTCAGGGCGAACGTCGGCATCTGCCCGCCGAGGTAACTCACCTGGAACACCAGGTCCTCGGGCAGCCACTGCGTGTTGCGCCAGACCACCCAGCCCAAGCCTGGGTACACCAAGCCGTACTTGTGGCCCGAGGTGCTGATTGAGTGCACGCGTTCGAGGCGGAAGTCCCAGACGAGGTCGGGCTGGAGGAACGGCGCGATCATCGCCCCGGATGCCCCGTCCACGTGGATCGGGATGTCGAGGCCGGTCTTGGCCTCGATGTCATCCAGCGCCTTGGCGATCTCGGCGACCGGCTCGTACATGCCGGTGTAGGTGACCCCCAGGATGGCCACGACGCCAATCGTGTTCTCGTCGACGTACTTCTCGAGGTCGTACCCGTCGAGGGTCTTGTGGTCCATGCTGATCGGCACGAACCGGGGTTCGACGTCGAAGTAGTTGCAGAACTTCTCCCAGCACACCTGCACCGCGGATGACATCACCAGGTTCGGCTTGGACGTGTCCTTCCCGGCGACGCGGCGTGACTGCTGCCAGCGCCGCTTGAAGGCGAGGCCGCCGAGCATGCAGGCCTCCGACGAACCGATCGTCGACGTGCCGATGCTCTGGGAGGCGTCGGGCGCGTTCCAGAGGTTCGCCAGCATGTGCCAGCAGTTGTCCTCGATAGCCGCGGTCTGCGGGTATTCGTCCTTGTCGATCATGTTCTTGTCGAACGACGCCTCGTACACCTGCTTGGCGTCTTCGTCCATCCACGTCCCCACGAAGGTGGCGAGGTTGAGGCGGGAGTTGCCGTCGAGCATCGTCTCGTCGTCGACGATCTGCTTTGCGGTGTCGGGGAGGGACTCCTCCTGGGGGATGACGTGGCGGGCGGCGATGGTCGCCTCACCGGGCCGCGCGAACCTCGGAGTCAGATCACCGCTGGCCTGGAATGCGTTCATGACATCTCCTGTCTAGCTCCCGAGCGGCCACAAGTAGGTGGTCGTCACAGGTGCGACGGCCGACGAGGGGTCCGCGGTCGTGCACCCGTGGCGAGCGTACGTCGGGGGCACGCGGCCGGACCAGGGTCGTTCGTCCCCCCCGACGGATGGCCCGTCGGAGCGGCGGCGCGCGTGGAGAATGCCGCGCAGACGGGCGGAACCAGCGGCGGGTCGCGCCGAGCAGCAGCGATTGTTGTGGGTCGTTCGCCCCTGGCGATGCGGTCTTGGCCGGACGTACCGAGGCCCCCAACGGGAGACGAACGAGCACCCATCGGAGACGGTCCCATGTGCGCAGGCGCGAGGGACACCACCCGCGACCACTACTTCGGTCGAAACCTCGACCTGGAGTTCTCGTACAACGAGACGGTGACCGAAGGGATCGGGTGACGCTCGGGCCGCTGCCCGGTCACGCGCGGTCAGCCTCGAGGTCGACGAGCCATCCGGCCGTCGATCGCAGACGGCGCTCCGGGGGCGGGTCCGGCAGAGGGTTCCTGGTGGGTATGACGGCTCCGCCCTCTGGGCCGGGCAGACGCACGCCCTCGACCGGATGAAGGGTCGCGCTGTCCGGAACGGGTTCGCGGACGACCACGTACCGCGACGGGCGTGTACCGATGAAGATCCCGTCGCCAACCTGTCGCCGAGTTTCCGGCCACTCCTCGCCCGCTCGTGGGGCGACGGCATCGGGGGGCGCGCCGTGCCCCGGACGGCGCAGCTCGCGGCGTTCCACGTATCCGATCGCGACTGCGTGCACGGCCGTGACCACCCCGCGCACCCGGTCGGGGAACTCCTCCTCGTGGTGCGACTCGACCGCGTCGACGGTTGCGGCGAGGTCGGATCCGAGGAGCTCGTGAAGCCACGCATCGCCCGCGCGGGAGGCGATGCCGAAGTCGACGGCGTCGCCCACGCGGAAGGGCTCCCCGCAGCATCCCCATTCCCATCCGGTCAGCCACACGCGCGTCATGGCGCCAGACTAACGGCGGTCCTAGGCTGGCCGTGATGGCACGTACGGCACTGATCACGGGAGCGAGCTCCGGCCTGGGCGCCGAGTACGCGCGACAGCTGGCCGCGCGGGGGATGGATCTCGTGCTGGTCGCCCGCGACCGCAACGCGCTGGAGGCACTCGCCACCTCCGTCCGCGACGCGCACGGGGTTTCGGCCCGGGTGCTGGTCGCCGACCTTCTCGACGCCGAGCAGCGCGACACGGTGGTCGCGCGCCTGTCCGATGGGCAGCATCCGATCGACCTGCTCGTGAACAACGCCGGCTACGGCCTGCCGCTGGCGTTCGAGCGGAACCCGATCGAGGACGAGGTGAGGCATCTTCAGTTGCACGTCGAGGTGCCGATGCGGCTCATGCACGCGGCGCTGCCCGGCATGCTCGCGCGGGGAAGCGGCAAGATCCTCAACCTCGCGTCCGTCGCGGGGCTGATCCCGCGGGGCACCTACGGCGCCGTGAAGGGGTGGCTCGTCAGCTTCAGCCGGTGGGCGAACGTGCAGTACCGCGACCGGGGTGTGACCGTGACGGCCGTTTGCCCCGGCTTCGTGCACACCAACTTCCACGAGCGGCTCGGATTGCCGCCGGGCGAGGAGGGGATCGCGGACTGGATGTGGCTGGACGCGCCGGACGTCGTCCGCGAGTCGCTCCGAGACCTCGGCCGGGGCAGGTCGGTCTCCATCCCGTCCCGCAGATACAAGGCGCTCGTCACCGCCTCCCGTCTCCTGCCCGACGCCGTGGTGGTCAAGGCCGCCGGTCGGGGCCGCTGACGCGGCATCCCCCTCCGACCCTCCCGATGCCTGTGCGCTGGCGGAGGAGATGTCGCGTGGGGAGGGGGTGAGTGCTGGATTCGGCCCTCCCGAGTGCACTTCTCCTCCCGACGTGCCCGTGAGCGCGCCCGCTATCGGCGGCCAGCGTCCGGCGCGGGCGTTTGGGGAGGAGATGTCGCTTGGGGAGGGGGTGAGTGCCGGATTCGGCCCTCCCGAGTGCACTTCTCCTCCCGACGTGCACGCCCCGCCCCGCGCCGGCGCGCCCGCTGCGCCCGCCCGCCCCGCCCCGCGCCGGCGCCCGCCCGCCCCGCCCGCCGCGCCCGCCCGCCCCGCCAGGCGCCGGCGCCCGCTGCGCCCGCCGGCCTCGGGCGACAGAACCCCCTGCGAACGCCTGGGCGCCAGGATGCGGCGGCGACGACGCCGCGCCGACCGATACCCTGAGAACATGACGCATTCGGGCAATCCGTTCGGGCAGGTGCTCGTCGCGCTCGTCACCCCCATGACGGCCGACGGCGAGGTCGACTGGCCCGCCGTCGAGAAGCACATCGACGATGTCATCGTCGCCGGTGCCGACGGCATCGTCGTCACGGGCACCACCGGCGAGACCAGCACCCTCACCGACCCCGAGAAACTGCGCCTCGTCGAGGTGGGCAAGGATGTCGCGGCCGGCCGCGCCAAGATCATCACCGGCGGCGGATCCAACGAGACCGCGCACGCCATCGAGCTCTACAAGGCGAGCGAGAAGGCCGGCGCCGACGGCATCATGATCGTGACGCCGTACTACAACAAGCCCACACAGGCGGGCATCCTCACGCACTTCCGTCTCGTCGCCGACGCTACCGACCTGCCGGTCATCCTCTATGACATTCCCGGCCGCACCGGTGTACCCATCAGGTACGAAACGATCCTCCGGATCGCGAAGCACCCCAACGTCCTCGCCATCAAGGACGCCAAGGGCGACTTCAGTGAGGTCAGCCGCGTTCTCAACCAGACCGACCTGATGTACTTCTCCGGCGATGACGCCAACGTGCTGCCGCACCTCGCGATCGGAGCGAGCGGGCTCATCGGAGTCACCGCGAACATCGCCGCCGCGCCGTACCGCACGATCGTGGATGCGGTGAACCGCGGCGACCTCGCCGCTGCCACCGCCGCGCACAAGCGCCTCGAACCCCTCGTCCGCGCCGTCATGACCCACGTGCCCGGGACGGTGGCGGCGAAGTACATCCTGCACGGCCTCGGACGCATCACGAGTCCCCGCGTTCGCCTGCCACTGGTCGGGCCCGAGGAGTGGGAGGCCGCGATCATCGAGGACGAACTCGCCCTCGTCCGCGACGTCCCCGGCGCGGACTTCTCCAACTTCCGCCCCGACCGGAACGCCGCGGCCGGTGGCGCGCTGCCGAAGGTGCACGGCACCACCCGATGACATGGGCTCGCGCCGCGCGAGTCGACAAAGAAAGAGGTTCGCGCCACGCGAGCCGCAATAGCGATGCAACCGCATCCGAGGAGGCAACACATGCCCACGACGGTCTATGACCCGCCCGCGCTCGCACCCCGCACCCTTCGAGTCACGCCGCTGGGCGGGCTCGGAGAGGTCGGCCGCAATATGACGGTATTCGAGTACGAGGGCAAGCTCCTCATCGTCGACTGCGGCGTGCTCTTCCCCGAAGAGCACCAGCCGGGCGTCGACCTGATCCTTCCCGACTTCGAGCCGATCAAGCACCGTCTGGACGACATCGTCGCGGTCGTGCTCACCCACGGTCACGAAGACCACATCGGTGCGGTTCCCTATCTGCTTCGGCTCAAGAGCGACATCCCGCTCCTCGGCTCGGGTCTGACTCTCGCCCTCCTCGAGGCCAAGCTCAAAGAGCATCGCATCAAGCCGTACACGCTCACCGTCGCCGAGGGGCAGCGGGAGAAGGTCGGTCCGTTCGATCTCGAGTTCGTCGCGGTCAACCACTCCATCCCCGACGCGCTCGCCGTCGCGATCCGCACCCCCGCGGGCATGGCCCTGGCCACGGGCGACTTCAAGATGGACCAGCTGCCGCTGGACGGCCGCATCACCGACCTGCGCGCCTTCGCTCGTCTGGGCGAGGAGGGCGTCGACCTGTTCCTCGTCGACTCCACCAACGCCGATGTGCCCGGGTTCACTCCGACCGAGCGCAGCATCGGCCCGGTCCTCGAGCAGGTCATCGGTTCGGCCCCCCGCCGGGTCATCGTGGCAAGCTTCTCCAGCCACGTGCACCGGGTGCAGCAGGTTCTGGATGCTGCCGCCGCTCATGGGCGCCGCGTCGCGCTTCTCGGCCGCAGCATGGTGCGCAACATGACGATCGCCGAAGAGCTCGGCTATCTGCACGTGCCCGAGGGCGTGCTGATCGACTACAAGAAGGCACGCGACCTCCCCGAAGACCGCATCGTGTACATGTCGACCGGGTCGCAGGGCGAGCCGATGGCGGTCCTGTCGCGCATGGCCAACAACGACCACGAGATCGAGCCGGGTGTGGGTGACACGGTCATCCTCGCGTCCAGCCTGATCCCGGGTAACGAGAACGCGGTCTACCGCGTGATCGACGGGCTGACCAAGCTCGGGGCGACGGTCGTGCACAAGGGCAACGCCAAGGTGCACGTGTCCGGCCACGCCGCCGCCGGGGAGCTCCTGTACTGCTACAACATCATCAAGCCCGCGAACGTGCTCCCGGTGCACGGCGAGTACCGCCACCTGATGGCCAATGCGCGCCTCGCGCAGGACACCGGCATCCCCGCCGAGCGCACGATCCTGGGTGAGAACGGCACCGTCGTCGACCTTCGCGACGGCCTCGCCGAGGTCGTCGGACAACTCGACATCGGGTTCGTCTACGTCGACGGCTCATCCGTCGGCGAGATCACCGAAGCGGATCTCAAGGACCGCCGCATCCTCGGTGAGGAGGGCTTCATCTCGGTCATCGTCGTCATCGACTCCGCGACCGGCAAGATCATCACCGGACCGGAGATCCACGCGCGTGGCTTCGCCGAAGACGCCGGAGTGTTCGAGAGCGTCAAGCCGAAGATCGCCGCCGCGCTCGCCGAGGCAGCCCAGTCGGGCACGCGCGACAGTCACGCGATGTCGCAGGTGGTGCGCCGGACGATCGGTCGCTGGGTGAACCAGCGGCTGCGTCGCCGCCCGATGATCGTGCCGCTGGTGATCGAGGCGTAACCATGCCGGCGCTCCCGGTTCGCCCGGCCCGTCAATCCGATGGGACGTTCCTCGCCGACATGGTGGTGGAAGCGGCGAACTGGCGCGCGGGCGGCGATCGGCCACGCCATGAGGTGCTGGCCGGAGCCGACTACCAGCGATACCTGGCCGGGTGGATGCGGCCGGGTGACGCGGGCATGGTCGCCGAGTCGCCGGCCGGTGAGGCCGTCGGGGCCGCGTGGTACCGGATGTTCCCGCGCACAGAACCCGGTTTCGGTTATGTCGGCACGGGCGTGCCGGAACTGATCATCGGCGTGCGACCCATCTGGCGATCCCACGGCGTCGGCCGGCTGCTCCTCCACACTCTGTGCGACGAGGCGCGTGCGCAGGGGTTCGGCCGCATCAGCCTCAGCGTCGAGCGGGGCAATTTCGCCGTGACGCTGTATCGCTCGGAGGGGTTCGCGGTCACGAACGCCGGGATGGGGCGCGACACGATGGTCAAGCGGCTCCGCTGAGTTCCGTCGGGTCGTCAGCTCATGGCCCCGACTTCCCGGCACGACGCGTACCCGAGAGAACAGAGTTCGCCGACGTCGTGGAGCGCGGCCACAGGAACGGCGTCCCGCACCGAGAGGGCCGGCATCCACGCGGGCGCCGTCACCCAAGCAGCCAGGACTCCCACGACGACGAGGGTGACGACGACGACGGTGAGGACCGATCGGGTGCGCACGCGATCACTCTAGGGTGAAGCGGCTCCGCTGAGAGACCCGCGTCAATCCGGGGAAACGTCGGCCCCCCGGCCTACCGTGGGAGTATGCCCCGCAGCACCACGACGACCGGCGCCCGCGCGTCCGCAAAGGGTGGCGCGCGCAAACCTGCCCCCGCACCCAAACGTTACGTCGGCGAACCCGAGAAGCCCGCCGTCCTCGTTCGCGCATGGCTCGCGCTCGCCCACGCTGTCGGAGGGGTTTTCCGTGCGTTCGGGCCGGAGACCCTCGAGAAGGATCAGCGGCGCGACGGGTTCCCGTTCCTGCTCGTCCTCCTCGCCGCTGCCGGCGCGGTGGTGGAGTGGTTCCTCATCGGCACCGACGTCGCGGCACTCATCAGCGCGTACAGCGTCGGCGGTCTGATCGGCCGCGAGGCATTCGTCTTCCCCGTGCTGTTGCTGCTGCTGGCCGGCTGGCTCTTCCGCCACCCCTCTTCCGTGCACGACAACGGCCGCATCGGCATCGGTTTCGCGCTTTTCCTCGTGACGGTCGCCGGCTTCTGCCACGTTCTCGGCGATCGGCCGCAGCCGAGCGAGGGCCTTCCGGTCCTCAGTCTCGCGGGCGGGTTGTTCGGCTGGATGGCGGGGGAGCCCCTCGCGATGCTGCTCACACCGGTCGGTGCCGGCATCGTGCTCGCGCTCGTCGCGGTGCTCAGCATCCTGATCCTCACGAAGACGCCGCCCAATCGCATCGGCCGCCGTCTGGGCGACCTCTACGACTGGCTGTTCGGCGCCGATCCTGCCGAGCGGGCCGCGCGCGCCGAGCGTGCGGAGACACGGCGCGCGGATGAGGCGTCCTCCGGCGACGGCGACGACGGGGATGACGCCGACCCGGCGCTTCCGTGGTGGCGACGCAACCGGACGGGCCGAGAGCAGGAGGTCGACGGGGGCCTGGGATCGCAGGACCTGACCCAGCTCTTGACGCCCGGCACGGTCGAGGGCGGCTTCGAGCAGGTCTTCCCGACGGCCCCCACCCCGACCCCTCCGCCCCCGCCGCGCCCGCCGACGCCCGACGCCCTCACCGAGGTGCTCGACCCGGCCGCGCTTGCCGCTGCCCTGCCCGGCGGAGGAACGTCGCTGCGCGACGACGCTCCCGATGATCTGACCGCGGAGCTGCCCGGCATCTCCGGACTGGGCGGTGACGGTCAGGGGCTCCCGCCGGCAGCGAACTACCGGCTGCCGTCGGTCGCCGCTCTCGCGGCCGGATCGCCGCACAAGGACCGGTCGCCGGCGAACGACGCGGTCGTCGCGGCTGTGGAGAGCGTGCTGTCGCAGTTCAACGTCGACGCGCGCGTCACGGGGTTCTCTCGAGGGCCGACCGTCACGCAGTACGAGATCTCGCTCGGCCCGGGTGTGAAGGTCGAGCGCATCACGGCGCTCACCAACAACATCGCCTATGCCGTCGCATCCAACGAGGTGCGCATCCTCGCCCCGATCCCCGGCAAGAGCGCGATCGGCGTCGAGATCCCCAACACCGACCGCGAGATCGTCACGCTGGGTGACGTCCTGCGCTCTCCGGTGGCCGCGGCATCCACGCACCCCATGACCATCGGTGTCGGCAAGGACGTCGGCGGCGGCTATGTGGTGGCGAACCTCGCGAAGATGCCCCACCTGCTCGTGGCCGGTTCCACCGGCTCCGGCAAGTCGAGCTTCGTGAACTCGATGATCACGAGCCTGCTCATGCGCGCCAAGCCGTCGGAAGTGCGGATGGTGCTGGTCGACCCCAAGCGCGTGGAACTCACCGCCTACGCCGGCGTGCCGCACCTCATCACGCCGATCATCACGAACCCCAAGAAGGCCGCCGAGGCGCTCCAGTGGGTCGTGAAGGAGATGGACATGCGGTACGACGACCTCGCGTCGTTCGGATTCCGCCACATCGACGACTTCAACAAGGCCGTGGTGGCGGGGGAGTTGCAGCTCCCCGCCGGCAGCGAGCGTGTCCTCAAGCCGTATCCGTACCTCCTGGTCGTTGTGGATGAGCTCGCGGACCTCATGATGGTCGCCCCGCGCGACGTCGAAGACTCCATCGTGCGCATCACGCAGCTGGCCCGCGCGAGCGGCATCCACCTCGTGCTCGCCACCCAGCGACCATCGGTCGACGTGGTGACCGGACTCATCAAGGCCAACGTGCCGTCGCGTCTCGCGTTCGCCGTGACGAGCGTCACCGACTCCCGCGTCATCCTCGACCAGCCCGGTGCTGACCGCCTCATCGGACAGGGCGACGCGCTGTTCCTGCCGATGGGCGCCAACAAGTCGCTGCGCGTGCAGGGCGCGTGGGTGAGTGAAGCCGAGATCGAGAAGGTCGTCGCCCACGTCACCCAGCAGGCCCGGCCGGAGTACCGCTCCGACGTCGCCGCCGCCGCGGAGCGGAAGGAGATCGACGCCGATATCGGGGACGACCTCGAGCTTCTCCTGGCCGCGGCGGAACTGGTGGTCTCGACGCAGTTCGGCTCGACATCCATGCTGCAGCGGAAGCTCCGCGTGGGCTTCGCCAAGGCCGGGCGCCTCATGGACCTCCTGGAGTCCCGCGAGATCGTCGGCCCGTCGGAAGGCTCCAAGGCCCGCGACGTGCTCGTGACCGCAGAGCAGCTGCCCTCGGTGATGGCACGGCTGCGCGGTGAGGATGCTCCGGAGCCGGCAGCATCCGACCGTTACGCGTCCGACCCGATCGAGGCCCAGTTCGACGGCCTTCCGGTCGTGGACGCGGACGACGACGACGGCGACGCGTGGCAGTTGACGGGTCGCGATTGATGGCCGTTCCTCGGCAGTTGCCGAACGTCATCACGATCGTGCGCATCCTGTGCGCGCCGGTCTTCCTGTGGATGCTGCTGGCCGACGACGGCGCGGACGGGCCGCTGCGCTGGTGGGCCGCGGTGCTGTTCATCGTCGCGATCGCGACCGACGGCATCGACGGCTACCTGGCGCGCCGGTACGAGATCGTCACAGATCTCGGGAAGCTGCTCGACCCGATCGCCGACAAGGTGCTGACGGGCGTGGCGTTCGTGGGTCTGTCGATCCTCGGTGAGCTGCCGTGGTGGATCACGATCATCGTGCTCGTGCGCGAGATCGGCATCACCGTGTACCGCTTCCTGGTCGTGAGCGACCACGTGCTCGCCGCCGCATGGATGGGCAAGCTGAAGACGGTGGCTCAGGCCCTCGCGCTGTCGCTGGCCCTTCTGCCGCTGGCGTCGCTCATCGACGATCCGACCTGGCAGGGCGCGGTCTGGTGGGTCAACGTCGTCACCATGACGATCGCCGTACTGCTCACCATCGCGAGCGGAATCGACTATCTCGTCAGTGAGTTGCGGGCCGCGCGGTCGCGTAAAGTCGCGCCATGATGGACGAGCTCCCCGCAGAACTCGAGCAGACCCTGGCAAGCAACCCTCGCGAAAGCGCCGCGAGGCTGATCGAGCGGCTGGCGGAGCTGGGGTGGACCGTCGCGGTCGCTGAATCGCTGACCGGCGGGCTGGTCGTCTCCTCGCTCGTTGCGGTACCAGGAGCCTCCCGCGTCGTCCGCGGGGGAGTGGTGGCCTACGCGACCGACATCAAGCGCAGCGTCCTCGGGGTGGATGAAGCTCTCCTCGACGCGCACGGGCCGGTGCATCCGAGCGTGGCGCGTCAGATGGCGAGAGGGGTACGCGAAGTGCTGGGCCACAACGGCCGAGCGGCCGAGGTGGGCATCGCCACGACCGGCATCGCCGGCCCCGACTCGCCCGACGGGCAGCCGGTCGGAACGGTGCACGTTGCCGTGTCGACCCCACTGGGCACTCGAGTGGACTCGCTCGTCCTCAGCGGAGACCGCGACGCGATCCGCAAGGAGGCCGCTCGCATCGCGGTCCGCCGCGCGATACTCGCCCTGTGAGGGCACTCGCCGCGCGCGGGAATAGGGCGTGTTTCTGCGCCGTTACATTCGGCGATTCCCATCCATTCCCCAGCGCAAGGGATTAGATTGCCAGCATGCGGTGTTGTACCGTGGTGCACCCGGCAGAAAGCGGAGTCAACGTGAGGAGGGGCTTGAAATGATCCTGGTACGTCAAGAGATCGGCGAAGTCCTGCGCGAACTCCGTCAGGAGAAGGGTCGTACCCTGCGGCAGGTGGCGAGCCGCGCAAGCGTCGCGCTCGGTTACCTCAGCGAGGTGGAGCGCGGCCAGAAGGAAGCCTCCAGCGAGATCCTCGCCTCGGTGGCGGAGGCGCTCGACGTGCCGATCTCCACGATCATGCGCGAGGTGGGCGACCGCATCTCCGTCCTGGAAGGCCTGCAGCCGTTCCCCGACGTGGTTCCCGACGACCTGGTCGCTTCGGTGGAGCCCGAGCTGTCGCTGCGCTGACACGGTGCGCAGGTCTGAGTTCGATCGGGCGGTGTCCGATGAGTTCGGCGCTCGCGGATCCTCGCTGGTGACCGATCTGGTGCTGTCCGCCGTCGGTGGGCGCACGGCCGCCGAGGCACTCGATGCGGGGATCCCTCCGCGCGACGTGTGGCTGGCTCTGTGCGAGGAGACCGACGTGCCGCCATCGCGTCGCTACGGCGCCGGCCGCCTCGAACCCCGCCGGCGCTGAGCCGACGTCGCGCCCAGGGCTCGCCCCGGCTCGCGGCTGCTCGACGCGACCCCGGCAGGGCACGCATATATCCGGGCGGGTGAGCCGTCCTCGCGGCGTGTCATCGAAGAAGTGTTCGAACGGCGCGTAGGCTCCTGCACAGAAGGTGTCGAGGACGCGTTTGTCCCCGCGACCACGGGAATCCTCCGCGATGTCGGAGGCCCCGTCTAGCGTGAACAACGTCGAACGACACCACACGCCTTGTCGCAGCATCCACCCGCCGGGCTGGAGCGCGACAGCCTACAGGCGACGGACACGCGCAGCAGAAGGAGCACGCCATGCCATCACCCGCCGACCGCGAAAAGGCCCTCGACTCGGCCCTCGCACAGATCGACCGGCAGTTCGGAAAGGGCTCGGTCATGCGGCTGGGCAGCGACGAGCGTGCGCCCGTCGCCGTCATTCCGACCGGATCGATCGCCCTCGATGTGGCCCTTGGCGTGGGGGGACTCCCGCGCGGCCGCATCATCGAGATCTACGGTCCGGAGTCGTCGGGTAAGACGACCCTGACCCTGCACGCCATCGCGAACGTCCAGCGTCAGGGCGGCATCGCCGCATTCATCGACGCCGAGCACGCGCTCGACCCGGAGTACGCCAAGAAGCTCGGCGTCGACATCGACTCGCTGCTGGTGTCGCAGCCCGACACCGGTGAGCAGGCGCTGGAAATCGCCGACATGCTCATCCGGTCGGGGGCGATCGACCTCGTCGTCATCGACTCGGTCGCCGCGCTCGTCCCTCGTGCCGAGATCGAAGGTGAGATGGGTGACTCCCACGTCGGCCTGCAGGCCCGTCTGATGTCGCAGGCACTTCGCAAGCTCACCGGTGGGCTGAACACCACGAACACCACGATGATCTTCATCAACCAGCTGCGCGAGAAGATCGGCGTGTTCTTCGGTTCGCCCGAGACCACCGCCGGCGGAAAGGCGCTGAAGTTCTACGCCTCCGTGCGCTTGGACATCCGCCGCATCGAGACGCTCAAGGACGGCTCCGACGCTGTCGGAAACCGCACGCGCGTGAAGGTCGTGAAGAACAAGATGGCCCCGCCGTTCAAGCAGGCGGAGTTCGACATCCTGTACGGCACGGGTATCTCCCGCGAGGGCAGCCTGATCGACTTCGGTGTCGAGCACACCATCGTCAAGAAGTCCGGCGCGTGGTACACCTACGACGGCGAGCAGCTCGGTCAGGGCAAGGAGAACGCGCGCAACTTCCTCCTGAAGAACCCCGACATCGCCGCCGACATCGAGACCAAGATCAAGGACAAGCTCGGGATCGGTGCGCCGCGCACAACGTCGGTCGAAGACGAGCTGGCCGCGCGCCGCCCTGCCTGATGTTTCGACGTCGCTCAACAACCGTGTTTCGGCGTCGCTCAACAACCGGGGTGAGCTATGAGTAACGGGGGCGAGGGCGAGCGCCTCGCCCCCGTAACCCCCTTGTTCGCCGGCGCGGCAGACGCGCCGGCCTGGCACCCCGCGTGGACCGTCGAGGCAGAAGAAGCGCTCGGCACCGACGTCGTTCCGACCGGAACCTCGGCATCGGATGCGGTGGCCGACGCCGAAAGCGCGCTCCTGCGCCGTCTCCGGGCGCGGCAGCTGTCTGTCTCGGAGGCGCGGTCCTTCCTCCGCGAAAGGGATCTCGGACCCGGCGAGGCGGATGCGCTCGTCGCCGAGTTCGTTCGTCTCGGCTATCTCGATGACACGATGCTCGCCGAGCAGCTGATCCATGCCGCGACCGAGCGCAAAGGGCAGGGAAGGCGCGCGATCGCGCAGACGCTGTCGGGTCGCGGGGTTCCGCGCGCCGTCACCGACGCGGTCCTCGCCGAACTCCCCGACGACGATGCGGAGCGGGCGCTGCAATTCGCTCGGACCAAAGCGCGCCAGCTGAGCCGCTACGACGATGACACGGCGCTCCGCCGGCTGATGGGTCAGCTCTCCCGTCGGGGGTACCCCGGGTCGGTCGCTGCGACGGCGGCGCGCGCGGCGCTGGCGGAGAACCGGTCGAGCGGCGGCGTGCACTTCCGCTGATTTCCGGCGTGACGCCCCGCGACACGTCATGGGGAGACCGCCCACACCTTCGATCCCCGCGCCCGTCGCCGGAACCTAGAATGGGGCACCATGACCACCCTGTCCGCCGCCCCCACGCTGATCGCGCCGTCTCTTGCCGCGTACAGCCCCGACGGCCGTGCGCGCACCTACGAAGTGCGCACGTTCGGCTGCCAGATGAACGTGCACGACTCCGAGCGCCTGTCCGGCTCGCTGGAGAGCGCGGGGTACGTGCGCGCGGCGCTCGGGGAGGAGGCGGACGTCATCGTCATCAACACGTGCGCCGTGCGCGACAACGCGGCCGGCAAGCTGTACGGGACCCTCGGTCATCTGAAGTCCCGCAAGGACGCGCACGCCGGCATGCAGATCGCCGTCGGCGGCTGCATGGCGCAGATGGACAAGCAGGCCGTTCTCGACAAGGCACCGTGGGTGGACGTGGTGTTCGGCACCCACAACATGGGTTCTCTTCCCGGCCTCCTCGAACGCGCCCGTCACAACGGCGACGCAGAACTGGAGATCCTCGAGTCCCTCGAGATCTTCCCCTCGACCCTTCCCACGAAGCGCGACTCGGCGGCCAGCGGCTGGGTGTCGATCTCCGTCGGGTGCAACAACACCTGCACGTTCTGCATCGTCCCGAGCCTGCGAGGCAAGGAGAAGGATCGCCGGCCGGGCGACATCCTCAACGAGATCCGGATGCTCGTGGACGACGGAGCGATCGAGGTGACGCTGCTCGGGCAGAACGTCAACTCGTACGGCGTCGAATTCGGCGATCGAGAGGCGTTCGGCAAGCTGCTGCGGGCCGCGGGCGAGATCGACGGGCTCGAGCGGATCCGCTTCACGAGCCCCCACCCGGCAGCCTTCACCGACGACGTCATCGCCGCCATGGCCGAGACGCCCGCGGTCATGCCCTCGCTCCATATGCCGCTGCAGTCCGGCAGCGACCGCGTCCTCAGGGCCATGCGTCGCTCCTACCGGAGCGAGCGATTCCTCGGGATCCTCGATCGCGTTCGCGAGCGCATCCCGCAGGCCGCGATCACGACCGACATCATCGTGGGGTTTCCCGGTGAGACGGCCGCCGACTTCGAAGACACCCTCCGGGTCGTCGAAGCTTCGCGCTTTGCCAGCGCCTTCACCTTCCAGTACTCCATCCGCGAAGGGACACCGGCGGCGACAATGCCCGACCAGGTGCCCAAGCCCGTCGTCCAGGAGCGTTACGAACGCCTGCTCGCGCTCCAGGAGCGGATCGCCCTCGAGGAGAACCAGCGCCAGGTCGGCCGTGAGCTGCAGATCCTCGTCTCCACGGGCGAAGGCAAGAAGGATGCGGCGACCCGCCGCGTGACGGGACGCGCGGAGGACAACCGTCTGGTCCACGCCGAAGTGCCCGCTGGGTCGGGCGTGCCGCGGCCCGGCGACGTCGTGACCGCCGTGGTGACACACGCGGCACCCTTCCACCTGCTCGCGGACAGCCCCGACCACTCCCCGTTGCGCATCCGGCGAACGCGCGCCGGCGACGCGTGGGATCGGGCTCAAGGGGATTCCTGCGCGGTTCCCGCACCCGTCGGCGGAGCCGGCGGCGCACGGGCGGTGTCGCTCGGCCTCCCGGGCCTCCGCGTCGGGGTGTGAACGAGCGACGCCTCTGGGCCGTCGTCGGGGCGACGGGGACGGGTAAAACCGCCCTCTCGCTTGCCCTGGCCGAAGCGCTCGGCTCGTTCGGGCAGCCCGCCGAGATCGTCAACGCCGACGCCATGCAGCTGTACCGCGGCATGGACATCGGTACCGCCAAGCTGCCGGAGGACCAGCGTCGGGGTATCCCACATCATCTGCTGGACGTGCTCGAGGTGACGGACGAGGCCGCGGTGGCGTGGTACCAGGAAGCGGCACGCACCGCGGTGCGCAGCATCCATGCGCGGGGGGCGGACGCGATCCTCGTCGGTGGTTCGGGGCTGTACGTCTCCGCGGTCATCCACGACTTCCGATTTCCGCCCCGCGACGACGCGTTACGCGCGGGCCTGGAGGCTGAGCTGGCGGAACAGGGGCCGGGGGTGCTCTTCGCTCGGCTGCAGGCGGCAGACCCGGCGACGGCGGCGCGCGTGGACCCGCACAACGGCCGCCGCATCGTGCGGGCTCTCGAGGTGCTCGCGCAAGGCGAGTCCACGCACGGCGCGGCGCTGCCCGCACGGCCCGTGCTCTGGCATCCGCGCACCTCCGTCGTCGCGACGGCCATCGAGCGGTCGGAGCTGGTGCCCCTGCTGGACTCGCGCGTGCGCCGGATGTGGCAGGACGGCCTGGTCGACGAAGCCGACATGTTGCGGGCCAGCGGGCTGGAGCGCGGCGTGACGGCGCGCCGTGCCATCGGATACGCGCAGGCGCTCGCCCAGCTGCGGGGGGAGATGACACCCGAGGAAGCGGTCGAGGAGACCCAGGCTCTCACTCGGCGGTACGCGCGCCGTCAGGTGTCGTGGTTCCGCCGGTATGACGACGTCACCTGGGTGGATGCGCGCACCATCGACGCCGCAGACCTCGTGCGCGCCGCCACCGTAGACTGACGGCATGCCGATTTCGCTCCCGTTCACCAAGGGCCACGGCACCGGTAATGACTTCGTCCTGATCGCCGATCCCGACGGCGAGGTGGACCTCAGCGACGCGCAGGTGGCGGTGCTCTGCGACCGGCACTTCGGCATCGGCGCCGATGGGATGCTGCGTGTCGTCCGCTCGGCCTCCATCGCGGAGGGGTCCGATGCGGCCGCGGCCGGCGCGGAGTGGTTCATGGACTACCGCAATGCCGACGGGTCGAAGGCCGAGATGTGCGGCAACGGTACCCGTGTCTTCGCGAAGTACCTCTCCCAGACCGGGCTGGCGAGCCTCGACGGCGGGCTGCGCATCGGAACCCGCGCCGGCGTGAAGACACTCACCCGCAGTGAGGACGGCCTAGAGGTGGACCTGGGCCGCTTCCGGATCGAATCGGGGGACACTCTCGTTCGTGCACGAGGCCTGGATATCGCGCGCCCGGGCATCGGCATCGACGTGGGCAACCCGCACATCGTGGTCGCGCTGTCATCCGCCGCCGAGCTGGAGGGCCTCGATCTGACGTATCAGCCCGTGCTGGAGCCGTCACCGGCACGCGGGGCCAACGTCGAGTTCGTTGTGCCGTCCGATCCGCTGGTCCGCGACGGCGTGGGCGAGATCAGCATGCGGGTCTTCGAACGCGGAGTGGGCGAGACCCTCAGCTGCGGGACAGGCGTGGCCGCTGCCGCCCTCGCAGTTCGCCACTGGGCAGGTCAGGCGGCGCCCGATCGCTGGGTCGTCGACGTCCCGGGCGGGCGCCTCGGCGTCCGCGTGCACGAGGGTTCGGTGATGCTGTCCGGACCCGCATCCCTCGTCTATTCGGGCGAGATCACGCTCTCCTGACCCGCGCCCTGGGGTGTCACGGCAGCGTGATCGTCCCGGTCTCGGGCGTTCCGTGCCGGCGCACCTTGAGCACCCGGTAGCCGCGGGACGTCGCGGCGCGCTGCACCGTGAAGCCTCGCGGGAAGGTCGCGTCCAGCCACCGCTGCAGCGAGTCCGAACCGAGGTTCCGCTGCACGACCAGCCACGCGTCCGATCGGACGTCCAGGCGGGGGATCCAGTGCTCGAGCATGTGGTGCAGCTCGTTCTTGCCCACGCGGATCGGGGGATTGGAGCGGATGGTGCGGAAAACGACGTCCGAGGGAACATCCTCGGGGTGGGCCGCGTTGACGTTATTAAGCCCCAATTCCTCGGCATTGCGCCGCACGAGGTCCAAGGCCCGTTCATTGACGTCGACCGCCCACACCGTGGCGCGAGGCGCCTCCAGCGCCAGTGACAGCGCGATCGGGCCCCAGCCGCAGCCGAGATCGAGGAAGTGACCGCCGGCGGGCGGGGGAGGCGTGTGGGACAGCAACACCGCCGTACCGGCATCGAGCCGGTCGGGGCTGAAGATTCCCGCCGCCGTCGTGACCTCGCGGTCGTGCCCCGCCAAGGTCACGCGGATGCGACGGAACTGGGCGGAACTGGAAGGCGACGCGCTGAAATAGTGGTCGCTGCCCATGCCGGAAGCGTAGCGGAGACCGTCCCGATGGCGGGACAGTTAGAGTGCAGGGGTGCCCGACCGGGCGGTAACCGGCCGGTCAGGCATCGAGAAAGGATGATATGACGGACACCACCACACCCCGACACGGGCACCAGCTGCCCGTTTCGAGCACCGATGAGACCCGGGTCGACCCCGTGGATCGTGTGCTCGAGCGTGCCGAGGCTCGCTCCGGGGTCAGTGTGTTCGGGGCCGCTCAGGCCCTGCAGGACGAGACCACGGTGAGCTACGGCAACAGCGACGGCGAGCAGTGGGAACGCGAGGAACGCGCCGCGCTTCGCCGCGTCGTCGGGCTCTCCACCGAACTGGAAGACGTCACCGAGGTCGAGTACCGCCAGCTGCGGCTGGAGAACGTCGTTCTCGTGGGCGTTCACGCCCAGGGCGAGCAGGGGGACGCGGAGAACTCCCTGCGCGAACTCGCCGCGTTGGCGGAGACGGCCGGTGCCGTCGTGCTGGATGGCGTGCTGCAGCGGCGGCCGCATCCCGACCCCGCGACGTACGTCGGCCGCGGCAAGGCTCAGGAGCTTCGCGACATCGTCGCTGCCGTCGGCGCCGACACGGTCATCGCCGACACCGAGCTCGCCCCCAGCCAGCGCCGTGCGCTCGAAGATGTCGTGAAGGTCAAGGTCATCGACCGTACGACGGTCATCCTCGACATCTTCAGCCAGCATGCGAAGAGCCGCGAGGGCAAGGCGCAGGTCGAACTGGCCCAGCTCGAATACCTCCTACCGCGTCTGCGCGGCTGGGGTGACTCGATGAGCCGCCAGGCCGGTGGCCAGGTGGGTGCCGGCGGTGCCGGTATGGGCTCACGCGGTCCGGGTGAGACGAAGATCGAGCTCGATCGACGCCGCATCCGTACGCGCATGGCCCTGCTGCGCCGACAGATCCGCGACTTCGCGCCCGCCCGGGACGCCAAGCGCGCCGAGCGCAAGCGCAACGTCATTCCCGCCGTCGCGATCGCCGGATACACCAACGCGGGCAAGTCGAGTCTGCTGAACCGCCTCACCAGTGCGGGCGTGCTCGTGGAGAACGCGCTGTTCGCGACGCTGGATGCGACGGTGCGTCGGTCGGAGACCGTCGACGGCCGCGTGTACACCCTCACCGACACGGTCGGATTCGTCCGCAACCTGCCGCACCAGCTCGTCGAGGCGTTCCGCTCCACGCTCGAGGAGGTCGGCGACGCCGACGTCATCGTGCATGTCGTGGACGGGTCGCATCCCGACCCGGCGGCCCAGCTGGCGACGGTGCGGGATGTCATGGGGGATGTCGGCGCCCGTTCGACGCGCGAGATCGTCGTGTTCAACAAGGCGGATCTCCTCGATCCCGATACGCGAATGGTGCTGCGGGGCCTCGAGCCCAGCGCGCTGTTCGTCTCGTCGCGGACCGGCGAGGGGGTCGGCGAGCTGCGCGCGGCGATCGAGGAGGCGCTTCCGCTTCCCGCGGTCGAGGTGCGCGCGGTCGTGCCCTACGACCGGGGCGAGCTCATTTCGGCGGCCCACGACTCCGGGCTGATCCTGGCCGAGGAGCACCGTGCCGAAGGAACGTACCTGCACGCGCACGTGGGGGAGCGGCTCGCTGCCGAGCTGGCACCCTTCGCATCCTGACCCGCCACGTGCGTGAATCGGCTGCCACACCGAGGGGTGCGGCAGCCGATTCACACGCGTCGGGGACTTAGAAGGGCGTGGGGCCGTACCCCTCCGGCACGATGAGGATGCCGACGACGAGGCCGTCCTCGTTCACTGCCACGCGGCCGGTCATCTCCCCGGCCTCGCAGACCAGGGTGGTCGCGCCCACGACGGTGCCGACGACCTCGTCTTCTTCGGCAGCGATGGTGGCCCCGCCGGGCATCTCCACGCGCGTGTCGCGGAGGCTCTGCAGCGCACCCACCTCACCGAGCACCGTTCGCCACGTGTCGGCGATGCGCTCGCGCGGAAGCTCCTGCGCGGTGACCGGATGCATGATCTCGGTCAGCCTGCCGTAATCGCCGGTCGCGATGAGCGTGAACACGAGCTCCGTCGTGGTGCGGACCTCCGCCACGCCCCGCCGGGGGAGCGGTTCGCCGCCTACCGGATCCACCGGCTTCCCGAACCGCTTGAATGCTGCCTGCCTCGTCATTCCCAATTCCCTCCCGATATCGGCCCATGTCCGCCCCGCCGCCCGCGCCGCATCGACGGCGGACTCCAGTCGGCGGCGGGCATCCTGCACTGCTTGCTGTGCTGCCCGGATCTCATCCATGTCGATAGTCAACCAAAGGTTGACGCTGATGTCAACCGACCGTTGACACTCGGTGGGCAGCGGGGTCGGTGCCGCGGCGCGTCGGGCTCGACGGGGTGTCAGGTCGAGAGCGTGATCGGCGGGACCCCTGGCGTCTCGAAGCCGAAGATCTGGCCGAGGAACGCCAGCTCGCTCTCCAGGGCGTGCGCGATCGTCTCGCCACGGCGAAAACCGTGGCCCTCGCCCTCATAGAGCACATACGCGTGCGGGATCCCCTGGGCCGCAAGAGCATCACGGATCGCCTCCGCCTGCGACGGCGGGACCACCGCATCCTCGGCCCCCTGCAGAATCAGGATCGGCACGCGGAATCGCTCGGGGCGGCTCAGCGGGGACCGCTCGCGGTAGAGGGCCTCGGCCTCCGGCAGCGGACCGATGAGTCCGTCCAGGTAGCGCGCCTCGAAGTCGTGCGTGTCCTCTGCCAGCGTCCGCGCGTCGCCGACGGCATACCGCGCGATTCCCGCCGCGAACACATCCGTGCCCACGAGCGCCGCCAGCACCGTCCAGCCACCGGCCGACCCGCCGTCGATCGCCAGGCGCTTGCCGTCCGCGTCGCCGCCGGCCACGAGTCCCTCCGCGGCGGCAGCCACATCGTCCACGTCGACGATGCCCCACTGCCCCTTCAGCCGATCACGGTAGATCCGCCCGTAGCCGGTGGACCCGCCGTAGTTGACGTCCAGCACGCCGATCCCGCGACTGGTGAAGTAGGCGATCTTCGCGGATGCTGCCGGCCCGACGTGTGAGGTCGGGCCGCCGTGGACGAGGACGATGCAGGGCGGCAGCTCGCCCTCCACGCCGGTGTAGTGGGGGTTCGTCGGCGGATAGGAGAAGGCGTGCACAGGGCCGTGCGGCCCCTCCGCCGTGAGGCTCCGCGGGCGCGGCATCCAGTCCTCCGGGAGAACCGGCGTGCCACCGGCCACGAGGACGGCCTCCTCCGCGTCGACATCCATCATCCACAGCCCACCCTGCTGATGCGGGCTGCTGCCCGAGACCAGCACCCTTCGGCCGTGGGCGTCCTCCACGAGGGCGCCTGATGTGACCGGCACCGGCAGCGTGCGCTCGTTTCCGTCCGTCAGAAGCACCAGCTGGTCGGCACCGTCGGTGCGCACCGCGACGAAGCCGCCGTCGATGGGCGCGAACCACCGGGAACCCAGCACCCAGAGTGCGCCGCCGGTGTCGGCATCGGCGGGGGCGATCGGATGCGGCGTGCCGCCGACCCGCGTGCCCCACAGGTTCCACCTGCCGGACGCGTCGTCGAGGAACGCGAGTTCGTCCCGTCCTGTCCATTCCGGTTGCAGCGGCGCGCGGTCCGCGCCGCCGGCGACAACAGCCCACGTGTCGATCCGGCCGTCCTGCAGTTCGCCGACACGGAGCTCCGTGCGATCCCACGGCATGTCCGGGTGATTCCACGCGATCCAGGCGAGTCGCGTCGCATCCGGGGAGAGTGCCGGCTGCGCCACGAAATCGCTGCCGGCCACAATGCTCTGCACGGCCGCCGAGTTCGCGGCCGCGGAACCGTCCAGGGGAATCACGACGATGTCGCGTTGCGGCGTGCGCCCGGTCCCGTCCGTCTCGCGCACGGCCAGCAGCATCCCTGCCTGAACGCGCAAGCCGCCGAACCGCACGCCGTCGGCGCGGGGGGTCAGGCCTCGCGGTTGCCCGCCCGGCCGGAGTGCCCACACGCGCTGATCGCTCTTCTCGACGTAGACGAGCTCGGCGTCGTCGGTCGCTGCCCATGCGCCTCCGCCATACTCGTGCACCCGGGAACGCGCGTTCCCCGGCGCCGGCAGGACGTCGCTCACGGTGCCATCCGCCGACCGCCGTCGCACCGTCGTCCGGCCGCCCTCTTCAGGAACCGTCTGCCCCCACCACACCTCATCACCGACGAACCGCGCGCCGTCGATCCGCGGCGACGCCGCCGCCACATCGCGCGCGGAGAGGGGAGATGGCCAAGAGCCGTGGGGGAGGGGAGCAGGCATGCCGTCAGCCTAGATCGGCGAAACAGTCCGACACACCGCACCCCTCGGGAAGGGGCCGGCGGTACCGTCGAACCGCACGACCGCCCCGCCCCTGACGTCGCGTGCGCAAACCGCCGTAGGTGCTGCGCGCAGCACCCCGTTCCTCCGCCGAGAGCCCCAGATGTCCGACGATCTGCGCACCAACGTGCCGTTCTCCTTCGAGCTGTACCCGCCTCGCTCGGCGACCTCGGAGCCGGCGCTCCACGAAACGATCGCGCGTCTGGCGCGGACCGGGCCCCAGTTCATCTCCGTGACGTACGGCGCGGGTGGATCCACCGGCGGGCGCTCGCTCGACGTGCTCCGCCACATCCGGCGCACGACCGACGTCGAGCCGCTCGCGCACCTCACCTGTATCGGCAACAGCTACACCGGCGCAGCCGCACTCATCCGTGAATTCCTGGACGCGGGGATCACGAGCTTCCTGGCGCTCCGTGGCGACCCGCCGGAGGGGGTGGCCGAAGACGAGGTGGAACTCGGCGACCTTGAGAGCTCAGCGCAGTTGGTGCAACTCATCGACAGGGTGCAGGCCGAGCGTGCGCCCTACACCGAGTTCGGCATCCCCGGGCTTCCCGGGGCCGCCCGGGTGGACCGTCGCCCCCGCGTGCAGATCGCGGTCGCAGCGTTCCCCACGGGGCATCCGCGTTCGCGGCATCCTCGTCAGCACATCGATGCCCTGCTGGCGAAACAGGCCGCGGGAGCGACCCTCGCGATCACGCAGCTCTTCTTCCACGCCGACCACTACCTGGGGTTCGTCGCGCGCGCCCGCGACGCCGGCGTGACCATCCCGATCCTGCCCGGCATCATGCCGATCACCTCGCCGGCACGTCTGCGGCGCGTGCTCGAGCTCACCGGCGAGGATCTGCCGTCCGAGCTCGCCATCGCCCTCGAGGTGGAGCCCACGTCCGAGGGTCGCACCCGCATCGGAATCGATTACGCCGCACGTCTGGTCGCCGACGTGGTGGACGGCGGCGCGCCTGGCGTCCACCTCTACGCCTTCAACCACCACGACACGGTGCTCGCGGTCCTCCGCGAGGCCGGTGTCCTCACACCGCACAAGGAGACCGCGAGATGACCGCATTCCCCACCGGAACGATCCTCGGATACCCCCGCATCGGACGCCGGCGCGAGCTCAAGCGCGCCGTGGAGGCGCACTGGGCGGGCGCGCTCGACGAGGCGGAGCTCGAGGCCGCAGCGGCGGCGCTGCGTCGCGCGACGCGGGGCCGCCTGGCCGCCCTGGGGCTCGGCCGGAACGACTCCGCCATCCCTGAGTCGTTCTCGTATTACGACCAGGTGCTCGACGCCGCTGTCACCGTCGGCGCGGTCCCCGCGCGCTTCGCTGACCTGCGCGAGGCCGACGGCACCGTTCCCCTCGCGGGGTACTTCACTGCGGCGCGGGGCGCGGGGGAGCATCCCCCCTTGGAGATGACGAAGTGGTTCGACACGAACTACCACTACCTCGTGCCCGAGATCTCGCCCGACACCGTCTTCCGCCTCTCCAGTGACCGGTATGCGCGCCTGGTGGCCGAGGCGCGCGCCGACGGCTACACGACGCGGCCGGTGATCGTCGGCCCCGTGACATTCCTCGCCCTCGCAAAACCCGCCGACGGGGCGCCGGACGGCTTCCGGCCGCTCGACCGCCTCGACGACCTGCTTCCCGTGTACGCGGAACTCCTCGCAACACTCCGCGCGGCCGGCGCGGAGTGGGTGCAGCTGGATGAGCCGGCGCTGGTGAGCGAGAGCCTCCCGGAGGATGCGGCGTCCCTCGCCGCGGCGGCGGAGCGGGCGTACGCGGCGTTGGGCGGAGCATCCGACCGCCCTGCGATCCTCGTCGCAGCCCCCTACGCGCAGCTCTCCGAGCAGGCGTGGGCGGCGCTGGCCGCAGCCCCCGTCGAGGCGATCGCGGTCGATCTCACCCGGGGAGCCGTCCCGCCGGTCGTCGACGGGCTGGGCGGCAAGACGCTGGTGGGCGGCGTCATCGACGGACGCAACGTCTGGCGAGGTGATCTCGGAGCAGCGCACACCCGCCTCGCCGAGCTCGCCGCCCTCGGCTCCGCCGCTGTGGCGGCCGGGACCTCCACGTCGCTGCAGCACGTTCCGCACGATGTCGAGGACGAGCCGGACCTCGACCCCCGCCTCGCGACATGGCTGGCGTTCGCCGACCAGAAGATCGGTCAGGTGGCGACTCTGGCGCGGGGTCTTGAGGACGGCCCCGACGCGATCGCGGATGAGGTGGCCGCCGCATCCGCCGCTCTCGCCGATCGCCGGAATGCGCCCGGAGTCCGCGACGGCGACGTGCGCGCCCGCGCCCAGGCGCTGACCGATGCCGACTTCTCTCGCGGCGAGTACGGGGTGCGCGAGGTGGCACAGCGGGAGGCGCTCGGGCTGCCCGTGCTTCCGACCACCACCATCGGATCGTTTCCCCAGACCGGTGACATCCGCCGCGCCCGTGCACGCTTCGCCCGCGGGGAGATCGACACGGATGCGTACGAGGGGTTCCTCCGCGAGGAGATCGCCCGCGTCGTTGCGCTGCAGGAGGAGCTCGGACTCGACGTGCTGGTGCACGGCGAGCCCGAGCGGAACGACATGGTGCAGTACTTCGCCGAGAATCTCGGCGGGTTCGCGGTGACCCGTCACGGGTGGGTGCAGTCGTACGGATCACGCGCCACCCGACCGTCGATCCTGTGGGGCGACGTCTCGCGCCCGGCACCGATCACGGTGCGCTGGTCGACGCATGCGCAGTCACTGACCCAACTGCCGGTCAAGGGGATGCTGACAGGACCGGTGACGATCCTGGCGTGGTCGTTCGTCCGCGACGACCAGCCGCTGGGGGAGACGGCGAATCAGGTCGCCCTTGCCCTCCGCGACGAGATCTCCGACCTTGAGCGTGCGGGGATCGGGGTCATCCAGGTCGACGAGCCCGCCCTCCGCGAACTCCTGCCGCTCAAGCGCGCGGACCAGCCGGCGTACCTCGACTGGTCGGTGGGGTCGTTCCGCCTGGCCACGGCCGGCGCAGCCGACGCGACGCAGGTGCACACGCACCTGTGTTATTCGGAGTTCGCGGTGGTCATCGATGCGATCGCCGCCTTGGATGCGGACGTGACCTCGATCGAGGCTGCGCGGAGCCGCGGCGAAGTGATCGGCGACATCCGCACCTCCGGGTTCGCCCACGGCATCGGCCCGGGCGTGTACGACATCCATTCACCGCGTGTGCCTTCGGTCGCCGAGGTCGCGGAGCTGCTCGACCGCGCCGTCGATGATCTGCCGCTGCGGCAGGTGTGGGTGAACCCGGACTGCGGTTTGAAGACGCGCGGCTACGACGAGACGGTGGCGTCCCTCCGCAACATCATCGAGGCCACGCGCCGGACGCGCGCGCGTGTGGCCGCCCCCGTCGCCTGACCCCCACGGACGCCACCGAGAAACGACATCCCGGCCGAGACGTAACGCAACGCGTTGTTTCTCGGCCGGGATGTCGTTTCTCGCGCGGATGCGGAGGGGGCGGCGGCGGGGTTAGACGGCGCGCAGCACCGCCACGACGCGGCCCAGAACGACCGCCTCGTCGCCGAGGATCGGCTCGAAGGCGGAGTTGCGCGGGAGCAGCCAGGTGTGGCCGTCGCGGCGGCGGAAGGTCTTGACCGTGGCCTCGCCGTCGAGCATCGCCGCGACGATCTCGCCGTTCTCCGCAGTGGCCTGTGAGCGGATGACGACCCAATCGCCGTCGCAGATCGCAGCGTCGATCATCGACTCGCCCGACACCTTCAGCATGAAGAGGTCGCCCTTGCCCACGAGCTGGCGGGGGAGCGGGAAGATCTCCTCGACGTGCTGATCGGCGGTGATCGGCACACCGGCCGCGATGCGGCCCACCAGCGGCACGAGCGCGGCGTCGCCGACCGACGGGCCGGCGTCGGCCGGATTCTCCGCCGCCGTGCCCGGCAGATCGATCAGCACCTCCATGGCCCGGGTCTTGCCGGGGTCGCGACGGAGGTATCCGCTCAGCTCCAGCTGGTTGAGCTGGTGCGTGACGCTGGAGAGCGACTTGAGCCCGACGGCGTCGCCGATCTCGCGCATGCTCGGCGGGTAGCCGTGCCGGGCGATGGATCTCTGGATGACTTCGAGGATCGCGAGCTGCTTGTCGCTGAGGCTCTTGCGTCGGCGCGTCTGCGGCTTCTCTCGAGCGGTCGCGTCGGTCATTCTCCTGCTCCCTCCCGGGCCCGCCATGGCACCGGTCTTCGAATGTCGGAGGTCCGTGATGGTCTTCCGTCGTCGAAACCGTATCCGGTATCGGGCTTCGGATGTCGCTGCGCTCCGCGTGTCGCCTCCGATCCATGTCCGATCAGGCGTTGGTTGACACGCGAAGTATATCGAAGATAGATTCGGAAGACAGGTTCGCATCTTGCCCTCCCGGCCGAGTGCTGGATGCGAACCTTCCCCCAAAGGAGGAGCCATGGCCACCATCGCGAGCGTCGCCCCCACCACCCGCCTGCGCCTCACCGCGCGTGGTCGCCGTGTGCTGGCGTCCCTGGCCGCACTTCCCGCCGTGCTGGCGATCACGTGGGCCGCCCTCGCCGGCGGGTCCGCCCTCGCCTCGGGTGACGGGGGAGCGCCGGCAGGGACGTTCACCGAGATCACGGTGATGTCTGGGGAGTCGCTGTGGTCCATCGCCCAGGACGTCGCCCCCGATGCCGACACGCGTGACGTCGTCGACGCGATCTCGCGGCTGAACATGCTGGACTCCTCGACGGTGTCGGCCGGCCAGCGCCTGGCGATCCCTACAGAGTTCGCCGCCACCCCGTAGCCCGATCAGCTCGCCGTAGCATGGGGAGAATGACGATCCGGTTGGACGACCTCCCGCTACGCGACGATTTGCGCGGATTGGTGCCGTACGGTGCCCCCCAGGCCGCGCTGCCGATCGCCTTGAACGTCAACGAGAACACACATCCCGTGCCGCAAGAAGTGGCCGATGACATCCTCGACTCGATCGCCCGAGCGCTGCGGGACGTGAACCGGTACCCCGACCGGGAGTTCACGGCTCTTCGTGAGGCGTTCGCGGAGTACCTCGGCCACGGACTCACCCCCGATCAGATCTGGGCGGGCAACGGATCCAACGAGGTGCTGCAGCACATCCTGCAGGCCTTCGCCGGTCCCGGCCGCACGGCGTTCAGCTTCGCGCCGACGTACTCGATGTATCCCCTCCTGACCCGGGGCACCGGAGCGCGGTGGGTGGCGGGCGAACGGGCGCACGACTTCACGCTCTCACCGGAATCCGCGGCCGCGCAGGTCGCGCAGGTTCAGCCGGATGTCGTGTTCCTCTGCGCGCCCAACAACCCCACCGGAACGCCGATGGGGTTGGACGTCATCTCCGCCGTGTATGACGCCACCGACGGCATCGTGATCGTGGATGAGGCCTACCACGAGTTCGCGCCGCGGGACGAGCGTTCGGCGCTCACCCTTCTCCCGGGTCGCGAACGGCTGGTGGTCTCGCGCACGATGAGCAAGGCGTTCGCGTTCGCCGGCGCCCGGGTCGGTTACCTGGCGGCGGATCCGGCCTTCGTGGACGCCCTGCGGCTCGTGCGCTTGCCCTACCACCTCAGCGCCCTCACGCAAGCGGCGGCGGTGACCGCCCTGGGGCATGCCTCCACGATGCTCGGCATGGTCGAGGACATCATCAGCCAGCGCGATCGCATCGGGGCCACCCTCTCGGCGTTGGGCTACACGCCCTACGAGTCGTCGACGAACTTCGTCCTTTTCGGCGGGGTGGATGACCCTGCTGCCACGTGGAAGGCGCTTTATGACCGCGGTGTCCTCATCCGCGACGTCGGTATCCCGCACTCGCTGCGCGTGACTGCCGGGACGGAGGAGGAGTCCACCTCGTTCCTCGATGCCCTGGCCTCGATAGGATCGAAGGTATGACCGGAACTGGCGCGCCCCGCACCGCGACCCTGCGACGTGCCACGAGCGAGTCCTCCGTGGAGATCGAACTCGACCTCGACGGCTCGGGGCGCAGCTCCATCTCGACGAGTGTGCCTTTCTACGACCACCTCCTGACGGCGTTCGCCAAGCACGCCCTGATCGATCTCACGGTGCGCGCGACCGGCGACACGCACATCGACGCGCACCACACCGTGGAGGACGTGGCCATCGTGCTCGGTGACGCGATCCGTGACGCCCTCGGCGACAAGTCGGGCATCACCCGGTTCGGCGACGCCCTCGTGCCGCTCGATGAGGCGCTCGTGCAGGCTGTCGTCGACATCAGCGGCCGGCCCTACCTCGTGCACGTCGGTGAACCGGCCGGCTTCGAATTCCACCTCATCGGCGGGCACTTCACCGGTTCGCTCGTGCGGCACACGTTCGAGGCGATCGCGTTCCACGCCGGCTTGACCGTACACATCCGCGTGCTCGAGGGCCGCGACGCGCACCACATCGCCGAGGCCGAGTACAAGGCATTCGCGCGTGCGTTCCGGCAGGCGAAGTCGCTCGATCCGATGGTCGACGGCATCCCCAGCACCAAGGGCGCTCTGTGAGCGATAAGCCGCTCGTCGCCGTCCTGGACTACGGCTCGGGCAACATCCACTCCGCTGTGAAGGCTCTCGCTGCGGCCGGAGCCGATGCGCGCCTGACGAAGGACGCCGGACTCATCCGCGACGCCGACGGTCTGGTCGTCCCCGGAGTCGGGGCCTTCCACGCCGTCATGGAGGCACTGCGGGAGAGCCGCGGTGACGAGCTCATCGAGCGCCGTCTGGCCGGTGGCCGTCCGGTTCTGGGAATCTGCGTGGGTATGCAGGTGCTCTTCGGCCGTGGGGTGGAACGCGGGGTCGATACGGAGGGGCTCGGGCAGTGGCCGGGAGTGGTCACCGAACTGGATGCTCCGGTGCTGCCGCACATGGGGTGGAACACCGTCGAGGCGGGCAAAGGCTCGCGCCTGTTCGCCGGTCTCGAGTCCGAGCGGTTCTATTTCGTGCACTCCTTCGCGGCGCAGCAGTGGAATCTGGAAGTTCTGCCGCCGTTCCCCTCACCGGCCCTCACCTGGTGCACGTACGGCACGCCGTTCCTCGCGGCGGTGGAGAACGGTCCGCTCGCAGCGACGCAATTCCACCCCGAGAAATCGGGCGAGGCCGGTATCAAGCTGCTGTCCAATTGGATCGGCGGCCTCGGCGGGGCTACTCTCTGAGCTTGTGCCCAGCCCCGGCGCCCGCCGTCCGTTCGCACGAGGAGCCATGAACGATTTCGCGTCAAGTCCCGAGCTGATCCTGCTGCCCGCCGTCGACATCGCCGGCGGAAAGGCGGTACGGCTGACCCAGGGGGAGGCCGGAAGCGAGACGTCCTACGGCGACCCGGTTGAAGCCGCCGGTGAGTGGGCCCGGCAGGGCGCGCGATGGATCCACCTCGTCGACCTGGATGCAGCGTTCGGCCGCGGGAGCAACGGCGGGATACTCCGCAAGGTCATCAAGCAGGTGCGCGGCGTGCAGGTCGAGCTGTCCGGCGGCATCCGCGACGACCGTTCGCTCGAGACGGCTTTGGAGAGCGGTGCCGCGCGGATCAACCTCGGCACCGCCGCCCTGGAGAACCCGGAGTGGGCGGCGGATGTCATCAGCCGCTACGGCGATGTCATCGCGGTGGGCCTGGACGTCCGGGGGACGACCCTGGCTGCGCGTGGATGGACGCGGGATGGCGGCGACCTGTGGACCGTGCTCGACCGGCTGGAGAACGCCGGCTGCAGCCGCTACGTCGTCACCGATGTCACCAAGGACGGCACACTACGCGGACCGAACCTGGAGCTCCTGCGCGAGATGACCTCGCGGACCCCCAAGCCGATCGTGGCATCCGGGGGAGTGTCGAGCCTCGACGACATCGTCGCTCTGCGGGAACTCGTCCCCCTCGGCGTCGAGGGCGCGATCATAGGCAAGGCGCTGTATGCGGGGGCCTTCACGCTGGCCGAGGCGCTGGATGTCGCCGGACTCCGGCGCTGACTCCGCGGGCGTGCCCTGGGAGGGCCGCCATTTCGAGGCGAACCCGCACTCCGGCGACGACGGATCGGCAGACCCCGCGCTCCTCGCGGCCTTGCAGGGTTTCCGGGCCGGAGACGCCGACGCGGTGGCCGTGGTCGAGGCCTACCGGCACGCGCGCCTCCTGATCCCGCTCATCGCAGAGAAGGGCGACGAGGGGGTCGGACCCACCGGGTTGACCGTGGACAAGACCCAGGAGCTGTCGATCGTGACCGTCGGCGCGCCCGACGGTCGCAAGGTGCTCCCGGTCTTCACCTCGGTCGACGCGATGGGGCGGTGGGATGCGGCGGCACGCCCCGTCCCCGCCGAGGGAGTGCGTACGGCCCTCGCCGCAGCATCCGACGACACCGACCTGATCGTGATCGATCCGGGGTCCGAGACGGAGTTCGTGCTCCGTCGCCCCGCGGTGTGGGCGATCGGTCAGGGTATCCCGTGGGAACCGAGCCACCTGTCCGCGGACGTCTTCACCGGGCTGCAGCAGAGCATTTCGGGGGAGCTGGCGGTGCTCGACCTCGCGGTCGAGCCGGGCGATCCGTCCGCACAGTTGCGTGGTCCCGACCTCATCGTGCACCTCCAGCTCATGCACGGCCTGGACCAGGAGGAACTGGACGCGGTGCTCGCGCGGGTCGCCCGCCGCTGGGCGGCCGATGACCGCATCGCCGTGCTCGTGGATTCTCTGACGGTCAAGCTCCACCGTTCCGCGTAGCCGCTCCCTACCCGTAGCCGCTCACGCACCCGCAGCCGCTCACGGAAATCGAGGAGATCTCGCGGATCGAGGACCCCTTGGGCTCGATCGATCCTCGATTTCGGTGATCTCCTCGTTTTCCGGGGCACGTCACGTCGCCTCGCCCGCTGAGCCTCGCTCGCGACCAAGCGGCGACGTGGGCGAGCGGGCCCGGAAAATTTCCGAACGCGACCCGGAAATCGAGGACATCTCGCGGATCGAGGACCCCTTGGGCTCGATCGATCCTCGATTTCCGTGATGCCCTCGTTTTCCGGGGCACGGAGCCCGAAGCGAGGACCGGAGCGACGGGCCCAGCCCGGGTCAGGTGACGGGTCCCGTCCACTTCTCGCCCGGCCCCTTGCCGATCGGATCGGGGATGACGGAGGCCTCACGGAAGGCGAGCTGTACGGAGCGAAGTCCGTCGCGCAGCGAGCGGGCGTGCATGTCGCTGATCTCCGGCGCGCCCGCGGTGATGAGGCCGGCGAGAGCGTTGATGATCTTGCGGGCCTCGTCCAGGTCGGTCTGGGTTTCCGGGTCATCCGCCAGGCCGACCTTCACGGCGGCGGCGCTCAGCAGGTGCACCGCGGTGGTGGTGATGACCTCGACGGCCGGCACGTCAGCGATGTCGCGGGACGCGGATGAGGAGGCCCGCTCCTGTTCTTCCCAGCGAGCGAGACGCTCGACGTGCGGGTCGGGGATGGGGTCGCTGCCGGGGATCGAGGTCACGTGCTTCTCTCTGGTAGACTTGTGCGGGCTCCGGAGCGTTCTGCTTCGGACGTAAGAGGATTCCATCCCACCCGTTCGCCGTTCCAGGCTACCGGGTCCACGCACTCCGCCCCGCTCGTCGGGGTTGTTCGGGTGCGAGAAGCCGGCGCTGAAAGCGTCGAGCCGGGTGGCGTGCATTCCTCTTCCGCTCCCGCCGCATCCGCGGCGTGGTGGCTGACTACCCAGAAGAGGAGTTCCGTATCAGCGATCCCCGCACCAACGACCGCATTCGCGTCCCCGAGGTCCGCCTCGTCGGTCCCGCGGGTGAGCAGGTCGGCGTCGTCCGCATCGAGGTGGCGCTGCGCCTGGCCCAAGAGGCCGACCTCGATCTCGTCGAGGTAGCCCCGAACTCGAAGCCGCCCGTGGTCAAGATCATGGACTACGGCAAGTTCAAGTACGAGGCTGCGCAGAAGGCCAAGGAAGCGCGTCGCAACCAGGCGAACACCGTCCTCAAGGAGGTCCGGTTCCGTCTGAAGATCGAGGCACACGACTACATAACCAAACTGAAGCGCGCCGAGGGCTTCCTGCAGGCCGGCGACAAGGTCAAAGCCATGATCTTGTTCCGCGGCCGCGAGCAGTCCCGTCCCGAGCAGGGCGTCCGTCTGCTGCGCAAGTTCGCCGAAGACGTCGCGGAGTTCGGCACGGTCGAATCCAGCCCGACGATCGACGGGCGCAACATGGTGATGGTCGTGGCGCCGCACAAGAACAAGTCCGAGGCCAAGGCCGAGCAGAACGCTCAGCGCACCGCCAACAGGGAAGCCGCGCGTGCGGCCGCCCGTGGCGACGGGCACCCCGACGACGAGGACACGGCCGAAGAGGCTCGGCCCACCCAGGCCTCGGCCGAATAGGCCCCCACCACTCCCCGCCCGGGCGGGAACCACAACGAAGGAAGAGACATGCCGAAGCAGAAGACCCACTCGGGTGCCAAGAAGCGTTTCAAGGTCACCGGCAGCGGAAAGATCATGAAGCAGCAGGCGAACCTCCGCCACAACCTCGAGGGCAAGGCCACCAAGCGCACCCGCCGCCTGTCGCAGGACCAGGTCCTCGCCAAGGGTGACGCCAAGGTCGCCAAGAAGCTCCTCGGCATCTGAGCGCCGACGCACGTTAGGAAATAGAAGAAATGGCTAGAGTCAAGCGGGCCGTCAACGCCCACAAGAAGCGTCGCGTCATCCTCGAGCGCGCATCCGGTTACCGCGGGCAGCGTTCGCGCCTGTACCGCAAGGCGAAGGAGCAGGTCACCCACTCCCTCGTCTACGCCTACCGTGACCGGCGCAAGCGCAAGGGCGACTTCCGCCGCCTCTGGATCCAGCGCATCAACGCGGCTGCCCGTGCGAACGGCATCACGTACAACCGCTTCATCCAGGGCCTCGGCCTGGCGGGTGTGCAGGTCGACCGTCGCATGCTGGCGGAGCTCGCGGTGAACGAGCCGGCGACGTTCGCCTCGCTCGTCGCGACCGCGAAGAACGCCCTGCCCGGCGACGTCAACGCCGCGAAGACCGCGTAATCGCCGCTTCCACGATCGTGGGGCGCCCTCTTCGGAGGGCGCCCCTTTCGTTTGTCTCCGTGTCGTGGCTCCCCGGTGCCCGGTGCCGAGCGTCGGGGCCCATAGACTGAGAACGTGCTGGAAAATC
This sequence comes from Microbacterium sp. Z10_103, assembly GCF_058310455.1. NCBI lineage: Bacteria > Bacillati > Actinomycetota > Actinomycetes > Micrococcales > Microbacteriaceae > Microbacterium > Microbacterium sp. Z10_103. The sequence continues at coordinate 838,927 of NZ_JBZEGK010000001.1, forward strand.
CCCGCTCGCCGCGCGTTCGCGCGGTTGCGAAACTGAGTAAGCGCAGCGCGCGCCAGGAGACGGGGCTCTTCCTCCTCGAAGGTCCGCAGGCTGCCCGCGAGGCCCTCGCCTACGTGCCGGCCACCGTGCTGGAGCTGTTCGCCACCCCGTCCGCGATGGAGCGGCACGGCGACGTCCGGGACGCCGCGCGCGCCGCCGGCATCGAGGTCGAGTTCACGACCGAGGACGTGCTGGATGCGATGGCCGATACGGTCACACCGCAGGGCATCGTGGCCGTGGCCCAGCAGTCGCCGACGGCGATGAAGGACGTCTTCTCGGATTCTCCGCGCCTCGTCGCGATCTGCGAAGAGGTCCGCGACCCGGGCAACCTCGGCACGATCATCCGCGCGGCTGATGCTGCGGGCGCGGATGCGGTAATCCTCACCGGGCGGACGGTCGACCCGTACAACCCGAAGGTGGTGCGCTCGAGCACGGGCTCGCTGTTCCACCTTCCCATCGTGGTCGGAGTGGAGCTGGAGGCGGCCGTCGAGCGTGCCCACGCCGCCGGCATGCGCGTGGTGGCAGCCGATGTCGGTGGCACGGACTTCCTGGCCTCCCGGGCGGCACTGTCGGACCCGACCGCATGGCTGTTCGGCAACGAGGCGCACGGACTGGAAGAAAGCGCGCTCGCGCAGGCGGACCTGGCTCTGCGCCTCCCGATCTACGGTCGCGCCGAGTCGCTGAACCTCGCGACGGCGGCGAGTGTGTGCCTGTACGAAACCGCGTTCGCGCAGCGCGCGGGCGAGGCGTCCGGCGCCGGCGGCCCTGTTACAAGTCGATAAAGGCGGGCGTCGATCCTTGGTCGGCGTGCACGGCGCTCCTAGGGTGTGATTATGGTGACCCCCGACTCCCGTGCCACAGGCGATCCGCTCGTCGTGCTCGCGGATGTGCAGAAGCACTACGGCGAATTCCAGGCGCTGAAAGACATCAACCTCACCGTGGGCCGCGGTGAAGTGGTCGTCGTCATCGGTCCGTCGGGTTCGGGCAAGTCGACGCTGTGCCGCGCGATCAACCGGCTGGAGACGATCACGTCCGGCACGATCTCGATCGACGGCAAGGAGCTGCCCAAAGAGGGGAAGGCTCTCGCGCAGTTGCGGGCGGATGTCGGCATGGTCTTCCAGTCGTTCAACCTGTTCGCGCATCTGACGATCCTCCAGAACATCACGCTCGGCCCCATCAAGGTGCGCGGCATGAAGAAGGCCGACGCCGAGCGCGAGGCCCATGAGCTTCTGGAGCGGGTGGGGGTGGACGCGCAGGCGAACAAGCTCCCCGCGCAGCTGTCCGGTGGGCAGCAGCAGCGCGTCGCGATCGCGCGGGCCCTCGCGATGCATCCGAAGCTCATGCTCTTCGACGAGCCGACCAGCGCGCTGGACCCCGAGATGATCAACGAGGTCCTGGACGTCATGGTCGGCCTTGCCCGTGAGGGCATGACCATGATCGTCGTGACGCACGAGATGGGCTTCGCCCGCAAGGCAGCGGACCGCGTCGTGTTCATGGCCGACGGTCTCATCGTCGAGGAGCAGCAGCCGGAGGGCTTCTTCACCTCCCCTCGGTCCGACCGCGCCAAGGACTTCCTCTCCAAACTCATCACGCACTGACCCCCATCCACAGCACATCCCCCAAGGAGTCCTGACATGCGAAAGTCCCGCATCCTCACCGGCGTCGGCCTGGCCGCCGTCGCCATGCTCACCCTCAGCGCCTGCAACAGCGGCTCGCCCTCCGGCGGCTCGGGAGGCGGGGGAGAGGAAACGGCTGGAACCGAAGCTTTGTGGGAGGTCGCCACCGAGGTCGACCTGGAAGGCAGCCCCACGTACGACCGGATGGTCGAGCGGGACGGCGTCGTCGTCGGCGTCAAGAACGACCAGCCCGGCCTCGGCTACGAGGACGCCGCCTCGGGTGACCGCACCGGCTTCGACGTGGACATCGCGCGCTGGATCGCCGCATCCCTGGGCTTCGACGAGAGCCAGATCGAGTACCAGACGATCCCCTCCGCGAACCGCGAGCAGGCGATCGTGAACGGCGATATCGACTACTACGTCGGCACCTACTCGATCACCGACTCGCGCAAGGAGCAGATCGACTTCGCCGGCCCGTACTTCATCACCGGTCAGGGTCTGCTGGTCGCCGCCGACAACGAGGACATCACCGGCCCAGACGACCTCGCGGGCAAGATCGTCTGCTCGGTGACCGGCTCCACCCCGCTCCAGCGCATCCGAGACGAGTACAACCCCGGTGACGCCGTCGAGTACGACACCTACTCGCAGTGCGTCGAGCAGCTGAAGGCCGGCTCGGTCGATGCGATCACGACGGATGAGGCGATCCTCGCCGGCTACGTCGCGCTGGAGCCTGACGCCCTCAAGATCGCCGGCGATCCCTTCAGCGAGGAGCGCTACGGCGTGGGCCTGGAGAAGGGCGACACGGCGCTGAAGGAGCACATCAACGCCCTGTTCACCGACGGCGGCGACGTGTGGACCGCTCTGTTCGAAGAGCACCTCGCACCCGCCGGCATCGAGGGCGAACAGCCCGCCGTCGACCAGTGAGTTCCCGGGGCGGCGCACCTGCGCCGCCCCCTTCTCCGGCCGTTTGCGGAAAGGATCGCGCGTGGGTGTCATCACCGACAACCTCGACCTGTGGTGGACGTTCCTCCTGGGTACCCTCTTGCTGTTCGTGGCCGGAGGTGCGCTCGCGCTCGTCCTGGGCACCATCGTCGGCGCGATGCGTGTGTCCCCGATCCCGGTGGCGCGGGCGGTGGGCACCCTCTACGTCAACACCATCCGGAACACGCCGCTCACGCTCGTCTTCTTCGCCTTCTCCTTCGCCCTCCCGCCGCTGCTCGGTCTTCGCCTGACGCAGTCGGTCTCGGTGACGCTCGCGATCTGCGCCTTGGGTGTGTACACCGCGACGTATGTGGCGGAGACCATCCGTTCCGGCATCAACACCGTGCCCGTCGGCCAGGCCGAGGCCGCTCGCGCGCTGGGGCTGACCTTCGGGCAGGTGATGGGCAGCGTCGTCATGCCGCAGGCCTTCCGCTCCGTCATCCCGCCCCTGATGAGCGTGTTCATCGCCCTGCTGAAGAACACCACCGTGGCGGCGGGCTTCTCCGTCATCAACCTCGGATCCATCCGGAACTACCTGAGTGAGCGCGGCGAGAACCAGTTCGTCACGATCCTGTGGGTCATGGTCATCTTCATCGTGCTGGTGCTCGTGCTGTCCTGGGTGCAGCGCACGCTCGAGAACCGCTGGAGGATCGCGCGATGAGCAGCGTCCTGTACGACGTCCCCGGTCCGCGCGCGATGGCGCGCAACCGCGTCTTGGGCGTGCTGACGATCGTCGTCGTCGTGGCCGTCATCAGCTTCTTCGTGTGGCGGCTCGCCGCCACCGGCCAGTTCACGGCGCAGAAGTGGTCGGCATTCACGTACACCAACGTGTGGATCAACATCGGTCAGGCGACCATGCGCACGCTCGCCGCCTTCGGCACCGCCGCGGTCGGGGCCCTCATCCTGGGCTTCGTGCTCGCGATCGGGCGCCTCTCCGATCACGCGTGGGTGCGCGTGCCGTTCACGGTCGTGATCGAGCTGCTGCGGGCGGTGCCCGTGCTCGTCTTCATGTTCCTGCTGTACTACGGCCTCCCGGTGATCGGGGTGCGCATGGAGCCCTACTGGGCCGTGGTCATCGCGCTCATCGCCTACAACGGATCGGTGCTCGCGGAGGTCTTCCGCGCCGGCGTGGAGTCGCTGCCGCGCGGGCAGAAGGAGGCCGGCTACGCGATCGGCCTGCGCAAGTCCGGGGTCATGCGCCTCGTCCTGCTTCCGCAGGCGATCCGGGCGATGCTGCCGGTCATCATCGCCCAGCTGGTGGTCACGCTCAAAGACACCGCGCTCGGGTTCATCATCACCTACCCGGAGCTGCTGTTCTACGCCAAGTTCCTCGGCTCACAGGCGAGCATCGGCTCCCCGATCATCCCCGCGACGATCGTGGTCGGCGCCATCTACATCGCGCTGTGTCTCGCGCTGTCGGGCGTGGCGACACTGGCCGAGAAGCGGCTCCGGCGCTCGCCGAGGGTGGCAACCGTCGCGGGCGCCCATCAGCCGATGCAGGAAGTCACCGACACCGAGCTCATCGTCGCGCAGCGTGGGCTCGGCAAGCACGACGGGACCAGCGGCGGCGGGTTCTGACACGCACGAACGGGGCGGCACGCGCCCGTCGGTAGACTCGACTCTCGTGTCTGACGCACCCGAGATCACCCCCGACGCCGTGCAAGCGGCGGTCGACGCCGCCCTGGCGGCCATCGACGCCGCCTCCACCACCGCCGAGCTCAAGGCCGTCCGCGCGGCGCACTCCGGCGAAGGGTCACCGCTCGCACGGCTGAACGCCCGCCTGCGCGATGTCGCCCCGGAGAACAAAGCCACCTTCGGCAAGCTCGTCGGCCAGGCGCGTGGCCGTGTGAACCAGGCGCTCGCGGCCCGTGAGGCCGCGCTGGCGGAGGCGGAGACCGCCGCGCAGCTGGAGGCGGAACGTGTGGACATCACGGCGCTGCCGCAGCGTGCTCGCGTCGGGTCGCGGCATCCGCTCACCCTCCTGCAGGACCACGTCAGCGACATCTTCGTCGGCATGGGCTGGGAGATCGTGGAAGGTCCGGAACTCGAGCACGAGTGGTACAACTTCGATGCCTTGAACCTCGACGCCGACCACCCGGCCCGTCAGATGCAGGACACCTTCTACGTCGACCCGGTCGCCCGCCACCTGCTGCTGCGCACGCAGACGAGCCCCGTCCAGATGCGTTCCATGCTCACCCGCGACCTCCCGATCTACATCGTGTCGCCCGGCCGGGTCTTCCGCACCGACGAGTTCGATGCCACGCACCTGCCCGTCTTCAGCCAGTTCGAGGGCCTCGTCGTCGATGAGGGCATCACCATGGCGCACCTGCGCGGCACGCTCGACCACATCGCCCGCCAGCTGTTCGGCGCCGAGGCGAAGACCCGTATGCGCGCGAACTACTTCCCCTTCACCGAGCCCTCCGCCGAGTTCGATCTGTGGCATCCCACCTTCAAGGGCGGCGCACGATGGATCGAGTGGGGCGGATGCGGCATGGTCAACCCGAACGTGCTGCGCGCCGCGGGCATCGACCCGGAGGTCTACTCCGGCTTCGCGTTCGGGATGGGCTTCGAGCGGACGCTGATGTTCCGCTCCGACGTGCAGGACATGCGCGACATGGCCGAGGGCGATGTCCGCTTCAGCGAGCAGTTCGGGATGGTGGTCTGATGCGCGTTCCCATCGCGTGGCTGCGCGAGTACGTCGATGTTCCTGCCGACGCCACACCCGAAGACATCCTCGCCTCGCTCGTCTCCGTCGGATTCGAAGAGGAGGATGTCCACCGCTTCGAGCTGACCGGTCCGATCGTCGTCGGACAGGTGCTCGACGTCGTCGAGGAGCCGCAGTCCAACGGCAAGACCATTCGCTGGTGCCAGGTGGATGTCGGCCCATCGAACGGCGGCGTACGCGGGATCGTCTGCGGCGCGAGCAACTTCTTCGCCGGCGACAAGGTCGTCGTGACCCTCCCGGGTGCCGTCCTGCCGGGTCCGTTCCCGATCGCCGCCCGGAAGACCTACGGGCATGTCTCGGACGGCATGATCGCCTCGGCCAAGGAGCTGGGGCTGGGCGACGAGCACAGCGGCATCCTGCGCCTGACCGAACTGGGGCTCGATCCCGAGGTCGGCACCGACGCGATCGCCCTCCTCGGCCTCGACGACGTGGCGGTCGAGATCAACGTGACCCCCGACCGCGGCTACGCCCTGAGCCTGCGGGGCGTTGCCCGCGAGTACGGGCACGCCACCGGGGCGAGCTTCCGTGACCCCGGCGACCGCCCGTTCGAGGAGCTCGAGCAGCCCACCGGCGGATTCTCCGTCTCGGTCGTCGACGACGCTCCCATCCGCGGCCGGGTCGGCGCCAGCGAATTCGTCGTGCGCATCGTGCGCGGCGTCGACCCCACCCGTCCCACGCCGCCGTGGATGGTGTCGCGGCTGACGCTGGCCGGGATCCGGTCTCTCGGGGTGCTCATCGACATCACCAACTACGTCATGCTCGAGCTCGGCAACCCGATCCACGGGTACGACCTCGACACTCTCACCGGCGGCATCACCGTGCGCCGCGCTCAGGCCGGGGAGAAGCTCACGACGCTCGACGGCAAGGAACGCTCCCTCAGCGAAGAAGACCTGCTGATCACCGACGAGTCCGGCCCCATCGGCCTGGCCGGCGTCATGGGCGGCGGCGCCACCGAGATGAGCGACGAGACCCGCAACGTGCTCATCGAAGCGGCGATCTTCGACCCCGTGACGATCGCCCGGACGGCGCGTCGCCACAAGCTCCCCTCCGAGGCATCCCGCCGCTTCGAACGCGGCGTCGACCCCCTCATCCCGTTCGTGGCGGCACGCCGCGTGGCCGACCTGATGGTCGAGCACGCCGGCGGAACCCTCGACACCGAGACCGGCGGAGCCCTGTTCACCGAGGTGTTCGTCGAGGCGATCGAGTTGCCGCGCCCGTTCGTTCCGGGGCTCATCGGCGTGGAGTACACCGATGCCGAGATCATCGGTGCGCTGGAGACCATCGGCTGCGAGGTGACCGAAGCCGCCGAAGCGCCCGGCTCGTGGATCGTGATCCCGCCGTCGTGGCGGCCCGATCTGACGGACAAATGGACCCTCGCCGAGGAGGTCGCCCGGATCACCGGCTACGACCGTATTCCGTCGAAGCTGCCCATCCCGCCGTCCGGACGCGGTTTCACGCCGGCGCAACAGGGCCGGCGCCGGGTGGCGAACGCGCTGGCTGCCGCAGGGTACGTCGAGACCCTGTCGTTCGGCTTCACCACGGAGGAGCAGAACGACCTGCACGGGTCGGCGTCCGGAGCAGACCTGCCGAGCATCCAGCTCGCCAACCCCCTCGACGGGCAGAACCCGTTCCTCCGCCGGTCGCTGATCCCGGGGCTTCTGCAGGTGGCGCACCGCAATGTCTCGCGCGGGTTCACCGACTTGGCGTTGTTCGAGAGCGGGGTCGTCTTCCTGCCCGAGCCGGGCATCGACTACGGCACCGCGAGCGTTCCGGTTCCGGCCGAGCGGCCCGACCCGGAGACGCTTGCGGAGTTGGATGCGGCGATTCCGCCGCAGCCGCGCCATGTCGCGGTGCTCCTCACCGGCAACCGGATCGCCAAGCAGCCGGGCCAGCCGGTGGCGCCGTTCGACCTGGCCGACGCCCTCGACGCGGTCCGTACGATCGCGGCGGCCGCCGGGGTGCACATCGACGTCGCGCAGTCCCAGCGTGCGGCGTTGCATCCGGGGCGAGCCGGCGTGCTGACAGTGGGCGGCGTCGAGGTCGGATATGTGGGGGAGCTGCTCCCGGCCGTCGCCGAGAAGTCCGACCTGCCCGGGCGCGTCCTCGTGGCCGAGCTGAACCTCGATGCGCTGCTCCAGGTCGCGGGTGACCGCGTCGTCGCCGCATCCCTCTCCGGCTACCCTGCCGCCACGCAGGACGTGTCGCTGGTGGTGGATGGTGCGGTGCCCGCCGCCGATGTGCGTGCGGCGATCGTCGAGGGGGCGGGTGAGCTGCTGGAGTCGCTGCACCTCGTCGACGACTACCGCGGCCCGGGCCTGCCCGAGGGCGGCAAGAGCCTGACGTTCGCGCTGCGCTTCCGCGCACCCGACCGCACGCTCACCTCCGCCGAGGCTACCGAGGCGAAGCTTGCCGGCGTCGCCGTCGCGGCCGAGCGCTTCGGTGCGGCGCTGCGCGACTGAGAGCGCCCCGCGTCCCGTTTCGCGGGCCGCGGGCCGCGGGCCGCGGGAGGACGTTCGCGCCGCGCTCGCTGTCTAGCGCGACCCCCAGTGCCACGACGGCCGGTCGAGGGTGCCCTGGCCCGCCACGCGCGTGCCGCCGGCGGCACCCTCGAGCCGGTGCAACGCGGCCCCCGTGTCGGCCAGGGAGGCGGCAAGGGGCTCGGCGTGCGTGACCACGAGCACTTGAGCGTCGTCGGATGCGGCGGCGATCAGCTCGGCGAGGGGTGCCAGGAGATCGGGGTGCAGGCTCGACTCCGGTTCGTTCAGGACGATGAGCGGTGGAGGCTCGGGGGAGAGCAAGGCCACCGCCAGAAGCAGGTAGCGCAGCGTTCCGTCGGAGAGCTCTTCGGCCGAGAGTGCGCGCAGGAGTCCGCGCTGGTGCCACAGGAGGCGAAAGCGTCCGTCGTCGACGCCGATCTCGACACGACTGCCGGGGAAGGCTCGTTCCACCTGCGCATCCAGGCGCCCGCCGAACCCGGCCTCGCGGATGCTCTGCCAGGCCGCGGCGAGATCCGCCCCGTCGTCGGCCAGGCGGCGCGTGCGGGTGCCGACCTGCGGCCGGCGCGCGGGAGCGTCCGCATCCACGCGGAAGTGATCGTAGAACCGCCAGGCCGACAGCTGGCGGCGCAGCGCCAGCAGCTCGGGGGCGGCCTCCCCGTCGGCGAGGTCGGTCACGATGCTCTCGTACGGCGTGAGCTGCTGGCCGAGGGTCCGCCAGGCGCCGTCGCGCACCCGGGCGACCGCGCGCAGCCGGTCCACGAGCAGGCTCGACGGCCTGGCCGCGCGACCGGTGAACACCTGCTCGCGTTTGATTTCGGGATCCCGGGCGAAGAGGCTCGACTGCTCGGTCTGCGGCAGACCCAGGTCGACGAGATATCCGAAATCGTCGGAGGCGAAGCCGAGCAGCACCGCCACCGGACCGCGGCGCCTCGTGCCCTCTTCGCCGCCACCGTTTTCCGGACCGGCCCACACGAGCGAGGACAGGCCGCCCTCGCGCGCCACGGCGCCGACGAGCCCGCCGGCGGCGACGGTGGACAGGAGGCGCAGGGCCCGGTACAGGTTTGACTTTCCGGAGCCGTTCGGTCCGGTGACGACCGTGAGGCGGCCGAGCGGCAGGACGACGTCGCGCAGTGAGCGGTACCCCGCGACGGCGAGCGTGGTGAGCATGCGTCCATCCTGGCCTGGCGCTCCGACGCCGCCGGATGTGCGGCCGGTTCGCGTAGTGATGTCCCACATCTGCAGGTTCTGGAGGGTGGTTTCCTGCAGAAGTCGGACATGACGTGACGGGATGCACGGCCCGGACGCGGCCGAGGCGGCCCGAGTGGTGAAGGATTTGCGCGGCGGTCCGGCGCGGGACTAGGGTCGCCCCATGCTTCCGGCCGGTTCCTCCTCGCTCGCGTTCTGCGGCACCGGTCTGCGTTCGCGCCGCGGCGCCCGCCGACTCTAGGCGACCCCGAACGCGTCTGCGGCTCGGGTGTCGCCGTCTCCGGCCCCGTCGTCCCAGAACATAAGGTGGAAGTCATGCCCTATTCGGTCGCCGTCTCCGGCGCATCCGGCTACGCCGGTGGCGAGATCCTGCGCCTCCTCGCCGGGCACCCCGACGTGGAGATCCGCACGGTCACCGCGCACTCCAACGCCGGGCAGCCGCTGGTCGAGCATCAGCCGCACCTGCGATCGCTCGCGCACCTGACGCTGCAGGAGACCACCCCCGAGGTGCTCGCCGGCCATGACATCGTCGTGCTGGCCCTCCCGCACGGCCAGTCGGGTCAGTACACCGACGCGCTGACCGATACCCCGCTCGTCATCGACGCGGGCGCGGACCACCGCCTGACATCGTCGGCGGACTGGGGTCGCTTCTACGGTGGAGCCTTCACCGAGGCGTGGACGTACGGAGTGCCCGAACTGCCCGTCGGCTCTTCGAAGCAGCGCGACCTTCTCGTGGGCGCGACACGGATCGCCGCGCCGGGCTGCAACGCGTCGACCGTGTCGCTGAGCATCGCCCCGGGCGTGGCTGCCGGTGTCATCGACGCCGGCGACATCGTCAGCGTCCTGGCCGTGGGGCCGAGCGGTGCCGGCAAGAGCCTGAAGACGAACCTCCTGGCGAGCGAAATCCTGGGGTCGGCGAACCCCTATGCCGTCGGCGGGACGCACCGCCACATCCCCGAGATCCGGCAGGCGCTCGCCGCAGCAGGGGCGGATGCGGCGTCGGTGCGGATCTCGTTCACCCCCGTGATCGTGCCGATGGCCCGGGGCATCCTGGCCACCACCTCCGCACCGATCGCCGCCGGCGCCACCGACACCCAGATCCGCGACGCGTGGGAGGCGGCCTACGGCGGGGAGCCGTTCGTGCAACTCCTTCCCGCGGGGAGCTTCCCGCGAACCGCCGACGTCGTGGGCGCCAACACCGCGCTGCTGGGGCTCGCGATCGACCGCGACGCGAACCGTGTCGTGGTCGTCGCGGCCGTGGACAATCTCGTCAAAGGCACTGCCGGCGCCGCCGTGCAGTCGATGAACATCGCACTGGGGCTCCCGGAGACCCGCGCGCTGAGCATGAACGGAGTGGCACCGTGAGCGTCACCGCCCCCGCAGGCTTCGAGGCGGCCGGTGTGGCGGTGGGCCTCAAGTCCACCGGCAAACCCGACGTCGCCGTCGTCGTGAACCGCGGCCCGCTCAAAGTCGGTGCGGCGGTCTTCACCTCCAACCGTGCGAAGGCCAACCCGATCCTGTGGTCGGAGCAGGCGATCCAGGACGGGGTGGTCGAAGCGATCGTGCTCAACTCGGGCGGCGCCAACTGCTTCACCGGGTCGTTCGGATTCCAGACGACGCACCAGACCGCCGAGAAGGCCGCGGCCCTCCTGGGGGTGGGCGCCGGTGATGTGCTCGTGTGCTCCACGGGTCTCATCGGCACCGGCGACGAGATCTTCCGCGGGAAGGTCCTCCAGGGCGTCGAAGAGGGCGTCGCCGCGCTGTCGGACGACGGCGGAGAGGCCGCGTCGCTCGCGATCATGACAACGGACTCCCGGCCCAAACGCGTCGTGCACCGTTCCGGTGGCTGGACGATCGGCGGGATGGCGAAAGGCGCGGGGATGCTGGCGCCGGGCCTGGCGACGATGCTCGTCGTGCTCACCACCGATGCGGTGCTCGACTCCGCCGAGGCGGATGCGGCCCTCCGTTCCGCGACCCGCGTCAGCTTCGATCGGCTGGACTCGGACGGCTGCATGTCGACCAACGACCAGGTCAGCCTGCTGGCCAGCGGGGCCAGCGGCATCCGTCCCGACCCCGCGGAGTTCCGCGACGCTCTTGCCGCCGTGTGCGTCGACCTCGCCGAGCAGCTGCAGTCGGATGCCGAGGGTGCGAGCCACGACATCCGCATCGAGGTGTCCTCCGCCGCGACGGAGGAGGAGGCGGTCGAGGTGGGACGCTCGGTCGCTCGCAACAACCTCTTCAAGGCGGCGATCTTCGGCAACGATCCCAACTGGGGTCGGGTGCTCGCCGCGATCGGGACGACGACGGCGCAGTTCGACCCCTACGACGTCGATGTCTGGATGAACGGCGTGCGGGTGTGTACGGCGGGGGGACCCGACCGCCCCCGGGAAGACGTGGATCTGACGCCACGGGCGACGCGCGTGGAAATCGACCTCAAGGCCGGGGACGCGGCCGCCGTCATCCTGACCAACGACCTCACCCACGAGTACGTCCACGAGAACAGCGCGTATTCGTCATGACCGGAATCGATCTTCAAGACACCGACCCCGCCGCTGCGAGCGAGTGGGCCGCGAGCCTCGTGGAGTCCCTCCCGTGGCTGCAGCGCTACCGCGACTCGATCATCGTGATCAAGTACGGCGGCAACGCCATGGTCAGCGACGAACTGCAGGATGCCTTCGCCGCCGACATCGCCTACCTCCGCTACGTGGGCGTGCTCCCGGTGGTGGTGCACGGCGGCGGACCGCAGATCTCCTCCATGCTCGACCGTCTCGCCATCCCCAGCGAGTTCAAGGGCGGCTACCGGGTCACCTCGACCGAGGCCATCAGCGTCGTGCGCATGGTGCTCACCGGTCAGATCAACCCGCAGCTGGTCGCCAAAGTCAACGCCCACGGCCCCCTCGCCACCGGGCTGAGCGGCGAGGACGCCGGACTGTTCGGTGGCCGCCGCCGCGGCGTCGTCGTCGACGGGGTCGAGCACGACCTCGGTCGGGTGGGCAACGTCGAGTCGGTCGATCCACGACCCGTGCTCGATCACCTCGCGGCGGGCCGCATCCCGATCGTCTCCAGCATCGCGCCCGACCTGGATCACCCCGGGCACTCCCTCAACGTCAACGCGGATGCCGCGGCGGCCGCCCTCGCGGTGGCCCTGAAAGCCGAGAAGCTCGTGATCCTCACGGATGTGGCGGGGCTCTACGCCGACTGGCCGAACCGGGAATCGCTCGTGTCCCACCTCACCTCGCCGGAGCTGCGCGCGATGATGCCGCGGCTGGAGTCGGGGATGATCCCGAAGATGCAGGCGTGCCTGGAAGCCGTCGAAGGCGGAGTCCCCACCGCGGCCATCATCGACGGGCGGGTGCCGCACTCGGTGCTCGTGGAACTGTTCACCAGCAAAGGGATCGGAACGGAGGTCGTCGCATGAGCGAGGCAATGTCGTGGCAAGAGGACGCCGGGCGTGACCTCGTCCGCAGCTTCGGTGAGCGGATGGCCCTGTTCGTCCGCGGCGAGGGCGCCTACCTCTGGGACGGCGACGGCCGACGGTATCTCGACTTCCTCGCCGGCATCGCCGTGGACGCCCTCGGTCACGCGCATCCGGTCTTCGTGGAGGCGGTGTCCCGCCAGGCCGCCACGCTCGCCCACGTCTCGAACTACTTCGCCACCCCGCCGCAGCTCGAACTCGCCGCCCGCCTCAAACGGCTCGCCGGTACCGGCCCGGCCGGCCGCGTGTACTTCGGCAACTCCGGTGCGGAGGCGAACGAGGCCGCGTTCAAGCTCGCGCGGCTGCACGGCCGGAACTCCGGCCGCACCCGCATCCTCACTCTCAACGGGGGCTTCCATGGACGCACCATGGGCACCCTGGCCATGACGGCGAAGCCCGCCCTCCAGGCGGACTTCCTCCCCATGGTCCCGGGCGTGGAACACATCGATGCGACCGTCGACGCGCTCGAGGCGGCGATGGATGACCGCGTCGCCGCGCTCGTCGTGGAACCGATCCAAGGCGAGGCCGGCGTCGTCGAACTTCCGGAGGGGTACCTCCAGGCGGCTCGCGCGCTGACGCACGACCACGGTGCGCTGCTCATCGTGGACGAGATCCAGACCGGCGCCGGACGCACGGGGGAGTGGTTCGCCTTCCAGCACGAAGGGATCACGCCCGACGCGATCACGGTCGCCAAGGGCTTGGGCGGCGGGTTCCCGATCGGCGCTCTGATCACGTATGCGGCGGCAAGCGAGCTCTTCTACCCCGGAACCCACGGATCGACGTTCGGTGGCAACGCGCTCGGGACAGCGGTCGCCGACGCCGTCCTGGCCGAGATCGAGGATGCCGGGCTGGTGGAAAACGCGACGCGGCGTGGCGAGCAGGTGCGCGCGGCGATCCGTGGCATCGAATCGCCTCTGGTGGTGGGCGTCCGCGGACGTGGGCTCCTCCTCGGAGTCGCGCTCGCCTCCCCGGTGGCCAAAGCCGTCGTCGCGGCAGCCCAGCAGCATGGGCTGATCATCAACGCCCCGAACGACGACACCATCCGTCTCGTTCCCCCGCTGACAATCGGCGACGCCGAGATCGACGAGTTCTCGAGACTCTTCGCGGCGTCGTTGGCGACGGTGGCGGACTCGCTGCTGCTGAAGGACGCCGCGCCCGCGGCGAAAGGAGAGTCCGCGTGACCCGACATCTGCTGCGCGACGACGACCTGAGCCCTGCCGAGCAATCCGAGATCCTCGATCTCGCGATCGAGCTGAAAAAGGACCGGTGGGCGCAAAAGCCCCTGGCGGGCCCGCAGACCGTGGCCGTCATCTTCGACAAGTCATCCACGCGCACGCGCGTGTCGTTCGCAGTCGGCATCGCGGACCTGGGCGGATCTCCGCTGATCATCTCGACGGCCAACAGCCAGCTCGGCGGCAAGGAGACCCCTGCCGACACCGCGCGCGTGCTGGAGCGGCAGGTGGCGGCCATCGTCTGGCGCACCTACGCCCAGGCGGGGCTCGAGGAGATGGCGCGGAACACCCGGGTGCCGGTGGTCAACGCCCTCAGCGACGACTTCCACCCCTGCCAGCTGCTGGCCGACCTGCTGACCATCCGCGAGCACAAGGGCGCGCTGACCGGTCTGACGCTGTCGTTCTTCGGTGACGGCCGGAGCAACATGGCCCACTCCTACGTCCTCGCCTGTGTGACAGCGGGGATGCATGTGCGGGTCGCTTCGCCCGAGGACTACGCCCCGCGCGAAGACGTGGTGGCGGACGCCGACGCGATCGCCGCTCGCACCGGGGGATCAGTGACCCTCTACACCGACGCGAACGAGGCTGCCGCAGGAGCGGATGTCATCGTCACCGATACGTGGGTGTCGATGGGCAAGGAGGAGGAGAAACTCGCACGCCTGCGAGATCTCGGTGCGTACAAGGTGACGCAAGATCTCATGGCGCTCGCCCGCCCGGATGCCGTCTTCATCCATTGTCTGCCGGCCGACCGCGGTTACGAGGTCGACGCTGAGATCATCGACGGCCCGCAGAGCGTCGTCTGGGATGAAGCGGAGAACAGGCTCCACGCCCAGAAGGCGCTGCTGGTGTGGCTGCTGCGTCAGGACTGACCGCCTGGCTCCGCTCGCGGTGGCGTCGGTTCGACGCCCCGCCGCGCCTGGCCGGCGTCGACCTCGCCCGCGGGCTGGCTGTGGTGGGCATGCTCGCGGCGCACCTGCTGGTCATTGACGACTTCGTCCTGGACGATCCGGCGACCTGGGTCGACATCGTCAACGGGCGGTCCTCGATCCTGTTCGCCACCCTGGCCGGGGTGTCGATCGCGATCGTGACGGGCGGCCGGCGGCCGTTCCACGGTTCGCGCCGCGCGCGCGCGTCCGCCCGCATCGCCCTGCGTGGAGCACTGCTGTGGGTTCTCGGGGTGCTGCTGGTGAGCACGGGGGTGCCGGTCTACGTCATCCTGCCCGCGTACGCGATCCTCTTCGTGCTGTCTCTGCCGTTTCTCGGCCTCGGCGCCCGTGCGCTCTTCCTCCTCGCAGCGGTGCTGGGACTCACGATGCCGTTCCTCCAGGCGCTGTGGGACGCATCGCCGTTCTGGTTCACGCCCGAGGGGGCGACGATCTCCGCCCTCATGGGATGGCACTACCCCTTCCCCGTGTGGATCGTGTTCCTGCTCGCGGGCATGGCGATCGGGCGTTGCGATCTGCGCTCGGCGCGTACCGCCGCCCTTCTCCTGGGCTCGGGTGCCGTGCTCGCGGCCCTCGGGTATTTCCTGGACGCGACGACGGGTACGAGTGTCGAGGCCGAGCCGTTCTCGCCGTTGGCGGCCGTGTGGACGGCGCGCCCGCACTCCAGCGGCGTGCTGGAGGTGATCGGGTCCGGCGGCTTTGCGATCGCGGTGATCGGACTGTGCCTGCTGATCAGCCGCACCTTCGTGCGCTGGGTCGTCGTGCCCCTGCGCGCGGTGGGGTCGATGCCACTCACCGCGTACACCGCGCAACTTCTCGTGTGGGCGTGGATCGCCGCATCCGTTCTCGGCCGCACGGACGACCTTCAAGGATTCCGCGAGCTGGATCCCTTCTGGCCGCTGACCATCGGCCTCCTCGTGGCGTGCACGCTGTGGGCGCTGCTCGTCGGCCGCGGGCCGCTGGAGGCGGCGATCGCGCGGCTCAGCACCTGGCTCGTGCGCGAGCCGGACGTCGGCGAGGGCGTGGATAGGCTGGAGCGATGAGCGGTCACACAGGACACGGCACGAACGAAGGCGCGCTGTGGGGAGCGCGGTTCTCCGGAGGACCGTCGCCGGAGCTGGCCGCGCTCAGCCGGTCGACGCACTTCGACTGGGACCTCGCGCTCTATGACATCGCGGGATCGCACGCCCACGCGAAAGCGCTGGAAGCCGCGGGGTATCTCACGGCTGACGAGGCGGCGACCATGCACGCCGCCCTGGACGCGCTGGCCGTGCGCGTCACCGAAGGCACCCTCGTCGCGGGCCCCGACGACGAAGACGTCCACGGCGCCCTGGAGAGCGCGCTCATCGCGCAGATCGGGTCGGCGCTGGGCGGGAAGCTGCGGGCCGGGCGTAGCCGGAACGATCAGATCGCGACCCTCGTGCGCCTCTACCTGCTCGACCACGGCCGCACGATCGGGCGGGAGGTGCTGCGCCTCATCGACGCGATCGTCGCGCAGGCCGACGCTCACGCCGATGCGATCATGCCCGGCCGCACCCACCTGCAGCACGCGCAGCCGGTGCTGCTCGCGCATCATCTCCAGGCGTACGGCTGGGCGCTCGTGCGCGGGCTCGAGCGCCTCCGGGACTGGTCAGCGCGCGCGGCGGTCTCGCCCTATGGCGGGGGAGCGCTCGCCGGCTCGAGCCTCGGCCTCGACCCGGAACTGGTCGCGCGGGAACTGGGCCTTGCCCGTCCCGCGGAGAATTCGCTGGACGGTACGGCCTCGCGCGATGTCGTGGCCGAGTTCGCCTTCGTCACGGCCATGATCGCGGTGGACGTCTCCCGGTTCGCCGAGGACGTCATCCTGTGGAACACGCGCGAGTTCGGTTTCGTGACGCTGGATGATGCGTACTCGACGGGGTCGAGCATCATGCCGCAGAAGAAGAACCCGGACATCGCAGAACTCGCGCGCGGCAAGGCGGGACGCCTGATCGGAAACCTCGCGGGTCTGATGGCAACCCTGAAGGGCCTTCCGCTGGCGTACAACCGCGACCTGCAGGAGGACAAGGAGCCCGTCTTCGACAGCGTGCGCACGCTCGAGCTCGTCCTTCCTGCCTTCGCGGGGATGATCGCGACGCTCCGGTTCGACACTGCCCGCATGGCCGCCCTCTCACCGGAGGGTTTCTCGCTGGCCACGGACGTCGCAGACTGGCTCGTGCGTCAGGGAGTGCCTTTCCGGGATGCGCATGAGATGTCCGGCGCGCTGGTGCGGGCCTGCGAAGCGCGGGGGATCGGTCTCGAGGACGCTTCCGACGAGCTTCTCGCCGAGATTTCGCCGTCGCTCACCCCTGCGGTGCGGGGAGTGCTCACCGTGGAGGGTTCGGTGGCGAGCCGCTCGGGGATGGGCGG
Organism: Microbacterium sp. Z10_103; assembly: GCF_058310455.1. NCBI lineage: Bacteria > Bacillati > Actinomycetota > Actinomycetes > Micrococcales > Microbacteriaceae > Microbacterium > Microbacterium sp. Z10_103. The sequence continues at coordinate 856,031 of NZ_JBZEGK010000001.1, forward strand.
AACCGCACCGGACCGCGTGAGCGAGCAGCGGCGCGAGCTGGTCACGCGTGCCCAGGCGGTAGCTCGGGCGTTTATCGGCTGATTCGCGCAATATCGCTTATATCTCCGCTGAATAAGCAATACTGTGGCCTATGGCTTACCGCGTAGGCGTCATCACCGACATCGTACGGTCACGAGAGCTGTCCGACCGCGCGGGAGCGCAGGCCGCCATTCGCGCGTGCTTCGACCGCGCGCATACCGTCGCGCCGGCGGTCGAGCCGCTGTGGGCCACCGCCGGCGATGAGTTCCAGTCGGTCTACGCACGGGTCGAAGACGCGCTTGTGACAACCCTGCTCGTCCGCACTCTGCTTCCGGAGGGTTTGGATTGCCGCTTCGGGATCGGCGAGGGGGACATCCGCCGAGTGGAAAGCGGCGCGAACGGTCACGACATCCAGGACGGGCCGGCCTGGTGGAACGCACGTGAGGCCATCACGGCGGTCCACGCGATGCAGGACCGCGGGCAGGCGGGGCTGCGCACCTGGTTCGTCGGAAACGACCCCGCCCAGCAGGGCTTGGTGAACGCGTTGCTCCTTGGCCGCGACCACGTCGTGTCGAGGATGAAATCTCGCGAGAGACGCCTGGCGGCGGAGTACTTCGCCGGCCGGACGCAACAGGCCATCGCCCAGTCCGAGAAGATCTCGCAGGCGGCGGTTTCCCAGAACCTCCGGCGATCCGGTGCCACGGCACTCGCCCTCGGCATGGACGTTCTGAAGGCGGGGCCTCGCTCGTAACGGCAGCAACGCGGCGCGCCGCGCGGCCGGCCCCTCCCCGTCGGTGGCCGCGGGGAGAATGCAGACATGGTTCTCACCGCGGGCTCAGCCGACGCAGACCGGCGCACGGCGCATCAGCCTTCTGGGGATGTGCGTGCGCCCGCGCGAGGAGGGCGGTCGTGATCCTCGCGGGCCTGCTTCTGCTCACCATCGGGGCTGCGGATCTGCTGCGGCAATTCATCCCGGCGCCTCGCCGGTGGCTCGCCTACCTCGTTGCCGTGGTCCTGCTGATCTGTCTCAGCGCCGCCGTGGATGCCGTGCCTGCCGCGATCGCCGCATCCCTTCTCGCCGCGGCATGGCTGGCGGTGGTCTCCCCGGATGGAGCGCGTCGCGCCGGCATCTGGGCGGCCGCCGTCGCGGCCCTCGTCTGTGCCGCCGCTGTCCTCGCCATGCCGCCCCGCGTGCAGGCGGGTCCGCTCGGCGACATATGGCATCCGGTCGCCCCGTTCGGACCCGTCGCGATCGACACCGTCGTGGCCGCGGTGGGCGCGGCGGTGTTCATGCTGGAGTCGGGCAACGTGATCGTCCGCGCCGCCCTCCGCCACGAGATGGCGGAAGTGCCCGCGGCCGGCTCCGGGCTGAAAGGCGGGCGTCTCATCGGGCCTCTGGAGCGGCTCCTCGTCTTCGCGCTGACCCTCGCCGGCGCGTACACGCTCCTGGCCGCGGTGCTCGCCGCGAAAGGCATCGTGCGCTTCCCCGAAATCTCACGCGATGACGAATCCGGCAACCGCGCGGAGTACTTCCTCGTGGGGAGCCTCGTCAGCTGGGTGTCCGCACTCGGTGCCGCGGCGCTCGTGTGGTGGGGTTCAGGAATCTGACCCTGGTGTGCCCGTAGTTCCGGCGGAAGGATGGCAGCCATGGCGAAGATGGAGCATTTCGAGATTCCGGTCGACGACATCGAGCGCGCGCAGAATTTTTACCGCGCCGTTCTCGGATACCGGTACGAGCCGTGGGACGACGACATGGGGATGCTGCTTCAGCCCGATGGGGAAGGAATCAGCGGCGACCTGCACCTGCGCGGGGCGACGCCCCATCCGACGGTCGTTTTCACCGTCGACCGCATCGAGGACGTGGTGGATGCGGCGATCGCGCACGGCGGCGAGCAGCTCGGACAGATCCAGCCGCTGAGCGAGACGTCGCGGTGGGTCTACATCCGCGACTCCGAGGGCAACATCATCGGCCTGTTCGACGAGGCTGCATCGTCCTGAGTCTCCGACCCCCGCTGGTAGCGTTGACGGTGTGTCCGCACCTTCGACAGAGAGTGCCGTGAACGCCCTCGCGCCGGCCAACGACCCCACGTTCGACGACGTCTGGGACGAACTGGTCTGGCGGGGTTTGGTGCAGGTTTCAACGGACGCCCAGGCGCTGCGAGAGCTCCTCGCCGGACCGCCGATCGTCTTCTACTGCGGTTTCGACCCGACGGCCCCGAGCCTGCACCTCGGTAACCTCGTGCAGCTGCTCACGATGCGCAGGCTCCAGTTGTCCGGTCACCGCCCGCTGGGTCTCGTGGGCGGCTCCACAGGGCTCATCGGTGATCCCCGACCCACGGCCGAGCGCACGCTGAACACCCCCGACACGGTTCGGGAGTGGGTCGGCTACCTCCGCGCGCAGGTCGAGCGTTTTCTGAGTTTCGACGGTGACAGTGCGGCGCGGATCGTGAACAACCTCGACTGGACGGAACCGCTGAGCGCCATCGACTTCCTGCGCGAGATCGGCAAGCACTACCGCGTGGGCACGATGTTGAAGAAGGACGCGGTCGCTGCCCGCCTGAATTCCGAGGCCGGCATCAGCTACACCGAATTCAGCTACCAGATCCTCCAGGGGCTCGACTACCTCGAACTCTTCCGCTCCTACGACTGCGTTCTGCAGACCGGCGGGAGCGACCAGTGGGGAAATCTCACCAGTGGCGTCGACCTCATCCACCGGGTCGAGGGCCGGTCCGTGCACGCGCTCGGCACCCCGCTGATGACGAACGCCGACGGGACGAAGTTCGGCAAGAGCGAGGGCAACGCGATCTGGCTCGACCCGCAGATGTGCAGCCCCTACGCGTTCTACCAGTTCTGGCTCAACACGCTCGATGACGATGTGATCGCGCGGATGAAGGTCTTCACCTTCCTCTCGCGGGCGGAGATCGCCGAATACGAGAGGCTCGTGGCGGAGGAGCCGTTCCGGCGCGCCGCGCAACGGCGCCTCGCGCTCGAGGTCACCACGTTCGTCCACGGCCAAGAGGCCACCGCCGCCGTCGCCGCGGCATCGGAAGCCTTGTTCGGGCGGGGAGACCTGGCAGCCCTGGACGCCGCAACTTTGCGCAGCGCACTGGAGGAGCTACCCCATGCGCGGGTCGCGCCGCGCACCACGGTCGTCGATGCGCTCGTGGCGACGGGTCTCGTGACGAGTTCGAGTGAGGCGCGGCGCGCGATCGCCCAGGGTGGGGTGTCACTGGACGGTGCGCGTGTGAGCGCGGACGATGCCGTCGTCGAAGGAACCCTGCCCGGCGGCGTATCGGTCCTGCGGCGCGGAAAGAAGACCCTCGCCGGGATCTTCCTGGACTGAGCGGCGCCGTGCCGTTCACGCCGAGCCACGCCGTGGTGGCACTGGCGTTCGCACGGACGCCCCTGGTTCCCGCCGCGGTCGCGATCGGCGCGATGACCCCGGACCTGCCGCTCTTCGTGCGCGCCGGTGTCCCGCCCTACGGGCGGACACACGATCTGGCCTGGCTGCCCCTCACCGTCCTGATGGCAGGGGCGCTGCTGCTGGTGTGGCGGATGCTGCTGCGGCCGGCCGCCCGCGAACTCGTGCCGCGCGCGATCGCGGCACGACTGCCGCAGGCGTGGGACGCCGGACCGATGGCGGGGTGGCGCGAGACGCTCGCCATCAGGCGGGGCCGCGTGTCCTGGCGCGGCATCGCGCTGCTGCTGGCTTCCCTGGCGACCGGGGTGGTCACGCACATCGTGTGGGACCTCTTCACGCACGAAGGCCGTGGGGGAGTGCAACTGATCCCCGTGCTCGACGAAAGATGGGGACCGCTCCCCGGGTACACATGGCTCCAGCACGGATCCAGCATCCTGGGCCTTGGTGTTCTCGCGGTATGGGCTGTTCTCTGGCTCGCGGGCCGCCGGCCGGTGCCGCTGCGGCGGACGCTGCCCGCGGCGGCGCGCGTCGCGTGGTGGGTATCGCTTCCCGTTGTGCTCGCCGGAGCGTGGGCGGTCGGACTGGCCGCGCTGGGCCCGCTCGACGCCGACTTCACCCCCGCACACCTGGCGTACCGAGTGCTTCCGCCGGCGTGCGCCGGGTGGGGGGCGGCGACACTCGCGCTGTGCGCCGTCCTGGTGCTGCAGCGGCGTCGCCCCTCGCGCTGACCCGCGGAAAGCCGGGCGACACGCCCGGGATGCGCCCAGATTTGCCGAGCCCGCGGATCGCACGTAACTTATTACTTGTTCGCCCCACAGGGGAGAGCGGAGAGGCCGAAAGGCCCCGCTACCTCTCAAGCGGAGAACCACCCCCAACCACACACTCGCTTGAGTGTGACGACCTCCGGGTCTAGGATGGGGTTTCCGGCCGCCCAGGCCACGTCCCCGACGCTCGGTTCCGATTTCGGAACGAACGAAACGTCGATTTGACAGCCTGAGCGAAACGGATAAGATAGAGAAGTTGCCCTGCGGGCGAGGCCGAGAGGCTGAGCAGCAGGAGCATCCGATCCTTGAGAACTCAACAGCGTGCACTTGTCAAATGCCAAAAAACCTCGCGGTCAGCTTGTCTGACCGATGAGATTCTTTTGAGATTAAACGGATAAATGTCAGTAATGACATCCGATCGTCAGATCAAACTCGCTCGGCCGAACCTATTCCGGTTCGATCGCAGCAAAATTCTTCTACGGAGAGTTTGATCCTGGCTCAGGATGAACGCTGGCGGCGTGCTTAACACATGCAAGTCGAACGGTGAAAGAGAGCTTGCTCTCTGGATCAGTGGCGAACGGGTGAGTAACACGTGAGCAACCTGCCCCGGACTCTGGGATAACAGTTGGAAACAGCTGCTAATACCGGATACGAACTGCGAAGGCATCTTCAGCAGTTGGAAAGAACTTCGGTCTGGGATGGGCTCGCGGCCTATCAGCTAGTTGGTGAGGTAATGGCTCACCAAGGCGTCGACGGGTAGCCGGCCTGAGAGGGTGACCGGCCACACTGGGACTGAGACACGGCCCAGACTCCTACGGGAGGCAGCAGTGGGGAATATTGCACAATGGGCGAAAGCCTGATGCAGCAACGCCGCGTGAGGGACGACGGCCTTCGGGTTGTAAACCTCTTTTAGCAGGGAAGAAGCGAAAGTGACGGTACCTGCAGAAAAAGCACCGGCTAACTACGTGCCAGCAGCCGCGGTAATACGTAGGGTGCAAGCGTTATCCGGAATTATTGGGCGTAAAGAGCTCGTAGGCGGTTTGTCGCGTCTGCTGTGAAAACTGGAGGCTCAACCTCCAGCCTGCAGTGGGTACGGGCAGACTAGAGTGCGGTAGGGGAGATTGGAATTCCTGGTGTAGCGGTGGAATGCGCAGATATCAGGAGGAACACCGATGGCGAAGGCAGATCTCTGGGCCGTAACTGACGCTGAGGAGCGAAAGGGTGGGGAGCAAACAGGCTTAGATACCCTGGTAGTCCACCCCGTAAACGTTGGGAACTAGTTGTGGGGACCATTCCACGGTTTCCGTGACGCAGCTAACGCATTAAGTTCCCCGCCTGGGGAGTACGGCCGCAAGGCTAAAACTCAAAGGAATTGACGGGGACCCGCACAAGCGGCGGAGCATGCGGATTAATTCGATGCAACGCGAAGAACCTTACCAAGGCTTGACATATAGAGGAAACGGCTGGAAACAGTCGCCCCGCAAGGTCTCTATACAGGTGGTGCATGGTTGTCGTCAGCTCGTGTCGTGAGATGTTGGGTTAAGTCCCGCAACGAGCGCAACCCTCGTTCTATGTTGCCAGCACGTAATGGTGGGAACTCATGGGATACTGCCGGGGTCAACTCGGAGGAAGGTGGGGATGACGTCAAATCATCATGCCCCTTATGTCTTGGGCTTCACGCATGCTACAATGGCCGGTACAAAGGGCTGCAATACCGTAAGGTGGAGCGAATCCCAAAAAGCCGGTCCCAGTTCGGATTGAGGTCTGCAACTCGACCTCATGAAGTCGGAGTCGCTAGTAATCGCAGATCAGCAACGCTGCGGTGAATACGTTCCCGGGTCTTGTACACACCGCCCGTCAAGTCATGAAAGTCGGTAACACCTGAAGCCGGTGGCCCAACCCTTGTGGAGGGAGCTGTCGAAGGTGGGATCGGTAATTAGGACTAAGTCGTAACAAGGTAGCCGTACCGGAAGGTGCGGCTGGATCACCTCCTTTCTAAGGAGCATCTGGCACTCTTCGGAGTGTCCAGGCGCCAGATCGAGACGAATGTTCTCGCTGGTAGCTCAAGGGTGGAACATTTGACGAGGTGCCGATCGGATCTTCCGGTTCTCAGTACGCTGCTTGCAGCTGGAAACGAACCTGTTGAAATGGCCGGCACATGCACGCTGTTGGGTCCTGAGGGACCGGATGCGGTTTAGACCGCAGCTGGAACTTCTGGGCCCTTTCTTCTTGTCGCACATGCGGCAAGGGAGAAGGGCACCGCCCGTACTTTGAGAACTACACAGTGGACGCGAGCATCTTTGAGCTGATCTTTGATCAGCTCTTATGATGATCTTAAAGATCATTAATCAATTTCGAGTCGGACTTCGGTCCGAAACGATTCTTTGATAAAACTCATGTGATTTCAAGTCTTTAAGAGCAAACGGTGGATGCCTTGGCATCTGGAGCCGAAGAAGGACGTAGCAATCTGCGATAAGCCTCGGGGAGTGGATAAGCACACTTTGATCCGAGGGTGTCCGAATGGGGAAACCCCGCTGGGCGGCGTGCCGACCCAGTGACTCCCGCCTGAATATATAGGGCGGGTAGAGGGAACGTGGGGAAGTGAAACATCTCAGTACCCACAGGAAGAGAAAGCAACCGCGATTCCGTTAGTAGTGGCGAGCGAAACCGGAACAGGCTAAACCGAGTACGTGTGATATCCGGCAGGAGTTGCGTATTCGGGGTTGTGGGACTTTTCAGGCTGCTCTGCCGAGCAGCCGGCGTTACAAGAAGGTATAGACGAACGGTCTTGAAAGGCCGGTCATAGAGGGTGCCAACCCCGTAGTCGAAATGCCTCCCTTGGCGCGAGAAGTATCCCAAGTAGCACGGGGCCCGAGAAATCCCGTGTGAATCTGTCAGGACCACCTGATAAGCCTAAATACTCCCAGATGACCGATAGCGGACAAGTACCGTGAGGGAAAGGTGAAAAGTACCCCGGGAGGGGAGTGAAATAGTACCTGAAACCGTTTGCTTACAAACCGTTGGAGCAGCCATAGCAGCTGTGACAGCGTGCCTTTTGAAGAATGAGCCTGCGAGTTAGCGATACGTGGCGAGGTTAACCCGAGTGGGGTAGCCGTAGCGAAAGCGAGTCTGAATAGGGCGATTCAGTCGCGTGTCCTAGACCCGAAGCGAAGTGATCTATCCATGGCCAGGTTGAAGCGACGGTAAGACGTCGTGGAGGACCGAACCCACTTAGGTTGAAAACTGAGGGGATGAGCTGTGGATAGGGGTGAAAGGCCAATCAAACTTCGTGATAGCTGGTTCTCTCCGAAATGCATTTAGGTGCAGCGTTGCGTGTTTCTTGCCGGAGGTAGAGCTACTGGATGGCCGATGGGCCCTAAAAGGTTACTGACGTCAGCCAAACTCCGAATGCCGGTAAGTGAGAGCGCAGCAGTGAGACTGTGGGGGATAAGCTTCATAGTCGAGAGGGAAACAACCCAGACCACCAACTAAGGTCCCTAAGCGCGTGCTAAGTGGGAAAGGATGTGGAGTTGCTTTGACAACCAGGAGGTTGGCTTAGAAGCAGCCACCCTTGAAAGAGTGCGTAATAGCTCACTGGTCAAGTGATTCCGCGCCGACAATGTAACGGGGCTCAAGCACGCCACCGAAGTTGTGGCATTGACATTATTGGTAGGCCTTCGTGGTCCAGCCGTGTTGATGGGTAGGAGAGCGTCGTGTGGCCAGCGAAGCGGCGGTGTGAACCAGCCGTGGAGGCCACACGAGTGAGAATGCAGGCATGAGTAGCGAAAGACATGTGAGAAACATGTCCTCCGAAAGACCAAGGGTTCCAGGGTCAAGCTAATCTTCCCTGGGTAAGTCGGGACCTAAGGCGAGGCCGACAGGCGTAGTCGATGGACAACGGGTTGATATTCCCGTACCGGCGAAGAACCGCCCAAGCTAATCCAGTGGTGCTAAGAGTCCTAACCAGGAATGGACGGATCCCTTCGGGGTGAAGCCGTCTTGGCGAACGCTCGACCCCATGCTGGTGCGGTTAGCGTATTAACAGGTGTGACGCAGGAAGGTAGCCCAGCCAGGCGGTGGTTGTCCTGGTGCAAGTGCGTAGGCCGAGTGATAGGCAAATCCGTCACTCATACAGGCTGAGACACGATGCGAATGAAAAGTGGGTGATCCTATGCTGCCAAGAAAAGCATCGACGCGAGGTTCTAGCTGCCCGTACCCCAAACCGACTCAGGTGGTCAGGTAGAGAATACCAAGGAGATCGAGAGAATCGTGGTTAAGGAACTCGGCAAAATGCCCCCGTAACTTCGGGAGAAGGGGGGCCTTCGGCGTATTAGGACTTGCTCCGAAAGCGTTTGGAGGCCGCAGAGACTAGTGGGTAGCGACTGTTTACTAAAAACACAGGTCCGTGCCAAGTCGCAAGACGATGTATACGGACTGACGCCTGCCCGGTGCTGGAAGGTTAAGAGGACCGGTTAGCCGCAAGGCGAAGCTGAGAATTTAAGCCCCAGTAAACGGCGGTGGTAACTATAACCATCCTAAGGTAGCGAAATTCCTTGTCGGGTAAGTTCCGACCTGCACGAATGGCGTAACGACTTCCCAACTGTCTCAACCGCGAACTCGGCGAAATTGCATTACGAGTAAAGATGCTCGTTACGCGCAGCAGGACGGAAAGACCCCGTGACCTTTACTATAGTTTGGTATTGGTGTTCGGTGTGGCTTGTGTAGGATAGGTGGGAGACTTTGAAGCATGGACGCCAGTTCATGTGGAGTCATTGTTGAAATACCACTCTGGTCACTCTGGATGTCTAACTTAGAACCGTAATCCGGTTCAGGGACAGTGCCTGATGGGTAGTTTAACTGGGGCGGTTGCCTCCCAAAAAGTAACGGAGGCGCCCAAAGGTTCCCTCAACCTGGTTGGCAATCAGGTGTCGAGTGTAAGTGCACAAGGGAGCTTGACTGTGAGACTGACAGGTCGAGCAGGGACGAAAGTCGGGACTAGTGATCCGGCAGTGGCTTGTGGAAGCGCTGTCGCTCAACGGATAAAAGGTACCTCGGGGATAACAGGCTGATCTTGCCCAAGAGTCCATATCGACGGCATGGTTTGGCACCTCGATGTCGGCTCGTCGCATCCTGGGGCTGGAGTAGGTCCCAAGGGTTGGGCTGTTCGCCCATTAAAGCGGTACGCGAGCTGGGTTTAGAACGTCGTGAGACAGTTCGGTCCCTATCCGCTGCGCGCGTAGGAAGTTTGAGAGGATCTGACCCTAGTACGAGAGGACCGGGTTGGACGAACCTCTGGTGTGTCAGTTGTTCCGCCAGGAGCACCGCTGATTAGCTACGTTCGGGATGGATAACCGCTGAAAGCATCTAAGCGGGAAGCCGGCCTCAAGATGAGACTTCCATGCCTTCGGGCGAGAGGCTCCCAGCCAGACTACTGGGTTGATAGGCCGGATGTGGAAGCGCGGTAACGCGTGAAGCTGACCGGTACTAATAAGCCGATGACTTGATAACACACCGTTTTATGGTGCTTGCGTCCACTGAGTGGTTCCCGATGTACGGTCGGGAGCAACAACACAACAATGATTACGTTTGTGTACGACTGAAACATCAATAGTGTTTCGGCGGCCATAGCGTGAGGGAAACGCCCGGTTACATTCCGAACCCGGAAGCTAAGCCTCACAGCGCCGATGGTACTGCAGGGGGGACCCTGTGGGAGAGTAGGACACCGCCGGACTTCTTTCGAGAAATGGCCACCCAACGTTGGGTGGCCATTTCGCGTTTACGGGCACATTTATCCCGATAGAGGAGGCGACGCCGTGGCTACGGACGATCGCGACGACCGAGCACCACGCACCCCTCGCGGGAGCGGTGGTGACCGAAACGACCGCGGCGGATCCCGTCCGGGCAAGGACGGCGATCGGTCCTCCGACCGTGGGACGGGCGGCGCTGCGCGTCGTCCTCGTCCGGCGTCGGATGGGCCGCGACGCTCTTCCGGGGACGGGCCGCGACGGGCTTCCGCCGACAGCGACCGTCGGCCTTTCCGCGACGGGCAGAGCCGACCTGCGAGCGACGGAGCCCGTCGACCATCCGGAGACGGAGCCCGTCGGCCTTTCGGAGATGGAGCCCGCTCGTCCTCCGGCGAAGGAGCGCGTCGGCCTTTCGGAGACGGAGCCCGCTCGTCCTCCGGCGATCGGCCACGTCGTCCGGCCGATGGGGGAGGAGGGCGTCCTTCATCGGGCGACCGGCGCGGCGCCGCCGACGGTGCGCGTCGGCCATTCCGGCCCGCTTCCGATGATCGCCGGCAGGGGCGCGACTACGGCTCCGACCGCGGCGGTTCGGCCCCGCGATTCGGCGGCGAGCGTCGGCCCTCGCGTCCCATCCCGCCCAGCGAGGAGCGCCGTGCGCGCGTGGCCGAACCCGAGATCCCGGAGGATGTGACGCCGCGCGATCTCGCCTCGGCAGCGCGCAATGAGCTGAAGACCCTGAGCAAGGAGAATGCCGAGAACGTCGCCCGTCATCTTGCGATGGCGGCGCGTCTCATCGACGAAGACCCCGCCCGCGCGCACGAGCACGCACTCGCGGCCACTCGGCGCGCCGGCCGTGTTGCGGTCGTCCGAGAGACGGCGGCGATCACTGCGTACGCGGTCGGAGACTTCGCGCTCGCGCTCCGGGAACTGCGCACCTATCGGCGCATCTCCGGTCGGGATGACCAGCTGCCGCTCATCGTCGACAGCGAGCGGGGTGTCGGTCGTCCCGATCGCGCGCTCGAGGAAGGCCGCTCCGTCGACCGTGCGAGCCTGCCCGTGCCGGTGCGCGTCGAGTTGGCCATCGCGATGTCCGGCGCCCGGCTCGACCTTGGGCAGCCCGATCGCGCGCTGACAGAGCTCGATATCCCCGAGCTCGACCCCGACCGCGCCTTCGAGTGGAGCCCTGGCCTGTTCGCGGCGCGTGCGGCAGTGCTGGAGGAGCTCGGCCGCGACGACGAGTCCGCCGAATGGTACCGCCGGGCCGAGATCGCGGAGGACGCACTGGACGCCGCGACGGGTGCTGCTGATCGTGAGGTCCTCGTTGTGGAAGACGTCGACATGGACGGCGATTCCGACTCTGACGACGGGTCTCGGCACTCCCCGGAGCCCGAGGAGTGATCGGGCGTCGCCGCCCGGTTGACGGGTCGACGCCTCTCGATGGCGTCGATGTGGTGCTCGCCGACCTCGACGGCGTGGTCTATGCCGGCCCTGGTGCCATTCCCCATGCCGTCGACAGCCTGAACCGCGCAGCTCAGCAGGGGCGGCGCCTGGGTTTCATCACGAACAATGCGTCGCGCACCGATGCATCGGTGGCGAACCATCTCACCGACCTCGGGTTGACCGTTCGCGCTGAGGAGGTCGTCACCAGTCCGCAGGCGGCGATGCGCCTTCTCCGGGAGCTGGTTGCTCCGCCCGCGACCATCCTGGTCGTCGGCGGTGAGGGGCTCGTCGTCGAGGTAGAGAAGGCCGGATACGCCGTCACCCGCAGCGCGGATGACGCACCCGCCGCCGTCGTCCAGGGATTCGCACCCGAGGTCGGATGGACGCAGCTGGCCGAGGCCGCGTACGCGCTGCAGCTCCCCGAAGACGAGGGCGGGATCCCCTGGATCGCGACGAACACCGACTGGACGATCCCGCAGGCACGCGGAATCGCGCCAGGAAACGGCACGCTCGTCTCGGCCGTGCATACCGCCGTCGGGCGACTGGCCACCGTTGCCGGAAAACCCGAAACACCGATCTTCACCGAGGCGGTGGCCCGCTTCGCCGCGGCGTCGCCGTTGTTCATCGGCGACAGGCTCGACACCGATATCCAAGGCGCCTCCCGCGCCGGTATCCGGTCGGCGCTTGTGCTGACGGGCATCGACCGACCCAAGCACGTCCTCGCGGCGCCCCCGGATGCTCGTCCCGATCTGATCCTCGGCGACCTCCGCGAGCTGTTCGAGCCCTACCCGCAGACAGTGGTCCAGGGATCCCGGACCATCGTCGGCCGGTCCTGTGTGGAGATCGACGGCCCCGACCTCCGCATCGTCAAGGAGGGCGACCGCCCCATCGATCTCGTACGGGCCGCGGCGTCCGCGATCTGGTCGTCGGGCCGCGCCATCTTCGGGTTCCGTGTTCCGGAGCGCCTGTATGCCGACCCGTTCTGGCGCGTATAGGTCGTTACGATAGCGGCATGTCCGAGCCCGATGACGCCGCGACCGGCGATGAGGAAGGCGAACTGATCAGCCGTCTCCGGGTGATCGAGTCCCAGCCCCTCGCCGAGCGCGCCGCCGCCTACGCTGCGCTGCACGACGAACTCGCGCACCGTCTCGAGTCCGGACCGACCGCCGACGGCGGACCGCGCGGATGACACCGCGCCTCGACGCGGCGATGGCCGGGCGGGGGCTCGCGCGTTCACGAACTCAGGCCGCGCAGCTCATCACAGCCGGATCCGTGAGTGTCGACGGACGCCCGGTGGTGAAGCCCTCGACGCCTGTGCCGGACGACGCGCGCATCGAGGTGCTGGCGCCCGACTCGTACGTCAGTCGCGCGGCGCACAAGCTTCTCGCCGGACTCGACGCATTCGGCATCGAGGTGAGCGGGCGACTGGCCCTCGACCTCGGTGCGTCCACCGGCGGATTCACGCAGGTGCTGCGCGAGCGCGGGGCTTCGCCCGTCCTCGCCGTCGACGTCGGCCACGGGCAGCTCGCCCCGCAGGTGGCGGCGGACCCCGGCGTCATCGCTGTCGAGGGGTACAACGTGCGATACATGGATGCGGCGAGCCTCGCCGCCGCGACGGGCGTCGCCGCGGCGCCCACCGTCGTGACCGGCGACTTGTCTTTCATCTCCCTGACCCACGTGCTTCCGGCGGTGGCGGCGGTCGCCGCCCCCGAGGCCGACATCGTGGTGCTGGTCAAGCCGCAGTTCGAAGTAGGGCGCACCGCGGTGAAAGGCGGACTGGTCACCGACCCTGCGCTGCGGGTCGATGCCGTCACCAGCGTCCTGTGGTCGGCGTGGGACGTCGGGCTGAAAACCGCGGGTGTCATCGCGTCGCCGGTGGTGGGCACCCACGGTAATCGCGAGTTCGTCGTGCATCTGGCGACGGGTCGGGGAAGCGATCCGTCAGAATGGACGAGCACCCTGAACGAAGTGGCCGGTACCCGATGAATTCGAGCGAACGCAGCATCCTTGTCGTGGTGCACTCCCGGCGGGACGACACGGTCGAAGCGGCGCGTCGGGTGCTGTCGGAACTGCGCTCGGCCGGCGCACGCCCCGTCTTCTCCGTCGACGACCGCGCCGTGCTGGACGGTCTGCTGGACTTCGACGGGGCCGGCACACTCGGCGTCGACGTCCCGCTGGATGACGTCGAACTGGCGATCGTCCTCGGCGGCGACGGCACCATCCTGCGCGCTGCCGAACTGGTGCGCGGGGGGACGGCGCCGGTGCTCGGCATCAACCTCGGCCATGTCGGGTTCCTGGCCGAGATCGAACGGGACGACATGGACGACGCCGTCCGCCGCGTCATCGCCCGCGACTATCGCGTCGAGGAGCGCCTCGCTCTGGCGGTCCGGGTGAAGGATGCCGCGAACAACGTCATCTACGAGACCTGGGCGCTGAACGAGGCGACCGTGGAAAAGGCCAGCCGGGAGCGCATGCTCGAGGTGGTCATGGAGGTCGACGGGCGTCCCCTTTCGTCCTTCGGATGCGATGGAGTGGTCGTGGCCTCGCCGACAGGGTCGACCGCCTACAACTTCTCCGCCGGTGGGCCGGTCATCTGGCCGAACGTGGAGGCGATCGCGGTCGTCCCACTGTCGGCGCACGCGCTGTTCGCACGACCCCTCGTGGTCGACCCGGACACTTCCGTGGCGATCGAGGTCCTCGAGCGTACGAGCGGTGGGGGGATCCTCTGGTGCGATGGACGGCGGTCGCACGATCTGCCGCCCGGAGCGCGGGTGATCGTGCGTCGCTCCAGCCGCCCGGTGCGGCTGGCGCGTCTGCATCCCGCTGCCTTCACCGACCGGCTCGTCCGCAAGTTCCGCCTGCCCGTCGAAGGGTGGCGCGGCCCGGACGGGGCCCCTTCGTGATCGAGCAGATGCGCCTGCGCGACCTCGGCGTGATCGCCGACGCGACCCTGCCCATCGGCGCCGGGTTCACCGCGATCACGGGTGAGACCGGCGCCGGAAAGACCATGGTGGTCACCGGTCTCGGGCTGCTTCTCGGACAGCGAGCGGACTCGGGTGCCGTGCGCTCCGGCGCGAGCCAGGCCTCGGTGGAAGGGGTGTGGGTCGTCCCAGAGGAGGGCGCTGTGGCCGATCGCGTCCGCGAGGCAGGTGGCGACATCGAGCCTCTGGGCGACGGCCGGGCGGAACTGTATCTCGGGCGGACGGTCTCGAGCGAGGGGCGGGGGCGCGCGACCGTCGGCGGACGCACGGCGCCGGCCGGCGTGCTCGCCGACCTCGCCGACGACCTCGTCGTCGTGCACGGGCAGTCCGATCAGCTGCGGTTGCGCTCATCCGTCGCACAGCGCGACGCGCTTGATCGCTTCGGAGGCGCGCCGATCGCACGAGCGCTCGGCACGTATCGGGCCGCGTTCGAACGGTGGCGCGCGCTGGACGAGCAGCTGTCGATGATCGAGAACGATCGCGATGCCCGCGCCCGGGAAGCCGAAGAGCTGCGCGCGCGCCTCGCCGAAATCGAAGCGGCCGCGCCGGTCGCGGGCGAGGAGGCGCAGCTTGCCGCGCGCGCCGAACGTCTGGCGAACGCCGAGGAGTTGCGCCTGGCCGCCGTCACCGCTCACGAGGCGCTCTCCTCCGACAGCGACGCCCCGGACGTCACAGCGCTGCTCGCCGATGCCCGCCGGGCGCTCGAGCGGGGAGGGGATGCGGCGCTGCGCGAGCTGGCCGACCAGATCGCCGAGCTCGGCTACCGCGTCACCGATATCGCCGCGGCGCTGTCGGGCTACCTCGCCGATCTCGACGAGACAGGTCCGCATGAGCTCGCGGCCGTCGAGGAACGTCGCGCGCTGCTGGCCGGCCTCGCCCGGGTCCATGGCAGCGTGGACGCCGCCATGGAACTGCTGGAGTCGGGCTCCGCCCGTCTGGCGGAGCTCGATGACGATTCGGACCGCGTGGAGCGGCTGTCGGTGGAACGCGACGAGGCGGCCGGCAGCCTGGATGACGCGGCGGCGACGTTGACGGCCGTGCGCACCGACGCCGCGGCGCGCCTCGGGGCGGCCGTCACCGAGGAGCTCCACGCCCTCGCCCTTCCCGACGCGAAGCTCACGGTCGCGGTCGCTCCCGGTGTGGCGTCCGCGTCCGGGCGCGACGAGGTGACGATCCTCCTCGCCCCGCATCCGGGCGCCGACCCGCGACCTGTTGCCCGGGGAGCATCCGGGGGAGAGCTCAGCCGCGTCATGCTCGCGATCGAAGTCGTACTGGCCGGGGTCGACCCTGTCCCCACGTTCGTGTTCGATGAGGTGGATGCGGGGATCGGCGGTGCCGCGGCGATCGAGGTCGGGCGCCGGCTGGCACGGTTGGCCGAGACCTCGCAGGTGATCGCCGTCACCCACCTTGCACAGGTCGCGGCGTTCGCCGGCAACCACCTGTCGGTCGTGAAGGGCACGGACGGCGCGGTCACCGCTTCCAGCGTCCGCCGCCTGGAGGGACCCCAGCGCGAGGCGGAGATGGCCCGGCTGCTGTCGGGGATGCCCGACTCGGAGGCCGCGCTCACGCACGCTCGCGAGCTGCTGGACGCCGGGCGCTCCCCGCGGTGACCCCGGACGCTGCTGAGCCGCCGGCCGAGGACGAGCCCGCTCCCGCCGACGCCGTTCATATCGCGACCCGCCGTCCGACCCCGCTGTACCGACGGCTCGCCCGCTCACTGCTGTGGCTCGAGGCGCGCGCACGGGCTCGGGGGCCGCTCGGAATCCGGCTCACGAACCTCGGGGTGTGGCTCCTCGTTGCCGGGTCCGGACTGATTCTGCTGACCGGACCCGTGATCAACGAGCCGCGCGACCTCGACGACATCACGGCGGCGGCCTCGGAGGCGACAGATCGCTGGATCGCCCGTGGGTTCGACGTGGCCTTCGAGGTGGAGCGCACGGACGAGGGGCGGATGCTGCTGCACGTCGAGGAGCGCATCGACGCGGTGTTCCCCGACGGAGTCGCAGAATCCGGGATCAGCCGGACCATCGCCTCCCACTATGAGGGACACGATCTGCTTCCGGAGGTGACCGGTGCCGAAATCGACGGCGTGCCGACGGAGCTCGAGATCGACCGGAAAGCCACGACCGCGACCCTGCGATGGGACACGGGGAAGGTCCTCGACGGTGCGCACCGATTCGTGGTGCGCTACACCCTGTCCGACGTCGCCTACCGCTCCCTCGACGAATCGACGGGCCGGATGCAGAACGTGCTGGAGTGGGACGTGTTCGGTCCCGCCTCCCCGCAGGGGGTTGCCCGCACGTCGGCCACCGTTGTCCTGCCGCGGGAAGTGGATGAAGCGCTCGAGCGCTCGCCGCGGGCAGCCGTGGCATGGACGCTGCTGTCGGATGCGACGAGCCTGAGCCCCGACAGCGAAACGTCGGACTCGGTGACGTATCTCGTCGAGAACGACCAGAATCTGCCGCCGTATGCGCAGTTCTGGTTCACGTTCCGCTTCGCGGACGGCACCTTCGCGATGCCCGACCCGTCGCCGCTGTACTGGGTGCTCGTCGTCGGGCCGTTCGTGCCGCTCCTGCTGCTCGCGGTCGGCCTGCTGTTCGCGCTGGCGGCCAGAGCAGTGGTGTGGAACGACGAGCGCGGCCGCGCGTGGTACGTCGCCCAATACGAGCCAGACCCCGAGGTGCCCGCCCCCGTCGCATCCCGGCTGATGCGTCAGGTGCTCACGGCGCCGCTCGTCCAGGCCCTCGATGACCGGCGCCGCTCGCGCGGGCCGTGGTCCGCCGTCGGGCGCATCGCATGGCGGACCGGACGGCCGGGCAACATCGTGGCCGCGTGGCGCGCCTACCTCATGGCGCCGGCGTGGTCGGCCCAATACCGCTCCGGGCTCCGCCGCGTCCCGCGAGGCATCGTGCGCGACGTGTTCGTCGGCGCCGCTCTCGGCCTCGCTCTGCTGCAGCTCGGGGTCGTGCGTCAGCTGTCGCACCAGATCCCGCTGAGCGTCTACTGGTGGCCAGTCCTGATCGTGGCTGCCAACCTTCTCCTTGCCGCCGTGGTCCTGCTCGTGGTCCTCTCTGCCCGCCCGCTCACCCGCGCCGGCGCCTTGGCGAAGGAGCACCTGCTGGGGTTGCGGCTGTATCTCGAGCAGACGCAGTCGGCACAGCGCATCACGCTGCGTGACGAGCTCCTTCCGTACGTCGTGATGTTCTCCCCACCGCGCCGGGCCGGTGCTCTCGTCTGGGGGCTGCTGGGCGAGCGCGGTCATCGTGACGCGCGCGTGGCCGCCGGGTTCCTTTCCATCCCGCGGCTGCTGCTGCGCGCTGTGGCCGTGCTCAGCGTCGCAGGCTCCCTCGGGCTGGCCTACCTCGTTCCGTCCCCGTCGGAACGCGATCGCCCAGAAGACCTCGCGTACTCCGGCGATCTGCCGGGCGGGCGCGGGTGGGTGGTCACCGATTTCGCCGCCGATGCGGAGCTGGAACGGACGGAAGCCGGCGCGGCGGTCGTCGCCGTCACCGAGACCCTCTCGGTTTTCGTCGACGACGGCCGCGACCACCTGCCGCAGCTGATGCGGCAGTGGCGCGATGTCGTCGCGGGGCATGACATGGCGCTGGACGTATCGGCGGTCACCGTCGACGGAGAACCCGTGCCCTTCGCGGTTCGCCGCGCGCAGGGCATGGCCTTCTTCCAGACCGCGCTCACCGACGAATGGGGCGGCGAGCATGTCGTGGAGATCCGCTACGTGGTCGCGGATGCTGCGGCCGCGGTCCAGCACGACGGACAGTGGCGCGAGCAGGTGTTGTGGACGGCCCTGAACGAGGGGTGGGAGGCGGCGTGGTCGTGGCAGGACACCCCGATTCTGCGGGCATCGGTGACGGTGCGTGTGCCGGCGGCGCTCGCCGAGGAGACCGAGGCGGCCACAGGCTGGCTCGCCGGCCAGACCCGCGGGAAGACCGACGTGCGCGCGCTGCCGCCCGGGCGCTCGGCCGGGGACGTCGTCGTCTACCGATGGCAACTGACCCCGGAGCCGGACGGGTACTGGGGCACCGAGGCCGACGAGGACGTCGGCATCCGGATGCTGTTCCCGGAGGGGACGTTCGCGGATGTGGATCGCGGCTCCTGGTGGGCGGCGGAGACATGGCGTCTCGCCCCCACGGTGCTCGCGCTCGCCCTGTCGGTCATCGCCGCCGGAGTGGCCCTGTACGGATTGATGCTGCGCGGCGGAGGCTCGGAACGGCTGAAACGCGCCGGTCTGGTGCGCGACCTCGTGCGGTGGATCCCCCCGTGGTTCACTGCCGCGGCCGTGGTGCTGTTCGTATGGCGGACGATCGACGCGGTGGAGGAAGACCCCATCCTTCCGCTCCTCGGTATCCCCGCCGCAATCGCGCTGGCCCTCACCATCTGGAACGCCCGCGTCACGCGTTCGAGACCGTGAGGCCCCTCGGATGCTGGCAGACTGCAGGGGAACCGATTCCGCGCGCGCCGCAGCGGAGCATCCCCGACAGCCGGCTGATAGGATTGAAGCCCGTGATGCAGACTTCAGACGCGGGACATCCAGACGACACCACCAAGCACATTTTCGTGACGGGCGGTGTCGTTTCGTCTCTCGGTAAGGGCCTGACGGCGGCCAGCCTGGGCAACCTTCTCACGGCCCGCGGTCTCCGCGTGGTGATGCAGAAACTCGACCCGTACTTGAATGTCGACCCGGGCACGATGAACCCGTTCCAGCACGGTGAGGTCTTCGTGACCGACGACGGTGCCGAGACCGATCTCGACATCGGACACTACGAGCGCTTCCTCGATATCGAGCTCAGCCAGGCGGCCAACGTCACCACCGGACAGATCTATTCGCAGGTCATCGCCCGGGAGCGCCGGGGCGAGTACCTGGGCGACACCGTGCAGGTCATCCCGCACATCACCGACGAGATCAAGCGCCGCATGCGGCTGCAGGCGACGGAGGAACCCCGCCCCGACGTGATCATCACCGAAATCGGCGGAACCGTCGGCGACATCGAGTCGCAGCCGTTCATCGAGTCCGCTCGGCAGATCCGTCACGAGCTGGGTCGCAACAACGTCTTCTTCGTCCACGTGTCGCTCGTGCCGTTCATGGGGGCCTCCGGGGAGCAGAAGACCAAGCCCACGCAGCACTCCGTAGCCACGCTCCGCTCGATCGGCATCCAGCCCGATGCACTCGTCCTGCGCAGCGATCGACCCGTCACCGAGTCGAACAAGCGCAAGATCGCGCTCATGTGCGACGTCGACGAGGACGCGGTGGTCAACGCCGTCGACGTGCCGAGCATCTACGACATCCCCTCGATGCTGCACGAGCAGGGTCTGGACGATTACATCGTCCGCTCCCTCGGGCTCGGCAAGGCGGCGGACGTCGACTGGTCGCGGTGGGAGCGGGTTCTTCGCGCCGTGCACAACCCCAAGCACGAGGTGACCATCGGGCTGGTGGGCAAGTACATCGACCTGCCTGATGCGTATCTCTCGGTGACCGAGGCGCTGAAGGCGGGCGGGTTCGGCGAGGAGACGCACGTCAACATCACGTGGATCCCCTCCGACCTGTGCGAGACGCCCGAGGGCGCGGAGAAAGCACTCGGATCCTTGGATGGCATCGTGATCCCCGGCGGGTTCGGCATCCGCGGTATCGAGGGCAAGCTCGGGGCGCTGCGCTTCGCCCGCGAGCAGGGCATCCCGACGCTCGGCATCTGTCTGGGACTGCAGTGCATCGTCATCGAGTACGCCCGGAACGTCGCGGGCATCGAGGACGCCTCCTCGAGCGAATTCGACCCGGACAGCCCGAACCCGGTCATCGCGACGATGGCGGAGCAGGTCGACATCCTCGACCGTGGCGACCTCGGCGGCACGATGCGCCTCGGTCTGTACCCTGCCGACCTCCTCGACGGCTCCATCGCGGAAGAGGTCTACGGCGCACCGCGCGTGTCGGAACGGCACCGTCACCGCTACGAGGTCAACAACGCCTACCGCGATCAGCTCGCCGAGGCGGGGCTGGTCTTCTCCGGCGTCAATCCCGACCTCGGTCTCGTCGAATACGTCGAGCTGCCGCGCGACGTACACCCGTACTACATCGCGACGCAGGCGCACCCCGAACTGCGCTCGCGTCCGACGGAGCCGCATCCGCTCTTCCGCGGTCTCATCGGCGCCGCGCTGGAGCGCCACCGCGCCAGCGAGCTCTTCGATGTCGAGCAGGCCTGACGTGGGGAGCGGCACGCTGCGTGACGAGCCCCTCGACCCCGAAGTGCTCGCCAGCGAGATCGTCTACCGCGGTGCGGTCTGGGATGTGCGGGCCGACACCGTGCGGTACGGGGACGGCGAGATCCAGCGCCAGTACGTCGAACATCCCGGGGCCGCAGCGATCGTGGCGATCGACGACGATGAGCAGGTCGTGCTCATCCAGCAGTATCGTCACCCTTTGCGCCTGCGCGACTGGGAGGTGCCCGCCGGTCTTCTGGACGTCGCGGGGGAGCCCCCATTGGAGACGGCGAAGCGCGAGCTGGCCGAGGAGGTGGACCTCGTCGCCGATCGCTGGCAGTTGCTCGCGTCGCTGCGCACGAGTCCCGGCGGCAACGACGAGGTCGTGCACCTGTTCCTGGCGCGCGGGCTGTCGGATGCGCCCGAGAAGTTCGCCCGCGCCGAGGAGGAGGCAGACATGCGTGTCGCACGCATCCCCCTGGCCGATGCGATCTCGGGGGTGCTCGAAGGGCGTCTGACCAACGGCATCCTCGCGACCGGGGTGCTCGCGGCTGCCGAGGTGCTCCGCCGCGAGGCGGGGGACCCCACCGGGCGATGACGTGCGCCTGTCCCGTGCGGTCGACGCGTATCTGAGGCACATCTCGCTCGAGCGCGGGCTCTCCGACCACACCGCCGAGGCTTACCGGCGTGACCTCGCCGGATACGTCGAATGGCTCACCGCGCACGGGGTCGACGACACGGATGCGGTCACCCCTGCCATGGTGACGGAGTTCGCTGCGGAGCGGGCCTCGGCGCAGCCGCCGCCGGCGGCATCCAGCATCGCGCGGCTCCAATCGTCGGTGCGGGGCCTGCACCGCTTCCTCACGCGCGAGGGCATCGCCGCCGACGACCCCTCGGGCCGGTTGCGGCCGCCCAAGGCCGCGCAGCGACTCCCCAAGGCGCTGACGATCGACCAGGTCACGCAGCTGCTGGATGCCTCGGGCCCGGCGCCCGAGGATGCCGCGCCGGGTGACCTCGCCGGCATCCGCGACCGCGCGCTCCTGGAATTGCTCTATGCGACGGGTGCACGCGTCTCGGAGATCATCCAGCTGGACGTCGACGACCTCGCACACGGAGATGTGCTGCGCGTGCGCGGCAAAGGCTCGAAGGAGCGGATCGTGCCGGTGGGTTCCTACGCCCGCGCAGCCGTGGACGCCTATCTCACGCGCGTGCGGCCCGAGCTGTCACGCCGCGGGCCGGCGACTCCTCGGCTGTTCCTCGGCCTCCGCGGAGCCCCGCTCTCCCGGCAGAGCGCCTGGCTCGTCCTGCAGCAGGCCGCGGGGCGCGCGGAACTGACCGCCCACGTCTCGCCGCACACACTCCGGCACTCGTTCGCGACCCACCTGCTGCAGGGTGGCGCGGACGTGCGGGTCGTCCAGGAACTGCTCGGCCACGCCTCCGTGGCGACCACGCAGATCTACACGCACGTGAGCGTCGACGCGCTCCGCGACGTCTACGCCACGTCGCATCCCCGCGCCCGCTGACGACGTGCCGCGCGCATCCCGGGACCGGGACGGGCGGCGGGTAGAATCAACACACGACATGGCAAGGTCAGGAGAGTCGGTGGCGGGCAGCGCGACAACGGGCAAGGCGAAAGCCGCAGTAAGTCGGGACGAGGTCATCCTCGGCCCGACCGGTCGCCCCTATCACGGCTTCCCCACGCCCCCGAAGCTCGACGGGCACGGCCCGGCACGCATCATCGCCCTCTGCAACCAGAAGGGCGGCGTCGGCAAGACCACGACGACCATCAACCTCGCCGCGGCGTTGGCCGGCTACGGCCGCAAGGTGCTCGCTATCGACTTCGACCCGCAGGGTGCACTCTCGGCGGGCCTGGGGATCCAGACCCACGACATCCCGACGATCTACGACCTGCTGCTGGACACCAAGCGCGATCCGCGTGACACGATCGTGCACACCTCGGTCGAGGGGCTGGACGTCATTCCGGCGAACATCGATCTGTCGGCGGCCGAAGTGCACCTGGTCAACGAAGTGGCGCGCGAGACGATTCTGGCGCGGGTGCTCCGCCATGTCGCTCCCGACTACGACGTCATCCTCATCGACTGCCAGCCGTCGCTGGGCCTTCTGACGGTCAACGCCCTGACGGCGAGCCACGGCGTGGTCATCCCGCTCGAGTGCGAGTTCTTCGCGCTGCGCGGCGTCGCGCTTCTCGTCGAGACGATCGACAAGGTGCGCGACCGGCTGAATCCCGCCATCATGCTCGACGGTGTCCTCGCCACCATGTACGACCCCCGCACGCTCCACTCCCGCGAGGTTCTCGAGAGAGTGGTCGAGGCCTTCGGCGATGACGTCCTAGAGACGGTCATCGGCCGCACCGTGAAGTTCCCCGACGCGTCGGTGTCGGGCGTGCCGATCACCGAATTCGCCCCCGAGCACGCGGCCGCCCAGGCGTACCTCCGCCTGGCGCGGGAGCTGGTCGCCCGTGGCGCCGTCGCCTGACCAGGATGCGCCGACGAGCGAGCACGACGACGGTTTTCGCGTCTCGCTCCCCGTCTTCGACGGACCGTTCGACCTGCTGCTGACGCTCATCTCGCAGCGCGAACTCGACATCACCGAGGTCGCCCTCAGCGCTGTCACCGATGAGTTCATCGCCTACCTGCGTGCGCTCGGACCTGATGCTCACCTCGACGAGGCATCCGAATTCCTCGTGGTCGCCGCCACCCTGCTCGACATGAAGGTCGCGGGACTCCTCCCGCAGGGTGAGCTGGTGGATGCGGAGTCCGTCGCGCT
Source organism: Microbacterium sp. Z10_103 (assembly GCF_058310455.1). Taxonomy (NCBI): domain Bacteria; kingdom Bacillati; phylum Actinomycetota; class Actinomycetes; order Micrococcales; family Microbacteriaceae; genus Microbacterium; species Microbacterium sp. Z10_103. Next base: position 879,397 of record NZ_JBZEGK010000001.1, read on the forward strand.
GCTCGAAGCCCGTGACCTCCTGTTCGCCCGTCTGCTGCAGTACCGCGCGTTCAAGCAGGTGTCCGGCTGGCTCGGTGAGCGTCTGCAGGCCGAAGACCGCCGCCATGTGCGCGCGGTGCGGCTGGACGAGAAGTACCGCAACGCCGCGCCTGACCTCGTGTGGACGCTGAGTGCGGACGACTTCGCGGCGCTCGCCCTCCTCGCCTTCGCCCCCAAGGAGATCCCGCACGTCGGACTCGATCACCTGCACGCGCCGCTCGTGAGCATCCGCGAGCAGGCCGCCGTCGTCGTGACGCTGTTGCGCGGCGCGGGAGCCCTGTCGTTTCGTGACCTCATCGCGGGTGTCACGCAGACCGGCGTGGTCGTCGCACGATTCCTGTCCGTGCTCGAGCTGTACCGCCATGCTGCGCTGTCGTTCGAGCAACTCGAACCGCTGGGCGAGCTCACCCTCCGATGGACCGCCGAACGGTGGTCTGAGGAGAACCTCGCAACCCTGGGAGCCGACTATGACCGATGACCCTTCGTCTCGCCCTCCGGGCTCGCTCAGGGACCGGGAGGTCGCTCCGAGCTCGCTCGGGGACCGGGAGGAGGCTCCGGTCGCCGAGGGATCCGTTGCGCGGCGGCTGGAGGCGATTCTGCTCATCGTCGAAGAGCCGCAGAGCCTGGTGAGTCTGGCAGCGGCCGTCGGGGCTCCCGTCGCCGCGGTCCGCCAGGCGATCGAATCGCTCGTCGACGACTATGACGGACGTGCCGGCGGCCCGCGACGCGGCTTCGAGCTGCGCGAGGTCGGCGGGGGATGGCGGATGTACGTGCGCGCGGAGCACGATGACCTGGTGACGGAGTTCGTCAACACCCAGGCACCGTCGCGCCTGTCGCAGGCAGCGCTGGAGACCCTCGCGGTGATCGCCTACAAGCAACCGGTCACGCGCGGGCAGGTGGCCTCCATCCGGGCGGTGAACGTCGACTCGGTCGTGCGCACACTTCTGGCGCGCGGGCTCATCACCGAGGTCTTCACCGACCCGGAAACCGGGGCGATCAACTACGGGACGACCGACGCGCTCCTGGCGAACCTCGGCATAAACTCCCTCGACGAGCTGCCGCACATCTCTCCGCTGCTCGATGACGGTTCCGACGGATTCGACATCGAGGGCGTGCGATGAGCGACCCGCGGGGCACCGAGGGGGTCCGGCTGCAGAAGGCCCTCGCAAACGCCGGCGTCGCATCGCGCCGTGTCTCGGAGCAACTCATCGTCGAAGGACGCGTGCGCGTCAACGGAACGGTGGTCACGGAGCTCGGGAGCCGCGTCGATCCGGAGGTCGACCTCATCGATGTCGACGGTGTCGCCGTGCAGCTCGATACCGACAAGCGCTACGTCATGCTCAACAAACCCACCGGCGTCGTCAGCACGATGAAGGACGAACGCGGCCGCCCCGATCTGCGCCCGTTCACCGAAGAGTGGAGCGAGCGACTGTACAACGTGGGCCGCTTGGATGCGGACACCAGCGGGCTCCTCGTGCTCACCAACGATGGCGACCTGGCACATGTGCTCGCCCACCCCTCGTTCGGGGTGACGAAGGTGTACATCGCCAAGGTCGAGGGACGCGTCACCGCTCAGACCATCGCGCGTCTGACCCGCGGAATCGAGCTGGAGGACGGCCCCATCGCTGCGGACAAGGCGCGGCTGCTGGATGCGTCGGGGGAGTCGAGCCTGGTGGAGTTGACGTTGCACTCGGGTCGCAACCGCATCGTGCGGCGCATGATGGCCGAGGTCGGGCATCCCGTCGTCGAGTTGGTCCGCCGGCAATTCGGCCCGCTGCACCTGGGAACCCTCCCGGTTGGGCGGGCACGTGAGTTGACTAAGCTGGAACGTGGTGCGCTGCTGACCCTCTCGCGTCGCGAGAGCGCACCGGACGACACCCCGTGAGCGATTCAGAGACTTCTTCCGCGCGCGCGGCCGCACCGCTGGCCCCGCGTGTTCGAGGGACGGTGCGCATCGTCGGAGCGGGGTTGCTGGGAGCGAGCATCGGGCATGCGCTCACCGCCCGCGGCGTGGACGTCGTCCTGGATGACGCCTCTCCCGCGCAGCTGCGGCTCGCCGTGGACTACGGGGCCGGACGCCAGGCCCGCGCCGACGACGCTCCCACGCTCATCGTCGTGGCCGTGCCGCCGGACGTCACGGCCGAGGTCATCGCCCGCGAACTCGCCGCGCACCCCGGCGCTGTCGTGACCGACGTCGCGAGCGTCAAACTCGAGCCGCTGCGCGCGCTCCGCGCCCGGGGAATCGACCTGACGCACTACATCGGTTCGCACCCCCTCGCCGGCCGCGAGCGCGGGGGCGCGATTTCCGCGCGCGCCGATCTGTTCATGGGCCGACCGTGGGTCGTGTGCCGTGACGGCGAGACGTCGGCCGAAGACCTGGCGCTCGTGGAGAGCCTCGCCCTGGATGTGGGCGCCGTCCCGGTGGAGATGTCGCCGGAGGAGCACGACCGTTCGGTCGCTCTCGTCTCGCACGTTCCGCAGCTGGTGGCGAGCCTGCTCGCCGGCCGTTTCGTCGACGCGCCGGGCTCCGCGCTGGGCCTTGCCGGTCAGGGCGTCCGCGACACCACACGGATCGCCGCATCCGCCCCCGAACTGTGGGTGCAGATTCTCGGTGCCAACGCCGCGCCGGTCGTCGACGTCCTCGACGCGCTGGCCACCGATCTCGCCGCGGTCGCCGAGGCGCTGCGCGCACCGGATGCTCCGGGGGCACGCCGCGCGGTGGCCGACACCATCCGCCGAGGCAACGACGGCGTGGAACGGCTCCCCGGTAAGCACGGCCAGAACCGGCGCTTCGACTCGTTCGTCGTGATGGTCGATGACACCGCAGGACAGCTCGGGCGCCTGTTCGGCGAACTCGGAGAGCTCGACGTGAACGTCGAAGACCTCCGCCTCGAGCATTCGCCCGGAGCGCAGTTCGGCCTCGCCGAGATCAGCGTGGAGCCCGACGCCGTCCGCCGCGCCACCGAAGGACTGACCGCGCGCGGTTGGCGGATTGCGAGCACGAATGACTGAGCCGACGATCATTGCCGTCGACGGTCCCGCGGGCAGCGGCAAGTCGAGTGTTTCCAAAGAAGCCGCACGACGGCTGGGCTTCGGGTACCTCGACACCGGCGCCGCCTACCGGGCGTTGGCGTGGCATGCCCTCGAGCACCACGCCGACACGTCCGATTCATCGGCGGTGCTGGACGTCTTCGGCGATTTCGACTTCGCCATCTCGCTGGACCCCGACGATTATTGGGTGCGCGTGGCCGGCCACGACGTGACAGCGGCCATCCGCGAGCCGCGGGTCACCGATGCCGTCAGCGGCGTGGCGCGCATCGCCGCCGTCCGGCACGCGGTGAATATCATCTTCCGCCAGCTCGTCGCGGACTCTGATCGTCCCGGTGTCGTCGTCGAAGGCCGTGACATCACCACGGTCGTCGCGCCCGACGCCGCCGTGCGGATCCTCCTGACGGCGGCGCCCGAGATCCGCGCGGCGCGGCGCAGCGCCGAATTGACCACCCAGGATGCGGCATCGGTGGCCGCCGCGCTGCATAGGCGCGACGCATCCGACTCCGCCGTTGTCGACTTCCTCACCGCCGCCCCCGGCGTCGAGGTCGTCGACTCGAGCGACCTGGATTTCACACAGACCGTCGACGCCGTTCTTGCGGTCGTCGCACGCACGAGGGGAGCCCTCGATGGGCGCTGAAGACGAATACGAAGGCGGGCCTGACCAGCTCGTCGAGAAGATGCAGACGCTTGACGACACGCTCGCCGAGCAGCGTGCGGCCGCCCTGCGTGCCGGGCTCGACGACTTCGACCTGGACGAGGACGACGCAGCGCTTCTCGCCGGTCTGGCCGAGGACGGCGACGGCATCGAGTACCTCCCGGCGCTGCCGGTGGTGGCGATCGTCGGACGCCCGAACGTGGGCAAGTCGGCGCTGGTCAACCGGATCCTCGGCCGCCGCGAAGCGGTCGTCGAAGACACCCCGGGTGTCACGCGCGACCGGGTGACGTACAAAGCCGAATGGCTGGACCGCCGCTTCTCGCTCGTCGACACCGGCGGGTGGGAACCGGACGCCCGGGGCATCGACCGTTCGGTCGCGCTGCAGGCGGAGGTGGCGATCGAACTCGCCGACGTGGTGCTGTTCGTCGTGGACGCACGGGTGGGGGCGACCTCGACCGATGAGCACGTCGTGAAGCTTCTCCGCCGCAGCGGCAAGCCCGTCTTCCTCGTGGCGAACAAGATCGACGACGCCCGCCTGGAACCGGAAGCGGCGGCGCTGTGGAATCTCGGACTGGGGGAGCCGTACCCCGTGTCGGCGATCCACGGACGCGGGGTCGCGGACCTCCTCGACGCGCTCATGAAGGTGCTTCCCGAGGTGTCCGCCGTCGCCAAGCACGAGATCGGCGGCCCACGCCGCGTCGCGATCCTCGGGCGTCCCAACGTCGGCAAGTCCTCGCTGCTGAACAAGGCAGCCGGTGAGGAGCGCGTGGTCGTCAACGAACTCGCCGGCACGACGCGCGACCCCGTGGATGAGGTCGTGGAGCTCGGTGGCAAGCTCTGGCGGTTCGTCGACACGGCCGGCATCCGCCGACGGGTGCACCTGCAGCAGGGTGCGGACTTCTACGCTTCGCTGCGCACCGCGACCGCGCTGGAGAAAGCCGAGGTCGCGGTGGTCGTCCTCGACATCTCCCAGTCGCTCAGCGAGCAGGACGTACGGATCATCGACCTGGTCCTGGAGTCGGGGCGCGCGCTCGTCCTCGCCTTCAACAAGTGGGACCTGCTGAACACGCCCGAGCTCGAGAACGCCGACCGCCGCCGCTACCTGGAGCGCGAGATCGAGCAAGACCTCGCCCACGTGGCATGGGCACCGCGGGTGAACATCTCCGCGCGCACCGGCCGGCACCTGGACAGGCTCGTCCCGGCTTTGGAGACGGCGCTGGAGTCGTGGGATCAGCGCATCCCCACCGGCAAGTTCAACGCCTTCCTCGCCGCGCTCGTGGCCGAGCACCCGCATCCCCTCCGCGGCGGCAAGCAGCCCCGCATCCTGTTCGGCACGCAGGCCGCCACGCGGCCGCCCACGTTCGTGCTCTTCACGACCGGCTTCCTCGACCCGGGCTATCGCCGCTTCATCCAGCGTCGCCTGCGCGAGATCTACGGCTTCGAGGGAACGCCGATCGTCCTGAACATGCGCATCCGCGAGAAGCGCCAGCGCTGATCCACGCGGTCGACTCGCCACAATCCGTCGCATTCTCGCGCGAGACTCCGCGTTTTGTGGCGAGTCGACCGGGGAGCGGGCTGGGACCGAGAGGACTGTTCCGTCGAGTCGCCAGCATCCGTTGTGTTTTTCGCTGCCACGCCGTGGATGTCGGCGACTCGACCCGAGAGCGCTGTGACAGGCTGGGAGCGTGACTATCGAGCCGCCCCGTCCCGGTGAACCGCGCCGTCCCGCGGGGCCGCGCGATCCCGGTGATGCGTGGGTGGTTGCCGACTCGGGGGAGCGGTATTGGGGGCGGTTCGGCGCCGCGGGACTTCTCGCCGTCGACCCGGACAGAGGCGTGCTTCTGCAGCACCGCGTGTCGTGGAGTCACTTCGGCGATACGTGGGGGCTGCCGGGAGGCGCCCGGCACGAGTGGGAGTCGGCGGGCGACGCTGCCCTCCGAGAAGCGGCCGAGGAGGCCGGGGTTCCGCCCGGCGCCGTCATGCCGCGCCTGGTGAGCGTGCTCGACCTGGACGTCTGGACGTACACCACCCTCGTGGGTGACGTCATCGAGCCGTTCGAACCGGTGATCAGCGATCCGGAGAGCCGCGCGCTGGCGTGGGTGCCCATCGACGAGGTGGATGCTCTCCCGCTGCATCCGGGATTCGCCGCATCATGGCCGGCCCTGCGCGGTGTGCTCGACACGTATCCGACCATCGTGGTCGATGTCGCAAACGTGGTGGGGTCGGTTCCCGATGGCTGGTGGCGCGACCGTGCCGGAGCCGCCGAACGCCTGCTCGAACGCCTCGGACGGCTCGCTGCCACGGGCGTCGCCGCCGACGCGATCGGGTTCGCCGGCACTCGTTGGTTCCCCGGGATCGTGGCCATCGTGGAGGGCGCTGCCCGCAGCGCCGCAAGGGATGTAACCGGAATCACCGTCGCGTCGGCCCCGGGCGAGGGCGACGACGAGATCGTCGCGCAGACCGCGGCGTTGCCGCATCCGGATCAGGCGATCGTCGTCACGAGCGATCGCGGCCTGCGCCAGCGCGTGGAATCGGTCGGTGCGTCCACCCGCGGCGCGGGCTGGCTCCTCGACCTGCTCGACTGAGGTTCACGACCCGCGCAGGCGGTCGATCTCGCGGCGCTCGCGTTTCGTGGGCCTGCCCGCGCCGCGGTCCCGCACTGCGAAGGAGGGAATGCTCTCGCGCGGCGGCGGGGGAGGCGTGCGATCCTCGACCGCAAGGGCAGCCTGCGGAGCGCCCACACGCTTGGCGATCGGTTCACGAACAACCAGGGTGCGGTCGAACCCGGCGACGCGCACGCGCAACTCGTCGCCGGGCCGTACCTGCACTGAGGCCTTGGCGCGCTCACCGTTGACGCGCACATGCCCCGCTCGGCATGCCGCCGTGGCGATCGACCGCGTCTTGTAGATGCGCACCGCCCACAGCCATGCGTCGACGCGGGCCGCACCGGCGGTCATGGCGCCGCCGTCGGCACCAGCAGCACGGCACCGCGGTCGATGAACCCGGTCACGCCTCGGTGTCGGGCGCGTCGTTCGGTCGCTCCCACACCCAGTTGTCGCGCTCGTACAGCACCTCGAAGCCGGAGCGCACCATGTTGTTGAGCGACGGGTTGCCTCCCTCGGTCTCGGGTACCCACGTTTCGGCGATTGCCAGCTCGCAGCCGGCCTCTCGTGCGGCCACCGCGCGGGCAGCGATGAGTGCCGTCTGAGCGCCTCTCCGCTGATACTCCGGCAGCGTAGCGGCCCCGTACATGTGCGCAGTGGAACTGCCTACCGCGACAGTGGCAGAGGCGATCATCCGGTCGCCATCGAACGCGCCGAAGCCGAGGAGCGCGCCCGAGCGGACCGGGGCGCTGTACACCGCGTCCACGACCTCGTCGGACCAGCCGAACGCGCCGCCGAGAAGGCGCGAACCCTCATCGACTTCGTCCTCTCGTAGCTGTCGAACCGGCGGACCGGAGGAGGATGCGGTGAACTGCCGTAGCTCCAGCCCGAGTTTGTACCAGGCGCTTGATCGGCGCAGTCGGTGGTGCTCGGCGATGCCCGCCCAGTCGTCGGTGAGCAGCTCGGGGACGACTTGGATCCTCGCGACGTCTGCCGTCCCCTGGGCCAGAATCTGGATGGCAGCATCAGTCGCCTCGGGCGTGGCGGGTTCGAACAGACCGAGACCGATCACCCGGTTCCAGAATCCGCCCGGATCAGCGCCGAGAGAGGTGACTGCCACTCCGCTCGGCAGTCGGACGGCCGTCATGCCGAGGGAGGTCCTCGTCTGGGCTGTGCCGGAGCCCAGGAGGGTGAGCAGTGTGTCGATCTCGCGGATCTCTGCGGTGGTGATCGTCGTCAGGCTAGACATTGCTTCATTTTATGTGCCGTCAGGGCGCGCGGATCGGACCGGACGACGCGCCGGAACACCGCCATACTCGGAGCCATGACGGATGCGCTGGTGCGAGGCGGACTGCGACGGATGATCTCGCGCGACCGCTCGGAGCCGTACCGGACATCGTCGCCGCTCGAGCTCCTTTTCGATCTCACCTTCGTCGTGGCGGTCTCCCAAGCCTCCAGCAATCTGCATCACCTCATCGCCGAGGGTCGCATCGGAGACGGCGTGGTGGCGTACCTCCTCGTCTTCTTCGCCGTGTGGTGGGCGTGGATGAACTTCACCTGGTTCGCCTCGGCGTTCGACATCGACGACTGGCTGTACCGCGTGCTCACCATCGTGCAGATGGGGGGCGTGCTCGTGCTCGCGGCGGGTGTGCACGATGCGATGGTCGAAGCTGACTTCACTTTCGTGACGTGGGGATATGTCGTGATGCGCCTGGCGATGGTGGCGCAGTGGGTGCGGGCCGCTCTCTCCGATCCGGGCGCTCGGCCCACCGCCGTGCGGATGGCCATCGGCATCGCCGGCGTGCAGCTGCTGTGGGTCGGTCGCCTCCTGCTGGACGATGAGCCGGGGTTCTGGGCATTCCTGGCCCTCGTGCTTGCGGAGCTTGCCGTGCCGGTATGGGCGGAGCTACGCGGGCGTACGCACTGGCATCCGCAGCACATCGCCGAGCGGTTCGGGCTGTTCACGCTGCTCCTGCTGGGCGAGAGCCTGCTCGCATCGTCGAGTGCGATGATCGACGCGCTCAGCGAAGGCGAGCACGTGCCGCAGCTGCTGTGGCTGGCCGCATCGGGTCTCGTGATCACCGCCGCGATCTGGTGGCTCTACTTCGCCCGCGAGCAGCACACCGGCTTGCGGGGGCTGCGGCGCGGCTTCACTTTCGGCTATGTCCACTACGTCATCTTCGGCGCGGTGGGAGCGGTGTCTGCCGGGGTCGAGGTGGAGATCGATCGGGTGACCGGGCACACCGAGATCAGCGCGGTCGCCGCCGGGCTGACGCTGACCGCTCCGCTCGCCGTGTTCCTCCTCTGTGCGTGGGCGCTCCTGCTGCGCGGGCGGGTGGCGGGCTGGGTGTCGGCGGTCGCGGTGGCCGGCGCGGTGCTGGTGACCGGGGCAGGGCTTCTTCCGGCGGGGGAGTATGTGGCAGCGGCCGTCGTGATGACCGGGGTGGTGGTGGCCGTGGAGATGGATGCGGCGCGCCGAGTCACTCACGGAGGGTGAGCGACACGAGGGCTCGGTCGTCGCTGGGTTGCGCAACGACGTCGAAGCCGGCCTCGGTGAAGACCGACAGGACGCCGCGGTAGAGGTCGTTGGACGGCCGCTTCTTCACGGTGGGGTCGAACGGGTAGGCCTCCACGACTCGGGCGCCGGCGCTTCGCGCGTAGGCGACGGCGGCATCCAGGAGTTGACGCATGAGGCCCGCGCCGCGGTGTTCTTTGCGGATCGCGAAGCAGGACACCGCCCACACGGACGGGTCATCCAGGGGCTCGGGGGTGTGTGCGATGAGCATCCGCGTGCGGAGGAGACGTGGTTGTGCGGTGCGTGGCCCGACGCGCACCCAGCCCGCCGGGGCGCCATTGACGTAAGCGACAAGACCGGGGGAGGGTTCCTTCGTCATCTCGACGCGGAGCAGGTCGACCAACTGTTCCTGTGTGGTGTCGCGGAACTCGGCCGCCGGAATCGTCCACCATTGGCACTGGCAGGTCGGGCCGTCGCCACCGCCGGTCAGGGCGTGCTCGGCATCGTCGAAACGGTCGGCGGTCGCAGGGAGGATCTCGATGCTCATGCCGGAAGGGTAGTCCCGGGCGCCGACACGGGCGATCGGCCTCATGCGGCGAGGATGAAGGCGAGGGGATCGAAGCGTCTTCGCCCGCCCAGGCGTGGCGTGCGGTCGGGATCGATGTGGGCGGGTGGGATGAACCAGACGACGCCGGCGGATGGCGGGGAACCCGCCGGGGTTTCGACGCGGATCTCCCACGCGTCCGTGTGTACCCGGTGGTGGCATGCCGTGCACAGGAGGATCCCGTTGTCGAGATCGGTGGGTCCGTCGTCTCGCAGCCACCAGAGGATGTGGTGGGCTTCGGCGTAAGCGGGAGGAAGGTGGCAGAACGCGCATCCGCCGTCGCGTTCGACGAGTGCTCGGCGTTGCGCCTTCGTGAAGTGCCGTCGGCTTCGCCCGAAGTCGAGGACCTCGCTGTTCGTTCCGAGGACGCAGGGGATGATGTTCGCCGCCGCCGCGAGACGGCGGGCGGCTCCTGCGTCGATGGGTTGTTCGATCCCGTCGATCGTCGCGATGCCGGTGCCCGTGGTGAGGTGATCGAGATCCATGCGCACGATGACCGATGCCGACGGCCCGGGGACGACGTTGGAGTCGCATCCGATCGCGTGCCGGCAGATCGCCGCCAGCGCGTCGGCGCGTAGCTGCGGCAGCGATCGGGACTCCGCGGCCACCGGCGCGGAACCGTCCTCGAGAACGACCCCGTCCGGGGTGTTGTGGCCACGGGACGTCCGCAGTTGTGCCGTGACGATCGCATCGATCGCGGCGACCACGGGGGCTGCGCTCTCCGGGTCGAGCCGCGCGGTCAGCACGGTCATACCTGAGGCGTCGTGCCCGATCTTCAACGACCGTTCGCCGTGCATCTCGTCGGTGGCCGGCTCGAGCCCGTCAGGGTCGAGGTGGGCCTCCGCGCGGCGCAGCACGGCTTGCAGTTCTTCGAGGGAGAGGAGTGGCGCCTGGCCGACCAGGGCTTGTTCGGCTTCGGCCAATGTGGCGGCGTCGACGCGGAGCGCGATGCGATCCAGCATCCCCGTGATCGCGGAGGCCGCTGCGACGCTGATCGCGCCGGTGCTGACCGAACGTGCGACGTCGGGATGCCGCGGGGGAGCCGATTCGCCCGAGATGAGGCTGCGTTCGCGGGTGGCCTCGCCGACCTGGATGAGCCGGACGGCGTCGCCGACGTGGCCACCGGTGGTCGCGGCGATCAGCTTGGCGGGAGAGCGGAATCCGGCCTGCCGGGCGAGGCCGTCCGTCCCGAGCTCCGGGCGCGACCTGGCCGCCATCTCGGCCGCGATCTGTGTGTGCAGGCCGTCGAGCTGGCGTCGGATCGCCGCGATCCGCTCGTTCATGTCGAGCAGATCCGCGGCAGTCATCGCGCGCGCATCGCCGTGGGCGGAACTCGCCGCGCTCCATGCCGCCCGCAGGGCGGTCATGGTCTCCAGGAGCGGGTCCACCGGGTTGTTCATGCCTCCATGGAATCACCAACCTCGGACATTGGTTCGAGGGTTCCGGAGTGCTGTGGACGAACAGTCGATGTGTCCGCCCCGCGTTCGCGGCGGCCGAACGGACCGGCTAGGATGGGGGAGTTGTCCGCTCGCGGGCATCGGGATGTGGCGCAGCTTGGTAGCGCACTTGACTGGGGGTCAAGGGGTCGCAGGTTCAAATCCTGTCATCCCGACCGGAAGAGGCCCGGAATCTCATAAGAGGTTCCGGGCCTTCCGTATGTCTGGAGGCGATGCTCCGAGACCGTGTGTGGTCGGATTGCTCGCCGGGTCCGCCGACCAGGTCCCGTCAGGAGCGAGTGCTGCTGAGTCTCATGACGGCCCAACCGAGCAGAGCGAAGACGAGGCCCGCGCCCATCGCGAACAGGGCCACGCCGAACGACACGACAGATGTGAAGAGCGATGCGCGCAGGAAGGAGGCGTTCATCACCGTGTCGCGAAGGGGGTCTTCCCGATCGAGCTCGGCGTACGTCTTGCCGTCGGCCATCTCCAAGGCATGCACGTTGATGATGTCTGCCTGTGCGAGCGCGGTCAGCGGGCCTTTCACCTCGTCGCCGGCGAAGAAGGAAGCGTCATCGGCAACGGTGATTTTCTGCTCGGCGAGTTGGGAGCTCACCACCCCCCACACCACCCCGCCGGTCACGATCATCACGATGCCGGCAAGGATCGCGAGCAAGCCGACCCACCAGATGAGGGTGCGCTTTCTCGACGTGCGGACTTCGTGGTCGGTGGTCGACTGGGTCATGATGCCTCCAGGGGGGCGGACGAGGGAATCCTCGTTCTTCGTGCAGCGTCTCACGAGCGGCCGCTCCCGGTTAGGGCCGCATGGCCCAATATGAGCCTGATCTCCACCACCCCCGGGCCGCCACCGCTCGGCGGCGCCTCGGGCGCGGATGCGGCGCCGCGAAGCCGTCCGGTGAGACGGCTAGACGCCGAGAAGCTCGGTGATCCTCGCGTAGAACGCGGCTTGGTCACCCGAGAGCGATCCCTTCACCATGGCGGTCCAGTCGTCGACGACGACCTCGATCGACCCCGCGGCCAGACCGTCGAGCGTCGCGCGCGCCACCTCGCGGGGGTGCATCAGCGGGCCCTCGTATCCGGCCATCATGTCGGTGTCCGCTGTGGCGAGGAGCACCCCCAGGACGTGCGTTTTCTGAGCGGCCAGCTCCAGGCGGACGGCGTTGGTCATGTTCCATGCGGCGGCCTTCCCTGCCGCGTAGGCGCCTGCGCCCGGCGCGGCGAACCAGGACATTGCGGAGAGGATGTTCACGATCGCTCCTCCGCCGTTGTCCGCCAGGATCGGGCTGAACGCGCGGATCGTGGCGAGCGTGCCCCAGAAGTGCGTGTCCATCTCGCGGCGGATCATGGTCAGATCGCCCGTGACGAGCGCAGTACCGGTGCTGATGCCGGCGTTGTTGATGAGAAGGGACACGTCCGGGGCGGCGTCCGCGGCAGCGACGATGGACTCATGGTCCAGCAGATCGAGACGCAGCGGCACCACCCGGGCGTCGTCGAAGTCGAGGCTCTCCGGCCGGCGAGCCGTCGCGTAGACCTTGCTCGCCCCGCGCTCGAGCAGTTCGAGAACGAACTGCCGGCCGATACCGCGGTTGGCGCCGGTGACGAGAGCGATCTGATGGGTGACGTTCATGTGCGGTGCTCCTGTGTACGTATTCGGTTCAGCGGCCGGGGTCGGCGCGCCGGCGGCTACGCTAATCCTTCACGTTGGCGTCAAGGTCAAGAGGCGGTCCGCGGAGGCGGGATGAGAGGGAGGGTGCACGTGCGCATCGGAGAGGTCGCGCGGAGGGCAGGCGTGAGCACCAGAGCCCTCCGCTACTACGAAGAGCAAGGCCTGCTCGCCTCGGCCCGCACCTTCAGTGGCCAGCGCACCTACCCCGACTCGGCCGTCGAACGCGTCCGCCTGATCCAGCAGCTCTTCACCGCAGGCCTGCCCAGTCGCACCATCCGCAAGCTCCTGCCCTGCATCGAAGCAGGGCACGCTTCTCCCGAAGCGCTCGAGCTGATGGCGGCCGAACGCAACCGGATCACCACAGCGATGGCCGACCTCGCCGCCGCGCGCGATGCTCTCGACCGCGCGATCGACATCGCGAACCATCCGACTCCCGAACACTGTCCCACCCTGCGCGAACCCGCCTGGACGCCCTACATCCCCGAACCCCGAGGGACGGCAACGCCCGCCGACGCGGCCGCGTGACCTGCAGGCATTCGTGCCTCGCCTCGGCATGAAGGGCGGGCGATCGCGAGGAGAATGCGGGTGCGCGGCGCCTTGGCCTACGCGGGGGAGCGCTCGTAGAACCGCCAGAGGTGCCGGAGGGCGGACGGGATGCCGGTCTCGTCGTACGGTGCCCGCTCGACGAAACCGCGGCATTCGTAGAGTCGGTGTGCGTCCCCCATGAAGCGGTTGCTGTCCAGCCGGATGATCTGCGCCTGGAAGTGGTCGCGGGAACCATCGAGTAGCCGATCCAGCATCCGAGATCCGAGGTGGGCGCCGCGGTACTCGGGACGCACGTCCCGAGATCCGAGGTGGGCGCCGCGGTACTCGGGACGCACGTACATCCGTTTGATCTCGACCACATCGGGATTCAGCGCCCGCACAGCTCCCACCCCGGCCGGCATTCCGTCGACCTCTGCCAGCGCGAGCAGCCCGCGGGGACGCCGGAAGCGGTGCAACGACGCGGGGGTGTCTTCCGCAGCGGCCTCCATGGAGAACCCGTACGTGCTCTCGAACGTCGCCAACGCCCAGGTCATGTACTCCGTCATGAGCATCAGCACCGAGGTGTCGTCCGAGGGGAGGGCTTCCCGGATATGCAGTTCGGCCACCCCTAATCCTGCCGCGATGTCCGGTTCCGGCGCCGACTCCGAGGCCTGAGCGCGCGGGCTTCCGCCCCCGGGAGGGGACCGCGCTCGTCACGCTGCGTGGCCCCGCGAAGCCGTCTGGTCAGACGTGGACCAGGCCTCGGTGTCAGCCGCGCGGCACTGTCCCACGGAGGTGCTCGGCGACGGGGCGGAGGATCTCGCCGAGCAACGCGAGCATGTCCGGAGGGATGTGGTCGAGCACCTGCTCCCGGATCTGATCCATGTGTCCGGCCGCGGCGGCGAGGAAGGTGCGGCGCCCGGCCTCGGTGAGAGTGACGTGCCGGTTCGTGCCGCGGCGTTCCCGAGTCACGAGCCCGCGCTCCGTCATGCGCGTGATGGTGTGGGAGAGGCGAGAGAGAGAGCCGGCCGTGATCGCGCTGAGCTCGTTCATCGGCGCGGAGTGGTCCGGTTGACGGTGCAGGGTCAGGAGCACGGCGTACTCGTAGTAGCCCAGACCCGCGTCGCGACGCAGTTGTTGCTCCATGACGGTGGGGAGGCACTGCGCGATGATGTGCAGCTGTGTCCACGCGGACTCTTCGTCGTGGCTCAATGGTGGCCTGTGGCTCATGCTTCCCCCTCCACGCCAATGTCGCACAGGTGACTTGATTGTTCAAGTTAGACGGCCTAGGTTCTACTTGAATGATCAAGTTGCGGGTGAATGAAGGAGTGGCGTGAAGAAGATCGGATTCCTCTCGTTCGGGTATTGGAGTCGGGGGATGGGCTCGCGTGTGAGATCGGCCGGTGAGTCGCTCTCGCAGTCTGTCGATCTCGCCGTCGCCGCCGAGGAGATCGGCATAAGGGGTGCCTACTTCCGGGTGCACCACTTCGCGGAACAGCAGTCCTCGCCCTTCCCGCTGCTGGCCACCATTGCCGCACGCACCAGGCAGCTCGATGTCGGGACCGGTGTCATCGACATGCGTTACGAGTCCCCGCTCTATTTCGCCGAGCAGGCAGCGTCTCTGGATCTGCTCTCCGGAGGGCGTGTGCAACTCGGCGTCGGACGCGGCTCGCCCGAGGCGGCCGACCGTGGCTATCGGCACTTCGGCCACGTTCCCGCAGCGGGTCAGGAGCCCGGGGAGATGGCGCGGGAGCACACGAAGCAGGCGCTTGCCGCCATCCGCGGGGCGGCGATCGCCGCCCCGAACCCGGAGCATGGCGCCGGCTCCGGCCGTCTGCCGGTGAGCCCACAGTCTTCGACCCTGCATGAGCGCGTTCAGTGGGGTGCCGGCAATCTCAACACGGCGCTCTGGGCGGCGGAACAGGGGTTGGGGCTCATGAGCTCGACACTGATCATCGATGAGAAGGGCATCCCGTTCAGCGAGCTCCAACTCGAACAGATCGAGGGTTTTCGGAATGCCTGGCGGAAGCACGGGTGGTCGTGGAGCCCCCGGGTCACCGTCGTCCGCAGCATCGTTCCGCTCGTAGACGAGGAGAGCCGGGCCTACTTCGGCACGAGCCTCGACCGGGACGAGGGGATCGGTGTTCTCAAGGGCACGGCCTACCGGTATGGCGCCTCATTCATCGGTGAGCCCGAAGATCTCGTCGAACGTCTCGGACACGATGTGGCACTGTCCGCAGCGGACACCGTTCTCGTCACTATTCCCAACCAGCTCGGCGTGGACTTCAACACTCGACAGCTCGCGGCTGTCCACGCCATCGGACGCGAGCTCGGGTGGCACGAGTGACCGGTCGCGCAGGGACACCTTTCACACTTCCTGCGCGAGAGCTCAGCGGCTGACGGTGAGCCGCACGTCCATGAACCGCGGACGGTAGATGCTCGCGTCGTTGTAGACGTCGCCGACGTTGTCGAACGTGTTGACGTTGTACGTCACGAGCAAGGTGCCGCCGCGCGTCAGCTCAGGGTGCGAGTGCGCGTTGTAGGTGAACACGTCCGGGTCGCCGTAGCTGCCCGCAGCGCCCGTCTCGGGCGTCCGGAACAACTCCGTGTCGCCGGTGAAGACACCGGTCGGGGAGCAGCCGACTTTCGCGACCACCCGCGTGCTGAACAGCTCCGACGTGTCGTGCGTCACCATGAGGTACCCATCGCGGAACTTCTCGACGCTGAACTCGTTTGCCACGTTCTCTGCGATTGCGGCAGCATCCTCCTCGTTCGCCGACCACATGCTGCCGTTCCAGTACTCCCACACGCCCTTCAGGCCATCGCCCGAGGTGGTGCGGGCGACGAAGGCGGTGCGGACGCCCGCGACGTCTTCGATCCCGTAGGTGTAGGTTGTGCGGCCCTCCTGGAGCGTCCACGAGCCCCAGTTGATGCCGCGCTCGGAGGGCAGGTCGGTGACGTCGATGAGCTGCAGCGTCTTTCCGTCGAGGGTCGCGAGTCGGTTCGCGACCCATCGGAAGTCGAAGCTGCCCGTCCCGGTCTTTTCGAACTGCAGCAGCGGGATCTGGACCGTCTTGCCACGCCCCTCCGCGGGGTCGCCGATCCAGTACCAGGAGTTGGCTTCGCCGGTCGAGACGAGTGAATCGGGCTGGCCGGGGGTGCCGCCGGTGACGGTACGGAGGCCGGCCCTGGATTGCACGACGATGGAGTTGTTCACGAACAGCGAGTCCCGGGGTCGGGAGCCGTCGGGATTCACCTCGCCCAGGAACGTGTCCGAAAAGAACCACCCGACGTCGCCGTGCTTGAGGGGCAGGGAGAACGTGCTGTCGCCGCCGGTCCATGCACCGCCGGTGTTGCCGTAATCGGTGAACTGCTGCGTGAGGGGCTGGTTGATGGATGCGGTGGCCGTGAGCGTGCGCGTGGCGAGCGCGCACGTGTCCCCGCCGTGACCGCGGTCGCTGTCGGCGGCGGTCGCGTGTGCCGCGGGGGCGAGTCCGAGCGTCAGCATGAGTGCTGCGGCGGAGATCATGCCGGTGCGAGCGAGAGAGATTCTGTTCATGAGGGTCACTCCTTCGTGACGTCGGTGGGATTTCCCGGGGGGTTCAGCTCGCGGATGCTGCGACGGTGCCATCTGCGGAAATGTCCATGAGGCGGCCGCCGACGCGGAGGCCGCGGAGGGCGGCGGTCGGGTCGAGGTCGGCGATGCATCCACCGGCTGTGACTTCGCCGTCGGGACCGATTCGCACACCGAACACGCCTTCGACGATCAACTCGAACCAGGCTCCCGACGATGAGCACGCCCAGTCGATGATGTACGGCAGTTGAGGCGGAGCCTTTCGTGCGCCACCGTTTATGCCGGGCACCGCTTCTTCGACGAAGTGCGCCTGACCCATCGGCCCCTGGTTCGCGGTGTGCGAGAGCCCCTCGAGCCAGTCCAGCAAGACCTCGGGCGCCCCGAGCTGCACGAGTGCGCGCCCGGCATCGGCGGGCCAGGCCGGGTAGGCCCCGTTCCATTGGTGGTCGGGTCGAAGGCTGTAGCTGGCGTCGGGATCCCACGGCGAGAGGGCGCGCATCCAGTTGCCCGTCTGCAGCTCACGCTGGAAGAAGGCGACCATGTCGGCCTTGGTCTCCGGTGGAAGGTCGTCCGCGATGGTCGTGCCGACGATGCTGAAGTCGTAGCAGTGCCGGACGGGCAGCCGGGTGCCGTCCGGCTGGCCGGCGGCGAAGAAGCCCTCCCCTTCGAGGGACAGTTCCAGCACGCGGGGGAGCAGCGCGTCCGCCTCCGTGCGGAGGGCGGCCGCGGCATCTGCGTCATCCGCGCGGTCGAGAAGATCGGCGGCGGTGCGGAGGTTCCACACGTTCGCCGCGTTGAGGCTCGCCACTTCGTGCGTGTAGGAGCTCACGCATTCGAGCAGGTTGTCGATCTCGCCATAGTCGGCGAGCCCTGCGGAGGAGCGCAGATCACGCCAGGCCTGTGCCCAGTACTGCAGGGAGGCGGTGACCGCCCCGCGCTCGCCGATGCGAGCGCCGAGAAACTCGATGTCGCCGCTGACCCGGACGTAGTCGTTCACGAGCCGGGTCATGGCGAAGTCGTTCACGGAGTACCAATTGCCGACGGTCTCACCCGTCAACGATGAGGTGCCGAAATGGGTGTGGGTGTCCAGACCGATCCACTGCGACACCTGGCGCCGCATCTCCTCCGGGTCGAGGAGCGCGTGGCTGAGGGAGCTGAGGCTGTAGTCCCAGATGAAGGTCGTCGTGCCCCAGTAGTTCGGCATGAGCGTGTCGTAGGTGCGCCCGAGCACGTTGCCGGCGAAGTCGCGGCGGAACCAGATCACCCCGAGGATGCTCCACCAGTACAGCCGTCGGAGAACCGGCGACTGCGTCTCGAGCGTGGGCAGGTGACCGGAGTACTCGGCGTTGCCCGGGGTGAAGGGTGCAGCGAGCTGACCGTTCCAGAACTCCTCCGTCTCCGCGACGGTGGCCGGCACGTCGGCGATCGCGGCGCGGTACGCCGCATCCGCCTCGTCCTTCGACGTGCCGCTCGCGTTGACGTACCCGAACCGCGCTGTCCCGCCGGCGGGTGCCGTCAATTCCACGGTGACGTCGCCGCCGCGGCCGTTGCCGCCGATGCCGGTGTCGAACGCGTCGGGAAGGTCGGCGACGCCGCTGAGGCGGGCAGAGGCAGGCACGTCGACTCCCTGCACGCTCCACGCGCTGTCGTCGTGGGAGCGGAAGACGAGACGCCGGTCGTCGGCTGCGACATCGTTGCGGTCGCTCGGCGACTCGGCGGTGCGCCATGCCCCCTCGGCGCGGGTCACCCGGGCGGCGAGGGATAGCCCGAGGCGGATGCCGCGCTCATTGTCGCCGGTGTTGCGGACGACCACGTCGATCGCCACCGCGGTTTGCCCCGGCACGGCGATGGTGGTCGTGGTGATCTCCCAGCCGCGCACGACGGCCGTACGGACGACACGGTCGGGCCGCCAGGTGTGAGTCACCGGGACGCCGTAGGACGCGAACAGCCGCCCATCGACGAACAGCACCGCCGTTTGCGTGAGAGCCTGCGACACCGGCGGGAACTGCACTGCACTGATCGCCGTCAGATCGTGATCCACGCGCACGGTGCCGAGGAAGTTCGTCAGCCCCTGGGGCGCGATCATGTCGTCGAAGTGGTGCGTCACGGCATCGGCCGCGAGGTCGTCGACCGTGGGGATGGCAGAGAGCACGAGCATCCTTTCGTGGGATTCAGTACTGGCCGAGGGCCAGGCCCTTGGCGAAGAAGCGCTGGGTGCACAGGAACAGCACGACCGTCGGCAGCGAGACGAG
The DNA here is from genome assembly GCF_058310455.1 of Microbacterium sp. Z10_103. Lineage (NCBI taxonomy): Bacteria > Bacillati > Actinomycetota > Actinomycetes > Micrococcales > Microbacteriaceae > Microbacterium > Microbacterium sp. Z10_103. Next base: position 898,338 of record NZ_JBZEGK010000001.1, read on the forward strand.
CACGGCCGCGGCCAGCACCGTCGACAGCTGCGCTCCGCCGTACGTGGACTGCATGCCCGCAAGAGTCGTGACGATCGGGCGGATGTCGTCGGACTGGCTGAGAGTGAGCCCGAGCAGCAGGTCGTTCCACACGAACGTCGCCTGAAGGATGAAAATCGCGACCAGCGCGCTGGAGGCGATGGGGAGGTACATGCGCGTGAAGATGCGCCACGTGCTGGCACCATCGATGACCGCCGCCTCGAACACGCTGTGCGCAACACCGGTGAAGAAGTTCCGCATCACGAACGCCGCGAAGGGGATCGAGATCGCGGTGTACACGAGCACCATGCCCACGCGGGTGTCGTAGAGCTCGACTCGGGAGTACGCGTCGAAGAGGGGGAGCAGCACCATCTGTAGCGGGAACACCGTGCCGCCGAAGATCACGACGAACCACAGGAACCCGCGCTTGAGCCGCAGCGCGACGATCGCGAAGCCGGCGGCAGCGCCCACGACGACCGCGATGAGCGGCGACGCGATCGCGTAAATGAGGGTGGCGACGACGCTGTTGCCGAGGCCCGAGAGCGTCATGGCCTCGGCGATGTTCTCGAACAGGTGGAAGTCGGTCGGGATCCACGAGGTCTTCGTCGTGAACGTCAGCGGGTTCTTCGCCGCGTTGATGACAAGGAGGTACGCCGGCAGCAGCCAGACGAGACCGAGGATCACCAGGACGGCGTAGCGGATGCTTTTCATGGTGAGCCTCGTCACATCTCGTGCTTCGGGGACAGCTGCTGGCGGAGGTAGATGACGGAGGCCAGCAGAGTCACGATCGTGAGGAACACCGCGACCGCCGACCCGAGCCCGTACTCGCTGTTGACGAACGTCTCCTTGTACATCGTGAGCGCGAGGGTCTCGGATGCGGTACCCGGACCGCCCTTCGTCATGGCCCAGACGATGTCGAAGGTCTTGAGGCTCGCGACGATCGAGAGCCCGACGACGACGGCGGTGAGGGGGCGGAGCATCGGCCACAGGATGCTGCCGAAGAGGCGGAAACCGCCCGCGCCGTCGATGCGTGCGGCCTCGAGCGGTTCCTTCGCGATCGACTGCAACCCGATGGTGAACAGCAGCGCGTTCACCCCGACGCCCTGCCACGCCGACGCGAAGATCATCACGACCGTGTTGAGCGGCGAATCAAGCAGCCACCGCGGCGGATCTGTGATGCCGACGAGGAGGAGCGCCTGGTCGAGCGCCCCGCCGGAGGAGAGGATGAACGACCAGATGACGCCGACCCCGATGCCCGACAGGGCGTAGGGGATGAGGAACGGGAGGCGGAGCCACATGCCCCCGCCGAGGTTCCAGGTGAGGAGGGCGATGGCGAGCCCGATGCCGACGGGCACGATCAGGGTGCCGACCACCCATAGCAGGGTGTTACCGGCGGACACGAGGAATCCCGCATCCGAGAACATCTCGACGTAATTGTCGAGACCCACCCAGTCCGGGCTGCCGAGACCGTTGTACTCGGTGAAGCTCAGGTACACGGTCCACAGCAGCGGGAGGTAGAGGAGGACCGCGACCAGGAGCACGCCCGGGGCGATGAAGCCCCGGGCGGACCACTGGTACGGCGTCTTGGACGGCCTCGGCTCCGCAGTCGTCGGCAGCAGAGGCCTTTCGGCATCCGTCTTCGACGTCGTGATCGTCGTCATCGGTGACCTTTCAGACGTCCTCGCGGATTATTCCTGCGAGGCCCAGTAGGTGTCGGCCTCGGCCTGGATGGTCTCGAGGGACGGCATCGGGTCGCCCGGGTTGGCGATGAAGGCGCCGAACTGCTCGAGTGCGACGTTCAGCACGGAGCTGGGCATGGCCTCGAAGAATCGGTCGTACAGCACGTAGTCGGAGCCGGAGATCTGGGTGCCGAGCTCCTCGAGTGCGGGGTCGGAGACCGTCGCCTTCGGGTTGAACGCCACGTCGCCGTGCGCGTCGTTCCAGGCGCTCTGCGCCGTGTCCGACATCCACCACTCGGAGTACGCCAGGCCCAGGTCCTTCTGCGATGAGTTCTCGGCGACGCACATGGGCCCGGACTCGACGGCCACCGGGGTCGCCTCGAGGTCGGAGTTCACAGCCGGGATGACGAACATGCCGTAGTCGTCGCTCGTCATGCCTGCGCCGGCGAGGTTGCCGGCGTACCACGTCCCGAAGTCGATCATCGCGAAGTCGCCCTGCTTGAGCCCGACGGCGGGATCTGTGGAGCTGCCGGCGTCACTGAACCAGCCGTTCTCCATCTCCTCGAGCCAGAGGTTCATGACATCGACGATCTCGGGGTCGGTGTACTTCACCTCGCCGGTGGAGAGCCCCTCGTAGAGCTCCGGGTCGGTGCTGGCGACGAGGTGCTGGAACCACTGGAAGGTGAAGAGCGTGCTCGTCTGGTAATAGGGCGTGACTCCCGCATCCTTCAGGGTCGTGGCAGCCGTGTTCAGGTCGTCCCAGGTCGTGGGGACGGTGACGCCGTTCTGCTCGAAGAGGTCCTTGTTGTAGAACATGACCCAGTAGGCGATGTTCATGGGCACGCAGTACTGCTTGCCGTCGAAGGTGTACGAGTCGCGCAGGCTCTCGCTGACCCAGCCCTCCTCGAGGGCGTTGTCCCAGATGTCGGTCGTCTCGGCCACGAGGCCCTCATCGACGAGCTCCTTGAGGGACTCGCCGGTGTGCCAGGTGAACAGGCCCGGGGCCTTCGAGGTGCGGAACGACTGCTTGATGAAGGCGTCGTACTGGTCGGCGTCGGAGTAGCCGGTGACCTTGAGGTCGATGTCTTCCTCCTCCGAGCTGACCGTGTTCAGCGACTCGAAGTCGCCCTTCCACGCGGCCTTGTCCGTGGCGAAGTTGAGGGTGCCGGTCGTCGCGCCGGCGGAGGAGGAGCCGCCACCACCGGAGCATCCGGTGAGCGCGGCGCCAGCGAGAGCGACGATCGCCAGCGAGCCGGCGAGGATTCGTCGAGAGGACATGTGAACTCCTTCGTTCGTGAGGGGTTTCGGGTGGTGCGTGGTTCTGAGTGGGGTGCGTCGGGGTGCGGTGTGTGGCGGGATGCGGTGTTGGTCGGGACGCGGCGGGTGCGGTTTACGGACGCGGGGTGGGCTGCAGGGGTCGGGTGATGCCGTGTGCGGTGCGAGCAGGGCCGTCGGGCTCGGTGCGGCCTGCAGTGGGCCTGTGGCCCGCGGGTTCGGCGGGGTTTGTGGTTTCGTCGTGGTTCGCGGCTGCGGTCTGCGCTTCGGACGGGGCGTCGCGCGTGCGTTCCGTGCCGCGGACGTAGGCCTTGAGGGTCGCGAAGCGCTCCGAGCGCGCGTCGGCGGTGCGTTCGATCACGTAGGCGCCCACGGATGCGGGGACGATGAACGTCTCGGCATAGTGCACGAGGAACGGCTCGAACGCGCCGGTGGGGCTGACGACGCGCACCTGGTCGCCCTCCACCAGGTTCAGCACGTTGACCGTGCCCGCGGTGTCGTGGGCGGCGCGCTCGGTGAACCAATGCCGGCGGGTCTCGATGAACTCGAGCTCGTGAAGCCCGGTGCGTTCCTCGATGACCCCGTGGTCACTGCTGAGCACCTCCACCTGATCCACGAGGTTGTCGGTCACCCAGGCGGTGTCGCGGTCCCACTGGATGTTCCTCGCGCCGTGCTTCAGGTGCACGGGCCGCGGGATGCCGTCGAGGCCGAGGCGGCCCCAATCCCACAGCTTGAACGTGAAGATGAACGGGGTCGCCGAGATCTCGAGAACCATCGAGTTCTCGCCCGAGCAGTGGATGGTGCCCGCGGGGATCGCGAAGTGGTCGTGCTTCTTCGCCGGGAAGGTGTTGACGTACTCCTCGGTGGGGAACGGCGCGTCGCCGCCCTGCGCGACCTCGAGGTCGCGCAGCATCCGTTCTCGATCGATGCCCTCCTTGGTGCCGAGGTACACGACCGCGTCGTCGCCCGCATCCAGGAGGTAGTAGCTTTCGTCCTGCGTGTAATGCATGCCGAACGTGTTCTGGATGTAGTCGGTCAGCGGGTGCACCTGCAGGCTGAGGTTGCCACCGCCCATCGTGTCGAGGAAGTCGAAGCGGATGGGGAACTCCGCCCCGAACCGTGCGAATGTCTTCTCGCCCAGGAGGTCGACGGGCTGGGAGAGAACGAGATCCATCGCGGGGATCTCGATCACACTGCCGCCGCCTTCCCCGCCGCCGTCGGCGTGGGCTGACTCGCGGAGGAGGAGCGAGTTCTCCTCGGGCACGCAGTCGAAGCACCACGCGTAGTTCGGCTGCGATGGATCGAGTCCGATGACGCTCTTCATCCATTGACCGCCCCACACGCCGGGGTCGAAGAACGGAACGACACGGAACGGCCGGGCCGTCGCGTCACGCAGCGCGCCGCGGAACGCCTCGCCCGTAATCATGCCGAACTCGTGGGCGTCTTGGGCATGCGAGGGCGAGATCGCGTTACCGTCCACGACGAAGTCGACAGTGGGGAAGAGGGTGCGCTTGTGGCGGTCGGCGACACGCCACTCGACGAAGAAGCCGCGTTTGTACTTGCGGAGATTGTCCTCGTCCGCGTTGTCGCAGTGCCAGTTGGTCGCTCCGCGGCGCTGACGCTGCTGCAGCTCCCACCGGGCCATGTCCACGAGGATCGTGGTGGGGGCCGGTGTGGTGGCGTCTGCCGCGCCGACGAGAGAGGCGCCCCAGCCGACGAGAACGGTGGGCCGACCTCCGTCGACATCCAGGCGCTGGAGGGCCTCAGAGTCGTAGAAGTCCTCCAGCACGGCGTGGCTGAGCACCCCGAAGACACGGTCGTCGGTGAGATTGCCGGCGATCATGGCGTCGATCACCGCGAGCGGACGCGCGGCCTGCTCGACGTCGACGACGCTCCACGCGGGCAGCGCAGAACGGATGCTGTCGATCAGGGCAGAGAGGTCGGTGCCGGGATACGTGTCGACGACGAGCCGCGGAGCGCGATTGCCGCGGGCGGCTTGATCCTCAGCAGCGGCGGCAGCGCGGAGCCAGGCGTCGGCACCCCGGACGATGCGCTCGCCGTGGGGGAGGGCGATGGTCGGCTGGGTGTCGTAGGTGCCGCGGACGGTATGACCGCTGTGCATGTCACCGATGGTTCCGGTCAACGGACGATCTCCTTGGCGGTCGCGGATGCGGATGCGGAAAGGACGGCGAGGCCACGAAGGACGGACAGCTCGGGCTGCATGGCGATGACCAAGGGCGGCCGGTGTGACGACGGCCACAGATGGCGGTGGACGTGCTCGCGCAGGGGATCCGCGATGCGGGCGCCGGCACGCAGGACGCCGCCGGAGAGCACCACGAGATCGGGGTCGTACATGTGGCAGAGGGTGACGATCGTCGCGCCCCAGACCTGCAGGAACTCCTGGAAGAGCGCCGATGCCGCCGCGTTGGTCGTGCTGAGAGTCACGAGCGCATCCATGCCCGCCAGGTCGGGGCGCCTTTCCCGTAGCGCTCGGGTGCTGGCCAGCGACTCACCGCAGCCGACGTTGCCGCACGGGCACAGCGGAGCATGCACATCTGTGGTGACGTGGCCGCCCAGGATGCCGGCGTGGTCGTGGGCGCCCCAGAGGAGGCGACCGTCCATCGCAGCGGCCGTGCCGATGCCGGTGCCGAGGGTGACGAGGACAACGTCTCGTTCTCCGGTCGCCACTCCCGAGGCCATCTCGCCGGCGAGTGCCGCTCGGGCGTCGTTCTCGATGATGGCCGGCGCACCGAACCGTTCGCGTGCCCAAGCCGTGAGATCCACTCCGGCGCTGGAGGGCTCGCTGCCGCCATCCCGGAGATAGCCGTACTTGGCGTTGGCGTGCAGCATCCGCCCCGTCCTGCGGTCCACCACGCCAGGGACGGCGATCCCGACGGCGGTGACGGCGCCCACGCGGGCGATGAGCCCGTCAGCCGCCGCGGCGGCTCGGACGAGATCCTCCGCAGTCCCGGCGACGGGCAGGACGTCGACCGCGAGAGGGGTGCCGTCGCGCAGTATCCCCGTCTTGATCTCGGTGCCGCCGAAGTCTATGCACAGCTGCACGGCCCACCTCCTCGTGTCGTCGCTTGGCTGGTAACGTTACCAACGCGCCTCGCGGGGGTCAATGCCCGATTCGGGAGACCTATCGGCTACGCCGCGTGAGAGTGACGGGCATCTGAACCTCGCGCACCGGGTCGTTGCCCGCGCCGTCGAGACGGGCGAGCAGCAGGCGCGCTGCCTCACGACCGAGCTCACGTGCGTCGTGGCCGATGACGCTCACCGGCACCGGCATGAGGGCCGAGAGCTCGAAATCGTCGAAGCTCATCACCTCCGGCAGCTCCGCCGCAGACCGGCCCAGGTCACGGATCTGACGGCCGATCTCTTCCACGGCGCCGATCGCGTTGCGGTTGTTGGCACAGAACACTGCCGTCGGGGGATGGGCGAGCTCGAGGAGGGTCCGCATCGCCTCCCGGGCCTGCGCGACGTCCTGCTGCCCCGGGCCGATCAGTTCGGGGTCGATCGGGACGCCGCGGTCGCGGTGCGCCTGCTCGAATCCGACGTACCGCCGGCGTCCGGTGAACATCGAGCGGGCGTTGCCGAGGTAGGCGAGGCGCGTATGTCCCGCATCGAGCAGGGCGAGCGTGCCGCGGTACGCGCCGCCCTCGTCGTCGAGGACGACGCTGTCGACCGCGAACCCGTCCGCGCGGCGGGAGGCCAGTACGACGGGTAGGCCCTGCGCGACTGCTCGTTCGAGGTGCTCGTGGTCGCCGCTGGCCGGGACGACGATGAGCCCGTCGACTCGGCGGCCCAGGAAGTCATTGATCAACTGGCGTTCGCGGTCGCCGTCCTCCGAGGTGTTACCGAGAAGGATGCGCCGGCCCGTGCCCGCGGCCTGCTCCTCGACGCCCAACGCGAACGTGCTGTAGTACGGGTTCGCGATGTTCGTGATCGCGACGCCGATAAGACCGCTGGATTGTCCGGGCCGGATGCTGCGTGCGTTCTCGTTCCGGTGATAGCCGAGCTGCTCCACGGCTGCCCACACGCGCGCCTGGACGTCGGGTCGCACGTTGGTGCCGCCGCCGAGGGTGCGAGACACCGTCATCGGGCTCACGCCGGCGTGCTGGGCGACCTCTTTGACGGTCGGGCGCCGGGGGGAGTCGCCGGGGTGGCTCGTGGGCTCGCTCATCATGTGACTCCGGGCGATCGGACCCCGCGGCTGAGTGCCCCGGGGCTTGGGGAACGTTACCAGCCGTACACCCGAGCTCGATGCCGGGGAGCGGGGATGCCCAAACGGGCGCGTACGTTCGCCGTCGGCTGCGGGTGAGTGGGTGCCGCTCTGCGCCGGCGTCTCGGGCGCGGCAGACCGGGGCCTGGGAGGATGACATGCGTGACCGAGTTCCCCCGCGCGTTCCGCGCTCCGATGCGGTCGCGGAACGACGACGTGCCGGACGGTGCAGCGGTGGAGCGCGCCCTTTCGGAAGGTCTGTGCGGCCTCGGTGGGATCCTGGCGTCGCAGCCGCGGTCGCTCGGGGAGGCGACCGCCGGCCTGGCTGCCCACCACGATGAGCGGATGGCGCGCCGCCTCGAGCGATTCGCTGCTGTCCCCGATGGCGCCTTCGTGTGGACCCGGGACGTCGACGGGCTCTTCTGGCTCGGGCACCTCGAAGGACCCTGGCGTTACGACGGCAGCGCCGACGCAGCGCGCGTCGACCTCGTTCACGTCCGACGCTGCTCCTGGCTGGACGCCCCGGTTTCCGAGGAGGATGTTCCCCGGCGCGTTCGTGTCGCGTTCGCCCGGGGAGGCCGCAACTGGCAGGAGATCCACGACCGCGCAGCGGCCGAGGCATCAGCGCGGTTGTGGCGGCGCTGACGCGACCAGATACCCGGCGCGGGCACGGTGAGATGTCCGGCCCCGGGGCCGGTGCCGTCGCGACGGGATCCGTGGCATTGTCGTAGTCGGCCCGGGCAGCTTCCGGCGCCGGAAGGAACGAACACCATGGAGCAGCGTGATCTCGGCCGCACCGGCCGCACCGTTTCGGTCATCGGCCTGGGCACCTGGCAACTCGGGGCCGACTGGGGTGAGATCACCGATGATGCAGCCCGCGCCATCCTCACCACGGCGGCGGATCGCGGCATGACCCTGTTCGATACCGCGGATGTGTACGGGGATGGACGCAGCGAGAGGTTCATCGGGGCCTACCTCGCGGAGCATCCCGGAGCGGACGTCTTCGTCGCGACCAAGTTCGGACGCCGGGTGGAGCAGACGCCGGAGAACTACACGCCGGGGAACTTCCGCGCGTGGGCGGACCGTTCCCGGCACAACCTGGGCACGGACACCCTCGACCTCGTGCAGCTGCACTGCCCGCCCACCGAGGTGATCGAGAGCGACGCGACGTACGACGCGCTGGACGCGCTCGTGGCCGACGGCACCATCGCCGCCTACGGCGTCTCGGTGGAGACGACGGCGCAGGCCCTCGCCGCCATCGCGCGGCCGAACGTGACGAACGTCCAGATCATCTTCAACCCGTTCCGGTTGAAGCCGCTGGATGAGGTGCTCCCCGCCGCCCGCGCGGCCGGAGTGGCGATCTTCGCTCGGGTGCCGCTGGCGTCCGGTCTGCTGTCGGGCAAGTACACCGCCGACACGACGTTCGCGGCCGACGATCACCGCGCCTTCAACCGGCATGGTGAGGCGTTCGACCGCGGCGAGACCTTCTCGGGCGTCGATTTCGAGGTCGGCCTTGCCGCAGTGGCCGAACTGACCCAGGCGCTCCCCGAGGGGGTGTCCCTCCCGGCCGCCACCCTCGCGTGGATCGCTTCCCAGCCCGGCGTCACGAGCGTCATCCCGGGGGCCAGCAGCGTCGCACAGGCGGAGAAGAACGCGGATGCGGCGGCCGTGCTGTCCGACGTGGATCTCAGCGGGTTCGACGCGGCCGTACACCGCGTGTACGACGAGCGCCTGCGGGCGGACATCCACCCGCACTGGTGACATGGGGTTCACTCGCGCCGAACTGGAGTCGTTCCGGGGTGCCACCATCCCGGATCTGGTGCCGGAGAAGCCCAAGCTCCTCTTCGTGGGCATCAACCCGAGCCTGTGGACCGCGGCGACGGGAACGCCGTTCGCCCATCCCGGAAATCGGTTCTACCCGGCGCTGGTGGCCGCGGGCATCCTGCCCCGGCTCCCTGCATTCTCGGAGCCGTTGCGGGACGAGGATCGCCGGATGATCCTGGACGCCGGAATCGGGATCTCGGCCCTCGTCCGCCGGGCCACTTCCCGCGCCGACGAGCTGACGCGGGAGGAACTGCGGGAGGGCGCGGAGCGTGTGGCGGGCGATGTGCGGCGGTGGCAGCCGCACGTGGTCGCGGTCTTGGGTGTGACGGCCTACCGACAGGCGTTCGGATACCCCCGCGCGGCGGTGGGGCGGCAAAGCAACGAGATCGCCGGTGTCCCGACGTGGGTCGTCCCGCACCCGAGCGGCCTGAACGCGCACGACACCGTCGCAACGCTGGCAACGGCATACGCCGAACCCGCTCGGGCTGCCGGCATCCTGTCCTGAAGACCCTTCCGGATCCACGAGCCGGCCGGTTCCCCGTCGGATCGCGATTTCCCTTCGAGAGAGCCCCGCACCGGGCCGTCAGGCGATCGGGACGACGCCCGTGCGGATGCCCCACAACACGGCCTGCAGGCGATCGCGGGCGCCCGTCTTCTGCAAGATCTGGGCGAGGTGGTACTTCACGGTCGTCGTCTCGACGAACAGCCGCTGGGCGATCTCCGCATTCGACAGCCCCTCGGCCAGCAGCCGCAGGACGTCGAGTTCGCGTTCGGTCAGCGGCACCGTCGAAGCTGCGCCGGTGCGATGCGCATCGCCCGGCCGTCTCTGGGTGAACTCCTGCAGGATGCGGCGGGTCAGCCGCTGGTCGAGCGTGCCGTCGCCCGCGGCCACGGAGCGGATGGCGCCGAGCAGCGTCGCCTCGTCCGCCCCCTTCAACAGGAACCCCGCCGCGCCCGCCTCCAGCGCGGCGAAGACGTCTTCGTCGATGTCGAAGGTGGTGAGGATCAGCACATCTGTCGAGAGCGCGGGGTCGCTGGTGATCGCGCGGGTCGCGGCGATCCCGTCGGTTCCCGGCATCCGGATGTCCATGCACACGACATCGGGATGCAGCGCACGCGCCAGCGCGATGGCCTCCGCACCGTCCGCGGCTTCGCCCACGACCTCGAGGTCATCTTCGGCGCCGATGATGACGGAGAGTCCCGCGCGCACGATGGACTGGTCGTCGGCGATCAGTACGCGGATCATTCAGCGTTCCCTTCTCGTGATCGCGGGATCACGAGTTCGTTGGCCCAACCGCCGTCGGGCTGGACACCCGTCGTCAGTCGCGCCCCGATGAGCTGCGCGCGCTCGCGCATCCCCGCCAGGCCGTACCCGTCCGTGCGTACGGCGGCTTCCCTCCGTGGCACCCACCCGCTGGGCTCGTTCCGCACGAGAAGGCGCACCGTGTCCGTATCGACGTCGACCCGTACTTCGGATGCGGCGCCGGGGGCGTGCCGTGCGGCGTTCGCGAGCGATTCCTGCACCATCCGGTAAGCGGCCGTCTCGGCGAGCGCCCCCAGCGGAGGCAGCTCGCCTTCGACGACCAGGTCCACGATTCGGCCCGACTCCCGCGCCTGGGCGACCAGGGCAGGGATGCGGGAGAGTGACGGTGGTGCGGAGGGCACCTGGGGTCCTGCCCCGGCCGCATCATCGTCGCGCAGGAGCCCGACGGTGCGGCGCAGATCGGTGAGGGCGGTGCGGGCGTCGACCTGCACCGCGGCCAGCATCTGCCGGGCGCGTTCGGGATCGGTGCGGGTCAGCGCCGAAGCGGCCTGTGCCGAGACGATGATGCCCGACAGGTGGTGTCCGGCGACGTCGTGGAGCTCGCGCGCGAGGGCGGTCCGCTCGCTGCGCAGAGCACGCTCGGCGCTTTCCCGCCGCTCGCGCTCGACCAGCACCGCCCTTTCCCGCTGGGCGAAAGCGAGCTGCTCACGGTTCCGGGCGTATTCCGCCGCCGCGACGGGCAACGCGTAGAGGATGACGACCCTCGACACGCTCGCGATCAGGATCGCCGCGACGGGCATCCCGGCGATGCCCATGGAGACCGCACCCGCCGCGACGGTCGCCGCCGCGGCGATTCCCACCGGAACGAGCGCGGCGGGGAACGATGAGCGCCGCCACGCCGCGTACGTCGCGAACAGGACGGCGAGCGCCCCGATCCCCAGCTCACCGCCGCTGGTGCCGAGGATCAGCGCATCCAGGGCGACGACGGCGGCGAGGGCGGTGACGGGGAAACGGCCGCGGAGCACGAGAGCGAGGGCTTGCAGCGCCACCATCCCGGCGTGGGCGACCGGCGGGACGGGAGAGATCACCGGGTCATCGAAGCTGCCGGCGAAGTCCACACCGACGTATCCGATCGCCACCGCGAGGATGATCACGGGCGCGATGGCGGCCCGCCAGCCCGACGCGGGCGCGGGCGTCGCGGGCACGGGCATGGACAGAGTCAACCACGACGGGTGCCGGCGCGTACTCGCGCCGGCACCCGTCTTTCCGTCGGTCGGGATCACTGATCTTCCAGCGTCTCGTCCAGGGCATCGAAGATCACCTGGTACTTCTCCAGCAGGGGCTCTTCCGCTGCCGGATCGGCGATCGCCCAGGGGAGTGCGTTCACGGCGATCGTGACGGCCGTGCCGTCGGGGGCCACGGCGTTGCGCGTCTGCATCCCCTGAATGTCGCCGCCGTGTCCCCAGGCCAGGCCGCCATCTTCGAGCGAGAAGCTCTGCAGGCCGAGGCCATAGGCATTGTCCTCATGGAAGGGGTCGCCGGCGGGCACCGTCTGCTGCATGAGTGACAGGCTGTCCTCGTTGACGAGGTCACCGCGCAGCAGTGCCTGCATGAAGAGGTTCAACTCGGTCGGGGTGGACACCAGCGCACCCGCCGACCATGCCGTCGACGTGTCGAGGTCGGTGATCTCCCGCAGGTCCTCCGGGAATTCGGCGTGATAGCCCTCGATGTGCTCACCGCGCAGCTCGCGCTCGGCAGGGCCGGGGAGATACGTGTGCTCGAGGTTCAGCGGTTGCACGATCCGCTCATCGATCTGCTCCCACAGTGCGCGCTCGGTGACGCGCTCGATGAGAAGGCCGAGGACGAAGTAGTTCGTGTTGCTGTAGTCGAAGCGCTCGCCGGGAGCGAAGTTGGCAGGCTGGGAGAGGCCGATGTCCACCATGTCACGAGCCGACACGTACAGTTCCTGCGTCGCGAAGGCGTCCAGGGCGAACTCCTCGGCGTTCTCGGCCAGGCCGGCGGTGTGCTGCAAGAGGTGATGGACGGTGATGGCCGTGCCATCGATGCCTTCGCCGGCGACGACTCCGGGAAGGTACGTGTCGATCGGTTCGTCGAGGGACACCAGGCCCTCCTCGACGAGCTGCATGACGATCGTCGCGACGAACATCTTGGTGTTGCTGCCGACACGGATCTCGCCGTCTTCCGCGGTCTCGCGGTCGGAGGAGAGGTCGCCGTCACCGACGAGCACCTCGATGCTCGAGCCGTCCGGATGCGTGATCGATGCCTGTGCGGCGGGGTATCCGGCATCGACGATCGACTGGAGGCGCTGCTCCAGCTCTTCGCGCTCGGTGTCGACGCTGGTGCTGCGCGCGGCGGCGCCGAAGGCGAGTGCGCCGACGACCAGTACGGCCGCCGCTGTGCTCGCGAGGGCAACGCGTCCGCGGGGCAGGCGGCGTCGCTCGGGCGGCGCGGCTGGGGTGGGGGTCATGTTGTTTTCGCTCATGACCCCAGCCTCCGCGTTTACGCATCCGGCCGCCCCGGCCGGGGGATCAGTCCGCCCTGTCCGGAAGGACAGGAAGGGAGCGCGCCCGCATGAGGGACGCAGGGATGTGGCCGATCCCGAGGAGGACCGCGGATCCCGCGATCCAGGGGTTGGCGACCCATGCCGCCGTCGCCAGGAACACCACGACGGGCGCGATCGCCATCGGCACCGGTATGCCGGCGAACGGCGCGTAGAGCACGCGTACGCGGCATCCCGTTCTCAGGTACCGCGCCCAGAGGCCCCCGTACAGGAGAACGCCTCCCGCCACGGCCGCGGACCATCCCCATCTCAGCGGCCCGGGCTCGGTGATCGCCGGCACCGTCACGCACAGGGCCTGGCCGCTCCGCTCGAGAATCACCAGCACGCGTGGGACACGGGCATCCGGATAGCCGTCGCGAGGCGGGAACCGCAGCAGAAGCAGGTTCGGGGCGAGCACGGCCAGGCTGACAAGCAACCCCCACACGGAAAACCCCACACGGGGACGCTACCGCCCGTGACGCAGGATGGCAGGGTGTCGACCTCCTCGCGCCTCCGGCGGACGGCTGCCGCCCTCTCCCTCCTTGCTGCAGTCGGTGCGGGCCTGAGTGTCCATGCGCTCGCGCCCGACATCGCCGCGAGCGACATCGCGGGCGATGCGCTCTACGCGCTCGCCGCGTATGCCGGCGTCGCGCTGCTCGCCCCGCGTCTCGCCCCGGCGGTCGTCGCGATCACCGCCGGTGGATGGTGCGCGGCCGTCGAGCTCTTCCAGCTGACCGGACTGCCTCTGCAGTGGGGCGGCGCGTTCGCGCCCGTCACGCTTCTCCTCGGGACCGTCTTCGACGGACGGGACCTGATCGTGTACGTTCTCGCCGTGCTCGTCGCGGCCGGAGTCGACAGCGTGGTGGGGAGGCGGTTGCTGAGCGCGCGGTGAGGGGGCACGCTGTGGGCAGCCCGATTCGCCGGAAGGACTTGTCATGACCGTCACGCCGCTTCCCGCAGCCATCGCCGCCTTCATCGACGCCACCAACGCCGGCGACGACGAGGGATTCCTCGCCGCGTTCACGGATGACGCGGTCCTCAGCGATTGGCGGAGGGTTTACCGCGGGCGGGGCGAGATCGCCGAATGGAATCGCACGGACAATATCGGCAAGCGCTCCCACTTCGACCTCGTCGGGATCGAGCCCGGTGCGGCCGCCGACACCTTCGTGGTGACCCTCACGGTCGCCGGCGACGGATACAACGGAACGGGGCCGATGACGTTCTCGCTGTCGGGCGGACGTATCTCACGGCTGACCATCTCTCCCGAGTGACGCGCCCGCGCTTGCCCCGCGCACGGCGGGGACGGACGATGGGGTGGTGACCGATTCCCCCCGGCCGGCGCGGCCCGCCGCCCGATGGATTGCCATGGCCGTCGCTGCCGTGCTGGTGGCCGCCGGCGGCATCGCGGTGTGGGCGCTCGCCGATCGCGGCGGCGCCGCAGCGCCGGCCGCGACCGCGATTCGTGCGGACACGCCCTCTCCGATCCCCACGGCATCTCCCACTCCCAGCGGGTTTCCGGCGAACACGGCGTCGTACCCGCTCGACCAATTGCCGCAGGTCGACGTCTACGCCGTCATCCCCGCTCTCCCCGTTGATGCCGACCCCTACGGCGCTCTGACCGGCGACCTGGCGCGGGCGACGGCCGAGCGGATCCCCGTGTTCGCCGACCCCACGGGGGAGCCGGTCGCCGCCCTGCCTCGCGATCACTATTACGACGGCACCACGGTGCCCGTGATCGAACGACAGGAGCACTGGCTGCACGTGCTCCTCACCGGTCGCGCGGCGCTGCCGTCGGCGGGGAACCCCGCGCAGCTCACTGGATGGGTGCGCGCGCAGGACGTGGAGCTGTCGACCGCGGGAGCGACGGTAGAGGTCGATCTGGCGGCCCGCACCATCGACATCGTCACCCCTGATGGCACACGCGAACGCATCGCCGACGACTACGCGTGGGGCACCGAGGCAACGCCCACCCCGCTCGGCCGCTCGTTCGTGATGATGGTGCGCACCGAACCGTCGCTGACGTATACCCGGGGTCATCCGCTGGTCTATCTCGCGGCGCAGTCACCGACCCTCGACGGGTTCGGGGGCGCGCCCGTCGCGGTGACGGCGTTCCACTATCACGACGCCCGGACCGGCGCGATCTCCAACGGCTGCCTGCGGCTGGGACCGGAGGCGATTGATCGGCTCGGCCAGTTGCCCGTCGGAACCCCGGTCGTCATCCGCTGACGCGCACGCCCGGCCCGACCATTGTGCAGGGCGCGCCCGGTGGTGAACACGCGCGAGTAGCGTGGGCCGCGTGTCATTGGTTCCTCGTATCGCGGTGGTCATCCCATGCCGCAACGATGCGCCCTTCCTCGAGGAGTGCCTGCGGGCGCTCGCCGCGCAGTCCCGCCAGCCCGATGAGGTCATCGTCGTCGACAACGACAGCGCCGACGACTCCGCCGCCGTCGCGCGGCGGTATGGGGCCCGGGTCGTCACCGAACCGATGGTGGGCATCTGGCCGGCGGCGGCTCGCGGATACGACGAGGCCCTGGGCTTCGACTTGATCGCTCGACTGGATGCTGACTCCCGCCCCCATCCGGACTGGATCTCGCGGATCGTTCAGGCCTTCGTGGCCGACCCCGCGCTGGGGGTGCTCACCGGCGGGTCGGAGTTCTACGGCTCGACGCCCCTCGTCCGCTACCTCGGCGACCACTGGTACGTCGGCGGCGGCACCTTCTGGGTGCGGCAGTGGCTCGGCATCCCGCTCGTCTTCGGGTCGAACTTCGCCATGCGGTCGGCCGTCTGGAACCGCATCCGCGACCAGGTCGACCGTACCAACCCGAAGATCCACGACGACCTCGACCTGACGATCCACCTGCGGCCCAGCGACGGAGTCCGGTACGACCCCGACCTGCGCATGCCCGTGTCTGCCCGCCCGTTCGCGCGGCCGTCGGCCCTGTTGCGGCGGGTGTGGCGCGTCATCCCCACGTTCGCAGCCACCTGGCCGGCCGGATCGCCCTGGCATCGCGCACGCCATGACGACGCCGCGCAGCCGCTCGATGCCGCGGGCATCCGGTGGCCGGACCGCGGCGACGACGTGGCTGAGCGAAGGAGGTAAGGGGTGCACGTCGAGTTCGAGGCCGAGGTGTTCCGATGGAGCGCCCGGGAAGACGCGGCCTGGTACTTCGCTGAGGTGCCCGAAGAGCTCAGTGGCGACATCCGGGAGGTGATGGAGCCCTTCGCTCGCGGTTTCGGAGCAGTCCGGGTCGAGGCCACGGTCGGTACGACGACGTGGCGCACATCGATCTTCCCCGGCTCGTCAGGAACGTATTCGCTTCCCCTCAAGCGTGCGGTGCGCGAGGCCGAATCGCTCGTCGACGGCGGGCCGGTTTCCGTCGCGCTCGAGATCCTCGACGGGTGACATGACCATCGCCGCCGGCGTTGGCGTCGTGTTCGCGCTGATCGCGTACGGGTGCTTCGCGGTGCAATCGGTGACTCTTGCCGTCGTCGATGCACGCACGCACCGCCTTCCGAACCGGTACGTGCTGCCGGGGTACGCGGCGGCCGGGGTGCTGCTTCCCGCCTCTGCTCTGGCGTCCGGCGTTCCCGCGCGCCTCATCCCGACGCTCGGGGGCGCTGCGGCGTTGTTCGCGTTCTATCTCGTGCTGCGGATGCTGCGGCCGGCGGCCATGGGCGGGGGCGACGTCAAGCTCGCGGGGGTGATCGGCGCCTACCTCGGATTCCTGGGCTGGGAGAGCGTGTGGATCGGTGCGCTCGCGGGGTTCCTGCTCGGGGGGTTCTACGGGGTGCTGCTGCTGCTCACGCGGCGCGCCCGTGCCACGTCGGCCATCCCGTTCGGCCCGTGGATGCTGGGGGGCGCGTGGCTCGCGATCGTCGCCGCCGCCCTGCCCGTGATCGCGCGCGGCTGACCGGTGGTGTCACGTGTCGTCAAGCCCCCGCGGTCGGCGGATGCGGCGCCGATAGCCTGATCAGATGTCGAGTGTTCTGTCCCGTGTCACCGCCTGGGCGCTGGCGCGCCGCCCCGTCCGTGCACTCCTGGTCTACAGCAGGGCACGCGGCCCCATGCTGGCCGACTCCGTCACGTACCGCACGCTGTTCGCGTTGTTCGCCGGGGTCCTGCTCGGCTTCTCCGTGGCGGCCCTGTGGCTGGCGGGCAATCGGGAGGCGTGGAACGCGCTCGTCGATTCCCTCGACGCGGCCATTCCCGGGCTCCTCGACCTCGTAGACCTGGATGACGTCCAAGCACCGGCGGGTCTCACCATCGCCGGCGTCATCTCCGCCATCGGCCTCATCGGCGCCGCGATCGGCGCCGTCGGCTCGCTCCGGTCGGCCCTACGGACGATCGCGGGTATCGCGACGGACGACGTGCTGTTCGTGTGGGTGATCCTCCGGAACCTCCTTCTGGCCATCGCGATCGGCGCGGGCCTCGCGGCGGCTGCCGCAACGACCTTCCTCGCCACCGCCGGGTTGGCCGTGCTCACCGACTGGCTCGGGATCCCCGGAGACGCTCCCGCGCTCGGTTTCGTCGCGTGGCTCGTCTCCGTGGTCGTGGTCTTCGTGCTCGACACCCTCGTCGTCGCTGCGGCGTTCCGGCTGCTCTCCGGGCTCCACGCGCGGGCGCGGACGCTGTGGACCGGCGCGATGATCGGCGGGTTCGGGCTCACGGTGCTCCAGCAGCTTTCGGGTCTGTTCGTCGGCGGGGCATCCAACAACCCGCTGCTGGCCTCTTTCGCCTCCCTCATCGCGCTCCTGCTCTGGCTGAACCTCTCGAGCCAGGTGATCCTCATCGCATCGGCGTACATCGTCATCGGCGTTGAAGAAGATCAGGACCGCGTGCGGGCGCTGCACGGCGCTACGACGCTGGCCCAGTTCCGCGTGCGCCGGGCTGAGCTCGCCGTGCAGGCGGACGCCGACGAGTTGCGCGCGGCACGTGATGCCGAGGCCAAGGAGCGAGAAGGCGAAAACGAGCGAAACAGCGAAAAGGAGCGCGAGGGCAGGAAGGAGCACGCGTGAGTGAGGCCGCCCTGGTGCCCGCGTATACCGCGGCCGCCGTGCGAGCGGCCGAGGCACCTCTCCTCGCGGCGGGGGAGCCGCTGATGCGGGAAGCCGCGACCGCACTGGCAGGGGTGGTGCGGGAGCGATTGGCCGAGGCCCCCGGACGCGTCCTCGTGCTCGCCGGCGGCGGTGACAACGGAGGCGACGCGCTGTATGCGGCGGCCGAGATCGCCGGCGCCGACCAACCGGTGGACATCGTTCTCACGTCGGACCGCGTGCACCGCGAGGCCCTGGCCGCGGCGATGTCGGCCGGCGCCCAGCTGCGGGGAGCCGGCGAGCTGTGCAGCGAACCGCCCACCTACGCGCTCGTCCTCGACGGCATCCTCGGGATCGGCGCGTCTGCCGACCCCCGCCTGCGCGGGGTTGCGCGCGCCGTCGTCGAGGCCCTGCTGCCGACGCTGCGCGACGGCGGTACGACGGTGATCGCCGTCGACCTGCCCAGCGGACTGCATCCCGACGACGGCCGCGCCGACGATGTGGTGCTCCCCGCGGACACGACGGTGACGTTCGGCGCCGTCAAGGCCGGACTCGTCCGCGGCCGTGGACCGCAGCTCGCAGGCGACGTGCGGCTGGTCGACCTCGGTCTGGGACCTGCTCTCGCCCGCGCGCACCCCGAAGTGACCGGGCCGATACCCGTCACGCGTCTTCCGCGGCCTCAGCGCCCGTAGAGTTCGACGAAGCGGCGCAGGATGCGCCCGGGCTCGGTGACGTGGGCACGGCGTACCGCCGCCAGCGTGTCATCCAGCTCATGGGGCGCGAAGTAACCGTGGGCGGCATACGCGTGGATCCGCGTGGTGATGCCATCCACATCCAGTTCGGGGTGGAACTGCGTGGCGTAGACGTTCTCACCGACACGGAACATCTGCACGGGGCAGCCTGGGGACGACGCGAGGAGGACGGCGCCGGGCGGAAGGACGCTGATCGCCTCTTTGTGGCCGACGAAGGCGCCGAAGGTCGTCGGCATCCCGGAAAGGAGAGGGTCGTGGCTCCCCGCCTCGGTCAGGGAGACCGGGACGATGCTGATCGGTTCGGAGAATCGCCGGTCGATGACCGCGCCGAGATGCGTCCCGAGGGTCCCCACCCCGTAGCACGCCCCTAGGAAGGGGAAGTCGCGTGCGACCACCTCATCCAGGAGCGCGGCGAAATCGGACTCCACGCGCTGCTGAACCGCGGACTTACGGTCCGCAGGATCGGATGCGTTGAACGGGCTGCCACCGACGAAGATGCCGGAGATCTCGTCGAGGTCCAGCGACGGGAGCGGTCCGGATTCCAAGCGGACGCGACGGAGCTGGGAGGGGTGCAGTCCGCTGTAGCGCAGGAACAGCGCGTACTCCTCATCGGCCGGGCCGTCCTCTCCGCGGGTGGCGAGCAGGACGAAGGGGCGCTTCTCCGCGCCGGTCATGAGGCGAACGTCACCAGCCCCAACTCGACGTCGGAGACGAGGTACGGATGCTGCGGCACGGCACGGACGGCATACCCGAAGGGCCCGGTCACGTCGAGGTCGAGGGTCGCTTCGAACACGGTCGGTCGGCCGTCTCCGCCACCGACCGGGGCGAGGGCGAGCACCTCCCGCGCGCCGGTCAGTTCGCCATCCGCGTCGGCGCTCCCGGAGACGAGCTCGATGGCGACGTCGGAAGGCGCCAGCGCGCCCAGCTCGACCTCGGCACGCACGCGCAGGCGGTCGCCCGCGCGTGCCTGCTGCGGCAGACCGGACGCGTCAACGCTCAGCACCCGCACCGCGGGCCACCCCTCGCGCACTCGCCCGACGTAGGCCGCGAGCTCCGCGGCGGCGGCGTGGTGGTCGGCTGCCAGTGCGCGGGCGTTCACCGCCGCCGGCGCGTAGAGGTGGGTGACGTATTCGCGCACCATCCGGTCGCTGGTCGCCTTCTGGCCGAGATCGGTCATGGTATGGCGCACGCGGTCGAGCCATCCGCGCGGGATTCCGCCGTCGCGGTCGTAGTAGGCCGGGACGAGCTGATGCTCGATGAGGTCGTACAGGGCAGCGGACTCCAGATCGTCGCGCTCCTCATCGCTGGTCGCGGTGTCGGCGGTGGGGATCGCCCACCCGTTGCGGCCGTCGTACCACTCGTCCCACCATCCGTCGAGCACCGAAAGGTTCAGGGCGCCGTTGAGGGCCGCCTTCATGCCGGACGTGCCGCACGCCTCCAAGGGCCGCAGCGGGTTGTTCAACCACACGTCGCATCCGGGGTAGAGCGTCTTGGCGAGGGTGATGTCGTAGTCGGGCAGGAACACGATGCGTCCGCGCACGCGGGGGTCGCGGCTGAAACGGACGAGCTGCTGAATGAGTTGCTTGCCCGAGTCGTCAGCCGGATGCGACTTGCCCCCGATGACGATCTGCACGGGCCGCTCGGGGTCGGTCAGCAGCCGGGTGAGGCGCGCGGGGTCGCGCAGCATGAGGGTGAGGCGCTTGTACGTCGGTACCCGCCGGGCGAAGCCGATCGTGAGCACCTCCGAGTCCAGGACGTCGCCCGCCCACGCGCCGGCCGTCGAACCGGCCGCCTCCGAGAGGCGCCGGCGGGCTTCGGCGATGAGCTCCTCCTTCATCCGGGTGCGCACGCCCCACAGCTCGTCGTCGGAGAGGACGTCGCGGTCCCGCCAATCGTGCTCGGTGGTGAGCGCGTCGCCGAAGGCGCGCTCGCTGAGGCCCTTCAGCGCCGGGTGGACCCAGGTCGGCGCGTGCACGCCGTTGGTGATCGAACCGATGGGCACCTCGTCGGTGTCGACCCCGGGCCACAGCGCACCGAACATGGAGCGGCTGACCTTGCCGTGGAGGCGCGAGACCCCGTTCGAGTGTTGGCCGAGGTGCAGCCCCAGAACGGCCATGTTGAACACCTGCGGGTCGCCTCCGGGGTATGTCTCGACCCCGAGGTCGAGCGCTCGCTCCGAGTCGAGCCCCGCCAGCAGCCCCGTGGCGAGGTACTCGCCCACGAGGCTCCTCGGGAATCGGTCGATTCCGGCGGGTACGGGGGTGTGGGTGGTGAAGACCGTCGACGCCCGAACCTGAGCGAGGGCGGCGTCGAATGACAGGCCGGCGCCGGTGACGAGTTCCGACATGCGCTCCAGGCCCTGGAACCCGGCGTGGCCCTCGTTGGTGTGATAGACGTCCGGCTCATCGCGCCCGGTGACCCGGCACCAGGCCCGCACCGCGCGCACGCCGCCGACGCCGAGGAGGAGCTCCTGCAGCAGGCGGTGCTCGCCGCCGCCGCCGTAGAGGCGGTCGGTGACACGGCGCAAGTCTTCGGAATTGGAGGGAGTCTCCGAATCCAGCAGCAGCAGCGGCACGCGGCCGATGTCGGCGACCCAGATACGCGCGGAAAGGGTACGTCCGCCGCTCACCGCCAGTGCGATCTCCACGGGAGCGTCATCCGCTTCCCGCAGGAGCGTCAAGCCGAGACCATAGGGGTCGAGCACGGGATAGCTCTCCCGCTGCCAGCCGTCGTCGCCGATCGACTGCCGGAAGTAGCCGGCGCGGTAGAACAGGCCCACGCCGGTGAGGGGGACCCCGAGATCGGACGCGCTCTTGAGATGGTCGCCCGCGAGGATGCCGAGGCCTCCGGAGTACTGCGGCAGCGACCCGTCCACACCGAACTCGGGCGAGAAGTACGCGATCGATCGCGGCTTCGGTTCAGGCAGGCTCTGGAACCAGCGGTCGCCGGTCAGGTACGCCTCGAGCCGTTCATCCTCTTCGCGGACGCGCCACGCGAAATCATCGTCGCGCGCAAGCTCATCCAGCGGCGCCTGGCCGAGGGCGCCCAGCATCCGCGACGGGTTCTCGCCGACCTGTTCCCACAGGCCGGGATCCATGGACGCGAACAGTGCGTGCGTCGCGCGGCTCCATGACCACCGCCAGTTGGATGCCAGCCGGTCGAGCGGGGCGAGGCGCTCCGAAAGCACGGGTCGGACGGTGAACGTACGCAGGGCCTTCATCCGTGTGAGTCTAGGTGACCTCCGTGACTGCCCACCGCCGGATTTGCGGGGGAGGGGCGCCGGATTTGCGGGGAGGGCTGCGCTGGTCCGCTGAGGATTCGCGGGGAGGGTTACGCTTGCCCCATGGCTATCGCACGACTGACCGGAGGGCCGCTTGACGGCCAGTTCCTCCCACTGGATGACGACACCGACGACGCGCTGATCGTCCCCTACGGTGAGGGCCAGCTGGTCTACCGTCGCGAGGGGGATTTCGAGAACACCGGCGAGAACGACGGCCCCACGCAGGCGACCTACCGCTTCAGCGCCGAGACCGAGGACATCAACCCGGACGAGGACGGGCGTCTGGGTTGACCGCAGGCCCCGATCCCCTCCGCTCGATCGAGGTCGAGCGGAAATATGACGTCGGCGACGGCGGCGAACTGCCGAACTGGTCGGCGCTCCCAGGGGTATCGCTCGTGGATGAGGCCGAGGTGCGCGAACTCGACGCGCGCTACGTCGACACCGAGGATGTGGCGCTTGCCCGTGCTCACGTCGCGGTACGCCGCCGCTCCGGCGGACCCGACGCGGGGTGGCATGTCAAAGTGTCCGCCGCCGACGGCCGGCACGAGTGGCAGTGGCCGCTGGACGAGGGCGGCGAGCCGGTTGTGCCCGAGGGGCTGATCGCCGCGATCGCGCAGTGGGCGGCCCCGCCGCTGCTTCCGCTGGCGCGTATCCGCAACACCCGCACCGCCTATGCGTTACGCGACGGTGAAGGCGGCCTGGTCGCGGAATTCGTGGACGACCGCGTCCGCGCGCTGGATGAGCGGTCCGGGCGCGAGTCGGCATGGCGAGAGTGGGAGGTCGAACTCGGCCCCGCCGCCCCTGCCGACCCCGACTGGCGCGAGGCCTTTTTCGCCGCGGTGGATGCGGCTGTGTCCGCCGCCGGTGGCGGCCCCGCCGCATCCGACTCGAAGCTCGCCCGCGCGCTCGGCCGCTGACCTCTCGCACTCCGTTTCCCCCGCCGACGGCACCGGCACTCGTCGGACGTCCGCGTCCCGCGCCGTTCGCACCCCGGGCCGTTCGCGCCCCAAGCCTCGGCCCCGAGCGTTTCGGGAGGGGATGTGCACAGGGGAGGGCGTCTTAGAGCGATCTGGTCCTCCCGAAGCGCCATCTCCTCCCGAGCCGCACGCCGCACGCCTCACGCGGCCCGAACGCCGCACGCAGTACGCCGGGCTCCCACCCCGAGCGTTTCGGGAGGGGATGTGCACGGGGGAGGGTCTCTTTGAGCGATCCGGTCCTCCCGAAGCGCCATCTCCTCCCGGGCCGCACGCCGCACGCCTCACGCGGCCCGAACGCCGCACGCAGTACGCCGGGCTCCCACCCTGAGCGTTTCGGGAGGGGATGTGCACGGGGGAGGGAGTGTTTGAGCGATACGGTCCTCCCGAAGCGCCATCTCCTCCCGAGCTGCACGCGGCACGCCGCACGCGGCCCGGATGCCGGACGCAGGGCTCCCACCCGGAGCGTTTCGGGAGGGGATGTGCACAGGGGAGGGTCTCTTTGAGCGATCTGGTCCTCCCGAAGCGCCATCTCCTCCCGAGCCGCACGCCGCACGCCGCATCCCGCACGCCTCCCGAGGCCCGGACGCCGCACGCAGGGCTCCCACCCTGAGCGTTTCGGGAGGCGATGTGCACGGGGGAGGCGGTATTAGAGCGATACGGTCCTCCCGAAGCGCCATCTCCTCCCGAGCTGCACGCGGCACGCGGCATCCTGCCCGCCTCACGCGGCCCGGATGCCGCACGCGGGGCTCCCACCCCGAGCGTTTCGGGAGGGGATGTGCACGGGGGAGGCGGTATTAGAGCGATACGGTCCTCCCGAAGCGCCATCTCCTCCCGAGCCGCACGCCCACACGCCGCACGCCGCCCGGCCCCGCCGACGGCACCGCACCCGGCCCCGCCCCGCCCCGCGCCGCACGCCATCCCCGACCCGCGCACTACCCCCGGAACACAGCAGCGCCGCCCGGCTTCAGCTGGGCGGCGCCGCGGGTGCGAGGCGAAAGTCAGATGTTGATCATGTGACCGGCGAGGCCGTGGAAGGCCTCCTGCAGTGCCTCCGACAGGGTCGGGTGCGTGTGCACGTTGCGTGCCAGCTCGAGCGCCGTGAGGTCCCACTTCTGCGCGAGGGTCAGCTCGGGCAGAAGTTCGGACACATCGGGGCCGATGAGGTGGCCGCCGAGAAGCTCGAGGTGCTCGCTGTCGGCGATGAGCTTGACGAAACCGATCGGCTCGCCCAGGCCGTTGGCCTTGCCGTTCGCGGAGAAGGGGAACTTAGCGACCTTGATGTCGTGGCCGGCGTCGCGTGCCTGCTGCTCCGTGAGGCCGAACGAGGCGACCTGGGGCGAGCAGAACGTCGCACGCGGCATCATCCGGTAATCGCCCAGCGTCATGGTCTCGGCCTTGCCGATCGTCTCGGCAGCCACGACGCCCTGCGCCTCGGCGACGTGCGCGAGCTGCAGCTTGGCGGTGACGTCACCGATCGCGTAGATGTGCGGCACGTTCGTCCGCATGTAGTCGTCGATGCCGATGGCGCCGCGCTCGGTGAGCTTCACGCCGGTGTTCTCCAGGCCGAAGCCCTCCACCCGCGGGGCGAAGCCGATGGACATGAGCACGCGGTCGGCCTCGATCGAACCCTTCGTGCCGTCCTTGGCCGTGTAGGTCACCGTGACCTTGTCGCCGGAGTCTTCGACGGTCTCGACCTTGGTCGAGGTGAGGATGTCGACGCCGTAACCCTTGTACTGCTTCTGGATCTCCTTGGAGATCTCGGCATCCTCGTTGGGGAGGGCGCGATCGAGGAATTCGATGATCGTGACCTTCACGCCGTAGTTCGTCAGGACGTACGCGAACTCCATGCCGATCGCGCCGGCACCGACGATGACGATCGATTCGGGCAGTTCGCGGTTGAGGATCTGCTCCTCGTACGTGACGACGTTCTCGCTCAGGGTCACGCCGGGCAGAAGCCGCACGGTGGAGCCGGTCGAGATGATCGCGTTGTCGAAGGTGACGCGTTCGACAGAGCCGTTGGCCCCCGCCACGTCGATGGAGTTCGCATCGACGAACGTGCCGCGGCCGTCGTACTCCGTGATCTTGTTCTTCTTCATCAGGTAGTGGATGCCCTTCACATGGCCATCCGCGACCTTCCGGCTGCGATCCCACGCGGCGCCGAAGTCGAACGTGACGTCGCCGGAGATTCCGAAGAGGTCGGCCTTCGCGTGGAAGGTGTGCGCCAGGTCGGCGTTGCGCAGGAGAGCCTTGGAAGGGATGCAGCCCACGTTGAGGCAGACACCGCCCCAGTACTTCTCTTCGATGACCGCGACCGAAAGGCCGAGCTGGGCGCTGCGGACCGCTGCGACGTAACCGCCGGGGCCCGCGCCGAGGATGACGACGTCGTAGTGAGGCATGACTCCCAGCCTATCGGTCGTCGCGGACCTCGGAGTCGGCGGCGGCACGGCGTGGGCGCACGACCAGGAGGTACAGCACGAGGGCGATGACAACCGCCAGGACGACGCCCCCGATGATCCACGGCAGCCGGCTGGCGGAGTCCTCACCGGTGGCTGCTGTCGGCGACGGCGCGGGCTCGGCCGACGCGCTCGGTGTCACGGTGTCGGTGGGCGACGCGGGCGTGGACGCCGTCGGCGTCGGGGTGGGGCTCTCCGGGCCCGTCACGGTGAACGCGAACTCCCCGGAGATGGGGTGCCCATCACTGGAGACCACCCGCCAGAGCACCCGGATGCTGCCGCTGGCCTCACCCGCCAGTGGCTGGGTGAGCGTCGTCCCGTCCACCACGGCGGGTCCGTCGGTGAGCGGGGTGCCCGCAGCATCCGTCACCTGCACCTGGTTCGCGTCGTCGCCGCCGAGCAGTTCGGCGCTGAAAGCGAGCGTGAGCGCCTCGGGCAGCTCTGTCAGCTGGGAGTCCGCCACCGGATCTGTCGAGACGAGCTCGTCGTGCGCCGCCGCCGGCGAGGCCGCCCCGTACACGAGCGTGAGGACCCCCAGGAGGACGGTCGCGAGGACGGTCAGGGGGTGGATGCGGAAGCGGTCGGAGGTCATCCTTCGGAGCCTACCCGCGGCCCTTATGCGGGTCACCCGCTGCCCCTACCATGGCCGCAGGCGGGGGAATCTGCCCGCTGCCGGTGAACACGGAGGTGCGGGATGGACATGCGGATGATGGACATGATGTCGGACGACACGATGTCGATGCCCGGCAGGGGGACGATCAACATGGAGCTGCTGCAGGCGTGTCTGGACGCCTGTGCGGCGTGCGAGCAGGCGTGCACGGTCTGCTCGACACAGATGCTCTCGTGCGCGCCGGCGTGCATGAACTGCGCCGACATGTGCAACACGATGATGCGCACCATGCTGCGCATGCAGGGCACCACTCCGGCAGCGATGATGGCGATGCTCGACGCGTGCATCGCGATGTGCCAGGTGTGCGAGGAGGAGTGCCTCGAGCACGCCTCGCACCACGTGGCTTGCGAGCTGTGCGCTCAGGCGTGCCGCGCCTGCATCGACGCCTGCGTGGCGCTGAAGGACTCGATGATGGCTGCGGCCTGAGTCAACCGACGAGCGCGACGTTCAGTCGGCGGCCCCGGGCCGCCAAGACGGCGTAGCGGCCGTGGATGGCGACCGGTTCGCCCGGCGCGAGACCGGTGGATGCGGCGTGCCACAGGGTGACCGCGACGCCGTCGGCGAGCGTGTGCAGCACGATCTCGCCGGAGTCCGCGTCGGAGCTCGTCACGACAGCATCCCGCCACTCCGAGGGGGTCGCCGCCGCGAGGCGCGCCTGGATCAGGTGCAGCGCGTGCCCGGGAGCGAAGGATGAGCACGCCCCGCCGGAGGTGCACATGCACGTCTCACGCTCGCGCACCTCGAGCGGCGGACGACGGCGGGACGGGCTCGACACGGTGGGCTCCTGATCAGTAGGTTCGAAGTCCCGCCAGGCTAGGCGGATCCGACGCCCGGTGCCCTCGGCGCAGACACACAGCGCAACACTGCGCAGGACCCCGTCCCGGGGGAGTGGCCTCATGGGGCACGGAGCGATCGGATAGTGTGGACGCGGAAGGAGGCCTCGTGGACGAGACACGTCGACCTGAGCCGGGCGAGATCCGGCGCGATGCGGATTCCGGTACGCCGGAGGCACGCTCGCATGACACCACGCAGACCTTCGGGCACGATGCCGATCTGTCGTTCGTGCCGTTCGGCAGCGAGCTGAGCGAAACCGAGATCGAGGCGATCGGCGCACTGCCTTCGGGCGCTGCGCTGCTGCTGGTCCGGTCGGGGCCCACGGCCGGCGCGCGCTACCTCCTCGACACCGACGTCACCACGGTGGGGCGCCACCCCGAGGCCGACCTGTTCTTCGACGACGTGACCGTGTCGCGTCGTCACGCGGAGATCATCCGCGACGGCGTACGGTTCGACATCGTCGACCAGCGCTCCCTCAACGGCACGTATGTCAATGGCGAGCGGGTCGACCGGGCATCCCTTGCCAACGGCGCCGAGGTGCGCATCGGGAAGTTCCGGCTGACGTTCTTCGTCTCTCCCGCGGATCTGCCGCTGGCTGCCGACGACTGATGCCGGCAGCATCCGCCCGCGGCCGTTCGTCGTCCGCGGGGCTCCTCAGCATCGGTCAGGTCCTGGCGCGCTTGACGCCGGAGTTCCCGTCGCTCACTTCGAGCAAGCTGCGGTTCCTCGAGGTCCAGGGCATCGTCTCGCCTACGCGAACCGACTCCGGGTACCGCAAGTTCTGCGCGGCAGACCTTGAACGGCTGCGCCTGGCCCTGACGCTGCAGCGCGATCACTACCTCCCGCTCAACGTGATCCGCGATTATCTGGCCGAGGTCGACGCGGGCCGCGACCCGTCGCCTCCCAGCGCCGTGCCGTCGATCGTGCCCGCGCCCCGGCGTTACCGGCGTGCAGAGCTGCTGGCGGCAGCCGGCGCTGCCCCGCAGCTGCTCAACGACGCGATCAGCACAGGCGTGATCGTCGCCGCGGAGTCGTACAACGACCAGACCGTGGCGCTTCTGCGTGCGCTCGTCGCGCTCGACCGGCATGGGATCGAGCCTCGACACCTGAGATCGGTGCGTCAGAGCGCCGAACGCGAGGCCGCCTTGATCGAGTCGGCGCTCGCGACGCTCATGCGGCGCCCGGATGCTGCATCCCGGGCCCGCGCGAGCGAACTCGCGCCGGAGCTCGCCAAGCGCCTTGAGGACGTTCGGGCCGTGTTCGTGCGTGACGCCATCGAACGCATCGTGTCGTGACCCGGCGACACGCCGAGCCTGGGATGCGGATGTCGTTGCCCGGGGCCATCCGCTCATCTAGCGTGGGTATATCCGATTCGATGTGGAGGTTCCGGCATGACTGCTGATGAAGCTGTCGGCGGGCCTCGGTTCGTCTCAGACCTTTTGTTCACCGATGGGCTGCCCCAGATGGATGACGAGGTCGGCTACCGCGGTGCGGTGGCGGCACGCGCCGCCGGGATCACGTACCGGCAGCTCGACTACTGGGCGCGCACCGAACTCGTGGAACCCACGGTCCGCGGTGCCAGTGGCTCCGGGTCGCAGCGCCTCTACGGATTCCGCGACATCCTCGTGCTCAAGCTGGTGAAGCGGCTGCTGGATACCGGCATCTCGCTGCAGCAGATCCGTACCGCGGTCGACCAGCTGCGCGCTTCCGGCATCCGCGACCTCGCGGGCACCACGCTCATGAGCGATGGTGCCTCGGTGTACCTGTGCACCTCGAACGACGAGGTCATCGACCTCGTCAGCCGCGGGCAGGGCGTCTTCGGGATCGCCGTCGGCAAGGTGCTGCGCGAGGTCGAGTCGACGCTGGTCGAATTCGACCCGACCGCGCCCGACCCGGTCGACGAGCTGGCCGCGCGGCGCGTCAAGCGCACCGCGTAACGTCCCGCGCCCGCCACCCGCCGCCGCATCCCCGAGCCCCGCCCGGCTTCCCTCACGTTCCGCCCGCCCGCCTTCCGTCCCGTCACGCGCTCCGGCGCGTCATGAGATCAGGAGTTTTGGCCGAGACAGGCCGAATCGGCCCGGATCGTCCTGTCTCCGCGAAAACACCTGATCTGGTGCAGGCGGGAGGCGGTCAGACGCTGGCGGCGTCGCCCGGAACGGGGATGCGCCCCGTGCGCATGACGCGGTCGAGCAGCGCGTCGAAGTCGGCCGCGAGCTCCTGAGCCGAGTCGCCGGGCCAGACGTGCAGAGGCTTCGCGGCGCCCTGCGCCTGCTGCAGCGACGTGCGCTCGGGCAGCTGGGGGTTCAGCACCAGGGGTCCGAACATGTCGCGCAGCTCCTTGATGCGGAACTGGTGCTCGATCGACTGCGGGCGCACGCGGTTCACGACGACCCCCAGCGGCTGAAGACGGGGGGAGAGGCCACGGCGGATTTCTTCGATCGCCCGCAACGCGCGGTCGGCGGCGGCGACGGAGAAGAGACCGGGCTCGGTGACGACGATCACCCGGTCACTCGCCGCCCACGCCGTGCGCGTCAGGGCGTTCAGCGAGGGTGCGCAGTCGATGAGGACGAGGTCGTAGTCGGCCTCGATCGTGGCGAGCGCCTCCTCGAGCTTCCACACGTCACGGACGCTGGGATGCGGGCCGTCGAAGTTGATCGCGGACGGGCTGCCGATGAGCACGTCGATCGTGCCCGGGTGCACCTTCGCCCAGCCGCTCGAGGTGATCGCCTGACGCACGACCTTTTCTCGCGGATTCGCGAGAACATCGGCGACGTTGAGACGCCCCGCGACGGAGATGTCCATGCCGGTGGAAACGTCGGATTGGGGGTCGAGGTCGACCACGAGGGTGCGCACGCCGCGAGCGAAGGCCGCGGAGGCCAAGCCGAGCGTGACGGTGGTCTTGCCGACGCCGCCCTTGAGCGAGCTGACGGAGAGTACGTGCACAAGCGTCTACGTTACCGTCCCCTAGGCTGTGAGCACACTCAGCCGGTCGCCACTGTGAGGTGCGCATGTTCCGAAAGATCCTGGTCGCCAACCGCGGCGAGATCGCCATCCGTGCTTTTCGAGCCGCCTACGAGGTCGGTGCCCGCACGGTTGCGGTGTATCCGTACGAGGATCGGTTCTCCCTGCACCGGCTGAAAGCGGATGAGGCGTACCAGATCGGTGAGCGGGGACACCCCGTCCGTGCGTATCTGGATGTGGACGAGATCATCCGCGTGGCGCGCGAGAGCGGCGCCGACGCGATCTATCCCGGCTATGGCTTCCTTTCGGAGAACCCGGAGCTTGCCGAAAAGGCCGCTGCGAGCGGTATCGCGTTCATCGGCCCGCCCGCTGCCGTGCTGGAGATGGCCGGCAACAAGGTCACGGCGAAGCACCACGCGACCGCAGCCGGCGTTCCGGTGCTGCGCTCGACGGAGGCCTCGGACGACATCGACGCGCTCCTGGCGCAGTCCGATGACATCGGGTTCCCGTTGTTCGCCAAGGCCGTCGCCGGCGGCGGCGGACGAGGGATGCGGCGAGTGGAGTCCAAGGGCGAGCTCGCTCCCGCCCTCGCCGAGGCGATGCGCGAAGCACAGAGCGCGTTCGGCGACGCCCGCATGTTCCTCGAGCAGGCGGTGCAGCGCCCGCGGCACATCGAGGTGCAGATCCTCGCCGACTCGACGGGTCACACGGTTCACCTCTTCGAGCGCGACTGCTCGCTGCAGCGTCGCCACCAGAAGGTCATCGAGATCGCTCCGGCCCCGAACCTCGCCGAGGACGTGCGCACCGCGCTCCACCGCTACGCGGTCGCCTTCGCGGAGTCGATCGGCTACCAGAACGCCGGGACAGTGGAGTTCCTCCTGGAGACGGCCGGTCCCCGCACGGGCGAGGTCGTCTTCATCGAGATGAATCCGCGCATCCAGGTCGAGCACACCGTGACCGAAGAGATCACCGACGTCGACCTCGTGCAGTCGCAGATGCGCATCGCCGCGGGGCAGACCCTGAACGAGCTGCACCTCGCGCAGGATGACATCCACCTGCGCGGCGCGGCCCTCCAGTGCCGTCTGACCACCGAAGACCCGGCCCAGGGGTTCCGCCCCGACACCGGCAAGATCACGACCTACCGTTCGCCCGGTGGCGCCGGCATCCGCCTGGACGGGGGAACGACCGCGGCGGGATCGCAGATCAGCCCGCACTTCGACTCGATGCTCGCGAAGCTCACGTGCCGCGGGAGGGATTTCCCCGCCGCGGTGGCCCGTGCGCGCCGAGCGCTCGCGGAGTTCCGTATCCGCGGTGTGTCCACGAACATCCCGTTCCTCCAGGCGGTGCTCGATGACCCCGCCTTCCTCGCCGGAGACGTGAGCACGTCGTTCATCGATGAGCGCCCCGAACTGCTGCAGGGGCGCGAGTCGAAGGACCGCGGCACGAAGGTCCTCAGCTGGCTCGTCGACGCCACCGTGAACCGCCCGAACGGGGAGAACCCGGTCTCGGTGAACCCGCGTCTGAAGCTGCCCGCGATCGACCTGCTGACTCCCGCGCCGTCCGGGTCCCGCCAGCGTCTCGAAGAGCTCGGCCCGGCCGGGTTCGCACAGGCCCTGCGGCAGCAGAACGCCCTCGCCGTGACGGAGACGACGTTCCGCGACGCGCACCAATCGCTGCTGGCGACGCGCGTGCGCACCAAAGACCTCGTCACCGTCGCGCCCTATGTCGCCCGGCTCACACCCCAGCTTCTCTCCGTTGAGGCGTGGGGCGGCGCCACGTACGACGTCGCCCTCCGGTTCCTGAGCGAAGACCCCTGGGAGCGGCTGGACGCCCTCCGTTCGGCGTTGCCGAACATCGCGATCCAGATGCTGCTGCGCGGCCGCAACACCGTGGGCTACACGCCCTATCCGACCGAGGTCACCGACGCCTTCGTGGCCGAGGCCTCAACCAGTGGCATCGACATCTTCCGCATCTTCGATGCGCTCAACGATGTCGCCCAGATGCGCCCGGCCATCGACGCCGTCCTGGCCACCGGCCGCTCGGTCGCCGAGGTGGCTGTCTGCTACACCGGTGACCTGCTCGACCCGAACGAAGACCTGTACACCCTGGACTACTACCTGCGTCTCGCGGAGCAGATCGTGGCCGCCGGTGCGCACGTCCTCGCGGTCAAGGACATGGCGGGGCTTCTCCGCCCGGCTGCGGCGACGAAGCTCGTCACCGCCCTGCGTGAGCGGTTCGACGTGCCTATCCACGTGCACACCCATGACACCGCCGGCGGCCAGCTCGCCACGCTCCTGGCCGCGTCCGCGGCGGGGGCGGATGCGGTGGATGCAGCATCCGCGCCGATGGCCGGGACCACCAGCCAGCCCTCCCTCTCGGCCCTCGTCGCCGCGCTCGCGCACACCGAGCGTGACACGGGGCTCGACCTGCAGGCGGTGTCCGATCTCGAGCCCTATTGGGAGGCAGTGCGGCACCTGTACCGGCCGTTCGAGTCGGGGCTTCCGGGGCCTACCGGCCGCGTCTACCGCCACGAGATTCCCGGGGGCCAGCTGTCCAACCTCCGCCAGCAGGCGATCGCGTTGGGGCTCGCCGAGGATTTCGAGCTCATCGAAGACATGTATGCCGCGGCGAACGACATCCTCGGGCGCGTGCCCAAGGTGACGCCGTCGTCGAAGGTGGTCGGTGACCTGGCGCTGTACCTGGCGGCCGTCAAGGCCGATCCTGCCGACTTCGCCGCGAACCCGGAGAAGTACGACGTCCCCGATTCGGTCGTCGGCTTCATGGCGGGCGAGCTCGGGGAGCTCCCCGGCGGCTGGCCCGAGCCGTTCCGCACCAAGGTCCTCGCCGGACGGGACGTGAAGATCGGCGTGAGCCCGCTCACTGACGAAGACACCGAGCAGCTGGCCGGCTCGCCCGCCCAGCGCCGGGATCGGCTGAACCGGTTGCTCTTCCCCGGGCCGACCCGCGCGTACGCCGAGGCGCGGGAGAACTATGGCGACCTCAGTGTGCTCGACACTGCGGACTACCTGTACGGGCTGATGCCAGGTGGCGAGCACGTGGTCGAGATCGAGAAGGGCGTGCAGCTGTTCGTCGGGCTCGAAGCCATCGGCGACGCGGACGACAAGGGAATGCGCACGGTCATGACGACGCTGAACGGTCAGCTGCGTCCGGTCTTCGTGCGCGACCGCTCGATCGCCGTCGAGACGCGCTCGGCCGAGCGCGCCGATACCTCGAAACCGGGTCAGGTCGCAGCTCCCTTCTCCGGTGTCGTGACGGTGAAGACTGCCGTCGGCGACACCGTTTCGGCCGGCCAGCCGGTGGCGTCGATCGAAGCGATGAAGATGGAGGCGGCCATCACCAGCCCGGTGGACGGAGTGGTGGAGCGGCTCGTCATCGGTGACACGGCACAGGTGGACGCGGGGGACCTTTTGGTCGTCATCCGCCCCGCGCAGTAACCTGAGGGGGACGGGCGCCGCGCGCCCACCCCCGTTTGGAGACCTGCTGTGACCCCCGACCGACACGACGAGACGCCCGAGGAAGACGCGGAGCACGGCATGTTGACCGACGCGACAAGCGTCGAGACAGCCGGCATCGGCATCCTCGGCGCACGCACGGCACGAGTGAGCCTCTCCCTTCCTGCCGACGACGATGACCTCGCCGAGGATGAGGCCGTCGACGACATCGCCGTCGATCATGCGGCCGGGGACGCCGCCATCGAGGAGATCGCCACGGGCGACATCATCCTCGAACGCGCGCCGGAACGCGAAGCTCTCCCCGACGACATCCACGATGCGGATGAGGTGATCGACGAAGCGGGCGCGCACGCCCCGGCCACCGAATCCGTCGCCCACACGCCGGCCGCGGCATCCCTCGCCCCGCCTCTCGAACCCCAGCCCGAGCCCGCGGAGACCGCACAGGATGCGGCGTCGGCGACCAGTGCGCCCACCACGCCGCGCGCGCTGCACAGCGGCAGCATCGCCGTCGGTGAGCCGGTGTCGTTGACGCCGACGACGCGCCGGGAAGCGCATCACGCGGACGAGCACGGACGGGGAGACCGCGCGCACGCCGTGGAACGGGTCCACCCTCCGCAGCCGGAGGTCACCCTCGCGTCCAAGCGGCTCGGTGAGTTCGAGCCGAACCGCGAGACGGCCGACCTGCTCACAGCAGACCGGCTGCTCGAGCGGGGTCAGGTCAGCGGAGCGGAGCCGGAGGGCCTGTGGCAGCAGCTGGTCTACTCGCTATCGCGGCACCGCATCAATCTCGGCGACAGCCGCAAGGCACGCGCCCGCAAGCGGCTCGACCTCCGGATCGCCGCACCGTTGTCCGGCGGAGCCCGCTTCGTCGCGGTTCTGTCGCGCAAGGGCGGGGTGGGTAAGACGACCATCACCACTCTGCTCGGGATGGCGCTCGCCTCTGCGCGCGACGACCGCATCATCGCCATCGACGCCAACCCCGACCGCGGCACCCTCGCCGACCGCATCGGACGCGTCGGCGGGCGCACCGTACGTGACCTCGCGCGCCTTCGCGGCGCCGTCACGGGGTTCAACGACATCTCGACGATCGTCGGTCGCGACACGACGCGGCTGGATGTCCTCGCATCCGATTCCGATCCGCGTATTTCCGAGGCGTTCAGCGACCGCGATTACCACGACGTCGCCGCCGTGGCTGCTCACTACTACTCCATCGTGTTGACCGACACCGGCACCGGCGTCGTGCACTCGGTCATGGGAGCGACCCTCGAGGTGGCCGACCAACTGGTCATCGTCGCGGGGCTCAGCGTGGACGAAGCGAGACTGGCCTCCGAGACTCTGACATGGCTGGAGACCAACGGGTACTCCGATCAGGTGCGCAGCGCCGTCGTGGTGCTCAACAACGCGCGTCCGGGCACGCCGCTCGTGAGCGAACGCGAACTCGAGGCGCACTTCCGCACGCGCGTACGCGCGGTGGTGCGGATGCCCTACGACCCGCTCATCGGCGTCGGCAGCGAGATCTCGTTCCGGGACCTTCAGCCGGCGACACGCCAAGCCGCGCGCGAACTGGCCGCTACCGTCGTGGAGGGCCTTCGCGCGATGGCTCCCGCCGCGTGACACGATGACCGTCCGCAGCATCCGCCTCTTCGGCGACCCCGTCCTCCGCGCACCCAGCGCCGTCATCACCGAGATCGACGACGGTGTGCGTGCGCTCGTGCAAGACCTCCTCGACACCGTCGAACCGCCCGGACGTGCCGGCGTCGCCGCGCCCCAGATCGGTGTCGGGCTGCGCGCCTTCAGCTACAACGTCGACGGCGAGATCGGCTACGTGCTCAACCCGGTGCTCGTCGAGACGGCCGGTGAGCCCGTGCCGACGGCGGAGGGCTGCCTCTCCATCCCCGGCGTGTGGCACGACGCCCTCCGCTTTCCCTACGCGAAAGTCGTCGGCATCGACCTCGACGGGAACGAGGTGACCCTCGAGGGGGAGGGGCTGATGGCTCAGGCTCTCCAGCACGAGACCGACCACCTCGACGGGATGCTGTTCGTCCAGCGCCTCCCCGCCGACGCACGGCGCCAGGCGATGCGGGAGATCCGCGAAAGCTCCTGGTTCTGACTCGCGTCCTTCACGCGAGAAACGACATGTCGGGCGAGAAACGCCGCGATGCGGCGTTTCTCAACCCGAATGTCGTTTCTCGGCGGAAGGGGCGCGTCAGGGGAGCGAGACGTTCGTCGTGTTGACGGGCGAGAGGTAGATCTCCTCGACCTCGTCGGCGAAGTCGGCCATGATCACGTTCCGCTTGATGCTGAGCTTCGGGGTCAGGTGGCCGCTGGCCTCGGTCCATTCGCTCGACAGGATCGTGAACTTGCGGATCGACTCCGCCCGCGACACGAGCACGTTCGCCCCGTCGATGGCGCGCTGTACTTCGGCGTGCACGGCTTCGTGCTGAGCAGCGTCCGCGAGCGTCATGTCGGCCGACAGCCCGTTGTTCGCGAGCCAGGTCGGAAGCATCTCCGAGTCGAGCGTGATGAGCGCCGAGATGAACGGCTTCTGATCTCCGATCACCACGACCTGCCCGATGATCGGGTTCGCGCGGATGGGGTCCTCCAGCGCCGCGGGCGCGACGTTCTTCCCGCCGGCGGTGACGATGATCTCCTTCTTCCGGCCCGTGATCGTGAGGAATCCCTCCGCGTCGAACGCGCCGACGTCGCCGGTCTTGAACCAGTCGCCGTCGAACGCTTCGGCGGTGGCCTCGGGGTTGCGCCAGTACTCCTTGAAGACGTTGATGCCGCGCACCTCGATCTCGCCATCGTCGGCGAGACGGACGCCCACCCCGGGGAGGGCCGGGCCCACGGAGCCGATCTTCGACTTCGTCGCGAGGTTCACCGTGGCGGGGGCGGTCGTCTCGGTGAGACCGTAGCCCTCGAGGATCACCACGCCCAGGCTGTGGAAGAAATGACCCAGCCGCTCACCCAGGGGGGCCGAGCCCGACACGGCGTACTGCACGCGTCCGCCCATCGCGGCCCGGAGCTTGGAGTAGACGAGGCGGTCGAAGACGCGGAACTTCACCTTCAGACCCAGCGGAACCTTCTTGCCGTCCTGCAGGAGCTTCGAGTGCTCGATGGCCGCCTGGGCGGCGGCCCGGAAGATCTTGCCACGGCCTCCGGCCTCGGCCTTCTGCTCGGCGGAGTTGTACACCTTCTCGAAAACCCGCGGGACGGCGAGGAGGAACGTCGGTTTGAACGAGCCGAGCGCGGGGAGGAGCTGCTTGGTGTCGGGCTGATGCCCGACCTTCACTCCCGCGTGGACCGACAGGATCGAGATGAACCGGGCGAACACGTGCGCGGTGGTGATGAACAGCAGAGTCGACGCGCCGGGCGCTCCCACGACTTCATGCAGCGCCTTCGCGGAGTTGCGGGACAGCTCGACGAAGTTGCTGTGCGTCAGCACGCACCCCTTCGGCCGGCCGGTGGAGCCGGAGGTGTAGATGAGCGTCGCGATGTCGCTCCCGTTCGCCAGGTGGCGACGGCGCTGGATCTCCGCGTCCTCGACGGACGCGCCGGCGCTCACGAGCTTGTCGAGGTCGCCGAGGTGCATTCCCCAGACGTGCCGAACGAGCGGCAGGTCGGCGCGAACCTCATCCAGGCGTGCCGAGTGGTCGGTGGACTCCACGATGACCGCGGTGGCGCCCGAATCCGACAGGACCCACTGGATCTGCGCGGGCGAGCTCGTCTCGTACACGGGAACCATCACGGCCCCGGCGTAGAACAAGGCGAAATCCACGAGCGTCCAGTCGTACGTCGTGCGGGCGAGGAACCCGACCTTGTCGCCCGGCTGGATGCCCGCGGCGGCGAATCCCTTGGCCAGCGCGATCACCTGCCCCTCGAACTCGGCGGCGGTGATATCCCGCCACCCGGGTCCGTCGGGCACCGCGAAGATGGCTCGTTCGGGTGTTTCGGCCACTCGATCGGCGAGGAGATCCGCGATGTTGGCGGACGGATCAGCAGGCACGATCGGCGGTACTTCGAATTGGGTCACGGCAGCTCCTTCGGTACCGGGAAGAACATGGTTCGGATGGGTCCACTGTATCTGGACGCGCCCGCTGATCGTTGTCGTTCCCGCGTGACTAGACTTTCAGGCGCCGCCGTCGGGTTTCGTCGGCCGGGAGGGGACGCGTGCTCAACGTCGAGATCGACATCCGCGGGACCGAGATCGCCGGTGGAGCGGGGGATGGCGCGGACCGATTCGTGGAGAAACTCCGCGCGGAGACCCTCGTCGACGTCGCGGCGATCGTTCATGCCGCCTTCGGAATAGCCCCGGCGCGGCGCGACCGCCGTCACGTCGCCGGCAGGGGCTTCGTGGGGGCGCAAGTGGGCAACGACGCGGGCGCCATCGGAGTCGCCGACCTCGCGGGCAGGGACGGCTGAGATGTTCTACTGGCTGATGAAGTACGTCGTGATCGGCCCGCTTCTGAAGGCGATCTTCCGGCCCTGGATCGTCGGCCGCCGTAACATCCCCACCGAGGGCGCGGCGATCCTGGCGAGCAACCATTTGTCTTTCGCCGACTCGGTCTTCCTCCCGCTGATGATCGACCGGCGCATGGCCTTCCTCGCCAAGAGCGACTACTTCACCGGCCGAGGCATCAAAGGCTGGGCGACGCGTGGGTTCCTCAAGGCCACGGGTCAGATACCGATCGATCGCACGGGCGGCAAGGCCTCCGAAGCATCCCTGAACACCGGTCTGCGCGTCCTCGCGCGTGGTGAGCTCCTCGGTATCTACCCCGAGGGCACCCGCAGCCCCGACGGCAAGCTGTATCGCGGGCGCACCGGGATCGCGCGCATGGCGCTGGAGGCCCGCGTCCCGGTGATCCCGGTCGTCATGGTCGACACCGACACGATCCAGCCGATCGGCAAGCGGATACCGCGCGTGGGACGGGTGGGCATCGTCATCGGAGAGCCGCTGGATTTCTCCCGGTTCGCCGGGATGGAGGGCGACCGGTACATCCTGCGCTCCGTGACCGACGAGATCACCGTCGCCCTTCAGAGGCTCGGCGAGCAGGAGTATGAAGACGTGTACGCGTCCACGGTGAAGGACCGCATCCCGGCCCCCGGCGCGAACGCCCCCACGCGCCGCCGATAGACTTCGAGGATGCTTCAGCACCTCGACGGCCTCGATCATTGGCGGACTCTGCCCATCAAGCAGCAGCCCCAGTGGTATGACGCCGACGCGGTGGCGGCAGCATCCGCCGAGATCGCGACCCTGCCCCCGCTGGTCTTCGCCGGTGAGGTGGATCTCCTGCGTGAGCGCCTCGCCCGTGCCGCATCGGGCCAGGCGTTCCTGCTCCAGGGCGGCGACTGCGCCGAGACATTCGCTGGTGCGACCGCGGACCAGATCCGCAACCGGGTCAAGACGCTTCTGCAGATGGCCGTCGTGCTGACCTACGGCGCATCGATGCCCGTCGTGAAGATGGGGCGGATGGCCGGCCAGTTCGCCAAGCCGCGCTCGAGTGACACCGAGACGCGGGGAGATGTGACGCTCCCGGCGTACCGCGGAGACATCGTGAACGGATACGACTTCACCGAGGAGTCGCGCAAGGCCGATCCGGCGCGGCTTCTCAAGGGCTACCACACCGCCGCATCGACCCTGAACCTGGTCCGCGCCTTCACCCAGGGCGGATTCGCGGACCTGCGGGAGGTGCACAGCTGGAACCGGGGCTTCGCCTCGAACCCGGCCAATCAGCGGTACGAGCGCCTGGCGTCGGAGATCGACCGCGCGATCAAGTTCATGGAGGCGGCCGGCGCCGACTTCGACGAGTTGCGTCGGGTGGAGTTCTACACCGGTCATGAGGGTCTTCTGATGGACTACGAGCGTCCGATGACCCGCATCGACTCCCGCACAGGTACGCCGTACAACACCTCGGCGCATTTCGTGTGGGTCGGGGAACGCACGCGCGACCTGGACGGCGCGCACGTCGATTACTTCTCCCGCATCCGCAACCCCATCGGCGTCAAGCTCGGACCGAGCACGACTCCCGAGACCGCGCTCGCCCTGATCGACAAGCTCGACCCGGAGCGCGAGCCCGGCCGCTTGACGTTCATCACGCGCATGGGGGCCGGGAAGATCCGCGACGCGCTCCCACCGCTGCTTCAGGCCGTGAAGGAGTCCGGCGCGACGCCGCTGTGGGTCACCGACCCGATGCACGGCAACGGCATCACGACGCCGACCGGGTACAAGACCCGCCGGTTCGATGACGTGGTCGACGAGGTGCGCGGGTTCTTCGAGGCGCACCGTGCGGTCGGGACGTTCCCCGGCGGGATCCACGTGGAACTCACCGGGGATGATGTGACCGAGTGCCTGGGCGGCTCGGAGATGATCGACGAGGCCACCCTCGCGACCCGCTACGAGAGCCTGTGCGATCCGCGCCTGAACCACATGCAGAGCCTCGAGCTCGCCTTCCTGGTGGCCGAAGAGCTCGAAAAGCTCTGACCCGCGGAGACTCCGGGCCCGCTGGGTCCGCGAGACTCCACGCTGGCGGAGGTGGCTTCTCGCGGTGAGGGCGGAGGTGGCTTCTCGCGGTGAGGGCGGCGGAGTCAGCCCGTGACGTTCAGCCGCAAGGAGATGCGCGTGCCCTTGACGACCTTGGCCCCGGCCTTCGGGTCCTGAGACTCCACCTGCGTCGTGCCGTCCGGGAACAGGTCCCAGGTGGGGAGGTACTCCCACGTGAAGCCGGCGCCCGAGAGCGTGCGCTTGGCCTCGTCCCGCGTCATGCCCACGACGTTCGGCACTTCGAACAGTGGGGGACCGGTCGACACGACGAGCGTGACGGTCTCGCCCGGGCGCCAGTTGCCGCCGCCGTCGCGCCCCGCGATGCCGATGACGTCGCCCACATCGATGGAGTCGCTCGACTCTTGACGCCGGTCGCCGGAAACCTCGAGACCGACGTCGTTCAGCCGCTGGGTGGCACGATCGACGCTGTCGCCGGAGACGTCCGGAACAGGTCCGCGCGAAACCAGCAGCGACACGGTGTCGCCCTCGTGCGCCTCGCACCCCTGTGAGCAGTCCGCAGGCTCACCCGCACGCGGGGTGAGGGTCGCGCCGAGGACCGTGCCGGCCTCCGCGTCGGTGAACTCGAGCTGGTCGGGATCGGAGACGATGAGATTGATGCCGGTGAGGATGCCGCGGGCCTGGTCTGCCGGCATCCCCGCGAGGGGCTCCACCGGCTGCGGGCGCGGGCCGAGCGAGACCCGCACAGTGACACTCGTGTCGCGGTCCACGCGAGCCCCGGCAGCAGGGTCGGTGCCCACGACCGTGCCGGCAGGGATGTCGAGGTCGTAGACACCCTCTTCCACGGCGACGAGCGTGTCTTCGAGCAGCCGCGCCTGTGCGTCGGCGAAGGCGCCACCCGAGACATCCGGGACGGCGACGAGCGATCCTGGGCCGGAGCCGAACCACCACCCCGCGCCGCCGGCCAGCGCGGCGAGGAGGAGCACGAGGGTGAGCAGCCACGCCCCCTTGACGGCCCGCCGCTTGGTACGGGCGCGCAGGCGCGCCCCGTTGTCGGACTCCGCCACGGGGGTCGGCGCGGTGACCATGCTGGGCGGGAGGACCTTCGTGAGCTCGCCGGAGTCGACGGCGTCGTCGGTGCCGGTCGTGCCGACCGCGACCGCGCGGGCCACCTGCGGGGCCACTCCGAGGTCGCGCTCGATCTCGCGGAGGCGGGCGAGCATCACGCCGGCGTCGAGCGGACGATCGTCGGGCACCTTCTCGGTGGCCCACAGGACGAGCTCGTCCAGCTGCTCGGGGACGCCGGGGTTCTTCACGCTCGGCCGGGGCACGGAGTCCGTCGCGTGCTGGAAGGCGATCTGCATCGGCTGCTCGCCCTTGTAGGGCTGCTCGCCGGTGAGCATCTCGTAGAGCATAATGCCGAGCGAATAGATGTCGCTGCGGGCGTCGGCCGTGCCGCGGGTCACGAGCTCGGGCGCGAGGTACGCGATCGTGCCCATGAGCATCTGACCGGATGCGGTGTTGGCGGTCGTCGCGCGTGCCAGGCCGAAGTCACCGATCTTGATGCGACCGTCCTCGGCCAGCAGGACGTTCTCGGGTTTCACGTCCCGATGGACGATCCCCGCCCGGTGCGCCGCGGCGAGGCCCGAGAGCACCGCATCCATGATCGTGATCGTCTGCGGCACGGTGAGGCGGCGGTGCTCCCGCAACAGTTCGCGCAGTGTGATGCCGGGCAGGTACTCCATGACGAGGTACGCCATGTCGCCGTCCTGGCCCTGATCGAACACATTGACCACATGCGGGTCGGCCAGACGCGCCGCGGAGCGGGCCTCCTGGATGAACCGGCTCTGGAAGACCGCGTCGTCGCTGAGGTGCCCGTGCATGACCTTCAGCGCGATCCGGCGCTCCAGGCGCAGATCGGTCGCCACATATACGGTCGCCATGCCGCCCCGCGCGATGCGCGCGCGAACCCGGTAGCGGCCGTCGACGAGACGTCCGATCAGCGGGTCGGCCTGACTCGTGCTCACGGGGAGAGTCTACGGAGGCGGCCCTGCGAGCCTCGGGAGCGCCTCACCCCGTTACACAGTCGTTCCCTGCGCACGTCCACGCCGGGAGAAGGCGGCCGGCTCGCCGAACGACCGGTCTCCGAGGTCTCGGCGTGCACGAGGCGCGGAGTTCGCCTCAGCCGAGGACCGCGAGCCATGTCGTCGCGGGTTGCTCCCACTGCGCATACCGATCGGGGAATGCGGAGATCTGCACAGCCTGCGCCGCATCGGCGTAGGCCATCGACTCCCAGCCCGGGATGTCGAGGAGTCCCCGGGTGTGGGGGCCGTTGGGGTCTCCGGCGCCGCCGAAGAAGGCGCGTGTGGACCGGACGGGATCGAGCGCCTCCGCGGCCGTTCCCCAGCCGCTGCTCGGCCGCTGCTGGAACAGCCCGAGCGAATCCCGGTCACCCCAGTCGAGGTTCCGCAGCCAGGACTCCTGCATCGCGGTGCCCAGGGCGATGGCGATGCCGCGTTCGGGCACGCCGAGCTCGCGTCCGACGCGGATGATGAGCTGCGCGTTGGCGGTCTGTTCGGCATCCAGCCCTTCGGCCGTCGGGGCGGGGGTGGATGCGGCGGCCGGGGTTGCCGCGAGGGCCGGCGCGGGCACGGCCAGCGTCTGTCCGGGGTAGATGATCGACCCGCGCGTCAGTCCGTTCGCATCCAGCACCGCTTGCACGCTCACGCCGCGCGCGCGGGCGATGGCGCTGACGGTGTCGCCGGCCTGCACGGTGTGCGACGCGGCGGCCGGAGCGGGCGCCGGCACGGGCGCGGGCGTCGGAGCTGCGGCGGGTGCCGGAGCGGCGGCGGGTGCCGGAGCGGCGGCAGGTGCCGGAGCGGCAGCCAGGCGGAGCACCTGTCCGGGGTAGATGATCGACGACCAGCCCAGGCCGTTGGCGGTGAGGAGGTCGATCGTGCGCAGCCCATGGCGTGCCGCGATGCTGCTGACGGTGTCACCGGCCTGCACGACGTAATCGGCCGGGGCGGACAACGCGAGCGGAGAGCCGGAACGCGCGGGCGCCTTCCCGGCCGGAGGTGTGGCCGCCGGCCGCGCTTCGGGGGACGCTTCGGGGGGCGCGATGCCGCCCGTACCGCGCTGCGGCACCGCGTGTGCGGACTCAGCGGTGAGGGCCAGCGCGATCGAGCCGGCCAACGCCCACGGCAGGCTGGCAGTGAGCGAACGGGCGCGAGGGGTGTTCACGGAATGTCGCATGGGGGATGCTCCGTTTC
Organism: Microbacterium sp. Z10_103; assembly: GCF_058310455.1. Classification (NCBI taxonomy): domain Bacteria; kingdom Bacillati; phylum Actinomycetota; class Actinomycetes; order Micrococcales; family Microbacteriaceae; genus Microbacterium; species Microbacterium sp. Z10_103. Next base: position 941,388 of record NZ_JBZEGK010000001.1, read on the forward strand.
TCGGGTTGCCGTCACGCTGTCACGGATGTGTTACAGGTGTCAACCACTGTGACCAGTGGGGAATGTGTGACAGATGGGGCTGAAATCCCGCGGTGGGGGCTACCCCAGACGATCTCCCGCAGCGAGGACGAGCGTCCGGAGTGAGATAGTGAAAAGGTGACCGGCTCTCCCCTCGAAACCACCTGGCTGACCCTCCCCGAACTCGTCGAGGCACTGGGTGAACCCCTCGGCCGCGTGCGGCGCCTGCTCGACGAGCAGCATCTCGTCGGATCGCGTCGGGAAGGCCCGCTGAAGGTGCCCGCCGCCTTCATCGTGGATGGTGCCCCGCTTTCCTCGCTGCGCGGCACGATCATCGTCCTGCACGACGCGGGCTTCACCGATGACGAGGCCATCGACTGGCTGCTGGCACCCGACGAGTCCATCGGCGTCGCCCCGCTGGAGGCCCTGCGCGCCGGGCGCAAGGCGGAAGTGCGGCGGGTCGCCCAGACCCTCGGCTGACGAGCGGGTGGGTCAGGACGAGCGCGTCGTGGCGGCCCGCGCGAGTTCGCGCAACTCCGCGACGGCGGCATTGTCCAGACGTGCGCCCGACAGCGCGCGGTCGGCCTCGCGCGCATAGGCCGTGATCAGGTCTTCCGTGCGCTGCAGGGCACCCGTTTCGCTGATCGTCCGCTGAAGCGACCCGATCTGCGCCTCGTCCAGGGTGGGGTCGCCGATCAGCTCGTCGAACACGCGCCGTGCCCCGACCGGAAGCGCCTCCCGCGCATATGCCACGAGAACGGTGCGCTTGCCCTCCCGTAGGTCGTCGCCGGACGGCTTGCCCGTGACGGAGGCGTCGCCGAACACGCCGAGGACGTCGTCCCGCAGCTGGAACGCCATCCCCACGGGGTGACCGAAGGCGGACAGTGCAGCATCCTGCGCGGGGTCTGCACCGGCCAGAGCCGCTCCGATGAGCAAAGGCTGCTGGATGCTGTATCGCGCCGACTTCAGCGAGGCCACCCGGAGCGCCCGCTCAGCGTGGGTGGAATCGGGTTGCGTCGAGAACGCGGATTCCTCGGCGACGTCCAGGAACTGTCCGACCGTGACGTCGCGGCGCATCTGTGCGTAGGCCCGGCGTGTCGCGGCGGCACGGTCGGCCGCGATCGACGCGATCGTGTCCTCCAGCAGGTCGTCACTCCACGCGACGAGGAGGTCGCCGAGCAGGACGGCGCCGGAGCGACCGAACGCGGCGGCGTCGCCGTGCCATCCCCGGGCGATATGGCCGGCCTCCAGTCGGCGGTGCGCGGAGGGGCGGCCGCGACGGGTGTCGGAATTGTCGATGAGGTCGTCATGCACGAGCGCGGCAGCGTGGAAGATCTCCAGCGCCGCTGCTGCGCCGACGGCTTCCGGCGCTGCGGGAGCGGACTCGGAAGGAAAGGCGACGGCACGCCAGCCGGTGAGGCAGAAGCGGGCGCGCAATCGCTTGCCACCCTGCATCGAGTCTGCGGCGGCACCGGCGAGCAGGGCAGCCTCATCGCCCCACTCGGTTGCTTCGCGCGTCCGATCGGTGAGGAACGTGTCCAGTCGCTGAGAAACAGCCTCGATGGGATCCGGGGAGGGCGCCACGGGCCTAGCCTAGTAACTGACCGCGCGCGTAGAATCGTCGCCGAGAAGCACCGAGGGGGTTCCATGCCACTCTCCGAACAGGAGCAGCGCCTGCTGGACGAGATGGAACGCCATCTCATGCGTAATGACGCTGACGTCGTGACCGCCCCGGTGCGTGCCCTGAGTTACCGCAACATCGTGTACGGCACGATCCTCGTCCTGGTGGGTCTGGGCGGCCTCATCTTCGGCGTGACGGTCGGGATGAACACCCTCGGCATCATCCTGGGCGTCGTCGGCTTCGCCGTCATGCTCGGAGGCGTGATCCTCGCCGTGACTCCCTTGCGCGGTGCCGCACCCACCGTTCCCTCCACTTCCCGCCCCCGGTCACCCCAACGCGGTGCCGGATCGTTCATGGACCGCATGAATGAGCGCTGGGATCGGCGCCAGGAAGGCCGCTGACCACAATCTGACCGGGCGAAACGCCCGGACCACACAAGCACCGACTCTGCGGAGTCGGTGCTTTTTTTGTGTCCTGACGGCGATCGGATCCCGGGAGAGGCGCAATCGTGCGGAATGTCATGGTGAAGTGGAGCGGAGTGGAGTAAAGTGGAGCTACTGCGCAGGACGGGGATGGGAGGGGTGCACAGATGCTGCTCGGCACGCACACTCCCAAGCTCGACGACAAAGGCCGTGTCATCCTCCCGGCGAAATTCCGCGACGACCTCGGCGCGGGAATCGTGGTCACGCGCGGACAGGAGCGCTGCCTCTACGTCTTCAGCACGACGGAGTTCGAAAGAGTGCACGAGCGCATCCGCGAAGCGCCGCTGAACAACAAGCAGGCCCGCGATTTCCTCCGCATGTTCCTGTCGGGCGCCAGTGCGGAAAAGCCCGACAGCCAGAACCGCATCACCATCCCGCCCGCGCTGCGCACGTACGCGGGATTGGAGCGCGACCTCATCGTCACGGGCGTGGGCGCGCACGCCGAGATCTGGAACGCCGACGCGTGGAACGCCTACGCCGAGAGCAACGAAGAGACCTACGCCGAGATGGAGCAGGAGGTGATCCCGGGCTTGTTCTGACCTCCGGTTGTGATTCCCAGCCGCTCGCCCTGACGCACTTCCCCGGCGCCAGGTCGACGGATGGGGATCAGAGCCGGGGGCCGAGGCCCCTGCATCATGGACTCCCGCGACATCCACACCCCGGTCCTCCTCGAGCGCTGCATCGAGTTGCTCGCGCCGGCCCTCGTTCGGCCCGGCGCGGTCTTCGTCGACGCGACGCTCGGCATGGGTGGGCACTCCGAGGCGTTCCTCACCCGCTTCCCGGAGCTGCGGCTGGTCGGGCTCGATCGTGACACCGACGCGCTGCGTATCGCGGGGGAGCGCCTGGCGACGTTCGGCGACCGTGTGACCCTGGTCCACACGATCTACGACGGCATCGCGGACGCCGTGGCCTCAGCCGGGGTGAGCCGCGTGGACGGCATCCTCTTCGACCTGGGTGTCTCGTCGCTCCAGCTGGATGTCGCCGACCGCGGATTCGCGTACGCCAAGGATGCTCCGCTGGACATGCGTATGGACCAGAGCACCGGGACGACCGCCGCCGACATCCTGGCCACCTACGGCGAGGGCGACCTCCGCCGCATCTTCGAGCGGTACGGCGAGGAGAAGCTCGCCGGCCGGTACGCGAGGGCGATCATCGCTGCGCGCGCCGAGGAGCCGATCGTCCGGTCGGGGCGCCTCGTGGAGATCCTCTCGGCAGCCACCCCCGCCGCTCTGCAGAACGCCGGCCACCCCGCCAAGCGGGTCTTCCAAGCCCTGCGCATCGAGGTCAACGGCGAGCTGGCGGCGCTCGACCGTGCTCTGCCGGCCGCCCTCGACCTCCTTTCGGTGGGCGGGCGCATCGTGGTGCTCTCCTATCAGTCGCTGGAGGACCGCTTCGTCAAGCGTGTGCTCGCCGAGGCCACTGCCTCGACGGCGCCGGCGGGTCTTCCCGTCGAGCTGCCCGAGCACGCGCCGCGCTTCCGTCTTCTCGTCAAGGGCGCCGAACTCGCCGGCGATGACGAACGCGCCCGCAACCCGCGCGCCACCCCGGTGCGCCTGCGCGCCGCCGAACGAATCCGGGAGGCGGCATGACCGATCTCGCGCACGCCCTTCCGCTGCGCCGCCCGACGACGGCGACGCCGCCGTCGCGCCGGCTGCACGTCGTCGAAGAGCCCGTCCGCCGCCGTCGCCCGAAGCTGGCGTATGGGGTCATCGCCGTAGCCGGTGCCGTCACCATCGCGCTCGCTCAGATGGGTTTGTCGATTCTGACGACCCAGGGGACGTACGAGATGGCCGCCCTCTCCCAGCAGCAGCGCGACCTCACCTACGAGAAGCAGATCCTCGCCGACGATGTGGCGGGGCTCAACTCCCCGCAGTACCTCGCCGCCAACGCCGCAGCACTGGGAATGGTCATCAACGAATCGCCCTCCTACCTCCGGCTGAGCGACGGCACCGTCATCGGTGCCGGCCAGGCCGCCGCGGACACGTCGGCCGTCGATGCGATCAACCGCGGCGCCGTGCAGAACGCGCTCATCGCCGACACTCCGCTGATCACCGCGCCGGGTGCAACCATCCAGGGCGTGCCGCTCGTGCCCGAGGAGACCGCTGCCGCGGGCGCTGCCGCGGAGGAGCCGGGTTCGGCGACACCCCCGCCGATCACCGACGGCCTGCCGACTCCCGCGACACGATAGCCCCATGACGACCCGCAGCACGAGAAGCCCGCGCCGACGGACGGTGGTCGCCTTGGCGGTCGTCCTCGCCGTGCTGGTGGGCTTCGTCGTGCGTCTCGTCGACATCCAGGTCGTCAATGCGCGCGAGCACATCGCCGACTCCCTCTCGCTGGGCTTCGCCGCGGAGCGCAAGCTCTACGGCACACGCGGCTCGATCGTCGACGAGGCCGGCGCGACGCTGGCCGGCAGCATCCTTCTCTACGACGCGCAGCTGGATCCGTCCCACGTCAACGGCATCCGCCGCGAAGGAGCGGGCGGCGAGCGCGTCGAGGTGGGGTGGCCGGAACTCGCTGCGGAGATCGGATCGATCACCGGCCAGACGGCCGAAGAAGTGCAGAAGATCGTCACGGACGCGAAGGCGGTGGACCCGGACTCGCAGTACGCCCTGCTCAAGAGAAGCCTGTCGACGGAGCAATACCGGCGGCTGGCCGACCTGGAGATCCCCTTCCTCTATTTCGACCAGCACCCTTCCCGCATGTACCCCGATGGGGCGGTCGCCGGGAACCTCGTGGGCTTCGTCGGAACCGACGGCAAGCCACTGGCCGGACTCGAGCAGGCCGAGGACGACTGCCTGACCGCCACCGACGGCGTCCTGCGGTTCCAGCGCGGGAAAGACGGCGTCACCATCCCGGGCACCGCTGTCGAAGAGCCCGCGGTGGACGGCGGGACGCTGCAACTGACGGTCAACCGTGACCTGCAGTGGTACCTGCAGCAGCTCATTGCAGAGCAGGTGCAGAACACCGGCGCCCAGTCCGGAACCATCACCGTCGTCGAAGTCGCCACCGGCAAGGTGCGCTCGATGGCGGAGTACCCGACGGTCGACCCCAACAACGTGAATGGTTCCGCCGAGCCGGACCGCGGCAGTCGCATCTTCACGAACTCGTTCGAACCCGGCTCGACGTTCAAGGCCCTCACCGCGGCCATAGCGATCGACGCCGGTGGCGCGACTCCGTCGTCGACGGTGACCGCCGCATCCAAGGAGAGTTTCCCCAACGGCGCGACCGTTCGCGACCCCTTCGTCCACCCGGTCAACACCTACACGCTCACCGGTGTGCTCATCGACTCCTCCAACGTCGGCATCTCGAAGTTCGGTGACACCGTCAGCGCGCAGACGCGCTACGAGTACCTTCAGAAGTTCGGCCTCGGCGTCGACAGTGCCATCGACTTCAACGGTGAGCTTCCCGGCGTGCTGCGCACGGTGGATCAGTGGGACAACCAGACGTTCTACAACACGAACTTCGGACAGGGGCTCACCACGACCGTCCCGCAGCTCGTGAACGCGTACCAGACCCTCGCGAACGGCGGGGTCCGTCAGCCGCTGTCGCTCGTCGAGGGCTGCGTCCAGGCCGATGGAACGGTCAAGGATGCCCCTGATACGACGGGCCAACGGGTCGTCAGCGAGAAGACGGCCGACGAGGTGTCGCTGATGCTGGAGAACGTCGCGACCCAGGGAACCCTCGCCAAGCAGATCGCGATCCCGGGTTACCGTCTCGCGGTCAAGACCGGCACGGGTGAGAAACCCGACCTCGTCAACGGCGGGTACAAGGCCGGCGCGTACTACACGACGATGATCGGCTTCGCCCCCGCCGACGACCCGCAGTTCGTCGTCGCGGTGACGCTCGACGAGCCGGCGACGGTAAAGTCGTCTGCGGCCAACGCTCCGGCGTTCCAGAAGGCGATGACCCAGGTCTTGAAGACCTACCGCGTGATCCCCTCCGGTTCCGCCACGCCCGAACTGCCCAAGTTCGGCTGACGCGCGGCCACCCACAGCCATGATTCCCTTCACCCTCGCCCAGCTCTCCGATGCCGTCGGCGGCGTCCTCCGCCTCGCGGGTTCCGACACCCCTGAGACGGTCGTTTCCGGCGCCGTCGACACCGACTCACGTCTGATCGAACCGGGCGGCATCTTCGTCGCCAAGCCCGGTGAGACCACGGACGGGCACCAATTCGTGGATGCTGCGCTTCAGCGCGGTGCCGTGCTCGCCCTCGTCGAGCACCCGGTCGACGACGCCGTCACCCAGATCGTCGTGCCCGACGCCGTAGCCGCCCTGGCTGATCTGGCGCGTGAGGTCGTCGCGCGCGTCCGCGCCCGCGGCGACCTGCGCATCGTGGGCATCACGGGATCCAACGGCAAGACCACCACGAAGAACCTGCTCGCCCGCATCCTCGAGGGCGAAGGCGAGACGGTCGCTCCGCGCGCCTCGTTCAACAACTCCGTCGGCGCGCCCCTGACGATGCTGCGCGTCACCGAGCGCACCCGCTTCCTCGTCAGTGAGTTCGGCGCGAGCGCTCCCGGCGAGATCGCCCGCCTCGCCGGTCTCGTCACCCCGGACATCGGCGTCGTGCTCATGGTCGGCATGGCGCATGCCGGCGGCTTCGGAGGCATCGAGGCCACGTTCCACGCGAAATCCGAACTCGTCCGCGCTGTCCGACCCGGCGGTCTCGCGGTGCTGAACGCCGACGACCCCCGGGTGAGTGCGATGGCGCCGATCGCCGCCGAGCGCGACGTGTCGGTCCGCTGGTTCGGACGCGGACCGAACGCGGAGGTCCGTGCGACCGATGTCGAAGTCACCGCGAGCGGCACCCGCGCGCAGCTCGACGTGGATGGCGTCGTCATGCCGCTCCGGCTTCAGGTCCTCGGCGAGCATCACGTGATGAACGCCCTCGCCGCTCTCGCGGCGGCAACGGCGCTGGGCGTCCGCGCCGAGGACGCCGTCGCGCGCCTGGAGACGGTCGAGATCGCCGAGCGGTGGCGGATGCAGCCGCTCGGGTCGGATCGCGTGCGCATCCTCAACGACGCCTACAACGCGAGCCCCGACTCGATGGCCGCGGCCTTGCGCACGCTGGCGCAGATCACCGCCCCGCACGAACGCACCGTCGCCGTTCTCGGCGCGATGAGCGAACTGGGGGAGTACTCCGGCGACGAGCACGACCGCATCGGGCTGCTGGCCGTTCGGCTGGGCATCCAGCGCATCGTCATCATCGGCGGGGATGCGCGTCGCATGTATCTCGAGGCCATCTCCCAGGGCTCGTGGGACGGCGAGGCCGTGTTCTTCGCCGACGCCGACGCCGCGTACGAATACCTGCTGACCGAGTTGCGCGACGGCGACCGCGTGCTGGTGAAGTCGTCCAACTCCGCCGGACTCCGGTTCCTCGGCGATCGTCTGGGAGAATCGTTCTCGTGAGATCCCTTCTGACTGCAGCGGCGATCTCGCTGGCGTTCACACTTTTCCTCACCCCCGTCTTTCTGCGGTTGTTCCGAAAGTGGGGCTGGGGACAGGTCATCCGGACGCCAGAAGACATCCGTAACCCCTCACACGCCGAGAAGCGCGGCACGCCCACGATGGGCGGCACGATCTTCATCGCGGGGACGATCCTCGGCTACCTCGTCGGCGCTTTCACGGGCAACAACCCGCCCACCATCTCCGGGCTCCTCGTGTTGTGGATGATGGTCGGATTCGGCGCTGTCGGGTTCATCGACGACTACATGAAGGTGCGCAGTCAACGCAGCCTCGGTCTCACCGGGTGGCGCAAGATCGTCGGCCAGGTGCTCGTCACCGTGCCCTTCGGAATCGTGGCCCTGAACTTCCCCAACCGCGTCGGCCAGACGCCGGCGTCGGAGTACATCTCCGTCTTCCGTGACATCCCCCTGCTGTCTCTGTTCGCCCTCGGGCCGATCATCGGCTGGTTCCTCTACCTCGCGTGGATCTCCCTCATCGGGGTGGCCACCTCGAACTCGGTCAACCTCACCGACGGTCTGGACGGCCTGGCAGCAGGTTCTGGCATCTTCGTCGTCGGCGCCTACAGCCTCATCGCCTTCTGGCAGGTGCAGCAGGTGTGCACCAACGTCGCCGAGGCCGTGCAGCCCGCGTGCTACGGCACGCGCGACCCATTCGATCTCGCGATCGTGTCGGCCGCCTTCGTCGGCGCACTCGTCGGGTTCCTCTGGTGGAACGCGCCGAAAGCGAAGATCTTCATGGGGGACGTGGGATCCATGGCGATCGGCGGCGTCATCGCCGCACTGGCGATCCTCACCCGCACCGAGCTGCTTCTCATCCTCGTCGCCGGCATCTTCGTCATCGGCCCCGGCTCCGTCATCCTGCAGCGGGCGTACTTCAAGATCACCCGCGGGAAGCGGCTCTTCCTGATGAGCCCGTTCCATCATCACCTCGAGATGCGCGGCTGGTCGGAGGTCACGATCGTCGTGCGCATGTGGATCATCGCCGGGTTGCTCGCGGTATCGGCGGTCGGATTCTTCTACGTCGAGTGGCTCTCACGCGCATGACCGCGGAGCGTCTGGACGCCCTGACCAGCTGGCACGCCGACTGGCGCGGATTGAAGGTGGCGGTCCTCGGCCTGTCCGTGACCGGCTTCTCCGTCGCCGACACCCTGGCCGAGCTCGGCGCCGACGTCTTCGTCTTCACAGAGTCCGCCGACGAGGAGTACGAACGCCTCCTGCCCGTGATCGGTGCTCGGCTGTGGATCGGCGCGCTCTCCGCTGTGCCGGAGGAGCTCCTGGCCTTCGCCCCGGACGTCGTCGTCGCCTCGCCCGGCTTCTCGCCGCAGCATCCCGTGATCGTGTGGACGCAGGAGAGCGGGACCGCGCTGTGGGGCGACGTCGAGCTCGCGTGGCGCATCCGCGACAAGGTGCTGCGGCCGGACGGCACACCCGCCGACTGGATGCTGATCACCGGCACCAACGGGAAGACCACCACGACGCGGCTGACGGCGTCGATGCTCGTGGCCGGCGGGCTGCGCGCGGCCCCGGTCGGGAACATCGGTACCCCTGTGCTCGACGCCGTGCGCGACCCCGGCGGGTTCGACGTGCTCGTCGTGGAACTCTCCAGCCATCAGCTCTGGTACCTCAGCCGGCAAAGCGGGCCCGACCCCCTCTCGCCCTACGCCGCGGTGTGCCTCAACCTCGCCGACGACCATCTCGAGTGGCACGGCTCTTTCGCCGCCTACCGCGACGCGAAAGCGTTCGTGTACGAGAACACGCGGGTCGCATGCGTGTATAACAAGGCGGATGCGGCCACGCGGGAGATGGTCGAGGACGCGAACGTGGTCGAGGGCGCCCGTGCGATCGGGTTCGACCTCGGTGTTCCGGGTCCCAGCGACCTCGGGATCGTCGACGGCATCCTCGTGGATCGCGCGTTCCTGGCGGAGCGGCACTCCTCGGCGCTGGAGCTGACCACCGTCGCCGACCTAGCGGCCGTGGGATTGGCCGCGCCGCACATCGTCGCGAACATCCTCGCGGCCAGCGCCTTGGCCCGCTCCCGGGATGTCGCGCCGGCGGCCATCCGCGAGGCTTTGCAGTCTTTCACCTTGGACCCTCACCGCATCCAGGTCGTCGCGGTGAGCGAGGGCGTGACCTGGGTCGACGACTCCAAGGCCACGAACCCCCATGCCGCGGCATCGTCGCTTGCCGCCTTCCCCGGCGCGCTGTGGGTCGTCGGCGGGCTGCTGAAGGGCGTCGATATCGCACCGCTCGTCGCTGCGCGCGGGGGGAGCGTGAAGGCAGCGATCGTCATCGGCGCCGATCGCGCCGAGGTGGTGGCCGCGTTCGCGCGACACGCCCCCGCGGTTCCCGTGTTCGAGGTCGACGCCGCTGAGACTGGGAACGTGATGGCACGGGTCGTCGACCTGGCGCTGGACGTCGCTCGCAACGGAGACGTGGTGCTTCTGGCACCGGCGGCGGCATCTTTCGACCAGTTCTCGTCCTACGCCGACCGCGGTAGGCGCTTCGCCGCAGCGGTCACGGAACGGATCGGCGGAAACCCGCCGGCGAAGGGGAACGGGGGAGCGCGTGACGACGACGACACCGCCCCGGACCCGGGCATCTGACCCACCCGAACCCTCCGGGGCCGGTCTGGCCGCGCGCGTGTCGCTCGGCCGTGTGTTCGCCCCGGTGCCCAGCGAGTTCTTGCTGATCGCCTCCACCGCGCTCCTGCTCACCGGCTTCGGACTGATGATGGTGCTCTCGGCCACCTCCGCGCTCGGTGGGGCGCAGAATCCCTTCGAGCACGTCATCAAGCAGGGCGTTTTCGCGGTTCTCGGCATCCCGCTCATGTTCATCGCCAGCCGCTTCCCGGTGGCCTTCTGGCGCAAGATGGCCTGGCCGATCCTCATCGGCGCGACCGCCTTCCAGCTGCTCGTGTTCGTTCCGGGGCTCGGCGTCGAGTCGTACGGAAACCGCAACTGGGTCTCGCTCGCCGGATTCCAGTTCCAGCCCGCCGAGTTCCTCAAGATCGCCCTCGCACTGTGGATGGGTGCGGTCCTCTATCGCAAGCGCACGCTGCTCAGCTCGTGGAGCCACGTGTTCATCCCGATCGTCCCCGTGGGCATCATGGTGATCGCGACCGTGCTGGCGGGCCGTGATCTCGGTACCGCGATGATCCTCGTCCTCATCGTGCTGGCGGCGCTGTTCTTCTCCGGGGTGAAGCTGCGCATCTTCATCCTCCCGGCCATCGCATCGGTCGCAGCGGTGGTGTTCTTCGCCGTCAGCAGCCCGAACCGCATGGCACGCATCATGAGCTTCCTCAACGCCGGAACGCTCGACTGCTACTACGACGACTGCTACCAGTCGCTGCACGCCGTGTGGGGACTCGCCTCGGGCGGGATCTTCGGCCTCGGCCTGGGCAACTCCAAGGAGAAGTACGACTGGCTCCCCGCCGCGGCGAACGACTACATCTTCGCGATCGTCGGCGAAGAGCTCGGTCTCATCGGGTGCGCCGTCGTGCTGCTGCTCTTCGCCCTGTTCGCCGTCGGGGCTTTCCACATCGTCCGCAAGACCCCCGACCCCTTCGTGCGCATCGTCGCCGGCGCGATCTCGATCTGGATCGTCGGTCAGGCCCTCATCAACATCGGTGTCGTTCTGCGGGTCTTCCCCGTGCTGGGCGTTCCGCTCCCGTTCATGTCTCAGGGCGGGACCAGCCTGCTGTCGGTCCTCCTCGCCTGCGGAGTGCTGCTGTCGTTCGCCCGTACCCTCCCCGTACGCAGCCGCTGAACCCCACGTGCGGCGGACGTCGCCGTGTTCGCCTCCCTCCGTCGGACCGCGACGCGGTGGAGTTCGCGCGGTTGTGACGGTCGGGCCGTGACGCGGTGGTGTTCGCAGACGGGGCGGGCGCCCGGAACATCCAGAAGCGCCGGTTAGGGTCGAACAGTGACGACCTACCTCCTCGCCGGTGGCGGCACGGCCGGCCACGTCAACCCGCTGCTGGCTGTGGCCGACGCCCTTCGCGAGCGCGATGCCTCTGCGGAGGTGTACGTCCTCGGCACCCGTGAGGGTCTCGAGGCGCGATTGGTGCCGCTGCGTGGCTACGAGCTGCTCATCGTGGACAAGGTCCCCTTCCCCCGCCGGCTCGACCGCGCCGCCGCAGGGTTCCCGACGCGCTTCCGCCGGGCGATCGCTCAGAGCCGGGCGCATATCCGGTCGCACGGCGTGGATGTCGTGGCAGGTTTCGGCGGATACGCTTCCGCGCCTGCGTACGTCGCTGCACGACAGGCGCGCGTTCCCTTCGTCGTCCACGAGGCCAACGCCAAGCCGGGCCTCGCGAACGTGCTGGGAGCGCGGGGTGCCGCCGGTGTGGGCGTGGCTTTCGCGGGGACGCCGCTGCGCGGATCCCGGGTGGTCGGGATGCCGCTGCGACGTGAGATCGTCGACCTCGACGCCGCTGCATCCCGAGCCGAGGCGGCCGCGTACTTCGGCCTGGACGCCGCCCGGCCCACGCTCCTGGTGTTCGGCGGATCCCTCGGAGCGATGCGGCTGAACGAGGCCTTCGGCGAGGCGTGGCACGACGTCCTGAACGCCGGATGGCAGCTGCTGCACGTGACGGGGGAGCGCTCCGACCTCCCCGACCCCGGCGCCGAGGGCTACGCCGTCGTGCGCTACGTCGACCGTATGGATCTCGCGTTCGCCCTGGCCGACGTGATCGTGTCCCGCGCGGGCTCGGGGACGGTGAGCGAGATCAGCGCGCTGGGCATCCCTGCCGTCTACGTGCCGTACGCCGTGGGCAACGGCGAGCAGCGGCTCAACGCGGCCTCGGCCGTCGATGCGGGCGCGGCACGCCTCATCCCGGACGCGGAGTTCACCGCGGAACGCGTGCGTGCGGAGATCGTTCCCCTGTTGCAGGATGCGGCCGCGCTCGACGCGATGCGCCGCGCCGCGGCATCCGTCGGCACCCGCGCCGGAACGCAGAACGTGATCGCGATGCTCGACGAGGCCCTCGCCCGCCGCTGACGCCGCGTTTCGGGTCGACCCGGCGGGCCTCCGGCGAGGTCGGGTCGTGGGTGTGCGTGTGGTGAGGAGATGTGCGTGGGGGAGGGCCGATTCGGGTGGATGCGCCCTCCCGAACGGCCATCTCCTCCCGAGGGGCACGCGGGCGGTGGGCCCGCCGAAGATCTCTCCCTCCAAGGCGCACGGGTGTGCGTCCGGCGTCCGGGGGTCGCCGCGTGGGTGTGCGTGTGGGGAGGAGATGTGCGTCAGGGAGGGCCGATTCGGGGGATGCTTCCTCCCGAACGGCCATCTCCTCCTGAGGCGCACGCGGAGGTGCGCCCGGCCGAAGATCTCTCCCTCCAAGGCGCACGGGTGGCGTCCGGCGTCGGGTCCTGGTCCGGGTGTGCGCGTGGGGAGGAGATGTGCCTTGGGGAGGGCCGATTCGGGTGGATGCTTCCTCCCGAACGGCCATCTCCTCCCGAGCTGCACGCGGGCGGTGAGCCCGCACCGCACCAGCTCGCGACCGCAGCCGAGCCAGAGCCCGCGCGCCGGAGCCGACGCCCAGGCGCGCCGACCTAGGATGATCGGGTCATGATTCGCCCCGACCTGAGCCTGCCCATCCCCGAGAACATCGAGGCCGCCCACTTCATCGGCATCGGCGGATCCGGGATGTCGGGGCTCGCGCGCATGTTCCTCGAGCGCGGCATCCGCGTCTCGGGGTCCGACCGCGCCGACGGCCCAGGGCTGCGCGCGCTCGAGGCGCTCGGGGCGAGGGTGTACGTGGGCCACGACGCCGCGAATCTCGGCGACGCGGACACGGTCGTGCACACCGGCGCGATCTGGCCGGAGAACCCCGAGTACGTCACCGCCAAGGAGCGTGGCCTCGCGGTCATACATCGTTCGCAGGCGCTGCACTGGCTGATCGGCGGGCGTCGCCTGGTGTCGGTCGCCGGCGCCCACGGCAAGACCACGTCGACCGGGATGATCGTCACCGGCCTGCGCGCGCTGGACGCCGACCCCACGTTCGTCAACGGCGGCGTCATCGCCGAGTACGGAGCATCCAGTGCGACGGGCTCGGACGATCTCTTCGTCATCGAGGCCGACGAATCCGACGGCACCTTCCTGCTGTACGACACGGCAGTGGCGTTGATCACGAACGTCGACCCCGACCACCTCGACCACTACGGCTCGATCGACGCCTTCGACGCAGCGTTCGCGCGGTTCGCCGACGGCGCCGGCGAGGCGGTCGTGATCTCCGCCGACGACGAGGGCGCGCAGCGGGTGCGATCACGGCTCGCCCACCCGCGCGTGGTCACCTTCGGCGAGGATGCCGGCGCCGATGTGCGCGTGACCGGCATCCGCACCGATGGCCCCGTGTCGTTCACGCTCACCGCGGAGGGCTCCTCGGTGCCGGTACAGCTCCGAGTGCCCGGGGCTCACAACGCCATCAACGCCGCCGGTGCCGTCGCCGTGCTCGTCACGCTCGGCTTCGACCTCGCCGCGGCCGCTGACGCGGTGGCAGGGTTCGGGGGTACGGCTCGGCGGTTCGAGCTGCACGACATCCGTCGCGGGGTGAGCGTCTACGACGACTACGCGCATCATCCGACCGAGGTTGCCGCCGCCCTCTCGGCTGCCCGCACGGTCGTCGGGGATGGTCGCATCATCGCGCTGCACCAGCCGCACACGTACTCGCGTACCCAGGCGATGTATCGCGAGTTCGCGGACGTCCTCGAATCCCTCGCCGACCATACGGTCGTGCTGGATGTCTATGGAGCCCGAGAAGACCCGGTGCCCGGTGTCACCGGGGAACTGGTCAGCGGCGCGTTCGCCGACCCCGACCGCGTGCATTTCGTCGCTGACTGGCAGCAGGCCGCCGAGTACACGGCCGCGGTGGCACGCCGCGGCGACTACGTCATCACCCTCGGGTGCGGCAACGTGAACCTCATCATCCCGCAGGTGATCGAGGCGCTGGCCGGCACCGACGAGACCCCCGCGGGATGACCGGGATGCGCCGGCCCAGCCCCCTGCCGCCGCCGCCTGCGGGATCGCGCCCCACTCCTCGCGGCGCCGGCCCGGACGTCCCGGCTGACCAGGCGAACGCCCCGATCATCCCGCTTCTGCCCGGGGAGGAGCGACCTGCACCCGGCGTTCCCCGGCGCGACACTGCATCTGCGACGGAGCCCGCCCTGTCCGGACGCCTCGGCCTGCGCGACGTGTGGCGCGCCTCCCGCGCCCGCCGACGCGCACTGCGCGCCGAGGTGCGCCGCTTCACGGTTCGCCAGCGACGTCGGCGCATGGTGTGGATCGGGGCCGCATCGGCGGTGGCGCTGCTCGTGCTCGGCACCGTGGGAGCCGCGTACAGCCCGCTGTTCGCGGTCGAGCGCATCGAGGTCGCCGGAACGAGTGCGCTGGATGCAGGTGCCGTAGCCGACGCGCTGGGAGACCAGATCGGCACACCGCTCCCGCTGGTGGATGACAGCGCGGTGAAGGCCGCGCTGGTGCGCTTCCCGCTGGTGGAGTCGTACACGCTGGAGGCGCGGCCGCCGCACGACCTCGTCGTCCGCATCGTTGAACGCACTCCGGTGGGGGTGCTCGAATCCGCCGCGGGGTACACGGTGGTGGATGCTGCGGGCGTCGCTCTCTCGACGACTCCAACGCCCCCGCCCGGCCAGCCGAGCCTGTCGATCACCGGTGGCGTCGGTTCGGCAGCTTTCCGCGCGGCCGGAACGGTGATGCGCGCACTGCCCGACGCCATCCGGTCGCGGGTGACCGCGGTGTCTGCCTCCACCGCCGACGATGTGACCCTGACGCTCGGGGAGACGGGAACGACCGTCGTGTGGGGGAGCGCCGAGCGCTCCGCGCTGAAGGCGCTCACCCTCGACACGGTGATGCGGTCCAACCCGCCCGATCGGACGAGCCTCTACGACGTCTCTTCGCCCTCCGCGATCGTCTTGCGCTGACCCGTTCTGCCGGGGATGTCGCGACACGCCGCGCCGGTCCGGCCGCCGCCGCATCCGCCACCTACGTTCGGAATCAGGAATTGCATACCCAGCAATTCTTTAACCCTCTAGATGAGGTTTAAGGTTCGGGATATGGAGGCCGGCATGAGCCAGAACCAGAACTACCTCGCCGTGATCAAGGTCGTGGGAGTCGGCGGTGGTGGCGTCAACGCCGTCAACCGCATGATCGAGCTCGGCCTGCGCGGCGTGGAGTTCATTGCGATCAACACCGACGCCCAGGCACTGCTCATGAGCGACGCGGACGTCAAGCTCGACGTCGGACGTGAATTGACGCGCGGCCTGGGTGCTGGCGCCGACCCCGAGGTGGGGCGTCGCGCCGCAGAGGACCACGCGGAAGACATCGAAGAAGCACTGGCGGGCGCCGACATGGTGTTCGTCACCGCCGGTGAGGGCGGCGGCACGGGCACCGGTGGCGCCCCGGTCGTCGCGCGTATCGCCAAGTCGATCGGCGCACTGACCATCGGTGTCGTCACGAAGCCCTTCTCCTTCGAGGGCCGTCGCCGCCAGCAGCAGGCCGAGACCGGAGTTTCGAAGCTCAAGGAAGAAGTCGACACCCTCATCGTGGTGCCGAACGACCGACTCCTGGAGATCAGCGACCGCGGCATCTCGATGATCGAGGCGTTCGCCACGGCCGACCAGGTTCTCCTGGCCGGTGTGCAGGGCATCACCGACCTGATCACCACCCCTGGCCTCATCAACCTCGACTTCGCCGACGTGAAGTCGGTCATGCAGGGAGCGGGTTCCGCGCTCATGGGCATCGGTTCGGCGCGCGGCGCCGACCGGGCGATCAAGGCTGCGGAGCTCGCGGTGGAATCTCCGCTGCTGGAGGCGTCGATCGAGGGCGCCCATGGCGTCCTGCTGTCGGTCCAGGGCGGGTCGAACCTCGGCATCTTCGAGATCAACGACGCCGCGCAGCTGGTGAAGGAGGCCGCGCACCCCGAGGCCAACATCATCTTCGGAACGGTCATCGACGACACGCTCGGCGACGAGGTGCGGGTCACCGTCATCGCGGCGGGCTTCGACGGTGGCGAGCCGTCGCTGCGACTGGATGCGGTGGGTGCGGCCCAGCGGCCGGCCACGCCGGTTCTCCCGCCGCTGCCGCTGCCCGCTGAGGAGGCCACGCCCTCGGCGCCGGTCGCGGAGCAGGAGCGCGTACGGGAGTCCGTGCCGGTCGCGGCCCGGGTTCCCGAGCCCGCCTACGACTCGGCGTTCGGCGACGACGACCTGGACATCCCCGACTTCCTGAAGTAGGAGTCCTCATCAGTTGCGGCGGGCCCGGCATGCCCCGGGCCCGCCGCAGCATTTCCGGGAGGAATCGTGGACAGCGAACTGGCTGACCGTCTGGCCGCCGTCGATGAGCGGATCGCCGCATCCGCACGCGGAGCCGGCCGCGATCCGGCCGGAATCACCCGCATCGTCGTGACCAAGTTCCACCCGGCCTCCCTCGTGAGCGACCTGTACGAGCTCGGGGTGCGTGACGTGGGGGAGAACCGGCAGCAGGAGCTCTCGGCCAAAGCCGGCGAACTCTCCGCGCTGGACGACCTGCGCTGGCATTTCATCGGCCAGGCCCAGACGAACAAGGCCCGTGCCATCCGCTCCGTCGCCTCGGCGGTGCACTCGGTCGATCGCGAGCGACTGGCCGACGCGCTGGATGCTGCGGCCCCCGAACGGCCCGACGTGCTGGATGTGCTCGTGCAGGTCAACCTGACCGACGATCCGGCGCGCGGCGGGGTGGAGCCAGGCGCCGTCCTTCGTCTGGCCGAGCACGTCGCGTCGCTGCCGTCGCTGCGGCTGCGCGGCGTCATGGCGGTCGCGCCACTGGACGAGGAGCCGGAGCGCGCCTTCACGCGCCTCCGGGCGGCAGCGGACGATGTACGCCGGGTCGCCCCGGACGCCGAGTGGATCTCGGCCGGAATGACCGGAGATTTTCCGCAGGCGATCGCGATGGGCGCGACACACCTGCGGATCGGCTCGGCAATCACGGGCCCGAGGCCTGTGCGCGGCTAGCCTCGAAACAGACGATCGAACGGAGGATGCGATGTCGAACCCGCTCAAGAAGACCATGGTGTACCTGGGCCTCGCTGACGAGGAGGAAGCCTTCGACGAGCCGGCCGCGCAGCCTACAAGCCGCAAGCCGCAAGCCGTCGAGAAGGCTGCACCGGTAACGCCGATCCACCGCCCCGTGGCGGTGCGTCAGCCCGTCCCGGGCCCGATCAGCGAGATCCTGACGGTGCACCCCAAGCAGTACCGCGACGCGCAGCTGATCGCCGAGAACTTCCGTGAGGGCGTTCCGGTCATCATCAACCTGTCGCAGATGAGCGACGCCGACGCGCGCCGTCTGATCGACTTCGCCAGCGGCCTGTCGATGGGTCTGTACGGACGGATCGAGCGGGTCACCAGCAAGGTGTTCCTGCTCTCTCCGGAGAACATCGCCGTGTCCGGCGATGGTGCCCTCGCGCAGGCGGACTCCGAGTCCGTCGCTTTCGCACAGCCGTAACCGATCGTGGACGTGCTCCGCCTCGTCGCCACCGTCGTCAACACGCTGCTCTTCCTGTACGTGATCGTGCTTCTCGTGCGTCTCGTGCTCGAGTACATCCCGATGTTCAACCGGTCCTGGCGGCCGCGGGGTGGGGCGTTGATCGCCGCTGAGGTCGTTTACACCGTCACGGATCCGCCGATCAAGCTCTTCCGGCGCTTCATCCCGCCCCTGCGGGTGGGTCCGGTCGCCATCGACTTCGCGTTCGCGTTGACCATGCTCTTGTGCTTCCTTCTGCTCGGAGTCACACGCTCCATCGCCAACGGCTGACGAGCTCTCGGCTCGAGCGCAAGGCTTCGACAGCCCTCGGAGCCTCCGACTATGCTTGCTCGAAGCAACACGGCCCGGAGCGCCGTCCGAACCGCGGCCCGCGACCAGCTCTCGAAAGAGGAACCACCATGGCATTGACCCCCGATGACGTCGTCACCAAACAGTTCCAGCACGTCCGATTCAAAGAGGGCTTCGACCCGGACGAGGTGGACGATTTCCTCGACGAAATCGTCGTCGAGTGGCGCAAGGCCCTCGCCGAGAACGAGGAACTGAAGGCCAAGCTCGCCGCATACGAATCCGGTGAGCAGCCGGCTCCCGAGGCGCGCGCCGAGGCTCCTTCCGAGCCCGTTGTGACCGAGGTCCCCGCCCCCGCCCCGGCTGTTGCGGCTCCCGCTGCCTCCGCCGACCCCGCTTCCACGTCGGCGGGCATCATCGAGCTCGCCCAGCGCCTCCACGACGAGCACGTCGCCGAGGGCAAGGCGCAGCGCGACCAGCTCATCTCCGAGGCGCAGGCGCGCGCCGCAGCGATCGTCGCCGACGCCGAGGCCAAGGGTCGCGACGAGATCGCACGCCTCGAGAAGGAGCGCGCTGCGCTTGAGGCCCGGATCGCCGATCTGAACGCGTTCGAGCGTGACTACCGCGCGCAGCTGCGCAGCTACATCGAGGGCAAGCTCCGCGACCTCGACACGACCGCCACGCCGTCGGGATCCACCCCGGTCTCGGCGATCGGGCTCTAGGCCCGCTCGGTGCGCAGCCGAGCACCCCTGCATCAGGCGGCGGCCGGCATCCTCATCGCGATCCTCGCGGTGACGGTGCTGGCCGCCGACCAGTTCACGAAGTTCCTCGCGATAGCGAACCTGCCACCCGAAGAGCCGGTCGCGATCCTCGGCGAGTTCCTGCAGTTCTACCTCGTCCGCAACCCGGGCGCCGCGTTCTCGCTGGGCCAGGGCGTCACCTGGGTGTTCACACTGGCGCTGGCTGCGGTCGCGGTCGCGATCGTCTGGCTCGCGGTCACGCGGGTGACCTCCCGCGCGTGGGCGGTCGTCCTCGGGCTTCTCCTGGGCGGTGTCCTCGGAAACCTCACCGACCGGCTGCTGCGCCAGCCCGGGTTCCCAGTCGGGCATGTGGTGGATTTCATCTCCACCCCGTGGATGATGCCGGCGATCTACAACGTCGCCGACATCTTCATCGTCACGATGATGATCTCGGTCGCTCTGCTCGTGCTCATCGGCTTGCGCCTGGACGGCACGCGCGAGACGCGGGCTGCCTCGGCGAACGCCACCGACGCCACCGACGCCACGGATGCCACCGACGGGCCCGATGCCACAGGCGGCCCCGACGCGCCCGGCGGGCCTGACGCGGTCACCGACCCCGATCGCACCGGATCGCCCGCCGACCCCAACCACACCTCTCCCGGCACCCCTCCACGCGAATGACCGAGTCGCGCACCCTGCCCGTCCCCGACGGGCTCGACGGCACGCGGGTGGATGCAGCGCTAGCGAAGATGCTCGGATTCTCCCGAACGTTCGCCGCCGACGTCGCCGATGCGGGCGGCGTGGAACTGGACGGGCGCGTCGTGTCCAAATCCGACCGGCTGCACGGCGGCGGGTGGCTGACCGTTTCGTGGACGCCGAAGCGGGAGCCGGAGATCATCCCCGTCGAGGTGCCCGGCCTCGGAATCGTGTATGACGACGACGACATCGTCGTGGTCGACAAGCCCGCCGGTGTCGCGGCGCATCCCTCGATGGGATGGGAGGGTCCCACGGTGCTCGGCGCGCTGGCGGCGGGCGGTTTCCGTGTTGCCACGAGCGGCGCCGCCGAGCGGCGCGGAATCGTTCATCGCCTAGACGTCGGCACGAGCGGGCTCATGGTCGTCGCGAAGAGCGAACGCGCCTACACGGCCCTCAAGCGCGCCTTCAAGGAGCGCGAGGTGGAGAAGATCTACCATGCGGTCGTGCAGGGCCACCCGGACCCCCTCGCCGGCACCATCGACGCGCCGATCGGGCGTCATCCCACGCACTCATGGAAGTTCGCCGTCACGCCCACCGGCAAGGACTCCGTCACGCACTACGAGACGATCGAAGCCTTCCCGGGCGCGTCGCTGCTGGAGATCCACCTGGAGACCGGTCGGACGCATCAGATTCGCGTGCACATGGCCGCGCACCGGCACCCATGCGTGGGCGACCCGCTGTACGGCGCCGACCCCACGCTCTCGGCCCGGCTGGGCCTCACCCGGCAGTGGCTGCACGCGCGGCAGCTGTCGTTCGCCCACCCCGCGACGGGGGAGTGGTCGACCTTTACTTCGGAGTACCCGGCTGACCTTCAGCACGCACTCGACATCCTCCGCGCCGACTGACGCGTCTGCCCCCTTCGCCCGGTCGGAGAATCACACGTAGGTCGGACGATATCGCGCGAATCCTCCGACCGACGCGGGATGCTCCGACCTCGGTGAGCGCGGTGTCGGAGGAGAATGCGACACTGCGGGCATGACGATCAAGGTCCGGCCCGCGACATCGTTCGAGGACGCCGCGATCCTCCTCGGCCCGAAGCGCCCCGACGCGAACGTGTGCTGGTGCCTGAGCTACCGCATCCCGGGCCGGCTGAACCGCGAGCTGGCCGGGCCGGCGCGCGGCGAGTACGTGCGAGAGCTCTGCGCGCGTGATGTGGCACCCGGGGTGCTCGCCTACGACGGGGGCGAGGTGGTCGGGTGGGCCGCCGTCGCGCCGCGCGCCGACACGACCTTCGCGACCTCGCGGCTGATCCCGCACGTCGATGACCTCCCGGTATGGGCGGTGTGGTGCATCCGGGTGCGGCCAGGTCACCGCGGGCGCGGAATCTCCCACGCCCTGCTGGCGGGGGCGGTCGCCTTCGCTCGCGACCATGGCGCGCCCGCCATCGAGGGCTATCCGGTCGACAACGAAGGCCGGAAGGTCGATCTCACGATGGCCTACGTCGGCACGAAGGCGCTGTTCGAGAGAGCGGGATTCCGCGAGGCCGCCGTCACCGGTTCGCGCCTGGCCGGGTTCCCGCGGGTGCTGATGCGTCGGACGCTCTAGCGGCCACCGGCGAAGGACGCGGGGTCGTCTTCGGCGACGGCCAGCGCGATCTTGCGGACGTGCTCGGGAGCGACGTCCGTGAGCTCTCCGAGTCCGTAGAAGCCGACCTCTGTCAACTCGCCGTCGGCGGGATGCGGGTCACCCGAGACCCAGTCGCAGCGGAAGACCAGATCGAGGTAGTCGACCTGGTCGCCGTTGGCGTAGGTGATGCGCGGCACCTGCTGGACGAGCGCGAGGCGCGTCGCGCGGACGACGATCCCGGCCTCCTCCGAGCACTCGCGGACGGCGGCATCCGCGGGCTCCTCGCCGGGATCGACGATGCCCGAGACCGCCTGCCACTGGCCGTTGTCGGCGCGCTTACCCAGCAGCACCTTCTCGTCACGGAAGACGATCGCGGTGACTCCCACCAGCGGAAGCGGCGCGTGTCCGATCTTCTCGCGCAGCGACAGGACGAACTCGGGCGTGGCCATGAATCCACCCTAGGCGGAGCCCCCGCCGGCGAGCAGCCGGCTCGCACCCCGGCCGAACCTTCACCTTCTACATGAGGGAGAACCGATTCCGCCCGGCCGCACCCGGAACGACCTCGGCGACGGCCGGAGTGTCGGTGGGGGGTTCGTAGACTCGACCCGTGGCATCCGACTCCTTCGTTCATCTGCATGTGCACAGCGAGTATTCGATGTTGGACGGCGCCGCGCGCATCGCTCCGATGGTGCAGGAGGCCGTCCGTCAGGGGATGCCCGCGATCGCGGTGACCGACCACGGCAACACCTTCGCGGCGTACGAGTTCTACAAGACGGCGAAGGATGCCGGCATCAAGCCGATCATCGGTATCGAGGCGTACGTGACGCCCGGAACCCACCGTGCCGACAAGGCGCGCGTGCGGTGGGGCACCCCCGAGCAGAGCGGCGACGACGTGTCGGGTTCCGGTGCCTACACGCACATGACCCTGCTGTCGGAGACCACCGAGGGCATGCACAACCTCTTCCGGCTCTCCAGCAGGGCGTCCATCGAGGGGTACTACTTCAAGCCCCGCATGGACCGGGAGCTGCTCCAGACCTACTCCACGGGCCTCATCGCCACGACCGGCTGCCCGTCGGGCGAGGTGCAGACGCGCCTGCGGCTCGGTCAGTACGACGCGGCCCGTGCGGCCGCAGCGGAGTTCCAGGACATCTTCGGCAAGGACAACTACTTCGCCGAGATCATGGACCACGGTCTCTCGATCGAGCGCCGGGTCATGGGCGACCTGATCAAGATCGCGAAAGACCTCAGCATCCCCCTCGTCGGGACCAACGACCTGCACTACACACATCAGCACGACGCCACGAGCCACGCGGCGCTGCTGTGCGTGCAGTCGGGCTCGACCCTGGATGATCCCAAGCGGTTCAAGTTCGACGGCGACGGCTACTACGTGAAGTCGCCCGCGGAGATGCGCCAGATCTTCCGCGATCATCCGGAGGCGTGCGACAGCACCCTGCTGATCGCCGAACGCTGCGACGTCGAGTTCAACACCTCCGCGAACTACATGCCGCGCTTCCCCGTCCCCGCCGGCGAAACCGAGGATTCGTGGTTCATCAAGGAGGTGGAGAAGGGGCTCGAGTTCCGCTACCCCGAGGGCATCCCCGCGGAGGTGCGCAAGCAGGCCGAGTACGAGACCGGCGTCATCACCCAGATGGGCTTCCCCGGCTACTTCCTCGTCGTCGCCGACTTCATCAACTGGGCGAAGGACCACGGCATCCGCGTCGGTCCCGGCCGCGGCTCGGGCGCGGGGTCGATGGCGGCCTACGCCATGCGCATCACCGATCTCGACCCGCTCAAGCACGGCCTCATCTTCGAGCGATTCCTCAACCCCGATCGCGTCTCGATGCCCGACTTCGACGTCGACTTCGACGACCGTCGCCGGGGCGAGGTCATCCAGTACGTCACCGAGAAGTACGGCGACGCGCGCGTCGCGCAGATCGTGACCTACGGCACCATCAAGGCCAAGCAGGCCCTGAAGGACGCCGGCCGCGTCCTCGGCTTCCCGTTCAGCATGGGGGAGAGGCTCACCAAGGCCATGCCCCCCGCCGTGATGGGCAAGGACATGCCGCTGGACGGCATGTTCGACAAGGAGCACCCGCGCTTCAAGGAAGCAGCGGAGTTCCGCACCCTCATCGAGACCGACACCGAGGCCAAGACGGTGTTCGACACGGCGGTGGGGCTGGAGAACCTCAAGCGTCAGTGGGGTGTCCACGCCGCGGGCGTGATCATGTCCAGCGAGCCGCTCGTCGACATCATCCCGATCATGCGCCGGGAGCAGGACGGCCAGATCGTCACGCAGTTCGACTATCCCGCGTGCGAGGCCCTCGGCCTGATCAAGATGGACTTCCTGGGGCTCCGCAACCTCACCATCATCAACGACGCCGTCGACAACATCGAAGCCAACCGTGGCGAGAAGCTCGTCCTCGAAGACCTCACTCTCGATGACCAGCACTCCTACGATCTGCTCTCCCGGGGAGACACCCTCGGCGTGTTCCAACTCGATGGTGGGCCGATGCGCTCGCTCCTGCGTCTGATGAAGCCCGACAACTTCGAAGACATCTCGGCTGTCATCGCCCTGTACCGCCCGGGTCCGATGGGCGCGAACTCGCACATCAACTACGCGCTGCGCAAGAACGGCCAGCAGGAGATCACCCCGATCCACCCCGAGCTCGAAGAGCCCCTCAGAGACATCCTCGACACCACCTACGGCCTGATCATCTATCAGGAGCAGGTCATGGCGATCGCCCAGCGGGTCGCGGGCTTCTCGCTCGGTCAAGCAGACATCCTTCGTCGCGCGATGGGTAAGAAGAAGAAGTCCGAGCTGGACAAGCAGTACGAGGGGTTCCACGGCGGAATGGTCGCGCGCGGGTTCGGCGAGGCCGCGATCAAGGCGCTGTGGGACATCCTCCTTCCGTTCTCCGACTACGCCTTCAACAAGGCGCACTCGGCCGCTTACGGGCTCGTGTCCTACTGGACCGCGTACCTCAAGTCGCACTACCCCGCCGAGTACATGGCCGCGTTGCTGACCAGCGTGGGCGACTCCAAGGACAAGATGGCGGTCTACCTGAACGAGTGCCGCCGCATGGGAATCCGGGTTCTTCCGCCCGACGTGAACGAGTCCATCCGCTACTTCGCGGCCGTCGGCGACGACATCCGCTTCGGTCTCGGAGCCGTGCGCAATGTCGGCTCCAACGTGGTGGAGGGGATCGTGGCCTCCCGAGCCGACGACAACTTCGTCAGCTTCCACGACTTCCTCACGAAGGTGCCTCTGCACGTCGCCAACAAGCGCACCGTGGAATCGCTCATCAAGGCGGGCGCGTTCGACTCTCTCGGTGCAACCCGGCGCGCCCTTCTCGAGATCCACGAGGATGCGACGGAGGCGGCGGTGGAGACAAAGCGAAAGGCGGCCACCGGCGCCATCGGCTTCGACTTCGACAGTCTTTACGACGAGGCGGAGGAGATCATGCCGGCGAAGGTGCCCGATCGCCCCGAGTGGACGAAGAAGGACAAGCTCGCCTTCGAACGCGAGATGCTCGGCCTCTACGTGTCCGATCATCCGCTGGCCGGGCTCGAGGTGCCCCTCGCCAAGCATGCGTCCACCAGCATCCATGACCTGCTCTCGTCCGAAGAGGTGCAGGACGGCGACCAGGTCACCATCGCGGGGCTGATCACAAGTGTCCAGCATCGCGTCGCCAAGCAGAGCGGCAACCCGTACGGCATGATCACCGTCGAAGACTTCAACGGCGAGGTCACCGTGATGTTCATGGGGAAGACCTACCAGGAGTTCTCGCCCGTTCTCCAAGCCGATGCGATCCTCGTGGTCCGCGGCCGGGTGTCGCGGCGCGATGATGGTCTGAACCTGCACGCGCAATCGGCGTTCTCGCCGGATCTCGGCTCCCTGGACGAGTCGGGCCCGCTCGTGCTCCTGATGGCCGAGCAGCGCGCCAGCGAAGACCTGGTCAACGATCTGGCCGAGGTGCTGCGCCGCCACCGCGGCGATACCGAGGTCACACTGAAGCTGCACAAGGCCGGGACGGCGAAGGTGTTCGAAGTGCCGCTGCCCGTGCGGGTGACCGCTGACCTGTACGGCGAACTCAAGGGGCTGCTCGGCCCGAACTGTCTGGGCTGAGCCATCCCTCCTTCACAGGTGCGAGCCTGATTTCACAAGTCGAGCCTGATTTCACAAGTCGAGCCTGATTTCACAAGTACTGTCAAGCGGCGACGCCTCCTGGGCCGCGCCGACCACCGTGGGTAGGATCGTCTCCGCCCCCCTGGAGAGGAACATCGTGACTGACGCTGAACTTGACGACACGACCATCGCCCGCGCCCCGGCCTCCGAGGCGGCACCCGTCGCGGCGGAGGATGCGGCGGTTCCCGCCGAGCGCGAGACTCCACCCCAGTACGGTGTGGGCCCGTTCTCCATCCGCGAGGTGGCCCTGACGGCCGTCTGGCTCGTGGCCTTCATCGTGTCCTTCTTCCCCCTGAACATCGTCGGCGGCAACGCGCGCCCGCTCTTCGGTGGCGCGAACGTCTGGGTATCGGGTCTGTCGTGGATCCTCACGATCGGGCTTCCCACGATCGCCGTGTTCCTGCTGGTGCTGCGCCGGCTCTCGCCGCAGGGTATCCGCCGATTCGGATCGCTCGGCATCGACCAGTTCGCCTCCGTGGCGTTCTCGGTGGCCGCACTGGTGTGGCTCTCGTCGCTGTGGGACAACGTCGCCATCGTCATCGAGACCGGTTTCTGGACCCGCTCGTGGGTGGTGTGGGTCGAGGTCATCCTCATGCTCGCCGGTGTGGTGCTCACGGTCTTCGCGCCGATCATCCCCGTGCTCGAGCAGGACTTCCAGGATCGACCCGAGATCCCCGCGCATCGCAACGCCCGTCCTGTCCGTGCCGTGGTGCCGCGCCCTGCCCGTGAGCGTCGCGCCCCCGCTCCGGCGCCTACGCCGGTGGATGGCGACGCCTTCCAGGGCGGCCCCTCCCACGATGCGGCCTCCGACTCGCGCTCCGACGAGACGGGCGCCTCCAGCACGGGTTCCCACGACGCCGGCACCTACCCGCCGAATTCGTACGACACGGGGTCGTACGCCCGCGGCGCGGGCACCTCCGCGCCGGTGGCGGCAGTGCCCGTGTCGAACACCGGGGCCTTCGACACCGATGTCTTCGCCCCCCTGCGAGACGACCCCGAGCCTGCAGAGCACGAGCCTGCAGAGCACGAGCCGGAGACCCAGGAATGGGCGGCGGCCGATGACACCGTGGCCTCCGCCGCGCACGCCGCGCCCGCGCAGCAGGCCTTCTGGGCACTTGTGCCCGTGGAGCGCGACGTGGTGGATGACTACGGCTCTCCACTCTTCCGGATCGGCCCCACCGCATGGGCGCTGGTCATCGAAGACCGCGGCGAGGTCTTCGTGGTCCGTCACGAGGACGGCCGCATCGGCTACCTCCACGACGTGAGCGGCGTCACCCGGGGCTGACCCGGGCTCGGGCTACCGGGGACGGGGCGCGTTCCCGTGCCGGTAGCCTGGATGGATGCTCCGCACCATCGATCTGCGCGGCCGGACGCTCAGCCCGGCCGAGCTGCTGGCCTCCGTGCCACGTGCCGCCGCGGCACGCGACGAAGCTTTGACGATCGCCGCCGCGATCGTCGCCGACGTCGCCGAGCGGGGCGAGGCGGCGCTGCGCGAGCAGGCTGAGCGGTTCGACGCCGTCAGCGGACACGAGGTGCGGGTGCCGCCCGCACACCTCGAAGAAGCCGTCGCATCCCTCGCCCCCGATGTGCGCGCCGCGCTGGAGGAAGCCATCCGGCGCGTACGACGGGCCTCTGCTGCGCAGGTCCCGGCGCCCGTGACGACGGAGCTCGGCCCCGGGGCGCGCGTGACGCAGCGGTGGCAACCGGTGCGGCGGGTGGGCGTCTACGTGCCCGGAGGCAAAGCCGCGTATCCCTCGAGCGTCGTGATGAACGTCGTGCCCGCGCAGGTCGCCGGCGTCGTCGAGGTGGCCCTCGCGTCCCCTCCGCAGCGTGAGTTCGGCGGGCGTGTGCACCCCGTGATCCTGGCTGCCGCTCACCTTCTCGGCGTCAGTGAGGTCTATGCCATGGGGGGCGCGGGGGCGATCGGCGCCTTCGCATACGGCGTCGACTCACTCGGGCTGGAACCGGTCGACGTGGTCACCGGGCCGGGCAACAACTTCGTCGCGTCGGCCAAGCGCGCCGTCGCCGGTCGCGTCGGGACAGACGCGGAAGCCGGCGCCACCGAGATCCTCGTCGTCGCGGACGACAGCGCCGACGCCGTGCTGGTGGCGGCCGACCTCGTGAGCCAGGCCGAGCACGACGAACAGGCCTCGGCCGTCCTCGTCACCGAATCTCCCGCACTGGCGGCAGCGGTGGCGGATGCGGTGGCCGCGCTCGCTGCGCGTACCCGTCACCGGGAGCGGGTGCAGGCGGCGCTGAGCGGCCCGCAGTCCGCGATCGTCCTCGTGGACGACCTCGCCGGCGCGGCGGCGTTCAGCAACGCCTACGCGCCCGAGCACCTCGAACTGCACCTTCGCGACCCGAAGCCGGAGCTCTTCGTCCACGCCGGCGCCATCTTCGTCGGACCGTTCTCGCCTGTGAGCCTCGGCGACTACCTGGCCGGCAGCAACCACGTGCTGCCCACCGGGGGACAGGCGCGGTACGCGGCCGGGCTGTCGGCCGCGACCTTCCTGCGCCCGCAGCAGATCATCGAGTACGACCGCGATGCCCTCGCAGAGGTGCGGGACGGCATCGTGGCGCTGGCGGAGGCGGAGGCGCTGCCCGCGCACGGGGAGGCCATCCAGGCCCGCTTCGCCGGAGAAGATGCTTCCGAAGACCCGTCAACAGCATGAGGGGCGACGGCGTCGCGTAGTCTGTCGGTGCCATGCACTGCCCCTTCTGCCGCCATCCCGATTCCCGCGTCATCGATTCCCGCACGAGCGACGACGGGCTCAGCATCCGCCGACGTCGGCAGTGCCCCGAGTGCGGCGGGCGATTCTCGACCGTCGAGACGGCCAGCCTGAACGTCATCAAACGCTCCGGCGTGATCGAGCCGTTCAGCCGCGAGAAGGTGATGTCGGGCGTGCGCAAGGCATGCCAGGGTCGGCCCGTGACGGAAGCCGATCTGGCGATGCTGGCGCAGAGCGTCGAGGAGACCGTCCGCCAGACCGGGGCGTCTCAGATCGAGGCGAACGAGATCGGTCTGGCCATCCTCGGCCCGCTGCGCGAGCTGGATGAGGTGGCGTACCTGCGTTTCGCCAGCGTCTACCAGGGTTTCGAGTCGCTCGAAGACTTCGAGTCCGCCATCGGGCTGCTCCGCGCCGATCACTCGGCGCGGCACACCGTGGACGAGCCGGCGGGCGTCGCCGAGTAGGCGCATCCTCGCAACCGGGTGCCGTCCCCTAGGCTGGCGGGGATGTATCCGCTGCTCTTCCGCCTGGTCCTGTCGCGGATCGACCCCGAACGCGCGCACCACCTGGCGATCCCGGTCATCCGCCTGCTCGGCATCACGCCGTTCTCCTGGGCCACCCGTCGGCTGACGGCGCCCCGGCCGGAACATCGGACGGACGCGCTCGGGCTGACCTTCGACTCGCCCTTCGGCGTCGCCGCCGGCTTCGACAAGGACGTCCGCATGGTGGCGGGCCTCCGCGCCCTCGGATTCGGGCACATCGAAGTGGGCACGATCACGGCGCTCCCGCAGCCGGGAAACCCGCGTCCTCGTCTGTTCCGGTTCGTTGCCGACCGCGCCGTGGTGAACCGGATGGGGTTCAACAACGGCGGCGCGGAGGCCGCCGCCCGGCGCCTGGAGCGGCTGCGTCGCCGCCGCATCCGTCCCGTGATCGGTGTCAACATCGGCAAGAGCCGCGTCGTCGCGGTCGAGGATGCGGCGGACGACTACGTGCGGAGCACCCGGCTGCTCGCACCGCTGGCCGACTACCTCGTGGTGAACGTCTCGTCACCGAACACCCCGGGCCTGCGCGGCCTTCAGGCCGTGGAGACGCTCCGTCCGCTGCTGGAGGCTGTGCGGGATGCGGCCGGCGAGACGCCGCTCCTGGTGAAGATCGCGCCGGATCTCGCCGACGACGAGGTGCAGGACATCGCGCGTCTCGCCGTCGATCTGGGTCTGGCCGGACTCATCGCGACGAACACGACGATCTCGCGCGAGGGCCTGCGCACGCCTCCGGAGATCGTGGCGGCCGCGGGGGAGGGCGGGCTTTCCGGGGCGCCGCTGAAGCTGCGGGCGATGGCGGTCCTGCGCCTGGTGCGAGCGGTCGTACCCCCGGAGTTCGTCGTCATCTCCGCCGGCGGCGTGGAGACCGCATCCGACGTACGCGAGCGTCTGGACGCCGGAGCGACTCTCGTGCAGGGCTACACCGCGTTCCTGTATCGCGGCCCGCTCTGGGCTCGCCAGATCAACCGCGCTCTCTGACACCGCACCGCACCCGCGAGACTGCACGCTGCCCACGAGACCGTGGCGTAGCGCCGTCGTCTCGTGGGCAGCGTGGAGTCTCGCGGATTCGAGCGGGCCGCGAGGAGCGGCGCGTGAGTCAGGCGGGGTGCTGGCCGCGCTTGACCTGAGCCTTGGGCAGGCGCATGAAGCGCATCTGCACGGTGCGCATCGCCGAGTACCAGCCGAGGCCCTTCTCGAGGCGCTCCGCGCCGAACTTCTCGCGCGCCGCGCGCTTGACGCGGATGGAGGTGATGATCATGTCGCCGACCACGAAGAGGATGAAGATCCACAGCGCCACGAATGCCCAGTACTGGAACATCGGCAGCGGCACGAGGGTCGCCACGATCACGAGCACCATGAAGGGCATGACGCCCTCTCCGAGGTGCCATCCCGAGTCGACGAAGTCGCGCGCGAACCGGCGCTGCGGACCCTTGTCGCGCAGGGGCAGGTAGCGGTCGTCCCCGGCGGCCATGCCGGCGCGGGCCTTCTCGCGCTTCGCGGCGAGCTCGGCGCGCGCACGGGCCTTCGCCTCCTTGGTGTCGGCGACGAGCGGCCGCTTGCGCGCCGCCTCCCGCTCGGCGCGCGTCGGAGTGGCGCGTCCCTTGCCGGAGCCCAGGCGGGCGGGGTCGGCGGGAGCGTCGTTGGACGCGGGGGCAGGAGTCTTGGCCACGGGGAACCTTCGAAGCATCGGATGCGGGCTCTTTAAGATTACCCGCATGACCTCTGACTCATCCCGCAGAGATGCCGTGCGTTCCGCCGCCGCATCCGTCGTTCCCTCCGCCCTGGCCGATCTCGGCGCTCTCGTGCGCATCCCGTCGGTGGCGTGGCCCGCGTTCGACCAGACCCAGCTTGCGCGCAGCGCGGAGGCGGTCGCCGAGCTCTTCCGCGGACTGGACTTCTTCGATCGCGTGGAGGTGAAGACCGCGGCGATCCCCGACACCGATGAGCACGGGCAGCCGGCCGTGCTCGCCACACGGGCAGCGCGCAACGGCCGCCCGACGGTGCTGCTGTACGCGCACCACGATGTGCAGCCGGTCGGCGACGAGGCGCTCTGGGAGTCGCCGCCGTTCGAACCGACCGTGCGCGACGGGCGCCTGTACGGGCGCGGCGCCGCCGATGACAAGGCCGGGGTCATGGCACACGTGGCGGCCCTCCGCGCCCTGACCGAGGCGCTGGGCCGAGACCTCGACCTGGGCGTCGCTGTGTTCATCGAGGGAGAAGAGGAGTACGGGTCGCGGTCGTTCGCATCGTTCCTCTCCGACAACGCCGACGCGCTGCGCGCCGACGCGATCGTCGTCGCCGACTCGGGCAACTGGGACGAGCGCACACCCGCCCTCACGGTGTCGCTTCGGGGAAACGCACGCTTCACCCTCCGCGTGCGGACCCTCGACCACGCCTCGCACTCCGGGATGTTCGGGGGAGCGGTGCCCGACGCCATGCTCGCCACCGTGAAGCTCCTCGCAACCCTGTGGGACGACGACGGCGCGGTCGCGGTGGACGGCCTCACCGAGCGTGACGAGCCGACGCCCGACTACAGCGAAGAGACCCTCCGCTCGGAGACCGGCCTCCTCAGTGGCGTGTCGCCGATCGGGCGGGGAGCGATCCTCGGCCGTATCTGGAACAAGGCGTCGATCACGATCACCGGAATCGACGCGACCAGCGTGGCCGCCGCATCCAACACGCTGGCCCCCGAGATCACCGTCGTGGTGAGCGCTCGCGTGGCGCCCGGTCAGGCCGCGGCGGAGGCGTATGCGGCGATCGAGGCGCATCTGCGCGCACACGCGCCCTTCGGTGCTGAGCTGACCTTCTCCGACGTCGACCTCGGCGACGGGTTCCTTGTAGACACCAGCGGGTGGGCAGTCGAGGACGTGCGTGCGGCGTTCGCCGAAGGCTACGGAGTCCCGAGCATCGACGTGGGTGTCGGCGGGTCGATCCCCTTCATCGCCGACCTCGTGCGCGAGTTCCCCGAAGCCCAGATCCTCGTGACCGGTGTGGAAGACCCCCACTCGCGCGCGCACAGCCCGAACGAGTCGCTGCACCTGGATACCTTCCGGCACGCGGTGGCGGCCGAGGCTCTGCTGCTGGAGAGCCTCGACGCGCGCACGGTGTGAACGAAGCTCTGCGTCGCCGGGCGGCGTAGAATCATCGTGTCCGAACCGCGACGCGCTCGACGAAAGGGGTTGTCATGACCGACACCGCGCTGTCCACCGACCAGATTGTCCGCGAACACGGCGTCGGGCTCACCGACGCCGCCGCCAGCAAGGTCAAGAGCCTGCTCGACCAGGAGGGGCGCGACGACCTGCGCCTGCGCGTGGCCGTGCAGCCCGGGGGATGCTCCGGACTGATCTACCAGCTGTACTTCGACGAGCGCTACCTCGACGGTGACAAGGCGGTCGATTTCGATGGAGTCGAGGTCATCGTCGACGACATGAGCGTCCCGTATCTCGACGGAGCGACCATCGACTTCAAGGACACCATCTCGGAGCAGGGGTTCACGATCGACAACCCCAACGCCGCCGG
The DNA here is from genome assembly GCF_058310455.1 of Microbacterium sp. Z10_103. NCBI lineage: Bacteria > Bacillati > Actinomycetota > Actinomycetes > Micrococcales > Microbacteriaceae > Microbacterium > Microbacterium sp. Z10_103. The sequence goes on from NZ_JBZEGK010000001.1 coordinate 973,830, forward strand.
CAGCTGCGCCTGCGGCGACAGCTTCCACTGATCTCAATCCGGGAGGCCGCCAGCCGGTCCCCGACACGCGGCAACCCGCGGCACGAGAGCGATTTTCGCCTCGTCCCGCGGGTTTTCGCGTTGTGCAGGCTGGACGGTTGTCCTGAGAAGCATGAGAGCTTGCCCTAGACTGAGCAAGCAACATTCATGTCCCGGAAAGGTACACCGTGCCCTCGAAACGCAGCCTCCGCTGGGCCTTCCTCCCGGTAGGAATCGCCTCGGCAGCAGTGCTCGCCGGGTGCTCCCCGACGCAACTGCACGGCTACCTGCCGGGCTTCCAAGAGGACGGCGTTCCCGCCACCAACCGCGTGGACATGGTCGCCGGGCTCTGGGTCAACTCGTGGATCGTGCTGCTCGCGGTGGGTCTGACCACCTGGGGACTGATGCTGTGGGCGGCCATCGCCTACCGTCGCCGTAAAGGCCAGTCGGGCCTCCCGGTGCAGCTGCGCTACAACATGCCGATCGAGATCTTCTACACGATCGTGCCGCTGATCCTGGTCGTCGGTTTCTTCGCGTTCACCGCACGCGACCAGGACATCCTCGAGACGCAGTACGAAGACCCCGAGGTGTCGATCACCGCCTACGGCAAGCAGTGGGCGTGGGACTTCCAGTACAACGGCGAAGAGGAGGACGCCTCCGACGCCGTCTGGACGATGGGTGTTCAGGCAGAACCCGAGGGCGACGGGACCGTCGACCAGGAGGCACTGCCCACCCTTTACCTCCCCGTCGACAAGACGGTGCAGATCGAGTTGCAGTCGCGCGATGTGGCGCACTCCTTCTTCGTGATCGACTTCCTTTACAAGAAGGACATGTACCTCGGGCGGGACAACTACTGGTCGTTCACGCCCACGCGTGAGGGCACGTACGCCGGCAAGTGCGCCGAGCTGTGCGGCGAATACCACTCCGCGATGCTGTTCAACGTCAAGGTCGTCAGCGAGGCGGAGTACGAGGACTACCTTGAGACCCTCCGTGACGAGGGCCAGACGGGCGATATCGACGAGGCCTACGACCGACTCCAGGGCAACACAGGATTCGGCCGCGCCGAGGAAGGCTAGCGAGCATGACCACCACGCTTCCCCCGAAGGAGTCGGCGCCCGGCCGCCCGACGACGATTCCGCCGCGCCAGGCGGCCCTGCTCAGCACCTCGCGTGTGGAGCAGAAGGGCAACATCGTGGTCAAGTGGATCACCTCCACCGACCACAAGACGATCGGGTACATGTACCTCATCGCGTCCGTGCTGTTCTTCATGCTCGGCGGCGTCATGGCGCTGATCATCCGCGCTGAGCTGTTCGAGCCGGGCATGCAGGTCGTGCCGACGAAGGAGCAGTACAACCAGCTCTTCACGATGCACGGCACGATCATGCTGCTGATGTTCGCGACGCCGCTGTTCTTCGGTTTCGCCAACGCGATCATGCCGCTGCAGATCGGTGCCCCGGATGTGGCCTTCCCCCGGCTGAACGCGTTCTCCTTCTGGCTGTTCCTGTTCGGATCGTTGATCGCCGTCTCGGGCTTCCTCACCCCGGGGGGTGCCGCGGGCTTCGGTTGGTTCGCGTATCAACCGTTGGCGAACGCGAGCTTCTCACCCGGCGTCGGGGGAAACCTCTGGATGCTGGGGCTCGGCATGAGCGGTTTCGGCACGATCCTCGGCGCGGTCAACTTCATCACCACGATCCTCACGCTGCGCGCCCCGGGCATGACGATGTGGCGGATGCCGATCTTCACGTGGAACACCCTGATCACCAGCATCCTGGTGCTCCTGGCCTTCCCCGTGCTCGCCGCCGCACTGCTCGCGGCCGCTTCCGACCGCGTGCTCGGATCGCACATCTACGACCCGGCGGCGGGCGGTGTGCTCCTCTGGCAGCACTTGTTCTGGTTCTTCGGTCACCCCGAGGTGTACATCATCGCGCTGCCGTTCTTCGGCATCGTGTCGGAGATCTTCCCCGTCTTCAGCCGGAAGCCGATCTTCGGGTACAAGACGCTGGTGTACGCCACGATCGCGATCGCGGCCTTGTCGGTGGCGGTGTGGGCGCACCACATGTACGTGACCGGCGCGGTGTTGCTGCCGTTCTTCGCGCTCATGACGATGCTCATCGCCGTTCCGACCGGGGTGAAGATCTTCAACTGGATCGGCACGATGTGGCGCGGTTCCGTGACGTTCGAGACGCCGATGGTGTTCGCGCTCGGGTTCCTCATCTCGTTCGTCTTCGGAGGCCTCACGGGCGTCATCCTCGCCTCGCCGCCGCTGGACTTCCACGTCTCCGACACCTACTTCGTGGTCGCGCACTTCCACTACGTCGTCTTCGGCACGGTCGTGTTCGCCATGTTCGCCGGGTTCTACTTCTGGTGGCCGAAGTGGACGGGCCGGATGCTGAACGAGCGCCTGGGCTACGTGCACTTCTGGATGCTGTTCATCGGCTTCCACATGACCTTCCTCATCCAGCACTGGCTGGGTGTGGACGGCATGATGCGTCGCTACGCCGACTACTCGCCGGAGGACGGCTTCACGTGGGGCAACCAGGTCTCCACCGTGGGTGCGATGATCCTGGGCGCCTCTATGATCCCGTTCCTGCTGAACATCTGGATCACCGCCCGTAAGGCGCCGAAGATCACGGTGAACGACCCGTGGGGTTACGGCGGATCGCTCGAATGGGCGACGTCTTCCCCGCCGCCGCGGCACAACTTCACCTCCATCCCGCGGATCCGCAGCGAGCGTCCCGCGTTCGACCTGAACCACCCCGAGGCCGGCGTGCCGGTCGGAGTGGGCCCGGCGAAGGACGCGCCTGACGCCCCGGTCGTGGATGCTGCCGAGGGAGAGGTGAAGTAATGCGCGTCAACACGAACCTGTGGTGGCTGCTGTCGGTCTTCTTCCTCGTGGTGGGTGTGACCTACACCGTGTGGGCGATCCTCTTCTACTCGGGCGACATCCTCTCCCGCATCGAGTGGGTCGGTTCCATCGCTCTCCTCTTTGCCACGCTCATGTCGGCTCTGATCGCCTTCTACGTTCAGCGTGTGCACCGCGCGCAGGGCGGCGAGCTCCCGGAAGACACTCTCACCGCCGACATCGATGACGGCGACCCCGAGGTGGGCGAGTTCAGCCCGTGGTCGTGGTGGCCCATCGTTCTGGCCTTCTCGGCAGCGATCGGGATGATGGGTCTGGCCATCGGCACGTGGATGATGCCGATCGGACTGGCTGTCTTCGCCGTCGCCATCGTGGGCTGGGTGTTCGAGTACTACCGCGGACATTTCGCCCGCTGACCGGCGCGTGCCGATTCGACTGACAGCGGCCGCGGTCTCCGACACCGGACCGCACCGGGCGACGAATCAGGACGCCGCCTTCACCGCACCCTGGGGTGCGGCGGTTGCTGACGGCGTCGGGGGCGGGCCCTCCGGCGACCTGGCCTCTGCCGCGCTCATCCACCGGCTGGTGGCCGGCGTCGGCGGAGCATCCGATGCCGAGGCCCTCCTCGTCCGCATCCGCGAGGCGAACTGGGACATCCGCGCGCACGTGACCCGCGATCCGTCGCTGCAGGGGATGTCCACGACCTTCACGGGCTTGTTCGTGGCGGCCAGCGGTTCCGTGCTCCTGGCACACACCGGCGACTCCCGCGGCTACCTGCTCCGCGACGGATGGTTCACGCGCGAGACCCGCGACGATTCGTACGTTCAGGCGCTCGTGGATCACGGCCTGCTTGCACCGGAGGCCGCCGCATCCCACCCGCGCCGGAACATCATCACCGCCTCCCTGGGCGGCGGGGAGAACGATTCGGTCTCGGTCAGTGAACGACCGGCGATGCCGGGCGACCGCTGGCTGCTGTGCAGCGACGGCGTGACGGATTACGTCCCCGAGCCGGACGTGGCGGCCGTGCTGCGCGAGGCCCAGACCCCGCGCCAGGCCGCGAGCGACCTGGTCGCGTTGGCGCTGGAGGCGGGCTCGCTCGACAACGTGACCGCCGTCGTCTGCGATGTGGTCGAGGGCGCGGTGGAGCCGGCCCGGCCGGTATTCTCCGGCTCGGCGGCGCGATACTTCGCGGAAGACGTCGAGACGGCCTGAATCGAGCTGGGGCGTCGGCGGCCGGCCGCCCGATACCAGTCCGCGCAGAACACGACGATGATCGCTGCCTCCACCCACGCGCCCGCGTAGTACATCAGCTGCGCACCCTCGTGAGCCTGGTCGATCGGAACCCCTTCGGGGGGAGAGGCGTAGAGGTACTTCGCGAGCACGGCGTGCGAGGCCATCGCGACGACGAGCGCCGCGACGAGCACCGCGCGGGGTGAGCGGTGCGGGCGGGGGTCCCGGCCGATCACCGCCGCGGTGAAGAGGTAACCGGCGCCGACCAGGTGAGCGTGCACGAGCACGTACAGGACGGGGTCGTGGTGCATCGCCGGGAGCAGGGGGCTGAGGTAGAGCACCCAGAGGCCACCTGCGCTCAACACCGCAGCCACGACGGGGGAGGAGATGATCCGGGCCGGCCACGACCGCAGCATCCGTGACAGCCGTCGCGCCGGGGTGACCGGCAGAGACCGCAACGCCAACGTCACGGGGGCGGCGAGCACCAGCAGCACCGGAGCGGCCATTCCCGCGGCGAGGTGCCCCCACATGTGCACGACGAAGTCGTTCCGCGCCGCCGCCGCCACCGGTCCGGTGACCGAGAGCGCGCCCAGCGCCACGCCTCCGATCCACGCGAGCACGCGCCAGAAGGGCCACTCCCGCCCTCGCCGTCGTGCCGTGAGGACGGCGGCGACGTAGCTCGTCACCGCCAACGCCGCCAGAGCGAGGAGAAGCACGTCGAGGAAGCCGGCGCCGCCGCCGGCGTGGACATGGGTGCTGGCGGCCTCCCTCACAGCGACTCCGCGTACGCGAGGGCGCGGCGCCGGCCGGTTCGCGAGACCACCACGACCCCCGCGATCAGGATGAGGGCCGCGGAGATGTTCCACGCGAGGTCGTACGGCAGGAGGTCGTCGACGTAGCGGATCTGGTGGATGCGCCACACCTTGTGCTGGAGCAGCCCGTCATACAGCTGGAAGGCACCGGCCCCCACCAGCACGCCGCCGACCCACCGCGTCGCCCACAGCGCGTGGCGGCGGCGGAGGTCTGCCAAGAGGAACAGTCCGCCGATCGTCGCGAACCAGCTGAATGCATGAAAGAGGCCGTCGGAGACCAGGCCGATGTCGGTGGTGCTGCGGTCGTAGAAGTGGTGCCAGTGCAGCAGCTGGTGGAACAGGGCCTCGTCGAGAAACGCCACCAGCCCGACCCCGAACAGTGCGCCCGACCAGGCGTTCTGTGCCGACCGGTCAGCGCGTGATGTCCAGGACGGTGGAGGTGCCGTCGCCGGGCGGCGGGGAGATGCAGGAACGGTCATGAACCCAGCCTCAGCTGCGGCCCCGGGTCGGTGACACGGGGTGGACAGCGCCCCGGGGCGCCGCTACGACGAGAGCGCGGGGGAGTGCACCACCATCACCAGGGGGTCGAAGGTGCGGGACATCGGTCCGTCGTCGGTGTCGGCCGGTTGCCCTTCGCGCACCCAGTATTCGTATCCGCCGATCATCTCGCGGACGTCGTATCCGAGCCGGGCGAATTCGAGAGCGCCCTTCACGCCGGCGTTGCATCCGGGGCTCCAGCAGTAGACGACGACCGGGACGGCGGGGTCGAGCTCTCGCGGAGCCCGCTCGGCGATCTGCCGGTAGGGCATGTGGATGGCTCCGCTGACGCGGCCCTGCGCCCACGCTTCCTCGCCCCGCACATCCACCAGCACGAACGATTCCCCCGCCTTCTGCGCGGCGTACACGTCGGACGGGTCGGTCTCGGCGGCGAGGCGGGCACGGAAGTAAGCGGCACGGTCGGTCATGGCATCAGGCTACGGGGAGACGCGTCGCTGCACCGCGGGCCGGAAGGTCTCCGGTCGTGCGAATCCTGCCAGAACAGCGGAATGCCCGATCCGCGGGGCGGACCGGGCATTCCGGGTATGTCAACTCATGACGTCACTGGGGCGGTGTCTCGCCCGTGGGGCGATTGCGCTCGTCGAGTCCCTTCGGAGAGGGGAACTCCATCTCAGCGCGCTCGTCATGCGGGGCGGCCACGGGGCGCCCCTCCTCGATCGCTCGCTGGTCGGAGGCCTCGAGCTCATCGCTGGCCACGTGCTCGACGTGGTCGAGATCGTGGTGCTGGTGAGCGGCGGCCGCATCCAGTTCCGCCTGGCTGATGGGGACGAGGCGGTCTTCGAAGAACCAGCGGGAGACACTCGCGCGGACGTGCTCGTGCCACGGGATGCGTCCCTGGGCATTCGGCCGCACGACCAGGGGAGCATAGGTGTTCTCCGAGTCCACGAGCTTCCAGCGGTCGTATTCGTCGACGGGCTGGTGCACCTCGATGTACTCGCCGCCGGGAAGACGCACGATGCGGCCCGACTCATAGCCGTGCAGGAGGATCTCGCGGTCCTTCTTCTGCAAGGCCAGGCAGATGCGCTTGGTGACGAAGTACGCCACGATCGGCCCGAGGATCAGGAGCGCCTGGAGGGCGTGAATGACACCCTCCATCGTGACCCAGAAGTGCGTGGCGATGATGTCGGAGGACGCGGCGGCCCACAGCACGGCGTAGAACGTCACGCCCGCCGCGCCGATGGCGGTGCGGGTCGGCGCGTTGCGCGGACGCTGGGCGATGTGGTGCTCACGCTTGTCGCCGGTGATCCACGCCTCGATGAAGGGGTAGATCAGCACCAGCACGATGAACAGCCCCAGGACCGCCAGCGGGATGAGGATGTTCCACGACCACGTGCGATCCCACAGGACGAACTCCAGGTGCGGCGGCACAAGGCGCAGCGCACCGTCGGCGAAGCCGATGTACCAGTCCGGCTGGGTACCGGCAGACACCGGTGAGGGGTCGTAGGGGCCGTAGTTCCAGATCGGGTTGATCGTGAACAGCGAGGCGATGAGCACGATCACGCCGAAGGTGATGAAGAAGAATCCACCCATCTTCGATGCGTAGACCGGCAGGATCGGGAAGCCCACGACGTTGTCGTTCGTCCGGCCGGGGCCGGCGAACTGCGTGTGCTTGTTGATGATCATGAGCATGAGGTGCACGACCAGCAGCGCCACCAGAATTGCCGGCAACAGCAGGATGTGCAGTGTGTACAGCCGGCCGACGATCACCGACCCCGGGAACTCCCCGCCGAAGAGCAGGAAGGAGATCCACGTGCCGACGACCGGGATGCCCTTGACCATACCGTCGATGATGCGCAGGCCGTTGCCCGACAGCAGGTCGTCGGGGAGGGAGTAGCCGGTGAAGCCCTCACCCAGGGCGAGGATGAAGAGGATGAAGCCGACCACCCAGTTCAGTTCGCGCGGCTTGCGGAAAGCGCCGGTGAAGAAGATGCGCAGCATGTGCACACCGATACCGGCGATGAACACCAGAGCCGCCCAGTGGTGGATCTGGCGGACCAGGAGACCGCCGCGCAGGTCGAAGGAGATGTGCAGGGTCGACTCGAGGGCCGCCGACATCGCGACACCGCGCATCGGGGCGTACGCACCGTCGTAGTGCGTCTCGACCATCGACGCCTCGAAGAAGAACGTCAGGAACGTGCCGGAGAGCAGCACGACGACGAAGCTCCACAGCGCGATCTCGCCGAGCATGAACGACCAGTGGTCGGGGAAGATCTTGCGGCCCAGTTCCTTGACGAAGCCCGAGATGCTCGTGCGTTCGTCGAGGTAGTTGGCCGCGGCGCCGACGAATCGTCCGCCGAGCGGCTTGCCGTCACGGCCGACGTTCACCGGGCCGGTATGAACCGCCGGCTCGGTGGTGACGTTGTCTGTGGGATGAGTCGTGGTACTCAATGGCGCTCCCAGAAGCTGGGGCCGACGGGCTCATGGAAGTCACTGCGGGCGACGAGGTAACCCTCGTCGTCGACCGTGATCGGAAGCTGCGGCAGGGGACGGGCGGCCGGGCCGAAGATGACGGCCGCGCCGTTGGCGACGTCGAACTGCGACTGGTGGCAGGGGCAGAGAAGGTGGTGAGTGTGCTGTTCGTACAGGGCGACGGGGCATCCGACGTGCGTGCACACCTTGGAGTAGGCGACGATGCCGTCGTAGGACCAGTCCTTCTTGTCCTCGGATTCGTGAAGATCTTCGGGCAGGAGGCGCATCAGCAGGACGATGGCCTTGGCCTTCTCTTCCAGGTAGCCGTCGTGGTGGCTGACACCGGCGAGCTCTTCCGGAATGACGTGGAATGCGGAGCCCAGGGTCACCTCGGAGGCCCGGATGGGGCGACCGGACGGATCCTGTGCGAGGCGAGAGCCTTCCTTCCACATCGTGTGGCTGAGGAGGTACACCGGGTCGCCGGCATGCGGGTGCTCCGGGGAGTTCTCCGGCGCCAGTCCACGGAAGAGCGTGATCCCCGGGAGGATCGACGCCGCCAGCGCGGCGAACAGCGAGTTCCGGATCATCGTGCGGCGCCCGAAGCCGGACTCCTCGTTCGCGTCGACGAAGACCTGCACGGCAGCCGAGCGTGTGCTGTCGCGGCCGCGCGTGGCGTGGCGGGGCTCGATGTACTCCTTGTCGGACATCACGGCCTTGGACCAGTGAATGGCTCCGAGGCCGATCGCCAGCAGCGCGAGGCCGATGCCGAGCCCGATGAAGAGGTTGTTGTAGCGGATGTCCAGGAGCGAGCCTGACTCGATGGGGAAGAGCATGTAGGCCGCGATGGCCCAGATGCTCGCGGCCACCGAGAGGTAGAACAGCGTGTAGACGGTGCGGACCGCGCGGCGCATCGCCTTCGGGTCCTTATCGGTCATGCGCGCGCGGTGCGGTGGGAGCTCAGGATTCCTCACGGGGTCCGTCACCGCGACCGCGAGCCCCGAAGAAGGCTTCCAGGAAGCCCTCTCGTGCTCGAGCGCGTTGTCCTCGTGTGCCATGCTGCTCCTCGTACGTTCCGGAATGCCGTTAAGGCGACTATCAGTTGGACTTCGCCGTGATCCACACGGTCAGCGCGATGAGTGCGCCGATACCGAAGATCCAGATGAACAACCCTTCAGCGACCGGTCCGAGCGAACCGAGCGCGTAACCGCCGGGCGAATCGTTCTCCTGCAAGAACACCAGGTAGGAGATGATGTCGCGCTTGTCCTCGAGGGTGAGGTTCAGGTCGTTGAACACCGGCATGTTCTGCGGTCCGGTGACCATGGCCGCGTACATGTTCAGCTCGCTGGTGGTGTGCAGACCGGGGGCGTACTTGCCTTCGGTCAGTGCGCCACCGGCACCGGCGACGTTGTGGCACATCGCGCAGTTGATGCGGAACAGCTCGGCGCCTTCGGCGACGTCACCCTCTCCGTCCAGCACCTCCTCATCGGGGAAGGTCGGTCCGGGCGCGCTGGACTGCACGTAGGCGGCCATCGCGGCGATCTGGTCGTCCGTGAACTGCACCGGCTTCTGCGGGGCCTGCGGGGCCTGCGCCTGCAGCGGCATGCGGCCTGTGGAGACCTGGAAGTGCACCGACAGCTCGCCGACGCCATACAGCGAGGGGCCGTTCTCCGACCCCTCGAGGTCCATGCCGTGGCAGGTGGCGCAGTTGGCCTGGAAAAGCTTCTTGCCGTCATCCACCGTCAGGGTGGATGCGGTGGCGGAATCGTCTTCGGTGGCGGCGATCGCCGCGGTCGCACCGGCGTACAGACCGCCGGTGACCAGCAGGCCGATGCCGATCAGGGCAGCGGCTGCCAGTGGGCTGCGGCGGCCGTTCGAGCGTTGCTTCTTCTCACGTGCCATGTCGAGGTGGAGCTCCGCTCTATTTCAGGAAGTAGATGACGAGGAACAGGGCGATCCAGACCACGTCGACGAAGTGCCAGTAGTACGACACGACGATGGAGGTGGTCATCTCCTTGCGCCCGAAGTTCTTGACCGCGTACGCACGTCCGATCACGAAGAGGAAGGCGATCAGCCCGCCGGTGACGTGAAGTGCGTGGAAGCCGGTCGTGATGTAGAAGGCCGACGCGTACGGGTTGGCCGTGATCGGCATGCCCTCCGCGACCAGCTGGGCGTACTCCCAGACCTGACCCGAGACGAAGATGGCGCCCAGGGCGAAGGTGAGATAGAACCACTCGACCATTCCCCACCGCAGCGGGCTCGCGCCCGTGCGGTACGGCTGGTAACGCTCGGCGGCGAAGACACCCATCTGGCAGGTCACGGACGACAGCACGAGGATGATCGTGTTGACCAGCGCGTACGGGACGTTCAGCAGCTGCGTCTCTTCGGCCCACAGGTCCGGCGAGGTGCTGCGCAGCGTGAAGTAGATCGCGAAGAGCCCGGCGAAGAACATCACTTCGCTGCCGAGCCAGACGATGGTCCCGACCGCGACCGGGTCCGGCCGTTTCACGGACCTGAGTGCCTGGGGGTATGTCGCTGGCGTCGTCACACCACCCATTATGGCCGATTCCCCGCTCAGGTTTTGGCACTGAGATGCCCAGTACACCTGGTGCCGAGATAAGGGAAGCCTAAAAAACGGCCGGGAGTTCGCCCCGCGTTCCCGGTGAGACCGCGGGCGGGCCGCGCAACAGCCCGCCGATAAGATCGCTGCATGGTGGAGCGGTATGCGTGGCCTGAAATCCTCACGAGTCTTCTCGGCGGGAACGACCTCAGCGTGTCGGAGTCCACCTGGGCGATGCGCCGGATCATGCAGGGGGAGGCGACCCCGTCGCAGCTGGCCGGGTTCCTCGTTGCTCTGCGGGCCAAGGGCGAGACGGTGGATGAGATCGTGGGATTCCGCGACGCCATCCTGGAAGCAGCCCTGCCCCTCCCGGTTCCCGCGGAGGTCCTCGACATCGTCGGAACGGGCGGCGACCGCTACGGGACGGTGAACGTCTCGAGCATGGCTGCCATCGTGGCCGCCGCATCCGGCGTCCCCGTGGTGAAACACGGCAACCGCGCGGCGAGCTCCTCTTCGGGCTCTTCCGACGTGCTCTCGGCACTGGGAATCGATCTCACACTCAGTCCCGAGGCCGTCGCCGAGACCCTGGCCCGTACGGGCATCACGTTCGCTTTCGCCGCGGCGTTCCATCCGGGATTCCGGCACGCGGGCCCGACGCGTGTGGAGCTCGGGGTGCCGACCGTCTTCAATTTCCTGGGGCCCCTGTGCAACCCCGCGCGCGCCGAGGCCAACGCCGTGGGAGTCGCGCACCTCGACCGCGTGCCGCTGATCACCGGGGTCTTCCGCACCCGCGGAGCCACGGCGCTGGTGTTCCGCGGCGACGACGGCTTGGACGAGCTGACCACGACGGGGCACAGCCGGGTGTGGGAGATCAGCCTCGGCGACGTGCACGAGCACGACCTCGACCCGCGGGATCTCGGCATTCCCCTGGCCGACATCGACGACCTGCTGGGCGGTGACCCGCAGCACAACGCCGAGGTGGTGCGACGCGTACTCGCGGGCGACGGCGGGCCGGTGCGCGACATCGTGCTCCTCAACGCGGCGGCCGGAATCGTGGCGTATCGGCTCTTCCGTGATTCCACCGAGGTGCAGCGGCCGATCGTGGAGCGGCTCGCCGAAGCGTTGGCGGAGGCTTCCGCCGCCATCGACGATGGGCGTGCCGCCGCGAAGCTGGATGCATGGGCCACCACCACCCAGGAGCTGGCGGGCTGAGACATGGACCCGCTCGACGCCCTCACCGAGATCGCCTATCTCCTCGAGCGGGAACGGTCCAGCCGCTACAAGTCGAAGGCCTTCCGCTCAGCGGCCGATGCGATCGCGGGCCTGGATGACGCGCAGCTGCGCGACCCCGGGCTGAGACGGCGGAAGGGCATCGGAGACTCGACGTTCGCCGTGATCCAGCAGGCCCTCGCCGGCGACGTGCCGGAGTACCTGGCTTCGCTGCGCGAGAAGGCCGGCATCGCCGGGCCGTCGGAGCTTCGCGCCGCGCTCCGCGGTGACCTGCACAGTCACAGCGATTGGAGTGACGGGCTCACCCCGATCGAGGCGATGGTGGATGCGGCGCGGCGCCTCGGCCACGAATACCTGGCGCTCACCGACCACTCTCCCCGCCTGCGGGTGGCGAACGGATTGTCGCCGGAGCGCCTGCGCGAGCAGCTGAAGGTCGTGGCGGGGATGAGCGGGGAGGGCTTCACCCTCCTTGCCGGCATCGAGGTCGACATCCTCGAAGACGGGGCGCTCGATCAGGAGGACGCACTGCTGGACGAACTGGACGTGGTCGTCGCCTCGGCCCACTCCCTGCTGCGGATGGAACGCGCGCCCATGACGCGTAGGCTCGTGGCGGCGGTCTCCGATCGGCACACCGACGTCCTCGGGCACGTCACGGGGCGACTCGTGGAGGGGGCGCGCGGGACCCGCCCGCCGTCGTCGCTCGACCCGCACGCGGTGTTCGAGGCGTGCGCCGCCCACGGCGTGGCGGTCGAGATCAACTCCCGTCCCGAGCGCCAGGATCCGCCGGACGAGCTGATCGCGATCGCCCTGGAGAAGGGCTGCCTTTTCTCCATCGATTCCGACGCGCACGCGCCTGGGCAGCTGTCGCTGCTGGATTATGGCGCCGCGCGAGCGGAGGCCGCCGGCATCCCGGCCGACCGGATCGTCACCACCTGGCCGCTGGATAAGCTCCGAGATTGGCTCGGCCGGAGCCGCTGACCCGCTTCTACACTGGGACGATGACCTCCCCGCGTGGTTCCGCCGGGGGCAGGGCTCTCCCGTGGCTGCTCATCTCCGGCGTCCTGGTGGCCGCGTTGAGTCTCCGCGGCCCGATCGTCGCGCCGACCCCGGTGCTCCGCGACATCGAGCACGACCTCGGGCTGGGTGCCACCACGGTGGCGCTCCTCACGACGGCGCCGGTGCTCATGTTCGCGATCCTGACGCCGGTCGCGGCGTACGTCATCCGCCGCTCCGGTCCGGAGCTCGCGCTGCTGATCTCGCTGGTGGGCGTGCTCGCCGGTACCGTCGTTCGCGCTCTCCCCGGATTCGGATGGATGCTGGCCGGGACGATCGTGATCGGTGCGGCCATCACGGTCGGCAATGTGGTGATCCCGGTGATCATCCGGCGCGACGTTCCGCCGGACCGGGTGAGCCTCGTCACCGCCGCCTACGTCGCGATGCTCAACGCCGGGTCGCTTCTGACATCGCTCCTCACCGCGCCGTTGGCAGCGCTCGGCGGATGGCCGGTCGCGCTCCTCCTCTGGTCGGTGCTGGCGGTCGCCGGCATCGCACTGTGGAGCACGCACCTCGTGCGCTGGCGCCGCGCCGGCGTCGATGCCGACGAGCGGTACTCCGGCGAGCCGCCCACGCGCACGCCGGCGGCGTCGAACGACATCGACCCGCGGACCCTCACCGGTCCCATGCCCGTCATCTCGGCGCACGGCGGATCCTTCCTGCGCCGGCCGGTGCCGTGGCTCCTCCTGGCGACTTTCGCCTGCCAGACGTTCATCTACTTCGGATTCACGACGTGGCTGCCGGTGCTCACCGGCGACGTGCTGGCGCTGGACCGCACCGCGGCAGGTGCCTTGGCATCGGTCTTCCAAGGCGCGGGCATCATCGGCGCGTTCGTCGTGCCACTGCTCACCCGCGTCGCCCCACCGTGGGTGACGGTCGTGGTGATCAGCGGCAGCTGGATCACGCTGACCGTCGGAGCCCTCACGGCGCCATCGCTCATGCTGCTGTGGCTGGCAATTGGTGCGATCGGACACTCGGGCGGGTTCGTCGCCGTCTTCAGCGTGCTCGTTCAGGCGGCACGCACGGATGCGGAGGCGGCGGGCATGTCGGCCTTCGTCCAAGGAGGCGGCTACGCGATCGGCGCCCTCGCGGGCCCCGTGCTCGGTGCCCTGCACGAGACCTCCGGCGACTGGGCAAGCGCGCTGACGCTGCTGATCGGAGCATCCGCCGTCTACACCGTCCTCTTGGCCGCGGCGTTCAGCGCGGTGCGTCGCGCCGCCCGCTGAGGACGGCGCGACCGACACGGCGTCAGAGAGCGTTCGTGCGAATGACCTCGAGTCGGGCGCGGTACTCCGTCTCGTCGATGTCGCCCTTCGCGAATCGCTGGGCGAGGGTGGCCTCCGCCTGCCGTGCGGGGCTGAGCCGCCCGTGCGGGCCGTAGCCGTTCTGGGCAGCCGCGCGACGCCAACGGCGGCCGAACACCGCGAAGAACACCGCGATGACCGCGACCCAGAACAGCGGGATCAGGAGGAACCACAGGCCGGGGCCCGGACCGCCCCAGGCACCGCCGCCCCACGCGGGGGAATGTGCGGCGACTGCCGCAAGCGTGACTGACATTTCGTCCTTCCGTCCGGGCGCGGCGGGTCCGCGACCGGATGCTCCGAGTCCACTCCGCCCGCGCGGTCGGCGAATCCGGCCGGGGGAGTCATCCGCGGTGCTCTCGGCGGAGTACCCGATCGGTCGGGGTGAGGCCCTACGACCAGCCCGGGGTGATGAGGCCGGACTCGTAGGCGAGCACCACCAGCTGCACGCGATCGCGCGCCTGCACTTTCTGCATGATGCGCGAGACATGAGTCTTCGCCGTCAGCGGGGAAAGGAACAGTTCTGCGGCGATCTCGTCGTTGGTCAGGCCGTGGGCGACCAGCCGCAGAACCTCGCGTTCGCGGTCGGTGAGCCCGCGGAGCACTCCCGGGTCGGGGTTCACCCGCAAGCCCCCGGCCGCGAGTTCGAGGAGCCGCCGGGTGATGCCCGGCGACAGGAGCGCATCCCCGGCGGCGACGACCCGCACAGCGCGGATGAGGTCGGTCGGCTCGGTGTCTTTGACGAGGAAACCGCTTGCGCCGGCGCGGATGGCGCGTGCTACGTATTCGTCCAGCTCGAAGGTGGTCACGATGACCACTCGGATGGCGGAGAGGGCCGGATCAGCGGCGATCTGTTCGGTCGTCCACAGTCCGTCGCCGTCGGGCATACGGATGTCCAAAAGCGCGACATCCACCGGCTGGTTGCGCAGAGCGGCGAGGAGGTCCTGCCCGCCCGAGGCTTCGGCGACCACCTCGATGTCGGGTTCGGACTCCAGCAGGGCGCGGAACCCCGCCCGGACGAGCTGGTGGTCGTCGGCGAGCGCGACGCGGATCATCGGGGTCCTTCCCACGGAAGACGCGCGATGACCTCGGTGCCCCGGCCGCTCCGCGTTCCGATCTCGACCGTGCCGCCGGCGAGTTCGGCGCGTTCTCGCATGCCGCGGATGCCGCCGCCCGGCGCGCGACCGGGAGGCATCCCGGTGCCGTCATCGATCACCTGTATGACCAGGTCGGCGCCATCCCGGGTCACAGTGACCGTCCCGGAGGAAGCGGATGAGTGGCGGACGACGTTGGTGAGCGCTTCCTGTGCGATTCGGTAGGCGGTGGTCTGCACGGCGCTGGGCGGAGCATCCTCGCCCGTGCGATCGTCGAGCGTGACAGCGAGCCCGAGGCCGCTGCGGGCAGCCACCAGCGCGGGCAGATCGGCGAGCTGGGGCTGTGGGGTGAGCGGGGCGGTCGGGACGCGTTCGTCGCCGCGCAGGAACCCGAGTACCCCGCGGACCTCGTCGAGCCCCGTCGCGCTGAGCTCGCGGATGCTCGCCAGCGCCTCGCGCGCCTTCTCGGGTTCGCGATCGAACAGATGCAGACCCACACCGGACTGGACGGCGATCTGACTGAGCGAGTGGGCAAGCACATCGTGCAGTTCACGGGCGATGCGAGCCCGCTCTTCCTGCTCGACGGCGCGCTGCCGCTCGGCCAGTTGACGGCGCCGGGCCTCTGACGACGCGACTCGTGTGCGGATCGCCTCGCCGATGGCGAAGCAGGCGATGAGCCCGAGGGTCGTCAGGGCGATGCGGAACGGATGCCACGGGACGCCCCCGAAGACCGACCCCTCGGGGAAAGGCGTCACATCCTGGAAGCCCGCAGCCACGACGGCGGCGGTCCAGGCGATGCCGACGGAGAGGATCGCCCAGAGCCGTGCACCGCGGGCCACCGCGCCGATGATCGCGAAGGCGATGGCGATGATGGGTGGTCCGCCGTCGGGTGGCAGCAGTACCGCGGCGAGTGTGAGCGCGCTGACGACGGCCACGGTCGGGCCGGGCCAGCGACGGGCGCCCAGAAGCGCAACGGCCGCCGCGATGGCGATCCCGACCGACACGGCCGCGAGGAGCGGGGGAACGCGCGACCACACCGATGTCGCGATGCTCGCCGGCACCTGAACGAAGAACGCGATGACTGCCGGAACGGTCAGGACCAGGGAGGACGAGGGGCCGAAGCGGGGTTCGTCCCCGCCGGCGTCGCTCCGCATGCGCATGATGCTACGCCGCGGGGCGCTGGGCCACGTCGCAGCGGGGGAGGCCGTCCGCGTACTCCCCGAGGAGTACGCCATGGTCCCTCCGGGGCCGCGACGTGCGGGTTTGCGGCTAGGCGAGGGCGTCCAGGGCGCGGGACATGGAGGAACCGAGATTCCATTGCTGCGCGAGGGCCTCGGCCGCGGCCCGCCGTGCGTCGTCGACAGCGGGGAGCCGGTCGTCGATCGCGGGCAGGTCCAGGTCGCGTACGACCTCGACGACCGTCGGTGCGACGGCCAGATAGGCGGCACCCGCCAGCATCTTCGCGCGCTGACCCGCGGTCATCCCTTCGCCGGCTTCGGCTGCGGCGACGATGCCGGCGAGATCACCGTGGGCGGCCAGGAGCGTGGCGGCGGACTTCTCGCCGATGCCGGCGACGCCCGGCAGCCCATCGGAGCTGTCGCCGCGGAGGGCGGCGAAGTCGGCGTACTGCGATGCGTGCACCCCGTACTTGGCCACGAGGGTGGTGTCGGTGACCACGTCGAGGTTGCTCATCCCGCGCGCGGTGTAGATGACGCGGATGTCGCGGTCGTCGTCGATCAGCTGGAACAGGTCGCGGTCGCCGGTGACGATGTCGACCGGAAGGGTGGCACGGGTCGCCAGCGTCCCGATGACGTCGTCCGCCTCGTGCTCGGCGGCCCCGGCGATCGGGATGCCCAGCACGCCGAGGGACTCGCGGATCACGGGGATCTGGGCCTCCAGCGGGTCGGGCACCACTTCCACATCCGGCGCGTCGACGATGACTTCGGCCACCCGGTGCGTCTTGTAGCTCGGGATGAGGTCGACCCGCCACTGCGGACGCCAGTCGTCGTCCCAGCACGCGACCAGGTGCGTCGGATGGTAGGTGGTGACGAGTTTCGCGATGATGTCGAGGAGCCCGCGGACGGCGTTCACCGGCGTTCCGTCGGGTGCACGGACGGTGTCGGGAACCCCGTAGAACGCGCGGAAGTACAGCGACGCGGTATCGAGCAACATGAGCCGGTCGGACATGGGCACATCCTCCCACGCGAGGACAACTCGACCGGTTACTGTCGGCCCCATCTGTGCCGATACAGTGACGGCATGTTCGCGATGATGACCACCAGCTTCCGAGGCGCCGTCGGCATGGCGATTCTCTACGCCTTCGCCGCCGCCGCCGGCGCGGTGATCCTGGTCTCGCGAATCGTCGAGGGAACGAACGGCTTCGGGGTCCTCGCCGGGGCCGCCATCCTCTTCACGTTCGGAATCCTCACCTTCACCTACGTGCGGAACGCGCTGCGGCTGCGCCGGGAAGGGTCGGGCCAGGTCTCGTCGGCGTCGGCGGCCTCGCCGCAAGACTAGAAGCGGGCGCAATCAGCACCCGGGACCGGAGGGGTTCTCTAGGCAGGTCTTATCGACCAGTGCCGTTCGGACTTCGAAGATCTCCACGGGGTAGCCGGCAGTGGTCGCGGTGACGACGCCTCGTACGGGAAACCACGAGCCCGTGCCGAAGTCGACGGCCGCGGTGTACTCGATCGTGACCGACACGTCGTAGGTGCCGCGCTCGCCGTAGGAGTGACTCGTCGGCGTCGGCGTGAACTGCGCCTGGCCGAGGTTCTGCCAGGATGCTCCGCCTGACATCGAGCGGCCCGTCGCCCCATCTCCGTAATCGAAGACGAAGGCGGATGGAGTGAACTGGACCGTGACGGGTCGCCCGAAGAGCGTGCCTGCGATGGTCTGCGGGGCCGCGGATGCCACGAAGTTCGCGGGCATCCCCACAACGCCCACGCCCTCGGGCTCGCTGCCGAGTGACGGACGAGCCGGCGCGAAGCTCGCCAGGTCACGCGCGGTCACCGGAGGGATTCCCGGTGCCACCTCCTCCTCATCCGCGTCGGCCGGGCAGACCAGGAACGAATCGCCGCGCGAGCCGAAGATCTCGGTGCACCCGTCGGCGCGTGCGGGACTCGCGTTCGAGGGCGCATCGTCGCCACCCGCTCCCGTACCCCCACCGCCGCCACGGGTGCCGTTCCCGCCTCCGCCGCCGTTGCGGCCGGGTTGTTCTCGCTCGCCGACGATGTCGATCTGCGACCCGGAGTTCGAGGTGCAGGCGTTCTGCCACCCGATTCCGCTACACCCCGTGACTGCTTCTACAGCGCCGGTGGGGACGAGGAGGCTCGTGGCGAGGGTCAATGCTGCAATTAGCCGCATGGCGACTGCCCCTCGCGAGGAACGAACCTGGTGATTGCCCGTTCCTCGCGGTCGAGCTCAACAGTGAGGGCCTGAATGTCGGGGCGGTCTGGGCTCACGACGGAGGCACCGGTTGTGTCCATGAGCGCCACAGCGGAGACATCCGTACACACATCAACCGACGCGATGTTGCGAGTCACCGCGCCGGCCAACACAGAGACCACCACGCTTTCCCCCGTCACGGTCCAGCCATCTGCATGCATCTGGGAGAAAGACTCTCGTGCAGAGGCGTTAGCGTCGCCGGTAGTCAGGGCGTAGACGGGCTCAAAGGTGGCCGGGTCGGCCAGATCCACCTGGTTGAGCGCGTCGACGTAGGCCCGGTAGGTCTCCTCGGCCGCGGCGAAGGCCTCCTCGTCGCTGAGCGGTGCCGGCGTGGACTCGCGGGGCTCGGATGCGCCGACGCATCCGGTCACGGCCGCGCCGACGATCACGGCGACGGCGACAGCGCGACAGACCCGGGCGAGCATTTCACCAGGCTAGGAGCGGCGCTCGCCGAGCGCACCCGTTATCCACAATGTCGCGCGATTCCGCGACATCCCGCGTAGCAGGCAGGAAACATCGATCCGACAGGATGAGGCCATGACGCTCGCAACATCCTTCTCCGCCACATTGCCCGACTGGCTCATCGCGGATCTTCCCAACCTTCCCGAGGTTCTGCCGTCCCTCGAGGACCGCATGGACCTGGTCAATGACCTGGCCGATCGCAACTGGCGCGCCGGCAATGGGGGCCCCTTCGCCGCGATCGTCGTCGAGGCGGAAAGCGGCCGGCTCGTCTCGGCGGCGGTGAATGTCGTGCTGAGCTCCGGCCTCAGCTCCATGCACGCGGAGGTGACCGCGATCGGGCTGGCGCAGACGGCGCTGGGTCGGTGGGACCTCGGTGCCTCCGGTGCCGACCTGCAGCTCGTGGTCAACTGGCGGCCGTGCGTCATGTGTTACGGCGCGACGATGTGGAGCGGCGTACGGTCGCTCGTCGTCGCGGGTCACGGCCCCGAGCTGGAGACTCTCAGCGGCTTTGACGAGGGACCGGTCGTCGAGGACTGGGCCGACCAGTTCGAGGGGCGCGGCATCCAGGTCGTCAGCGGCATCCGTCGGGAGGAGGCCGTCGCGGTGTTCGCCGAGTACGGCGACGCCGACGTCCTCGTCTACAACGCGCGCCGCATCGATTCCTGACCCCGCCGCGCCCGGGCCCGCTGCCCGGCCCCACTCCGGCGACCATGCCGTCGACCGTTGCAGCGGTGACGGCGCTGAGCCTCACCCGGTCGGTCCCCACTACACCTGCTCGCCCTCGGGGAACTCGAGGACGAGGTATCCCGTTCCGGTGACGCCCGGCGCCACGTCGAAGACCTCGAAGTATCCCACCGACTCGCCGGGCAACACCTCATGGAGATCCCAGATCGTCGGGAACCCTGCGTCGGCGGTCAGGTAGGCCGGGGAGGCACGTCCTCCTTCCCCGGTGAGCAGCCACGCGTACAGCGTGTAGTCGAACTCACGTGCCGGGTCGATCGCGACGTCGGTGAGGTTGGTCAGTTCGACCGGGAGTGCGACGTACCCGCCATTCTCCGGCGGAGGGTCGGAAGCCTCGGATGCGGCGGTCGTGGCGTCGACCGGAGCATCCACCGTTATCGCCCACACGTCTGCGCCGGTGGTTTCGTCGGCGATGGTCACCGTTGTGCCGTAGGGGAGGGGATCGTCGCGGGATGCGCCGCGCCCATCGGCGCCGTCGACCCCCAGTTCCGGCGGCAGCGGCAGGTCGGGCTCTTCGATCTCCGGCTCGAACGGGGCGTCGGGCGGGCTCGGCCCCGCCCACGGGGGCCGCGATTCCCATGGCCACATCCCCGAGCCGGAGCGCAGCACCGACCAGGAAACCGTGGAAAGGATCCCCACCAGCGCGAGCACCAGCGCGATGACCGGGAGGCGGCGGGACGTGCGCCGCCGGCTGATCGCGATAACCGCGAAGATCAGCGTGACCACCACGAGCGGCGCGACGAAGGAGGTGCCGAAGATCGGGAGGATGCCGAACACCACGCACAGGATGCCGAGGATGAGGGATGTGACGGAGAGGGCCGAGCGATTGCCGCCCGCGGGCGGCGGAGTCGGGGCAGCCACCGGCGCGTATGTCGGCGGCGCACCCGGGTAGGGCTGCCGGAGGACATACCCCGGCATAGGAGGTGGCGCGGTGCCGGGCACGGCGCCCGGTGGGGGACTCTGCGGTTCGCTCATGCTGCTCCTTCTCGGCGCTGCGGCCACGCTACGGATACCGCGGACTCCCGCCGCCGCCGGCGGTGCAGCCTGTGGGAAATCCGTGCGCGGAGGCCGCGGGGGAGGAAGGTACGGCGTCCGACTAGGGTGGCCGCATGTCTTTCGGCACCACGGGCTCCGCGCCCCGCCGCGACGATGCGTGCCCGTGCGGAAGCGGCGCCACCTATGGGGCATGCTGTGCGCCGCTGCTGGCCGGTGCTCCGGCCCCCACGCCCGAGCGGCTCATGAGGTCGCGGTACACCGCCTTTCGCTCCGGGGATGCCGCATACCTGGAGCGGACGTGGCATCCGCGCACCCGTCCTGCGTCCGTGGAGCTCGACGGCGCTCTGGAGTGGACGCGGCTGGAGATCGTCGACGCACCGGCGGCGACCGAGTCCGACGGGGCGGTGGAGTTCCGTGCGTTCTGGCGCAACGGGGCCGAGCGGGGTGTCCTCCATGAGCGCAGCCGCTTCGCGCGACGCGCGGGGCGCTGGCTCTACGTCGACGGTGACGTGTCAGCGGAATAGCGGCCTCGGCGCATTCGTTCGAATGAACATGAATCCCGAAGGGCCGCGTTACGTGGATGTCGCCGTGCTCGGCGCCGGCCAAGCCGGTCTCTCCGCGGCGTATCACCTGCGCCACCGGGGGTATGTGCCCGTGACGCGGGCAGACCCGGAAGACGTCGCAACCTTCGTCGTCCTCGACGCCAACGCCGCACCGGGGGGCGCATGGCAGCACCGCTGGGCGTCGCTGCGGATGGCGACGGTCAACGGCATCCATGAACTCCCCGGGTATCCAGTGCCCCCCGCCGACCCGAACGCGCGAGCGCGGGACGTGCTTCCGCCCTACTTCGCCGACTACGAGGAGCGGTTCGGTCTTGATGTGCAGCGCCCCGTCCGGGTGACCGCGGTGCGCGCCGCCGACGACGATCCGCGGGGCCGGGTGCTCGTCGAGACGGATTCGGGCACGTGGGCCGCGCGCTACATCGTCAACGCCACCGGCACCTGGACGCGGCCCTTCTGGCCGCACTATCCCGGGCAGGAGAGCTTCCGCGGACGCCAGGTGCACACCGCCGACTACGTGTCCGCCGACGAGTTCGCCGGGCAGCGGGTGATCGTCGTGGGTGCCGGAGTGTCAGCTGTGCAGCTGATCGAGGAGATCTCCCACGTGGCCACGACCTTCTGGATGACCCGCCGCGAGCCCGAATGGATCGAGGACGACTTCGACATCCCGGCCCGTGTCGCGGCCATTGCCGGCGTGGAGGAACGCGTCCGTCAGGGGCTACCGCCGGGGAGCGTCATCTCGGTCACGGGGATGCGGTGGACCCCGTGGGCGCGCCGTGCACACGAACGCGGCGTGCTCAACCGGCTGCCCATGTTCACGCGCATCGAGGAGCACGGTGTGCGCATGCCCGACGGGACGTTCCTGGAGGTCGACGCCATCCTCTGGGCGACCGGATTCCGCCCCGCGCTGGAACACCTCGCCCCGCTCCGCATCCGCACACCGCAGGGCGGATTCCGGGTCGCCGACTCGCGCTCTCTCGATGACCCGCGGGTGTTCTTCATCGGGTACGGACCGTCAGCCTCGACGATCGGAGCCAACCGTGCAGGGCGGGCTGTCGCGCGTGCGATCGTGGCGGATCGGGTTTCCGCATCCGCATGACGCGCGTCAACCCCTCGTTCCCTGCCTACGCGTGGCTCTAGCGTGGACTCGTGACCGACGCGCCGATTCCCGACGACCTCCGCGACTTGCTCGAAGAACCGCTGTACGGAGCGCTGGGCACCGTGAGGCCGGATGGCACGGTGCAGGTGAACCCGATGTGGTTCGAGTGGGACGGTGACCGACTCCTGTTCACTCACACCACGCAGCGCCAGAAGTTCCGCAACCTGCAGTCGAACCCGTCGATGAGCCTCGCGGTCTTCGACCCGGACGATCCGCACCGCTACATCGAGGTGCGGGGGCGGTTGGTGGAAGTCACCCCGGATCCGACGGGAGCGTTCTATGTGCGTCTGGGCCGCCGGTACGGTAACGCCGGCCAGCAGCCGCCGCCCGACAGCGCCGACCGGGTGATCCTGGCCATGTCCATCGAAAAGGTAGGGAGACACTGATGCGTGTTCTGGTTCTCGGTGGCCATGGGAAGGTCGCGCTGCTTCTCGCGCCGCTTCTGGTAGCGCGTGGCGACGAGGTGACGTCGGTCATCCGCAATCCCGCCCACGCGGACGAGGTCGCCGCCGGGGGCGCCACGCCTCTCGTGCTCGATATGGAGAAGAGCCACGGGGGTGAACTGCGCGAGACGTTCGCGGGGTTCGACGCGATCGTGTGGTCAGCCGGGGCGGGCGGCGGCACTGCCGAGCGCACGTACGCGGTCGACCGGGATGCGGCGATGCGGACGATGGATGCGGCGAAGGCGGCGGGCGTCCGCAGGTACGTCATGCTCTCGTGGATCGGCTCGTCTCCGGGACACGGTGTGGATCCGGAGAACTCCTTCTTCGCGTACGCCGACGCCAAGCTCGCCGCCGACGACCACCTGCGCGCGAGCGGTCTGGACTGGACGATCCTCGGGCCCGGGACGCTGACGCTCGACCCGCCGACCGGTCGGATCGAGATCGACCCGGAGGGCGACGGAGAGGTGCCGCGGGCGGACGTGGCGGCGGTGATCGCGGCCACGCTCGCTGAGGATCGCACCATCGGGCGCTTCCTGCGGTTCGGTTCGGGCGACATCCCGATCGCCGAGGCCCTCGCACGCTGACCCTGACTGCGTCGGCCGACACCCGGCACCGGAAGTGCATCGGCACTGCACGTGCGCCGGGGCGGTGACCTCCGAAGCGCCGGAGGATGAGGTCAGCGCTCGCCGAGGCTCTCGTGGATGCGGTGCAGGTCGACGAGCAGCGAGCCGACGAGGATCCAGTGATCCCCCGACGGCGCAGCGACCTGCAGCGGTCGCGTCAGCGCCGGCGGTTCCGCCGCAGGAGCGGGGGATGCGGAGGGGTCGGTGTCGCTGGACATCCGTAGGCGCGCGTCGTGGGCGGCACGTCGCAGCTGCTCGGCGATCGCCTGCACCGACGGTTCGTCCGAGATGGAGGGGTCGTATCGGTCGTACACGGCTCGGGTCATCCCGATCACCTGCGTGAGGATCGGTGTGAACGCGTCCAGCAGTGCCTCCACGCGCGCGAGATCGGCGCGGCGGCGGCGGCCGCGAGGATTGAAGGTGAGCGAGTCGGCGGCGTCGGCGATGGCCGCCTCCGCACCATCCCGCATGGGTCGCAGGAGGCGCGCAGTGAGGAGCAATTCCTCCACCTGAGCGCGCGTTTGAGGTGCGACGAGCGCCTCGGCGAGGCGGTCGAGGGCGGCGGCGACCTCGCCGACGAGCGCTTCGGTCTTCTCGCGCGCGGGGGCGAGCGCCATCGGGGGAACGATGGCGAGGTTCACGACGAAGCCGATGGCGGCGCCGATCAGTGTTTCCAGCACACGATCCACGGCGTAGCCGGGAGTAGCGGTGCCCAGCGCCAGCACGAGCACCGCGCTTATTCCGACCTGGTTCGCCGTCCCCGCGGTCATTTTCAGCGCCCACGCGGCGATGAGCGCGACGGCGGTGGCGAGCAGGATCACCCAGGTGCCCGACCCGAGGAGGATGCCGAGGGTCGACGCGATGAGCACACCGACGATCACGCCCACGCTGCGTTCGATCGCTTTCGTGAACGACTGGTTGACGCTCGGCTGCACCACGAGAAGCGCTGCGATGGCCGCGAAGACCGGCGGCGGGCCCTGCACGAGCCATGCCGCGATCACCCACGCCGCGATCGTGGCGATGGCCGACTTGAGCACCTGCAGCAGCGGTGCCCGCCGGGGGGCGCGGAAGGTCGCGGGGATGCGCATGCGCCGAGTCTTGCAGGGCGTCAGCGGGGTCGGCAGTCAGCGCGCGGAGAGCTGGGTGCCGATGACGCGCAGAAGTTCGAGCTTGTCAGCGTCTTCGGAACCCGGTGTCGCGGTGAACACCAGCAGCCGGTGCCCCGTTTCCGTGTCGAGCAGCGTCTGACAGTGCAGCGTCATCTCACCCACCTCCGGGTGCGCGAAGCGCTTGGTTCTCGGATGCTTCTCCGCAACCTCGTGCTCCGCCCACACGGCCGCGAACTCGGGGCTCTGCCGCAGCAACTCCGCGACGAGCGCGCCGGCCTGGGAACGCTCGCCGGTGCGCGCGTAGAGCGAGCGGAGTTCCGCGGCGAAGGTGCGGCCGCGTTCGTCGTGGTCGGAGCGCGCGTAGATGTCGCGCGACTGCGGCTCGATGAACCACCGGTACACCGTGGAGCGCCGCATCCCGGTCAAGCCTCGGGCGTCACCGAGCAGGGCGCGTGCCGGCTCGGTCTGGGCGAGCGTCTCGCCGAGTTCGTTGATGATTTGCGCAGGAGTGTCGGCGAGCCGCTCGAAGATCCGCAGCATCCCGGGGGAGATGTGCGTGGAGGTGCCGGCCCTCTCCGGTGCCGGGTGCCCGGCGAGGCGGAACAGGTGGTCGCGCTCGTCGAGGTCGAGATGCAGGGCACGGGCCAACGCCGTCAGCATCTGTTCGGATGGTTGCGGGCCCCGGCCCTGTTCGAGACGGTTGAGGTAGTCGGTCGACATGCCGGCGAGGGAGGCGACCTCCTCCCGCCGGAGTCCGGGGGTTCGCCTCCGCGGTCCGCGCGAAAGACCCACGTCTTCGGGCTGCAGCGCCTCCCGGCGCTTGCGAAGGAAATCGGCCAGCTGCTGCATGCGCCCATCCTCCTCGCGATGCGGGAGCGGAGCCAGGGATTCCCGATCCCTCGATGCGCGCGGCCTGGTTGTCCCCGGCAGCCCGCGCGACGGTGGAGGCATGACGAACCCACGCATCATCCTCATCACCGGCGGCTCCCGTGGACTCGGACGCGCCACCGCCCTCGCCCTCGCCGATGCCGGCGACGACATCGTGCTGACCTACCACTCCCACGCGGATGCGGCGGATGAGGTGGTCGGCGAGATCCAGGCACGCGGCCGCCGCGCCGTGGCGCTGCCCCTGGACACCACCCAACCCGAGACGTTCGCCGCCTTCGCGGAGCGACTGGCGAGCGCACTGCGGTCCACCTGGGATCGCGACACGTTCGATGTCATGGTCAACAACGCCGGATACGCGGGCAACACCCCGGTCGGCGCCATCGAGAAGAGCGAGATCGACCGACTTGTCGCGGTCCACTTCACCGGCGTGGTGCTCCTCACCCAGCAGCTGGAACCCCGCCTGGTCGACGGAGGGCGCATCCTGAACATCTCCACCGGCCTCACGCGCATCGCCAACCCGGTCTACGCCGTGTACGCATCGATGAAAACGGCGATCGAGACCTGGACCCACTATCTGGCCAAGGACCTGGGCCCGCGCGGCATCGCCGTCAACGTCGTGGCACCCGGTGCGACGGCGACCGACTTCGCCGGCGGCAGCATCCGGGACAGCGAGGAGTACCGCTCGGTGCTCCTGCCCTCTATCGCGATGGGACGCATCGGCGAGCCCGAAGACATCGGTGCTGCTATCGCGGCGGTGCTCGACCCTCGGATGGCGTGGGTCACCGGGCAGCGAATCGAGGCATCCGGCGGTCAGCGCCTGTGAGCCCGCGCCGGCGTCGGGTCCCTCGCGGGAGCGTAGCGTGGAGGCATGCCTGAGCTCGAGCGACTGCGCGCCGACGTCGAAGCGCGCCTCGCGCGTCTGGACGCGGACGAGCGCTCCCTGCTCGTCGACCGCGCGGATGGTACGGCCGACGACGAGCACGACCCGGAGGGTTCGACGCTCTCGGCCGAGTGGAGCCGCGTCGACGCCCTGCGGCGGGGCGCGCAGGCCGAGCTCGCCGAGATCGACGCCGCGCTGCAGCGCGTGGCCGACGGAACCTACGGAATCTGCGCCCGCTGCCGCCGCCGCATCCCCGACGAGCGCATGGAGGTCCGCCCCATGGCCGAGCTGTGCGTGGCGTGTGCCTGAAGGCCTCAGTCCTCACTCGAGTGGAGACCGCGTCGCGCCGACAGGAGCGTGACCTCGGGATGCTCCGCCAGAGCGCGTTCGGCCCGGTCGAGCACGTCCCGCACATGGGTCGCGTCGCCACCGACGACCGCCACTCCCACCTCGGCGCGGCGGTGCAGCTCGTGCGCGTCCGTCTCGGCGGCCGAGGCCTCGGTGCGCCGACTGAGGTCGGCGAGGATGGGGCGCAGGATGCTGCGCTTCTCCTTCAGAGAGTGCACGTCGCCGAGTAGCAGGTCGAAGGCGATCCAGCCGATCCACATGCTTACTCGGCGGGTCGCTCACTCGTGCGTGTCATGGGTCGTGTCTACCGCCTCGTGCCGGGCGGCCACAACGATGCCGCGGGCCCCGACGCTGCCTCCCGCAGCACCCGATGGGTACGCTGACGGCATGACCACCCTCGTCCTCACCCTCGTCGGCGATGACCGCGCCGGCATCGTCGCGTCCGTCGCTGCTGTCGTCGATGCCGCCGGTGGCAACTGGGAGAACAGCCAGCTCGCGGAACTCTCGGGCGCCTTCGCCGGCATTGTGGAGGTGTCGGTGCCGGCCGAGCGGGCCGAGGCACTGCGCGAAGAATTGCGCACCATCGACGGGCTGCTCACCGTCGCCGTGCCGGTCGAGCCGGGCCGCAGATCTGCCCCGGCCAACGGGTCGCGGCGCATCGGCCTGCAGGTGATCGGCAACGATCATCCCGGCATCGTGCGTGACGTGTCCGCTGCCCTGAGCACGCACGGCCTCAGCATCGAGCGGATGACGACCGAGACCCGGGATGCAGCGATGTCGGGCGGGCGCCTGTTCGAGGCGACGATCGCCGCCGTCCTCCCGGCCGGTGTCGGCCTCGAAGAGGTGCGAGCCGAGCTCGAGCGCCTCGCCGCCGAGATCCAGGTGGATCTAGCTTTCAGCGACTGACCCGCCGTCGCGCGAGCGCCCTCACGCCTGCCACGAGCGCACGCCACCCGACCAGGAAGACCAGCAGCGTCACGGCGGCGACTGCGATGAAGGCGACGGCGGTGCCCTGGCCGGATGCTGCGCGGAGCAGCATCCCGCCGACCACGGTGATGGCCCACACCGGTGCACCGGTCCGCAGTACCGCGTACGGGTGGCTCCAGCCCCGCGCGATCGCCCACCCCGCCAGCAGGGCGGCCAGGAACGGCCACGCCGTCTGCACGAGACCCCATCCCGCTGCACCGAAAGGGTCGCCCTCGTGTGTGGATCGACCGATGGCGGCGAACACCACGACCAGCGCCGCGTCGAGGGCGAACGCGGCGAGCGCGGCACGGGATCGGGACATCCCCCCATTCTCTGCGGTGCCGGCGCGCCTGGTCATTCGGCCACGCGCACGCGCGCGGCGATGATCCCCGCGGCGAGAGCGCCGAGGCCACCGGCAGCCATGTCACCGATGGTGTCGACGTAGGCGACGAAGATGTCATCGGTGATGAAGGTGTACCCGGCCCACTCCACCATCTCCCACAGAGCGCCGAGCGCCAGTCCCGTCATGGTCACGAGCACGATCGGGATGCGTGCCATCAGCTGAGCGTCGGGCACTCCCGGCACGATGCGGAGGCGCCCCGCGAGGACGTAGAGCATCAAGGCGAGAACGCCGGTGCACTCGAAGTGGACGAGCAGGTCCCATCCCGGGATGCTGCGGTACAGATCCAGCACGTTGCTCCAGGCAGCCACGAGCACCGACACGCAGGCGACGAGGTCGAATCCGGGGCGTACGCCGAGGAAGCGGGGTAGAACGAGGGCGGGAAGGGCGAAGGCCAGGATGCCGGCGTCGGTGATCGACCAGCCGATGCCCGCGACGACGACGCTGACGAGACCGGCGACGCGGAGCGCGTCCGCGGCCCATTCTCCGGCGGTGGCGGGGCGGCGGAGGAACCGTTCCTTCATTCCGCGTGTTCCCGGACCCGCAGAACGGCCTGCACGGGGAGGTGGTCGGACGGCCACCCGCCGCGCACCGGGCGCGCTTCGATCGCGACCCGCGGAACGTCGCATCCGCGGGCGTGGATTCCGTCGATCCGGGTGCCGCCCGAGCGCGGGCGGCGGTCCCGCGCGTAGGTCGCCCACTCCCGGGTGAGACGGTGCGCGGCGACGGTCCAGGTATCGACCAGCCCGGCGGCGGCGAGGATGCGGCGGGCGGGGGAGTCGGGGGCGGCATTGAAGTCGCCGGTGACCACAGCAGGACCGTCACCCGCGCGGGCGACCAGGAGGGCGGCCCCGCGCCGCCGCGCCAAGGGCGAGAGGACGTCGAGGTGCGTGTTCACCATCGTGAAGCGGAGTCGGGTGATCCGGTCGCGGAATTCCACGCGCGTCAGGACGCGGGGGAACAGCGACCCCCACGACCGCGAGCCGGGCACCTCGGGTCGGTCCGACAGGGCGCTCTGCGTCCAGTCCACGACCTCGAGGCGGCTCTCGTCGAAGAAGATCGGACATCCCTCGCCTCCGCCGTCCCGGTCGCGGCCGTGTCCGACGAAGCGGTAGCGCTCGCCGAGGGCATCCCGCAGCACGGCGGCCTGATGCGGGAGCACCTCCTGTGCTCCGAGGAGGGTCGGGTGTTCCCGGCGGAGGAGCGCGGTCATGCGGTCGCGCCGCTGCCTCCAACTCTGGGACGCGGCCGGTGCCCGCAGGACGTTGAAAGTCATCACCGACAACTCCGGAGGCAGCACAGGGCCGATCAGCGCGTCACCCATGAGCGACGCTCCGTCGTCGGTCGAGGGTCCGACGCATCACCAGGTGCACCCAGCGCACCGGAGGAAAGTCGCGCGGCCAGTGCACGACGACCGAGCGCACCCCGCGCACCGTGCGGACGGCGAACGCGCGAGGGTCGCCGAAAGGCCGCATGGACGCCCCCATCGCCGCCTCAGGTGCATATCGGATCCGGGATCGCAGGCCGAGGTGGAAGGCGAGGTCGAAGTCGTCGTGCACCTCGGGCGACAGGTGCACCGATGACCGCACCCGCTGCCACGCCTTGCGGCGGAATGCCATGTTCGATCCGTACAGCGGCAGGTGACCGAGCGTGGGCACAGACACCGCGACGTACGCGCAGAGGTACAGCGCCGCCAGCGGGGTGCGCAGCATCCGCGGTCCGTCCACGAAACGCGCGCCGGCGGTGAAGGCGTCCACGTCGGGACGCCGGGTGAAGGCGGCCGTCATGGCTTCGACCCAGGTCACCGCGGGCATGCAGTCGGCATCCAGGCGCAGGACGACGTCGCCCGTCGCGGCGTCGTATCCGTGGGCACTGGCCGCGGGGATCCCGGAGCGGTCGCACCGCAGCACGCGGGCGCCCGCCTCGCGCGCCACCGCGGCGGACGAGTCCGACGAGCCGTTGTCGACCACGATGACCTCGTCGGGTCGGAGGGTCTGTACGGCGAGGGCGCGCAGGCACCGACGCAGCGCGGGAGCATCGTCCTTCACCGGGATGACGACCGACACGCGGGGGCTCTCGTCCGGGGAGCTGGACGCGGCGTCGGAAGCGGGGCCCGGGGTCACGGTTTCACGGTAGGGGTGGCCCGCCCCGGGGTCGCGGTGGTTGACACCGCCCGGGCCACCGGATAGCTCGCCCATCGTGCGAGCAGCTCCCGCGCCTGCCCGGCGAGTGCGTCACGCGCTGAGGCTTGGAGGACGCCCCGCGGGCGGTTGTCCAGGGGGTGTGCGTGGGGACGCGCCGCGGGAACGCTGGAAGCAAACGGAAGGAGCTCACATGAGCGACACGATCCCCAGCCGCGATGCCGACGACGCGCACGCCGACGACGCCCCGCCCACCGACGCGGTGATGGACGAGGTGCGTGAGGACGCCGCCTCCGCCGAGAACCACGCCGCCGGCGGCGACGACGAGGTCACGCCGGAGAGCGGGGGCGACGCCGGAACAGCCGAGACGATCGCCGGGACGGCCGAGCAGGGCGACGCATGAACGCCGAGGAGAAGACCAGCATGGCGGCACCCGTTCAGTCCACGAGGGTGACCTCTTCCACCACCGCGCATCGACCGTCGGCAGCCCGCCGCCCGAAGACATAGCTCTCGCGCACCTGCTGTGCGCCGTTCAGCTCGGACGCCAACGTGTGACGTTTCGCAACCTCGATTCCGTCGGGCGCCTCGAGCTCGTTGAGTACCGTGATGGTCACTGTCCCGTCGGTGATCTGCCGCACCTGCCCCATCATGGATGCGAACTGGGATCGGTCGGCCCACTTGCCCCCGCTGCGCTGCCGGTGATCATCGGCGAAGAACTCCGACAGCACGGCACACCTTCGGGCAAACATCGCCGGCGCGCACCTCGAACTGACGGACGAAGACCTTCTGGAGCTGAGCACCATCGCGGGTTGACGTCTCGCGCTGCCGCGGGTGCTGACGGCCCGCTCGGCCTCTGTCCTACGTGCCCCGCACGGCCGCCCGGATCCGCTCCACCGGAAACTTGGGTGACCGATCGGCGTAGAGCAGTCCGTTGGTCTCCTGACCTGTGTCGGTCAGCTGGGTATAGCAGAACCCCGCCAGGGGCGCGGCGGAGCGGGCGGCGTGCAGGAGTGCGGTCACGCGCGCTTCGAACGCATCGATGCTCTCTGCGGTGGTGTATCCCCAGTCCTCCTGAGAGCCGCCGGCGAGCGAGACACCGCCGAACTCCGTGAGCATGACGGGTGCTGTCGGAGGCATCCTCCCCACCGCCATGACACGACCGGCCGGGCCGCGACCGCTCAGCAATCGGCGCACGGTTGCTTCATCCCCGTATCGGGCGGCTAGAACGTCGGCGTCGCCTTCATAGTCGTGTACGGTCCAGATGTCCGAGGCGGTGTGCTCCCAGCCGTCGTTGGAGATGACCGGTCGCGTCCCGTCGAGCGCGCGCGTGAGGTCGGCAACGGATCGGCTGAAGGCTTGCTGGCGTGCGTCATGCGAGATGTGCTGGACCCCCCAGCTCTCGTTGAGGGGGACCCATACGACGATGGAGGGGTGCGAAGAGTCTCGTCGCACGATCGCCGCCCATTCGGACATGAGGCTGGCGATCGCCCGGGGGTTGAATGCATACGCGTTCGCCGTCTCCGCCCACACCATCAGTCCCAAACGATCCGCCCAATAGAGAAAGCGCGGATCTTCCGCCTTCTGATGCACGCGCGCCGAGTTGAATCCCAGGTCGAGGATCACCTGCACCTCTGCGCGAAGGGCGTCCGGGGTGGCGGCGAGATGCGTGGTCGGCCAATAGTTCTGCGCGAGGACGGCACGAACGGCGACGGGACGGTCGTTGAGGAGCAGGCCATCGGGGCTCGTCCCGACACTGCGCATCCCGAAATAACTCGCCACTTCGTCCCGGACGACACCGTTCCCCTCCGCCACCGCCAGGTTCGCCCCGATCAGCGTGGGCTGGTCGGGCGTCCAGAGCAATTCCTCGTACTGCTGCCCGTTCAGTTGATCGGGCAGGACCAGGCGGACCGTCACGGTCGAGTGTCCGAGAGAGCGGACCCGCGTCTCGCCGATCACGGCGCCGCCGTGAGTCGCCCGAACATGCACCCACGCGTCATCGGGGACGGCGCCGCGGAGCTCGATGTCCACCTCGACGGCGGATGACGGCACATCGCTCCGCCATGTCAGTGCAGCGATGGAAAGGTCCGCGACGCACTCGAGCCAGACGGGCTGCCAGATGCCGGTCGTTCGTTCGTACCAGATCGCGTGCGGTGTCTCACGCCAGTCTTGCTTGCCGCGGAGCACCGACACATCCCCAGGCAGGTCAACGGCTCGCACGACGAGCTGATTGATGTCGTCCGTCTTGATGGCGTCGGTGACGTCTGCAACGAAGGGTGTCTGCCCCCCGCCGTGGGTCGCCACAACCTGCCCGTTGAGCCACACGGTGGCGGAATGATCGATCGCCCCGAAGTGCAGGAGTGTTCGCGGGTGGTTCTCGTCCCAGCCGGCGCTGCGCAATTCGTCCGTCCCGAACGAGCGCCGATACCAGACACAGGGAAGAAAGCTCGTGTCGTGGATGCCGGACGCCGGGGACTCCGGGGGATAGGGGACCGTGATGGTGCGGTCGAATGTCACGTCCGACAACGAACGGTCCATGTCGTCGTCCTGAGCGAAGTCCCACGGTCCGCCGAGGTCGTGCCAGGCGGGCCGCAACATCTGCGGACGGGGGTACGTGCCGTCCTGTGAGGTTGCGTCCGGCATCATGCTGGGACTCATGCGGAAGGTCCTTTCGTGCTGGCGCGATCGGCGATCGTGAACCCCACCGTGTGTGTCCCGATCTGCGAAGGTTCGGCGAAAAGGAGATCGAGCGCTTTGCGAGCCAGGGCGGCGGTGTCGGGGGATACGGAGGAGAGCGAGGGGGTGCTGTAGCGGCCTTCGTCGATGTCGTCGAACCCGATCACAGCGACATCCTGTGGCACCCCGACCCCGGCGGTCACCAGGACGTGCATCGCGCCCAGCGCGAGGAGATCGTTGAAGGCGAAGATGCCATCGGGGCGCAGGTCCGTGTCGAGGATGGTCCGTGCGGCGGCGGCGCCGTCTGCGCGATGAAAGCTCCGGACCGGGAGTATGAGCCGTTCATCCACAGCGATGCCCGCCGCCCGCAGAGCCGCGCGGTAACCCTCGAGGCGTAGCACGGCGGTCTCGTTCGGACCGGATTCTTGCGCGCCGACTGCCGCGATGCGCCGGCAGCCCAGGCCGATGAGGTGCTCGGTGGCGGCATACGCGGCGGCGGTGTTGTCGACAGTGACGTGCGGGAAGGTGCTTTCCCCCGCGTGTTCCCCGAGGAGCACCAGCGGGGTGGTGTCTAGGCGCCCGCGCAGGTCGGCGGCGGTCAACGCTAACGGGCTCATGATCAGGCCATCCATGACCGGCGCGTCGATGCCGTCGCTGATCCGGCGTTCTGCATCGGCGCTGCCGTCAGTCTGATTGATGAGAACGGTGATGGATCGGTCCTGCGCCGCGCGGACGAGCTCGGCTGCGAGCTCGGCGAAGTAGGGCTGGCTCAGCTCGGGAAGCGCGAGCGCGATCATGCCGCTGCGGCCGCTACGCAGTTGCCGCGCAGCCGCGTTGGGACGATAACCCAGTTCGACGACCGCTGCGCGGACCCGGACGCGCAGTTCGTCGGTGACCCATCCCGTGCCGTTCACCACGTTGGACACGGTCTTGGCCGATACACCGACGCGGTCAGCGACGTCCTTCAGTGTCGTGCGTGACATCCGTTCGGCACCTCCTCCCGCATATCGTGGCGGGTTCACATTCGCACGACATCGTGTCTTGTTCAACGTTTACCGTTCATGTATAACGGGAGTCACTTGATCGGTTCAACGTTGAACGACATTTTCAAAGGAGAAAGTGTGATGAGAACACAGCATGGTTCCGACGCGCTCCGTGGGCGGAGTCGCGTCCTCGCCGGCGCCACCGCGATGCTCTCCGTTGCCGCCCTCGCGCTCGCGGGCTGTGCCGGTCAGGGCAGCGGTGGCGGTGCCGACACCAACGCGGACGGCAAGATCGTTCTCGATTTCTGGAACGGGTTCACCGGCCCGGACGGTCCCGCGCTGGAACAGGTCATCGCGGACTTCAACGCTTCCCAAGACGACATCGAGGTCAAGGCGAACATCATGCCCTGGGACACCCTGTACCAGAAGGTGCTCACCTCGGTGGCGAGCAAGGATGGCCCCGACATCATCGCGATGTCGGCCAGCCGCATGCCGCAGTTCGCGGATGAGGGACTCTTCCTCCCCCTGGACGACTACTACGAGGACGCGGATCACGAAACGGAGGCGCTCGCACCGTCGTCCGTCGAGGCGTCCATGTACGACGGGAAGAACTACGGGGTGCCCGTGAACTTCACGCCGATGATGATGTATTACAACAAGGACCTGTTCACGGCCGCGGGCCTGAACCCCGATGCCCCACCCACAACGTGGGACGAGTTCGCCGCGATGGTGCCCAAGCTCACAGTCGACGAGGACGGCGACGGCAAGCCGGAGCAGTACGCCATCGCTCTTGCCGACCACGAGACCGTGCCGATCTTCCCCTCCCTGCTGTGGGGTACCGGCGGCAGCATCGTCTCGGACGACGGGAGCACCTCGACCCTCGGCGACCCCGAGTCCATCGAAGCGCTTGACTACTGGGTCTCGCTGCTTCGCGACCAGAAGGCGAGTCCCATCGGGCTCAACGGAGCGGATGCGGACAAGCTTTTCCAGACCGGTAAGGCCGCCATCGAGATCGTGGGACCGTGGATGACCACGGGATTCGACGAGGCCGGGCTCAACTACGGGCTGGCGAAGCCGTTCATGGGGCCGGCTGCGGATAACGTGCTTGCCGACGTCGTATCCATGGGGCTTCCCGCGAACACCAGCGATGAGGTCAAGGAGGCGGCATACGAGTTCTTCGCGTACTGGAACTCCTCGGAGGGGCAAGTCACGTGGGCCAACGGGTCGGGATTCCCGCCTACGCGCGCCGACGTGGCCGATCAGGTCTCCGACACCCCCTACCCGGCGATCTTCGGTGCCGCGGACGTGGTGGACAGCGCCAAGGTGCTTCTTCCCGGCATCGCCGCTGGCGGCCCGATCCTCGAGACCGTCTTCACACCGTCACTGCAGCGGGCGCTGAACGGGGAGGGGACGGTCGAGGAGATCTTCACCTCAGCGTCGGATCAGGTCCAGGCAGAGCTCGACAAGTGACACGAAGGCGGGCGGCCTCTCGAGGTCGCCCGCCCTTCCCGGAGGGCTCATGACGACGACCGTCGACCGTGCACCGCTGCGCACCGACGCTCCACCCCGCCGCCGCAGCATCCGCGCCAAGCGCGCGCGGACGGCCTGGCTGTTTCTCACACCATCGCTGCTGATCCTGATCGCCTTCACGCTGTACCCGATGGCGCAGGCGGTCTGGCTGTCGTTCACCGATTACAACCTGATCCGCGCCGCGGAGTTCGTCGGGTTGAGCAACTATGCCGAGCTGTTTGCCGATCCTGCGTTCTGGAACGCCTTCGGCAACACCGTGCTGTACGCCGCCGTGGTGACACCGGTCACCGTCGTCCTGGCGCTGCTCTTCGCCATCATGTTGAATCAGCGCTTCACCGGGCGCGCTTTCGCCCGCACGGCGATCTTCCTCCCCTTCATCGTGTCGCTCGGCATCATCGCGATCGCTTGGGCGTTCCTGCTCGATCCGAACATCGGCCTGCTGTCCTATTGGCTCGGGCTCGTAGGCATCGTTCCGGAACAGGGATGGCTGTCCGATCCGCGCTACGCCATGGCGGCGGTGATGGTCGTCGGTGTCTGGAAGAACGTGGGCTTCTATATGGTGATCTATCTCGCCGGGCTGCAGTCCATCCCCGTGGATATGTATGAGGCGGCTCGTCTGGATGGCGCGGGACCATGGCAGCGATTCCGCAGCGTTACGCTTCCGCTGCTGTCGAACCAGACACTGCTGGTGTCCGTGCTCGCGCTCATCGCCACCCTGCAGGCCTTCGACCAGATCTATGTCATGACGAGGGGTGGTCCGTTCTTCCGCACCGAGACGCTCGTGATGCTCATCTATCGCGAAGGCTTTCAGGAGCTGCGGTTCGGCTACGGCTCTGCTATCTCCTTCGTGCTGCTGATCTTCGTGTTCATCCTCTCGATGATCCAGTTCGGCTATCTCCGCCGGAAGCAGGTGACGTACTGATGGCCGTGACCACGCTGCCTTCGACGCCGACGCCGACGCGGAGGCCGACGAGACGTCCCGCCGTGACGCGACGCCGAGGCGGTCGCCCGCGCCTGGCAACGTGGTTGCTCGCGATCACGTCGGTCGCGATCGGTTTGCTCATGCTGCTGCCGATCATCTGGATGCTGTTCACCGCGTTCAAGCCGGAAGCCGACATCGTGTCGTACCCGCCGACGTTGTGGCCGCGTGAGCTGACCGTCGCGCACTTCATCGACGTGTGGGAACGGATCCCGTTCGCTCGGCTCTACGTGAACACGATCATCTTCGCCGGTTCGGTGACGGTCATCTCACTGCTGTTCGACTCCATGGCGGCATACGCCCTCGCGCGGGTCCCGTTCCGCGGTCGTGGGGTCGTCTTCGTCGGGATTCTGCTGCTGCTCATGCTGCCGTTCCAGGTCACGCTCATTCCGCTTTATGACATGCTCAACGGTCTCGGCCTGACCAACACTCTTCCCGGTCTGATCATCCCGCGGATGACCAATGCGTTCGGGATCTTCTTCCTCACGCAGTTCTTCTTGTCACTACCGAAGGACTTGGAAGAGGCGGCACGCGTGGACGGCGCATCCGAGTGGCGGATCTACTGGGGCATCATCATGCCGCTCGCGCGGCCGGCGCTGCTGACGCTGGGGCTCTTCCATTTCCAGTACAACTGGAACGATCTTCTTTGGCCGCTGGTGATGTCCTCCTCGGTGGAGACCTCGACGCTTCCCGCGGGTCTGGCGCTTTTCATGGGGCAACACGTGGTCGAGTACGGGCTGCTCATGGCCGGATCGCTGCTCGCGCTTCTGCCGGTGATCATCTTCTTCCTGCTGATCCAGCGGAGCTTCGTCGCCGGAATCGCCACGACGGGTCTCAAGTGATCCCACCCGTCCCCAAACGAAAGGCTGCGGCGTGAGCGACGTTCGTTGGTATCGAGAGAACCGGCTGCACTACGGAGTCGGAATCGAGGACACCTTCATCCCCCAGGAACGACCGGGGCATCGCAAGCTCGACGAGTACGAGTTGACGCAGCACTACTCTCACTGGCGCGAGGACCTCGAACTCGCGGCCAGCGCTGGAGCCGAGTTCATTCGGTGGGGCATCCCTTGGTACCTGGTCGAGCCGCGCCCGGGCGAATTTGATTGGGCCTGGCTCGATGAGGTGGCGACGAAGATGCAGGAGCTCCGTCTCCGGTGCGTCGTGGACCTCATGCACTACGGCACCCCTCTGTGGCTGGAGAACTCCTTCCTCAATACCGGATACCCCGAGCGGGTGGCCGCGTACGGTCGTGCCGTGGCCGAGCGCTACCGAGGCGTCTGGACAGACTTCACACCGCTGAACGAGCCCATTGTCAACGCGGAGTGGTGCGGGCAGAACGGCGCCTGGCCGCCTTACCTCGTCGGCCACGACGGATTCGTCACGGTGCTCCTCGCGCTGGCGCGTGGGATGGTGCGGACCCAGCAGGAGATCGCGGCCGTGCAGCCGGAGGCGACCTTTGTCCACGTGGACGCGGGGTTCCGGTACGAGGGCGACACGTCTCCGTTGGCGCGGGAGCTACTCGAAGAGCGGCGCTTCGCCGCGCTGGATCTCATCACCGGACGCGTGCAGGCGGACACGATCCTGGGTCGCTGGCTCGCCTCGCACGGTGTCACAGCCGGCGACCTCGCCTGGTTCCGCGACAACGCCGTAACTCCCGATGTCATCGGGGTCAACTACTACCCGCACTTCACCACCTCGCGCATGCAGGACGGTGTGATCACGCCGGTACGCGCGGGAGCAGCCGGCCTGCGCGACCTGGTGAACAGCTACGCCGAGCGTTACGATCTCCCCCTCGCGGTGACGGAGACCTCCCTCGTCGGCACCGTCGAGGAACGCATCGACTGGCTCCGGGATTCGACAGCCGAGCTCGCGGCGATGCGCGACGAGGGCCACCGCATCATCGCGTACACGTGGTTCCCGTTCTTTACCATGGTGGACTGGCTCTACCGGTTCGATCAGAAGACGCCCGATGAATGGTTCCTCACCTTCGGACTCGTCGACCTCGTTCGCGGCCCGGATCAAGTGCTCGCACGGGTGCGGAACCCCGCGTTCGACGTCTTCGCGCAACTCGCCAGGGCATCGCGAGATGACCACTCCGGTCTTTGACCGCTCGGCATGCACTGCCTGTAGGAAGTTGTACCCCATTTCGCCCTCGGCCGCCCTCCGCCCACCGGCCGGGGGATAACGTGCTCGATATGGCACAGAAGACGTGGTTCATCACCGGCACCTCCCGTGGCTTCGGACGGGAGTGGGCGTCGGCCGCCCTCGGTCGCGGCGACCGGGTCGCCGCGACCGCCCGGGACGTTTCGAGCCTGAGCGACCTTGTGGAGCAGTATGGCGATGCGCTTTTGCCGATCGAGCTGGACGTCACCGACCGTGCGGCCGACTTCGCTGCGGTGCACCAGGCTTTCGAGCACTTCGGGCGCCTGGACGTCGTCGTCAACAACGCCGGCTACGGGCAGTTCGGCATGGCGGAGGAGCTCAGCGAGAAGGACATCCGCGACCAGATGGAGACCAATCTCTTCGGGGCGGTGTGGGTCACGCAGGCGGCGATCCCGATCATGCGCGAGCAGGGCTCGGGGCACATCATCCAGGTGTCGTCGATCGGTGGGATCTCAGCCTTCCCCAATCTGAGCGCCTATCACGCGTCGAAGTGGGCGCTGGAGGGGTTCTCGCAGGCTCTGGCGCTCGAGGTCGCGGAGTTCGGCATCAAGGTCACCATCGTCGAGCCGGGGGGCTTCGCCACCGACTGGTCCGGTGCGAGCTCCCGTCATGCCGACCCTCTCCCCGCGTACGATGCCGCCCGTGAGCGCCGCGCGCAGCAACGCGCGGCGCAGGCCCCCGGCGACCCGACGGCGTCGGCGCAGGCGATCCTTCGGGTCGTGGATGCGGACGAGCCGCCGTTGCGGGTCTTCTTCGGAACGACACCGCTCAAGGTCGCCCGCCGCGACTACGAGTCCCGCCTGGAAACGTGGGAGAAGTGGGACGACGTCTCGCAACTCGCGCAGGGCTGACGAGCATACGCTGACGCAACACCGCTCCCGCTGAGATGGGGGGATGCGTTACATCACCCGCGCCCTCCTCGCCGCTGCCGCCCTCCTTCTGGTGGTCGTGTTGACCCTCGCGCCGCAGATGCTGGTCGGGCCCGCCAGGGCGGCGTTCCTGGGATGGGCGGACGCGGTGACCGTGCCCCTGTTCGCCGGCGCCGGGTACGCCGAGGCGGAGCGGCTGATGAACACGGCCATGTTCGTACCCCTCGGCGCGACCGTCGCACTGGTGCTCCCGCGTCGCGGCTGGCCGTTCGCCATGCTCGCGGGCATGGCGGTGTCCATCGCCGTCGAATATGCGCAGACTTCGATCCCTGGCCGCATCCCCGACGCGGCTGACGTCCTGTGGAACACGGTCGGCAGCGCGATCGGGGTCGTTGCGGTGACCGCGGTACGGGCGGTGGCAGGCGCGGTCCGCAGTCAGCGGGGGAGGGTGACGCGCACCTGAAGTCCGCCCTCGCGTCGCGCCGTCACCTCGAGCGTCCCGGAATGAGCGCGCACGATGGCGGCGACGATCGCCAGGCCCAGGCCCGACCCGTCGCCCGATCCGCTTCCGCGGGTGCGCCCCGCGCCGCGGACGAACGGCTCGGTCAGGGTGGCCGCCGTGGCCGGGTCGATGATCGGACCGGTGTTGACCACGGCGAGTCCCGCCGCGCCCGGAAGCTCCGTGGTCCTCACGAGGACCTGACCTCCGGGCTCGTTGTGCACCACGGCGTTGTGGACGAGGTTTCCCGCCAGGCGGGCGAGAAGCGTCGGGTCGCCGATCGTCGGGGCGGG
The DNA here is from genome assembly GCF_058310455.1 of Microbacterium sp. Z10_103. Classification (NCBI taxonomy): domain Bacteria; kingdom Bacillati; phylum Actinomycetota; class Actinomycetes; order Micrococcales; family Microbacteriaceae; genus Microbacterium; species Microbacterium sp. Z10_103. The sequence goes on from NZ_JBZEGK010000001.1 coordinate 1,014,101, forward strand.
CCGCAGATCGCGGTCGATGCGGATGCCGGCGGCCGCCGCATCCGGCGCCGTGTCGTCGATCGCCTCGGCAGCGATGGCAGCGAGGTCGAGCGGCTCGGACGCGGGTGTTCCCCCGCGTCCGACGCGGGCGAGGGCGAGAAGGGCCTCGGTGGTCGCGATCGCGCGGTCGTTCGTCTCGCCGATCCTGCGGAGCACCTCGTCCACGTCGCGGCCGGCCGGGTCGGCTTGAGCCACCTCGACGAGCGTCCGCACGATGGCATGCGGGGTGCGCAGCTCGTGCGACGCGTTCGCCGCGAACCGCCGCTCCTCCTCGAGGGTCTGCTGCACGCGGTCGAGCATCGTGTCGAACGCATCGGCGAGGTCGGTGAGCTCGTCCCGCCGCCCGGGGAGCCGGACGCGGGAGTCCAGCGATCCGTCGCGCGCCCGGCGAGCCGTGGCGGTGATGCGGTCCAGCGGACGCAGGACGAGGCCGGCGAGGATCCATCCGCCGACCAGCCCGAACAACACGAGCGCCACGAGAGCCCACCACGCGTACCGGACGAACACCTCCATGAGATCCGACCGATTGGGCGCGACCCCTCCGCCGAACACCTGGACGTCGCCTTCGGGCACGAAACGCAGCAGCAGAAACCCGACGGCGAACAGCGCGACGCCGGCCAGGAGGAGGAACCCGGCGTAGCTGAGCGCCAGTTTGATGCGTACCGACAGGCCGACAGGCCGAGCGGCCTCAGCCGTCGTCATGCGCCGCGCTCATTCGGTAGCCGACACCGGCGACCGTCTCGATGGTCCACGGCTCGCCGAGCCGCTTGCGTAAGCCCGAGATGGTGATGCGCACAGCGTTGGTGAACGGGTCGGCGTTCTCATCCCACGCGCGCTCGAGGAGATCCTCGGCGCTCACCACGCCGCCGCGCGCGGAGAGCAGCACCTCGAGGACGGCGAACTGCTTGCGGGTCAGGGCCACATACCGGTCGTCGCGGTACACCTCGCGGCGGAACGGGTCGAGCCGCAGTCCGGCGTATTCGATCACCGGTGGCGCGCCCGCCGAGGGCCGTCGGCTGAGCGCTCGAAGGCGCAGCACGAGTTCGCGCAGTGCAAACGGCTTCGTGAGGTAGTCGTCGGCGCCGCTCTCGAACCCGGTGGCCTTGTCGTCGAGCCGGTCGGCCGCGGTCAGCATGAGGACGCGCGGGCTCGCCGGGGTACGTGACAGCGAACGGGCGATCTCGTCTCCATTGGGCCCAGGGATGTCGCGGTCGAGGACGACGACGTCGTAGGTGTTGACCGCCAGCTGCTCGAGCGCCGTGTCCCCGTCGCCGGCGATGTCGGCGGCGATCGCTTCCAGCCGGAGCCCATCGCGGATCGCCTCTGCGAGGTACACCTCATCCTCGACGATCAACACGCGCACGGCCCCATGGTAGGCGGGACGGCATATCGCCGGCGTATGAGAACCGGCATACGCCGTGGCAACCGGCCCCTGCGTGGGATGGCTCCATGCAGATCGCTCCTCACCTCCCGACCACCGCCCGCCGTGTCCGTCCGGCCGTCTTCGTCGCGGTGGGGGCCGGCCTTGCCGTCGTCCTCGCGGCGCTCCTCATCGTCGCGACGGGGTTCGCGGCGTCGTTCGCCCTGACGCCGTTCGCGCCGCGGGCGCAGGATGGGCTCATCCCGGAGGGTGCTGCAGTCACGCTTGACGACGACCACCTGCCGGCGCTCGCCAACCTCGACCCCTCCCTCCTGGGCGCGCTGCGGGACGCCGCGATCGAGGCTCGCGGGGAGGGCGTGACGTTCGAGATCACCAGCGGATGGCGGAGCCGTGAGTATCAGGGCTGGTTGCTCGCACAAGCGGTGGAGACATACGGCAGCGAAGAGATCGCCCGCCAGTTCGTCGCCTCGCCCGAAGAGTCCGCCCATGCGAAGGGGGATGCCGTCGACATCGTCCCCGTCGATGCCCAGTCCTGGCTCAGCCAGCACGGGGCGCAGTTCGGTCTGTGCCAGGTGTACGCGAACGAGCCGTGGCACTACCAGCGCACCGTCGAAGCCGGAGGCGTCTGCCCCGAGATGATGCCGGATGCATCGACGGCTCGAGCGGCGGCGGACAAGTCCTGACTCCGCCCCTCACCAGCCCCCACGGGTCGGAGTGTGTCCCTCACGCGCGTCGTCCGGCATCTGCATTTCCGCGCGGACGCCTAAGAGCCGCAGTGGGCGGTCGGGTTCGATCTTCGCCACGAGCGCGAGAATCTCGGCGACCACCGCATCCCGATCGAAGGTCGTCGCCACCTTTCGCGTGAACGTCTTCGTGAGGAACGGCGCGTACCGCACCTTCAGGCCGACCCCGACGACCGGCCGGCCCTCGGCGGCGACATCATCGAGCACCTGCGAGGCAAGCTCGCGGGCGGCCTGTTCGATCTCGGCCGGGGCGACGACGTTCTGCTGGAACGTCGTCTCGCGCCCGTGGCCGCGGGGCACCCACGGCGTGTCATCGACGACGCTCGTGCCATCGCCGCGGCCGAGCGAGCGATACCACGGGCCCATGCGGGGTCCGAATTCCGCCACGAGCGCTGCCTCATCGGTTCGCGCGAGCTCGTCGACCGTCTGGATGCCCAGCGCCGCGAGTCGGCGGGAGATTTTCGAGCCCACGCCCCACAGGTCGATCGTCGGGCGTTCGCCCATGACGCCGAGCCAGTTGTCAGCGGTGAGTCGGAACACGCCGCGAGGCTTTCCGAAGCCGGTCGCCACCTTCGCGCGCACGAGGGTGTCGCCGATGCCGACGCTGCAGTGCAGCCGGGTGCGCTCGAGGATCGCGGCTTGAATGCCGCGCGCGTACGCCTCGGGGTCGCCGGTCGTCACACCCACGAAGGCCTCGTCCCAGCCGAGAACCTGGACCACGGCTCGCGGTTGCGCGCGCAGCGTCGCCATGACCTCCTCCGACGCGGCGGTGTAAGCGGGGGCATCCACCGGCAGCAGGACGGCATCGGGCACCTTCCGGGCGGCCAGGCGCAGCGGCATCCCGGACCCGACGCCGAACGCGCGGGCTTCGTAGGAGGCGGTGGACACGACGGCGCGCTCCGTCGGGTCGCCGCGTCCGCCGACGATCACGGGCTTGCCTGCGAGTTCGGGCCGCCGGAGCACCTCCACCGCCGCGATGAATTGGTCGAGGTCGACGTGCAGGACCCACGCCCTCTCGGCACCGTCGTTCATGTGCACCAGTGTGCCTCGGAGCCCGGCATGCGCTCGGCTCTTGTCGGAGTGCGTCAGGCCGCGACGGGTCGGGCGGCGAGGGCGGCGGCCATCCTCTCGACCGCTTCGCGCAGCAGCGGGCGGGGGAGGGCGAAGACGAAGCGCACGTGCCCGATGCCCGCGACTCCACAGGCGGCGCCGTCGGTCATGGCGACCCGGGCGGAGGTGCGGAACCACTCCGCCTGGTCGCCGGGGATCCCGTATGCGCGGAGGTCGATCAGGGCGATGTAGGTGCCCTCGGGGAGGACCATCCGCGCTTCGGGCAGGAGCTCGGCGACGAGGTCGGCCAGGAGTTGGCGGTTGCCGTCGAGGTAGCGGACGACTTCCTCGAGCCAGACGCCGCCGGACGTGTACGCCGCCGTGTTCGCGACGACGCCCAGGGTGGAGGTGCCGTGGCCGGCCCAGAATCCGAACTCCGTCCATGCCGCCGCATCCGCTTCGTTCGAGAGGATGACCTGCGCGCATTTCAGTCCGGCGAGGTTCCAGGCCTTCGAGGCGGACGCTGCCGTGATCGTATGGCCGGCCGCCACGGCGGAGAGGGACGCGTACGGGATGTGCCGCGCCGGTGCGTAGACGACCGGAGCGTGGATCTCGTCCGCGAACACCCGGCCGTTCTTGGCGTCCACCACCCGGGAGACAGCATCCAGCTCTTCTCTCGTGAACACAGTGCCGAGGGGGTTGTGCGGGTTGCACAGCACGAGAAGACCGGCACCGTCATCGAACGCCTTCGCGATGCCGTCGAGGTCCATCATCATCCGCCCGTCGACCGGGATGCTCGGCACCTCGATCACGCGCCGGCCGTGGAGCGGTGGCACGGTGAGGAACGGCATGTAGGCCGGAGTGGGGACGATAACGGCCGACCCCGGCTCGGTGAACCGCTCGATGGTGAGTTCGAGCGCCGCGATGACGTCGGGGACGTGGTGCACGCGATCGGCAGGGACGTCCCAGCCGTAGGACTTGCGGTACCAGCGCGCCGTCGCTGCGGCGAGGTCGTCCTCGAGATGTGCGGGGAGGTACCCGGTGAGACCCTTGTCGAGCGCGCCTTCCAGCGCGTCGCGGATGGGCGGGGCAACGCCGAAATCCATCTCGGCGACGAAGACACCGATCGTGTCGGGGAACATCGTCCACTTGACGCTGCCGTTGCCTCGTAGGTCAGCCTCGGTCAGCGCATCGAACTCCGGAGCGGTCATGCTTCCGATTCTCCCAGCGTCGCGGCCGCGGCGGGTGCGCGGGCGCGGCCGGTGTGGTGTCGGAGGACTGTCGCGGCCGGACGGCGCTGGGGACGGGCCGGCGGAACGACGAAGGCCGCAGCCCGCGTGATGCGGACCGCGGCCTCCGCGCGGCTCAGGCGGTGGCGCCGGCCTCGGCGCGCTTGGGCAGAACCCATCCGGCACGCGGGAAGTGGCACGTGTAGCCGTTCGGGTACTTGATCAGGTAGTCCTGGTGCTCCGGCTCGGCCTCCCAGAACGGGCCCGCGGGCTCGATCGTGGTGACGGCCTTGTCCGGCCAGAGGCCCGAGGCATCCACGTCGGCGATGGTGTCGCGAGCGACGCGCTCCTGTTCCTCGGTGAGGGGGAAGATCGCCGAACGGTAGCTGACACCGATGTCGTTGCCCTGACGGTTGAGTGTCGACGGGTCGTGGATCTGGAAGAAGAACGCCAGGATGTCGCGGTAGGTCGTCTTCGACGGATCGAACACGATCTCGACCGCCTCGGCGTGCCCGGGGTGGTTGCGGTAGGTCGCGTGGTCGTTCGTCCCGCCGGTGTAGCCCACCCGGGTGTCGAGCACACCGGGCTGGCGGCGGATCAGGTCCTCCATGCCCCAGAAACACCCGCCCGCCAGGACGGCGGTCTCGGTGCCGGGAGTGCGGGTGATGGCTCCGGTGTCGGTGGTCATGATGCGTTCTCCTTCGTGTCGGTGAAAAGTGCGCGGTAGGCGCCGTATCCCTGCTCTTCAAGCTCGTCGACAGGGACGAAGCGCAGCGCGGCTGAGTTCATGCAGTAACGCATTCCGCCGGCCTCGCGCGGGCCGTCGTCGAAGACGTGGCCCAAGTGGCTCCCCGCTGCGGAGGAGCGTACCTCGGTGCGGGTCATCCACAGATTCCGGTCGGTCTTCTCGACCACGGCTGACCGGTCGATCGGGCGGGTGAAGCTCGGCCATCCGGTACCGCTGTCGTACTTGTCGGTCGACGAGAACAGGGGCTCACCCGAAACGACGTCGACGTAGATTCCGGGCTCGTGGTTGTCCCAGTAGCGGTTGCGGAAGGGGGGCTCGGTGCCCTCCTCCTGCGTCACATGGAACTGGGTGGGGGTGAGGCGGCTCAGCGCCTCGGGCGTCTTGCGGTACTCGGTGCTCACGATTCCTCCTGGGTGGCGCCGCTGGCTGTGGCGTCCACTGAAGAGAACGAGGAACCCCTCGGTTTTGGTCCCGTGAAGCTGGGAGCGGGCCGAGAGTTATCGGGCCCCGGCATCCATGGCTCGGGCGGCGGCCACGAGGATGTGGTCCAGCGTCGGAACCCCGCTCGCCCGCATCACCTCGACGCCATCGGCTCCACGCACGATGACCGTCGGAGTCGACTCGATCCCGCGCTCCTCGGCGAGGCCAGGCTCGAAGGCCACGTCATGCTCGGACACCACCGCATCCGGGAGTAGTTGCCTGACACGTTCCAACATCGATCGCGTCTGGCGGCAGGCGCCGCAGAACGACGTCGAGTACAGCTCGAATGCGATCGACGATGTGCTTTCCACGGCGGCCTCCGAGTGAGGCAACGCTGTGCCTCGTCCCGATATTTCGTTGAGCGGTGCGTGGGGCGGGGGTGCGGGCGCGTTGGGCGGGGTGCGGGCGGGTTGGGGCGGCGTGCGGCGTTGGGTCGTGTGGGGCGTTGGGCGTGTGGGGATGTGCGTCGCGGAGGGTGGTTCGGGCGGTTTTGGTCCTCCGGGGGCGCCTTCTCCTCCCGGGGTGCCCGGTCTGGCACGGGGGTTGGGCGTGTGGGGAGGGGATGTGCGTTGCGGAGGGTGGTTCGGGTGGTTTTGGTCCTCCGGGGGCGCCTTCCCCTCCCGGGGTGCTCGCCCTGCCCGGCGGGTGGGCGTGTGGGGAGGGGATGTGCGTTGCGGAGGGTGGTTCGGGTGGTTTTGGTCCTCCGGGGGCGCCTTCTCCTCCCGGGGTGCTCGCCCTGCCCGGCGGGTGGGCGTGTGCGGAGGGGATGTGCGTTGGGGAGGGCGGTTCGGGCGGTTTCGGTCCTCCGCAGGCGCCTTCTCCTCCCGGGGTGCCCGCTCCTGCCGGGGTGCCCGCTCTGGCCCGGGGCGCCCGCTCCTGCCGCGCCGCCTGCTCTGGCCCGGGGCGCCCGCCCTGGCCCGGGCCGCCCGCTCTGGCCATAGGCGCCCGCTCTGGCCCGGGGTGCCCGCGCCTCCCGGGGTGCTCGCCCCGTCCGGGTGGGGAGCGGCGTAGCCTTGACGGATGCCCGCCCCTTCCGCTCTCCAGAGCGCGCGATCGCAGCTGGCTTCGCTCGTCCAGGGCGCCCCCTCGGGTTCCGGAGTCAGCCCCATCACCCGCGGGATCGACGTTCCCACCGACCCGCAGTCCAACGCCCGCGCGGCCGCGGTGCTCATCCTCTTCGGGATGTTGGACGGCCTCGCGAGCCACAGCGATGCGCAGGCGTCGGCGGTCTCGCGTGATCTGGATGTGCTGCTGCTGTCCCGCGCCACCACGTTGCGCTCGCACGCCGGTCAGGTCGCTTTTCCCGGCGGCCGCGTCGACCCCGGGGATGCGAGCGTGGTCGCGGCGGCCCTGCGCGAGGCCGAGGAGGAGACCGGCCTCGACCCCGCGGGCGTCGAGATTCTCGGAACTCTCGATAAGGTTCCGCTCGAGTACTCGCGGCACCTCGTCACTCCCGTGCTCGCGTGGTGGCAGCATCCGTCACCCGTTCGCGTGGTCGACGACGCCGAGTCGGCAGATGTGTTCCGTGCGCCGGTCGCCGACCTCCTCGACCCCGCGAACCGCGGCGTGACCGTGATGCGCCGCGATGGACTCGAGTGGAGGGGGCCGGGCTTCCTCGTGCCGCACGCCACCGGGGAGCACCTGGTGTGGGGCTTCACCGCGATGCTGCTGGACGGGCTGTTCGATCGCCTCGGCTGGACGGAGCCGTGGGACGTCGACAAGGAACTGCCGCTCCCCCCGCCCGGGCCGAACGACCGCTGATCACGGCGGTCCGTTGCGCCGGAGCACACGGCGGCCGGAGACTGGCGACATGGGCTTCGACATTTCCGAGCTGCTGCGCCTCGAACATGCCGGGTGGACTGCGCTGTCGGACGGCAGCGGCGGAGAGTTCTACGGCTCCGTCATGACCGACGACGCCGTCATGGTGCGTGCGGACGGCTCGGTGCTCGACCGCGACGCCGTGCTGGCATCCCTCGACGACACCCCCGCCTGGTCGGCGTACGAGATCACCGATGAACGCCTCATCGAGATGGGCCCGGATGCCGCGGCCTTCGTCTACCACGGCCGGGCGTTCCGCGCCTCGGGCGGCCCGCCCTTCGACGCGCTCATGTCGAGCGTCTACGTGCGGGAGGCCGGGGAGTGGCGGCTGGCGCTGCACCAGCAGACGCCCACCCCCGACGAGGAGAGCGTCGAGCTCTAGCCCGATCGATCCGGCCGGGGGAAGGGACGATAGCGGAGGTCGACGCTGACCCGACCCCGGTCGCCGTTGACCAGTGTGAGCGGAATCGCGTCGCCGCCGGGATTGTCGTAGAGCCGCACTCCGTCACCGAGCAGGACGGGCGCGAGATGGATGTCGATCTCGTCGAGTAGCCCGCGTTCGAGAAGCTGGCGCCCGATCGACGCGGACAAGACCTCGACGTTCTTGCCGCCGGCCGCAGCCCGGGCGATCACCACCGCCTCGGCCACATCGCACGTCAGGAACGTCACACCGCGCGAGGGCGCCGCGTCCTCGGGGTGGTGCGTCAAGACGAAAGTCGCCCCCTCCCACTGCCCGCCGTACGTCGCGCTCGCGTCGGGGTACGCGTCCCAGCCGGCGCGACCCCCGAGGACCGCTCCCGTGGTCGCGGTGTACTCGTCGATCAGGCCGGGACGGTCCGCGATGCCGGCCATCCAGCCCATCGTGTGCCCCGGGCCGGCGACGAAACCGTCGAGAGACATCGTGAAGTGCCACAGCACCTTCCCGCTCGCCGTCTGCGGCGGCATGTCCTCCACGTTCACCCCTCCTAGAGTCCGCGAATGTGTTTGATGTTCGTCTTCGCGGTCTCGATCACCTGGCGGATCCCGCCCGACTGTTCTGCCCCGAGCACGAGTTTCGCCATCGACAGCCCGAACCCGGTGACCTGCTCTGCGGTGATGGTCGCCGGCATCGACAGCGCATCGGGGTCGGTGACGATGTCGACGAGCGCCGGGCCGGCGTGTGCGAGCGCCGTGGCGATCGCCGCATCCAGATCCGCCGGGTCGGTGACCCGCTGGGTGAGGAACCCGAGGGTTCCCGCGAGAGCGGCGAAGTCGACCATGGGCACGTCGACGGCGAAGTCGGGATAGCCGTTCACCAGCATTTCGAGCTTGACCATGCCGAGCGTGGAGTTGTTGAACACGAAGACGTTGATCGGCAGCCGGTAGGCGGCCGCGGTGAGGAGTTCGCCGAGGAGCATCGACAGCCCGCCGTCTCCGGCGATCGCGATCACCTGCCGCTCGGGGTAGGCGAACTGGGCGCCGATCGCCTGCGGCAGCGCGTTGGCCATCGATCCGTGCCGGAACGACGCCAAGAGCCGCCGGTGCGCGGTGGGGGTCACGTAGCGGGCCTGCCACACGTTCCCCATGCCGGTGTCGGCGGTGAAGACGGCGTCGGATGCGGCGGCCCGATCTATCGCGGTCATTGCACGTTCGGGGTGGATCGGCACAGCGGATGAATCGGTGTAGATCGCCACCGCGTCCTTCATCGCCTTCCGGTGGTGTTTCAGGGTGTCATCGAGGAACGCACGGTCGCTGCGGGCGGGCACAAGGCGTTGAAGCGCTTCCAGAGTGAGGCCGACATCCCCGTGGAGAGGGTGCGTCACCGCCGCGCGGCGACCCAGGCGCGTGGCATCCGCGTCGATCTGAGCGATCGTGACCTCGCCCGCATCGGGAAAGAACTGCCCGTACGGAAAGTCGGTGCCCAGCAGCAGCAGAAGGTCGGCATCGTGCATGGCCCGGTCGATTCCGCCGTAGCCCAGGAGGCCCGACATCCCCACGTCGAACGGGTTGTCGTACTGCACCCACTGCTTACCGCGAAGCGTGTGCCCCATCGGTGCCTGCAGATGACCGGCGAAGGACAACAGCTGTTCGCGCGCGTCGCGGGCGCCTTCCCCCGCGAACAGGGCGATCTTCCGGGCCTGACCGATCGCGGCGGCCAGCGCCTCGACGTCTCCCGGGTCGGGCGCGACGCGCCCCAGTCGAACCGGCACGAAGGGCGGAAAGGAGTCGGCGGCCTTCTCGGTCGCGAGATCGCCGGGGAGCACGACCACGGCCACACCCGACCCGCCCGTGGCGTGCCGAAGAGCGGAGTTCACCACGCGGGGGGACTGCTCCGCCGTGGAGATCAGCTCGCAGTAGTTCGCGCACTCGTTGAACAGCCGTTCCGGATGCGTCTCCTGGAAGTAGTCCGAGCCGATCTCCACGGCTGGAATGTGACTGGCGATCGCGAGGACCGGCGCGCCTGACCGGTGGGCGTCGTAGAGGCCGTTGATCAGGTGGAGGTTTCCGGGGCCGCAGCTGCCCGCGCACACCGCAAGTTCACCGGTGAGCTGAGCTTCGGATGCCGCGGCGAAGGCGGCGGCCTCTTCGTGGCGGACGTGGATCCAGTCGATCCCGCCCTTCGCCGATCCGCCCGTGCGGCGCACCGCATCCACGATGGGGTTGAGCGAATCGCCCACGATCCCATAGATGCGCTTCACCCCCGCCTCGATGAGCTGCTGGACGAGCTGTTCGGCGACGTTCTCTGCCACGGCGATCCTTCCCGGCGCACTGCGGCGCGTTGCGGTATCCCTCGAGTCTTCGCACGAGACCGCGCCGCGTCCAGTGGCTTGCCGGGATCGGCGAGCGGGTCTCCTCACCTGGGGCGGATCTGCCGTATGGATCGTCTCGTGTCAACACCTCGTCACGGAGGGTGGTGGCGCGGTTGCATGGAGGCGTCCGTCCGGTGAAAGGAAACTTCATGACCGCCGACACCTCCGAGCTGGCCAAGCTCAACGAACTCCTCAAGAAGTTCCGTTTCGCGATGGTGACCACGCGCACGGCAGAGGGCAAGCTCGTCGCCCACCCCCTGACGGTGCAGGACACCGAGTTCGACGGCGACCTGTGGTTCGTGATCAGCCGCGATGCGTCGGCGGTGGAACACATCCGCCTCGACGCCACGGTCGGCGTCTCCTTCAGCTCCAACGACGCGTGGCTGTCGCTGTCGGGCACCGCGCACGTGGTCGAAGACGCCGCAAAGCTGCGCGAGCAGTGGAACGCCGGCCTCGAGGCCTGGTTCCCGGATGGTCCGGAAGACCCGAACGTGGTGCTCCTGAAGATCGACACGCACAGCGGCGAGTATTGGGACAGCCCCGGCGGCAGAGTCGCCAGCGTCGTTGCCTTCGTCAAGCACAAGGTGACCGGCCAACGTATCGAAGGCGACAACGAGAAGTTCGACCTCTGACAGAGAACCACGTCTAAGGAGGCTTTGTGCCCCGCACCATCGTTCTCACCGGAGCCAGCGACGGCATCGGGGCGGCCGCCGCCCGCCAGTTGCAGGATGCGGGGGAGCAGGTCGTTGTCGTCGGACGCGACCCCGACAAGACCCGCGCCGTGGCCGGCCCGCTCGGTGCGCCGTGGCATGTCGCTGACTACAGCGACCTGGCACAGGTGCGTGACCTCGCAGCGACCCTCCTCGAGACGTATCCGCACATCGACGTCCTGGCGAACAACGCGGGAGGCATCTTCAGCGATCGGGTGGTCACGGTTGACGGCTACGAGAAGACGTTCCAGGTCAACCACCTCGGCGGGTTCCTCCTCACGAACCTCCTCCTGGGCCGGCTCCTGGAGAATTCGGCGTCGGTCATCCAGACCTCCAGCGTTGCCGCACGCCGGCTGGCGAGGCTGGACATCGATGACCTGCAGGCGGAACGCCATTACTCGGCGAGCACCGCCTATGGCAACGCCAAGCTCGCGAACATCCTCTTCACCAAGGAGTTGCAGCGCCGTTACGGCGACGGCGGACTGAATGCCGTGGCCTTCCACCCCGGCGCGATCGCCAGCGGTTTCGCCGCCGCATCCACGGGGCCGTGGCGGTGGTTGTACACGAGTCCGGTCATGCGGCGGTTCCTGACCTCGACCGATGTCGGCGGGTCGCGCCTGACCTGGCTCGCCCTCGGAAAGGCCGGACTCGACTGGCAGCCGGGCCAGTACTACGCGCGCAACCGCGTGGCCCGGACGAGCCCGATGGCGGATGATCCGGCACTGGCGAAGAAGCTGTGGGAGCGCAGCGCGGAGCTCGTAGGTCTCTGAGCGGGGACAATTGCAGCGGACAGGAGTGACCCGTCGAGGACGTCGTGCGGCAGTGGTCGCGGGTGTGCTTCTTCTTGCCGGATGCTCCGCCGCCGGCCCGAGCGCGCCACCCGTCCCGACAGCGCCGGTGTCAACGGCCGAGGCGCCACCGACAACCGGGGCGACACCGGCGACCGGAACCGCATCCGCCCACCGTCCGTCCGGGAATCCCACCGCGTCCGCGACCCACCTGGATGCGCCATGGTCGGTCGTCGCGCTCGTCGGCGGAACCCTGCTGATCAGCCAGCGCGACACCGGCACCGTGGTCGAGGTGGACGCCGACGGGCGGACACGGGAACTCGGCGCCGTGCCGGATGTGGTACCCGGTGGCGAGGGCGGCCTGCACGGCATCGCCGTGCGGGAGGATGACGCCGGCACGTGGCTGTACGCGTATCACGGCACGTCCCGCGACAATCGCGTCGTCCGGATGCCGCTTGGCGGCGCCGCCGGAACCCGCACCCTCGGCGCACCGGAGACCGTGATCGACGGCATCCCGCGCGCGAGCAACCACAACGGCGGCCGCATCGCGTTCGGCCCCGACGGATTCCTGTACGTCACGACCGGGGATGCCGGGCTGCGCGATGCGGCACAGGACGCAGCATCCCTCGCCGGCAAGATCCTCCGCCTGACGCCCGAGGGCGATCCGGCGCCGGGAAACCCGTTCGACTCGTCCGTGTACTCGCTCGGTCACCGCAACGTCCAGGGCATCGCCTGGACGGCCGACGGCGCCATGTGGGCGAGCGAATTCGGGCAGAACACCGTCGACGAGATCAATCGCATCGAACCCGGGGGTAACTACGGCTGGCCCCTGCACGAGGGCATCGCGGCGGATGCAGCGTTCGTCGACCCGATCGTGACCTGGACGCCCTCCGACGCCAGCCCGAGCGGCCTGGCTGCCACCGGCCGAACGCTCTTCGTCGCGGGGCTGCGCGGCGAGCGCGTCTGGATGCTGGATGTCGAGGCCGGCGAGCTGTCCGGCGAGCCGACCGCCCTGTGGGCGGGGGAGTACGGGCGAATGCGGGACGCCGTCGTGGCCGGCGGCGAGCTGTGGCTGCTCACCAACAACACCGACGGACGCGGGTCGCCCGGAGCTGACGACGACCGGCTCCTCCGCGTGGCGCTTGCGGAGGAGCCGTAGCGCGTCAGGCGAGGATCGTGCTCTCGTCGAGTTCCCGCAGATCCAGCACGAACCGGTAGTGGACGTCGTTTCGTCCGAGCCGGTCGAGCGCTTGGGCGATTCCGGACGCGGGAACCACCTCCACGTCGGCGACGACACCGTGTTCGGAGCAGAAGTCCAGGAGGTCCTGGGTGTAGCGGTGGCCGCTGCCGCCGGACGAGCTGAGCTTCTTGTGCCCGTAGACGAGATCCACCGTCTGCACCGTGACGGGACCCAGATACCCGAGGGAGAACAGGGTGCCGTCGAGGTCCAGGACGTGCAGATACGGTGCGAGGTCGTGATCGGCGGAGACGGTGTCGAGAATGACGTCGAGCGAGCTCTGCCGTGCGCGCATGGCGTCGGCATCCGTGGATACGACGACGTGGGATGCGCCGAGCGCGAGTGCGTCCTCGGTCTTGCTCGCCGACCTGGTGAACACGGTCACTTCGGCTCCGAGGGCCTTGCCGAGCTTGACCGCGAGGTGGCCGAGGCCGCCAAGCCCCACGACCCCCAGGCGCGTGCCGGGCCCCACCCCGGCGATCCGCAGTGGCTCCCACACGGTGATTCCCGCGCACATGAGCGGCGCAACGGCCGCAGGGTCGAGGTTGTCCGGAAGACGGTAGGCGAAATGCTCGCGAACGACGTACCGAGTGGAGTACGCGCCCGCGGTGATCGTTCCGTCCACGCGGTCGCGTCCGCCGTAGGTGAGCGTGGCAACCTGCTCGCAGAAGTTCTCCTGGCCGGCGCGGCACATGCGGCAGACGCCGCACGAGTCGACGATGTTGCCCACGGCCACGAAGTCGCCGACGCGGAAGTTCGTCACCTCCGGGCCGACGGCGACCACCTCGCCGACGAACTCATGGCCGGGAACGAGCGGGAAGGTCCCGCCCTCGTCTGGGCTCGTGTGCAGCGCGTGGAGATCACTGTGGCAGACGCCGCAGTAGGTGACCGCGACCTCCAGGTCGTCCGGCCGAAGCGCCCGACGCGGGATGGAAACGGGGGTGAGTGGTGCGCCGTACTCGGCGGCTTGCAAGGCGATTGCGTTCATGTCAGCACCTTACCAACTAGTTGGTTGGATTGTCTAGCGGGTCGGGTGGGTCGCTCCGCACGACGCGAGCGCAACCCCCGCGCGACATCCGGCGTGCCCTCCTACGCTGGGCTAATGCCGATGAGAACTCTGTGGCTCGCGCGCCACGGCGAGAGTGTGGGAAATGTCGCTGCGACACGCGCCGAACGGGAGGGTCTCGAGCGCATCCCGCTGGACGTTAGGGATTCCGACGTCCCGCTGTCTGCGACGGGGGAGGAGCAGGCGCGTGCGCTCGGCGTGTGGGTGGCAGAGCACCGCGCCGAAATCGCGACCTACTGGGTCTCGCCCTACTTCCGTGCACGCGAGACGCTCGCGATCGCGCTGGGCGACGAGCTCCCGGTCGTCGGCGTCGATGAGCGCCTCCGCGACCGGGAACTCGGCATCCTCGACCTGCTGACGACGAGCGGGGTGGCACACCTGCATCCCGAAGAGGCCCAGCGCCGGCGGCATCTCGGCAAGTACTACCACCGACCGCCCGGCGGGGAGTCGTGGGCCGATGTGGCGCTGCGCCTCAGGTCGTTCCTCGGCGATCTGCTGGCGGGCCCCGATCAGTCGGCGCTCATCGTCGCCCACGACGCGGTCGTGACGCTCATCACGTCGCTCCTCATGAGCATGCAGGAGGAGGAGCTCCTCGCGTTCGCCTCCGCGAACCCTGTCCTGAACGCCTCGGTGACCCGCTTGGATCTGACAGAGGCGGGCTGGCAGGTCTCGGCGTTCGCTGACGTGAGCCACCTGCAGGAGGAGGGCGCCGACATCACGGTGCATGAGGGGACACCCGATCTCCAGCCACCGGACGCCGCAGGCGCCCCGCAACCGGGAGGTCCCGATGTCAGAGTCGACTGACACCCGTCGAGCGGACGCAGGCAGCGCCGCCGGCGCGGAAGAGGTCACGCCGGAGCTCCTGGCCCACTGGGGCCTGCCAGACCCGGGAGGTGACAAGAAGTCGCGCGGCGATGTCGTGGTCATCGGGGGTTCCCGGCGGACGCCCGGGGGAGTCATGCTCTCGGCCGAGGCCGCGCTCCGAGTCGGCGCGGGGCGGCTCAGTGTTTTCGCGCCGGGGTCGATCGACGTGCAGCTCGGGGCCGTGCTGCCCGAGGCCGCCATCTATGCCCTGCCCGACGAGGCGACCGACCCGTTCGATGAAACGGCGTCCGGGAATCTCGCCAGTGCCGACGCGGTGCTGGTCGGGCCGGGCTTCGACGATGCCGACGAGACCCGCGACACGCTCCTCGCGGTGGCCGATGCCGGTCCGCAACGCCTCATCCTCGACGCGTACGCCCTCGGCGTGCTCCCGCAGATCGACCGCGCACGTCTTCCGGATGCTCTGGTGCTGACGCCGAATCGGGAGGAGCTCGCGCTCCTTCTCCAGGGGGCGCCTGAGGCCCAGGAGCCAAGCGGCGACCTGGAGTCGGATGTGCGCGAGGTCGCGCGACAGTACCGGGCCATCGTCACGTGCTACGACGCGGTGGCCGGCCCCGACGGTGCCACATGGACGGTCGGTGGTGGTGGTCCCGGACTCGCGACGTCGGGAAGCGGTGATGTGCTCGCCGGCGCGGTCGCCGGATTCGTGGCGCGTGGCACGGATCTGTCCCGCGCTGCAGTCTGGGGCACGTGGGTGCACGGGCGAGCCGGTGATCGACTGACCGACCGTCTCGGGCTGGGCTTCCTGGCTCGCGAACTCGTTGCCGAACTGCCGCTCGCGCTGCGCGAGGTGGAGTTGTTGGGTAATCCGGAGCCGCCGCCCCCCGCGGGTCGCTAGCGTTGACCCTGTGACCGCTCCTGTCGACCCCACGTCCACATCCGCCTGGAGCGAGCTGACCGCTGCTCGCGACTCCTTCGCTCCTGATCTCCGCCGCTGGTTCGAGAACGATCCCGGCCGCGTCGAGCGGATGACGCACACGCTCGGCGAACTGCACGTCGACCTGTCGAAGAATCTCGTCACCGACGACATCCTCGCCTCGCTCGTGCGCCTCGCGGAGCAGACAGGTGTCGCCGAGCGTTTCGCCGACATGCTGCAGGGCGTGCACCTGAACACCAGCGAGGACCGCGCGGTTCTCCACACGGCGCTCCGCCGCGCCGGCGGTGAGAGTCCCGAGCTGGTCGTGGACGGCCAGAACATCGACGCCGACGTGCACGAGGTGCTCGATCGGCTGTCGGCCTTCGCTGAGCGGGTGCGCTCGGGGGAGTGGCGCGGAGTGACCGGCAAGAAGGTCACGCACGTCGTCAACATCGGCATCGGCGGCTCGGACCTCGGCCCGGTGATGGTCTACGAGGCTCTGAAGCCCTACGCCGACGCCGGTATTCACGCCCGCTTCATCTCGAACATCGACCCGACGGATGCGGCGCAGAAGACCGAGGGCCTCGACCCGGAGACCACACTCTTCATCGTCGCGTCCAAGACCTTCACGACGTTGGAGACCCTCACGAACGCGCGCCTCGCGCGCGACTGGCTGTGGGCGCAGTTGGCCGAGCGCGGCGCGATCGACGATTCCGAAGCATCCCGGACCGACGCCGTCGCCCACCACTTCGTCGCCGTCTCGACGGCGCTGGACAAGGTCGCGGAGTTCGGTATCGACCCGGCCAACGCGTTCGGGTTCTGGGACTGGGTCGGCGGTCGGTACTCCGTCGACTCGGCGATCGGGCTCTCGCTGGCGATCGCGCTGGGGCCCGACACCTTCCGCGAGCTGCTCGCGGGATTCCGCACCGTGGACGAGCACGTCGCATCCACCCCTCTCGCGCAGAACGTGCCGATCCTCATGGGTCTGCTGAACGTCTGGTACACGAATTTCCTCGGCGCGCAGTCGCACGCGGTGCTGCCGTACGCGCAGCAGCTGCACCGATTCGCGGCGTACCTGCAGCAGCTGACGATGGAGTCGAACGGCAAGTCGGTGCGCTGGGACGGGACGCCGGTCGTCACGGACACCGGAGAAGTCTTCTGGGGGGAGCCCGGCACCAACGGGCAGCACGCGTTCTACCAGCTGATCCACCAGGGCACGCGCCTCATCCCGGCCGATTTCATCGCGTTCGCGAACCCCGCCTACCCGCTGGAGGATGACGGGCGCGACGTACACGGGTTGTTCCTGGCGAACTTCCTGGCGCAGACGAAGGCTCTGGCGTTCGGGAAGACCGCGGAGGAGGTCGAGGCCGAGGGGACGACCGGTGCGCTGGTGGCGGCGCGCACGTTCCCCGGCAACCGGCCGACGACGTCGATCTTCGGTCCGGCGCTGACGCCGGGGGTGCTGGGGCAGCTCATCGCGCTGTACGAGCACATCGTGTTCACACAGGGCACGATCTGGGGCATCAACTCGTTCGACCAGTGGGGCGTGGAGCTCGGCAAGCAGCTGGCCCTCCAGATCGCGCCGGCTCTCGAGGGCGATGCGGCCGCGCTCGAGGCGCAGGATGCTTCGACGAAGGCGCTGCTCGCGTACTACCGGTCTCAGCGGCCCTGATCCGCACCGCGCGCTTGATCGCCGGGCCGCGGGTCGGGATAGCGTGGAGGCATGGAGGTCGTCATCCTCGCGACACCGGCCGAGGTCGGTGAGCTTGCCGCCCGGAAGGTCGCAGCCGTTCTGAAGGGCGCCGATCCTGGTGTTCTGGGTCTTGCCACAGGGTCGTCGCCGTTGGCGATCTATGCCGCGCTTGCGCGCATGGTGGAGGACGGCCAGCTGGATCTGTCGCGGGTGCGCGGCTTCGCGCTCGACGAGTACCTCGGCATCCCGGCCGACCACCCCGAGAGCTACCTCTCGGTGATCCGCCGGGTGGTCGTCGCGCCGCTCGGCATGGATCCAGCGCTCGTGCAGGTGCCCGACGGCCGTGCGACCGACCTGGTGGCCGCGTGCCGCAGCTACGAGGAGGACATCCTGGCCGCGGGCGGGGTGGACGTGCAGATCCTCGGGATCGGCGCGAATGGGCACATCGGATTCAACGAACCGACGTCGTCGTTCGCTTCTCGCACACGCATCAAGACGCTCGCGCCGCAGACCCGTCGCGACAACGGCCGGTTCTTCGATCACCCCGACGATGTGCCGACGCACTGTCTCACGCAGGGGCTCGGCACCATCCTGGAGGCAAGGCACCTCGTGCTGGCCGCTCAGGGCGATGCGAAGGCGGAGGCGATCCGGCTCGCGGTGGAGGGGCCTCTGTCGAGCATGTGCCCGGCGTCGGCCCTCCAGTTGCACCCGAACGCGACCGTCATCGTCGACGAAGCGGCGGCGAGCAGGCTGCAGCTGCAGGACTACTACCGCTACACCTACGCTCACAAGCCCGACTGGCAGCGTTACTGACGTCGCCTACCCGGGCCGCTGCCGCGAACGGACCCTCGGTCTCGCGGAGGCTGCCGTCCCGGTTGTGACGCCGGGCTCTCACGGTTCGTCCAGGTGGCACGGAGGCTCCCTCCAGGCGTGATGCACCAGACTCGAGGCTTTGTGTCCACCCGATGACACGCCCGCGTTCCCGACGCGAAACCCTTCAAGGAGCCTCGCTTCGCCATGCCCACTCATCACATGACCCCTTCTCTCCGCCGCCGCCGTGTGGCCCTCGCCACCGCCTGCGCAGCCGCTGCGATTGCCTTCATCGGCACGACCGGACTGGCTGCCGTGGCCGCCGAGCCCTCGACCGAGGCGCGCACCGCCGAGAGGGAAACGAACGCCCTCATCGCCGAATCCGTATCTGTGCTGCAGCCGCTCGCCATGAGCACCCGCGACGCTCAGCTCACGCTGGCCGACGCCGAATCGGCACTCGAAAGCGCCTCAGCCGTCACCACGGAGGTCGCTGAGTCCGGGCTCAGTCTGGGGGAGGGCGCCACCTCGGTGGATACCGCCGCCCTCGCCTCGGCAATCGAGCGGCTCTCGGCGGTGCGCGTCGTCCCCGCGCTGCTCTTCCCCGAGGTGGCAGCGGAAGCTGATGCGCAGACGCGCATCGCCCTCGCGGCCACGGCGGAGCTCGACGCAGCCCTGGAGGCAGCGCGCACCCAGAAGGCCGCTGAGGAGGCGGCCGCAGAGGCGCAGCGCCAGGCTGAGGCCGCAGCGGCGGCAGAGGCGCAACGCCAGGCCGAGTTGCGCGCGGCGGCGAACACGCCTGACGGCGCAAGAGCCGTGGCTCAGCAGATGGCCGCCGAGCGATACGGGTGGGGCGGCGATCAGTTCTCGTGCCTGAACTCCCTGTGGCAGAAGGAGTCGAACTGGAACTACCAGGCGTACAACGCCTCGAGTGGGGCCACCGGCATCCCGCAGTCCCTTCCCGGCAGCAAGATGGCCAGCGCGGGCGCGGACTGGCAGACCAATGCCGCCACCCAGATCTCCTGGGGTCTCGATTACATCTCCCGCGCGTACGGAACTCCGTGTGCTGCGTGGGGCAAGTCGCAGTCCGTCAACTGGTACTGAGCTCTGGCGCGTCGACTCGCCGAGAAGCGTTGTGATCCGGCCGGAAAATGGCCGGATGCTGGCGAGTCGACGCGGCAGTCAGGGGGTCCAGGCGGAGACGTCGTTCAAGCGCGCCACCTCGTCGGCTGACAGCGCGACACGCAGGCTCGCCAGCAGGTCGGCGACCTGTTCCGGCTTGGATGCGCTGGCAATGGGTGCGGCGACGGTGGGCTGAGCACGAACCCAGGCGATCGCCGTCGCCGCGATCGACGCGTCGTGGGCGCGGCCGACGTCCTCGAGCGCGTCGATGATCGCAAGCCCCTGGGGTGTGGCATATTTCGCGGCACCCCTGGCGCGCGGCGATCCATCCGCAGCATCCACCGA
Organism: Microbacterium sp. Z10_103; assembly: GCF_058310455.1. Lineage (NCBI taxonomy): Bacteria > Bacillati > Actinomycetota > Actinomycetes > Micrococcales > Microbacteriaceae > Microbacterium > Microbacterium sp. Z10_103. The sequence goes on from NZ_JBZEGK010000001.1 coordinate 1,033,884, forward strand.
TCGGTACTTCCCGGTCAGGAATCCACCGGCGAGCGCGGGATACGGCACAAGCGACAGACCGAACTCCTGGGCGATCGGCATGATGTGATCCTCGACGTCATTGCGGTGCACGAGGTTGTAGCGCGGCTGGATGGCGACGGGGAGGGCGTAGCCGGCGGCCTGGGCGAGCGAGATCCAGGACCGGATGCGGTCGGCCGAGTAGTTCGAGACGCCGGTGTAGCGCACCAGGCCATCGGTGACGAGGTCGTTGAACGCCGCGACTGTTTCCTCGAGCGGCGTGTCGGCGTCGTCGAAGTGCGCGTAGTAGAGGTCGATCGTGTCTACTCCGAGGCGCTTCAGCGAAGCTTCGGCGCCGGCGCGAACGGTCTTCGGCGAGAGACCCCGGAAGTCCGGGTGGCTGCTGACCTTCGTCGCGACGACGAGGTTCTCCGGCCTCCGCGCCGCTAGCCAGTGGCCGATGATGGTCTCACTCACGCCGCCGGAGTTGCCCGGGACCCACGCGCTGTAGCCGTCGGCGGTGTCGAGGAAGTTGCCTCCGCCCTCGTGGAATGCGTCGAGGATCGCGAAGGAGGCATCGCGGTCGGCCGTCCACCCGAAGACGTTGCCGCCGAGGGCCAGGGGTGCGATGTCGAGGTCGCTGAAGCCGATGCGGGTCATAGGGGTCCTGTCGATGGTGGCGGCTCCCGGGCGCGAACGCGACGATGCGCTCGTACCCGTGCGGGTGGGATCTATTCCCCGGTGTAGTCGTGCGCCCAGCAGACGTCCGGCTGCACGAGGAAGACGACCATGCCCGATCGGATGTCGTAGGGCCCGCCGGTGTATCGCTCGGCGATCCGGTCGATGATCGGCATCGCCGCATCCCCGTCGATCCTTTCCACCACGCGCCCGCGAACGGTCGCCATGTCGAGCGGGTTCTCTGGGTGGGTGATGGAGAAGGCGATCCGCGGGTCGGCCGCGAGGTTCTTGTCCTTGCGGGAGTCGGCGAGGGAGAAGAATGCGACGTGATCCCCCTCGACACCCACCCAGACCGGAACACTGTGGGGCGAACCGTCCGGCAGCAGGGTCGCCACGTGCGCTACGGCGGTGCGGAGGAAGTACGGGCGGACGTCGTCCCAGCTCTTCGTCATGCCCCCAGGCTACGGGGAAGCTCAGGCTTGCCGAACCCCTGGGGCCGGCGGGATAACCCCGCGAGCGCGCGGGGAGGATTTGCGCGCTGAGTGAGGCGGATGCGAGGAGGAAAGTCCGTCGGAGCGCACATCCCCTGCGGGGGTGCTCGCGGCGAGCGGCCGACGGTACCCCCGCCGCCTTTCGGGCGTGCGGTTCGGGAGGGGATGTGCGTTCGGGAGGTCGCTTGGGCCGGAATTGTTCCTCCGGAGTGCACATCTCCTCCGGACGTGCTCGCCGGGAGCGGCCGGGTGCAAGGCGCCGGGCGCCTAGCGGCCGGACGCCTGCGCCGCCCGCGCCGTGCCATTGGGGCGGAGATGTGCGTTCGGGAGGTCGCTTCGGCCGGATGCGGGCCTCCGGAGTGCACATGTCCTCCCGAGCGGCTCGCGTAGAGCTGTAGCTGCCGTGCCCGCGGACGTCTGCGCCGCCCGCGCCGTGCCGTTGGGGAGGAGATGTGCGTTCGGGAGGTCGCTTCGGCCGGATACGGGCCTCCGAAGTGCACATGTCCTCCCGAGCAGCTCGCCGAGAGCTGTAGGTGCCGTGCCCCGCGGTCGTCTGCGCCGCCCGCGCCGTGCCGTTGGGGAGGAGATGTGCGTTCGGGAGGTGGCTTCGGCCGGATACGGACCTCCGGAGTGCACATCTCCTCCGGAGGTGCACGCCGCGAGCCACCCTCAGCGAGACGTCGATCCGGCGAAGCGAACGCCTGAGCCCAACGCCGCACCCCGCACCCCGCACCCCGCACCCCCGCCGCCGCACCCCGGCCGCCGCACCCCGGCCGCCGCGCCCCGGCCACCGCACCCCCGCCACCGCACCCCGGGCACCGCACCCCGGCCGCCCCCTGGCGTCCCCATCACCACCGGCGCGCAGCACCGCAGAGCGCCACAACTCAACCTGGCAGTTCGCCGCGGAACCCCAGCCGACCCCCGTCTAGCGATATATCGTTATGTATCGCCGAGCCCGCGGTGGACGCGGCGCAGAGGAGGTTCATCATGAGCAATTCATTCTTCGGTGATGGGTTCGCCGGACTGGGCAAGGGTGCAGGCTCGGGCTGGCCGAGCGGCGCCGGACTGTGGGATGCGATGGAGCAGCTTCGCGACTCCTTCATGCCCAAGCCCACAACGCGGATGCAGAAGGGCGACGTCCGCTCGGCGGTGCTCTCCCTTCTCGCCGAGCGCCCGATGCACGGGTACCAGATCATCTCCGAGATCGAGGAGCGCAGCGGCGGGACGTGGAAGCCGAGCCCCGGTTCGGTGTACCCGACGCTTCAGCTTCTGGCCGACGAGGGCTTGATCCGCGCCGAGGAGTCGGGCGGCCGCAAGACCTACTCGTTGACCGACGAAGGTGGCGTCGTTGCCGGTGCCGAGAGCGACAAGTCGGCCCCGTGGGAGACGTCCGGCGCTCGCGAAAGCGGACGCCACACGGCGCTCGCCAAGGCCGGGATCGATCTCGCCCAGGCGGCCGCGCAGGTGGGTCGCTCGGGCACTCAGGAGCAGGTCAAGGAAGCAGTCGCTGTGCTGGATGAGGCGCGTCGCAAGATCTTCTCCATCCTCGCGCAGGATTGAGCTTGTCGCACTCCGACGGCGTGCCCGCTGCACGCCGGCGGTCGGGCGACTCGGGAGCCGACGGCTACGCCCTGCGCGCCCGGTACCGCCGCATCACGCGGTTCGCGGCACGGTACCTGGTGCAGTCGTGGTGGTTCGAGCTCTTCCTGCCGCGGATCGGGTTGGCCCGGCTGGCCGCGCGCGGCCGGGCCGCCCGACTCCAGCGCATCGCGCAGCGTTTCCACGTGCTCGCCGTGGACCTCGGTGGGCTGATGATCAAGGTCGGACAGTTCATGTCGTCGCGCCTGGACGTGCTCCCGCCGGAGATCACGAACGAGCTGCAGGGGCTCCAGGATGAGGTCCCGCCCGTGCCCTTCGGCGCGATCCGGGAGTTGGCGGAGGCCGAGCTGGGTGTGACGCTGGATCGGGCGTTCGCGTACGTGGATCCCACCCCGCTGGCCGCAGCATCCCTCGGTCAGGCGCATCGTGCCCGACTGGGTGCCGCGGATGCGGCGGACACCGGGCTCGGCGATGTCGTCCTTAAGATTCAGCGGCCGGGCATCGAACAGGTCATCGACGTGGACCTGCGGGCGCTTCGCCGCGTCGGCCAGTGGCTGATGCGGGTCAAGGTCGTGGCCGATCGCGTCGACGCACCGGCTCTCATCGAGGAGTTCGCCGCGACGAGCTTCGAGGAGATCGACTACGTCCACGAGGCGGTCAACTCGGAGCGGTTCGCGGCCGAGTTCGCGAGCGACGCCCGCGTCGCCGTGCCGGAGGTCGTGTGGGAGCGCACGACGCGACGCGTGTTGACGTTGCAGGACGTGACGGCGATCAAGATCAACGACGTCGACGGGCTGCGCGCGGCAGGCATCGACCCATCGGAGGTCGCTGCGCAGTTCGCCGCGGTGATGTTCGACCAACTGTTCGTGCACGGTTTCTTCCACGCCGACCCTCACCCCGGCAACATCTTCGTCACTCCGCTGCGGCCCGTTCCCGGGCCTGTCGACGGGTCCGGCGTCGCATCGCCGGGCCCACCGTGGCGGCTGACGTTCATCGACTTCGGCATGATGGGGGAGGTCCCCGACGGTCTCCGTCGTGGCCTCCGGCGGGTACTCATCGCCGCCGCATCCCGCAACGGCAAAGGCCTGGTCGACGGAATACGCGACGTGGGGATGCTGCTGCCCTCGGCCGACACCGCCGAACTCGAACGCGCGATGGTTCGGCTTTTCGCGCGGTTCGGCGGGATGGGGTTCGCCGAACTGCAGGAGGTGGACCCGCGCGAGTTCCGCGTGTTCGCCGAGGAGTTCGGCGACACCGTTCGTGCGTTGCCGTTCCAGCTCCCCGAGAACTTCCTGCTCGTCATCCGCGCCATGTCACTGACGTCGGGGATGTGCAGCTCGCTCGACCCCGCCTTCAACATCTGGGATGCGGTGGAGCCCTACGCCAATCGACTGATCCGCGAAGAGGGCGGCAACGTCGTGCAGGGCTTCGCGCAGGAGGCGGCATCGGTCGTGGGCGTCGTGGCGCGCCTTCCGCGCCGCCTCGACGACTTGGTGACGAGGATCGAAGAAGGGCGACTCACCGCGCAGGCGCCGCGCATCGAGCGGCGACTGCGCGCACTCGAGCGTCTCGGGCGCCGTGTGCTCGCCGCAGTGCTGTTCGCAGGGCTCCTCATCGGCGGCATCCTCCTGCGCCCGGATGAGGCGGTGCTCGGGTCGGTGCTCATGGGCGTGTCCGTCCTGCCCCTGCTCTACGCGCTCCTCGCCGGCTTCGTCGGCCGGCGGCGACTCGACTGACCTCCGCGCGATTGTTCGCCACGGGTGATCCGGCATCGGCCATGCTGGTGCCGTGACCAAAGTGGATCTCAAGAAAGAGATCGCGGCCTACGGCGCTCCGCGCGGCGCTTTCGAGATCGTCGATGTGCCGCCCCTGCGGTACCTCGCCATCGAGGGCGCCGGCGACCCGAACACGGCCGCCGAGTATCGCGCCGCGCTCGAGACCATCTACCCGGTCGCGTACAAGCTGAAGTTCCTCAGCAAGCGTGAGCTCGATCGCGACTACGTCGTGCCGCCGCTCGAGGCGCTGTGGTGGGCCAACGACATGGCCGCCTTCACCGCCACACGCGACAAGTCGCAATGGAAGTGGATGCTGCTCAACCTCGTGCCGGACTGGATCTCCGACGACCACGTTCTCCGTGCGCGCGATGCCGCGCCGGATGCTCCGCTCCTCGGGCGACTCCGCGTCGAGACGCTGGCCGAGGGTCGGTGTGTCCAGATCCTGCACGTCGGCTCCTATGACGACGAGGCGCCCGTGCTCGCGAGGATGCACGACGAGTTCGTCCCGGGTGAGGGGCTGCGGATGACCGGGCGCCATCACGAGATCTACCTGAGCGATCCACGGCGCACCGAGCCGGCGAACCTCAAGACGATTCTGCGTCAGCCGGTGACCGAAGCCTGAGCGACGCGGGCGCGGCGGTGTCCGGCGACTGCCGGGTGGAAGGAGCCGCCCCCCGCAACGAATGCGAGGGGCGGCTCCGAATCTCAGCGGCGGGGCGTCAGTACCAGCCGACGCGCTGGGACTGGCCCCAGGCACCGCACGGGGTTCCGTACCGGCTCGTGATGTAGCCGAGGCCCCACGAGATCTGGGTGGCCGCGCTGCTTTGCCAGTCGGCACCGGCCGATGCCATCTTGCTGCCGGGGAGGGCCTGCGGGATGCCGTACGCGCCACTGGGGTTGGCTGCGTTCACGCGCCAGCCCGACTCCTTGTTCCACAGCGACACGAGGCAGCTGAACTGGTCCTCGCCCCAACCGCGGGCGGCGACCATGCCGCGCGCGGTCGCCTGAGCGCCGGCGGGGCTGTTGTCGCCCGTGCCTGCGGGGACGGCCGGAAGCGGCGCTGCGCCACCGCCGCCACCCGTGGAGGGCTTCACCGTCGCCTTCGCCGCTGCGGAAGCGGCAGCAGCAGCGGCCGCCGCGGCTTCCGCCTCGACCCGCGCCTTCTCGGCGGCCTCTTCCGCAGCCTTCTTCTGAATGGCGCCTTCGAGGCCGCCGCGAAGGTCGGCCACCCGCGTGTCGACGGATGCGACGAGTTCCGCCACATCCTCGGTCAGCGCGGGCATCAGCGGCGTGGGGAGCATGTCGGCACCCTCGAGCCGATCGGCTGCCGCCTCGAGCAGCGCGGTGTCGACCGACGTGTCGGGCTGGCCGATGTCGAGGCCCGACGCGGCGATGTCGGCCTGCACCGAGGCCGCGGCCTGGACGGAGGCGTCCGCAGCGGCGACCGCATCCTGAGCCTGCGCGACTTCGGGGTCGGCAGCCGGCTGGATCACGGTCGGGACGCCGTAGGAGGCGAGAGCGTAGGTGGCGGCGGGCGAGGATGCTGCGGCAGCGGGCTGCGGCACGGGTGCTGTGCCGGTCATTCCGACCGAGCAGACAGCCGCAAGAGCAAGGCCGCCGACCACGAGGATCGGGCGGCGGCGGGTGCGGCGTTCCGCCTGACGGCGGGTGCGGCGGGTGGAGACTGATGACGTGTTCGGGCGCATAAAAACCGGTTCCGTATAGGGGTACACGCCGATGAATCGGCGCCTCGAATCCGCGTCATGCGGACACAAAAACCCAAGCCTGGCAGTCGTTACCTGGGCGTTACCTGGGTGGAGGGGCGGAATCGCCGTGGGGGAAGGGCCGATCCGAGGGCGAAAACCCTCGGAAACCGACGTCCGCGAGGACGCCGTGCGGGCTGGCGTCTCGCCGTCGCACCCTGCCGCGAGAAGCCGTGGAGGCGTCTATTCCTCGGGGCTCGGGGGTGCGGCCAGCCACGCCTTCGCGTCCCGCTTCCGTGCCTTCAGCAGCCAGGAGTCCGTGATCACTTCGCGCAGCTGATCCCGGTCGATCGCGTCGAGTCGCACGAGAACGGCCGGGTAGCCGTTGAAGTGCGCAATCGTGAAGAAAAGCTCCGGGAAGCTTCCGAGGAGCGCTTCCTTCTCCGCGAGCCCATCGGTCCGCACTCCGATCACGAGGCCGTCCGGCCACGGAATGCCGAGCTCTGCGAGCTGCGCGAGATCTGTCTTGCTGGGCGCGCGTTCCCACGCGAAGACACCGTTCGCGGTTCGCCAGGTGGCGCCCCCGCGGTGACCGTCCGTCGCCTCGACGGTCTCCGGGAGCGCGAGCGCTATCGCGCGCACGTCGTCCAGCGTCATCGCCACGCGCCCAGTGTGCCGCGCGCGCGGCGATCCGTCGATGAGTGGCCGTGACAGCGGAGCCACCGCAATGCGATCACGCACGCATCCGAACACCGCGAGCGGAGCGGTCGAGACGCGTCCCTCCCGGCAACGAAGGCGGAGGCCGCCGCCTTCTAGGCTGAACGGATGCCACCCGCGACGCCGACCCCGCTCGCTTCGTGGCGTTTCTCGGGCACCCTCCGCCACTACCAGGCCGACGTGCTCGAGCGCGTCGACGTGGATGCCACGTCCCCGCTGCACATCGTCGCCCCACCGGGCTCGGGCAAGACCCTCCTCGGACTGCTGCTGGCAGCGCGCCGAGGCCGGCGCACCGTGGTGCTGGCCCCGACCACCACGATCCGCGCGCAGTGGGCGCGGGCGGCGGCATCCCTCGCGGCCGAACCGAGCGCGATCTCCCAGGACCCGGCGAGTCCCGGCGACCTCACCGCCCTGACGTACCAGGCCGTCAGCGTGCTCGACAGCGCCAACCCCCTCTCGGGGCTGGCGCGGACGCGCTGGCTGGCGGAGCTGGAAGCCGACGGCCGCTCGCCCGACGCCGCGGCCCGGTGGCTCGACGAGATGGAGGAGGGCAACCCGAAGGTCTACCGGCGTGGGATCGCGAGCCGGTCGCGCACCCTCCGCCGCCAGCTCGTGCGCGAGGACGCCGACGTGCTGGCTTCGGCGCTGCATCCGAACGCCCTCGCCCTCATCGACCGGCTCGTCTCCCACGGGGTGGAGACGATCGTGCTCGACGAGTGCCACCACCTGCTCGACCACTGGGCGCTCGTCGTGGCGACCCTGACGGCACGGCTGCGTTCCGCGGGACGCGAGCCGCTGCTCATCGGGCTCACCGCCACCCTGCCCTCGCCGGACGACGCCGACGAGTACGACAACTACACCTCTCTTCTGGGCGACGTCGACTACGAGGTGCCGGTGCCCGCCGTCGTCCGGGAGGGCAACCTCGCGCCCTACCGCGACCTCGTGCGCTTCGTGGAGCCCACACGCGAAGAGCTCGCGTTCCTGGGCGCACATGCCGAGGGGCTCGCCGTGCTGCTGCGTACGACGTTCGCACACGACACCGGCCGGCAATTTCTTGTGGACAAGCTCCAGCCGGAGCCCGAGCCGGAGCCCGAGCGGTCCGAGCTCGAACCGCCCGCCGCGCCGATGCCGGTCGAAGACGCGATCGACGCTCGCTTGGCGGCGGCGTTCGGCGACGACTTCGCCGGATCCGAAGCCGCAGCGGCGATGCTCGCGACCGTGGCTCCGCAGCATCCCCTTGTCGAGCGGTTGCCCCATGCCGCGCGGCGCCCGCCGACCACCGACGAGTCGCTGCGCCTCCTCGCCCGCTTCGGGCTCGACCGTCTCCTCCCGGATCCCTCCGAACAACCCCGCTGGGAGCGGATCCGACGCACGCTCGCCGACTTCGGCTACGCGCTCACCGACCGCGGCGTGCGCCGCGCCCGTGACCCTATCGACACGATGCTCGCGTCCTCGCTGGCGAAGGATCACGCCGCGTGCGACATTCTGCGCCTCGAGCGGGAGGCGCTCGGCGATGAGCGCCTGCGCGCGCTCGTCGTGACCGACTTCGCCGAGCACGGCAACAAGCACGGTGGACTTGTCGGCACCGCCGGAGCGCTCCGTACGTTCGCGACGCTGGTGGCGGATGCGGCGACCGTGCGCCTGCGACCGATTCTGGTGACCGGCGACCGCACCCGCATCGCCACGCGCGACGTCGACGTGCTCGTTCCCGCTCTCGGGCAGCTGCTGGGTGTGCCGGTCGCGTCGGCTCCGGTCCTCGGCGCGACGCAGGTGTCGGAGGTGCACGCGCCGGGGATCGGGGCGGCCACGCTCGTGCGCGCCGCATCCGTTCTGCTCATGCGCGGCACCGTGCAGGTCGTCGTCGGCACGCGCGGGCTCTTCGGCGAGGGCTGGGATTGCCCGGCTGTCAACACGCTCATCGACCTGACGGCGGTGGCGACGGCGTCGGCGACCCAGCAACTGCGCGGACGCACCCTGCGCCTCGACCCGGCCTGGCCCGCGAAGGTCGCGCACAACTGGACCGTCACGACGGTGCTTCCACCCTCGTTCCCGCTCGAGTCCCAGCCCGACGCGACGCGGCTGCGTCGCAAGCACGCGCGTCTGTGGGGCCTCGACAGCGACGAGCCGTCGCGCGTGGTGCGCGGGCTCTCGGTCGCACTGACGGCCGAGCAGCGTGAAGGACTGCAGCGAGTGGTGGCGAAGGATGCTGCGATGTCCGTCGACGCGCTGAATGATCTGCTCGCGCTGCCGGCGCGATCCCGCACCCGAGCCGACTGGCGGATCGGCGAGGAGTACGTCGACCGCGAGAGCGTGAGTGCGCTGGTGGCCCGGCGGCCGCAGCATCCGGTTTTCCGCACCAGCGAGCCGGTGTCCCGCGCCTTGGGCGGCGCGTTCGGGGGAGTGGCGGTGGCCACCCTGGTTGGGGCGGCGGGCGCTCCCTTCGCCGGACTCGCCCTCGCCGCACCCGAAGCCGGCATGGTCGCGGGTGTCGCGGCGCTCGGGCTCGGGCTCATCGCGGCGGCTCCGCTCGGGCGCGCCAGGCGCCAGGCGCGAACGCAGTCCGCGAATACCGCCGAGGCGTACCGGCGCATCGCCGCGGTGGTGTGGGAGGTGCTCCGCCGCGCCGGAAGGGTCGCCGACATCGAGGCGTCCGTGCTCGTGGACGAGGGGACGCCTCAGCGCGGACTCGTGCCCATCACCATCGCGGCGCCGACGGCTTCGGTCGCCGATCAGCGGACGCTTTCCGAGGCGCTCGGTGAGCTGTTCGGGGTGGTGCGCACCCCGCGCTTCCTCCTCGAGACGGGTCGGGGAGGGCGTTCGCCGGTCGTGCGCTGGGTGCTGCGGAGATTCACGCGGCAGGACCGACCGCGGCATTTCCTCTCCGTGCCATCCGCGATCGGACGTCGCCGCGACGATGCCGAGCAGTTCGCCGCGTCGTGGGAGCGCGAGGTTGGCCCGTGCGTCCTGCACGCGATGGATCGCCCCGGCCAGCTCGCGTTGATGGCCCACGCGCGTCGCGGGGGCGACGTGCTGTCGGCGCCCGTCACGCGTGAGGAATGGCGCTAGGCGCAGCATCGTCCCCTGCCGCCTCCGGATGCCTCGGCAGCCGCACCTCGGGTACCGGGCTGATGACCGCCTGGCGTTCTACCAGCCGTCGACGATCGACATGAAGCCGGCGAAGGCGAACAGGCCGGGCACGAGGTAGAGCGATGCGCGGAAGACATACCACGCCACCGCGCCGATGACCGGGCCGAACCCGGTGCTCCGATCGCGCACCTGCAGGCGACGTCCGGTCGGTCCGATGACTGCCGGGGGCGGCACCCACGCGGTGTCGGGGTCGTCCAGTGCCGCGCGCACCGCCCGCAGGGCCACCGGCACCTCCTGCCCGGGCACCCGCTCGTCCAGATACCGGCGCGCTTTCGAGGTGACCCGTGGCGCAACGTGCTCGAGGACGGCGCCCACCGCTTCCCACTGCTCCGCCGTGAAGAAATCGGCGCCCGGCGATGTGAAGAACACGAGCATGTCGTCGACGATCTCCACGTTGTACGCGCTCGCGTGGTCGACCAGGGCTGCCATGAGGTCGGGCGTCAAGACGTAGAGCGCGTCCTGGCCGTACGCGACGGGGGAGTACACGCGGAACCACCGGTCGAAGTCGCCCTCGAGCGAGAGCCGCTGTCCGCGGTCCACCCCCGCCGGCAGGTCGCTCCCACCCCGGTTGTTCGTCGTCGCGTCGAGGATCAGGTGCGGAAGCGGCGCGGGGAGCGCCACCGCGATGTAGTGCCACTCCGTGGCCCTCGGCGAACGCGCCTTGAGGCTTCCGAACTCGACGCCGGGAGCGGCGAACCGGGGGTACTCCCGTACACCCACGCTGGAACCGGTGATGAGCGAGGCGAACGTCGCTCTCTCGCTCGCCCGCGGCTCGAACCCGTTCGCGAGTGCGGTGAGGGTGCGGCGCCACGACTTCAGTCGCGTACGCGGCGAGGGGGGTCGCTTCGTCGCGCGGTAGAGGAAGAGAGTCGCCACCAGCCACACCGCCAGGACGGGCATCGTCACCGCGAGCACCGCCAAGTCGTCGGGGCGCACCACACCGTCCTGCATGCCGTCGACCCGCACGCCGACGAACATGAAGACGACGAACATGTACCAGAGCACCAGGCAGTTGTTGACGTGGAGGAGCACCTGACGCTTCGTCGGCATCCAGCTCGGCCGCGAGTCGCGGCGCACCGTGGCCATGGCCGCCGCCACCTCGTCGACGGGCGCGCTCATCCACCGCAGGTCCATGATCGCCTCCCCGGCCGCGAGGCTGGTCACTGTTCGATTCAGTCAATCATCCGGCGCGGCCGTGCTCGTCACTCGCCGCGCCGGCGCCCGCGAGATGAGGTCCGGCTCGCGATCGGATGCTGCGGGCGAGGAGTGGCGCTCGTGTCCGGCTCGATGTCGGAGGTCGGTTCTAGTCTTTTGCCATGTCCACAGATCGCATCGACCCGGCGGAAGAGCCCGCCGACGACGTCGATTCGCTGTGGGATGACGACCCAGGTCTGGCCGAGATGCTCGACTCGATCGATCTGGTGACGGAAGTGTCGACGATGATGTCGGTGTTCGCGGCACAGCGGTTCGAACGCGTCGAAGCGATGCACCGGGAGGCTCTGACCGAGCTGGAGACGTTCCGTGGGGCGAGCCTGGAGATCATCGAACGTTCGCTGCGCCTGGAGTTGGCCGCGGCACTGCAGATGACCGAGCGCGCGGCAGATCGGATGCTCATCACCGCCGAAGGGCTGGTCGTCCGCTATCCCGCGATGCTCGGCTCCTTGCACGCCGGGCGCACGACGGAACGTCATGCCGAGGTTCTCGTGGAGCTGGTCGACACGGTCGAGGCGGAGTTGCGTGACCAGGTCGTCCCGATCGCTGTCGAGCTGGCGGAGGTGCACCCGCTGGGCACGTTCCGCCGTCTGTTGCGCAAGCTTGTCGAGACGGTCCGGTCGGCGACGCTGGAAGAGCGCTATCGTGACGCGATCGCACAACGCCGAGTCGTCATCGAACCGTCCGAGGATGGTATGGCGTGGCTGCTCATCCACCTGCCGGCGGTCGAGGCGCAGGCGGTGCACGACCGCGTCACCGCTATCGCGAAGGTGCTCGGCGCGGAGGAAGGTGAAGAGCGCACGCTCGATCAGCTGCGCGCCGACGTGGTGGGCGACCTGCTCGTCGAAGGTGTCGTCAACGCGCACCCCGAGGCGGCCCACGGTATCCGCGCGACCGTTGCGGTCACTGTTCCGGTTCTGGCACTGCTGAGCGACGAGTTGGCCGCGCGCAGCGAGCCCGCCACGGTGGAGGGGGTGGGTCCGATCCCCATTGCTCGGGCGCGTGAGCTGTGCGGCACCGCGGAGAGCTGGATGCGAATCCTTACCCACCCCGAGAACGGGATGGTCCTCTCCGTCGGACGAAAGAAATACCGGCCTCCGGCGCCGCTTCGGCGACTGGTCCGCTGGCGGGCCGAGCGATGTATGGGACCAGGATGCGGCCTGCCCGCCTCCCGATGCCAGATCGACCATCAAACCGCTTGGGAGGAGGGCGGACGAACGGAACTGTCCAACCTCGCGCCGCTGTGCCAAGGGCACCACACCGTCAAGCATCATGGCGGCTGGCGGGTACGTCAGAAAGAAGGCAGCGGCGGCGCGATCGAGTGGACCTCGCCCCTCGGCCGGCAGTACGTCGTCGAACCCGAACGCCGGGTCCCGGTCTTCCACGCTGCCTGAGCGCGTCCGGTCATCGCACGCGGTTCCGCGTGGCCGTCGGAGAACTTCGGGAGAGCGGGTTGCGGGGAACATTTCGCCCCCCGCCAGCGTTTGCTAGTCTTGAGTGTCACTCGTGTGGCTCGTTCCGCACGTCCGGGCTCCGGCTCGGTGACATCGCACGAAATCAATCCGCTTCGCTTCGGCTCGCGCCGTTTCGTCTCGGTCGCTGTGCGTCTTCGTTCAACGATCGTATGGCTGCGGAATGTTTCACTCCCAACCGGGGGTGGGGCACGAGCAGAAGCCCGACACAAACCCAACTAGGACAACCCACTACATGACTACCGCAACGACCGCCCCGGCCACCAAGCAGGTCGCGATCAACGACATCGGCTCTGCTGAAGACTTCCTGGCCGCGGTCGAACTGACTCTGAAGTTCTTCAACGACGGCGACCTCATCGAAGGCACCGTCGTGAAGATTGACCGCGACGAGGTGCTGCTCGACGTCGGTTACAAGACCGAGGGTGTCATCCCCTCGCGTGAACTTTCCATCAAGCACGACGTTGACCCCAATGAGGTCGTCAAGGTCGGCGACCACGTCGAGGCGCTGGTTCTCCAGAAGGAGGACAAAGAAGGCCGCCTCATCCTGTCCAAGAAGCGTGCGCAGTACGAGCGCGCCTGGGGCGACGTGGAGAAGATCAAGGAGACCGACGGTGTTGTCACCGGCTCCGTGATCGAGGTCGTCAAGGGTGGCCTCATCGTCGACATCGGCCTCCGTGGCTTCCTGCCGGCGTCGCTCATCGAGCTGCGCCGCGTCCGGGACCTCACGCCGTACCTCGGCCAGGAGATCGAGGCGAAGATCCTCGAGCTCGACAAGAACCGCAACAACGTGGTTCTCTCGCGCCGCGCTCTGCTGGAGCAGACGCAGTCCGAGTCGCGCTCGAACTTCCTCAACAACCTGCACAAGGGCCAGGTCCGCAAGGGCACGGTCTCGTCCATCGTCAACTTCGGTGCGTTCGTCGACCTGGGTGGCGTGGACGGCCTCGTGCACGTCTCCGAGCTCTCGTGGAAGCACATCGAGCACGCTTCTGAGGTCGTCGAGGTTGGCCAGGAGGTCACCGTCGAGATCCTCGAGGTCGACCTGGACCGCGAGCGTGTCTCCCTGTCGCTCAAGGCGACGCAGGAAGACCCGTGGCAGGTCTTCGCCCGCACCCACGCGATCGGCCAGATCGCACCGGGCAAGGTCACCAAGCTCGTTCCGTTCGGTGCGTTCGTTCGCGTCGCAGACGGCATCGAGGGCCTCGTGCACATCTCCGAGCTGTCGGGCCGCCACGTCGAGCTCGCCGAGCAGGTCGTGTCGGTCGGCGAAGAGGTCTTCGTCAAGATCATCGACATCGACCTCGAGCGTCGCCGCATCTCGCTCTCGCTCAAGCAGGCGAACGAGTCGGTCGACCCGTTCGGCACCGAGTTCGACCCGGCCCTCTACGGCATGGCCACCGAGTACGACGAGCGCGGGGAGTACAAGTACCCCGAGGGCTTCGACTCGGAGACCAACGCCTGGCTCGAAGGATTCGACGAGCAGCGCGAGAAGTGGGAGCAGGAGTACGCCGCTGCCCAGGCTCGCTGGGAGGCTCACAAGGCCGCCGTCGCCAAGGCCCTCGAGGCCGAGGCGAACGCTCCGGCCCCGAGCGCGGATGCTCCGGTCTCGACCGGTGGCGGAGGGTCGTACTCCTCGGAGTCGGCTTCGGCCGGCACCCTGGCCGACGACGCTGCTCTCGCCGCTCTGCGCGAGAAGCTCTCGGGTCGCTGATCCAGCGCTGAGCTGACGCTCCACGCGAGTGGGCCGGAACCTTCGGGTTCCGGCCCACTTTCGTCTTCCCGGTCGAGGGTGGACCCCATCAGAGATCAGCTGGCCGACCGCGAAGCGTGGCGGAGTACGCTCCCGCACATGCCCGGCCGCATGCACTTCGACGCGCACGCCTCGGAGTACGAGGACGCCCGCCCGGCATATCCGCCCGAGCTGTGGCTCATCTCGATGCGGCGGGCGTGATCCGCCGACACGTGATCCGCGGCGTACGGCCTGCCTATGCGCATTAGCCGGTAAGCTATTAGCTATAGGTAACCCCGAAGCGAGGGAGGCCCGGTGCCCAGAGCGGGAGTCACGGTCACGCGGGTGGTGGCCACCGGCGCGGAGCTGGCGGACGAGATCGGTTTCGAGCACGTGAGCGTCGCAGCTGTCGCACGGCGGCTCGGGGTGCAGACCGCGAGCCTCTACTCGCACATCCGAAGCACCCTCGAACTGAGCCAGGGAATCACCCTTCTCGCGCTCGAGGAGCTTGCCGACCGCGCCGCGGATGCTGTCGCCGGGCTCTCGCGTCGCGATGCGGTGGCCGCACTGATGAACGCATACCGCGACTACGCGCGAGCATTTCCCGGCCGGTTCGCCGCGACGCTCGCTCCACTGGACGCGGACACGGCGGCATCCAGCGCCGGCCCCCGGCACGCCCGGCTGTCGGAGGCGGTGCTCCGGGGTTACGGGCTCGACGTGGCGAGCACCGTTCACGCCGTGCGGTTGCTCGGCAGCACCACCCGCGGCTTCATCACACTGGAGATGAGCGGAAGCTTCTCCCACAGTGCGCCGCCCTCTGAAGAGAGCTGGTCGGCCACCATCGTCGCGCTCGACGCGCTCTTCACCCATTGGCCCGAATCGTTGCCACCTCTGGAGGCGTGACGAATGACCCGTTCCGAACTTGTGACCGTGCCTCTCACGGACTCCCTCGTACGGGGGGCGATGGAGCTGGAACGGACCGACGCCGGGATCCTGCCGCATCGCCTACCCTCCTGGGCGCGATCCGAAGCCGCCGATGGGCAGCTGGCGATGGTCGAGTCCCAGCCCTCCGGGGTCCGACTGGCCTTCCGCACCGCCGCATCGGTCATCGAACTGGACGTGCGGCGCACGCGAGTGGCGTATGCGGGCCTTCCGCCTCGGCCCGACGGCATCGTCGATCTCGTGGTCGACGGCATCCCGGTCGGGCGCTCGGCGACCACGGGCGGCATCGCGGTCACCGTCGATACGACGACGGGGGAGCGGTCGATCGACAACGGACCGGTGGCGACGCTGCGGTTCGGCGACCTCGCCGCGGAGCCCAAGCATGTCGAACTGTGGCTCCCGCACAACGAGACGCTCGAGATCCTCGGACTCCGCGCCGACGCCCCGGTCGAGCCGCTCGATCCGGGAGCGCCGGTGTGGCTCCACCACGGCAGTTCCATCAGTCAGGGGTCCAACGCCGCCGGTCCGCTCGGGACCTGGCCAGCGGTCGCCGCGCGGATCGCCGGGGTCGAACTGACCAATCTCGGCTTCGGCGGGAGCGCCCTCATGGACCCCTTCGTCGCACGGGTCATGCGGGATACTCCCGCGGATGTGATCAGCCTGAAGCTCGGGATCAACCTGGTGAACACCGATCTCATGCGGATGCGGGCGTTCAGGCCGGCCGTGCATGGCTTCCTCGACACCATCCGCGAGGGGCACCCGACCGCGCCGCTGATCGTCGTGTCGCCCATCTTCTGCGGGATCCATGAGAACACGCCCGGGCCGGGCGCCTTCGACCCGGAAGCGCTCGGACGCGGGGAGATGCGGTTCATCGCGACGGGTGACCCTGCCGAGCGCGCCGCGGGAAAGCTGACGCTCGTGAGCATCCGCGAGGAGCTCGCCCGCATCGTGGCAGAGCGGCGCCCCGCCGACCCGAACCTCCATTACCTCGACGGATTGCGGCTCTACGGCGAGCAGGACTCCCTCGCGCATCCGCTTCCGGACGGGCTGCATCCTGACGCGGAGACGCATCGCCTCATCGGCGAGCGGTTCGCCGGCCAGGCCTTCGCCGGCACGCTCGGCTGGGGACAGAGCCTTTCCTGATCGCGGTCCGGGCACCGCCACGGGTCAGCCGGTGGTACCGGATCCGCGGATCAGCGTGGCACCTCAGCACGATGTGCACGGCGTCGGCGTTCCGTAGCGTCGGACGCATGATCACAGCGGAAGGCCTCACGAAGAGGTTCGGAGACAAGACGGCCGTCGACGACGTGTCGTTCACGGTGAGCCCGGGAAAGGTCACGGGGTTCCTCGGCCCCAACGGCGCCGGCAAATCCACGACGATGCGCATGATCGTGGGCCTTGACCGGCCGACGTCCGGCCGTAGCACCGTCAACGGCAGCGACTACCGGCGGCTGCGCGCACCTCTCACCGAAGTCGGGATCCTCCTCGATGCCAAGGCGGTGCACACCGGCCGCACCGCGCGGAACCACCTGCGCGCCATGGCCGCGACCCACGGCATCCCCGCCTCCCGTGTCGACGAGGTCGTGGACCTCACCGGCATCGGTTCGGTCGCCGGGAAGCGCGCCGGCACGTTCTCGCTCGGCATGGGTCAGCGCCTCGGCCTGGCCGCGGCGCTGCTCGGCGACCCGCACACGCTCATCCTCGACGAGCCCGTCAATGGACTCGACCCCGAGGGCGTGCGGTGGGTGCGGCAGTTCGTCCGCCGCATCGCCGCCGAGGGGCGCACGGTGCTGCTGTCCAGCCACCTCATGAGCGAGATGGCGCAGACCGCCGACCACGTCATCGTGCTCGGGCGAGGAAAGGTGCTGGCGGATGCTCCGCTGCACGACCTCGTGCAGGCCTGGACGACAGCGGCCGTCCGGGTGCGCACACCGCGCGCGAGCGAGCTGGCTGCGGCCGTCTCCGGGCCGGGTGTAGAGGTCGTCGCGATGAGCCCCGACGTGCTCGACATCCACGGGGTCCCAGCCCCGCGCATCGGCGATCTCGCCGCCGAACACGGCATTCCCCTCCACGAACTGACCCCGACCACCGGATCCCTGGAAGAGGCCTACCTCGCCCTGACCGGCGAAGCTGTCGAGTACCGGACGAAGGAGCTGGCATGACCCCCGCATCCGCCACATCGGTATCGCCGGAGACACGGACGAGTCCCTACCGGCTCACCTTCCCTCGGGTTCTCCGCAGCGAGTGGATCAAGCTGTCCACGCTGCGATCGACCTGGTGGTCGATCGGCATCGTCGCGCTGCTCACGATCGGGATCGCGCTCCTCGTCGCGCTGGCCGTGGACGGTCCGGGCTTCGCGGGCATCCAGGCGGTCATCCTGCCGGTCCAGTTCACGATGCTGCTCGCCGGCATCCTCGGGGTGCTCGCGGTGACCGGGGAGTACTCCACCGGGATGATCCGGTCGACCCTCACCGCCGACCCGAGCCGCGGGTCGGTCCTCGCGGCGAAGGCCGTCGTGGTCGCCGGACTGATGTTCGCGGCATCGCTCGTGATCTTCGTCGGCGCAGCCCTCGCGATCACTCCGATCCTCGAACCGAGAGGCAACGGGATCGCGTGGGGCGCGGCCGACGAATCGTTCCTGCCGCTCCTGGCGGCGGCGTTCTCGATGGCGATCTTCGCCCTTCTCGGGGCGGCATGGGGGTTCCTCCTGCGCAGTGGCGCCGGCGCGATCGCGGCCTCGGTCGGGCTCCTCTTCGTCCTGCCGATCGTGGTGAGCATCTTCCCGGCCTTCGATCCCACGGCATGGCAGTGGGTCACCGATCTGAGCGCGTACTTGCCGCCGGCTGCGTCACAGAGCCTCATCCTGCCGCTGGCCGACAACGCGCTGAGCGCCACAGTGTCGCTCGTCACCCTGTGCGGCTGGGCTGTCGCGGGCATGCTCGCCGCCTGGGCCGTGCTCCGGATGCGCGACGCGTAAAGTCGACGCCGTGCCGACCACGCGCAACCGCAGGTCCTCCTCGACCGCCGAGGAGGACCTGCGGCTGCCGCGTGCGCCGGGGCTCGTCCGGCAGTTCTGGGCGCGGCATCCGCTCTTCGCCGACATCCTGATCGCCCTGATCTGCCTGTCGCTCACCCTGCTCCCTGTCGTGCCTTTCCAGCCCGCTGAGCTGCGGGACACAGACTCGGCCGTCGACATGCCCTGGGCGTCTGCGATCCCACTGGCCGCGGCCGCGGCGGCATCGGTCCTCCTGGTGTGGCGCAGGAGGCGACCGACCCTCGTCTTCGCCGCGTGGTTCGTCAGCGCTGCGACCTTTCTGCTGTTCAATCCCACCGGCGGCAGCCCTCTCGTGCTCGTCGCCACCTATTCACTGGCCGTCTACCGATCCTCCCGCGCGTGCTGGGTCGGGTACGGCATCGCGATCGGGACGCTCGGTCTCCTGGGACTTGCTCTGGTGGGCAGCGGGAGCCTCACCCTGCAGACGGCGAGCACCGCGGTCATCGCGGAAGCGGTGCTCGGACTGATCGGTTCGCTCATCGGCGTCAACGTCGGCAACCGGAAGCGATACCTCGAAGCGGTGCTCGCCCGGTCGCGCCAGCTCCTCGTCGAACGCGACCAGCAGTCGCGCCTGGCCGCAGCAGCTGAGCGGGCGCGGATCGCGCGCGAGATGCACGACATCGTCTCGCACTCGCTCACCGTGGTCGTCGCGCTGTCCGAGGGCGCCGCGGCCACGCCCGACCGCGAGCGGGCGCGGAGCGCGATGGATGCGGCGGCCGCGACCGCACGCGAGGCGCTGACCGAGATGCGTGCCATGCTCGGCGTTCTCCGCGAGAGCGGACCGGATGCGCCCCTCACCCCCGTGGAGCCCGTGGCCCCCGAGGCCACCGTCGACGCAGCCCGGCGTGCGGGATTCCCGGTCACACTCATCGTCACGGGATCGTCCACCGGGTCGGATGCCGTGCGCTTCGCGATCGGGCGGATCGTGCAGGAGGGCGTGACCAATGCGATGCGCCACGCCCCGGATGCGACGGCCATCGAGGTGCGGATCGAGTACACGGATGCGGAGGTGCAGGTGACAGTGCGAAACGACGGGGCCTCCCGACCCATCGCGTCGGGAGGATTCGGCATCCGGGGCCTGATCGAACGGGCCGCGCACGTCGGCGGGACCGTGACGTCGGAGCTCATCCGCGACGGCTCGTGGGAGCTTCGCGCGGTGCTCCCCGCCGCTGCCGCCGCGGCGCGCGATCTGCCCGCGGAATTCTCAGCCACGGGGGAGTCGCGCGCATGAGCGACCCCATCCGCATCCTGCTGGTCGATGATCAGGAACTCATCCGCGTGGGATTCCGCCTCGTGCTCGAGGCGGAGGCCGACATGGTCGTCGTCGGGGAGGCCGCCGAGGGCGAGTCGGCCATCGCCCAGGCGGCCGCTCTGAAGCCCGACGTCATCCTCATGGACGTGCGGATGCCCGGGGTCGACGGCATCGCGGCGACCGAGCGGATCGTCCACGCGGACCCGCGCGCGAGAGTGCTCGTCCTCACCACTTTCGACCTCGACGAGTACGCATTCGGAGCCATCCAGGCCGGGGCGAGCGGGTTCCTGCTCAAGGACGTGCAGCGCGCTGACCTGACCGCCGCCATCCGCTCGGTCCACGGTGGAGACGCGGTCCTCGCGCCCCGCGTCACGCGCCGGCTGCTCGACCATGTCGCCTCGCGGATGCCGGGGACACCCGCCGGTCGCGACCCCGCGACGCTCCTCACCGAACGCGAGAACGAGGTCTTCCGCGCCATCGGACAGGGCCTCACGAACGCCGAGATCGCCCAGTCGCTGTTCCTCAGCGAATCGACGGTGAAGACACACGTCGGGCGCGTCCTGGCGAAGATCGCCGCCCGCGACCGTGTGCACGCCGTCATCCTCGCCCACCGCTGGGGTCATGCCGCCTTCGGTGACTCCGGCCCGGGTCTCTGAGCCGCCGGAGCGGTCGCTGTCATCGAAGTGCTGTCCGCGGCCGTCGTCGCGTGGCAATTCACCCGGGAAGACCCCGGCAGTGCGTGAGGGCATCGAAGCGTGGCGAGGCGAGGTGGAATCGCGGCCCGGCTCGCCCGTCCCCTAACGTGGGGGAGTGAGCGGCTTCACCGGACACCTGCGCGGAAGCCGCGAATACCGCCGGCTGCTCGCCGGCCTCTTCTTCGCCGGCGTCGCGACGTTCGCGCAGCTGTACTCGCCGCAGGCCGTCCTTCCCGTGATCGTCGACGACCTCGGCATCGCGCCGGCGACGGCGGCCCTCTCGATCTCCGCGTCGACGCTCGGACTCGCGGCGGCGGTCATCCCGTGGTCGATGGTGGCCGACCGGATAGGTCGCGTGCCGGCCATGGCGATCGGCATCGTCGCGGCGACGATCCTCGGGGTCGCCGCGCCGTTCGCGAGCGAGATCGGCGTCTTCCTCGTCATCCGCCTGGTCGAGGGAGCGGCGCTCGGCGCCGTGCCCGCCGTGGCGCTGGCGTACCTGAGCGAAGAAGTGGATGCGGGGCATGCGGCGGCGGCTGCGGGCAGCTACACCGCCGGAACCACCGTGGGTGGGCTCGCCGGGCGGCTCGTGTCGGGTCCGATCGCCGACCTCGCCCAGTGGCGCGCGGGAATGTGGGCTGTCGCTGCCCTGTGCGCGGCTGCGGCGGTGCTGTTCCTGTGGCTGGTCCCTCGGGCGCGCGGGTTCGTCCCGCACCGGCATCGTGCCCAGCAGGGCCCCCGCATCGCCGCGCGGCTCGCGGTCAACCTGCGCTCGCCCGTGCAGCTCGCTCTGTACGGGCAGGCGTTCCTCCTCATGGGTGCCTTCGTGGGGGTGTACAACTACCTCGGGTTCCACCTCACCGCCCCACCCTTCTCCCTCCCGGCGTGGATCGTCACGCTGCTGTTCCTCGCCTACCTCGCCGGCACCGCATCCTCGGCGTGGGCTGGTTCGCTGGCGACCCGGCATGGTCGGCTTCCGGTGCTGCTCTCCTCGATCGGATGCACCATCCTCGGCCTGCTGCTGATGTTCGTGCCGGCCGTGCCCGTCCTCCTGGCGGGGCTCGTCGTGTTCACAATCGGATTCTTCGGCGCGCACGCGCTGGCGTCGGGGTGGGCGCCGGCGGCGGCGCGGCCGGACTCGCGCGCGCAAGCCTCGTCGCTGTATTACCTCGGCTACTACGGGGGATCGAGCGTCTTCGGGTGGGCGCTGGGATGGGTCTTCGCCGACGTGGGGTGGGAGCCGTTCGTCGCCGCGGTCATCGTGATGTGCGTGGTGGCCGGTGTGCTCGCCGGTGCGGTGCTGCGCCGCAGCTGACCGACCCTTCGACGGGCGCCTCCAGCGGCGTACGCTTGGCCCTGTGCATCGCATCTTCCGCACCAGCTTCGCCTCCGTGTACCCGCTGTACGTCACGAAGGTGGAGAAGAAAGGTCGTGGCCGGAACGAGCTCGATGAAGTGATCGAGTGGCTCACCGGATTCGACGATGCCGCCCTGCGCCGGCACATCGCGCAGGGCACCACTTTCGAGGAATTCTTCGCTGCTGCGCACATGAATCCGAATTCGTCGCTCATCACCGGTGTCATCTGCGGGGTACGGGTCGAGGAGATCGACGATCCGCTGATGCAGAAGCTCCGGTATCTCGACAAGCTGGTCGACGAGCTGGCGAAGGGCAAGCCGCTCGAGAAGATCCTGCGTACCGCGTGACGCCCCAGCAGACGGCCGGCGGCGCCGCATCCGACTACTGGCGCGACGCCGGCGTGATCCTCGGTTGGAACCCTTCATTGTGGGACGAGTGGCCTGGTTCCTATGCAGCCGTGGTGGCCGCGGTCACCGACGGCTCGCCGTATGTGACGCAGTGGTCGGTGGGTTCGCGCCGCGAGGTGGAACCAGGGACGGATGCCTGGCTCCTGCGTCAAGGCGGCTCGTATGGGTTGATCGGGCACGGCACCGTGATGACGCATCCGTATGAGGACGTTCATTTCGCTGACCCGCGCCGCACCGCGAGCTTCGTGGATGTCGCGTTCGACGCCCTGCTGATCGAGAGCGAGCGCGTGCCGCGGGATCTCTTGGAGGTCGTTGTGCCGGAGGTGGCGTGGCGCTTCCAGTTCCGCTCCGGCAACCGTGTCGCGCCGGAGGCGAACCGGCGCCTTCGAGCTCTGTGGTCGGATGCGGTGGCCGCGGAGCCGTGAGGTAGCGGGTCGTCTGCGAGAGCGGTCCGCTGCTCCGGGTTCGCCGGCGGGAGGCAGGGCCGGTCACCGCGCGGTGCGCAGCGGGGATGCCCATCCGAGCACCGCGGCAGCGACGAAAACGGCGATCACCATGAGGATCGCGCCGCGGTCACCGGCGAGGGACACGAGTGCCCCGCCGCCGACCGCCCCCACCGCGGCCGCGGTGCGATTCGCCGACCTCATCGTCGCGTTCACCCTCCCCAGCAACGCGCTCGGGGTCGCCTGCTGCCGCAGGCTCATCTCATTCGCATTCTCGACACCGCCGGCGAGCCCGTGCAGCGCCGCGCCGGCCAGGAGGAGCGCCATGGTGGCGACGCCGGCGGTCGGTGCCGCGAGGACCAGCGACCAGGCGATCGGATAGGCGAAGCGGGCGGCCACGATGGAACGCCCCGATCCCCAACGTCGACCTACCGTGGCCGCGAGGGACGCCCCGCCCAGCGCCGAGACCCCGAAGACCGCGAGCAGGACACTGTAGAAGACCGGCCCGAGATCGAGGGTGCCCAGCACCAGGATGGCGAGAACGGTGAGACCGGCGGCGTTGGCGATGAACCACACGTGCGTCGACACCGCGAGCGGAGCCAGGACGCGGTGGCGGTACGTCCAGCGCAGCCCGTCGGCGATCTGTCTGCCCAAACGCACCTGTCCGGCGGGAGCGCCCGTCTCCCGCACCCGCATGCGTGCGATCAGCACTGCGTCGATGACGTAGCTGACCGCGTCCACGAGAATCGTCACGGGTGCGCCGATCACGCCCACGAGGATGCCGCCGATGGGCGGGCCGGCGGTCTGTGCGGCTGCGTCCCCCTGATCCAGCCTCGCATTGGCCGACAGCAGCCGATCGCGCGGCACGACGTCGGGGAGCAGCGACTGGGACGCGGCCATGCCGAACACCGCACACGCCCCGAATACGAGGAGGATGGCCACCAGCATCCCGAGTGAGAGGACGTCGAGCCACCACAGCACGGGGATCGCCGCCAGTGCCGCCGCCCGCCCGCAGCTGGCCACGACGAGCACCGCTTGGCGAGGCCATCGATCGACGTACGCTCCGGCGAGGAGTCCGAGCAACGCGTACGGGACGAACTGCGCCGCGTTCACGATTCCGACGCCGAGCGGGTCTGCGCGCAGATCGTCGATCACGAGCACGGGCAGCGCCACCGCTGTGAGCGTCGTGCCGAGCGAACTCAGCGTCGACGCCGTCCACAACCGTGCGAATGCGCCGGGGCGAGGGCTGCCGTCGTGTGGGGACATCCGTCCCATTGTGGCCTGCGCCGCGGGGCCTGCCGGGCAGCGCACCTCGCGGGCTGCGCTCCTGCCTCAGCGGCCCCGAGGGCGGGTGCGGCCGGATGCCGCGCGGCGGCCGCACCCCGTCGCCACTTCCTCGTGCCAGCGGCGAAGGTGCTGCGGGTGGAAGAACTCCTGCGCCAGGAGCCACCCGTAGCCGGCGTCGACGCCGACCTCGTGCTTCCACATCCACGCGCCGGACAGGGGTGCGGAGACGATGATGAGGGCCACGAGCGACAGCCCGAGCCACAGTTCGGCGGGCCGTGTCATCAGAACCACCAGCGCGAGCAGGACGGCCAGTGTGGCCGCGGCGGCCCCCGGGATCACACGTACGCGTGGTACTCGTGCGATCCCGGTGGCGAGCCCGGTCCCGATGCCGGCGATCAACAGCAGGATCGTCAGCGTCAGGTCGTTCATGCTTCCTCGCATCTGTTCGGTGGGGGGTATCCGACGACGCTCCTCCGACCCTAAGCGGCGCCCCCAGGGTCTGTCTGTAGACCGTTCGGGGGACAGCCGCTGTCGTCGGCTCCACGTACGCTCGCGCAATGCCGACGACGTGCCTGGTGATCGGATGCGACGCCCGCGTCGACCCGGAGGCGCCGATCTCCCTCTGCGCCCGGCACTTCGCCGTGGCGGGCGAGTGGGCCGAACGCGAGAGCGGCGTCACCGACCTCCTGCCCTCACCGTGCCTCGTATGCGGGTCGCGCCTGGGGGTTCGGTGGCCGACCGGCTGGTTGTGCGCAGCCTGCGAGTGGCGCTACGGCGAGGTCCCCGACGGCGATCTCGCCCCGCCGCGTGTCGACGTCGTCTACTACCTCCGCTACGCCGACCGGGTGAAGATCGGCACCACCGCCAACCCGCGCCAGCGCCTGTCCGCGATCCGGCATGACGAGCTGCTCGCTTTCGAGCGCGGCGACCGCGCGCTCGAAAGCCGCCGCCACGCGCAGTTCGCCGCGGAGCGGTATTCCGGCACGGAGTGGTTCCGCCTCTCCGACCCGCTCGCGGGGCACATCGCCGTCCTCGCCGCAGGAGTCGGTGACCCGTGGATGCTGTGGACCCGGTGGCGGAGCGAAGCCCTCGCCCACCGCGGTTGACGCCGAGTCCTCAGGCGGTCGGAGGACCGAACACCTGGATCTCGCTCACCTTCTCGAAGCCCAGTCGTCGGTACACCGGCTCCGCCATGTCGTTGGACTGCAGGGTCGCCACGGGCAGGCCCTCGGAACGCGCGCGGGCCACGGCTGCGGCCACCACGGCGGTCGCCACTCCCCGCTGGCGGTAGGCCTCCTGGGTCGCGACGAGGTAGATGCCGGCGACGTCGGCGGTGATGAGCATCTCCGCCGTCGCGCGGATGGCCCCGTCAGCGGTGTACCCGAACCGGATCAGCCGGTCGTCGTCGAGCCTGCGCGCAGCGTCCAGGGCCGCGATCTGCGGGATGACCGCCTCGGGCACCTCCATCGGCCCCGCATACGCCTCGACCCACTCCGTGGCATCCGCGGTGCGCTCCCATTCCCTCACGCCGGTGTCCGCGTCCGGACGGGCGTAGGACGAGGAGCGGGTGAGGTCCATCGCCATCACGCTGACCGCGCCGTAGTGCGGCGCCCGGAGGGCGCCGAGGGCCTCACGGGTCCGGGGGTGCGACTCGGCCGTGACTTCCCACAGCCACGGCACCCCGGCCAACCGCTGGCGCACGTCCGCGACGACCTCGTTCGGGTGCATCTCGTTGTGGGTGACCCCGTTCAGACGTGGGTACTGCGCGCCGCTGCGGTACACCTGGAGGGGGCCGGTGACGGAGCCCGGCCCGCCCCACCCCTGCCAGAAGCGGCGGTAGTTGGTCAGCAGAGGTGCGAGCTCGTACAGGGTGTCGGTTGTCATACTCATGGCGACCACGCTAGAGACCGCCGACGTACGGGATCATCCGTCCAACTACGTAAGTGCTACGGAGTCCACGCGCATCGGTTCCCGGCACGATCGGCGACGCTCCGACGGCACGGCGGACGGGGCCCGCGGCACGCGGGCGCTACTGTCGAGCGCATGGCCTGGCTGTCCGACGGTGAGCGGCGGGCGCGCGTGGAGGAGCCCACGCGCGACCGGACGGTCCTCCTGCACCAGCTCCTCCTGGCGGGGGTCGTCCTCGTCGTCACCCTCGTCGCGCTTCCGTTGGGTGAGGTGCGCCACACGCCGAGTTACGTCATCGGGTTCGCCATCATCTACGTCGGCGCGGCGGCCGCCATCCTGCTCCCGTGGAAGCGCCTTCCCTATTGGGCGGGCGGCATCCTGCCGATCGTCGACATCGTCGCGATCACGTTCATCCGGGAGGCGGCCCCCGGGAGCGGACTGGGGCTCCTCTGGGCCTTCCCGGCGATGTGGATCGCCACCGTCTTCGGGATCGTCGGGGTCGTCGCGTCCACGGTCGCGGTCACGGTGCTTCTGGTGCTCCTCATCGCACGGGACCCGGACGGGCGCATCTCCGCCTCGACCTTCCTGCTTCCCATGCTGCTGGCGGCCCTGGGGCTGCTCGTCGCATTGTTCACCCGCCGCGCGTACGTGCAGCGTGAGCTGCTGGAGAAGCAGTCCGCTCACCTGTCACGGTCCGTCGACCGGGCGCGGCGGCAGGAGGACGTGGTCACCGAAGTGCTGGATGCCGTCGACTTCGGCGTCACGCGGATAACCGCGGGCGGCGACCTCGTGGTGACCAACGAGGCGCACGGACGGTTGCAGGGGAGCTCCACGTGGAGCGGCGAGGACATCCCGGCCTTCGCCGCCGATGGCACGACGAGGCTGAAGCCGTGGGAGGCGCCGCTGTCGCGCGCACGACGCGGGGAAACGTTCGAGAACGAGGTCATCTGGTACGGGACACCGGGGGAGGGGCGCCGCGCCCTCACCGTCAGCGCGCGGCGGCTGACCGACATCGACGGGTCGCACGCGGGGACCATCGTCATCTCGCGCGACGTCACGATAGAGGTGCAGGCGCTCCGCGCGCGCGAGGACCTCGTGGCATCGGTCTCGCATGAACTGCGAACGCCGCTGACCTCGATCATCGGATACCTGGAGTTGGCGCTGGACGGGGAGGAACTGCCGGAACAGACGCGCCGCGACCTGGAGGTGGCCGAGCGCAACGCGGACCGCCTCCTCGAACTGGTCGCCGACATCCTCGCCCTCTCCGCCTCGTCGCGGCAGGGCGGGGTCGAGCTGACGTTGCATCGCGAACCCGTCGACATCGCCGTCATCCTCGCCTCGGCAGCCGAGTCCATCGCTCCGCGCGCTGCGGATCGGCACATCACCATCGACACATCGGACGTGTACTCCGCCACGGCCGCGGTCGATCCGCACCGCATCCGCCAGGTCGTCGACAACCTGCTCTCCAATGCGGTGAACTACAACCACGACGGCGGGACGGTGCGCGCGGCTGTCAGCACTGACGGCGCCTCCGTCTGGATCACCGTCAGTGACAACGGGCCGGGTGTCTCCGTCGAGGAGCAGCCCCACCTGTTCGACCGGTTCTTCCGCTCGGATGCGGTGCGCAACTCCACGATGCACGGCTCGGGCCTGGGTCTGGCCATCAGCCGTGAGATCGTCCGCGCGCACGGCGGCGAGATCTTCGTCCACACTCAACCGGGCTCCGGCGCGACCTTCACGGTGCGCCTTCCCGTCGCTCTCGAAGAGGAGGCCGAATGAACGCGCTCGATCCATTCACGGTGACCGTGCTCACCGCAGTGGTCATCGTCGTCTCCGGCGTGTTCTACCTGGTCGAGACGCTGCTGCGGAAGGAGGGCGCCGCGGGGCGGCTGTGGGCGACCGCGTTCCTGTCCGGGATCCTCAGCGTGATGTCGTATCTCGTGTGGGCTGTCGACCCCGGCGCTTTCGTTGCCGTCGCCCTCGGCAACGGCGCCTTCACCGCCTCGGCCGGATTCCTGTGGCTCGGGTGCCGCGCCTTCAACGGCAGCGATCTCCGAGTCGCGGGGGCGATCCTCGGCGGCGGCGTGCTCGTGGTGATCCTCGCCGCGCTCCTCCCGGGCCCCGGTGGCGGCGACTGGGCCGGAGCTCCCGTGATGTTCCTGGGCAATGCCCTGTTCGCCGCCTTCGGCGCCGTCGAGACCCGCCGGGGCGCGCTGTCATCCCACTGGAGCGCGATCGGCCTGACCGCCGTGCTCGCGATCGAGTGCATCTGGTTCGTCCTGCGCACCCCGGTCTTCCTTCTCGCCGGACCCGACAGCGACCTGTTCCAGACCTGGTTCGGCACCTCGCTGGCCTCGCTCCTGACGATCACCCTCACCGTCGCCACCGTCGTGACCACGTCCGTGCTGAGAGCAGGCGAGTCGAACCTGCGCGGTCAGCGCGACACGATCGCGCTGCGCGTGGCGCTGGATGGCCTCCTCCTGCCGGATTCCTTCCGCCTCCTGGCGTCGACGCTCCTCGAGAGCGCCCATGCCCGGGAGGAGACGATGTGCATCATCGCTGTACGGGTCGACGACCTCGACCGCATCGGAACCGCCTTCGGGCCGGAAGAAGCCGAAGCCATCGCCGCGGCCTGGCGCCTGGGCGTGCGGCAGCATTCGCCTACGGCCGCGATCGTGGGCGAGGCGGACCGCACGACCCTGCTCGCGATGTTCTTGACGACCTCGTTCGCCGACGTGCGGCGCACCGCGAGCATCATCCACCGCCGTGTCCTGGATGACATGGCGGTCCTGCGCCTGTCGGTCCTGCCCATCGTGTCGGTCGGCGTCGCCCTCACCGACCAGATCGGCTACGACTTCGACGTGCTCACCGCAGCGGCGGTCGACGCGGCGAGACGGTCCTCGTCCAGCCACGACGCATCCGTCATCCTCGCCGAGGGGTGAGCCGCCGTTACTCCTCGTCCAGTGCCGCCTGCACGCGGGCGCGGAGTTCCCGGGGACGGAACGGCTTGGTGATGTAGTCGTTCGCGCCGGCCTCGCGTCCGAGGCGCACGTGTTCTTCGTCGGCGCGCGCGGTCACCATGAGGATGCGGGTGTCGCTGAAGGCCCGGATGCGCCGTGCCGTCTCGAATCCGTCGATGCCGGGCATGCTCACATCCAGGGTCGTGACCGCGGGGGACAGCTCGCGCACGAGCTCGATGCCCTCCAGTCCGGCGGGCGCGGTGTGCACGTCGAAACCGGAACTCGTGAGAACAGCGGAAATGAGGGAGCGGATGTCCGCATCGTCCTCGATGATGACCGCCACGAGCGGGTTCGACATCCGTCTACCTCGGTACTCCGCCGACTTCGGGTCACGGCGGATCACCAAATCGTAATACACGCGTGCATCCCGCACGCTGAGCGCGCGAGGGGCCGCCCGCCTGCCCGCCGCGTGCCATGCTCGGAGGATGCCTTTGATCGCACTGACCGGCGGCATCGCGTCGGGCAAATCCACGATCGCGCGTCGGCTCGCGGAGCATGGCGCGGTCATCATCGACGCCGACCAGATCGTGCGCGACGTGCAGCGGCCCGGGTCGCCCGTTCTCGCCCGGATCGCGGAGGTGTTGGGTGCCGATGTGATTCGCGCCGATGGGTCGCTCGATCGTCCTGTCCTCGGCGCACGTGTGTTCGGTGATCCCGAGAAGCTCGCTGCCCTGAACGCGATCGTCCACCCCGCCGTTCGGGTGGAGTCCGAGCGGCGGTTCACGCAGGCAACGTCGGCAGACCCCGCTGCGGTGGTCGTCTACGACGTGCCGCTGCTGGCGGAGGCCCGGGCCGCCGACCCGTGGGATCTCGTCGTCGTCGCCCACGCGCCGGCGGACATCCGCGTGCAGCGGCTCACGAGCGAACGCGGCATGACCGAGGCCGATGCGCGGGCACGCATCGCCGCCCAGGTGTCTGACGAGGACCGGGTGAAGCTCGCCCACGTCGTCATCGACACCTCGGGGACGCTGGACGAGACCCTCCGCCAGGCCGATGCCCTGTGGGAGCGGCTCTCCGCCTGACGCGGCGGTCCCCTCCCTCCTCTCCACCGGCGCGCGCGGCCCGGGCGCCCTCATCGCCTCCGCGCTCGGCGAACGGCCGCCCCGGTGTCGGAGGCTCCGCCTACGCTGGAAGCATGCAGGCTACCCGCTCCGTCCGTCCGTTCGAGGTCGTCAGCGAGTACACGCCGTCGGGCGACCAGCCGCAGGCGATCGCCGAACTGGCCGCCCGGGTCAACGCCGGGGAGACCGACGTCGTACTGCTCGGGGCGACGGGAACAGGAAAGTCGGCGACCACGGCGTGGCTCGTGGAGGCGGTGCAGCGCCCGACGCTCGTCCTCGCGCACAATAAGACCCTCGCGGCGCAGCTGGCCAACGAGTTCCGCGAACTGATGCCGAACAACGCCGTCGAGTACTTCGTCTCGTATTACGACTACTACCAGCCCGAGGCGTACGTCCCGCAGACCGATACCTTCATCGAGAAGGACTCCTCGATCAACGCCGAGGTCGAGCGCCTCCGCCACTCCACGACCAACTCCCTCCTCAGCCGGCGGGACGTCATCGTGGTGTCCACCGTCTCGTGCATCTATGGTTTGGGGTCGCCCGAGGAGTACCTCCGCGCCATGGTGGCGCTGCAGGTGGGGGAGCGCTACGACCGCGACTCCCTCATCCGCAAGTTCATCGCGATGCAGTACAACCGCAACGACGTCGACTTCTCCCGCGGCAACTTCCGCGTGCGTGGCGACACGATCGAGATCATCCCGGTCTACGAAGAGTTCGCCATCCGCATCGAGATGTTCGGCGACGAGATCGAGGCGCTGTACATGCTCCACCCGCTCACGGGTGACGTGCTGCAGCGGATGGAGGCCATCCCGATCTTCCCCGCCACGCACTACGCGGCCGGCACCGACACCGTGAAGCGCGCCATCGGCACCATCGAACACGAGCTGGCCGAGCGTCTCAAGGAGCTGGAGTCGCAGGGCAAGCTGCTCGAAGCGCAGCGTCTGCGGATGCGCACGACCTTCGACCTCGAAATGCTGCAGCAGCTCGGGTTCTGCTCCGGCATCGAGAACTACTCCCGCCATCTCGACGGACGCGGTCCCGGCGACCCGCCGCACACCCTCCTGGACTTCTTCCCCGACGACTTCCTCATGGTCATCGACGAGTCGCACGTGACGGTGCCGCAGATCGGGGCGATGTACGAGGGCGACGCCTCGCGCAAGCGCACGCTCGTCGAGCACGGCTTCCGCCTTCCCAGCGCCATGGACAACCGGCCACTGCGCTGGGACGAGTTCAAGAACCGCGTGGGGCAGACCGTGTACCTCTCCGCCACCCCCGGACGGTATGAGATGGGGATCGCCGACGGCGTGGTCGAGCAGATCATCCGTCCGACCGGGCTCGTCGACCCCCAGATCATCGTGAAGCCCTCGAAGGGCCAGATCGACGACCTGCTCGAGCAGATCCGCGTGCGCGCGAGCCGCGACGAGCGCGTGCTGGTCACGACCCTGACCAAGAAGATGGCCGAAGAGCTCACCGACTTCCTCGGTGAGCACGGCGTCCGCGTCCGGTACTTGCACTCCGACGTCGACACGCTCCGCCGTGTCGAGCTGCTCACCGAGCTGCGTGCGGGTGTGTACGACGTCCTTGTCGGTATCAACCTCCTCCGTGAGGGCCTCGACCTGCCCGAGGTGTCGCTTGTCGCGATCCTCGACGCGGACAAGGAAGGGTTCCTGCGCAGCGGCACCTCCCTCATCCAGACGATCGGACGCGCCGCCCGCAACGTCTCCGGCGAGGTGCACATGTACGCCGACAGGATCACCGACTCGATGGCCAAGGCCATCGAAGAGACCGATCGTCGCCGTGAGAAGCAGGTCGCGTACAACCTCGAGCACGGCATCGACCCGCAGCCGTTGCGGAAGAAGATCGCCGACATCACCGACGTGCTGAACCGTGAGGCGAGTGACACCAAGCAGCTGCTCTCGCGTCGGGATGCGGCGGCGTCGAAGAACGGCAAGGGCAAGTCGCCGACGCCGCAACTGCGCCGGACCGGGATCGCCGCCGAGGGCGCCGATCAGCTGGAAGCGACGATCGCCGACCTCAGCGACCAGATGCTGGCAGCGGCGGCCGAGTTGAAGTTCGAGCTGGCCGGCCGCCTGCGCGACGAGGTGCAAGACCTCAAGAAGGAGTTGCGCGCCATGGAGAAGGCCGGGCACGCGTAGGGGAGCGGGACGCCCGACTCGAGTCGGCGGAATTCCGGACGGAAGGTCCGGCAACCCGCGTCAGGGGCAGGTCATGAGGGGCTTCGGGCCCGAGCGGTCGAACGTGTGCGCCGACATGGGGTTGCCGCACAGCGGGCACGGACGCTCCGTGCGCGAGGGCTCCGGGGTCGTCTCGTAGGGGCCGACCGATGCCGGACCGGCGATGCGGATCAGACGGGTGTTGACGTAGGTGTACCAGCCGCCGGCTGCACGCACGCGCTCGCGCAACGGGGGCCGCTCCGGATCGCTTCGTGCCATGATGTTTAGTGTACTAACCAATTGGCGGAAGGAGCACGGGTGTCGGAGGACGATCTGCTCAAGCTCGACAATCAGGTGTGCTTCGCGCTGGTGACGGCCGCCCGCAACGTGGTGTCGATCTACCGTCCTGTGCTCGAGCCGCTCGGGCTGACGCACCCGCAGTATCTCGTCCTGCTCGCGCTGTGGGAGCAGTCGCCGCGTTCGCTCGGCGACCTCGCCGCCGAACTCGCCATGGAGCCGGCGACGCTCTCACCCCTGGTGAAGCGGCTCGAGGGCCAAGGCCGTGTCACCCGTGCCCGAAGGGTGGGGGATGAGCGCGTGCTCGACATCGCGCTCACCGACGCCGGCCGGGCTTTGCGCTCGGATGCCGTCCGCGTACCCGAGCAGATCATGGAGCGCACGGGCATGAGCGCCGAGGCACTCATCGCCCTCCGCGACGGCCTCGCCCCGTTCGCCGGGCGTCGCTCCGCCTGATCCGCCAACCCGGATGTGCCGCGGCCGCACGATACTCGGCGGGTGCGCTGGCCGCGAACCTGGAGCCGGTGTCAGAACCCCCGCCTAAACTTGACGGGTGCCCATCGTTCCTGCCGTCCTGCCCGGAAACACCAGCGGAAAGCTCAGTGTTCGTGGCGCGCGCGTCCACAACCTGAAGGACGTCGACCTCGACATTCCGCGCGATGCGCTCGTGGTCTTCACGGGTCTGTCGGGTTCCGGCAAGTCGAGTCTCGCGTTCGACACGATCTTCGCCGAAGGGCAGCGCCGCTACGTCGAGTCGCTGAGCGCTTACGCGCGTCAGTTCCTCGGTCAGGTCGATCGGCCCGACGTGGACTTCATCGAGGGCCTCAGCCCCGCGGTGTCGATCGACCAGAAATCGACGAACCGCAACCCGCGCTCGACCGTGGGCACGATCACCGAGATCCACGACTACATGCGCCTGCTGTGGGCGCGCATCGGCGTGCCGCACTGTCCGATCTGCGGTGCGACCATCCAGCGGCAGACCGTGCAGCAGATCGCCGATCAGCTGATAGAGCTGCCCGAACGCACGCGCTTCCAGATCGTCGCGCCTGTCGTGACGCAGAAGAAGGGCGAGTTCGTCGACCTCTTCAAGGAGCTCAGCGCGAAGGGATATGCCCGCGCCGTCGTGGACGGCGAGTTGGTGCAGCTGGCCGAACCGCCCGTCCTGAAGAAGAGCTACAAGCACGACATCGCCGTCGTCGTCGACCGCCTCGTGGCGGGCCCCGACATCCTCAGCCGCGTCACCGACTCGGTCGAGACGGCTCTGGGACTTGCCGGCGGCGTCATGCAGGTCAACTTCGTCGACGAAGAAGGCGATGACGCGTGGCAGTCCTTCTCCGAGAAGCTGTCGTGCCCGAACGGCCACCCCATCCAGCTCACCGAGATCGAGCCGCGGACGTTCTCGTTCAACGCGCCGTTCGGCGCGTGCCCCACGTGCTCGGGCCTCGGTACCCGCATGTCGGTCGACGTCGACCTCATGCTCGGCGACGAAGAGCTCTCCATCCGCGAGGGCGTCATCATCCCCTGGACGACCCAGGGCAAGGGTCTCTTCCAGTACTACGAGCGGCTCCTGGAAGGACTCGCGCGCGACCTGAAGTTCTCCCTCGACACCCCGTGGAAGAAGCTCTCGTCGGACGTGCGCCAGGCCGTGCTGCGCGGCGAGGACTACAAGGTCACCGTCAAATGGAAGAACCGGTACGGCCGCGAGATGCGGTACACCTCCGGCTTCGAGGGCGTCGTGCCCTACATCGAGCGGCAATACCTGCAGGCCGAGTCCGACACGCAGCGTCAGCGCTGGTCGGAGTTCCTCCGCGAGGTCCCATGCCCGGTCTGTGACGGAGACCGGCTCAAGCCCGAGGTGCTGGCCGTGCTCGTGCACGGTCACTCCATCGCGGATGCGTCGCGCCTCAGCCTCGGCGAGGCCCAGGAGTACTTCGCCCAGCTGCAGCTCACCGACCGTGAGGCGCAGATCGCTGCGGCGGTGCTGCGCGAGATCCGCGCGCGATTGGACTTCCTCATCCAGGTCGGCCTGAACTATCTGAGCCTGGGACGGGCGGCAGCGACGCTCTCCGGCGGTGAAGCACAGCGCATCCGGCTCGCCACGCAGATCGGATCGGGGCTGACCGGGGTGCTGTACGTCCTCGACGAGCCCTCCATCGGGCTGCACCAGCGTGACAACCGGCGACTCATCGAGACGCTCATCAAGCTCCGCGACCTGGGGAACACCCTCATCGTCGTCGAACACGACGAGGAGACCATCCACGCCGCCGACTGGGTCGTCGACATCGGTCCGCGCGCCGGGGTCGACGGCGGCAATGTCGTGCACTCGGGTCCGCTGTCCGAACTCCTCACGGACGAAGAGTCTTTGACGGGCGCGTACCTGTCCGGGCGCCGCGCCATCGCGACACCGGCCAAGCGCCGGAAGATCGACAAGAAGCGGCAGATCACCGTCGTCGGCGCGCGGGAGAACAACCTGCAGAACGTGACCGTCGACTTCCCCCTCGGAGTCCTCACCGCCGTCACCGGCGTGAGCGGATCGGGTAAGTCGTCGCTGGTCAACGGCATCCTCTACGAAGTCCTCGCCTCGCGGCTCAACGGTGCGCGCCGCGTCCCCGGCAAGCACACCCGGGTGACGGGACTCGACAACCTCGACAAGGTCGTGCACGTCGACCAGGCACCCATCGGCCGCACGCCGCGGTCGAACCCGGCGACCTACACGGGAGTGTTCGACCGCATCCGCACGCTCTTCAGTGAGACGCCCGAGGCGAAGGTCCGCGGCTACCAGGCCGGGCGGTTCAGCTTCAACGTCAAGGGCGGCCGGTGCGAGGCGTGCTCGGGCGACGGCACCATCAAGATCGAGATGAACTTCCTCCCCGACGTGTACGTCGACTGCGAGGTGTGCCACGGGAAGCGCTACAACCGCGACACGCTCGCCGTGCACTACAAGGGCAAGAACATCGCCGAGGTGCTGCAGATGCCGATCTCCGAGGCTGCGGAGTTCTTCGAGCCGATCCAGGCGATCCACCGCTACCTGAAGACCCTCGTCGACGTCGGCCTCGGGTACGTGCGGCTGGGTCAGTCGGCCACGACGCTGTCCGGTGGCGAGGCGCAGCGCGTGAAGCTCGCCACCGAGCTGCAGCGCCGCAGCAACGGCCGCTCGATCTACGTGCTCGACGAGCCGACCACCGGCCTGCACTTCGAAGACGTCTCCCTGCTGCTGCAGGTGCTCAACGGCCTCGTGGACAAGGGCAACACGGTCATCGTCATCGAGCACAACCTCGACGTCATCAAGTCTTCGGACTGGGTGATCGACCTGGGCCCCGAGGGTGGCTCGGGCGGCGGCACCATCGTGGCGACCGGCACCCCCGAGCAGGTCGCGCGGGTGCGGGAGAGCTACACGGGTGCGTTCCTGGCCGAGGTGCTCGCCGGCCGCTCGCTCGCCGCGCCCATCCGAGCCCGCGAGCGGGAACTCGAGCGCAAGGCCGGCTGAGCGTGGCATCCCGAGAACGGGTGTCGCAGCTTCCGTACCGGCCGAAGCCCGGCGAGATCCCCACCAACCCCGGTGTCTACCGGTTCCGCGACGCCGACGGACGCGTGCTGTACGTCGGTAAGGCCAAGAACCTCCGTGCGCGCCTGTCAAACTACTTCGCCCCGCTGCGCTCGCTTCACGAACGCACGCGGCGGATGGTGACGACCGCGGCATCCGTCGAGTGGACCGTGGTGGCCAGCGACGTGGACTCGCTGCAGCTGGAGTACATGTGGATCAAGGAGTTCGATCCGCCCTTCAACGTCCGCTATCGCGACGACAAGTCGTACCCGTTCATGGCCATCACGCTCGGGGACGAGGCCCCACGGGTTCTCGTGACCCGCAATCGCCGCATCCCCGGGGCCAAGTACTTCGGGCCGTACCCGAAGGTGTGGGCGGTGCACGACACGATCGACCTGATGATCAAGGTCTTCCCGATCCGCACCTGCAGCGACGCGTCGTACAAGAAGGCGATGCAGTCGGGGCGCCCCTGTTTCCCGGGCCAGATCGGACGCTGCGGCGGGCCGTGCTCGATGAAAGTGACGATCGAGGAGCACCGTGCGATCGTCGACGACTTCGTCGCGTTCATGGCCGGCGGCGACCAGCGCTTCCGGAAGGCCCTCACCGCGCGGATGCGGGAAGCGTCGGCGGCGATGGACTACGAATCGGCCGCGGTCTACCGTGACAAGCTCCAGGCCATCGACGCGGTGCTCAACAAGAGCGCCCTGGTGCTCGCCCCCGACACCGACGCCGACCTCTTCGGCATCGCCGAGGACGAGCTCGCCGCCACCGTGCAGCACTTCGTCATCCGCGGCGGACGCGTCCGCGGTGTGCGGGCGACGACCATCGAGAAGGAGATCGACATCTCCGGCGCCGACCTGGTCGACCAGGTGCTGCAGCGCACGTACGGCGAC
Source organism: Microbacterium sp. Z10_103 (assembly GCF_058310455.1). Classification (NCBI taxonomy): domain Bacteria; kingdom Bacillati; phylum Actinomycetota; class Actinomycetes; order Micrococcales; family Microbacteriaceae; genus Microbacterium; species Microbacterium sp. Z10_103. The sequence continues at coordinate 1,070,735 of NZ_JBZEGK010000001.1, forward strand.
GCCCCCGCCACCGACATCCCGCGGCAGGTGCTCGTCCCCTCGCTTCCCGACGACGCCGCCGAGCTCGAAGACTGGTTGCGCGAACGCCGCGGGAAGAATGTCACCATCCAGGTCGCCCAGCGCGGGCGCAAAGCCGACCTGATGAGGACGGCGACGCTCAACGCGCAACAGGCCCTGATGCTCCACAAGACGCGACGCACGACCGACTACGTCGCCCGTACCCAGGCGCTCACCGACCTGCAGGAGGCGCTGGACCTTCCCGAGGCGCCGCTGCGCATCGAAGGCTTCGATGTGTCGCACCTGTCGGGCACGAACGTGGTCGCGTCCATGGTGGTCTTCGAAGACGGCCTCCCGCGGAAGGACCAGTACCGCTCCTTCGGCGTACCCGAGACCACCGATGACACGGACTCGCTGTACCAGGTGCTCACCCGGCGCCTGGCATACCTGGACCGTCCGGAATCCCAGGGCGGCGACGAGCCCGACGCTGCGGCAGCCACCGCGACCCGCAGCGTCGTCGCGCCGACGGCGGACATCGTCACCGACCCCGACGCCGAGGTCGTCACCGCGCGCAAGCGGCCGCGCTTCGCCTACCCGCCGCAGCTCCTCGTGGTCGATGGCGGTAAGCCGCAGGTCGAAGCGGCCGCGCGGGCGCTGGCCGACGCGGGGCACCCGGAGATCGCCCTGTGCGGCATCGCCAAGCGTCTCGAGGAGGTCTGGCTGCCGGGGGAGGACTTCCCCGTCATCCTTCCCCGGACGAGCGAGGCGCTGTACCTGCTGCAGCGCCTGCGCGATGAGGCGCACCGGTTCGCGATCTCGCATCAGCGCAAGCGGCGCAAGCGCGACATCTCCAGCGTCCTGTCCGAGATCCCCGGCCTCGGCGACGCCCGCATCAAGGCTCTGCTGCGTCACTTCGGGTCGGTCACGGCGCTGCGCGGTGCCACGCCGGAGGAGATGTCACAGCTGCCGGGGATCGGGCCGAAGCTCGCCGAGTCCATCCACGCGCATTTGGCTCGCTAGGCTGTGCTGACGGGGGTGGCCATGAGCGACGAGGCACAGCGCGAGCGCGGCGAGGTGCTGATCGTCACCGGCATGTCCGGTGCCGGCCGCACGACCGTCGCGAACGCACTGGAAGACCTCGGCTGGTACGTCGTGGACAACCTGCCGCCGCGGATGCTGCGGCCCCTGCTCGAGCTCACGGAGCTCGCCGCGGGAGCCGTACCGCGGGTCGCGGTGGTGGTCGATGTGCGCGGGGGCGAGCTGTTCTCCGATCTCCCCGAGGTGATGGAGACTCTCCGCGCCGGCCGCCAGGTGCGCGTCGTGTTCCTGGATGCTGCCGACAACGTCCTCGTCCGGCGCTTCGAGGCGGTGCGGCGACCGCATCCGCTGCAGGGTGAGGGCACGATCCTCGACGGTATCCGGCGGGAGCGCGAGCAACTCGCGGAGGTGCGGGAATCCGCGGATGTGCTCATCGACACCTCGACCACGAACATCCACCAGCTGACCACCCGCGCCGTTGAGCTGTTCAGCGAACAGGGAGCGGCGCGGCACACCGTGACGCTCATGAGCTTCGGGTTCAAGTACGGCCTGCCCACCGACGTGGACATGGTCGCCGACATGCGGTTCCTCCCCAATCCGTATTGGAACGAGAATCTGCGTGCGCTCAGCGGCGAGGATGCCGCGGTGCGCGACGAGGTTCTTGCTCAAGCCGGCGCCGAGGAGTTCCTCGACGCCTACGCCGCCGCCCTCCGCCCCGTCCTCGACGGATACCAGCGCGAGAACAAGCGGCACTCCGTGGTCGCGATCGGGTGCACCGGCGGACGACACCGCTCCGTCGTGATGGCCCGGGAGCTCGCCGAGCGCCTGCGATCGACGCCGGGCGTCGCCGTCCGCGTCGCGCATCGTGATCTTGGTCGCGAGTAGGCCGGGTGCGAACAGGCCCGTCGCGAAGCGACCCGGTCGTCATCGAGGAGGGGCCGCGAGTAGGCTGTAACGTCGTCCCCCCACCCTCGCCCGAAGGAGAACCGTGCCGCTGACCGCCGACGTAAAGGCCGAGCTGACCACCGTCCGCGACCCGCGGCCGACGGCCCGCATAGCCGAACTGACGGCGCTTCTGCGGTTCTCAGGGGGGCTTCACTCGATCGCGAACCGCGTCGCCGTGGAGGCCGAGCTCGACTCCGAAATGCTCGCCCGCCGGGTCGCGCGCGACCTCATGGAGCTGTACGGCGTCCGTCCGGAGCTCGTCCACGTGCAGGGATCCGGCGGCCGCACCGGTGGCCACTACGCCGTCCGCGTCATCGAGGCGGGGGAGACCCTCGCGCGGCAGACCGGGCTCCTCGACCAGCGCCGGCGCCCCGTCCGCGGCCTTCCCAACAAGCTCACGACCGGATCGCGCGGCGACCTCGCGGCCATCTGGCGTGGCGCGTTCCTCGCGGCGGGTTCGCTCAGCGAGCCCGGACGCTCGGCGTCGCTGGAGATCGCCTGCCCGTCGCCCGAGGCCGCCATGGCCCTCGTGGGCGCCGCTCACCGCATCGGTGTCGCCGCCAAGGCGCGCGAGGTCCGCGGCGTCCCGCGGGTGGTCGTCCGCGATGGTGAAGCGATCCGCGCCACCCTCGCCGAGATGGGCGCGCGGCGCACCGCCGCCGAGTGGGATCAGCTCCGCCAGCGCCGCGAGGTGCGCGCCGGGGTGAACCGGCTCGTGAACTTCGACGACGCGAACCTCCGCCGGTCGGCGCAGGCCGCTGTGGCTGCGTGCGCGCGTGTGGAACGTGCGTTGGAGATCCTCGGTGACGAAGTGCCCGAGCACCTGCGCGAGGCGGGCGAACTGCGGCTGTCTCACCGCGACGCGAGCCTGGACGAACTCGGCCACCACGCCGACCCGCCGTTGACGAAGGATGCCGTGGCCGGCCGCATCCGCAGGCTCCTCGCCATGGCGGACAAGAAGGCAGAAGTCGACGGGATCCCCGGCACGGAGTCTGCCGTCCCCGCCGGCGTCGAGGACTGACGCCCGCGCACCCACCGCGTTCCGGTGGGAAGCAACCGGGGCGCGGAGGTGTTGCCGGTCACTAGGATGAAAACGTCATCCTCGCTGCGCCGGGGTCTCGGCGCGCGCCGAACGGAAGAAGAGAACATGGCGAAGTATTCATTGCCCGACCTCCCTTACGACTACGCCGCCCTGGAGCCGCACATCAGTGCGACGATCATGCAGCTGCACCACGACAAGCACCACCAGACGTACGTCACGGGTGCCAACACCGCACTGGAGCAGCTCGCGGAAGCCCGTGAGACCGGCAACCTCGCGAACGTCAACAAGCTCACGAAGGACTTGTCCTTCAACCTCGGCGGCCACGTCAACCACTCGATCTTCTGGACCAACCTGTCGCCGGACGGCGGAGACAAGCCGGTCGGCGAGCTCGCTGCCGCCATCGACGACGCGTTCGGGTCGTTCGACAAGTTCCAGGCTCACTTCACCGCCGCCGCACTCGGCGTGCAGGGCTCCGGCTGGGCCGGGCTCTTCTGGGACTCGATCGGCGAGAACCTCGTCATCCAGCAGATCTTCGACCAGCAGGGTCAGATCGCCGCAGCGACCGTCCCGCTGCTCCTCCTGGACGTCTGGGAGCACGCGTACTACCTCGACTACAAGAACGTGCGCGCCGACTATGTGAAGGCGTTCTGGAACGTCGCCAACTGGGCGAACGCGCAGGAGCGCTTCGCCACCGCCCGCCAGAAGACTGCAGGTCTGCTGGTACTGTCGTAAACGGCGCAGGCGTCCCGGTGGGACACCCGCCGGGACGCCGTCGTCCAACCTGGAACACCCACATCAGAGCGCGTTCTGCGCCCACGAAACACATTCAGGAGTGACTCCGTGACCGTCAAAATCGGGATCAACGGCTTCGGCCGCATCGGACGCAACTACTTCCGCGCGGCGCTCGCGCAGGGCGCTGACCTTGAAATCGTCGCGGTCAACGACCTCACCGACAACAAGACCCTCGCCCATCTGCTGAAGTACGACTCCGTCACGGGCCGCCTGGACGCCGAGGTCTCATACGACGAGACGTCGATCACCGTCAACGGCAAGAAGATCGAGGTGCTCGCTGAGCGCGACCCCGCGAACCTCCCGTGGGGCGAGCTGGGCGTCGACATCGTCATCGAGTCGACCGGCCGCTTCACCAAGGCCGATGATGCCCGCAAGCACATCACCGCTGGCGCGACCAAGGTGCTCATCTCCGCCCCCGCCACCGGCGAGGATGGCACGTTCGTCATGGGCGTGAACGAAGAGACCTACGACCCCGCCACGATGCACATCATCTCCAACGCGTCGTGCACCACGAACTGCCTCGCGCCGCTCGCGAAGGTCTTCAACGACAAGTTCGGTATCGAGCGCGGCCTCATGACGACCGTGCACGCGTACACCGCCGACCAGAACCTGCAGGACGGGCCGCACAGCGACCTGCGTCGTGCTCGCGCCGCCGCGATCAACATCGTCCCCACCTCCACGGGCGCCGCCAAGGCCATCGGCCTGGTGCTGCCGGAGCTGAAGGGCAAGCTGGACGGCTTCGCGCTGCGGGTGCCGATCCCCACCGGCTCGATCACCGACCTGACCGTCACGGCTTCCCGCCCGGTCACCGTCGAGGAGATCCGAGAGGCGTACAAGGAAGCCGCGGCGGGTCCGCTCAAGGGCATCCTGAAGTACACCGAGGATGAGATCGTCTCCAGCGACATCGTGACCGACCCGCACTCGGCGATCTTCGACTCCGGACTCCTGCGCGTCCTCGGCGACCAGGTCAAGCTGTCGGCGTGGTACGACAACGAGTGGGGCTACTCCAACCGCCTCGTGGACCTCACCGAGTACGTCGCGGATCGCCTGTAGGCCGTCATGGCTCTGCGCACCCTCGCCTCTCTGGGGTCGCTCGCAGGCAAGCGTGTCCTCGTCCGGTGTGACCTCAACGTTCCCCTCGGGGACGGGGTCATCACCGACGACGGACGTGTGCGTGCGTCGCTGCCCACCCTGAATGCCCTCATCAACGCCGGCGCCCGCGTCGTCGTGATCTCCCACCTCGGTCGCCCCAGCGGCGCGCCCGACCCGAAGTACAGCCTGGCTCCTGTTGCCCAGCGGCTCTCGGAGCTGCTCGGCAAGCCGGTCGCGTTCGCGCGTGACACGGTGGGAGAGTCGGCCGCCGAGGCTGTCGCGGCCCTCGAGGACGGCGACATCGCCGTGCTCGAGAACCTCCGGTTCAACCCGGGGGAGACGGCCAAGGACGAGGGCGAGCGGCGGGCGTTCGCGCAGCAGCTCGCCGCGCTCGGGGACGCATTCGTGTCCGACGGGTTCGGCGTGGTGCATCGCAAGCAGGCCAGCGTCTACGACCTGGCCGAGATCCTTCCGTCCGCGGCGGGGTCGCTCATCGAAGCAGAAGTGCACGTCCTCGACCGTCTCACCGAGAACCCGGAGCGGCCGTACACGGTCGTCCTGGGTGGCTCGAAGGTCAGCGACAAACTCGGCGTGATCGAGCACCTGCTGCCGCGCGTGGATCGGCTCCTCATCGGCGGCGGGATGATGTTCACGTTCCTCGCCGCGCAGGGTTACTCCGTCGGCGCGAGCCTGCTCGAGAAGGACCAGATCGACACCGTGAAGGGCTATCTCGCCGACGCTGCCGAGCGAGGCGTGGAGATCGTCCTCCCGGTGGATGCCGTCGTTGCCGCATCCTTCTCCGCCGACGCCGAGCATGTCGTGGCCGATGCGACCGCCCTGGAGAGCACCCCCTTCGGTGCCTCCGGCCTGGGACTCGATATCGGCCCCGCCACGGGCGAGACCTTCGCCGCGGCGATCCGGGAGAGCCGCACGGTGTTCTGGAACGGGCCCATGGGCGTGTTCGAGCTGGCGCCGTTCGCCGCCGGAACGCGTGCCGTCGCAGACGCACTCACAGCCGTCGACGGCCTGAGCGTCGTGGGCGGCGGCGATTCCGCCGCAGCGGTACGGCAGCTCGGATTCACCGACGACCAGTTCGGTCACATCTCCACCGGCGGCGGAGCCAGCCTGGAGTTCCTCGAAGGCAAGAAGCTCCCCGGACTGGAGGTCCTCGGATGGGCGTAGCAACGCGTACCCCGTTCATCGCCGGCAACTGGAAGATGAACCTCGACCACCTCCAGGCGGTCGCGTTCGTGCAGAAGCTGCACTGGACGCTTCGCGATGCCAAGCACGAGAACGGCAGTGTCGAGGTGGCGGTCTTCCCGCCGTTCACCGACCTGCGCACCGTTCAGACGCTGGTGGACGCGGACAAGATCCCGTTCGCCCTCGGCGCGCAGGACCTGTCCACGCAGGACTCCGGCGCATACACGGGTGAGATCTCCGGCCAGTTCCTCGCGAAGCTCGACGTCGGCTACGTGATCATCGGCCACTCCGAGCGCCGCGAGTACCATGCCGAGTCCGACGAGCTCGTGGCGCAGAAGGTGCAGGCGGCCCTCCGCCACGGCATCGTGCCGGTCATCTGCGTCGGCGAGACGGCCGAAGACCTCGAGAAGTTCGGTGCGAGCGCGGTGCCGGTGGGCCAATTGCAGGTCGCCCTCGAGGGCGTGCCGGCCGATGCCGACATCGTCGTGGCTTATGAGCCGGTCTGGGCGATCGGTTCCGGGCAGGCCGCGACCCCCGATCAGGCACAGGACGTGTGCGCGAAGCTCCGCGAGGTCGTCGCCGACAAGCTCGGCGCGGATGCGGCGGCACGCACCCGCGTCCTTTACGGCGGGTCGGTGAAGTCGGGAAATATCGCGAGCTTCATGAGGCAGCCCGACGTGGACGGCGCCCTGGTGGGCGGCGCGAGCCTCGTCGTGGAAGAGTTCGCCGCGATCATCCGGTACCAGAAGCACGTCGGCGTCTGAGCTTTCGAGCCGGAGGGGCCGCCGCCCGTATACTTGACCCTTGTGCGACCGGGGAGGGTCGCCGCGAAAGGCTTTCGACAGTGCAGATCATCGAGTTCGTCCTGCAGGTGCTGCTGGGCATCACCAGCCTCCTGCTGACCCTGCTGATCCTGCTCCATAAGGGGCGCGGCGGGGGGCTGTCCGACATGTTCGGCGGCGGCATGACGTCGGCGCTCGGGTCGTCGGGGCTGGCCGAACGCAACCTCAATCGTTTCACCATCATCCTTGCGCTCGCATGGTTCGTGTCCATCGTGTCGCTGGGGCTCATCACCAAGTTTCAGGGACTCTGACAATGGCGACAGGCGGAAATGCGATTCGGGGCACGCGCGTCGGCGCGGGGCCCATGGGTGAACAGGACCACGGCTTCCACGCGGATCGCGTGGCGGTGTCGTACTGGGATGCCCTCGGAAACGAGACGGTGCGCTACTTCGCCGCCGGCATCCCCGACGAGGAGATCCCCGACACCATCGACTCCCCGCACTCCGGGCTTCCTGCCGGGCGCGACAAGGAGAACCCGCCGGCGCTGGCGAAGGCGGAGCCCTACAAGACGCATCTCGCGTACGTGAAGGAGCGTCGCACCGAGGAAGAGGCCGAAGCGCTCCTCGACGACGCCCTGCAGGCGCTGCGCGACCGTCGCGGCCAGGCCTGAGGCCGCGCGACTCGTCTACGCTTCGTCTCGCTGCCTTCGGCTGCTCGCTCTGCGTTGACCCGCCTCGGAGCAACGCGGCTGCGCCGCATTGATCCGAGTCGCGTCAATACTCGCGGTCGATGAGCTGTGGCGGCACGGAAGCGGCGGCAGCCTCGTCGACGAACAGGACGGTGCGCCTCCGGCCTTTCGCGCCGGCGGCCGGCACGCTCTCATAGCTCGCCCCGGCCAGCGCCAGGCCGAGGGCCGACGCCTTGTCCGAGCCGGCGAGCACCATCCACACGCGCTTGGACGAATTGATCACGGGGCGCGTGAGCGAGACCCGCTCCGGCGGAGGCTTGGGGGAGTCCCTCACCGATACGGTCGCGCGATCGGTGACCTGGATCTCGGGGCGGTCCGGGAAGAGCGAGGCGATGTGGCCGTCGGGCCCGACACCGAGGAAGCAGATGTCGAACGTCGGCCACGGCCCCGTCTCCGTGCGGTCGGCCGGCGCGAACTGCGCAAGCTCGTCGGCGTAGGCCCCGGCTGCAGCATCCAGGTCGAGCGTCTCGTCGCTGGATGCCATCGCGTGGATGTTCTCAGCGGGGATGTCCAGCGAGTCCAGAAGCGCCTCGCGAGCCTGCTTCTCGTTTCGGTCATCGGAGTCGCGCGGAACCCAACGCTCGTCACCCCACCAGAAGTGCACGCGAGACCAGTCGATACGTTCGATGCGACCGTCCTGCGCCGCCGCGCGGAGGACAGCGCCACCCATCGATCCGCCGGTGAGGCAGATGTGCACCGTCTTGCCGTTCTCCACGTTCTTGTTGATACGGTCCAGCAGACGCTCGGCGACGGATGACGCGAGGGCACCGGGATCGTTGCCGATCACGACCCGTTTCTCGGTGCCGGCATCAGCCACGGTCGCTCCCATCGTCGGTCCGGGCAAGCAGTTCCATGCCCTCCGTGATGACGCGACCGTACAGCACATCCGGGTCCAGGCGCCGCAGCTCCTCCGCGAGGCACTCACGCATGGTGCGTCGTGGGAAGGCCAGCTCGTGCACCGGCTGACCCGGCTGCGTCAGCACGGCTACGCCCGGGGTCGGCCGCTCGAGGAGCGTGTCGCCGCTCGCGCGCGTCAGCCGCACGCTCTTGATTCCGCTCGCCCACTCCGCGGTCGGAAGGTACGCGGAATCCACCGGCACTCCGAGCTTCAGGCGCAGCCACGCGGCCAGGAGCACCGTGGACGGCGAGTCGGCGGCGCCGCGCACCTGCACGGCGGTGACGGGCTCGTACGGGGGCTGGTCCAGTACCGCGGCGAGTTGCTCGCGCCACCGCGTCAGGCGCGTCCACGCGAAATCGGTGTCGCCCGGGTGGTAGTGGCTTCCCAGGCCGTCCACCCACGCCGCCGGATCCGGCTGGCTCGACGCATCCGTGATGCGCCGCTGCGCGATGCGGCCCACCTCGGACTCCGCGGGGGACGAGGGCGGGTTGGCGGGCCACCACGCGACGACCGGTGCATCCGAAAGCAGAAGTCCCGTGACCAGGCTCTCCGCATTCGAGCCCGCCGCGCCGTACACGCGAAGGACGACGACCTCGCTGGCCCCTGCGTCACCGCCGACGCGGATCTCCGCATCCAGGCGGGGAGAATCGGCGGCCTCGTCGAAGATCAGCACGACGACGCGCATGGGATGCTCGCGCGAAGCGTCGTTCGCAGCTCCGATGACCGCTTCCTCTTCGCCCTGGTGCGCGACGATGATGAGCGTCAGCACCCGGCCCAGGGCGACCGCGCCGCCTTCCTCACGGACGTTGACGAGCGCCTTCGAGATCTTGCTGACGGTCGTGTCGGGCAGGTCGATGATCACGGGCGCCTCCAGTTGCGGCCGTCGCGGGCAAGGAGTTCGTCGGCGGAGCCCGGTCCCCACGAACCGGGTGAGTACTGTTCGAGCGGTCCTCCCTGCTCGGCCCAGAAGTTCTCGATCGGGTCGAGGATCTTCCAGCTGAGCTCGACTTCTTCGTGCCGCGGGAACAGGGGAGGGTCGCCGAGAAGCACGTCGAGGATGAGGCGCTCGTACGCTTCGGGGCTGGCCTCGGTGAACGCGTGCCCGTAGCCGAAGTCCATCGTGACGTCGCGCACCTGCGTGCCGTCACCGGGAACCTTCGACCCGAACCGGATCGTGACGCCCTCATCCGGCTGCACACGGATGACCAGTGCGTTCTGCCCCAGCTCCTGCGTCTGGCTGCGGCTGAACAGGAGCTGCGGCGCGCGCTTGAACACGACCGCCACCTCGGTGACGCGTCGGCCGAGCCGCTTGCCGGTGCGGAGGTAGAACGGCACCCCCGCCCAGCGGCGCGTGTTGACTTCGAGCTTGACCGCGGCGTAGGTCTCGGTCGTGGAACCGGGGTCCATGCCGTCCTCGTCGAGGAAGCCGGTCACCTGCTCCCCGCCCTGCCAGCCGCCGGCGTACTGACCGCGCGCCGTTGCCAGGGACAGGTCTTCGGGAAGGCGCACGGCGGCGAGCACCTTCTCCTTCTCGGCGCGGAGGTCTTTCGCGTTGAAGCTGATGGGCTCTTCCATCGCGGTGAGCGCCATGAGCTGCAGCAGGTGGTTCTGGATGACATCGCGCGCCGCACCGATGCCGTCGTAGTAGCCGGCACGGCCGCCCACACCGATGTCTTCGGCCATCGTGATCTGCACGTGGTCGACGTAGTTGCGGTTCCAGATCGGCTCGTACAGCTCGTTGGCGAAGCGCAGAGCCAGGATGTTCTGGACCGTCTCCTTGCCGAGATAGTGGTCGATGCGGAAGATCGAGTCGGCGGGGAACGCCGTCTCCAGCGCCGCGTTCAGTTCGCGGGCCGAAGCCAGGTCATGCCCGAACGGCTTCTCGATGACGACGCGGCGCCAGCCCGTCTCGTCATCGGCGGTGTCGCCGACGAGCCCCGACGCCTTCAGCTGCTGCGCCACGACCGGGAATGCCTTCGGCGGGATCGACAGGTAGTAGGCGTGGTTGCCGAGCGTGCCCCGCTCGACGTCGAGTTTCTCGACCGTCTCACGCAGGCGCTGGAACGCCTCCGGGTCATCGAACTCGCCCGGAACGAAGCGGATCCCCTCGAGGAGCTCTTTCCAGGTCTCATCGCGGAACTCCGTGCGCGCGTACTGCTTCACCGCGTCATGCACGACCTGCGCGAAGTCCTGATCCTCCCAGTCGCGGCGGGCGAACCCCACGAGCGCGAACCCCGGGGGGAGGAGGCCACGGTTGGCGAGGTCGTAGACGGCCGGCATGAGCTTCTTGCGCGCCAGGTCACCCGTGACACCGAAGATCACGAGAGCGCTGGGCCCCGCAATGCGGTTCAGGCGCCGGTCATCAGGGTCGCGGAGCGGGTTGTCTCCCCGCGAGATCTCTACGGTCATTCTTCGCCTTACTGAGCAGCCTCGAAGAGCGAGAGCACTTCGACCTGCGGATCGGTCAATGTCAGAGTCACGACGGGACGTCCGTGCCCCTGAGCCAAAACAGTTGCGTCACCAGCGGCCTGCGCCTGGATCAGTGAACTGAACGTGAACGGGCGCCCAGGAATTTCCAGGTCGACCTCGGACTGCTCGATGATCTGCAGGAACACGCCGACGGCGGGGCCGCCCTTGTGGTACTGCCCGGTGGAATGGAGGAACCGCGGACCCCACCCGAACGTGGTCGGGCGCCCGGAGTCGGCGGCGACGAGTTCGCGGAGACCCTGCAGCTGCGGCAGCGCGTGCCGGTTCACGTAGGCCTGGATGCTGACGTAGCCGTCGGCCGGGATGCTCGCCCACAGCGCGTCCAGCACACCGGCCAGGGTCCCGGATGCGGCGAGGGCGGGGTCGCTCACACGGACTTCGACGCCGTCCGTGGTGAAGGCGGGCGCGGAGGGTTCGGGACGAGCGTCCAACAGGCCACGCGTCGCGTCCTTGGCGGATTCGACATCGGGCTGGTCGAAGGGATTGATCCCCAGCATCCGCCCGGCGATCGCGGTGGCGTACTCCCACACGATGAACTGGGCACCGAGCGAGCCGCTCACGAGGATCTCGTCGAAGTGACTCTCGAAGAGCCGGAAGTGCTGGGCGTCGTCGACGAAACGGACGATCTGGAGGTCGGCGGGTGGTTCCTCCACCTCCGGGGAGACCGGCAGCAGCACCACGGGGAGGATGCCCGTGCCGCTCTTACCCGTCGACTCGGCGATGAGCTGCTCGATCCAGTCGGGCAGCCCGACGATGTGCGTGCCGTCGGAAACCAGCCCCAGCTTGTCGCGGCGAGGGTCCCCGCCGGCGATGGCGGCAGCCAGCACGAGCGCGGGGTTTCCCGGGTCGTCGATGGCGACCTCGAGGAGGGTCGCCTCGGCCTCGTCGAGGAGCTCACCGACGTCGACGCCGGCGAGCCCGGCCGGGACCAGCCCGAAGGCGGTCAGGGCCGAGTAGCGCCCGCCGACCTCGGGGTCGGCCGGGAACACGCGGTAGCCGTCGGCGAGAGCGGACGCCTCCAGAGGTGAGCCGGGATCGGTGACGACGACGATCCGCTCGGTCGGGTCGATGCCGACGTCGCGGAACGCCGCTTCGAACGCGCGCTTGGCGGAGTCCGTCTCGATCGTCGAGCCGGATTTCGAGGAGACGACGAGAACCGTGTTCTCCAGGCCCCCCGCTTCGGCGTCGCCGTCGATCGCGGCGAGCACCTGGCCGGGGGCGGTGGAGTCGAGGATCACCAGCGGGACGCCGGCCGTCTGCGCGATGACCTCGGGTGCGAGGGACGATCCGCCCATGCCGGCCAGGACGACCCGCGTGATGCCCTGCGAGACGAGCTGTGCCCGGAGGGCTTCGATCTCGGCCACGAGCGGACGCGAGGTCGAGACCGCCTCGACCCAGCCCAGTCGCCGGGATGCCTCGGACTCGGCGGTCGCGCCCCACAGGGTCGCGTCACCGGCGGTGATGCCGGAGGCGACCAGGGAGGCCGCCAGCCCAGGAACGATCGTGTCCACGAGCTCTTTGGGACGCCCGGAGACATGGATCTCAAAGCTCACGAAGCGGCCTCCGCGGTGCCGGCCTCCAGCGCCTTCGAGACGGTTTCCTGCAGCTCGTGCCACGAGGCGATGAACTTCTCCACGCCCTCGTCCTCGAGCACCTGAGTGATGTCGGCGAAGTCGACGCCGGCGTCGGCGAGATTCGCGAAGACCTCGCGTGACGCTTCGTAGCTGCCGGTCACGGTGTCGCCCTCGATCACGCCGTGGTCGAAGGTCGCCTCGAGCGTCTTCTCCGGCATCGTGTTCACGACGCCGCGCGCGACCAGCTCCGTCACGTAGAGCGTGTCGGGAAGATCCGGGTTCTTCACGCCGGTCGACGCCCACAGCGGGCGCTGCACGGTGGCGCCGGCATCCAGGAGCGCCTTGGCGCGCGGCTCGGCGAACTTCTGCTCGTACAGCTCGTATGCCAGGCGCGCGTTGGCGAGGCCGGCCTGCCCCTTGAGGGCGACGGCCTCAGCAGTGCCGACGGCGTCGAGCCGGTTGTCCACCTCGGTGTCGACGCGGGAGACGAAGAACGAGGCGACCGACTGCAGCGTGGAGATCTCGTGGCCGGCTGCCTGCGCCTTCTCCACGCCGGTGAGATACGCGTCGATGACTTCGGCGTAGCGCTCCAGGCTGAAGATCAGCGTCACGTTGACCGAGATCCCCGCGCCGATGACTTCGGTGATGGCGGGGAGGCCCGCCTTGGTCGCGGGGATCTTGATGAGCACGTTCGGGCGGTCGACGGCCGCGGCAAGCTCTTTCGCCTGGGCGATGGTCGCTTCGGTGTCGTGCGCGAGTTCGGGGGAGACCTCGATCGACACCCGTCCGTCGACGCCGCCGGTCTCGGCGAACACCGTCGCGAAGACGTCGGAGGCGGCGCGGACGTCGTCGGTGGTGATCTCGAAGATCGCGTCGTCGACGGAGGCGTTCTTCGCGGCGAGCTGGCGCACCTGAGCCTCGTACGCCTCGCCCTGGGAGAGGGCGCCGGCGAAGATGGTCGGGTTGGTGGTGACACCGCTGACGTTTCGCGTCGCGATGAGGTCCGCGAGGTTGCCCGTCAGGATGCGCTGGCGCGACAGGTCGTCGAGCCAGATGCTGACGCCCTCGGCGACCAGTTTGGCGGTGGGGGTGCTCATGAGTTCTCCTTGTGCTTGATCGCAGCAGTGCCCGCGGCCGCGATGCTCTCGCGTGCGGCCTCGACCACGGCCTCGGCGGTGATGCCGAACTTCTGGAACAGGGTCTGATAGTCCGCCGAGGCGCCGAAGTGCTCGATCGAGACAGACCGGCCGGCGTCTCCGACGATGCCGCGCCACGGGAGGGCGATGCCCGCCTCGACCGACACCCGCGCGCGCACCGACGACGGAAGCACCGACTCGCGGTACTCCGCATCCTGCTCGTCGAACCACTCCAACGACGGAGCCGAGACGACGCGGGCATTGACACCCTCGGCGGCCAGTTGCTCACGCGCGGCGACCGCGACCTGAACCTCGGACCCGGTGCCGATGAGGATGACGTCGGGGGAGCCGTTCGGAGCATCCACGAGCACGTAGGCGCCGCGGGCGGCGGACTGCGCCGACGCGAAGGTGTCGCCGGATGCGGCGCCCTCTCCGCGGGGGAACACCGGAATGTTCTGCCGCGTCAGCGCGAGACCGGCCGGCCCGTCCGTGCGCCGGAGGATCTCCAGCCACGCCACGGCCGTCTCATTGGCGTCGGCCGGACGCACGAGCGCGAAGTTCGGGATGGCGCGGAGCGTGGCGAGCTGCTCGATCGGCTGGTGGGTGGGCCCGTCTTCGCCGAGGGCGACGGAGTCGTGCGTCCAGACGAAGATCGTGGGGATGTTCATCAGCGCGGCCAGACGCACCGGCGGGCGCATGTAGTCGCTGAAGATGAGGAAGGTGCCGCCGAAGGGCCGCGTCGGGCCGTGCAGCACGATGCCGTTGAGGATCGCGCCCATCGCGTGCTCGCGGATGCCGAAGTGCAGCACGCGCCCGTACGGCGATCCCTGCCACTCGTGGGTCGACCACTCCTCGGGGATGAACGACTCCGCCTCCTTGATGGTGGTGAGGTTCGACTCGGCGAGGTCGGCCGACCCGCCCCACAGCTCGGGAAGCTCGGCGGCGAGGGCGTTGATGACGGTGCCGGAGGCGGCACGCGTCGAGACCTCCTTGCCCGATTCGAAGGCGGGGAGCGCGTCGGCGATGTCGGCGGGGAGCTCGCGGGCTTGCAGGCGGTCCCACAGCGCCTTGCGCTCGGGGTTCGCGGCGGCCCACGCATCGAACCGTTCCTGCCACGCGGCCTTGTCGGCCTCGCCGCGCTCGACGAGCGAGCGCGTGTGTGCGAGAACGTCGTCGGCGACGGCGAAGTTCTGCTCGGGGTCGAATCCGAGCACTTCCTTGGTCGCGCGGAGCTCGTCGGCGCCGAGGGCGGAGCCGTGGATCTTGCCGCTGTTCTGCTTGCCGGGGGAGGGCCAGCCGATGATCGTCTTGAGAACGATGATCGAGGGCTTGTCGGTTTCGCCCTTGGCCGCCTCGATCGCGGCGTAGAGCTCCGCCACATCCTCGACGTACTGTCCGGACTTCTTCCAGTCGACCGTCTGCACGTGCCAGCCGTAGGCCTCGTAGCGCTTCGCGACGTCTTCGGTGAAGGCGACGTTGGTGTCGTCTTCGATGGAGATCTGGTTGGAGTCGTAGATGACGACGAGGTTGCCGAGGCTCTGGTGACCCGCGAGCGACGACGCCTCGCTGGTGACGCCCTCCTCGAGGTCGCCGTCGGACGCGATGACGTACACGAAGTGGTCGAAGGGGCTCTCGCCCTGCGGCGCGTCGGGGTCGAACAGGCCCCGCTCGTACCGGGCCGCGTAGGCGAAGCCCACCGAGGAGGACAAGCCCTGGCCCAGCGGGCCGGTCGTCATCTCCACGCCGTCGGTGTGGCCGTACTCGGGGTGTCCCGGAGTCTTCGAGCCCCACGTGCGCAGCGCCTCCAGGTCGGAGAGCTCCAGGCCGAACCCGCCCAGGTACAGCTGGACGTACTGGGTCAGCGACGAGTGACCGGCCGACAGGACGAAGCGGTCACGCCCGGGCCAGTGCGGATCGGCGGGGTCATGGCGCAGCACCCGCTGGTACAGCAGGTACGCGGCCGGTGCGAGGCTCATCGCCGTGCCGGGATGGCCGTTTCCCACCTTCTCGACAGCATCCGCTGCCAGCACTCGTGCGGTATCCACCGCACGACGATCGATTTCATCCCATTGCAAGTCCGACACGCGGTCGCCTTTCTCGATCCCTGTGCCCAGCCGCATTCGGTCCGCGGCCTCGATGCACGAGGGTCAGAGGGAGGGATGCGCTGGGCGCGCTTCGTTGCCAGCATAGCGAAGCGGGGAACTTGCCGGGTCGGTCGTGACGGCTTCCGACCTGCGTAGGACGAGACGGGGGCGCTCAGCCCCATGGCCTAGACTGAACGCACCGAAACGGTGCTCGAAACAGGGGGCGATGGACATCTCTACGACGACGAATGCGCCGTTGCCGACCGCACCCCGCTCCGTCGGTCGTACGATCCGCGCCTACGTCGCTCTCACCAAGCCCCGCGTGCTGGAGCTCCTGCTCGTCACGACCGTTCCGGTGATGATCCTGGCGCAGAACGGGCTGCCGAACCTGTGGCTCGTGCTGGCCACGGTGATCGGCGGGTCGATGAGCGCAGGATCGGCCGCCGCGTTCAACATGTACCTCGACCGCGACATGGACGCGCACATGCAGCGCACCAGTAAGCGTCCGCTCGTGACCGGCGAAGTCTCCCCCCGCGGTGCGCTCATCTTCGCGTGGACGCTGGCCGCAGTGTCCACGGTCTGGTTGCTGGTCACGACGAACTGGGTCGCCGCCGCGCTGTCGGCCGCCGCCATCTTCTTCTACGTCGTCATCTACACGATCCTGCTGAAGCGCCGTACCGAGCAGAACATCGTGTGGGGGGGCATCGCCGGATGCTTCCCGGTGCTGATCGGCTGGTCGTCGGTGACCGGAACGCTCAGTTGGTCGGCGCTCATCCTGTTCGTGCTCGTCTTCCTGTGGACGCCGCCGCACTACTGGCCGCTGTCGATGAAGTACAAGGACGACTACGAAGAGGCCGACGTGCCGATGCTCGGGGCGACGCGTAGCGGCCCGCAGGTCGGCCTGCAGGTCATCCTCTACGCGTGGGCGACCGTCGCGTGCTCGCTTCTCCTCATCCCCGTCGCCTCGATGGGCCTGGTCTACACGGTGTCGTCACTCGTGTTCGGCGGCTGGTTCGTTTACGAGTCACACCGCCTGTACTCCCGCGCCGTTCGGGGTACGGAGCCGCGTCCGATGCGTGTGTTCCACGCGTCGATCACGTACCTCACGCTGCTGTTCGTGGCGATCGCGGTCGACCCGCTCCTGCCGTTCTGACGCGGGACGCCGCCGAGAAACGACGATCCCGCCGAGACATAGCGCGTTGCGCTGTTTCTCGGCGGGATCGTCGTTTCTCGCGGGTCAGTCGCGGGCGTTAGCCGGCGGCGTCGCGGTGCTGGGGACCTCGACGTCGGGGCCTTCGGCGATCACCGGGTCGGTCGCGATGACCGGGTCGGCGTGCGTCGACGCTGCGGCGGGTGCTACGGCCGGGGTGGCGGCGGGTGCTGCGGCCGGGGTGGCGGCGACGGGGGCGGCGGATGCGGCGGCCGGGGCGGACGCGGTGCTGGCGCTGTACTCCGGAGCGGGCGCGGCAACCTCGTCGTCGGTCCAGTCGATCGTCTCGATCTCTTCGACGGCGAGACGGGGGCGCAGGGTGCTGTACGTCGCGACGGCGAGGGTGAGCAGCAGGCCGACGAGCCCGGAGCCGAGGACGATGGCGGCGGCCAGAACGGCGGGCTGGCCCACGTAGACCTCGATCGTCGCCTCGGCGGACTGGCTCACGATGGCCGACTCGATGCGCGACAGGCGGTCAAGGACGAGCCAGGCGCCGACGCCCGTCAGGATGAGGGATCCGACCAGGAGCACCCAGAACGGGATGCTGCGGATCAGGCTGGGGCGTGAGGTCATAAGGGGCGTTCTCCTCGGTGATTTCCGGGCACGGTCGGCCGCGGCATCCCCCCAGCTTGACGCATCGGCATGGACATCGCCTCCGCGCCGTCCATGAATCCCCTATGTGGCGGACTTATCTCGCCGCGGGTCTTCGTCGGTCGCCGGGAGCTTCAGGTGCATGACGACCGCGGTCATCGCCGCGACCAGCACCACCGCGAGCACCATGTGGATGTTCACGAGGACGACGGGCAAACCGGCGCGAGCCTGCCACAGCCCCACTGCGGTCTGGGCGGCCTCGACGGCCAGCAGCAGCCCGACCCACAGGCGCAGGCGGAGACGCGACGGGGTGCGCCACGCGCCGACCAGCAGGATCAGCGTCGCGGCCAGGAGAGCGTAGGCGGGCCAGGAGTGGACGTGCTGCATGAACTGCGGGTCCAAGCCGTTGCGTGCAGCTCCGCCGTCTCCGGCGTGCGGCCCGGAACCCGTCACCAGGATGCCGACGACGACCGTGATGAGCACGAGCAGGCTCGTGACATGGGTGAGGGCGGCGAACCAGGCCGGCACGGCGCGCACGCGCGGGCCGGGTGTCGCGTAGACGCGGGCAACGAACACGGCCGACAGCGCCACGAGCACGACCGAGGCGAAGTAGTGCAGTCCGACGACGAACGGGTTGAGGTTCGTCAGCACCGTGATGCCGCCGATGATCGCCTGCAGCGGCACGTAGAGGCCGATGGCGAGGGCGAGCCAGAACAGGTCGGGCCGCGTGCGCCGCATCCGGACCACGAGGAGGAAGGTCGCGATGGCCACGGCGACGAGGACGAACGTCAGCAGCCGGTTGCCGAATTCGATCACCCCGTGGATGCCCATCTCCTCCGTCGCGACGAAGGAGTCCGCCGTGCACCGGGGCCACGTGGGACACCCCAAGCCCGATCCGGTCAGGCGCACCAGACCACCGGTGCCGACGATCCCGATCTGGACGATCAGCGTGGCCCAGGCCGCGGCGATCACCCGCCGGTCCACCCGCGCCGGAAGCCATTCCCGTCGTTTGCCGGAAACCCCGGAGCGGATCGGCACGGGAGTCTGCACGGACATGCGAGTCGCCTCCTGGACGCTGCTGACGAGGGGCGGCCGACGCGGCGGCGGCGGCCCCGGGGAAGAGCCGGAACCTGTAGAATCAAAGGGTTCGGGATGCGGACGCTGCGCGTTTCGCATCACTGACAGTCTAGGCGCGGGAATTGCGCCCACAGAGCGGGCCCACCGACGGCTTCCCCCCTCCGGAACTCCACGGAGGACGTGGGAATTCCGGGGCGGATCACACCGTTGCGGCCCGAGAGGAGAGTGACCGACATGGCTGATGTCCTGATCGACCGGCCCGAACTCGAGAGCCTCGGCGTCTACGAGTTCGGATGGCACGACGCCGATGCCGCTGGCGCCAGCGCAAGGCGTGGGCTGAGCGAAGCCGTCGTGCGCGATATCTCTGCCCTGAAGGCCGAGCCCGAGTGGATGCTGAAGACCCGCTTGAAGGGGTTGCAGCTGTTCGACCGCAAGCCCATGCCGACCTGGGGTGCAGACCTCAGCGACATCGACTTCGAGAACATCAAGTACTTCGTCCGCTCCACCGAGAAGCAGGCGCAGACGTGGGAAGACCTCCCCGACGACATCCGCAACACCTACGAGCGCCTGGGCATCCCCGAGGCCGAGCGTCAGCGGCTGGTGTCGGGTGTGGCGGCTCAGTACGAGTCCGAGGTGGTCTACCACCAGATCAACGAGCAGCTCGAAGCCCAGGGTGTCATCTTCATGGACACCGACACGGCCCTGCGTGAGCACCCCGAGTTCTTCACCGAGTATTTCGGCAGCGTCATCCCCGCGGGTGACAACAAGTTCGCCGCGCTCAACACCGCGGTGTGGTCGGGCGGATCCTTCGTCTACGTGCCGCCCGGCGTGCACGTGGAGATCCCGCTCCAGGCCTACTTCCGGATCAACACCGAGAACATGGGTCAGTTCGAGCGGACGCTGATCATCGCCGACGAGGGTTCCTACGTTCACTACATCGAGGGCTGCACGGCTCCGATCTACAAGAGCGACTCGCTGCACTCGGCCGTCGTCGAGATCATCGTGAAGAAGAACGCCCGTGTGCGGTACACGACCATCCAGAACTGGTCGAACAACGTGTACAACCTCGTCACCAAGCGTGCCGTCGCCCACGAGGGCGCGACGATGGAGTGGGTCGACGGAAACATCGGGTCCAAGGTCACGATGAAGTACCCGTCGATCTTCCTGATGGGCGAGCACGCCAAGGGCGAGACCCTGTCCGTCGCCTTCGCCGGTCCGGGACAGCACCAGGACGCCGGCGCGAAGATGATCCACATGGCGCCCTACACGCAGTCCTCCATCGTGTCGAAGTCGATCGCCCGCGGCGGTGGCCGCGCCGGTTACCGCGGCGAGGTCCGCGTCGACGCCAACGCGCACCACTCCGCCAACACCGTCCGGTGTGACGCGCTGCTGGTGGACTCCATCTCGCGCAGCGACACGTACCCGGCGATCGACATCCGTGTCGACGACGTCCAGCTCGGCCACGAGGCCACGGTCTCCAAGGTCAGCGAAGAGCAGCTCTTCTACCTGCAGTCGCGCGGCATGCCCGAAGACGAAGCGATGGCGATGATCGTCCGCGGCTTCATCGAGCCGATCGCACGGGAACTGCCCATGGAGTACGCCCTCGAACTGAACAAGCTCATCGAGATGGGCATGGAAGGATCCGTCGGCTAAATGACGACCGCGACCGCCCCCCTGCCGGGAAGCTCAGCGCACACCGACGGAGGATGGGACCGGGCCGACGTGCCCGCCGCGCCCATCCAGACCCGTTCCGAGCGACCCTGGTCTTTCAACCCCGCCGACTTCGGCGCCCCCACCGGGCGTGAGGTCAACTGGAAGCACACTCCGATCGACCGCCTCGGTGGTGTGCTGGCGCCCGGGGATGATGCATCCGCTGTGCGTGTGGTGACCGGGAACGCCGCCGCGTACCTGGTGGCCGACTCCACCGTGCGGGGCGAGTTCTTCCGCCCCGAAGATCTGCCGGCCGCCATCGCGTGGCAGCGCGCCGGCGGGCTGCATGTCCGCATTCCGGCGAACGAAGACCTCGCCGAGCCGCTGCGCATCGACCTCGTCGGCGAGCGCGCCGACGGGTTCGGTGCCGCGCACATCGTGCTGGAGGCGCTTCCGAACTCCCGCGCGACGGTGATCCTGTACCACTCCGGATCGGCGCAGTACGCGCAGAACCTCGAGATCCTCGTCCGCGACGGGGCGCAGCTGACCGTCATCTCGGTGCAGCGCTGGAACGACGACGCCGTGCACGCCGCCACCCACCAGGCGCGGGTCGACCGTGACGCCAAGCTCATCCACGGGGTGGTTACCCTCGGCGGCAGCGTCGTTCGCGTCAATCCCTCCGTCGAGCTCGCCGGTTCCGGCGCCGAGGGCCGGATGTTCGGTCTGTCCTTCGCCGACGCCGGCCAGCATTTCGAGTCGCAGGTGTACCTGCACCACAAGGGTCCGCACACGGTCGGCGACGTCCTCTACAAGGGAGCCCTGCAGGGCGTGAGCGCGCGCAGCGTCTGGATCGGCGACGTGCTCATCGGGCGGGATGCTGTGGGCACCAACTCGTACGAGGCCAACCGAAACCTCGTGCTCACCGACGGTGCCCGGGCCGACTCCATCCCGAACCTCGAGATTGAGACGGGCGACATCCTCGGTGCCGGCCATGCCAGCGCCACGGGCCGGTTCGACGACGAGCAGCTGTTCTACCTGCAAGCGCGCGGCATCGACGAGGAAGAAGCACGACGACTCGTCGTGATCGGCTTCCTCAGCGAGATCGTGCAGCGCATCGGCGTCCCCGACCTCGAGCGGGAACTCGCCGCGGAGATCGAGCGCGAACTGGTCGAAGGCGAGGCGCTGTGAGTGCCGCGCGTGTGTGCGCCCTGAGCGCGCTGGAGACCGACACCCCGCTGCGCGTCGAGGTGGGTGGCGTCCCGATCGCCGTCGTGCTCGACTCCCACGGCGACGTGCACGCCATCGGCGACACGTGCACCCACGGCGAGGTTTCGCTCTCCGAGGGGTTCGTCGAAGACGACACGCTCGAGTGCTGGGCGCACGGCTCGGCATTCTCGCTGCGCACCGGACACCCCCTGAACCTGCCGGCCTTCGAGCCGGTGCCCGTCTATGTCGTCGAGATCGACGGCGATGACGTGCTCATTGACCCCACCCGAACGAAGGAAGTCTGAATGTCTGTCCTCGAGATCCGCGACCTCCATGTGACGGTCGAGACGGATGCAGGCACCACGCCCATCCTCAACGGCGTCACCCTGACGATCGGCACGGGAGAGACGCACGCGATCATGGGCCCCAACGGGTCCGGCAAGTCCACCCTGGCGTACACGATCGCCGGTCACCCGAAGTACACCGTCACGTCGGGTTCGATCACCCTCGACGGCCAAGACGTGCTGGCGATGACCGTGGACGAGCGCGCGCGCGCCGGCCTCTTCCTCGCGATGCAGTACCCGGTGGAGATCCCCGGCGTCACCGTGACGAACTTCCTTCGCACCGCGAAGACCGCGATCGACGGCGAGGCGCCCAGCATCCGCGCCTGGACGAAGGACGTCAAGCACGCCATGACGAACCTGCGCATGGACCCGAAGTTCGCCCAACGCAACGTCAACGAGGGCTTCTCCGGTGGTGAGAAGAAGCGCCACGAGATCCTTCAGCTCGAGCTGTTGCGGCCGAAGATCGCCGTCCTCGACGAGACCGACTCCGGCCTCGACGTCGACGCGCTCAAGATCGTGTCGGAGGGCGTCAACCGCGCCAAGGCCTCCAGCGACCTCGGCGTGCTGCTGATCACCCACTACACGCGGATCCTCCGCTACATCCGCCCCGACTTCGTCCACGTGATCGTCAGCGGACGCATCGTCGAAGAGGGCGGCCCGGAGCTTGCCGACCGACTCGAAGAAGAGGGCTACGACCGCTTCATCACCGAGGCCGGAACCTCCGTCGACGCCTGACGGCGACGCCAAGCATAGGATCGTGACATGACCGCAACCCTCGCACCTGACAAGTACGACGAGGTCACCGAGTCGCTCAAAGACGTCATGGACCCCGAACTCGGGATCAACGTCGTCGACCTCGGCCTCATCTACGACCTCGCCTGGGACGACGAGAACGACGCACTGGTCATCCACATGACGCTCACGTCGGCCGGCTGCCCGCTCACCGATGTGCTCGAGGAGCAGACGGCTCAGGCCCTGGACGGGGTCGTCGAGCGCTTCCGCATCAACTGGGTGTGGATGCCGCCGTGGGGTCCCGAGCGGATCACGGACGACGGGCGCGACATGATGCGGGCCCTCGGCTTCGCCATCTGACCGCCTGTCACCCCGGCCGATGCGAAAGGTCCTGATCCTCGGGGGTACCGGGTGGCTCGGGGGAGCGATCGCCCGGGCGGCGCTGGCCGATGGATCTGACGTCACCTGCGTGGCGCGCGGACGGTCGGGAGCGGTTCCGGCCGGTGCGAACCTCGTTGCGGCCGACCGGTCGGATCCCGGCGCGTACGACGCGGTCCGCGGCACATGGGACGCCGTGGTCGAGGTCTCGTACGACAGCGGCTTCGTCAGCGCCGCCCGCGAGGCCCTCGCCGGGGACGCCGGGCACTGGACCCTGGTGTCGAGTGTGTCGGTGTACCGGCGCAATGACGAGCCCGGTGCCGACGAATCCGCCGATGTCGTCGAGGGGGACGATCCTGCCGACTACGCGCAGGCCAAAGTCGCCGCGGAACACGCATCCGCCCGCACTCTCGCCGAGCGGCTCCTCATCGCCCGTGCGGGTCTGATCGTCGGTCCGGGAGACCCCACCGATCGGTTCGGATACTGGCCGGCGCGGATGTCCCGGGGCGGGCGGGTCCTCGCCCCGGCGACGGCGGACCGCTTCGTGCAGGTCATCGACGTCGACGATCTCGCGCAGTGGATCGTCCGTGCCGGCGCCACGGGTGTGGCCGGCACGATCAACGCGGTGGGCCCACCGACGACCTTCGACGATGTCCTCGCCGTCGCGCAGAACGTGACGGACTTCGAGGGCGAGATCGAGGCGCGCGACGATCGGTGGCTTCTCGAGCGCGATGTCCGCTACTGGTCCGGCCCGCGGTCCCTGCCGCTCTGGTTGCCGATCGGCGACACCGGCTTCGCCCGCAGGAGCGATGCCGCCTTCCGAGCGACCGGCGGGGCGACGCGTCCCCTGCCGGAGACCCTCACCCGCACGCTCGCCGACGAGGTGGCGCGGGGAATCGACCGGACGCGCCGGGCGGGACTCTCCGCCGCGGAGGAGTCCGAGCTGCTGTCGTAGGCTCGTCGGGTGAGCGTCAACCCGCTGAGAGCACTGCCGATCGACGAGCTCCGCGAACGATCGAGCTCGAAGTGGCGGACCTACGGCGACGACGTCCTGCCGCTCTTCGTCGCCGAGACCGACTTCCCCCTCGCACCGGCCATCACGCGCACTCTGGCCGACGCGGTGCGGCGCGGAGACACCGGCTACACGCCACCGGACCCCGGACTTCGCACCGCCTACGCCGCGTTCGCCGACCGCCGCTTCGGCTGGAGCCCTGACCCGGCCCGGATGCGTTCCACGTGCGACGTCATGATGGGGCTCGTGGAGGTGCTCCGCGCCGTCGTCAGCCCCGGCGACCGGGTCGTGGTCACGCCACCGGTGTACCCACCGTTCTACGACGCCATCCCCGAGGCCGGCGGCGTCGCCGAACGGGTTCCCCTGCGCGACACGGGCACGGGGTGGGAGCTCGACCTCGACGCCATCGACCGGGCGCTCGCGGGTGGGGCGCGGGCCGTCCTTCTGTGCAACCCCCATAACCCGACCGGAACGGTGCATGCGCGCGAGATGCTCGCGGAACTGGCGTCGACGGCGGCGCGACATGGCGCGGTCGTCCTCAGCGACGAGATCCATGCGCCGCTCGTCCAGCCGGGCACACCGTTCACCCCGTTCCTCTCCGCCTCCGACGACGCGGCGGCGGTCGGGTTCGCGCTCGTCAGCGCGAGCAAGGCGTTCAATCTGGCGGGCTTGAAGTGTGCGCTCATGGTCGCCGCATCCGATGCCCACGCCGGGGTGCTCCGCGGGATGCCGGCAGAGGTCGAATGGCGGACGGGTCACTTCGGCGCCCTTGCCTCCGTCGCCGCCTTCGCCCCCGAAAGCGACGGATGGCTCGACGCGCTCCTCGCCGCACTCGACGAGAACCGGCGCCTCCTGGCCGCGCTGCTCAGCGAGCACCTGCCCCGCGCGGGTTACCGCATCCCCGATGCCGGATTCCTGGCGTGGGTGGACGTGTCGGCGTACGGCTGGGGGGACAACCCCGCGCCGCGGATCCGCCGGGAGGCCCGGGTCGCCCTGCACCACGGGCCGCTCTTCGGGAACGAGGGCTCCGGGCACGTCCGCATCAACTTCGGCTGTTCCCCCGACGTGCTCCGCGAGGCCGTGGAGCGCATCGGCGCGCTGGCGCGCGCGTGACCCTCCGCACACCGGCGAGCGGTGTCTGGAGCGCGCAGTTCGTCTGGGTGACGCTCGGCGCCGTCGCGCTCATCTTCCTCGCGGCCATCCAGTCGCTCGCGGTGACCACCGTCATGCCGGTCGTCAGCGCCGACCTCGACGGCGACGCCCTGTACGCGGTCGCCTTCTCCGGCACGCTGGCCACCAGCGTCATCGGCATGGTCGCCGTCGGGGCGTGGTGCGACCGCGGTGGGGTGCTCGCCCCGCTGACCACGGCGGTGGTGCTCTTCGTCGTGGGACTGATGATCGCCGGGCTCGCCGGGACCATGGAGGTGCTCGTCGTCGGCCGCCTCATCCAGGGCCTGGGAACGGGCGGGCAGACCGTGGCGCTGTACGTCGTCGTCGCGCGGGTCTATCCGCCGACCCTGCACGGACGCGTGTTCGCCGCTTTCTCGGCGGCATGGGTCGTGCCGTCGCTGATCGGGCCCTTCCTCGCCGGTGCCGTCGCGGAGTTCCTGCACTGGCGGTGGGTCTTCCTCGGGGTCGCGGCGCTGACGGTCGTCGCTTTCGCCATGGTCGTCGCACGCCTGCGCGGGCAGCCGCTGGGAACCGACCACCCCGCGACGCAGCGCGTCGGTCCGCGGCTGGCGTGCGCGGCAGCAGTCGCGCTGGGGGCCCTGGCTCTCGGTCTCTCGGGCCGGCTCGGCGGACTGTCGTGGGCGGGAGTGATCGGGTCCGTCGTCGTCATCGGCCTGGCGGTGCGTCCTCTTCTCCCCGCCCGGACGCTGCTTCTGGGGCGTGGGCTGCCGAGCGTCGTGCTGATGCGAGGGCTGATCGCCGGTTCGCTCTTCGGCGCCGAGGTCTACATCCCCTACCTGCTGATCGACGAGTACGGGTTCTCGCCGACGTGGGCAGGTCTCGCCCTCGCCGCCGCAGCGCTGTCCTGGGCGACCGCGGCGGAGGTGCAGGGGCGGGTCGGGGATCGCCTCGGGAACACGCGGATCGCCGTGATCGGTACAGCCATGCTCACCACCGCGACCGTCACGGCGCTCCTCACGGCGCTCCTCCACGTCCACCCCGCGCTGCTGATCGCGGGCTGGGCGTTCGCCGGCGGCGGGATGGGTCTCATGTACCCCCGCCTGACGGTTCTGACGCTCGCCTACTCGACACCGCAGAATCAGGGTTTCCATTCGTCGGCGCTGTCGATCTCCGATGCCCTCGGAACGGCCATGACGATCGCGGTCATGGGGCTGGTCTTCACCGCTCTGACGGGTGCCGGCGGCGGTTTTTCCGCGGTGCTCGCCATCGCGGCCGCCCTGGCGGTGTTCGCGATCGTGCCAGGGCTGCGTCTGGGTCGCGCGCGCGAGCGGCCTTGACCGCGGGCGCCTCTCGCGCTAGACCTTGCGACGGCGGCGTGCCGCCGCGAGGAATGTCCCGCCCGCCGCGATGAGCAGTGCCCCCAGAGGCCAGAGCACGGCGCCACCGGAAGCGTTGCCTCCCGTCGCCGGGAGTGTGCTGATGGACGGATCCGGCGTCGCCGGTCCCGGCGCGCTCCCGCCGGGAGTCGCGGTGGGCTCAGCGGGCGTTGGGGCGGTGCTGGTCGGCGTCGGGGTTGGAATCGGCGTCGGGGTTGGAGTCGGCGTCGGGGTTGGCGTGGGCGTCGGCCCCGCTTCGACGCACGACAGAGTCGTCGCGAACGGGAAGTCGTGCACCTCGCGCGGCCCGCGGCCTGCGACGCCGCCGTGAATGAACGACGCAGCGATCACGTTACCCTCGATGTTCTGCGTGACCTGCCAGTTCAGCTGTGCGCGCGGAGCGTAGATCGTGCCGCGCAGACTATCTCCGCCTGTGACGAGCACGCTCGTCGCGTCGACGAAGTTCCAGAGGATGTAGGGCGCCGAAGCGCCGCTGAGGCCCGGCATGCTCGGGATCTCGCCGTTGAAATCGCCGGTGATGTTGACCAGCAACGGGGTCGTGCTGCTGGGCGCGGGGTCGATGACGAGCTCACCGAGCCCGGCGAGCTCCTCTGCGCTGAAAGAGAGCACATTCGTCACTCCGGAGACGAGGGGCGCCCGGACGTTCCCCCCGGCGGGCACCGGGCGCGTGGCCGGCTGCCCGTCGTCTCGCTGGAGCAGTGTCACCGTGGTCGCGCACGTGCCCAGGGTGGCGGAGGTGTCCCGGTACAGCTCGTAGGCGCCTGCGATGTCCAGCACGTCCGAGGGCACAGGCTCGCCCACCGAGGCGGCGGGTTGCGGGACGACGCTCTCGATGCGGGGCGTCGAGTCGTAGGAGGCGCCCGGCTCCACCACACGGAGGTTGGCGGCAGCGCCGTTGCTGTCTGTGTCCAGCGCGAGGTAGGTGGTGGTATCCGCCACCTTCACGTAGCCCCCTTGGAGGATGCGAAGAATCTGGCCGTCCGGATCCCAGTTGATGCCCCCGCCGACGTACAGCGCGATGTGCTGGGCGTCGCCCGGCGCCGTCACGGTCGGTCGGCCGCCGAAGATGTTGTACGCCGAGGAGAACGAGAGATCGCCTCCCGCGGCCACGGTTCCCTCCGCCTCATCGCCGTCGAGTGCGACGTCGTCTTCCACGAATACCAGGAAGTTGCCGTTCGCGGGCGACCCGTTCAGAGGCTGGGTGACCGGGTTGATCGGGCCGATCGGGTCGCCGGGCGCTGCGGAGGCCGGAAGCGATCCGACCACGAGGAGGCAGCCGAGAGCAATGGCGCCGGCCGCGGCGAGGACAGAGGAAGGGGAGGTGGCGGGGGGAGCCATAGCTCATCGTCGGTCCCCGGTCCCCCGGGGACCAGGGACCTTGGTCCCGTCGGTTGCTCGCGGATCTGCTTCGGCGGGGCGAGCGCCCTCTTCTCCGGGTCAGCTCTCCGCGCGGCCCTCGCGCCAGTAGCCCATGAAGGCCACCGCGCGGCGGTCGACGCCGTGTTCGCCGACAAGGTGGCGACGCAGGGCCTTGATCGCCCCGGCCTCGCCGGCCAGCCACGCGTACATGGGCGCTTTCTTCAACGCCGCGCCGCCTTTCGCCGTCCGGGGCACCTCCCACAGGATGCCCTCGTCGATGTCGATCTCCTCGACCTCGGCGCCATGGCCGGGCGGGATCAGCTCAGCGGCCGCCGCCACGACGGCGGTCTTCAGGTGCGCGTGCCGCGGGGCGCTGCCGCGCGCGGCGACGCGATAGGTGAAACCGGGATGCTGCGGCAGGTATGCCGCGTCGGCTTCGTGCGGCACCTCGAGCACGACCACGCCACGAGCGGAGTCGGGGAGGTGCTCCAGGATCACCGCGATCGCCGGTGCTGCGGTCTCGTCGCCCGCGAGGAGGAAGCACCCGGTGGATGCCGGCGGGACGAAGTCGATGCCGAAGCTCACTCCCGTGTGCGCCGTCGTCGGGGCGAATATCAGCACCTCGTCACCGATCACGGCCTTCTCGATCCATACCGATGCCGGACCGAGCACCTCGTGCGCCACCATGTCGATGTCGACCTCGGCGACGTCGTTGCGCACCGCACGCGTCGTATACGTCCGGAACGGCGGCCGGCCGGCCTCATCCATGTCGCGCCACTGCGTGTACCAGTCGTCGGCGGTGGGCATGACGTCGATTCCCGTGACGGGCGTGGGGAAGACCACCTTGACCCGCTGGTCCAGCCCCGGGTCGCCGTAGTCGGCGAGATCGGGTCCGGCGAAGGTGAAGCGGCGGAAACTCGGCGTGACATCGGTGATCGCCGCGACGCGAGCACGGAAGAAGCGACTGGTGGCGACGGTGGTCGACGTCATGGGGTTCCGTTCAGACAGCTGCGGCGTGGTGGCGGCCGCGGGGGAGGACGAGGGGAGTGCCGGAGACGGGGTCGGGGACGACGAGGGATTCCAGCCCGAAGACCTCGCGGATGAGGTCGCTCGTGATCACCTCGGCGGGAGGTCCACCGGCGATCACCTCGCCGCGGCACATCGCGAACACGTGATCGGCGTAACGGGCGGCGAGGTTGATGTCATGCAGGACCATGACCGTCGTGGTGCCGCGTTCGCGGTTGAGGTCGGTGATCAGGTCGAGCACTTCGATCTGGTGCGCGACGTCCAGGAACGTCGTCGGCTCGTCCAGCAGCAGGATGTCGGTCTCCTGCGCGAGCGCCATCGCGATCCATACCCGCTGCCGCTGGCCGCCGGAGAGCTCGTCGACGGATCGATCGGCCAGGTCGGAGATGCCGGTCGCCTCCAGCGACTGCGCCACCACTTCGTAGTCCCGAGCGTTCCACCGTGCGAGCGGCTTCTGATGCGGATGACGCCCCCGCCCGACGAGGTCGGCCACCGCGATCCCCTCGGGGGCGATCGGGCTCTGGGGGAGCAGGCCCAGGGTGCGGGCCACTTCGCGCGAGGGCCGGGAGTGCACGGCCTTTCCGTCGAGCACCACGGAACCCTTGCGCGGACGGAGGAGGCGGGCGAGGGCGCGCAGCAGCGTCGATTTACCGCATCCGTTGGCCCCCACGATCGCGGTGATCCGGCCAGGGGGGATGACCAGGTCCAGGCCCTCCACGATCACGCGGTCACCGTAGGCCAGGGTCACGTCCTCGGCGGCGAGTTGGTGCGACACGGTCACAGGGAGCCTCCCGAGCGGTTGGTCCGGATGAGCAGGTAGACGAGGTACGGCGCCCCGAGGACGCCGGTGATGACTCCGACGGGGTAGCGATTGTCGAAGGCGAACTGTCCGATGAGATCGGCGGCCAGCACCAGGACGACTCCGACCAGCCCGGCCGGAACGATGAGGGATGCTCCGGGGCCGACGATGCGCGCCGCAATCGGACCCGCCATGAACGCCACGAACGCGATCGGCCCTGCGGCGGCGGTGGCGAAGGCCAGGAGCGCCACCGCGCCGATCAGCAGCAGCACGCGGGTGCGGTGCACGGACACGCCGAGGGCGGTGGCGGAGTCATCGCCCAGACGCAGGACGCCCAGGTCGCGACCGTTGGCGAGGACGATCGGAACGAGCACCGCGGTCGCGATCGCCAGTGGCAGGATCGACGACCATGTCGCGCCGTTGAGGCTGCCGGTGAGCCACTGCATCGCGGTCTGGAGATCCCATGCCGCCGCACGCGAGAGAACGTAGGTCACGACGCTGTCGAGCATGGCGGCAACGCCGATCCCGATGAGGATGAGGCGCGTGCCCGCGAAGCCGCCGCGGTGGGAGAGGAGGTAGATCGCGGCGGCGGTGACGAGGGCTCCGCCCAGCGCGAGTAACGACACCGCGGTCTGGTCCAGAGAGAGCAGGATGATGCCGGCGACGGCGGCAGCGCTGGCGCCGGAGGTGATGCCGATGATGTCGGGTGCGGCGAGCGGGTTGCGGAGCATCGTCTGGAAGATGACGCCCCCGACGCCGAACGCGAGGCCCGAGAGGATCGCCAGGACCGCGCGGGGGAGTCGGAGCTCGCCGACCGTGAAGGACGCGCCGGGGACCGTCTCGCCGAGGACGACACGCAGGACATCCGACAGGTCGTAGAACGTGCGGCCCACCATGAGGCTCACCACGAACAACACGACGGCGACGGCGGCGAGCACCAGTGTGACGGCGGCGTGCCGTCGGACCCGCGCCCGCCGACCCGCGAGGACGACTGCGACGCTCATAGTTCCCGCACCTTCTGGCGTCGCACGATCGCGATGAACACCGGTGCCCCGATGAGGGCGGTGATGATCCCCACCTCGACCTCGGAGGGCCGGGCCACGACGCGTCCGACCACGTCGGCGAGGAGGAGGAGGCTCGCGCCGGCGAGGGCGCAGTAGGGGAGCAGCCAGCGGTGGTCGGTTCCCACGAGCAGGCGGCACAGGTGAGGAATGACAAGCCCCACGAAGGCGATCGGCCCGGCGATCGCCGTCGCGGCGGCGCACAGGAGGACGGCGCCGGAGGAGGCGATCAGGCGCGTGCGGGCCACGTGCTCACCGAGGCCCGTCGCCATGTCGTCACCGAGAGCGAGCGAATTCATGCCGCGCGAAGTGAGCACGCACACCAGCGCGCCGAGCGCGAGGGCGGGCAGGACGACGCCGATCCGGTCCCACGTGGCGCCGCCGATCCCGCCGATCTGCCAGAACCGGAACGTCTCGAGGAGGTCGACGCGGGGGAGGAGGATCGCACTGACGAGAGACATGGATGCGGCGGTGATCGACGCGCCCGCGAGGGCGAGCTTGAGCGGGGTGGCGCCACCACGGCCGAGGGAACCCACCGCGTAGACGAAGACGGCCGCGGCGGCCGCTCCGACGGTGGCGAACGCGAGATAGCCGTAGGGGTTCGACAGGCCGAAGAAGGCGATTCCGATCACCACGGCCAGAGCCGCACCGCCGGACACCCCGAGAATGCCGGGGTCGGCCAGCGGGTTGCGCGTGACCGCTTGCATCGTCATCCCCGACAGCGCCAGGGCGGCACCGACGAGGATCCCGAGCACCGTCCGCGGCAGACGCGCGATCACGGCACCCTCGCCGACACCCGCGGAGGTGCCGGTGAGCCCGCCCCAGATCTCCTCGAGCGAGACCGGGCGGGTGCCGAACGCGACGGAGGCGACCACCAGCAGGAGCAAGGCCACCACGAGGGCGCCGAGCCACAACAGACGTACCGCTGCCGGACGCCGCAGGAGTGCGGTGTCCGGCAGCGATGTCTGCCGCTGGAGGACGGTCATCGGTCTCAGCCGAGCGGGGCGGCGAGCACGGCGAAGTAGTCCCGTACGCCCCAGGGGATGGACAGCGGGGTCGGGTTGGCCGACGCCGCGAGCGGGGTGCTGTCTTCCAGCACCGCGATGCGTCCCTCGGCGATGGCGGGGATCTGGGAGAGCAGGGGGTCGGCCTGCAGCTGGGCGATGAGCTCACCGTCGGGGTCGCCGTAGGTCACGAAGACGTCGACATCGGCGAAGCGGTCGGCCTCCTCGGCGCTGACCGTGACGTAGAACTCCTCCGTCCCGGCAGACTCCTCCTCGACGATGCTCGGCAGGGGCATTCCGTGGTCGGCCAGGAACCCCGGGCGTGTGTCGTGGCTGGTGTAGAAGCCGATCTGGCTCAGGTCGGTCGGGTCCAGGTAGGAGAACAGAGCCGTTCCTTCGGCGAGCGCCGGGTACTCCTCGAGCGCCGCATCCACCTCCGCCTCGAGGTCTGCGATCAGTGCCTCGCCCTCCTCCGCGAGACCGAGCGCCGTGGAGTTCAGGCGGATCATGTCCTGGTATGAGGTGCCCCACGCGACCTCGGGGTACGCCACGACCGGCGCGATCTTGGAGAGGGTGTCGTACTCCTCCTGGGTCAGGCCCGAGTAGGAGGCGAGGATGACGTCCGGCTTCGTGTCATTGACGGCCTCGAAGTCGATGCTGTCTCCGCCGTCGAAGAGCACGGGAGTCTCGGCGTCGAGCTCTTCGAGGCGCTCTTCGACCCAGGGGAGGACGCCATCGTTGTCGTCATCGCCCCACGTGGCCTTCTCCATCCCGACCGGGACCACTCCCAGTGCCAGCGGGACCTCGTGGTTGCCCCACGCCACTGTGGCGACGCGTTCGGGAGCGGATTCGATGACGGTCTCGCCGAATGCGTGCTCGATCGTGACCGGGAACACGTCGTCGCCGTCGGCGGAGTTCCCGGCGTCGGAGGTCTGGCTCGCGGTCGAACAGCCGGTCAACAGGAGTGCGGCTCCGGCCGCGAAAGCGGCGGCAGTGCGGATGCGGGGCACAGGAATCTCCTCGGTAGTTAGGTAAGGGTTCCCTTAGTTTATGCACGTGCCATCGATCGCGTCGAATTGAAATCTCGACGGCGAGACAAACGGGCTTCCCCCGATGAGGACCCGCGCGGAATCGAGGAGGCGCCTCGCGACTTATACTTGAAGGCTGGCCGCTCGGCCATCCACCCCCTCCCGCCCGACAGATCGGACTTCCGCTGTGCTCGCTGTGCACGACCTCGAGATCCGCGTGGGCGCCCGCGTGCTCATGTCGGACGTGTCGTTCCGCGTGTCCGACGGCGACAAGATCGGGCTGGTGGGCCGCAACGGGGCGGGCAAGACCACGCTGACCAAGGTGCTCGCCGGCGACCTGATGCCCAGCGACGGTCGCGTCGAGCGGTCGGGGGAGCTCGGCTATCTGCCGCAGGACCCGCGGTCGGGCGACCCCGAGATGCTGGCGCGTACGCGCATCCTCGACGCCCGCGGGCTCGGCACGCTCGCCCTGGGGATGCACGAGGCCTCGCTGCAGATGGCCGACGACGACGTGGATGTCGCGGCACGGGCGATGCGGCGATACGGCAACCTCACCGAGCGGTTCGAGGCGCTCGGCGGCTACGCCGCGGAGGCGGAGGCGGCATCCATCGCCCACAACCTCTCCCTTCCTGACCGCATCCTCGACCAGCCGCTCAAGACCCTCTCCGGAGGGCAGCGCCGCCGCATCGAGCTCGCCCGCATCCTCTTCTCCGACGCCAGCACGATGATCCTCGACGAGCCGACGAACCACCTCGACGCGGACAGCGTCGTGTGGCTGCGCGAATTCCTCAAGGGGTACAAGGGCGGGCTCATCGTGATCAGCCACGACATCGAGCTGGTCGGCGAGACGGTCAACCGCGTGTTCTACCTCGACGGCAACCGTCAGGTCATCGACGTCTACAACATGAACTGGAAGAACTACCTGCGTCAGCGGGTGGCCGACGAGGAGCGCCGCAAGAAGGAGCGCGCCAACGTCGAGAAGAAGGCCACAGCCCTGCAGCTCCAGGCGGCGCGATTCGGCGCGAAGGCCTCGAAGGCCGCCGCCGCGCATCAGATGGTGGCGCGGGCAGAGAAGATGCTGTCCGGCCTGGACGACGTCCGTCAGGAAGAGCGCGTCGCGAAGCTCCGCTTCCCCAAGCCCGCACCGTGCGGCAAGACGCCGCTCATGGCGCGGGGGCTGTCGAAGTCGTACGGGTCGCTGGAGATCTTCACCGACGTCGACCTCGCGATCGACCGCGGCTCGCGCGTGGTGATCCTGGGCCTCAACGGTGCCGGGAAGACGACCCTGCTGCGGATGCTGGCCGGCGTCGACAAGCCCGACACCGGGGTGATCGAGCCCGGCTACGGGCTGAAGATCGGCTACTACGCCCAGGAACACGAGAACCTCGACGTCGGCCGCTCGGTCTTGGAGAACATGATGTCAGCGGCGCCCGACATCACCGCCACCGAGGCGCGGAAGGTGCTCGGCTCGTTCCTGTTCGTCGGCGACGACGTCCTCAAGCCCGCCGGTGTCCTTTCCGGTGGAGAGAAGACGCGTTTGTCGCTGGCCACACTCGTGGTCTCGTCGGCGAACATGCTGCTGCTCGACGAGCCCACGAACAACCTCGACCCGGCCTCCCGCGAGGAGATCCTCGGCGCTCTGGCACACTACGAGGGCGCGGTCGTGCTCGTCTCGCACGACGAGGGCGCCGTGCAGGCCCTGAACCCCGAGCGCGTTCTCATCCTCCCTGACGGCGTCGAAGACATCTGGGGTCGCGACTACGCCGACCTCATCGCCCTGGCCTGACCGGACCGGAGGATCAGCGGGCGTCCAGGAGGGCGTCCTCGACCTCGGAATCCCGGTCGCGACGTCGCAGACGCCGCGTCTCCGCATCCTCACGGGCGTGCCTGCGCTCGGTGACGAGGATGTAGAGGATGAACGCGAAACCCATGACCGCGAACAGGATCCACTGCACCGCGTACGAGAGGTGCGGGCCCGGGTCCTCCGACGGCGGGTCGATCGACCCGGGGACTGTCGCGGGCGC
Source organism: Microbacterium sp. Z10_103 (assembly GCF_058310455.1). Taxonomy (NCBI): domain Bacteria; kingdom Bacillati; phylum Actinomycetota; class Actinomycetes; order Micrococcales; family Microbacteriaceae; genus Microbacterium; species Microbacterium sp. Z10_103. Next base: position 1,105,579 of record NZ_JBZEGK010000001.1, read on the forward strand.
CGGGTCTTCCGAGACCAGCAGACCGTAGGCGCCGGTCTCCAGAGTCGATCCGTCGCTCATCCGCTCCGCCACGAGCGGCAAGTGGATGGTGGGCACCTGGCCCTCGCCGGCGGTGCGTCCGGATGTCGGCAAGGGCTCACCCGGACGAAGACGCACGGTGACCTCGACGAGCCCCGTCGGGGGCGCGGGAACGACATCGGGGTCGGGCTGATCCACGCCCGGCGGCACCCACCCGCGATCCACGACCAGCGTGCGGCTGTCCTCGAGGAGGAACGGCACCAGGACTTCGAAGGCGGCCGTGCCCCCGTGCGGGCGGTTGCGGACGAGGAGCTGTTCGTCGGTCAGGTATTCGCCGGTGAGGGTCACGGGTGTCCACTCATCGGATGCGGCGAGGTCCGCGCCGGGCGCCAGGACATCGCCGAGCGGGACCGGAGTCGTGTCGTAGTTCGCCTCCACCAGTGCCAGCTGGCGAGCACGCGCCTCGTTCCTCTCGAACTGCCAGTTCGAGAGGAAGCCGCACGCGATCGCGAAGACGATGGCCACCGCCACGTAGGCGGTCCAGCGGACGGCAGGGGGAGCATCCCGGCGGCTCACGATGCGGCTCCCGCGGTGCCGGCAGCGGAAAGGGGAGCAACCTCGAGGGGGAAATCGCGCGCCGCCAGGAAGTCACGCAGATAGCCGACGTGCTCGTCGCACGCCACCCATTCCTTGCGGCGGTCGGGGGTGTGGATGCGGGGATTCCGCCACGAGATCCGCCAGACCGCGGTATCGCGGCAGCCGGCCCGCGAGCATTCCGCGGTCATCGGTTCTCCTCGGCGTCCGGGTCGGGGCGCGTGCTCTCGCTGATGCGGATCACGGTCGGACCGCCGGGTGGTGGCGGAGCAGCGGGCGTGGGATCGGCGATCGCCCGGCCGGGGCTCTCGGCGACGGTCCGGCGAGTTTCCTGACCCACGTTGGCGATGACGACGGCGACGTACGGAAGGAGAACGGCTCCGGCCGCCAGCACCCACGTGTACCAGCCGTAAGGCGTGATGAACACCATCCCGACCAGGCACGCGATGCGGATCCCCATCGTGATCATGTACTTGGCAAACCGCGAACTGGCGTCGTCGTGCGGAGCGCGAGGCAGCGACGTCGCGGAGGGCGCGCGGGGGGAGGATTTCACGGTCCTCCCAGACTACGCCGGGCACCTGGAAGAGAGCGCTCAGGAGCTGTATGTGGTCGCGCCCATCACTCCCATGAGAAACAGGAAAGGCAGAATGGCGAAGAGCACGAACAGGAGGACGAGCAACGCCACGCCCACCCAGCCGACGATCGTGCCCGCCAGGGCCATGCCGTAGCCGGCCTCGTTCGATGTCTTGAGGCGTCTGAGCGAGAGGTGACCGAGGATGACGGCGGCGATGGAGGCCAGGCCCAGGACGAGCGTCCACGAGAACACGATGCCGGCGATGGCGCACACGAGCGACGCCACGGCCAGCCCGTTCGTCCTGCGCTGCGGGTAGCCCGGTGCACCGTAGGGCGTGGGCTGGGAGTAGCCCGCGGGAGGGCCGTATCCCTGCGGCGCGGATGACCCGTATCCCTGTCCGGGCGTTCCGTATCCCTGTGTGGGTGTTCCGTACCCCTGCGCGGGCTGGGAGTAACCCTGCGACGGCGGCGTGTACGCCTGCGGCGGCGCGTAGGTCTGCGGCGTGGGAGCCGATTCCGTGGCGTACGGCGGGACGGCCGGAGGAGCGGGCGGAGGCGGAATCGGCGGCGAGGCGGGGGAGTCGTCGGCGAGGGGCGAAGTGGGGTCGCTCACGGAGGGCCCCTTTCTAGTCGGAGGCCTCAACATTCCCAGCGCGGGGTGGCGGTGTCAAACGCGGTTCCGGCCGCTCGCTTAGGCTGGGGCCGTTCTTTCCCTCGCCTGAAACGGAGTGTGCCCATGGCCACCGATCGCGTCGTACTCGTCACCGGCGGAAACCGCGGCATCGGCCGTGCGATCGCCGAACGGTTCGTCGCCGAGGGGTACCGCGTCGCCGTGACGGCGCGCTCGGGCGACGGGCCGATGGGCGCCCTGACGGTCCGCGCCGACGTCACCGACGCCGCAGCCGTGGACGCCGCCTTCCGCGAGGTGGAGGCCACGCTCGGGCCGGTGGAGATCGTGGTCGCCAACGCCGGGATCACCAAGGACACCCTGCTCATGCGGATGAGCGAGGACGACTTCGATTCGGTCGTCGCGACGAACCTCGGAGGGACTTTCCGTGTCGTCAAGCGGGCCTCGAAGGGGATGCTGCGTGCCCGGTGGGGTCGCGTCATCCTGATCTCCAGCGTCGTGGGCCTCCTCGGATCGGCGGGGCAGATCAACTACGCCGCCTCCAAGAGCGGCCTCGTCGGATTCGCCCGCTCCCTGACCCGCGAGCTCGGGTCTCGCGGCATCACGGCCAATGTCGTCGCGCCGGGATTCATCGAGACCGATATGACCGCCGCTCTGCCCGAAGACACCCAGGCCGAATACAAGCGCAGCATCCCAGCCGGGCGCTTCGCCACCGCCGAGGAGGTCGCCGGCGTCGTGACGTGGCTCGCCTCCGACGCCGCGGCCTACATCTCCGGTGCCGTCATCCCCGTCGATGGCGGCTTGGGCATGGGGCACTGACCCGAACCCCGCCGTACGTTCGCCGAGTGCACGGGATCGTGCCCGGTGCACGGCTTGTGGGCGCTGCGAAGGCGTGCACTCGGCAGGAACTCGTGCGCTCGGCGGGAGTCAGCGCAGGGCGGCGGCGATCAGGCGGCCGAGCTCGGCGGGCTGGGAGAACTGCGGCCAGTGTCCGGAGTTCAGCTCGACGATCTCGAGGTTCCGCAGGGCGGCCAGGTCGGCCGCCCACGCGGGCGCCGTCGCGATGATCGCTCGGAGGTCCGACTCCGGCATCGTTCCGGTGAGCATCGTCACGGGAACGTCGTAGCGGCGCGTATCCGTCAGGGAGATGGGATCGGTCGGCACCCGTACGGGCACCGAAAGAGTGCGGGATGCCGCATCCGCACGCGTGTCATCGTCGAGGTCACCCACCTCGGCGTCTTCGAATGTGTCCCAGCCCGGGAACGGGATCACGCCATCGACGATCGGGAACTCCCAGATCGACCCGCCGTCGCCGGGCGGGAAGGTGTCGACGAACACCACGCGCGCGACGCGGTCGGGGCGGGCATCGGCAGCGCCCCAGACGACGTTGCCGCCGCCGGAGTGGCCCACGAGTGCCACCTGTCCCGGCAGCCGATCGATCTCCGCGACGACGGCGGAGACCCAGTCCGCGAGCCCGATGTCGGCGGATAGCTCCGCCGACTCGCCGAGGCCCGGCATCGTCAGCGGATGCGGCGTGTGGCCGGCGTCGCGGAGCGGTGGGAGCACCTGATCCCACGTGGAGCCGTCGAGCCAGAGTCCGGGTACGAGCAGAACGTCCATGCGCTCACGGTACGCGCGGGTCCCGACATCCCCTCCTCGGCCCGTCGACTCGCCACCTTCGGTCGTGTTCCGGCGGCCGGCCCGACGTGTTCTGGCGACTCGACGGGGTCAGGGGAGGAGCGGGATCACCTGCGCGAGATCGACCGGCCCGATCACGAGGTCGGCGCGTTCCCGCACCGCGCGCTTGGCATTGAAGGCGAGCCCGAGGCCGGCCGCCGCGAGCATGAGAAGGTCGTTCGCTCCGTCGCCGATGGCGATCGTGCGGGACGGCGCCACCCCGAGTTCGTCCGCCCACGCGCGCAGCGACGCCGCCTTCGCCGCGGCATCCACGATCGCCCCGGAGACGTCGCCGGTCAGCATCCCCTCAGCCGTTGCCAGGCGGTTCGCCCGCCAGAGGTCCACACCGAGCCCGGGGGCGATGGAGTCGAGCACCTCGTGGAACCCGCCCGAGACCACCCCCACCGTTCCGCCGCGCGCACGGACCGCGGCGATGAGTTCGCGCGCCCCCGGAGTGGGCTCGACGCGCGCGATGACGCGGGCGAACGCGGTCACCGGCACCCCACGCAGTTCCGACACCCGTGCACGGAGGCTCTCCGCGAAGTCCACCTCTCCGCGCATCGCCGCCTCCGTGGCCGCGGCGACCTCCGCGCCGCGGCCGGCTTCGTCGGCGATCAGTTCGATGACCTCGTTGCGCAGCAGGGTGGAGTCGGCGTCCAGAACGACGAGGAGGCGGGATGCGTCGGGCACGGCCTCGACCCTAGCGCGACGCGCGATGGCGCCCCGCCCTCCGGCGTCATCCGGCGCGCACGATCGGCCGGCCGTCGTAGGCTCGGAAGGTCGCGCGCGCGACGCCCGCTTCCCACCCGAGGAGATCCGCCATGGCCGACGTCGAGAGCTTCACCCTGGACCACACCGCCGTGAAGGCGCCCTACGTACGCCTCATCGGCACGGAGAAGGGTCTGCGCGGCGACGTCATCTCGAACTTTGATGTGCGCTTCGTGCAGCCCAACGAGGGGGAGATCCCCACCGCCGGCATCCACACGATCGAGCACATGCTCGCCAGCCTCCTGCGCGATCGTATGGAAGGCCTGATCGACATCTCGCCCTTCGGATGCCGCACCGGGTTCCACCTCATCGCGTGGGGTGAACCGCCCCTGCGGGAGCTCGTCGCGGCCCTGAGTGACAGCCTCCGGTTCATCGCCGAAGAGGCGACCGAGGCCGACATCCCCGGGGTCGACGCGTTCAGCTGCGGCAACTACCGCGACCACAGCCTCCACACCGCGCGCGAATGGTCGAAGCTCATCCTCCAGCAGGGCATCAGCCTCGACGCCTTCGAACGCGTCGGCGTCTGAACCCTCCCGGCGGGAGCTGACATGTTCGCCGAACTCGCCGGCCGCGTCGTACTGATCACCGGAGGAGCCAGCGGCATCGGCGCAGGCTCCGTGGCCGCCTTCGCCGCCGAAGGGGCCGTCGTCATCAGCGCCGACCTCGCGCATCCCTCCACCGCACCCACTCGGGGCGGCGACGGCGTGTGGATGCTGCGCCTCGACGTGACCGACGAGGCCGCCGTCGAGCGAGCCCTGCGCGACATCCGCGACCGCATCGGCCTCGTCGAGGTGCTCGTGCACGCCGCCGGGACCTCCACGATGGCCTACGCGGTCGACACGACCGAAGCGGACTGGGACCGCAACCTCGACGTCAACGCGAAGGGGTCGTTCCTCGTCGCCAAGCACGTCGCGCGCGGGCTGCGCGCCGCATCCCGTCCGGGCCGGATCATTCTCGTCGCGTCGCAGGCGGCCAAGAACGGCTATCGCGGGATGGCCGCGTATGTCGCGTCCAAGCACGCGGTCCTCGGGCTCACCCGCACGATGGCGGTCGAGCTGGCGAGCGAGGGCATCCTCGTGAACGCGATCTGCCCGGGCATCATCGAGACCCCCATGAAGTGGCGCGAGCGCGCAGAGGGTGCGCTCGTGCGCGGCCTCACCGCCGCCGACATCGAAGCCGAGGACCGCTCCCAGGTGCCGGTCGGACGCACGGGCACACCGGCCGACGTCGCCGGCGTGGCGCTGTTCCTCGCGAGCGATCTCGCGTCGTACGTCACCGGACAGGGCATCAACGTCACCGGCGGGATGACGATGCACTGACCCCGGGGGACCCCGGGTCAGGAGTCGACGCGCACGCCCTTCCCGACCACCGTGATGCCGGTATCGGTGACGGTGTAGCCGCGGGCAAGATCGCGTTCCCGATCGACCCCGACCGTGGCACCATCGGCCAGCACGACGTTCTTGTCGAGGATGGCGCGGTGGACACGCGCTCCCGCACCGACGTGCACGTAGTCGAACAGCACCGAGTCGGTGATCGTCGATCCGCCGCCGGCGAGGGTCCACGGACCCACGACGCTGCGCTCGAGGTGCGTGCCGGAAAGCACCGACCCGAGGGACACGATCGAGTCGATCGCGTTGCCGATGCGCCCCACCGAGTCGCGGACGAACTTCGCGGGAGGGGAGTTGACCGTCTGCGAATGGATCGGCCAGTCCGTGTTGTACAGGTTGAAGATCGGCAGAGTCGCGATGAGGTCGGCGTGCGCATCGTAGAACGAGTCGATCGTTCCCACATCCCGCCAGTAGGCCCGGTCACGATCGGTGGACCCCGGCACGTCATTGCGCTTGAAGTCGTACACGGCCGCCTCCCCGCGATTGACGAAGTACGGCACGATGTCACCGCCCATGTCGTGGTTCGACGTGGGCGACTCGCCGTCCACCTGCACGGCCTCGATGAGCGCGTCGGCGTCGAAGATGTAGTTGCCCATCGAGGCGAGCACCTCGTGGGGAGCATCCGAGAGTCCGGTGGGATTCTGCGGCTTCTCCAGGAAGTCGCGGATGCGGACGTTGTCCTTCGGGTCGACGTCGATGACGCCGAACTGGTTCGCCAGCGAGATGGGCTGACGGATGCCGGCGACCGTCGCGCGTGCTCCGGATGCGATGTGCGCCTCGAGCATCTGACCGAAGTCCATGCGGTACACGTGGTCGGCACCGATGACCATGACGATGTCCGGCTTCTCGTCGGTGAGGAGGTTCATGCTCTGCAGGATCGCGTCCGCCGAACCGGAGAACCATCGTTTGCCGAGGCGCTGCTGCGCCGGCACCGACGCCACGTACGAGCCGAGCATCGGCGACATCCGCCACGTCTGGGAGATGTGGCGGTCGAGGCTGTGGGACTTGTACTGCGTCAGCACCACGAGCTGGCGGAGCCCGGAGTTGATGAGGTTCGAGATCGCGAAGTCGATGAGGCGGTACTGCCCCGCGAAGGGAACCGCGGGCTTGGCTCGGTCAGCCGTCAAAGGCATGAGTCGCTTTCCCTCGCCCCCGGCGAGGATGATTCCGAAGACCTTCGGCGCTGCTGGCATGGCACCACCCTAGGCCGGGACATGCGGGCGCAACCACCCGCCTCCGCCCCCTTGACAGCTGTACTACCGTTCCCTCATGCGCGTCGACATCGTGACCAAGGAATACCCGCCGGAAATCTACGGCGGGGCAGGGGTGCACGTCACCGAACTGGTGCGTTCCCTGCGCCATTCGCTCGACGTCCAGGTGCGCGCCTTCGGTGCGCCCCGCGAGGAGGAGGGCACGACGTCCTACGCCGCGCCGGCGGAACTGTCCGCGGCGAACGGCGCGATCCAGACGCTCGGAACCGACCTGGAGATCGTCGGGGATGTCGCCGGCGCCGACGTCGTGCACAGCCACACCTGGTACGCCAACTTCGCCGGTCACCTCGCGTCGTTGCTGCACGGCATCCCGCACGTCGTGACGGCGCACAGCCTCGAGCCGCTCCGCCCGTGGAAGGCCGAGCAGCTCGGCGGCGGGTACGCCGTCTCCAGCTACATCGAGAAGACCGCGTACGAGGGGGCGGCGGCCATCGTCGCGGTGAGCGGGGGAATGCGCGCCGACATCCTGCGCAGCTACCCGAGCCTCGATCCCGCCAAGGTGCACGTGATCTACAACGGCATCGACACGCAGGCGTGGCATCCCGTCGAGGATGCGGCGTTCCTCGCCGAGGAGGGCATCGATCCCTCCCGTCCCTCGGTCGTGTTCGTGGGGCGCATCACCCGACAGAAGGGCCTGCCGTACCTGTTGCGGGCGGCCGAGCAACTGCCGCCCGAGGTGCAGCTGGTGCTGTGCGCCGGGGCGCCCGACACGCCGCAGATCCTGGCTGAAGTGCAGGAACTCGTGCGGGACCTGCAGGCCACGCGCGAGGGGGTCGTATGGATCGACCGCCTCCTCCCGCGCCACCAGCTCTGCGCCATCCTCACCGCCGCTACCACCTTCGTGTGCCCGTCGGTGTACGAGCCGCTCGGCATCGTGAACCTGGAAGCCATGGCGTGCGGCGCCGCGGTCGTCGGAACCGCCACCGGCGGCATCCCGGAGGTCGTGGCCGACGGAGAGACCGGGCGCCTGGTGCCGATCGAGCAGGTGCAGGACGGCACGGGGACCCCCGTGGACCCGGAGCGGTTCGTGGACGATCTCGCGCGCGTACTCACCGAAGTCGTGGCCGATCCCGCACGCGCGGCACAGTACGGCGAGGCCGGGCGGCTGCGGGCGGTGGAGGAGTTCGGCTGGGACCGGATCGCGGAGCAGACGGCCGCGCTGTACGCGAGTCTGACGACGCCCGGCCGATAGGCTGGGCGCATGCCTGAAGTCCTGGAGTTCTCCGACGTCGTCGTCCGCCGGAACACTCGCGACATCGTCGCGCACCTGGACTGGACGGTCGCCGACGACGAACGCTGGGTGATCCTCGGGCCGAACGGCGCGGGCAAGACGACCGTGCTCCAGCTGGCCGACACGCTGCTGCATCCCACGTCGGGCACCGTGACGATCCTCGGCGAGCGGATGGGCCGCACGGACGTCTTCGAACTGCGTCCGCGGATCGGGTTCGCCTCGTCGGCGATGGCCCGCCGCGTGCCGCCGGAGGAGACGGTGCTGGACGTGGTCCTCACCGCCGCGTACTCGGTGCTCGGGCGGTGGCGCGAGGAGTACGAAGACATCGACGAGCGCCGGGCGTTGCGCGTGCTGTCGGAATGGCGGCTCGATCACCTCGCCGACCGCACCTTCGGCACGCTCTCCGACGGCGAGCAGAAGCGCGTGCAGATCGCCCGTGCCGTCATGACCGACCCTGAGTTGCTGCTCCTCGATGAGCCGACCGCGAGCCTCGATCTCGGTGCCCGCGAGGAGCTCCTCACCCTGCTCTCCGGCTACGCACAGGCCCCCACGACGCCCGCGATGGTCATGGTGACGCACCACGTCGAGGAGATCCCCATCGGGTTCACGCACGTGTTGCTCCTCCGCGACGGCGGGGTGGTCGCCGCCGGGCCGATTCCGGCCACCCTCACCGCCGAGAACCTCACCGCCACCTTCGGCGCACCGATCGTGCTCACCGAGGACGGCGGCCGGTACGCCGCCCGCGCAGCATCCTGACGTGTTCCCGCCGTCGACCCGGTGCTGATAGAATCGACGCTTGGTGCCTCGCGCACCTCAGACTTTCCCGGCCCTCGAGGCCTCGTTCACACCCCAAGGATTCCGCATGAGAACTGACATTCACCCCGAGTACCGCGCCGTCGTGTTCCGCGACCTCGGTTCGGGCGAGACCTTCCTCACCCGTTCGACGGTGTCCAGCGACAAGACGGTCGAGCTCGACGGTGTCGAGTACCCCGTCATCGACGTCGAGATCTCGTCCGCGTCGCACCCGTTCTACACGGGCAAGCAGCGCATCATGGACTCCGCCGGTCGCGTCGAGAAGTTCAACCAGCGCTTCAAGAACTTCGGCAAGTAAGACTCGTCCCTCCTCGAAGGCCCCGCTCCGCGGGGCCTTCGTCGTTCCCGCCCCCGACGCCGTCCGTCCCCGCGCTCACTCGCGAGAAACCACATTCCGGACGAGAAACGGCGCGGCGCGTCGTTTCTCGCCCGGATCGTCGTTTCTCGCGGACGGAGCGGGAAGGAAGCGGGACGCACGGGAGGAGAGGGTCAGCGGATGGGCCAGCGGCCGTCGACGGCGTCGTCGGGGTCGAGCCGGCCGATCTGCACGAAGTATTCGGTGAGGCTCTCCGCCTGCGACCGCGCCCAGCCGATCTGCCGCGTATGCAGCTCGTCGAGGCTCGGCGGGAGCCAGGCGGCGAAGCGTTCGGCCAGCGCCAGGGCGACGCGGCCCGCGGCGACCGCGTCGGCGGACGCCTCGTGGGCGCCGTCGAGACGCACCGCGTAATGCTCCGCGACCACCGCCAGCGTGCGCTTGCCCCGCCGGTAGCGGTCGTAGCGTTTGTCGACGACGAGCGGGTCGATGACGGGGGAGGGGGACTCCAGCGGCGCCACGCCGTGGCGGAGGGCCTCGTGCTTGAGCAGCGAGAAGTCATATGGCGCGTTGTAGGCCACCACCGGGATGCCGGCGGCGAAGATGCCCGCGAGGGCGTCGACCACTTCGGCGACCACGGTGGCGGCCTCGCGCCCGTGCCGGCGTGCGTGCTCGGTGGAGATGCCGTGGATGGCGGCAGCGCCCTCGGGGATGGGCACGCCCGGGTCGGCGAGCCAATCCCGTGCCGTCAGCACCGCGCCGTCCGCGTCGAGCACGCCGACGTGCGCGGTCACGATCCGGTCGCGCGTCACATCCACGCCCGTGGTCTCCAGGTCGAACACCCCGATGACGCGCGTCCACTCCGGGGCCTGGAACAACGGAAGCGGTGGAGGTCGCTTCGCGGGGTGCATACGCCACACGGTATGCGCGGCATCCGACATCCGCGGCAGGCGCACCGCCGCGTGCTCCGTAGACTCGGGGGATGCCGAATCCCTACGCCCCCCTGCTGTCCCGCGTCGCGCTCGAGCGTCGCGAGGCCGAGGTGCTGGGCGGAACGACGGCGTACTGGGTCTACGGCGATGCGGATGCGGCGACCACCGTCGTGGCGGTGCACGGCTTCCGCGGCGAGCACCACGGGCTCGAGCCGGTGATCGCGCACCTTCCGGGGATGCGCGTCATTTCGCCGGACCTGCCGGGATTCGGCGAGAGCGCCCCGATCAGGGGGCGTGCGCACGACCTCGCCCTGTATGCCGAGTGGCTCACCGGGTTCGTCGCCGCCGTGGCTCCGGGCGCCGTGATCCTCGGGCACTCCTTCGGCTCCATCGTGTCGGCGGCCGCCGTCGCCGGCGGACTGGACACCCCCGCCGTCGTGCTCGTGAACCCCATCGGTGCCCCGGCGCTGGAAGGGCCTCGTGGCGTCCTCACGCGTCTCGCGGTCTTCTACTACTGGGCCGGTGCCCGCCTCCCGCGCCGCATCGGCGAGGCGCTGCTGCGCAACCGGATCATCGTGCGGGTCATGAGCCTGGCGATGGCGAAGACGAAGGATCCCGGGCTCCGCCGGTTCGTCCACGAGCAGCACGACCTCTACTTCTCACGGTTCTCCGACCGCGACGTACTGCACCAGGCGTTCGTCACGTCGGTCTCGAACGACGTGCGCGCCTTCGCCCCGCGCATCGCCCAGCCGGTGCTGCTGGTGGCCGCCGTCCGCGACGACATCACGCCCATCGAGGTGGAGCGTCACCTGGCGACCCTCTTCCCCCGCGCCGAGCTCGTCGAGATCCCCGACGTCGGCCACCTCATCCATTACGAGACTCCGGCCGAGGCCGCCGACGCGATCAGGCGGTTTCTTGCGCCTTCCGACGCCGGTACGCGTTGACGTTCATGCGGTTCCCGCAGTTGCCGGTGTCGCAGTAACGCTTGGAACCGTTCCGTGAGTAGTCGACGTACACCGACGCGCAGTCGTCCGCCTCGCACACGCGTACCCGGTCGTATTCGTCGGCGCGGATGACATCGACGAACGCCATCGCCGTCTCCACGAGGATCCGGATGGCGAGGGGTGCATCGTCGTCGGTGGCATGGATGTGCCACTCCTCGAATCCCGGGTGCGTGACGAGCCGGGGGAGCGCACGCCCGTCGGCGAGCATGCCGTTCACCAGGGGGACGGCGTTATCGCGATCCACGGTCCACAGCTCGTGCAGGCGCGGGCGGATGCTCCGCAGCTGGGCCAGTTCGCCGGCATCGCGGTCGATCCGCCCGCTGTAGGGCTGACCGGCGAGGAAGCGGTTCAGATCGTCGACCGTCGTGAGGTCGTCCACACCGTCGGACGACGTCTCGGGCAGCGTGTTGACCAGGGTGACGGCGGCGCCGAGGGCAAGCTGCGTGTCATGAATGAACACCATGTTGACTCCTGACATCTCGTACCGTAGTGTCACCAGCGTACAGACCCTACGCTCGTGACAGGCCACTGATGACCGCTACCGTCCTCCTCCCGGACATCGCCCGCGCGCGCACAGCCGGCATCGTCATCGGACTCGCTTCCGCCCTGGCCTTCGCCTCGAGCGGACCCGTGACCAAACCGCTCCTGGAAGCGGGATGGTCGGTGGGTGCCGCCCTCCTCCTGCGGATGGGCGGAGCCGCGCTCCTGCTGTCGCCGTGGCTCGTCCGCGCGATCCTGCGCGATCGCTCGATGCTCCGTCGCTCGTGGCTGCTCATCGTCGGATTCGGGCTCACCGCCGTCGCCGGATGCCAGGTGTTCTTCTTCTCCGCGATGCAGAGGATGCCGGTGGCCATCGCCCTGCTCGTGCAGTACATCGCCCCGGTGCTGCTGGTCGTGTGGGTGTGGGCACGGACGCGTCGCCGCCCCTCGTCGGTTGTGCTGATCGGCACCGCCGTCGGCGTGGCCGGCCTGGTCCTCGTCATCGACATCGCCGGCGCCTCCTTCGACCTGCTCGGTGTCGTCCTCGCCCTCGGCGCGGCCGTGTGCCTCGCGGCCTACTTCGCGATCGCCGAGCACGCCGCCCAGACGATGCCGCCCCTGGCCCTCGCCGCCGGCGGGCTGCTCGTCGGCGCGCTGTTCATGGCGGTGCTGTGCCTGACCGGCGTGCTGCCGTTCGTCGCCCCGCCGGTGTCCACCGACATCCTCGGGGCGAGCATGCCGTGGCTCGTCTCCATCGCGTGGGTCGTCCTCGTCGCCACCGCGCTGGGCTACGGACTGGGAGTCCTCGCCGTGCCGCGCATCGGTGCGCGACTGGCGTCCTTCGTCGGCCTCACCGAGGTGCTGTTCGCGATGCTGTTCGCGTGGCTGCTGCTCAGTGAGGCGCCCACCCTGGTCCAGGCATTCGGAAGTGTGCTCATCCTCGCCGGTGTCGTCCTCGTGCGGGCGGATCCTGCGGCGCCGCCCCGGCGGGAGGCCGCTACCGTTCCCGCCGCGCCAGCTCCATGAGCGGCCCCACGCGGTAGGGGATCACCTCGCGCATCACGAGCGACGTCTCCGTGCGTTCCACGCCGTCCACCGCGAGAATGCGGGCGTCGACGTCGAACAGATGACGGGCGTCGCGGCACGCGACCCGCACCACGAGGTCGATCTCCCCGCTCATCCCGTGGGCCTGGAGAATCTCGGGGATGCTCTCCAGCTCCGTGCGGATGCGAGGAAGATCCGCCTGTCGGACGGTGACCTGGATGAACGCCTCGATCGGGAAGCCCAGGGCCGCCGGCGAGAGGGATCTCTCGAACGACAGGAGCACCTCGGCGCGCTCGAGGCGCGCCATGCGTGCCTGCACGGTGTTGCGCGAGAGTCCGAGGCGATCGGCGAGGGCGACCACGGTCGCCCTCGGATCATCGGCCAGCGCCCGCAGCAGGTCGAGGTCGACTGCGTCCAGACGAGACATGATGCGAAACCTTAGCAGCGAGGCCGCGCCGATGTAACGCAACTTGCTCAATCCAAACCGTGATGCTTGAGCTAGGTGCGCGCCGGACGTATGGTCGGCCTGTCGGCGACGCCGCCGGCGCCGGACGCTTCGGGGCCCCACGAGGGCCGCGGGCCGACCTGGAGGTATGACGATGGTGCACACTCCAACCCCGACAGCCGGTCCCGCGGTGTCCGTGGATGACGCGGCACGATTGCTCACCGCCGACGGCGAGCGCGTGGCCGACCCCACGCTGGATCCCTGGCTGGATGCGCTCGACCCCGCCGCGCTGCGCACGCTGTACCGCGACATGATCCTCACCCGCCGGGTCGACGCCGAGGGCTTCGCCCTGCAGCGCCAGGGGCAGCTGGGTCTGTGGCCGCCCTGCCGCGGCCAGGAGGCTGTCCAGGTCGGCACCACCCACGCCCTCGCCGCCGCCGACATGATCTTCCCCAGCTACCGCGAGACCGGGGTACTGCTGGCACGGGGAGGGCGTCCGCAGGAGTTCGTGCTCGCGTGGCGGGGCGAGGCGCACACCGCCCACGACACCGAGCGGCTGCGGATGGCGCCCATGCAGGTGATCATCGGAGCCCATGCACTGCACGCCACCGGCTACGCGATGGGCATCCAGCGCGATCACGCGGACGAGATCGCGGTGGCGTACTTCGGCGATGGGGCGATGAGTCAGGGCGACGTCAACGAGGCGCTGGTGTTCTCCGCCTCCTACCAGGCGCCCGTCGTGTTCGTCTGCTCCAACAATCAGTGGGCGATCTCCGAGCCGGTCGACGTCCAGTCGAGGGTGCCGCTGGCCGCTCGCGGAGCCGGCTTCGGGGTGCCGAGCCTGCGGATCGACGGCAATGACGTTCTCGCCTGCTACGCGGCGATGCGCTGGGCGCGCGACCGTGCCCGTCGGGGCGAGGGACCGACGCTCCTCGAGGCTGTGACGTACCGGATGGGGCCGCACACCACCGCGGATGACCCGACCCGGTACCGGGATGCTGCGGAACTCGAGCGCTGGGAACGCCGCGACCCGATCTCCCGGTTCGAGACCTACCTGCGCGGCGAGGGGATCCTCGACGATGAGGCGGTTTCCGAGGTGGCAGCCGCTGGCGACGCCCTGGCCGCCGAGGTGCGTGCGGCGTGCATCGGCGCGCAGACCCTCCCCGGTGTCGAGGTGCTCGACACCGTCTACGCCGAGCCGCATTCGGGTCTTGCCGAACAGCGCCGCGACTACGAGGCGTATCTCGCGGCATTCGCCGACACGGAGGTGGAGGCATGACTCGGCTGACTCTCGCCCAGGCGGTGGGTGCGGGTCTTCGCACCGCCATGCAGGACGACCCCCGTGTGCTGCTCCTCGGGGAAGACATCGGGAAGCTCGGCGGAGTTTTCCGGGTCACCGACGGGCTGCTCGACCGGTTCGGCCCGGAGCGCGTGATCGACACGCCGCTGGCCGAGGCCGGCATCATGGGCGCCGCCGTGGGGCTCGCCTTCCGCGGCTACCGGCCCGTGGTGGAGATCCAGTTCGACGGGTTCGTGTATCCCGCGTTCGATCAGATCGTCTGCCAGGTGGCGAAGCTCCACTACCGCACGCGCGGCGTGGTGAAGATGCCGCTGACGATCCGTATCCCGTGGGCGGGCGGCATCGGCGCGGCCGAGCACCACTCCGAGTCGCCCGAGGCGTACTTCGTCCACACGGCCGGTCTGCGCGTGGTTGCCGCATCCGACCCCCGCGACGCCTATGTGCTGCTGCGCCAGGCGATCGCGAGCGATGACCCGGTGGTCTTCTTCGAGCCCAAGCGGCTGTACCACACGAAGGGCGAGGTCGACCTCGACCTCGATCTCGCCGATGAGCCGCCGATGGGGCTCGCCCGCGTGGTGCGCGAAGGCACCGACGTCACTCTCGTCACTTACGGCGCGCAGGTTCCGATCGCCCTGGACGCCGCTCTCGCCGCAGAGGATGAGGGGGTATCGATCGAAGTCCTCGACCTGCGATCGATCTCCCCGGTGGACTACGGTGCCGTCACCGCATCCGTGCGCAAGACGGGCCGCGCGGTGGTCACGCACGAGGCAGCGCGCGAGGCGGGAGTGGGGGCGGAGCTGGTCGCCAGCATCACCGAGCGCTGCTTCGATTACCTGGAAGCCGCTCCCCAGCGCGTCACCGGTCATGACATCCCCTACCCGCCCGCCAAGCTCGAGCGTCACCACCTTCCCGACCTCGACCGCATCCTCGCGGCCGTCGACCGCGTGCTCGGCCGCGAACACGACCTGCAGGGGATGCCGCGATGATCCAGGAATTCCGACTCCCCGACCTCGGGGAGGGGCTCACCGACGCGGAGCTCGTGCAGTGGCTCGTCGCCGAGGGCGACGCGGTGCATCTCAACCAGACGATCGCGGAGGTGGAGACAGCCAAGGCGGTCGTGGAGCTGCCGTCGCCGTTCGCCGGTGCCGTCCAGCACCTGCACGCCGCAGCCGGCGACACCGTGCAGGTGGGCGCGCCCCTGGTGACCTTCTCCGTGCCCGGCGAGGACGCGCCGAGCCCCGGTGCCGACCCGGTCGCGACCGGGTCGGCACCGGAGGTTGCCTCCCAGCGGGAGCGGGAGCGGGAGCCGGAGCCGGAACGCGCGCACGTGCCCGCCTCCGCGCAGCGGCCGTCACGCGACGAGTCGGAGTCGACCGACGGTCGGCAACCGACCCTCGTCGGGTATGGCGCGGTCGGGCGATCGGGTGCGCGTCCGCACCGTCGCCCCCGACGCGGGCTCCCGGCCGCGGGGCCCGGAACGGCTCCGGCGCGCGAGGCGGGCGAGCGGGAACGGCCCCGCTCCAGCCCGCCGGTGCGCCGCCTCGCCAAAACGCTCGGCGTCGACCTCGATGCGCTGGGCGGACGCGACGGCCTGATCACGCGCGCCGACGTGGAGGCCGCAGCCCGGCCCGCGGCAGCGAGCGACCCCCGGGTCACCCGCATCCCCATCCGGGGCGTCCGCAAGCACACCGCTGCGGCGATGGTGCGCAGTGCCTTCACCGCGCCGCACGCCGCGACCTTCGTCACCGTCGATGTCACCGAGACGGTGCGCCTCCTCGACGAACTGTCGCACGACCGGGCGCTGGACGGCCACCGCCTCGGCATCCTCGCCGTCACCGCGAAGGCCGTGTGCCTGGCACTCGGGCGCACCCCGGTGCTCGGCTCGCGCTGGGACGAGGAGGCGGGAGAGATCATCCAGCCCTCGTACGTGAACCTCGGCATCGCCGTCGCCAGCGCGCGGGGCCTCGTCGTCCCGAACGTGCGGGACGCCGAGACGCTCACCCTGGTGGATCTGGCCGACTCCATCGGCGACCTGGTGTCCACGGCGCGTGCCGGGTCGCTCACCCCGGTCCAGCTCAGTGGCGGCACGTTCACCATCACCAACGTCGGGGTGTTCGGTGTGGACGGCGGAGTCCCCATCCTCAACCCCGGGGAGGCGGGCATCCTCGCCGTCGGAGCGATACGACGTCAGCCGTGGGAGCATCACGGCGACATCGCGCTCCGCGACGTCATGACGCTCAGCCTGTCGTTCGACCACCGCCTCGCCGACGGCGCGGAGGCCGCCGGCTTCCTCATGGATGTCGCCGGCGTGCTGCGCGCACCCGGCCGAGCGATGCTGCTGCGCTGAGATGACGACCACCCGGACCGCACCGACGCACGCGACGCAAGCCGCACTCGCCGACCGCCTCCGCGACCGCCTCGCCCAGGTGGCACGCGGCGGCTCCGACACCGCCCGCGACCGTCATGTCGCCCGCGGCAAGCTCCTCGCTCGCGACCGGGTCGACCGTCTCCTGGACGAGGGAAGCCCCTTCCTGGAGGTCGCGCCGCTCGCCGCCGAGGGAATGTACGACGGGGATGCCCCCGCCGCCGGCGTGGTCGCCGGCATCGGTCTCGTGCACGGCCGCCTCGTGATGGTCGTCGCCAACGACGCGACGGTGAAGGGCGGCGCGTACTTCCCGCTGACCGTGAAGAAGCACCTCCGTGCTCAGGAGATCGCCCTCGAGAACCGCCTGCCGTGCGTGTACCTGGTCGATTCCGGAGGCGCCTACCTGCCGATGCAGGACGAGGTGTTCCCCGACCGCGACCACTTCGGGCGGATCTTCCGCAACCAGGCACGTCTCTCCGCTGAGGGCGTCGGGCAGATCGCCGCCGTCCTGGGCTCGTGCACCGCCGGCGGCGCGTATGTGCCGGCGATGAGTGACGAGACCGTGATCGTCCGGGGCCAGGGGACGATCTTCCTCGGCGGCCCGCCGCTGGTGAAGGCCGCGATCGGCGAGACCGTCACCGCCGAGGAGCTCGGCGGGGGAGACGTGCACGCGCGCCGCTCCGGGGTGGTCGATCACCTTGCCGAGAACGACGCGCACGCACTCGAGATCGTGCGTGACATCGTCGCGACGCTGCCCAAGCCCGCCCCGCGGTCATGGGAGGTCACCGCATCCGTCCCACCCGCGGCAGACCCCGCCACCCTGTACGACGTCGTGCCCGTCGACGTCACGCAGCCCTACGACGTGCACGCCGTGCTCGACCGACTGGTCGACGCCGACTCGGTACACGAGTTCAAGCGCGAGTACGCCACCACGATCGTCACCGTGTTCGCACGTATCCACGGGCATCCCGTTGGGATCGTCGCGAACAACGGAGTGCTCTTCAGCGAATCGGCGCTCAAGGCGGCGCACTTCATCGAACTCTGCGATCAGCGCGGCATCCCGCTGCTGTTCCTGCAGAACATCTCCGGCTTCATGGTCGGAAAGGATGCCGAGGCCGGCGGTATCGCGAAGGACGGCGCGAAGATGGTCACCGCCGTGGCGACCACCCGGGTACCCAAACTGACGGTGATCATCGGCGGCTCGTTCGGCGCCGGCAACTACGCCATGTGCGGACGCGCGTACGACCCGCGGTTCCTGTGGACCTGGCCGGCCGCCCGCATCTCGGTCATGGGCGGGACTCAGGCCGCGGCCGTCCTCGCCACGGTCAAACGAGATCAGCTCGACGCACGGGGCCAGGAGTGGTCGCCCGAGGACGAAGAGGCGTTCCGCGCCCCCGTTCGCGACCGCTACGACGCGCAGGGCGACCCGTACTACGCCACCGCCCGGCTGTGGGATGACGGCATCCTCGACCCCGCCGACACCCGCACCGTGCTCGGCCTTGCGCTGGAGGTCGTGTCCCGGTCCCCGCTTCCCGATCCGCGCTTCGGCGTCTTCCGGATGTGAGCGCCATGGGTCCCACCGAGCCTGTCGAGGTGTTCGGCACCGTCCTCGTCGCCAACCGCGGTGAGATCGCCCGCCGCGTCATCCGGACGCTTCGGCGCCTGGGCATCCGATCGGTCGCCGTGTACAGCGACGCCGACGCCGGTGAGCCGCACGTGCGGGAAGCCGACACCGCCGTGCGCATCGGACCCGCCGCCGCCCGGGGGTCGTACCTGGACATCGACGCGGTCCTCGCGGCCGCCCGGGCCACCGGCGCCGACGCCATCCACCCCGGGTACGGGTTCCTGTCCGAGAACGCCGCCTTCGCCCGCGCCTGCGCGGAGGGCGGAATCGTCTTCATCGGGCCGGGGGAGCGGGCGATCGACATCATGGGCGACAAGATCCGCGCCCGCGACCATGTCGCCGCATCCGGGGTGCCGATCGTGCCCGGTTTCGGGGCGGAGGGGATGACCGACGCCGAGATCGCCGCCCGGGCCGTCGAGGTCGGCTACCCGGTGATCGTCAAGCCGTCGGCCGGCGGCGGGGGCAAGGGTATGGAGGTGGTGCGGGATGCGGCGGACCTGCCGGCGGCCCTGGCCACCGCGCGCCGCGTCGCCACCGCGGCCTTCGGCGACGACACCCTGCTTCTGGAGAGGTTCGTGTCGGCGCCCCGTCACATCGAGGTGCAGGTGCTCGCCGACGAAGCCGGAACCGTCGTGCACCTCGGCGAGCGGGAGTGCACTCTTCAGCGGCGGCACCAGAAGGTAATCGAGGAGGCTCCGTCGCCGATCGTGACGCCCGGCCTGCGCGCGCGATTGGGGGCGGCCGCGTGCGCGGCAGCGGCCAGCGTCGATTATCGCGGCGCGGGCACCGTGGAATTCCTGGTGTCGGGCGAGAACCCGGAGGAATTCTTCTTCCTCGAGATGAACACGCGCCTGCAGGTGGAGCATCCCGTCACCGAGCTGGTCACCGGGCTCGACCTCGTCGAGCAGCAGGTACGGGTCGCGGCCGGGCGACCGCTGGACTTCACGCAGGCGGACGTCCGCGTAGAGGGGTGGGCGATGGAGGCCCGCGTGTACGCCGAACGCCCGGCACGGGGATTCCTGCCGGCAACCGGCGACGTGCTCGCCTGGCGGCCGGCCCCCGGAGCGCGCACCGACGCCGCCGTCGAGAGCGGCAGTCGGGTGGGCGTGGACTACGACCCTCTCGTGGCGAAGGTCATCGCGCATGGCGCCGACCGGGCCAGCGCGCTGTCGCGACTGGATGCGGCCCTGGCCGGCACGGTCCTGCTCGGCGTGGAGACGAATATCGCCTACCTCCGCACGATCCTCGCCGACCAGCGGGTTCGCCGGGGAGACCTCGACACCGGACTGCTCGACCGGCTGCCGTCCGAAGAAGAGGAGCCGCCTTCACCGGCGATCCTCGCTGCCGCCCGTGATGCTGTCGCACCGCCCCGCGGCGACCTGTGGGAGGCCCGCGACGGCTGGCGAGCCGGCGGCCGTTCCGCGGAGGTGCGCACCATCTTCGACACCGACGCGGGCACCGCCACGGTCGACGGGAACGCGGCGCCCTCGCCCAGCGCCGTCGTGGCCCGCGCAGCCGACGGCGCCGTCTGGGTGCACGACGACGGGGTGACCGCACGGGTCGTCCCGGTCTCCCGGCGCGACGCGACACTGCGCGAGCGGGAAGGCGCCGTCGCGGCACAGCGCAACCCCGCACTCCTCGCGCCGCTCCCCGGCACGGTGGTCGCCGTGCACGTCACGGAGGGCTCCCGTGTGAACGCGGGCGAGAAGATGCTGACGATCGAAGCCATGAAGATGGAGCACACCCTCACGGCCCCGCACGACGGGATCGCGCGGTTGCGGGTGCAGCTCGGAGCATCCGTCGCCCGCGACCAGAGCGTCGCCGAAGTCGAACCACCCGTCCTGGAGGACCACGATGCCCACTGACACCTTGACCGTCGGACTGACCGCAGAGGAGCGGGAACTCTCGGGCATGGTCCGCGCCTTCGCCGACGAGGTCGTCGCGCCGCGGTCGTACGAGGCGGATCGCGAGGCGACTCTTCCTCTCGACATCGTCGCTCAGATGGGTGAGCTCGGCCTGTTCGGCCTCCCGTTCCCCGAAGACGTCGGGGGGCAGGGCGGCGACTACGCCGCCCTGTGTGTGGCGCTGGAAGCACTCGGGCGGGTGGACCAGTCGATCGCGATCACCCTCGAAGCGGGCGTGAGTCTCGGCGCGATGCCGGTGTACCGGTTCGGCACCGACGCACAGCGCACCCAGCTCCTCCCCGACCTCCTGGCCGGGCGCGCGCTGGCCGGGTTCGGCCTCACCGAGCCCGAGGCCGGCAGCGACGCGGGCGCGACGCGCACCGCGGCGCGGCTGGAGAACGGGGAGTGGGTGATCGACGGGGCCAAGCAGTTCATCACCAACTCCGGCACCGCGATCACCCGGTTCGTCACAGTGACCGCGGTCACCGGCCGCGGCGCGGACGGGCGCCCCGAGATCTCGGCCATCATCGTGCCTTCCGGCACTCCCGGATTCGTCGTGGGACCCGGCTACGACAAGGTGGGGTGGCACGCCTCCGACACGCATCCGCTCGCCTTCTCCGACGCGCGAGTCCCCGAGGCCAACCTCCTCGGGGAGCGCGGCCGCGGCTACGCGAACTTCCTCCACATCCTCGACGAAGGCCGGATCGCCATCGCCGCCCTCGCCACCGGTGCGGCGGAGGGCTGCCTGGAAGCCGCGGTCGACTACGCCAAGAGCCGCACCGTGTTCGGCGAGCGTCTCTCGTCGCGTCAGGGCATCCAGTTCCTCCTCGCACGCATGCGAGCGCGCGTGCACACCTCCCGCCTGGCGTGGCTGCACGCCGCGCGCCTGCGGGACGCAGGGGAGCGGTTCAAGGAGGAGGCGGCCATCGCGAAACTCGTCGCGGGGGAGGCGGCGATGGACAACGCCCGCGACGCCACGCAGGTCTTCGGTGGAAACGGCTTCATGAACGAGTATCCGGTCGCCCGCCACTATCGCGACTCGAAGATCCTGGAGATCGGTGAGGGCACCACCGAGGTGCAGCTCCTCGTCATTTCGCGGGCACTCGGTCTGACGGGATAGCGTGACGTTGTGAGCGGCATCCTCCAGCGCGGCCTGTGGTTCGAGGAGTTCGAGGTCGGAGCGCGGTACCTTCACCGCCCCGGGCGGACGATCACGCAGGCCGACAACATCCTCTTCTCCGCCCTCACCGCCAACCCGCAGGCGCTGCACGTGGACGCCGCATACGCGGCGAGCCAGCCGTTCGGCCGCCCCCTCGTGAACTCGATGTGGACGCTCGCCACGATGGTGGGCGCATCCGTGGCGCAGTTGACGCAGGGCACCCTCGTCGCTCAACTCGGGCTCGGCGACATCGCGTTTCCCGCGCCGCTGTTTCCCGACGACACGCTCTACACCGAAACGGAGATCACCGCGACACGCCCATCCGCGTCGCGTCCCGGCCAGGGGGTCGTGACCCTGCGCCACACCGGCCGATCGCAAGACGACACCGTCGTCGCCACCGCGACGCGCACCGTGCTGGTGTGGCGCGAGGATGCAGAGGGCCGGCCATGAGCGGATTCGCCCTGGGCCCCGCGCTGTTGTTCTGCCCCGCCGACCGCCCCGAACGCTTCGCCAAGGCCGCCGAACGCGCGGACGCGGTCATCCTCGACCTCGAGGACGCGGTCGCGCCCGCCGACAAGACCCGAGCGCGCGGGGCGCTCATCGAAGCGGAGCTCGATCCGGCCCGCGTGATCGTCCGGGTGTCGGCGCCCGGCACCGACGCCTTCGTCGCCGACCTCGCCACGCTCGCGCAGACCGACTTCCGTACGGTCATGGTCGCCAAGACCGAATCGGCCAAGGCGTTGCGCGCCCTCGATGAACGGTTCTCGATCATCGGGCTGTGCGAGACGGCGAAGGGTGTCGCCGCGGCCGACAAGATCGCCGCATCCGACCGCGTCGTCGCCCTCATGTGGGGAGCGGAAGACCTCGTGGCGAGCCTGGGCGGCACCTCCAGCCGTGATGACCGCGGCCGGTATCGCGACATCGCCCGTTACGCGCGCTCGTGGGTGCTCCTCGCCGCCCGGGCGCACGACAAGGCCGCGATCGACGCGGTGCATCTCGACATCGCCGACACCGCGGGGCTCCGGAGCGAGGCCGAGGATGCTGCCGCCTCCGGGTTCGCCGCGAGTGCCTGCATCCACCCGTCGCAGGCGCCGATCATCCGCGCCGCCTACCGCCCGGACGCCGCCACCGTGGCGTGGGCCGAGGGTGTGCTGCGGGCCGCGGCCGGCGCGGGTGGAGTCTTCCGCCATGACGGGCGCATGGTGGACGAGCCGGTGCTGGTCCACGCCCGACGCGTGCTGCAGCGCGTGCAGGGCTGAGCTCGGCTCAGACGCCCCCGGCGGAGCGCTGCGCCACGATCGCGGCTGCGACGCGGGCGATCAGGTCGTACGGAATGGGCTGGGCGTGCGGGAAGACGACGGAGTCCTTCTCGGTGCGGTACGGCGCGATCTCCGATTCGAGCGGCTCGGAAAGCGGAGGGACCGGATACAGGCCGATGTGCTTTTTCCACCCCGCGTAGTGCAGCGCGTACCGGCCGCCGAGCATCACGGCGGCGATGCCGTACCGCATCTTCTCCTCCGGTGCCGGCACTTCGGCGAGGATGGCCGCACGGACCCGCTGAAGACGCTCGGCGATGGCCCCCGGGAAGGACGCGATACTCGTCGACCGTGGCGGGGGCAGGCATGCGCGCAGTCTAGGCCGCAGCCCCGACGTAGGACAGCAGACGGATGCGGTCGCGTTCGACGAGGAACCGGTGCGCCGACCCGTTCGGCAGGCGCTCGCCCTCGGCCGGCAGCTCGTCGCCGCTGGCGTGCCGGATGACCTGGCGGATGAGCGCACCGTGCGCGACCGCCACCACTTCGGGCGCGCGCGGCGCCGTGAGCAGCCGCGCGTCGCGGACCACGGCGCGGATGGCGCGTACCGCGCGGACGCGCACGTCCGGCCACGGCTCGGCACCGGGCACCTGCGCGGAGTGCCAATCGCCCCAGCGAGCATGGAATTCCGCGGCGTCCAGCCCCTCCGCGTCGCCGTACGCCCGTTCGCGCAGCCCCGCGTAGCGCCTCGGGGAAGCAACCCCCAGCGTGTGGGCGATGATGGCGGCGGTCTCCACCGCGCGCGAGAGGTCGCTGGAGACCACCACGAGGGGTGTTTCGGGGTCACGATCCTCGGCCAGGAGCATCCCCGCGGCGAGTGCCTGTGCCCGCCCGGTGTCGTTCAGGGGGATGTCTGTCGCGCCCTGCACGCGCCCGTCGCGGTTCCAGTCGGTCTCGCCGTGGCGGATGAGGGTCATGAGCGTCACCGAATGAGTTTATCCGCCGGGCTCCCCGGCGAGCGCCCGATGCAGCGCGGGGAGCACCTCGCTCGTGCCCGCGTCGATCTTGACCGTCGCTCGGCCGTCGGCGCGGGTCTCGCCGCGGTTGATGATCACGACGGGGATGCGCCGCCGCCGTGCCCGCTCGACCAGGCGGATGCCGGAGTTGACCACGAGCGACGATCCGGCGACCACGAGCGCCCCGCTCGCGTGCAGCAGCTGCTCCGCCTCCCGGAACTTCTCCGCCGGGATGAACTCGCCGAAGAAGACGACGTCGGGCTTGAGCATCCCCCCGCACACCGTGCAGGCGGGGATGTGAAAGCCCTCGACCGTCTCGGGCCGTACGTCGCCGTCGGGTCCGAGCGGCACGTCCTGGTCGACACGGAGCCAGGGATTGTCGGCCTCGACCCGCTCGGCGAGGTCGCGGCGGTCGAACACCTGGCCGCAGTGCGTGCAGAAGACCCGCCGCATCGTGCCGTGCAGCTCGACGACCCGGCGGCTGCCGGCGCGAATGTGCAGGCCGTCCACGTTCTGCGTGATGACGCCGGTCGCCGCGCCCGCGCGCTCGAGGTCGGCGATGGCGGCGTGCCCGGGGTTGGGTCGGGCCGCGGCGAAGGTGCGCCAGCCCAGGTGGCTGCCCACCCAGTACCGGCGCCGCGCGCCTTCGCTCGCCAGAAACTGCTGCGCGGTCATGGGGGTGCGCACGGGAGCGCCCGCGCCGCGATAGTCGGGGATCCCGGAATCCGTCGAGACTCCCGCCCCCGTGAGGATCGCGAGACGGCGACCTTCCAGCGTCTCGATGGCACGTTCGACCGACGCCGCCACCGCAGCATCCTGGGCGAACACAGAAGACACCCTCCACCTCCGATGTCGAGTGTAGGCGCGTGCCGGACCCCTGACGCCCGATGCCCGGCGTCGGTGGGCGGCTCGGGAGGCGTTCGGGAAATGGCAGAGTGAATGCATGCTCGTGGTCGAAATCGCGGATGCCGCCGACCCCCGGTTGAGCGACTATCGCGACCTCACCGATGTGGCCCTCCGCCGGGTGCGCGAACCAGCCGAGGGGCTCTACATCGCCGAGTCCGCCAAAGTGCTCTCCCGGGCGCTGGCTGCGGGACATCGGCCCCGCTCGCTGCTCGTGCAGGAGAAATGGCTCGACGAGGCTCAGCGCTTGGTGCGCGACGGCGACGTGCCCGTCTACGTCGTGCCGGAAGAGGTGGCGGCCCAGGTGACGGGGTACGCCGTGCACCGGGGGATGCTGGCGGCGATGCATCGTCCCGCCCTGCGGCCCGTGGCCGAGGTGGTGGCCGGGGCGCGGCTCGTGGTGATCCTGGAGGACATCGTCGACCACACCAACGTCGGAGCCGCGTTCCGCAGCGTCGCGGCCCTGGGTGCCGACGCCGTGCTCGTGACGCCGCGGTGCGCCGACCCGCTGTACCGCCGCAGTGTGCGCGTCAGCATGGGAACGGTCTTCCAGGTCCCGTGGACGCGCCTGCCGGAGTGGGATGCGGCCGGTCCGCTCCTGCACGAAGCGGGCCTGCACATCGCTGCGCTCGCGCTGTCGGCGGATGCGGTGTCACTGGACGACTTCGCCGCATCCCGCCCGGAGCGCGTCGCGCTTCTTCTCGGAGCCGAGGGCGACGGCCTGAGCCGGCGTGCGCTCGCTGCCGCAGACACGGTGGTGACCATTCCGATGGCCGGGGGAGTGGATTCCCTCAACGTGGCGGCGGCATCCGCGGTCGCGCTCTGGGCGCTGCGCCCGCGCGACCGCAGCTAGGTGAACGCTCACCCGGAAATCGAGGGGATCCCGGTCATCGAGGACCGGTTCGGGGCAGAGGCTCCTCGATTCGCGTGATCCCCTCGAATTGCGCGGGGATGCTGCGGCTCAGCCGGGCGTGCCCTGCTCGCCGCCCGGACGTTCGGGGCCGAGGTGGTCGGCCTCGGGGTCAGGGCGGTCCGGCTCGGCCGCAGGCACGGGAGAACCCCCGGCGGCTTCCGCCGTCCCGGCCGAACGTGAGGCGTCCGAGTGCGCGACCGGGAGGGGCTCGGGGCGCTTGGGTGTGAGGTCGTCTCCCGAGGACTTGTGACGCAAGCGCCGGAGCACCCAGGGCATGAGGTACTCGCGCGCCCACAGGATGTCGTGGCCGCGCGCCGCGCGCCAGGTCGTCCGCGGGAGCGGCTCGGGCTGCATCGGCTGGAGGTCGTTCGGCACGTTGAGAGTCCGCAGCACCATGCGGGCGACCTCGTGATGGCCGAGGGAGTTGTAGTGCAGACGGTCGTCGTCGAAGAACCGTCCGTCCTGCACGACCCGCAGACCCCACTGGTCGGCCACGATGCAGTTGTGGGCGGCGGCGATCACGCGAATGTGCTCGTTGAAGATGGCGACCTTGCCGCGGATGCCGCGGAACACCGGCGTGAACTGGGTGTCGATTCCCGTGAACACCACGAGCGTGGCGCCGGTGCGGGACAGGCGCACGACGGCGTCCTGGAACTGCTGGGCCACCGCGTCGGGGTCGCTGCCGGGGCGGATGACGTCGTTGCCTCCCGCCGAGAAGGTGATGAGGTCCGGCGCGAGGGCGATGGCCGGCTCGATCTGGTCGGCGACGATCTGACCGATGAGCTTCCCCCGCACGGCGAGATTGGCGTACGCGAAGTCGTCGGCCTGCGCGGCGAGCACCTCGGCGACGCGGTCGGCCCACCCGCGGAGACCGGCGGGGGAGCCGGGTTCGGGGTCGCCGACACCCTCCGTGAAGGAGTCGCCGATCGCGATGAAGCGGCGCCAGGGATGCGGCGCGGGTGGTGATTCGAAGGGAGTGTGGGCGGGGACGTCGGGGTGTGTCGTCATCGTTCCTCCGCCATCCAGGGTAACGGCCTTCCTGGGGCCGGTGGAGTCGGGAGCATCGCCTAGGGTAGTGAGTCGCGCCGGACGGAGAGGGGAGGAAACGTGGACGACGACGTGCTCCTCGCCCCCGAGAATTCCCCCGATAGCGAAGCGCACTTCGGGAGCTTCGCGGCCGAGCATCTCTCACCGACGTATCCCCAGCGAGCGCCGTGGGGAACCGCGCAGCGCCTGCGCGCGTGGCAGGCCGAGGCCCTTGACGTGTACTTCGGGCTCGACGGGCCCGACGGCGTGGGTAAGGGTCCGCGCGACTTCCTCGCGGCCGCGACACCCGGCGCCGGCAAGACGACGTTCGCGCTCCGTCTCGCGAGCGAGCTGGTGCGGCGACGCGTCGTCGACCGCATCGTCGTGGTGGCACCGACCGAGCACCTGAAGACCCAGTGGGCGGATGCGGCGGCCCGCGTCGGCATCCGGCTGGATCCGGCGTTCAGCAACCGGCACGCGGCTCCCTCTCGGCAGTACCACGGTGTCGCGGTGACCTACGCGCAGGTCGCGGTGAAGGCATCCGTGCATCACCGGCTGATCCTCGACGCCCGCACGCTCGTGATCCTCGACGAGGTGCACCACGGCGGCGACGCGTTGAGCTGGGGCGACGCGCTGCGCGAGGCGTACAGTCGCGCGACGCGACGGTTGCTGCTGTCGGGCACGCCCTTCCGCAGCGACACCGCACCCATCCCGTTCGTGGAATACCACCCCGATGCCAAGGGCATCCGCGTCTCCCGCACCGACTACGCGTACGGATACCGCCGCGCCCTGGAGGACGGCGTGGTGCGCCCCGTCCTGTTCCTCGTCTACGCCGGGAGGATGCGGTGGCGGACCAAGGCCGGCGACGAGATGGAAGCGCATCTCGGCCAGGACAACACCAAAGACATCACAGCGCAGGCGTGGCGCACGGCCCTCGACCCGAACGGGGAGTGGATCCCGGCGGTGCTGCGCTCCGCCGACCGGCGGCTGACCGAGGTGCGTCAGCACATCCCGGATGCGGGTGGCCTCGTCATCGCCACGGACCAGACCGCCGCGCGCGCCTACGCCGCGATCCTCGCCGACGTCACCGGCGAGCAGCCGACCGTCGTCCTCTCGGACGAGGCCGAGGCATCCTCGCGCATCGAGCAGTTCGCCCAGAGCACGAGCCGGTGGATGGTGGCCGTGCGGATGGTGTCGGAGGGCGTCGACGTGCCGCGCCTGGCCGTGGGGGTGTACGCGACGTCGGCGGCAACACCGCTGTTCTTCGCGCAGGCGATCGGCCGCTTCGTGCGGGCGCGGCGTCGCGGGGAGACCGCGAGCGTGTTCCTTCCCAACGTGCCGATCCTCCTGGCCCTCGCCGGAGAGCTCGAACGGCAGCGTGACCACGCGCTGGATCGCGACTCCGACGACGATCAGTGGAACGCCGAAGAAGACATGATGGACGCCGCCGAGCGCGAGGAGAAGGCCTCCGACGGGCTCACGGAAGAGTTCAGCTTCCAGGCGCTCGGCTCTCTCGCCCACTTCGATCGGGTGATGTTCGACGGGAAGGACTTCGGTCAGCTGGCGATCCCCGGAACGCCCGAGGAGGAGGAGTTCCTCGGTATTCCCGGCCTGCTCGAACCCGACCAGGTGCACGAGGTGCTGATGTCGCGCGTCTCCCGGCAATCCCGGCACCGCACCGCGCGCGAGGCGCAGGAGGCGCAGGCCCCCGAGCAGGGCGAGGCATCCGACGCCCCCGCAGCGGGCCTGCCGCAGCCCCTGCACCGAACCCTGAAGGAGCAGCGTCAACTGCTCAACAGCCTCGTGGGTCTGTATGCGCGGCAGACCGGCGAAGCGCACGGACTGGTCCACGCGGAACTGCGGCGCGTGTGCGGCGGGCCGGCCGTCTCGCACGCGACCGTCGCGCAGCTGCAGGCGCGTATCGAGGTGCTGCGTCGCCGGGTCCACTCGTGACGAACCGGGAGGACGCGCTTCGGAACCCCGAAATGCTGGAAGTTCCGCCGCCGGGGCCGGCCCGGCCCATCACCGCGGATAGCGTGGAAGCTCACCACCCGATCGGAGCTCTCGTGACCCGCGCCCTGCCGACAGAGCGAGATCGTCGGCGCTGGGCGCGGTACCTCGTGGATGAGCGCGCCGAAGCGCGGGTCTACCACGAACTCGCCACCCGCCGGGAGGGCGAGGAACGGGAGATCCTCCTCGCTCTGGCCGACGCAGAGGCGCGCCACGCGGCCCACTGGCTCGACCTTCTCGGCGGCGAGCCCCGGCGGGCACCGCGCCCGGGCATGGGAACCACGCTCCTCGCGTGGATGGCGCGGCACTTCGGCTGGCTTTTCGTGCTGGCTCTGGCCCAGAATGCGGAGGGGCGCTCGCCGTACGAAGACGAACCGTACGCGACGGCGGCGATGGCTGCCGACGAGAAGGTGCACCACGAAGTCGTTCGCGGGCTCGCTGCACGCGGGCGCCGACGACTGTCGGGCACCTTCCGCGCGGCGGTCTTCGGCGCCAACGACGGACTGGTCTCCAACCTCGCGCTGGTGATGGGAATCGGCGCGACCGGGATCGCCCCTGGTTTCGTGCTTTTCAGCGGCCTCGCCGGGCTCCTCGCCGGGGCGCTGTCGATGGCGGCCGGGGAGTTCGTCTCGGTGCGTTCGCAGCGAGAGCTGCTGCAGGCCACGCAGCCGAACGAGTACGCCGACGAGGCGTTGCCGTTCCTCGACCTCGACGCGAACGAATTGGCCCTGGTCTATCGCACGCGCGGTCTTCCCATCGACGAGTCCCGCGATCGG
Organism: Microbacterium sp. Z10_103; assembly: GCF_058310455.1. Classification (NCBI taxonomy): domain Bacteria; kingdom Bacillati; phylum Actinomycetota; class Actinomycetes; order Micrococcales; family Microbacteriaceae; genus Microbacterium; species Microbacterium sp. Z10_103. Next base: position 1,135,007 of record NZ_JBZEGK010000001.1, read on the forward strand.
GCACGCCGCGTCGTCTCGGCGGCTCAGGCCACCGGGCGCGGAGCGGCGCGGGCGGGCGAACCCGATCCCGGCGACGCGCACGAGATCGTCGGAAGCGCCTGGCGCGCCGCATCCTCGAGCTTCCTCTTCTTCGCCTCGGGAGCGGTCATCCCCGTGCTCCCGTGGATCTTCGGGCTCTCCGGGGTCGCAGCCATCGTGGTGGCGCTCCTGCTCGTAGGTGCCGCGTTGCTGGCGACCGGCGCCACGGTGGGATTGCTCTCCGGGGCCTCGCCGCTTCGCCGCGCCCTCCGGCAACTGTTCATCGGATACGGCGCCGCCGCGGTCACCTATCTGCTCGGGCTCGCCTTCGGCGTCACCCTGGGGTGACCCGACGGGTCAGATGTGGCCGAGGGCGAGCATCGCGTCGGCCACGTGGATGAACGCGGAGATGTTCGCCCCTGCGACGTAGTCGCCCGGCACGCCGTACTCGTCTGCAGTCTCGAGACACCGGTCGTGGATGGAACGCATGATCTGCTCGAGCCGTTCCTCCGTGTGCGGAAACGTCCAGGAGTCGCGAGACGCGTTCTGCTGCATCTCCAGCGCGCTGGTGGCCACCCCGCCGGCGTTGACGGCCTTGCCCGGCGCGAACTGCACGCCCGCCTCACGCAGGACGCGAATCGCATCGGGCGTCGTGGGCATGTTCGCGCCCTCGGCCACGATCCGGCAGCCGCCCCGCGCGAGCGCGTCCGCGCCCGCGGCATCCAGTTCGTTCTGCGTCGCGCAGGGGAGCGCGATGTCGCACGCGACCTCCCAGATGGATCCGCCGGAGACGAACTCCGCGCCGCGGCGTTCATCGGCATAAACACTCATGCGGGCGCGGCGGACGTTCTTGATGTCTTTGAGCAGATCGAGGTCGATGCCTGCCTCATCAACGACGTATCCCGACGAATCCGAGCAGGCGACGACGGTGCCGCCGAGCTGGTGCACCTTCTCGATGGCGTAGATGGCGACGTTGCCCGAACCGGACACGACCACCCGCTTGCCCTCGAGCCCGTCGTCCGCCTCACGCAGCATCTCGTCGACGAAGAACACCACGCCGTACCCGGTGGCTTCCGTGCGCACCTGCGAGCCGCCCCAGGTGAGGCCCTTACCGGTCAGCACCCCCGACTCGTAGCGGTTGGTGATGCGCTTGTACTGACCGAACAGATAACCGATCTCGCGTCCGCCGACGCCGATGTCGCCGGCCGGGACATCGGTGTGCTCGCCGAGGTGACGGTACAACTCCGTCATGAACGACTGACAGAAGCGCATGACTTCGCCGTTCGAGCGGCCCTTCGGGTCGAAGTCGCTGCCGCCCTTGGCGCCGCCGATCGGCATTCCGGTCAGCGCGTTCTTGAAGATCTGCTCGAACCCGAGGAATTTCACGATGCCGAGGTACACGCTCGGGTGGAAGCGCAATCCGCCCTTGTACGGGCCCAGGGCCGAGTTGAACTCGACGCGGAATCCGCGGTTCAGCTGCACATGTCCGGCGTCGTCGGTCCACGGTACGCGGAAGATGATCTGACGCTCGGGCTCGCAGAGGCGTCGGATGATCTCTTCGTCGGCATACTGCGAGTGCTTGGCCACGACCGGTGCGAGGCTCTCGAATACCTCGCGCACGGCCTGGTGGAACTCCGCCTCCCCGGGATTGCGGCGGACGACTTCGTCGAAGACAGGGATGAGACTGGGCTCGAGAACGGACACGGGTGCTCCTTCAATGGTGCTCTGCCGCTTGCGGCAGGTGCGCCCGGAAGCAGACGCACCACCTCGACGGTATCGCGCCCGCCTCGCGAAACCATGTGTGCTCCGAGCCCACACGGTGCCGCGCAGGAAATCCTGTCACGCTGACAGGCGCCCTCGTCCCGCGGAGTGGTTGATCTCCAGGGGTCCGGCCTCCGGGCGGAGGATGACCTTGGACAGGTAGAGGGGCCGGGAGGCCAGGTGAACCGTCTGCGTCACGATCAGAACCGGCGAGGTGGGCCGGGTCTTCAGCAGCTTCGCACGAACCACCCCCGGCGTGCCTGCAGTAAGCTCCGAGCGGCCTGTGCCGAAGGCCGGGCCGAGCTCGGCCGCCAGAGAGCCGAGGCATGTGCGCCCTTGATCGATGTTCTCGATGAGGCGCTGCACCTGCGTGCCGAAAGTGCGGAGATTCTCTCCCGCCGGGAGGTGTTCCTGGACCAGCGCGACGGGGTCGCCGTTGCTGGACAGCACGGACTCGACGAACAGACTCGGTGACGTCGGCGTGATGCCGAGTCCCTCGGCGATGAACGACACGGATTCCCGCTGCAGCGTCACCTCCGTGCGGCTCACAGAGAGGTCAGGGAACCGCTCCGAGAGAATCTGCTCCATCGGGCGCAGGCGCTCGAAGCCCACGGCCGGCTGAGCGGCGGAGACGACCCGGCCGATTCCTCGGCGCGATCGGAGAAGCCCGTCCTCCTCGAGCAACAGCAGCGCCTCCCGCATGACGGTGCGGCTGACCTCCATCGCCTCGCCCAGCTCGCTTTCGCTGGGGAGCAGTGATTCCGGCGGCAGCGCACCGGAACGGATGGCGCCCGCGATCCGGTCGTAGACCTCAACCCGAAGCGGAACTCCCGGACGCGGAGTGATGGGGCCCACGAGAGCTGTCATGCGACCATCAAAACATATGCGCATGTCAGACTAACCCGTATGACAAGCTCGTCCTACCCGGTGGTTTCCGTGCTCCGGACCCGGCATACCGGGTATCTGCTGTTCACCTCCCTCCTCGGTCGGCTCCCTGGCGCGATGGCGGCTCTCGCGATCGTGCAGCTCGTCCGTTCCACGAGCGGGGATTTCGCCTTTGCCGGGCTGATCACGGCCGTCTACGTCGTAGCGGGCGCCGTGGGGCAGCCGCTCCTCGGCAGGCTGATCGATCGGCTCGGCCAGGTCGCTGTTCTCGCCGTCAGCGGCGTCCTGAGCTTTCTGGCGTTCACCGGTATGGCGTTGACGCTCGACCCGGCGCCGGGTGCTGCGGTTGCGCTTGCGGCAGCCGCGGGAATCTTCACGCCGCCGCTCGAGCCGGCGCTTCGTGCATTGTGGCCGCGGCTGGTGAGTCCCGGCCCCCAGCTGAAAGCGGCCTTCAGCCTGGACGCCGGCGCGCAGGAGATCATCTTCATCATCGGCCCCCTGCTGACCGTCGCCGGTATCGCCGTGCTCGGCCCGATCGGCAACCTGCTGTTCGCTGGCGGGCTCGGCCTGATCGGTGCGCTCGCCTTCATCGTCAACCCCGCCCCGAGAGCTGCCTCGATCAAGCGGCGCGGCGACGTCGCCGCGCACCGCGGCGTCCGGTCGCCCATTCTCATGCCCGCCGTGGCGCGGCTCGCCGCATTCACGTTCGGCATCGGCGTTCCCGTCGGCGCGCTCACCATCGTTGCGACCGCCTCCGAGGCGGCCCGAGCCGACGCAGGACTGGCGGGGTGGGTTCTCGCGGTGAACGCCGTGGGCGCTTTGATCGGCGCAACTGTGGTCGGCATCCGGCCACTCGGCTCCACGCCAGAGCGCCTGCTCACCCTGTGCGGCATCCTTCTGGCTGCCGGGTATCTCCCGCTCGCCGCCACAGCGCTTCCGACCTGGGCCTACGTCGTCGCCGCGGGAATCTCGGGGCTGATGCTCCCTCCGACGCTGGGTCAGGCCTTCGAACGCATCTCGCAACTGAGCCCGCCCGCTGCTCTCACCGAGGCGAACGGCTGGGTCGTCAGCGCCATGACTCTCGGAATCGGCGCCGGCACGCTCGTGGCAGGCGTCATCGTCGGCGCGTCCGGCACTTCGGTGGTCACGTGGATCGTTGTCGGCGCATCCGCGCTCACGGCGCTGTTGTCGCTGATCGCTCTGCCGAGCAGATCAATCCTCGTCCGCTGACGTCGACGGCGCACGCGAAGCGCTCCTCATCGGCCATGGATTGCGGAGATGTCCCATGAGCGCTTCGTTTCTGTGCGCGAGGGGGCGACACCGGGGAGAGGTTGCGCGTCACGCTCACCCGGAGAAACGAAAAGGGCCCCTTTCGGGACCCTTTTCATTTCTGTGCGCGAGGGGGGACTTGAACCCCCACGCCCTATACGGGCACTAGCACCTCAAGCTAGCGCGTCTACCTATTCCGCCACCCGCGCATGGGTGAGTCGCTTGCGCAACCGAAGATCGAGATTAGCACGTCGCCGCACCGCTCCGATAATCGCCGGGGCGTCCCGCGGAGGGTGGTGCGAAACGGGCGGGTTCCGCGTGACCGGTAGCGTAGGCGGCATGGCCTCCAGCTCGTCCGACCTGCCTGAAGTCGCCCGGATCGCGGCCGACCTCATCCGATTCGACACCTCCAACTACGGCGGCGGACGTTCGGAAGGCGAACGGGAAGCCGCCGAGTACGTCGGCGGGTACCTGGAGTCGCTCGGGCTGACGCCGGAGTACTACGAGCCGATCCCGCGGCGCACCAACGTCATGGCCCGCGTTCCCGGGCGCGACCCCCGCAAGCCCGCACTGGTGCTCCACGGACACCTCGACGTCGTCCCGGCGATCGCGGAGGACTGGAGCGTCGACCCGTTCGCGGGCGAGATCCGCGACGGGCTGCTCTGGGGCCGTGGCGCCGTGGACATGAAGAACATGGATGCCATGATCCTCACCTCCGTCGCTGACATCCTGCGCAGCGGTGGGATGCCCGAACGAGACCTCGTGCTCGCGTTCTTCGCCGACGAGGAGAACGGCGGCATCGAGGGCTCGGCGCTGGTCGTGCGCGATCGCCCGGAGTGGTTCGCGGGGGCGACGGAGGCGATCAGCGAGGTCGGCGGCTACTCGATCCCGGTCGGCGACCGCCGGGCCTACCTGCTGCAGGTGGGGGAGAAGGCCCTCGTGTGGATCAAGCTCGTCGCCCGCGGCCGTGCCGGCCACGGCAGCCGCGTCCATCCCGACAACGCCATCACGAGACTGGCCGAGGCGGTGGCCGCCCTCGGCCGCACGGACTGGCCCGTGCGGCTCACCGACACCACGACCCAGTTCCTCGACGCCCTCTCCGAACTCACCGGCGCCGGCACCGATGATCCTGACGCCCTCGCCGACCGCACAGGTGCCGCCGCGGCGTTCCTCCGCTCGACCCTGCGGACGACGGCCAACCCCACCGGCGTGACGGCGGGGTACAAGCACAACGTCATCCCCGATCGCGCGGAGGCGCTGGTGGATGTGCGGACCCTTCCCGGTACGGAGGACGCGGTCCTCGCGCAGATCGCGGAGATCGTCGGACCCGATGTGGAGGTCCAGATCGTCCACCGCGACATCGGCCTGGAGGTGCCCTTCGCCGGCGGACTCGTGGATGCCATGGTCGGCGCTCTCGATCGTGCGGATCCGGGCGTACCGGTCCTGCCGTATCTGCTGGGAGCGGGCACCGACAACAAGGCGCTGTCGAGCCTCGGCATCGCCGGATACGGGTTCGCCCCTCTGCGGCTGCCCGCCGACCTCGACTTCACCGGGATGTTCCACGGCGTCGACGAGCGCGTCCCCATCGACGCGCTCGAATTCGGGCAGGGTGTGCTCACCGATCTTCTCCGGACCTACTGAAAGGCGCGCATGCACGTCTTGGAAGCCATCATCCTGGGGCTCGTCCAGGGGTTGACCGAGTTCCTGCCGATCTCCTCGAGCGCGCACCTCCGCATCGTCGGGGAGTTCCTGCCGTCGGCGACCGACCCCGGTGCGACCTTCACCGCGATCACGCAGATCGGCACCGAATTAGCGGTGCTCGTCTACTTCTGGGGAACCATCGTGCGGATCATCTCGCGGTGGGCGCAGTCCCTGGCCGGCCGGGTGCCGCGCAATGACCCGGACGCGCGGATGGGGTGGCTGATCATCCTCGGAACCATCCCGATCGGCGTGCTCGGGTTCCTCTTCCAGGACGTCATCCGCGATACGTTCCGCAACCTCTGGCTGGTCGCGACCGTCCTCATCGTCTTCGGCCTGCTGCTGGGTGCCGCCGACCACTGGGGCAAGCGCCGGCGGGAGCTGACGGACCTCACCTACCCGCACGGCGTGGCGTTCGGATTCGCGCAGGCGCTCGCGCTCGTTCCGGGGGTGTCGCGGTCCGGGGCGACGACGACGCTCGGCCTCGCCCTGGGCTACACCCGTCCCGCCGCCGCGGAATATGCCTTCCTCCTCGCCGTTCCGGCGGTGTTCGGCAGCGGCTTCTACGAGCTTCTCCAGGCCTTCGAGGAGCCGGGCGGCCCGTACAACCTCGCCGAGACGGGGTTGGCGACCGTGGTCGCCTTCGGAGTGGGCCTGGCCGTGATCGCGTTCCTGATGCAGTACATCAAGCGCCGCAGCTTCCTGCCGTTCGTGATCTACCGCCTCGTCCTGGGCGCGGTGCTGATGGTCTTGCTCGCCACCAACGTGCTGCAGCCGACCTGATCGGCCGCGCCCACCGTCTCAGCGGCGGGGAGGCTCGTCGCGGCCCGGCTTGCCGGGGCCGTCGGTGCGGCGCCGGAGGTACCGCTCGAACTCCTGCGCGATCGCGTCGCCGGATGCCTCGGGGGAGTCCCACGTGTCGCGTGTGCGCTCGAGCTGCCGGATGTACTCCGTCATCTCCTCGTCGTCCGCTGCGGCGGCATCGATCGACGCCTCCCACGCGGCGGCCTCACCCGCGAGGTCTCCGCGCGGAACCTCGGCGCCGGTGACATCTTCCAGCCGGTCGAGGAGCGCCAGGGTCGCCTTCGGAGAGGGCGTGTGGCCGGCGACGTAGTGCGGCACGCTCGCCCACAGACTGGCCGAGGGGATGCCCGCGGAATCCGCGACGCTGGACAGCACGCTGAGGATCCCGACCGGACCCTCATAGCTGCTGCGCTCGAGCTCGAGCACGTCCCGGAGGCGTTCGTTCTCGCTGCCGGCGAAGACGGAGATCGGCCGCGTGTGCGGCACGTCCGACATCATCGAGCCGAGCGCGACGATCCCGGTAATGTCCTCGCGGAGCGCCACATCGACGAACTCGTTCGCGAAGGCCTGCCACGCGCGCGCCGGCTCGGCGCCGGTGAGGAGCCACAGCTGCGTTCCGCTCCGGCTCGGGTGGGAGGGCTTGTAAAGCGTGGCCTCGGGCCAGCGGAGCGACCGATGTCCCTCGCCGTCGGTGACGATGTGCGGACGCGTGTACTGGTAGTCGAAGTACAGCTCCGGATCCACCGAGAACACGGGCTCGTACGCGCCCTGCGCGCGCAGGAGCGACACCGCAGCCGAAGCAGCCTCGCCCGCGTCGTTCCAACCGTCGAAGGCGGTGACCAGAACCCGGCGACCCAGTGCGTCCACGCAACCTCCTCAGACCGTCGCTGCGATCACTCCAGGATAGGCGCATCGGGCTGTGACCGGGCCGGGGGCGGCGGCGGGGGCGCGGCCCTCCTGGTTACGATGGACGGATGACTTCGCCCCGGCTCGCCGCTGTCCTGTGGGACATGGACGGCACGCTCGTCGACACCGAGCCGTACTGGATGGCGGCCGAATCCCCTCTCGTGGAACGGTTCGGCGGGACGTGGTCCCACGAGCAAGCGCTACAGCTCGTGGGCCTCGGGCTCGAGGACTCCGCCCGCATCTTCCAGGACGCCGGCGTCGCGATGAGCGTGCCCGACATCATCGATCACCTCACCGATGACGTCATGGCGCGCCTGGCGGCCACGGGCGTGCCGTTCCGTCCCGGTGCGCGTGAACTGCTGGCCGACCTGAAGGCGAACGGGGTGAAGACGGCCCTCGTGACGATGTCGGTCAGCCGGATGGCGCAGAGCGTGGTCGACCTCATGGACTTCGACGCGTTCGACGTCATCATCGCCGGCGACGACGCCACCCGCCCGAAACCGCATCCCGACGGATATCTGCAAGCGTGCGCGGCGCTCGGGGTCGACCCGGCCGATACCGTCGCCATCGAGGACTCTCCGAACGGCGCGCGCGCGGCGCTGGCCAGCGGCGCGGTGACCCTCGGGGTGCCGCTGATGCTCTCTCTCACCGGTGTGGGCGCGCACGCGCTGTGGCCCACCCTGGACGGACGCAGCACAGAGGATCTGCGCGTGCTCCACGCCGCGCACGCGCGACAGCCCCTGCAGGCGCAGCACCCGGAGGCAGGACGATGACCGACATCCCGCACCTGAGTGGCCCGTTCCGCATCGGTGACCGCGTCCAGCTGACCGGACCCAAGGGGCGGCTGCACACCATCACCCTGCGCGAGGGCGGCGAGCTGCACACCCACCACGGGGTGCTGCCGCACGCGACCCTGATCGGCCAACCCGACGGCAGCGTCGTCACCAACAGCGGCGGTCACGACTATCTGGCGCTGCGGCCGCTCCTGCGCGACTTCGTGATGTCGATGCCGCGCGGTGCGGCGATCGTCTACCCGAAGGATGCGGCGCAGATCCTGGCGCAGGCCGACATCTTCCCGGGCGCCGTCGTCGTGGAAGCCGGCGTGGGCTCGGGCGCACTGGCCCTCTGGCTCCTGCGCGCGATCGGCCCCGCGGGGCGCCTGGTGTCCTTCGAACGCCGCGAGGACTTCGCCGAAGTGGCGCGCGCCAATGTCGAGACGGCTCTCGGCGCGCAGCCGTCGACGTGGCAGCTGGTCGTCGGCGACCTCGTCGAGACGCTCCCCGACACCGTCGCCCCCGCATCCGTCGACCGCGTGGTCCTCGACATGCTCGCGCCCTGGGAGTGCATCGACGTCGTGGCCGACGCCCTGATCCCCGGGGGCGTCGTGCTCTGCTACGTCGCGACGGCCACGCAGCTCAGCCGCGTCGCCGAGTACCTGCGCGGCACCGGGCTGTTCACCGAGCCCGAGGCGAGCGAGACCATGGTGCGGGGCTGGCACGTCGAGGGCCTGGCCGTACGGCCCGACCACCGCATGGTCGCGCACACCGGCTTCCTTCTCACCGCGCGCCGCCTGGCGCCCGGCGCGATGCCACCAGACGTGCGGCGTCGCGCGCTCAAGAAGCCCACGTACGCCGATGACGACGTGGAGGTCTGGACGCCCGGTGCCGTCGGGGATCGTGAGATCACGGACAAGAACCTCCGCAAACGCGTGCGCGAAGCGCAGCGGGCCGCCGAGGGAGTGCGGCAGGCGGCCGAGCGGGGCGGCGAGAACCCCACCCCTTAGACTGTTGCGGTGCGCAGAACCCCCGCTCTTCTCACCCTGACAGCGCTGGCCGCCTTCGGTCTCGTCGGCTGCTCGGCCCCGTCGGATGCGACGTGCAACCCCACCACCCGTAACGCGGAGGCCCTCGACCTCGTCGATGTGTCGGGGTCGGAAACCGGCGAACCCACGGTGCAGGTGCGCACGCCTTTCCACGTCGACTCGACCGCCTCGACGGTGCTCGACCGGGGCGACGGCCCGGCGATCGTCGACGAGAACCAGCTCGTGGTGCTCGACATCACCGTGAACAGTGGCGAGACCGGCGAATCGGTCATCGCGACTCCGTACAACGGGGACCTGACGCGGGTCTTCACCGTGTCGGAGTGGCTGCAGGGCTTCCCCGGCCTCGCGACGGCCTTGGATTGCGTGACCGAGGGCTCGCGGGTCGTCGTGGGTCTGGCCCCCGACGACCTCGCCGAAGGCGCTGCCAACAGCATCGGCCTCGATGAGGGCGAGTCCGCCGTCGCCGTCGTGGACGTCCGCAAGGTGTACCTGCCCAAAGCCGACGGAGCCGACCGGTTCACCGAGGGTCACGGTCTCCCGACCGTCGTGCGCGCGCCCGACGGGCGTCCCGGCATCATCGTCCCCGACGCGACCCCGCCGAGCGACGTGGTCGTGGAGGTGCTCAAGCAGGGTGACGGCCCCGAGATCACCGCCGACGACACCGCGCGCGTGCACTACACGGGCGTCGTCTGGGAGACCGGCGAGGTCTTCGACACGACCTGGGGCGCCACGCCTGCCGCGGTGTCGCCGGAGACGCTTCCCGCGGCGGTGGTGTCAGCGCTGGAGGGGCAGAACGTCGGCTCGCAGGTGCTCATCGTCCTGCCTCCGAGCGAAGGAACGGGTGACGAGCAGGAGGGCGCGATCCCGGGCGGGTCGTCGCTGGTGTACGTGATCGACCTCCTCGGCATCGACGGGTGAAGCCCGCCACACCGCCACGGCGCAGGCGCGGCCGACCGACGGGCGCGAACGTAGGATGTCACAGTGCCTATCCGACCGGTGAAGAACGCTCCTGAGGAGCGTCTCGTCAACCTCGTCGTGGCGCTCATGGCCACCGAGCAGGGACTGACGAAGGACACCATCCTGTCCTCGGTCGCGGGGTATCGCGAGCAGGTCGACTCCGGTGCATCCAAGGACGCGCTGGAGAAGATGTTCGAGCGCGACAAGGAGAGCCTCCGCGGGCTCGGGGTTCCCATCGAGACCATCGGGGACTACGCCGACCCGGATGATCTCCGTGAGGCGCGTTACCGCGTCCCCACCGCGGAGTACTCGCTGCCGGATGACATCACGTTCACGCCCGCCGAAGTCGCGCTGCTGAACCTCGCCGGCGGGGTGTGGGGGTCGGAGTCGCTTTCGACCGACGCGCGTAGCGGGCTCCGCAAGATCCGCGCGCTGGGCATTCCGGTGGATGAGCCGATCATCGGCTACGCCCCGCGGATCAGCCTGCGTGACCCCGCTTTCCCTGCGCTGCAGACGGCGATCGAGCAGAGTCGCGTCGTTCACTTCCCCTACCTGCGCCCCGGTGATTCGGCGCCGCGCGCGCGCCGCATCCGCCCTCTTGCGCTGGTGGAGTACGAGGCGCGCTGGCATGTGTTCGGGTACGACGTCAACATCGACGCCGATCGCACCTTCCTTCTTTCTCGCATCGTCGGGGAGGTCGAACTGACCCGGGACCGATTCGATCCGGCATTGCGCGACGGAGCGGGGGAGAGGGCGCTGTCGGGTCTGCAGGCGGTCGCGGCCTCCCAGACCGCGCTCCTGGAGGTGCACCCCGGCACCGAAGCGGCGCTGAGGCTCTCTCGACGAGCGACGCCCGCTGACCAGGGCATCCGCGTGCCGTACGTCGATGTGCATGTCTTCGCCGACGAGCTCGCCTCCTACGGCCCCGAGGTGCGCGTCGTCGAACCGGAGGAGCTGCGCCAGCAGGTGATCCGGCGCCTCGAAGCGACCCTGGCGCTGCACGGAGGTGGCGCATGACGACGGGTAAACCGATGCTCGCCACCGACCGCGCCGCGCTCATGCTGCAGCTCGTGCCCTATCTCATCGGCAAGGGCGAGGTGTCGATCGTCGAGGCGGCCGATGAATTCGAGGTGACCCCCGAGCAGATGCGCGGCATGGTGGAGAAGCTCACGGTCATCGGCCTGCCCGGTGACGGCGGGTTCTGGCAGCTGCCGAACGACCTGTTCGACATCGACTGGGATCTCCTGGACGCGCGCGACATCATCTCGATCACCAACTCCGTCGGGCTCGAGCGGTCGCCCCGACTCACCGCGCGCGAGGCGGCCGCGCTCCTCACCGGCCTGCAGCTGGCACGCACCGTTCCCGGCGTGGGCACGGGCGAGCTCATCAACGGGCTGCTCGCGAAGCTCGCCCGCGGTGCGTCCTCGGCACCGGCTGACGTCATCGTCGCGCCAGGACCGGTCGATGGGGTGCGGGACGTCGTCGGCGATGCCCTTCGGCGCGGCGTCGCGGTGTCGTTCACCTATAAGGCGCCCGATGCCGCGGCCACCACCCGCACGGTGGACCCCGTGAAGGTGCACATCGCCAACGGCTCGTGGTATCTGCAGGGGTGGTGCCACATGCGCGAAGCGGTGCGGACCTTCCACCTCGACCGGGTGCGCGACCTCACCCTCACCGACATTCCGATCACCCATGGCGCCGAGCCCGTGCCCGACCTGTTCGAGCCGGGGGAGAACGACGTCGTCGTGCGCATCCGCTTCCCCTCCGCCATCGCGCCGCTGATCGGTGACTACCTGGACCGCGCCCGGACCGAGACGACGGGGACGACGACGATCGCACACATCCAGGTCGCCGACGAGCACAGCCTCAAGCGGCTCGCCGCCCGCCGCGGCGGTGAGGTGGAGATCCTCGACCCGCCGGCCGCGCGCAGCGCCGCAGCATCCTGGGCCCAGGCCGGGCTGGCGCAGTATCGCTCCGAGGCTTAACCTCGTCGCGCCTCGGGCGCCGTGCAGGTGCGCGGGTTACACTGGGGGCTTCCCGTAGAACTCGAGGAGACCTCATGGCCGGCTTAACCGGATGGCACTTGCTGATCGTCCTCGCTGTCATCCTTCTCCTGTTCGGCGCGGCGAAGCTGCCGGCCCTGGCCAAGAGCGTGGGCCAGTCGGCCCGTGTGTTCCGTGGCGAGATCAAAGAGATGAAGAAGGAAGACGCCGCGGAGTCGGCGTCGGCACCCGCCGTTCCCGACGTGCGCACTCCATCGAACGTCTCGGTGGACCGGCCCGGCGGGACGCCCCACACTCCCTCCTGACCCGCCGTGGTCACCACGGAACCGCCGAGGGTGGGGGATCAGCCCCGGTCGCCGCGACGCGGTGATCGCCGCATGTCGCTGGGCGCGCACCTCGTGGAGCTGCGCAAGCGTCTGATGTTCGCCGCCGCGGCGTTGATCGTCGGCATGACGGTGGCGTTCTTCATCACCGACCCCGTGATCCACCTCATCACGGAGCCGATCCGTCAGATCGCCGCCACCGACAACGAGGAAGCGCGCGTCGAGTTGATGTTCACGACCGTCACCAGTGCGTTCGACCTGCGACTGCGGATGTCCTTCGCCATCGGTCTGCTCCTATCCGCGCCGGTGTGGCTGTGGCAGATCTGGGCGTTCATCATGCCCGGGCTGACCCGCAAGGAGATCCGCTATACGGTCGGCTTCATCCTCGCTGCCGTCCCGCTGTTCTTCTCGGGGTGCGCCGTGGGCCTGTACGTGATGCCGCACATCGTCGAGCTGATGAACACGTTCGTTCCCAACGAGGGGGTCTCCTTCTACGACGCCTCCTACTACTACGACTTCGTCTTCAAGCTCCTCATCGTCATCGGTGTGGCATTCGTGCTCCCCGTCTTCCTCGTCGCGTTGAACCTGGCGGGGGTCATGAGCGGAAAGGCGATCATCAAGGGATGGCGCGTCGCCGTGCTGGTGGCGACCGTGTTCGCCGCGCTGGCCACGCCGGCGGCGGATGTCATCAGCATGCTGCTGCTCGCGGGCATCCTCGTCGTGCTGTTCTTCGCCGCCGCCGGCGTGTCGATGCTCTTCGATCGTCGCCGTCGCAAGCGCGATGCTGCCTTCCTCTCGTCGCAGGCCTCCTCGTGAGCGACCCGAGCCCGGCCGAGCGGTTCGCGCGCGCCTCCCGGAGGGCGCAGCATCCGCTGACCGTCGAGTTCGCCGCGGCGCAGAAATTCGAGCTCGACGACTTCCAGATCGCGGCCTGCCAGGCGCTCGAAGAGGGCCGTAGCGTGCTGGTCGCTGCACCGACCGGCGCGGGCAAGACGATCGTGGGGGAGTTCGCCGTCCACCTGGCGATGAACGAGCCGGGGGAGAAGGCGTTCTACACCACCCCCATGAAGGCCCTCTCGAACCAGAAGTTCCGTGAGCTCGTCGAGGTCTACGGGGCGGACGATGTCGGTCTCCTCACCGGCGACACGAACATCAACGCCTCGGCGCGCATCGTCGTGATGACCACCGAGGTCCTGCGCAACATGCTGTACGCCGACTCGTCGGCACTCCGCGGGCTGCGATACGTGGTGATGGATGAGGTGCACTACCTCGCCGATCGGTTCCGCGGCCCGGTGTGGGAGGAGGTCATCCTCCACCTTCCCGCTTCGGTGCGGATCATCTCCCTCTCCGCGACGGTTTCCAACGCCGAGGAGTTCGGCGACTGGCTGGACACCGTCCGCGGCGATACCCAGGTGATCGTGTCGGAGGTGCGTCCCGTCCCTCTCGAGCAGCATGTGCTCGTGCGCGGCGACCTGCTTCCCCTCTTCGATGACCGCGCGGGCGTGGCCACCGCCCAGGTCAACCAGGAGCTTCTGCGCATCCGGTCGGGATCCGGTGCGTCGTACGAGAACAACCGGCGCGCGCAGAGCTACCGGTCGGCGCAGCAGGCCGGCACCGCACCCCACGGCCGACGACCGCCGCGCGGCGGCCAGCGTCCGGTCCGCTCGGCGAACGTCCAGCGCATCGAGCGCTTGGATCGGCCGGACGTGGTCGAGCTGCTGCGGCGGGCGAACCTGCTGCCGGCGATCTTCTTCATCTTCAGCCGCGCCGGCTGCGACGGTGCCGTGCAGCAGGTGCGGCGCGCGAACCTGCGTCTGACGACACCGGAGGAGCGCCGGGAGATCCGCGAGATCGTCGAGGAGCGTACCCGCACGTTGCGCGACGAAGACCTCGCCGTCTTGGGCTTCTGGGAGTGGCGCGACAACCTGGAGAGGGGTGTCGCCGCCCACCACGCCGGGCTTCTCCCGGCCTTCAAAGAGGTCGTGGAGTATCTCTTCCAGCGGAAACTCGTCAAGGCGGTTTTCGCGACGGAGACCCTCGCCCTCGGCATCAACATGCCCGCGCGCACGGTCGTGCTGGAGAAACTGGAGAAGTTCAACGGCGAAGCGCGCGTCGCGATCACGTCGGGGGAGTACACCCAGATCACCGGGCGAGCCGGACGCCGCGGCATCGACGTCGAGGGCCACGCGGTCATTCAGTGGACCGAGGGTCTGGATCCACAGGCCGTGGCCGCCCTCGCCTCCCGGCGCACCTACCCGCTGAACTCGAGCTTCCGCCCCACGTACAACATGGCCGTGAACCTCATCGACCAGTTCGGCCGCGCTCGGGCGCGGGAGATCCTCGAATCCTCCTTCGCGCAGTTCCAGGCAGACCGCGCGGTCGTGGGTCTCGCCCGGCAGGTGCGCGAGGCCGAGGAGTCACTCGCCGGATACGCGCAGGCGATGACCTGCGACCGGGGTGACTTCCGCGAGTACTCCGCGATCCGGCGCGACCTCTCCGAGGCGGAGAAACTCAATCGGCGCGACGCCACCGCGTCCCGCGCGACGCGGGAGAAGCGTCTGCGGGAGATCTCGTCGCTGCGCAAGCGGATGCAGCGGCATCCGGCCCATTCCTGCCCCGACCGGGAGAACCACGCCCGGTGGGCGGAGCGGTATTGGAAGCTCAAGCGCTCCACGGACAAGATCCGGGCGCAGATCTCGGCGCGCACGGGCACGGTGGCGCGCATCTTCGACCGCGTGGTGGATGTGCTCACCGAGTTGCACTACGTCGTCGTCGAGGACGACGGGTCGACACGTCTCACCCCGACCGGTCGCACGATGCGGCGCATCTACGGCGAACGCGACCTCCTCGTGGCGGAGTCGCTGCGCCGCGGGCTGTGGACCGGCCTCGACGCCCCGGCGTTGGCGGCCATCGCCTGTTCGCTCGTCTACGAGCCGCGCCGCGATGACGCAGGGCCGGGCGAGCACGGGTTGCCTCGCGGGGCGTTCCGCCCCGCGCTGGAGGCGACGGAGAACCTCTGGCAGGAGCTGGACGACCTCGAGCAGGCGCACCGGCTGCCCGGCACCGAACCGATCGCCGCGGGTTTGGCCAGCGCCATCCACCAGTGGACGCGGGGTGCGCCGTTGGATCGCGTCCTCGCGGACGCCGACATGGCCGCCGGCGACTTCGTGCGCTGGGCCAAGCAGACGATCGACCTGCTCGATCAGCTGTCGCTCGTCGCCGACCCGCCGGTCGCGGGTGTCGCGCGTCGCGCACTCGAGGGCGTCCGGCGCGGCATCGTCGCCTACTCCACCGTCTGACACAGCGCGCGATCAGCATCCCCCGATTAAGGTCGATTCGTGCCCCGACACCGCCCCCTGCTTCCGCTGTGGGCTGCGGTGCTCACCGCGGGCGTCGGGGGGCTGGTTCTGGATGCCGCCTTTCCCGATATCGGCTGGTGGCCCCTGGCTTTCGTCGGGGTAGCGTTCGCACTCGCCTCCCTCATCGGACGGAGCGTCGGCGGCGCGCTGCTGGTCGGCTCCGTTTTCGGCGCGGCGTTCTGGTTCGTCCACGTCTCGTGGACCACCCGTTACCTGGGGATCGTCCCGTGGTTCGGCCTCGCCGGTGCCGAAACCGTCTTCTGGGCCGTCGGCTCCATCCCGATCATGCTGGCGTACCGGTGGCTGCCGCGGGTCCTCCCGGCGACGTGGGGGCGCCTGGTGGTGCTCCCCGTGCTCGTCGGAGGCCTCTGGACGATGCGGGAACTCGTGATGGGCTCCTGGCCGTACACGGGGTTCCCGTGGGGGCGCATCGGAATGAGCCAGTCCGAGAGCCCCCTCGCCTCTCTCGCGTCGTGGGTCGGGGTGACCGGGCTGACGTTCCTCATGGTGGCCTTCACCGCCGCGGTGCTCGAGTGGGTGCGGCTCGCACGATTCCGCGACCTCCGTACCGTCATCCCCGTGGCCATCCTCGCCGTCGTTCTGCTCGCCGTTCCTGCCTTCCCGACCACGGGCACCGGATCCCTGCGCGTGGGGAGCGTCCAGGGCAACGGGCCCAGCGGCTACTTCGACCCGCGCGCCCCGGGCGACGTCCTCAACGCGCAGCTGGGAGCCACCTCGCCGCTGCTGGACGAGAACCTCGACCTGCTCGTGTGGCCGGAGGGAAGCGTCGACGCCGACCCGCTGTCCGATCAGGGAACCGCGCGGATGCTGGACGCCCTGGCCGCGCGCGTCGACGCGCCCCTGCTCGTGAACGCCGCCACCGCACGGGGCAAGGACATCTTCAATACGTCGATCCTCTGGACCGCCGGCGAGGGCCCCGCCGCGGTGCACGACAAGACGCATCCCGTGCCGTTCGGCGAATACGTCCCCGACCGATGGTTCTTCGAAGCGCTCGTTCCGGACCTCGTCGGACTGATCGGCCGCGAGTACACGCCCGGCACCAACCCGCCGCTCGTCGACCTCGGGGGCATCGGCATCGGCTTGGCCATCTGCTTCGACGTCATCTACGACGATGTCCTCTGGGAGGGGGCCCGCGGCGGTGCGGAGCTCTACGTGTTCCAGACCAACAACGCCGACTTCCGCGACACCGACGAGAACCTTCAGCAGCTCGCTTTCGCCCGCATGCGTGCGATCGAGACCGGGCGCGCCGTGGTCAACATCTCCACCGTCGGGACGAGCCAGGTCATCGCGCCCGACGGTGCCGTCGTCGACGCGCTGCCGGCCGGCGAGGCGGGGACGATGCTCACGGACGTGCCGCTGCGGGAGGGACTCACGCCCGCGGTGCTGATCGGCTCCGCCGTGCAGGCGATCGTGGGGTGGGGGAGTGCGCTCGCGCTCCTCGCCGTCGGTCTGGTCGTCCTACTGCGGGGCCGCCGCGCCGGCCACTCGCGCTGAAACGACGACGCCGGCCCCCGCGGGGACCGGCGTCGGTGTGAGTGTGAACTCAGGCGGAAATCTTCTCGGTCGCCCCGGCGGAACCACCGCGGCGGGCGCGGATGTAAGCCAGACGCTCTTCGAGCAGCTCCTCCAGCTCGGGAAGCGTGCGCCGCTCGAGCAGCATGTCCCAGTGGGTGCGAGGAGCCTTGTCTTCGCTGTGGTCGACGGTGGCGGTGTTGTCGCCGATGCGCAGCAGAGCCTCGGCTCCGCAGGTGCGGCACTCCCAGGACGGGGGTACCTCCGCGTCGGCGGCGAACGTCAGTGTCGTGTCACGTCCACAGGACGTGCAGGTGTAGATGTGCTGTGCGCGGTCGTGGAACACGACGCCCTCTTCGCTTTGTAGGCTCTGGGCGCCGAGTCGGACTCCGCGCAGACTGCGGTCTGCCATTGTAAGGTCCTCTCGTCGCTGTTCAGGTATAACGTCTTGACCTGGGCGATCCATCCGAACGGCTGCCCTCGGCCGGGCATTCACAGATGATGCTCAGCGGGGCTGTCAAGATGCCAGCGTCAGGGCCACATCGGCGCGGTCGGTGATCAGTCCGTCCACCCCGGCGTCGAGCAGTCGCAGCATGTCGGCAGGGTCGTTGACGGTCCATACATGTACTTCGATTCCGTGGGCGTGGGCGGCCTCGACGAGCCTGGGCGTCAGCACGCGCACGCGACGATGGCGTTCCGGAATCTGCAGCGCGTCGAGCCCCTCGAGGGCAGCGTCGGCACGGCGACGACTCCGCACGGCGAGGGCCGCCACCAGCCGTCGCAGTACCTGCGATCCGGGCGATGTCGCGGGCGCGGGCCGTGCGCCGTGCCGTACGGCGGCGGCCAGTGCGGCGTGGCGCCGTTCGTCGGAGAAGCTCGTCAGCAGCACCCGCTCGGCGTGCGGAGCGACCAGCCGCCCCACGGCATCCTCCGCTCCGTCCTCCTTGACGTCCAGATTGAAACGCAAGGTCGGGAACGCATCCAGCGCCTGCTCGAGGGTGAGAAGACCTCCGCGCGGGGCCAAGAGGTCCGTCAACTCTGGCAGCGCCACCTCCGCGACCGGGCGGGGGAGGCCGGCGACGCGCTGCAGGTCCTCGTCGTGCAGCAGGACGACCGTCCCGTCCGCCGTGAGGCGGCAGTCCGATTCGACGAACTCCACGCCGGCGGCATGCGCCTCGGCCACGGCGGCGAAGGAGTTCTCCACCACACCGGCTGCTGCAGCATCCGCGGTCACGAGCCCACGGTGTGCCAGGACCCGCGGCCGTGCGGCGCCGCGGAAATAAGGGTGCGTCACGACGAAGCGGGCCGCCCTGATTCGAGGTCGCCCGCCCCTGCGGGAAGGGTCGACCGGGCCTCGGCCGCGATGTCGTCCGCGGCCGACGCAGCCTCCCGTGCCGCAGCGAGCGCCTCATCGGTGCCCGGCGACGGGGCGGGGGGCTTGGGGGCGCGCGGAGCACGGGGCCCGCCCGGCTCGGAGTGACGCCCGCCGAACGCGTCGCCGATGCCCTTGAGCGCCTCGGTCAGTTCGCTGGGGATGATCCACAGTTTGCTCGAGGGACTGTCGCTGATCTTCGGCAGCGTCTGCAGGTACTGGTACGCCAGGAGCTTCTCGTCGGGCTCGCCGGCGTGAATGGCGGAGAACACCATCTGGATGGCCTCAGACTCACCCTGTGCCCGCAGCACTGCGGCCTGCTTGTCACCTTCGGCGCTGAGGATCTCCGCCTGCCGGCGCCCCTCCGCTTCGAGGATCTGCGACTGCTTCGACCCCTCCGCCGTGAGGATCGCGGCGCGGCGGTCGCGCTCGGCGCGCATCTGCTTCTCCATGGAGTCCTGGATGGAGTGCGGCGGATCGATCGCCTTCAGCTCCACGCGGCCGACGCGGATGCCCCACTTGCCGGTCGCTTCATCGAGCACCACGCGCAGCTGCCCGTTGATGTTGTCGCGGCTGGTGAGGGCCTCTTCCAAGTTCAGGCCGCCGACCACGTTGCGCAGCGTCGTGGTGGTGAGCTGCTCGACAGCGCCCAGGTAGTTCGCGATCTCATAGGTCGCCGCGCGCGCGTCGGTGACCTGGAAGTAGACCACCGTGTCGATGGAGACGACCAGGTTGTCCTCGGTGATGACCGGCTGCGGCGGGAAGGACACGACCTGCTCGCGCATGTCGATGAGGGGGCGCACCCGGTCGATGAACGGCACGAGGATGTTCAGGCCCGGCTGCAGCGTCTTGTGGTAGCGCCCGAGGCGTTCGACGACACCGGCGGAGGCCTGCGGGATGATGCGGATGGCGCGGAAGATCACCACCAGGACGAAGATCAGGACGGCGATCGCCAGCGTCCAGCCGATCACGGCCGGGATGACCTCTGATGCGGTCATTCGGACAGCTCCTCAGGTCGGGGGCGGACAAAGGCCGTGGCGCCGTCGATCCGGGCGACGCGGACCGGAGTGCCGGGTTCGATCTCGGTGCGTCCTTCGCTGCGCGCGGTCCACACGTCCCCGTTGGCGAGTTTCACCTGACCGGTCACGCTCGAGACGGTTGCCAGGACGCGCCCGTCCAGACCCAGGAGCGCCTCCACGTTCGACGGTCTCGTGTCCGAACTGCGGTGCAAGCGGCGCAAGAGGGCGGGGCGCAGGGCCAGGAGGAGCACGGCGGCCACAGCGGCGGCGGCGATCACCTGCAGCCACAGCGGGGCTCCGAGGATGTCCGCACCGAGGCCGGCGAGGCCGCCGATCGACAGCATCAGGAACGTCAGATCGAGGGTGAGCATCTCGACGACGAGGAAGATCAGCATGAGGACCAGCCAGCCGATCCACGCCCACTGCTCGATGATCTGGAGTAGCTCCATCGTGCGCGCCTCCCTGTGGGTCGAAAGTATCACGCGCCGTTTCTCACGGACCCGGATTGGTAGGGTCGAACAGCGGCCGCGCCACGTCGTCGGCGCGGCACAGGAAACCCAAGACTTCAGGAGCTCCCGTGTCTCAGATCCTCCCCCCCGATTCGCTGCGCGGCAAGACCGCCCTCGTGACGGGATCCTCCCGCGGCATCGGCGCGGACACCGTGCGTTACCTCGCCGAGGCCGGCGCGAACGTCGTGGTGAACTACCGCAACAAGGCTCCTCGCGCCGAGAAACTGGCCGGAGAGCTGCGTGCCCTCGGCGCCGAAGTGCTCGTCATCGGTGCCGACCTGACCGACGACGCATCCGTGCAGGCGATGTTCGCCGAGGTGGAGCGGGCTTTCGGTGCCCTCGACATCCTCGTGCTGAACGCCTCCGGCGGCATGGAGGCCGGGATGGGCGAGGACTACGCGCTGCAGTTGAACCGCGATGCGCAGGTGCGTGTGCTGCAGAACGCGCTGCCGCTGCTGGGTGACGGGGCGCGCGTGGTGTTCGTCACGAGCCACCAGGCGCACTTCATCCGCACGACCCCGACCATGCCGGAGTACGAGCCGGTGGCCCTCTCCAAGCGCGCCGGTGAAGACGCGTTGCGCGAATACATCCCCGAACTCGCCGAACGCGGCATCGGGTTCGTGGTCGTCTCCGGCGACATGATCGAGGGCACCATCACCGCGACCCTGCTCGAACGGGCCAACCCCGGCGCCATCGCGTCGCGCCGCGAATCGGCCGGGCGACTGTACAACGTGTCGGAGTTCGCCGCCGAGGTCGCCCGCGCGGCGATCGACCCCATCCCGGATGATTCCACGCGGCTCGTCGGCGACACGTCGTCCTTCGCGGGGGAGTGAGCATGCGGGCATCCGACATCGAGCACCTCGTCGCGGTCGCTCGCCCCGCGATCGCGCGCGATGGCTCGTTCGCCGTCTTCGCGACGTCGCGTCCCGACATCGCTGCCAACCGCAACGTCGGGCAGCTGTGGCGCATCGATCTCCCCGGCGGATCGCCGCGCCGGCTCACCCGCGGCATCGCGGATTCCGCTCCCGCGCTCACGCGGGACGACACACGGGTGGCATTCCTGCGCGGTGACGCCAAGGGACGCGCGCAAGTGTTCGTCGTCGCATCCGGGGGAGGGGAGCCCATGCAGGCGACCGACGCCCCGTCGGGCGTCGAGGGGTTCGCGTGGTCTCCCGACGGCGCGCGGCTGGCATACACCGCGCGGATCGCGGAGAAGGGACGATACGGAACGGTCGAGGGGCTGGATGCTCCGGCCGAGGCCCCGCGGCGAATCACCGGCATCCGCTGGCACGCGAACGGCCTGGGTTACGTCGCCGACCGCCCGGCGCAGCTGTTCGTGATCGATGCCCCGTCGGTGGGTGCCGAGCCCTTCTACGAGCCTGCTCCGCGCGTGCTGGCCGAGGGTGAAGAAGCGCCGGTCAAGACGCTGGTGGCGGACGAAGCCGTCGCGCTGACGGAGGGCCCGGCCAGCTGGCACGGCGCCACGTGGACGGCCGACGGCCGCGAGATCCTCGTCATCCCCGACGTCATCGAGCGGGGCGAGCGCGACCTGCGGAGCCGAGTCGTCGCCATCGCCGCCGCTGACGGCACGACGCGCGAGGTGCTGGGGACGGCGGCGAACCTTTCCGTAAGCGACCTTGCGGTGGCTGACGATGGCACGGTCTTCCTGCGGGCCAGCGACGCGGGAACCCGCGGGATCGACTTCGTGGCGCCAGGGGTGGCGCTGTGGATCCTCGAGGCGAACGGACCCCGCGCGCTCACCGACCCCGAGACCATCGACCTCGGCGAAGTCGGCAGTGCGCTCACACCGGCCGGCGACGACGTGCTCGTGCAGGACCGTACGCGCGGGCGGATGCGGGTGCTCCGCGTCACCCGGGCCGGGGAAGTCTTCGAGGTCCTCGGCGGCGACCTCGAAGCCGTCGGCGTCGCCGCGGCGGGGGAGCGGATCGTCGCAGCGGTCGCGACGCCCGAGTCGTACGGCGAGCTCGTGCTCCTCGATGCCGGCGCACCCGCTCGCGTCCTCACCGACTTCGGGCGGCCGCTCGGTGAGCGGGGAATCGTGTCACCCCGCGAACTCGAGGTGACCGCCCGCGATGGGTACCCGGTGCACGGATGGGTCGCCACGCCGGAGGGGAGCGGCCCGTTCCCGGTCATCCTGCAGATCCACGGTGGTCCGTACGCCTCGTATGGCGTGCACGTCTTCGACGAGACGCAGGTACTCGTGGACGCCGGTTACGCCGTCGTCTACTGCAACCCGCGCGGCAGTGCCGGGTACGGGCGAGCACACGGCCGCGCCATCCGGGGCGCCATGGGCACCCTGGACTACACCGACATCATGGACTTCTTCGAGGGGGCGCTCGCTGCGGACCCCCGCTTGGACGGCGGGCGCGTGGGGATCATGGGCGGCTCCTACGGCGGCTACATGACGGCGCGGGTCATCGCGCACGACCACCGCTTCGCCGCAGCGATCGTCGAGCGGGGATTCCTCGACCCGGTGTCCTTCCAGGGAACCAGCGACATCGGCAGCTTCTTCGGTGACGAGTACGTCGGTACCGATCCGGACGGGATCCGGTCGCAGAGCCCGATGGCGGTGGTCGACCAGGTGACCACGCCGACCTTCGTCGTGCACTCGGAACTGGACTTCCGATGCCCGCTCGAGCAGGCGACCCGGTACTACACCGCCCTCAAGCGCCAGGGCACCGAGGCGGAGATGCTCATCTTCCCCGGCGAGAATCACGAGCTGACCCGCGCGGGGCAGCCGCGCCACCGCATCGAGCGGTTCGACGCCGTGCTGGACTGGTGGAAGCGGTATCTCCCCGCCGACGCCTGAAGCGCGCCCGGCACCGGCAGTCCTGAGCCGACGGTTCACCGTGCGCTTCGGGAGGGGATGAACGTTCGCGAGGTCGTGTGCACCTGGGGAGGGGATGAGCGTTCGGGAGGTCGTATTCGCCCGGATCGGCCCTCCGTTGTGCACATCTCCTCCCGGCCTGCCCGCTGCTACCGCCCGGGCGGGTGAGCGCCGGGGATGGAGGCGTGGCGCTCAGTGTGGGCGTCTGGTCTGGCGTTCGGGTGTGCGCTTCGGGAGGGGATGAGCGTTCGGGAGGTCGTATTCGCCGGATCGGTCCTCCGTTGTGCACATCTCCTCCTGTGCTGCCCGCTGCCGACGGCCCGGGCGGGGCGAGTGCCGGGGATGGGGGGAGTGGCGTTCGGCGAGATCCGGAGCTTGGGTGTGCGCTACGGGAGGGGATGAGCGTTCGGGAGGTCGTATTCGCCGGATCGGCCCTCCGTTGTGCACATCTCCTCCCGAACGGCCCACGACGGGCCCGCGCGCACTGGGGCGAGCGTGGCGGAAGTGCGGCGCGCTCCGCCGCGCGCGGGGTCAGACGGACTAGCGCCCGAAGGTGACCGCCCGCACGATCTGGACGATGCCCAGCACGATGAGCGAGACGCCCAGCAACACCCAGAGCAGGGCGACGTACATGGGAGTGAGCAGGAGCACGATGCCGGCCAGGATGCTGACGATCCCGAAGAAGACCGACCAGCCCTTCGAGCCGGCGGTACGCAGGGTCGCCAGCGTCACGATCCCCTCGGCGACCCACAGAGCGCCGATGATGATGCCGAGCGCGATCGCGAATCCCGTGGTGGCCGCCGCGAGATTGACCAGCGCCACCACACCCGCGATGACGAACAGCACGCCGAGGACGGCGTAGCCGACGCGACTCCATCCGCCTAAGAACCGCGAAAATATGCCCAGTCCGACATATACCAGGCCGGCGACGATCACCCAGATGGCGATGATCGCGACCCCCACCTCCGCGGTGCGTCCGGGCCACACGAAGATGAGGATGCCGACGATCAGCGAGAGAGCGCCCGAGACGCCGAGCGCGACGCGGATCGCCGTGGTGGCGCTGCGCTGAAGCGAAGAGTCGAGAGACATGAATGCCTTTCTGTGCGGGGGAGAAGCCGGGCTTCGGCCCCACCATAGGGCACCGGCTGCGCCGCCGGGAGAGGCCTCAGTGCAGGAGGGCGGCGGCCAGGAAGAGGATGGGGATGCACCCGAGCGTTGTGACGAAGATCGTGTCACGCGCGATGATCTCACCCACGCCATAGCGCTGTGAGAAAAGGAACGCGTTCTGCGCCGTGGGAAGCGCCGCGAGCACCACGACGATGCGCGTCTGCTCGGGGGAGAGGGCGAAGGCCATGGCGAGTAACCAGGCAACGAGCGGCATGGCCACGAGCTTCAGAGCCGAGGCGAGCAGGACGTCGACCCGCCTTCCGGGAGCGGTGAGCACCCGCTGCCCGTGGAGGGACATGCCGTAGGCGATGAGCAACACGGGGATTCCGGCATCCGCGATCAAGGTGAGCGGGTCGAGCACGATGGGGGGCAGATCGATACCTGTCAGCGCAACGACGACACCGAGCGCCGCGCCCCACAGCATCGGGTTCCGGACGGTCTGGGCCACGATGCGGCGCCATGAGAGCGACCCGGTCGTGGCTGCATCCAGCAACGCGAGCGTGACCGGCATGAACACGAGCAGCTGGAACAGCACGACGGGTGCCGAGTACGCCGCGTCGCCGAGGATGTACAGGGACAGCGGGATTCCGATGTTGTTGGCGTTGACGTAGCCGCTCGAGAAGGAGCCGACGACCGTCTCACCGAGCCCGCGCCGGAGGACGAGGGCGGCGATGAGCGCGTAGAGCGCGAACATCACGAGCGCTGTGAGCGCGGAGACCGGCAACAACGCGGAGAAGAGGGTGTGCACGTCGGCACCGGCGAGGATGACGAAGAGCAGGAACGGCGAGAGGACGAAGAACGTCAGACGGCTGAGCACCGGGAGTCCGGAAGGCCCCAACAGCTGGGTGCGGCCGAGAATGAAGCCCACGGCCACAGCGAGTCCGACGACGGCGAAGCCGGTGAGGATGCCGGTCATGCCGCGGTGCGGGGGAGCGGCGATGTCCTCACGGGGTCGAGCTTACGGGGGCCTCAGCCCTTCCCCTTGCCCTTTTCCTTGTCCCCGGGGGCTGGTGCGTCCTTGCCCGGCCCGTTGTTGCCGGGCGCCGGATCGTCCTTCTTCCCGGGTTCCTCCTTGTCTTTCTTTCCCGGCCCGCCGTTGTCGGCGCCGTTGTTCCCCGGACCGCTGTTGCCGCTGCCGTTCCCACCGCCCGTGTCCGTGCCGTTTTCCGCGTCGGTCGGAACGACGTCGTCGGGAACGACCGTGACCGTCGGCTCCGTCGCCTGCTCCGGGGTGGGCTGTTCGGGCGCCGGGGTCGAAACCGGAACAGCGAGCGCGGCGAGGTCCGCTCGGACCAGCAGGATCGTCGCGAGGATCTCGTCGGCTTCGTTCGCGGGGAGGCCACCCGCATCCCGGGCGGCAACGACACGCGTCTCCACCTCGTCGATCGAGGACTCTGCCGCGGCCAGATCTCCCGAAGCGGCGGAGCCGGCGGCATCCACCACGAGCGTGCGGAGATCGTTCGCCGGCGACGGCGTGGCCGAGCAGCCGGCGATCGTCAGGGCGGTCACGAGAGCCGTGGCAAGGACCCACGGGATGCGGCGGGCTGCACCTGCTCCAAGTCTCATGGCTGCACCTGCTCCAAGAGCTGGCGAAGATGCTCGCCGAGTGGTTCGGGGAGTGCGGGCAAGGTCGGTTCCGGAGCCGGCGTCGCGCCCGGGAGCAGCAGAGCCACGGTGATGGCGGCCGCGACGACGAGGAGGACCACAGCCGCCGTTATCCACCACCCCCGGCGTGAACGGCCCCCGTGCGGGACGGCATCGCCGGCGGGGGGAGTGACCGACGGGAGCGGCGGCGGCGCACCGATCGCCGTGGCCGGAGCCGGGAACGTCGTCGACGTGGCGGCAGGGCCGGTGAGCACCTCGGTAGGAGGAAGGAGGCGCAGCGTGGGACGGTCAGCGTCGTCGGGGACAGGGGGGCGCGCCGCGGGTTGCGTGATCGCCGCGGGATCATCGGTCTCCGCGGCCCCGGTTGAGCGCAGGAGCAGAGCCGCGCGCTGCACGGCATGAGCGTCGGGACGAGAAGCCGGATCCATCGCGGTCATCGCTGTCAGGAGGTTCCGCCAGTCGTCCGGCAGGCTCGCAGGAACCTCGGGCGAGCGTACGAGACGGGCCACGAGGGCCTCGTGCGGGGTGACCTGAGGGTACGCCCGTTGCCCGGTGAGCGCCTCCAGGAGCACGAGCCCGAGGGCGTACACGTCCGCAGCGGGCGACGGCGAATCGCCGCGTGCCTGCTCCGGGCTGAGGTACGCGGCGGTACCGATGAGTGTCCCGGTCGCCGTGACGCGAGCCGAGTCGATGAGGTAGGCGATGCCGAAATCGGCGAGGGTCGCGCGAGGCGGCTCGGAGGGCAGCGGCGCCGGACGCAGCAGCACGTTGGACGGCTTCACGTCGCGATGCACGACGCCGCGGGCATGGATCACGTGAAGCGCCTCGGCCAGGTGGGCGGCGAAGGCGGCGGCCGTGGCAGCATCCACCGGACTCTCGCGGATGCGCTGGCCGAGGGTCGGACCGTCGATGAGTTCCATCACGAAGTACGGCGGGTCTTCATCCAGGCGCGCGTCGAACAGCGTGACCAGCGAGGGATGCGTGAGAGAGGCCAGGACGCGCGTCTCCGCGGCCACCCGTGCGCTGTCCGGATCATCCGGAGCGGCCGCGGCGAAGATCTTCAGCGCGACGGCACGGTCCAGGCGTTCATCGACTGCACGGTAGACGCTGGCGTACCCGCCGCGGCCGACCAGGCCGCCCAGGCGGTAGCGCCCGCCGAGAATCGTTCCGGTGAGGGGCGCGACAGGCGGGTCGACGACGCCCGTCATCGCAGCCCCTCACACCCAGCCATGCAATTGCCGATAATGCACATTATGTCAGCATGAACAGATCAACCCTGCTCCTGCGGCCTTCCGCCCGGATCGCTCAGACGATGTCGTCGCCGCTGGACCGCGTGGACTGGCGCGTGACGCGCTCTCCCGCAGCCGGGTCGACGGCCGTGCGCGTGACGGTGTCCGTCGAGCGACGACGCATCATCAGGACGAGACCGATGACGAAGACGACGACGCCGGCACCCATGAGGATGTAGCCGATGAGGTCGAGGTTGAACCACTCGAGCTGCACGTTGACGGCGAACGCAAGGATGGCTCCGATGACGAACAGGGCGATTCCCGCTCCGATGCTCATGGCTTCCCCCTTCTAGGCGTCGGCACAGCCGACGTCCTCGCGACACCATGCCGCGCTCCCAATGATGGCCACCCCATGCCCGATCATCCGAGGGCTTGACAACGCGACTCTGCGTACCCTCGACACCGGAACCGGTTCCATGAACGTCGGATGCCCCGCCTATCGTCGGGGCATGGCCACCACGATCTTCCACACCGCCGTCACCCTGAACGGGTTCCTCGCGGACGAGGCCGATTCACTCGATTGGCTGTTCGCCGTTCCGGGGGCCGATGACGCCGAGAACGACTTCGGCTCGTTCCTCGCCACCGTCGGCGCGTTCGTGATGGGCGCGGCCACGTACGAGTGGGTGCTCCGGCACGAGGAGGAAGAGCGCCCGGGGATGTGGGCGGAGTCCTACGGCGCACTCCCCTGCTTCGTGGTCACCCACCGGACATTCCCCATTCCCGAGGGCGCCAACGTGCAGTTCGTCCGGGGGGACGTTCCCTCCTTCTGGCCGCGCATCGAGCAAGCCGCGGGCGACGGTGTCGTGTGGCTCGTCGGCGGGGGCGATCTCGTCGGCCAGTTCGACGATGCCGCCCACCTCGATGAGATCCGCCTCTCGGTCGCTCCGGCCCTGCTGCCCGCGGGCAAGCCGCTTCTCCCCCGCCGAATCGGCCCGGACCGCCTGAGCCTGGAGACGGTCGCACGCCACGGCCAGTTCGTCGAGCTGGCGTACCGGGTGAACCGCTTCACCGGTGCCGCATGAACCGGCGCGTCCGCCGGGTGGTGCGCACGTGGCTGCCGACGGCGGTGATCGGCGCGATCTGCGTCGCGGTGGTGATCGGCGCCGTCGCGATGCAGAACTCCTGGTGGACCGCGCCGGCTCCGAAGCCCGCCGCCGACCAGCAGGCTGCCGATGGGATGTCGCGATTCGATCGCGCCGGCGTGGACTACTTCACGCGCGCTGGCGCTGTGCGGGTGAGGATCGGAGATGACGCCCTGCCGGCCGACGAATTGGGCCTCGCGGCGGAGGGCGAAAGCACGATAGAGCCGCTCGTCCCGGTGCGAGCCGTCGTCCTGGCGGACGAACCGCTGGTGCTGGAAGCCGTGTCCTCCGTCTCGGTGACGAGCACCGGGAACCGGGTCACCGCGGTGACCCTCGTGCCGGACACCGGCCGCTCCTGGCAAAGTGTCTCGGGCGAGCTGGAACGCACCGCCCTCACGTGGGGCTGGACCGAGGGTCAGCTCGCCCAGCTCTCATCGGATCTCGCCGCGGCCGCGCAGGGTGGCGACGGAGGCGGCTACTCGGCCGCACTCCCCGGAATCCCCTCGCGTGGCGCGCTCGTGAGCGCGGCGGTGGTGGTGGATGGCGGGGTGACAGTGTCATTCACGATCGAACCCGCGCCGTAGGCGCGCGCTCAGGCGGTGGTGGCGGGTGTGACGGTCACCCACGACGGGAACTTCGCCGTCCGTCCGTCGCCGGAGGACGTGCCGGTGAGGCGGCGGCGCACCCACGGGCCGACATGCGCGCGGTAGTAGGCGGCGCCTGCCAGGCGCTCCTGCGTCGTGTCCGGAAGCGACCACCAGCCCGCCGGCACGTCCAGCCCCAGTGCATCGAGTACGCGGGCCGCGACGCGATGGTGCCCGCGTGCGTTCATGTGCAGACGGTCCGGAGCCCAGTACGACGGCGTCGACAGCTCCCGGTCGGGCCAATTCATGGCACGCACGACGTCGGGTCGATCCGCGAAGCGTTCCACGACGGCGGCGGAAAGGCTGTCCCCGCGCCGCTGCACCATGCGTCCGAGCGGCAACTGCCCAGACGGGTTGGCGCCGGAGAGGAGGATGAGGCGGACGCCTTCTTCATCGCACCGGCGCAGCACCGCCGCGAACGCGTCGACGATGTGCGCGATGTCGGGACGCGGACGGATCATGTCGTTACCGCCGCCGTTGAAGGACAGATGAGTGGGCTTCAGCGCCAGCGCCGGCTCCAGCTGCTCCCGCACGATGGGCCACCCCAGCTTGCCCCTGATCGCGAGGTTGGCGTATTCGATCGGCTCCGCCACGGCGGTCGCCCACTGCTGCGCGACGAGGTCGGCCCACCCGCGTACGGTGCCGTCCGGCAGCTCATCCCCCACCCCCTCGCTGAAGGAGTCGCCGATCGAGACAAAGCGTACGGAAGCCACCCCGCTACCCTACGGCTGCCCGGAGAGCGTCCGGCTCAGCGTTCGTCGAGTGCGCGCCCTCGGCGGTCGGCCAGGCCCCACGTCGCGATGACGGCCACCGCGAAGAACGCGGCGAAGACGACGAAGAGGACCGGTGCTCCGCCGGCGGCCAGGAGCGGGGGCACGGTCAAGGGCGCGAGGATCGACGCGATGCGGCCCACGCCCGCCGCCCATCCGCTTCCCGTCGCGCGCAGCGACGTGGGATACGTCTCGGGAGTGACCGCGTACAGCGCACCCCATGCGCCCAGGTTGAAGAACGACAACGCCATCCCGGTCCCGATGACCATCGCCTCGCTCGTCGCGGTGCCGAACAGGATGGCCGCGACGGCTGAGCCGCCGAGGAACACGGCGAGTGTCCCCCGGCGTCCCCACACCTCGATGAGCCACGCGGCGACGGCGTACCCGGGCAGCTGCGCGAGGGTGATGATCAGCGTGAAGCCGAACGACCTGACCAGGTCGTAGCCCGAGGCGACGAGGATCGTGGGGATCCAGATGAATGCCCCGTAGTAGGAGAAGTTCACGCAGAACCACACGACCCACAGGCTCGCGGTCCTCAGGCGGAACTCCGGTGACCACAGCGCCCCGAGACGCTCCCCTGCCCGTCCGGCCGCGGGCGGGGGCACAGCCGCGGCGGTCGCCGCCGGTACCGCTCCCCCGGCACTGCCGCCCTCGAAGGACGCCAGGATGCGGGCTGCCTCGGCCGAGCGCCCCTGCCGCTCGAGCCACCGCGGTGACTCGGGAAGACCCCACCGTACGACGAGGGCGTACACCGCCGGGACGGCCCCCAGCGCGAAGGCCCACCGCCACCCGTCGTCCGAGGCCGGGATCACGAAGTAGCCGATCAGCGCCGCAGCGGTCCATCCCACCGCCCAGAACGCCTCGAGGATCACGATGAGCCTGCCCCGGATGCGCGCGGGAGCGAACTCGCTGACGTAGGTGGATGCCACGGGGAGTTCCGCACCCAACCCGAGGCCGACGAGGAAGCGCAGCACGATGAGGGCCGCCAGTCCGCCCGCCAGCGCGCTGGCCCCCGTGGCCACGCCGTAGACCAGGAGGGTCACGGCGAAAACCTGCCGCCGCCCGAAGCGGTCAGCCAGCAGACCGCCGACGCTGGCGCCGACGGCCATCCCCACGAAGCCGGCCGACGCGATCCATGCCGTTTCGCTCGGCTGGAGCGCCCACTGCTGTGCGAGGACCGCGATGACGAACGAGATGAGCCCCACATCCATGGCATCCAGCGCCCACCCGATGCCGGAACCGGTCAGCACGCGGACGTGCCCGCGGCCGAATGGCAGTCGGTCGAGTCGCTCGGACACGGTGGCGGGCGAGGAAGCCGCAACATCGGTCATGACGCCATGTTAGGGACCTTCGGCCCTGTCACGGGTCGTCCTCGGCAGATGATCCGCCCGAAATGCTCAGCCCGCGCTGGACAGCATGTCGCGGACCATCGGCAGCACGCGCGTGCCGTACAGCTCGATGCTGCGCAGCACCTGGTGTTGCGGCAGGCCGCCGGTGCCGATCTTCATGTCGAAGCGGTCGGCGCCCAGGGTGCGAACCGTGTCGGCGATCTTCCGCGCCACGGTCTCGGGCGACCCGACGTACATCGACCCCTCCGGGCCGAGGTCGTGCTGGAACCGCAGCCGGTTGTAGGCGGGCCAGCCGCGCTCGCGCCCGATGGCGGTGAAATTGCGCTCCACGCCCGGGTACGCCTCCTCCTGGGCCTCCGCGTCGGTGTCAGCGACGTGGCCGGGCGAGTGAATGCCGAGCGGCAGGCGGTCGCGTTCGAAGGAGTCCAGCGACCGGTGGTACAGATCCACGAGGGAGCGGAACCGGTGTGCGGGTCCGCCGATGATGGCGAGCATCAAGCCGAAGCCGTGGCGCGCGGTACGCACCACCGATTCTGGGCTGCCGCCCACGCCCACCCATGCGGTGAGTCCGGATTCGGTCTTCGGATAGACGTCGGCCGCCGCCAACCCGGCGCGGGTCGTTCCCGACCACGTCACGGGCTTCTCGTCCAGAAGCTGACGGAACAGGGCCAGCTTCTCGTCGAAGAGCACCTCGTAGTCGGCGAGGTCGTAGCCGAACAGCGGGAAGGACTCGATGAACGAGCCGCGGCCGAGGATGACCTCCGCGCGGCCGCGGGACACCGCATCCAGCGTCGCGAAGCGCTCGTACACGCGGACGGGATCGTCCGAGGAGAGCACCGTCACGGCGGTGCCGAGGTGAATGCGCTCGGTCAGGCCTGCGGCTGCGGCCAAGACGATCTCCGGGCTGGAGACGGCGAACTCGGGTCGGTGATGCTCCCCCACCCCGAAGAAGGACAGCCCGACCTCGTCGGCGCGAACGGCCTGTTCCACGACCTGCCGGATGGTCGCGCCGTCGCTTGCACGTGAGCCGTCGGGCGCGATCGCCACGTCCCCGAACGTGTCGAGGCCGAGTTCCACCTGTCCTGCGCTCATCGGCGCCTCCTATTCATTCGTCCGCATAAACCGCAGGCCATCCGGGGGCATTCCCACGGATTGCGCGCGTCACGAACGAGCCGGGGCCCCGGTCCTCGGGGCCTGATGCGGCGATCGCGGCGGAGCGTAGGCTCGCCCCATGGTGCTGTTCGCCGATCGCGTCGCGGCCGGCCAGGAGCTCGCTGCGTGCTTGCGGACGCGGTGGGGCTCCGACGCGGTCGTCCTCGGCATTCCCCGGGGCGGGGTGGTGGTGGCTGCGGAGGTCGCGTCCGCGGGCGGCTGGCAGCTGGACAGGATCCCCGTGCGAAAGCTCGGTGCGCGCGGGCGCGAAGAGCTCGCGGTGGGAGCCATCGCGGACGGCGTGCGGGTGCTGTCCGACGAGGTGATGCGGCTCACCGGCACCACCCCCGCCGATGTGGCCGACACGGAGGGTGTCGAGCGCACCGAACTCTCACGCCGAGCATCCCTCTACCCCTCCCCCGGCGCCGACGTCGCGGGGCGGGTGGCGATCGTCGTCGACGACGGGGTGGCTACCGGGGCGACGGCCATGGCTGCGTGCCGAGCCGTGCGCGCGCGAGGACCCGCGGGCGTCATCCTGGCGGTGCCGGTCGCACCGCACGACTGGGCGCCGGATGCTGACGTGGTCGACGAGTTCGTGTGCCCGCATCGGCCGCGCGGCTTCCGTGCCGTCGGGCAGTTCTACGACGAGTTCCCGCAGACGAGCGACGAGGAGGTCACCCGCCTGCTGGCGCGTGACCTCCCCGCGTGAAAGAGCGGCCATCGGGTCAGGGCACGAGCGCTTCGCGCAGCGTATCCAGGCCGACCCCGCCCAGGTCGAGCGCCTTCTTGTGGAAGGCCTTCAGGTCGAACGCGTCCCCCTGTGCCTCGGCGTAGCCGTCGCGGATCTGCTCCCAGATCCGCTGCCCCACCTTGTACGAGGGCGCCTGCCCCGGCCAGCCGAGGTAGCGGTTGACCTCGAAGCGGACGAACTCGTCCGACATGTTGACGTTGTGCAGCATGAACTCGAGCGCGTACTCCGCGTCCCAGGTGCCGGTTCCGTCCAGGCGCGGCTTCTCCAGGTGCACTCCGATGTCGAGCACGACGCGGGCCGCCCGCATCCGCTGGCCGTCCAGCATCCCGAGCCGGTCGGCGGGGTCGTCGAGGTAACCGAGAGTCTGCATGAGACGTTCGGCGTAGAGGGCCCAGCCCTCCGCATACCCGGATGTCCCGGCCAGCAGACGCCGCCACGAGTTCAGCTGTGCGCGGTTGTACACCGCCTGCGCGATCTGCAGGTGATGCCCCGGAACGCCCTCGTGGTACACGGTGGTCAGCTCGCGCCACGTGTCGAAGTCTTCGACACCCTCCGGAACCGACCACCACATGCGTCCGGGACGCGAGAAATCGTCGGTGGGGCCGGTGTAGTAGATCCCGCCTTCCTGGGTGGGGGCGATCATGCACTGCAGCTGGCGAATGGGTTCCGGGATGTCGAAGGCGCTCGCCCCGAGCTGTTCGATCGCGCGGTCGCTGGTCTCCTGCATCCACTTCTGGAGCGCTTCGGTGCCGTGAAGCTTCCGCGTCGGGTCTGCCTCCAGGAAAGCGACGGCCTCTTCCACGCTCGCGCCGGGCAGAATCTCGTTCGCGATGGCCTCCTGCTCCGCGACCATGCGGGCGAGCTCTTCGACGCCCCACTCGTAGGTCTCGTCGAGGTCCACCGTGGCACCGAGGAATCGGCGGGAGTGGAGCGCGTACAGCTCGCGGCCGACGGCATCCTTCTCGGTCGCCACCGGCGCCAGCTCGCCGGTGAGGAAGGCGGCGAGCTCGCCGTAGGCCACGCGCGCCGCGTTGGCGTTGTCGGCCAGTTCGCGCGCGAGCGACGCGGGAAGCTGTCCTTCGTCCGGTGCGGCGTTGGCGGCGAACTCGGCGAAGAACCCGTTGTCGGCGGTGTAGCGGTCGATCTGCGTCACGACCTCGCGCACCTGACGGCGGGCCGGGACGACTGCCTGGGCGATTCCTTCCCGGAGGGTGGCGATATAGCCGTCGAGCGCCGCGGGCAAGGCCTTCAGACGTGCGGAGACCACCGTCCAGTCTTCAGCGGTAGCGGTGGGCATGAGGTCGAACACCAT
The DNA here is from genome assembly GCF_058310455.1 of Microbacterium sp. Z10_103. NCBI lineage: Bacteria > Bacillati > Actinomycetota > Actinomycetes > Micrococcales > Microbacteriaceae > Microbacterium > Microbacterium sp. Z10_103. The sequence continues at coordinate 1,169,214 of NZ_JBZEGK010000001.1, forward strand.
CCGGATGTCCTGCGCCGGGGAGGCGATGACGTTGAGATCACGCAGGTGCCAGCGGGCGTCGTACAGGTCGAGGCTCAGACGCAGTTCCCGCGCGAGGTCGGTCTTGGTCACCACGTCGATCTCGTCCGCCGGCTCCGCCGCCTCCAGGGCGGTCAGCGTCTCCCGGACGGCGCTCGCCATCCGGTCGTGGCCGGCGGGTGAGTAATCGCCGAACCGGTCGTTGTACTCGGACCGGCCGATGTACGTCGCAGCGGTCGGTTCGAGTTCCGCGAGGGTGTCCACCCACGCGTCGGCGATCTCGTCGATCGGCGAGGGAGTGCGGGATGCGTTCGTCATACGTCGAGCCTACGGACGCGCCGCCCGCGCAACCAACCCGTTCTCGCGGACTCGGTCGTCAGTGGCCGGCGACCGACCAGTCGGGGCCGCGACCGATCTGCACGTCGAGCGGCACCGAGAGTGCGGCGGCGTCGCCCATGCGCGTACGCACGATCCGCTCGGCCGCGTCCCACTCCCCCGGTGCCACTTCGAGGACGAGCTCGTCGTGGATCTGGAGCAGCACGCGGGATCCGAGGCCCCCAGCGGCGAGGTCATCCGCGATGTGGAACAGGGCGATCTTCATGATGTCGGCGGCACTGCCCTGGATGGGGGCGTTCAGCGCGGCTCGTTCGGCGTTCTCGCGCAGGACCCTGTTCGGGCTGACGAGGTCGGGGAACGGCCGCCGACGACCGAAGATCGTCTCGGTGTACCCGTCGACGCGGGCCTTTTCCACGGAGGTGCGCAGGTAGTCCCGCACCGCGCCGAAGCGGGCGAAGTACTCCATCATGAGTTCCCGGGCCTCGGCCTGCTCGATCCGCAGCTGCTTCGAGAGCCCGAAGGCCGAGAGCCCGTAGACCAGTCCGTACGACATCGCCTTCACCTTCGTGCGCATGGCGGGCGTCACGTCTTCCTGGGCGACACCGAACACCCGGGCGCCGACGAAGCGGTGGAGGTCTTCCCCGGAGTTGAACGCCTCGATGAGGCCGGGATCGCCCGACAAGTGCGCCATGATGCGCATCTCGATCTGCGAGTAGTCCGCCGTCAGAAGAGTCTCGTATCCCGCGCCCACCTCGAAGGCGGCGCGGATGCGGGTGCTCTCCTCGTTGCGGATCGGGATGTTCTGCAGGTTCGGGTCGGTGCTGGACAGGCGGCCGGTCTGGCTGCCCGTCTGCAGATACGTGGTGTGGATGCGGCCACCGTCGTCGATCGCGACGTCCAGCGATTCGATGATCTGCCGCAGCTTCGTGGCCTCGCGGTGCTGGAGCAGCAGCGCGAGGAACGGGTGCGGGTGGGTTTCCTGGAGATCGGCGAGGGCGGCCGCATCCGTGGAGTACCCCGACTTGGTCTTGCGGGTCTTCGGCAGCTCGAGCTCGTCGAACAGCACCTCCTGCAGCTGCTTGGGGGAACCGAGGTTCACCTCGCGACCGATCGCCGCGTACGCCTCGCGCGCCAGTGCGTCGGCCCGGGCGGCGAGTTCGCCGGAGAAGGTCGAGAGCTTCTCGTGCGACACCGCCACTCCGGCCAGCTCCATGGCCGCCAGCGCCTTCAGCGTCGGCAGCTCGATGTCGGTGAGGACCGTCGCCACAGGTGCGGGTAGTTCGGTCCGCAGCGCGTCGGCCACCCGCAGCAGGAACCAGGAGATCTGACCGGGGGTCGCCCCTTCCGTCTCCGGCACGAGCTGCGTCGGATCGGCCTCGGGGAGTTTCTCACCGAGGTAACGCGCGACGAGGTCGGCGAGGGTCTTGTCGGGGAAGCTCGGACGCAGGAGCCACCCGGCGAGGATGACGTCCAGCGCGACCCCGCCGACATTGACGCCTTCGCGAAGGAGCGCTTTGACCTGCGGCTTCGCGTCAGCGAACGTCTTCGGACGGTCGGAGGCGAACCACTCGGCCAGCGCGTCGCGCACCCCGGGTGTCCAGTCCGCCTCGACGGCGCCGGATGCCGTTGCCAGTCCCACCCGGGAGGGTCGACCGCCCGTGAGGACGAGGGTGACGCCGACCTCACCCTCGGCCGAGGTGACGAACGCGGCCAGGGCCGCGGGATCCGATTCGAGCGCGGCCGGAGCCTCGGCCACCGGGATGCTGGCATCGGACCCGGTCGCGTCGGCGCCGGCGACTTCGAACACCCGCGGCAGCAGGGTGCGGAACTCCAGGCGCGCGAAGATGTCTCGCACGGCCTGTGCGTCGATGGGCCGCATCTCCAGGTCGGCGGGGGCAACGGGGAGCTCGACGTCGCGGAGCAGGCGGTTCAGGGCGCGGTTGCGCCGGACGTCGTCGAGGTGCTCGCGCAGGTTGTTGCCCACGACCCCCGTGATCTTGTCGGCGTTCTCCAGGAGGGCATCCAGCGAGCCGTACTGCGTCAGCCACTTCACCGCGGTCTTCTCGCCCACCTTCGGTACGCCGGGAAGGTTGTCGCTGGTCTCCCCCACGAGCGCGGCGATCTCGGGGTACTGGGCGGGTGGCAGGCCGTACTTCTCCACCACGGCGGCGGGGTCGTAGCGCTTCAGCTGAGACACCCCCTGCACGTTGGGGTAGAGCAGGGTGACGTCATCGGTGACGAGCTGGATGGTGTCGCGATCCCCCGAGCACACGAGCACGTGGAAGCCCTCGGCGGCGCCCTGCGTGGCGAGCGTGGCGAGGATGTCGTCGGCCTCGATCCCCTCCTTCTGCAGCACGGGGATGCTCATGGCCGCCAGGCAGTCCTGCAGGATCGGGATCTGACCCTTGAACTCGCTCGGCGTCTCGGAACGGTTCGCCTTGTACTCGGGGTACTGGTCGGTGCGGAACGAGTGGCGTGCCATATCGAAGGCGACGGCGATGTGCGTGGGCTTTTCTGCCTTGATGAGGTTCACCAGCATCGACAGGAAGCCGTAGATGCCGTTGGTGTGCTGACCGTCCTTCGTGGAGAAGTTGTCGACCGGCAGCGCGAAGAACGCCCGGTACGCGAGCGAATGGCCGTCGACGACGAGAAGGGTAGGCTTTGCGGAGTCCGTCACCTGTTCAGCCTAACGACGGGAGAGGACATCTCTCCCCGCGGCGAAACGAAGGCGACGATGAGCTCCACTCCCCCGCAGACCGCTTCCGGAATCGACTGGGCCCGCGCCCGTGGCGTGGGTGCCCTCGCAGAGAAGATGGGCATCGAGTTCGTGGAGTTCTCCGTCGAGCGGGCCGTCGCGACGATGCCCGTCGAAGGGAACACGCAGCCCGTGGGGCTCCTCCACGGCGGCGCGTACGTCGTGCTGGGAGAGTCGCTCGGCTCGATGGCCGCCAACCTCTACGCCGGCCCCGGGCGACTCGCGGTGGGTGTGGACATCAACGCCACGCACACCCGCTCGGCGACCTCGGGGATCGTCACCGGAGTGTGCACGCCGATCCATCTCGGCCGTTCGCTGACCGTGCACGAGATCGTCGTCACCGACGAGGAGGGCAGACGCTGCTCGACCGTGCGCATCACCAACCACGTCAAGGACATGCCGCGCGCCTGACCCGGCTTCAGGACCGCGAAACTCCACCTGCGCCACGAGACAGCATCCGTCGCACGCAGCCTCGTGGCGGCCGTGCAGTCTCGCGGGACGGAGCGGCGCGGCGGAGCGGGGCGGGGCCGGGCGGGACGGAGCGGCGGGGGCGGTCAGGACTTCTTCGGCGCGAGCTGTTCGATGATCGCCTTGGCGACGTCCTGCATGGTGAGGCGGCGGTCCATCGACGCCTTCTGGATCCAGCGGAACGCCTCGGGTTCGGTCAGGCCCATCTTCTCGTTGAGGAGACCCTTGGCACGGTCGACGAGCTTGCGGGTCTCGAACCGCTCGACCATGTCGGCGACCTCGGCCTCGAGCGTGATGATCTGCTCGTGGCGGGCCAGGGCGATCTCGATCGCGGGGAGCAGGTCATTCGGCGTGAACGGCTTCACGACGTAGGCGAGGGCACCAGCTTCGCTCGCACGCTCGACGAGTTCCTTCTGGCTGAAGGCGGTGAGCAGCACGACCGGGGCGATGTGATTCTTGCTGAGGCGCTCGGCTGCGCTGATGCCGTCCAGCTGTGGCATCTTCACGTCCATGATCACGAGGTCGGGCCGCAGCTCGGTGGCCAGCTGGACCGCGGTCTCGCCGTCGCCGGCTTCACCGACCACGTCGTACCCGTTGTCGCGGAGGATCTCGACGATGTCCAGGCGGATCAGCGACTCGTCCTCCGCCACGACGACGCGACGGGGGGCAGATGCAGCGGGGGGCTCTGAGTCGGTCACGTGTTCCATCCTAGAACTGCGAGCGTCGGCTTTCGGCCGACATTCGGGGAGAGGTGGCATACCGGCCCCTCACGGAGCCGATATGCCATCGTGCCGGTGGTGGGACTCGAACCCACACGTCCTTTCGGACAGAGCATTTTGAGTGCCCCGCGTCTGCCATTCCGCCACACCGGCCTGCACGTCGGCATCGACCCTAGCGCACGCGCGCGATCGCCCCGCATCCCGGGCGCGCTCGCGCGCGGGACATCACCGGTCGGCCTGGTAGATCGGAGCCGCCCCGTGCACCGCGTCGCCCACGCGGTGCACGCGCAGGTCGTTGGTGGAGCCGGCGATGCCGGGAGGGGATCCGGAGATCACGACCACCTTGTCGCCGACCTTCGCCAGGTCGCGCCCGAGGAGGTAGTCGTCGACCTGGATGAACATGCGGTCGGTGTGCGGCACGTGTTCGACGAGCGTCGCACGCACTCCCCAGGTGAGCGCGAGGCGGCGGCGGATGCCCGGCTCCGGGGTGAACGCGAGCATCGGGATCATGGAGCGCAGGCGCGCGAGGCGGCGTGCGGAATCGCCCGACTCGGTGAACACGCACAGGAACTTGGCCTCGACGAAGTCGGCGACCTCGACCGCGGCAAGGGTGATCGCGCCACCCTGTGTGCGCGGCTTGTTCGTCAACGGCAGGATGCGCTCCAGTCCGTGCTCCTCCGTGGAGGCGACGATGCGGGCCATCGTCTCCACGACCACGACCGGGTACTCCCCCACGCTGGTCTCACCGGAGAGCATCACAGCGTCGGCACCGTCCAGGACGGCGTTGGCGACGTCGCTGGTTTCGGCGCGGGTGGGAACGGGGCTGGAGATCATCGACTCGAGCATCTGCGTGGCCACGATGACGGGCTTCGCCATCCGGCGCGCGAGCTCCACCGCGCGCTTCTGCACGATGGGCACCGCCTCCAGCGGCAGCTCGACACCGAGATCGCCGCGGGCCACCATGATCCCGTCGAACGCATCGATGATGCTCTCGAGGTTGTCCACGGCCTGCGGCTTTTCGATCTTGGCGATGATCGGGACGTGGCGCCCCTCCTCGCCCATGATGACGCGCGCCCGGTCCACGTCCTCGGCCGAGCGGACGAAGGACAGGGCGATGAGGTCGGCGCCGATGCGCAGGCCCCAGCGGAGGTCTGCTTCATCCTTCTCGCTCAGTGCGGGGACGTTCACGGCGACGCCGGGGAGGTTGATGCCCTTGTTGTTGGACACCATTCCGCCCACGACCACCTCAGTGGTGACGTCGGTGTCGTCAGCGGCGATGACGCGCACCCGGACCTTGCCGTCGTCGATGAGGAGGAAATCTCCCGGCTTCACGTCCTGCGGCAGGCCCTTGAACGTGGTGGAGACCCGTTCTTTCGTGCCCATCACATCCTCGATCGTGATGGTGAAGATATCGCCGGCGGCCAGCTCGTGCGGGCCGTTCTCGAACCGTCCCAAGCGGATCTTGGGGCCTTGCAGGTCGACGAGGATCGCGACCGGCTTGCCCGCGTCCTCCGCTGCCCTCCGTACGTTGGCGAAGTTCGCCTCGTGCACGGAGTAGTCGCCGTGACTGAGGTTCAGGCGAGCCACATCCACGCCGGCGTCGATGATGGCGCGAACCATCTCGTACGACGAGGTTGCGGGGCCCAAGGTGGCGACGATTTTGGCGCGTCTCACTGTGTATGTGCTCCAGGAGGAAGAAGGGGAGGGTGGTCGGGTGGCCTCGGCCAGCCTACGCGGGCTGCAGACCGATGGCGACATCGGCCGGGCGCACCGGCGAGGGCAGCGCGGTCGTGCCCATGAGGTAGCGATCGACGGATGCGGCGGCAGCCCTGCCCTCGGCGATGGCCCAAACGATGAGCGACTGGCCACGTCCCGCGTCGCCGGCGACGAAGACGCCGGGAGAGGTGGTGGCGTAGTCGTGATCGCGTGCGACATTGCCGCGCCCCGTGAACTGCGCGCCGAGCTGGTCTTCCAGCTGCGGCCGCTCGGGGCCGGTGAATCCGAGGGCGATCAGCACCAGGTCGGCGGGGATCTCGCGCTCGGTGCCGCTCTTGGGGACGCGACGCCCATCCACGAACTCGGTCTCCGCGACGCGCAGCGCCCGCACTTCGCCGGAGCCGTTGCTGAGGAACTCCACGGTCGAGGCGAGGTAGGTGCGCTCACCGCCTTCCTCGTGCGCAGACGACATCTCGAACAGCGTCGGGGTCATCGGCCACGGCTGATGCGACGGACGCAGCTCGGGCGGCTGCTGGCCGATCGCGAGGTTCGTCACGCTGAGCGCCCCCTGGCGGTGTGCCGTGCCGATGCAGTCGGCGCCGGTGTCGCCGCCGCCGAGGACGATGACGTGCTTCCCCTGTGCGCTGATCTGCGAGGGCACGTCGTCACCGGCCACGGCCTTGTTCGACTCGACGAGGTACTCCATCGCGAAGTGCACTCCCTCGAAATCCCGGCCGGGGATCGGGAGATCGCGCGGGACGGTGGAGCCGGTGGCGACGACGACCGCGTCGTAGCGGCTGCGCAGGTCGTTCCAGGAGATGTCCCGCCCGATCTCGACGCCCGCACGGAAGCGGGTGCCTTCGTCGCGCATCTGGCGCAGCCGCGCCTCGAGGTGGCGCTTCTCCATCTTGAAGTCGGGGATGCCGTAGCGCAGGAGCCCGCCGATGCGGTCGTCGCGCTCGTACACCGCGACGGTATGCCCCGCGCGGGTGAGCTGCTGAGCTGCGGCGAGGCCCGCCGGTCCGGATCCGACCACGGCGACGGTCTTGCCCGTGAGGCGCTCCGGCGGCTCGGGCTCGACCCATCCGCGCGTGAAGGCCTCGTCGATGATCGAGACCTCGACCTGCTTGATCGTGACCGCCGGCTGATTGATGCCCAGGACGCACGAGCTCTCACACGGGGCGGGGCAGAGCCGGCCGGTGAACTCGGGGAAGTTGTTCGTGGCGTGCAGGCGCTCGATCGCCGAGCGACCCTCGCCCCGCCACATGAGGTCGTTCCACTCGGGAATGAGGTTCCCCAGCGGACATCCCTTATGGCAGAACGGGATGCCGCAGTCCATGCAGCGGCCCGCCTGGCGGCGGACCATCGCGGGATCCGCGGCCTCGTAGACCTCTTTGTAGTCCATGATGCGCACGGGCACCGGCCGCCGCGGCGGAAGCTCGCGCTCCGTCGTCTTCAGAAAGCCCTTCGGATCAGCCACCGGTCACCTCCATGATGCGGTTCCAGACGACGTCGCCGTCCGGGTCGAGTCCCTCGGCCAGCGCCGCCTGCCGGGTCTCCAGCACCGCCGCGTAATCGCGCGGTACGACGCGCACGAAGTCGTCCGACTCCGCGTCGAAGTCGGCCAGCAGGCGCTGGGCGAGGACGGACCCGGTTTCCGCGACGTGCTCCGACAGCAGATCGCGCAGGATCTCCGCATCCCCCGAACCCAGGGGCCCGAGGACCAACTCACCGGATGCGAGCGCCTCACGGTTCACCAGCGCGCGGTCGAGCTTGTAGACGTAGGCGGTACCCCCGGACATCCCTGCCCCGAAGTTGCGTCCGGTCGCCCCGAGGATCACCGCGAGACCGCCGGTCATGTACTCCAGAGCGTGGTCGCCCACACCCTCGACCACGGCGGTCGCACCGGAGTTGCGGACGAAGAACCGCTCCCCCACCACGCCGCTGAGGAACATCGAGCCCTGCGTGGCGCCGTAACCGATCACGTTTCCGGCGATCACGTTCTCGGATGCGGCGAACGTCGACGCGCGCGGGGGCCGGATGACGATCTTGCCGCCGGAGAGACCCTTGCCGACGTAGTCGTTGGAGTCGCCCTCCAGACGCAGTGTGATGCCGGCGGGCATGAAGGCCCCGAGGGACTGCCCGGCCGAGCCTGTCAGTGACACGTCGATCGAGCCTGACGTCAGCCCGTTCTCACCGTGCACGCGGGTCACGCGGTGCCCGAGCATCGTCCCGACGGCGCGTGCCGTGTTCCGGATGGGCATCTCGATCGCGACCGACCCTCCGTGGGCGATGACATCCTGCGCACGTTCGATCAGGGCGACGTCGAAGTGCTCGTCCAGTTCATGCTTCTGCGGGCGCTCGGAACGTCGCGGCTCGTCGTCGGCGAACTGGGGACCCTCCAGGATGGGGGTCAGGTCCAATCCGCTGGCCTTCCAGTGCTCGATCGCCCCATCGACGTCCAGAAGTTCAGCGTGGCCGATCGCCTCGTCCAGGGAACGGAACCCCAGGGCGGCGAGGTACTCGCGTACCTCGGCGGCGATGAACTCCATGAAGTTCACGACGAACTCAGGCTTTCCGGTGAACCGCGCCCGCAGCACGGGGTTCTGTGTCGCCACACCGACCGGGCAGGTGTCGAGGTGGCAGACGCGCATCATCACGCAGCCCGAAACCACCAGGGGCGCGGTCGCGAAGCCGAACTCCTCTGCGCCCAGCAGCGCGCCGATGATGACATCGCGCCCGGTCTTGAGCTGTCCGTCCACCTGCACCACGACCCGATCACGCATGCCGTTGAGCATGAGGGTCTGCTGCGTCTCGGCCAGCCCCAGCTCCCAGGGGGTGCCGGCGTGCTTGAGCGAGTTCAGCGGGCTCGCACCCGTACCGCCGTCGTGACCGGAGACGAGGATGACGTCCGAAAGCGCCTTGGCGACACCGGCGGCGACCGCCCCGATTCCGGACTGGCTCACGAGTTTGGTGTGGATGCGCGCGCTCGGGTTGGCGCGCTTGAGGTCGAAGATCAGCTGCTTGAGGTCTTCGATCGAGTAGATGTCGTGGTGGGGCGGGGGCGAGATGAGGCCCACGCCGGCCGTCGCGTGCCGCGTGCGCGCCACCCACGGGTACACCTTCGCCGGCGGAAGCTGGCCGCCCTCGCCGGGCTTGGCACCCTGGGCGAGCTTGATCTGGATGTCGTCGGCCTGGGTGAGGTAGAGGCTCGTGACGCCGAACCGGCCCGAGGCCACCTGCTTGATCGCGCTGCGACGTTCGGGGTCGAGGAGCCGGTCGACGTCTTCGCCGCCCTCACCGGTGTTCGACTTGGCACCGATGCTGTTCATCGCGATGGCGAGCGTCTCGTGTGCTTCCTTGGAGATCGAGCCGTAGCTCATCGCACCCGTGGAGAAACGCTTCACGATGGACGAGATCGGTTCGACCTCGTCGATCGGGACCGCCGGCCGGGCGTCGGTGCGCAGATGGAACAGCCCGCGAAGCGTCTTCAGCTCGTTCGCCTGGTCGTCCACCAGTCGCGTGTACTCGCGGAAGATGTCGTACCGCCGCTCGCGGGTCGCGTGCTGCAGCCGGAAGACCGTGTCGGGGTTGAACAGGTGCGGGGAGCCGTCGCGGCGCCACTGGTACTCGCCGCCGGTCCACAGCCGCTCGTGCGCGCGCACCGCCTCGTCCTCGGGATAGGCGAAGTCGTGGCGGGCCTGGTTCTCCGCGGCGACCTGCTGGATGCCGATGCCGCCGAGCTTGGTCTCGGTGCCGGTGAAGTACTTCCCGACGAACTCCTCCGACAGCCCGACGGCCTCGAAGACCTGCGCTCCGGCGTAGGACGACACCGTCGAGATTCCCATCTTCGACATGATCTTCAGCACGCCCTTGCCCAGGGCGTAGATGAGGTTTTTGACGGCCTTCTCGGGGGTGATCCCGGTGATGAAGCCCGCGCGCACGAGGTATTCGACGGTCTCCATGGCGAGGTAGGGGTTCACCGCGGATGCTCCGTAGCCCAGCAGCGTCGCGACGTGGTGGACTTCCCGCACATCACCGGCCTCGACCACGATGCCCACCTTCAAGCGGTTCTGCCGCCGGATGAGGTGGTGGTGCACCGCGGAGAGGAGCAGAAGCGACGGAATCGGGACCTGGTCCTTGTTCGAGTCGCGGTCGCTCAGGATGATGAATTCCGCGCCGTCCTCGATCGCCTCGTCGACCTCGGCGCAGATGGCGTCGAGACGCTTTTCGAGCGCGCGGCGTCCCTGATCGAAGTGATACAGGCCTCGGATGGTGACGGAGCGCCGCCCGGGAAGCGCCTTGTCGATGTTCTGGAGCTTCGCGAGCTCGTCGTTGTCGATGACCGGGAAGTCCAGGGTGACGACGCGGGAGTGATCGGGGCCCCAGTCCAGCAGGTTGCGCTCAGGGCCGAGACCGAGGCTGAGGGACGTCACGACCTCCTCGCGGATGGAGTCCAGCGGCGGGTTCGTCACCTGGGCGAACTGCTGGACGAAGTAGTCGAACAACAGGCGGGGGCGCTCGCTGAGGACCGCCACGGGCGTGTCGCTGCCCATCGCCCCGAGCGGTTCGGCACCGTTCTGCCCCATCGGGGTGAGAAGGATGCGGACCTCTTCCTCGGTGTAGCCGAAAGTGCGCTGGCGGCGGGTGATCGAGGCGATCGGATGCACGATGTGTTCGCGCTCCGGCAGCTCGCTCAGCTGCACGCGCCCCGCATCCAGCCACTCCTGCCACGGCTCCATGTTCGCCAGGTCGGACTTGATCTCGCTGTCTTCGATGACGCGGTGCTGTGCAGTGTCTACCAGGAACATCCGACCCGGGCGAAGGCGCCCGCGGCGCTTGATCCGCGCCGGCTCGAAGTCGAGCACGCCCGTCTCGCTCCCGATCACGATGAGACCATCGGTGGTCTCCGTCCAACGCCCCGGGCGCAGGCCGTTGCGGTCGAGGGTCGCCCCCACGAGGGTGCCGTCGGTGAAGATGAGCGCCGCCGGGCCGTCCCACGGCTCCATCTGCATGGAGTGGTACTCGTAGAACGCCCGTAGCTGCGGATCCATGTCCGGCTGCTTCTCGTAGGCCTCCGGGACCATCATCATCATCGCGTGGGGCAGGCTGCGCCCCGTCAGCGTGAGCAGCTCGAGCACCTCGTCGAAGGACGCCGAGTCGCTGGCGCCGTCGGTGCAGATCGGCAGAAGCGGGGTGATGTCCCCCAGCAGCTCGGACTCGAGCTGCGACTGACGCGCCCGCATCCAGTTGCGGTTGCCGTTGACCGTGTTGATCTCGCCGTTGTGGGCGAGCATGCGCAGCGGCTGCGCGAGCGGCCACGACGGGAAGGTGTTCGTCGAGTACCGCGAGTGCACGACGGCGAGTTCTGAGGCGAACCGCTCGTCCTGCAGGTCGGGGTAGAACGGCTCGAGCTGGAGCGTGGTGACCATGCCCTTGTAGCCGAGCGTGCGGCTGGACAGCGACACGAAGTAGGCGTCGAGCTCGTGACCGACGCGCTTGCGCAGGCGGTAGACCCGGCGGTCCAGCGCGAGCCCCGACAGCGCCGGGGCGTCCCCGACGGCCGGACGGGCGACGAACAACTGCTCGAAGGCCGGCCGCGCCTTGTAGGCGAGCTTGCCGAGGTGCTCGGGGTCGACCGGAACCTCGCGCCAGCCGAGGACGACGAGGTTCTCGCTGTGTGCGAGCCGTTCGATGCCGGCCTTCTGCGCGGCACGTTCCTCAGCATCCAGGGGCAGGAAGGCCATGCCGGCCGCGTACTCGCCCACGGGGGGCAGGTCGAAGTCGACGACCTCCCGCAGGAAGGCGTCGGGCATCTGCGTCAGGATGCCGGCACCGTCACCCGTGCCCGCATCGGAGCCGATGGCGCCGCGGTGCTCGAGGTTGCGCAGCGCCGTCAGCGCAAGGTCGATGATGTCGTGCCCGGGTTCGCCGCGCAGCGTCGCGACCATCGCCAGGCCGCAGGCGTCCTTCTCGAATGCCGGGTTGTACATGCCCTGCCGGGGAGGCAGCGCTCCTCCGACGGCTCCGGAACGGGGGCTCGAGGCCATACCAACCGTCCTCACGTTGTTGCTCAAGATGGGACGACGTCGGCCCGGAAATTTCCTAACTCGTGACAGTGGTGCTTGTGGCGCTGCCGACGCGGTTCTCCGTCGCGGGCGGCTCGCTCACATCGACGAAGTCGTTGGGGTCGGTCGATTGTACAGCCCCTTTGCCCTTCGCCTCGCGACCGGGCACGTAGGGCGACGGCTCGTACCCCGGGTGCCGGCGACGCTGGACGAAGAAGAGCACGAGTCCGAGCAGGACGCCGGCGATCGCGGCCCACACGTTGGTGCGGAGCCCGAAGTAGATCTCGCTCGGATCGATCCGGATGGACTCCCACACGATGCGGCCTGCGCTGTACCAGATGAGATAGACCGCGAAGAGGCGCCCCCACTGGAGGCGGAACCGGCGGCCGACCCACAGGAGGACGGCGACGCCGAGGAGGTTCCAGAGAACCTCGTACAGGAACGTGGGGTGGAAGAGGGTGCCGGGCTCGAGCCCTGCGGGGAAGGCGGCGTTGTCGCTGTCGATCTCCAGTCCCCACGGCAGATCGGTGGGAAGGCCGAACAGCTCCTGATTGAACCAGTTGCCGAATCGCCCGAGCGCCTGGGCGAGGAGCAGCCCGGGGGCGATGGCATCCGCCAGTGTCCAGAAGCGGATACCGGTCCACCGGCATCCCAGCCACGCGCCCACGGCGCCGCCGAGAAGCGCGCCGTAGATGGCGATGCCGCCCTCCCAGATGCGGAACACCGCCCAGGGGTCGGCGCCCTCGCCGAAGTAGAAGCCCGGGTGGGTGAGCACGTGGTAGATCCGCGCGCCGATGATGGCGAGAGGTACCGCCAGCAGCGCGATGTCGATGACGATCCACGGCTCGGCGCCGCGGCGGGTCAGGCGCGCGTTGGTCAGCAGGGTCGCGGCGATGATGCCCACGATGATGCACAGCGCGTAGAAATAGATCCGCAGCGGACCGAGCTGGATGAAGCTGATCTCGGGGCTCGGGATGCTGCCGAGCACGCCGCTGAGGGCGCTCGAGGAGGCGAACGTCATGCGAAAGAGTCTACGGCGCGTCAAGAATCTACAATCGCCACCCGTTTTCTCCTCGCTACGGTGGTGCGTGATGGGGGGTGAGGTGGATGGACCAGGCGACCCTGACCATGCTCGGTAACGTTCCGGAGAAGACCGGACGCACGCTGGACGAATGGTTCCAGGTGATCGACGGGACGGGTCTGGGCACACACGGCAAGATCCTCGGACACCTCAAGAGCGAGTACGCGGTGTCCCACGGCTTCGCGAATCTCATCGCGGCCCGCTACCTCGCGCGCGGTGAGATGCCGGCCTCGGACTCCGCGATGCTGGATGCGCAGTTCACCGGCCGGAAAGCGGCACTGCGTGGGCTCTACGACGCGGTGGCGTCGGCGGCCACGGGCCTCGGGGCCGACGTCGAGGTCGTTGTGAAGAAGACGGCGGTGTCCTTCCGGCGCGGTCGCCAGTTCGCCTACGTCGAGGTGCCGAGCGCGGCTCGAGTACGCGTCGGCCTCAACCTTCGCGGTGCGCCGCCCACGGAACGACTCCGTGCAGCCACGGGGATGTGCACGCACGCCGTTGACCTGGCCACCCCCGCAGAGGTGGACGACGAATTGCGCGGCTGGCTGCGCGACGCCTATGAGCGCGTCGGCTGACCCTCGGGAGGAGGGAGCTCCGACAGGGGGACGAACAGCGCGGCGTCGGGTCCGGAGGCGCGAACCCGCTTGAGGTACTCGCCGGGGGTCCAGCCCGTGAACCGTCGGAAGGCGCGGATGACGTCGGCGTGATCGTAGTAGCGCGAGCTCACGGCGACATCGGCCCATCCCGGCGTGCCGGATCCCAGCGAGCTGATCAGAGTGTGGAATCGCCACACCTGCGCATAGGCCTTCGGTGCCATGCCCACCGCGCCCCGGAACCGACCGATCAGCGTGCGGTGCGAGACACCCAGCGCGATCGCCAGGTCGCCGATGGGACGGGCCGGATCCTCACGGATCGCAGCCAGGACCGCGGAAGCGACCGGATCGGCCGGCACCGGCCGGTACGCGTCCGCCAGGCAGGTCACGATCGCGTCCAGCGCATCGCCTGGGGGAACCGGAGCGGAGCCACGGCGGAGCGCGGAGGCCACTTCGTCGATCCCGTCGATCACCGCGGCAGCCGGCTGTACCCGCCCCACGACCCGAGCCGGGCTGACAGCGGAGACGGAGCTGAGCGCGTTCGGCTCGAGCTCGACGCCCACGTGGCGGATCGTCTCGGGAAGCTCGGTGATCAGGTATTCGGCGTGCGGTCCGGAGATGAAGGCATCCGCGACGGGCAGCGGCGTTCTGTCACGGGTGAAGATGCGGTAGGGAGTGGAGAGGTTGACGATCAGGTGGATCCACGGGAGCGGAAGGATCTTCTCGTACGGCCGGGCACGTGGTGTCTCCAGGAACCAGACGCGGCGGACGGGCCCTTCCAGACCGGGGGGCGCCGACCGCTCGAGGTAGATCACCGCACGGTGCCGCCGGAAAGGGAACGCGCGGTTTCGGCGAGGCCCTCGAGTCCGCGGTCGCGGAGGGCGCGTACCAGCGCCGTGCCGACGATCGCGCCGTCGGCGTACTCCACCACGCCGGCCACCTGTTCGGGGGTCGAGATGCCGATTCCCACACACGCGCGCGTCGCGCCGTGTGCCCGGAGACGGCCGACGAGCGTCCGGGCCGCTGCATCCAGCTGGGCGCGTTCGCCCGTGATGCCCATCGTCGAGACGGTATAGACGAAGCCGGTCGAGGCCGCGGCGATCAGCTCGAGGCGTTCGTCGGTGGAGGTGGGCGCGGCCAGGAACACGCGATCAAGGCCCGTGCGCTCGCTGGCGGCGATCCACTCCTCCGCGTTCTCCGGAGTGATGTCGGGCGTGATCAGACCCGCGCCGCCCGCGGCCAGCAGGTCGTCGGCGTAGCGGTCCACGCCGTACTGCACCACGGGGTTCCAGTACGTCATGACGAGAACGGGCACATCGACCCTGCGCGTGATCTCCGCGATCGCGGGAAAGAGATCGGAGAGTCGGAAGCCGCCGGCCAGGGCCGCCTGCGTGGCCTCCTGGATGATGGCGCCGTCCATGACGGGATCGCTGTAGGGCGGTCCGATCTCCAGGACGTCGGCGCCGTTCTCGGCCAGCGTCACGGCGGCTTCGATCCCGGTCCGCAGGTCGGGGAACCCTGCAGGCAGGTACCCGATGAAGGCCCCCCGTCCTTCGGCATGAGCGGCGTCGAGGGCCGCGGCCACCCGGGAGGTCACAGTTCCACGCCTTCTCCGCTGGCGGCGTCATCCGCCGGCGGAACGTTCACGATCTCCGCCTGCTGCGCGTCGTACAGCTCGAAGTACCGGGCGGCGGTGTCCATGTCTTTGTCGCCGCGACCGGACAGGCACACCGCGATCACGGCGTCGGGTCCGAGGTCGCGACCGATCCGCAGAGCGCCGGCCAGGGCGTGGGCGGACTCGATGGCGGGGATGATCCCCTCCGTCTCGCTCAGGAGGCGGAGGGCCTGCATCGCTTCGTCGTCCGTCGCGGGGATGTACTCCGCGCGGCCGATCGATGACAGCCAGGCGTGCTCGGGGCCGACGCCCGGATAGTCCAGGCCCGCCGAGATCGAATGCGACTCGATGGTCTGCCCGTCCTCGTCCTGCAGCACGAACGTGCGAGATCCGTGCAGGACGCCGGGACGCCCACGTTCGATGGATGCCGCGTTCCGCGGCGTGTCCACGCCGTCGCCGGCCGCTTCCACGCCGTACAGGCGCACATCCTCGTCGTCCAGGAACGCGTCGAACATGCCGATCGCGTTGGACCCGCCGCCCACGCAGGCGAACACGGCGTCGGGAAGGCGCCCGACCTCGTCGAGCAGCTGGGCGCGGGCTTCCTCGCCGATGACCTTCTGGAAGTCGCGCACCATCGCCGGGAAGGGGTGGGGGCCGGCCGCGGTGCCGAAGATGTAATTGGTCGTCTCGACGCTGGCCACCCAGTCGCGGTACGCGTCGTTGATGGCGTCCTTGAGGGTGCGTGAGCCGGTGCGGACGGGGATGACCTCGGCGCCGAGGAGGCGCATGCGCGCGACGTTGAGCGCCTGGCGCTCCGTGTCGACCTCGCCCATGTAGATCGTGCAGTCGAATCCGAACAGGGCGGCGGCGGTCGCTGTGGCGACGCCATGCTGACCCGCGCCGGTCTCGGCGATCACCCGTGTCTTGCCCAGGCGCTGGGTGAGCAGCGCCTGGCCCAGGACGTTGTTGATCTTGTGTGACCCCGTGTGGTTGAGGTCTTCGCGTTTGAGGAAGACGCGGGCGCCACCGGCGTGCGCCGCGAACCGCGGCACCTCGGTGATCGGCGACGGGCGTCCGGCATAGCTGTGCAGCAATCGGCGGAGTTCGTCCAGGAACGCCGGGTCGGCCATCGCCGACTCGTACACGGCCGTGAGCTCGTCGATCGCGGCGATGAGCGACTCGGGCATGAACCTGCCCCCGAAATCGCCGAAGAACGGTCCGGACTGGTCACGAAGACTCATGAGGATGCTCCCAGAAAGGCCCGTAGCGTCGCGACGGGGTCGCCGGTGACCAGGGCTTCTCCCACCAGGACAGCGTCGGCTCCGGCGGCGCGATAGTGCGCCACGTCGGCGGGGGCGAGCACAGCCGACTCGGCGACCTTTATGGCGTCGGCCGGCACGCGGTCGACGAGGCGGCCGAACAGATCACGATCGAGCTCGAATGTCGACAGGTCACGGGCGTTGATCCCGATCACGCGTGCCCCGATGTCGGAGGCGCGAGCGACCTCGTCCGCCGAGTGGGCTTCCACGAGGGGTGTCATCCCGAGGTCCAGAACGAGCGCGTGCAGGTCGATCAACACCTGCTGCTCGAGCGCGGCCACGATGAGCAGCACGAGGTCGGCGCCGGCGGCGCGCGCTTCCAGCACCTGGTACGGGTTCGCGATGAAGTCTTTCCGCAGCACCGGAAGGGCGACCGCGTCTTTCACGGCCTCGAGGTCGGCGAGACTGCCCTTGAAGCGACGTCCCTCCGTGAGGACGGAGATGGCGGATGCGCCGCCTTCCTGGTAGAGCGCGGCCTGGCGGGCCGGGTCGGGGATTTCGGCGAGATCTCCGCGGGAGGGGCTGGCGCGCTTGACCTCGGCGATGATCTTCACCCGGTCGGTGGGTGCCAGGGCGGCCAACGCGTCTCGCGCGGGAGGCCGATTCAGCGCGTCGCGTTCCACCTCCGCCAGCGGACGGGCGACGGCGCGCGCAGCGGCGTCTTCCACAGCGCCGGCCGTCAGGTCGGCGAGCATGCTTCGTCTCGCTGGCGCTCGCTCAGCACCCGTGCTCAATGCTCTTTGACGGTGGTCTTCGAGCCGCCGACGCCGTAGCCGGCCCGCGACATACCCCAGCCCACGAGGAGCCCGACGACCACCAGAACGGCAGAAGCGATCACCAGCCAGGCGAGGTCGAGGAAGAACGCGACGGTGCCGATCGCGATGGCGATCAGCATGATCGTCACGGCCGTCCAGGCGGCCGGAGAGTGTCCGTGACCGGGGTCGCCGATGTTGCTGCTCATGGGTCTCCTTCGGGTGCGGGCACGGCCTGTCGTGTGCGCACCTCAGTCTACCGGTGCCCCTTGCCGCTCCGAATCACCGGGGCGTTCAGCGCGTCGGGTCTTCGCCCCGGGACAGGTCGTCCCAGGAGTCGATCGCATCGGGCGGACGCGATCCGGCCGGCCCGGGGGCCGAGCTGTACCGCCGGTCAGCGCCGCTTCGCCAACGGCGGGCCGTGACGAGGGTGAATCCGCTGGCGGCCGCCAGCAGCACCTGCGCGAGCAGCGTGATCAGAGGCCACGGCGTCGGATCGATGCTCGCCACCAGGCGGGCGACGGCGTCGACCCCGGCGATTCCCGTGGCGGTGGTCACCGTCGAGGCGACAGCGGTCACCGAGGGTGAGAGGGCGATCATGGCCGTCGCCCATCCCAGGGCCACGGCGAGCACGACGCCCAACGCTCCGAAGATCACCCGCACGACGGTTCCGACGATCGACAGTGCGGCGCCCAGGGCGAGCACGGCCAGGCTCAGCGGTGTCAGCACCGGAAGGGCGTCGGCGCCGGGCACCAGGAGAGGTTCGGCGGCGCCATCGGCGAGTGTCACGGTCAGCCACGTCTGCGTCGCCGAGATCACGCCGATCGCCCCGGCGGCGAGCATGGCGACGACGGCGAGCAGCCGGGCGCGCCGCTTCATGACGAGGCGCCCACCACGGGCTCCAGGTCATCGGCGTCGAAGCACGTGCGGGTTCCCGTGTGGCAGGCGGGGCCGACCTGCTCCACCTGGATCAGGAGGGCGTCCCCGTCGCAGTCCAGGCGCGCGCCACGGACGAGCTGCATGTTGCCGGATGTGTCGCCCTTGCGCCAATACTCCTCGCGCGAACGCGACCAGAAAGTCACCCGGCCGCTGGTCAGGGTGCGGCGGAGGGCTTCGGCATCCATCCACCCGAGCATGAGCACCTCGCCGGTGTCGTGCTGCTGGATGATCGCGGGGGCGAGGCCCTCGGGCGTGAAGGCGACGCGCGCGATCCTGTCCTCCACGCTCCCGCCTTCGTTGTTCTGCGTGGTCACGAACGCACCTCGATCCCGTCTGCGGCCAGCGCCGCCTTGACGTCCCCGACGGTGAGCACGCCGGTGTGGAACACGGATGCGGCAAGCACCGCGTCGGCACCGGCGTGGATGGCCGGCGCGAAGTGCTCGACGGCGCCGGCGCCCCCGGAGGCGATCACGGGGACGCTGGACACCTCCCGCATGAGGGCGACGAGCTCGAGGTCGAAGCCTTCCTTGGTCCCGTCGGCATCGATGGAGTTGACCAGCAGCTCGCCGGCACCCCGCTCGATCGCCTCACGCGCCCAGTCGAGCGCGTCGAGGGTGGTCTCGGTGCGGCCGCCGTGCGTGGTGACGACGAACCCGGATGCGGTCGTGGCGGCACGCTTCACGTCGAGCGAGAGGACCAGCACCTGCGCACCGAACCGGTCGGCGATCTCGTCGACGAGGTCGGGGCGCGCGATCGCGGCGGAGTTCACGCCGACTTTGTCGGCGCCGACGGCCAGCAGCCGCGCGACGTCATCGACGGAGCGCACTCCCCCGCCGACGGTCAGCGGTATGAAGACCTCTTCGGCCGTCCGCCGGACGACGTCGTACGTGGTCGCCCGCTCGTCGACCGTCGCGGTCACGTCCAGGAACGTGATCTCGTCGGCGCCCTGGTCGAAGTAGAGCCGCGCGAGCTCGACCGGGTCGCCCATGTCGCGGAGGTTCTCGAAGTTCACGCCTTTGACCACACGGCCGGCGGCCACGTCGAGGCAGGGGATGACACGTCGTGCCAGAGACATCGTCACAGACCGTTCGTCACAGGCGTGCCGCGTGGATCTCGGTCACGAGGATGGCGCGGGCACCGATGGCCCAGAGGGCGTCCATCACCTGGTTCACCCCGCGCTTCGGGCTCATGACACGGACGGCCACCCACTCGGGGTCGCGGAGGGGAGAGATGGTGGGCGACTCGATTCCCGGTGCGACCGCGACGGCGTCGTCCACGAGACGGGCGGGCAGGTCGTAGTCGATGAGGACGTACCGCCGGGCCACGAGGACGCCGCGCAGGCGCCGCAGCAGAGTGTCGGTGCCGTCCACGTCACGGGGGCCGGCGATCAAGACCGCTTCGGACTGCAGGAGCGCCGGACCGAAGATCTCCAAGCCGGCCTGACGCAGCGTCGTCCCGGTCGAAACGACATCGGCGACCGCATCCGCGACGCCCAGCTGCACGGCGGATTCGACCGCTCCGTCCAACGGTACGAGGTCGACGGCGATGCCGCGCTCGTCGAGGAAGCCGTCGACCAGACCGGGGTAGGCGGTGGCCACGCGGGCCCCTTCCAGGTCGGCAAGTTCGGTGAAGCGTCCGGGACGTCCGGCGAAGCGGAAGGTGGAATCGCCGAAGCCCAGCGCTTCGACCTCCCGCGCACCGGGCATGCGCGCATCCAGCAGCAGGTCGCGACCGGTGATCCCGACGTCGAGGGCGCCCGATCCGACGTACGTCGCGATGTCGCGGGGTCGGAGGTAGAAGAACTCGACCTCGTTGGCGGGGTCGATGACGTGAAGATCTTTCGGGTCCCGCCGGCCGGTGTAACCGGCCTCCGAGAGCATTTCGGAGGCGGTCTCGGCGAGCGAGCCCTTGTTCGGCACGGCGATGCGCAACATGACGGGCTTTCGTGGGAGGAGGCGAATGGGAGGGAGGGAGCGCTCAGAGATGTCGGTAGACGTCCTCGAGGCTCAGGCCTTTCGCGAGCATGAGAACCTGCAGGTGGTACAGCAGCTGGGAGATCTCCTCGGCTGCGGCGGCGTCGGACTCGTACTCCGCGGCCATCCACACCTCGGCGGCCTCTTCGACGACCTTCTTGCCGATCGCATGGATTCCCGCGTCCAGTTGCGCGACGGTACCGGAGCCGGCCGGGCGTTCGATCGCCTTCGCGCTCAGCTCGGCGAACAGGGCGTCGAACGTCTTCACTCAGCCAGGGTATCGAACCTGCGGTGGCCGCCGGGTCAGTGCGCGGCGATGCTGAGCCGGCTCACCATCAGCTCGAGCCCGGCCGTGACGAGGACGGGCCATGTCGGTTCCGCTCAGGCAGCGGTGTAGTGGCGGCGCGCGAGGGAGCGGAGGTGGGCGATCGCGGCGTCCGGGTCACCCGCCCCGAACACGGCGGAACCGGCCACGAAGGTGTCGGCTCCCGCCTCGGCGGCCTGCGCGATCGTCGACTCGGAGATGCCGCCGTCGACCTGGAACCACACCGTCGAGCCGCGCCGGCGGGCCTCGTCCACGAGGGCCCGCAGCTTCGGCATTGTTTCGGGTCGGAAGGACTGCCCCCCGAAGCCGGGCTCCACGGTCATGACGAGGATCTGATCGAACTCGTCGAGGACGTCGAACAAGCCCTCTCCGGGAGTGTCGGGCTTGATCGCGACCCCGGCGCGCGCGCCGATCTCCCGCAACCGGCGGGCCAGAGTCACCGGCTCGGCGGATGCTTCGAGATGGAAGGTGACCGATGCGGCGCCGAGCTCGGCGTAGGCCGGAGCCCAGCGCTCGGGGGCGTCGATCATGAGGTGCACATCGAGTGGGACGGGGCTGGTGTCCTGAACCCGTCGCACCATCTGCGGCCCGAACGTCAGGTTGGGCACGAAGTGGTTGTCCATGACGTCGACGTGCACGAAGTCGGCCCCGGCGATCCGTGCGAGCTCGGACTGCATGTTGACGAAGTCGGCGGCGAGGATGCTGGGGTTGATCCGGACCGGATCATCGGAATCGCGGGGAGGGGCCACGGGTCCATTATGGCCAGCGCGCCTCACGCCGTCTTGCGCAGGAGCGCGATCGACATCGCGTCCGTTCCGTGCCGATGGGGCCAGAGCTGCGCGCGACCCGATCCGTCGGCCTGCTCGGGAAGCTCGATCGGCGAGCGGGAGATCGACCGGAGCACGGCGCGGGCATCGAGCTCTTCGATCCTTCCCCCCACGTCGCGGCGCACGTCGGCGAGCACTCCGGCCGTCTCCGCCAAGTGCGGCGAGCACGTGACGTAAGCGACGATGCCGCCGGGCCGGAGCCCGTCGATGGCGGCCAGGAGGAGTTCCCGCTGCAGTTCGGCCAGACCCGGCACATCGCCCGGGGTCTTCCGCCACCGCGCCTCGGGGCGCCGACGCAGCGCGCCGATGCCCGTGCAGGGCGCGTCGACCAGGATGCGGTCGTAGGAGCCGGGTGCCGACGCCGCGCGGCTGCGGCCGTCCTCCTCCGAGACGGGGACGTCCAGCGGCACTGCGGCGACCGCGCGGCGGACGAGCTCGGCGCGCGCCGGGGAGATTTCGTTCGCTTCCAGGGAGGCACCGGCTGCCAGCGCTTCGGCAGCCAGGAGCGCCGTCTTACCGCCCGGCCCGGCGCAGAGGTCCAGCCACCGCTCCCCCGCTCTCACCGGCGTCGCGCGACTGAGGGCGAGGGCGGCCAGCTGCGACCCCTCGTCCTGTACGCGGATGCGGCCCTCGCTTGCGCGGACCGTTTCCTCCGGGTCGCCCCCGGCCAGCGGGAAGGCGAAGGGCGAGTAGCGGCCGCGGCGCGCCTCGGCGGGCACCTCGGCGAGACCCGGCAGGGCGGCGAGCGTCACGCGCGGGGCGTCGTTGTCGGCCTGGAGGAGGTCGTCGAGCTCGTCGGCGCGGCCCTCGGCGGCCAGCGCGCGGCGGAAGGCGCGCACGATCCACACCGGATGCGACGACGCGAGCGATATGCGTTCGTCGTTCGAGCGCGCAGCCTCACCCACGCGGGCCAGCCATGTGCCCGGCGTATCGCGGGCTACGCGCCGCAGCACGGCGTTGGCGAACCCCGCCGGCCCACGACCGGCCGCCCGCCGGACGAGCTCGACCGACTCGTTGACGGCGGCGTGCGAGGCGACGCGTGTGGAGAGGATCTGGTGCACTCCGAGGCGGAGCGCATCCCGCACGGGCGGATCGATGTCGTCGGCGGGGCGGGCGGCGGCCAGCGCGATCACGGCGTCGTACGTTCCGCGCCGGCGGAGCGTGCCATAGGTCAGCTCGGTCGCCAGCGCCGCATCCTTCGTGTCCAGACCTGCCCGCGCGATGGTATGCGGCAGCAGGAGGTTCGCGTAGGCGTCGGCGTCGTCCACGGCGCGCAACACGTCGTACGCCACCTGCCGTGCCGCTTGCACGCTCATGCGCCCGCCCTCCGAGATTCCGTGCGGAGCCCGCGCCACCAGTCGGCGGCGGCCATGGCGCCGCGGCCGGCGGGCTGGACGCTGACCAGTTCGACCGGGACGCTCCCGGTGCCGGCGAGGACGCGGCGACCGCTGAGCGTCAATTCGCCGGGAGCGAGGGATGTGCCTTCCGCCTCCGCCGGTGCGGCACGCGTGATCTTCAGGCGTGCGCCGTCCACGGTCGTGTGCGCGCCCGGTTCGGGGGTGGTGCCGCGGATGCGTGCGAGCACGGCTGCGGCGTCGGTGGTCCAGTCGATCTCGCCGTCGGCGAGGGTGAGTTTGGGGGCGAAGGTCGGCTCGCCGAGTTGGGGTCTTGCGACCGCGCGCCCGGCGGCGATGTCGTCGACGACGCGCGCGAGAAGGCCGGCGCCCGAGGAAGCGAGCGCCTCCAGCGCCTCACCTGCCGTCACGTCGGCCGCCGGCACGGACTCCTCGGCGAACACGGGCCCGGCGTCGAGCTCGGCGACGAG
Source organism: Microbacterium sp. Z10_103 (assembly GCF_058310455.1). NCBI lineage: Bacteria > Bacillati > Actinomycetota > Actinomycetes > Micrococcales > Microbacteriaceae > Microbacterium > Microbacterium sp. Z10_103. The sequence goes on from NZ_JBZEGK010000001.1 coordinate 1,192,540, forward strand.
CTGGAAGACGCTGGCGCCCAGGGTGTCGTCGCCCGCGATGAGCGCGCGTTGCACGGGTGCGGCCCCTCGCCAGCGCGGCAGGAGCGAGAAGTGGAGGTTGATCCACCCGTGGGTGGGGGTCGACAGCAGCGGCTCCCGCACCAGCCCGCCATAGGCGACGATCACCCCGAGATCGGGGGCGAGTGCCGTGACGGCGTCGGTGATCTCCCCGTTCAACCGGTCGGCCTTGAGAACGGGGAGCCCGAGCTCCGTGGCCGCGTGGGCCACCGGGGACGGCGTGAGGACGCGTTTGCGGCCCAGCGGAGCATCCGTGCGGGTGAGTACCGCAGAGATCTCGTGGCTGCCGGCCGCGAGGGCGCGCAGGGAGGGGACGGCCGCCGCGGGGGTGCCGGCGAAGACGAGGCGCATGGTTCTCCTCACAGGTCCGGTTCGGGGATGTCGAACCGGACTCTGAGTGTATTGCGGGCGCGTGTGCCCTTGCCGCGACTCCGGGCGCGGGCAGAGACGGCGTCGGCCACCACCGCGGCGCGCAGGCTCTCCGCCACGGCGCGGCCGGCCGCATATTCGAAGCGCACCAGCGCGCGGGCAACGGGAGCATCCCCATCGGTGGCGGGGCGCGTCACCGGCCCGAGGATCGCCTCGGTGGCGAGGTCGGGCACGTCGGCACGCAGCTGGGTCAGTGCCGCGTCCACGGCGGCGAGGGGTCCTTCGACCGAGGCGAGACGCACCGCCGGCGGCATATGCAGCGGGGCGCGCTCGGCGAGTTCGCCGCGGGCATAGGACGGTTGCGTCCACGTCGCCAGCGCGCGGGCCACAGGCCCGGTCACCCCCACGAGGTGCACCGGGGCCCCGGGGGCCGCCAGCGCGGCCGCGTTGGACCACCAGCGGAGGCAGTCCTCGCCGATGTGCAGGGCCTCCGACATCAGCATCCGCTCACCGTCCAGCAGGATGACGGTGGCGTACCCGCCGGGCGCGAACGGCTCGGCGCCCCGGGTCGCCACGACGAGGGCGGGGCGTCCATCCACCTCCGCGACCTGGTGGGCGCCGTCGGAGACGATCACGCGGACGCCGGGGAACGCGCGCCCGAGCTCGTCCGCGGTTCGCTCGCTGCCGGAGGAGGCCATGCGCACGGTCTGCCCCTCGCAATGCGGGCACGTCCAGCCGTGTGCGCTCCGGCCGCACCACGCGCAGGTGGGAACGACCCCCGGGCGTGTCGCCCGCAGAGGACCCGCGCAGAAGGTGCAGCGGGCGGGGCGGCGGCACTCGCCGCACACGAGCGAGGGAGCGTAGCCGGGGCGGGAGACCTGGATGAGCACCGGGCCGTGCGCGAGGGCTTCGCGGGCGGCCTGGAACGCCGATGACGGCACCCGTGACCCGCGCTCTCCCTCACGGGTCGCGCTGAGCACGACCCGCGGTGAGGCGCGGCGCTTCAGGTTGGCTTCCCGCACCCACCGCACATCGACCAGCCGCTGCACGTCGGTGGTGCGCGTGTGTCCGGCGAACACCAGCGCCGACCCCTCGAGTTCCTGCCGCACCAGCGCCGCATCGCGCGCGTGCACGCCCGGGCTGAGCGGTTCCGACAGCAGCGGATCGCCGTCATCCCAGATCGCGACCAGCCCCGCCCGGACGGGCGCGTAGACGGCGGAGCGGCGGCCGATGACGATGCAGGGTGCGTCATCGAGCATGCGCAGGAACTGGGCGTACCGCGCCGGGCCGGACTGGTCGGCGTCGTCGCGCACGACAGCCTCGGCGGGGACGAATGCCCCCAGGGCGCGCTCCAGCTGCGCCTGGTCGCGGTAGTCGGGCACGACGAGGATGACGCTTCGTCCGGCGGCGAGGACGTGAGCGGCGGAGGCCGCCAGCAGCACCGCCCACGCGCCGGTGGCGATATCGCGCGCGGGGCGGGGCGGGGCATCCACCACCAGGCGCTCCCCCGCAGCCAGGCCGGCGACCAGGTCGGCGTACTCCTCCAGCGCCGCGTTCGCGCGGGCGAGTGCCTCAGCAGGCACGAGCGGCGCGACGGGCGGGTCAGCCGCGAGCCAGGCCTTCTCGGCGCGCACCATGCGCTTGGGAACCGCCAGGCGCAGGATGTCGGCGGCCGACCCCGCGGCCCGATCGGCGACCCGTCGCGCGAGTGCGTAGAGCCGGGGAGGAAGCACCGCGACCGACGACACGACGCTGTCGATCTCGGACAGCGTCCGATCACCGTCGTCGGCCTCATCGATCTCGACGACGAACCCGTCGACCTGCCGTCCGGCCGACCGTAACGGCACACGGACCCGGACCCCCGGTGTCACCTCGACGCTCGCCGGGATCGCGTAGTCGAACAGACGGTCCAGCTGCGGAAGCGGCGAATCCAGCAGCACCCTGGCGACCCGCCGGGCACTCATCCGAACGCCCCGCCGAGCGGAGGCACGTCAGAGTCCGGCGGCGGCGCGCAGCTCTTCGACGCGGTCGGTGCGCTCCCACGTGAAATCGGGGAGATCGCGACCGAAGTGTCCATACGCAGCCGTCTGGGCATAGATGGGGCGCAGCAGATCGAGGCGGTCGATGATCGCCTTCGGGCGCAGATCGAACACGTCGAGGATGGCGCGGGTGATCGCCTCGTCATCGATGCGGCCGGTGCCGAAGCTCTCGACGTACAGCCCGACCGGGCTCGCTTTTCCGATGGCATAGGCGACCTGCACCTCGAGGCGCTCGGCGAGGCCGGCCGCGACGGCGTTCTTCGCGACCCAGCGCATGGCGTATGCGGCCGATCGATCGACCTTCGACGGGTCCTTGCCGCTGAACGCCCCGCCGCCGTGACGCGCCGCTCCCCCGTACGTGTCGATGATGATCTTCCGGCCGGTGAGGCCGGCGTCGCCCTTCGGGCCGCCCACGACGAAGGGGCCGGCCGGGTTGATGTAGTACTTCACGTCGGGGAGGTCGAGGCCCGTGTCGGCGAGGACGGGGTCGATGACCTCGGCCCGCACGAGGGCGCGCAGGTCGTCCTGCGAGATGTCGGGATGGTGCTGGGTGGACAGCACCACGGACTCCACGGTGCGGGGGATCTGCCCGTCGTATCCGAGGGTGATTTGCGTCTTGCCATCGGGGCGCAGGAACGGCAGCCGGCCATCGCGGCGCGCGGCGGCCAGCCTCTCGGCCATGCGGTGAGCGGTCCAGCTCGCCATCGGCATCAGCTGCGGCGTCTCCGTCGTGGCGAAACCGAACATGATGCCCTGGTCGCCGGCGCCCTGCTCGTCGCGGGGGTCGATCGATCCGCGCTCCCGCTGCTCGAAAGCCCGGTTCACTCCCGCCGCGATATCGGAGGACTGCGCGCCGATCGACACGCTCACACCGCAGGACTCGCCGTCGAACCCGGTTTCGCTGGAGGTGTACCCGATGCGATTGACCACGTCGCGCACGATCGCGGGGATCTCCACGTAGGCGCTGGTGGAGACCTCACCGGCCACGTGCACGAGACCGGTGGTGACGAGCGTCTCGACGGCGACCCGGCCCGTCGGGTCTTCGGCGAGGATCGCATCGAGGATGCTGTCGGAGATCTGGTCGCAGATCTTGTCGGGGTGCCCCTCCGTGACGGACTCGGAGGTGAACAGCCGCAGCTCGGTCATGCATGCTCCCTCAGGCGCAGAAGCTGATTCGGGTGTGGGGTGCAACGGACACGAGTATGCCCCGGACGGCGGACAGCCGACCGGGGCCGCTCACGCCCGACGGGACGTCACTCGACGTGACGCAGGCGGAGCTTGTCCTCGTGGATCTCGTGCATCGCGATGGTGAGCGGCTTGTCCTCGACGGTCGAGTCCACGAGCGGGCCCACGTTGTCGAAGAGGTTGCCCTCGTGCAGGTCGGAGTAGTAGTCGTTGATCTGACGCGCGCGCTTGGCGGCGTAGATCACGAGCTGGTACTTGGAGTCGACCTTCTCGAGAAGGCTGTCGATGGGGGGCTCGATGATGCCCTGGTTCGTTCCGGCCATGGAAGACCTCCTGGTTCGGGGTGGAAAGGCTGATGCCGAGGATGCGGCGCCCGATGAGCGCCGAAGCATCCCCCTAGTCTACCGGGCCATGCTCGGCCGGCGGCGACGGCCTGTGTGGTACGAGCGTGGGGTCGTCACCGTGCGACGGCGACGACCTGTTCGGCTGCGGCGGCGACGTCGTCGTTGACGACACGGAAGTCGAACTCGTTCTGCGCCGCCAGCTCGGCACGCGCCGTGCGCAGGCGTCGCGAGCGTTCCTCGGCGTCCTCCGTGCCGCGACCGACCAGGCGGTTCACGAGCTCATCCCAGCTGGGCGGCAGGAGGAACACGAGGGCAGCCGACGGATCGGCCGCGCGCACCTGGCGTGCTCCCTGGAGGTCGATCTCGAGGAGGGCCGTCCCCCCGTCGGCGAGAACTTTCTCGATCGGCGCGCGGGGCGTCCCGTAGCGATACCGATTGTGCACGGTGGCGTGCTCCAGCAGCGCCCCCGATTCCACGAGCCGGTCGAACTCGGCGTCGTCGACGAAGAAGTAATGCTCCCCGTCGACCTCCCCCGGCCGCGGCGGACGCGTCGTGGCCGACACCGACAGGTGGATCTCCGGGTGGTGCTCCTTGATGTGCGAGGCGACGGTCCCCTTGCCCACGGCCGTGGGACCGGCGAGCACGACGAGGCGGCTCCGCCCCGGCCGCGGTTGCGGCTCGGGCCACCGCCGGTCGAGGTAGTCGAGGAGTGCGCGACGCTGGCGTGCCCCGAGGCCGCCGAGGCGTTTGACGGGCGAGATCGCCAGGTCGGCGAGGATGCGGTCGCGTTTACCCTCCCCGATCGCCGGGATCGCCGTGAGGAACTCCGGAACGCGCATCGCCCCGGCAGCGGAGTCGGGCTCGGCCAGGGCGCGCCGGAGCAGTTCCTGCGGCGTGATCACACGGCTCGTGACGTCGCGCTTCAGGGCGGCGCGTTCGCGCCGCGCCGCGACGGCGCGCCGCGATGCCGCGGCGCGATCGACCTCCGGGGGACGGCGGACGTCAGTCATCGAGCGCCTCCTGGTACAGCGTCGAGCGTTCGTCGATTCGTGCGGCGAGACCGTCCGGCCCCGCCGAGAGGATGCTGCGGCTCTCGCTCGCGATCACCGCGCCGGCACGCGGTCCGAACCGCGACGAGAGGTCCCGCGGCTGGGCGCCCTGGGCGCCGAAACCCGGTGCGAGGATCGGGGCGACGGGATCCTCCGCGCCGTGACCGAGCCCCGCGGCGAGCAGATCGACGGTTGCGCCGATGACCACGCCGATGCTCCCCCACTGCTGGTCGGGAGTGGATGCGGCGTTGAACGCCGTGACCTGCTCGACGACGAGGGCCGACACGGTGTCTTCGTCCACGTCCGCTCGTTGCAGTTCGCGCGCCTCGGGATTGCTCGTCGCCGCCAGCACGAACACGCCCTTGCCTCCTGCAACGGCCTGGCGGAGGGTCCCGCTGAGCGCTTCCACGCCCACGTACGGGCTCACGGTGAGGGCGTCCGCCTCCAAGGGCGCTCCGGCCTCCAGCCACGCGGCGGCGTAGCCGTCCATGGTGGAGCCGATGTCGCCGCGCTTGGCGTCGGCGATGACGACGAGGCCGGCCTCGCGGGCTGCCCGGAGCACATCCTCGAGCGCTGCGAACCCGGCGGCACCGAACCGCTCGAAGAACGCCACCTGCGGTTTCACGATGCCGACGCGTCCTGCCGAGGCCTCCACCACGCGGAGGCCGAAATCGCGGACGGCGGATGCCGTGGCATCCAGCCCCCACTGCGCGAGGAGATGCTCGTGCGGATCGATTCCGACGCACAGGGGGCCGTAGGCGTTGCGCGCCGCCCGCAGGCGCTCACCGAAGCTCGTGCTCATGCGCGCGCCGCCCGGTCGGCCGCGTACTCCTGGAGGCTCCGCACGCGGAACCCTTCGCTGACGACCCCGAGCGCGCTGACGGCGGCGCCGAGCACCGCCATCGTGGTGAACAACGCCTTATCCCCCGCGACCGCCGCCGCGCGGATCTCATACCCGTCCGCCCGAGCGAGCCCACCGCTCGGGGTGTTCACGACGATGTCGATCTCACCGGCGTTGATGAGGTCGACGATGTTGGTCTCCCCCGAAGCCTGCGTCGCGGAGTACTTGTTGACCACGCGCACCTCGATACCGTTGCGGGACAGCACCTCCGCGGTGCCCTCGGTGGCCACCAGCGTGAACCCGAGCTCCTGCAGGCGGTGGGCGGGCAGGATGACGGCGCGCTTGTCGGCGTCCGCGACGGAGATGAACACCGTGCCGGTCAGCGGCATGCCGCCGTATGCGGCTTCCTGGCTCTTCGCGAATGCCGTGGGGAAATCGCGGTCGATGCCCATGACCTCGCCGGTGGAGCGCATCTCGGGGCCGAGGATGGAATCGACGGTCTGCCCGTCCCTCGTCCGGAAGCGCTTGAACGGCAGCACGGCTTCCTTGACGGCCACCGGGGCATCCAGCGGAACACGCGACCCGTCCTGCGGCGGGAGCAGCCCCTCGCCCTTCAGCTCGGCGATCGTCGAGCCGGCTATGATCCTGGCGGCGGCCTTGGCGAGCGGGATGCCGAGGGCCTTGGACACGAAGGGCACGGTCCGGCTCGCGCGCGGGTTGGCCTCGATGACGTAGAGGACACCGGCGCTGATCGCGAACTGCACGTTCAGCAGTCCGCGCACCCCGACGCCCTCGGCGATCGCGAGGGTCGCGTCACGGACCCGATCCACGTCGGCTCGGCCGAGGCTCATCGGCGGCAGGGTGCAGCTGGAATCGCCGGAGTGGATCCCGGCCTCCTCCAGGTGCTCCATCACGCCGCCCACATACAGCTCGGCACCGTCGTAGAGCGCGTCGACGTCCAGCTCGATGGCGTCGTCGAGGAAGCGGTCGACCAGGAGCGGCATGCCGGGGCCGATGATGGCCTGGTCGGCGACGCGGACGAAGTAGTCGCGCAGGCTGGGAGTGTCGTAGACGATCTCCATCCCGCGTCCGCCGAGCACGAAGCTCGGACGCACGAGCACGGGGTATCCGACCTCTTCGGCGACCGTGACGGCACCGTCCACGTCGATCGCGGTGCCGCTGCGCGGGGCGACGAGGCCTGCCTCATCCAGCAGCCGGGAGAACAGCTCCCGCTCTTCTGCGAGGTCGATCGCAGCGGGGCTCGTCCCGAGGATGCGGTAGCCGGCGGCCTCGATCCCCTTCGCCAGGCCCAGGGGCGTCTGCCCGCCGAGCTGGCAGATGACCCCGAGGATCTCCCCCGACGCGGATTCGGCGTGCAGGACCTCGAGCACGTCTTCGAGCGTCAGCGGCTCGAAGTACAGGCGGTCGGAGGTGTCGTAGTCGGTGGAGACGGTCTCCGGGTTGCAGTTGACCATGATGGTCTCGAACCCGGCGTCCGACAGGGCGAACGAGGCGTGGACGCACGAGTAGTCGAACTCGACGCCCTGCCCGATGCGGTTGGGGCCCGACCCGATGATGACGACCTTCGTGCGGTCGGAGGGCTCGACCTCCGTCTCCCAGTCGTAACTGGAGTAGTGGTACGGGGTGAGGGCGGGGAATTCGCCCGCGCACGTGTCGACGGTCTTGTAGACCGGGCGGACGCCCAACGCCGTGCGGACCCCGCGGACCTCGGTCTCGGTGTCGCCGCGCAGTTGAGCGATCTGAGCGTCGCTGAAGCCGTGTTCCTTCGCCAGGCGCAGGGTGTCGGCATCCAGTTCGTCCGCCGTGTGGACGGTCTCGGCGACCTCGTTGATCAGGACGATCTGGTCGAGGAACCAGGGGTCGATGGCGGTCGCCTCGAACGCCTGCGCGACGGTCGCGCCCTTTCGGAGCGCCTGCTGCACGACGACGATGCGTCCATCCGTCGGCGTCTTCGCGACCTCCAGAAGCTCCTCGACCGGCCGGTCCTCCGTGCCCCAGTGGAAGCTCGACCCGCGCTTCTCGAGCGACCGGAGCGCCTTCTGCAGCGCGGTGGTGTAGTTGCGTCCGATCGCCATGGCCTCGCCGACCGACTTCATGGTGGTCGTCAGCGTCGGATCGGCCGCGGGGAACTTCTCGAAGTTGAAGCGCGGCACCTTGACGACGACGTAGTCCAGGGTCGGCTCGAAGCTGGCCGGGGTGACCTTGGTGATGTCGTTGGGGATCTCGTCCAGCCGGTAGCCGATGGCCAGCTTCGCGGCGATCTTGGCGATCGGGAAGCCGGTCGCCTTGGAAGCGAGAGCCGACGAGCGGGACACGCGCGGGTTCATCTCGATGACGATGATGCGCCCGGTGGCCGGGTCGACGGCGAACTGGATGTTGCATCCGCCGGTGTCCACCCCCACGGCGCGGATGATGTCGATGCCGATGTCGCGGAGCTTCTGGTACTCGCGGTCGGTGAGGGTGAGGGCCGGTGCGACGGTGATGGAGTCGCCGGTGTGGACGCCGACGGGATCGACGTTCTCGATCGAGCACACCACCACGGTGTTGTCGGCGGTGTCGCGCATGAGCTCGAGCTCGTACTCCTTCCACCCGAGGATGGACTCCTCCAGGAGCACCTCGGAGGTCGGGGAGTCGTGGAGGCCGGCCCCGGCGATGCGACGGAGGTCTTTCTCGTCGTAGGCGAAGCCGGATCCGAGGCCGCCCATCGTGAACGACGGGCGCACCACCAGCGGGTAGCCGAGTTCGTCCGCGGCGGCGAGCACCTCGTCCATGGTGTGCGCGATGCGGGATGCGGCGACCTCGGCGCCCGCGTCGATCACGAGCTGCTTGAAGATCTGGCGATCCTCGCCCTTGTTGATCGCCTCGAAGTTGGCCCCGATCAGCTCGATGTCGTACTTCTCGAGGATCCCGTGGTTGTGGAGTTCGATCGCGGCGTTCAGCGCGGTCTGGCCGCCGAGGGTGGGGAGGATCGCGTCGGGGCGTTCCTTGGCGATGATCGTCTCGATGACCTCCCACGTGATCGGCTCGATGTAGGTGGCATCGGCGAAGTCGGGGTCGGTCATGATCGTCGCGGGATTCGGGTTGACGAGGATGACGCGCACGCCCTCCTCGCGCAGCACACGGCAGGCCTGCGTCCCCGAGTAGTCGAACTCCGCGGCCTGACCGATGACGATCGGGCCGGAGCCGATGACCAGGACGGAATGGATGTCGTCGCGCTTGGGCATCAGTGGGAGTCCTTCTGGGCGTCGAGCACCATGTCACGGAATCGGTCGAAGAGGTAATTGGCGTCGTGGGGTCCGGCCGCCGCCTCCGGGTGGTACTGCACCGAGAACGCCGGGATGTCGAGGGCACGCAGCCCCTCGACGACCTGGTCGTTGAGGCCCACGTGGCTGACCTCGACGCGGCCGTAACCGTGCGGGCTGTCGGTGGGGCCATCCAGCGGCGCGTCCACGGCGAAGCCGTGGTTGTGGGCGGTGATCTCCACCCGTCCGGTGGTCTTGTCCAGGACCGGCTGATTGATCCCGCGGTGTCCGAAGGGGAGCTTGTACGTGCCGAAGCCGAGAGCACGGCCGAGCAGCTGATTGCCGAAGCAGATGCCGAAGAACGGCAGCCGGTCATCCAGCACCGCGCGGAGCAGCTCGACGTGCTCGTCGGAGGCGGCCGGGTCGCCCGGTCCGTTGGAGTAGAACACCGCGACCGGCTCGATCGCGCGGAGCTCATCGATCGTGACGTCCTGCGGAAGCACGTGCACGTCGAAGCCGCGGGCGGCGAGGTTGTGGATGGTGGCCTGCTTCACTCCGAGGTCGAGGACGGCGAGATTGCCGATGCGCTCGCCCGTGGCGGGGGTCACTTCCGCGACGGCCACCGACACCTCGGCGGACAGGTTCCGCCCCGACATCTCGGGCGTCTCCTGCACGATGCGCAGCTGCTCCCCCGGCTCGATGGCGGCGGCGTCGCCGGAGAAGATGCCGCCGCGCATGCTTCCGGTCGAACGGATGCGGCGGGTGACCGCCCTTGTGTCGATGCCGCTGATGCCCACCACGCCGTCGGCGACGAGCGCGTCGTCGAGCGACTCCTCCGCGCGCCAGTTGGACACGACGCGGGAAGGGTCGCGCACGACATACCCCGAGACCCAGATGCGGCGGGACTCGGTGTCTTCGGTGTTCATGCCGGTGTTGCCGATGTGGGGGGCGGTCTGCAGCACGATCTGGCCGGCGTAGGAGGGGTCGGTGAGCGTCTCCTGGTAGCCGGTCATCCCGGTGGCGAAGACGACCTCGCCGAGCGTCGTGCCGCGGGCGCCGTAGGCGCGGCCGGGGTAGCGGGTGCCGTCCTCGAGTACCAGGACGGCGGGGTCGGTCGAAACACGGGAGATCATGCGTTTCCTGTCGGCAGAAGGCGGCGGATGGCGTCGGCCACGGCTCGGGCAGACGCATCCTGGGGGCGGAGGTAGGTGTCGACGATGGTGTCGTCGTCGATGCGCCAGGAGAGGCGCGTGAGGCCGTCTCGCTCGACGACGCGGTCGATCGCGACGGTGGCCTGGGCGGCGTCGACGATGCGGTCCGTGGGGAGGAACATCCGCGGCTGGCCGGGGAGGTCGAGAACCACTCCGGTGTCGGTCACGGTGATGTCGGCGCGGGAACGGAAGGCGAGCCCGCGGATCGCGAGGCGCTCGAGCGGCTCGCCCGCGCGCGTGGTGGCGACGTACAGCCCGGGGAAGGTCGCGAGGACGGATGCGCCGGCGGGCGCCTCGCCGATGGGAGCGGCGAATCCGGCGTCGCGGCGGGTGCGTCGCATCCACGCCCACGCCAGCACCGCCAGGGCGACCACGGCGACGCCGATCATGACGGCGAGCGCGCCTTCCCGGCTCATGCGCGCGCCCCCGGTGCATCCAGCACGCGGCCGTCGGCGACCGTCGGCGTGCCGGCGTAGAACGTCCACCGCACCTCGCCGGGAAGCTCACGGCCGAGGTACGGAGAGTTTCTGCTGCGCCCGTGCAGGTCGTCCCGGCCGAAGGCACGGGTGGGGCGCGGGTCGTACAGCGTGAGCGAGGCGGTCTGGCCCGCCGTCAGGGGCGTGCCGGCGTCGATGCGGCGTCCGATGCGGGCCGGGACGCGCGACATCACCCGTGCGACGTCGCCCCAGGTGAGCAGGCCGGTGTCGACCATGGCGAGCTGCACGACCCGCAGCGCGCTTTCCAGCCCCACCATGCCGTTCGCCGCTGCCGGCCATTCGCAGGCCTTCGCTTCGGCGGGGTGCGGGGCGTGGTCGGTGGCGACGATGTCGATGGTGCCGTCGGCGAGCCCCTCGCGCACCGCGAGGACATCCTCTTCGCGGCGGAGGGGTGGATTCACCTTGAAGCGGGCGTCGTAGCCGCGGGCCAGCTCCTCGGTGAGGAGCAGGTGGTGGGGCGTCACCTCGGCGGTAACGTCCACCCCGCGCTTCTTGGCCCAGCGGATGATGTCCACCGATCCGGCCGTGGAGAGGTGGCAGACGTGCAGCCGCGAGCCGACGTGTTCGGCGAGGAGCACATCGCGCGCGATGATCGACTCCTCGGCCACGGCCGGCCATCCGGCCATCCCCAGCTCGGCGGAGACGGCCCCCTCGTTCATCTGCGCGCCCTCGGTCAGGCGCGGATCCTGCGCGTGCTGAGCGACGACCCCGTCGAACGCCTTCACGTATTCCAGTGCGCGGCGCATGATGAGCGGGTCCCACACGCAGAAGCCGTCGTCGCTGAACACGCGGACCCGGGCGCGCGAGTCGGCCATCGCTCCCAGTTCGGCCAGCCGCTCGCCCTTCTGGCCGACGGTGACCGCGCCGATGGGCTGCACGGAGACGAACCCGGCGGCTTCACCCAACGCGAGTTCCTGTTCGACGACGCCGGCGGTGTCGGCCACCGGCGAGGTGTTGGGCATGGCGAAGACGGTCGTGAACCCGCCGGCCGCGGCCGCGCGCGATCCGGAGAGGATCGTCTCGGATGCTTCGTAGCCCGGCTCGCGCAGGTGGGTGTGCAGGTCGACCAGCCCGGGGAGGGCGATCAGTCCGTCGGCGTCGATCACGGTGGCACCGGCCCGGGTCGCCCCCACCCCGGCCTCCACCAGCATCCCGTCGGCGAGAACGAGGTCGGTCGCGCCGCCGCCTTCGACGCGGGCCCCGCGGAGGACGAACGTTTCGGCGGAGCCACCCGGGGCGGCGTGCAAGGCGCTCATCGGTGGTCCTCTTTCTCGGTCGCGGGGCGCTCGCCCGCCAGCAGCAGGTACAGCACGGCCATCCGCACGGACACGCCGTTCGCGACCTGCTCGAGCACCGTCGAGCGATCGGAATCGGCGGCTTCGGCGGAGATCTCCAGACCCCGGTTCATCGGTCCGGGGTGCATCACAATGCTATCGGTCGGCAGCGACGCCAGCCGCCGCGCGTCCAGGCCCCAGCGCCGGGAATACTCCCGCTCAGTCGGGAAATACGCGGCGTTCATGCGTTCCAGCTGGATGCGGAGCATCATGAGCGCGTCGGGATCCTCGGCGATCGCCTCATCGAGATCGAACAGCACCCGCACGGGCCAGCGCGACATGTCCTGCGGGACGAGGGTGGGGGGCGCGACCAGCGTCACCTCCGCTCCGAGCGTGTGCAGGAGCCAGACGTTCGAGCGGGCGACGCGCGAGTGCAGGACGTCGCCGACGATGGTGACGCGCAGGCCCGAGAGGTCGCGACCGCGGCTGGAGTCGCCGTGGGTGCGCTTGCGGATCGTGAACGCATCCAAGAGGGCCTGGGTGGGGTGCTCGTGGGTGCCGTCGCCCGCGTTGATCACACCGGCACTGATCCACCCGCTGGTGGCCAGGGTGCGCGGCGCACCGGAGGCTCCGTGGCGGATGACCACCGCATCCGCCCCCATGGCCTGGAGGGTCTGGGCGGTGTCCTGGAGAGACTCCCCCTTCGAGACGCTCGAGCCCTTCGCGGAGAAGTTGATCACGTCGGCCGAGAGACGCTTCGCGGCGGCTTCGAACGAGATGCGGGTGCGCGTGGAGTCCTCGAAGAAGAGGTTCACGACCGTTCGGCCACGCAGGGTGGGGAGCTTCCGCACCTCGCGCTGCTGCGTGTCGGACATGTCTTCGGCGACGTCGAGGATCCGGAGGGCGTCGTCGTACGCGAGGGTCTGCGTGTCGAGCAGATGCTGCATCCGCTCAGTTCCCTTCGATGATGACGAACTCTTGGCCGTCGGTCTCGGCGAGCCGCACGAACACGTGCTCCTCGCGGGAACTCGGCAGGTTCTTTCCGACGAAGTCGGGGCGGATCGGCAGCTCCCGGTGGCCGCGGTCGACGAGGGCGGCCAGGCGTACGGCGGCGGGCCGGCCGATGTCCTGCAGCGCGTCGAGCGCGGCGCGGATGCTGCGGCCGGAGAACAGCACGTCATCGACGAGGACCACCGTCTTGCCGTCGATCCCGCCGGGCGGGATCTGCGTCGGGTGCGGCGCACGCGTGGGGTTGCGGTGCAGGTCGTCGCGGTACATCGTGACGTCGAGCGCACCGACGGGCACCTGCGCGCGGGTGAAGTCGCTGATGAGCGAGGCGATGCGTTCGGCCAGCGGAACGCCGCGGGTCGGGATCCCCAGAAGGACGAGGCCATCCGGCCCCTTGTTGGACTCCAGGATCTCGTGGGAGATCCGAGTCAGTGCTCGGGCGATGTCGGCCTCGTGCAGCACGGTGCGCGTGCTCATCCGCCGCTCCCTTCTCCGCCTCACGGGACGGTGTTAAAGGTTGCTTGGTCCTCTCAGCCTACCGGAGGCCCGGGCCGCGAAACCGCTCCTGCGCCACGAGACCGCCGACGACGGCTGCTGTCTCGTGGCGGACACGCAGTCTCGCGGTCGCAGGCATGCCGCGCCAGCGGTCAGGCGGCGGGGGCCGCCGCGACCTCGGGCGCCAGGGACGAGCGGATGGGGTGCCCCTGGGTCGTCAGGCACTTGCCCGAGGTCAGGTCCCACTTCCAGTCGTGGAGGCTGCACGTGAGCACGTCGTCCTCGATCTTGCCGGTCTTGGACAGGTCGGCACGCAGGTGCGGGCAGCGGCGCTGCACGACCCACTCGTCGAGCTGGATGTCCTCGGTCTGGTCGGACTGCTCGGCGTACCAGTTCTCGACATACTCGATCCGGTCGCGCGACAGGCACTTCAGGAACGTCGTGAGGAACTCGTTGAACTTGCCGCTGCGGCCGACCTCGAACTGCATGGACAGGAAGATCGAGTTCGACCAGTCGACCTCGTGGTCGCGGATGTTCGTGGACACGAGGTCGGCGGGGATCGTGTACCAGTAGATGCACTCCTCCCCCGCGTACTCGCGCACCTTGGCCTTCGGGAAGTCCACGACCATGTCCAGCTCGCCGATGCGGAAACGGACGGCCCCGCCCACACCGTTGCGGATGGTGCGGGCTCGGCGCAGGAGGGGCTCCCACCATTCCTTCAGTGCCGCGAGCATCTCCGCCGGCGGCAGCACCTCGGCGCGCGAGGCCGCCTCAGCGCGGACCTCGTCCTGACGCGTGTCGCGCTGCTCGGCGAGGTAGTCCCACTTGGCGCCGAAGATGCGGTCGATCTCGGCGTCGCTGAAGAGCGTCTGCGTCACCTCGACGGCGCTGCCGCGGACATCCACCTGCGTGCCCGGCAGGAACAAGTACCCCTTCTGCCCGGGGCGCTGCCGCGACATGTGCTCGAGGAACTGGCTCTGATCGGTGAAGATCGAGTCGTTCTGCTCCCCGAGGCCGTTGTAGCGGAAGAGCTCTTCGCGCAGGAACATCGGGGGCCCCGCCATCGGGAAGACGTGCTCGGCGTCGACCTTCTCGATGTAGTACATGGCGCGCTTGTTCTGCGCGTCTCGCTTGAGCTGGGCGAAGTTCTGCTTCGCCTCCAGCGGCAGGTCGTAGACCATCGGCCACCAGATCGCACCGGACACCTGGGTGAAGTACGCGTCGGGTTTGCTGAAGCTCAGCAGCTTCTCCAGATCGAGGGGGTGCGAGTCGTTCTGATTCAGGATGCTGGCCGTGCCGTCGTCCACGCTGAGCGACGAGTCGCCGATGGGTCCGTCGCTGGGCGCGCGCAGCGGCGTGACCATCAGCTTCACGTCGCCGTACTCCAGCACCTCGCCCGTGTGCGTGTAGATGATGTTGTCGTAGCCGAGGCCCCGGAGATCGCGCTCGAGGTCGTCGGTCGGATAGTCGGGAAGCAGCACCCGGATGTCCTTCGGAACGTACTTCTCGAGGAGTGCCGGGTCGAAGTGGTCGCGGTGACGGTGCGAGATGTAGAGGAAGTCGGCCTTGCCGAAGCGTTCCCAGTCCAGTCCGCGGTTGTCGGGGAACGGGAACCACGATCCGAAGAAGCTCGGTCCGAGGACCGGGTCGCACAGGATGCTGCCGCCGGCGGTCTCGATGAACATGCCCGCGTGGCCGAGGCCCGTGATGCGCATTTTTCCTCCTCGTAGGACGGCTCCGATTCTACGCGAGGGTCACCTGGACGCCCGGTGGACGGGCGGGGCATGCCGGTCCTCGGGCGGGTCAGTCTTCGAACAGGCCGCGGATGTCGTCGGGGGTGAGCGGTCCGCCGAACAGCGCGTCGTCGTCGAGGACGGAGCGGAACAGGCGGGCTTTTCGGCGCTGCAGCGCCATCACCTTCTCCTCGATCGTGCCGTTCGCGATGAGCCGGTACACCAGGACGTTGCGCGTCTGCCCGATGCGGTGCGCGCGGTCGACCGCCTGCGCCTCGGCGGCGGGGTTCCACCACGGGTCGAGCAGGAAGACGTAGTCGGCTTCGGTGAGCGTCAGTCCGAAGCCGCCGGCCTTGAGGCTGATGAGGAACACCGACGCCTCTCCACCGCGGAAGGCCGCGACGGCCGCGTCGCGGTCGCGTGTCGACCCGTCGAGGGAGGCGTACGGGATGCCGCGCTGTTCCAGCCGGGTGGCCACCAGCGCGAGGAAGGACGTGAATTGGCTGAACACGAGAGCGCGGTGGCCCTCGGCGAGGGCCTCGTCCAGCTGCTCGAACAGCGCGGTCAGCTTGCTCGGCTCGATGTGCGCGTGCGCGGGATCGATGAGCTCGGGCGCCAGGCTCAGCATCCGGAGGAGCGTCAGCGAGCGGAACACGATGAAGCGGTTGCGGTCGAGGTCGTCGAGCAGCCCCAGCACCTTCTGCCGCTCTCGCTGGAGCACCGTGTCGTACAGCGCCCGGTGCGCTGCGCTGAGTTCGATCCGCACCTCCTGCTCCTGCTTGGCCGGCAGGTCGGCCGCAACGACGTCCTTCGTCCGCCGCAGCACCAGCGGGCGGATGCGGCGCCGCAGCCGCGCGAGCCTGCCGGCGCGGTAGGCCGCGCCCTCGTCCTCGGGCACTTTGCCCTTCTCGATGGGGCCGACATACTGCTCGCGGAAGGCTCGCGCCGAGGGGAACAGCCCCGGTGCGGTGAGGGAGAGCAGTGCCCACAACTCGGTGAGGCTGTTCTCCAGGGGCGTGCCGGTGATCGCGAACACGACATCGGCGGTCAGCGCGCGAACGGCCCGATACGCCCGCGTCTGGCTGTTCTTGACGAACTGCGCCTCGTCGAGGATCACCCCGGCCCAGTGCACTCCGGTGAAGCCCGCTTCGTCCAGACGGAGGAGCGTGTACGAGGTGACGACGACGTCCGCGTCCGCCGCCGCATCCGCGACCGTCCGACCGCGCTTCCCGGCGGTCGCATCCACGATGGCGACCCGCAGGTCGGGGGTGAACCGTGCCGCCTCCGTGCGCCAGGTGGAGACGACGGACGTGGGAGCCACCACGAGGAACGGCCGGCGTTCTCCCGTTTCGCGGGTGTGCGCAAGGAGCGCCAGCATCTGCAGCGTCTTGCCCAGACCCATGTCGTCGGCGAGGATGCCGCCCAGCCGGTGCTGCCACAGGAAGGCCAGCCAGTCGTAACCCTTCCGTTGGTAGGGCCGGAGGTCGGCGTGCAGACCCGCGGGAACGGAGGCCGGTGGCACGCCGTCCGCGGTGCGCAGCCCCTCGGCCGTCGCACGCCACGAGACCGCCGGTTCCGCCTGGTCGGCCAGGTCCTCGAAATCGGCCCAGAGGTCGACCTGGGAGCGACTGATCCGCGGACCGGCCTCCCACTCCTGGAGCTCCGCCGCCTCGTCGATGAGCTCGCGCAGGCGCGTCAGCGCCGGATGTGCGAGCGAGAAATAGGCGCCGTCGCTCAGGAGCATCTTCTTCCGGCCGCGGGAGAGCGCCGTGAACAAGGGACCGAACGGGATGCTCCGCCCCTCGACGGTGACCACGATGCCGAGGTCGAACCAGTCCGGGTCGGTGGTTTCGATGCCCGACACCTCGATGCGCGGATCCCCCGAGAGCTCACGGTAGCGGGGACGCTCGCCCGACAGTTCGACGACGACGTCCGGCTCGGCTTCCATCCTCGGCAGCAGCCGCGAGGAGAACTCCGCCGCTTCCAGCTTCTCGAGCCTGCCCGACGCGGCCCACGCCACCGGAGACACGTCGCCCCACAGCTTCTCGACCCGGCTGCGGATCTCGTCCTCGGCCGCGGCGTCCCGGTCGCCGGTGGCCCGGGCATCGAACGGAAGGGTCTCGCCGGAGCCGTAGCGCCACGCCAGGCGGTACTCCAGCACGTGCGACGGTGCGAACCGGACGCTCACGACGAGAGTAGGGCGCGGCGGGGCGAGGATCGCGATCCCGGGGGCGTCGACGATCACCCGTCGGGCGATGCGAGGGAGATGCTCGCGGGTGAACTCGTCGGCCTCCTCGGGAGGGATCGTCACGGGCCGGCGCGCCGCGAGCAGCGCGGGCAGCGGGTCAGGCAGCGGGAGAGCGGCGAGCGTCACGTCGATGCGCTCGCGCTGCACCTCGAACCGGTACACGCCTGTACTGCCGATGGGGCGGATGCTGTCGGCATCCGCGTCTTCCCCGTCGAGCGCGATACGCGGGGAGACCTCCCACCCGCCGCCCACGGTCGCGGCCCGGATGGCCGCCGACGCTGAGGTTGCCACGTGCACCGTCTGCGACCGCTTGGTGGGAACCACGGCAATCCCCAGCTGCGTCGCGCCGGCGAGGTGCGGCCACAGGAGGCCGGAGGCGATGTCGTCCAGGGTGAGCCATTCGGAGACGTCGGAGAACGCGCCGAAGGAGCGCACATCGCGACCGATGCTGTGGAGCTCCGCGAACCAGCGCGCCTGAGCGGGGTCGTACGCCGAGCCGAAGCGGCGGAGCGCATCCCACGACACCGTCCCCTTGATCCACGACCCCGACCGTTCGCTGTGTTCGAGGGGGCGCAGGCCGACGAGGACATCGGGTCCGTGCTGGTGCAGGCTGCGCGGTGTGGCCGTCTCCAGGCGTACCGGCGTCCACGTCGATGCGCCCCGGCGCACCCGCTGCCGCAGCTCCACTCCGAGAGCGAGGGACGTCCACCGTCGCGGGGTGACCGGCGCCGGGGGTGCGAGCACGGACCGCCATGCGGGGATGGCGGCCGACGCCCGGTCGGTGAGGCGGTTGCCCGCGAGAATCGTGGCGACCGCGTGCTTGCAGCCCGTGTGCATCGGGCATGTGCACGACGTTCCGACGATCGGACGTTCGCGCTCCCGAGGGTCGAGGCGGATGCGGCAACGGTAGACCGCGGTCCCGCTGCCGGAGACGACCGATTCGAGCACGCCCGCAGCAGGATCCCAGCTCACCTGCTGCACCGCGCCGCCGGCGAAGTAGGCGACCCCGCGCTCATACGACCCGTCGTCCACGACGCCGCGGATGTGCGCGGCGTCCACGATCGGCGGGGTCACGGTATCCATCCTCGCAAGGGCCCCGGCCGTGAGGTCGAGCCCACCGGAGCGACCGCGGTCAGCCGGCGCGTGAAATCCGGCCCAGCACTCCATGCACGAAGGCGCCGGAGTCGTCGGTGGAGAACTCCTTGGCGAGCTCCACGGCTTCGTCGATCGCCACGGCGGCCGGCACGGCGTCGTTGTAGAGGATCTCCCACGTGCCGATCCGCAACAGCGCGCGATCGACGGCGGGCATCCGGGCGAGCGACCAGTCCTTCGCGAACGTGGTGATCTGCTCGTCGATCGCGTCGGCGTTGTCGATCACGCCGTCGACGATCTCGCGGGCGTAGAGCCAGGACGCTTCGCGGGCGGGTTCACTCGCGGCGCGCTTGGCTTCCGCTGCGAGCACCGTGCCGAGTTCCTCCCCACGGACGTCGGCGGAGAAAAGGATGTCGAGGGCGCGCTTACGCGCCTTCGTGCGAGCACTCATCGAAACGTCGGCGGCGCGTCAGCTGACGCGGCCGAGGTAGTCGCCGGTACGGGTGTCGACCTTGACCTTGGTCCCGGTCTCCAGGAAAAGCGGAACCTGGATCTCGTAACCGGTCTCGACGGTGGCGGGCTTCGTCCCCGCCGAAGAGCGGTCGCCCTGAAGCCCGGGCTCGGTGTAGGTGATCTCCAGCACGACGGATGCGGGCAGCTCGACGTACAGCGGGTTGCCGTTGTTCAGCGCGATCTGGACCTGCTGGTTCTCCAGGAGGAAGTTCGAGGCGTTACCGACGACCGTGGCGGGGACGGTCAGCTGGTCGTAGTCCTCGACGTCCATGAAGACGAACGCCTCGCCGTCGTTGTAGAGGTAGGTGAAGTCGCGGCGGTCGACGTTCTCGATCTCGATCTTCGCCCCCGCGTTGTAGGTGCGGTCGACGGTCTTGCCGGTGACGACGTTCTTGAGCTTGGTGCGGACGAACGCGCCGCCCTTACCGGGCTTGACGTGCTGGAACTCGATGACGTTCCACAGCTGTCCGTCGATGCTGAGGACGACGCCGTTCTTGATATCTGCGGTGGAGGCCATGGGGGAAGAGGGTCCGTTCGTCGGGGTGCGGGGCCGAACGCGGCCCGGCACAGCATTCTACGGGATGCGGCGCCCTCCCCCGCGGGCGTCAGCCCTCAGCCTGCCCGGTGATCACGTCAGACAGCAGCGCGACGGCGCGGGCGTAGCCGGGCACGCCTTCCCCGATCACATGGACGACGGCGATGTCCGCGATGTAGGAGTGCTGGCGGAACGGCTCGCGCGCCGACAGGTCGGAGATGTGCACTTCCGCGACCGGAAGCGCGACCGCGGAGAGGGCGTCGCGAAGCGCGACCGAGGTGTGGCTGTAGGCGCCGGCGTTGATGATGATGCCGGCGCAGTCCTCCCGCGCCTCGTGTATCGCGTCGATGAGGACGCCCTCGTGGTTGCTCTGCACCGCACGGATCGTGAAGCCTCGCTGGGCAGCGGCATCGGCCGTTGTCCGCTCCACATCGGCGAGGGTGGCGGTGCCGTAGATCTCCGGCTCTCGCGTGCCGAGCAGATTGAGGTTCGGGCCATTGACGAGGAGCAGGCGGCGGGCGGTCGTCACCGCTGCACACTACCAGCGGCCCGCACGCGCCAGCTCCCGAGAAACGACGATCCGGACGAGACGGGATGCGACGCGGCATTTCTCATCCGGATTGTCGTTTCTCGCGCGGCTGCGGCGCGCGGCGCGCGCGGCGGGCTACGCCGCGATCTCCTGGTAGGCGGCGAACAGCAGCGATTCGTCCGGCGCCTGGAGCACGGTCGGGCGGGCGAGGTCGTCGAGCACGATGAAGCGCAGCATCCCCCCGCGGCTCTTCTTGTCGCGCTGCATCGTGGCCAGCAACTGCGGCCACGCCCCCGCGCGATAGGTCATCGGCAGACCGAGCGCGCCCAGGATGTCGCGGTGGCGCTGCACGACCGCGTCCGGGAGGCGGCCGGCCAGGCGGGAGAGCTCGGCGGCGAATGTCATGCCGACCGAGATCGCGGCGCCGTGACGCCAGCGGTACCGTTCGGCATGCTCGATGGCGTGGCCGAGGGTGTGGCCGTAGTTGAGGACTTCCCGAAGCCCCGCTTCGCGCAGGTCTTCGCCGACCACCCGAGCCTTCATGTCGATGGCGAGTTCCAGCGTGCGCCGGAACGCCTCCCCGCGCGGGTCGACGACGGCGACGGGGTCGGCCTCGATGAGATCGAGGATCTCGGGGTGCCAGATGAACCCGGCCTTCACGACTTCGGCGTACCCGGCGGTCCGCTCGTTGGGCGAGAGCGAGTCCAGCAGATCGAGGTCGCACACCACCGCGGACGGCGGCCAGAACGCGCCCACGAGGTTCTTCCCCTCCGCGGTGTTGATCCCGGTCTTGCCGCCGACTGCGGCATCCACCATCCCGAGTACCGTCGTCGGCACCTGGACGAGGGCGACGCCGCGCAGCCAGGTCGCGGCAACGAACCCGGCGAGGTCGGTCACCGCTCCCCCGCCGAATCCGACGACCACGTCGGTGCGCGTGAAATCTGCTTGACCGAGGACCTGCCAGCAGAACGCCGCGACCTCGATGCGTTTGCCCTGCTCGGCGTCGGGGATCTCGGCCAGCAGCACCTCGCGATCGGCCAGGAGCGACTGCCGCAACTGTTCGGCACGCTCGGCCAGCGTCGGGGGGTGCACGATCAGTACCTTGCGTGCCGCGGGTGGAAGAACCGCCCCGAGGCCCGCGACCAGGCCGCGGCCGACGGTGACGTCGTAGGGGGTGGTGCCGGTGACGGGGATGGTCGTGGTGCTCATGGTGTGCTCGATCCGGTCGGGGTGGACGCGTGGGTCCAGCGGACGACGGCGTCCACGACGGCCTGAAGCGGGCCGCGGGAGGTGTCGAAGGTGACGTCGGCCGCGGCTTCGTACAGCGGGCGGCGGGCTTCGAAGATCTCGGTCCAACGCGCGAGCGCGTCGCCGCTGCCGCTGAGCAGCGGGCGCGAACCGTCGCGGATGCGGTGGACCACCACGTCCGGTTCGACCGTGAGGAAGACGACGCGGCAGGTGGCGAGGTCGTCGCGGGTGTCGGGGTGAAGCACCGCACCCCCGCCGAGAGCGATCACGCCGCCGGAGGCGAGGCTCTCGCGGACCGCGTTCCGCTCGAGGCGGCGGAACCCGTCCTCGCCGTGCTCTGCGAACAGCGCCGGGATCGGTCCGTGTGTGCGGGCGATGACAGCGTCGCTGTCGGTGAACGGGACGCCCAGCTGCTTGGCGACGCGACGGCCGATGCTGGACTTACCCGCCCCCATCGGTCCGATGAGAGCGATCGTGTCAGTGGGAGCCATCGGACGCGGCGAGCGTCGCGTCGCTGGCGGAGGTTGTCCGCAGCGACGGAGAGACGGCGTCGAGGTACGACAGCAGGTTGCGACGGGTCTCTCCGACGCTGTCGCCGCCGAACTTCTCCAGGACGACCTCGGCGAGCACGATCGCCGTCATCGCCTCGGCCACGACGCCGGCCGCCGGCACGGCGCAGACGTCCGAGCGCTGATGGTGGGCGGCCGCGGCCTCGCCGCTGGCCACGTCGATCGTGCGCAGCGCGTGCGGCACGGTGGCGATGGGCTTCATGCCCGCGCGCACCCGCAGCACGGTTCCCGTCGACATCCCGCCCTCGGTACCGCCGGCCCGGTCGGTGGCTCGTGCGATTCCCTCCGCGGTGGCGAAGAGCTCGTCGTGCGCCTGCGATCCGCGACGGGTGGTCGTGACGAAGCCGTCGCCGACCTCCACGCCCTTGATGGCCTGAATGCTCATGAGCGCCTGCGCGAGCTTGCCGTCCAGACGCCGGTCCCACTGCACGTGCGAGCCCAGCCCTGGGGGCAGCCCGTACGCCAGTACCTCGACGACACCGCCGAGGGTGTCGCCGTCCTTGCGGGCGTCATCGACCTCCGCGACCATCCGGGCACTGGTCTCGGCGTCGAAGCAGCGCAGCGGATCGGCATCCAGGGCGTCCACGTCGCCAGGGGCGGGGATGACCGCATCCTCCGGAACGCGCACCGGGCCGATGGACAGGGTGTGGCTGACCAGGCGGATCCCGAGTTCGGAGAGGAAGGCGCGGGCGAGCGCTCCCAGCGCCACGCGGGCGGCGGTCTCGCGGGCGCTCGCGCGCTCGAGGATGGGGCGGGCTTCGTCGAAGTCGTACTTCTGCATGCCGACGAGGTCGGCGTGGCCGGGACGCGGCCGGGTGAGCGCTGCCCCGCGGCCGCGGGACTTCTCGGTGAGTTCGACCGGCTCCGGGCTCATGACCTCGACCCACTTGGGCCATTCGGTGTTACCGATCCGCAGCGCGATGGGGCTGCCCAGGCTGAGGCCGTGACGCACGCCGGAGGAGATCGTCAGCTCGTCCTCTTCGAACTTCATCCGTGAACCGCGTCCGTATCCGAGCTTGCGCCGCGCGAGGTCCGCGCGAATCCCGTCGGACGAGATCGGAACGCCGGCGGGAAGACCCTCCATGATGGCGACCAGTTCGGGGCCGTGGGATTCGCCGGCCGTGAGCACGCGGAGCATTCGTCTAGTCTCCCATGAGCGCTCGGCGCATCGCGGCCAGCACGGCGGGTTCGCCGGGCAGGGTCAGTTCGGGGTCGCCGGAGACGAAGATGCGCACCTGCAGGAGCGCCTGGTGCAGCAGCATCCCGAGTCCTGAGTGCGCTGTGCCACCGGCCGTCTCCCATGCCGTCGCGAGCGGGGTGGGCCACTGACCGTAGACGACGTCGACGAGGACGCCGCCGGCCGCCGCGAAATTCTCCGCCGCAGCGCCGAGGTCGATCCCGCCCGGAAGCGTGGCCACCGTCACGTCGACGGCGTCGGGGTTCTTCTCGTCCAGGCCCACGGGGGTGACGCGGACGCCGAGCGCTTCGCCGAGACCGATGAGGGCCGCGGATGCTTCCCGCCGACGTGCAGCGACGTCCACCCGTCGGACGCCCAGTTCCGAAAGAGCGACGAGCGCGGAGGTGGCCGTCGCGCCCGCGCCGAGGATCCGCGCGGTGGCCGCCTCCGACACGCCTTGCTCGGTGAGGCTGAGCACGAGCCCACCGACATCCGTGTTGAACCCGCGGATCCGGTCGTCCAGCAGCAGCGTGTTCACCGCTCCGGTGAGCTGGGCGCGGCGGTCGAGGTCGGTCGCGGCGCGGGCCGCTACGGATTTGAGCGGCATCGTCAGCGACAATCCCCGCCACGTGGAGTCCCGTTCGGCGAGGGCGTCGTCGAAGCCGCTCTCGGTGACCTGGCGTCGCCCGTACTCCCAGTCCAGTCCGAGCACCGCGTAGGCCGCCGAGTGCAGCAGCGGCGAACGGCTGTGGGCGATCGGGTCACCCCAGACGGCGAGACGCGTTCCGGTCAGCATCCCGAGTCGGGGTGGTCCTTGCACCAGTTGACCCACTGGTCCACCGCCGCCTGATGCTCGTCGGCGTTCGTGGTGAACACCGTCTCCCCCGTGTCGAGGTTCACCGTGACGAAGAACAGCCACGGCCCCTCCGCCGGGTTCATGGCGGCATCGATGGCCAGGTCGCCCGGGTTGGAGATCGGTCCGGAGGGCAGCCCGTCCACGACGTAGGTGTTCCACGGGTTCTCGTCGAACTGCGCTTCGCCCGACGTGCTCGCCGAGCCCTCGTGCAGCTCTCCGTATCCGTACTGAGCTGTGGAGTCCATCTGGAGCTTCATGCCCTCATCGAGGCGGTTCTGGATGACCCGCGACACCTTGTAGAAGTCGTCCTCGAACCGCGCCTCGCGCTGGATGATCGACG
Source organism: Microbacterium sp. Z10_103 (assembly GCF_058310455.1). Classification (NCBI taxonomy): domain Bacteria; kingdom Bacillati; phylum Actinomycetota; class Actinomycetes; order Micrococcales; family Microbacteriaceae; genus Microbacterium; species Microbacterium sp. Z10_103. The sequence goes on from NZ_JBZEGK010000001.1 coordinate 1,217,012, forward strand.
CGACCGTCAAGACGCGCTGGCGCTCCTCCGCCGGAACGCCGGCGGTGTCGAGCGATTCGACGGTGCGATTGACCATCCGGGCGACGACATCGGTGGCCGTCACACCCGGGTCGAAGGTGTACGTGGCGGGAAACAGCCAGCCCTCGAGCGAATCGGCGGCCACGCCGTAGACGGCGGGGTCGGCCACCGCCGACTGCAGATCTTCGATCGGCATCCCCATCTGCTCGGAGATCGCCTCGATCGTCTGCTGCACGGTGAGCCCCTCGCGCAGCTGGGCGGTGTTCTCGAGCTTGTTCGCGGGGTCGCGGAGCGCTTCGAGCACGGCCGGGGACGTCATCTCCAGCTGCAGGCGGTACACGCCCGGCTGGAAGGTGAAGCTCACGGAGTTCTCCACCATGTAGTCGTAGAGGGACGTCGGCGTCTTGGTGACGCCGGCGTCGAACAGCTTCTGCGAGACCGGGGCGCCGGTGTCTCCCGCAGCGACCGTGATCTGCGTCTCACCGTGGGCTTGACCTGCCTCGAAGTCATCGACCGTGGTCCCCGCGAAGAACCCCTCGATCCGCTCGCTGAAGGTGTTCCACGCCCACACACCGCCCCCGACTGCGCCGCCGATGAGGGCCAGCACCACGATCAGGGCGACCCACCCGCCGACGCGACGCCGCTTCTTGGGCCGCGGTGGCGGGGCGCCGATCTCCTCGGCCGTCCGCTCGCCGGTGAACAGATCCTCGAGGGTGCCGGCGCGAGCTGCGCGCACGGGGGCGCCCGGGCTGCCGGCGGTCGCGCCCACGGTGGCCGGTTCGCGCACAACGACCGGCTCGTCGCGGGGGGTGGGCTGAGGTTCGCGGGGCGCGGGGATGGGCTCGTGGTCCGTCGCCGGTTCGGGGGCGCGCGGCGGGGTGACGCCGCCCGAGCGGGCCGCACGGGCGGCGCGCCGCGACGGCGGAACCGACGAGTCCTCACCCGATCCGTGTCGGCGCGGGTCGGGCAGTTTTCCGTAGAGATCCGCGAACGGGTCGTCGAATCCGGACGTGTTGTCGGGCATGTCAGGCGGGCTCCTGTCCCGAAGGTACCGCGACTCCGGCCGGGTTGCCGGAGCGTCTCTCCACATCGAGCGCCTGTTGCAGGAGTACAACGGCGGCGACTTGGTCCACAATGCTACGAGAACGACGCTGGGAACGCCCGGCGGAGCGCAGGACGTCGTGTGCGCTCACCGTACTGAGGCGCTCATCGATCAGCCGCACCGGGGTGCCGGATGCCGCCGCGAGGTCGGCCGCGAACGTTCTGGCGTCGGTCGTCGAGGGCGTGTCGTTGCCACTCAGGTTCGTGGGCAGCCCGACGACGAACTCGAGAGCCTCGTACTCGGTCGCGAGTTCACGGAGCCGGGCGATCGTCGCCTCCGATCGCGTCACAGTCTCGACCGGCACCGCGAGGAGGCCGTCGGGGTCGCTCCGGGCGACACCGACACGCGCCTTCCCGACGTCGATCCCGAGCCTGATGCCGCGGCGGATGACCGTCACTCCCCCGTCGAAGCCAGTTCCGCGGTCACGGCGTCCAGCGCACGAGGCAGCGCGGCAGCATCCGTGCCGCCGCCCTGCGCGACATCGTCGCGTCCACCGCCGCCGCCGCCGAGCACCGCCGCGGCGGCCTTGGCGAGCACACCCGCCCGCGCGCCGGCGGCCCGTGCCGCGTCGTTGGTCGCCACGACCACTGTGGCGCGGTCGCCGAGCGTCGCACCCAGCGCCACCACCGCGGGCGCGGAGCCCATCCGGTCACGCACCTGCAGGGCGAGCGACCGGACGTCGTCCGCGGAGGACGCCGCGCCGATCGACTGGGCGACGACCCGCACGCGTCCGGCGGAAACGGCGCTCTCGGCCAGCTGCGGAACGCGGTCGGCCAGGGCGCGGGACTCGAACTGCGCAATCCGCTTCTCCGCCGCCTTGAGACTGGCGGTGAGCTCGGCGATGCGAGCGGGCAGCTGTTCGCGCGGGGTCTTCAACGTCGACGTCAACTGCGAGACGATCGCGCGTTCGGCGGCGAGGTCACGGAACGCGTCCAGGCCCACGAGGGCCTCCACGCGCCGATTGGATGCTCCCACCGACGACTCGCCGACGAGATTGATCAGACCGATCTCGGCGCTCGAGGAGACGTGCGTTCCCGCGCACAGTTCCCGAGACCACGGGCCACCGATGTCGACCATGCGCACGGTGTTGCCGTACTTCTCGCCGAACAGCGCCATGGCGCCCAGCTCGCGCGCCTGATCCAAGGGAAGCACGCGCGTGGTGACTTCGAGATTGTCGCGCACGGCGTTGTTGGCGATCTCCTCGATCTCCGAACGGGTCTCGGGCGAGAGCGACTGCCCCCACGAGAAGTCGAACCGCAGGTATCCGGCACGGTTCAGCGAGCCCGACTGGGTCGCGGACTTCCCGAGCGTGTCACGGAGGGCCGCGTGCACGAGGTGCGTCGCGGAGTGGGCCTGACGCGCGGCGCGACGGTTGGCGGCGTCCACGACCGTGGTCGCGGCCTCGCCGACGGCGACCTCCCCCGTCGTGACCTGGACGGTGTGGCTCACCAGACCCGGCACGGGCTTTTGAACGTCGAGCACCTCGAGCTCGTAGCCCGGTCCGATGATGGCACCCTTGTCGGCCACCTGGCCGCCCGACTCGGCGTACAAGGCGGTCTCGGCGAGGATCACCTCGGCCACCTGCCCGGTGCGCGCCCGGTCGACCGAGATGCCGTCGACGAGCACGCCGAGCACACGGGACTCCGCCTCCAGGTCGGTGTATCCGGTGAAGACGGTCTCACCGAGAGCGCGGAAGTCGCGATAGACGCTGTGATCCGCGATCGCACGCTTGCGCGACTTGGCGTCGGCCTTCGCGCGATTGCGCTGCTCGAGCATCAGGGTGTCGAACGCGGCGCGGTCCACAGACAGCCCCGCCTCCTCCGCGATCTCCAGCGTGAGGTCGATCGGGAAGCCGTACGTGTCGTGCAGGAGGAACGCTTCCGGACCGGAGAGGGTCGTCCCGCCGGTCTGCTTGGTGTCTTCCACCGCGAGGTCGAGGATCGTCGATCCGGCGGCGAGGGTGCGCAGGAACGTCTCCTCCTCGGCAACCGCGTACTGCGAGATGCGCTCCCAGTCGGTCTCGACGACGGGGTAGGCGTCCTTCATCGCGTCGCGGGATGCGGCGAACAGCTCGGGGAAGCTCGGAGCATCCACCCCCAGCAGCCGCATCGCCCGGACGCTGCGGCGCATGAGGCGACGCAGGATGTACCCGCGCCCGTCGTTGGACGGAGTGACGCCGTCGGACAGCAGCATGAGCGAGGACCGCACGTGATCGGCGATCACCCGGAAACGCACATCGTCTTCGTGGTCGGCCCCGTAGCGGCGTCCGGACAGTTCGACGGCACGGTCGAGAACGGGACGCACCTGGTCGGTCTCGTACATGTTGTCGACGCCCTGCTTGATGAACGCGACGCGCTCGAGACCCATGCCGGTGTCGATGTTCTTGGCGGGGAGTTCGCCGATGATGTCGAAATCGATCTTCGAGCGCACGTTGTTGATCGCGTACTGCATGAAGACGAGATTCCAGATCTCGGTGAACCGATTGTCGTCCACCGCCGGACCGCCCTCGCGGCCGTACGCGGGGCCGCGATCGAAGTAGATCTCCGAGCACGGACCGGCGGGCCCCGGCTGGCCGGTGGACCAGTAGTTGTCCTCCCGGCCCAGGCGCTGGATGCGGTCAGCGGGAAGGCCCGCGATCTTCTGCCACAGCTCGGCGGCTTCGTCATCGTCCTGGTAGACGGTGACCCACAGGTCGCGTTCAGCGAAACCCAGACCGCCGTCCGACTCCGAAGAGGTCAACAGCTCCCACGCGTAGGAGATGGCGCCTTCCTTGAAGTAGTCGCCGAACGACCAGTTGCCGAGCATCTGGAAGAACGTGCCGTGCCGGGCGGTGTGCCCGACTTCTTCGATGTCGTTCGTGCGGATGCACTTCTGCACATCGGCCGCCCTCGAATAGGGCGCCGGCACGACACCGGTCAGGTAGGGGATGAACGGCACCATCCCCGCGACGGTGAACAGCAGCGAGGGGTCGTCGGTGACGAGCGAGGCCGACGGCACGATTGTGTGGTCGTTCTTCTCGAAGAAATCGAGGTAACGCTGGGCGATCTCAGCGGTCTTCATGCATCGGGTCTTTCGGGAGGCGCGGGCGCCCAGCCCGGTCGAGCCGGGCGGTGGCGGAGGGGGTTCAGGCGGTGGTGCGGGGGCTGTCTGCAGCGCCGAGCGAGGGTTCGGGAGTGGTTCCCGGCACGGATGCCGCGGCGTCGGCGGCCTGCTGTGCGACCGCGTCGGCGGCCTCAACGGCGGCGACCCTCGCCTCGGACAGGGGGTGGGAGAAGCGCGCCTCCTGGTCGCGGTAGGCGGAGCCGATGCGGTCGGTGAACTCGCTGATGCGCGAGTCGATCTGGGCGAGCACCTCGTGACCGCGAGGATCCCTGTTCACGAAGTGGGCGACCGTGACGCCACCGGCAACGCCGAAAAGGAACCAGAGCAGGCTCTTCACGATCTCACTCCTCGGATCGGGCCGCGGGCGCGGCATCCCTTCATCGTAGACGGCATACGGCGAAGGGCGCCGGGTGACCCCGACGCCCTCCACGCGTGCAGTGCTTAGCGCGCCGCGTAGTACTCAACGACGAGCTGCACGTCACACGTGACGGGCACCTCGGCGCGCTTCGGGCGACGGACGAGCCGCGCCTGCAGCTTGTCGAGCTCGACCTCCAGGTAGCCCGGAACGGGGGGCAGCACCTCGGCGTGCCCACCAGCGGCGGCGACCTGGAAGGGCTCGAGGCCTTCGCTCTTGGGCTTGACGTGAACGACCTGGCCCGGCTTCACGCGGAACGACGGGCGGTCGACGAGCTGGCCGTCGACGAGGATGTGGCGGTGCACCACGAGCTGGCGGGCCTGGGCGGTCGTACGGGCAAGACCCGAGCGGACCACGATGGCATCCAGTCGCATCTCGAGCAGCTCGACCAGGTTCTCACCGGTCAGGCCGTCGACGCGGCGGGCCTCGTTGAACGCGATGCGCAGCTGCTTCTCGCGAATGCCGTACTGCTCGCGCAGACGCTGCTTCTCCCGCAGACGGACGGCGTAGTCGCTGTCCTGCTTGCGCTTGGTGCGGCCGTGCTCACCCGGAGCATACGGGCGCTTCTCGAGGTACTTGGCTGCCTTGGGGGTCAGCGCGATGCCGAGCGCGCGTGACAGGCGGACCTTACGGCGGTCCTGGGACTTCGTTGCCACGAAGGGTTCCTTCCGAATACGTGGCCGCGCACTTCGCGGCTCACGGACGTATCAACCCCTTCCGCCCGTCCGGTTCGCACGCCGGGGCGCGCCGTACGGTGATACAGGAAGAGGGGGATGCCCGAAAACTCTGTTTCGAGCCGATCTAGTCTAACAGAGCCCGGCTTCCGCCCCGCGGTGAGTGGGCCGCTGCCCCCAGCGATGACCGGCGCACCGGGCCCGGATCAGGAGATGTGGCGTAGCCAGGCTGATTCCGCGTGGTTCGTCCTGTGTCCGCGGTATCGCCTGATCTGGATAACGGTCACGAGCCGTCGACGATGCGGCGGATCTTCTCCAGCCGCGCCGCCACATCGCGTTCCTGGCCGTGGTTGGTGGGCTCGTAGTATCGCCGCCCGCGCAGCTCGTCGGGCAGGTACTGCTGCGCGACGATGCCGATCTCGCTGTCGTGCGGGTATCGATAGCCCTTGCCGTGTCCGAGACGCTTCGCGCCGGGGTAGTGCGCATCGCGCAGGTGCATCGGCACGCGGCCGAAGCCGCCCGAGCGCACGTCGGCGATCGCGGCGTTGATCGCGTTGTAGGCCGCGTTCGATTTCGCCGTCGTCGCCAGGTACGCGGTCGCCTCGGCCAGCGGAATACGCCCCTCCGGCATGCCGATGAACGCCACGGCGTCCGCGGCGGCCACCGCGATCTGCAGCGCCTGCGGGTCGGCCAGTCCGATGTCTTCCGAGGCCGAGATCACCAGGCGCCGCGCGATGAAGCGCGGGTCTTCACCGGCCTCGATCATGCGGGCGAGGTAGTGGATGGCAGCATCCACGTCGGATCCGCGGATGGACTTGATGAACGCGCTGATGACGTCATAGTGCTCGTCGCCCTGCCGGTCGTACCGGAGCAGCGCGCGGTCCACGGCCTGCGCGATGTGCTCTGCGGTGACCACGGCCGGCACGTCGTCATCGCCGTCGTCGGCGGCGACGGATGCGGCCGCCTCCAGCGCGGTGAGCGCCCGGCGCGCGTCGCCCGAAGCCAGTCGGATCAGCGCCGCGCGGGCTTCGGGCTCGAGGGTGACTGCCCCGTCGAGTCCGCGCGGATCGGACACGGCCCGGTCGATGAGGAGCCCGAGGTCGTCGTCGCCCAGCGGCCGGAGCGTGAGGAGGAGGGAGCGCGACAGGAGCGGCGAGATGACGGAGAACGACGGGTTCTCGGTCGTCGCGGCGATGAGGACGACCCATCCGTTCTCCACACCCGGCAGGAGTGCATCCTGCTGCGCCTTGGTGAAGCGGTGGATCTCGTCCAGGAAGAGGATGGTCGACTGCCCGTACAGGTCGCGCTGGTTCAATGCGTCCTGCATCACCTCGCGGACATCCTTCACACCCGCCGTCACGGCCGACAGCTCCACGAAACGTCGCCCCGACGAACGGGCGATCGCCTGGGCGAGGGTGGTCTTGCCTGTTCCCGGTGGTCCCCACAGGATCACCGAGACCGCGGTCGCCGCGCTCGACACCTCGGCCGACGCCAGCGCGACGAGGGGCGAGCCGGGGCGCAGGAGATGTCCTTGGCCGGCGACGTCGTCGAGCGAGGTGGGTCGCATCCGCACGGCCAGAGGCGTCTGCCCACGGAAGAGCGCGGCAGAGGAGGTCACTCCCCCAGGCTATCCGGGGCTACCGACACGGCGCGCGCGCTTTTGGCCGTTGCCCACAGCCCTGCGTAGGATGCTTCGCGCCCGGGAACACCGGGCGAGGGAGGATGCTGTGGCCACGGGCGGCAAGGATCGCGAGACGCGGGAAGCACGTGAGCGCGCGCGGGTGTACCAGGCACGTCAGCAGCTCCATCTGGCGCAGTCCCGGCGCCGCCGGCGCGACAACCTTCTCGCGGGAGTTCTCGGCGGGCTCGTGATCCTCGGGGCGGTCGGCGGCCAGACGGCCTATTTCATGGCCGGTCCCGGCGCCCCCGAACCTTCGCCGAGCTCCAGCCCGAGTGCGCCCGCGACACCCTCCGTCGGGCCCACGCCGGGTGAAACCCCGGCGATGCCCACCGAGGGTCCCGCGACACCGACCCCGTAGCCGGCTCCCCGCAGACGCTCTGCGCACCGGCCGCGTCACGTACTAGGCTCGACCCCGTCCCCAACCGAGGCGGCCCGAGCCGCGATGAGGTGCAATCCGTGACTGCCGACGCCGAGACTTCCGACACGACCCGTGACCCCCAGCCGGCCTGGGGCCGCGTCGACGACGACGGCACCGTATCGGTCCGCGAGGGTGACAGCTGGCGTGTGGTCGGCCAGTTCCCGGACGGCACGCCCGAAGAGGCGCTGGCGTACTTCGAGCGGAAGTTCACCGACCTCGCCGGCGAAGTGACGCTGCTCGAGGCCCGTGTCCGCCGCGGCGGCGCGCCCGCCGCCGACCTCCGCTCCACCGCCGCAACGCTTCGCACACGCATCGCGGATGCGGCGGCTGTCGGAGATCTCGAGAACCTCCGCACGCGCGTCGATGCACTCACCGAGACTCTTGCCGAGGCGACCCAGGCCGAGTCCGCTGCCGCGAAGGCGGCCGTGGAAGAGGCCACCCGCGAGCGGACGGCGATCGTCGAAGCGGCCGAGGCGCTTGCTGCCCGCGACCCCGAGACGGTGCAGTGGAAGCAGGCGTCGACGGAGATGACCGAGCTTTTCGACCGCTGGCAGACCCACCAGCAGAACGGTCCTCGACTGCCGCGCGCGTCCGCGCAGCAACTCTGGCGACGCTTCCGCGACGCGCGGTCCACGGTCGATCGGCACCGCCGCGAGTTCTACGCCAGCCTGGATCAGACCCACAAGGCCGCCCGTGACACGAAGACCCGGCTCGTCGAGCGGGCCGAGGCGCTGGCTCCGCGCGGCGAGGACGGCATCGGTGCGTACCGTGACCTGCTCGACGAGTGGAAGAACTCCGGCCGCGCGGGCAAGAAGCTGGACGACGCCCTGTGGGCGCGGTTCAAGGCCGCCGGTGATGCCCTCTACGGCGCCCGCGCCGAACGCGAGGCCGCCGACACGGAGGCGTCGAAGGAGAAGATCGAGGCGAAGCGCGCTCTTCTCCTCGAGGCCGCTCCGATCGTCGACGAGCGTGACATCGCCCGCGCGCGGTCCCTCCTGACCAACGTTCAGCGCCGCTGGGACGACATCGGTCGGATCCACCCGCGAGAGATCGAGCGGCCGCTCGACGACGAGCTGCGCAAGATCGAGCAGAGCGTACGCACGCGCGAGGACGCCGACTGGAAGCGGAACAACCCCGAGACCAAGGCGCGCGCGAACGACATGACGCGCCAGCTCACCGACGCGATCGACAAGCTCGAGGAAGAGCTGGCCGATGCTCAGGCGCGCGGAGACAAGCGGGCCGAGAAGGACGCGCAGGACGCCCTCGAGGCTCGACGTACGTGGCTGCGCGCCGTCGGAGGCTGACCAGCCCTCCCCTGCCGCGCCCCCGCGCCGGTTGTCCACAACCGGTCTCCGCGGCCGTGTCGGCGCGGCCCGGTCGGCGAGACTTCGGGGGTGGCGTCACCGTTCATCTACTTCGCGGGCAGCCGGCTGTCTCGAGCCGAGCTTTCCGCGGCGTGCCTGGACGGTGACGTCATCGCCCTCGGCGAGGCCTTCGTGCCCGCCGATGTGGTCGAAACCGCGGCTCTGCGCGCGGCGAGTCTCGCAGAGATGCTCGGAGCATCCCTGGCCGCGTCGCACCTCAGCGCTGCCTGGATCTTCGGCGGCATCGACGATCCGCCGACCCGGCATGGTGCGCAGCGCGCTGTCGGACGTCGGCTTCACCACATCATCGACCGCCGCCTCGTCTATCACGACTCGTTCGTGCCGCCGGAAGACCTCGTCCAGGTCGGCGGCGTGCGGGTGACGAAGCCCGCTCGGACGCTCGCCGACCTGGCGCGCGCACCGACCGAGGCGCACGTCCGCGCGTTGCACTCCTGGGTGAGCCGTGACGCGTCCGCCGTGCGTCTCGCGCGGGAGTGGTTCGCCGAGCGGCCCCGCATCCCCAACCGACGGCGAGCCGAGCTGCTGCTGGCCGCGACCGACGAGGCGGTGGGTCAGGAGGACGTCACGCGGTAGACGTCGTAGACGGCGTCGATGCGACGCACCGCGTTGAGCACGCGGTCGAGATGCACCGTGTCGCCCATCTCGAAGACGAAGCGGCTGATGGCGAGGCGGTCGTTGGTGGTCTGCACGGTGGCGGAGAGGATGTTGACGTGGTGCTCGCTCAGCACGCGGGTCACATCGCTGAGGAGCCCGGAGCGGTCCAGTGCTTCCACTTGGATGTGCACGAGGAACACGCTCTTCGACGTCGGCGCCCAGTCGACGTCGATCATCCGCTCAGGGTCCTGCCGGAGCGAGCTGACGTTCGTGCAGTCCGCGCGGTGCACCGACACGCCGCTCCCCCGGGTCACGAAGCCGACGATCTCGTCGCCGGGCACCGGGGTGCAGCACTTGGCGAGCTTGACGAGGATGTCGGGGGCGCCACGCACGAGCACGCCCGCGTCGCCATCGCGGGGGGCCTTGCTGCGGCCCACCTGTGGGAGATCGATCGGCCCGGTCGTGGGGTCGCTGGCGCCGACGAGCGCGGTGACCTTCTCGATCACCGACTGCGTCGAGACGTGGCCTTCACCCACGGCCGCGTACAGCGCGGAGACGTCCTCATAGCGCAGCTGGTGCGCGACCTCCGTGAAGGAGTCCTGGTTCATGAGCCGTTGCAGGGGCATGTTCTGCCGCCGCATCGCGCGGGCAATGGCTTCCTTGCCCTGTTCGAGCGCCTCTTCGCGGCGCTCCTTGGTGAACCACCCGCGAATCTTGTTGCGCGCCCGTGTGCTCTGCACGAAGCCCAGCCAGTCCTGGCTCGGGCCGGCGTCGGGATTCTTGGAGGTGAAGACCTCCACGACATCGCCGCTCTTCAGTTCCGACTCGAGCGGCACCAGGCGGCCGTTGACCTTGGCCCCCATCGTGCGGTGACCGATCTCGGTGTGCACGGCGTAGGCGAAGTCGACAGGCGTCGCACCGGCGGGGAGGCCGATGACGCGCCCCTTCGGTGTGAAGACGTAGACCTCTTTGGCCCCGATCTCGAAGCGGAGGGCGTCGAGGAACTCCCCCGGGTCGGCCGTCTCGGCCTGCCAGTCGGAGATGTGCGCAAGCCACGCCATGTCGGTGTCGGCCGCCTTGCCGTCGGCTTTACCGCCGTTCATCCGCTCTTTGTACTTCCAGTGCGCGGCGACACCGTACTCCGCCTGCTGGTGCATCTCGTTCGTGCGGATCTGGATCTCGACCGTGCGGCCGCCCGGGCCGATCACGGTGGTGTGCAGCGACTGGTAGAGGTTGAACTTGGGCGTGGCGATGTAGTCCTTGAATCGCCCGGGCAGCGGAGTCCAGCGCGCATGGATGGCGCCCAGCACCGCGTAGCAGTCGCGCACGGTGCTCACGAGCACGCGAATCCCGATGAGGTCGTAGATGTCGTCGAACTCGCGCCCCCGAACGACCATCTTCTGGTAGACGGAGTAGAGCTGCTTGGGGCGCCCTATGACGCGCCCGCGGATCCGAAGTTCGCGGAGGTCGGCGTCGACGGATGCGATCACGTTCTGCACGTACTGCTCGCGCTGCGGCGTGCGCTGCTTCACGAGGCTCTCGATCTCGGCGTAGAGCTTCGGGTGCAGGACCGCGAAGGACAGCTCTTCGAGCTCGGACTTGATCGCCTGGATGCCGAGGCGGTGCGCGAGCGGCGCGTAGATCTCGAGCGTCTCGGTCGCCTTCTTGGCAGCCTTCTCGGGGGGAACGAATCCCCACGTGCGGGCGTTGTGCAGCCGGTCCGCCAGCTTGATGACGAGGACCCGGATGTCGCGGGACATCGCCACGATCATCTTCCGGACCGTCTCGGCCTGTGCGCTCTCGCCGTACTTGACCTTGTCGAGTTTGGTGACGCCGTCGACGAGCATGGCGACTTCGTCGCCGAATTCGGCGGCCAGTTCGTCCAGCGGGTAGCCGGTGTCTTCGACGGTGTCGTGGAGGAGCGCGGCGGCGATGGCCTTCGGGCCGAGGCCCAGGTCGGCGAGGATCTGCGCCACCGCGAGCGGGTGGGTGATGTACGGCTCGCCGCTTTGGCGCTTCTGGCCTTCGTGCAGGGTTTCCGCGACGGCGTACGCGCGCTCGATGATCCCGAGATCGCCCTTGGGATGATGCGTGCGAACGGTGCGCAGCAGCTGGTCGACCCCGTCGCGCTTGGCCGAGCGGGAGAAGATCCGCGGAACCAGTCGTCGCAGCGAGGAGGTCTGTGCGACCGGGGGCGCGGTTTCGGTCATCCGGTCACCTCCCCTGTTCGCTTCGACGCGACCATCTTACGCCAGCGCCGCAGGGGCTCAGGCCGGGGCGACGGCGCGCGAGCGGGCCTCCAGGACGCGCGCGTCGCGCTCTTTGATGCGCGGCTCGTTCTCGCGCAACAGCGAGTACAGCGGCGCCGCCACGAACAAGGTCGAATAGGCCGCCACGATGGTGCCGACGAAGATCGACAGCGAGATGTCGCTGAGCGTACGGGCTCCGAGCCAGATCGCGCCGATGAACAGGATCGCACCGACGGGGAGCACCGCGACGACCGTCGTGTTGATCGAGCGGATCAACGTCTGGTTCACGGCGAGGTTGACCGATTCGCCGAAGGTGCGGCCGGAGATCTCGCCGTCGTCACGGGTATTCTCGCGGACCTTGTCGAAGACGACCGTGGTGTCGTAGAGCGAGTACGACAGGATCGTGAGGAATCCGATCACCGCCGCCGGTGAGATCTCGAACCCCGCAAGCGCGTACACGCCGATCGTGATGACGAGCACGTCGACGAGCCCGACGATGGCGGCGACCGACATCTTCCAGGTGCGGAAGTACAGGGCGAGGATGAGGAAGGTGAGGGCGAGGAAGATCGCCAGGCCCCACAGCGACTGCCGGGTGACGTCGGCCCCCCATGTGGGACCGATGAACGATGCGGTGACCTCGCTGGTGGAGACGCCGTAGACGTCCGCGAGGGCGGCGACGATCTCCTGCGTCTGGGCGTCGTCCTGTCCCCCGTCGAGGAGTTCGGTCTGCACGCGGACGGCATTGTCGCCCACGGTCGTCACGCGCGCCGTCGCATCCGGCACCACCGACTGCACCGCCTCCGACGCGAGCGACTGATCCGGCGAGCTCAACCCCGACACGGTGAACTGCGAACCGCCGGTGAACTCGATCGACAACTGCACCGGCCGGATGAGAGGCACGAGGGCCGAGCCGATCACGAGGATCGCCGCGATGATGAACCACAACCGGCGACGCCCGACGAACGGGAACGAGGTCTTGCCGGTGTAGAGGTCGTTTCCGAGCTGACCCATGGTGCGCATCAGTCGTCGCCCTTCTTACCGGCCGTCGGCGTATCGCCGCGCGAGCTCCTGGATGCGGCCAATTCGGCCTGCTTGCGCTCCGCGATGGTCTGGCGGCGCTGCGCCTCACCGCGCGATCGAGCTGTCCGGGCGCGGTCCGCCACGACGGGCGCGCGGAACTCGGCTCGCCCGCGGTACACGGCCCCGAGCGCCGCAGGATCCATGCCCGACAGCGGGTGTCCCGAGCCGAAGAATCTCGTGCGGGCCAGCAGCTGCATCACCGGGTGGGTGAACAGGATGAAGATGAGGATGTCGATGGCGGTGGTGAGCCCGAGCGTGAAGGCGAAGCCCTTCACGGTCGCGTCGGCGAGGACGTACAGCACCACCGCCGCCAGGATGTTGATCGACTTCGAGATGTAGATCGTGCGCTTCGCGCGCGCCCAGCCGTCTTCGACGGCGCTCGTGATCGACTTCCCGTCGCGGAGTTCGTCTCGGATGCGTTCGAAGTAGACGATGAACGAGTCGGCTGTGAAGCCGATCGTGACGATGAGGCCCGCGACGCCCGCCAGTGAGAGGCGGAAGCCCATGCGCCAGGCGAGGATGCACAGCGTCACATAGGTCAGCACGGCCATCACGGCGAGCGAGGCGATGATCACCGTGCCGAGGGTGCGATAAACGAGGAGCGAATAGATCGCCACGAGAGCGAGACCGATGAGGCCGGCGATGAGGCCGATCTGCAACTGCTGCGAGCCGAGAGTGGCCGAGACGGTGTCGGAGCTCACCACCGTGAAGCTCAGCGGCAGCGCCCCGTATTTCAGCTGGTCGGCGAGGGCCTTCGATGACTCCTGCGTGAAGGATCCGCTGATCGACGGGTTGCCGTCGAGGATGGTCCCGTTCATCTGGGGCGCCGACAGCACCGAACCGTCGAGCACGAACGCGAACTGATTCAGCGGCGGAGTGGCCCCGTAGAGGCGCTGGCTGATCTTTCCGAAGACGGAGGTGCCTTCGTCGTTGAAGTCGAGGTTGACGACCCAGCTGCCGTTGTTGGGATCGACCCCGTTGGTGGCGTCGTCGATCGACGTACCGTCCAGCTCCACCGGGCCGAGGATGTACTTGACCGATCCGTCAGCGCTGCACGTGATCAGCGGCTGGTCCGCGGGCGCATTGGCGGGGTCGTTGTCCGGGTTGGCGCAGTCGTAAGCGAGGAACTGGGACTGCAGAGCCGGGGTGATCCAGGCCTGGTCGCTCCCGCTGGTGGGCGCCGCCGTCGGTGTGGCCGGCAGAGCGGGATCGGCCGAGGGGTACGGAGTTTCCTGGCCGTCCTCCCCCACGAACGTGTTGGCCGGAGCACCGGTGAACAGCACCGCGCGCAGCTGGAGCTGAGCGGCGGCCTGGATGCGGTCGCGCGTCTCCTGGTCGGCTTCGCCGGGAATCTGCACGACGACGTTCCGGCCGCCTTCGCTGGCTACATCGGCCTCACCGACGCCCGTCGCATCCACGCGCTGTCGGATGATCGTGACCGCCTGCGCCAGTTGCTCCTCCGTGGGCGCGGCACCATCCTCGGTCTGCGCCTGCAGGATGATCTGCGTGCCGCCCTGGAGGTCGAGCGCGAGTTCCGGCGTCCAGGAGCTCTGGTGGAAGACATACACGCCGAGCGCGTTGATTCCGAAGAGCACCGCCGTGATGGCGAGCAGTCCGGTCAGCGCGCGCCAGGCGTGACGAACGGGGGTGGAAGGCGCCACGAATTCGGCTCTCTGTACGTCGAACGGGAGGAATCAGGCCTGGGGCTTGTCCTTGGACTCGCCGTCGAGACCGCGTGCACGCTTCTGGTCATCGCTGATCGAGGTGATGTCACCCTCGGCGACGCCGGCGACGTACTCGGCTTCGCTCTCCTCCGCCTCGATGAACTCGTCGTCGGTGACCACGCCCTCCGCGGGATCGACGATGCGCAGGATCGCCTGGCTGTGCACCTTGATCTCGACGCCCGGTGCGATCTCCACGCGAGCGGGCCGGTCGAGGTTGTCGGGGTCGTACTCGACGATCGTGCCGTAGAGGCCGCCCTGGAGGAGAACCTCGGCCCCGGGGACCGTCTGGCGCGCCTTGGCCTCCTGCTCGGCCTTCTGCTTCTGCATCCGACGACGCGAACTCCAGAACATGAAGACCAGGAGGAGGACGAGCAGGATGATGAGCCCGTAATCGGCGAGGAATTGCATTGGTCGGGCACCTTTCGATTTCGGCGCGCCGCTGCGGTACTGCCTTCAGGGAGGGAGGGCGGCGATAGCCTTCAGCGATTATAGGTCATGCAGTCGCAGAGCACCGTCGCCCGCGGGCACGCCCATGTGTGCTGCTGCGGCGGCGGTTGCGACTCGTCCGCGCGGGGTCCGGCCCATGAACCCGATGCGGACAAGATAGGGCTCCACGACCGACTCGATCGTCTCGGCCTCTTCACCGACCGCGACAGCGAGGGTGGAAAGACCCACCGGGCCTCCGCGGAAACGGCGGACCAGCGCTTCGAGCACCGCGCGGTCGAGACGGTCGAGCCCGATGGCGTCGACGTCGTAGAGTTCGAGGGCCGCGTCCACCGCCGCGAGGTCGGCGTCCATCGCGTCGTGCACGACCAGGTAGTCGCGCACCCGGCGCAGGAGCCGGTTGGCGATGCGGGGCGTGCCCCGCGAGCGGCGCGCGATCTCAGCGCGGGCGCGCGGCGGCAGGGGGACGCCGAGCATCGCCGAGGAGCGCTCGACGACCCGTTCCAGCTCCTCCGGCTCGTAGTACTCCAGGTGCGCGGTGAACCCGAACCGGTCGCGCAGTGGGTTGGGGAGGAGGCCCGAGCGGGTGGTCGCACCCACCAGCGTGAACGGGGCGAGATCCAGCGGGATGCTGGTGGCACCGGCGCCCTTGCCGACCATGATGTCGATGCGGAAATCCTCCATCGCGAGGTACAGCATCTCCTCGGCCGAGCGCGCCATGCGGTGCACCTCGTCGATGAAGAGCACCTCGCCGGGAGTGAGGCTCGACAGGAGGGCGGCCAGATCGCCGGCGTGCTGGATGGCCGGACCGCTGGAGAGGCGGAGGGGCCGTTCGCTCTCGTGAGCGACGATCATCGCGAGGGTGGTCTTGCCGAGCCCCGGCGGACCCGACAGCAGGATGTGGTCGGGGGAACGCTGCTGGATGCGCGCGGCGTCCAGCAGCAATTGCAGCTGGCCGCGCACCTTGTGCTGCCCGACGAAGTCGGCGAGGGAGGTCGGGCGGAGCGCTCCCTCGATGGCGAGTTCGCCGTCGTCTTCCGGGGTGCCGACGTCGCGCAGATCATCCACCGGCAGGCTCCCGGCGGGCAGGGCCCAGCATCGCGAGCGTCAGTCGGAGGAGCGCCTGGACCGACGCGCGGTCGGCCTCGGACGCGTCGTCGGATACGCTCGCGACCGCTTCGACGGCGATGCGCTCCGACCAGCCGAGTCCGACGAGCGCCTGGGCGACCTGGGCGGGGACCGCGCCCGCGGACCGTGTGAACGACGGAGCGGCCGCGCGGGGCGGGGCGAGCTTGCCGGCGAGCTGGACGACGATGAGCTTCGCCGTCTTCGGCCCGATCCCCGAAACACGGCGGAAGGGCGCGTCGTCGTCGGCCGCCACGGCCTCCGCGATCTGCGAGACGGTGAGCGAGGACAGCACGCCGAGAGCCGACTTCGGGCCCACCCCGGTGACGCTGAGGAGCTGACCGAAGACCACGAGCTCTTCCCGCGTCTCGAAACCGAAGAGCGACAGGGCGTCCTCGCGGACGATGAGGTTCGTGTGCAGGTGGATGTCGGAGCCGACCATGGCGGCGCGGGCGAGCTGAGGCACGACGGCCACGCTGAACCCCACGCCGCCGACGACGACCACGAGCGCGTCGTCGTCGACGTGCGCGACGCTTCCCGTGACGGAGGAGATCATGAAGGCGAGCCTACGTGCGGGTTCGCATCTTTGTTCGAGCGACACGCGTAGTCCGCTGCTCGGCGTCCCGCCAGGCCTTCTGCGCCGGAGTCAGCGCGTCCGTCGCGCCGGGCGCGCTTCCTGGTCCCGAGCGCCAGGCGTGGCAGAGCGCCAGGGCGAGGGCATCCGCGGCATCGGCCGGTTGGGGAAGCTCATCGAGCCGGAGTACCCGGGCGACCATCGTCTGCACCTGCCGTTTGTCGGCAGATCCGTAGCCGGTGACGGCGGCCTTGACCTCGCTCGGGGTATGGGTGGCGGCGCGCAGGCCGCGCTCACCGGCGAGCATGAGCGCGATGCCGCTGGCCTGTGCTGTTCCCATGACGGTGTGCAGGTTGTCCTGGGCGAAGACCCGCTCGACGGCGACCACGTCCGGAGAATGCGCGTCGAGGACCTCGCGGAGACCGGCGGCGATGGTGGCCAACCGGCGCTCGATGGGCAGGTCGACCGCCGAGCGGATGACGCCCACGTACACCAGGCGCGCCGAACGGTCGGGCGCGACATCGACGATTCCCACGCCGCACCGGGTGAGTCCGGGGTCGACGCCGAGCACACGCAGAGACGGGCGGGAGGTCACTCCCCCACGCTAAGCGCGGGGGCGGACGGCGGCTGGCAGGCGCGCCTGTTCAGTCGTCTTCTTCGAGCTGCGCCTGCACCTCGGGAGTGAGGTCGAAGTTGCTGAAGACGTTCTGCACATCGTCGCTGTCTTCCAGCGCGTCGATGAGACGGAAGACCTTGCGCGCCGTGTCGGCGTCGACTTCGACTTTGAGGTTGGGAACGAACTCGATGTCCGCGGACTCGTAGTCGATGCCCGCATCCTGCAGCGCCGTGCGCACCGGCACGAGATCGGAGGCTTCGGTGACGACGGCGAAGTCGTCTCCGTGCGGTTCCACCTCTTCGGCGCCGGCATCGAGCACGGCCATCATGATGTCGTCCTCGGTCGTGCCGTCACTGGAGACGACGATGACGCCCTTGCGGGTGAAGTTGTATGCGACGCTTCCCGGATCGGCCAGGTTGCCTCCGTTGCGGCTGAGCGCGGTGCGCACTTCCGCCGCCGCGCGGTTGCGGTTGTCGGTCAGACACTCGATCATGAGCGCCACGCCGTTGGGCCCGTAGCCCTCGTACATGATCGATGTGTATTCGACCGCCTCGCCGCCGATGCCGGCGCCGCGCTTGATCGCGCGCTCGATGTTGTCGTTGGGAACGGAGGTCTTCTTGGCCTTCTGCACGGCGTCGTACAGCGTGGGGTTTCCCGCAAGATCGGCACCGCCCATCTTGGCGGCGACCTCGATGTTCTTGATGAGCTTGGCGAACGACTTGGCACGGCGAGAGTCGATGACGGCTTTCTTGTGCTTGGTGGTCGCCCACTTGGAGTGGCCGGACATGGAGCCAATTCTACCCGTGGCGTTCTCGCGCCGAACACCCGCGGTCTCGTCGGGCTCCGACCACGCCCCGATGAGGCGTCGACGGCACGGGTTGATGCCGAGTGCACGGGATGTCTGCGCCGATAAGCCGTGCGCTGGGCAGGAGGTCGTGCACTCGGCGGATGCGGCGGGTCTTGATGCGCACCCGCAGCGGGTCCACACTGTCGACGTGGACGAACGCGATGGAGCGTTGCACGCCGCACATGCAGCGGCCTCCGCCTTCCTGGCGAGCCTGCCCGAGCGGGCGGTGTGGCCTCGGGCGACCCTCGACGACATGCTCGCACGATTCGGGGGTGCCCTCCCGGACGAGGGGATGCCGGCCGAGGCCGTCGTCACCGACATGGCGGAGGGGGCCGAGCCGGGGCTGGTCGCCATCCCCGGCGGCCGGTTCTTCGGCTTCGTCATCGGCGGCACGCTGCCCGCAGCTCTCGCGGCCGACTGGCTCGTATCGACGTGGGATCAGAACTCCGGATCGAGCACGATGACCACGGCGACGGTCGCCCTCGAGCGCGTGGCCGGCGAATGGATCCTCGACCTCCTGGGGCTGCCGCCGGGCGCTTCCGTCGGGTTCGTCACCGGCGCACAGATGTCGAATTTCGTCTGCCTGGCCGCCGCCCGCGCCGCCGTGCTGCGGCGGCGGGGATGGGATGTCGCCCGGCAGGGCGTGCACGGTGCGCCGCGGGTGCGACTGGTCGTCGGCGCAGACCGGCACGGCTCGGTGGATCGCGCCGCGCGGTTCCTCGGCATCGGCGAGGACGACATCGTCGTGGCCGCCGCGGACGACCAGGGTCGGATGCTGCCGGATGCGCTCGAGCAGTCGCTCACGCTGTGCGGCGGCGACCCCGTGATCGTCTGCGTGCAGGCCGGAGAGGTGCACTCCGGCGCGTTCGACCCCTTTCCGGAGCTCATTCCCTTGGCACGAGCGCGCGACGCATGGGTGCATGTGGATGGTGCGTTCGGGGCGTGGGCGGCAGCATCCCCCGCCCTGGCGCACCTGACGGCGGGCATGACCGAGGCGGACTCCTGGACGACCGACGCGCATAAGACCCTGAACGTGCCGTACGACTGCGGCATGGCGATCGTGCGGAATCCCGCCGACTCGATCGCGGTGTTCCGCACCGGCGGCGACTACCTCATGTACTCGAGTCTCGACCCGTGGGATGTCACCCCGGAGCTGTCGCGCCGCGCCCGCGGTGTTCCGGTGTGGGCGGCGCTGCGAAGCCTCGGCCGGTCGGGCGTGGCTGACCTGGTCGAGCGACTGCACACCCACGCGCGTGCGCTCGAGGCCGGGCTCCGCCGCATCCCCGGCGTGACGATCATGAATGACGTTCCCTACACGCAGGTGATGTTCCGCCTCGACGACGACGCGGACACGCAGGCGCTCGGAGCGGCGATCCTCGCCGAGGGAACCGCCGCGGTGACCGGAGCGGTGTGGGCGGGGCATGCGGTGCTGCGCTGCTCGATGTCGTCGTGGGTGACGACGCAGGACGACATCGAACGCACTCTCGAGGCGTTCACGCGTCTGGTGGCGCTCACCCGAGGATCTTGAGCACCGTCCTGAGGTTGCGATTGGTCGTCCGCTCCTTGTAGGTGCGTTTGGCGATGAGTTTCGCGAACGCCGTATCGGTGCTGGAGCCTTTCGGGGGGTTCCAGTAGACGACGCCGGGGCCGCCGGCGACGGGGTCGATGGCGGAATCGAGGGATGCGGCGGCGTTCACGAGCTCGTCGCGAGTCGCGTCGTCCGCGCAGAACAGCAGCCACGGCTGGCGCGCCGGGTCGTCGGCGTCGAAGGGAAACCCTTCGGCTGCACGCGCCACCTCCTCCCGGGTGAACAGCAGCACCCGGGCCTCGTAATCGAACCGGTCGCGGAGCGCGCCCTCGATGCGGTTCTTGAGCTGCGCCCGCTCCGCAGGCGTTCCGCCACCGGTGAAGGTCGCGTTGCCGCTGGCCAGCACCGTCTGCACGTCGGAGAGCCCGAGCTTGGACAATGTCGCGCGCAGATCGGCGCTGCGGACGGTGATGCCGCCGACGTTCACACCGCGCAGCAGCACCACCCACTCGGTCATGCGCTCAGCGTAGGCCGGACATCAGGTTCGCTCACGCACGCGGGCCAGGAAGCGCTCGTGGAATCGGGTCTCCCCCGTCACCTCGGGGTGGAACGCGGTGCCGAGCACGGCGTCCTGCTCCACGGCCACGACCCGGCCGTCGGGGAGCGACGCGATCGCGCGTGCGCCCTCTCCCACGTGCTGGACGATGGGCGCGCGGATGAAAGCGGCGTGCACCGGTGCATCGAAACCGTCGACGTCCAGATCGGTCTCGAAGGATTCCGCCTGACTCCCGAACGCGTTGCGCGCGACGACGACATCGAGTCCGCCGAACGTCTCCTGGCCTGCGATCCCGCCGGTGATCCGGTCCGCCAGGAGGATGAGCCCTGCGCACGTCCCGTAGACGGGCAGCCCGTCGGCGATGGCCTCGCGCAGCGGCTGCTGCATCCCGAACGTCCGGGAGAGCTTGTCGATGACGCTCGACTCGCCGCCGGGGAGCACGAGCCCGTCGACGGCGGTCAGCTCCTCCGGGCGGCGGATGAGGGCGACATCGGCGCCGAGCGAGGCGAGCATGCGTGCGTGCTCGCGCACGTCGCCCTGCAGCGCGAGGACGCCGACGCGGGGCCGGTGCGCCACCGCTACCAGCCGCGCGTGGCCAGGCGGTGCGGGGCGGCGAGGTCGGCGACGTTGATGCCGACCATGGCCTCGCCGAGACCGCGGGATACGTCCGCGATCACGCTGGGGTCGTCGAAGAAGGTGGTGGCCTTCACGATGGCTGCCGCGCGCTCCGCGGGATTGCCCGACTTGAAGATGCCCGAACCGACGAAGACGCCGTCGGCGCCGAGCTGCATCATCAGGGCCGCATCCGCGGGAGTGGCCACGCCGCCGGCGGTGAAGAGCACCACGGGGAGGGTGCCGGTCTCGGCGATTTCGGCGACCAGGTCGTACGGCGCCTGCAGCTCCTTGGCTGCGACGTACAGCTCGTCCTTGGTCATCGAGCGGAGCCGGTTGATCTCGCCCGTGATCGTACGGATGTGCTTGGTCGCCTCGGAGACGTCGCCGGTGCCCGCCTCGCCCTTGGAGCGGATCATCGCCGCGCCTTCGGTGATGCGTCGGAGCGCCTCGCCGAGATTCGTCGCGCCGCACACGAACGGCACGGTGAAGCCCCACTTGTCGATGTGGTTGACGTAGTCCGCCGGTGAGAGCACCTCGGACTCGTCGATGTAGTCCACGCCGAGCTGCTGAAGGACCTGTGCTTCCACGAAGTGCCCGATCCGCGCTTTCGCCATCACCGGGATCGACACCGAGGCGATGATCTGATCGATGAGGTCCGGATCGCTCATCCGGGCCACGCCGCCCTGTGCCCGGATGTCCGCGGGCACGCGCTCCAGCGCCATCACGGCGACGGCGCCGGCGTCCTCGGCGATCTTCGCCTGGTCGGCCGTGACGACGTCCATGATGACGCCGCCCTTCAGCATCTCCGCCAGTCCGCGCTTCACGCGCGACGTTCCGTTGGTGCTCATCGTGGGGTCCTTCCGCCGTGGCGGGTTCAGTCCGCGACCGGGCGATCGCGGATGCACA
Source organism: Microbacterium sp. Z10_103 (assembly GCF_058310455.1). Classification (NCBI taxonomy): domain Bacteria; kingdom Bacillati; phylum Actinomycetota; class Actinomycetes; order Micrococcales; family Microbacteriaceae; genus Microbacterium; species Microbacterium sp. Z10_103. The sequence goes on from NZ_JBZEGK010000001.1 coordinate 1,238,665, forward strand.
TTGGCATAGGCCAGAAAGTACCATGTTCCACGCCCTTAGGATCGAGGCGGAGGACACATATGACAACGCAGATCGGCGGCAGCTCTGCGGCCGAGATCGCCGAGAGCGTCCGCGGTCTCCGCGAGCGCGGCGCCCTCCGCGCGGGCGATCCGCTCCCCTCGGTGCGGGCGCTGGCCTCCGAGCTCGGGGTGAATCGCAATACCGCCGTCGCCGCCTACCGCCAGCTCGTCGCGGCGGGGGTTGCCGTGACCCGGGGGCGCGGCGGTACCCGCATCGCCGGTCAGAGCCCGATCCCCCAGGAAGGATTCGCCGCCGACACGGTGCTGCGCGACGTGGGCACCGGGAACCCGGATGTCACGCTCATTCCCGATCCGACCCCCGCGCTCGCCCGGGTCGTCGGTCGGCCGGTGCTCTACGGAGAGCCGGTCGTGGACGCAGGCCTCGAGGACTGGGCGCGCGGCTGGCTCGCGGCCGACCTCCTGCCCACCGATGTGCGGGTGACCGTGACGAACGGCGCCGTCGATGCCGTCGAGCGGCTTCTCTCGCAGGCGCTGACCCGCGACGATGGGGTGGCGTTGGAGGACCCCTGCTTCCTCTCCGCCATTCACACGGTCCGCGTCGGAGGCTACCGCCCGGTGGCCGTCCCGGTCGACGCCGAGGGGATGACCCCGGCCGGGCTCCGCGCGGCGCTCGACGGCGGGGTGCGTGCCGTGCTGTGCACGCCGCGGGCGCAGAACCCGACCGGAGTGAGCCTCTCGCCGCGCCGCGCCGAAGAACTGCGCGCGGTCCTGGCGGAGCATCCCTACGTTCTCGTGATCGAGGACGACCACTACGCGATGCTGTCTCGTCAGCCGTACACGTCCCTCATCGGCCCGGAGCATCAGCGCTGGGCGCTCATCCGGTCGGTGTCGAAGTCACTCGGTCCCGACATGTGCCTCGCCGTCACGGCCACCGACCCGGAGACCGCGGAGCGCCTCGCCCTGCGGCTGCGCCCCGGGACCACCTGGGTCAGCCACCTGCTCCAGCGGCTCGCCCTCGCCCAGGTCAGCGACCCCGACGTGACGGCTGCCATCGAGCGGGCCGCCGCGCACTACTCCGAGCGCAACGCGGCGTTCGCCGCTCGGCTGCGCGACGCCGGCTTCGACTGCACCCCCGGCGACGGGCTGAACCTGTGGGTCGATGTCGCGGCGCCTGCCCGTGCGGTGTCGGAACAGCTGATGCGTCGCGGATGGCTCGCGCGTACCGGGGACGAGTTCTCCCTCGCGCCCGGGGTCAGCACGCACCTCCGGCTGACCGTCCATGACCTCGATGAGACCGCCGCTGCGGCCCTCGTCACCGATCTGTCCGCTGCGGCGCGTGCCGCCTCGACTTCCAGAGGATGATGTTCCCGTGAAGATTCTGTCCATCCAGTCCGCCGTCGCCTACGGCCACGTCGGCAACTCCGCCGCCGTCTTCCCCCTGCAGCGCATCGGCGTCGAGGTTCTCCCGGTCTATACGGTGAACTTCTCCAACCACACCGGGTACGGGGCGTGGCGGGGCCCGCTGATTCCGCCGGGCGACGTCGCCGAGGTCATCACGGGGGTGGAAGAGCGCGGGGTGTTCCCGCAGATCGATGCCGTGCTGTCGGGATATCAGGGCAGCGAGGGGATCGGCGACGTCATCGTCGACGCCGTGCAGCGCGTGAAGGCAGCGAACCCGAACGCGCTGTACGCATGCGACCCGGTCATGGGCAACGCCACGTCGGGATGCTTCGTCGCGCCGGCCATTCCGGAACTCCTGCGTGAGCGGGTCGTGCCGGTGGCCGACATCATCACGCCGAACCAGTTCGAGCTCGGCTTCCTCACCGGCACGGATCCCGACACCCTCGAGTCGACGTTGGACTCGGTGGATGCCGCGCGCGCCATGGGTCCGCGGACGATCCTCGTCACGAGCGTCGAGCGCCCCGACCGCGAGCCGGACACGATCGAGATGCTCGTCGCCGACGACACGGGCGCGTGGATCGTTCAGACGCCGCTGCTGCCGATGAAGGCCAACGGGTCGGGCGATGTCACGGCCGCGTTGTTCACGGCGCATTACGTGCGCACCGGGGATGCCGCGGACGCGCTGGCGCGCACCGCATCCAGCGTCTTCGATCTGCTGCAGCGCACCCTCGACTCGGGCGAGCGGGAGTTGCAGCTGATCGAGTCGCAGGAGGCCTACGCGCATCCGCAGATGCAGTTCCCGGTCCGCCAGGTGCGGTGAGCGTCAGCCGTACAGGGCGGCGAAGGCTGTTTCCCACTGCGGAGCGTCGGCGGGACAGATGAACGTGGTGCCGAACACCATGATGCTCACCAGCCCCTGGGTGGCGTCGGGGTCGCCGCCTGCGACCTCCGTGATCAACGGGGAGCTTTCGATGTGCATTCGGGCGGTCTCGACGCTGACGTCGTGGCCGTTGAGGATCGACGTTTCGCACGCGTCGAGCGCCAGGGCGAGTGCGACTCCGTCGTAGACCTCGTCCCACGTGCCGCCCTGCGACTCGACGTACGCGCGCTGCTGCGCGAGGAAGTCTTGCTGCTCGGGTGTCTGCGGGGTCGGCAGCGTGCCGTCGGCCGGCTGCCCCTGCGCGGCGAAGAACTCGTCGCGCTCGGCCAGCGCGTCGGCGGGCGGCGACGTCGGCGCCGCCGAGGGCCGGGACGTCTCCTCCCCCGTGACACCCGATGTGCCCGACGGCTGGGGATCGGATCCGGGCGCCGTGCACGCGGACACCCCGAACGCGGCACCGGCGACGAGGAGCAGAACACACGTGGCACGCACGCGACGGGTCGGGGTTTGCGTCATCCCCTCACGCTACGCGTCGACGAAGCCGGGACGTCAGCGGGCGGGAGCGGGCCAGGCCTCGGCCACGGCCTGGCGCACTTCGGCCAGAAGCTGCGGCAATGCCTTCGTCTTGGCGATGATCGGGAAGAAGTTCGCATCGGTGGCCCAGCGCGGCACGACGTGCTGGTGCAGGTGGGCGGCCACTCCGGCACCGGCCACCGCGCCCTGGTTCATCCCGATGTTGAACCCGTCGCATCGCGACACCTGGCGGAGCACGCGCATCGCGGTCTGGGTGAGCTCACCGATCTCGGCGACCTCCTCGGGGGTGGCCTCGTCGTACGTCGCGATGTGGCGATACGGGCAGATGAGAAGGTGCCCGGAGTTGTACGGGAAGAGGTTCAGCAGCGCGTAGGCGGTTCGCCCCCGGGCCACGATCAGCCCGTCCTCGTCGCTCTTGAGGGGCGCCTCATCGAACGGGCACACGTCCCGGAGTGGCTCGGGCCCCGCCTGGATGTACGCCATGCGGTGCGGCGTCCACAGTCGCTGGAACTCATCCGGCACACCCGGGAGGTCGGATGCGGCGATGAGCGCCGCATCCGGATCTTCCGGGTTCTGGCTCACGCCAGATCCTCGGCGGTGTTGACGAGCGCGTGGGTGGCGATGGCGTCGCGGATGCGGCGGATCGCATCGTCCACGGGCACACCGTTCTCCTGGGTCCCGTCGCGGAAGCGGAACGACACGGTGCCGGCAGCACGGTCCTGCTCCCCCGCGATGAGGAGGAGCGGCACCTTGGCAGTGGTGTGGTTGCGGATCTTCTTCTGCATGCGGTCGTCGCTGTGGTCGACTTCGGCGCGCACGCCCTCGACGCGCAGCCGATCGACGATCCCACCGAGGTAGTCGGCGTATTCGTCGGCAACAGGGACGCCGACGGCCTGCACGGGCGACAGCCACACGGGGAACGCCCCGGCGTAGTGCTCGAGGAGGATGGCGAAGAATCGCTCGATCGATCCGAAGAGAGCCCGGTGGATCATGATCGGGCGGTGCTTCTCACCGTCGGGTCCGGTGTACTCCAGCTCGAACCGCTCGGGCAGGTTCACATCGACCTGAACGGTGGACAGCTGCCAGGTCCGTCCGATGGCGTCCTTGGTCTTCAGGTCGATCTTCGGCCCGTAGAACGCGGCCTCCCCCGGCACCTCGGTGACCTTCAGTCCGCTCGAGTGAGCGACGTGGCGCAGCGCGTTGGTGGAGTACTCCCAGAACTCGTCGCTTCCGATCCACTTCGACTTCTCGTCGTCGCGCATCGACAGCTCGAGCTCGAAGTCGTCCAGACCGAAGTCGCGCAGCATGGAGAGAACGAACTCGAGGACGCGGGCCGTCTCCGCCTCGAGCTGATCGGGGGTGACGAAGAGGTGCGAATCGTCCTGGGTGAAGCCCCGCACGCGGGTCAGGCCGTGCAGCGCGCCCGAGAGCTCGTTGCGGTAGACCGTCCCGTTCTCGGCGAGGCGCATCGGAAGATCCCGGTAACTACGCGCCCGCTCCTTGTAGATGAGGATGTGCATCGGGCAGTTCATCGGCTTGAGGTAGTAGTCGACGCCCTGCTTGGTGATCTCCCCGGCCGCGTCGCGCTCCTCGTCCAGGGTGATGGGCGGGAACATGCCCTCCTTGTAGGTGACGAGGTGGTTCGACTGGATGAAGAGGTCCTGCTTGGAGATGTGCGGCGTATACACGTAGGTGTACCCGCCCTCGACGTGCCGGCGGCGGGCATGCTGCTCCATCTCGCCGCGGACGAGACCACCCTTGGGATGCCACACGGACAGCCCCGAACCGATCTCGTCGGGGAAGGAGAAGAGGTCGAGCTCCTTGCCGAGCTTGCGGTGGTCGCGCTTGCCGGCCTCTTCGAGACGGTGCTGGTACGCGCGCAGCTCGTCCTTGGTCGGCCACGCGGTGCCGTAGATGCGCTGCAGCTGCGGGTTCTTCTCGCTGCCGCGCCAGTACGCCCCCGCGATGCGGGTGAGATCCCAGCCGTTGCCGATCATGCGCGTGCTGGGCACGTGCGGGCCTCGGCACAGGTCCTTCCACACGGTCTCGCCGTCGCGGTTGACGTTGTCGTAGATCGTGAGCTCGCCCGAGCCCACCTCCACGTCCGCGCCCTCTGCCGCGGTCGACGACCCGCCCTTCAGATCGATCAGCTCGAGCTTGAACGGCTCGTCGGCGAGCTCGGTACGGGCCTCGTCATCGCTCACGACGCGACGGACGAAGCGCTGCCCTTCGCGGACGATGCGCTCCATCTCCTTCTTGATCGCTTTGAGGTCGTCCGGGGTGAACGGCTCGGCGACGCCGAAGTCGTAATAGAACCCGTCGGTGATCGGCGGGCCGATGCCGAGATTCGCCTGCGGATTGATGCGCTGAACGGCCTGCGCGAGCACGTGTGCGGTGGAGTGGCGCAGGATCGAGAGGCCATCGGGGCTGTCGATGCGCACCGGCTCCACCTCGTCGGACGCCTGCACGGTCGCGGCGAGGTCCTTCAGTTCGCCATTGACGCGGAGCGCGACGACGGAGCGGTCGGGAAAGAGGGCGAATCCGTCGGCGGGGTAGGACACGTCGGACGGGGAGGCGGCATCGGTCACGGGAACTCTCCTGGGTGGCTCGGCTTCAAGGGTACGGGCAGCCTTGGCGGGCCCGTGCCGGGGAATGTCTCAGCTTCGGGCGCGCGCCGCGCCCCGCCCGCTCAGGCGTCGGGCGTTCGCGTTCCGACACGCGCGGATGCTGCGGCTCCCGTGGGGCGGAGCATCCGGAGTTCCATGGCCAGAGTCTACCGTCGAGAGGCGCGATGATGGTTCGGTGAGGTTGGGGATCGCGGGCGGAGTGCTCTGCTTTGCGGGGGCTCTTGCCGTCGCCCTCGGCATCCTGCCGTTCGATGGTCTTGCCGCCATCGCAGAACGCGTCTGGCCGGTCCTCCTGTTCGTGGTCGCTGTCACGATCGTCGCTGAGCTGGCCTCCACCGCCGGGCTCTTCGCTGTGATCGCGGAGCGGCTCGCCCGCCTGGCCCGCGGACGGACCCGGGTGCTGTGGCTTCTCGTGGTCGTGCTGGCCACCGGGACCACCGCGTTCCTTTCGCTGGACACGACCGCCGTGCTCCTCACACCCGTGGTCGTGACGATGGCGCGCCAGCACCGGCTCGACCCGCTGCCTTTCGCGTTCCTGACGGTGGTCCTGGCGAACACCGCGTCGCTGCTCCTGCCCGTGTCGAACCTCACGAATCTGCTGGCGGCTGAGCGGACGGGGTCGACCGATCCTTGGCGTTTCCTGGGCCTCCTCGGCCCCTCGGCCGCCCTGGCGATCCTCGTGTCGGCCGCCGTCCTGACCGCCGTGTTCCTTCCGGGCCTTCCCGTCCGGCACCCCGAAGCCGCCGCGCCCGCCGTCTCCGACCCGGTGCTGCTGCGGGCATCCGCCGTGGTAGTGGGCCTTCTTCTGCCGCTGCTGGTGGCGGGAATCCCGCCCTGGATGCCGACGGTCGCTGCGGCGACGGTGCTGGTCGCGGTCTTCGCGTTGCGGGCGCCGCGTGCGGTGCAACCGCGCCTCGTGCCGTGGTCCACGCTCGTCTTCGCGTCGGGCCTCTTCGTCGTCGTGGCCGCCGCCGAGTCCCTCGGGCTGGGGGTGGTGGCGGGGGCACTGGTGGGCGAAGACGGCGGGCCGGGCGGGGTGTGGCAGGTTGCCGGCGCCGGGGTGCTCAGCGCGAACGCGATCAACAACCTCCCCGCCTTCCTCGCGCTGGAATCGGCCGCCGGCGGCGGCGAGCGATTGGCGGCCTTGCTGGTCGGCGTGAACGCCGGACCTCTCATCACCCCGTGGGCCTCGCTCGCGACCCTGCTGTGGCACGGCCGTCTCGTCGCGATGGGAGTGGATGTACCGTGGCGGCGTTTCGTCGTCCTCGGCGCGCTCGTCGTTCCGCTCACGGTCGCTGCCGCGGTGCTGCCGCTGGCCCTCTGAAGGCCGCGGCGGCTCCGTCAGGTCTCGGGAGCGGGCTGGAGGCGGGAGAGCCAGTACTCCGTACGGGCGACGTGCGCCACGGCGGCGGCGGTGGCCGCGGCCGGGTCTCGACGCGCGAGCGCATCGACGATCGCGCGGTGCCCTTCGTCACTGGACCGCTTGGCCGGCGACGCGGGTCCGGAATCGAAGATCCGGTAGTGACGTCCTCGTGAGCGGAGTACGCCGATGAGGGAGGTCACCGTCGGGTTGCCGGCCGCGAGGCAGATCCGCTCGTGGAACTCGTCATCCAGTTCCGCGACGTCACCGTTGTCGCCCCGTTCCATCTGGTCGCACAGTTCGGAGAGACGTGGCACCAGGTCGTCGGGGGCGCGGGCTGCGGCCTGGGCCGCCGCATTTCCCTCGAGGACGCGACGAATCTCGAACAGCTGCAGCAGCCCCTCGAGCGGGAGGAGATCGACGGTCAGCGAGAATCCCCGGATGATGTCGGCGGGATTGAGGCGCGAGACGTAGGTTCCGGATCCGTGCCGCACCTCGATGACACCGAGCGTGTCGAGCACCCGCACGGCTTCGCGGAGGGAACTGCGGGACACATCCAGCTGACGGCACAGTTCCGCCTCGGGCGGGAACTTCTGGCCCGGCGCGAGCGTGCCGGAAGAGATCATCTGGCGGAGCCCGGTCAACGCCGTCATCATCACCGTCATGGCTGACCTTTCTCGCACCCTCACTGTAGAACCCCCTCAGTCATCTGATGACTATTACTCCAGCCCGTCAGCACCGCGACCGGATGAGGGGAAAAAACGGCGTTGCGGCGGTGGCGGTCTCAGCCCTATGTTGTGCGTGAGTGTCCCAAGGTCTTATGACTTCGAGAACCGGTGCATGTGATGACCCCTGAGCCCGCGACGGCGTACGACGTGCCGCGACCCACGAGCGGCGGGGTCGCCCGTGACCTCTGGGCGCTCACCACCGACGCCGTGCACCTCAACCACGGGTCGTATGGCGCCGTTCCGACGGCCACGACGGACTATCAACTGACGCTCATCCGGCTCATGAACGCCGCCCCCGGTCGCTGGTTCACCGAGCTGCCCGGCCGTGTGGGCGGAGCGCGCCACAGCATCGCCGCGTTCCTCGGCACGGACCCCGACCGCACAGCGCTGGTTTCGAACGCCAGCGCGGGCGTTTCCGTCGTGCTGCAATCTCTCGATCTCCCCCGTGGCGCCGAGATCATGATGACGGATCACGCCTACGGCGCGGTGCGGATGGCGGCCGAACGCGCCGTCCGCCGCGTGGCCGGCATCGTGACCGAGGTCGCCATCCCCCTGGAGGCCACCGACGATGACGTCGCGGCCGCGCTCTTGGATGCCGTCTCCGAGCGAACGGCGCTCGTCATCGCCGATCAGATATCGTCGGCCACCGCGCGTGTGTTTCCCATCGGCGACATCGCGCGGCGGTTGCATGAGCGGGGCATCCCTCTGCTTGTGGATGCGGCCCACGCCCCGGGAATGGTGGCGAAACCGGCCGCGGACGCGGAGGTCGACTACTGGGTCGGCAACCTCCACAAGTGGGGGTGCGCTCCGCGCGGGACCGCGGCGCTGGTGGCGTCGGCGCGCGTGGGTGACACGCTCTTTCCCACCATCGACTCCTGGGGTGCCCCGCATCCGTTCCCCACGCGCTTCGACACCCAGGGAACGGTGGACCTGACGTCCTACCTCGCCGCGCCGCACGCGCTCGGTCTGATCGAGGAGGAGTTCGGGTGGGAGCATGTCCGCGACTACTCGGCGTGGCTCGTCGGCGAGGCGCAGTCCATGATCCGGACGGCATTGGAATCAGCCGTCGACGCCTCGGCCGCCGTCGAGGTCGCCGCGCCGGCACCCATGATGCGGCTCGTGGCGCTCCCACCCGGTCTCGTGGCCGGCCCCGATGACGCGCACGTCCTGTCGGCCGCGCTCGCGAAGCTCGGCTTCGAGACCGCGATCACCGCGTGGGGAGGCCGCGGGTTCCTGCGGCTGTCCGCGCACGTCTACAACACCCTGGACGACTACACGCGTTTCATCGAACGGGGTGTGCCGGCTATCGCGGCCGCCCACGCAGCCCGAGCCCAGAGCGGCGGGCCGCTTGCGTCGGCGGTGGCCGACCTTTCCCCGACCTGACCCCCGCCGCCGGTCAGACGGCGGTCATCCATGAGCGCGACGAAGCCCCATCGACAATCGGAGGAACGAATGAACAAGCGGATGAGTGCAGCAGCTGCCGTCACCGCGGCCACAGCCCTGGCCCTGACAGGATGCTCGGGGTCGTCGGGAGACGACACCGTTCGGTTGCGGATGGTCGAGACGCTGACCAACCCGGTGCGGCAGGAGATTCTCGGGGAACTCATCACGGAGTTCGAGGAGGAGAACCCCGGAGTCACCGTGGAGCTGGTCTCCCCGCCGAACGAGCAGGCCCTCACCACGGTGCAGCAGATGCTGCAGGCCGGTGACGGCGTCGACGTCCTGGAGGTGCAGGACTCGACCGTCGGCCCGTTCACGGCAAACGACTGGATCTACGACATGAATGCCGACCTCGCGGACTGGGAGGGCTGGGACGAACTCACCCCGAACGCGGTCTCCTTCGCGAACCAGGAGGGTCCTACCTATCTGATCCCCTACGGCTTCTACGGGTTGAGCCTGTTCTATCGCACCGATCTCACCGCCGAGGCGGGCTTCGACGAGCCGCCCCACAGCTGGGAGGACATGATCGAGATGGCCGCGGCCATCAACGACCCGTCAACGAACACCTACGGCTACGCGTTCCGCGGTGGCACGAACGGTGCATCCAACGCCGCTGCCATCATCACCGCCTACGCGGCAGATCAGATCGACCCGGAGAGCGCGTTCCTTCTCGAGGATGGATCCACGGTCTTCTCGACGCCCGAGGCGCAGCAGGCGATGGACGACTACCTGGAGCTCTTCCAGACCGGTTCGCCGCCCTCGTCGATCGCATGGGGCTACCCGGAGATGGTGCAGGGCTTCGCCTCCGGGTCGACCGCGTTCCTGCTTCAGGACCCGGAAGTCATCGCCACGATCCGCGACGACTCGAATCTCACGGAAGACCAGTGGAGCACCACGCCGCTCCTGGTCGGTCCCTCCGGCAAGGCGGCACAGCCGCTCGCCTCGGCCGGCTGGGGTGTCGCCGAGAGCAGTGAGCACAAGGAGGAGGCCGTCGAACTGGTGAAGTTCCTCTCCTCCGGCGACGCTCCCTTGACCTTCGCGAAAGGCAACTCGCTCATTCCGATCGTGACATCGGCACAGGACGACCCGTTCTTCAGCGAGGGCCCCTGGGCCACCTACGTCGCGATGAACGAGCAGCCCGAGACGTACATGACCGTCGTGCAGCCGCGCGGTGTCGCATGGTGGACCGAGTGGGAGGAGAAGGCGGACCGGGAGCTGCAGTCCGCGCTGCTGGGCGAGCTTTCCACGGCCGACCTCCTCGCCGGATGGGACACCTTCTGGTCTGAGAAGTACGCGTCCGAGGGCTGAGGCGCATGGTCGACACCGTCCGGGAGCGGCGTCCCCCCGCGGACGCCGCTCCCGAACGCCCACCGCGCGATCGCGGGTCGCGGCGCCGGGTGTTCACGCGCCGCCGCGCGGCGACGATCGCTCTGTTCCTGGCGCCCGCATTCCTATTCGTCGCCGTCTTCACCTACTACCCGATGTTCTCGGGCAGCCTCGGGGCGTTCCGCACGTGGACCATCTACAACATCACCGAGCAGCCCTGGATCGGCCTGGACAACTTCCGCGCCGTCCTGTCCGACCCGCTGTTCTACAACACCGTCGGCAACACGATCATCTGGGTCGTCGGATCGATCGTGCCCCAGTTCGTCATCGGCTTCGCGCTGGCGTTGTGGATGCGACGAAAGTTCCGCTTCCGCGGTGTTTATCAGGCGCTCGTCTTCTTCCCGTGGGCGATCTCGGGCTTTCTCATCGGCATTCTGTTCCGCTGGATGTTCAACAGCGAGTTCGGCGTCATCAACGACTTGCTGATGCGCAGCGGCCTCATCGACAGCCCGCTCCCCTGGCTGGCGACGCCGGCGCTGGCGATGCCGGCGGTGATCATCGCCAACGTCTGGTACGGGGTGACGTTCTTCGCCATCATGATCCTCGCCGCGCTGCAGTCCGTGCCCGATGAGCTCTACGAAGCGGCGGCGCTGGACGGCGCGGGAAAGGTGCGCGTCTTCTGGAACGTCACCATCCCGTACATCCGCACGACCTTGGCGCTGACGGTGCTGCTGCGAACGATCTGGATCTTCAACTTCCCGGATCTCATCTTCGGGATGACCGCCGGGGGTCCCGGGGGTCGCACGCACATCGTCACGAGCTACATGATCGCCACCACACAGCAGGGAGAGTACGGACGAGCCAGCGCCCTGGGCCTCATCGTCATGCTCGTCCTCGCGGTCTTCGCCGTGTTCTACCTGCTGGCGACGCGGGAGAAGAAGGAGGTCGCCCGGTGATCACCACGCAGTCTCGAAGCAGCAAGATCGTGCGCTTCGTCGCGCTGGGGATCTGGTTGGTCATCACCCTCTTCCCCCTGTACTGGATCGTCGTGACGGCGGTGAAGCCGCGCAACGACATCTATGCCTTCCCCGTGGAGTACTGGCCGCAGACATTCTCGTTCGAGAACTTCGAGAACCTCTTCCGGGTGTCGAACTTCGGCACGTACCTGCTCAACAGCGTCATCGTCTCCGTCGTGGCCGCGAGCTCGGTCACTCTGATCTCGCTGTTGTCGGGGTACATCCTGGCCCGCTTCGAGTTCCGGGCGAAGACGACGGTGCTGATGGCCTTCCTCGTCACTCAGATGATCCCCGGCTTCATCGCCCTGGGGCCCCTCTACCAGCTGATGGTCGACCTGAACCTGGTCAACGACCGGACCGGACTGGTCCTGGTGTACATCGCGATGTGCATACCGTTCTCCACGATCCTGCTGCGGGGGTTCTTCGAGAACGTTCCCGACGCCCTGGAAGAAGCCGCGATGATCGACGGGTGCAGCCGCATCACGGCGCTGTTCCGGGTGATCGTCCCCGTCATGACCCCGGGGATCGTCGCGGCGTTCATCTTCAACTTCGTCAGCTGCTGGAACGAATTGTTCCTGTCCGTCACGTTGTTGACCTCGGACGCCAACAAGACGGTGCCGACGGCGCTGAACGGCTTCATCACCAGTTACAACATCGACTGGGGCTCGATGACCGCCGCCGCCGTGCTGACGATCATCCCCACCATGGTGCTGTTCGCTTTCGCGAGCAAGTACATCGTGCAGGGGCTCACCTCGGGGGCAGTGAAGGGCTGATCGCTACGAGGACACCAGGGGCGGGGAGCATGGGCGTGTGCACCCGGGGTTTCGCTTCAGTGGGCGTCGGCGACCGTCTCCCGGAGGAGCTCGATCAGGGCGGCCGCCGCGGCGCTCGGACGACGGTCGGCGGGGACGGCGAGTGACATCGGCCACACAAGCTCGGTGTCGGTCAGGGGTACGACCGCCACGGAGGGACCGGGATGGATGGCGAACTGCGGCAGCAGCGCGATACCGAGGCCATGACTGACGAAGTCGCTGATCGTTCCCACATCCGCGACTTCGATCGTCACCCGGCGGGAAACCCCCGCCTCGATGAACGCGCGGTCGACCAGGGTGCGGTTGCCGTAGCCGATCGGGGAGTCGATGAAGTCGCACTCGGCGAGGTCGGAAAGGCGCGCAGAGCCCATGCTCGCGAGCTCGTGGCCGGACGGCACGAGGAGTTCGATCGGCACCTGGGCGACATCGACCAGTTCGATCGAGGCGGGGCGCCCACCGGGCATGGACACGAGCGCCAGGTCGACTTTTCGCTCCTCGAGGGCGGCCACGAGCTCCTGTGAGCCGCCGCTGGGTGCCGCCGTCACCTGCACCGCGACGTGAGGATGTCGCGCCCGGAATCGCCCGAGGATCGCGGCGAGATCGACGATCCCCACCGACGTCATCGTCCCGATCCGTACGGTGCCGCGGATCCCGCCCTGCACCGCGTCGACAGCATCCCGAGCATCCGCGGCTGCCTGCAGGGTCTTGCGCGCCTCGACGAGGAGCGCGGCGCCCGCCTCGGTGAGGTCGACGCGTTTGGTGCTGCGTTCGAGCAGCGTCGCGCCCAGCTCCTTCTCCAGCGCTTTGATCCCGGCGGAAATCGCCGACTGCACGACGTGCACCCGCGCTGCGCCCCGAGTGAAGCTCCGCTCCTCGGCGACGGCGATGAAGAACTCCAGGTGACGCAGTTCCATAGGACGATTATCTCTGCATGCGATCAATATGAGCACGATTAGGCGTTGGACATGATCGACGCTGCGGAGCACGCTGGGAATCTCCCGACCACCCGATGGAGCATCTCGTGCCCGCTACCACCGCGCCCGTTCCCATTCGCACCGGCCTCAACCGCCGCGCGCATTCTCGCGCTCGCCACCACGCCGGCTTCTGGGTGATCGCGTTCGCCTTCTTCGTCGCCATGGCATTCTCCGCCGCGCCCGCACCGCTGTATCCGCTCTACCAGGCGCGCGACGGATTCTCCACGTTCACGATCACGATCATCTTCGCCGCCTACGCCGTCGGGGTCGTCATCAGCCTGATCCTCGCCGGGCATGTCTCGGACTGGGTCGGTCGCAAGAACATCCTGGTTCCCGCCCTGGCCCTGGAGCTCGTCGCCGCCATCCTGTTCCTGACGGTTCCGGAGCTCTGGGTCATTCTCCTCGCCCGGGTCCTCTCGGGTCTGGGCATCGGGATGCTGACCGCCACCGCCACGGCTCACCTGCACGACCTGCACGTGAAGCACCGGCCCGATGCGTCGAAGCGGCGCTTCGAGGTCGTCTCGACCGCCGCGAACATCGGGGGCATCGGCTCCGGTCCGCTGATCGCCGGTGTGCTCGCACAGTATGTCGGTGAGCCGCTGCGGACCCCGTACGTGGTCTTCGCCGTGCTCCTCATCGTGAGCATCATCGGGGTGGTGCTCACCCCCGAGACGGTCGAGGCACGGACCGTGAAGCCTCGCTATCGTCCCCAGCGGGTCAGCGCCCAGCACGGCGATCGCGTCCGGTTCATCGCCGCCCTCGGCTCGGGGTTCGTCGCGTTCGCCCTGCTCGGGATCTTCACCTCCGTCGCACCGGGATTCATCGCAGGCTCTCTGCAGCAGACCTCCCCCGCGATCGCAGGGTTCGTCGTGTTCGCCGTCTTCGGCGCCGCGACGGTGGCTCAGACCGCGACGACCCGCATGGGCCTTCAGAGCCGCCAGGTCAGCGGACTGGCGGCGCTGGCGGTCGGGCTCGTCCTGCTCGTCGTCGGGATGGCGGTCGGCAGCTTGCCCATGTTCCTCACCGGCGGCATCCTCGCCGGCGCTGGCGCCGGCCTGCTCTTCACCGCAGCGGTGGGCACCGTGTCGGCCGGGGCGGCCCCCGAGAGACGCGGTGAGGCACTCGCGGGACTGTTCCTCGTCTCCTACGTCGGGCTGAGTGTGCCCGCCGTCGGAATCGGCGTCGCCACTCTCAGCGTCACCCCCGTCGTCGCGATGGGCGGGCTGGCGGTCATCCTGTTGCTCGTCATCGGCGGTCTCGGGGTTCTCGCGTTCCGCCGGCGCGCGTGAGGCGGCCGTCGGCCGTGGGCCGCCGTCGGCCGTGAGGCGCGCGTTCGCCGGCGCACCGCGCGCCTGACCTGCGGGACGGGGGCGCGGGCGCGGCTGCTCGTCGGACGGGCCCGCGTGTTGCGTTGACCCCATATGGGCGGCGCTGCGCGGCTGACCCCCGGACAGGCGCGCGCCGTGTCGAATCACGCCGGCGGCGTCGATCCGGTTGCGCGCTCCACTGCGGATGCCCATACCCACGTCCGTAGCTCCCTCTCCCCCACGTGGAAGCGGATGCCGATGGCACGGGCCGTCCACCGTAGAGCCTCCGCATCCACCCGTACCGGGGTGTCCCCGAAGCGCACCCACGCTCGCACCGGTTCGGGGACCGGCGTGATGGTCAGCGGATGCCGGTCGAGCTCGAGTTCACCGGGAGTCAGCGTCTGCAGTGGTCCATCGCGCGAGACGCGCTCGAGGATGCGGTCATCCACACGCGCGTCCACGCGATGCGCGTAACGCCGATTCGTGCCCACAGCCATTGCCTCCCGCCACCTCGACCCTAGGCACGAGCGACGACATGCCTCCCGCCCGCCTCGTCGACCGGTCGCACCGCACCCCGGCTGGGCCCCACGGGAGGAGATGTCACTTCGGGAGGATGCATATGGCTGATATGGCCCTCCGGATGCGACATCTCCTCCCCTGGTGCGCGCAGGCGGGCGGTACCACGACGGCGCTCCGGCGGCATCCGCCGCATCTGCCCGCGCACCGGGCGTTCCGGGAGGAGATGTCACTTCGGGAGGGTGAATACGGCCGATATGGCCCTCCGGATGGGACATCTCCTCCCCTGGTGCGCGCTGGCGGGCGGTACCGCGCCGGTGCTCCGGCGGCATCCGCCACATCCGCCTTCGCCCCGGGCGTTCCGGGAGGAGATGTCACAACGGGAGGGTGAATACGCCCGATATGGCCCTCCGGATGGGACATCTCCTCCCCTGGTGCGCGCTGGCGGGTGGTACCACGCCGGTGCTCCGGCGTGGTACGCCACATCCGCCCTCGCCCCGGGCCTCACGGGAGGAGATGTCACTTCGGGAGGATGAATACGGCGGATATGGCCCTCCGGATGGGACATCTCCTCCCCTGGTGAGCGCTGGCGGGCGGTACCCCGCCGGTGCTCCGGCGGCATCCGCCGCAGCAGCGCGCGCACCGGGCGTTCCGGGAGGAGATGTCACTTCGGGAGGGTGAATAGGGCCGATATGGCCCTCCGGATGGGACATCTCCCTCCCCTGGTGCGCACTGGCGGGCGGTACCAGGCCGGTGCTCCGGCGGCATCCGCCGCATCAGCGCTCGCCCCCGGCGTTACGGGAGGAGATGTCACGACGGGAGGGTGAATACGGCCGATATGGCCCTCCGGATGGGACATCTCCTCCCTTCGCGCCCGGGCATGCGTCGACCGGCCACCGGCCCGGCCGCGACGGCGCGGCCCCCGCCCCCAGGCCCCGCCCCAGCCCACGCCCCGGGCCGCGGCACACCGGCCCGGGGGCGTGGGGGCGGTCGGCGATATGGTCGCGCACATGGCGGAGCGCGTGGAGCTGTGGTGGGCGCGTCGGCAGTTCTCCAAGGGCGTCGACCTCCCTTACGGGGTGGGGACCTACCGCGAGGCGTGGGCGCCCTACCCGATGCTCATCCGGCAGTATCACCCGGAGCTCAACGCCGGCATCACGCTCACGCAGATCCCCCCAGCCGCGGATGTGCTGCTGTGCTGGGAGTGCGACGCCGGTCACCGCTTCGCTGCGACGCCCTCCGAGCAGCGCAACCGGCCGGGGCGGGAACGCCGACGCTCGGCCTGGTGCCCCGACTGCGCCGCCCTCGCCAAGCCCACGCCCGTCCGCACTCGGGACTCGCCGCCCCGGCCCCCCAAACCCCGGCGGGCGCTGTGCGAGAAGACCCCCGCCCTCCCGGCCGGCGAAGCGTTCGTCAGCGATTGCGCGCCGAAGCCGGCCTCGGCCGTGGAAGCCCGGCTGCGCGCCGAGCTGTTCGAACGGCTCGCGCTCACCCCGGGGTTCAACGCCGTCCGCACCGCGCGCCCCTTCTTCGACCATTTCGAGGTGTGGCCGGACATCGTCCTCCCCGAGCTGCGCATCGCCGTGGAGTACGACAGCACCGGCCGTCACGGCCTCGAGCACGTCGGTGCGCGCGAGCAGTCCGACCGTCGGAAGGATCGGCTACTGAGGGCCTCAGGATGGGAGGTCGTGCGTATCCGGACCGGCAAGCTCGAGAAGCTCGGACCCTACGACCAGCAGATGAACACGCTCGGCCGGCACGGCGTCGATCGCCTCATCGAGACCATCCGCGATGTCCGCGGCTCGATCGCGGTCGACGCATATCTGCGCTGAGCCAGCGGCGGCTCAGCCGTGGCGAGAGGACGTCACCTCTTGGCGCGCCGCGCGCGCTCCCGGACGGCACCGAAGGCGATCGTGCCCAGGAAGAGCACGATACCGATGATGCCCAACCACAGCAGGCCTTCGAGGGCGAAACCGACGATCGCCAGCACCGCCCACGCAACGAGCAGGATGACGAGAACTGTCCACATGGCTCAGACGTTACGCCTTCTTCGCAAGCCGGAGGAGCGGGTTGACGCGGACGCGCCGTCGCGTTGTTATGCCACCGAGAGGAATCCCTCCGGCACGCGGCCCCGTTCGTCCCGAAACGGCCGTGCCGATGTCGATCCGGCGGCGGGCGAATCGTCATCAGGGTGAAGCATCCGACAAACCGAGACGGAAGGACATGCCATGCGTTATGCGCTGCTGTTGCACTATCCCGAGATGACCGCCGAAGAGCTGGGGCCGGAGGGGCTCGCCGAGGGGATGCGGGAGTTCGATGAGTATGCCACGGCGCTGGAACAAGCGGGGGTCTTGATCTCCGCCGAGGTGCTGCGACCCTCCGAGGCGACCACGACCGTGCGGGTCGCCGATGGTGCACTTCGGATCCAGGACGGGCCGTTCGCCGACACGAAGGAGCAGATGGGCGGCACGTTCGTTCTCGAGGTGCCCGACCTGGATGCGGCGATCTCGTGGGCCGCGAAGGCGCCTGCCGTGTCGTGGGGGGCCGTGGAGATCCGGCCGTCAGCCACGCACTTCGCCGACGGCGCCTGGCAGGTCTTCGAGTACCGATGACATCGCCGGACGCGGCGCGGGCCGCGGAGCACGCGGTCCGCGCTTCGTACGGGCGGCTCATCGCTGTGCTGTCCGCCCGTACCCGTGACCTCGCAGCCGCGGAGGATGCGCTCGGCGACGCCCTCGAACGCGCGCTACGGGTGTGGCCCGACGCCGGCATCCCCGCCAATCCCGAAGGGTGGCTGATCACCGTGGCACGTAACCGCCTTCGCGATCACTTCGGTTCCGCCGCGCAGCGCACCGCCGCGTCAAGAGCGGATGCAGCGCTGAGTGCGATCGCCGACGATACCGACGTGATCGCCGCCGTGGAGCGGGGCGACGACATCCCCGATCAGCGGCTGCAGCTGCTCTTCGTGTGTGCGCACCCGGCGATCGACGCGGCCGCACGCGCGCCGCTCATGTTGCAGACCGTCCTGGGGTTCGAGGCGGCTCGAATCGCCACCGTCTTCGGCGTAGCGCCCGCCGCGATGGCACAGCGGCTCGTACGTGCGAAGCGCCGCATCCGCCAGGCGGGCATCCCCTTCGTGGTGCCGACGAGGGCCGACATGCCCGACCGGCTTCCCGCGGTTCTCGAGGCGATCTACGGCGCGTACGCCATCGACTGGCTCAACCAGTTCGACAACGTACGGGAGTCGGTGGCCGACGAGGCCCGCTGGCTGGCCGTTCTCGTGGCCAACCTGCTGCAGGACGAGCCGGAGGCATGGGGGCTGGCGGCGCTGTTGACCTTCGCGCAGTCGCGCGCACCGGCGCGCGTCGGACCGGCGTGGCCCGCGCTGGACGATCAGGATCCGACCTCGTGGGACCGCGGCCTGATCGCCGAGGGCGCGGCGTTCCTCCGGCGGGCATCGGCGCTCGGCCGCCCTCTCGGGCGTTTTCAGCTGGAGGCGGCCATCCAATCCGTTCACTGCGACCGCGCACGAACCGGGCTTCTCGACGTCGAGGCGCTCCTCACCCTGTACCGGGGCCTCGTCGTGATCGCACCGACGTCGGGTGCCCGTTCCGCCCTCGCCGCCGTGGAAGCGCGTCACCTCCGGCGCTGACCTCCTAGCGGGCCCGCCGCACGCGAATCCACTCTCCGCATCCCCAGGCGGGTGGAGCTGATCGCGTGCGGCCGGCGGGCCCCGGAGCGTTCGCCCCACCCCCCAGTGGCACGAACACAGGGGCAACGCTATCCGCCGTTTTTTCGTCTTGACGGTTCCTTCTGGAACCCTCGCGCATTCCTTCAGCGCCCCACGCGACGTCGCGCCGTCGAGGGTTGCCGACTTCGTATCGGTGTGGTGTCAAGGGGGCGCGGGCCGCGCCGTGTGCGGGGTTGAGTGTGAGTGTCCGGCCGCCCCATCGGCCGGGTCACCGGGGCTCCCTCGCGACCCGTCTCCCCCACTCAGGTCGCTTGAGGGAGCTCCCCCTGTCGGGGCGGGATGGGCGGGCTCAGCTGCGGCGCAGACGAGAGTCGCGTGCCGGAGAAACCAAAAACCCCCGGAAATCCGGGGGTTTTGTGGTGCGCGATACTGGGATCGAACCAGTGACCTCTTCCGTGTCAGGGAAGCGCGCTACCGCTGCGCCAATCGCGCCTAAAAGGCTATTCATTTGTTGAGTGGAGGTGGCGACGGGATTCGAACCCGTGTAAACGGCTTTGCAGGCCGGTGCCTAGCCGCTCGGCCACGCCACCGCGTGTGGTTCGACCCACGTGCGTGATCGGCTTTCGGGTTTCCCCGGGTGGCGATCCACTCGAGCGGATGACGAGACTCGAACTCGCGACCCCAACCTT
This sequence comes from Microbacterium sp. Z10_103, assembly GCF_058310455.1. Lineage (NCBI taxonomy): Bacteria > Bacillati > Actinomycetota > Actinomycetes > Micrococcales > Microbacteriaceae > Microbacterium > Microbacterium sp. Z10_103. Next base: position 1,257,986 of record NZ_JBZEGK010000001.1, read on the forward strand.
GGCAAGGTTGTGCGCTACCAACTGCGCTACATCCGCGTATCCGGGCTTCCCCGGGCACTCGAATGACTTTATCCCATCGCGACCCCTGCTTCAAACCGAGGCGCACCGAGCGTGTCGCGGGGGCCGCGTTCAGCGGCGTCCGCAGCATCCGGTAATATCGACCGAGGTCCTACGGGGCCGACGGGCGATTGGCGCAGTTGGTAGCGCGCTTCCTTCACACGGAAGAGGTCATCGGTTCGAGTCCGGTATCGCCCACTCGACAGAGGCCCGGGATTACGCGGAAGCGGATGCTGGGCCTCCGCACTTCCCGTCAGGGACGAAGCGCTTCTCGCTGAGATGATCTGCCTCCCCCGGCGACCCTCCCCCGGCGACCCTCCCCCGGCGACCCTCCCCCGGCGACCCTCGCCCGGCGACCCTGCCCCTGGGCGAATGGACCAGCCCGGCGACCGGACGCTCTGGACACGTAGTGAAGCCCCCGGCCGGCATCCTCACGGATGCGGGCCGGGGGCTTTGGCTGTCCCAGGCAGTGCCTGGGACAGTGCTCGGCCTGCCGCACGCCTTCGGCTTCTCCCGCATCCCCAGGCGGTCGAATCTCTGCGTGCATCCGGCAGTCCGTCGGTGCCGTTCTCGCCACCCCCAATGGCTCGAACACGTGCAACGCTAGCGGTCACCTGTCGGCCGTTCGTGCGTCTTCACAATTACTTCAGGCACCGTCGCGGATATCTTGCGGGGAACGCAACGGCGAGCGGCCCCAGGGGCGCGGCATCGACCGGGGGAGCATGAAACCGGGCGCTTCGCGACGCCCCGGAGGCATCTCGCGACCCGCCCGACAGCGTCATCGCTCAGGCGCCGGTGCGCCAGCCGTACCGACGATGCAAGGCCGCGGACACGAGGCCGAAGCGGGCGGGGTCGAGGGCGGATGCTTCGCGACGCATGCCGTGCTGGTGCACGCTGTAGAGCTGGCTGATGTCCACCGAGGAGGCACGGTTCTGCGCATCCCACTCCCCCGGACCCAGCGCCACGTAGTCGGCCGACCCGTCGTGCGGGGTGCTCGTCAGTCGCACCGCATAGAGGCGGTCGGCACTCTGCCGCCCGATGACGAGCACAGGGCGATCCTTGCCCCGGCCGTCACGTTCCTCGTACGGAACCCATGTCCACACGATTTCGCCCGCATCCGGCGCGCCATCGGCGTCCGGCGCGTAGGCGACGACCACACCGTGCGACCCCGGCGGCGTCAGGTGCACCGTGGCCGTCGCCTCCGCTCGTCCCGGTCCGCCGTCCGTCGCGATCTTCGGTGCAGCGGCGCCCCGAGTCGAAGGCCGGAAGAGACGGGTGAGCGCGGAGACGAGGCGAGACGGCACACGGACACCCTAGCGAGACCGGGCGCACAGGAAGGGGCGCCGCGGATCATCCGCGACGCCCCTTCGAGGTGGTGTGGGTCAGGACCGGCTGTCGGCCAGGACGTATCCTTCCTCGCCGTGCACGATGGTGTCGATGCCGGCGACCTCGTCCTCGTTCTTCACGCGGAAGCCCATGGTCTTCTCGATCGCGAAGCCGATGATGTAGGCGAGCACGAAGGAGTAGACGAGAACTGCGAGGGCGGCGATGGCCTGCACGAGGAGCTGCGTGAACTCACCGCTGTAGATGAGACCGGTGCTGTTCGCGAAGAACCCGAGGTAGAGGGTACCGATCAGACCACCAACGAGGTGGATGCCCACCACGTCGAGCGAGTCGTCAAAGCCCCACCGGTACTTCAGTTCCACCGCGAGGGCGCAGACGGCGCCGGCGACGAGGCCCAGCACGATCGCCCAGAACGGCGTGAGCGACGCGCAGGCCGGGGTGATCGCGACCAGGCCGGAAACGGCACCGGATGCTGCACCCACGGACGTGGGCTTGCCATCCTTGAGCTTCTCGACGAGAAGCCAGGCCAGCAGTGCCGCAGCGGGAGCGGCGATCGTGTTGACGAACGCGAGGGCGGCGGTGCCGTCGGCGGCGAGCTCGGAACCGGCGTTGAAGCCGAACCATCCGAACCAGAGCAGGCCGGCACCGAGGAGAACGAAGGGCGGGTTGTGCGGGACGTGCACACCCTTCTGGAATCCGACGCGCTTACCGAGCACGAGCGCGAGAGCGAGAGCTGCAGCACCGGCGTTGATGTGCACGGCCGTGCCGCCGGCGAAGTCGATCGCGCCGACGCCGAACCACTCCTGCATCCCGTAGGTGATCCAGCCGCCGTAGGCGAAGCTGCCGTCGTCACCGAGGCCGAAGTTGAATACCCAGCTGGCGACCGGGAAGTAGACGATCGTGGACCACAGAGCGGCGAAGACCATCCAGGAACCGAACTTCGCCCGGTCGGCGATGGCGCCCGAGACGAGTGCGACGGTGATGATGGCGAAGGTGGCCTGGAAGGCGACGAAGGCCAGCGGCGGGTAGGCGGCGCCTTCCGGAGTCTCCAGGAGGCTCGACAGACCGAGCGCCGACCAATCGATCGACCACGGCGCGATGATCCCCTCAGCTCCGGGGAAGGCGATGGCGTAGCCGTAGAGGACCCAGATCACGCCGATGAGGCCCATTGCGCCGAAGCTCATCATCATCATGCTGATGACGCTCTTGGCCTTGACCAGACCGCCGTAGAAGAACGCGAGTCCTGGCGTCATCAGCAGGACGAGTGCTGCCGCTATCAGGATGAATGCTGTGTTGCCTTGATCCATCTCGAAGTGAACCTCTCTGCAGGGACGCAGGTGTAGCGTCGGGTGCTTCCAGTGTCCTCAGCGCGGGTTACCACCGCCCCCCGTTCGGTGTTTCGGGCCTGTTACGTGGTGGGTGCGCGCGTAAACATCGTGTTTCGGCGCAGCGCGAGGATGACAGGAATCCTTGACCGCTGTGCGGCGTCGAGGGTCGAATACGGCCGAGCTCAGGCGTGCGTCAGCGCGACGAGCCGAGAGATCGCCCGAAGGTATTTCTTCCGGTACCCACCGGCGAGCATCTCGGTGCCGAACACCTCGTTCAGCGGCACTCCCGTCGCACGGATCGGGATCTGCGCGTCATACGCCCGGTCGACGAAGGCCACGAGCCTCAGCGCTGCCGACTGGTCCGTGAGTACGGCGACATCGCGCAGGCCGATGAGGTCCAGGTCGTCGAGAAGGCGGATGACGCGCGACGGGTGCACGCGCGCCAGATGCGCCACCAGGGCGGCGAACTCGTCGTCCGATGCCACTCCGTCGGTGCTCACGCGTTCGATGTCCGCCGCGTACTCCTCCGGCGTGCGCACGACGGCCGAGCCGTCGATCGCACGCTGGCGGTAGTCGGTGCCGTCGATGCGGATGGTGTCGAAGCTCGAGGACATGGCGTGGATCTCGCGCAGGAAGTCCTGCGCGGCGAACCGGCCCTCCCCGAGCGCATTCGGCGGCGTGTTGGATGTGGCGGCCAACCGGGTTCCGGATGCCACGAGCTCGCCGAGCAGACGCGTCATCACCATCGTGTCGCCGGGGTCGTCGAGTTCGAACTCGTCGATGCAGAGGAGGTCGGAGCCGCGGAACAGCTCGACGGTGTTCTGGTAGCCGAGGGCGCCGACCAGCGCGGTGTACTCGATGAACGAGCCGAAGTATTTCCGGCGGGCCGGCAGCGCGTGGTAGATCGCGGCCAGGAGGTGGGTCTTACCGACGCCGAAACCGCCGTCGAGGTAGACCCCGGGCTTGGTTTCGGGGCCCCGCTTGGCGCGCCGGAAGAATCCACCCCGTGCGGCCGGTGCACCCTGGCCGGAGAAAGCCAGGAGTCGCTCCTTGGCCTCCTGCTGCGAGGGGTACTCCGCATCAGCGCGATACGAGTCGAACGTGGCCTCGTCGAACTGCGGCGGCGGCACGAGGGCGGCGACCATCTCGGACCCCGTCACTTCCGGGGTGCGATCGACCAGGTGGACGATCCCTGTCCCGGTGGAGGTGCCTGTCGAGGTCATTCGCCATCCTGTGTCGCCGTTTTACGAACGTGGTCCGCGCCCCTGGCAGCGGATCTAGGCTCGAAGGGGCCGTGCCCAGCCTACGCCGAACCACCCACCGCGCTGACCGAGGAGCCACCATGACCGTCGAGTACGACACCACGTCGGAGAAGTTCGCCGAGTACGCCACGCCCGGGCGTCTCGTCACCGGCGACTGGCTCGAGGCCCACCTCGGCGAGCCCGGCCTTGTCGTCGTGGAGTCCGACGAGGACGTGCTGCTGTACGAGACCCGACACATTCCCGGGGCCGTCAAGGTCGACTGGCACACCGAGTTGAACGACCCGGTGGTGCGCGACTACATCGACGGCGCCGGGTTCGCCGAGCTGCTCAGCAAGAAGGGCATCTCGCGGGATGACACCGTCGTCATCTACGGAGACAAGAACAACTGGTGGGCCGCCTACGCGCTGTGGGTGTTCTCCCTCTTCGGACACGAAGACGTGCGGTTGCTGGACGGCGGGCGTGACAAGTGGGTCGCCGAGGGCCGGCCTCTCACGACCGACGCCTCCGCCCGGGAGCGGACCGAGTACCCCGTGGTCGAGCGGAATGATGCGCTCCTTCGGGCCTACAAGGAAGATGTGCTCGCCCACCTCGGCAAACCACTGGTGGATGTCCGCAGCCCGGAGGAGTACTCCGGCGAACGGACGACCGCCCCCGCCTACCCCGAAGAGGGAGCGCTGCGGGCCGGCCACATCCCGACCGCTCAGAACGTTCCGTGGGCCAAGGCGGTCGCCCCCGACGGCGGATTCAAGTCGCGTGCCGACCTCGACTCGATCTACCGCGACGGCGCGGGTCTCAAGGACGGCGATGAGATCGTCGCCTACTGCCGCATCGGCGAGCGCTCGAGCCACACGTGGTTCGTGCTCCAGCATCTCCTCGGGTTCGAGAACGTCCGCAACTACGACGGCTCCTGGACGGAGTGGGGAAGTGCGGTCCGCGTCCCGATCGCCACCGGGAGCGAGCCCGGCGCGGTGTGATCCGCTGACCGCTCTCCCCAGGATCGCTTCCCGATCGGAGCCGGGGAACCCTGCCCGTGGGATGATGGCGTGGATGACCGATATCGCTCTCCCCGCAACGCTGGCCGCCATCCGCGACGAGTTCCTGGAACTCGACGAACCCGAACGGCTCCAGTTGCTGCTCGAGTTCTCGCAGGAGCTGCCCGCTGTGCCTCCCGAGTACGACGGTCACCCCGAGATGTGCGAGCGGGTCGTGGAATGCCAGTCGCCGGTGTACATCGTCGTGGACGTGGATGCGGACGACCGGGTGGCGATGCACGCCACGGCACCGGCCGAGGCTCCCACCACACGCGGATTCGCGAGCATCCTCGTTCAGGGGATCAGCGGCCTGAGTGCGGAGGAGGTCCTGGCCATCCCGGACGACTTCCCGCAGAGCATCGGCCTCACGCGCGCCGTCAGCCCTCTCCGCATCGCCGGGATGACCGGCATGCTCCTGCGCGCGAAGCGTCAGGTACGGGCCAAGCGCGCCGCCTGACATGCGTGTCCGCCAGATCGTCCCCGCGGCCGACCGGGATCACGACATCACCGACGCCGAAGGACGCTCCTGGCTGGAATCCGTCTACGCGTGGGACGGGCCGCGCTACGTGCGGCTCAATATGATCACGAGCCTCACCGGTGCCGCCGTCGGCGTCGACGGCACGAGCGAGACACTCACCAGCCGCACCGACCGAGCGATCCTCGGCATCATCCGTTCGCATGCCGACGTCGTGGTGGTGGGAGCCGCCACCGTCCGGGCGGAGGGGTATCTCCTCCCCCGCCGCTCCGTGCTGGCGATCGTCACCGCGACCGGCGATCTCGACGGACACCGCCTCTCGGAGGCCGCCGACCGCGTGGTCCTCGTCTGTCCGGCAGACCGCGCAGAGTCCGTGCGGGTCCGCGCCGATCTGCCGGCGGCCCAGGTGCTTCCGGTGGCAGGCGAGGGCGAACTCGATCCCCGCGCGATCGTCGATGCGCTGACCGCGCATGGGATGGGCCGCATCGTCTGCGAGGGCGGGCCGACCCTGGCCGGACGGTTCGCCGGAGCCGGCGTGATCGACGAATACTGCCTGACCGTGGCTCCCGTGCTCGAGGCGGTCGAGCGTCCCTTCCTGCCGGTGGCGACACGGGTCGACACCGATGTGGCGGGGATGCTGGTGGACGAGGCGGCGTTCAGCTACGTGCGTCTACGCCCTCGACGGTGAGCCCCTGCCTCCGCAGCCACTCGGTGATCGCCTGCGACCAGCGCTCCTGGTCGTAGTTCCACAGCTTGGTGTGCCGGGCGACAGCGAACGTGTGCATCTCGACGAGGTCGGGACGGGCAGCGGCAAGCCGGTGGGATGCGTCGGAGGGCACGAACCCGTCATCGTCGCTGTGCAGCAGGAGAATGGGGTGCCGCAGCTCGTCGGCGCGGGCGACGCCGTCCAGACGGTCGAACGGAATCGGTGCGCCGGTACGCGCGACAGGAGATGCCCACTCGGATCCGAGCGCGCCGAGGGCGAGCCCGGTCACCGGGGCGGGAAGGTGCATCTGCTTGGCCTGATATTCCAGCACGACCCGCCAGTCGACGACCGGCGACTCGAGGATGAGCCCGACGATCATGTCCTGATGAGGGGAATTCAGCTCCACCTGGAGGGCCACCGCTCCCCCCATCGACCAGCCCATCACCACCACTCGGCGCGCGCCGGCGCGCCGAGCGTGCCCGATCGCCGCATCCACGTCGCGCCACTCGGTGGCGCCCAGCGCGTAGGTCCCCGTGCGGCTGCGGGGAGCGTCGCCATCGTTGCGGTACGACACCAGCATCGACGTGTACCCGAGCGAGTGGAACAGCGGCACCGCACGCAGCGCCTCAGCGCGAGTGGTGCCCCGGCCATGCACCTGGATGACCCAGAGGTCCGAGTCGACAGCCGCGGGGAAGACCCAGGCGGGGCACGGGCCGATCGAGGTCCCGATGAGCTCGTTGCGGAACGGGAGCTGGAGGTCCTCGGGGCGGTCGAAGTACCAGCCACTGAACGCCGCATCCGGGGCCAGGCGTGCACCGCTTCCCACGTGCGTGAGCAGCTTGCGCTTGACCGTGCGCTCATCCTCGGAGAGGACCGATCCGAGCTTGACGTACGGGAGGGTGCCGGTGGTGAACAACCCATAGCGTCCGGGCAGCTCGGTGTCGGCATTGCGTTCGAGGGTGATCGTCTGGGCGCTCGTGTCGAGGTCGACGATCCGGGTGTCTGGCACGCGATCCGCCGGTGTGACCACGCGGCGCGCAACCCGGACGGTGATCGCTCCGATCGCGGTCACCACAGCGCCCAGCGAGATCGCCAGGAGCGCGATCGACGTGCGCAAGGCTGCGGCATGCCGGGGAGAGGCGCCGGGGGTTGCGGCGCGCCTGGAGGCGTTCATCGAGGCCTCACTCTAGTCTGTCGCCGTGACCGACCTTCCTCCCGACGGGTCTCCGACGGAGTTCGCGCGTGCGGCCGACGACCTGCGTTCGCTCGCGTTCCGCCCCGACTTCGCGGTGCGCGAGATCCCCGCGCCGGAAGGCCTCGCGCCCGAGGCCCTCGCCCTCGCCGGTGACGTCCGACCTGACGACGGGGGCGGGCTGGACTCGCCGTACGGCACAGGGCGCTTCATCCTGTTGCACGATCCCGTCGAGCCCGAGCCGTGGGAGGGCGCGTGGCGCATCGTCTGCTTCGCGCAGGCACCGCTGGAGACGGAGATCGGCACCGACCCGATGCTGGCGGACGTGGCATGGTCGTGGCTCACCGACGCCCTCGCCTCGCGTGGCGCGGGCTACCATTCCGCGTCGGGAACGGCCACGAAAACACTGTCGAAAGGGTTCGGCTCTCTGTCCGCCCACGGCGACGGAGCACAGATCGAGTTGCGCGCATCGTGGTCGCCGGAGGGACCCTTCGGCCCACATGTGGAAGCATGGGCTGAGCTGGTGTGCATGCTGGCCGGGCTGCCGCCGGGCTCCGAGGGAATCGCCGTGTTCGGCGCACGAAGGACTGTGAGTGACTGATTACGCCGTGATCGCCGACACGGACGGGTTCTCAGCAGCCGTTCGCGCGCTCGCCGCAGGTACCGGACCCGTCGCTGTCGACGTGGAGCGTGCCTCCGGATTCCGCTATTCGCAACGCGCCTACCTGATTCAGGTGTTCCGTCGCGGCGCGGGCAACTTCTTGTTCGACCCGACGCAGATCGACGACTTCGCTCCGCTGCAGGAGGCTATCGGCGACGCCGAGTGGGTCTTCCATGCGGCGAGCCAGGATCTGCCATCGCTCCGGGAACGTGGCCTCGAGCCCCCCAAGATCTTCGATACGGAGCTTGCGGCACGGCTGTTGGGGCATGAACGAGTGGGCCTGGGCGCCGTGGTCGAGTCGACCCTCGGGATCACTCTGGCGAAGGCCCATTCGGCCGCCGACTGGTCCACGCGACCGCTTCCGCAGTCGTGGCTGGAGTATGCGGCTCTGGATGTCGCCCACCTCCTGGATGTGCACGACGCCCTCGTCGTCCAGCTCGAGGAGCAGGGGAAGACCGCTTACGCCGCCGAGGAGTTCGAAGCGGTGCGCACGCGCACGCCGAAGCCGCCCCGTGAAGACCCGTGGCGCCGGCTGAGCGGGCTGCACACCGTGCGCGGGCGTCGCTCGCTTGCCGTCGCGCGCTCGCTGTGGCAGGCCCGTGAGGACTTCGCGCGGGAACAGGACGTCGCCCCCGGCCGCCTCGTGCCCGACCGATCGCTCGTGGCGGCCGTGCTCGCCGATCCCCAGTCCAAGCAGGAACTCGCGAGCATCAAAGAGTTCAACGGCCGCGCCAGCCGATCGCAGCTCGACCGGTGGTGGAACGCCATCGTGGAGGGTCGCGCCGCGGAGGAACTTCCTCCCGACCGTGTGCCCTCCGACACGCTTCCTCCCCCGCGGGCCTGGGCCGATCGCAATCCGGAAGCCGACGCCCGGTTGCGCGCGGTGCGCCCCGTCGTCGAGGCGCGCGCGGAAGAGCTCGGGATGCCGACGGAGAATCTGCTCACGCCCGACCTGCTCCGCCGGCTCGCCTGGGCGCCGCCGCTCGACCCGACCGCTGACGAGATCGGGCTCGCCTTGCGGGAACTCGGTGCGCGCGAGTGGCAGATTGAGCAGACCGCACAGCTAATCGCCGATGCCTTTGTAGAATCCGTCAAAGAGCCGGACGAGGCCTCGTCCGAGGATTCGTAGGTTCGATCCAACCGATTCGGGGCGGCCGATGGGCGCTCCTAGGCTGGCGGCATCCCTACTCTTGGAGGCAGAGTGCCCGACATCTCGGACGTCTTTTTCGTCGATGGAATGCGCACGCCGTTCGGCCGCGCCGGCGAGAAGGGCATGTACTGGAACACCCGCGCGGATGACCTCGTCGTCAAGGCGATCATCGGACTGATGGAACGCAACGCGCAGGTGCCGAAGGACCGCATCGACGACGTAGCGATCGCGGCGACCTCGCAGACCGGCGACCAGGGACTCACGCTGGGACGCACGGCCGCGATCCTCGCCGGCCTCCCGCAGTCGGTGCCCGGACTGGCCATCGACCGCATGTGCGCAGGCGCGATGACGAGCGTCACGACGATGGGCGCGTCGATCGGCTTCGGCCAGTACGACATCGCCCTCGCCGGCGGTGTGGAGCACATGGGCCGGCACCCGATCGGTGCGAACACCGACCCCAACCCGCGTTTCGTTGCGGAGAAGCTCGTCGATCCGGGCGCGCTGAACATGGGCGTGACCGCCGAGCGCATCCACGACCGATTCCCGCACCTGACGAAGGAGCGCGCCGACCGTTACGGGATGCTGAGCCAGCACAAGTTGCAGGCCGCGTACGAGGCCGGCAAGATCCAGCCCGATCTGGTTCCGGTGGCCGTCAAGGATGCGGAAGGCGCGTGGGGTCTCGCGACCGAAGACGAGGGCCGCCGCCCGGAGACGACCATGGAGGGTCTCGCCGCCCTCAAGACGCCGTTCCGCCCGCACGGACGGGTCACGGCCGGCACCTCCTCACCGCTCACCGACGGGGCGACCGTGTCGCTCCTGGCCGGCGGGGACGCCGTGAAGGAGCTGGGTCTCCAGCCCAAGATGCGCATGGTGTCGTTCGCGTTCGCCGGCGTGCAGCCCGAGATCATGGGCATCGGCCCCATCCCGTCGACCGAGAAGGCTCTGCGCAAGGCCGGACTCACCATCGACGACATCGGGCTGTTCGAACTCAATGAGGCGTTCGCCATCCAGGTGATCTCGCTCCTCGATCACTTCGGCATCGCCGACGACGACCCGCGCGTCAACGCGTGGGGAGGCGCTCTCGCGGTGGGCCACCCCCTCGCCGCATCCGGCGTTCGGCTCATGATCCAGCTCGCCGCACAGTTCCAGGAGCGCCCCGATGTCCGCTACGGCCTGACGGCGATGTGCGTCGGCCTCGGCCAGGGCGGATCGGTCATCTGGGAGAACCCGTACTTCAACGGCAAGAAGCGGAAGTAAGTGCACATGACGAGTTACGACGACATCGATTTCACCGTTCTGGAGTCCCTGTCCGCCGACGAGGTCGTCACGCAGTCGCGTGTTCGCGACATCCGGCTCGCCTCGGGCAAGGTGCTCGCCCTCATCACGCTCGACAACGGTCGTGACCACACCCGGCCGAACACTCTGGGCCCTGCGACGCTCGCCGAGCTCGGTGCAACCTTGGGCCGGCTGAAGAAGCGCGCCTCCGCCGGCGAGATCGACGCGGTCGCGACCACCGGGAAGCAGTACATCCTGGCGGCAGGAGCCGACCTCTCCGAGGTGGCGAACCTGCCGTCGAAGGATGTCGCACGACTCATCGCGCAGCGCGGACACCAGGTGCTCGGCTCACTGTCCGAACTGGGCGTGCCCTCGTTCGCGTTCGTGAACGGTCTCGCGCTCGGAGGCGGCCTCGAGATCGCGCTGAATTCCACCTACCGCACCGTGGATGCGTCGGCGGCGGCGATCGCGCTGCCCGAGGTGTTCCTCGGCATCATCCCGGGGTGGGGCGGTGCGTACCTGCTCCCGAATCTCATCGGGATCGAGAACGCCCTCGAGGTCGTGATCTCCAACCCGCTCAAGCAGAACCGGATGCTGAAGCCGCAGCAGGCATTCGACCTGGGCATCATGGACGCGATCTTCCCGGCATCCAACTACCTCGAGGATTCGCTGCGCTGGGCCGACGGCGTCCTCACCGGCGCGGTGAAGGTCTCGCGGAAGCACGAGCCGGGGAAGATCGAACGCCTGACGAAGTGGCCCATTGCGATCAAGATGGCCCGCGGCATGCTCGAGAGCCGGATCGGCACCGTGCCACGCTCCCCGTATGTCGCGCTGGATCTGCTCGACAAGGCCAAGAGCGGCACCAAGGCCGAGGGGTTCGCCCGTGAGGACGAGGCCCTGGCCGATCTGATCGTGGGCGACCAGTTCGCCGCATCCATGTACGCGTTCGATCTCGTGCAGAAGCGGGCTAAACGGCCCGTGGGGGCGCCGGACAAGGCGCTGGCGAAGAAGGTGACCAAGGTCGGCATCATCGGCGCGGGCCTCATGGCCAGTCAGTTCGCACTGCTGTTCGTGCGCAAGCTGCAGGTTCCTGTGCTCATCACCGACCTCGATCAGGCGCGCGTCGACAAGGGCGTCGCCTCCATCCACGAGGAGATCGGCAAGCTCGAGGCCAAGGGTCGGCTCGACTCGGACGCCGCGAACCGGCTCCGTGCGCTGGTGCGCGGCACGACCGACAAGGGCGAGTTCTCCGATTGCGACTTCGTGATCGAGGCCGTCTTCGAGGAGGTCGGCGTCAAGCAGCAGGTCTTCGCGCAGATCGAAGCGATCATCGCCGACGACGCGATCCTCGCGACGAACACCTCGTCCCTCTCGGTCGAGGAGATCGGCGCCAACCTCACCCACCCCGAGCGACTGGTCGGCTTCCACTTCTTCAACCCGGTCGCCGTCATGCCGCTCATCGAGATCGTGCGCACTCCCGGAACATCGGACGCGGCCCTGTCGACCGCCTTCGTGGTCGCCAAGAATCTCGGTAAGAACGCGGTGCTCACCGCGGACTCCCCCGGGTTCGTCGTGAATCGCTTGCTCGCCATCGTGATGGGTGAGGCCGCGCGTGCGATGTTCGAAGGTACGCCGCTCCTCACGGTTGAAAAGGCCTTCGGACCCCTCGGTCTGCCCATGACGCCGTTCCAGCTCATCGACCTGGTGGGCTGGAAGGTGGCCGCACACGTGCAGGACACCATGGCTTCTGCCTTCCCCGACCGCTTCTTCGCGTCGGAGAACTTCCACGAGCTTGCCGAGCTTCCTCAGGTCGTGGAGAAGGACAAGAGCGGCCGGGTCACCGGCTGGACGAAGGCCGCGCAGAAGGTGCTGAAGACCGGCTCGTCCCCCGCATCCGAAGAGGCCATCCTCCGCCGAGTGCAGGACGGACTCGCGCAGGAGATCAAGATCATGCTCGACGAGGGGGTCGTGCCCGAAGTCGAAGACATCGACCTCTGCCTGATCCTCGGCGCCGGCTGGCCGTTCATCGACGGCGGCGCATCGCCCTACCTCGACCGCGAGGGTGCATCGGAGCGGGTTTTCGGCGACACCTTCCACCACCCGCCGATCCGCGGCATCGGCAGCTGAACAGCATTGCAGGTGAGGGCGGTCCTTCGGGGCCGCCCTCTTGGCGTCCGCGGTGGAAGGAGCGCCGAACGGGCGGCAGGCGCTTCCTGGCGGTGGCGGGTCGGGTCAGCGCTCGCGCGCGTCGCGTCGCGCGGAGACGTCCATCAACCACACGGGCTGCTGCTCCGTGGGCCGCGCGACGGGGATGCGGGTGCCGAGCACCTGGGACACCACATCCTGGGCGATCTTCGCGGGCGTGAGGCCGGCGTCATCCAGGATCTGATCGCGCGAGGCGTGCGGGATGAATTCGTCCGGGACGCCCAGTTCGTCGACGGCGGTATCGACTCCGGACTCGCGGAGAACCTGCCGGATCCGTGTACCGACCCCGCCGACGCGGATGCCGTCTTCGATCGTGATGACGAGGCGGTGGCGCGCGGCGAGGTCCACGATGGACGGCTGAACCGGGATCACCCAGCGCGGATCGACCACCGTGGCGCCGATTCCTTGCGCGCGCAGACGCTCCGCGACGTCGACCGCGATATGAGCCATCGGTCCGATGCCGATCAGGAGCACATCCTCCGCGTCCGAGCGGACCAGCACGTCGACCCCGTCGGCCAGGCGCTCGAGCGCGGGGAGGTCGGGCGCGGCCGCACCCTTCGGGTAGCGCACCACCGTCGGAGCGTCGTCCACGGCCACCGCTTCGCGCAGCTCTTCACGCAGGCGCGCCGCATCGCGGGGTGCGGCGATACGGATGCGCGGCACCAGCTGGAGCATGGCGAGATCCCAGATCCCGTGGTGGCTGGGACCGTCCGGGCCGGTGATGCCCGCGCGATCGAGCGCGAACGTGACGCCCGCTCCATGCAGCCCGACATCCATCAGCACCTGGTCGAAGGCGCGGTTCATGAACGTCGCATACATGGCCACGACGGGATGCAGCCCGCCGAACGCCAAGCCCGCCGCGGAGGCGACGGCGTGCTGCTCGGCGATGCCGACGTCGTACACCCGCTCGGGGAAGCGCTCGGCGAACACCTGCAGGCCGGTGGGGCGCAGCATCGCCGCGGTCATCGCGATGACGTCCTCGCGTTCCGCGCCGATGGCGGCGAGCTCGTCGGCGAACACGTCCGTCCAGTCGTTGCCGCCGCTGAGGGAAAGCGGCTCGCCGGTCACCGGGTCGATCCGCCCGACGGCGTGGAACTGGTCGGCCACGTCGCTTCGGGCCGGACCGAAGCCCCGTCCCTTGTCGGTGATGGTGTGGACGATGACCGGGGCGCCGTACGACTTCGCCAGTTCCAGCGTCTCCAGGAGCACTTCGAGGTCGTGACCGTCGACCGGTCCGAGGTACTTGATGTCGAGGTTGGAGTACAGCGCCGCGTTGTTGGTGAATCGCGAGAGGAACCCGTGCGTGCCGCCCCGCACGCCGCGGTACAGCGCGCGGGCCGCGGGGCCGAGCCGACGGAACAGTGAATCAGAGCCGCGGTGCAGCGTGCGGTACGTGTCAGCCGTGCGCACACGGTTGAGATAGCGCGCCATTCCGCCGATGGTCGGGGCGTAGGAGCGGCCGTTGTCGTTGACGACGATGACCAGGTTGCGGTCGTTGTCGTCGGTGATGTTATTGAGCGCCTCCCACGTCATCCCGCCGGTCAGCGCGCCGTCGCCGACGACGGCGACCACATGCCGGTCCCGGCGTCCGGTGCGGGTGAAGGCGCGCGAGACGCCGTCCGCCCAGCTCAGCGAGCTGGAGGCGTGGGAGGACTCCACCACGTCGTGGGGGCTCTCCGAGCGCTGCGGGTAACCCGCGAGCCCGCCCCGCGAGCGGAGGCCGGAGAAGTCCTGACGCCCCGTGAGGAGCTTGTGGACGTACGACTGGTGGCCCGTGTCGAAGATGATCGGGTCGGCCGGCGAGTCGAAGACGCGATGGATGGCGATGGTGAGTTCGACGACGCCGAGATTGGGACCGAGATGCCCACCCGTACGGGCGACGTTCTCCACGAGGAACGAGCGGATCTCGGCGGCGAGCTGCTGCAGCTGCGGAAGGTCCAGCGCATCGATGTCGCGCGGATTCCGGATTGTCGGCAGCAGCTCCATGAGACCCTTCTTCGGCCGGTCGCGACGCCGGGCGTCGTGCTCAGAGTTTAGCCGCGCACTCTTGGACGATGCCTGTACGCGCGGGAAAAGGCATCCGTGTGTACCGTTGCGCCGCATCCGCCGGCAAACGGCCGGTGGCCCCGAGGTCTCCCCCGGGGCCACCGACGCGCGCGTTCAGACGAGCGAACGCAGCACGTACTGCAGGATGCCGCCGTTGCGGTAGTAGTCCGCCTCGCCGGGCGTATCGATGCGAACGACGGCATCGAACTCGATCGGCTGCTTGCCTTCGGCCGACGCGTCGCTCGGCTGGGCGGTGACCCGCACGGTGCGCGGCGTCGTGCCCTCGTTGAGCTGAGCGATGCCCGACACCGAGATGATCTCGGTCCCGTCCAGGCCGAGCGACGCCGCCGACTCCCCCGCCGGGAACTGCAGCGGCACGACACCCATGCCGATGAGGTTGGAACGGTGGATGCGCTCGTAGCTTTCTGCGATGACCGCACGCACTCCGAGGAGGCTGGTGCCCTTGGCGGCCCAGTCGCGCGACGATCCGGAGCCGTATTCCTTGCCGGCGAGGATCACCAGGGGGGTGCCCGCCGCCTGGTAGTTCTGCGACGCGTCGTAGATGAAGGCCTGCGGCGCGCCGTCCTGGGTGAAGTCGCGGGTGTAGCCGCCCTCCACGCCGTCGAGGAGCTGGTTGCGCAGGCGGATGTTCGCGAACGTGCCGCGGATCATGACCTCGTGGTTGCCTCGGCGCGATCCGTAGGAGTTGAAGTCCTTCCGATCCACGCCGTGCCCCATGAGGTACTGACCGGCGGGGCTGTCGGCCTTGATCGAGCCGGCGGGCGAGATGTGGTCGGTCGTGACCGAGTCACCCAGCTTCGCCAGCACGCGGGCGCCGGAGATGTCGGACACCGCATCGGGCTCGATCGTCATGCCCTCGAAGTACGGGGGCTTGCGCACGTAGGTGGAAGCGTCGTCCCATTCGAAGGTCGCGCCGGTCGGGGTGGGAAGCGAACGCCACCGCTCGTCACCGTCGAACACGCTCGCGTACTGCGTGTCGAACATGTCGGTCGAGATCGAGGAGTCGATCGTGGCCTGCACCTCGTCGGCGCTCGGCCACACGTCGCGCAGGAACACGTCGTTCCCGTCCGCGTCCTTGCCCAGCGCATCCGTCTCGAAGTCGAAGTTCATCGACCCGGCGAGGGCGTACGCGATCACCAACGGGGGCGACGCGAGGTAGTTCATCTTCACGTCGGGGTTGATGCGACCTTCGAAGTTGCGGTTGCCCGAGAGCACCGCCGTGACAGCGAGGTCGTTCTGGTTGACCGCCTCCGAGACCTCCTCGATGAGGGGGCCCGAGTTGCCGATGCAGGTGGTGCAGCCGTAGCCGACGGTGTAGAAGCCGAGGGCCTCGAGATCGCCCGTGAGACCGGCCTTGTCGTAGTAGTCCGTGACGACCTTGGATCCGGGCGCCAGGGTCGTCTTGACCCACGGCTTGGCCTTCAGCCCCTTCTGCGCGGCATTACGGGCGAGCAGGCCCGCCGCGAGCATGACGGAGGGGTTCGAGGTGTTCGTGCACGAGGTGATCGCCGCGATCGTGACCGCGCCGTGGTCCAGCATGAAGGACTCCCCGCCCTCCAGCGTCACCTTCGTCGGCTTGGACACCGTCGAGGGCGCGTGCGCCAGCGATTGCGCGTCGTGCTCGTGCTGGTGGCTGACCTCCGTGGGCGGCTCGCCCTGGCTGTGCTCGTCCTGCGGCGTGAAGCCGATCGGGTCGGATGCCGGGAAGGTCCCCTCCACCGCCGCATCGACGGGCGTGTGTGCGCCGGGCTCGGCGTAGTCCAGCAGGTCGTGCCCGAACTGCTCCTTGGAACGGGACAGCTCGATGCGGTCCTGGGGGCGCTTCGGACCGGCGATCGACGGCACGACGGTGGAGAGGTCGAGCTCCATGTACTCGCTGAACGAGGGCTCGGTCGCCGGGTCGTGCCAGAGGTGCTGAGCCTTGGAGTACGCCTCGACGAGCGCCACCTGCTCGTCACTGCGCCCGGTGAGACGCAGGTAGTCGAGGGTCACGTCGTCGATGGGGAACATCGCCGCGGTCGAACCGAACTCCGGGCTCATGTTGCCGATGGTCGCGCGGTTGGCCAGCGGCACCGAGGCGACGCCCTCGCCGTAGAACTCGACGAACTTGCCGACCACGCCGTGCTTACGCAGCAGGTCGGTGATCGTGAGCACGACGTCGGTCGCCGTCACGCCGGTCGGGATGGAGCCGGTCAGCTTGAACCCGACGACACGGGGAATGAGCATCGACACGGGCTGGCCGAGCATCGCGGCCTCGGCCTCGATACCACCGACGCCCCAGCCCAGCACTCCGAGGCCGTTCACCATCGTCGTGTGGGAGTCGGTACCCACGCACGTGTCGGGGTACGCGCGGAGCACGCCGTCGACCTCACGGGTGAAGGTCACCTTGGCCAGGTGCTCGATGTTCACCTGGTGCACGATGCCGGTTCCGGGCGGGACGACCTTGAAGTCGTCGAACGCCGTCTGACCCCAGCGGAGGAACTGGTACCGCTCACCGTTGCGCTCGTATTCGATCTCGACGTTGCGCTCGAATGCGTTCGGCGTGCCGAAGAGGTCGGCGATGACCGAGTGATCGATGACGAGTTCGGCCGGCGCGAGCGGGTTGATCTTGGTCGGGTCGCCACCGAGGTCGGCGACGGCCTCGCGCATGGTGGCGAGGTCGACGATGCAGGGCACGCCGGTGAAGTCCTGCATGACGACGCGCGCCGGCGTGTACTGGATCTCGGTGTCGGGCTCGGCCGAGGGGTCCCATGAGCCGAGCGCCCGGATGTGGTCGGCCGTGATGTTGGCGCCGTCCTCCGTGCGCAGAAGGTTCTCCAGGAGGACCTTGAGACTGAAGGGGAGCTTCTCGTAGCCGTCGACCGAATCGATCCGGAAGATCTCGTAGTCGGTGCTGCCGACCGTCAGGGTGCTCTTGGCACCGAAGCTGTCAACCGTGGACACGTTCGTCTCCTTCGTCGGCGAATGCGGGCGAGCCCGTCTTCCCATCTTCCCTGTCGCATTCCGCGGGAGCTAGGAAGGTTGACCTAACCGGCGGGGGCGGGAATTTATCTTGATGTCGAGATAAATGTATCAGGTTTGCCGGGGCGGATAGAGCGCCCGCACGGCGAGCCAGGTGACCGCGAGGAGGGGCGCGAACAGCGGCAGCCCCATCGCGATCTTCAGGGTTCCGAGCGTCGTGACGTCACCCGCGAAGTAGAACGGGAGCTGGACGAACAGGCGGGCGGCGAAGAGCGCGGCCCACGCCAGCGAGAGCCAGAAGAACACCCGCCGCTTGCGGACATTGGTCCGCCACCGTGTGCCCTCGTTCATGAGGAAGCCGACGGCCAGTCCGATCAAGGGCCATCCGATCAATGCCGTGACGAGAAACGCCGACCCGTAGATGCCGTTGGTGAAGAACCCGAGAACGAAGTTGTCCTGGCCGCGACCGGTCCACAACGCGAGGGCGGCAGCCGCGGCCGTGGCGATGAGGCCGCCGAGGGCGGCGCCGGCGGGTCCGCGCTGGACCAGACGGACGACCGTGAACACCACGGCGATGCCGACGGACACTCCCAGGCTCAGCCAGAGGTTCCCCTGCCCGGCGTCGGGGTCGTGGGTCGCCGTGAACAGGATCACGAACGCCAGGCTCGGTAGCACCGACTCCAGGATGCCGCGCCATCCGCCCATCGCGGTCCAGACCGCCGCACCGGTGGAGGCGTTGCGTGACGGGTCGAGCCCGGCCCGGCGGGCGGCGGCGCCGAGCGCCGCCCCCAGCGCCTCGGAGGCGGGCGGCGGCGTCTCGGGCGTGCCGTGTGCCGCCTCCACACCCGGCGACGCGGGCTCTCGGGGGTCCTTCGGATCGGTCACGTGGTACCCGGGGTGGCGGGCATCTTGAGAGGGATGAGATCGCGCGGCGGCATCGGCGCCGTTCCGCGCACGACGACGATCGAGCGGAAGAGATCCTCGACCTTGGCCGCAGCATCCGTGTCACTGGTCGCCGCGCCGCCGATGACTCCACGGAGGAACCAGCGCGGCCCGTCGACGCCGACGAACCGGGCGAGGCGCTTGCTGGCCCCGTCGGCGCCGGCGGTGACGGGTACCTCGGCGAGAAGCTCGGGCCCGAGCGGACCCTCGCGTTCCTCGACACGGCCACCCTGCTGACGGACCTGCTGGCGGATCTGATCGCGGGTCTCGGTCCACAGGCCGGTCGTGCGCGGTGCCGCGAACGGCTGAACCTGCAGGGTGGAGTCGGCGTAGTCCAGGCCCACGGCGACGATGCGCTTGGTCTGCTCTTCGACCTCGAGCCGGAGGTTCAAGCCCTCCCTCGGGAGGACCTTGATGCCGCCCAGATCGATGTACGGGCGGACCGGGTTCGCCTCGGACTCGTCGAAGGGTCCGGCGACGTCACGGTCGGTGGGAGATTCCTTGACGGCGGGCGTCTCGGGGGGAAGATCGGTCATGCGCGGGTCCCTTGCTGGCTGGAGTAACCGGTGGACCCGAAACCGCCCTCGCCTCGGGCGCTGTCGGGGAGGACGTCGACGGGAACGAACCGCACCTGCGGTACGGGCATCACGATCAACTGGGCGATGCGGTCGCCCACCGATACATCGAACGGTTCGCGCGCATCGGTGTTCAGCAGCGCGACCTTGATCTCGCCCCGGTAGCCGGCGTCCACGGTGCCGGGTGCGTTGACGATCGTGATGCCGTGCTTCGCGGCCAGCCCGCTGCGGGGAACGACGAAGGCGACGTAGCCGTCGGGGAGGGCGATGCGCACGCCCGTGCTCACCAGGGCTCGCTCGCCGGGCTCGAGTCGCACGGACTCCGCCGCCGTCAGATCGGCGCCGGCATCGCCCGGGTGCGCATACGCGGGAGCCGCGGCGGCGATAATGGGCACGTCGACGGTATCGGTCACCCCACGAGGGTAATGCAGATGGGAAGGTGCAGCATCCGCGAGGCAATCACCTATCGGGAGCGGCTGAGCCCGTCTCTGTGGGCGCTGGTCGCTGCCGCCGTGTGCGGTCCGATGGCGGCGCTCGTGTTCGCCCCGATCGATCGCACGATCGCGCTCATCGCCGGCGCAGTCGTGGGGGTGGGGGTGGTTGCCGCTCTCGTCGCCCTCGCCCCCGTGGTGGAGGTGCGTGACGGCGTGCTGCACGCGGGAGCGGCGCACATCGACGCGGGTCTGCTGGGCGATCCGGTTGCGGTGACCGGCGACGAGGCGCGGATGGCGCGCGGCGCAGGCATCGATGGCCGGTCATGGATGCTGATTCGCGGTGGGATCGACGGGGTGGTCACGATTCCCGTGACCGACCCGGACGACCCGACTCCGGCGTGGGTGATTTCCACGCGCACGCCGGATCGGTTGGCGGCGGCGATCCGCCGCGCTCAGGTCAAGCCGCGCATTCCCGGCAGATAGGGCCGGAGCCGGTCTCGTGGTCGAGCTGTGAGCGGTGCTTCACGAGGAAGCAGTTGGAACAGGTGAACTCGTCCTCTTGCGGGGGGAGCACAACGACGTCGAGTTCCAGGTCGGAAAGGTCGGCGCCGGGCAGTTCGAAGCCCGAGGGGTTGTCGGCGTCCTCGACGTCGATTGCACCAGAGGTCTTGTCCGGCACGCGCTCCTTCAGGGCCTCGATCGACTCGCTGTCGTCCTCGGTCTTGCGGGGGGCGTCGTAATCGGTGGCCATGCGTGAACGTCTCTTCTTTCAAATAAACAGGGGGTGCGTCGCCCGAGCGGGCGGCCATAGTTTGCATGACCGACCGTCGTTTCGCAAATACACGCGCGACGACATCGCCTGTGTGGTTCGGGATATCGGCAAAACGCGCGGCGCGCCCGCGATATTCCCGGTGGTGAGCGGGGCCTGTGTCAGCATGGGCGCTGACCGCAGATCGAAGGGGTGTTTCGCATGGAACAGCTCAAAGTCATCGGCACCGAGGAAAATCTCCTGGTCCTGGCGACCGACTCCGGCGAGAGGTTCACTCTCGCTGTCGATGAAGTGCTGCGCGGCGAAATGCGCCGCGCCCGTCGCGAACGCAGCACCGAGGAACGCGGGCCGCGCCCGAGCCCCCGGGAAGTGCAGGCGCACATCCGTGCCGGCCTCTCGGCGCAGGAAGTCGCCGTGCTGATGGGCGCCCGCCTCGAGGACGTGGTGAAGTTCGAGCATCCTGTCCTCGCCGAGCGCGAGCACATCGTCGGGCAGGCTCTCGCCGTGCCCGTGCTGCTCGGTGGTGAGCTGGAGCACGAGCACGTCACCTTCGGCGCAGCGGTGCGCGCCAAACTTGCCGAGGCCCACGCCACGGGTGAGCGGTGGAGCAGCTGGAAGGAATCGACCGGCTGGATCGTCAAGCTCGAGTTCACAGCGAGCGCCATCGATCACGATGCGCGGTGGGGCTACGATCCGCGGCGCAGCACGCTGTCGCCGCAGAACGCGGATGCGATCCAGCTGTCGCGGCAGGGATCCCTTCCGGAGGGCCTCATCCCGCGTCTGCGCGCGCTGGACGTGCCGGCGGCCAAGGACGACTCGCGCTTCGACAGTGGAGCATTCGGTCCGCGACGCATGGAGAACGACACCGAGCCGATCCCCGACTCGCCTTTTGCGGGACCGTCCGCTCAGGATGCGGCCATCAAGCGGGCGCCGGAGATTCCTGTGACATCGACGGAGACCGCTGACCTTCTCGAGGCGTTGCGGCGCCGTCGCGGCCAGCGGGAGCCCCTCCCCGGCACGGGTGCGGAGGCCGAGGCGCGACACTCGGCGGCGCCGGTGGCGCTGTTCGACGCGCTGGAGCCCGGATACGACGACTCCCCCTCCCCCGGCCAGGACGCTGATCCGTCGCGAAGCACCCCATCATCCGACGCTGGCGGGCGTCGCAAGGGACGCTCGTCGATGCCGTCGTGGGATGAGATCGTCTTCGGCGCTCGCGGCGACGAGAGCTGACGCACCTCCGACGCGGGTGAGCTGACCCGCGTAGCCGGGTTCGGGGGGTTCGGCGGTGACGCGGGTTTGTGGGTCCGGGCTCGTGCTCCGCGGGTTCGGTGGGGCCGGGCTCGGGCTCTGCGGGTTCGGTGGGGCCGGGCCCGGGCTCCGCGGGTTCGGTGAGCGGGAGGCGCCCGCCGCGTGCGGGCGGATTCTTCCGCCGTGTGAGTGCCGCGTGCGCTCCGGGAGGAGATGGCGCGTCGGGAGGAGAGAATCCCCGGATCCGCCCTCCTGGGTGCACATCCCCTCCCGAACGGCCCGGGCGGCGGGGTACGGGCGGCGGGGTTCGGCGTGCGCTCCGGGAGGAGATGGCGCTTGGGGAGGAGAGAATCCTCGGATGCGCCCTCCCGGGTGCACATCCCCTCCCGAACGGCCCGGGCGGCGGGCTACGGCGTGCTCTTCGGGAGGAGATGACGCTTGCGGAGGAGAGAATTCCTCGGATCGGCCCTCCCGGGTGCATTTCCCCTCCCGAAATGCCCAGGCTGCGGGGTGTGGCGTGCGCTTCGGGTGGAGGTGGCGCTTGGGGAGGAGAGAATCCCGGATCCGCCCTCCCGAGTGCACATCCCCTCCCGAACCGCCCAGGCGTAGAGCCAAAAGGCTGGCGGGTGCAGCAGCGGCAGGGGCCCACCCAGGCTGCGGGGTGGGGCGAAGGCACTGTGACGCACCCAGGCGCATGGGTGGGAACGGCGCGCACCTCGGGAGGAGATGGCGCTTCGGGAGGAAAGAAATCCTGGGATGCGCCCTCCCGGGTGCACATCCCCTCCCTAACCGCCCAGGCTCCGGGGTCGGCGGGCGTTTCGGGGGGAGATGGCGCTTCGGGGGGAGATGGCGCTTCGGGAGGAGAGAATCCTGGGGTGCGCCCTCCCGGATGCACATCCCCTCCGGAACTACCCGAGGTGGCGGCTCGCCCGACGCGCCTTCAGCGCCACCAGAGAACGCGGAGCCGGCGCCGCGCGAGCCGAAGCAGTACCGTCAGGCGAAGGCGCCGAGGCGGAGCAACGGCACCATCCGTTCCTCGATGGTGAGCGATCCGTGCTGCCCGACCATCCGCTGCGAAGCCTTGTCGGCTTCGCGGTCGTCGTAGTACGCCACGCCGGCGCGGGCCGCCACCAGGACGTCGCCGATGCGTTCACGAACCGCGGGGTCGACCGGGCCGAACAAGCCCGCGTCGATCGCCTCATCCCGGGCGAGCACCCACGCCCGGCCCGATTCGGCGGCGTGCCAGGCGGCATGCACGTCGGCAGCCCGGCCGTCCTCGGCATAGAGGTGCAGCATCCGAGGCTCACCGCCAACGACCGCGACCCCGTCCCACAGCTGTGAGTCCGCCCCGAACAGCAGCCGGCGGTGCGCCGGCACGTCGACCATGCCGTGGTCGGCCGTGATCAGCGCGCCCGTCGTCGGATCCAGGACCTCCGCAAAGTGTTGAGCGGCAGCGTCCACCCGTTCCAAGGCGGAGGACCATTGATCGGACTCCCAGCCGTGCCGGTGCCCGACGCCGTCGAGGTCAGGGGCGTAGAGGTAGGTCACCGACCCGGGATGCTCCGCCGCGAGGCGGGCGGCTGCCTCCACCCGCCCGACGAGATCCTCGACTCCCACGATCTCCGCTCCGCGGAGTGTCGCCTCGGTGAAACCCGTTCCGCGGTACTCGGGGCGGGACACGACGAAGGTCGGGCGACCCGCGTTCGCTTCGCTCTCGAGGATCGGTTGCGAACGTTGCCAGGTGCGGGGGTCCAGGCCGTGGGTCTCCCATCCGTGCAACTGATTCGGCGCGGAGTCCGTGCCGGGGATGCGCACGCGGTAACCGACGATGCCGTGCACACCGGGGTCGGTGGCGGTGAGCAGGCTGGTCAGCGCGGCCGCCGTCGTGGACGGGAAGACGGTGCGGGCGACGGCGGATCGCGAGCTCAGCGAGGAGAGGAACCGGGCGTGCCCGCGCCGGGCGGCGAGGTTGTGTGCGCCCAGGCCGTCGAGGACGAAAACGATCGCGCTGCGGGCGGGGGGAAATGCGCCGGGGGTGCCTGCGAGCGCGGCCAGCGCGTCGGCCAGCACGCCGGTGAGGCTCCGGGCGCGTGGCGGGTACGCCGGTAGGCTGAGAGACATCCGGGTCAGTCTCGCACAGGCGAACGGCCCCTGGTCGAGGCGCAACCGCCGCGATCGACACCGCCGACCCGAGGCCGAACGGACATGCCCTCTTCCCGCCCCTCCCCTGCCGTCGAAGAACGCATCGAAGACGTCGACCTCTCCGCCGAGATGCAGGGCTCGTTCCTCGAGTACGCCTACTCGGTCATCTACTCGCGCGCGCTCCCCGACGCCCGCGACGGGCTGAAGCCGGTGCAGCGACGCATCCTGTACCAGATGGCCGAGATGGGTCTGCGGCCCGACCGAGGCCACGTCAAGAGCGCCCGCGTCGTGGGCGAAGTCATGGGAAAGCTGCACCCGCACGGCGACGCGCCGATCTACGACGCCCTCGTTCGCCTGGCCCAGGCGTTCTCGCTCCGCGTGCCTCTCGTGGATGGACACGGCAACTTCGGATCGCTGGACGATGGTCCTGCGGCTCCGCGCTACACCGAGGCGCGACTGGCGCCTCCTGCCCTCGCCCTGACGGCCGATCTCGATGAGGATGTCGTCGACTTCATCCCGAACTACGACGGGCAGTTCCAGCAGCCCGAGGTGCTGCCGGCCGCGTTCCCCAACCTGCTCGTCAACGGGGCATCCGGCATCGCGGTCGGTATGGCCACGAACATGGCGCCGCACAACCTCATCGAGGTGGTGGCAGCCGCCGTGCACCTGCTGGCGAACCCGGAGGCCCCCCTCGAAGAACTCATGGAGTTCGTTCCCGGGCCGGATCTGCCCTCCGGCGGCATCATCGTCGGACTCGACGGAATCCGCGACGCGTACGCCACGGGGCGCGGCTCCTTCCGGACGCGGGCGAAGGTCTCGGTCGAGCCGCTCGGACCGCGCCGCACCGGACTCGTCGTGACCGAGCTGCCGTACCTCGTCGGACCGGAGCGCGTGATCGAGAAGATCAAAGACGCCGTGACGAGCAAGAAGCTCACCGGCATCGCCGACGTCACCGACCTCACCGACCGCACGCACGGCCTGCGTCTTGTCATCGGGATCAAGACCGGGTTCGATCCGAACGCCGTGCTGGACCAGCTTTACCGCCTCACGCCGATGGAGGATTCGTTCGGCATCAACAACGTCGCACTCGTCGACGGTCAGCCCCAGACGCTCGGGCTGCGAGAGCTGCTGCAGGTCTATCTCGACCACCGCATCCGCGTCGTCACGCGCCGCAGCGAATACCGTCTCGCCCGTCGGCGCGAACGGCTGCACCTCGTCGAGGGCTTGCTCATCGCGATCCTCGATATCGACGAGGTCATCCAGGTCATTCGTGCGTCGGACGACGGCGAGCAGGCGCGTGGACGGCTGATGGACGTGTTCGACCTCAGTCAGCCGCAGGCCGAATACATCCTCGAGCTGCGCCTGCGCCGCTTGACCAAGTTCTCGCGGATCGAGCTCGAGGCCGAACGCGATGCACTGCAGGCGGAGATCGCCGCGCTCGTGGAGCTCCTGAGCGACCCGGCGCTGTTGCGTGCGCAAGTGGCCCGCGAACTCGAGGCGACATCGGATGCCCTCGGCACGCCGCGGCGGACAATGCTGCTGAACGGCGGACCGGTCACGCCCCGCGCGGCCCGCGGCGCTGCCCCCGCCGATCTCCAGATCGCTGACGCGCCATGCCGCGTATTCCTTTCGGCGACCGGGCGGATGGTGCGTGCCGAGCGCGCGCCGGATGCTCCGAACGAAGGCATCGTGACGCCGGCGCGCCGATCGAAGCACGACGCGATCCGCTCAGCCGTGGACACCACCACGCGCGGGGACGTCGGCGCCGTGACCAGCGCGGGCCGGCTCATCCGCTTCTCCCCCGTCGACCTGCCCTCGGTTCCGGGCAACGCGGTGCAGCTGGCCGCGGGCACACGTGCGGATCAGTATCTGGGCCTCTCCGGGGGCGAGCACGTGGTGGCCGTCGTGCCCCTGGTGGCCGATCCGCCGATCGCTCTCGGAACCGCGCACGGTGTCGTCAAGCGGGTGGCCGCGACCGAGTTGCCGGCGGGTAAGCACGACGTCTCCATCATCGCTCTGCGGGAGGGCGACCGGGTGATCGGTGCCGCTCCCGCCAGCGACGGCGCCGAGCTCGTGTTCATCGCCGCCGACGCACAACTGCTGCGCTTCGACGCCTCATCTGTGCGACCCCAGGGGCGCGCAGCAGGCGGCATGGCCGGCATCCGCCTGGCCGACGGGGTGGAGGCTATCGGGTTCTCCGCGGTCGGCGCATCCGCCTTCGACGCCGTCGTCGTGACCGTCGCCGGCTCCAGTACGGCGATTCCCGGTATGGATGCGGGAAGCGCGAAGGTGTCGGCGTTCACGGAGTACCCGGCGAAGGGTCGGGGCACCGGCGGCGTGCGCGCACAGCGGCTCCTCAAGGGCGAAGACGGGCTCACCCTGGGCTGGGTCGGCTCCGACCCCCGTGCGGTGGGCACGGACGGCGGCGTGCGACAGCTTCCGCCCTCGGGGGCGAAGCGCGACGCGTCGGGCACGCCGGTCGACGGCATCATCGGCGCGCTGGGCACCACGGTCCGCTGACCTGTCGGTGTGGGGCGAAGGAGCGGCCGGTCAGGCGTCGATGCGCTCGCGCGCGAGACGGTCGCTGGCGTCCACGATGAACTCGCGGCGCGGCGCCACGTCGTTGCCCATGAGCAGTTCGAACACGCTCGCGGCCACCTCCGCGTCCTGGACGCGGACGCGGCGCAGCGTGCGGCCGGCGCGATCCATGGTCGTCGTGGCCAGCTGGTCCGCATCCATCTCGCCGAGGCCCTTGTAGCGCTGCACGGGCTCCTGCCAGCGCTTGCCCGCCTTGGTGAGCTTCGTCAGCAACGCGTGCAGCTCCGGCTCGCTGTAGGTGTAGATCGTCTCGTTCGGCTTGGTGCCCGGGGTCATGACCACGACCCGGTGCAGCGGCGGGACCGCCGCGTAGACGCGCCCCGCCTCGACCAGCGGCCGCATGTAGCGGAAGAAGAGGGTCAGGAGGAGGGTGCGGATGTGCGCGCCATCCACGTCGGCGTCGCTCATCAAGATCACCTTGCCGTACCGGGCTGCTTCGAGGTCGAACGAACGACCTGATCCGGCGCCGATGACTTGGATGATCGAGGCGCACTCGGCGTTGGAGAGCATGTCGCTGACCGACGCCTTCTGCACGTTGAGGATCTTGCCTCGGATCGGCAGAAGTGCCTGGTACTCGCTGCTGCGCGCCAGCTTCGCCGTCCCCAGCGCCGAATCACCCTCGACGATGAAGAGTTCGGAATCGCTGACGTCGTTGGACCTGCAGTCGACCAGCTTCGCCGGGAGCGACGACGACTCCAGGGCGTTCTTCCGGCGCTGGGTCTCCTTGTGGGTGCGCGCGGAGATGCGCGACTTCATCTCGGAGACGACCTTGTCCAGCAGGAGGGCGGTCTGCGCCTTGTCGTCACGCTTGGCCGACGCGAAGCGGGCCGCCAGTTCTTTGGTGACCACGGACGACACGATCTGCCGGACGGCGGGCGTACCCAGGATCTCCTTGGTCTGCCCCTCGAACTGCGGTTCGGGCAGTCGCACGTTCAGCACCGCGGTGAGTCCGGCGAGGATGTCGTCCTTCTCGAGCTTGTCGTTTCCTACCTTGAGCCGGCGCGAGTTCTGCTCGACCTGGCTGCGGAGCGTCTTCATGAGGCCCTGCTCGAACCCCTGCTGGTGCGTGCCGCCCTTGGGGGTGGCGATGATGTTGACGAAGGAGCGCATCACCGTGTCGTAGCCGGTCCCCCACCGCAGCGCGACGTCGACCTCGCACGTGCGCTCGACCTCTGTCGGCACCATCGCGCCGGCTGCCTGCAGGACGGGCACGGTCTCCGTGAACGTGCCGGACCCGGTGAGGCGCCACGTGTCCGTCACGCCGCTGTCGGGCGCGAGGTAGTCGGCGAATTCGGAGATGCCCCCGTCGAAGCGGTAGGCCGTTTCGACGGGCACAGCGCCACGCTCATCCCGGACCACCATCTCGAGTCCGGGGACGAGGAATGCCGTCTGACGAACGCGCTGCTCGAGCTCGTTCAGTCCGAACGCGGCGTCTTTCGTGAAGATCTGCCGGTCGGCCCAGTACCGGATGCGGGTGCCGGTCACGCCTTTGGGCGCTTTGCCCACGACCCGCAGTTCGCTGCTCTTCTCGAACGGGGTGAAGGTGGAATCCGGCGTGGGACCGGAGAACACGCCCGGCTCGCCGCGGTGGAACGACATGGCGTACGTCTTGCCGCCACGGTCCACTTCGACGTCGAGGCGTTCGGACAGGGCGTTGACGACGGATGCGCCGACACCGTGCAGACCGCCCGATGCGGCGTACGAGCCGCCGCCGAACTTGCCGCCGGCGTGCAGTTTCGTGAAGACCACCTCGACGCCGGGCAGGCCGGTGCGAGGTTCGATGTCCACCGGGATGCCGCGCGCGCGGTCCCGTACCTCGACGCTGCCGTCGGCGTGCAGGAGGATGTCGATGCGATTGCCGTGTCCGCCGAGGGCCTCATCGACGGAGTTGTCGATGATCTCCCACAGGCAGTGCATGAGACCCCGGGAGTCGGTGGAACCGATGTACATCCCCGGGCGCTTGCGGACCGCTTCGAGCCCTTCGAGCACCTGAAGGTGGTGGGCGGAATACTCGGAGGTCACAATCTCCCACGATAACGGGGGCCGCCCCACCGGGACGCAGACACACGGCGCCCGCGGGCCGCCGTACGCGCTCAGCGAAATGGGGGGACAGGCGGGCATGCACCCAGAACCCCCGTGGTTGTATGTGATGACCGAAGCACCGCGAGCACCGGAGGAGGGTACCGAGATGAACACGCTTTCGACACCGACCGACAACGCTGCCG
The DNA here is from genome assembly GCF_058310455.1 of Microbacterium sp. Z10_103. Classification (NCBI taxonomy): domain Bacteria; kingdom Bacillati; phylum Actinomycetota; class Actinomycetes; order Micrococcales; family Microbacteriaceae; genus Microbacterium; species Microbacterium sp. Z10_103. The sequence continues at coordinate 1,286,633 of NZ_JBZEGK010000001.1, forward strand.
TCCTGGAGTACCGTCTCACCGCCGCTGATCGGTGTGACTCGTGCGGGGCGCAGGCATACATCGCCGCAGAGGTGAATGGCAGCGAGCTGCTTTTCTGCGCGCACCACGGCCGTAAGTACGAGGAGAAGCTGCGCAGCATCGCTTCCTCGTGGCACGACGAGACCGCGCGCCTCAGCGAGTCGGCCTGAACCGATAGATCCGCTCGATCGTCGGGGAGATCCGCAACGCGATCTCCTCGCCGATCGTCGCGATGCGCTCGGCAGCATCCGTGAACGGATGCGGCGAATCCGCGCCCAGCACGATCACCTCATCGCCCGGGCGCATGCCGTCCCACCCTTCCACCACCAGCCGATCCGGCAGTACGGAAATCACGCGCCGGACACCGCCGGGCGTACGGATACTGAGCATCCCGCCCAGGGGTGAGGGAATCCCATCGAGGTTTCCGACCCCCACGTGAGCGCGGACGCCGTCCGTCTCGATGACTTCGGCTCGAAGCGAAGCGATCGGCCTGATGCCGAGGGCTTCCTCATCCGGGCCACCGGCGGCACGGATGCCGTACGCGAACGCCCCGATCCGGACGAGGTCCTCCCGGAACTCCGGGCGCGCGAAGCCGGCAGCGCTGGCCGCGAGGTGCGCGAACCGCGGTGTCAGCCCGGCGGCGACCGCTGTTTCCTGAGCCTGGAGGAACAGTGCGCGCGCTGCGTCGTCCTCCGCGTCCGACGCCTCGGCGATGTGGCTCCACACCCCCTCGACACCCAGGATGCCGGCTCGCTCCAGCTCGGCAGCGCGGGCGACCGCGTCCGGCCACTGCTCGGGACGGATGCCGTTGCGATGCAGCCCGGTGTCGATCTTCAGGTGCACGCGGGGCCGCGACCCGGCGGGTGCCGGTCCCCGTGCCGCGACATCCTCGAGCAACAGGTCATCCCCGACCCCGAGGTCGAGGTCCGCTTCCACGGCCGTGTGCAGATCTTCGACGGAACTGATCATCCAGACGAAGATCCGGACGTCCGGGCCGAGCTCTTCGCGAACCGCGAGTCCGGTGGCGGTGTCGAACGCACCGAACCATCGGATGCCTTCTGCGTGGGCGCGGTGCACGATCGGGCGGAGCCCGTGCCCGTATGCGTCATCCTTGACGACCAGCATGTGGTGCGCTGGTGCGATCTGCTGGCGGATGACCCGCAGATTGCTCGCAAAGGCGTCCAGGTCGACCACCAACCGGGCGCTCACGGCCCCACCTCCCGGGCGGCGCGGAGTCCGGTGGTCGCGACGATCTCTCCCGCGGTCCATCCCGTCGCCCGGACCCACTCGGCCAGCGGGGGCGCATCCTCCCGCGGGTCGCCGAAGAAGACGACTTCGTCACCGCGTGATACGGCGTGTTCGGTGATGTCCACCACGCAGACGTCCATCGCCACACGTCCGACCAGCGGATGAAGCGTCCCGCCGATCCGCACCGCGACCCGGTTGCCCAGCATCCGCACGACCCCCTGCGCATACCCCCCGGCGACGAGGGCCACACGGGTGTCTTCGGGGGCGCGGTGGGCGTACCCGTACGAGACGCCTTCGCCCGCACGCAGGTGCTTGGTGGAGAGCACCCGGCCGACGAGGGTCAGTACGGGGCGCGCGTCCGAGTCCCCTCCGGGCAGCCCGAAGAGCGTCTCGGCCTCGACCGCCGCCTCGTCGACGCCTGCGGCGGCGAGCACATCCGTCACCCACGTGGCTCCGTGGCCCCACGCGTCGGCGTACAGCGCCGCCACTCGTCCCGCGCGCCGCGACAGGGCCAGCGGGATGTTGTGTCGCAGAGCGGAAGCGGACAGGCGGGCCACCGGCCCGGAGCCTTTCGGCGCAGGCCGGGGGGTTCCGAGGTCCGGCGCAGTCACGCCCAATAGACTATCCGCGTCCCGTCCCCCGACCCCGGAGACCGCATGCCTGAAAGAGGCTTCGCCCTCGCGCCCCGCGTCCGCTACCTGATCGGCCGCGCGCGGCGGATCGATGTCGGATCCGTCTTCGAGCGTGCGCGAGAGGCCTCGCAGCAGCACGGGAAGTGGATGCCGGTGATCGTGGCCGACATGCTGTTTCAAGCCGGATTCCGTAACGTCGGGTTCCAGGACTACATCGACTACGACTTCGCGATCCTTTCTCGCGCCGAACGCGGCACGTACATGACGCATCCGGTGTCGAACCAGATCTCGCAGAAGTACGACCACCCGGACTTCCGGCACCTGTTCCAGGACAAGATCGCGTTCGACCGTGTCTTCAGCGAGCATCTCCACCGCGAGTGGATGGTCGTCGAGGAGGACAACGCCGATGCCGTTCGGGCATTCGCCGAACGCCACGGCACGATCGTCACCAAGGAGCCGGTCGGTCAGGCGGGTACCGGGGTGCACCGCTACCACGCGGCGGAGGTGGACGACTGGGCGGCCTTCCACGCGGGCCTGCGGCAGCGCGGTGAACTCCTCCTCGAGCAGCTCATCGTGCAGCATCCCGATCTCGCGGCCGTCTGCCCCGGCACGGTCAACACCACGCGGGTCACCGCGTTCTTCGACGGTTCCACGACGCACATCCTTGCGATGGCGCAGAAGTTCGGCCGCGGCGCGGTGAGCGACCAGATGACGTTCGGCGGCTTCTACACGATGCTCGACGAGAACGGCCACGCCGTCGGCGCAGGATATGACTCGCACGGCCATGTGCACGAGCATCACCCTGACTCGGGATTCCGGATCGCGGACTTCCAGCTGCCGATGATGGATGAGGTGCGCGCGTTCGTGGATCGGGTCGCCCGTGTCGTGCCGCAGGTGCAGTATGTGGGCTGGGACATCGTGGTGACGCCTGAGGGCCCCGTGCTTGTCGAGGGCAACTGGGGCGCGGGCGTGTACGAGAACAAGCCCAGCGTCACGGGCATCCGCACCGGCCACAAACCGCGGTACCGCGCCGCCATCGGCTTCTAGCGCCGCCCACGCGCGGCCCTTCGTCTCGGTCGCTGCGCTCCCTCGCTCAGGGTCCGGAACTTGCGATCACCGGGCGCTGAGCGAGCGCAGCGAGACGAAGCGTCAGCGCCGCCGAGGCGCGGCCCCTCGTCTCGGTCGCGTGCTCCCTCGCTCGGGGTCCGGGAATTGCGATCACCGGGCGCTGAGCGAGCGCAGCGAGACGAAGCGTCGGGGCCGCGGGGCGGCGTGCTCCGGGCGCTGAGCGAGCGCAGCGAGACGAAGCGTCAGGGTCGCGCGGGGCGGCCCTTCGTCTCGCTGCGCTCCCTCGCTCAGGGTCCGGAACTCGCGTGCTCTGGGCCCAGACCGACGGGTCAGGCGGGGCGGACGACGCCGAGCGGCGTGGACTCGTGGCCCTGCCCGAGCGGGTTGTCCTTCAGAATCGCCACCAGCCGGCGCTCACCGGCCTTATCCAGCGTCGAGCCGAGGATGTTGCCACCCAGGTCGTTGATGTCGACCACGGCGACCTCCGCCACTCCGCCGAGCAGCGACTTCAGATGCTGGGCGACCTCGCGTGGCTTGTCCGGACCCAGCACGACCGCCTTGTTGTACGGCGGGATTGTTCCGCTCGTCGGGCCGTCGATCGCGCGGGCCTTGTCTCCCGCGATGCGGTAGAAGTCGCCCTTGCGGCCGAAAGCCTTCGTCACGGCCGAGACCGCGGCGGCGAACAGGATGCGGGGTACCCCGCACTCGCGCAGCGCCATCTCCATCGTCTCCGGCATGCCGAGGCCGATGCCGTAGGGCGTGCGGACGACGAAACGCGACAGGAACAGTGCCAGACGCCGCGGATGGATGTCTTCGACGAGGTACGACCGGCCCTGCGTGATGGCGACGATCTTCTCCGTGACGAAGAAGATATCGCCGGGCTGCACGACGTCGGCGGCGTACTCGCGGATGAACGGATCGAGCTCGTCGCCCGGCATCACAACCCGCGTACGGATCGGGATGCGGGCGAACGACGCCCCATCGACGGTGACCGTCAACGCCTTGCCGGCGTTGGCCTCACCGGTCACTCGAGGTAATCCCGCAGCGACTGCGAACGGCTCGGGTGGCGCAGCTTCGCCATCGTCTTCGACTCGATCTGGCGGATGCGCTCGCGCGTCACACCGAAGGTGTCGCCGATCTGGTCCAGCGTCTTCGGCTGGCCGTCGCCCAGGCCGAAGCGCATGCGGATCACGCCCGCCTCACGCTCCGACAGGGAGTCCAGGAGCGACTCGAGCTGACGCTGCAGCATCGTGAAGCCGACAGCATCCGCCGGAACGACCGCCTCGGTGTCTTCGATGAGGTCACCGAACTCGCTGTCGCCGTCCTCGCCGAGCGGGGTGTGCAGCGAGATGGGCTCGCGCCCATACTTCTGTACCTCGATGACCTTCTCGGGGGTCATGTCCAGCTCGCGGCTGAGCTCCTCGGGCGTGGGCTCCCGGCCCAGGTCCTGCAGCATCTGCCGCTGCACGCGGGCGAGCTTGTTGATGACCTCGACCATGTGCACCGGGATGCGGATGGTGCGGGCCTGGTCGGCCATCGCGCGCGTGATCGCCTGACGGATCCACCAGGTGGCGTACGTGGAGAACTTGAAGCCCTTGGTGTAGTCGAACTTCTCGACCGCGCGGATGAGGCCCAGGTTGCCCTCCTGGATCAGGTCGAGGAACTGCATTCCACGACCCGTGTAGCGCTTGGCGAGGGAGACGACGAGGCGGAGGTTCGCGCCGAGCAGATGCGACTTCGCGCGCTGACCGTCACGAGCCACCCACTGGAGGTCGAGGCCGAGCTGGCCCGACTTCTCCGCCGCCGACATGTGCGACAGCTTCTCCTCGGCGAACAGTCCCGCCTCGATGCGCATCGCCAGTTCGACCTCTTCGGCCGCGTTCAGCAGCGGAACTTTACCGATCTGCTTGAGGTAGTCCTTGACGGGGTCGGCGGTGGCGCCGGTGATCTGAGCGGAGTAGACCGGGACGTCATCCTCGTCATTGGACGAGATGACGATCGCGCCGGTCGGCAGCGGTTCGCTGAAGGCCGGCTTGGTGGCGTCTTCTTCGTCGTCGTCGTCCGCAGCGCCTTCGGCGGCCGGCTTGGCTGCGGGGGCAGCCCCCGGCGCGTCGTCATCGGTCACGTCGGTCGTGTCTTCTTCGACGACTTCGATATCGGCGTCCAGTTCGACGTCTTCGATCTCTTCGTCGACGTCGGCTTCGTCAGCCTTGGTCTTGCCCTTGGCCGTCTTCGACTTGGCAGCAGCCTTGGGGGCCGCCTTCTTCGCGGGCGTCTTCTTCGACGGCACCGCGGTGGTCTCGTCGACCGTGTCGATGTCGGTGTCCTCGCCGCTGCGGGAGCGGGTCTTGGTGTTCGTGCCTGCCACGTTTCGCCTTTCACCGGTGGCGCGCGTTACACGGTCGCCGGTCGTTCTCGGACACTATTAAGACCCTTGTCAAGTCTGCGGCGGTGAGCGGATGCTCCCACCGAGGATCGACAACGGGCCAGGTCCTTTATTGTCTCATACCTTCTCCGAGCAGCTGACGCGCGCAGAGAATACACCAGACATAACCTCTGGCGACGGGTGGATATTCCCCCGCGTCAGCCCAGACTCGGCCCGCCGCGCTTGTCCTCGTCACCGCTCGGACGCGTGGCGAGGAAGCGCTCGAGTTCGGCCGCCAGTTCATCCGCGCTCGGGAGGTCGCCGGTGTGGATGATGGGCGTCGCCTGGTTGGAGCCGGCCATCCCCGCCATGTAGGAGTCATAGCGCTCCTCGAGGCCTTCGAGCATCCGGGTGAGTTCGTCGCTGCCGGTGACCTGCTCCTGGACCTTGTCGAGGTACTCCCGGTTCTCCTCGCGCACGGCGTCGCCGTCGAAGACCAAGCCGGTCGCGACGGTGATGCTGTCCATGCCCGCGAGAGCTGCGGCGGGATACTCCGTGTCGCCGAGATAGTGAGGGATGAGCAGGACGAAACCCGCTACCTTCGCGCCTGCCTCGGCGAAGCGGTACTCCAGCAGGTGGCCGACGGTCGCCGGAACCCGGGTGTGTGGTCGCCACACCGAATGGGCGTCGACCAGCTCGGTCCGCGTGCCGCTGACAGTCGTACCGATGGGGCGGGTGTGGGGCACGGGCATCGGGATGGCATGCACCCACGTGACCGATGACACCTGGAGACCGGCGCTGAGTTCCATCACGGCATCGACGAAGGCATCCCATGCGAAGTCCGGCTCGTAGCCGGCCAGCAGGACGAAGGGCTGGCCCAGGGCGTCGTGGGCGAGGGAGAGCTCCAGACGCGGCGGGCGGTATCCGGTCAGATGGTCTTCGTCGAAGGAGATGACAGGGCGCCGGGCACGGTAATCGAGCAGCACGTCGTTGGAGAAGACGTACAGCGCAGAGGGCTGCAAGTCATCGCGGAAGTAATCGATCAGCCGGGACACGGCAGAGCCGGCGTCGGTGAACCCTGTCAGCGCGATGACCAGCGGAAGCCCGGACGGCACCGGCGGCGCCGAGACGGCACGGTCGAACAGCGACGCGGGATAAGGCATACCTCAACTCTACGAGCGCAACCGACCTCGGGGAGCCGCGACCCCTCCCGCTCACAGCGAACACGCGAACCTAGGATGGAGCGCATGCCGTTTCCCCTCGTGACGCACAGCAGCACCCCCCTGGATGAGATCTCCGCCGATGCCATCCTTCTCGTCCTGCCGGCGGCGGGTGAGGATGCCGCGGTACCCGGCTGGCCAGGTCTCCGTGAGACGCTCAGCGCGGTGGGCTTCACCGGGAGCGCGGGGTCGTTCCAGCGGGTGGCCGTCCCCGGGATGACGACGCCGATCGCGGTGGCCGGAGCGGGCACCGACCCGCAGGCCTCTGGGTTGCGGGCGGCAGCCGGAACCGGCATCCGCCAGCTCACCGGGTTCGCCCGAGTCGCCGTCGGCGCGCCCTCGACGCCGGATGCTGCGTGGCGCGCCCTGGCGGAAGGCGCAGCTCTCGGCGGTTACCGATTCGCCGGATACAAGACCGCTGCTCCGCCCTCGCGGGCCGAAGAGGTCGTGGTGGTGACTCCCACGGCGCCGGATGATGCTGAGGTCGAGGCCGTCGCTGCGATCAGCGACGCCGTGGCACTGGTGAAGGATCTGGTCACCACTCCCGCCGAGTGGCTCGGGCCGGCTGATCTCGCTGAGCGAGCGGCGGAATCAGTCGCCGGTCTCCCCGTCGACGTGACGATTCTGGATGAGGAAGCGCTCCGGGAAGCGGGATACGGCGGCATCCTCGGCGTCGGCCAGGGATCGGACCGTCCGCCGCGGCTCGTTCGCCTCGACTACTCCCCCGACACCGCTACGCGCTCGGTCGCGCTGGTCGGTAAGGGGATCACCTTCGACACCGGTGGGCTGTCGTTGAAGCCGGCGGCGTCGATGGTCGGGATGAAGTACGACATGTGCGGTGCCGCCACGGTGCTCGCGGTGGTCCGGGCGGCGGCGGCTCTCCGCCTTCCCGTGCGCGTCACGGCGTGGATGTGCATCGCCGACAACATGCCCTCGGGCCGCGCCACCCGCCCCGGCGATGTCGTGCGGACGCTCGACGGAACGACCGTCGAGGTGCTGAACACCGATGCGGAGGGACGCGTCGTCCTTGCCGACGGCCTCGCCGCCGCAAGTCGGGAGCACCCCGACCTCCTCGTCGACGTGGCCACGCTGACCGGCGCGATCACCGTGGCTCTGGGAACCCGGCACGCCGGCGTGATGGGTGACGAGGAGGCCGTGAGCCGGTACCTGGATGCGGCGTCCCGCGTCGACGAACTGGCCTGGCCGCTGCCGCTCCCCGACCACATGGCCGATGAGCTGGACTCCCCCATCGCCGATCTGCAGAACGCGAAGATCGGCGACCCGGCGGGCGGCTCGCTGTTCGCGGGGCTGTTCCTCCGGCGTTTCGTCGGGCAGACTTCCGACGCGGAGGACGCTCCCCGCATCCCGTGGGTGCACCTCGACATCGCGGGCGTCGGCATGAACAAAGGTGCGCCGTATGGCTTCACGGACAAGGGTGTGACCGGCGCGACGGTGCGCTCGCTCATCGAACTTCTGGCCACGGAGGCGGCAGCATGACGGAGCACACGGCCGACCTCGTCGTGCTCGGCGGTGGCAGCGGGGGCTACGCCGCCGCGCTCCGCGCCGCGGAACTGGGCTCCTCGGTGATCATCGTGGAGAAGGACAAGGTCGGAGGCACCTGCCTGCACCGCGGATGCATCCCGACGAAGGCTCTGCTCCACTCGGCGGAGGTGGCTGACGCCACGCGCACCGCCGCCTCTGTCGGCGTGCGCGCAACTCTGGAGGGGATCGACCCGGCGGCCGTGCGGACCTACCGCGAAGGAATCGTCTCCAAGAAGTATCGCGGCCTCGAAGGCCTGCTCTCCGCGCGCGGGATCACTGTCGTCGCCGGGGAAGGCAGGCTCGAGGCGGGGCCCGCCGTCCGTGTGGGCGACGACCTGTACCGCGGCGCGGATGTCGTCATCGCCACCGGCTCGTACAGCCGGACGCTCCCGGGGCTCGACATCGGCGGCCGCATCATCACCAGCGAACAGGCTCTCGAACTCGACGCGATCCCCGCCCGCGTGATCGTCCTCGGCGGCGGAGTCATCGGCGTGGAATTCGCGAGTGTCTGGCGTTCGTTCGGCTCTGAGGTCACGATCATCGAAGCACTGGATCATCTGGTGCCCGCAGAGGACGTCGCCTCCAGCAAGACGCTCGAACGCGCCTACCGCAAGCGCGGAATCGACTTCCGCCTCGGCACGCGGTTCGCTTCTGCCTCACAGAGCCCCGACGCGGTCACGGTGCAGCTCGAGGACGGCAGCTCTCTCGAGGCCGACTACCTCCTGGTCGCCGTGGGGCGCGGTCCCGCGACTGCGGGACTCGGGCTGGAGGAGTCCGGCGTGCTGCTCGACCGCGGTTTCGTGCGCACCGACGAGCGCCTGCGCACCGACGCCGAACACGTCTGGGCCGTCGGTGACGTCGTCGCCGGCCTGCAGCTTGCCCATCGCGGGTTCCAGCAGGGCATCTTCGTGGCGGAGGAGATCGCCGGTCGCTCCCCCGTGCGTGTTCCGGAACACCACATCCCGCGAGTCACCTACTCCCACCCCGAGGTCGCCTCCGTCGGGTGGACGCAGGCCCAGGCCGCCGAACAGCACGGTGCCGACGCGCTCGTTGTCACCGAGTACAACCTGGCCGGCAACGCCCGCAGCGAGATTCTCGGCACGGCGGGTATCGCGAAGGTCGTCCGCCTCAAGGACGGTCCGGTTCTCGGGGTCCATCTCGTGGGCGACCGCGTGGGTGAACTCGTCACCGAGGCTCAGCTCGTCGTGGGGTGGGAAGCGCATCCCGAAGACGTCGCTCCGTACATCCATGCGCACCCCACGCAGAGCGAGGCGCTCGGTGAAGCGTTCCTCTCCCTGGCGGGCTCGCCGTTGCACACGCTCTGAGCTGCCCGGCGCGTCACTAAGCTAGATACGAATCCGCCTTTGAAGGAGACAAGCTCATGAGCACTTCCGTCGTCCTCCCCGCGCTCGGAGAGAGCGTTACCGAGGGAACGGTCACCCGCTGGCTCAAGAAGGTCGGTGACACGATCCAGGAGGACGAGGGCCTGCTGGAGATCTCGACCGACAAGGTCGACACCGAGATCCCGTCGCCCGTCAGCGGAGTGATCGAAGAGATCCTGGTCGAAGAGGACGAGACCGTAGAGGTCGGCGCCGTGCTGGCGAAGATCGGTGACGGCTCGGGCGCGTCCACGGACGATGCCCCCGCGAACGAGGCAGCAGCGGCGGAGTCGGCTCCGGCCGAGCAGTCCGCTCCCGCGGAGGAGTCCACCCCCGCCGAGCAGCCCGCCCCCGCCGAAGAGCCGGCTCCAGCGGCGGAGGCCCCGCCCGCCGAGCAGCCCGCCGCCGAGCCGGCTGCCCAGGATGGTGGCGAGAGCCGAGACGTCGTTCTGCCGGAACTGGGTGAGAGCGTCACGGAGGGCACGGTCACCCGCTGGCTGAAGCAGGTCGGTGACGACGTCGCCGTCGATGAGCCGCTCCTGGAGATCTCGACCGACAAGGTCGACACCGAAATTCCCTCCCCCGTCGCCGGCGTGCTGCAGGAGATCCTCGTGGGCGAGGACGAGACCGTGGCGGTGGGGGCAGCCCTCGCACGCATCGGCAGCGGCTCAGCTCCGGCTCCCGCTGCGGCAGCCGCGCCCGAGGCGCCTTCCGTGGACAAGCCCGTAGAGGCTGACGAGCCCGCGGCGCAGCCGGAGCCCGCAGCCGCCCCAGCTCAGTCCGCCGAGCCGGAGAAGACGGCGGAGCCGTCCAAGCCGGCTGAACCGGAGAAGCCCGCCCCCGCGCCCGGAGCCTCCACTCCCGCCCCGCAGGCCCCGTCGACGTCGTCGGAGTCGCTGTCCGCGTCGAACGACGAGGTGACGTATGTGACCCCGCTCGTGCGCCGACTCGCACAGCAGCAGGGCGTCGACCTGTCGAAGATCACCGGAACCGGTGTCGGTGGACGCATCCGCAAGGAAGACGTGCTCAAGGCTGCCGAGCAGGCAGCGCAGGCGGCGCAGGCACCGGCGCCGGAGCCCGCGGCGCCCGCCGCCGCGGCACCCGCAGAGCTCGAGGTCTCGCCGCTCCGCGGCACGACGCAGGCGATGTCTCGCCTCCGGAAGGTACTCGCCGAGCGTGCCGTCGCATCCATGCAGGCCACGGCTCAGCTGACGACTGTCGTCGAGGTGGATGTCACGAAGCTCGCGTCGTACCGCGATCAGGTCAAGGGCGATTTCCAGTCCAAGACCGGTGACAAGCTGTCGTTCCTGCCGTTCTTCGTCCTGGCCGCCGCCGAGGCGCTGCAGGCCTACCCCGTGATCAACGCCACGGTGGACGGCGAGACCATCGTCTACCCGCCGTCGGAGAACATCTCGATCGCGGTCGACACCGAGCGGGGCCTATTGACCCCCGTGGTGCGTGAGGCCAGTGGGAAGAACCTCGCTCAGATCGCGCACGAGATCGCAGATCTGGCGGCGCGCACGCGAAACAACAAGCTCAAGCCGGACGAGTTGGCCGGCGGCACCTTCACGGTCACGAACACGGGCTCCCGCGGCGCGTTGTTCGACACCCCGCTGGTGTTCCTGCCTCAGTCCGCGATCCTCGGCACCGGGACGGTCGTCAAGCGCCCCGGCGTCGTGTCGGTGGACGGCAAGGACGCGATCTCGGTTCGCTCCTACGTGTTCCTCGCGCTGTCCTACGACCACCGAGTCATCGACGGGGCGGACGCCGCCCGGTTCCTCTCCGCGGTCAAGGCACGCCTGGAGGCTGCACAGTTCCAGGACAACCTCGGCATCTGATCAGGCGGGTGGATCCGCGACGTCGAACGCGTCGCGGATCCGCCAACCCCCCGGTGTCGTGACCACGGTCACGAACTGGGAGAGTTCCCCGGGAGCGTCCACGCGGAGGACTGCAAGGCCGCCGAAGTCGTCAAGCAATGCGATCGTCCGTTGCTCGGCGTCAACGGCGCCCGGGGGCAGCGTCTTGCCCTGATCCTCCTGAGCCAAAGCTCGGCAGGGCGCGTCCGGACACGCGGCACGCGCATCCAACAGCCCGCGCAGTGCCTCCGCGGCGTCGGCCGGCTGGTCACCGCTCCCTGTGCTCGCTTCCGCATCCGGTGCGACGGGCGACGCGGATGCCCGGGTGGACGGAACCGGCTTCTCGGCGCCGAGGGCAGCGTGAGGCCCGCTCGGCTCCGGCCAGCTCAGCCCCACGACCAGGACCACTGCGGCCAAGCCGGCGGCCCACGCGACCGGACGGACCTTCCTGCCACGGCTCGTCATTCGCACGCGGATCCGATGCATGAGATCGAACGCGCTGGCCGCGAGCCCCGAGTCGGCGGCGACAGCCAGGCTGCTCCACCATGGCCGGCGCAGCCCCTCCGGCTCTCCGCCGGCCACCGTGTCCGCTGCCGGGATCGTGGGAGGCCGCACCGGACCGATCACCTCGGTCATGAGGGGTTCCGCCTCGACGACGGCGAAGAAGGCGTCCTCCCACCTGTCGGCGTTACGGGGAAGGACCCGGGGCTGAGTCAGAGCATCGCGGAAGTCGTCGAGGACGTCCCGCAGACGTGGATCCGCGACTGTTTCCGCGAGTCCGGCGACGAGCTCTTGCGACGCGCGAACGGCGTCGCTTTCGCCCGAACCGCAGACGAGCACGGGCTTCCCTTCGACTGTGACCCACCAGGACGCGGTCTCGCCATCGAGCTCTTCGGTGAGCGCCGTCACGACCCCGCGCAGGACGCTGACGGCCACCGTGAGCGCCTCACCGTCCGACACCGGCGCGCCCGCACCGCCCCGGCGGGCCACCAGACGGTCGAGGCGGTCGGCCAAGGCCGGAAGCACGATGTCGTGGCCGTCTTTCCGTCGCACGACATCGAGCGGGGCGAGTACGTGGGTGTCGCCCGGTGCGCGCCACGCCGGCCAGTCCTGAAGCAGGTCCCGATCGACCAGCAGGACCGTGCCATCGCCGGCACCGCGAGCAAGCACGCCCTCGAACGGCGCATCGGGGGGACCGACGGCGCGGATGGCCGGATAGGCGGTGTAGGCGGAAGGAACCGGAAGCGCTCGCACGCCTTGATCCTGTGCGCGGACGCGCCGGTGGTGGCAGCGTGGCACGGGATCGGGGGAAAGAGCCATCAGGACCCCGGTTGTGGAGGACGGACGCCCGGGGCGCCGGAAGGTAGAATCCCGTTATGGCCGCTCGCAGTTCCGCACCCGAGAAGCGCCCTGGCTTCTTCTCGCAGCTTCGTACCCTTTTCCGGTTCACACGCGAGGCTTACCGATGGCTCCCGTTCGCCCTCATCGGGATCCTTCTCGCCGGTATCGCTCTCGGTATCGGCATCGGCTTCCTCATCCCGCCCGTCGCGGTGTGGAGTGTCATCCTGTGGGGCGTCACGGGCCTGATGGCCGGCATCCTGGCGGCGATGATCACGATGACCCGTCTGTCGACCAAGGCCATGTACAAGAAGATCGACGGGATGCCCGGTGCCGCCGGTCACGTGCTGTCCACGGGGCTCGGCCGCAACTGGAGCGCATCCGAGATGCCGGTGGGTGTCAACCCGCGCACGCAGGAGGCGGTGTATCGCGCGATCGGTCGCGGAGGTGTCGTCATCGTCGGCGAAGGCGCGCGCGGCCGCCTCACGCGGCTCGTGAACGATGAGCGCTCGAAGGTACAGCGGGTGGCGTCGGGTGTTCCCGTGCACGTCTTCTACGTCGGGCACGGCAACGATGAGGTCCCCATCGGCAAGCTCGCGTCGACCATCAAGGCGCTGCCGAAGAAGATCGACCGGGCCACGATGGCCGCTGTCATCAAGCGTGTCGACTCGATATCGCAGTCGGTGACGTCGCTGCCCATTCCGAAGGGCGTCGATCCCACCAAGGTCCGCGCGCCGCGGCCCCGCTGACTTCCGCACCACAGCCCCGCTGACTCCCGCACCACCGCGGCCTCAGCCGGTCGAAGGTCAGGCGCGAACGAGGACCGTTCCGGCCGCCCTGTCGTGGAGGCCGCGATTATCCGCATCCCAGATCACCGCGGGAATCACCAGCGCGAGCAACACCGTCCGCACGATCGGCCGCCACAAGCCGGTCCAGCCTCCGGTCACGCGCTGCAACCGCATCCCGAACACCCGGTGACCGGGGCTTCCGCCGATCGTCGGGATGAAGAGGATCTGCACGAGCGCGAAGATCACCGTGGTGGCGAGGGCGTCGTACGCGAAGAACGCGATCGAGATGACCACCGCGCACGCCCAGTCGAGGATGATCGCCCCCACACGGCGGCCCAGGGTGGCGATGCTGCCCCTTCCCTGCGCCGGCAGTCCCAATCGCTCACCGGGATAACGTTCTGCGGGTGTAGCGTCGGGCATTACCTCAGCCTAATCAGGCACGCGTAACATGCCGGAAACATGAGAGACACTGCCGGGCAATGCCTCCTGGGTAGGTTCGAGGGGCCAGCCCTGGCAGGCCGGCGAATCCCGATGCCCTACCTCTGGAGTCTTCCACATGTTCAAAGATTCATCCGAGGTGCTGAAGTTCATCAAGGACGAGGACGTCAAGTTCCTCGACATCCGATTCACGGATCTCCCTGGCGTGCAGCAGCACTTCAACATTCCCGCGGCCACCGTCGATGAGGACTTCTTCACGGTCGGACAGCTCTTCGACGGCTCGTCGATCCGCGGGTTCGCGAACATCCATGAGTCGGACATGCAGCTGATCCCGGATGTCACCACCGCGTACCTCGACCCGTTCCGCGAGGCGAAGACGCTCATCATGGTCTTCGACATCTACAACCCCCGTAACGGCGAGATCTACTCCAAGGACCCGCGTCAGGTCGCCAAGAAGGCCGAGAAGTACCTCGCCTCGACCGGCATCGCCGACACGGCCTACTTCGCGCCCGAGGCTGAGTTCTACATCTTCGACGACGTCCGCTACGAGGTGAAGCAGAACACGAGCTTCTACGCGGTGGACTCCGAGGAAGGTGCCTGGAACACCGGCCGCGCCGAAGAGGGCGGCAACCTCGCCAACAAGACGCCGTACAAGGGCGGCTACTTCCCCGTCTCCCCCGTCGACAAGCAGGCCGACCTTCGTGACGACATCAGCCTCAAGCTCATCGATGCGGGCCTCATTCTCGAGCGCGCGCACCACGAGGTCGGAACCGGCGGCCAGGCGGAGATCAACTACCGCTTCGACACGATGGTGCACGCCGCCGATGACATCCTGAAGTTCAAATACATCGTCAAGAACACGGCGCTCGAGTGGGGCAAGGTCGCGACCTTCATGCCCAAGCCGCTCTTCGGCGACAACGGCTCGGGCATGCATACGCACCAGTCGCTGTGGAACGACGGCAAGCCGCTGTTCTACGACGAGACCGGCTACGGCGGCCTGTCCGACGTCGCCCGCTGGTACATCGGCGGCATCCTCGCCCACGCGCCGGCCATCCTGGCCTTCACGAACCCGACGCTGAACAGCTACCACCGCCTGGTGAAGGGCTTCGAAGCTCCGGTGAACCTGGTGTACTCGGCCGGTAACCGCTCGGCGGCCATCCGCATCCCGATCACCGGCTCCAACCCGAAGGCCAAGCGCATCGAGTTCCGGGCACCCGACGCGTCGGGCAACCCCTACCTCGCGTTCGCCGCTCAGCTCATGGCCGGCATCGACGGCATCAACAACCGCATCGAGCCGCACGAGCCCGTCGACAAGGACCTCTACGAGCTGCCCGCTGAAGAGGCCAAGAACATCCCGCAGGTTCCGAACTCGCTGCTCGACTCGCTCGAGGCGCTGCGCGCCGACCACGAGTTCCTGCTCGCCGGTGGCGTCTTCACCGAGGAGCTCATCGAGACCTGGATCGAGTACAAGATCGAGAACGAGATCCAGCCGATCGCCCAGCGCCCGCACCCGTTCGAGTACGAGCTGTACTTCGGCGTCTGAGTTCTGGTCTGCGCGAAGGGGCTCCGGTTCGCCGGGGCCCCTTCGTCGCGTCCGGGATGCGGCGACTGCGCAGCGACGAATGCACGACGTGATGGCGAGCGCACGGCCTGATCGCGTTGGGACGTCGTGCGTTGGGCGAGAACCCGTGCAGTCGGCGCGGTCAGGGCCGGCGCGAGACCACGGTTGCGAGCGACTCCTCGAGGTCAGGCCGACCGAAGACGAACCCCGCCTCCGTCAGCTTTCCGGGCAGCACCCACCGGCTCTTGAGAACGAGCTCCGGCTCCGTGCGCAGCACCCACATGGCCGGCTCCAGCATCCACCGCCACGCCGGAAGACCGATCGGCGTCCGGACGGCACGGCGGAGGGTGCGCATCAGCGTACGGTTGTCGACCGGATGCGGGCTGGCGAGGTTCACCGGCCCGGAGATGTCGTCGCGGGCCAGGAGGAAGTCGACCGCCGCCACCACGTCGTCCAGGTCGATCCAGCTGAACTTCTGCCGACCCCGTGTCCGGTGTCTGGGGGCGCTGCCCCCGGTGGGGCGCGGACCGATCCCGCGATAGCGCCGGTGCGGGAACCACCATCCGTCGATTTGTGGTCCGCCGAGCCCCACCAGCGCGAGCCGCAACAGCGTCCGCGTGGCCGGTCCCTCGCCGATCACGATGGCCATCCGCAGCGCGACCCGGCGCGTCGTCGGCAGGTCGCCGGCGAAGAATTCCTCTTCCCAGGCTCGAGCGACGTCGACCGAGAACCCGCTGCCGAGGTCGCCCTCGTTCTCCGTGTTCGGCCGGTCCATCGCGTGACGGTAGATCGTCGCCGTGGACGCGTTCAGCCAGACCCGAGGTGGCCGCGCAGCCGACTCCACCGCCTCGCGCAGCTGACGTGTGGTTTCCACGCGCGACCGCAGGATCTCGTCCCGGTTCGCGTCGGTGTACCGGCAGTTGACCGACTTCCCCGCCAGGTTGATGAGCACGTCCGCACCGTCGACCAGCCGGCGGACCCCGGCCGCGTCGCCCCACACGGCGTCCCCGGACCGCCCGATCGTCCGTACGGCGAAGCCCTGCGAGGAGAGGGACCCGGTCAGCGCGGTTCCGACGAAGCCGCTGGCGCCGGCGATCACGGCCGTGCGGGGGCTCACCTCATCCATAGAAGAGCTTCTCGAACACTCGGCGGGCCCGACGGGTGGCGGCGAGGTAGTCCTCCTCGACGCGCGTCGCGGAGCGGGGCGGGTACTCCAGGATGCGGCCGATGCCGTCGAGCTTGGTGCGGTCGGTAGGCAGCACGTCGCTGGTCTGCCACGACAGCAGGGTCGCCGCTGACCGCAGGCGGCTGGCCAGGCGCCACGCCTCTCTGAGTCTGGAGGCGTCGACATCGCCGACGAACCCGGCTTCCCGGGCCGCCTCGAGCGCGTCGAGTGTGGAGGTGGTCCTCAGACCGGGGACGGCGGCGGCGTGCTGGAGCTGGAGGATCTGCACGAGCCATTCCACATCGCTGAGCGACCCCGGGCCCAGCTTCAAGTGGCGCGCCGGGTCGGCGCCTTGCGGGAGGCGCTCGTTCTCCACACGCGCCTTGATGCGCTTGATCTCCCGCAACCCGTGGGGGTCGACCTGCGCCGGATATCGCACCTCGTCGGCGAGCTCGGTGAACGCGGCGATGAGCTTGACGCTGCCGGCCACTCCCCGCGCGCGGAGGAGCGCCTGGGCCTCCCACGACAGCGACCAGCGGCGGTAGTACTCCGCGTACGCCTCGAGCGACCGCGCGACGGGGCCGTTCCGTCCTTCGGGGCGCAGCCCGGCGTCGAGGTCGAGCGGCAGGCGGTGGTCCTCGGAGTACCGGCGCAGGCCGGCGACCAACTGCAGCGACAGTTCGTGTGCACGCTGCGGGTCCACCCCGTTCGCGCGGTAGACGTACATCACATCGGCATCGGAACCGAACCCGAGTTCGCGGCCGCCGAACCGTCCCATCGCGATCACCGAGAAATCGAGCGCCTCGTCTTCCGGCGGCACGACCTCGCGTCGTACCGCACGGAGCGTCGCCTGGATCGTCGCCTCCGTGATCGTCGTGAGCGCCCCGGCCAATTCGTCGATCGTCAGCACACCGAGCACGGCCGCCATGGCCGTGCGCAGCATTTCCCGGCGCCGCAGGGTACGCACCGAGCGCATGGCGTCTTCGATCGAGGTGTGCCTCGTCTGGATGGCGCGGGCCTCCGCCTGAAGCGCCATCCCCGTGCGGGGACGCAGCAACGCGTCGCCGTCGAGCCACGCCGCCGATTCCGGGATCCACTCCATCAGTTCGCCGACGTAGCGCGACCCGGACAAGAGGCGGGTGAGGCTCTCAGCCGCGCCGGAGGAGTCGCGCAGCATCCGGAGGAACCAGGGTGTGTTGCCCAGCCGCTCGCTGATCCGGCGGAAGGCGAGGAGACCGTAGTCAGGGTCGACGCCTTCGGCGAACCAGCGGATCATGATCGGCATGAGGTGCCGCTGGATCGTGGCTTTCCGACTCAGGCCGCTCGTGAGGGCGGCGATGTGACGGAGCGCCCCGGCCGGGTCACGGAACCCGATGGCCGCCAGACGGTCGTGGGCCTGCTCGGTCGACAGCATGCGCTCGTCTTCACCCAGGCCCGCCACGGCGCTGAGGAGCGGACGATAGAACAGCCGCACATGGATGTCGCGGACCTCGCGTTTGATCCCCTCCCACGCCTCCTGGATGCCGGCGCCGGTATCGGCGATGCGGGTCGCCCGAGCGAGGACGCGGAGGTCTTCGGGTTTCGTCGGCATGAGGTGGGTGCGGCGCAGGGCGCGGAGCTGGAGGCGATGCTCGATAACTCGGAGCACGCGGTAATCCCGCGCGAAGGCGCTCGCATCCGAGCGCCCGATGTACCCCTCGGCTTCGAGCGCATCGAGGGCCTCGAGGGTGCCGCGCTGGCGGATGCGGTCATCCGTCAGCCCGTGCACCAGCTGCAGGAGCTGCACCGTGAACTCCACGTCCCGGATCCCGCCGGGACCGAGTTTCACCTGACGAGCCACCTCGTCCGGCGGGATGTGCTCGGTGACGCGCTCGCGCATCCGTTGCACGCTGTCGACGAAGTTCTCCCGCGCGGCGCTCGTCCAGATCTTCCGCTGCACGGCTTCGACGTACTCTCCGCCCAGTGCGGGGTCGCCGGCGATGGCTCGCGCCTTCAGGAGCGCCTGGAACTCCCAACTCTGCGCCCACCGGTCGTAATAAGACAGGTGGGATGCCAGCGACCGTACCAGCGCGCCCTGCTTGCCCTCCGGCCGGAGATTCGGATCGACTTCCCACAGCGCGGGCTCGATCTCCGGGCCGGAGATGCCGCGCATGGTCTGAACCGCCAAGCGGGTGGCGATATCAATGGAGCGCGCCTCGGTCACGAGGTCTGCGTCTGCCGTGCCACCGACGAAGATGACGTCCACGTCGCTGACGTAGTTGAGCTCGCGCGCCCCGGCCTTTCCCATGGCGATGATCGCGAGCTGTGTGGGCGCGACCTCCTCGCGGGGAAACAACACCGGTGACGAGCCGATCCCCGACACGCGAGCGCGCGCGACGGCCAGCGACGCCTCCAACGCGGCGCCGGCGGCGTCGGCCAGGCGCGCCGAAACCTGAGCGACGACGTCGGCGGGGTCGTCCTGAGCGAGATCGAAAGCCGCGATCCGCGCCAGCACCCGGCGGTAGGCGACACGCAGGAGGACCCAGGAATCGTCCGCGCCGGAGGCCGCGAATCCGTCCGCGGCACCCACCGCCTCGAGCATCGCGGCGCGGAGCTTCCCCTCATCGGGAAGATCCTCACCGGCGCCGTGGAGGTTCGCCAGCTCGTCGGGGTGGCGCTGGAAGAACTCGCCGAAGCCGGTGGACGCACCGACCAGCCGCCACAGCGCGGACCACCCGAGTTCGTCGGTAGCGAGCGCCTTGACGGCACCGGCGTCGCGTCGCGCGATGCGCACGACGGCATTCAGTCCGTCGTCGGGGTCTGCCCCGAGTGAAGCGTGATCAGCGAGGGTATCGGCGGGCAGACCGATCGCATCGGACAGCTCGGTGAGGAGGTCGTCTGCCGCTTCCAGGCGCGTGAACCCACGGCGCGCGAGCGCCGTGAGCGAGCCGCTGCGTTCCCCCGACGTCATCGCCGGCGCCGGATCAGAGCATCTCGAGGTTGCTGCGGAGCTCGAAGGGTGTGACCTGGGAGCGGTACTGCTGCCATTCGCGACGCTTGTTCAGCAGGACGTAGTTGAAGACCTGCTCGCCGAGCGTCTCGGCGACCAGCTCCGACTCCTCCATGTACCCCAGCGCGTGGTCGAGGCTCTGCGGGAGCGGTGCGTAGCCGAGCGCGCGGCGTTCCGCGTCGGTCAGCGACCACACGTTGTCCTCGGCCTCGGCGGGGAGCTCATACTCCTCCTCGATGCCCTTCAGGCCTGCCGAGAGCATGAGCGCGTAGGCCAGGTAAGGGTTCGCAGCGGAATCGAGAGCGCGGTACTCGACACGCGACGACTGTCCCTTGTTCGGCTTGTACAAGGGCACCCGCACGAGGGCCGACCGGTTGTTGTGACCCCAGCAGATGAAGCTCGGGGCCTCGTCGCCGCCCCACAGTCGCTTGTAGGAGTTGACGAACTGATTGGTGACGGCCGAGATCTCGTTGGCGTGGCGCAGAAGTCCTGCGATGAAGTGCCGGCCGACCTTGGAGAGCTGGTACTGGGCGCCCTCTTCGTAGAACGCGTTCAGGTCGCCTTCGAACAGCGACATATGCGTGTGCATCCCGCTTCCGGGCTGTCCGCTCAGCGGCTTGGGCATGAACGTCGCGTACACGCCCTGCTCGATCGCCACCTCCTTGATCACCGTGCGGAAGGTCATGATGTTGTCCGCGGTGGTCAGCGCATCGGCGTAACGCAGGTCGATCTCGTTCTGGCCGGGGCCGCCTTCGTGGTGGCTGTATTCCACCGAAATGCCCAGGTCTTCCAGCATCCGCACGGACCGGCGGCGGAAGTCGTGGGCCGTGCCGCCGGGCACATTGTCGAAGTACCCCGCGGAGTCCACCGGTTCTGGCCGCCCGTCCGGGCCGGGTGCGGAGGACTTGAGCAGGTAGAACTCGATCTCGGGATGGGTGTAGAACGTGAACCCGGCGTCGGCGGCCTTGGCGAGAGTGCGCTTGAGCACGTGCCGCGGGTCGGCGACGGCAGGCGCCCCGTCGGGGGTCGTGATGTCGCAGAACATCCGCGCCGTCGGGTCGATCTCGCCGCGCCAGGGCAACGTCTGGAACGTCGTGGGATCGGGATGTGCGAGCAGATCCGACTCGTACGAGCGGGTCAGGCCCTCGATGGCCGATCCGTCGAAGCCGAGTCCCTCTGCGAAGGCGCCTTCGACTTCAGCCGGCGCAATCGCGACAGACTTGAGCGTCCCGATGACATCCGTGAACCACAGGCGCACGAACTTCACGCCGCGCTCCTCGATCGTGCGCAGTACGAAGTCGCGCTGCTTGTCCATGCTTCCCCCTCGTTCCCGGTTTACTTCCGGGATCCTTCGCCGCCCCAATTGTCATCGCGAGCTTCGTCCTCCGACCACGCACGCGAGCGCTCCTTGAAGATCTCTGGTGCCCGCGCGGCCTCTTCGGCGGTGTCGAAGGGGCCGGCCCGGTCAACGGCCGGAGACGCGAAGCCGCGCTCGACCGAACCGGTCGTGAGGTTGTACCAGTACTTCTCGCTATCGGCGCTCACAATGACTCCCTGCGTTCGCGTGCGCCCTGACCGGCCGGGCACCTCCATCGATCCTACTGACCCCGGCCCCGAGCCTGGATAGGCTGGGCGCATGGCAACGAACACGTCCCGCGCGGTGGGAGTCGACATCGGAGGAACCGGCATCAAAGCAGGTGTCGTCGACCTGGAGGCGGGTGCCCTCGTCAGTGACCGGATCAAGGTGCCCACGCCCGCCGGTGCGGAGCCGAAGGATGTCCTGGCCGCCGTCACAGAGGTTCTCGACCGGCTCGGCGTCGCCGGCGACGACTCTCTTGCCCTCGGCGTGGCCTTCCCCGCCATCGTGAAGAACGGGCGGACGATGTCGGCGGCGAACGTGTCGGAGAAGTGGATCGGCTTCGAAGCCGAGAAATTCTTCGAAGACGGTCTGGGCCGCGACATCCATTTCGCCAACGACGCCGATGTCGCCGGCATCGCCGAGGTGCGCTTCGGCGCGGCGAAGGGGGTCGATGGCCTGGTGATCCTCACGACGCTGGGCACAGGCATCGGCTCCGCGATGATCTACGACGGCGTCCTCATCCCCAACAGCGAGCTGGGTCACCTGCAACGAGCGAACCACAAACGGGACGCCGAGGGGTACGCGGCCTACTCCGCCATGGAGCGGGAGAGCCTCTCGTGGACGAAGTGGGCCGCGCGCCTGCAGTGGTACTACGACTACGTGGAGTTCCTCTTCAGTCCCGATCTCATCATCGTGGGGGGCGGGGTGTCCAAGCACGCGGATCAGTTCCTGGACTTGCTGAAGTTGAAGGCCCCCATCATCCCGGCAGTGCACCGCAACAACGCAGGCATCATCGGGGCCGCCGCACTCGGCCTCGCGGTCCCCGAGGCGCTGCCGGCGATCTCCGAGTAGCGGAGGCGAATGGGCCGGCCTGTACGCCGGGTTCTGTTCGGGGGCCGAAGCCCCGTCGACGGTCATCTCTCTCGGCGACACGTTGCCGTGCCGCTCCAGCGGCCTACCCGGGGACTCGGCGAGCCGCGTCAACATCCCCTGTCTGGCCTTGCTCCGGACGAGGTTTACCTTGCGAATCGCGTCACCGCGATCCCGGTGGTCTCTTACACCACCCTTTCACCCTTACCGCTCCCGACCCTTCGACAAGCTCGGGGTCGGGTGCGGCGGTCTGCTCTCTGTGGCACTGTCTCGCGGATTGCTCCGGGTGGGTGTTACCCACCGTCCTGCCCTGTGGAGCCCGGACGTTCCTCGGCGCGGGAATCCCGCTACGCGACCGTCCAGCCGACCCATTCGCACCGCCGAGTGTAGCGGGGTGCGCTGAACGCGGCCTCACTCCTTGCCGGCATGGTCCACGATCCGCAGGTCAAGGAGGAAATCCACCGGGAAGTCCCCGAACAGCAGACGCCCGGCGGATGCTGCGGACTCCTGCACCGACGCGGCGACGGCATCGGCATGCACCACCGGCGTATGGACGATGATCTCGTCGTGCAGGTAGAACGCGACGTGCGGCCGGCGTGCGAAGGCCGGTCCGGAGCGCGGCGCGGACTGGTCCGCCGTCACCTCCGGTAGCGCTGTGAGCCGGCTGCGGAGGTCGGCCAGCCAGGCGAGCGCCCACTCCGCAGCTGTGCCCTGAACCACGAAGTTCCTCGTGAACCGGCCGCGGTCGCGCGCCGACCGGCGGGCGTGGGTCTGATCGACGTCCGAGGCGTCGGCATCGCTCGCGCGCGACTGGAGCTGTGCCCATCGCGCCCCCGGCTGGGGCGACGTCCTTCCGAGCCATGTGGACACGGTGTGGCCCTCCTCGCCCGTGCGAGCGGCGTCATCCACCAGTCGCATAGCGCGCGGAAACGCCTTCCGCAGGCGTGGGACCAGACGGCCTCCGTCGCCGCTCGTGGCCCCGTACATCGCACCGAGGAGCGCCACCTTCGCCTCGGCGCGGGATTCCAGGGCGCCCTGGGCCACGATCCCGGCGTAGAGGTCACGACCGCGCGCCGCCTCCGCGAGAGCGGTGTCTCGTGCCATGGCGGCCAGGATGCGGGGTTCGAGCTGGGCCACGTCGGCGATGACGAAGCACCAGCCGGGATCGGCGCGGACGGCGGCGCGCAGCTGTCTCGGGATCTGCAGTGCCCCGCCGCCGGACGAGGCCCATCGCCCGGTGACGACCCCCGCCGGCACGTAGACCGGGCGGAATCGACCGTCATGCACCCACTCCGCGAGCCACGCCCACCCGTTGGCCGTGTACAGGCGCATGAGCCGCTTGTACTCGATCAGTGGTTCGACGACGGGATGCCGGTGACGCTGGAGCTCCCAACGACTGGTCGACTCCACGAGGACCCCGGCGCGGTGCAGGGCGCGCAGCAGCTTCGGCTGCGAGTCCAGGCTCGCCGTCGGATCGCCCAGGGCCGCGCGCACTTCGGCAGCGCGACGGTCGAGTTCGCTCGGAACTCCGCCAGGCCCTCGCTCCCCCAGCATCCCCCGCAGGATCTCGTCGTGCGCGGCGGCGTCCCAGGGGAGGCCCGCTGCGCGGAGCTCGCACGCCAGCAGCGCGCCCGCGGACTCAGCGGCCACCAGGAGGCGCAGTGGCCCGGGCGTCCGCGCGCGCTCCAGCGCCGTACGCTGCCGGGCGAACTCCGCTAGCGACTCCGCAGCGTCCTCGGGCACCCCTCCGCCAGGGTCGGCCAGCTCGAACAGCGCGGGTTCCCCACGTCCGTGCTCGCCGCCGGCCGCATCCCACGTGCTCGCCGCCCGCAACCCGGCATCGTCGGCCACGGCATCCGCATCCCGCAGAAGAGCATGCGACAGCCGCAGGTCGTGCGCGCGGGAGACCCGGACCCCCGCCGCCAGGAGTTCGTCGTACCACCTCGGTGTGTCGTTCCACACCCAGCGCGGCGCATACGCCTCCTCCCGCTGCGCGACCCACGGCACGAGCTCCGCGACTGTGAGGTCGGTCCGTCGGCGTTCTCGGCCGTCCCCGTCCAGCTCCACCGCCACGACCCCGTTGCTCGCACGGGCGAGGACGATCCAGGTGGGCTCAGTCTCGTCCATGCGGGTCGAGGTCGCGCCGGAAACCCTCGCGGCGGTCCATCGCCTCATTCGCCGCCTTGTCGGCGCGGGAGTTGGACAGCCGTGGAACCCATTCGAAAGTCACGGGACGACCCGCGATGATCGCCTGCGCCTCCCGGACCAGCTGCTGCATGTCGGGATGCTTCACCTTCCAGCGGCCCGTCATCTGCTCGACGACGAGCTTCGAGTCCATGCGCACGTGCACGACCGCCTCTGGATCGCGCTCGTAAGCGGCGCGGAGTCCCGCGAGCAGGCCGTTGTATTCGGCGACGTTGTTGCTGGCGATTCCGACATACACGCCCAGCTCCGTCACGACGGCTCCGGAGTCGTCGATCACCACCGCGCCACCGCCGGCGACACCCGGGTTGCCGCGCGATCCCCCGTCGGCTTCGACGACGAGGGTGGTCACAGACCTGACTCCTCCGTGCGGACGAGGATGGCACCGCACTCGGGGCAGGTCACCACCGCATCGGCGGCCGCCTGACGGACCGCGTTGAGATCCGTGCCCGACAACACCATCCGGCACGCTTCGCAGGTGCCGCGGTGAAGGAGGCCTGCCGCTGTTCCGCGTGCGGCGATCCGGTCGTACAGGGCGAGGAGATCCGCCGCCACGGAGCCGGCGATCGCCGCTCGATCGCGCTGCGCCGCTTCGAGATCGCGCGTGGCATCGGCGACAGCCGCCTTGGCCTCTGCGCTCAGCCGGGTGCCTTCGTCGTTGGTCGCCGCAACGAGCGCTTCCTGCGAGGCCACCTCGCTGTCGACGGTATCCAGACGCTCCATGATCGCCAGTTCGGCGTCTTCCAGATCGCTCTTGCGGCGCGCCAGCGAGGCGAGTTCGTGTTCCAGGCCCTGCGCCTCTTTGGCGTTGGCGCTCGTCGTGAGCCGCTGCGCGTCGCGCTCGGCGCGGGCATCCACCACGGCGACGTCGGACTCGATGCGCGCGAGCTCCGCCCGGAGATCTTCGCGGAGCCCCGACAGCCGGCTCAGCTCCTGCGTCTGCGTCGCCCGCTGCGTGAGCAACTCCTGCACGCGCGAGGCCTGCGGTGGGTTGGTACGCGCGGCCTCGACGCGGCGAATCCGCACGTCGAGGTCGGCGAGGTCGAGCAGTCGGCGCTGGTCTGCGGGGTCGGCATTCACCCGACCAACCTACCTCCGACCCGTGACGTCAGACGGCCGCCTCCGTTCGCGAGAGCGCAACGGCACCCGCCGCCGACAGTGCCACGCGTTCACCGCGGCATGACCGTCACTGGGTACACTGCGGGCCATGACGTCAGACACCGCGTCGCCCGCCTCCCCTCGCGACCTGCCCCGTGACGGGCGACAGGAAGAAACCGGGCGGCAGGATGCGCACAGCGTAGGGCGGCTGCACCCGGAGAGCGGCCGCCAGGTCACCGAGCCGTTCGCGCTCGACCTGCAGCGCATCCAGTTCTCTCCGTACTTCTCCCGCCTGTCGGCGGTCACCCAGGTCGTGTCGCCGTCGATTTCCGGAGCCCCGGTGCACAATCGCCTCACGCACACCCTGAAGGTCAGCGCGATTGCTCGCGCGGTGGCGCTGCACCTCAACGACCGTTCCCGCCGAACGGATAGGTCAGAGGTCTGTGACGTCACCGTGGTGGAATCCGCGGCCCACGCGCACGATCTCGGTCATCCTCCGTTCGGCCACCTGGGTGAATCAGTGCTCAACCGGGTGGCGCGGGAGGAGCTGGGACTTCACGACGGCTTCGAAGGCAATGCCCAGACCTACCGCATCCTGACGGCCCTGGATGTCACGGAGCAGGTTCCCCAGGGCCTCAATCTCACGGCGGCCGTGCGAGCCGCCACCGCGAAGTACCCGTGGACGGCGGTGGCGCCCGGCCAGGAGCGGGAGGACCGCGGCCTGCCGCGGGGCATGCGGCGCGACTCGGACGGCGGCGTGAGGGTCTTCAAGTACTCCGCTTACGACATCGACGCGGCCGATCTGGACCAGGCACGCTCCTTCCTGGCAATCGCGCCGCTCCGGCAGTCGGTGGAGGGCGCGGTGATGGACATCGCCGACGACATCGCGTATTCCGTGCATGACGTCGACGACTTCTATCGCGCCGGGATCCTCAATCACGCGCCGATCGCCGCCGAGTTCGATGCCTGGTTGGCCGCACCCCACGAGTGGGGGCGGCGCGAGGCGAGTGACCTCCGCGGCGATTCCGCCCACGGGGCGGCGCTCGAGCGACTGCGACGCAAGATGCGGCGCGACGACGCGTGGATCGCCGAGGACGACGCTTTCCACGAGGCCGTCGCGACGGTGCACACCGAGCTGGTCGAGGAACTTCTGGCCCGGCCGTTCGACGGCTCCCTCACGGCGGAGCGTCAACTCGCGACCTTCACCGATCGATGGATCCGCGCCCTCGAGATCTCCGTGGTGACGAGCGCCGCCGATGACGCGCGCTCGGGCCCGGTGCGCTTGTCCCCCGCCGCGTGGCACCACGTCGAGGTTCTGAAGTTCGTGCACAAGCATTTCGTCCTCAGCAGGCCCGACCTCACGATCTACCAGCGCGGACTGGGTCGGGTGCTCACCCGTTCCGTCCATGCGCTCGTCGAGTGGCTGGAAGACGCTCGCGATCGGGACCGCACGCCTCGGCGACTGCGGGAGCTGATCGAGCTCGCCCACCAGGGGTACGAGCGCTCCCGCGGCGGCGAGCACTCCCCCACCACCGGAAACGAACTGCACCGCCTGGCACAGGCGCGGGGCATCCTCGACTACGTCGCGTCCCTCACAGACGCCCAGGCGACAGCGTTCTCGGAGGCCATCTCGGGCCGTACGGACCGGTTGTGGTCGCTCGGGCAAGGCCTCTGACGGCGGGCAGCCGCCGGCTCCGGCCCCGCGGCGAGTGCGGGCGGGTGGGAACAGGCGGGGCGGCCAGTCCGGGGTTGTGCCCGGGCGGTTCGGGAGGAGATGTGCACTGCGGAGGGGGGACGGTGCCGATTCGGCCCTCCCGAAGCGCCATCTCCTCCCGAACGGTTCGGGGTCCGGGGTTAACACGCGGGGATGCAGCGGCGGGCGATGCGGAGGGACGCTGCGGCGGGCACGAGGTCGCGCCGAGCGCCTCGGGAGGAGATGTGCACTGCGGGGGGAGATGGTGCCGATTCGGCCCTCCCGAAGCGCCATCTCCTCCGGAGCGGTGCGGGGTTACGGGCGATGCGGAGGGACGAGGCGGCGGGTCGGGGTGTGCCGGGGCGTTTCGGGGCTGTGCTGGGGCGTTTGGGGAGGAGATGTGCACTGCGGAGGGGAGATGGTGCCGATTCGGTCCTCCCGAGGCGCCATCTCCTCCGAACGGTTCGGGGGTGCGGGCGATGCGGAGGGATCCGGCGGCGGGTCGGGCTGTGCCGGGGCGTTTCGGGGCTGTGCCCGAACGGTGCGGGGTGCGGGCGATGCGGAGGGATCCGGCGGCGGGTCCGGGTTGTGCCCGGGCCTTTCGGGAGGAGATGTGCACTGCGGAGGGGGGATGGTGCCGATTCGGTCCTCCCGAAGCGCCATCTCCTCCCGAACGGTCCGCAGTGCGGGCGATACGGAGGGATGCGGCGGGCCCGAGGTCGCGCCGAGCGCCTCGGGAGGAGATGTGCACTGCGGAGGGAGGGCGGCGCCGATTCGGTCCTCCGGGGCGCGAATCGACGTTCTCAAGGGCCCGCACCTAAACTGCTGAGGAGGGGCCTTTAGCTCAGCTGGTAGAGCGCCACGTTTACACCGTGGATGTCGTCGGTTCGATCCCGGCAGGGCCCACACACCCGCGCCGCGCTGGCCGCGGCGCACCGCGCCGCACGA
Source organism: Microbacterium sp. Z10_103 (assembly GCF_058310455.1). NCBI lineage: Bacteria > Bacillati > Actinomycetota > Actinomycetes > Micrococcales > Microbacteriaceae > Microbacterium > Microbacterium sp. Z10_103. The sequence goes on from NZ_JBZEGK010000001.1 coordinate 1,314,630, forward strand.
CGCGCGCGCCTGCCGCCGTTCCCCACCGCTCTCGCGACGCGCCATCGACACGCGCGCGTGCCAGAAGTAGGCTGGTTTCGTGGAACGATACGACATCCCGCGTGGCGGAACTGACGTGTTTGCGGCGCTGGAGGCTGCGTGGGCGACGTCGCCCCTGCTCCCGGTGCTTCGCACCGCCGACTCGACCCAAGCGATCGCCCATGCGCGCCTTCTGGCCGACGCCGGGCTGCAGACGATCGAACTCACCGCCACGACCCGAGACTGGCGGCTCGCCCTGGACGAGCTTCGCCCTCTCGACGTGCTCCTGGGTGTGGGCACTGTCGTGGATGCCGAGACGGCGTCCATGGCGCTCGACTCCGGCGCGGACTTCCTGGTGTCTCCGCGGTTGGCGCCCGAGGTCCGTGAGATCGCGTCGGCGCGGGACGTCCCGTTCATCGAAGGGGGCTTCACACCGACCGAACTGGCGGCGGCGCTGAGCGGAGGGATGGCCAAGCTCTTCCCCGCACACGTGGGCGGACCGGCTTACCTCCGGAGCGTGCTCGCGGTGGTTCCCGGGGCGCGGATCGTCCCGACCGGTGGGATCGAGCTGGACGACATCGACGAGTGGCTGTCTGCCGGTGCCGTGGCCGTCGGAGTCGGCTCGGCTCTCATCGCCCGACTCGCCGATGATCCGCAGGCGGTGGCGGGGCTGGCGCAGCGATGACCGACGCCATCGACGTACTCGTCCTCGGCGAACCGCTCGTCGAGCTCTCCGCCGCCGCGCCGCTGGACACCGCCGAGACCTTCTCCCTGTCGTTCTCCGGCGATGCCCTCAATTCCGCGGCTGCCGCTGCCGCCGCCGGGGCGCGCACGGCCCTTCTGACCCGCGTGGGAGACGACGAGGTCGGCCGGCGGCTGCGGCGCAACCTCGGCGAGTTGCACATCGACACCCGGCACGTGAGCGTCGGGGCGGAGCACACCGGCGCGTACCTCGTCGGGGCAGACCCCGACGGCACCCGCGACTTCGTCTATCTGCGGGCCGGGTCGGCCGCATCCCACCTGACGCCCGCAGACCTTGACCGGATCACGCCGTCCGAGGTGAAGGTGCTGCTCGTCAGCGGCATCACGATGGCCATCTCCGAGTCGGCGGCGGCAACCGTCCTCCGGGCGGTGAACGAGGTTTCCGAAGCCGGCGGCCTGGTCATCTACGACCCGAACTTCCGGCGGCGCCTGACCAGCGCCGAGGAGGCGCGAAACGCATTCCGCGCCATCGCGCCCCACTGCCACCTCGTTCTCCCGTCGTGCCCCACCGACAGCAGCGCCCTTCTCGACACGGACGATCCCCTCGTCGCCGCCGAGCGGTCACTCGAGTGGGGAGCCGCGAACGTGTGCGTGACCCAGGGTGCGGCCGGCGTGCTCTTCCACGATGGAACCGACGTGAGCCGCATCCCGCCGTCGGCCGCTCCGGTCATCGTCGACGCCACGGGGGCGGGGGATGTCTTCGCGGGAACCCTTGCCGCGTGCCTGTCACGTGGTCCTCTGGATGCCTCGGCCATCACGCTCGCCGGCGCGGCTGCCGCGCTGTCGCTGCGCGGCCAGGGGGGAACCGGATACCTTCCGACGCTCGCCGAGACGCAGAATCATGCGGCCGGCGTGAACGACCCCGCCCGCGCGTAGCGAACGCTCGGGTCAGGACCAGCCGATGCTCGCGGAGACTTCACGCGCAGTCTGAGCCACGAGGGGCCCGGCCACTTCGGGCGGCATCTCCTCGAGGTCGCTCACGAGTTGCGAGACGCTCACGGCCGCGACCACCCGCCCCGTGGCGTCGCGGACGGCAGCCGCCACGCACACCACGCCGACCTCATTCTCCTCATCGTCGAGGGCCCATCCTCGGCGCGCCGAGGCATCGAGGTCGGCGGAAAGCGCGTCCGGGGTGGTGCGCGTGTTGGGGGTCCGCGCGAGCTGGCCGGTACGTTTCACGATCGCGAGGGCGTCCTCGCGGGGAGCCCCCGCGAGGAGTGCCTTGCCGATGGCGGTGCAGTGCAGCGGTAGCGACATGCCGATGCGCGATGCCATCCGGTACGGCTTGCTGGCCTCGAGCTTGCGCACATATATCGCCTCATCGCCCGCGAGCACCGCCAGATGCACGGTGGCCCCCGTTCGAGCGCGCAGTCGGTCCAGGGCGGGATCTGCGCCGGAGAGGGTGTCGAGGCGACCGAACACCCGGCCCGCCAGCCCCATGAGTCTCGGCCCGGGGAGGTAACCGCCGGCAGCATCGACGGTGCAGAAACCGGACCGCACGAGGTCCTGGAGGATGCGGTGCACACTGGATTTCGGCAGACCCGTGGTGTGTACGAGATCAGCGAAACGCCGGTGGTCGCCCAGGGCATCAAGTACGGCGAGTACCTTCGAGGTCGCGTTGCCGCGCTGCTCTTCGTCCACTTCGGCCTCCCCCGTCACTCTAGAGCGACGTCAGTACGTTATGTGCTTCCCTCCGTCGACGATGACATCGACCCCGGTGACACCCCGCGCCCCGATGAGACCTGCGACCGCTTCGGCGACGTCATCCGGGCCCAGCGTGCGCGCCAGGGGGGCCACCGCGCGTTCGCGCGCAGCCAGTTCCGCGAACGCGTCGCCGTGGTGATCGAGCTGCCACCGCGTCGATATGGTGCCCGGTGAGACCGAATTGACCCGGATCTCGGGGCCGAGGGTGGCGGCCAGCGTGCGGGTGAGCTGAACCAGCGCCGCCTTGCTCACGCCGTACGGGATCGAAGACCCGATGCCCCGGTATGCCGAGATCGAGGCGACGTTGATGATCACGCCTCGGCTGTCCTTGAGCAGTCCGGCGAACGCCCGAGCGGTGCGGAAGGCCGCCACCACGTTGACGCTGAAGAGCTCGTTCCAGGTGTCCTCATCGAGCGCGTCGAGGTCGGCCAGCGGGATCCACCGCGTGGTGCCGGCGTTGTTGACGAGCACGTCGCAGCGTCCGAACTCCTCCTCGCAGCGCTTCGCGAGGGCACGCACCTGGGCGTCGTCGCGCACATCCGTCCGGACGGCGATGACCTGCGCTCCCGCGCTCTGGAGCCGGTCGACGGTCTCCTGGGCCGCGTCGGCGGAGCCGTTGTACGTGATGACCAAGCGATTGACGCCGGAGGCACGCAGGTTCTCGGCGATCGCCGCGCCGATTCCCGTTGCCCCTCCAGTGATGACCGCGACTCGTTCCGTGTCTTCCGTCATGACGCTCCTCTCTCGAACAGTTCCCTCACCGCGGCGTGTGCGCCTCGCCGCGCAAGAGTGTCTCGCCTGTCCGCCACTGCCGCCACGAACGTATCCGGAGCAACATGTCCCAGGCCGGCCGCACCCACGATCGTCCGCGCTTGATCCAGCCGAGTCCCTTCGGGGCGCAGAGCGGGCTCTTCAACCAGTCCACGGGCGCTGCACTCGGCCCACGCGGCGAGGCAGAGGGCCAGCCATTCCCCGTCGCGACCGTGCGCGGATGCGTATCCGAGCGGGGACACCAGACGTTGCGCCAGCTTCTGGGCACCCCCGGCGGCGATCTGGTCCAGGCGGTGGTCGATCCGGGGGTTGGCGAATCGCCGGATCGAGGACTCGGCTTCGGCGACGGGTGAAATGCCTGGTGCCTCGGGGATCGCGGGAACGAGGTCCTCTGCGAAGGCGGCCTCGAGGCCGCGGCGGAGGACGGAGTCCTGTACCGCCGCGTACGTGTTGGTGTGCCCGACCAGGAGACCCAGGTAGGCGAGCAGCGAGTGCGGCGCGTTGACCAGGTTCAGCTTGACCGCCTGCCACGGAGCGACGTCGTCGACGAAAAGCGCTCCGGCGCGTTCCCATCGCGGCCGCGCCGCGGCGAAGTGGTCCTGCAACACCCAGCGGAAGAAGGGCTCGGTCGCCACGAGCGCGGCATCCTCGGCGCCGGTGGCCTCCTGCGCCTCTCGCACGATCTCCTCCGTGGGCGCCGGCACGATCCTGTCGACGACGGCATTCGGAAAGGCCGCGCTTTCCGCCAGCCAGCGTTCCGCGCCCGACTCGCGGCGCGCCCCAGCGAACTCGAGGGCGAGGGTGCGGAGCACGTCTCCCCCGTTGAGGATGTTGTCGCAAACGACGAAGGTCGCAGCGCCTGCACCCGTGCGTTCGCGTTCGCGTGCGGTGGCCACCACCTGCCCGATCACGCTTCGCATGCCGCCATCCCCGAGGTCGTCGGCGACGAGTGCCCGGTCGAGGCGACCCGCGGCTGTGCGTGGGTACGCGGCTTCGGTGGCGGTGATCGTGATGACCTCGGTGCGTTCGTCGGCGAGGGCGCGCAGGAGCGCGTCCGGTTCCCGCCGGGCGACGATACCTGCGGTCACGACCTCCACGCGTTCTGCGGTGACTCCTCGGGCGTCGCCTTCCACCACCGTGTACGCCCACTGGTTGTCGCGCAGCGATCCGACCACTCGATCGGATCGCTGCGCGACTGCCACCACTCCCCAGCCGTCCGCGTCGCCATCGCGCTGCGCGCGAGCGGTGCCCAGCCAGGTGTGGGCGCGGGCGAAGGCGCCCGCCCCGAGGTGGACCTGCGTCCGAGAGGCGGTCATCGCCCCTGCGGGTCGCCCGGTCCGAGGTCCTCGATGTCGATGTCCTTGCCCTCCTTCGCCGCGGCGAAGGCCACGAACGACACGAGGGAGAGGATGACGAACAGGCCGGCGATCAGCCAGGGCTCGCCTCCGAGCTGCGCCTGGAGTCCCGCGGCGACGAGCGGGGTGAACCCGGCCAGGGCGGCGCCGATCTCTCGTGACGTCGCGAACCCCGAGTAGCGCACCCGCGCACCGAACAGCTCGGCATAGAACGCCGGCTGCACCGCGATCATCGGCGCCAGTCCCAGCGAGGTGGCGAGGACCAGGGCGATCCAGATGAGCACGGGCTGCCCGGTGTCGATCATGAGCCAGAACGGGAAGGCGAACGCGGCGGTGAAGATGACGCTGAACAGGTTGAGCGGTTTCCGACCGATGTGGTCCGAAAGAGCTCCGTAGATGGGCTGCAGCACGATGACGATGACGGAGAAGATGATGACGCCGGTCAGAGCGGTCGACCGCGGCAGACCGAGGGTTCCCGTGACGTAGCTCACGACGAAGGTTGCGCACAGGTAGACCAGCGCGGTGTCGGCGATGTGGGCGCCGATACCGATGAGCATGTTCTTCGGGTAGCGGCGCACGGCGTCGAGGACCGGCAGCTTGACCATCTTCTGGGTCTTGCGCATCTCCAGGAAGATGGGCGACTCCTCTACGCGCAGTCGGACGTACAGCGCGACCCCGATGAGAGCGAAGCTGAACAGGAACGGAATCCGCCAACCCCACGACAGCAGCACGTCGTCGGGCAGCATGCCGACGATGAGGAACACGACGGTGCCGAGGAGAAGACCGATCTGCACACCCGTCTGAGCGAAGGAGGTGAAGAATCCGCGCCGGGCCTGGGGGGCGTGTTCGGCGAGCAGAGTGGATGCTCCGCCGAACTCCGCGCCGGCGCCGAGACCCTGCGCCACGCGGAGGAGCACGAGCAGCAGTGGCGCGAGCAGGCCCACGGATTCGAAGGTGGGAAGCAGTCCGATGATGCCGGTGGAGACGCCCATCACGAGGGTGGTGATCACGAGCGTCGCCCGGCGGCCGATCCGGTCACCGATGTGACCGAAGAAGATGCCGCCCAGCGGACGGAACACGAAACCGACGCCGAAAGTGGCGAAGGCGAGGATGGCGCCGATGGCGGGTTCGCTGTCGGGGAAGAACAGGGGCGCGAAGACCAGGGCCGACGCCGTGCCGTAGATGAAGAAGTCGTACCACTCGAGTGCGGTGCCGACGACGGATCCGAACACCACGCGACGGAGGTCGCGTGGGCTGGTCGGTGTGGTCTGCGGCGCGGTCGCAGCATCATTGCTGGCGTGGGAAGAGCTCATGCTCGGTTCTCCTCGTTGAGGGTGGACAGGGATGGGACGTTCTGTTCGGTGGCCAGGCGGTCCAGGGCCTGGACGGTGCCGGGCGCGACCGATATTCCGGACGCGAGGCGCTGGCGACGGGTGTTCCATTCCGGCTCACCGGGCATCAGGATGCCCTGCGAGCCTTCGGCGGGCTCGGACCCGTGTACGCGCTCGCGCAGCGCTTCGACCTCGGCCGAGAATTCTTCGACATCGACGAAAGCCGCTACGTCGATCGCGATCAGGAGGGTTCCGAACGTGCCGTCGTACGCGGACGAACTTCCGCTCCCCGTCCGGCTCAGCAGCCCGGCGGCGATGTCGGCGATGAGCCCGAGGCCGTAGCCCTTGTGTCCGCCGAACGGAAGGAGGGCGCCCCCGGCGTAGAAATCACGGGGGTCGGTGGTGGCGCGGCCCTGCGGGTCGACGATGAGCCCCTCGGGGATCGACGCCCCGTTGGCCACGGCGACGGCGAGTTTGCCCTCGGCGGTCGCCGAGGTGGCGAAGTCGACGACGACAGGGGCGGTGCCCGCTGCAGCCGGGACCGCCCACGCGAGCGGGTTGGTCCCCAGCAGACGTGTCCGACCTCCCCAGGCCGCGACGGTGGGGTCTGCGTTGGCGATGGCGAAACCGACGAGGCCTCGCTCGGCCATCCGTTCGACGTACTCCCCGAGCCGGCCGACGTGCTGGCACCGGCTGAGGACGGCGGTCGAGATGCCGAACTGCGCGGCGCGTGCAGCCGCTTCGTCGGCGCCGAGGCGCGCGGTCAACTGGCCGAACGCGTTTGCACCATCGATACGGGCGACGGCCGGCGTCGGGGACTCGGCGACGACGGGGACGGCCGCGGGATCGAGGCGTCCCTGTCTGATCAAGTCCGCGTAGGGGGCGATTCGACGCACCCCGTGCGAGTCGTGGCCGCGGAGGTCGGCTTCGACGAGCGATTGCGCTACCGTCTCCGCGGTGTCGGCCGGCGCGCCGAGCGACTGGAGGAGGTTCGTCGCCCAATCCTGCAGCCTTTCGGCGCTCAGGGTCACTGCGTCGTTGATCACGTCGACGTCCTCGTCATTCGATCGGTGGCGAAAGTTCCGTGGAACAGAACGCGGTTCCATCCCCACACAGACGTTACCGCCCCACGCGCGACAGGTAAAGAGGGATCCCCCGGCGGTATCATGCGTCGTTTCGCGGACCGCGATGCGGGCGGATGCACTCCAGAAGCCTCCGACCGTGGTGTCACTCGCTAGGCTGGTGGGTGGTGCGTTGTGCGGAGCGGACAACGCTTTGCACGCACCGTTGGCGATTCCCTGGCACGATCTGCCAGCCGTAGAAAGGTCTGCCGTGACTGTTCACGATCAGGATCCGTACTCGCAGGACGCGCTCGACAGCGATCCGGATGAGACCGCAGAGTGGCAGGAGTCGCTCCAGGAGCTGGTGAAGGCCAAGGGCCACGGCCGTGGTCGCGAGATCATGCTGAGCCTGCTCAAGGCTTCGAAGGATCTCCACCTCGGCGTGCCGATGGTGCCGACCACCGACTACATCAACACCATCGCGCCCGAGAACGAGCCCGACTTCCCCGGCGACGAGGAGATCGAGCGACGCTACCGCGCCTGGATCCGGTGGAACGCGGCAATCACGGTGCACCGCGCCCAGCGGCCCGGGATCGGCGTGGGCGGGCACATCTCGACGTATGCCTCCTCCGCTGCCCTGTACGAGGTGGGCTTCAACCACTTCTTCCGCGGCGCGGATCACCCATCCGGCGGCGACCAGATCTTCATCCAGGGACACGCCTCCCCCGGCACCTATGCGCGGGCCTTCCTCGAAGGCCGGCTCACCGAGGCGCAGCTCGACGGCTTCCGTCAGGAGAAGTCGGCAGCCCCCAACGGCATCCCGTCCTACCCGCATCCGCGCCTCATGTCGGACTTCTGGCAGTTCCCGACGGTCTCGATGGGGCTCGGCCCGATCAACGCCATCTACCAGGCGATGACCAACAAGTACCTCACCAACCGCGGTATCAAAGACGCCGGAGACTCGCACGTCTGGGCGTTCCTCGGTGACGGCGAGATGGACGAGGTCGAGAGCCGCGGGCAGCTCCAGGTCGCCGCGAACGAGGGCCTCGACAACCTCACGTTCGTGATCAACGCCAACCTGCAGCGCCTCGACGGTCCCGTCCGCGGCAACGGCAAGATCATCCAGGAGCTGGAGAGCTTCTTCCGCGGCGCGGGGTGGAACGTCATCAAGGTCGTATGGGGTCGGGAGTGGGACGACCTGCTGAAGCGCGACACCGACGGCGCGCTCCTCAACCTCATGAACGTCACCCCTGACGGCGATTACCAGACCTACAAGGCCGAGAGCGGTGCCTACGTCCGCGAGAACTTCTTCGGCCGCGACGAGCGTGCCGCCGCTCTCGTGAAGGACTACAGCGACGAGCAGGTCTGGAACCTCAAGCGCGGCGGGCACGACTACCGCAAGGTGTACGCGGCGTTCAAGGCGGCTGTCGAGCACAAGGGGCAGCCGACGGTCATCATCGCCAAGACCATCAAGGGCTACGGTCTCGGACCGCACTTCGAGGGCCGCAACGCGACCCACCAGATGAAGAAGATGACTCTGGATGACCTCAAGCTCTTCCGCGACGCGATGCACATTCCGATCAGCGACGCGAAGCTCGAGGAGAACCCCTACCTCCCGCCGTACTACAACCCCGGCGCGCAGGACGAGACGATCCAGTATCTCCTGGAGCGGCGCCGGTCACTCGGCGGCTTCCTCCCGGAGCGTCGCTCGCACCACGTCGGGCTGACCCTCCCCGGCGACGACGCGTATGCGCTGCCGAAGAAGGGGTCCGGCACGCAGGAGGTCGCCACGACCATGGCGTTCGTGCGACTTCTGAAAGACCTGCTGCGCGCCAAGGACTTCGGACACCGGATCGTGCCGATCATCCCCGACGAAGCACGCACCTTCGGGATGGACGCCTATTTCCCGACCGCGAAGATCTACAACCCCAACGGCCAGCACTACACCTCGGTCGACCGGGAGCTCCTCCTGGCATACAAGGAGAGCCCGCAGGGGCAGATCATTCACGTCGGCATCAACGAGGCCGGCGCCCTGGCCGCCTTCACCGCGACGGGCACGTCCTATGCCACGCATGGTGAGCCGCTCATCCCGGTGTACGTCTTCTACTCGATGTTCGGCTTCCAGCGCACCGGTGACGCGCTGTGGGCGGCCGGCGACCAGATGGCCCGCGGATTCCTCGTCGGCGCGACCGCCGGCCGGACCACGCTGACCGGTGAAGGGCTGCAGCACGCCGACGGTCACTCTCCGCTCCTCGCGTCGACGAACCCCGCCGTCCTCAGCTACGACCCCGCGTACGGGTACGAGATCGCGCACATCGTCCGCTCGGGCATCGAGCGGATGTACGGCGGCAACCACCCCGACCCGAACGTCATGTACTACCTCACGGTCTACAACGAGCCGCTGGTCCAGCCGGCCGAGCCCGAGGGCGTGGACGTCGACGGCATCGTTCGCGGCATCCACCGCATCTCCGAGGGTCAGGGCGACGGCGCGCGTGCGCAACTCCTCGCCTCCGGCGTCGGTGTCCCGTGGGCCCTCGAAGCCCAGAAGCTGCTGAAGGACGACTGGGGGGTTGGCGCCGACGTCTGGTCCGTGACCTCGTGGGGGGAGCTGCGTCGCGACGGCCTGGCCGCGGACGCACACAATTTCCTGCACCCGGAGGACGCACCCAAGACGGCCTACATCACCGAGAAGCTCGCGGGCGCTCCGGGCCCGGTGGTTGCCGTGAGCGACTTCGAGCACGCGGTGCAGGAACAGATCCGTCCGTGGGTGCAGCACAATTTCCACACTCTCGGCGCTGACGGCTTCGGCTTCTCGGACACGCGTCCGGCTGCTCGCCGCTTCTTCAATATCGATGGGCCGTCGATCGTGGTGCGCACGCTCCAGGCGCTCGCTGCCGAAGGCGCGGTCGACCCGGGTCTCTCCGCACAGGCGATCGAGAAGTACCGCCTGCACGACGTGACCGCGGGCACGAGCGGGAACGCCGGCGGCGAAAGCTGAATCGGGATGACCGGGCGCAGCGCCACGCCGGCTGACAAGGCGGAGACGCTGGCGTGGCTGCGCCGTATCTCCGGTGACCTCGCGACCGCCACCATCCAGCGGCTCGAGGAATCGCTGCCGTGGTACGCCGAGATGCCGCCGGCCCGCCGCTCAGCGGTGGGGCTGGTGGCGCAGGCGGGCATCACGTCGTTCATCTCCTGGTACGAAGACCCGACCTCCACTCCGTGGATCGCCGCCGACATCTTCGCCGCCGCGCCCCGCGAGCTGCTGCGCAGCGTCAGCCTGCAGCAGACGCTGCAGTTGATCCGGGCGACCGTCGAAGTCACTGAGGAACGCGTCAAAGGCCGCAGCGGCAACGTCCGCGACGCCATCCTGCTGTACTCCCGCGAGGTGGCCTTCGCGGCCGCTGACGTCTACGCGCGCGCGGCCGAGGCGCGCGGGCTGTGGGATGCCAGGCTGGAGGCGCTCGTCGTCGACTCGATCCTCACCGGCGAGGCGGATGAGGAGCTCCCCAGCCGTATCGCCGCACTCGGCTGGCACGGGCACGGTGAGGTCGCCGTCCTCGTGGGGACCACTCCCCCTCAGCTCGACGTCGACCAGCTCCGCCGCACAGCCCGCAAGCTCGGCGTCGATGTGCTCATCGGTGTGCAGGGAATCCGCCTCGTCCTGGTCGTCGGCCGCGCGCAGGCGGCACGGACCGAGGACGCGGCGCCCGAGCTCCCCTTCGCCGAGATCGCCCGGCGCCTGGAACCCGGCTTCGGCTCCGGCCACCTCGTCCTCGGGCCGACCGTTCCCGCGCTGGTCGATGCCGGCCAGAGCGCCCGCGCGGCCCTCGCCGGCTTCGCGGTCGCGCGCGCGTGGCGCGGCGCTCCGCGCCCGGTGGACGCGGACGATCTCCTCCCCGAGCGCGCCCTGGCCGGCGACCCTCTGGCCAAGCAGACGCTCGTGGAACGCATCTACCGTCCGCTCCAGACGCACAGCACCGACCTGGTCTCGACCCTGTGGAGCTACCTCGACAACGGCCGCTCGCTCGAGGCGACCGCCCGCGAGCTGTTCGTGCACCCCAACACCGTCCGCTATCGCCTCAAGCGCGTGTCGGAGGTGATCGGCTGGGACGCCACCGGGCCCCGCGAGGCGCTGATCCTGCAGACCGCCCTCATCCTGGGGGCCATCGGCACCGACACCACCCGCCGTCGCGCGCCCACGCTGCGCCGGAACCCGCTGTGATGGAAGGTGGATACAAAGGTATGGCGCATTCTTGTGCGACGATCTCCGAAATCACACGCCCGATCCTTGGCAGGATGGACAAGTGATCATCGCCGTCTTCCCCGGTCAGGGTTCCCAGACCCCGGGCTTCCTTGCACCCTGGCTCGAGCTCGACGGAGCACGCGAGCGTCTCGAACGGTACTCGCACGACGCGGGTCTCGATCTCGTCGCGGCGGGGACCGAATGGGATGCGGACCGTATCCGCGATACGAAAGTCGCCCAGCCCCTCATCGTCGCGGCGAGCCTGCTGTCGTGGGCGGAGCTCACGGCGCAAGCCGACGCCGCGATCGATGGAGTCGCCGGGCACTCCGTCGGTGAGATCGCAGCGCTCGTTGCGGCGGGAGTGCTCTCCGACGACGACGGGATGCGGCTGGTTGCCCTCCGCGGACGCGCTATGGCCGACGCTGCGGCGCTGGAGCGCACAGGGATGAGCGCGGTCATCGGCGGCGATGCCGGCGACGTCCTCGCACGCTTGCAGAACCTCGACCTCACCCCGGCCAATCACAACGGCGGTGGACAGATCGTCGCCGCCGGAAGTCTGCCCGCGTTGGCCGAACTCGCCGACGTGCCGCTGCCCGGCAGCCGCGTCATCCCGCTTCAGGTCGCGGGGGCGTTCCACACGCGCTACATGGAACCCGCCGTCGAGACGCTTCGCTCGGCTGCCGCCCGCCTCTCCCCGGCCGACCCGGCCGTGACGCTGTGGACCAACTCCGACGGCTCCGTCGTCACCGACGGCCGCACCGCACTCGACCTCCTCGTCGCGCAGGTCGCCTCACCGGTCCGCTGGGATCTGTGCATGGAGTCCTTCGGCACACACGGGGTCACCGGGATCGTCGAACTCGCGCCCGCCGGTACGCTCACCGGCCTGGTCAAACGCGGCCTTCGCGGCACGCCCACCGTCGCGGTGAAGACACCCGATGACATCGCCGCAGCCGTCGCGCTGCTGAAAGGAGATGCCGCGTGAGCGCCGTCCTCGTCCAACCTCAGGGCCCGGCCCATACGCGGATCTACTCCTACGGCGCAGCGCGCGGTGAGCGCGTGGTGCCCAACGACGACCTCGTCGGGCCGATCGACTCGAGCGACGAGTGGATCCGTCAGCGGACGGGAATCATCACCCGCGTCCGCGCGAACCCCGAGACCACGGCGATCGAACTGTCCACCGACGCCGCAGCCGAGGCAATCGCCCGGTCCGGGATCCCCGCCTCGGAGATCGACACGGTGATCATCGCCACGATCAGCAACCCCCGGCAGACTCCGTCCGTGGCGGCCATCGTCGCCGACCGCGTCGGGGCGAATCCCGCTGCCGCCTATGACATGAACGCCGCGTGCGCGGGCTTTGCCTACGGTGTGGCACAGGCCGACGCGCTGATCCGCGGCGGCAGCGCCCGGTATGCCGTGGTGGTCGGGGTGGAAAAGCTCAGCGACATCGTCGATCCCACCGACCGCAGCATCTCCTTCCTGCTCGGTGACGGTGCCGGCGCGGTCGTGATCGGCCCCAGCGACACGCCCGGCATCGGGCCGACGGTGTGGGGCTCCGACGGTTCCAAGGCGGACGCCGTCACCATGAATCACACGCTCATCGAGTTCCGCGATGGCGTGGCACCGTGGCCGACGCTGCGTCAAGAGGGGCCCACAGTGTTCCGCTGGGCGGTGTGGGAGATGGTGAAGGTCGCCCGTCGAGCGCTCGAGGCCGCGGGAGTGCAGGCGTCCGATCTGGCGGCGTTCGTCCCGCACCAGGCGAACATGCGCATCATCGACGAATTCGCCAAGCAGCTCGGCCTCCCCGAGAGCGTGGTGATCGGCCGCGACATCGAGACGACCGGCAACACCTCTGCGGCATCCATCCCCCTGGCCACGCACCGCCTGCTCGAGGAGCACCCGGAGCTCAGCGGTGGCCTCGCACTGCAGATCGGCTTCGGCGCGGGGCTCGTCTTCGGCGCGCAGGTCGTCGTCCTCCCATAGCCGCAGTGAGCCGGACCCTAGACTGAACAAGGCCCTCCGGGGCTGGCGAACCCCACGAACGAACAGGAGTAACCATGGCATTCACCAACGACGAGGTCCTCGCCGGACTCGCAGAGCTCATCACCGACGAGACCGGGATCTCGGCCGACGAGGTCGCCCTCGAGAAGTCCTTCACCGATGACCTCGACATCGACTCGATCTCGATGATGACGATCGTCGTCAACGCCGAGGAGAAGTTCGGCGTCACCATCCCCGACGATGAGGTCAAGAACCTCAAGACCGTCGGTGACGCTGTCACCTACATCACGTCGAACCAGGCGTAATCGTTTCCGGTGGGGGTTCGCCCCCACCGGTTTCCCCTGAGGAACCCCATTTATGAGCACCTCTCGAATCGTCGTCACAGGTATCGGGGCATCCAGCCCCCTCGGTGGCACCGCACCGGAAAGCTGGTCGGCGCTGCTGGCCGGAGAATCCGGCGCCCGCAGCCTTGAGCATGACTGGGTCGAGCAGTACCAGCTCCCGGTCACGTTCGCCGCCGAAGCGAAGGTGCGCCCCGACACCGTGCTGGAGCGCCCGATCGCCAAGCGCCTGGACCCCGCGTCCCAGTTCGCGATGGTGGCCGCCATGGAGGCGTGGGCGGATGCCGGCAGCCCTGAGGTCGAGCCCGAACGCCTCGGCGTGGACTTCGCCACCGGGATCGGCGGCGTCTGGACGCTCCTGGATGCATGGGACACGCTGCGCGAGAAGGGTCCTCGCCGCGTCATGCCGATGACGGTCCCCATGCTCATGCCCAACGCCGCAGCGGGAAACCTCTCTCTGCACTTCGGCGCCCGGGCTTACGCCCGCACGGTCGCCAGCGCCTGCGCTTCCAGCACGGAGTCGATCGTCAACGCCCTCGAGCACCTTCGTGCCGGTTACGCCGATGTCGTCATCGCAGGCGGCACGGAGTCTGCCATCCATCCCATCACCCTCGCGGCGTTCTCCTCGATGCAGGCACTGTCCCGGCGAAACGACTCCCCCGAAACCGCGTCGCGTCCGGGCAGCATCGACCGTGACGGCTTCGTGATGGCGGAAGGCGCAGCGGTTCTCATCCTCGAGACCGAGGAGCACGCCCGAGCACGCGGCGCGAAGATCTACGGTGTCGTCGTCGGAGGCGGCGTCACCGCCGACTCGTACCACATCACCGCCAATGACCCCGAAGGCCGAGGCGCGGCGCTGGCCGTGCGACAGGCTCTCGAGATGGCGGATGCTTCGCCGGATGACGTGACGCACATCAACGCCCACGCGACCTCCACCCCGGTCGGCGACCCCAACGAGTACCAGGCGCTGCGATCCGTATTCGGGCCGCGTGTCGAGGAGATCCCCCTGTCTGCCACGAAGGCTTCCACGGGCCACCTGCTCGGGGGCACCGGCGCACTGGAAGGGATCTTCACCATCCTCGCCCTGCGCGACCGGATCGCGCCGCCGACGATCAACCTCACGGAGCGCGACCCCGAGGTGCCCTTCGCCTTCTCCGGCGACCCGGTGGAGCTGGGCTCCGGAGACCAGCTCGCGATCAGCAACTCCTTCGGCTTCGGCGGGCACAACGCGGTTGTGGCCTTCGCCAACGCCTGACGGTTCATTCAGAAGACCCCCGTGCCTCGCGGCACGGGGGTCTTCCTGATGTCGGGCGGGGACACGATGTCTCGGCTGCCAGGGCACTCACCGGCTTCCGGTACCCCCGCGTCACGCCGCCCGAGGTCTGAGGGTCAGCCGACCTTGTGCAGCCAGACGACGGATGCGTCGTCGCTCGCGTGGCGGAACGGCTCGAGTTCCTCGTCCCACGCCGCACCGAGCGCAACCTCGAGCTCGGAACGAAGTTCCAGCGCGTCTCCGGCGGCGACTTCCATCGCGTACCGGAGGCGATCCTCGCCGATCACGACGTTTCCCGCTGAGTCGGTCTGCGCGTAATGGATGCCCAGCCCGGGGGTGTGCATCCAGCGCCCGCCATCGCTGCGCGGTGTCGGATCTTCGGTGACCTCGAATCGCAGGTGCTCCCACCCGCGGATCGCTGTCGCCAGAGCGGCGCCCGTGCCCACCGGACCCTCCCAGTAGTACTCCGCGCGGCGTGCGCCGGCGAGTACGGGCTGATCCGCCCACTCGAAGTTCACGGCGCGGCCGAGACTCCGACCCACCGCCCACTCGAGGTGCGGGCACAACGCGCGTGGCGCGGAGTGAATCAGAATCACTCCACGCGAAAACGTGCTCGCCATGGTTTCTCCTTCGTCAGGTACGTCTTCCCCTACGACCTGACCGGATACCCGGCGTTATTCGGTTGTGCTGACGCCATTATCGCTGTCTCGCGCCGGAACCACAAGGACGCCTCGCCGTCCGGCTGCTGGGGCTCGAGCGAGAAACGACGATCCGGACGAGAAACGCCGCCGCGCGTGGTGTTTCGGCCGGATCGTGGTTTCTCGGTTGGGGGTGGCGGGCGGCCTCAGCGGTTCACCGCGATCTTCTCGTCTCCGCCGTGGACGGCGTCCACAACCCGCTCATAGGCCTCCTCTTCGATGGCCGTGCTCACGGTCCTCCCGGCGCCCCCCAGCCCGGTGTCGGCGCGGTCGAAGTAGACGTCGTCGACGACGGCGACGATCGCGGATGATCCCGCCGGCAGCCACTCCGCAGCATCCATCCCCACCCGCTTCTCGGCGTGGCGTTGGTCGATCGCACCCCCGTCAGCCTCGACCGGAACGCCGCCCGCCGCGAGCTGGAGCGGTGGCTCGAACAGGCCCACCACCAGGCCGGCCACAGCCGTGGGCGCCGTGCCGTACACGGTCAGTCGACCGCCGTGCTCGGTCACTTCGACGCGACCCTCCCGGTCGCTCGTGAGCACCACGGCGGCGACGACGTTGAGGTCGTCGGCCGACTTCATCTGTGCGAAATCACCCTGCGCCGAGGCTTCGTCTTCGAACGAGGCGACGAGCAGCGAGTAGCTGCGGCCAATCATGGGTCGTCCTTTCCGTGGACCCACCTTCCGCCGCGTTCGCCGGCAGTGCCAGAGCAGAACGTCCTGGCAGCGAGAGAGGGGCGCCCCGGTTCGACCGGAACGCCCCTCTCAGCTGTTCAGCGAGGCTCAGGCCTCGCTCATGACGGTCTGCTCCGCCTGGCCACGAGCAGCCAGGGCCGCGGCGCGAGCCGCGAGTCGGCGGGTCTGCTCGGCCTGACCGGCGTCGAGGTACTCCTGCGAGACCTCGTAGTTCGGCACATGCGTGCGGCCGTTGTACTTCTCGATGTACGCGTCCAGCTCGGGTCCGGACGTCCACGACGTGATGAGGCAGTAGCGGGGGTCGTTGCCCGGGTGGGTCGCGGCATGCCACAGACGCTGGGTGTCGACGATGAGCTGCGCCCCGGCCGGCAGGGCGATCCGGTACTCGACGCTCGGGTCGGTCCGGTTGTCCCGCAGGACGAAGAAGCTGTCCTTGTCGTCGGTGAGGTTGAAGAATCCGCGCACGACCCAGCCGGTGCCGTCGGGGTTCAGCCGGTTGTTGTCATCCTGGTGCAGGTTGTACAGGCAGTCGGCGTAGGTGTTCGGCTGCAGCTCGATGATGCGGCAGCGGCCGACGTTTGCGCCCGGCTCCTGTGCGCGACGGACGAGGTTCGGCGCCTTCTCGACCTGAGAGGGGATCCAGATGCCGTCTTTGTCGGTCCGCGGGGTCTTGCCGCTCCAAAAGCCGCCGCATTCGATTTCGCCGTCCTTGGAGGCCAGGGGTGCGAAGCGGGTGTCGCCGGAGGACTTCCAGTCGACGTACTCCAGGTCGAGCCACTCCTGGGGGTCGAGTTCCTGGTTGTAGCGGTCGAGGACGACGTAGCCGGTCTCTTCGAGAGCGGCGGACTTGATGTAACCCATGAGGTGAGTCATGCCTTCCGTAGGGGGCCAGTACGTTTTTCCAGGCCCTGGTAAGGCAAGCCTACCTGGGGCACCTGAGCCCTCTCGGGAGGCGAGGCGGAGAGCGTCGCCCGCCCCGTCTGCCCGGGTCTCCGCGGTTAGACTCGACGGGGCCTTCGTGCCGATCCCGGATCGCACGCGGCCCTTTCTCACGAGTGGAGGTCGAAACGGCACATGGTCAGCGCCACGAACGTCGATGCGAACGCGGTCAACACGGTGGGCTGGCTCTCCTCCCCCGACACGAACATCGTCGTCCCGGTGTATCAGCGGCAGTACCGGTGGGACATCGGCGGCTGCGAGCAACTCCTCGCCGACATCCGCGCGGTGGCAGACGCGGATGACCGCACCATGCACTTTCTCGGATCGATCCTCTCCGCCGCCAACACCGACCGGGGGAACGGATCTCCCGAGCTCGTGCTCATCGACGGGCAGCAGCGCATCACGACTCTGATGCTCCTCATCGCCGCTCTGCACCACACCGTGCGGGCCACCGACCCGGCTCTCGCGGGCGACCTCGAACGCGTGCTCGTCCGGGCTGCCGACCGCTCACGAACGAAGCTCCGCCCGCACCGCGCGTGGGCCGAGATGTTCGAGGCGGTCGTTCTCGACAGGTACGGCGACGAGGCCGTGCGCGACTCCCGATTCGACGACAACTACTCCTTCTTCCGCAGTCAGGTGAGCCTGGACGAGGCGCCGCGAATCTGGCGAGGCCTTCAGAAGCTCGAGCACGTCGCCATCAACCTCGGCGCGGGCGCCAACGCACAGCAGATCTTCGAGAGCCTCAACTCCACCGGCGAGCCGCTGCGCGACCACGAGCTCATTCACAACTACGTGCTCATGGGCCTCACCCACGCCGAACAGACGGAGATCGAGGACGAGTACTGGCTCCCCATCGAGCAGAACACCGGTGACTCGATTGCGGCATTCTGGCGCCATTACCTCGTGATGCGCACGGGGCGGGAGGTCACGACCGTCGGTGAACGGGGTGTCTACGACGCCTTCCGGACGGAGTTTCCGCGCCTTGACCGCGCACAGCTCGTTTCCGCTGCCGCCGAATGGAAGGCCTACTCGGAGATCTACCGGGTTCTGCTGGAGCCCGCCCACGCAGCGGACGGCGAGATCACCCGCGAACTCGGCTACCTCAACGTCTTCGGGCGGGGCATGTACCCCCTGGTCATGCAGGCGTACGGCGATTTCGCCGCAGGGTCGCTGTCGAAGAGCGAGCTGCTGAAGACGATCCTCTACGTCCAATCTCTGCTGCTGCGGCGCCGAGTATCCGGCCTCAGCAACGACCGGCTCGTCGCACGGCTCTGTCGAGCGCGCGCAGTCAGCAGCGAGGCGCTGGAGGCCGCGATCTCCCGCATCACGCCGTCGGATGAACGCGTGCGCGTCGGGCTGAAGTACGCCGACCTGCCGCATCCCGCGTACGTTCTCAGTCGGCTTGCCGGCGTTGACAACCCCGCTGACCTGGAGGTGGAGTACATCTTCCCGCCCGTTCCCGGCGATGCCTGGACGGGTGACGGCATGCGCCCCTGGTCGGAGTACTCCGAGGACGAGCAGAACAGCCACCGCGCGCTGGCGAAGACGCTCGGCAACCTGACTCTGCTCGAGGAAGGTCTGGCGGAACGGGCCGCCGGCCGTTCCTTCCCCGAGAAGCGGGATGCGGTGTACCCGCGCAGCGCGGTGGGGCTGGCCCGGGAGCTCGCCCAGGTGGACACGTGGAATACCGCGGCGATCTCGGCCCGGTCCGCGGCCCTCAGCGAGCGCTTCCTGGAGATCTGGGCGAAGCCGCCGGTGGTTGCCATCGACGACGACGATCTCACCCCCATCCTCGACGCCAAGCGCCGCCGCGGCTGGCCCCGCGGCTGGCAGCGCGAGTGGGATTACGTGGAGTACCGCGGCGAGCACTGGGAGGTCTACGACGTCAAGTACCTCTTCAACCGCATCTTCAAGCGGCTCTGGGCTGACTCCCGCGATTCCGTGATCGCCTTCAGCGCCCGTCGCGGCGGCCCCGTCTATGACGCGCAATCGTGGAACGGGCAGTGGGACGCGCTGGATGACAGCCACTTCCTCTACATGGGCTGGGACTCGCGCTACATGCTCGCCGCCGTACAGGGGCTGCTGGACGAGGCCGGGATCGCATCGGAAGTGTTCGTGAAGTACTCCTACGTCGGCAACGCTATGCCCTGATCAGGAGCCGATTCCACACTGTCGGGCTCACACATCGGCCCGGGCGCAACCCCCGTGAGGCGCAGGGGCGGGCAACGTAGAGTGGCCCGCGCATGGGGGGATTCCTGGGGTCAACAGAGTGAGGATGAACCGATGAAGTACAACAAACTGGCGGTGGCAGCGGCGTTAGCCGTGGCGCTTCCCGCCTTCGCCGCCACCGCTGCATCCGCTGCGGCCCCTGTCGCGACGCAGGCACCGACCGTCAGCATTTCCGCTGTCGCGCCCGCCGACGTCGCCTCCGCGCGGGCGACCATCCTGCCGCAGACGAACGCTGCCCGGGCCGCTGCCGGCCTCCCCGCGCTGACCGAAGACGCGGATCTGAACGCCATTGCGCAGTCCTGCTCCGAGACGCAGGCGGCCAACGGCGTCATGGCGCACTGCGACGCCTACTCGGCGTATCCCGCCGGCTGGACACGGGCGGCGGAGAACGTCGCATCCGGTCAGTCCGTCGAAGAGGTCGTGGCCGCATGGATGGCTTCGCCGGGTCACCAGGCGAACATCCTCGACCCCTCCACGACCCACATCGGCATCGGGTACGCGGTGGGCGCGGACGGACGCACCTACTTCACGCAGGACTTCGCAACCTACCCGGCCGGGACACGTCCGGCGCCCGCGCCTGCTCCCGCGCCTGCCCCTGCACCCGCACCGGAGCCGGCTCCCGCGCCTGCACCTGCACCGGAGCCCGCCCCCGCGCCTGCTCCCGCACCTGCGCCCGCGCCTGCGCCCGCGCCTGTGCCTGCCCCTGCGCCTGCACCCGCGCCTGCTCCCGAGCCGGCGCCTGCTCCCGAGCCGGCGCCTGCTCCCGCGCCGGCACCCGCACCCGCGCCCGCACCTGCGCCTGTCCCCGAAACGCCCATGGTGCCCGAGGTGGATGTGCCGACCGCCGCCGAGATCCGCGAGCTCGTCTGGTCACACCTGCGGGAGTCCGGCTACCCCTGGGTCGACCGCGAAGCGCTGCAGCAGCAGATCCGCGATCAGCTTGCTGCGGCGGGCATCCCGTTCGAGCTGAACATCGCCGACTACCTGCCGTAAGCACCTTCGCCACACCAGAGCCCCGCGCGCGGATCCCCTCCGTGCGCGGGGTTTTCCCTGCCGACCACTCCCCCGAGTGAACCGCGTCCCCCGCGCCACGCACGTGCGCGGTTGGCGCCGACGTCAGGCGTCGAGGTCGCGAACGTCCCAAGCCGGCGAGTCGATGCGGAGCGCTCGATCTCCGACAAGCGTCCGGAGGATATCGACGACGGTCGCCAGCGATGCGGCGCCCACCTGCTCCTCCCATTGCTCTCGAAGCTCGTCGAAGATCAGTTCCCCGTCGTGAAGCATCGCCAGACCGTGATCGGTGACGCGCACCAGAATCCGCCGCCGATCGTCCGGATCCACGTCGCGCGTGACGTAGCCGCGCTCCTCCAGCGCCGCGATCGTCTTGGCCGCGGCCTGCTTCGTCACAGAGGTCGCGCGGCCGAGATCCGACGCGCTATCGGCACCGGCAAGGATCGCGCGCAGCGCGAAGTCGTGGGTCGGTCGGACGTCTTCGTAGCCCCGTTTCGCCAGCTCCGTGGTGGCCCGGTCGGCGAGGGTGCGAAAGCCGCCGAGCAGGAGCAGGGCGAGTTCGGCACCGGACCTGGACATGCCCCCAGCGTACGGAATATTGATGCGGACAACCCGGTTGTCTAATGTAGAGACAACCCCGTTGTCGATTTAAGGAGCACCATGACCATCATCACCCCTGCCGGGGCGACCATCCCCGGCGTCACCCACCACGTCGCGGAGATCAACGGCACATCCCTGCATTACGTCGCCGCCGGCGAGAGCGGCACACCCATCCTCCTCGTTCACGGCTGGCCGGAGACCTGGTGGGCGTTCCGCAAACTCATCCCCGTCCTCGCGCGTTCCCACCGCGTCTACGCGGTCGACCTTCGCGGCTTCGGCGACTCGAGCGCCGACGGCACCGGGTACGGAGAAACCGTGTCGGCGGAGGACCTGCACCACCTGGTCGGTCACCTGGGCGCCGGTCCGGTGCACGTCCACGGCCAGGACATCAGCGGCGGCACGGTCTTTCGTTTCGCCGCCACCCACCCCCAGGACGTCTTGAGCCTCATCGCTGTCGAGACGACTCTCATCGGTTTCGGGCTCGAAGCCCTCGCTGACGTGAACAATTTCGGCTCGTGGCACGTCGGGTTCCTCGGCACGCCGGGGATCGCCAGCATGCTGGTGCCGGGGCACGAGCGACAGCTCCTCGCGGATTGGGCCTACCCCCTGATGAACGGCACGGAAGGCGCCGTCACCGAAGGGGACCTGGATGAGTTCCTCCGCTCGTACGTGCGCCCGAACGCATGGCGCGGGACAGAGGGTCTCTATCAGCAGCTCTTCATCGACAAGGGCGAGACCAAGGCTCTGGCCGAGGCCCACCCCATCGCGGTGCCGGTCCTGGCAGTAGACGGCGTGAACGCCCCGTTCACCGCTGCCACCTTCCGGCAGGTGACCGCGGGCGAGGTCACCGCGGTGCACATCGCGGGTGTCGGTCACCTCGTGGCGCAGGAGGCGCCCGACGCATTGGCCGAGGCCATCCTGGACTTCACGCACCGCGTTGAGAACAGTCGGTAGGGCGGGTGGGACGTCGCGCATCACACGCCAGCCTCAGCGCAGGCGCCGGGACCGAGTGACGTCGGAACCTCATCGAGGCGGCGCATTCCGCACAAGACCCGCAATCGCGGCCGTCGTCAAGACGGCCCAGACAGCGGACCCGGCTGGGGGCGCAGGCGAAGGGGGTCAGCCAGGAAAGGCGAGGAGCATGCGCTCTGCGACCGCTGCGAGCTGCGCCCGAGAAGCGCCGCCGGCCGCCTGGACCGCCAACCCGGCGGATGCCGTCGACAGATATTTCGCCAGTTCGGCGGGGTCTTCGGCCTCGGAGAGATCACCTTCGGCGATGGCTCGTTGGAATCGTTCGGCCATTCGCGTTTCGCCGGCGCGACGACTGTCGCTCAGAAACGCGACGATGGCCTCGTCCTCCGCTCGCCCCGACAGTCCACCCTGGATCGACAGGCATCCGGCAGGCCGCCCCGGCGTGGTGATGGCGGCCACGTTGCTTCGCAGATAGTGCTCCGCGACGGCCCTCGCCGTCGGCTCTGCAAGCGCCTCACGCGCGTACGCCATGTCGACCTCTGCGTAGCGCGAGACCGCCCGCTTGAAGGTGCTCTCCTTATTGCCGAACGCCGCGTAAAGGCTGGGCCGAGTGATGCCCATGGCGTTGGTGAGATCGTCCAGTGTCGTTCCCTCGTAGCCGTGCCGCCAAAAGACGTCTATGGCTCGATCGAGTGCGTCATCCATGTCGAACTCCCGGGGTCTCCCCCGCGTCACCATGTGATCGCCTCGCCCGAGTTTTTCATACTGTCCAGGATAAAACGCAGGAACGATCACCGAGGCCCACAGCGTACCCAGCCTCCCCACCGGGAGGCCGGGCACCGTGCATGGGTTAGATGTGAACCTCGCCTCCGTCCACGATGAGCTCTCCGCCCGTCATGAAGCTGCTTTCATCCGTCGCAAGGAAGAGCGCCGCATTCGCGATCTCCTCCGGCTCGGCGAGACGGCCCATCGGCACCGAACCGGCGATGAACTCCAGGAGCGCGGGCGCCTCCTCTTCACTGGAAGCCAACCCGCGAAGGCCCGGGGTATTTGTCGGGCCCGGGATGAGGGTGTTCACTCTGATCTTGCGATCCTTCAGTTCCGCCGCCCATGTTCGGCCGAACGAGCGAACCGCCGCCTTGGACGCCGCATAGACGCCGAATGCCGGCGTGCCCCCGAACGTTGCCGAGGATCCCAGGAGAATGACGCGGGCGCCGTCCTTGAGGAGTGGAAGCGCCTCCTGCACCGTGAAGAGAGTGCCGCGGACATTGCTGTCGAACGTATCCGAATAGTGTTCCGCGGTTATGCCGCCCAGGGCTGCGAACGCGCCCCCGCCGGCGCCCGCGTACAACACGTCGATCTCCCGCCCGTCACGAGCGAGCGCGGTGAACAGTCGAGCAACCTGCTCGAGGTCAGCGACGTCTGTCTGGACGCCCGTCGCCGCGGGGCCGAGGTCGCGCACGACTTGCTCCAGCTCGGCGGGGCGCCGCCCCGTGATGATGACGCTCGCGCCCTCGGCGACGAATCGCTTCGCGGTGGCGAGTCCGATGCCCGCAGTTCCGCCCGTCACCACTGCGGTCTGTCCAGTGAGTTTTCCCACGGTCTTCTCCTTCGACACAAAGACGGTGGATCCGTCCGTGGGCAATTCTATATCGCGTAGTACAGAATGAGGCGCGCGAGCGGCGTCCGGCTGTATGGGCAGTCGTCGGCGCCTGCACCCGGGAGCGCCATGGTCCCTCGTCCAAGCGCACGAACTCAGGCTCAAGTCGGGTGGGGCGCGTGTTCCGGGGCGGAATTCCGCCGCCGTGGAGGCGCGTTGACGCATCGAGCCTGAGTTAGGTTCCGGCGGGAGCCACCCCAGCGTGCCGGAGCGCGTTAGACGCGGCGGAGGAGGCCCCTGCGGTTGCACGCGTCGGAGAGGGTGCGGTCAGCGACGGATGCGGCGCCCGGCGTTGTCCGCCGGTACGCGGTCGAGTGCGGCCGGGCCGTCGAGCATCGGGTATGCGGATGAACGCTGGTGTACCTCAGCTTCCGCGTGATTCCACGGAGGCCGGACTGCGACACTGTAGGGCGGGTGGGACTTGAACCCACGATCGTCGGGTTATGAGCCCGCTGCCTTGACCAGCTTGGCCACCGCCCCCTGCTGCTCCGAGCCTACCGGGCTGGGAGGAACAGCACGGGAGTCCTGGTCTTTCGCGGCCTCGGTGCTGTCAGTGCTGCGGCGGTTCGTTGCCGCCTCGCGGAATCGGCGATTCGTGCGAGGCGCTGACCACCTGCGGATGGAACCGAGTGAGCTGGATGACCCCCCACACCGCCACGGCGCCGGCCACGGCGAACCCGGCCAACGCCCAGAGAGGCGCGGTTGAGGCCTCTCCGAGGACGAGCAGGCCGATGAGGACGGCAACCAAGGGGTCGATCACCGTGAGTCCGGCGATGACGAGATCGGGAGGGCCGACGGAGTATGCCGTCTGCACGAAGTACGCACCCACGGCGACGGCCGCCAGCAGAGCCACGACGCACAGGAGTGTCAGCCACTCGAAGTCACCGCTCTGGATGCGGCTGATCACGACCTTCGCGAGGGTCGCGACGAAACCGTAGATGACGCCGGCTGCGGTGATGTAGAACAGGGCGCGCATGCGCTTGCGCAGCCATCCCCACAGCACGGCGAAGATCACGATGACGACCGCGAGCACGGCAAGGATGATCCACAGCTCACGGGGTGTCACCGCGTGCTCGGTGGCGAAGAACGCGGCGATCACCACGAAGATGAGGATGCCGCCGATGCACGCCGCGATCGCGATGAGGGACTGTCGTGTGGGCTTGTGACCGGACAGTCGTGCGTTCAGGAGAGTCGTCACGACGAGGGCGACGGCGCCCAGCGGCTGAACGAGGATCAGCGGCGCGACCGAGAGCGCTCCGAGCTGGGAGACGATCGCGAACGCCAGCATGACCGTTCCTACGACCCACGACGGCCGCCGGAACAGGGCCACCAGCTGCCCGCCATTCAGGCCCGAGGTGCCGGCCTTGCCCGACAGTCGCTCGACCTTCGCGACCCCGCGGGACTGGTACTGCGCACCGAACGACATGAACACCGCGCCCAGCAGTGCCAGAGGGATTCCGAGGAGGATCCGAGGGTCGCGGAAGATCCCGACGAGCTCGTCGGTGACATCGCCCAGCGATGCGTCCACGCCAATCACCCCTCGACACTAACCGTCCGAAGCCGTCGGTAGGCTCAAGGCGTGGCTGTTCTCCCGATTCGCATCATGGGCGACCCCGTCCTGCACTCTCCCGCCTCCCCGGTCGAGGTCATCACGGACGAGGTCCGTCAACTCGTCGCCGACATGTTCGAGACGATGGACACCGCGCCCGGGGTCGGTCTCGCTGCCCCCCAGGTCGGCGTGCCTCTGCGCCTGTACGTCTATAACTATTCAGACGATGAGGGTGCGCCGTGGCGCGGCGTCATCGTCAATCCGGAGCTGTGGATGCGCCCGCTGGAGCCCGGATCCCCCGACCCGGTCGAGGAGTCCGAGGGATGCCTCTCGTTCCCGGGCGAACGGTACCCCCTCCGCCGTTCGGAGGAGGTTCTGGTGACCGGCACCGACCTGGACGGTCACCCGGTACGCCTCCAGGTCTCCGGATGGCGCGCTCGCATCATGCAGCACGAGTTCGACCACCTCGACGGCATCCTGTACATCGACCGGCTCGAGGACAGCGACTGGAAGACCACGCAGAAGATCGCCCGCAAGCGGGGATGGGGTCAACCTGGCCAGAGCTGGCTGCCCGGCGTGGACGACATCGACGCGTGATTGTCCCTTAGACCCATCCCGTGGTGCGGCGCCACCCCATTCATCCGGAGGTCCGCATCGGATTGGGTGGACTCATGCCCGACACCTCGACGCCCCTGACCGTCCTGTTCGACATCGACGGAACCTTGGTCGATTCCAATTACCTGCACGTGGAAGCGTGGGCGCGCGCGTTCTCGGAGGCGGGACATCCCGTCGACACGTGGCGGATCCACCGCGGCATCGGCATGGATTCCGCGCTGCTGCTGGAGACCCTGCTCGGAGATCAGGCCGAGACCGTCGGCCCGCCGGCGAAGGAAGCGCACGGCCGCATCTACGCCGGCATGGCGGACCGCCTCCGCCCCTTCGAGGGCGCGCGCGAGTTGCTGATGGAGCTTTCCCAGCGCGGTCACACGGTCGTGCTGGCCACCTCCGCACCCCAGGAGGAGTTGGATGCCCTGCTCCCGGTGCTCGACCTCGCTGACACCCTCGACGTCGTCACCTCCGCGGAGGATGCGGAGACAGCCAAGCCGGCGCCCGACATCCTGCAAGTGGCGCTGAAGCGAGCCGAAGTACCGGCCGAGAGCGCCGTGATGATCGGCGACGCGGTCTGGGATGTCGAGGCGGCGGCGCGCGCGGGCGTCCGATGCATCGGCGTGCTCAGCGGCGGTACCGGCCGTGCCGAGTTGATCGCCGCCGGCGCGGTCGCCGTCTACGACGACGTCGCCCAGCTCCGGAGCGAGCTCGATGACAGCATCCTGGGTGGGGCCGGGGAATAGCCCCCTGACCGGGAGTGTTCTACGCCCGGGAGGAAAGAAATGAAGGGTGATCGAGTAGAAATTGTGGTGGATGCCGGGGCCGGGATCGCGCGCACGTATGAGATCGAGGCGAGCCGCGCCGGTCGTCGACTGGACGTGACGCACGGACGCGGATTGATCGAGGTCGCAGAAGTGACCCGAAGTGGCAGGCCGGTGCGTTCAGCAAGGTTCATGGCGAACCGAGTGATCGCTCTGGTGGAGCACCCCGCGGACCAGCACCAGCAGCAACCCGACGAGGTCGTGGCGTTCGCGCGCGCAGCATGACGCAGCGCACCCGCCGAGACGTCGGGAGGCGTCAGGCGGTGTGTGCGTCGCGGTGCGCCGCCTCCATGGCGGTCGACTTCAGTTGAAGAATGGCGACGGCCTCGTGCAGTGAGCCGAGAGGCGCCTCGATCTCGTCGAAGTGGTGCACGAACCCGTTCGCGTCACGCGCGGTGACGGTCACGAACGCGTGACCGTGCCGAGGCACCCGGGTGCCCTTCGTTCGCACCTTGCGTTCCCCCATGCGCGACGCTCCTTCCGCTGAGTCGAATGTACCCGGCGACAGTGGCGCCTGCCCGGCGGACACGCGCTCATGTACGCGCGCACGCTCGCCACAAAAGGAAAGGCCCGGGGTGGAAGCCCGGGCCTTAAGTGAGAGCCGCGTTAGATGACGCGGTACTCTCGCTCCCCGGCTTGGACTCGAACCAAGAACCTATCGGTTAACAGCCGATTGCTCTGCCAATTGAGCTACCGAGGAATACGTCCCGCGCCATGCGCGCAACCCCACCATCCTAGCAAAGCATCCGACGTGCTTCGAACTCAGCGTGCCACCGCGCGCGTCGCGTCCACACCGTCAGGCGTCCACAGGAGGGCGTCGGCCCCGTGTCCATAGGCGACGGGATGCCCGCCACGGAGCACGAGAACATCTGCCGCCAGCTCCCGTGTCGCCTCGGGATCGTTCGTGACGACGATGGCCGACATGCCGTACCCATCGCGGCGCCGGAGGATGGCGTCACGTGCCGCTGCGCGCACCTCGATGTCGAGGTTGGCGTAGGGGTCGTCGGCGATCAGCAGCCGGGGGTCGAGAACGAGAGCTCGAGCCAACGCCACGCGCTGGCGCATTCCGGCGGACAGCTCGTATGGGTACTTCGCGGCCGCCCCGAGCGGCAACTGCATCTCATCCAGCAGTGTCGCCACGCGCACCGCCAGGGCACGCGTGTTCACCCGGCGGTCGCGGCTCGTGATGGGTTCGGAAATCACCTCGGAGACGGTCAGCCGCGCCGGCAGGTCGGCGCCGGCTCGCTGCGGCATGTGGCCGACCACATACGTGAGCTGTCGACGCGCACGGCCGGGCCGGCGGGCGTCGATCCCTTCCACCTGGGCCGAACCCCCCACGGCGACCACGCCGTCCTCCGTGCGCCCCGCGAGAAATGTCGCGAGCGTCGACTTGCCGGCGCCGGTGGGTCCCATGACAGCGAGGATGCCGCGCCGCGGGAGGGTGATCGAGACGCCTTCCACGATGCGCACGCCACCGCGTGCCACGGAGAGGTCGTCGGCGCGCACAGCGGTGTCCGCTTCGGTCGGGCGGGGCATCCCCTCATCCTGCCGTGTCGGACCTGCGCGCGCTACTGCGGCTCCAAGAGCCGCTGTCTGTCGCGATCGAGGTCACGCAGCCGGATGCGGAGGCTCCGACCCTCTTCGGAGTCCGGGGTCACCCGCTGGATGGCGCCCAGAAGTTCGCTCTTCTGTCGTTCGAGGGAGCGCACGATCAATCGACGCGCAAGATCCTTCGCGGATGCGACCGCGTGCGCTTCGTCGCGGGCGGGAAAATCGGCGGTGAGCAGCTCGGCGGCCAGGGACCGGAACGGTTCCCGCACGGCGCCGACGACGTCGGCCGCCCACCCGGGACGCGACGCCCCAGCCGCCCCGGCCACGACCGCGCGGACCGCCTCGAGAGCGGGCGAGCGGAAGGGGACCGAGAGGGCGCCGGCCAGCATCTCGGCATCGACGCGGTGCCCGTATTGCAGAAAGGCCATCAGCGCGTCCCGCTCCAGCGCTGTGTCGCGGTCGCGCGGCAGCGAGGCGATCGAGATCCGCACCTCCACCGGCTGGGCGTCGCCGGGATCCGCGCCGCGCTCGGGCGTCACCCGGTCGAGGGTACTCGCGCGTGCCGCTCCGCGCGCGGCGCGCTCCACGGCGGCGGACACCTCGGGGAGGTCCAGGCCGAGCCGGCGCGCGAGCACGCGCGTGTACCCCGGGCGCAGTGATGGGTCGCGGATCTCGGCGACGATGGGGGCCGCGGCCCGGAGCGCCCCGGCGCGTCCCTCCACTGTCGCGAGGTCGAAACCGGCCAGGCGCGAATCGATGACGAATTCGTACATCGGGACCTTGGTGTCCATCAGACCGCGCACGGCACCGTCGCCGCGTTCCAGTCGGAGGTCGCAGGGGTCCAGGCCCTCGGGCGCCACGGCGACATATGTCTGCGCCGCGAACCGCTTCTCGTCACCGAACGCCCGCAGGGCCGCCTTCTGACCTGCCGCATCCGGGTCGAAGGTGAAGACCACTTCTCCCGCGGCGGTGTCGTCACCCATGACGCGCCGGAGAACCGTGATGTGGTCCGATCCGAATGCCGTGCCGCACGTGGCCACGGCGGTGGTCACCCCGGCGAGGTGACACGCCATGACGTCGGTGTAGCCCTCGACCACGACGACCCGGTGCTCTCGCGAGATCTCCCGCTTGGCGACATCGAGCCCGTACAGCACCTGGGCTTTCCGGTAGATGGGGGTTTCGGGCGTGTTGAGGTACTTGGGGCCGTTGTCGTCGTCGTAGAGCTTGCGCGCCCCGAATCCGATGACCTGGCCTGTGACATCGCGGATCGGCCAGACCAGCCGCCCCCGAAAACGGTCGTACACGCCCCGCTGGCCCTGGGAGACGAGACCGGCCTGAGTGAGCTCTTCGCGGGTGAATTTCTGCGCGAGCAGGTGATCGGTGAGGGCGGACCATCCCCGGGGCGCGTACCCCACGCCGAAGTGCGCGGCGGCTCCGGCGTCGAAGCCCCGCTCGCCGAGGAACCTTCGTCCCGCCTCCGCCTCCGGGTCGGCAAGACGCGAGCGGTAGAACTCCGCCGCCGCGGCGTTCGCGGCATAGAGCCGCGACCTGCCGCTGGTTTCCGGCGCTGCGCCGCCATCCTCGTAGTGCAACGAGTAGCCCACCCGCCCGGCCAGGCGTTCCACGGCCTCACTGAACGAGACGTGGTCCATCGCCCGGAGAAACGAGTACACGTCTCCCGATTCGCCGCATCCGAAGCAGTGGTAGTACCCGACCTGAGGGCGCACGTGAAAACTCGGGCTGCGCTCGTCGTGGAACGGGCACAGTCCCTTCAGTGAGCCCACGCCGGCCGTTTTCAGGGCGACCCGCTCGCCCACGACGTCGGCGATGTTCGTGCGCGCCTTCACCTCATCGATGTCGCTCTGGCGGATGCGGCCGGCCATCAGGATCCGACCTCCGTCGTGCGCGAGAACCCGGGAGCCCAGATGCCGATGGATGCCGCATCCACCTCGCCGACCAGCCGGCTGTGCCACGCGAGCGCGAGCTGGTCGGTGAGGCTTGCGACCTGGTCGACGACCACGCGCCGGCGGTCGGCGTCGTTGTCGGCCGTGGCGAAGTCGGCGGCATGCAGCGAATCGAGAGATTCCGGAGAGTCCCACAGGGCCGTCGCAAGGCGCTTGAGAACGCGGCGCTGCTCCTTGTAGAGCGACCGGCGGCCTTCGATCGAGACCACCGTCGCGCCGATGATGCCCTTGAGGACGGCCATCTCGGCCTCGATCACGCGCGGAACCACCACGTGGGCACGGTAGCGGGTCAGCGTCTCGTAGGGGTAGGCCTCGCGAGTGGCGGTCGTGGCCGCGCGGGCGAAGCGTCCGATGAGGTCGCTGGTGAGATTCTTCAGTCGGGCCAGCGCCGGACGCGTGCCGTCGAATCCGCCGATCCACTCCGGGAGGCGCATCAGCCGGTACAGCGCGTGCGCGAGTTCGTCGCGGGCGAAGTCGTACCCCACCCAGGTCTGGATGGCCGTGAGGAGGGCGTGGTGCTCACGGGTGTCGGCGAGGCGCGCGGGGTCGAGGTAGCGGTTCACGATGGCGTCCTCGAAGTCATGCACCGAGTAGGCGATGTCGTCGGAGAGATCCATCACCTCGGCCTCGATGCAGCGCACGCGGCCGGGCGCGTCAGCGCGCATCCAGTGAAAGACGTCTTCGTCATCGGGGTACACGCCGAACTTCAGTCGACCGCCGGGATCGGGCACCGGGTGATCCGCCGTCCACGGGTACTTGCACGTCGCATCCAGGCTCGCCCGCGTGAGGTTCAGCCCGTGGCTCCGGCCCCCCGGGTCGACGACCTTCGGCTCGAGGCGGGTGAGGATGCGCAGCGTCTGCGCGTTGCCCTCGAACCCGCCGATGTCCTCGGCCCACTCGTTCAGCGCGCGCTCGCCGTTGTGACCGAACGGTGGATGACCGAGATCATGGCTGAGGCATGCGGTGTCCACGACGTCCGGCGACAGCTGCAGGGCGGTGGCCAGTTCGCGGCCGACCTGAGCCACCTCGAGGGAGTGAGTGAGACGGTTCCGGGCGAAATCCGCAGGGCTGGCGGGGCTCAGCACCTGCGTCTTCGCGGCGAGGCGCCGGAGGGCTGCCGAGTGCAGGACACGGGCGCGGTCCCGGGCGAAGTCGTCACGCTGGGACCCGTGGTGCTCGAACGAGTAGCGTGCGGCGTCCGCGTCGTCGTAGCCGGTCGGGCGGGGGGCACCGCTCCCGCGTTCGACGTCAGCCGCCACTGGAATCGAGCTCCGCCTCAGCAAGGTCTCGGGATGCGGCGTCGCCGAGGTCACGGGACTGCAGCCATCCGTCCGGCAAAGCAGGACTCTTGGGGGTGCCGGCCCGTCCCCGCTGGCCCTCCGCGGCCGCACCCGGGTAGGGCGCGTCCAGCTCGAGCTGCGCAAGCAGCTCGTCCATCTCCGCAAGGCTGGAGACGGTGGCCAGGCGTGCCCGCAGCTCGCCGCCGACAGGGTAGCCCTTGAGGTACCAGGCCACGTGCTTGCGGATGTCGCGGCATCCCCGGTCTTCGTCCTCGAAGAACTCGACCAGCAGCTCGGCGTGGCGACGGAACGCCTGCGCCACGAAGCCGAGCGTCGCATCGACCGGCTGGGCGGCCGCCGCTCCCCCGCTGGTCGATCCCAGCGCCCGGGCGAGATCGCCGAACAGCCACGGACGGCCCAGGCACCCGCGACCGACCACCACGCCGTCGCATCCGGTCTCGCTCATCATGCGCACCGCATCCTCGGCCGACCAGATATCGCCGTTACCGAGCACCGGGATGCTGGTCACTGCCTCCTTGAGCGCTGTGATCGCCGCCCAGTCGGCGGTGCCGGAGTAGAACTGCGCCGCCGTCCGTGCATGCAGGGCGACCGCAGCCACGCCCGCATCCTCCGCGATGCGTCCGGCCTCCAGGAACGTCAGGTGATCGTCATCGATGCCCTTGCGCATCTTCACCGTCACGGGGATGTCGCCGCCGGCGCGCACGGCCCGCGCGACGATGTCTCGGAAGAGGCCGGTCTTCCACGGCAGGGCCGCGCCTCCGCCCTTCCGGGTGACCTTGGGGACGGGGCATCCGAAGTTCAAGTCGATGTGATCGGCGTGATCCTCCTCCACGAGGATTCGCACGGCGGCCTCCACGGTCGCCGGGTCGACGCCGTACAGCTGGATCGACCGGGGCGTCTCGGACTCGTGATGGCGGATGAGGCGCATCGTCGTCGCGTTGCGCTCCACGAGAGCCCGGGTCGTGATCATTTCGCTGACGTAGAGGCCCGCACCGTATTCACGGCACAGACGGCGGAACGCCGTGTTGGTGATTCCGGCCATGGGAGCCAGCACGACGGGAGCATCGAGCTGCAGCGGGCCGATGCGCAGGGGGCGCGTCGGGGCGAGGGCGGTGGTCACTCTCATATTCTCCCAGACGAACGGGGCCCCCTGCCCCGGAGAAGTCCTAACCTGGGGACATGACGACGACGTCCACAGATCTGCGCGACATTCCCTTCACGACCGCTGATGGCGGCACCGCGACGTTGGGCGACTATGGCGACAACGTGCTTCTGATCGTGAACGTCGCGTCCCGCTGCGGGCTGGCGCCGCAGTACGAGAAGCTCGAAGAACTCCAACGCACCTATGGCGACCGGGGCCTCACGGTCCTGGGCTTCCCGTGCAATCAGTTCATGGGGCAGGAGCCGGGCTCGATGGAAGACATCCTCGAGTACTGCTCCACCACGTGGGGCGTCACCTTCCCGATTCTCGAGAAGGTGCGGGTCAACGGATCGCACGCCGCTCCGCTGTACAAGGCGCTCAAGAGCGCGAAGGATCAGGAGGGCAAGCGCGGACCGATCCTCTGGAACTTCGAGAAGTTCATCCTGACGCCCGACGGCGACGTGCACCGGTTCCGGCCGACGGTCACCCCCGACGACCCGGCGATCGTGTCGGTCATCGAGGACGCCCTCCCCCGCTGATGTGGACCGGCCGGGTGCCGGTCAGTCGGCGGCGACCCCTGCAGGCTCTTCCTCGACGACCGCGTTCCGCTCGGTCCACAACTGCCGGGTGATCTGCGCGAAGGCCGCCGGTGGTTGGGCGCCGCTGACGCCGTACTTCCCATCGAGGACGAAGAACGGCACGCCGTTGATCCCGTAGGCGGCGGCTTGCTCCTGGTCGTTGCGCACGTCGGAAAGATGGCGGTGCGACTCCAGCGCGGCTCGCGCCTCCGCAGCATCCAGCCCGACCTCGGCAGCCAGGGAGACGAGCTCCTCCTCCCGCCCGAGGTGACGACCCTCGATGAAGTACGCCGACATGAGCCGCTCGGCGAGCTCCAGCTGACGCCCCTGCGCCTTCGCGAAGTGCAGCAGCTCGTGCGCCTTCACCGTGTTGGTGTGGTGGACGAGGTCGAAGCGGTAATGGAGCCCGGCTTCGGCGGCCACCCCTGTGACGCGGTCGAGCATCTGCTGTGCCTGCTCGCGCGAGATGCCTTTGTTGAGCGACAGGTAGTCCGCCTCGCCGCCTTCGAAGTCGACCGGAGTGTCCGGTGACAGTTCGAAGGAGTGGTACACCACCTCGACCTGGGGCGCGTCGTCATCGCCGGCGACCTCGGCCAACCCCTTCTCCAGGTTGCGCTTGCCGATGTAGCACCACGGGCAGGCGATGTCGCTCCACACGTCGATCTTGATGGTTTCACTCACGTGCGGTGCAACCGCACAGTATGCGTTCGCATTCCGCGCGGCGTATACCCGTCGGGCGCCCTCACCGAGAAACGACATCCAGGATGGGAAACGACGCGTCGCGGGGCGTCTCGTCCGGGATTTCGTTTCTCGGTGAAGGCGTGCCGTCAGAGCCCGCCCGGCGCGTCGATGGCACCGCCGAAACGCCGGTCGCGGTCGAGGTAGAGCCCGATCGCCTCCCACAGGTGCGTGCGGCGGAAGTCGGGCCAGAGAGTGTCGAGGAAAACGAACTCGGCGTAGGCCGACTCCCACAGGAGGAAGTTCGAACTGCGCTGCTCGCCGCTCGAGCGGACGAACAGGTCGACGTCGGGCATGTCCGGTTGGTAGAGGTGACGCCGCACGAGCTTCTCGGTGATCGCGGACGGCCTGAGCTTTCCGGCAGCGATGTCTTCCCCCATGCGCCTCATCGCGTCGACGATCTCGATGCGCCCCCCGTAGTTGACGCACATCGTGAGAGTCAGCACGTCATTGCCCGCGGTCAGCTGCTCGGCGAACTGGAGCTCCTTGATCACCGACCCCCACAGGCGGGGCTTGCGCCCGGCCCACCGCACACGCACGCCCCACTCGTTGAGCTGGTCGCGGCGGCGATGGAGTACCTCGCGATTGAACCCCATGAGGAAGCGCACCTCGTCGGGCGAGCGCGTCCAGTTCTCGGTGGAGAACGCGTACACCGACAGATGCTTCACGCCCGCCTGAATCGCGCCGGCCACGACATCCAGCAGAGACGCTTCGCCGGCGCGGTGCCCCTCCACCCGCGAAAGCCCGCGACGGTTGGCCCACCGCCCGTTGCCGTCCATGACGATCGCGACATGCTCCGGCACGGAGCCCTTGCGGAACTCCGGCGGGCGCTCCCCGGTCCAGTCGACAGGGCGAAAAGGCACCGCATCCCGGTGGGTGTAGGGCTTGGGGGTCATCGCCCCGTGTCCACGTGCTCCAGCGAACGGATGCCGCGCTCCAGATGCCACTGTGCGTAGGCCGCGATCAGGCCGGATGCGGCGGACATGGCACCGGGCGCCGCCTCATCCACCTGCGTCCAGTCGCCCCGCAGCAATGCGCGAAGGAGGGACGCGGTGGGGGCGGCGACGCGCGCCGACCCGACCGGCGCGCAGTTCGTGCACACCATTCCGCCGAGCTGGGCGACGAACGATTCGTGCTCGCCGGGAGCGCCGCAGCGCGCGCACTCCTCCAGCCCGGGGGCCCACCCGGACAACGCCATGGCACGCAGCATGTACGAATCCAGCACACTGCGTGAGGCATGCTCGCCGCGCGCCAGAGCCCGCAGGCCGCCGACGAGCAGGAGGTACTGCTGCGGCGTGGCCTCGGCTTCGTTCAACCGGTCCGCCGTCTCCACCATCGCGTTCGCAGAGGTGTAGCGGTCGTAATGCACGGCGATCTCGGCGCCATACGCGCCGACGGACTCGGCCTGCTGCACGATGTCGAGCGAGCGGCCCTGGTACAGCAGCACATCGGCGACCATGAACGGCTCCAGCCGCGACCCGAACCGCGAGGAGGTGCGGCGCACGCCCTTGGCCACCGCGCGGATCTTGCCGTGCTTGCGCCCGAGCATCGTCACGATGCGGTCCGCCTCCCCGAGCTTGTGGGTACGCAGGACCACAACCTCGTCGCGGTAGGTGGGCACTCCCCCATTATCCGCCGCGGGGCGCTTCCCGGCCTCTGCCCGCGCCGCGAGAATGGACGTGTGACCTCCCAGATGCTCATCATCCCGTTGTGGGCCGACCTGACCGCCGTGGGGCTCGGCGGTATCCAAGGCGCCCTGTTCGCGTCGGGCTTCCGCGGGCAGACGCGGCTGGACTTCCTCGGGGTCGCGATCATCGGCGTCATGATCGGGATGGGGGGCGGCCTCATCCGCGACCTACTGCTCGGTGTCGTGCCCGCCACCCTGCAGAGCAACTGGTACCTGCTCACCGCGGCCGGCGCCGCACTCGTCGGGATGCTCCTGGCGGGGATCTTCGAACGCTTGAACAAGGCCATCGTGGCGCTGGATGCTCTCGTCATCGGGCTGTTCGGAGCCTTCGGCACCAGTAAGGCCCTGGCTATCGGCCTTCCTCCGGTGCCCGCGGTGTTCGTCGGCGTGTGCTCGGCGGTGGGTGGCGGCGTTCTCCGCGATGTGCTGATGGGGCTCCCGGTGGCCATCATGCACGTCGGGTCTCTTTACGCCGTCGCGGCGGGGGCGGGGTGCGCCGTTCTCGCTACGGCCGCGACGCTGGGCGCTCCGCTCGAGATCGCCGCGATCGTGGGGATCGTGGTGACCACCGTGCTCCGCATCCTCGCGGTGATCTTCGACGTCTCTCTTCCGGAACAGCGGATGCTGCACCGCCGCAAGGTGGCCGTGGAGACTTCCGCGATCCCCGTCGTCCGCCCCGGCGACGCCTCCGACTAGCCCGCGCCTCCCGCGCCTCCCGCGCCTCCCGCCTGTCCCGCGCGGCGAGAAACGAAATTTCCGGCGAGAAACAACGCGACGCGCTGTTTCTCGCCGGAAATCCCCTGTTTCGCGGGGCGGCCCGGAGGGGTCAGACGGTGGCGAGTGACGGCGATTCGCTCCGCGCGCGGATGGCGCGGTTCACGGCCGAGACGACGGCCTTCAGCGACGCGGTGGAGATGTCGCCGTCGATGCCGACGCCCCAGAGGCGCTGACCGTCCACCTGCAACTCCACGTAGGCGGCCGCCTGCGCGTCGCCACCGGCGCTGAGCGTGTGCTCGACGTAGTCGTAGAGCGAGATGTCGAAGCCCCGCGACGAGAGGATGTCGAGGAACGCGTCGATCGGCCCGTTGCCGTGCCCCGTCGCATCCTCGACCTCTTCGCCGTCACGCAGGCGGATGACCAGTTCCACGTCTCCGGTCATCTCGCTCGAAGTGCGGGTCGCGACGAGCTCGAAGCGGCCCCACCGGTTGTCGGCGACGGAGGCCGGCAGGTACTCGTCGGTGAAGACATCCCAGATCTGTGCGCTCGTCACCTCGCCGCCGTCGGCGTCTGTCTTGGCCTGGATGACCCCGGAGAACTCGATCTGCAGGCGGCGCGGCAGGTCGAGGGCGTGATCCGTCTTCAGCAGGTATGCGACGCCGCCCTTGCCCGACTGGGAGTTGACGCGGATCACGGCCTCGTACGACCGGCCGAGATCCTTGGGGTCGACCGGCAGGTACGGCACCGCCCATTCGATCTCGTCGACCGAGACGCCCGCGGCCTTGGCCCGTGCCTCCATCGCCTCGAAGCCCTTCTTGATCGCATCCTGGTGCGATCCGCTGAAGGCGGTGAAGACGAGGTCGCCGGCCCAGGGGCTCCGCTCGGGGACGGGCAGCTGGTTGCAGTACTCGACGGTGCGCTTGATCTGGTCGATGTCGCCGAAATCGATCTGCGGGTCGATCCCCTGCGTCAGCATGTTCACGCCCAGCGCGACCAGGTCGACGTTGCCCGTGCGCTCTCCGTTGCCGAACAAGCACCCCTCGATGCGGTCGGCGCCGGCCATGTATCCCAGCTCAGCGGCCGCGATCGCGGTGCCCCGGTCGTTGTGCGGATGCAGCGACAGGATGACGTTCTCGCGGTGGTTCAGGTGACGCGACATCCACTCGATCGAATCGGCGTAGATATTCGGGGTGGCCATCTCGACCGTGGCGGGAAGGTTGATGATCACCTTGCGCTCGGGGGTCGGTTCGAAGACCTCCAGCACCTGGTTGCAGATGTCGGCGGCGAACTCCAGCTCGGTGCCGGTGTAGCTCTCCGGCGAGTACTCGTAGAAGACCTCCACCTCCGGGACGGTCTTCTCGTACTGCCGGCAGAGCCGAGCGCCCTCGAGCGCGATGTCGATGATGCCCTGCTTGTCGGTGCGGAACACGACCTCGCGCTGCAGGACGCTCGTCGAGTTGTACAGGTGCACGATGGCGCGCTTCGCGCCGGCGATGGACTCGTAGGTGCGTGCGATGAGGTGCTCACGCGCCTGCGTCAGCACCTGGATGGTGACGTCATCCGGGATCAGGTCATCCTCGATCAGCTGACGGACGAAGTCGAAGTCGAGCTGGCTCGCGCTGGGGAAACCGACCTCGATCTCCTTGTACCCGAGGCTGACCAGCAGCTCGAACATCACGCGCTTGCGCTCAGGTGTCATCGGATCGATCAGGGCCTGGTTGCCGTCACGCAGATCCACAGCGCACCAGCGCGGTGCGGTCGTGATGCGGGCGTCGGGCCAGGTGCGATCGGGCAGGTCGACGCGGATCTGCTCGTGGAACGGACGGTATTTGTGCGTCGGCATGCCCGACGGCTTCTGGGTGTTCTCCATGAGGGATTCGCTTCCGGTTTGTCGAGGATACGGGCCGACGACAAACTCCGCGACGAGGAAGGCCCTTAGAACGAGGCCTCGCCGCGGCAGCTAAGAAGGAGCCGACCGCCGGAAAGCACGATGTCAGGCTACACCAGCCCGTACGCGCGGTCGAACGTGGCATCCCGCGCCCGTGCGGGAATCGAGGACATCCTGGAGAAAGAGGCGCGGATGCGGCACCCCGCTCCTCGATACGCGGGATCCCCTCGATTTGCGCGACGGCAGGCGGCGCTCGAGGCTAGAAACCCAGGCGGCCGAGCTGTTTGGGGTCGCGCTGCCATTCCTTGGCGACGCGAACGTGGAGCTGCAGATTGACCTTCCTGCCCACGAGAGGCTCGATTTGAGCGCGTGCGCGCGCGCCGACGTCCCGCAGCCGCGAGCCCTTGTGGCCGATGATGATGGCTTTCTGGCTGTCGCGCTCGACGACGACGTTGGCGAAGATGTCGGTCATCGAACCCGTCTCCCGCTTCGAGATGTCGTCGATCGTGACCGCGATCGAGTGCGGGAGCTCATCGCGGACCCCCTCCAGCGCCGCTTCCCGGATGATCTCGGCGATGCGATCCTCGGTGGACTCGTCGGTGACGACACCCTCCCCGTACAGCGGCGGACCCTCCGGCATGAGGCCGAGCAGCTCGCCCGCGAGCACGTCGAGCTGATCGTGGGTGAGGGCGGACAGCGGGATGACCGCGTGCCAGTCCTCGCGCAGCGCGTCCACCTCCAGCAGGCGCTCGGTGATCTGGTCGCGTCCGGCCGCGTCGGTCTTGGTGACGATCGCGACCTTTCTGGCGCGCGGATAGTTGCTGAGTGACTCGGCGATCCGTCGGTCTCCCGGGCCGACCTTCTCCGTGGCCGGCACGCAGAAGGCGATCACATCGACGTCGCCGAGCACCTGCTCGACGAGGTCGTTGAGGCGCTGCCCGAGGAGCGTGCGGGGACGATGGATGCCGGGGGTGTCCACGATCACCAGCTGACCTTCGGGACGGTTCAGGATGCCGCGGATGGCGCGCCGGGTCGTCTGAGGCTTCTCGCTGGTGATGGCCACCTTCTCGCCCACCAGCGCATTGGTCAGCGTCGACTTGCCCACGTTGGGCCGACCGACGAACGTCACGAAGCCGGACCGAGGTTCACTCATCGCCCTCTCCCTTCCGTGGCACGCGGATCTCTCCCGTGCGCAGTCGCGGGGGCGCCTCCTCGGCGGCCTCCGATTCTTCAGCGCGTTCGACGAAGACGGTGGAGATGCCTCGCCCTCTGCCGCGCGACGCTCCCCCGGTCATCGAGAGCCCCGCGTACTCGGCGGTGGCCCCGGGCTGCGGGATCCGGCCGAGCGCCTTGCCGAGCAGACCGCCGATGGAGTCCACCTCTTCGTCGTCGAGTTCGAGACCGAACAGATCGCCGACCTCGTCGAGACCGAGTCGTGCGCTCACGCGGAAGCGCCCGGGCTCCAGCTCGCTGATCTCCGAGGAACGGGGGTCGTATTCGTCGGCGATGTCACCCACGAGCTCTTCGATGAGATCTTCCAACGTCACGAGGCCCGACACTCCCCCGTATTCGTCGATGACGAGACAGACGTGCACCGCGTCGCGTCGCATCTGCTGCAGGAGCGTCTCGGCACGCATCGACTCCGGGACGAAGACGGCAGGACGGGCGATGCGGCGGATCGGGGCATCACGCCATCCGTCCTCGTCGCGGAAGCCGAACTGCACGAGATCCTTGAGATACAGCATCCCCACGACGTCGTCCGCCTCGTCGTCGATCAGCGGGATGCGGGAGATCCCCTTCTCCAGGAAGAGGGTGAGCGCCTGGCGGGTGGTGGCTCCGGCATCGACGGAGACCATGTCGGTGCGGGGAACCATGACTTCACGGACGTAGCGGTCGGTGAAGTCGAACACCGAGTGGATGAGCTGGCGGTCATCCTGCTCGATCAGTTCGTTCTCCGCCGCCTCGTCGATGATGCTGAGCAGCTGCTCCTCGGACGCGAACGACGATCCCGGTGCCACCCCGGGGGTGACGCGGCTGCCGAGTGCCACCAGCCCGTAGGCGAGCGGTCCGAGAAGGATGCGCACGGCGCGGACCACGGGCGCCGTCGCCTGCAGGAGCCCGCGCGCATGCTGGC
Source organism: Microbacterium sp. Z10_103 (assembly GCF_058310455.1). Lineage (NCBI taxonomy): Bacteria > Bacillati > Actinomycetota > Actinomycetes > Micrococcales > Microbacteriaceae > Microbacterium > Microbacterium sp. Z10_103. The sequence continues at coordinate 1,354,972 of NZ_JBZEGK010000001.1, forward strand.
GGCCCACGGATCGCGGGCTGGCTCCGACGACCACGAACGAGATTCCCGTCATGATCACCGCGGCGACCAGTGCCGCCCACCCGATGTTCCCGAACAAGCGCACGAACGCCACGGTGACCAGCACGGCCGCGGTGGTCTCCCCCAGAACGCGGATGAAGGCGACCGCGTTGGCGTGGGCGTCGGGGTCGGCCGCGATCCGGCGGAGCGACGCGCCATTGCGGCCCTCGGAGCCGAGATCCGCGAGATCCGCGCGGGACGTCACGCCCAGCGCGGCCTCGAGAGCGACCATGAGGCCGCTGAACGCCACCAGCACGAGGGCAGCGAAGAGGAGGAGTACTTCGGTCATGTGCGACGGCGGCGCTCGGCCGACTGGAAGCCGACGATGAGGTCCTTCTGCAAGCCGAACATCTCCCGCTCCTCCTCCGGCTCGGCATGGTCGAACCCGAGAAGGTGGAGCAGCCCGTGGGTGGTGAGGAGGACGAGCTCGTCCTGTGTGGAGTGCTTCGCCGCCACCGCCTGAGTCTCGGCGACCTGCGGACACAGCACGATGTCACCGAGGAGCCCGGCGGGAGTGGGAACGTCTTCCGTGCCGGGGCGGAGCTCGTCCATGGGGAAGCTCAGCACATCGGTGGGGCCGGGCTCGTCCATCCACTGCACGTGCAGGGCTTCCATCGCCCCTTCATCGACGAGAACGATCGCGACGTCGGCATCCGGGCTGACGTACAGCTCGGCGAGGTTGTACTCCATCAGCCGGAGGAGGACCTTCTCATCGACGTCCATGCCGGACTCGTTGTTGATCTCGATCGTCATGAGCGTCCTCGTCGGGGCAGGTGGTCGCGTGGTCCGGGGGCGCGCCCAGACCGCCGGTCGGCCCGGCTGGCGAATTCGGTCGCTTCGTCGCGCTCCCGCTTGGATACCAGCCGCTTCTCGTCGTACTCGCTGTACGCGTCGACGATGCGGCCCACCAACGTGTGGCGGACGACATCTTCGCTCGTGAGGTAGGAGAAGTTGATGTCGTCGACGTTGGAGAGGATGCGGGTGACCAGGCGGAGGCCGGAACTGCCCTGCGGTAGGTCGACCTGTGTGATGTCGCCGGTGACAACCATGCGGGTGCCGAATCCGAGACGGGTGAGGAACATCTTCATCTGCTCGGGCGTGGTGTTCTGTGCCTCGTCGAGGACGACGAAAGAGTCGTTGAGCGTGCGACCGCGCATGTAGGCGAGGGGAGCCACTTCGATCGTGCCCGTCGCCATGAGCTTCGGCACGATCTCGGGGTCCATCATCTCGTTCAGCGCGTCGTACAGCGGCCGAAGATAGGGGTCGATCTTGTCGGTGAGCGTGCCGGGGAGGAACCCGAGCCGCTCCCCGGCCTCGACGGCCGGGCGCGTCAGGATGATGCGGCTGACCTCTTTGCGCTGCAGAGCCTGGACGGCCTTGGCCATGGCGAGGTAGGTCTTACCCGTCCCGGCGGGACCGATGCCGAACACGATCGTGCTCTCTTCGATGGCGTCGACGTACGCCTTCTGCCCCAGAGTCTTCGGCCGGATCACCTTCCCGCGGGAGGACAGGATCGCCTCCCCCAGCACTTCGGACGGTCGCAGCCCCCCGCCGGCGTCGGCGGCGTTGCGCAGGATGCGACTGGAGCTCGACACATCGGCGGGATCCAGTCCGTGACCGGCCCGCGTCATCGACAGCAGCTCGTCCACCAACTCCCGCGCACGGGCGACGGCCTCGGCCGGACCCGTCAGAGTGATCTCGTTTCCACGGACGAGCACGTCCACATCCGGATGTTCCTTCTCCACGACCCGCAGCAGGCGGTCCTGCGGACCGAGAAGCTGCACCATCGCCACGCCGTCCGCGTAGACGCGATCGACGGAAATGCCGGAATCATCAGCCACCGAGGCTCTTTTCATCAAGGTCACCCGCGAGGACGTGGGCGTGGACATGGAAGACGGTCTGACCGGCGCTGGGGCCGGTGTTGAAGACGAGACGGAAGTCGCCGCCGGCCTGTTCAGCCGCGACGCTACTGGCGAGCCCGACAAGCTCCGCCAGGAGTCCCGGATCCCCGGCGGCCAGCTCGACGACGTTGCGGTAGGCGCTCGTCTTCGGGATCACCAGCAGATGCACGGGCGCCTTCGGCGCGACGTCCCTGATGGCGAACGCGTTTTCCGTTTCGGCGATGATCTCGCCGGGGACTTCGCCCTCGAGGATGCGCGTGAAGATCGACGGTTCGCTCATACGTCCAGTCTATCGACGGGCCGCCCACCCCAGGCGGGGCGGGTCACCAGCGGCCGAGGGCCACGTTCGCCACCGAGAGAGCTGCGGCGCCTGCAGTCGAGGTGCGGAGTACTGTCGCGCCGAGGCGCACGGGCTCCGCTCCGGCCGCGGTGAGCGCAGCGATCTCGCCCGGCGACACACCGCCCTCGGGCCCGACGACCAGGGCGATGTCGCGCGCGTCGGCGCCGAGGTCGAGCCCGGACAGCGGCAAGGACGCGGACGGTTCGAGGATCAGCATCCGCACTCCCGGTGACAGCGCCGAGAGTGCGGTCGTGTCGACCGGCTCGGTCACGTCCGGCAGCCACGCGCGGTGCGCCTGCTTGGCGGCCTCTCGGACGATCGTGCGCCAGCGGCCGAGGGCCTTTTCGACTTTGCCATCCCACCGCGACACGCTGCGCTCCGCTTGCCAGGGAATGATCCGGTCCACGCCCAGCTCGGTGGCCGCTTGCACGGCGAGCTCGTCGCGGTCGCCCTTTGCGAGGGCTTGCACGAGGATCAGTCGCGGGGCCGGCGCCGGCACCTCGGTTCGGGCCGAGACCCGGACGACGACCTCCCGCGCCGACACGGAGGTCGCGGCGCCGTCGAGCCACACCCCGCGTCCGTTCCCCACGGTCACGCCCTCCCCGGACCGGAGGCGCCGCACGTTCGCCGCATGGTGCGCCTCCGCGCCGGTGAGGACCATGTCGCCGCCCGGCTGCGCGTCGGTCGCCTCCTCGGTGAGGAAGTGCAGCGCCACGGCTCAGGCGTTTCGGAAGCGGTCGCGCAGCTTCGCGAACAGCCCCTGGTGGAACTCCGCCAGCCGCGGCTCGGGCGGCTTCGCCCGCCGGGCGAACTCCTCGATGAGCGCACGCTCCTTGCCGTCCAGCCGCGTGGGGGTGACCACGTGCACGCCGACCCGCAGATCGCCGCGCTGAGTGCCGCGCAACGGGGTGACGCCGCGGCCCTTGATGGTCAGGACATCGCCGGATTGCACGCCGGGGCGCAGCTCGAGTTCGACCTCGCCATCGAGAGCTCCGATGGTGGTCTCCGTGCCGAGGATGGCGTCGGGCATCGACACCTCCAGCGTCGCCAGAAGATCGTCGCCCTCCCGGCTGAACACCTCGTGCGGGGCGACGTTGATCTCGAGATAAAGGTCGCCGTTCGGGCCGCCGGCGGGCCCGACCTCGCCGGACCCGGGTAACTGCAGCCGCAGCCCCGTCTCGACGCCCGCAGGAATATCGACCGACACCGTGCGACGCGAGCGGACCCGGCCCTGGCCCTGGCACGTGGCGCAGGGGTAGGGGATGGTCGTGCCGTATCCCTGGCAGGTCGCGCAGGGCTGCGAGGTGACCACGTTGCCGAGGAGGCTCCGCACCGTCCGCTGAACATTGCCGGTGCCGTGGCAGATATCGCACGTGACCTCGGACGTGCCGGGCTGACAGCAGGAACCCTGACACGTCTCGCACAGCACGGCCGTGTCGACCTCGAGGTCGCGATGCGCGCCGAACACGACGTCGCCGAGCTCCAGCGTCACCCGAACGAGCGCATCCTGGCCGCGCTCACGCCGCGACCGCGGGCGCCCACCGCGACCGCCGCCGCCCGTGCTTCCGAAGAAGGACTCGAAGATGTCGCTGAAGCCGCCGAAGCCGGCGGCACCGCCCCCGCCGAACGGGTTCGAGTCGCCGCCCATGTCGTAGCGGCGGCGCTGTTCCGGGTCGCTCAGAACGTCGTACGCATGCGTGACGAGCTTGAACTTCTCCGCTGCATCCTCGCCGGGATTGACGTCGGGGTGCAGTTCGCGCGCCAAACGCCGGTAGGCACGCTTGATCTCGTCCACGGACGCGTCGCGCGCGACGCCGAGGACCTCGTAGTGGTCAGCCACAGTCGCCTTCCTGCCCGCAGAGCGCGGGATCGTTCGGGAACCGGATGCCCGCCTCAGCGGCTGTTCTCGTCCTCTTCGAGCATCCGGGTCAGATAGTGCGCGACGGCGCGAACCGTCGCGAGATTGGAGGGGTAGTCCATTCGGGTCGGACCGAGCAGACCCACGCGTGCACCACTGGCAGGTGCGTCGTAGTCGCTGATGAGCACGGAGGCCTCGGGGAGGCCGAACGGTTCGTTCTCGCGCCCGATACTCGCCGAGAGTCCCTGTTCATCCGCGACCATCTCGCTCATCAGACGGAGCAGGGTCACCTGCTCCTCGATTGCTTCGAGGAGCGGGTAGATGCTGCCGCGGAAGTCCGACTCCCGCCGCGCGAGGGTCGCCGTGCCGGCCATCACCAGGCGGTCCTGGCGGAATTCCTCGAGCTCCTCGGCGAGCACGCGAAGGATGGGGTGCGCGATCGCGTCCAGTCCGCCGCCGGCAGGCGCAGCGCCGTTCAGGAGGGCCGTGAGCCGCTCCGCGCCGTCCCGCACCGAGCGCCCGACCACCAGCGCCCCGATGCGGGCTCGCAGCTGGACCAGCTCAGCGTCGGTGGGTGCCTCGCGGGCGAGCGCGATCCGCTGCGTGACACGGCCGGTGTCGGTCACGACGACCACCAGCATCCGGCCGCCGCCGAGCCCCACCAGCTCGACGTGGGTGACGTTCGCGGCGGCGAACGACGGATACTGCACCATCGCGACCTGCCCGGTCAGACGAGTGAGGGCACGGACGGTGCGCGCCAGCAGATCGTCCAGGTCGCCGGAATCGCCCAGAAACGACGCGATGGCGGAGCGTTGGGCCGGCGTGAGGGGGCGGAGGCCGGCGAGGTGATCGACGAAGACGCGGTATCCCTTGTCGGTGGGGACGCGTCCCGAGGAGGTATGCGGGGCGGTGATGAGCTCTTCGTCTTCGAGCAGCGCCATGTCGTTGCGGATCGTGGCGGCCGAGACGCCGAACGCGTGGCGATCGACGATGGCCTTGCTGCCGACGGGCTCACGCGTATCGACGTAATCCTGCACGATGGCTCGCAGCACCTGGAGACCGCGTTCCGTGACCATAGCGCTCCTCCCCTACGAACGTTGGCACTCGTCATCCCTGAGTGCCAATTCTAGCGGATGAGTGTGGACGTCAGCCGGAAGCTCACCGCGTCAGCGTGTGCACGACAGCATCCGCCAGCAGGCGCCCACGACGAGTGAGCACCACGCGCCCGCGCACGGCTTCGCCGCCCTCCACGAGACCGTCCGCCACGAGCCCGGCCACGGCGTGGCGTCCCTCGGCCAGGAGCTCGGCCACGGGGATGCCCTCCCGGATGCGCGAGCGCAACAGCACCGCCTCGAGCCGCTGGGCGTCGGCGTCCGGTCGCTCCCGTCCGGCCGCGGGCGACTGGCCCTGCGCGAGCCGGGCGGCGTACGCGGCCGGGTGGCGGACGTTCCACCATCGGACTCCCCCGACATGACTGTGCGCGCCAGGGCCGTAGCCCCACCAGTCGGTGCCGCGCCAGTACGCCAGGTTGTGCCGGGAGCGCTGCTCGGGGGTGCGTGCCCAGTTCGACACCTCGTACCAGTGGAGCCCCGCCGCCTCCAGCAGGTCGTCGGCCAGTTCGTACATGTCGGCCTCGAGGTCGTCGTCGGGCTCGGCGAGCTCCCCGCGCCGGATCTGCCGCGCGAGCTTCGTGCCGTCCTCGACGATCAGCGCGTAGGCCGAAAGATGGTCGGGTTCGAGCGAGATGGCCTCCTCCAGGGAGGAGCGCCAGTCTCCGAGCGACTCACCGGGGGTGCCGTAGATGAGATCGAGGCTCACGTCGAGGCCGGCCCGTCGCGCGGCAGCGACGGCGGTCCGGACGTTCGCGGGATTGTGCGTGCGGTCCAGAGCCGCCAGGACGTGAGGTTGCGCGGACTGCATGCCGATGGACATCCGGGTGACGCCGGCGGCGGCCAGTTCGACGGCGACGGCGTCGGTCACGGTGTCCGGATTGGCCTCGACGGTCACCTCCGCGCCGGGGACGACTCCGAACGCGCCTCGGACGCCGTCCAGCATCCGTGCGAGGTCACCCGGCGGAAGCAGGGTCGGTGTTCCGCCACCGAGGAACACCGTGGATGCCGGTCGCACCTCTCCGGTGCCCGCGAGGACGCCGACCGACATGTCGATCTCTCGGAGGAGAGTGTCGGCGTACTGGTCCTGCCGGGCGCCGCGGAGTTCGGAGGCGGTGTAGGTGTTGAAGTCGCAGTACCCGCACCGCACTCGGCAGAACGGCACGTGGAGGTACGCCCCGAAATCGGCCGCGGGATCGGTATGGATGTCAGCAGGGAGGGCTCCGTCGAGCGGTGCGGGCTCGCCGAGAGGAAGAGCAGCGCCCATCAGCGCGACGTCGCGTACAGCGGAGAGATCGCGCGCAGGTACCGCTGGAACAGGTCACGACGCCGGTGGCGGATGAGCCGCGGGTAGAGCCGGTAGAGCAGCGCAGCCGGAGCGTCGAAGGCCCGGACGGTGAACCACACCTCGTCGTTCTCGCGCCACTCGAGCAGGAACAGCTCCTCGCCGCTGACGACGGAGTCTCCGACCGTCCCGAGGATGAAGCCCACGCGACGCGGCTCTTCGCTGACGGAGATCACACGTAGTTCGGCGTCGACGCGCATCCGGCGCACGCGACCGCGTAGGCGCACCGTCGTACCGGGGGCCACGAACGGGGTGCCGTCCGCATCGAATCGCTGGTCGGATTCGAGCCGGCTGGGGGCGACCGGATTGCCCTCGGCGTCGTAGCCGACGCCGGCATACATCGGCCCCTGTGCGGGGCGGACGTCGGTGAGCGAGAGACCCCCTTCGCGCTGCGCAGCCCACGACAGGAGCGCTTCACTCGCCACCGCGAAACGCTCCTCGCCGCTGCCGATCCGCCAGCTCTCCTCCGCGGGAATGGACCGCTCCGGCGGGTAGTGCATGAGGTCGGGTGCCTGGGTCGCTCCCACGGCGGCGTAGTCGACCGTCTCGTCTCGAAAGGTCCCACGGCGCATGCATCCAGGGTACTTCGGGTTTCCCGTGTGGCGCCCGTGATCTCCCCAGCCCTGTGGAACATGCTCCGATTCGGGCGGTCTCCCGCGGGGCCGGCGCCCGGGCGCGGGCTACTTCTTGGTGTCGATGTCGCCGGAGAGAGCGGCGATGAACGCCTCCTGCGGCACCTCGACCCGGCCGACCATCTTCATGCGCTTCTTGCCCTCTTTCTGCTTCTCGAGGAGCTTGCGCTTGCGGGTGATGTCACCGCCGTAGCACTTGGCGAGCACGTCCTTGCGGATGGCGCGGATGTTCTCACGGGCGATGATGCGCGCGCCGATCGCCGCCTGGATCGGGACCTCGAACTGCTGGCGCGGGATGAGCTTGCGCAGGCGCTCGGTCATCAGTGTGCCGTAGGCGTAGGCCTTCTCCCGGTGCACGATCGAGCTGAAGGCGTCCACCTTCTCGCCCTGGAGGAGGATGTCGACCTTCACGAGGTCGGCCTCCTGCGAGCCGGCGGGCTCGTAGTCGAGGCTCGCATACCCCTGCGTGCGGCTCTTGAGCTGGTCGAAGAAGTCGAACACGATCTCGCCGAGCGGCATGTTGTACCGCAGCTCGACGCGGTCCTCGCTCAGGTAGTCCATGCCCAGGAGGGTGCCCCGGCGGGACTGGCAGAGTTCCATCACCGTGCCGACGTAATCCTTCGGCAGCAGGATCGCCGCCTTGACCATGGGCTCCGAGACCGAAGCGACCCGCCCGTCCGGGTACTCGCTGGGGTTGGTGACGGTGATGGTCTCCCCCGTGTCGGTGGTGACGGTGTAGATCACCGACGGCGCAGTGGTGATGAGGTCGAGTCCGAACTCGCGGGCGAGGCGCTCGGTGATGATCTCCAGGTGCAACAGCCCGAGGAAACCGGCCCGGAACCCGAATCCCAGCGCCACCGACGTCTCAGGTTCGTACTGCAGGGATGCGTCGGAGAGCTTGAGCTTGTCGAGCGCCTCACGCAGGTCGGCGTAGTCGCTGCCGTCGATCGGGTAAATGCCCGAGAACACCATCGGTTTGGGATCGGTGTACCCCGGCAGGGCGTCGGTCGCGGGCTTGCGGTGCGTGGTGATGGTGTCGCCCACCTTCGACTGGCGGACGTCCTTCACCCCGGTGATGAGGTAGCCGACCTCGCCCACGCCCAGCCCCTGGGTGGGCGTGGGCTCGGGGCTGGACACCCCGATCTCGAGGAGTTCGTGGGTGGCCTTGGACGACATCATCTGGATGCGCTCACGCGGATCGAGCTTGCCGTCGATCATGCGCACATACGTCACCACGCCGCGGTACGCGTCGTACACGGAGTCGAAGATCATGGCGCGGGTGGGGCCTTCGGCCTTGCCCTGGGGTGCCGGAATCTCTTGGACGATCCGGTCGAGGAGCTCTTCGACGCCCTGGCCGGTCTTGCCGCTCACCCGCAGGACGTCGTCGGGGCTCCCCCCGATCAGTCCGGCGAGCTCGGCGGCGAACTTCTCGGGGTCAGCCGCGGGGAGGTCGATCTTGTTCAGCACCGGGATGATGTGCAGGTCGTTCTCGAGCGCGAGATAGAGGTTCGCCAGGGTCTGCGCCTCGATCCCCTGCGCGGCGTCGACGAGGAGGACCGCACCCTCGCACGCGGCAAGAGACCGGCTGACCTCGTACGTGAAGTCCACGTGCCCGGGCGTGTCGATCATGTTCAGCGCGTAGGTCTGGGATGCCGAGGCCCACGGCATCCGGACGGCCTGGCTCTTGATCGTGATGCCACGCTCGCGCTCGATGTCCATGCGGTCGAGGTACTGCGCACGCATGTCGCGGTCGGCGACGACACCGGTGATCCCCAGCATCCGATCGGCCAGCGTCGACTTGCCGTGGTCGATGTGGGCGATGATGCAGAAGTTTCGGATCAGCTCGGGCGGGGTCGCGGACGGCGCGAGAGGCTGTAGGGCACGGGGTGACATGTCCCGTCGATTCTACGGGCGCGGCGCGTGCGGCGCGGGCAGTCGCCGCATCCCCTCCACGAGCGCCCCTCGATCGCTCGCCACGCACACGCGGATCCACCCCTCGCCGGACGCCCCGAACGCGGAGCCGGGGGCCACTGCCACACCGCGCTCGTCCAGGAACCGCTCGCACCATGCCGCCACGTTCCCCTCGGTCGCGTGCGACATGTCGATCCAGAGGTAGAAGGCGCCGCTGGGCTCGAGATAGGTGAATCCGCCGTCGTCGAGCACCGCTGTGGCGGCTCGAAGGTTGGCGGCGTAGTGCGCTCCCGCCGCGATGACGCCGTCCTGAGGTCCGGTGAGAGCTTCGAGGGCGGCGTACTGCGCGGCGGTGTCGACGCAACTGATCGCCGCCTCCTGCACGCGAAGCATCGTCTCGGTCATCCCCGGCGGGGTGACGAGCCATCCGACTCGCGCACCGGTCATGGCGTAGGTCTTGGAGGTCGAGAACACCGTGAGCACCCGCCCGTCGGTGTCGAACGTGGCTGCGCTGGCGTGGGGCGCACCCCACGTGAACCGTTCGTACACCTCGTCGCTGATGAGCCACAGATCGTGCCGACGGGCGAACGCGACGAGCTCGGCGATGAGGTCGGGGGCGTAGGTGACCCCGAGAGGGTTCGACGGCGAGTTGATGACGATCGCGCGGGTGCGCGGTGTGACCAGCTGCGCGAGGGCGTCGGGGTCGGGCGCGAAGCCGCGCACGGCTTCGAGTCGGTACGGCACAGGGCGGGCCTGGAGCATATGAGCGTTCATCGTGAAGGTGGTGTAGCCCGGGTCGGGAACGAGGACCTCGTCGCCGGCGCTGAGCGCGAGCGTCATCGCCTGGTGCAGCGCCTGCGTTCCCCCCACGGTGACCCAGACCTGCTCGAGGTCGACGTCGAGGTCGTTCTCGCGTGCGAGCTTGGCGACGATCGCCTCGCGGAGCGGCCGGATGCCGCCGTTGGGCGTGTAGCGGGTCGCACCGTCCGTCCACGCCTGCGCGCCTGCCGCGCGGATCCGCTCCGCGACGGCCTCCCCGGGCTCGCCGACGGACAGGATGATCGTCCCCGGGCGCCGCAGCGCGATCTCCAGAATCCGGCGCACGCCCGACCCCGGCATGTCGTCGATGTGCGCGGAGACGTGCGGCATGCCGCCATCGTAGGGGGCGCCCCCCATCTCCGAACCCAGGCGCGGGCGACCCGCCGACGAGCATCATTTCGATGGCGGGAACGGACTGTTCACACCCCGGAAACCCGGTGTCCGCGGCCATCCCTATGATCGGAGTCAGGTCCCCCCGACCCCCCACGGTGCCCACCCCGGGCGCATCGCGATGCTCGCGTGCGCTCAGAATCTCGGAGAAGAGTCTGTGACGACGCATCCCTCGGTCCCGGTTCTGCGTGACTCCCACCGGACGGGGACGATCCGCTCCCTGCTCTCGGCCGCGCTCGTCGGCGCGCTGTCCCTCGGCGCGGTCGGTCTCGGCGTCCCCGCCTCGGCCGCAGTGAGCCCGGATACCCCGGTCGTCATCAACGAGGTGTACGGCGGTGGCGGCAACAACGGCGCCACCCTGACCCACGACTTCGTCGAGCTGGTCAACGTCAGCGACGCACCGGCGGCGCTGACGGGCTGGACGCTGCAGTACGCCTCCGCCACCGGCGCATTCTCCCAGCAGCTCCCGCTGACGGGCACCATCCCCGCACGCGGCCACTTCCTCGTTCAACTCGCTGCGGGCGACGGCGGAACCACTCCCCTGCCCACCCCGGACGCCACCGGCTCGCTGGCGCTCGGGGGCACCGCGGGCAAGGTGGCCCTCGCGTCCGACACCACGGCGGTCAGCGGCCCGGATGCGGCGAACGTCGTCGACTACGTCGCGTGGGGATCGAACGCCACTCCCGCGGCCGGCACCCCCGCGCCGGGGGCGACGAACACGACGAGCGTCTCTCGGGATACCGCGCACACCAACACCGCCGTCAACGGGGCGGACTTCACCGCGGGAACTCCCACCCCGCGGAACTCGCAGGGGGCCGCCGAACCCGCCCCCGGGCCGACCCCGGAACCCACACCCACCGAACCCGCGCCCGAGCCCACGCCGACGGACCCGGCGGTCGTGACGATCGCCGGCATCCAGGGCACGGGACCGTCGAGTCCGCTCGGCGGTCAGACCGTGACGACCGAGGGTGTCGTAACGGCGCACTACCCCACGGGCGGTTTCAACGGGTACGTGATCCAGACGCCCGGCACGGGCGGCGCGCTGGATCTCGCCACCCACACCGCGTCCACCGCGGTGTTCGTTTTCGCGCCGCAGGCGGTCTCGGAGGTCGCCCTCGGGCAGACCGTCCGCGTGACCGGGGTGGTCGGTGAGTTCAACGGCCTGACGGAGCTGACCGTCGGGCCCAGCGACGCGCAGGTGATCGCCGACGCGGCCGAGCCCGTGCCCGCCACCGTGGGGTGGCCCACCGATGACGGCCAGCGTGAGGCACTCGAGTCGATGCTCGTGCAGCCGCAGGGCGCCTTCACCGTCACGAACACCTTCACGACCAACCAGTACGGCGAAGTCGGACTCGCAGCTGGCGACGAGCCGCTGCGCCAGCCGACGGATGCCGCGACCCCGGGCAGCGGCGAGGCGGCGGCGGTCGCAGCTGACAACGCGGCGCGTGCCGTGACCCTCGACGACGGTGCGTCGACCAACTTCCTGAGCGCCGCGAACAGCGGGCTGACCCCGCCCTACGTGTCACTGACGGAGCCGGTGGTCGTCGGCGGTGCGGCGCGCTTCGCCGCACCCGTCATCGTCGACTGGCGCAACGGCGCCTGGAAGCTCAACCCCACGCGCGCGCTGGTCGGCGACGGCTCGGGCGGCGACGACGGCGTGGAATTCTCGAATCCCCGTACGGCGGCTCCCGCCGGCGTGGGGGGCGCTGTGAGCGTCGCATCCTTCAACGTCTTGAACTACTTCACGACGCTCGGAGACAGTGACCCGTCGTGCGAACCATTCGTAGACCGCACCGGCAACGGCAACAACGTGGACGAGGGATGCCTGCAGCGGGGCGCTTGGGATGCGGCGGACTTGGAGCGCCAGCAGGACAAGATCGTCTCGGCCATCACGACCCTCGACGCCTCCGTCGTCGGGCTGATGGAGATCGAGAACTCCGCGGCGCTCGGTGAGACGCCGGACGAGGCCACAGCATCGCTCGTGGACGCGCTGAACGACGCGGCCGGAGCAGGCACGTGGGACTACGTCCGATCCTCGGAGGAGCTGCCGCCCGTCACGGAGCAGGACCTCATCACCAACGCGATCATCTACCAGCCGGCGCTCGTCGAGCCCGTCGGACCGTCCCGCGCCCTGGGCGCCCTGAGCGACGGCGACGAGGCGTTCAGCAACGCGCGTGAGCCGATCGGTCAGGTCTTCGAGCCCCTCGCCGGAGGCGACCCGTTCCTGTTCGTCGTGAACCACTTCAAGTCCAAGGGATCGGCCGGACCGCTCCCCGGCGACGAGGACAGCGGTGATGGACAGGGGGCATCGAACGCTTCCCGAGTGGCGCAGGCGACCGCGCTGCGGGACTGGGTCACCGACATCCAGGGTGATACCGCCTCCGTGATCCTTGCCGGGGACTTCAACTCCTACGGCCAGGAGGACCCGCTGCAGGTGCTCTACGCGGGGGGTTACGCGGACGCGGAGGCTGCCTTCGAACTGGGCGAGTCGAGCTACTCGTTCCAGGGACTGTCGGGCTCACTCGACCACGTGCTGCTGAACGAGGCGGCGCTCGCACGCGCCACCGGCGCCGACATCTGGAACATCAACTCGGGCGAGTCCGTCGCTCTGGAGTACAGCCGCCACAACAACCACGGCGCCCTCTTCCACGAGCCCGGCCCGCACCGCTCATCGGACCACGACCCCGTCAAAGTCGGCCTCACCGCCGAGGAAGCACCGGTCGAGATAGACATCCTGACCATCAACGACTTCCACGGTCGAATGGAAGCGAACCCGTCCGGTGACGAAGCGGGTGCTGCGGTGATCGCCGGGGCCGTGAAGGCGCACGAGGCGGAGAACCCGAACACCTTGTTCGTGTCGGCCGGTGACAACATCGGGGCATCGACGTTCACGTCGCTGATTCAGGACGACAACCCCACGATCGACACCCTGGTGGCATCGGGGCTGGACGTGAGCGCGGTGGGTAATCACGAGTTCGACCGGGGGCTCGATGACCTCGTGAACCGGGTCATCCCGCGGTTCGGGGGGAACACCGACCCGGCGAATGTGACCGCCGAGCAGCGTGCACTTGGTGAGGCGTACGGCCTCGGGGCGAACGTGTACGCGAAGGGCACCGCCGATCCGGTGCTTCCGGAGTACGTGATCAAGGAGCAGGACGGTGTGGGGGTCGCCTTCATCGGGACGGTGACACCGGACACGGCCACGATGGTCGACCCCGCCGGGGTCGCGACGATCGAGTTCGGCGACCAGGTGGAAGCGGCCAACCGGGTCGCCGCCGAACTGGCAGCGCGGGATGATGTGGACGTCATCGTGCTGCTGACCCACTCCGGCGCCGCGACCTCCGGCGACTGCGCGGCCCTCGCCGCCGATCAGGCCGGGTTCGGGGCGCTGGCGACCGGCGCGTCGGCGGAGATCGACGCGATCGTGTCGGCGCACACGCACCAGACCTACGCGTGCGACGTACCCGTCGATGGGGCTGCGGGTCAGACCCGCCCCGTGATTCAAGCGGCGGAGTACGGCAAGGCGATGGGCAAGCTCGACATCGCCTACGACCGGGTCCGCGACGAACTGGTCTCCATCGATGGAAGCACCTTCCCCTTGAAGGGCGCGTACCCCGCCGACGCCGACATCCAGGCGACCGTTGACGCGTACGTCGCCGAAGCCGACGTGCGCGGTGCCGTACCGGTCGGGGAGATCAGTGGCGACATCCTCCGCGGCGGTGCCAAGCCCGGTGATGACCGCGGGGTGGAGTCGTCGATGGGGAACTGGGTCGCCGACGTGTACCTGTGGGCCACCAGTGACAACCCGCAGTTCGCGGGCACCCCGGCCCAGATCGCGTTGATGAACCCGGGCGGACTGCGAGCGGACCTGCTCCGCGGCGAGGACGGCATCGTCACCTACAAGGAAGCGGCCCTGGTACAACCCTTCGCCAACACCCTGGTGACGGTCACCCTCACCGGCGCGCAGATCCAGGAGATCCTGCAGCAGCAGTGGAAGGCGACCGGCGACCGACCCAAGCTGCACCTGGGGGTCTCGGACGGGTTCAGCTACGAGTACGTCGAGGATGCACCGCCGCCCGGGCAGGCCGCACCGCGGAGCGGGCGGGTGGTCTCGATGAGCTATCAGGGTGAGGCGATCGCTCCGACGGACACGTTCACCGTCGTGACGAACTCGTTCCTCGCCAACGGCGGCGACGGATTCGCCACGTTCGCCGAAGGCACCGACCGCACCGACACCGGTCAGGTCGACCTCGACGCGACGCTGGCGTACTTCGAAGAGTTCGACGTGGTCGACCCCGCGCCGCTCGGTCGCGCGATCCTGTCCCTCGTCGGCAACCCGGGTCAGAACCCGGGGACGCCGCCGACGCCGGTCGACCCCGGTGTCACCCCGCCCGCGGCCGGTCAGCAGACGGGTGGCGAGTGGGCCGACGTCACGCTCAGCAACGGCGGTCGCGTCGAACAGGGCGGCGTGCTGCGGGTCACCGTCAGCGACCTCGACCCCGGGCAGCAGATCGCCGCGACCCTGTTCAGCGACCCGATCATCGTCACCGGCATCCCCGCGGCCGACGCCTCCGGCGTCACCTCGTTCTCGATCGCGTTCCCCGTCGACTTCGACCTCGGCGCCCACCGCCTGGTCATCACGGCAGCCGGACTCGACCCCATCCAGGTCGGCGTCACCGTCCTCCGATCCGGCGCCCTCGCGGTCACCGGTGCGGAACTGCCGTGGGGTGTCGCCCTGGCGGGCGGGTTCCTGCTGGTGGCCGGCGGCCTGGCGTTCGTCCTCCGGCGCCGGACCGCCGCGTCGCGCTGACGCGTGCAAGGCGGCCCCGGTCTCCCGTGCGGAGAGGCCGGGGCCGCGTCGTATCGTGGGTGCATGACGGTCCAGGTCGTGCTCGTCCACGGCATCCGCACGTCGGCGACCATGTGGCGCGCCCAGGTCGCGTACCTCGAAGGCCGTGGCACGCCCGTGACGGCGGTGGACTTGCCGGGCCACGGCACGAGGATGGCCGAAACCTTCACCCTCGACGGCGCACTCGAGACGATCGACACCGCCGTGCGCGCCGCCGCCGAACGCGGCCCCGTGCTCCTGGTGGGACATTCCATGGGCGGGCTGCTGTGCATCGAGTACGCCGGTGCGACGGATCCGCCGCCTCTTCACGGCTTCATCGCCGCGTCCTGCACCGCCATCCCCCGCGGCTTGGGCCTGGCCACCTACCGCGCACTGGCACGGGGGTTCGACGCGCTTCCCGGGCGGGGGCTGCGTATCACGCAGTACATGCTGGAGAAGACCCTCCCCGCCGAGACCCGTGATGACTTCGGCGCCGGCGGTTACGCCTTCGATGCGCAAGACACCGCCATGGCGAGCCTTTCCGTGCTGGACCTGCTCACGGCGCTGCAGCGGATCCACGTTCCGCTGTGGTTCGTCAACGGCCAGTACGATCAGCTGCGATTGAACGAGCGACTCTTCCGCAAACTCGCCCCGGACGCAGAAATGGTCATCGTTCCGCGCACCACTCACCTCGTCTCCGCCATGCGTCCCGAGGTCTTCAACGCGGTACTGAACCTGGCGATCACGACCATCGAGCACAACTGATAGACTCGGTGATTGGCTTGCGTGTGGGTCCCACCCCTCACGACCGCTGCGTGGCACCCCTCTACTGTCATGCGGCATTGACCAGACAACTCCGAACGAAAGACGTCGACCGTGGCGAATATCAAGTCGCAGATCAAGCGCAACAAGACCAACGAAAAGGCGCGTGCGCGCAACAAGGCCGTCAAGAGCCAGCTGAAGACCGAGGTGCGTCGCACCCGCGAGGCCATCGCCGCCGGCGACAAGGCCGCCGCGGAGAAGGCGCTCATCACGGCGACCAAGAAGCTCGACAAGGCCGTGAGCAAGGGCGTCATTCACGAGAACCAGGCAGCGAACCGCAAGTCGGCCATCGCCAAGCAGGTCGCGGCTCTCTAAGACCCGTTTCGAAGGCCCGCTCCGTTCGCGGAGCGGGCCTTCGGCGTACCTGCGTCGCGTCAGGCGGCGAACGGTGCGCGGGTCGCGATGACGGTGATCATGCGCTCCAGGGCGAAGATCGGGTCCCGTGACGCGCCCTTGACCTCGGCGTCGGCCCGCGCGGTGGCATGGATGGCCATGCCGAGGGTGACCTGTGACCACCCGACCAGGTCGCGGCGCGCGCGATCGACCTGCCAGTCCTTCATGCCCAGCCGCGCAGCCAGGGCCCCCGAAGGCTCCCGGCTCCCGGCGACTCGCGCCATCGTCCGGAGCTTGAGGGCCACCGCGGCCACGAGCGGCACAGGGTCGGCGCCGGAGGCCAGAGCGTGCCGTAGCGCGAGAAGCGCGTCTCCGTAACGTCCGGCGATCGCCATGTCGGCGACGGTGAAGGCCGATGTTTCCACCCGTCCGCCGTAGTAGCGCTCGACGATCCGGTCGTCGATGTCGCCGGGAACGTCGGAGATCAACTGCTGGCACGCGGACCCGAGCTCGGTGAGGTCGTCCGCGAACGCCGAGACGAGCGCCCGGAGCGCCGTGGGCGCGATGCGTTTGCGCGCCGCGGAGAACTCGCCCGCAGCGAAGTCGTATCGGTCGGAGTCGCGCTTGATCGCCGGGCAGGCGATCTCGATGCCGCTCCCCTGCCCCGCTCGGATGGCATCGAGCAGCTTCTTCCCGCGCACGCTCGCGCCGGTGTGCCGCAGCACGACAGTGGCACCCTCCTGGACTTGCGAGAGGTAAGAGACCGCCTCAGCGAGGAAGACGTCCGAGCACCGTTCCACGCCCGACACGCGCACCAGGCGTGGTTCACCGAACAGCGAGGGAGACGTCACCCCCAGGAGCGTCCCGGCGACATAGTCATCGGCGCGCACGTCGCTGACTTCCAGGCTGGGGTCTTCGGCCTTCAGGAACTCGCGAATGCCCCCGATCGCCCGTTCTGCGCACACTTCTTCCGGCCCCGAGACGAGCACGATCGGAGCCGGCTGCGGGTTCCGCCACGACACCTGGGGGATCGCGGAGCGCGCCTTGGCGGGGGCGCTGCGGCGTGGTGTCGAAGCCATGCATTCAGCCTAACGATCGGCGGGGACTCTGCGCTCACGCCACAGTCGCAGCGCCTCTCCCTCCCGCCACACGGCGACCGCTCCGTCGGTGTCCGATCGGGCGATGCGCGTGCCGTCGGCGCGGAGAAGATTCAGAAGCGTCTCGCGCGGGTGGCCATAGTCGTTGTCCGGGCCGACGGGGATGAGAGCGAGCTCGGCGCCTGCCTCGTCGTAGAGCTCGGCGTCCTGATCCGCACTGCCATGGTGCGCGACCTTCACGATGTCGTAGTCACCCAGCTCCGAGGCGGCGCGTAGACGCGTCTGAGCCTCTTCCCCGAGGTCTCCGAGCAGGAGAGTGGAGGGGACGCCTCCTCCCGTCACACCGATCGCGACGCTGGCGTCGTTGCCCGGCTCCCGCACCGACCGCGCCGGCCAGAACACGCGAACGGCCGATGGCCCGAGCCGGCCGGAGTCGCCCGCGGCGACCTCACGCCGCGCGGCCCCGCCCGCCTCGAGCGTCGCGAGAACCCGTTCGCCGTCGGCATCAGGCGGACCGTGCCAGACCGTCCCGACCCGGCCGGCCAGCGCCTCCACCCCTCCGACATGGTCGGCGTCGAAGTGGGTCAGCACGAGGAGCTCGACCTTCTCGATGGCGAACCGATCGAGGCATGCGCGAAGCGGCGTCGGGTCCGGCCCGGTGTCAACGAGCGCCACCGCCTCCCCCGAGCGGAGGAGCACGGCATCCCCCTGCCCCACCTCGCACAGGGCGATCTGCCATCCGACGGGCACCGTCCACGGCGCTGCGACGCTGACCAGGGCTGCCTGTCCCGCGGCGAGCCCGCTCGCCAGGGCCAACACCGCCCAGCTGATCCCGCGCACGGCACCCCACTGGCGCATGCGCGCGGGCGGGGTGACGATCACCGCGAAAATCGCTGCAGACAGGAGCGCGAGCGTGCCGACGCCGAGAGGACCCTCGATCCACGGAATGCGCTGAGCGGGGAGGGCGGCGATCGTCTCCGCGACGCCGGCGATCCAGGATGCCGGAAGCCAGGCGACCGCCACGAGGCCGTCCTGCAAGACGGGAATCGGTGCCGCGAGGCACGCGAAGAGACCCGCCACGGTGGCGAGTGGGGCAGCCGGCCCCGCGAGCAGGTTGGCCACGACCCCGAGCACGGGAACGTGCGGGTCGAGGAGGATCAGGAGCGGGGCGCACGCCAGCTGAGCTGAGAGCGGAACCGCGATCGCCGCGGCCAGCAGCCGCGGTATATGACGCGACAGACCCGCCGCGAGCGGTCTGGCCAGGAGAAGCAGGGATGCGGTGGCGGTGACCGACAGGGCGAAGCCCCACGTCACGGCGAGCCACGGGTCGAACATCAGGAGGAGGGTCACTGCCGCGCTGAGCATCCCCATCCCGGCTCCCGTACGTCCGAGTCCCACGGCGATCATCGCGATCGATGCCATCGCGGCGGCGCGCACCACGCTGGGCTCCGGGGTGACGAGCAGGACGAACAACCCCAGCGCCCCGAGCCCCGCCGCGATGCGCACGGCCCGACGTGCCCCGCACAGTGCCGCGCAGCCGAAGGCCAACCCCACGACGATCGCGCAGTTCGCGCCGGACACCGCTGTGAGGTGCGTCAGCGACGAAACGGTCATCGCATCCTCGAGCCTCGCGGCCACCCCGGCGGTATCGCCCACCGCCAACCCCGGAATCAGCCCGGCCCCGGGGCCCGGCAGGCGCTGCGCCGATTCTGCGAAGCCTCTCCGCACGTCCGACAGCGCCTGCCAGATCCCCGTGGGCGGCGTGAGCGTGTCGATGGGCTCGGTGGCGCGCACGATGGCCACCGCGCGATCGCCCGGGTCGGCCCCCAGCGACGCCCCGTGTACACGGATGGTCGCCCCCAAGTCGACCCCGGCAAGCGAGCCCGCGTCATCGGCGCTGACGCCGACGCGTACCGAGACGTCACGGGATGCGGCGCGACTTCCCGCCCGGATCGTGTGCGCGGTGACATCGAACCACACGTCGCCGGATGGCGCGGGGTCCAGTCGCCCGGTGACCGTTGCCACCACGTCCAGGGGCCGGCCTTCCAGGCCGGTCACAGAGGTCGCGGCCTCCCGCGGCGGCTGGGCCCCGGCGACGTGGAGGCAGGCGCTCCCGGCGACGGCGAGACCGACGGCGGCGATCCCGAGCCAGGGCCGAGGATGCCGGATCGAGGCGACGACGGCAGACACCGCCGCCGCCCACAGCCCGAGCCCGGCGAGACCTGCCGCGGTGGGAAGGAACACCGCGAACGCCGCCGCGCCCCACGCGGTGACCGCAACGGGTACGAGCCGAAGTCCGCGGCTGAGGTTCACACCCGCACCTGCTCTTGGAGGCCGGCGAGGAGCTTCTCGCCGATCCCCGGCACGGCAAGCAGATCCTCGACGCTGGCGAAAGGTCCGTGATCCTCCCGCAGGCGAGGATCCGCTCGGCCAGCGCCGGTCCGATGCCGGGGAGCTCTTCCAGCGCGCTGATGTCGGCCGTGTTGAGGTCCACGACCACGTCCCCCGCTTCGCCCGGTGGGGCCGGTGCGGGCGCGGCGCCGACGACGGGCACCAGGATCTGCTCGCCGTCTGCGACCGGGCGTGCCAGATTGATGGAGCCGCGGTCGGCGTCCGCAGCGAATCCACCGGCTGCTGCTACCGCGTCCACCGCGCGCGCACCGGACGCAAGCGTGTACAGTCCCGGCGCCGCCACCGCGCCGGCCACGTGGACGTACACCGCATCCGCGGTTTCCGCCTCCGCGCTCGCCCGGACCGGTGAGGGAGCGACCGTCTCGGCTCCACCGGCCGCACCGCGGAACATCCCGATTCCCACCGTGATGGCGAAGGCAGCCAGCACCACCACGATGACCGCCCCCGCGCCCCATCGGCGGCGGACGCGGGTGCCCTCAGATGGTGACGCCACCCGCGACACGCTAGGCGGCGGGATGCGGCCTCCCCGCTCCCCGCCGGCATCCCGTGGATGACGCCTCGCGGACGCCGGCTGGGGAGGAGGCTACTTCGTGGCGAAGCTCACGACCTTCGGCGGGCGCACCACCGCACGCACGATCTCGCGGTCACCGAGCGCCCGCTGCACCTTGACGTCGGCACGGGCGCGCGCCTCCAGATCGGCGGCGTCGATGCGTGCCGGCACTTCGAGCGTTCCGCGCACCTTGCCGTCGACCTGAACGACCGCGGTCACCGTCTCCTCGACGAGAAGCGTGGGGTCAGCCGACCGCCACGGCACGAGTCCGACGAACGGCTCGTAGCCGAGCACGGCCCACATCTCCTCCGCCGTGTGGGGCGCGAAGAGGTCGAGAACCATGGCGGTCACCTCGGCGGCCTCGCGGACGGCCGGATCGCTCGCGCCGGCGCCGGAATCGATCGTCTTGCGGGTGGCATTGACGAGCTCCATCAGGCGGGCCACGACGACGTTGAACTTCGTCTGCTCGATCAGCCCGGGAGCGTCCGCCAGCAGGCGGTGCGTCACGCGGCGCAGGGCCGCGTCGCCTTCCGCCCACACGACGTCCGTGCGGCTGTCGACGTCGTGGGCGACCCGCATCGCGCGGGCGAGGAACTTCGACGCGCCCGTCGTGGACACGTCATCCCAGTCCTTGTCGTCCTCCACCGGGCCGGCGAACGCCAGCGCGACGCGGAGGGCGTCGGCGCCGTGCGTGTCCAGCTCCTCTTGGAAGAGGACGAGGTTGCCCTTGCTCTTGGACATCTTCGTTCCGCCGAGGATGACCATGCCCTGATTGATGAGGTTCGAGAACGGCTCGGTGAACTCCACCATCCCCATGTCGAACATGGCCTTGGTGACGAAGCGCGCGTAGAGCAGGTGCAGGATCGCGTGTTCGACGCCGCCGATGTAGAAGTCGACCGGTCCCCACTTGTCGGCTTCGCGGGCGGAGAAGGGCTGCGTCTCGTCCCCCGGCGACAGGAAGCGCAGGAAGTACCAGGACGAGTCGACGAACGTGTCCATGGTGTCGGGGTCGCGGCGCGCGGGGGCGCCTGTCTCGGGATCGACGGTCTCGACCCATCCGGTGGCAGCGCCGAGCGGCGAGGTGCCCTTGGGCTTCAGATCGAGGCCTTCCACCGCGGGCAGCTGCACGGGCAGTTCATCCTCGGGCACGGGGATGATCCGCCCGTCCTCGCCGTGCACCATGGGAATCGGCGTGCCCCAGAACCGCTGGCGGGAGATGAGCCAGTCGCGCAGGCGATAGGTTTTGGCCGCACGGCCGCGGCCGGCCGCCTCGAGGATGTCGATGACCCGGGCGATCGCGGTGCGCTTGGACAACCCGTCCAGGGGTCCGGAGTTGATCATCCGGCCTTCGCCGGTCAGCGCCACACCCGTGCGGGCCGGGTCCAGATCGTCGACCTCCCCCTGCAGCGGGTCGATCGGCACGCCGTCCTCGTCCACGTCGATCACGGGGATGGCGCCGGTCACCGGGGCCATCGTGTCCACGACCACCTTGACCGGGAGGTCGAACGCGCGAGCGAAATCGAGGTCACGCTGGTCGTGGGCGGGAACGGCCATGACGGCGCCGTGCCCGTAATCGGCGAGCACGTAGTCGGCCGCCCAGATCGGCAGGCGCTCTCCGTTGACCGGATTGATGGCGTACCGCTCCAGGAAGACGCCGGTCTTCGGACGGTCGGTGGACTGGCGGTCGATGTCGGTGGTCTTACCGACCCGGTCCAGGTAGTCCTGGAAGCGCATGCGCACTTCCGCTGATGCGTCGACGACGAGTTCTGCCGCCAGGTCCGAATCGGGGGCCACCACGAAGAACGTGGCACCGTACAGGGTGTCGGGGCGGGTGGAGAAGACCGAGACCGTGCCGGCACGCCCTTCGATCTCGAACTCGATGTCGGCGCCGACGGAGCGCCCGATCCAGTTGCGCTGCATCTGCAGGACCTTGTGCGGCCAGAAACCCTCGAGCTGGTTAAGGTCGTCGAGCAGCCGGTCGGCGTAATCCGTGATCTTGAGGTACCACTGCGTGAGCTTCTTCTTCACGACTTCGTTGCCGCATCGCTCGCAGCGGCCGTCGATGACCTGCTCGTTGGCCAGCACGGTCTGGTCGAAGGGGCACCAGTTGACCGGGCTCTCCTTGCGGTATGCCAGGCCGCGCTCGTACAGCTTCAGGAAGAGCCACTGGTTCCACCGGTAGTACTCGGGGTCGCTCGTGTGGAGCACCCGGCTCCAGTCGAACGAGACGCCGTAGTCGTGGAGGCTCTGCTTCTGCTGCGCGATGTTCGCGTACGTCCACTCCACCGGGTCCGCACCACGCTGGATGGCCGCGTTCTCGGCGGGCAGCCCGAAGGAGTCCCATCCGATCGGGTTCAGGACGTTGTAGCCCCGGTGCCGCCAGAAGCGCGCCACGATGTCGGAGTACAGGTAGTTCTCGGCGTGCCCCATGTGCAGGTCGCCGGACGGATACGGGAACATCGCCAGCACGTACTTGCGGGGGCGAGAGTCCTCGTCGCCACCTGCGCGGAACGGGTCGTGCGCGGCCCAGAGGTCCTGCCACTTCCGCTGGATCGCGTGCGGGTCGAATCCACCGCTGTCAGCTGCGGTCGAAGGGGTCGTGGTCTGGGACACGGGGAAAGCCAATCTGGAACGTCGGAATCTGCGCCGAGGGCGCCCCTCACAGGGTACCGGACCCCCGCTCGGCCCAGTCTGGCGGCAGGTGCGCGCCCGCAGCGGCCAGCGGCGCGCGGGCTTTCAACGCCACCTCGGCCACCTCGGCGTCGGCGCGGGAGCGCCAGGTGATGCCCCCGCCGGCACCGACGTAGGCGCCGCCCGGGAACGTCACGATGCTCCGGATCACCATCGCGAGGTCGGCGGCGCCGTCGTCGCCGACCCATCCGAAGCACCCCGCGAACACTCCTCGGGGTGCCCCTTCGAGCTCGGAAAGGATCGTCATCGCCGAAAGCTTCGGGGTTCCGGTCATGCTCCCCGCAGGAAACGCCGCATCCAGGATGGCGCCGATCGTCGTCCCCGGCTCCAGCTCGCCGGCGATGGAACTGACGAGCTGGTGCACGGCCGGGTAACTCTCGATCTCGAGGAGCCCTTCGACGGTCACGCTCCCCGGCCGGCTGACCCGCGAGAGGTCGTTGCGCATCAGGTCGACGATCATGACGTTCTCGGCGCGCTCCTTGGGATCGGCGCGCAGCTCATCGGCCAGCGCCCGATCCGTCTGCGGGTCGGAGTCGCGACGGCGCGTCCCTTTGATGGGATGCGTGCGCACCGAGCCGCCCGAGATCTCCAGGAATCGCTCGGGCGTCGCGCTGGCCAGGGCGACGTCGCCGCGTCGCACCAGGCCACCGTGGTGCGAGGGGGCCGCCGCGCGCAGCCGCGCGTACGCGTCGAGCGGATCCACCGGCTCGGCGACGGAGAAGCGGGTCGTGAGACAGAGCTGGTAGGCGTCGCCGTCGCGGATGCGATCGCGACACCGTTCGATGGATTCGGCGTATTGCGCCGTGGTGTGGCGTGCCGAGGCCGGCCGTGTGCGAGCGGCGGTCGGCACCCCGGGGTCGCGGGCCGCCCGCAGCCGTTCCGACAGGTGCGGAACTCGATCCTCCGGTGCGGTCAGCCACGCTCGCCGCGCGGCGTGGTCGAAGGCGATCACGTCGTCGACCCGAAGCCACATCTCCCCCGGCACAGGGTCCTCCGCGGGGTGCACCGGCGCGCCGGCCGCCGCGGCGCCGGTTTCGTAACCCACCCAGCCGACCCACCCGCTTCGGAACGCCCCCGCCTCCGATGGGGTCGGGCGCTGCGTCGCATCCACCCCGCGCACCCTCCGGGGATCCGCCTCGGGGCTCCCGACACCGATCCAGCTCCACCCGTCGGCCGCGTCGGGTCCGGCATCCAGCCAGAACACATGCGGGTCGGTCGCGGCCAACGTCGCGAACACCGCCGCCGGGTTGACCCACCGCGGCAGCGGGACGGTCACGGATATGGGCGGCACGCTCCCAGGCTAGAGGGGCTCCGCGGCTCTAGGCTCTGTCCCGTGAACGAGATCCTGACGGACCTGCTCAATGCGGTCCAGGGTGTAGATCCGGTCATCCGCACGCTCGTCGCCGGCCTCGCCATCCTGCTGGAGACCAGCGTCCTGGTGGGGCTCGTCGTTCCCGGCGACACGATCGTCATCGTCGCGGGCACGGCGGTCGCCTCGCTGTGGGAGGGGATCGCTCTCGGCGTTTCCGTGGTTCTCGGCGCGCTCGTGGGCGAGAGCATCGGGTTCGGGCTCGGCCGGTTCCTCGGACCACGCATCCGCGCGTCTCGCCTCGGCAGGCGCATCGGTGGCCGCAATTGGGAGCGTTCGGAGAGGTATCTGCGGCGCCGCGGAGGACTTGCGATCTTCCTGTCCCGGTTCCTCCCCGTCCTGCATTCGCTGGTTCCGCTGACCGTCGGGATGAGCGGGTACAGCTACCGCCGGTTCCTCGCGTGGACGGCTCCGGCCTGCATCATCTGGGCCAGCCTCTACATTTCCGTCGCCGCTCTGGCAGCCGGCACCTACCGGGACCTGGCCGACACCCTGCACTTCGCCGGTTACCTCTTCGTCGGTGTCATCGTGCTCTTCGTGGTGCTCGTTTTCGTGGGGAAAAAGGTCATCGAACGGGTCGAACGTCGCCACCTCGACGAGTCGCAGTCCGAAGACGTGGAAAACTAGACCCGATGTCCTCCGACGAACCCGATCGCACCAAGATCCTCTGGCTCGCCCGTCTCGAGCGCCGCGCGCACTCGTGGCGCGAACGGCGCGCCCGGGCGCGCGGTCTTCAGCCGCAGGTGACCGGGTTCCCCGGATACGGCGCCGAGGACTGGGTGCGCATCGTCGGCCGGGTGCTGATCGCGCCCCCACTGCGCAAAGACGCGTCCGGAGAGTACGCGAGCGTGCGCGGATGGCGCAGCTTCGTGTCCGTCCCCGTGGGATACGCCCAGGTGCGCGTCACTGTGGAGGGGACGACGCATGAGGTCGTCGCCGATCGCGGCGGCGTCATCGACACGGTCATCCCCGCTCGGCTGGAGCCGGGATGGCAGACGCTGACGATGTCGGTGGAAGACAGCGAACCGGTCGAGACGCGCGTGTTCATCGTGGCGTCGGACGTGCGCTTCGGCATCGTCTCGGACGTGGACGACACGGTCATGGTCACCGCGCTGCCGCGTCCGCTCCTCGCGGCATGGAACTCCTTCGTGGTCGACGAGCACGCGCGGCAGCCCGTGCCCGGTATGGCGGTGCTGCTCGAACGGCTGACACGGGAGAATCCGGGCGCCCCCATGCTGTACCTCTCCACGGGAGCGTGGAACGTCGCACCCACCCTGATCCGGTTCCTTCGGCGGCACCTGTTTCCGCCGGGGTCGGTGCTCCTCACCGACTGGGGCCCCACGCACGACCGTTGGTTCCGTAGTGGCCGTGACCACAAGGCGGGCAACCTCGAGCGGCTGGCCGCGGAGTTCCCCCAGATCCGCTGGCTGTTGGTCGGTGACGACGGGCAGCACGACGACGAGATCTACACGAAGTTCGCCAGTGAGAATCCCGGCGCGGTCGCGGCCGTGGCCATCCGTCGCCTCTCCCCCGCCGAGGCGGTGCTCGCCGGCGGTCGCACGGTCGTCGACGACCACTCGGCCGCGAAGGTGCCATGGGTGACCGAGTCGGATGGCGCGGGTCTGCTCGAGCGGCTCGAAGCCGTCGGGATCGCGTCGACGGACCCTCACGCCTGACGTCGCAGCCACGGCGTACGGTGGAGCCATGTGCGGTCGATTCGTCGTAGCGAACGTCGGTTCCGAGCTCGTGGGCGCGCTCCGGGTGGATGTCGAAGCCGATGACCTCCCCGCCCCGTCGTACAACATCGCCCCCACGGCGACGGCCGCGATCGTGCTCGACTCGGCTAAGACCGACCCTCCCACGCGGCGCCTGGAGCCGGCGAGATGGGGACTGGTGCCCAGCTGGGCCAAGGACCCGAAGATCGGCGCACGCGCGTTCAACGCCCGCAGCGAGGAACTGGAAGACAAGTCGATGTTCCGAGGCGCGCTGCACAAGCGCCGCGCGATCGTCCCCGCATCGGGCTACTACGAGTGGAAGGTCACCGACTCGGGCAAGGTGCCGCACTTCATCCATCCCGCCGAGGGCTCTCCGATGTTCTTCGCGGGCCTGTACGAGTGGTGGAAGAACCCGGCCCTGCCCGACGACGACCCCGACCGATGGATGCTGAGCTTCACGATCCTCACGCGGGATTCGATCGGCCACCTCGGCTCGATCCATGACCGGATGCCGCTGTTCATGGACCCCGATCACGCGGACGCGTGGCTCGACCCGTCCACGGAGAACGTCCGCGATGTGCTGGATGCGGCGATCGACGCCGCCCCCGCGGTAGCCGACGCGCTGGAAGACCATGTCGTGTCCAAGGCGGTGGGCAACGTCCGCAACAACGGCCCTGAGCTCATCGAACCCGTCGACGAGTGACGCCGCTTATCCTCGAAGGATGACCGTCGACCTTGCCCCCGCGGTCGTGCTCGATCCGCCGGAGTGGCGCGAGGCAGCACACGCGCACGCAGAGCGTGCCGACGCCCTGACGGCGGGACGGCGCGAGCGGGCGGCCCGGGGACAAACGCATCCGGTCGAAGACTTTCTCTTCACGTACTACTCGTACCGGCCGGCGCTTCTGCGGCGGTGGCATCCCGGCGCCGGGGTACAGCTGCGCGACGCGGCGGAACGGGTCGCGTGGCGGTGGTACCGCGCGGGCGACGAGCCGGACACGGCCCTGGTCGACGACGCTCGCGTGGGCGCGGAAAGGGCCGGGCTGCTCCGCGGCATCCGTGGCCTCCTCAGGGCTACCGCGCAGCGAGCACCCGTGTACGGATGCTTCGGACTCCACGAGTGGGCCATGCTGTACCGCACCAGCGAGGTGCGCCATCCCGCCCCGCTGCGGCTGGGGTCCGACGGCACCGACGCGGTGGTCGAGGCTCATGATCTGCGGTGCACGCACTTCGATGCGTTCCGCTTCTTCACCCCGGATGCGGCACCCCGTAACCGCGCCGCGCTCAGCCGTGAGCAGCAGGTGTCGTTCGAGCAGCCCGGGTGCCTGCACGCCGGGATGGATGTGTACCGATGGGCGGTCAAACTCGGTCCGCTGGTGCCGGGGAAGCTTCTGCTGGACAGCTTCACCCTCGCGCGTGACATCCGCGAACTCGACATGCGCGCGTCCCCCTACGACCTCACCGAGTGGGGGTATGAACCGGTCGCGATCGAGACCGCCGAAGGGAAGGCGGAGTACGTGCGGCAGCAGCGTGGTTTCTCCGCGCGGGCGGCCGGTCTCCGAACGCGGCTCCTCGCCGTCGTGGGCTGATCAGCCCGCCGGCGCGCACGCCCGACACGGCGCGAAGCCGGCACCGGCAGCTGCGCGAGCGAGGCGCAGGTCCGCGACGCGGGTCGCAGCCTCGTCGAGCCGCTCGGCCGGGAGCGCGCCCGACTCGACAGCCGCGACGATGCCGCCGACGAGGCGCGGCGCCGAGTCGGCGGTGGTGAACATCACGGACAGGACAAGGTCGTTCCCGGCTGTCAGCGCCGACACGGCATTCGCGACAGGATCGGCGTACGCCGGTTCGCCCGAAGCCTGCAGCATCCCGAGATCGTCGGTGACCGAGACGCCGGTGAACCCGAGTTCTTCCCGGGCGATCCGATGCCACTCGGCGGAGAGCGATGCGGGGGCCGAGTCCACCGCGGAGTAGCGCAGGTGACCGTACATCAGGACCGGAGCGCCCGCCTCGATGCCCGCGGCGAAGGGCACGGCATCGCTCGCCCGCCACTCATCCAGCGTCTCCCCGGTTTCCGGGATCCCGGTGTGTGAGTCGCCGGGCGCTGCACCGTGACCGGGGAAGTGCTTGAGGGTCGAGGCCGTCTGGCCGCCCTCGCCGAGCACGGCGGCACGCACCCGCTCCGCGGCCCCTGCCGGGTCGGCCCCGAGCGCCCGGCGGAAGATGAACATCGACCGGTCGGAGGTGACGTCGGCCACGATGCCGAAGTTCACGGCGATTCCGGCGCGGTCGACGAGCGCCGCGCGACCGGCGAAGGCGTCGCGTGCCGCGTCGGGCGGTGCATCTTTCAAGGTCCGCGCTGCCGGGAGGTCGTCCCACGGAAGGCGCGAGACGTCGCCGCCCTCTTGATCGACGGCGATCAACGTCGGGAAGGCCGGATCGGGGGTCAGGGCCGAGGTGAGCGCGCGGAGCGCGTCCTCATCGCCGCTCACATTGGCGCCCATGAGGATGAACCCGCCCAGCCCGTTGGCGGTGACGTACGCGGCGGCGGCGGCTGGGTCGGTCGTGGGAATGTGGCCCATCACGACACTCGCCGCCTTCTCGCGCAGCGTCATCGCGGCGACCCGCGCGGCCGCCCGCTCGCGTGTTGCCCCGTCGTCCGGGGGTGCGGGAGCGACCCGGACCCCGACGCCCGGCGACGGGGTGGGCACGTCCGCGGGTGAAGGAGAGCCGGCTGCGCCTGCCGCCAATACGACGGCCGCCGCCAGCGGTGCCAGAAGGCGACGCATCATTAACTCAGCCTACGCCGCGGCCCCGCACGCCGATTCGGAGATCGCCCGCGGACATGGACCCAGCGGCTCGCAGCATCCGAATCCGCCGCGCCTCGACGAATCTGCGACGCGGTCTCGGCGACCGCCGCGACGACTCGGCTGCCTCACGACGTCGAGGCGAGCCGGGCGGTGGAAGCTCTCGGGATGACCGTGGGCCTCTCCACCACGACGTCCTGCACTTCCTCCCCCGCCAGCGCGCGGATCAGCACATCGGCCGCCGTCTGCGCCATCGCGTCGAGTCCGAGGGCGAGCACGGTCAACGGCGGCGCGCTTCCGGCCGCGCGGGGTCCGTCGTAGTTCGTGGCAACGAGGAGGTCGCCACCGATGACCCGCCCGCGATCCCGTGCGGCGCTCAGGGCTCCCAGGGCGAATGCATCCAGCGGCGCGTAGATGGCGTCGACCTCCGGGCGCTCGCGCAGCAGTTCGGCGATCGCGTGGTGCGCGGCGCGTTCGCCTCCCGCGGCATCGGCGGCGACGACGATCACCTCGGCGTCACGCCAACGACCACCGTTCGCCAGGGCGAGCCCCTCGAGCACGGAGGCTGCGCCATAAGCCTCCGCGCTCCGTACGACGGCGATGCAGCGGGCCCCGCGGTCCACGAGATGATCCAGCATGACGTCGGCCCCCGCCATCCCCCGGTCAAGGATCGCGTCGGCACGAGCGCCCTGGGCTCTCCCGATCGTCACCACGCGGACCCCGCGAGATTCCAGCGCGGCGCAGCTCGGATCGTCGACGAGCGGGTCGATGACGATTGCGCCGTCGATATCGAGACCGTCGAGATAACCACTGCCGGCACCCGGCGGGACCAGCACGAGCGAGTATCCGTACGAGAGGCAGGCCCGCGCGGCCGGCATCGCCATGTCGAGGAGGAATCCCATCTCCGACCCTTCCCCCACGATGGAGGGAGGGAGGGCGGAGAGGATGGCCACCGAGCGCGCGCTTCCTCCGCGCAGGCGCTGTGCCCGCGGGCTGGGACGATATGCGAGATCGGCAGCCGCCCGCAGGACGCGCTCCCGCGTCGCGGGGTCGACACGCCCCTTGCCGGCCAGCGCATGGGAGACGGTGGTCCGAGAGACACCGGCGCTTTTCGCGACGTCCGCGATGGTCGGTCTGCCGGCGGGCGATGGCGTCATCGGGCCTCCTCTCTCTGGCGCCATGCTAACGAGCACCGGATCCCCGCGCGCGATCGCCCGCGTGACTGTCTCGTTCCCGCTCTGTGACGTTCTTGTTTCGGCGCCCATTCGAAGCCTGGTCGACGCGTAGATTGATGACAAATCGATTTGGCATCCCATCGAAACGAGTGCGCCATCTACCTCATCGACACCGATCCCGGGCTCGACGACGCTCACGCCATCGCCATGGCGACGCGTTCTGCCGCACATCCCGATCTGGTCTTCACGACGGTCTCCGGGAACGTCGGCATCGACACCGTCACCGCGAACGCGGCCTGGCTCATCGAGCAGCTCGCACCCACGGCGCCGCTGTACCGTGGCGCAGCCGCTCCCCTGGTGGGACCTGTCGTCGGCGCCGCACACATCCACGGGGACGACGGTCTCGCCGGTTTTCCGCGCACGCGCGCCGGAATCGTGACCCGCCCGGAACACGCCGCCCTCGCGATCGTCGAACACGCTCGCACGCACCGCGCGGAGCTGCACATCGTCGCGCTGGGACCGCTTACCAACATCGCCCTCGCCCTCGCCCTGGAGCCAGACCTTCCGAACCTGGTGGGCTCCCTCACGATCATGGGCGGCAGCCCGGCCCAGCACGGCAATGCCTCACTTGCGGCCGAGTACAACATCTACGCCGACGCGGCGGCGGCCGAAGCCGTGTTCTCGCGCATGCAGCGCATCACCCTCCTCACGTGGGACGCGTCGTTGGCCACGCGCTTCTCGGGCGAGGAGATGGCCGCCTTCTGGGCCGGCACCTCCGCCGAGGCTCGCCTGCTCGGCGGCCTCGCCGAGCACCGGCTGTCCACGGATGCCGCGTACGCGGCCAGCGCCGACTTCGGACGTGCCGACCCGCTGGCGATGGCCATCGCCCTCCGGCCGGAGGTCGTCGCCGACTCACGCCACCATCGGGTGCACGTGGTTCACGACGGCGGGTTGGCGCACGGCGTCACCATCGTCGACGAGCGCGACGCGACGGATGACCGCGAGCCCGTGCGCATCGTCACCGCCTTCCACCGCGAGCTCCTGCTCGATGCCCTCACCCTCTGATACCTCTACCCACCCCAGGAGCGACACCATGAACTCGAACCCGAACTCCCGCACCGTCGCACGTCGCATCACGGCCGGTGTGGCCCTTGCCGCGGTCGGCACTCTCCTCGCCGCCTGCGCGCCGGGCGCCACCTCCTCGGCAGATTCGTCCGAGGATGCGCTGACCCCCGCCGCAATCCAGCTGGGCTGGCTGCCGAATGTGGAGAACATGTCCACCATCGTCGCGGACCAGAACGGGTACTTCGCCGACGAAGGCATCGACATCGACATCCTTCCCGGTGGCCCGGACGTGAGTGCAGACGCGCAGATCGCCGGTGGCAACGCCCTCATGGGCGTGCTCTCCGCCGAGGCGCTGGCGAACTCGGTGGCCGCCGGATCGGGGCTCGTGGGAATCGCGGCGACGTATCAGACCACCTCCTCGGCCATCATCACGCTTGCCGGATCCGGGATCGAAGAGCCCGCCGATCTGGCTGGACGCAAGCTCGGTATGTCGCAGACCGACGTCCCCGTGTACACCCCGTTCTTCGACCTCGTGGGCGTGGACCCGACCGACATCGAGCAGGTGCTTGTCGGTTCCGACCCCGCAGCCCTCGCATCGGGCGAGGTGGACGCCATCACCGGCACCCTGCCCAACCAGCCGGTCGTGCTCGCCGCTCAGGGCCTGGATGTGACGTCGATCCCGCTGGCCGACTACGGATACAGCCGCTGGAGCGGCGTGTTCGTCGTGCGGGAGGAATCGTTGCAGGACGAGGAGGAGCGCGCGCAGATCGTGGGCATGCTCACCGCCCTCAAGCTCGGCACGGAGTACGCCGTGGGTGACCCGGAGGCCGCCGGGCAGATCGTGTTCGACGCGTACGGGGAGCAGCTCGGCCTCGAGCTCGAGACGCAGACCGAGGGCGCAGTCATCTGGGCTGAGCTGGCCCAGCGCAACACGGAGGACACGGGGCTGCTCAAGGTGGACGACGAGGCTCTGGCGGAGCTGCAGTCCTTCTACGACGCCGTCGGCATCCAGCAGCAGGCCACCGACATCTTCGACCTCACCGTCGGCGAGGAGGTCTTCGAATGAGCTCGGCTGCCGGGGGCTTGGAGACGCACTCGGTCGCCAAGCGCTTCTCGACGGGCAGGGGCGTCGTGGAGGCACTGTCGGGCGTGACGCTGCGCACTGCTCCCGGGTCCTTCAGCGCCCTCATCGGACCATCCGGGTGCGGCAAGTCGACCTTGCTGCGCATGTTCGCGGGGTTGGAGGCGCCGACAGCAGGCACCCTGAGCGTGCTCGGTCGTCCACCCCAGGAGGTCCAGGCCCAGCATGAGATCGGGGTGGCGTTCCAGGACTCAGCGCTCCTTCCCTGGCGGTCCGTGACAGCAAACATCGCCCTTCCGCTGCAAGTCGCCGGACGCCGCGTCGACCGGAAGGCGATCGCGGACCTGGTCGCGTTGACCGGCCTCCAGGGGTTCGAGGATGCCCGTCCCGCGCAGCTGTCCGGCGGGATGCGTCAGCGCGTCGCCATCGCCCGCTCGCTCGTCCTCGAACCGCAGGTGCTCCTGCTGGATGAGCCGTTCGGCGCCTTGGATGACATGACGCGCCGGTCGATGAACGTGGAATTGCAGAGGATCTGGACCGAGCGGCCCACGACGACTCTGCTCGTGACGCATTCCCTCGACGAGGCGGTGTTCCTCTCCGACCGGGTGCTGGTCATGGCGGCCCGCCCGGGACGCATCGTCGAAGAGTTGCCGATCGATATCCCCCGGCCCCGCCGCCCCGAGGTGCAGCGGACCGAAGAGTTCCATGGTTACCGCGACCGACTGTCGGAGCTGCTGTTCGCGGCCCGGGACCAGTCCAGCTCGGCGGCATGACTACCGCGGTCCTGACCTCCGCACGCGCGCGGCGTACCGGCCTCCGCATCGGGGCGCTGACGATCGCGACGATGATCGTCCTGTGGTGCGCGGTCGCTGCGGGGTTCGCGTCCACCGGCATCGTCCCGTATCCGTGGGAGCTCGTCGCGCAGATCGCAGCCGACTGGGGTCTGCTGATGATCAACACGGCGGTGACGCTGGGCGTTGCGGCAGCTGGGCTCTTCTGGGCGATCGTCGTGATCGTTCCGCTGACCTGTCTCTGCCTGGTGCTGCCCGTGAGCGAGCCGATCGTCATGCGTGTCGCCGTGGTCGTGCACGTCGTGCCGTTCGTGGCGATCGCGCCGATCCTGATGGTGGCTCTGCCCGGCGAAGTCTCGCGCATCGTCATCGCGGCGCTGCAGGTGTACTTCCCCCTCCTGATCGGCCTGCTGCTGGGACTGCGCTCCACCGACGCTGCCGCCCTCGACGTTGTGACAGCCAGCGGCGGTCGCAACCTCGCCAGGCTTCGCTTCGTCCGCGCCGCGAGTGCGGTGCCGCAGATGATCGCCGGCTTGCAGATCGCGGTACCCGCGGCCATCCTCGGCGCCGTCATCAGCGAGTTCTTCGGCTCCGATCGGGGCCTCGGCGCGATCATCGTGACCTCGCAGCAGTCGTTCCTCACCGATCGCACGTGGGGAATCGCCATCTTCATCGGCGCGCTGGCGGCGATCGGCTACGGCCTGGTCACCCTCGCCGCGCGCATCCTCGCCCCGTGGGCCGGGCGAGGTGCCGGTGTCGGGACCGGCGTCGCCGGCACCGAGCGCGCCGTCCTCCCACGGTGGCAGACGCTCACGGCAGCCGCGCTCTCGCTCCTGCTGTTGATCGGATTCTGGCAGTCGCTGCGCACCGTGTTCGAGCTTCCCGAGTTCTTCACGAAAACCCCCGTGGATATCGCCGGGTTCCTGGTCGCGGGAAACCCTCGGACCGGCGCGCCGGCCTCGGAGTTCTGGGAGGTGTTCCTGGGTGGGCTCGGCCAGACCCTGCTCGATGCCTCGGTAGGCTTCCTCGTCGGCACCGTGGTCGCCGTGGGCGTCGCGATCCTGTTCGTGGCGGTGCCGGCGCTCGGCCGAGCGGTCATGCCCTTCGCGATCGTGCTGCGTTCGGTGCCGCTCCTCGCCCTCACCCCGCTGCTGATGCTCATGTTCGGGCGCGGTCTGCTCGGGGTGACCGTCCTCGTCACTCTCGTGACCTTCTTCCCCACTCTCGTGACGGTGATGGCCGGGCTGCGCGCTGCCCCCGAGGGTGCACTGGATGTCGTGCGCGCGTCGGGCGGTTCCGCCGGACACGCCGCCCGGTTCGTCCGGCTGCAGTACGCGCTCCCCTCGATCACCGCGGCGGCGAGGATCGCCGTCCCCGGCGCGATCGGCGGAGCGACCCTGGCCGAATGGCTCGCCACCGGTAAGGGGCTCGGTCAGCTGCTCACGCAGTCATCCATCCTCGCCGACTACTACACGCTCTGGGCCGCCGGAATTCTGCTGGTGGTCGTCGCTCTCCTGGCCTACGGGGCCATCGGATGGCTCGACCGCGTCGTGACGCGCCGCCTCGGCCTCGCCTGACAGCCCCACCCGACCCTGCACTCCGAGGAGCACCATGCACCCCCGCCCCGTCGATCTCGTGCTCGAGCACGCCTACATCGTCGCGTTCGACACCGATCGCACCGTCATCCGCGACGGTGCGATCGCCATTGCCGACGGCGCGATCGTCGACATCGGCCCCACCGCCGATGTCCGCACGCGCGTCGCTCCCGCCGCGAGCCGCGATCTCGGGGGCCGGATCGTCATCCCCGGACTCGTCGATGCCCATATCCACACTGCACAGACGATGATGCGCGGCCTGCTCACCGACATGCGCCGCACGCGCGAGCTGCGCGTCCCCACGTGGCGCGAGTACCTCGTCCCCTTCGAGGCGAATCTCGACGAGGACGACGTGGAGCTTTCCGGCCTTCTGGCGTACTCGAGCATGCTCGCCACAGGGACGACGGCCTTCTTCGAAGCGGGAGGGCCGCACCCCTCGGCGATGGCCCGGGCAGCGTGGCACGCCGGCATCCGCGGGGTCGTGTCGCAGAACACGATGGACGGCGGCGCGCGGATTCCCGGCTCCATGCAGCTGACGAGCGACGAAGCGGTCCAACGCAACATCGACGTTGTCGAACAGCACCGCGCCGCTCCCGACGGATCGGTGCGCGTCACGGGGGGCATGTCACTGCGCCAGATCGTCGCCTGCTCTCCCGGCCTCGTCGTCGACATCCATCGCGAGGCACGCGCTCGGGGCGTGAAGGTGCACACGCACCTGGTCGAGGGCACCTACGAGATCGACTACGCCCTGGAGCACTTCGGTCGGCGACCGGTGGAGTATCTGCAACATCTCGGAGTCTTCACGGACACCCTCCACGGCGCGCACTCCGTCCTCGTGGGTGACGAAGACATCGCCGCCTACGCCCGCAGTGGCGTTTCCGCCGCGCACTGCGCGAAGGGGAACTTCGGCATCGGCCCGGCACCGGCGGTGCGGATGTGGCGGCGCGGTGTGGACATCGGCCTCGGGTCGGATGGGGTCGCATCCCTCGGCACCCTCGATCTCTTCCGCATCGCGATGATCACGCGCGTCGGCCAGCAGCTGGTGGAAGGGGTGCACCGCCACAACCGCAATGAGATCGACCCGCGTGAGCCGCTCGAAATGGCGATCGTCGGCGGCGCGCGCTCGATGGGATTGGGCGCGGTCATCGGTTCGATCGAGGTCGGCAAGCGCGCGGACCTCGTCGTCATCTCCATGGACAGCCCGGACGCCGCCGGATACGACTCCGAGGAGGCGTTCCTCTACGAGTGCGCCAGCGGCCGCGACGTCCGGGATGTCTACGTCGATGGTCAGCGCGTCGTCGAAGAAGGCGTCAGCACCACCGTCGATGCCGCCGAGATCCATGCCAGGGCGCGTCGCCGGCAGCGCGAACTCGCCGACCGGATCGCGTGAGCTGATCGACGCCCCGCGGCTTCCTCAGCCGAGATCGTTCACCGACCTCATCCGCCAGTAGGACTCGCTGTGCTCGTGGTGTCGCTCGGTCGGGGTCGCGCCCTGGAGCACGAGGCGGTTGAGATCGTCGATCACGCGCGGGTTGGTGCAGAAGTAGGCGTGGCCCGTCCAGTCGTCACGGGTTTCCTCCACGACGATGCGGGTCACCTCGATCGTGTCCATGGGAAGGGCGACGAGGATGCCGTCGCGAGCATCGCCGGCGCGGAAGAAGTTGCCGTGCAGGAGGCGAGAGAAATCGAGCGCTGAGTCCACGCCGCACGTGTACAGAGTCAGGTGCGGCGCCCTGGGCGGTTCGAAGGAGGCGACCAGGTCGTTGAAGCGCCGAGCGAACTCGCCGAAGGTGTCTCGGTCGACGTCCGGCGCGGCGAAGACGATCTCACGGACCGGGGTCCGGTAGACGGTGTTCTCTTCGGCGATGGATCTCAGCGCGTTGGTCGTCAGGCGATTGCCCATGCTGTGGGCGACCAGATGCACCCGGCGCGCGCCACTGTTCGCCAGCACGTCCTGGAGAAGCCCGGTGAAGTGGTCCTGCGCCCAGAGCACCTGGTCCTCATCCCTTCCATAGCCCAGGAACGTGCCGCGGGAGGGCCAGGAGTACATCACGGTGCGGCCTTGGAACCCCAGGTCCCAGGTGAACTGGGCCGCGGTTCTCGCGGCATCACCCCACGTCGTGTTGTACCCGTGCACGAAGACCAGGACGTCGCCCCGGGTGTCGGTGCCGGCAGGTTTCCCACTCTGGAGCCCGTATCGCAGGGACCTCATCCAGGCGTCGTGGCCGAGCTCCCGGATGCTTCGGACCACGATGTGCAGGTCGGGGTCCTCCTGCTGCCACGGTTTGTACCACTTCGGGCGCTCCTTCTCCCCCGCTTCGTGGACATCCGGGATGCTGACCGTCACGGTTCCGTAGCGAAGAAAGGTGCCGTTCTCCGCTGTACTCCGCTCGCTGCCGAAACGGTCGGACGGTCCCTCCCCCGGCCGGTGGTCGCGGTCGGTCGCATACCAGATCGGCACGAGCACGTGCTTCGCGTTCGGCGGCCTCACGACGTCCGCCGACGTCAGCACGTCCTCGACGGCAGTGAGCGCGTCCGCGTCGAACGGAGGGACGCCGACAGGAGCGATGTCGAGGAAATCGCTCGAGGGCGGGCCGGCCGCGTCATCCACGGAGAACGTCGTCCCGGCGGGATCGAACACCTCAGCCAGGGGGGCCTCGTGCGCCGCGAGGGCGGGCCCGAGCGTCGCCGTGCTCGCGAGAAGGTCTGTGATGCGGTCGTCCGGATCGCCCTCAGGGGTCTGCGTGTAACGGCGGACCAGCTGCACGGTATCGCTCGCGGCAGCTCGACTGTCATCGCCGTCGAGCTCCCCGAGAAGTGCGAGGAGCGCGGCCTGAAACTCGTCGGCGCGGCCACCGAGGAGTTCGATCAGGCGGTCCCCGATCGCTTTGAGGTCCAGCAGGACACGATCGATCTCACGCATGGGTGCTCTCCCCCGGGCTTGATGCCGCACACGATAGTCGCCGCCGGCGTTCCGCGCGAGGGTGTCCTCCCACCACCGGGTTGCCCCACGACCGAAGACGGAGGGGGCCTCTCCCCCGGGAGGGGGAGGAGATCCCGACGTAGCCTTCGTAGGGTGCTTCGTATGGCGACGGACGACGAGAAGCAGCTGAACGGCACGGCGTGGGCGGCCGGTATTCCCCTGGGCGTCGCCATCGGCGCAGCCATCGGTGTCGCGATGGGAAACATCGGCGCCGGTATCGCCGTCGGCATCGGTATCGGCGCCTCGCTCGCCGTCGCGTTCTCGCTGTGGGAATCCGAGAAGGCGAAGGGGTCGAAGACGGCTGCTGACGGCTCCGACGGCTCGGCCGCGGCCGCGGGGTCCGGTGACCACGACCGCACCATCGGTCATGACGGTGACTCCGGCGACGGTGGCGGCGGCGACGGTGGCGGCGGGGGCGGTGGCGGAGACTGACCGTCCTTGCCACCGCCCTGCCCTCGCGCGGTACCGGATGACAGCGTTTCCTCAGGTGCCCCCGCGATGCCTCGGCCAGGCCGAGGTGTGCGCATCGCCGGGGCCGCAACACGCCCCGCAACGCGAAAACCCCCGGTCTCCCGGGGTGTTTCGTGGACCTGAGGTGACTCGAACCCCTGACCCCTGCATGCCATGCGTGATTCCTGGGTGATCCTGGTGTTGCCTGTGGAGGTCACCAATGCGGTCACCCTGCCCCGTATCCAGTCACCGGCCGCCGGCTCCAGGAGCACTGGGGGACCCACTGGCGCACAGCTGCACGCCTGTGGTTCCCTATGCGGGAGACCTTCGGGGGTGACGGTGATGAAGAACCACATCCTCTGGCTCTGGGTTCTCGCGATTCTGGTATAAGGCGCGACGGTCGTCGCTGTGTTCGCAGGCGGCCTGGACGCCGAGGCGCTGGTCATCGTCATCACGTCGATAGGAACAATCGCGGCTTTCATCACACTCGCTGTCGCACTCCGTAACAGCGGCAAGGAACTCGAACTCGACGAGCCGGGAGAAGGCCAGGTTCCCCGCCATGACGAATAACCCACAGAGCAGTGTGAACCGTCGCCTTTACAAGGTCGTCCACGTCATGGGTATCGCGGTGACGATCCTCGGGCTCCTCATGCTGGCTGGCGCGATATACCTCGAGATGTGGGGTGGGCTGTGGGGAGCGCTCACGCTCCTCATCACAGGGATCTCGGCCACCGTCGTCACGGCCCTCGAGCTCAGGAAACCGCGCCCGCCACTATCCGAGCCGCGTGGCTGAGGGCTAGAGCGTGCGGACGCTCAGCAGCTGCCAGCCGTCGGGCACCTTCGTGCGCAGCGCCCCTCTGTCGTCCGCTTCGATCTCCGTCACGCCGGTCCGGCGGGCGAACGTGCCGACCGCGTCGAGGGTGATGGAGCCCCTTCCGGCGGTGCCTCTGGACACAATCCGGGCACTGGACCGACGATAGTGCCCGCATCACCGGCGCGGCATGAAGGGTGAAAACACGAAGACCCCCGCAATGACGGGGGTCTTTCGGTGGACCTGAGGGGACTCGAACCCCTGACCCCCTGCATGCCATGCAGGTGCGCTACCAGCTGCGCCACAGGCCCGAAGCTGCCTCACGAGGCAACTACGCAAGACTACTACATCCCGCCGAGGCTCTCGAACCGCGGCGGCTGTCGGCGGCGGTCGATATCGTGCTGGCAACGAAGGGATGCGCTATGCCGTCACTGGGAAACATCGTCATCTATGCGGATGACCCGCCGAAACTCGCGCGTTTCTGGTCGGACGTGTTCGGGTACCCCCATATCGAGTTCGAGGGCGAGCTGCGGGATATGCTCCTGGCCAACGGGCTGACGGAGGAAGACCTCTCCCATCGCGGACTGGCGGAGGATCCGACGGGGAAAGGCCCGCGGATGTTCTTCCACCATGCCGACGGACCGAAGACGGAGCGCAATCGCCTGCACATCGACCTCACCGCCGATCGGCCGGACGGTCAGCTGCAGGTGGACGCGGCGACCCTCGACGCAGAGAAGGACCGCCTGGTCGCTCTCGGTGCCGAGGTCGTTCGGCTGGTGGAGCAGAACTGGGGGCCGTGGCCGGAGCGCTACTGGCAGCTGCGCGATCCCGAGGGGAACGAGTTCTGCCTGCAGTGAGGGCGTCGTCGCGACGCTACTCCGCGTGTGCGGGAAGGTCGATGGGGACGACCGGACAGTCCTTCCAGAGGCGCTCGAGCCCGTAGTACACGCGCTCCTGCTCGTGGAAGACATGCACGACGAGGTCGCCGAAGTCCAGCAGAATCCAGCGCGACTCCGCCCGACCCTCCCGGCGTAGGCGTTTGTGTCCGCCTTCCAGGAGCTTCGCTTCGATCTCGTCGGCGATCGCAGCGACGTTGCGTTCGTTTCGCCCCGTGGCGATGAGGAAGATGTCGACGAGCGGAAGCGGCTGCGAGACGTCGAGCGCGACGAGGTCTTCGCCACCCTTGGAATCGGCGGCGTGGGCGGCGATGTCGAGCATCGTCCGCGAGGACTCGGTGGCGGCCATCAGAAGACTCCGGTTGTGACGGCGGCGATGAGCACACCGACGAGGGCGAGGGCAAGGACGCCGGCGGTGATCACCAGGGCAAGCATCAATCGGTTGCCCTTCTCAGGTGCCGGCGGTCGGATGATCTCCTCGCCGGGGTGTCGCGCGGTGCTGATCGCCGCGCTCGCGGCGATCGGTGTCGGGGAGGACGAGGCAGGGAGCTCGCCGTCGATGAGGACGGCGTCGACGTCTTTGCCGTCCGTGGTTCCGTGCGCGTGCCCGACAGACCCCAGCCCGGCAGGCAGGTCGAACGAGCCCGTGATGAGGAGCTCGCCCGTCGCCGATATCGGTGAGAGCGGGGCCGCGCTGGGCGTCTGGGAGAGGATCAACGCGTTCGGCGTCGCGATGGACCCGGTCGCAGAACTGCCGCGCGCAATCAGCTGATCGAATGAGGACGGGGCGGAAACGGGAGGCGTCTGGCCGGCAAGCAGGCCGGAGCCCAGCTCCGGATTCACCACGGACGGCGCGGGCGCCTCTTCGTCCTCGGCGGGGCGTGGGAGGTGGGCGATCGGACCAGAATCGGCTTCGGCCTCTTGCCCTTCGGCCTCTTGCGCTTCGGGCTCGGCAACCCCGGCGTCGGTTTCCGCCTCTTGTGCAGCATCCGGCTGCGCGCCGGTCGGCTCCGGCTCCGGTCGCGGGTCGGCGGGAACCTCATCCTCGGGCGTCTCCTCCGATGCCGTCGGCGCGTCCGTCGCGGGCGGCACGGCAGCCGCCGACGCGTCCGACAGCATGTCGGGCTGGATGACGGGGACCGAGGCGGTGCGGATGCGCTCCTGCGCCCGGGCCTGGCGGCGCGTCAGGGCGGTCACTCCGAGGTCGATGGAAGTGTCGGGCAGGGGTGCGGGAGCAACCGGGGCGGGTTCGGCGGCGCGCGGCAGCGGGGTGGGTGCTGCGGCGACCGGCTCCGGTACAACGGTCTCGGCGGGCGAATCGCCGGCCTCTTCCTCCGTTGGCGGAGGAATGATGGGGTTGGCGCCGGTCGCGCGGATCTCGCGGATGCGGCGACGGGTCAGCGGAGTCGTCTCGGGCTGATCTGGTGTGCTCATGCCTTGCTCCGGTAAAGGTGGTGCTTTGCGATGTACTGAACGACCCCGTCGGGGACGAGGTACCACACGGGGTGTCCTCGGCGGACGCGGTCCCGACAGTCGGTAGACGAGATCGCCAGCGCCGGGATCTCGAGTTGGCTGACGTCTTCGGTGGGCAGCCCTTCCGTGCTCAGTACGTGGCCGGGCCGTGACACCGCGACGAAGTGCGCGAGGTCCCACAACTCATCATGGTCCCTCCAACTGAGAATCTGCGCCACGGCATCCGCACCGGAGATGAAAAACAGCTCGGCGCCCGGGCGTTGGGCCTGCAGGTCGCGCAGAGTGTCGATCGTGTACGTGATCCCGATCCTGTCGATGTCCACCCGGCTGACGCTGAACTGCGGGTTGGACGCGGTGGCGATCACCGTCATGAGGTAACGGTGTTCGCTCGGCGAGACCTCTTGCTTGTGCCACGGCATACCGGTCGGCACGAAGATGACCTCGTCGAGCCCGAAGCCCTGTGCCACTTCGCTGGCCGCAACCAGGTGACCGTTGTGGATGGGATCGAAAGTCCCGCCCATGACCCCGATCCGCGCCGCGCGCTCCCCCGACATCCAGTGGGCCTAGTGGCCGTGTCCCTCGTGGCTCGGTGCCGGGTGGGTGCGAGCGTATGCCTCCGCCTTCGGTGCGTGACGGTTGGCCACGTTGCGGTAGGACAGCGTCACGATCCCGAGGAGGGCGAAAACCGCGAGGGCCACAGCGCCGTACCAGAACGTCTCGAGGGCGACGTTGCCGTGATGCTCCGCCTCCGCAGCGGCCAGGGCGATCAACGTGGCGGTGGTCATCGGGTCTCCGTTCGGGTCGAGCGCGACGCGCCCTGCCATTTTAGTGCGCTCATGTGCGGATCTGCCCGTCGCCGCGCGCCAGCCACTTCGAGCTGGTCAGCTCCGCAAGCCCCATCGGCCCGCGGGCGTGGAGCTTCTGCGTCGAGATACCGACCTCAGCACCGAAGCCGAACTCGCCGCCGTCCGTGAACCGCGTCGATGCGTTCACCATGACCACAGCCGAGTCCACCTCGGCGAGGAACCGTTCCGCATTGGCGGCATCATCGGTGACGATCGACTCGGTGTGGTGCGTCGAATACCGCCGGATGTGAGCGAGGGCATCGTCGAGGTCGGCGACGATGCGTACCGCGACGTCGAGGCTGAGGTATTCGGTCGCCCAGTCCTCCTCGGTCGCAGGGACAGCGCGGGGATGCAGACGCACGACCGCCTCGTCTCCGTGAACGGTGACGCCCGCCTCATCCAACGCGGCGAGAACGCCCGGCAGGACGCGCTCGGCGGCGTCACGGTGCACCAGGACCGTCTCCACCGCGTTGCAGACGCTCGGACGCTGGACCTTGGCATTGACGACGATGTCCCGTGCCCAGTCCGCGCGCGCCGTCGCGTCGAGGACGATGTGGACGACACCTGCGCCGGTCTCGATGACCGGCACGAGCGACTCGGTCACGACCGTTTCGATCAGCTGCGCGCTTCCGCGCGGCACGAGGACATCCACGATGCCGCGAGCCTGCATCAGCTCACGGGCACCGTCACGGCCGAACTCGTCCACGGTCTGTACCGCGTCCG
Source organism: Microbacterium sp. Z10_103 (assembly GCF_058310455.1). Taxonomy (NCBI): domain Bacteria; kingdom Bacillati; phylum Actinomycetota; class Actinomycetes; order Micrococcales; family Microbacteriaceae; genus Microbacterium; species Microbacterium sp. Z10_103. Next base: position 1,397,840 of record NZ_JBZEGK010000001.1, read on the forward strand.
GATTCACGCCCACGTCGACCAATGCGGCGCGCATGCTGCGAACGAGCGCCGCGTTCGTCTGCTCCGCGGCACTCCCACCGCGGAGCACGACGGCGTTGCCGGAGCGGAGCGCGAGGGCAGCGATGTCGACCGTCACGTTGGGCCGGGCTTCGTAGATGGTGCCCACCACTCCGAACGGCACCGAAATCTTCTGCAGCCGCAGGCCACTGGGCAGGGTCCGTTCGTCGAGAACGCGGCCCACCGGGTCCGGGAGCTCAGCGATCTGCCGCACTGCGGCCGCGAGAGCCGACACGCGCGGTTCGTCCATGCGGAGGCGGTCCAGCAGCGCCTCGCCGATCCCGTTCTCGTGACCGCGCGAGAGGTCTTCGGCGTTCGCGGCGACGATGGGCCCGGCATCGGCCTCCAGCCGGCCGGCGATCGCACGCAGAAGCTCTTCCTTGCGAGCGGCGTCCAGCAACCCGACGGAGCGCGAAGCATCGTGAGCGAGAAGCATCCTCTCGCGTGCGGATGTGGCGACGACGGTCATCCGCTCAGTCTACCGATGGGGGTGGTGACGGTCCCGACGGGGCCGGTCGGTGCCGGCGCCGTCGCGTCGGGGTCGGGGTGGAACCAGGTGCCGATGTCGCGCCCGCTGAGCGCATCGGCCACGAGGTCGGCGCTGGTGACGAGTACGCCCACTCCGGAAGCCGCAGCAAGCCGCGCGGCCGACACTTTCGTCGCCGCTCCCCCGGTCCCCACGCTGTTGACGACCATGCTTCCGAATTCGTAACCCTGCAGGTCGTCTCCGAACTCGATCGCGGGGATGGGGCGGGCACCCGGGTCCCCCGGGGGGCGGGTGTAGAGGCATTCGATGTCGCTGAGGAGAATCAACGCATCGGCACCCAGGAGCGCCGACACCAGAGCTGCCAGCCGGTCGTTGTCACCGAAGCGAATCTCGTGGGTGGCGACGGTGTCGTTCTCATTGACGATCGGGAGGATGCGTAACCCGAGGAGTCGCTCCATAGCGCGGCGGGCGTTGGAACGAGAGGTGGCGTTCTCCAGGTCGCCCGCGGTGAGCAGCACCTGCCCGGCAAGGAGCCCGAAGCGGTCGAGCGAGGTCTGGTAGCGCCACATGAGCACGTTCTGACCGACCGCGGCCGCCGCCTGCTGCGTCGCCAGGTCGGTCGGGCGTCCGGCGAGGTCGAGGAACGGCAGGGCGGTGGCTATCGCGCCCGAAGAAACCAGGACGATCTCCGTGCCGCGGGCGTGCGCCGCAGCCAGGGCCTCCACGATGAGATCGATACGGTGCGCGTTGTCACCGCTGATCGAGGACGAACCGACCTTCACCACGACTCGATCGGCCCCGGGGACCTCGGACCGCGTGAGCGCGGTCATCCGCCGTCTCCGTCCCGTCTCGCCAGTCGCTCAACCTCGAGCTCTGCGCGGGCGTCAGCCTTCGCATCCATGCGCTCGTGGTAGCGCTCGCGGCGCTGGGAGGTGGTGCGACGGGGGTTCTCGTCCAGGCGCGGGTCCGTGCCACGGGGGGCGGTCATGAGCTCCGCAGCGGAGGACAGGGACGGCTGCCAGTCGAAGACGACGCCGTCGCCCTCACCGATGACGACGGTCGCGCCGGGCGTCGCCCCCACGCGCAACAGTTCGTCCTCCACGCCGAGGCGTTCCAGGCGGTCGGCAAGATAACCGACGGCCTCGTCGTTCTGGAAGTCGGTCTGCTGAACCCACCGCAGCGGCTTGGCACCGAGGATGCGGTAGACCGGGCCGTAGGTGCCGCCCTCGACCCGCACGCTGAAGTCGCGCTCGGAGCCCTTCGGGCGGATGACGATGCGCTCGGCAGGCTCGGTCGCGGCAAGCTCCGCGCGGTGGTGCTCGATGAGCTCCCCCAGCGCGAACGTGAGTTCGCGCAGACCAGAACGGGAAACGGTGGAAATCTCGAAGACCCGGAATCCGCGCGCTTCCAGATCGGGGCGGACGAGTGCGGCCAGTTCTTTCGCCTCGGGAACGTCCACCTTGTTCAGCGCCACCAGCTGCGGGCGATCCACCAGGGGGGTTTGGCCTTCCGGAACAGGGTAGGCGGCCAGTTCGGCGAGGATGACATCGAGGTCGCTGAGCGGATCGCGGCCGGGCTCCAGTGTGGCGCAGTCCAGGACGTGGACGAGTGCCGTGCAGCGCTCGACGTGACGGAGGAACTCCAGCCCCAGACCCCGACCTTCGCTTGCCCCTTCGATGAGCCCGGGGACATCGGCGATGGTGAACCGCACGTCGCCGGCCTGGACGACACCGAGGTTCGGATGCAGCGTGGTGAACGGATAGTCGGCGATCTTCGGTCGCGCCGCCGAGACGGCGGCGATGAGGCTCGACTTCCCGGCCGAGGGATAGCCGACGAGTGCGACATCTGCGACGGTCTTCAGCTCGAGGACAAGGTCACCCTCCCACCCGGGAGTGCCGAGCAGAGCGAAGCCGGGGGCCTTGCGCTTTGTGGAGGCGAGGGCAGCGTTGCCGAGTCCGCCCTGTCCGCCGGGCGCAGCGATGAATCGCATGCCCGGCGTGATCATGTCGACGAGCGTCTCCCCGTCGGCGGACTTCACGACCGTGCCCACCGGAACGGGCAGCTCGAGCGACTCGCCGAGCGCACCGGAACGGTGATCTCCCATGCCGAATCCGCCGTTGCCGGCCGAGCGGTGCGGGGAGTGATGGTAGGAGAGCAGCGTCGTGACCTGCGGGTCGGCGACGAGCACGACGTCGCCGCCATGTCCGCCGTTGCCTCCGTCAGGGCCGGCGAGGGGCTTGAACTTCTCGCGCTTGACCGAGACGCATCCGTTGCCGCCCTTGCCCGCGCGCAGGTGCAGCGTCACCTGGTCTACGAATGTGACCATGGGTCTTCCCTTCGGGCGTGAGCCGCGGATGCGGGGGTGGAGGAGGATCGGACGCGGGAAAAAAACGAGGGGGTGGGCCTACGCCCACCCCCTCGTGAAACCGTTCCGACGCTCCGGGTCACTCCGCCGCTGCGACGATGTTGACGACCTTCCGGCCGCCCTTGGTGCCGAACTGCACCGCGCCGGCGGACAGCGCGAAAAGCGTGTCGTCGCCGCCACGGCCGACGTTGGCGCCGGGGTGGAAGTGGGTGCCGCGCTGGCGGACGATGATCTCGCCCGCACCGACGACCTGACCGCCGAACCGCTTCACGCCCAGTCGCTGGGCGTTGGAGTCGCGACCGTTCCGAGTGGAGCTTGCGCCCTTCTTGTGTGCCATGTCTACGTCTCCCTGGCTTACTTGATGCCGGTGATCTTGACGCGCGTGAGGTCCTGACGGTGCCCCTGGCGCTTCTTGTACCCGGTCTTGTTCTTGAACTTCTGGATCACGATCTTCGGACCACGCTCTTCGCCGAGCACCTCGGCGGTGACGGTCACCTTCGCAAGCTTGTCGGCGTCGGTCGTGACAGCGTCGCCGTCGACGAGGAGGACCGCGGGAAGCTGCACCTTGTCGCCCACCGACGCGGCGAGACGATCGAGAACGACAACCGTGCCGACCTCGACTTTCTCCTGCCGGCCACCGGCGCGCACAACTGCGTAAACCACTTCACACCTGTTTCATTCGGGAGCGCACTGCTCCGGGGTTTGTCTGATGACGGAAGTCTCGGCACGATTTCGTCGTCTCACCGCGTTGCGGCTGAGAGACGAACGACGAGGTCACCCCCGCGAAGGAGGCGAACGTGACGCACCAAAGGTCGAGTTTACCTGATGCCCGGACTACTGGCAAAGCGGGAGGCTCCGCCGCGTGTCGTGACCTCCCACATATGATCGCTGGGTGGCGATCCTGATCGATAAGCCGATTTGGCCGGCGCACGGGCGCCTCTGGTCTCACCTGGTCAGCGACACCGATCTGGACGAGCTCCACGCATTCGCCCGCGCCCACGAGATCCCGCGGCGCGGATTCGATCTGGACCATTACGACATTCCCCAGGAACAGCACGCCCGCCTGGTCGCCGGGGGCGCACAGCCGGTTGACGGGCACGAACTGGTCCGGCGTCTCATCGCCTCGGGACTGCGGGTTCCGGCGCGCGACCGGCGCCGGAACCGCTGACCGCTCAGTTATCGTCGGCCGGAGAAGCCTGCACGGGCGTGCCGCTGAGGGCAGCCGTGGTGACGCGTCGGCGTGAGCGCCCCTGACCGGGCGCCTTGGGCTCGGGGAGCGCGTTCAGCACCGAGTCCAGGAGCAGGTCCTTCTCCGTGCGCTGAGACTTCGTTCCGGCGTCCGAGCGCTTCTTTCGCGTCTTGCGCGGGGCTTCGGTGGTCTGCTCCGCCGGCTCGATCTCGATTTCGGCCACCACCGGCTCGGACGGCGTCTCGATGATGTCGATCGCCGCCGTCTGAATGGTGGATGCCGCGATCTGTGCGAGCGCCGACTTCACGCCCTCCGTGATGACGTGGGTGCCCGTGGAAGCGGCGGACCCGTTGCCATTGCCGTTGCCGTTTCCGTTGCTTCGGCCGCCGCGCCTGTTCGAGGCCGGGCCGGCGCTGGCCGAGCCGTTCGAACGATGCTTCACGACGGGGTCGTGATGCACGACCACCCCGCGGCCCGCACACACCTCGCACGGCTCGCTGAAGGTCTCCAGCAGGCCCAGACCCAACTTCTTACGGGTCATCTGGACAAGGCCGAGCGAGGTGACCTCCGCGACCTGGTGCTTGGTGCGGTCACGGCTCAGGCACTCGATGAGTCGGCGCAGCACGAGATCTCGGTTGGACTCGAGCACCATGTCGATGAAGTCGACCACGATGATGCCGCCGATGTCGCGCAGCCGCAGCTGCCGGACGATCTCCTCGGCCGCCTCGAGGTTGTTCTTCGTGACGGTTTCCTCGAGGTTGCCGCCGGAGCCGACGAACTTGCCCGTGTTGACGTCGACGACGGTCATCGCCTCTGTGCGGTCGATCACGAGCGACCCGCCCGAGGGCAGCCACACCTTGCGGTCGAGAGCCTTTTCGATCTGCTCGGTGATCCGGAACTCGTCGAACGGGTCACCATCGGAGTCGTACGACTCGACACGCTCGAGCAGGTCGGGGGCCACGCCGGCGAGGTAGGACGAGATCGTCTGCTGCGCGTCCTCGCCCTGGATGAGCATCTTCGTGAAGTCCTCGTTGAAGACGTCGCGGACGATCTTGACGAGGAGGTCAGGCTCGGAGTGCAGGAGCGCGGGCGCCTGGATCGACTCGACCTGCTGCGAGATCAGCTCCCACTGCGAGGTGAGTCGCTGCACGTCGTGAGTCAGCTGCTCCTCGGTCGCACCCTCGGCCGCCGTGCGCACGATCACGCCGGAGGATTCGGGCAGCACCTCCTTGAGGATCTTCTTCAGACGCGCCCGCTCGGTGTCGGGGAGCTTGCGGGAGATGCCGTTCATGGCGCCGCCCGGGACGTAGACGAGGTAACGGCCGGGAAGGGAGATCTGACTGGTCAGTCGCGCACCCTTGTGGCCGACGGGGTCCTTCGTGACCTGGACGAGAACACGATCGCCCGACTTCAGTGCGAGCTCGATCCGGCGCGGCTGGTTGCCGGTCTCCGCCGCATCCCAGTCGACCTCGCCCGAGTACAGCACCGCGTTGCGGCCCCGGCCGATGTCGACGAACGCCGCCTCCATGCTGGGCAGGACGTTCTGCACACGGCCGAGATAGACGTTGCCGATCAAGGATGCGTCCTGGTTGCGTGCGACGTAGTGCTCCACGAGCACGTTGTCTTCGAGAACGGCGATCTGCACGCGGCCGTTCTTGGAGCGCACCACCATGACGCGGTCCACCGCCTCGCGGCGAGCGAGGAACTCGGCCTCGGTGACGACGGGACGGCGGCGCCCCGCCTCGCGGCCATCGCGTCGACGCTGCTTCTTGGCCTCCAGGCGCGTCGAGCCCTTGATGCGCTGAGGCTCGGTGATGTACTCCACGGCACGCTGACGCGGCGCGGGCTGCTGCGGCTCCTGCTGCTCCGGCGCCGGCGCCTCATCGGCGCCCGCCCCCCGGCGGCGGTTACGGCGGCGCACGTTGGTGGGGCCGGCGGGCTCCTCCTCGAGCGGGGCCGGTGGGAGGACCGGGATCTCGGGCGCGTAGAAGTGCAGCGCCGTGCTCACGGTCGACACGAACGTCTCCGGCAGGAGTCCGAGCGAGACCGCCGTGGGCGGCCCATCAGGCTGGGTCTGCTGCGCGGAGAGTTCGGCCGGCACCGCAGTAGCGGTCGGCCCGTCGCCGCTCGGCGCGGTCTCGTCCTCCGACGAACTTCCGTCCGTCAGCGTCAGCGCGGCGGGCGCTCCGGTGTCGGATTCGACGGCCGCCACCGCATCGATCACCGCAGCGATCTCATCCTCGGCGAGCGACGCCTCGGTCAGATCCGGCGCGACCACTGTCTCGTCGACGGTCTCGTCGGCGGCTTCTGGCTGGTTCTCTGTTGCATCGGCCATCTCTGGCATACTCCCTGCGGGCGACGCCGCGCGTCGTCCGGAACTCATGCGGCGCCGCACCCGGCGGTGCCATCAACTCTCGCGGTCTGCAGTCGGCTCGAAGCACATACTGCGAAGGGCGTCCATCGCCCGAAGTCTGGTCGTGATGCGTTTGCGGCGCGGCCGCGGTGCATCGACCCCTATTATCGCACTTCCTGCGGCCTCGTGCAGGCACCGCTCCGAATGGCGCGTCTTCGCCGCCGCGCAACGGGCGTTTCATCCAGCCGCCGATGCCATAATCCGAGCCATGAGCAACACGGTCTCCCCCGCTCGTCCGACTGCGCTTGCCGTCTGGCTGATCCTGGCCGGGCTGATCGGATGGTGGGCCGCGTTCTCGCTCACGCTGGAGCGGCTGCATCTCCTGGCCAATCCCGGAAGCTCGGCCTCGTGCGACTTCAGCGTTCTCATCCAGTGCGGAAAGAACCTCGACTCGTGGCAGGGCAGCGTCTTCGGTTTCCCGAACCCGCTTCTCGGGCTCACGGGCTGGATGGCGCCGATCGTGGTGGGTGTCGCGTTGCTGGCAGGGGCTCGCTTCGCCCGCTGGTTCTGGTGGCTTTTCACGCTCGGGATGACGGGCGCCTTCGCGTTCGTCCTCTGGCTGATCGCGCAGAGCATCTTGGAGCTGTCGACCCTCTGCCCGTGGTGCATGGTCACCTGGATCGTCACCATCCCGTCGTTCTACGCGGTGCTCCTGCACGTCCTGCGCACGGGGATCGTGCCGACGTCGGCGGCGGTCCGCCGCGCGGCGGGTGCCCTCGCCGGATGGGTGCCGCTGCTGGCCGTCCTCAGCTACGCCGCCATCGCGGCGATCGCGCAGGTGCAGTTGCACTGGATACAGTCGCTCTGACATGGCCGGCCGATGGCACCGCGCGACAGCGACACTCGTGCTGCTCGGGTGCGCTGCGGGCGTGCTCGCGGGTTGCGCACCTCCGGCGGCCCCGAACGTCTGCGTTCCGGAGTTGTCCGTCACACCCGACGATCCCCGCCCCGGACGCATCGTCACGGTGGAGACCACCCGCTCCTGTCCCGGCGAGCTGCCCGAGGGAGCTCGCTGGGACGTCCGCATCCAGCCGGAAGGCGAGCGGATCCCGATCGCGCGTGCCTCCGTCGACCCGGAGCCGGACGGCTCCTTCACGGTGAGCATCACCGTGCCGCCCACGATCGGGCCCGGCCGGGCGGTCGCGCACATCGCGAACTACTGGGACTATGCGAGCTGCCCCGGGAGCGCGAGTTGCGCGGCCGCCGCGGTCATCTTCGACGTTCGCGAGTAGTCAGGCGAACCAGATCGCCAGTTCGCGCGCGGCGGACTCGGGGCTGTCGCTGCCGTGCACGAGGTTCTGCTGGACGGCCACACCCCAATCGCGCCCGTAGTCGCCACGGATCGTTCCCGGGGCGGCCGCGGTGGGGTCGGTGGTGCCGGCCAGGGAGCGGAACCCCTCGATCACCCGGTTGCCCGCCAGGCGGATCGCCACCGACGGACCCGACATCATGAACTCCAGCAGGGGCTCGTAGAAAGGCTTGCCCTCATGTTCGGCGTAGTGCTGCTCCAGCCGGGCGCGGTCGGGTTCCACCAGCCGGATGTCGACGAGCGCATACCCCTTCGCCTCGATCCGGGCGAGGATCGCGCCCGTCAGCCCACGAGCCACACCGTCGGGCTTCACCAGCACCAGGGTCTCTTCGGTCGCCATTGTCATTCTCCGTTCGCGGGTTCGGGATTCCGGGATGCGGCGGCGTTGCGCCGATCGAGGGAAGCCCCCTTGATCGTCGCATACGCCCACATCCCGCCGAAAACGAGCGCCACCAGCACCAGCGCCGGCAACCAGATGCTGCCCAGCGCCAGCACGACCTGAAGAGCCCATCCGACGGCGATCGCCCAGCGGTGGCGCAGGAGACCGGCGGTCAGCATCATGAGGACGGCGAGGACGCTGCCGGCCACCACCGCCCACCACGGTTCGATACCGGCCGGGAGGACGCGCAGGCCATAGGCGACGAGCCCGCCGAGAAAGACCACGATCGACTCGAACCCGAGCACCACGGCCCCGAGTGATTCGGCGGCACCGCGCGGCCGTCGCTGCCGAGGACTCACGCCTGCCATCCGTCTTTCCATCCCTCGATCTCCGACACGCGCAGCGCCTCGCCGGCCAGGACGACCGAACCGGCGATGACGACAGCGCGGCGGTCGGAGGCCGCGGCCCATTCCCGAGCCGCATCCGCCGCATCCTCCACGTTCGGATGAACCGTCACGGTGAGACCTGCCGCCTCGGCCAGGTCGGCGAGGACCTCCGGGTCGGTGGCCCGCTCGGAATCCGGCGCGGTCGCGAAGACGTGCGCCGCTGCGGGCGCGAGGGCAGCGACGATGCCGGCGACGTCCTTGTCCCCCAGAACGCCCAGGACCACGCCCCACTCGTCCACGTCGAAGGAGTCGCTCAACGCTGTCACCAGCGCGCGGGCACCGTGGGGGTTGTGCGCGGCATCCACGAGCACCGTGGGATGCGCACCCACCAGCTGGAGGCGACCCGGGGAGGTCACCTGCCCGAGGCCGTCGCCCACCACCTCGTCGGTCAGAGGCTGGGAGGCCCCGCCGATGAGAGATTCCACGGCGGCGACGGCCAGCGCGGCGTTGGCGGCCTGGTGCGCTCCGTACAGCGGAAGGTACTCGTCCGCGTAGGTCCCGGCGAGGCCTCGGACGGAGATCTGCTGGCCGCCGACGGCAAGACGTTGCGCGTCGAGGGCGAAGTCCTGCCCTTCGAAGGCGATGGTGGCGCCGCGGGAGGCGGCCGCCTCACGGAGGACGGCGGCGACCGCGGAATCCTGTTGCGCCGAGACGACGGCCGCGCCGTCTTTGATGATGCCGGATTTCACACGCGCGATCTCGGTGAGGGTGCTGCCCAGCCGGTCGGTGTGGTCCAGATCGACCGGGGTGAACACCGCAACGTCGCCGTCGGCGGTGTTGGTGGAGTCCCAGGACCCGCCCATCCCCACCTCGAGCACCAGGACGTCGACGGGTGCGTCCGCGGCGACCACGAACGCGAGGACCGTCAGCAACTCGAAGAATGTCAGCGGCGCGTCGCCGGCTGCCGCGAGTTCGGCGTCGACGAGGTCGACGAAGGGCGTGATCTCGTCCCATGCGTCGGCGATAGCAGCATCGGCCACCGGTTCGCCGTCGATCATGATGCGCTCGGTGAACCGTTCCAGATGCGGGCTCGTGAAAAGCCCGGTGCGAAGGCCCAGGGCACGCACGAGGCTTTCGATGATGCGACTGGTCGAGGTCTTGCCGTTCGTCCCCGTGACGTGGATGACGCGGTACGTGCGCTGCGGGTCGTCCAGCAGCTCCAGCACGCGGCGGGTTCGTTCCACGCGGGGCTGCACCCACTGCTCGCCCTGGCGTTGCAGGAGCGCCGCGTACACGGCGTCGGCGCGCGCCCGATCGTTCACAGTGTCTCCTCTGCATCGAGCCGGGTCACCGCGACGCGGAACGCTCCGGCGTTGGCGAATGCCCCGGGCGCGAACTCGCCGGTGTGCTCGGCATCCGCGTCGGGGGTGGATCGCAGCGTGTTACGGGCGAGTACGGTAGCGCCGTCGGCGACGACGCACGCCTCGCGAGCAAGAGTCTCCCCCGCGATGTCGGCGACGTCGAAGGCGGTCGTGACCGCGGCAGCATCGTCGGCGTTCTCGAACGCCAGCACGAGACGGATACGGTCACTGACGTCGAACCCCGCAGCTTTTCGCGTGTCCTGTACCGCACGGATCACATCGCGGGCGAGACCTTCGGCCTCGAGCGCCTCGTTGGTGGTCGTGTCCAGGAGAACCAGACCGCCCGACGGAAGAACCGCGAGCGCCTCGCCCTCCGGTCGCCCGGCCGTCTCCACGTGAAGGTCGTACTCGCCGGGCTGCAACACGACACCGCCCGCCGTCACGACACCGTCCACATCGCTCCAGTCGCCGGAGCGGGCACCCTGGATGGCCTGCTGCACCAGCTTGCCCACCCGCGGGCCGGCCGCCCGGGCGTTGACGTTCAGCCGGTGCGTGATGCCGTACTCCGCCGGGGTGCCGGCTTCGAGTTCGACGAGGTCGATGCGCTTGACGTTGAGCTCGTCGGCGAGGATGTTCTCGAACTGCTGCAGAGCTGCGGCGTTCTCGATGACGACCGTCAGCCGTGGCAACGGGAGCCGCACGCGCTTGCCTTCCCTCTTGCGCAAGGCGTTGGCGACGCTCGAGACCGCGCGCACGGCGTCCATGGCGGCGCGGATGTCTTCCGCGGCGTCGAAGGCGCCCGCATCCGGCCAATCGGTCAGGTGCACGCTCCGTCCACCGGTGAGCCCCTGCCACACCCGCTCCGCGACGAGCGGGAGCAGCGGCGCGGCAACCCGGGTGAGCGTTTCCAGAACCGTGTACAGGGTGTCGAAGGCTTCGCGGGAGGCCGGGTCTTCGTCCCGGACACCGAGCCAGAACCGGTCGCGAGAGCGCCGGATGTACCAGTTGGTCAGCACCTCACCGAAGTCGCGGAGGCGCTCGCTCGCCGTCGTCGAGTCCAATCCATCCAGGTCGGCGGCCACGTCGCGGACGAGCTGCCCCGTCAGCGCGAGGATGTAACGGTCCAGCACATCCGTCGAGTCGGTGCGCCAGGAGGCGTCGTAGCCGCCGGTCGCGGTCCCTGAAGCGGTCGCCGGTCCGCCCGCCGCGTTGGCGTAGGTGGCGAAGAAGTACCACGCGTTCCACAGCGGGAGCAGGAATTCACGGACGCCGGAGCGGATGCCCTCCTCGGTGACGACGAGGTTTCCCCCACGGAGGACGGAGCTGGACATGAGGAACCAGCGCATCGCGTCCGATCCGTCACGGTCGAAGACCTCGCGGACGTCGGGGTAGTTCCGCAGCGACTTCGACATCTTCTGTCCGTCGTTACCGAGGACGATGCCGTGGGCGGACACCGCCTTGAACGCCGGCCGGTCGAACAGCGCCGTGGACAGGACGTGCATCACGTAGAACCAGCCGCGGGTCTGCCCGATGTACTCCACGATGAAGTCGGCCGGCGCGTGCTCCTGGAACCACTCGTGATTCTCGAACGGGTAGTGCACCTGCGCGAACGGCATCGAGCCGGAGTCGAACCAGACGTCGAGCACGTCGTCGATGCGGCGCATCGAGCTGCGACCGGTCGGGTCATCCGGGTTCGGGCGGGTGAGTTCGTCGATGAACGGGCGGTGCAGATCCACGTCACCGTTCTCGTTGCGGGGAAGCCGTCCGAAGTCCACCTCCAGGTCGGCCAGCGAGCCGTACACGTCGACGCGCGGGTACTCCGGGTCGTCGCTCTTCCACACCGGGATGGGCGAACCCCAGTACCGGTTGCGGCTGATCGACCAGTCGCGGGCGCCTTCGAGCCACTTGCCGAACTGACCGTGCTGGACGTTCTCCGGCACCCACCGGATGTCCCCGTTGTTCTCGATCAGGCGGTCCTTGATGTCCGTGACACGGACGAACCAGCTGGAGACCGCCTTGTAGATCAGAGGATTGCGGCAGCGCCAGCAGTGCGGGTACGCGTGTTCGTAGCTGGCCTCGCGGACCAGCCGCCCGCTCTGGCGGAGCATGCGGATGAGGGGGGTGTTGGCGTCCATCCACCGCGTCCCGGCAACATCGGCCACGGCCGGCAGGAAGCGCCCGCCGTCATCGAGCGAGAGGATGGTCGGGATTCCGGCCGCATCGGCGAGACGCTTGTCGTCCTCGCCATAGGCCGGCGCCTGGTGGACGATGCCCGTGCCGTCGGTAGTCGTGACGTAGTCGTCGACGAGGATCTGCCAGGCGTTCCCGGTGCCCCACGTGTCGGCGTCGGCGTAGTAGTCGAAGAGGCGGTCGTACGCGACGCCCTCCAGCTCGGAACCGACGACGGTCTGCTCCACCGCGGCGGCGGCATCCTCCGCCGAGGAGTAGCCGAGGTCTTTGGCGTAGCCGGCCAGGAGGTCGGCGGCCAGGAGATAACGGTGCGCGGAGGTCTCCACCACGTCGTCGGCTTCGCCCCCGGGCGTGCGGTGCACATCGGCGGCGCCGTCCGGCCCGCCCGGCACCACGACATAGCGGATGCCGGGACCCACGGCCAGCGCGAGGTTGGTCGGCAGCGTCCACGGCGTCGTCGTCCACGCCAGGGCGCGCACGCCGGTGAGACCGAGCACTTCGGCCTTGGCGCCCACGAGGGGGAACGTCACGGTCACCGACGGGTCCTGGCGCGACTTGTAGACGTCGTCGTCCATCCGAAGCTCATGGCTGGAAAGCGGCGTCTGGTCCCGCCAGCAGTACGGCAGCACGCGGTAGCCCTCGTACGCGAGGCCCTTGTCGTGCAGAGTCTTGAACGCCCACAGCACCGACTCCATGTAGGTGGGGTCGAGCGTCTTGTAGCCCCGCTCGAAGTCGACCCACCGCGCCTGCCGGGTGACGTATTCCTCCCACTCCCGGGTGTACGCCAGCACCGACGAGCGTGCCTTCGCGTTGAAGGTGGCAACGCCCATCCGCTCGATGTCGTCCTTCTCCGTAATGCCCAGCTGCTTCATCGCCTCGAGCTCGGCCGGCAGCCCGTGCGTGTCCCAGCCGAAGACGCGATCGACCTTCTTCCCGCGCATGGTCTGGAAGCGAGGGAAGAGGTCCTTGGCGTATCCGGTGAGGAGGTGGCCGTAGTGCGGGAGCCCGTTGGCGAAGGGCGGCCCGTCGTAGAACACCCACTCCTCAGCATCCTGGCGCTGAGCGATCGACGCACGGAACGTGTCATCGGAGGCCCAGAAGGCGAGGGTGTCCTCTTCGATCGCGGGGAACCGGGGACTCGGCACGACAGGGTCGGCGGCGGGTCCGAACGCGGACTTCGGGTAGGTCATGTCACTCCAGCAGGTCGTCTTCTCCCTGCGAGGACGACCCTTTCGGCCGCGGTACCACCCCGCGTGACGGATGCTTCGCGCATCCGCCCTCTTTCACTGCGGCTGTGACGGGCCTGACCCGCTCGGTTCTACTGGGGACTGGCGTCCTGTTCTTCCGAGAGCTCCCCGGTGATGGCCGGATCGGTGCTCTTGCATCGATTGTACCCGCCCGCCCGCTACCGTGCGGCGAGCAGTTCCCGCGTGAAGGGATGCTGCGGGTCGGCGAACACCGCCGCTGTCGGCCCCGACTCGACCACGGCGCCGTCCTGCATCACGATGACGTCGTCGGCGACCGATGCGACCACGTCGAGGTCGTGCGAAATGAAGATCATGGTGAGGCCCCGCTCGCGCTGCAGCCGCTCAAGCAGGGCGAGCACCCGCTCGCGCACGGTCGGGTCGAGGGCGGACACCGGCTCGTCCAGCACGAGGATGTCGGGCGCGGGGGCGAGGGCGCGCGCGATCGCGGCGCGCTGCCGTTGGCCGCCGGACAGCTGCGCCGGACGGCGACGCGCGAGCGCGGGATCCAGATCGACCTCGCGCAGGAGCGCCGTTACGGCAGCGGCGCGCTCGGACCGCGCCATCCCGCCGGCGGCGAGGGCTTCGCGGAGAGATCTGCCGATGCGCCAGCGGGGGTCGAAGGCCCCGAGCGCGTTCTGCTGCACGAACTGGATCCGCCGTCGCAGCTGCGTGTCGTGCCCGCTGCCCCACTCCAGTCCCCCGATGCGCACCTCGCCGGCGTCCGGCCGTGATGCCCCGACGATCATGCGGGCGAGAGTGGTCTTGCCCGACCCCGATTCGCCCACCACGGCGACGGTGCGTCCCGCTGCCACGTCGAGGGAGACATCCCGCACCGCGGGGCGGTCGAAGGCCTTCGACAGGTGACGAGCGCTCAGCGCGACCGTCCCGCCTGGCATCGATACGGGACGCGGGTCGTGGCGGGCCGCCGCGACAAGAGCACGGGTGTACGGGTGCTGAGGATCACCGAGCACGGCATCGGCCGCTCCGGTCTCGAGGAAGCGACCGTCCCGCATGACGGCGATGCGATCGGCGACGCGGCGCACCGCAGCGAGGTCATGGCTGATGAGCACGACCGCGACGCCGGTGTCGGCGATCCGGCGGAGGAGATCCAGGACGCGCGCCTGCACCGTGGCGTCGAGCGCGGTGGTGGGCTCGTCGGCGACCAGGATCGCCGGGCTCGCCGCGAGCGCGGACGCGATGAGCGCCCGCTGACGCTGGCCGCCGGACAGTTCATGGGCATACTGACGCACCCGACGCTCCGGATCACGCAGGGCGACGTCGGCGAGGAGTGCCAGAGTGCGCGCGCGACGCTCGGCGCGGGGCATCCTCGGCTCATGCAGCCGGAGCGGCTCCTCCACCTCCGCACCGATCCGCCGAAGCGGGTCGAGAGAGACCAACGCGTCCTGCGAGACCAGTGCGATGCGCGCCCCCCGAAGCCGCCGCCATCCGCGGTCGCCCATGCCACGCGCGTCGATCCCGTCCACCATGAGCTCGTCCGCGTGGACCAGGGCGCCGCTGGGCGACAGTCCCAGCAGAGACCGCGCGGCGAGTGATTTGCCGGCGCCGGACTCTCCCACGATGGCGAGACACTCCCCCGGCGAGACGGCGAAGTCCAGTCCGTCGACGACCACGCTCGCTCCGAACGACACCCGCAGGCCCCGCACACGCAGACCGGTCATGTCGCCCGTCCGTCTGCGCGGGCTCGCACCGCACGGCCGAGGACGGTGGCCGCCACGACGGTGAGCGTGATGGCGGCTCCCGGGAAGACGGCCACCCACCATGCCTGGCCGAGGACGTTACGCCCGCCCGACAGCATCAGCCCCCACTCGGGGGTGGGTTCGGTGGGGCCGAGTCCCAGGAAGCTCAAGCCGGCGGCGGCGAGGATGCTGGAGCCGATCCCGATGGTCGCCAGCACGCTGAGCGACCCGAGGACACCGGGGGCCACATGGCGGACGAAGGCGGCGGGTGCCGGCACACCGAGGATCCGCGCCGCCTCGACGTGCTCCGCTGTTCGCAGGCTGCGCGTCTGGGCGCGTGCGAGTCGCACGTACACGGGGACCGCGGCGACCGTGACGGCGATCGCCACGTTGACGGCGCCCGGGCCGAGGACGGCGACCACGACGAGCGCGATGAGGAACTCGGGGAAGGCCAGCAACACGTCCGTCGCACGCATGGCCGCCGCATCCACCAGTCGCGGGGCGACCCCGGAGAGCGAGCCGACCACCAGACCGACGATCAGCGCCAGCCCCGTCGCGAGCAGACCGATCCCCACCGAGCGTGACGCCCCGTAGACCACACGTGAATACACATCCCGCCCGCTCTGGTCGGTGCCGAACACGTGCTCCGCGCCAGGCGGGAGCAGCGCCTGGGTGACGTCGGTCTGCAGCGGGTCCTGGGTCGCCAGCAGCTGCGGCGCGACCGCCGCCAGTGCCACCAGGCTCAGGACCGTGATGGCCGCGCCCACCAGCACGCGCCCACCAGCGGTCACGACACCCTCCGGGCGCGCGCGGCGGCCGTGCGGGCATCGCGCAGCCGAGGATCCAACAGCGGGTAGAGCACTTCGACGATCGAGGTGACGACCACGAACACCAGCGCGCTCAGCAGGATGATTCCGGTGATCACCGGGAGGTCACGGTCGCTGATCGCGGCCAGGGTGACCCGGCCGAGTCCCGGACGGGCGAACACGGTCTCCACGAGCACGGCCCCGCCCAGCAGCGACCCCACGAAGTAGGCCGCGAGCGTGACGGCGCCCGTCGCGCCGTGGCGCAACGTGTGGCGCAGCGTCAGCCACGTGGGCCCCGCACCCCGCGCCCGCACCGTGACAGCGAAGGGCTGGCGTTCGGCGGCCTCGACACCGTCGCGCAGCACCTGACCCAGAAGGGCCGCCACCGGCAGCGCCAGCGTCACCGCCGGGAGGACGATGGTCGCCGGGTTCCGCGAGCCGGACACCGGGAACCATCCCAGTCCGAAGGCGAACACGCTCAGCAGGAGCAACCCGATCCAGAAGACCGGGGACGACAGGATCACGAGTTCGACCGCCGCGACCACTCCTCGCGCGGTGCGCCCTCGCGCGAGGAGCACGGCCGAGAGGGCGAGGATGGTGGCCAGCACGAGCGCGGTGGCCGTCAGCTGCAACGTCGGTCCGAGTTGACGTCCGATGACGTCGGCCACCGGCATCCGCAGCTGATACGACTCGCCGAGGTCACCGCGCAGCAGTGCGCCGAGGTACGCGACGTACTGCTCGAGGGGCGGGCGGTCGAGTCCCAGCTCGGCACGGATGGAGTCCTTCACGGCGTCGCTCACCTGAGCCTGGGGGCCGAGCATCACCTCGACGGGGTCGCCCGGGATGAGCCGGAAGACCACGAAGGCGAGTGTCGCGGCCCCCCACAGCACCACCAGGACGGACACCACGAGGCCGCCCAGGCGCGCGACCCATTCGCGCGTGCGGGTACCGCTGGTCATCCTGCCCTCCCCGCCGGATGGGAAACCGGGGACGCGCCTCAGCCGACGGTGACGTCGGAGAACAGCGGGCGACCGTACAGGTCGAAGGTGAGCCCCGACACCGTCTCGCCGACGGCGGTGATGAACGACGGGCTGTACAGCGGCACGATCGCGACGTGCTGCGCATTCCACTGCTGGAGCTGCGCGTAGATCGCGGTGCGCGCATCCTGGTCGGTGGCGGCCACGCCCTCTTCGAGCAGGGCATCCACGGCAGGATCGCTCACCTGGGAGGCGTTCTGGAAGCCGTCAGTGTGCAGGTGACTCCGCAGCAGATCGGGGTCCACCCCGGAGAATCCCCAGTCCGTCAGATCGAAGGTCTTCGGCCCGTACTGCTCGTTGTAAGCGCCCGGCTCCAGCACCTCACGAACGACTTCGAAACCCACGGCCCTCAGATCCGACTGGATGGCGTTGGCCAGCGCGACGCGATCGTCGGGCACGGGCGTCCACGCGATCCACCGCGCGGAGAGCCGCACGCCGTCCTTGACGCGGTAGCCGTCAGCATCGCGCTCGGTCCACCCCGCCTCATCCAGAAGCTCGCCGGCCACCTCGGGATCGAACTCCCACGTGCCCTCCAGCGAGGGGTCATAGGCGGGGGTGGTGGGACCGAGGATGCTCCAGGCCCGAGGGAACTGGCCGTGGAAGATCTCGGTGACGGCGGTGTCGACGTCGATGGCGCGGGCGAACGCCTGGCGCACCCGCTCATCGGCGAAGACACCATACTTCTCGTTGAGATACAGGGAGTAGGGCAGCCCCGGGTACGCGATCGAGTCGATGGTGACGGTGTCCGGCAGCTCCACGGCGAGGTTCGGCGGAATGTCGGTCGCCAGATCCGCTTCCCCGCTTTCCACCACGCCCGCTCGCACGGCGGCCTCGGGGAGGATCTCCACCCGCAAGGTCTCGAACTGCGCGGCGCCGCCACCATCCGGCCCCCACGCGTAATCGTCATTGCGCGTGTAGACGATCTCTTGGTCGGGGGTGTATTCGGTCAGTTCGAAAGGTCCGGTACCCACCGTGATACCCGGGCCGCCGGCCTTCAACTGGTCGGCGGATTCCTCCAGCACGGCCGGCGAATAGAAGCCGAGCAGAGCCGTGCTCGCCGCCTGCAGGAACGGCGCATACGGCTGGGTGAAGCTCACGCGGACCGTGTGGTCGTCCACCACCTCCGTGCCGGCGTAGAACTCGCCACCGAGCATGCTCGCCGCCTGCGCCGACGCGGTCTCCGGGTCGGCGATGCGGTCGAAGTTCGCCTTGACGGCCGCAGCATCAAACGCTTCGCCGTCGTGGAAGGTCACGTCATCGCGCAGCGTGAAGACATACGCGGCGCCGTCGTCCTCGATTTCCCACTCCTCCGCGAGCCAGGGAGAGAACGTGCCGTCCGCTTCCTGATGGACGAGGGAGTCGAGCACCGTGCGCTGGACCATCGCCGAGACGTCGAGCTGGCTGGTCTGCGGATCCATGTGCCCGGCGGACAGGTTCGCGCCCTCGATGGCCCACACCACCTCGTCGCCGGCTTCTTGTCCCGCGGGGGCGCACGAGCTGAGCACGAGCGCGCCGAGGAGGCTGAGGGCTGCGGCCGGGACGACCCGGCGCGAGGTACGGAAGGGCATGGCAAAACCTTTGAACGAAGGTGGGAACGGCGTCAACCGTATCGGATTCCTGGACGCGGTCGAACAACGCCGGCCGCGGCTCCCGCATTCCCCCCATCGCGCCCGGATTTGGCCGACCGGCGGAGCGGGCGGAATTCGAGGAGATCTCGCGTATCGAGGGCGAGGTTGCCGCATCCGCCCCTCGATTTCTGCGATCTCCTCGATTCCCGAGTCGGCCAGTTCTCCTCCCCAGGGTGCGCGGGAGTGACGTTATGCACCGGTGCACCCCCGGCTCCCTCGCGGCATCCCCACCGGGGTGAGGATCCCAGGATGGATGTCCTCGGATGGGTGGCCGCACACGGCGGCGTGGTGCGGACCTGCGACCTTCGCCGCGCCGGTGCGAGCGAACACCGCATCAGGCAGGACATCGCCGCAGGCCTTCTCATGCGGCCCCGCGGCGGGTGGGTCGCGCTCCCCTACGCCGATCCGGATCTGATCGCCGCGGCGCGCGCGGGAGTCGTCCTCACGTGCGTGACGCTGGCAGCGCGGGCGGGGCTGTGGGTGCTGCGCAACAGCGACGATCACCATGTCGCGGCGCCCCGGCATTCCGGCGCTGTGACCGCCAAAGGAGCACATGTGCACTGGGCGGAGCCGCTGGTCCCCCGCATCCCCGGCGCGCTCACGGATGCGCCGGAGAACATGCTCGCGCTGGTCGCCGGGTGCCAACCCTACGAACGTGCCCTGGCGACATGGGAGTCGGCGATAAAAGCGGGAATGGTCGACCTCCATCAGCTTCGTCGACTCCCCCTCACCGGCACCGCGCGGGAAATCGCCTGGGTTGCAACGCCTTTCAGCGACTCCGGGCTCGAGACGTTCGTGCTCATCCGTCTCCGGTGGATGCGGCTGCCGATCGTGCCGCAGGCGTGGATCGCCGCCACAGGGTGGATTTCCTCATCGGTGACAGGCTCGTCCTGCAGATCGACGGCGCGCATCACGTCGGGCAGCAGCGGGCAGAAGACATCGCGCACGACGCGCTCCTCACCACGATGGGGTACCACGTCATCCGGGTCGGTTACATCCAGGTCGTCGACCGCTGGCATGAGGTGCAGGGGCTCGTCATGCAGGCCGTCGCTCAGGGGCTGCACCTGCCGCGCTGACCGTTTTTCGAGGAGATCCCGCAAATCGAGGAGCCGGATGCGGGGTCCGCTCCTCGATATCGGAGATCCCCTCGATTCCCGTGCCGCGCTGAGCTTCCGCCCGCGGACTGCGCGGGCCATTCCCCGCACGCGAACCGCCCAGCCCCGAGGCGGGCGCGGGGTCGGCGCCCACGTTTTTCGAGGAGATTCCGCAAATCGAGGAGCCGGATGCGGGATCCGCTCCTCGATATCCGAGATCCCCTCGTTTTCCGCCGGCTCGCGGGCGTCCCTCACGCGCGTGCACGAAGACCGGCCGCGGGCGGGCGGTAGAATCGAGCACGCCCACACTCAGGCACGCTCACACAGTGCCGCACATATCGAGGAGTTCCCATGGCCGACGCGCACATTCCCGACAAGCCCGCCCTGGAAGGCCTCGAACGGAAGTGGGATGCCGCGTGGACGGAACGCGGCACGTACCTGTTCGACCGCGCCCGTGCCGTCGAAGCCGGTCGCGGCGGCGTCTTCTCCGTCGACACTCCCCCGCCGACGGCGTCCGGGAGCCTCCACATCGGCCACGTGTTCAGCTACACGCACACCGACGTGAAGGTACGTTTCGAGCGGATGCGCGGAAAGACGGTGTTCTACCCGATGGGGTGGGATGACAACGGCCTGCCCACCGAGCGCCGCGTGCAGAACTATTACGGCGTGCGGTGCGACCCGTCGCTGCCGTATGACGCGGAATTCGCCCCGCCGTACGAAGGCGGCGACAACAAGTCGAGCAAGGCGGCCGACCAGGTGCCCATCAGCCGGCGGAACTTCATCGAACTCTGCGAACGGCTGACGGTCGAAGACGAGAAGACGTTCGAGGCGCTGTGGCGCTCGCTCGGACTGAGCGTGGACTGGACGCAGACCTACCGCACGATCTCCGACGACACCATGCGCACGAGCCAGCTCGCGTTCCTGCGCAACCTCGATCGCGGCGAGGCCTACCAGGCGCTCGCGCCGACGCTGTGGGACATCGACTTCCGCTCGGCGATCGCCCAGGCGGAGCTGGAGGACCGCGAGCAGCCCGCCGCGTACCACCGCCTCGCCTTCCACGGCCGCGAGAGCGACGTCTTCATCGAGACGACCCGCCCCGAACTGCTGCCCGCCTGCGTGGCCCTCGTCGCCCATCCCGACGACGAGCGGTACCAGCCGCTCTTCGGCACGACGGTGCGCACGCCGCTGTTCGACGTCGAGGTGCCGGTGTTGGCCCACCCGCTTGCCCAGCCCGACAAGGGGTCGGGCATCGCGATGATCTGCACGTTCGGCGACGTCACCGACATCATCTGGTGGCGCGAGCTCGACCTGCCCAACCGCACGATCCTCGGAAAAGACGGCCGCGTGCTGCCCGAGGCCCCCGACGTGGTTCAGACGGATGCGGCGAAGGCCGCGTACGCGGAGCTCGCCGGCAAGACGGTGTTCAGCGCGAAGAAGCGGATCGTCGAGCTCCTGCAGGAATCGGGCGAGATGGTCGGCGACCCGAAGCCTTTCACCCACGCCGTCAAGTTCTTCGAAAAGGGCGACCGGCCGCTGGAGATCGTCTCCACGCGCCAGTGGTACGTGCGCAACGGCGCCCGCGACGCTGAGCTGCGCGAGCGCCTCATCACGCTCGGCCGCGACATCTCGTGGCATCCCGACTTCATGCGCGTGCGCTACGAGAACTGGACGAACGGACTCACCGGAGACTGGCTCGTCTCGCGCCAGCGGTTCTTCGGCGTTCCGATCCCCGTCTGGTACGCGCTCGATGAGAGCGGTGAGCGCGATTACGGGCGCGTTCTCACACCTGACCTCGCGAACCTCCCCGTCGACCCGACCACCGACGTGCCGCCGGGGTACACCGAAGACCAGCGGGGCGTGCCGGGTGGGTTCGATGCCGAGCGCGACATCTTCGATACCTGGGCGACGTCCTCGCTCACGCCGCAGCTGGCCGGCGGATGGCAGCGCGACGAAGAGCTGTGGAACACCGTCGCGCCGTTCGATCTGCGCCCCCAGGGGCAGGACATCATCCGTACCTGGCTGTTCTCCACGCTGCTGCGCAGCGCCCTCGAGGACGGGCGCGCTCCGTGGACGGATGCCGCGATCTCCGGCTTCATCGTCGACCCCGACCGCAAGAAGATGTCGAAGTCCAAGGGCAATGTGGTGACGCCCGCCGACATCCTCGTGCAGCACGGTTCCGACGCGGTGCGGTACTGGGCCGCCTCGAGCCGCCTGGGGACGGATGCCGCCTTCGACCCGCAGAACCCGACACAGATCAAGATCGGGCGGCGCCTGGCGATCAAGCTCCTCAACGCCGCGAAGTTCGTGCTGTCCTTCCCCGTGCCGGAGGGCGCGGAGGTGACGCACGCGCTGGACGCCTCGATGCTCGCGACGCTGGACGGCGTGGTTCGGGAGGCGACCAAGGCGCTCGAGGGGTACGACCACGCGCGCGCACTGGAAGTCACCGAGTCCTTCTTCTGGACGTTCTGCGACGACTACCTCGAGCTCGTCAAGGAACGCGCCTACGACCCCTCCTCCGACGTCGGCCAGGCGTCGGCCGCCCTCGCGCTGAGGATGGCGCTGTCCACCCTCATCCGCCTGTTCGCGCCCGTGCTCGCGTTCGCTGCCGAAGAGGCGTGGTCGTGGTTCAACGATGGCTCTGTGCACGGCGCGGAGTGGCCGGAGCCGGTCGGGATCGACGGTGACCCGGCGATCCTCACGGCCGTGGGTGAGGCGTTGATCGGCATCCGTCGGGCGAAGACCGAGGCGAAGGTCTCGCAGAAGACCCCCGTGGAGTCGGCGACCGTCGCCGGCCCCCATTCCGCTGCCCTGCAGCTCGCCGAGGGCGACCTGCGCGCGGTCGGCCGCATCGCGTCGATCACATTCACCGACGCCGAGTCCACCTCGGTGCTCGACATCCGCTTCACCCCCCAGGAGGACTGATGCAACTCGGAACCCGCTGGACCTCCGGCCAAACCCCGCCGTCCGCCGTGCCGGAGGTGCTCCACGCCCAGATCGCCGCTGTCGAGCGCCTCCTCCCCGCCGACCAGCTGGCGCACCAGCCGACGCCGCGCTGGACGCTGACCTGGCTGGAACACCGCCCCGTCGCCGAACTGGACACCGGTGTGATCGTCACGGTCGACCCGAACGGCGAGGTCGTCGTGCGCAAGGACGACGACACCGGCATCTCTTAGTCGTCCTCGACCGGCAGGGCGCCCGCCTCGGCCCCGGCTTCCCGCGTGCCCCGGATGAGAAGCCGCGAGCAGGCCAGCGTCGTGATGAGGACCACCGCGGCGGCGACAACGAACGGCAGCCGCAGATCGACGCGCGCCACGACGCCCCCGAGCACGGTGGCGACGGGGAAGAGTCCCCATGTCAGCATCCGGATCACCCCCAGCACCCGTCCGAAGAGCATCGGCGGCACGATCTGCTGTCGAAGGGCGGACCAGGGGACGTTCCAGAGCGACACCGCGAAGGCGAACACGGCGAACGACACGACGGCGACGACCACCCCGGGCGCCAGCCATATCGCCGTCATCCCCGCCACGGCCACGAGGTTCGCGCCCAGCATGACCGGGCCGCGGCCGAAGCGGCGCACGAACCATGCTGCGAGGACCGACCCGAGGATGGCGCCCACTCCCAGGCCGGCCGTGACGAACCCGATGGCCCCGGGGGCGACCCCCTGTTCGTCGAGGAAGTACAGCAGCGTCGTCGCCTGCGCGAAGCTGAACGCCGAACCGAGGACTGAGACGAACACCACCATGGCCCGGAGGTAGCGGTGCCGCGCGAGATAACGGAGAGCGTCCCGCGTCGGGACTCGCGCGGGGGGCGCAGGGACCGCGCCGGGGGCCGAGGGCGGTTCAGCCGAGGTCGACGGAGGCGCCTGGCGGAGCGGTCGCGCGGCCGTCACCGGCAGGAAGAGGGCGAGTACCACCGGCACGAGGTATCCGGCCGCTCCGCACCACAGCGGCAGCGCGAGCGCGACGGCGTAGAGGACTCCCGCGATCGGCGTGGCGACGAAATTGTCGATCGTGACCTGCGCAGTCTGGATGCGCCCGTTGGCGCGCTCAAGCTGATCGCGACGAACGACGCCGGGGACGACGGCATTGGTGGCGTTGTCGAAGAGCGTCTCGCCCAGACCGAACAGAAGGGTGCCGGCGAGCAGGGCGGCCACCGTCACGTCACCGGTCACCCCGAGAATCGCCAGCCACAGCGCGGCCGCGCCCCGCAGCCCATTCGCCGCGGCCATCACCATCCGGCGATCGAAGCGGTCGACGACCATGCCCGCGGGAAGGCCGAACACGAGCCAGGGCAGGAAGGCGAGAGCGCCGAACAGGGAGATGGTCAGCGGGTCACTCGTGAGGGTGGTCGCGACCAACGGCACCGCGGTGCGCCCCACCCCGTCCGCGAAATTGCTGAAGGCGGCGGCGGTCCAGAGCTTGCCGAAGTCTCGTCCCAGGCCGTCACGCGCTGCCCGTCGACGACGACGATCAGGGCGAGCCCCTGTCAGTGCCATCACGGAATCAGGTCCGGATGCACGCCGGATCCGGCGTCGCGCTGCGGTTCCGCACCGCCGCCGCGCGGGAGGAGACGCTCCGCCCCCGACCCGTCCAGAGCTCGGTATGCCGGTATGGCGTGAATGGTCATGTCAGGGTCCTTCGGCAATGCCTTCAGCGGAATACGTGCAAGTCCTCGTTGTCACAAGCTCCGCCTCCGCCTTCCCATTCCCGCTTCCGCGGACCCGGTGCGCCGCCGCCGGGCTCCGCGGCGCTGCGAAGCCCCGGACCCTGGCTACGCTGGCGAGATGGACCGCACCAACCCGCTGCTCACGGCCAGCCCGCTCCCCCACGGGCTCCCCGATTACGCCGCCATCCGGACCGACGACTACCTCCCGGCCTTCGAGCAGGCGATGGCCGCGCAGCGGTCAGCCGTCGACCTCATCGCCCGGGCCGCAGAGCCCCCGACGTTCGAGAACACCTTGCGGGCGCTGGAGGACAGTGGCGAGAAGCTTGAGCGCGTCGCCCACACGTTCTACACGGTCTCATCGGCGGACGCGACGCCGGAGATCCAGGACATCGAAGAGACGCTCGCCCCGCTGATGTCCGCGCATCAGGACGCCATCGCGCTGAATGCGGAGTTGTTCGCGCGCATCCGAGCGATTCGCGACCGCCTCGACGAGCTGGACCTGACCGACGAGCAGCGCTATCTCGTGCACCGTCGATTCCGGGAGATGTCCCGCGCCGGCGCAGGTTTGAGCGAGGACGAGAAGTCGGTCCTCATGGACATCAACCAGCGACTCTCGGTCCTGACCACGACGTTCGAGAAGAATCTGCTGGCGGACACCAATGATCTCGCGGTCGTGTTCGACGACGCAGCCGAGCTCGACGGGCTGTCGGAGGGTGAACTCTCCGCGGCCGCTCAAGCCGCCGACGATCGCGGACTTCCCGGAAAGTACGTCGTCACACTGACCCTGTTCACGGGCCATCCGTATCTGTCCACACTGACCGTCCGCGACAGCCGCCGACGACTCCTCGAGGCCTCCCGCTCCCGCGGTACCCGGGGCAACGCCCACGACAATCGCGACGTCCTGCGGGAGATTGCGCGCCTCCGCGCTGAACGGGCGCAGCTGCTCGGCTACACCAGCCACGCCGCCTACGTGACGGCGGACCAGACCGCCGGCTCGCCCGAGGCCGTCCACGGGATGCTCCGCCGGCTCGCTGCCCCCGCCGCCCGCAACGCCCGCCGAGAGGAGGAGACGCTGCAGCATCTTCTCGACGAGGAACACGGCACGTTCACCCTGGAGGCGCACGACTGGGCGTTCTACACCGAGAAGGTCCGCGCAGCGGAATACGACCTCGACCGCACGGCGCTCCGTCCCTGGTTCGAGGCAGAACGCGTGCTGCAGGACGGCGTCTTCTTCGCCGCGGAACGCCTTTACGGCATCCGATTCCGTGAGCGGGATGATCTCACCGCGTACCACCCGGACGCCCGCGTGTTCGAAGTTTTCGAGCCCGACGGCTCGCCACTCGGCTTGTACGTCCTCGACCTTTACACCCGCGACACCAAGCGCGGCGGCGCCTGGATGAACTCCATCGTCACCCAGTCCGAGCTCCGCGGCACGACGCCCGTCGTGGTCAACAACCTGAACGTCTCCAAGCCCGCCGCCGGAACCCCGACGCTCCTCACCCTCGACGAAGTCACGACGCTCTTCCACGAGTTCGGGCACGCACTGCACGGGCTTTTCGCGCGTGTGACGTATCCGCACTTCGGTGGAACGGCGGTGTTCCGCGACTTCGTCGAGTTCCCCAGCCAGGTGAATGAGATGTGGATCTTCGACCCGGAGGTCCTGGCGAACTATGCCCGGCATGTCGACTCGGGCGAGCCCCTTCCCACCGATGTCGTCGACCGGCTCCACGCGTCCGAGGCGTTCAACCAGGGCTTCGCCACGAGCGAGTATCTTGCCGCGTCCTGGATCGACCAGGCGTGGCACGGGTTGTCGGCGGCGGACGCGGCCGCGGACATCGACGTGTCCACGTTCGAGCAGGCGGCGTTGGCCGACATCGGCCTGGACAACCCGGTCGTGCCCCCTCGCTACGCCTCGACGTACTTCCAGCACGTGTTCTCGGGCGGATACAGCGCCGGATACTACTCGTACATCTGGAGCGAGGTTCTCGACGCCGACACCGTCGAGTGGTTCCGGGAGAACGGCGGCCTGCGCCGCGACAACGGCGACCGATTCCGGGCGCGGCTGCTCGGAGTGGGCGGGGCGAAGGATCCCCTGGAGGCCTACCGCGACTTCCGCGGCCGCGACGCGGACATTCAGCCGCTGCTGGAACGTCGCGGGCTCACCGACTGACCGCACTCACGGCAGCGACCCCAGAAACGCGCGGATGCGGGAGGCCAGCTCCTCCGGGATCTCCGCGGCCGTGAAGTGCCCGCCCGCCGCGAGGCGCTCGAAGACGCGCAGATCCCGGTAGAACCGGCGGGCGAGCACCTCCGGGTAGTCGTGCTCGTGCCGTTGGATGAACACCGCCGCCGGGACGTCGGTGGGCGCCATGGGCTCCGGCTGATCGGCGCCTTCGTAGTACGGGCGGAAGGACGTTCCGATGGACTGCGTGACCCAGTAGATCATCGCTTCCGTGAGAAGCCGCTCCCGGCTGATGCGTGCTTCGATCCGGGCCGGGTCACCGGGGGCGACGTCAGCCCACTCGACGATCTTTTCGACGAGCCACGCCAGCAGACCGGCCGGCGAGTCGTTCAGCGCCGTCGCAAGGGTGTCGGGTCGTGTCGCCTGGATCTGGCCGTAGCCTCCGTGGAGCTGATGATCAGCGGCCAACCGCTCGAAGAAGGCCTGCACGTCGGGCTCGTCGGCCCTCGCGCGCTCCGCCGGGGAACCGAAATGCGCGTGCGTGGCCACAATCGCCCGCACCGCGTCGGGGTGGGTCGAGGCGAGCAGGTCGCTGACATTCGCCGACACGTCCTCCCCGTAGGTCACATAGCTCCGGTAGCCCAAGACCTTGGTCATGAGGGCGTGCATGGTCTCCGCGAGGCGGAGTTCCGTCATCGGGGCATCGGCGTACGGCTCCGAAAACGCGAAACCGGGAAGGCTCGGGAGGACGACATCGAAGTCGGGAAGACGATCGGCCAGCTCGAGTTGGAGTGCGAACGTGTGCGGCCACCCGTGCATGATCAGCAGCGCGGGCGCGTCCGGCGCCGTGGACTTCCGGTGCACGAAGTGCAGGCGGGACCCGTCGATCCCGGTGAGGTACTGCGGATGCGAATTGAGCCATTCCTCCCGCGCGCGCCAGTCGAAGACGATCCACGCATCCACGAGTTCGCGAAGGTAGGCCGCTGTCATCCCCGACGGCATCCGCCTCGGGGAGTCAGCGAGCAGCCGCGCACCGCGCAGACGCGCCCGCAGATCGTCGAGGACGTCGTCCGGAACGGAGATACGGAAGGGCCTGGGCGTGCTCATTCCGCCACGCTAGAGGCACCCGCCGACAGCGGAGTGGCTGAGTCAGGCGCTCTTGCGCTTCTGGTGCAGCACGAGCGTCGGAGTCGCGCCCTCGTTCACGGACGGCTGAGTGATGATCACCTTGGCCACGTCGTCGGCCGAGGGGATGTCGAACATGATCGGCCCGAGGACGTCTTCGAGGATGGCGCGGAGCCCGCGAGCGCCCGTCTTTCGGCCGACAGCGAGATCGGCGATGGCACGCAGGGCGTCTTCCTCGAACTCGAGCTGCACCCCGTCGAGCTCGAACATGCGCTGGTACTGCTTCACGAGGGCGTTCTTGGGTCCGGTGAGGATCTCCATGAGCGCGTCCTGATCGAGCGGGTGCACCGAGGCGACGACGGGCAGACGTCCGATGAACTCCGGGATGAGACCGAACTTGTGCAGGTCTTCGGGCAGGACCTCCCCGAAGAGGTTGAGGTCGCCGCCCTTGTCGTGCAGTGGGGCGCCGAAGCCCACACCGTGCTTGCCGACGCGGGAGGAGATGATCTCCTCGAGCCCGGCGAAGGCACCGGCGACGATGAACAGAACGTTCGTCGTGTCGATCTGGATGAACTCCTGATGAGGGTGCTTGCGCCCGCCCTGCGGGGGGACCGAGGCGACGGTGCCTTCCAGGATCTTCAGCAGTGCCTGCTGCACGCCCTCCCCCGACACATCGCGGGTGATGGAGGGGTTCTCGGCCTTACGGGCGATCTTGTCGACCTCGTCGATGTAGATGATGCCGGTCTCGGCGCGCTTCGTGTCGAAGTCAGCGGCCTGGAGGAGCTTGAGCAGGATGTTCTCGACGTCTTCGCCGACGTAACCGGCCTCGGTGAGGGCCGTGGCATCCGCGACGGCGAACGGCACATTGAGTCGCTTCGCCAGCGTCTGGGCGAGGTAGGTCTTGCCACACCCGGTCGGGCCGAGCAGCAGGATGTTGCTCTTGGAGATGTCGACGTCTTCGGCGCGCTGTTCGGCGGGCTGGAGCGTGCCGTGCGCACGGATGCGCTTGTAGTGGTTGTACACGGCGACCGAGAGCGCACGCTTGGCCGCGTCCTGGCCCACCACGTACTCCTCCAGGAAGGAGAAGATCTCGCGGGGCTTGGGCAGGTCGAACTCGGAGACGACGCCGGCGGAGGACTCGGCCATCCGCTCTTCGATGATCTCGTTGCAGAGTTCGACGCACTCGTCGCAGATGTAGACGCCGGGGCCGGCGATCAACTGCTGGACCTGCTTCTGGCTCTTTCCGCAGAAGGAGCATTTGAACAAGTCGGCGCTCTCACCGATGCGTGCCATCCGGCTCCTCCTCCTTCGGCAGGGTCATACAGGATGCTTCGAGCCTAACCGCTGGGGCCGACATCGGAGCGTATTGCGACGGCGACGGATCGGCGCCGCCTGGAACGCCGAAGCCCCGCCGGTGTGCGGCGGGGCTTCGGATTCGATCAGCGGGTGAGAGCGGCCGCTGGGGTTCGCTTGCGCGTGGTGAGGACCTGGTCGACAAGTCCGTACGTGACCGCCTCTTCGGAGGAGAGGATCTTGTCACGGTCGATGTCCTTGTTGACCTCCTCCTGCGAGCGGTGGGAGTGCTTTGCGAGCGTCTCCTCGAGCCAGGTGCGCATCCGCATGATCTCCTGCGCCTGGATCTCGATGTCGGAGGCCTGACCGTGGCCGGCCTCGCCCATCGCAGGCTGGTGGATCAGGATGCGCGCGTTGGGCAGCGCGAGTCGCTTGCCCGGCGCACCGGCGGCCAGCAGGACAGCGGCAGCCGAGGCTGCCTGTCCGAGGACGACGGTCTGGATCTGCGGCGAGACGTACTGCATCGTGTCGTAGATCGCGGTCATCGCGGTGAACGAGCCACCGGGCGAGTTGATGTACATGATGATGTCGCGGTCGGGGTCCTGGCTCTCCAGCACCAGCAACTGCGCCATCACGTCGTCGGCGGACGCGTCATCGACCTGCACACCGAGGAAGATCACGCGGTCTTCGAACAGCTTGTTGTACGGGTCCTGGCGCTTGTAGCCGTAGGCCGTGCGCTCCTCGAACTGCGGGAGGACGTAGCGGCTGCCGGGCATCTGCAACGCCTGCGGGTTCGCGCCGCCGAATGTGGGTGTCTGCATATCGGGAATGTCCTTCTTTTTCGACGCGGGTCTCAGGCTGCCGGTCCGCCGTCGGCGGTGCCGCCGCCACCGATGACGTCGGTCGCGGATTCGCGGATGTGGTCGACGAAGCCGTACTCCAGCGCCTGCTGGGCGCTGAACCAGCGGTCACGGTCGCCGTCCGCGTTGATCTGCTCGACCGGCTTGCCGGTCTGCGCAGCGGTGATCTCGGCGAGCCGCTTCTTCATGTCGAGGATGAGCTGCGCCTGGGTCTGGATGTCACTGGCGGTACCGCCAAAGCCACCGTGGGGCTGGTGCAGCAGGACGCGGGCGTTGGGCGTGATGTAGCGCTTGCCCTTCGTGCCGCTGGTCAGCAGCAGCTGACCCATGGAAGCCGCCATCCCGATACCGACGGTGACGATGTCGTTGGGCACGAACTGCATCGTGTCGTAGATCGCCATGCCGGCCGTGATGGAGCCGCCGGGCGAGTTGATGTAGAGGTAGATGTCCTTCTCGGAGTCTTCGGCAGCCAGCAGAAGGATCTTGGCGCAGATCTCGTTCGCGTTGTCGTCGCGCACCTCTGAGCCAAGCCAGATGATGCGGTCTCTCAGCAGCCGGTCGAAGACGCTTGTTGCGACCAGGGGTTCGGGCATGTGTGCTCCTGTTTCCGTTCGATCTGGGTTCGAATCTACCGGCGCGTCAGAGGCCCGGTACGCGTGTTCGCCGTCGGCAGATCAGGCGCGTCCTTGCGCGATCTCCCGCGCATAAGCGGTCACGGCGCGGGTGTACATCGGCAGGTGAGGCGCCAGGCTCTGCAGCGCGACGGATGCGGCGCGATCGGGCTCGCCCGCGGACACCAGCGCAAGGCTCAGGAACGCCGCAACCGCGTCGCGCAGGGGACTCCCCGCCGCGCTGACGGACTCCTCCTCCAGCAGGGCGACGGCCTCATCGGAGCGCCCCAGATTGCGCAGCGTGCTGGCCAGCTGGATGACCGCCTGCGTCCGCAGGTCCTCCGGGAGGCCCCCACGGAGCGCGGCCCGGTAGAGCGGCTCGGCCTCTGCTTCCCGCCCGGCCGCGTCGCGGGCGCCCGCCCGCTCGAACAGCGCGCGCGGGTCGGTGGGGTCGCGCTCCGCGGCCAGCGCATCGATCGCGGCGATGCGCTGGCCGTCACGCAGCGTCGCATCGTCCCAGACGGCCGCCACGCGGTCATCCCATGTCTCGGTCACGATCGTCCTTTCATGCAGAAGGGGGTGGATGCCGCAGCATCCACCCCCTTCTTACAAACCGCGTGTCACTCTGCGGCGTCGGTCTTCTTCTTCGCCGGGGCGCGCTTCTTCTTGGCGGGCTTCTCCTCGGCCTCGATGGCCTCGCCTGTGCTGGGCTCGGGCGAAGGCTCGGCCTCGGCGGCGGCCTTCTTCGCGGGGGCACGCTTCTTCTTGGCCGGCTTCTCCTCGGCTTCGACGGCTTCCTCGTCCGCGGCGGCGTCAGCGATCTCCTGGGCTTCCTCGACGACGTCTTCCTCGGCCGCCGCTTCGTCCTCGATGGCGACGAAGCCGCTGAGGTCGACCGGGTTGCCGTTGGTGTCGACGACGTTCACCCGGGCGAGCGCGACGGCCAGGGCCTTGTTACGCGCGACCTCGCCCATGATGGCGGGCAGCTGGTTGCCCTGCTGCAGCGCGTCGACGAACTCCTGCGGCGCCATGCCGTACTGCGCAGCCGACTGGATGAGGTACTGGGTCAGCTCGTCCTGCGACACCTGGACATCCGCCTCTTCGGCGACCTTGTCCAACAGCATCTGCGTACGGAACTGCTTCTCGCTGGCCTCGGCGACCTCGGCGCGGTGCGTGTCGTCCTCGAGACGGTTCTCGTTCTCGAGGTGGGTGTGCACCTCGTCTTCGATGAGCTGCGGCGGCACGGGGATCTCCACCTGGGAGAGGAGCTCGTCCACCAGCTTGTCGCGGGCGGCAGAGCCCTGCGTGAAGTTGGACTGCTGAGCGACGCGGTCCTTCAGGCTCTCGCGCAGCTCGCCGATGGTGTCGAACTCGCTGGCGATCTGCGCGAAGTCGTCGTCGGCCTCGGGGAGCTCGCGCTCCTTGACGGCGGTCACGACGACCGCGACCTCGGCCTCTTCGCCGGCGTGGTCTCCACCGACGAGCTTCGAGCGGAAGGTGGTCTCCTCGCCCGCGGTGAGCGACTCGATCGCCTCGTCGATGCCCTCGAGGAGCTCACCGGAGCCGACCTCGTAGGACACACCTTCGGCGCGGTCGATCTCGGTGCCGTCGATCGTGGCGACGAGGTTCAGCTCGACGAAGTCCCCCGTGGCGGCGGGGCGGTCGACGGTCACGAGCGTGCCGAAGCGGGCGCGCAGGCGGTCGAGCTCCTCGTCGATGGCGGCCTCGTCGACCTCGAGAGCATCCACGGTGATCGTGATGCCTTCGTAGGCGGGCAGGTCGAACTCGGGACGAACGTCGACCTCGACGTCGACGATGAGATCGCCGGAGAAGTCCTTCAGTTCGGGAAGCTCGACGATGTCGGCGTTCGGCCGGCCGAGCACGCGCAGGTTCTGCGCCGCGACGGCCTCACGGTAGAACTTGTCCAGTCCCTCGTTGACGGCGTGCTCGAGAACCGCGCCGCGCCCGATGCGCTGGTCGATGATCGGAGCCGGCACCTTGCCCTTGCGGAATCCCGGAATCTGCACGTCCTGCGCGATGTGCTCGTACGCGTGCGCGATGCTGGGCTTGAGCTCGTCGGGCGAGACCGTGATGTGCAGCTTCACCCGCGTCGGGGTGAGCTTCTCGACGGTGCTGTTGACCATGCCTTTTCGTTCTCCTTGTGATGGTCCGCGCGCAGAAGCGGCGGTCATACGTTTGGGTCTGAGGGATCCGACCGTCGGGGCGACAGGATTTGAACCTGCGGCCTCCCGCTCCCAAAGCGGGCGCTCTACCAAGCTGAGCTACGCCCCGGGCGGTGCGCACGTGCGCGCACGACGAACGTCCCCCGGAAGTCTAGTCGATCCGCCCGTGCCAGATCTGTGCCCACATCCCGAAGCCCTTCGGCGGCACGTCCGTTGCAGCCTCGCTTGCGCCGATGCGCACGGATGCGGCGCGGGCGGCGCGGCTCCGGAGCGGGCGCGGTGCGGATGTGGCGCGGGCGGCGCCGGTGCGGAGCGGGCCGGTGGGGGCGCGGTGCGGGCGCGGTGCGGATCCGGTGCGGGCGGCTCGCGAGTCATGCGTCCAAGAGCGGCGCGGCGTTCGGTTAGACTCGGGGATGCTGCGGCGCAGGCCGCTGCGGGGATGTAGCTCAATGGTAGAGCCTCAGTCTTCCAAACTGATGGTGCGGGTTCGATTCCCGTCATCCCCTCCACATCCGCGAGAAACGACAATCCGGACGAGACACCACGCGCCGCGTGACGTCTCGTCCGGATTCTTGTTTCTCGGAGCGGGACGCGGGGGGCGGTCGGAGGCTCCGCGCGCCTCGCCGCCGCAAGCGAGGGCGCGGGGACGCCGCCATCCCCCGCGAGACCCCCTTGGGCGTCTACTCGCGATGTGCGTGGGCCGTGGCTCGTGCAGTTCGGGAGGAGATGTGCGTTCGGGAGGACCGAATCCGACGACTCCGTC
Organism: Microbacterium sp. Z10_103; assembly: GCF_058310455.1. Classification (NCBI taxonomy): domain Bacteria; kingdom Bacillati; phylum Actinomycetota; class Actinomycetes; order Micrococcales; family Microbacteriaceae; genus Microbacterium; species Microbacterium sp. Z10_103. The sequence goes on from NZ_JBZEGK010000001.1 coordinate 1,431,167, forward strand.
CTCCGCAGTGCACATCTCCTCCCGAGCTGCTCCCTCCGGAGCTGCCCGCCGCACGCTGTGGGCGCTGCGCGCGCAGGCCGTGGCGGCAGCGCACCGCAGCGCACGCCGACGCACGCCCACGACCATCAGGGCCTACCGGCACGTGCAGGTCGGGAGGAGATGTGCGTTCGGGAGGACCGAATCCGACGACTTCGTCCTCCGCAGTGCACATCTCCTCCCGAGCTGACCGCCGCGCGCCGCGCGGGAGCGAGACCCGAGGGGCGGCGGGGTGGCTTCCTGTTATCACCCCGTACCAAGGGAGGAGGCGAACATCGTCCTTCCGGGTGATGTGCCGCCACACGAGCGCCGCTTAGCGTCGCACCATGGACGTCTTCGCGCTGTTCCACCCGTCCGCACACGACGCGCGGCTGGACTGGCAGACGCGGAACCAGCTTCCGGCCCCCGCCCCATCTGCGGGTGAGGGGCCGCGGCTCGGCGAGATCCAGGATGGGCGCATCGTCATCGAGGTCTCCCCCGCCCCCTGACGCGGGCCCGGCCCCTCATTCGATCGCGGCGACGAAGCTCTCCGGCAGCACGACGTTCTCCGGTGCGCCCGCGAAGAACCCGGCCACCTGCTCGGGCGTATAGCCGGCGATGCCGCAGCCGACCTCGGTCACGAGGAACCTCAGCTCCGGATGCTGCCGGGCGAAGTCGAGGAACCGCCCGGCCTGCTCCTCGAACACGCCGAGACCCGACATCGTGTCGATGCCGTACGACTGGCCCTGCAGCCCTTCGGACTGGCCCCAGACCGCACCGAACCGGTCATACGCGAACCGCGCTGCTCCCCCGCCATGCGCGCCGGACGCGTTCGACCCGAAGACGAAGACCTCGCCCGGCTGCAGGACCTCGATGCGCATGGGCCGACGCTACGCCGGGTCCGCCGCCGCGTCCACGGCCGCCGCGTGCGTGCGGACGTGGTCACGGTAGATGTCCGCGTTCGCACGCAGGCGGGCGCGTTCCTCGCCGGTCAGCTCGCGCCGCACTTTCGCGGGCACCCCAGCGACGAGGGAGCCGTCCGGGATGACGCTGCCCTCGAGGACGACGGCGCCCCCGGCGATGAGGCATCCGGCGCCGATGACCGCGCCGGAGAGAATGACGCTGCCCATGCCGATGAGCGACCCGTCGCCGATCGTGCACCCATGGACGACCGCGTTGTGCCCCACCGAGACGTTCTCGCCGATGCGCACCGGGTGTCCGGCATCCACGTGCACCGACACATTGTCCTGCAGATTGCTGCCGGCCCCGATCGTGATGGGGGCGCTGTCGGCCCGGAGAACCGCGTTGTACCAGACGCTCGACTCGGCGGCGAGAGTCACATCACCCACCACACGTGCCCCCGGTGCGACGAAGGCGGACGCATCCACGGAGGGGGTCGAACCAGGGAGGGCCAGAACGGTGGCGTCGGCGGCGATCGTCATGAGGCGAGCCTACTGAGAGCCCGCGAGCGCCTCCCCGACCGCCTCGGTGAACCACGGTGCCAAGGTGTCGGCGAACGTCACGGTCAGGTGGTCCTGATCGCGGTACACGTTCGCGCCGCCCACGACCGGCGAGCAGAGCTCCTCCGTGCAGTAGACGTCGGTGAAATCGAGCAACGTGACGCCCTCGGCACCCTCCGCGGCAGCGCGCAGCGGGTCGTCCGCAACGAGCACCTCCGACCGCGCTCCCTCGCACGACGCGGCATCTCGCGTGCGCAGGCACTTGTTCGGGTCGGTCTCCCACACCGGGTTGTCCACGACGGTGATCACCGGGACGCCGCGGTCGGTCATCGCCGACCACGCCTCGCGGTAGCCCGCGACCGCCGCGTCGAACGAGGAGTCGTACCCCGCGGCGGAGAACGGCGTCGTGGCGAGGGCCGCCGTGAAGACCGCGTCGACGTCGGCCTCCTGCAGCTCGGTCGCGACGCTGTCCCGCCACTGGGTGCAGGCGTCTCCGAAGGACCCGGGCGTTGACAACGGCGTCGTGTTCCACGGGCAGGCACCCTTGAAGAACGTCGTCAGGTGCCATCCCTCGTTCTCGGCGATCCGCTGGAAGGTGGACAGCAGCTGGTAGGCGTGGCTGTCACCGACGAGGGCGACGGTCGGAGCATCCGGATCGTCCGAACCGAACTCGCACAACACCGCGCGGGCGTTGTTCAGCTGCACGAAGCACTGTTCGTCGGCGGGGCGATCGACGCCGGCGAAGCCGGGCGCGGGCAGGATCGTGTCGTCCCATTCCGTTCCGGCGCAGCCGGCATCCAGCACCGCGGCCGCCCCGAAGCACTCCGGGGGATCTTCGCGCAGCTGCTCGAGCGCCTGTACGCCATCCCGATACGCCGGCGCGTTCACGGCCCACGCCCCCGCGGCCACCGCGCCCACGACCACCATCGCGGCCAGTGACGACCACAGGGTCACGCGCGCGGGGCGGGATGTCAGCACACGCCACGAGCGCGCCGGATCCTCGACGAAGCGCTTGGTCAGCCACGCGAGCACGAAGCACAGCACGAGGAGCGCGACACGGTGGTAGATCGTCAATCCCCAGAACGGCACCGACGGTGCGATCACGATCAGCGGCCAGTGCCACAGGTACAGCGAATAGGAGATGTTCCCCACGAACTGTGCGGGGCGGAGGGCCAGCACCCGGGTCGGGTACCACCACCGTTTCGTATTGGACGCAGCGATGATCGCGGCGGCTCCCAGGGTCGGGAGGGCGGCGGCGTAGCCGGGGAACGGGGTCTGGCCGTCGAAGCGGAACGCGACGTAGAGCAGCACAAGAACGCCGCCCCATCCGAGGATGAAGCTGACCACCGGATGCTGCACCCGCAGCAGCGGGACGAGGGCGAGCATCGCGCCCACCCCGAACTGCCACATCCGCCCGAAGGTCACGAAGTACGCCGGTGCGGGGTCGGTCAGCGTGAAGAAGACGCAGAAGACGAACGAGGCGATGGACACGACACCGAGGACGATCACCACGGTGCGGCGCGTCGATCCGTGGAGCCACTTCACCGCGATCCACGCGGCGAGGAGCATCAGCAGGGGCCACAGGACGTAGAACTGCTCTTCGAGAGACAGCGACCAGTAGTGCTGCACGGTGGTGGGCTCCCCACCGTGGCCGAGGTAGTCGGCGGAGTTGAGGGCGAGGAACCAGTTCTCCACGTAGAACGTGGATGCGACGATCTCCTGCACCTCGTTCGGCAGCGCGGATGTCGGCGTCAGGTACGGGGACATCGCCACGATCGCGCAGAACAGCAGGACCAGGAGGGATGCGGGAAGAAGCCGGCGGGCGCGTCGGGCCCAGAACTGGCCCAGGCGGACGGTACCGGTCGCCGTCAACTCGCGCATGAGGTGGGACGTGATGAGGAAGCCCGAGATCACGAAGAAGATGTCGACGCCGACATAGCCGCCCGGCAGGCGCCCCGGCCAGAAGTGGTAGAGCACGACGAAGAGGACCGCGATTGCGCGCAGGCCCTGCACATGCGGAAGGAACCGCGCCGGCTCCGCGTGCTCGGGCGAACGGTCCACGGGGATGCGGCGGCGCACATCGGCCGGATCGCCGAGGTGCTGCGGAGCGGGGGTCGGGTCGGCGGAAGGCACCACTCGACGGTAGTCGACACAGCAGGCGGTCCCCGGGATTTGCGCGGGTTCGCGCGGATGTAAGCCCAGCCTTCGCTTGCTTGCGGAATGTTCCGCCCTGAGTAGCGTTGGTCCTCACGGGCATCTCCTGCCCAGTACGGAGGCGAGAAATGACTCACACGCAGACCACACCGGCCACCGCTGCCGACCCCACCGTGGCAGCAGCCGCCGCACAGTTCCTCAGCCCGGTCGTCGTCGGGCTGACAGCCCTGTCGGTCAACGGCAAGCAGGCGCACTGGAACGTGCGCGGATCCAACTTCATCGCGATCCACGAGCTCCTCGACACCGTCGTGGAACACGCTCGCGAATGGTCCGACGACGCCGCCGAGCGGATCGTCGCACTCGGCCTCCCCGTGGACGGTCGCCTGACGAGCGTCGCCGAGAAGTCCACGTCGGCCGTTCGCGCGGGCTTCACGCAGTGGGAAGAGATGGTGCGCGACGTCATCTCCGACATCGACACCGTACTCACCGACCTGCAGGTCGCCATCGACGGCCTCGACGAGATCGACCTCACGAGCCAGGACGTCGCTGTCACCATCAAGGAAGGCCTGGAGAAGGACCGCTGGTTCCTCTTCGCCCACCTCGCGGAGTAATCCGCCACGTTCGAAGCCCCCGGCCGCCGCAGAGCAGCCGGGGGCTTCGTCGCGTCAGGCCGCGAAGGTGACGCGCCCGGCGACGAGCGTGGCGGTCACCCGCATTCCCCGCATCCCCGCCTCGTCGGCGGTCCGCGGGTCGCTCTCACAGAGCGCGAGATCAGCCAGGGCGCCCGGCTCGATCCGTGCGCCGGAGGTCGAACCTCCCGCCGTGGATGCCCCGAGGGCGGTATCCACGTCGATCCGCTCGTGCGGCCGCCACGGCTCCCGCCCTCCCCGCGTGCGGAACACCGCGCCGGCGATCGCCGCCCACGGATCGAGGGGGGAAACGGGTGCGTCGGATCCGAACTGCAGGTTCGCGCCGCTGTCGGCGAGGGAGCGCAGCGGATACGGGTGCGCCGTCTGACCCGCCCACACGGTGTCGGTGAGGTCGCGGTCATCCAGCGCATGTTCCGGCTGCACGCTGGCCGCCACGCCCAGGCGGGCGAACCGGGGGATGTCCGTGTGCGCCACGAGCTGCGCGTGCTCGATCGTTCCTGTGGCACCCGTGGCCGCGAAAGCGTCGAGCGCGGACGTGTTGGCCACGTCGCCGATCGCATGGACGAAGCACGCCAGACCTGCCCCGGTGGCGCGGCTCATGAGATCCAGCAGCGTCTCGGCGTCCACCGTGAGGACCCCGCGCTCGCCGGTTTCCGGATAGGCGTGTGAGCAGGCGGCCGTGCGGGTACCGAGCGAGCCGTCTGTGATGACCTTGAATCCGCCCGTCCGCACCAGCCGGGAGGTGCTGCCGCGAACCGCGTCGCCGCTGCGCAGTCCTTCGGCGATCGCACGGTCCAGATCTGAGGGGTAGATGCCGTACGACACCCGGAGGGTGTCGAATCCCTGGGAAGTGCGGCGCATCCAGGCCTCGTCGTTCCATGCCATGTCGAGGTCGACGATGCCGACCACGCCACGCGCGGCGGCCTCCTGCGCGAGGCGATGGACCTGACGGTCACCCGCCGTCGCGTCGACGGCGTTGAGTCGACGCGAGACCTCGAAGGCGCCCTCCTCCCGGAGCATCCCGTCATCGTCGGCGCGCAGACCTTCGCGGCGAAAGGCGGCGGAGTTGAGCCACGCACTGTGCACGTCGGCGTTGACAAGGTAGGTCGGCACCTCGCCGGTGGCGGAATCGAGCAGCTCGAGGGTCGGAGCATCCGCCCAGAACGCGTCACGGAAGCCGACGCCGATCCGCCGGCCGTCGATCGGCGCGGCGGCACCCATGATCGCCGCCGCCTCGGCGGCGGAATCCGCGGACCCCAGCGGCACGCGTACCCCCGCCATCGCGGCCTGGAGCATGTGGACGTGATGGTCCCAGAGGCCGGGAATCAGCCACGCGCCCTCTGCATCGAGCACCGCGCCGACCGGCGGGAGTGCCCCCGATGGTGCGATGTCGGTGATGCGCCCGTCGGTGACGAACACGTCGACCGGACCGTCGTCCAGGAGCATTTCGCGGCCGGCCCCCGCTACGCGGGCACCGCGGATGGTGCCGATGGCCTCCCCGATCATGCGCGGGGTCGCGCGTCGGCGGCGCGCTGCATCTCCGCGGCCAACCGCGCGTCGGCGTACGGACCCGATGCGGAGAGTTCGGCGATGATCGTCTCGACGACCTCCGGTGTCTTGTTCTGGCTGAGCTTGCGCTTGGCGACGACGCGCCGCGGGGTGAGGCGGAAGCCGACGGTCCCCTTCTCCAGGCGCTCGACGAAGGTCGCGTCGTTGGGGAGCTCCCACAGCTGCCGCGGCTGCGGCAGCCGGTTTTCGAACCGCGCCACGAGGCGGTCGAGGATGCGGAGGTTCTCCTCGGGGCTGAGCAGCTCGGGCACACCGGTCAGGTGTGCCGAGACGAAGTTCCACGTGGGGACGGATGCGACGTCGCCGTACCAGCCGGGCGAGATGTAGCCGTGCGGGCCCTGCACGACGACGAGGAGCTCACGTTGGCCGAGGCCGTGGATGAGGTCGTCGGGCTTGCCCACATGCCCGACGATGGTCAGGTCGTCGCGGTCGTCGTCCAGGAGGACGGCGTAGTGCGACGCGACGAGCCCCTCGTCGGTGGCACTGACGAGGGTGCCCCAGGGGTTCTCCTCGACCAGCCGCCGCAGCTCGCCCACGTCCGTCATCGCGAAGCTCGGATTCTGCCGCATCCGGCCAGCCTACGACCCGCGCTCGACTCGATGCCGAACCCTCCTCCTGCACCGTTCGGTACGTTTGATGCCATCGAAGGAGTCGCACGTGGCGTGGAGTACTCGTGAACTCGCCCACCTGGCGGGGACGACGGTGAACACAATCCGGCACTATCACCGGTTGGGCCTGCTCGATGTCCCTGAGCGCAGGTACAACGGTTACAAAGAATACGAGGTACGGCATCTGGTGTGTCTCCTGCGTATCCGGCGTCTCGTCGATCTGGGGGTACCGCTGTCTCAGATCGGGGAGGTGGCCGCAGGTGGGGGCAGCACGCCAGAGGCGCTGAGGGATCTGGACGCTGAGCTTGCGGCGAGGATCGAGCGCTTGGAGCAGGCGCGGTCAGATATCGCGGCCATCCTGCGCGACCGTGCGCCGGCCGACGCACCCGCAGGCTTCGAGTCCGTGGCGTCACAGCTCTCCGAGGCCGACAATTCGATCCTCCACATCTATACGCGGTTGTACGACGAGGACGCGCTCGCGGATGTGCGGAAGATGGTCGAGGCCGACACCGACGCCGTCGGCGCCGAAATCGACGCGCTCCGCGCGGATGCGGACGAGGCGACCAGGCGGCAGCTTGCCGAACGGCTCGCGCCGGTGATCGCGCGGAACATGATCGACTACCCCTGGCTGAACGATCCGAAGGCGCACCTGTCGAAGGGCCCGCAGGTCACGCAGCAGACGTTCATAGACGCACTCGTGGAGCTGTACAACCCCGCTCAGCTCGACGTGCTGGGCCGTGCCAGCGTCCTCGCCCACGAGCAGCTCCGCCGCGCATCCGAACAGAGCGGGGAGGCTGACTGACATCCCTGTCGGCCAGCGCTTGACCATGTCCTGAGAACACGGTTTCTACTGGGGATCAGCCGGGACAGATCCCGGCGTCTCGCCATCTCTTCAAGGAGCCGTTCCGATGAATCCCATCGAAGAACTCGTCCAGAACTTCCAGAATCTCGTGGCCCAGGTGCCCGAACTCATCCAACCGTTCATCGTCATGCTCGCCGGCGCCATCCCCTTCATCGAAGGCGAAGGAGCGGCCATCATCGGCATCGTCGGCGGAATCAACCTGTTCGTCGCCGCGATCGCTGCGGCAGTGGGCAATTTCGTCAGCGTGCTCCTCGTCGTGCTTCTCAGCTCGGGTGCACGAACCGCCGTCGTCAACCGCCAAGCCAGCCGGACCGCCGCCGTGGGCAGCGCCGGAGGCGTGACCACGATGGAAGCGCCCGTCGCGAAACCGGAGTCGAAGGGACGCCTGCGCTTCCAGAAGATGCTCGTCCGATTCGGTGTGCCCGGTGCCAGCATCCTCGGCCCCCTGGCGATCCCCACCCAGTTCACCTCCGCCATACTCGTGGCCGGCGGGACCTCCCGAGCGTGGGTGCTGCTCTGGCAGGGCATCGCCATCGCCATCTGGACCACGGTCGCGACCGTCTCGCTGTGGCTCGCGCTCCAGGTCGTCCTGGGGGCGTGAGCCTCCCTACCTCGGTCGACTCGCCAGAAAACGTCGCAAACCGGGCCGAAATCGCGCATAAGTTGGCGAGTCGACCGGAGGTTCAGGCCTGGTCGCGCGGGCACCAGTACAGGTTCCGCCCGGCGGCCTCTTCCACCAGGATCGTCGTGCCGCAGATGCGGCACGGGAGGCCCGCGCGGTGGTAGACCCAGTGCCGGTCGTCGCGGCTCGCCATCGCCCGGCGGTAGCCGTCCGGGTCGAGGTCGTCCATCGTCATCATCTGTCCGGTCTCGACACCGATGGTGAGCAGCCGCACCCAGTCTCGCCAGATGGCGCGGACGACCTCTTCGGGGACGTCTCGCCCCGGGGTATGCGGATTCTGCCGCGCGCGGAACAGCAGCTCGGCCCGGTAGACGTTGCCGATGCCACTCACGACGGACGGATCCATCAGCAGCAGTCCGATCGGCGTCGCCTTCCGGCGGACGGTGGCGACGAACCGCTCCTCGCCGGCGGCCGCACCGTCGACCAGCGGATCCGGACCCAGCTTCGCGATCGTCGCGGCGACCTCGTCCGGGGTCTGCAGAACACACGCGGTGGGGCCGCGGAGGTCTGCGCAGGTGACGTCCGTGAGGAGTCGCAGGCGGACCTGCCCGACCACCGGCGGCGGCCACTCGCTCTCCTCCTCCATCCCGGTGGTCTGCTCCGACATGCGCACGCGACCGCGCGCCTTGCGGGGAGCGCCGATCGATGAAAGCGAGTTCTCCCCGGCACCGTCCAGGATCGGTGCGTCGCCGAGCTCGGTGCCGCGCTGGTTCGTCTGGCCCATCCGGCCGTTCGCCGAGGCGATCGTCGGGTCGACGAGGATCTCGCCGGCGAAGTCCCAGGCGCCGTAGAGCCCGAGGTGCACGCGCAGCCAGAGGTCGCCCTCGAATTGCAGGAACATCTGCTTGCCGACCGCGCGGGCGGCGAGCACCTCGCGCCCATCGATCAGCGACGCGCCTTCGACGAACCGGCCCTGCGGACTGGATGCGGCGACCCGGCGCCCCACGAAGTTACGGTCGAACTGGCGAGCGATGCGGTGGACGGAATGCCCTTCGGGCATCAGCCGGCCTCGGGATCGAAGGTGTCACTGGCATCGAGCACGTCGGGGCCGGCGGTGGTGGCACGCGGATCCGGCGCGAGCGCACCGTCCTCCTCGAAGGCCGCGATCTGAGCGATGCGTCGCGCGTGCCGCTCTTCACCGGAGAACGGCGTCGCGATGAACCGGTCGATGAAGGATGCCGCCTCGTCGAAGGTGTGCTGACGCGCCCCGATGGCGATGACGTTCGCATCGTTGTGCTGGCGCGCGAGCTCTGCGGTCGGGATGTTCCACACCAGCGCTGCACGCACACCGCGGACTTTGTTCGCCGAGATCTGCTCGCCGTTGCCGGATCCGCCGAACACGACGCCCAGCGTTTCGATGCCCGCTTCCTGGTCGCGCACGACCGCCTGAGCGGCGCGGATGCAGAACGCCGGATAGTCGTCCACCGCGTCGTACTCCAGGGGGCCGTGGTCGATGACCTCGTGCCCCTGTGCCGCGAGGTGATGCTGCAGCTGGGTCGAGAAGTCCAGACCGGCATGGTCGGTGGCGATGTGGATGCGCATGCCAGACATTTTATGGAGCCACCCCGGCGGCGGCGGGCTTGAAACCCGCCCGCACGTTCTCGCAGCAGCCGGGTCGGCAGACGTCGAACCAGGGGCCGAGGGCGGTCGTGTGAGGGCGGTCGGCCGCGGGTGTGCCCCGGAGCCGCTCCTGGATGAGGTCGACGAGGCCGGACACGTATGCCGGGTCGACCCCGGGCGTCGGCGTGCGCACCGCCCGCAGCCCGGCCTCGGCGGCGGCCTCCATGGCCTCGGTGTCGAGATCCCAGAGGACTTCCATGTGGTCGCTGACGAAGCCCAGCGGCACGATGGCGACCGCCTCGACCCCCTGAGCCGGAAGCTCCGCGATGACCTCGTTGACGTCAGGTTCCAGCCACGGCTGGGTGGCCGGACCTGAGCGGGACTGGTAGACGAGCTCCCACGCCACGTCGGCGGTTGTGGCCGCCACTTCCGTCATGACGAGCTCGGCGACAGCACGATGCTGCGCAGCGTATGCGCCGCCCTCCCCGAAGTCGACGTCGCGCGGACCGGATCGTTGAGCGTCCGCCAGGGGGATGGAGTGAGTGGAGAAAAGCACGCGGATCGCGGCCGGAGCCACGCCCTCGGCGAGGAAACCGGCTACCGCGGTGCGGACCCCCTGGATGAAGGTGGAGACGAAGCCGGGGTGGTCGAAGAACTGGCGGACCTTGTCGATGGTCACGGTCTCTCCGAGGCCCGTCGACTCCAGAACGCGGGCGAAGTCCTCGCGGTACTGCCGGCAGCTGGAGAACGAGCTGTACGCGCTGGTCGCGATCGCGAGAAGCGTCGTGTCGCCCGCCGCCGAGGCATCCTGGACCGCCTCCTCCAGGTACGGCGCCCAGTTGCGGTTCCCCCAGTAGACCGGCAGATCGAGGTCGCGTCGGGCGATCTCGGCCTCCAGCGCCGCCTTCAGGGCTCGGTTCTGGGCGTTGATGGGACTCACGCCGTCGAAGTGGCGGTAGTGATGAGCCACCTCTTCCAGACGCTCGTCCGGGATGCCCCGCCCCCGGGTGACGTTCCGCAGGAACGGGATGACATCATCCTGACCCTCCGGCCCCCCGAAGCCGGCGAGGAGGATCGCGTCGTACGCGACCGGCTCCTCCACCCACGGCAGACCGGCACGCGCTGCGGGACTGGCGTACGGGACCTGGTCGGATTCGTACGGAGGGTGGGGGGCATCGTGGGGCACTCCCCCATCCTCTCATCGTCCACCCGGTCCTTCTCCGGGCGGGCGCCGACGCTAGGCTGAGACGGTTGCCGCCGGCGTCAGCAGCGCCGCCCGCGACATCCGCCCTGACACCCCTGGGAGCATGCACGTGCCTGGAGAGAACCTCACCCGCATCGAAGCGCAGGAACGCCGCGCCATCGTCGACACGCAGTCGTACGAGGTCGCCCTGGATCTGACCCGGGGTCCCGAGATCTTCGGATCGCGGACGATCATCCGCTTCAGCGCCACCGATGGCGCCGACACCTTCGTCGACCTGATCGCGCGCGACGTGCGCGAAATCACCCTCAACGGCCGCTCGGTCGACCTCGGCGCCTTCGCCGACTCGCGCATCGCGCTGACCGGACTAGAGCGCGAGAACGAACTCATCGTGGATGCGGACTGCCTCTACACCAACACCGGCGAAGGCCTGCATCGCTTCGTCGACCCGGTGGACGGAGAGGTGTACCTCTACTCGCAGTTCGAGGTGCCCGACTCGCGGAGGATGTACGCCGTCTTCGAGCAGCCCGACCTGAAGGCGACGTTCCAGTTCACCGTCACCGCGCCGGAGCCGTGGGCGGTGGTCTCGAACTCCCCCACCCCCGAGCCCCAGCGGCACGGGGACGGCACGGCGACGTGGCGATTCGAACCGACCCCGCGGATCTCCTCGTACATCACAGCCCTCATCGCCGGCCCGTACGAGTCGACGTTCTCCGAGTTGACGAGCGCCTCCGGCCGGGTCATCCCCCTCGGCGTGTACGCACGAAAGAGCCTCTGGCAGCACCTGGACGCCGACTACGTCTTCGACAAGACGCGTCAGGGATTCGCGTACTACGAGGAGAAGTTCGCCTACCCGTACCCCTTCGCCAAGTACGACCAGCTCTTCGTCCCGGAGTTCAACGCCGGCGCCATGGAGAACGCCGGCGCGGTGACGTTCACGGAGTCGTACGTCTTCCGCAGCAAGGTGACCGACGCGATCAAGGAGCGTCGCGTCGTGACGATCCTTCACGAACTCGCGCACATGTGGTTCGGCGATCTCGTGACCATGAAGTGGTGGAACGGGCTGTGGCTGAACGAGTCGTTCGCCGAGTGGGCGTCGACGATCGCCACCGCCGAAGCCACCGAGTGGACCGAGGCCTGGACGACCTTCAACGCCATGGAGAAGACCTGGGCGTACCGGCAGGATCAGCTGCCTTCGACGCACCCGGTCGTGGCCGAGATCAACGACCTCGAAGACGTTCAGGTGAACTTCGACGGAATCACCTACGCCAAGGGCGGCTCTGTGCTCAAGCAGCTGGCGGCCTGGGTCGGGATCGAGCAGTTCTTCGCCGGCGTCGCGGCGTACTTCGCCAAGCACGAGTGGTCCAACACCGAGCTCGGCGACCTGCTGACCGAGCTCGAAGCCACCAGCGGTCGCGAGCTGACCGCCTGGTCGAAGAAGTGGCTCGAGACGGCCGGCGTCAACACGCTGTCCCCGCTCATCGATGAGTCCGGGGACGGCACGATCTCCCGGTTCGCGATCGTTCAGACCGCTCCGGCGGATTACCCGACGATCCGCCCGCACCGTCTCGGCGTCGGGTTCTACGACCTCACCGACGGCGGGCTCGAGCGAGTGCACTACCTGGAGCTCGACGTCGACGGCGACCGGACGGATGTCCCCGAGCTCAAGGGCCAGAAGCGACCCGACCTGGTGCTTCTGAACGACCGTGATCTCGCCTACGCCAAGATCCGTCTGGACGACCGGTCGCTGCGGACGGCGATCGCGCACCTGAAAGACATCCGCGAACCCCTCGCGCGTTCGCTGGTGTGGGGTGCGGCCTGGGACCAGACCCGCGATGCGGAAGCGTCTGCGAGCGACTACGTCGACCTCGTGCTCGCGAACATCGGCTCCGAGACGGAGTCGACGACCGTACGCACCACCCTCGCGCAGCTGCAGCTTGCTGCGAACTCCTACGTCGCCCCCGACAGGCGGGATGCCACGCGCACGCGCGTCGCCGAGAGCCTCTGGCAGCTCGCGCAGGGTGCCGATGCGGGGAGCGACAACCAGCTGCAGTTCGTGACCGCGTTCGCCTCAGCCGCGGCTACGGCGGAGCAGTGGGCGCAGGTCCGTGCCCTGCGCGACGGCGAGGCGCGTCTCGAGGGCCTCGAGGTCGACACCGACCTCTCGTGGCAGCTTCTCGTGTCGCTCGCCGCAGGCGGACTCGTCGACGTGGCCGACATCGACCGCGCACTGGCCGCCGACAACACCGCCAAGGGCGGTGAGTTCGCCGCACAGGCGAAGGCGGCCATCCCCGACGCGGCGGCCAAGACGGCCGCGTGGGAGTCCCTGGTCACGACGGATGATGCTCCGAACACCATCGTGCGTGCGGTCGCGGCGGGATTCGTCCACCCCGCGACCGTGACCGAACTCGCCGAGTTCGTCACGCCCTACTTCGACATGCTTCTGCCGGTGTGGGAGTCGCGGACGTACCAGATCGCCCAGTACCTCATCGTGGGGCTCTACCCGGCGCCCCTGGCCAACCGCGCGCTGCGCGACGCCACGCGCGCCTGGCTGTCGGCGCATCCCGACGCGCCGCCGGCCCTCCGCCGTCTCGTGCACGAGAACCTCGCGGGCGTCGAGCGCGCCCTCTCCGTGCAGGACCGCGACGCGGAGGATTAAGAATCGCCCGACCGGATGCCTCGACGCTCAGCCGGCGCCGAGGCATCCGTCGTTAGCATGGCTGGGATGCCTGTTCTCTTCGCCCCCTCGCTCCCGCCCGTCACCGATCCCGACTTCTGGACGACTCTCGGCGAAGGCGCGATCGTGTTCGGCTTCCGGGCCCTCAACGTCATCGTCGTGATCGTCGTCAGCGTCCTGATCGCCTGGGGGCTCCGCTTCGTCATCCGTCGTGTGGTCGGGCGGATCGTCAACGGCGCCAAGAACAAGGCGAACGTCGACGACACGCAGGCGCTCGACCGTTCACCGATCGCGGCCGTGCGACTCGTCCAGCGGACGCGGACGCTCGGCTCCATCCTGCAGAACATCGTGAACGTGGCGATCGTCGTCGTGGCGCTCGTCCTCATCGCCGGCATCGTCGCCCCCGACGTTCTGGCGTCGTTGACGCTGCTCACCGCCGCGATCGGCGCGGGTCTGGGCTTCGGTGCGCAGAACATCGTCAAGGACGTGCTGAACGGGATCTTTCTCGTCGCGGAGGACCAGATCGGCATCGGCGACGTCGTCGACCTGGGGTTGGCCACCGGTGTCGTCGAGTACGTCAGCGTGCGCATCACCCACGTCCGCGATGTCAACGGCACCCTCTGGTACGTGCGCAACGGTGAGATCACCCGCATCGGCAACATGTCGCAGGGGTGGTCGCGCGTCATCATCGACCTGGCCGTCCCGGTCGACGCGGACATCGCGGAGGTCGAGGCGACGATGCTGGACGCCGCGCAGGCGCTCACCAAGGACGCGAAATGGCGCACGCGTGTCATCGAGCAGCCCGAGGTGTGGGGCCTGGAGTCGATCGCGGGCGATGCTCTGGTCATCCGCCTGGTATTGAAGACCCGGGCCAACGCGAAAGACGACGTCGCACGCGAACTACGGATGCGGCTGAAGCACGCGATGGACGATCTGGGACTGAAGCTGCCGCAGCTCAGTTCGATCGTGCTGAGCGGAATCGAAGGCGCCCAGCGCGTCCGCGGGGCGAACCCGCCGAAGACCAAGCCCACCGCGGTTCCCACCCCCGAACGCCCGGTGTGGAAGCCGCGGCGCAAACGCGACGCGGATGCGGACGCCGCATCCCAGGCCGGAGCATCCGGCGCTGCGGCCCCCGCCCCGAAGACGCCACCGGCCAAGCGCGCCCCGAAGAAGCCCGCGTCCGACGCGCCCGAGGGGACCGGCGCATGAGCGAGCCGCTTGCCTTCTATGAGGAGATCGGCGGGGAGCCGGTCTTCCGCCGCTTGGTCGATATCTTCTACCGCGAGGTGGCGCGCGACGACGTGCTCAAGCCGATGTACCCCGAGGAAGACCTCGGTCCGGCGCAGGAGCGTCTGACCCTCTTCCTCATGCAGTACTGGGGCGGCCCGGGAACGTACAGCGAGGGGCGCGGACATCCCCGGCTGCGGATGCGACACCTCCCCTTCGCCGTCGATGCCGACGCGCGCGACCGCTGGCTCCGCTGCATGCGCACGGCCGTGGATGAATTGAACCTGCCGCCGCTTCACGAGGCCACACTGTGGGACTACCTGTCGCGAGCGGCGCATGCGATGGTGAACACGGTCGACACCACGGGTGCCCGGGGCGGACGACCGTCGCTCCCCCTGGCGGGAGACGACCGACGCTGACCGCCACGACGACGAGGGAGTCGCCATGACCGTCCAGACCTACGAGACCGACGTCCTCATCATCGGATGGGGACTGTCCGGACTCGTCGCCGCCCGCGAGGCTGTCCGGGCGGGCAAGCGGGTGGCCATCGTCGACCAGGAACCGCGCACGAACCTCGGCGGCCAGGCATGGTGGTCGTTCGGTGGACTGTTCTTCGTCGATTCCCCCGAGCAGCGCCGAATCGGCATCAACGATTCGCTCGACCTCGCCCGGCAGGATTGGTTCGGCACGGCAGGGTTCGACCGCGTCGAAGACGCCCGCCCCCGCGAATGGGCAGAGGCCTACCTCGCATTCGCGGCCGGCGAGAAGCGGGCGTGGTTGAAGGAGCTCGGCGTCGGGTTCTTCCCGATCGTCGGGTGGGCCGAGCGCGGCGGCTACACCGCGACGGGACCGGGGAACTCCGTCCCCCGCTTCCACATCACGTGGGGCACCGGTCCCGGCGTGGTTGCCCCCTTCCAGGTCGCCGTCGAGGAGGCCGAGCGCGACGGCCGCGCGGTTCTTCTTCCCCGCCATCGCGTCACCGAACTCCTCACCGTGGACGGCGTCGTCACGGGTGCCGCCGGCGACATCCTCGCCCCGAGCGGATCGCCTCGGGGCGCAGCATCCTCTCGCGAGAGCATCGGAGGATTCCGGATCACCGCCGGCGCGACGATCGTGTCCTCCGGCGGTATCGGCGGCAATCACGACCTGGTGCGCTCCCAATGGCCGGCGAGGCTGGGGAGTGCGCCGACGTCGATGGTCGCCGGCGTTCCGGCCTACGTGGATGGGTCGATGCTGGCGATCGCGGCATCCGCGGGCGGCCGGCGCATCAACGGCGACCGGATGTGGCACTACGTCGAAGGCATCCGCAACTGGGATCCGGTGTGGGCGAACCACGGCATCCGCATCCTTCCGGGGCCGTCGTCCGTATGGCTCGACGCCACCGGGGCGCGGCTGCCCGCACCCCTCTTCCCCGGGTTCGACACGCTCGGAACCCTCGCGCACCTGCGGGCCACCGGCCACGACCACTCCTGGTTCGTGCTGTCATCCCGCATCGTCGAGAAGGAGTTCACCCTGTCGGGCAGCGAGCAGAACCCGGACTTGACGGGGAAGGACCTGGGGCTCCTCGTCCGCTCGCGCCTCGGCAAGGGCGCGGCCGGACCGGTGCAGGCGTTCCTCGACCACGGAGCGGACTTCGTCGTACGGGACGACCTGGACGCGCTGATCGCCGGGATGCGGGAACTGCCCGGCGGCGAGGTCCTCGACCCGGCACGGGTGCGCACCGAGCTGGAGGCGCGGGACCGGGAGATGGCGAACGACTTCACCAAGGACGCGCAGATCGCCATGCTGCGATCGGCGAGAGCTTTCCGCGGCGACCGGATCATCCGCACGGCCGCGCCCCACCGCATCCTCGATCCTGCGGCCGGGCCGCTCATCGCCGTGAAGCTGCACGTGCTGACGCGAAAGTCCCTCGGAGGTCTCGAGACCGATCTCGGCGCACGCGTGCTCGCCGCCGACGGGGCGCCTGTCCCCGGCCTGTATGCGGCGGGCGAGGCGAGCGGCTTCGGCGGGGGCGGGATGCACGGCTATCGCGCGTTGGAGGGAACCTTCCTCGGCGGATGCCTCTTCTCCGGACGCGTCGCCGGCCGTACCGCCGCCGCCGCGGTGTAGCCGCCGGCCGCCGGTCGAAGCCGGGCGAAGCCGGGCCATTCGGGAGGAGATGTGCACTCCGGAGGTTCAAATACGCCGGATGCGCCCTCCCCCACGCACATCTCCTCCGCAGCCGCCCGGCCGGGCGCGCACCCGGGGCAGCCAGGAAACCTCAGAAGGCGGGTAGCTCCGAGTGCGAGCCGCCCGGGAGGAGATGTGCACACCGGAGGTCCTATTACCCCGAATCCGCCCTCCTCAACGCACATCTCCTCCGCTAGCGCCCGCCCCGGACCAGCACCCGCCGCAGCCCGCACGCCTCGGACGGCGGTCCGCCCCGGCGCGCGAGCCGCCCGGGAGGAGATGTGCACACCGGAGGTCCGAGAACGCCGGATGCGCCCTCCCCAGCGCACATCTCCTCCCCTAGCGCCCGCCCCGGACCAGCACCCGCCGCAGCCAGCACGGCTCGGACGGCGGTCCGCCTCGGCAGCGCGCGAGCCGTCCGGGAGGAGATGTGCACTGCGGAGGTCCAAATACGCCGGATGCGCCCTCCCCAACGCACATCTCCTCCCCAACCGCCCGGCCACATCTCCTACCTGACCGCCCGGCCTAGATGTCCTCCCCGACGGCCCGGCTAGATCTCCTGCCCCACGGACGTCTCCCCACAGCTGTCCGGCTAGGTCCCGGAGGAGGGCGAGCCGGTGCGACGCACGGGGGTCAGGCCAGAGCGCATGGGACCGCGGACGAGGATGTGTCCGCGGACCAGGGTGATCCGAGTCCAGGGTCCCGCCGTCCGTACCACCGCCTTCTCCTCGCCCGCGATGAACCCGAGCGCGAAGGCGGCGAAGGCCACGCCGAGGGGAAGACCGCCGAGCGATTCGTCGGGGGGACCCCACACGTGAGCGCGCACGGCGCGCACCGCGTCCTCGCCCGCGTCGGCGGGCACGCCGTCAGCGACCGCGGCCATCCCCCACTGCGCCCGCGCTGCGAGGGTGGATGCTGCGAGCTCGCCGGCCGCGACCCACCCGGCCCGCGGGGGCGAAACGCCCGCCCACGCGGCCGAGACCGCGGTTTCGGGCAGCGCGACGGCCGCGTTGTCGTCGAGCGCGATCGTCAGGGCATCTGCGGGCACGAGCAGATCGCACTCCAGGTCGGGGTCCACCGCCATCGCCCGCATCCCGAGCACGGTCGGGGTGGCGTCCAGAAGCCCACGCGGCGCCAGCGGGGCGGAGGTCACCACAAGCGTGCCTCCCGCCGCGCGCAGCCGCACCGTCCCATCGCCGAGCGGCGCGGCGCGTGCAGCGAAGGTGAGCACGTCGGCCGCGGCATCGGGGTCGGGGAAAACAAGGCGCGCAGACACCCGCCCTAAACTATCAAGGGGCGGAGCACAGCCGCCCGTCTGGAGGACGAGTGTCGGACGCGATCGACCCGGTGGGCGCACTTCTGCACGTGCTGGATCTCAAGGATGCCGGCGCCCGCACCTCCGAAGACATCTTCACCGGCGCATCGCACGCGATGCCGAGCGGGCGCGTCTACGGCGGTCAGGTACTCTCGCAGTCCGTGGTGGCCGCGTCCCGAACGCTCCCCGCCGGACGCATGATCCACTCCATGCACGGGTATTTCCTCCGCCCGGGCGACGTGAACTCCGGCATCACGTTCTCGGTGGATCGCATCCACGACGGCCGGTCGTTCTCCACCCGCCGCACGCAGGCCTTCCAAGACGGAGTGCCGATCTTCTCCATGATCGCGTCGTTCCAGGACGACAACCCGGGCGTCGACCACCAGGAGCCCATGCCCGATGTCCCCGCGCCCGAGGACCTGCCCGACCCGGCGCTAGGCCCGGAGGCGCAGCATCCCATGACCCGCAGGCTCTTCACCGAGCGGCCGGTCGACCTGCGGCATGTGCCGTCGCCGATCTACTTCGCGGTCGAGGGCGAGGCGTCGCCCCACCAGGCGGTGTGGATGCGCGCGCGCCGGCGGTTGCCCGATGACCGGCTGCTGCACCGCGCGGCCCTCGGCTACCTCAGCGACCTCACCATCCAGGAGCCGATCCTGCGCGCCCACGGCATCTCGTGGGCGCGTCCTGGCCTGAAGGTCGCAAGCCTGGACCACGCGATGTGGTGGCACCGGGACGCGCGTGTGGACGAGTGGCTCCTCTACGTGCAGGACTCCCCCAGCGCACGCGGTGGACGGGGCCTCGCCACCGGGCGGATCTACACGCGCGAGGGTGTGCTGGCGGCCAGCGTCGCGCAGGAGATCACCGTCCGCGTCCCTCAGGACTGACGGCGCCGCCGATGGTCGATCGGCTCGTCGAGGAACGGCGTCCACGCGGCGCGCTCTTCGGCGTTCCAGCGGATGGGGCGCCCCGAGGCCGTGTCGACGATCACGACGACGGCCGTCGCTCGCGCGTAGAGGACCGGCGGCTCGACGCCCAGCGGGCTGAACACCTCGAAGCACACGTCGGCGCTCGACCCGCCGATGCGGCCGATCCACAGCTGCACGTCCAGCGGGCGCTGCCCGTAGGGCACCGGCCGGTAGTACTCGATCTCCTGGCGGGCGATCAGCGTCGCCCGCGCCCCGCCGTTCTCGAGCACGTCCATGTCGAACACCGCCGTGGGCAGTGGCTCATCCGTCCCGTCGCCCCGCCAGAAGGCACGAAGACGCGCCTCTTCCAGAAGCTTCAGCATCGACGTGTTGTTGACGTGGCCCAGCGCGTCCAGATCGCCCCACCGCAGATGGATGGGGATGTGCAGGCGGGGCCCGTCAGTCACGAGTGAGCTTGCGATACGTCGACCGGTGCGGGTTGGCGGCGTCCGGCCCGAGACGCTCGATCTTGTTCGTCTCGTACGCCTCGAAGTTGCCCTCGAACCAGTACCACTTGTCGGGGTTCTCCTCCGTGCCCTCGTACGCGAGGATGTGCGTTGCAATGCGGTCGAGGAACCACCGGTCGTGCGTGATGACCACGGCGCAACCCGGGAACTCCAGCAGCGCGTTCTCCAGGCTCGACAGCGTCTCGACGTCCAAGTCGTTCGTCGGCTCGTCCAGCAGCAGCAGGTTGCCGCCCTCCTTGAGCGTGAGGGCGAGGTTCAGCCGGTTACGCTCTCCGCCGGAGAGCACACCCGCCTTCTTCTGCTGATCGGGCCCCTTGAACCCGAACTTGGAGACGTAGGCGCGCGAGGGGATCTCGATCTTGCCCACGGTGATGATGTCCAGGCCGTCCGAGACGACCTCCCAGAGAGACTTGTTCGGGTCGATGTTGGAGCGCGTCTGATCGACGTAGCTGATCTTGACCGTTTCGCCGATCTTCAGATCGCCACCGTCAAGGGGTTCGAGACCGACGATCGTCTTGAACAGCGTGGTCTTGCCCACGCCGTTCGGACCGATCACACCCACGATGCCGTTCGGCGGAAGGCTGAAGCTGAGCCCGTCGATAAGCGAGCGCCCGTCGAAGCCCTTCTTCAGGTTCTTCGCCTCGATGACGACGCTGCCCAGGCGCGGCCCCGGCGGGATCTGGATCTCCTCGAAGTCGAGCTTCCGCGTGCGGTCTGCCTCGGCGGCCATCTCCTCGTACCGGGCAAGGCGCGCCTTCGACTTGGTCTGACGCCCCTTCGCGCTGCTGCGCACCCACTCGAGCTCGTCCTTCAGGCGCTTCGCGAGCTTGGCGTCCTTCTTGCCTTGGACGTCGAGACGCTCGGCCTTCTTTTCCAGGTACGTCGAGTAGTTGCCCTCGTAACCGATGAGCCGGCCCCGGTCGACCTCCGCGATCCACTCCGCGACGTGGTCGAGGAAGTACCGGTCGTGGGTGACGGCGATGACGGCGCCCTTGTACGCCTGCAGATGCTGCTCGAGCCACTGCACGCTCTCGGCGTCGAGGTGGTTCGTGGGCTCATCGAGCAGCAGGAGGTCCGGCTTCTGCAACAGCAGCTTCGCCAGCGCGACCCGACGCTTCTCTCCACCCGAGAGCGGACCGACGGCAGCGTCACCGGGAGGGGTGCGCAGCGCGTCCATGGCCTGCTCGAGCTGCGAGTCGAGGTCCCAGCCGTCCGCGGCGTCGATCTCCTCCTGCAGCGTGCCCATCTCGGCCAGCAGCGTGTCGAAGTCGGCATCGGGGTCGGCCATGAGACCGGAGATCTCATTGAAGCGGTCCAGCTTGGCCTTGACCGCGACACCCTCCTGGATGTTCTCCAGCACCGTCTTGGTCTCGTCGAGCACCGGCTCCTGCATGAGGATCCCGACCGAGAACCCCGGTGCGAGTTTGGCCTCCCCGTTGGACGGGGTGTCCATCCCGGCCATGATCTTCAGGATCGTCGACTTGCCCGCGCCGTTCGGACCCACCATGCCGATCTTGGCACCGGGAAGGAACGCCATCGTGACGTCGTCGAGAATCAGCTTTTCGCCCACGGCCTTACGGGCGCGCACCATCGAGTAGATATATTCCGCCATAACCCGTCCAGTCTACGGTCCGGGCGTGCGGGCCCGCCGCGTCACCAGTCGATGGGACGGGTGTTGCCCACCAGGCAGCCGCCCGACTGGAGCCCCGGCATCACCAGCGCGACGGGTTCCCCCGTGGCCGGTCCGACCTGGCCGATCAGGCACTCCTCGCCCCAGCGCACCGAGAACTGGATGCTCTCGGCGGCGTTGCCCACCGTCGTCTGGTCGGGGGTCACCTGCATGGCCGCCTTGTCGAAACCGGCGGCGGCGAGAGCGTCCACGTAGGCGCGGCCGGCAACCTGTTCCGGCCCCGCCCACACTTCGCGGACGATCTCCGTGAAGTACGGGAGGTTCTCGTCAGCGGTTCCCTCCGGAACGAGCGTCGGGCCAGCAGGTGTCGGCGCCGGACTCGACACGACCGGGTCCGGAGCGGGTGAGGCCGCGGGCGGCGCTTGCGCCGTGCAGCCCGTCGCGGCCCCTCCCACGATCACGACGGAGAGAGCAGCAAACAGACGCCGGTGCGCGAGCGATCTGGCCACCCGACGAGTCTATGGGGATCAGAACGGCGTCTCGTCGCCTCCGCCGGAGGCCCGGTCGGCCTCCACTCCGACACCGACGAGCTCGGGCGAAGCGGCGGGGATAGCCCACCCTGCGCCGTCGGTCACCGCCGGAGCCGGCGCGTCGGCCGGGCGATTCTGCTCCTCCGAGGGCCGTTCGCGTTCCCGGTCGCCCGCATCCGCTCGGCTGTATGCCGTCGTGCCCCACAGCAGGTCGTGTCCGATGGCGTCGGCGTCGATATCGGCTGAGGTCCCGTGGCGCGTGCCGTTGTCCCAGTCGCGCAGGCGCAGCCGGCCCGTCACGA
This sequence comes from Microbacterium sp. Z10_103, assembly GCF_058310455.1. Classification (NCBI taxonomy): domain Bacteria; kingdom Bacillati; phylum Actinomycetota; class Actinomycetes; order Micrococcales; family Microbacteriaceae; genus Microbacterium; species Microbacterium sp. Z10_103. Next base: position 1,453,210 of record NZ_JBZEGK010000001.1, read on the forward strand.
TAACGCGGTCACCGGAATGAAGAGACGCGTAAGCGTGCTCGCCGAGCCCGCGGAACGCCGACACCGTGAAGAAGTTGGTGAACTGCTCCACCCACTTGCCCGAGCTTCTGTCGTACCGGCGGTGCGGCGACGCGATCCGGAACGAAGTGACCCGCACTCCGTCTGAGATGTTGCGTTGCTCGGGCTCGGTGGCGATGTTGCCGGTGACGGTGATGATTTCGGTCATGTCGCATCCTTTCGTCGGATGCTCCGGTGTCCGCGTGCCCGTCGGACACCGGAGCTGCGACCATCGTCGCGGCGCCGTCTTCTCGCCGGGACAGCCTCGTGCGCTGCTGGGGAGAATTCGCCGGAGGACCCGCCTGGGGAGGAAGGTCAGCCCGGGAGGATGTAGTCGGCGAACCTCGCGCGGACCTTGTTCACCTTCGGGAGGGCGACGGCCAGACAGTAGCCCTGCGTGGGGTTCTTCGCGAAGAAGTCCTGGTGGTTGTCCTCGGCCCAGTAGAAGTCCCCGAGCGGCTCGATCGTCGTCACCACGCCGCCGTCCCACCACTGCGCGGCGCGGTCTCGCGCGGCCTCGAAGAGAACCCGTTGCTCCTGGTCAGCGGGGAACATCGCACTGCGATACTGCGTGCCGATGTCACCTCCCTGCCGGTTGAGCTGGCGAGGGTCGTGCATCGTGAAGAACGCGTCGAGGATGATGTCTGAGGGAACCACCTCGGGATCGAAGGAGACCGCCACCGCCTCCGCATGTCCCGTGCGGCCAGTGCAGACCTGCTCATAGGTGGGAGAAGGCACGTCACCCCCCGTGTAGCCCGACACGACAGCGGTCACTCCGCGGAGCGTCCGGTACGCGGCATCCAGGCACCAGAAGCAGCCGCCGGCCAGTACGAACGTGGTCATTTGCCCCTCCTCGGACTCGCTTCTCCACGTTACGCGTTGGACCGTTGCCCGTCCCGTCCGTCCCGCGGTGGGCGGCCTCGTCGGAATGTCGGAGGGGGTGCCTAGCGTGGAGACATGATCTGGACCGACACGCCCGAACTATCGGCACCGACGTGGGCGCGACTCAGCCGCGTCGCGCGCGGCCGGTGGCGGGTGACGGACCGCTCCGGACGGGTTGTCGGCCATGTGCACAGCATGCTGACCGACGGCGGATGGCGGTATGCCGCTGAGAAGTTCTCCGCCGGGTCACGGTCTTTCCGGCGGATCGGAGAGTTCTGGACTCCGGAGGAGGCATTGGACTGCCTCCGTTACCAGAACTGACCGTCAGACGACAGCGTCGAGGCGGTCGACGCGCGCAGCCGGAGACCCGGCGCGCACCTCCGGCCACGTCTCCCCCAGGATGCGGGCGGCCCGCACCAGGTCGTCGGGAGCGCCCGTGAACGGGATGCGCAGATGGCGGTCGTGACCGCCTTCGACAGCGAAGCGAGCACCGGCCGACAGGTACAGGCCGCGCGATCGGGCCGCGAGGACGAGCGCGGAGCTGAGCGGCGCATCCAACTCCACCCACAGCGCCACTCCGCCGTTGACCGTGGGAACGCGCCAATCGGGCAAGATCTCGGCCAGTGCGTCCGTCACCGCGTCACGCCCGGCGCGCAAGTGCGCCGCCCGTTGCGCCACGACTTCGTCCATCCGCGGAAGGAGCGCTGCGGCCACGGCCTGCTCGAATTCCGGCGTGCCGAGGTCGTGCATCGGGCGAGCGGCGATCAGGCGACGGATGATGTCGGCCGAGGCCCGCACCCATCCCACGCGCAGCCCGCCCCACACCGTCTTGCCCATCGACCCGATCCGCACGACGGTCTCGTCACCTCCGAATGGCTCGGTACGGTCGGGATCCGCGTCGATGGCGAGGTCGGCAGTGGTCTCGTCGATGACCACGAGCGTGCCTGCCCGCTCCGCCGCGGCGGAGAACACCGCGGCTTCGGAGGGGCTCATGGTCCGGCCCGTGGGGTTCTGGAATCTCGGCATGAGGTAGGCCATCACCGGGAGCGTGCGCGCGAACGCCTGCTCGGCTCGGTCGAGGTCCCATCCGTCGTCGGTGGTGACGGGGACGCCCACCAGCCGCGCGCCGGCGCGACGGAACGCGTCGGCGGCGTGCGGATAGGTCGGCGTTTCGATGAGGACACGGTCGGCCCGGCCGAGCATCACGGACGCCAGGAGATGGATCGCGCTCTGGGCGCCGCCGGTGATGAGAATCTCCTCCGGGCGGGTCGGGATGCCCCGCATCCGGTAGCGCGCGGCGACGGCCTCCCTCAGGGCCAGACCGCCGACCACGTCGAAGCCGGCTCGAGCGACGAGACTCGCGGCCTTCGCGGCCACCTCGGTGAACACTCCGGCGAGCCCCGGCCATGCCGGCGGCGACGCCCGCTGGAGGTCGATCGCGTCGGCCACCCCCGCGCGGATCCCCGGGTCGCGCCGCGCGAGTGGGAGCGTGACGCTGCCCGATCCCCGGAGGCTGCGGATGTGTTCGCTGTCACGGAGGCTGCGGTACGCCGCTGCCACCGTCGTCCGGCTGACACCGAGCGCGGCGGCCAGTTCCCGCTCCGCCGGCAGTGCGGTGTGCGCGGCCAGCCGATTGTCCAGGCAGAGCAGACGCACGGCGTCCGCCAGCGCTTCGTAGGCTGGCTCGCTGCTGCGCCATCCGCCGAGGGCGGCGGCCAGGGCGCGGGCCGAAAGACGAGAATCCATCAGGCCAGGCTAGCCGAATTGGCCTGCTATCCGCGGGCCACTGAGGTGATTGGATCTTGGTATGCCCCGTCGCGTGACGCAACTCCTGATCGGCCTCGCGCTGTACGGATTCGGCTGCGGCCTCACGGTTGCGGCCGGCCTCGGCGTCGATCCGTGGACGGTTCTGGCCGAGGGGCTGTCGTTGCACTCCGGGATCGGCGTGGGCTGGGTCACGAATCTCCTCGGCGCGGTCGTGCTCCTCGTCTGGATCCCTCTGCGCCAGCACCCGGGCATCGGCACCATCACGAACATCGCCCTCGTGGGCACGGCCATGCAGATCACCCTGGGCCTCATCCCCCCGCCGGGCAGCACCCTCGGGCGCGTCTCGATGCTCGCCGCGGGTGTGGTGTCCGTCGCGGTCGCGTCGGGCCTGTACATCGGCGCCCACTTCGGACCCGGACCACGCGACGGCCTGATGACCGGCCTTCACTCGCGGTTCGGCGCGCCGATCTGGCTCTGCCGCCTCTCGGTCGAGGGAACCGTCCTGGTGCTCGGCTGGTCGCTGGGCGGCACCGTCGGGATCGGCACCGTGGTGTTCGCGCTCAGCATCGGACCGCTGGTGCATATGGCCCTGCCGCTGTTCGACATCCGCACGCCTACCCACGGGACGTGTCCGGCACTGCAGACGCCGACGATCGCGCACCGCTGAGGCCGGTCTGCAGGTGGCGGGACCGACCGGGGTCAGTGCTCGCGGTACTCGGGCGGCTCGGCGCCGGGCTTGAGATGCGACTGCAGCGCCCGCTTGGCGATGTCCATCGACGGGTATGTGCCCAACGGGGCATCCTTCCCGGCCATCTGGACGGTGAAGGAGTCGGCGTCCTTCTGGATCTTGCCGACGGCACCGGCCGGTCCGTACGCCACCCACAGTCGGCGCGTGGTCGGTTCGGTCATCATCGCTTCCTTCCTGGTGCGCATGCGACGGTACGCCGCATCCCACCGCCGCACCAGTGCACGCGCGCCCGCGCATCGGTAACCTGGGGAGCCGACCCCCAGTAGCTCAGTGGATAGAGCAGCGGCCTTCTAATCCGTTTGTCGCACGTTCGAATCGTGCCTGGGGGACGCTGCGCACCCCGGTCGGCGGCCATCGTTAGGATGGTTGTCATGGTGGGGCCTTCCGAGAATGACCGCCTCGTGTGGATCGACTGCGAGATGACGGGACTCGACCTCTCCGTCGACGAACTCGTCGAGATCGCCGTCGTGGTGACAGATTTCGAACTGACCGTGCTCGACCCGGGGTTCCAGATCGTGATCAAACCGGACGAGTCCGCGCTGGCGAACATGAGTGAGTTCGTCACCAACATGCACCGCTCGTCGGGGCTTCTCGAGGAGATCCCGGCAGGGGTTTCCCTGGCGGATGCGGAATTCCAGGCACTCGAGTACATCCAGCGATTCGTGCCCGTGGAGGGAAAGGCACCGCTGGCGGGCAACACCATCGGCACCGATCGGATGTTCCTGGCCAAGTACATGCCGCGGGTCGACCGCTGGCTGCACTACCGCAACGTCGACGTGTCGAGCGTCAAGGAGCTGTCCCGCCGCTGGTTCCCGCGTGCGTACATCCACGCACCGGCCAAGAACGGCGGTCACCGCGCCCTCGCCGACATCCACGAGTCCATCCGTGAGCTGGCGTACTACCGCACCGCGGTCTTCGTTCCGGAGCCCGGACCGACGAGCGACGGCGCGCGCGCCGCGGCGGCAGCAGCGGTGTCGGCGTACCCCTTCTCGGTATGAGAGAATATTCTGGTTGTTCCGCAGCCGCGGAGCGCATGGTGGGTATAGCTCAGTTGGTAGAGCGCGGCCTTGTGGTGGCCGATGTCGCGGGTTCGAGCCCCGTTACTCACCCCAATACCTCCCGCGAGGGGCGATGACCGACCTCTCCGATCAGGCGGGCGGCCTCGGGGACATGGATGCCGAACGGTTCGAGCGGATCGTCATCGACGAACTCGACCGTCTTCCGGACGACATGGTCGGAGGACTCGACAACGTCGTATTCGTCGTGGAAGACCGGCCCGAGGACGGCTCTCTCGATCTGCTCGGCCTCTACGACGGCTGGTCGCTGACCGAGCGCGACCGTTACGGCAGCGCCGGGGAGCTTCCCGACCGCATCATCCTCTACCGGGAGTCGCACCTCGCCGCGTGCGCCTCGCTCGAGGACCTACGGGACGAGATCCATACGACGCTCGTCCACGAGATCGCCCACTTCTACGGCATCGACGATGCTCGACTGCACCAGCTGGGCTGGGCATGACCAGCACGCTCCTCGAGGACGACCTCCGGCTGGACGAGGCCTCCGCAGGCGACCGGCCGTGGCAGACCGTCGTCTGGAATGACCCGGTCAACCTGATGAGTTACGTCGTGCATGTCTTCCGTGAGTACTTCGGGTACTCCGTGGCCGAAGCGACCCGCCTGATGCTGGCCGTTCACCACGAAGGGCACGCCATCGTGGCAGAGGGTGCACGCGAGCAGATGGAACTGCACACCTCCGCCATGCACGATTACGGCCTGTGGGCCACCGTTCGAAAGGCGCCGGAATGAACGGCAACCGGCTGCTCGTGCTCGATCTGACCGCGGTGGAGGTCGCCCATCTCGCGGCGGTGACGGGTCAGTTCCTCGAGCTCGTCGACGAGGGCGAGGGCGCGGCATCCGAAGATCCTGCGGTGGCCCGCCTCGTCCCCGACGCGTACCCCGACGACGCATCGTCGTCCGCAGATTTCCGTCGGCTGACCTCGGGTGATCTGCTGGGGCGCCGTGCGAGCGACGCGCGGACGGTTCTCGACACGCTCGCGCAGTCCGGCCCGATCCCACTCGTGTCCGACCTGGACGAACGACGCGCGATGCAGCCCGTGCGGGTCACCCTCGATTCCGGCGAGGCTTCTGCGTGGCTGCGCACCCTCGCGGCCGTACGGCTCGTCCTCGCCTCCCGCATGGGTATCGAGGACGAGGACGACGACCCGAGCGACGACCCCCGGTCGCTGTTGTACGACTGGCTCGGCTCCCGCCTGGACGGTCTCGTGATGGCGCTCGACGCGGACTGAGGCCCGCGCACCCGGAATAGGGCCCGCTGGCACCCGCGCGTAAGCTCGATCGTTATGGCCACCGGCGCGACAATGCACACCTTCTCGGTACAGCTGGCCGACGTGGACCGCGCCGTTTACGAGGACTTCGCACTCCGGGTGGCGCGTCACCCCTCCGAGACCGCCGCCTACATGATGACGCGCGTGCTGGCGTACTGCCTCGAATTCGAGGACGGAATCGCCTTCAGTGAGGGCATCTCCTCGACGGACGAGCCCGCCGTGCTCGTCCGCGACGCGACGGGGAGCATCATCGCGTGGGTCGAGGTGGGGTCCCCGGACGCCGCGCGCCTGCACTACGGAAGCAAGCTCGCCGACCGTACCCGTGTGTACACGCATCGCGATCCCACCACCGTCGCCGCGCAGTGGACCGGCAAACGCATCCATCGCGCCGAAGACATCGCGCTCTACAGCTTCGATCCGAGCTTCGTGGATGCTGCCGCGGCCCTCCTCGAGCGTCGCAACACCATGACGTTGTCCATCACAGAGCGCCGGATCTACCTGGACCTGAACGGCTCGACGCTCGAGTCCGCCGTCCACGAGCACGCCCTCGTCTAGCGCGCGGTCGCGGGCGGTCAGGGCAGTCTGATGGTCACAGTGGCGTGCGACTTCGGGTCGTCGGCCGTCAGATGCACGTCCTCCTGCGCGGCCCACCGCTCCCAGTGCGGCCGGTAGCCATCCCCATCGCGTGCCAGCGCTCGCGTGCGGCGCGCGTCGGCGGGTGCGTCCAGCCAGACCCGAACGTCGCCCAGGGGGGCGGTACGTGGGGCGAGCAGCCCCGAGCCTTCCACGATGAGCGGCAGTGACGGGTCGACCGCGTGCGCTTCGGCGCGGTCCGAGGCGTCCCAGTCCCAGCGTTGCCACACCCCGATGAGGCCCCTCGCGTGCGGGACCAGGATGGTGGTGCGGGCGTAGTCGACCCCGTCGGCGAGCCCGTCCCAGCCGGGGTAGACGGCGTCCAGGGCGACGAGTTGCACACGGCCGCGCTGCGGCCAGCGGCCCACCAGAAGGCGGGCCAGCGACGTCTTGCCCGCGCCGCTCCGCCCGTCGATGAGCACCACCGCGTTGGCGGCTGCGACGCCGCGCACAGCGTCGACGACCGCGTCGACCGCGGTGTCCAGGGCGCGTGCGAACGGGTCGGGGTTACTTCTTGAGAGCCCGGATGACACGGCTGAGCGCGCGGCCGGCGACCCACACGAAGGGGATCGCCACCGCGAGGAACGATACGACGTTCGGCTCGAAGCGCAGGTCGTCGCCACGGCGGACGTACGCGCCGATGGGCACGGTGTAGCCGCCGCCGCCGCCTCCGCCGTTGCCGTTCTCGTCCTCGCCGCCGCCGAACCCGCTCCACGTGAGGGCTACGGGCACGAGCCGCACGCCATCGACGTCCTGCTGCTCTCCGTACGCGGCGGTGACGCCGAACTGTGCGGCCTGGTTGCCGAGGTCGAGTGCGATGTTGGGCATGCCTCCACCGTACCGCCCGACGAACCGTCTGCCCAGCGTCAGTCTCCGCCGGGCGGGAGGGGATGCGACGGCAGGGAGCCGCCGTCACGACGCGGGCCGAGCAGGGCTGCGCGGGTGACCGCGCCGCGGCCGAAGCGCGCCGTCGCGTCGTCGAGCGCGTCTTCGACGGCCCGCCATTCCTCGTCGTCATCCCACAGGCCGAGCGGACCGGCGGCCGAGCGCAGCTTCTCTCCCCGCACGCCTACCAGCCGGACCGGCAGCGGGCGCGGGATCGCATCGAACATCTCGATCGCAGCCTCGCCGATGCGTTGCCCGACAGCGGTCGGCTCGGCGAGGGTGCGCGATCGGCTCAGCGTCGTGAAATCGGAGAACCGCACCTTGATCGCCACCGTCGAGGTCTCCACGCCGTGGCGTCGAAGCCGAGCGCCCACACGGTCGGCCAGCCGGCGGAGCTCCACATGCAGGACGCGCGTGTCGGCGATGTCCTCGGAGAACGTCTCCTCGTGGCCGATGCTCTTCTCGACGCGTTCGGTGTGCACCTCACGCGCGTCGATCCCGTGGGAAAGCTGCCACACCCGCTCCCCCATCGCGGGGCCGAGGGCCCGGTCCAGGAGCGGGCGCGAGGAGGCCAGGACGTCGGCCACCGTCCGGATGCCCCGCGACTCGAGAGCATCGGCCGCCTTGGGGCCCACCCCCCAGAGTGCCCGCACGGGCCGCGCGGCCAGGAACGCCTGCGTATCGGCTTCGGCGATGATGAGGACGCCGTCGGGCTTGCTGATGGTGGAGGCGATCTTCGCCACGTGCTTGGTGGACGCCGCTCCCACGCTGCAGGTGAGCCCGGTCTCCTCGAGGACCCGGGCGCGCAGCATCCGCGCGATCTCCCCGGGACTCCCCCACAGCCGGCGGGCACCGCGCACGTCGAGGAACGCCTCGTCGATGGAGAGGGGCTCCACGAGCGGGGTGAAGTCGCGGAAGATGGCCATCACGCGGCTGGACAGCTCGGTGTACCGATCGAAGTGCGGCGGAACGACGGTGGCGGTGGGACAGAGCCGCAGGGCCTGCGAGACCGGCATCGCCGAGCGGACGCCGAACCGTCGGGCTTCGTACGAGGCGCTGGAGACGACGCCGCGTCCCTCCGGGGCTCCGACGATGATCGGCTTGCCGCGCAGCGACGGATCGTCGAGGATCTCGACCGACGCGTAGAACGCATCCATGTCGACGTGCAGGATCCCCGCGCCGGTGTCGTCGGCACCCGCGGCGGAGACGATGCGCCCCGATCCATCGCCGCGTCCCATGTGATCTATTCTCCCGTGGAGCGCCGACATCCAGCGACGGCCCCACGACGAAAACGCCCGGACCAGGACCCGGCGACTCCGGATGCTCCTGATTCGGGCGTTTCGCCTGATTCGGCTTACTCGGCGGCGCGCTCGAGGACGAGTTCGCGCACGCGCGCCGCGTCCGCCTGGCCCCGCATGGCCTTCATGACCGCGCCGATCACGGCCCCGGCTGCCTGAACCTTGCCGTCGCGGATCTTCGCCAGCACGTCGGGCTGGGCTGCCAGGGCCTCGTCGATGGCTGCCAGGAGCGCGCCGTCGTCGGACACGACCGCAAGGCCGCGCGCATCCACGACCTCCTGCGGGGTGCCCTCCCCGGCGATGACGCCCTCGAGCACCTGGCGGGCGAGCTTGTCGGTCAGCGTGCCCGCGTCGACGAGCTTCTGGAGGGCGGCGACGTTCTCCGGCGAGACGAGGTCGGTCGCCTCACGGTTCTGGGCGTTCGCGATGCGGCTGATCTCACTCATCCACCACTTGCGCGCCGCGGCGGGCGACGCGCCGGCAGCCACCGTGGCACCGACCTCCGCGAGCAGGCCCGCGTTGACGACGCCCTGGAAGTCGATGTCGGCGAAGCCCCACTCGCCCTGCAAGCGGCGGCGGCGGGCGGCCGGCGGCTCGGGCAGGGCCGCGCGGAGTTCTTCGATGAGCTCCTCGGAAGGAGCGACGGGAAGCAGGTCGGGCTCGGGGAAGTACCGGTAGTCATCGGCGTCCGACTTGGGCCGGCCGGGCGACGTGGTGCCGGTGTCCTCGTGCCAGTGACGGGTCTCCTGGATGATCGTGCCTCCGGCGGCGAGGATCGCCGCCTGGCGCTGGATCTCGTACCGCACCGCGCGCTCGACCGATCGCATCGAGTTGACGTTCTTCGTCTCCGTGCGCGTGCCGAGCTTCTCCTGCCCGCGCGGACGCAGGGAGACGTTCGCGTCGCAGCGCAGGTTTCCCCTCTCCAGCCGGGCCTCGGAGATGCCGAGGGACAGGACGATGTCGCGGATGGTCTGCACGTACGCCTTCGCCAGTTCCGGGGCCGAGTGCTCGGCGCCGAAGATCGGCTTGGTGACGATCTCCACGAGCGGCACACCCGCACGGTTGTAGTCCACGAGGGAGTACTCCGCGCCCTGGATCCGACCGGTCGAGCCGCCCACGTGGGTCAGCTTGCCCGCATCCTCCTCCATATGGGCGCGCTCGATCGGCACGGTCACGAGGGTGCCGTCGGGCAGCTCCACTTCGACGGAGCCCTCGAAGGCGATGGGCTCGTCGTACTGCGAGATCTGGTAGTTCTTGCCGAGGTCGGGATAGAAGTAGTTCTTCCGCGCGAAGCGGCTGGAGGGAGCGATCGAGCATCCCAGCGCGAGCCCGAGCGAGATCGAGAACCGCACCGCCTGCTCGTTGACCACCGGCAGCGCACCGGGGAGTCCCATGTCCACCGGTGCGACGAGGGTGTTGGGAGCGGCGTCGTGGTTGTCGGAGTGGGCGGGGTTCGGCGCTCCGGAGAACATCTTCGTGCGCGTGTTCAGTTCGACGTGCACCTCGAAGCCGAGCACGGGCTCGAACAGCTCCAGTGCCTCATCGAAGCCCATCAGCGTGTCTTTCGCCATCAGCGGCTCCCTCCGTTCGGTCCCTGAGCTTGTGGAAGGGCAGGTGCGCGGTCCAGCAGCGGACCGCCCCACTCCTCCACGAGCAGCGTCTCCAGAGCGGCGCCCACGCGGTACAGGCGGGCATCCTCCCGCGCCGGAGCGAGGAACTGGATGCCGACGGGCAGCCCGTCCTCCGCGGCCAGGCCGGAGGGGATCGAGATCCCCGGCACACCGGCGAGGTTCGCCGGGATGGTCGTGACGTCGTTGAGGTACATCTGCAGCGGGTCATCGATCTTCTCGCCGAAGCGGAAGGCCGTCGTCGGCGCCGAGGGCGTCGCGATGACGTCCACCTGCGCGAAGGCGGCGTCGAAGTCGGCCTGGATGAGGGTGCGCACCTTCTGGGCGCTGCCGTAGTACGCGTCGTAGTATCCGGCCGACAGCGCGTAGGTGCCCAGGATGATGCGGCGCTTGACCTCGTCGCCGAAGCCCGCGTCGCGGGTGGCGGCCATGACCTCCTCCACGGTGGCAGCGGCGTGCGGGGTGACCCGCATCCCGAACCGCACCGAGTCGAACTTCGCCAGGTTGCTGGAGGCCTCCGCCGGGAGGATCAGGTAGTACGCCGCGACGCCGTACTCGAAGTGCGGCGCGTTGACCTCGACGATCTCGGCACCCTGGGCCTCCATCGCCGCGAGCGCATCGCGGAACGACGACGCCACGCCCGCCTGGAAGCCGCTGTCGGGGAGTTCGCGGATGACACCGACCTTCAGTCCCTTCAGGACCTCCCCGGTGGCGCCGTCGCGCGCGGCGTCGGCGAACGACGGCCATGCGTCGGTCAGCGAGGTGGCGTCATGCGGATCGTGTCCGGCGATGACGTCGTGCAGGAGCCCCGCGTCCAGCACCGTGCGCGTGACCGGCCCGACCTGGTCCAGGCTCGAGGCCAGCGCGATGGCGCCGTAGCGGCTGACGCCGCCGTAGGTCGGCTTCATCCCGACCGTGCCGGTGACGTGTGCGGGTTGGCGGATGGAGCCGCCCGTGTCGGAGCCGAGGGCCAGCGGCGCCTCGAACGCGGCCACCGCCGCCGCCGATCCGCCGCCGGAGCCGCCGGGGATCCGGTCGCGGTCCCACGGGTTGCGCGTCGGACCGTAGGCGGAGTGCTCGGTGGAGGACCCCATCGCGAACTCGTCCATGTTCGTCTTGCCCAGCGGCACGAGGCCGGCCGCGCGAGAGCGCGCAACGACCGTCGCATCGTACGGCGAGAGGTACCCCTCGAGGATCTTCGAGCCGCTCGTGGAGGGCATGTCGGTCGTGACCAGCACGTCCTTGATGGCCAGCGGCACGCCCGCGATCGGGCCGAGCTCCTCGCCGGCCGCGCGACGGCGGTCGATGTCGGCGGCTACGTCGAGAGCTCGGGCGTTGACATGCAGGAAGGCGTGCAGGTCGCCGTCGACGGCGGCGATCCGGTCGAGGTGCGCCTGCGTGGCCTCCACGCTGGAGACCTCCCCCGCGGACAGGCGCGCGGCGAGGTCGGACGCGCTCAGGCGCGTGAGGTCGTCGGTCACTGCTCCTCCCCCAGGATCGCGGTCACGCGGAAGCGGTTATCCGCCGCATCCGGGGCGTTCTGCAGTACCTCGTCCAGGCTCAGCACGTCGCTCGGCACGTCGGTGCGGAACACGTTCTGCAGCGGGATCGGGTGACTGGTCGCCACGACGTCGGGGGTGGCGACCTCCGACACCTTCGCGATGTTGTCGACGATCACGTCGAGCTGACCGGTGAGACGCTCGACCTCCTCGTCGCTGAGCTGGATCCGGGCGAGCACACCGAGGTGGCGCACGAGATCGGGGGTGATTTCAGACACCCCTCCAGTCTAGGTTCTGTGCGCGATGGGCCACATTCGCCCGCACCCGCCCGCCGGCGCCGTCGCTGACCCTCCGCTCGAACGAAATAGGGTGGCGAGATGACCACGTACGACCCGCCCCGGCCCTGGATTCGCAGCTACGCCGACGGTGTACCCGAAGACCTCGACCCGGTCTCCGGATCGCTCGGCGACATCGTGGCAGCGTCCGCGCGCGACTACCCGGATGCCCCGGCTCTCGAGTTCTTCGGACGAACCACGTCGTACCGCGAACTCGAGGAGCAGATCGCGCGTGCGGCCGCCGGCCTCCGTGCCCAGGGCGTGCACGCGGGCGATCCGGTGGCGATCGTGCTGCCGAACTGCCCTCAGCACATCGTGGCGTTCTACGCGATCCTGCGGCTGGGCGCCGTCGCCGTGGAGCACAACCCGCTCTACACCGCGCGCGAGCTCCGCAAGCAGTTCGAGGACCACGGTGCCAAGCACGCGATCGTGTGGAGCAAAGTGGTCGGCACGGTTCAGGAATTCCCCGAGGACCTGCGCGTCGACACGCTCGTATCCATCGACGTGACGCGTGCCATGCCGTTTCGCACGCGTGCCGCGTTGCGCCTCCCCGTGGCGCGGGCCCGCGAATCGCGGGCCGCTCTCCACGCGAAGGTCTCCGGGACCATGACGTGGGAAGACCTGCTGCGCGCGGATCCGCTCCCGGCGAGCTACCCGCAGCCGGCGACCGACGACCTCGCGATCATCCAGTACACCAGCGGCACCACGGGCACGCCCAAGGGCGCCGCACTGACCCACCGCAACCTGCTCGCCAATGCCGCCCAGGCGCGGGCGTGGGTGCCGTCGATCCGTCGCGGTGAGGGATGCGTCGTGTACGCGGTACTGCCCATGTTCCACGCGTACGGCCTGACCCTGTGCCTGACGTTCGCCATGTCGATGGGCGCGCGACTGGTGCTGTTCCCGCGGTTCGACCCCGATCTCGTGCTCGCCGTGACGAAGAAGCATCCGGCGACGTTCCTGCCGCTGGTCCCTCCGATCGCCGAGCGCCTTCTGAACGCGTCGCGGGAGAAGGGGATCCCGATCACCGGCACCGGGATCGCCATCTCGGGAGCGATGGCTCTGCCCCACGAACTGGTCGTGCCGTTCGAGGATGCCTCCGGCGGCTACCTCGTCGAGGGGTATGGCCTCAGCGAGTGCTCGCCCGTGCTCATGGCCAATCCCGTCGCCGACAACCGCAAGCCCGGAACGGTCGGGCTCCCGATTCCCGGCACCGAATGCCGCGTCGTGGACCCGGATGACCCGCGGGTGGACGTGACCCCCGGGGAACGGGGCGAACTCCTGGTGCGCGGCCCGCAGGTGTTCAGCGGCTACTACGGCAGACCCGAGGAGACGGAAGCCGTCTTCGTCGACGGCTGGTTCCGCACCGGCGACATCGTAACGATCGACGACGACGGGTTCGTGCGGGTCGTCGACCGGATCAAGGAGCTCATCATCACCGGCGGATTCAACGTCGCCCCGACAGAGGTCGAGAACGTCCTGCGCCAGCATCCGCGGGTCGCGGACGTCGCCGTCGTCGGGTTACCGAACGAGCACTCCGGCGAAGAGGTGGTCGCCGCGATCGTTCCGGACGGCGATGACGACGTGGACGTCGAGCAGATCCGCGAGTTCGCGCGGAGCGTCCTGACCGCCTACAAGGTGCCACGGCGCATCTTCCTCGTGGACGAACTCCCCCGCTCGCTCATCGGCAAGGTGCTTCGCCGTCAGGTCCGCGACCGTCTCCTCACCCTCTCCTCGGGTCGCTGACGGGCGACGCAGGGTCGACGCCGCTTGTAGGATCTCGCGGACACGCTCGTGCCGGTCATTCCCCTCGCCCGCAACCAGAGAAAAGGCGCACCATGACACACGACACGTCCGAGGACGTCGCGAACGAGGCGGCTCGCCGATCGCTGGAACAGCGAGTCAGCGCCCTCGAGTCGATCCTGCTCGTCCTCCCGATCATCCTGATCGAGACCCTGTTGGTGCTCGCGCTCTTCCTCCCTTTCGTCACCACGGAGGTATCCGAGGATGACGAGACGGCGAACCTGTTCGGCCTGATCTTCAGCCTCTTCGCTCCCGACGAGTCGGGCGAGCTCGACCGTGGCGGTGCGCTGTTCGGCGGCGCCTTCACTGTGCTCGTGATCGTGATCATCGGCGCGATCCTCACCGTGCCGATGATCGCCCGCCGGCCGCTTCGGGGACGGGCGGCGGTGGCCCCCCTCACCTTCGCTGTGCTCCTCATCCTCGGCACTTTCGGAGCCTGGGTGGTCATGGGAATGGGAACGAATGCCGAATACTCGCCCTGGTTCACCGAACCCGCACTTCCCGTGCTCACCCTGGCGACCACCCTCACCGCCCTCCTCGTCTTCCTCCCCGCATACCGCAACATGAGGACGGACTGAGACCGGCGTCTCAGCGACGGTTCCGGATGCCCGCGGTCTGCCGGACCCGGCCCGCCGATCTACCGGAAACTGCGGCGCATCATCCGGCGTCCAGCGCCGCCGGACCCTCCGTGACGAGGACGTGGAATTGCGCGGCATCGATGATGCGCAGCCCCAGCTCCTCCGCCTTGCCGAGCTTGGAGCCCGCTCCCGGACCGGCGGCGACGAAGTCGGTCTTCTTGGACACGCTGGATGCGGCCTTCCCGCCGGCGCGGAGGATCGCCTCCTGCGCCCCCTCGCGGGTGTAGCCCTCGAGCGACCCGGTCGCCACGATCGTCAGTCCCTCCAGGACCCCGCCCTCGGTAGTGGCCGCCCCGGGGCCGGGGTGGCCGGGGGTCGACAGCTGTGCCCCTGCGGCCGTCCACCGCTCCACGATCTCGCGGTGCCACTCGACCTCGAACCAGTCCGTCAGGGCGTCGGCGATGATGCCGCCGACGCCTTCCACCGCAGCGAGCTCATCCCGGGATGCTGCGCGGATCGCGTCGACGGATCCGAACCACTGGGCGAGGGCGCGCGCGGCGACCGGCCCCACATGACGGATGTTCAGGGCGACCAGGAATCTCCACAGCTCCTTGGTCTTCGCCGCCTCGATGTTCGCGAGGAGCTCCTGAGCCGACTTGGACAACACGAAGCCCGCGTCGCCGTCGAACGGCCCGTCCGGATCGAACGCGGGGTCGGTCTTCTTGCGCTGACGGCGGAAGGGCGACCGGGTGTCGGGCGCGCCGTCCTCGAGCAGCCGTGGCAGCCCGGTCTCGGCATCGCGGACGACGACGTCGATCGGGAAGAGGTCTTCAGGGCGCAGATCGAACAGTCCGGCTTCGGTGTCCAGCGGCGGCTGTTCCGGCCGCACCGGCTGGGTGAGCGCTGCGGCCGACACCTCACCGAGACCCTCGATGTCCAGCGCACCGCGCGACCCGATGTGCTCCACCCTTCCGCGCACCTGGGCGGGGCAGGCGCGCGTGTTCGGGCAGCGCAGGTCGATGTCGCCGGCCTTGGCCGGGGCGAGGGGGAACCCGCATTCCGGGCACTCCGCCGGCATGACGAAAGCGCGCTCGGTGCCGTCGCGAAGTTCCACCACGGGACCGAGGACTTCGGGGATGACGTCTCCGGCCTTGCGCAGCACCACCGTGTCGCCGATCAGCACACCCTTGGCCTTGACGACCTCCTGGTTGTGGAGCGTCGCCTGACGCACGACACTCCCGGCGACGCGGGCGGGCTCCATGACGGCGAAGGGCGTGGCCCGTCCTGTCCGCCCCACGGACACCACAATGTCGAGGAGCTTGGTGTTGACCTGCTCCGGCGGGTACTTGTAGGCGATGGCCCAGCGCGGCGCGCGGCTGGTCGCGCCGAGCTCGTCGTGGAGTGCGAGGTCATCCACCTTGACGACGACCCCGTCGATCTCGTGCTCGACGTCGTGGCGGTGCGCACCGTAGTGGCGGATGTACTCGTCGGCCTCCGCGGCGGAGGTCACCACGCGGAAGTAGTCGCTCGTGGGGAGTCCCCACTCCGCCAGCAGGCGGTACACCGCGCTCTGCGAGTTCACCGGCGGGTTCGGCCACGCGCCGATCCCGTGCACCGTCATGCGCAACCGCGACAGGCGCTCGTGCATCGCCTGCAGTTGACGCTCGTTCTTCCCTTCCGTCTTCTGGCGGAGGGAGCCGGATGCCGCGTTCCGCGGGTTCGCGAAGATCCGATCGCCCACGGACTCCTGGTACGCGTTGAGGGATTCGAAGTCGGCCACGTTGAAGAACACCTCACCGCGCACCTCGACGAGGTCGGGGTGCCCCGTGCCCTTCAGGCGTTGCGGGATGCCGCGGATGGCCCGAACGGTCTCGGTCACGTCCTCCCCCACGCGGCCGTCCCCGCGGGTGGCCGCCGACACGAGCCGGCCGCGCTGGTAGCGCAGCGACAGGGCCAGGCCGTCGATCTTGAGCTCGCACAGGTAGTCCACCCGCCGGCCGGCATCACGCTCGACCCGGGTCGCCCACGCCAGGAACTCCTCGTCGCTGAAGACGTTGTCCAGGCTGAGCATCCGTTCGGCATGCTCCACGGGAGCGAACAGCGTCCCCGACGCGGCCCCCACCGACTGCGTCGGGCTGTCCTGCCCCTGAAGCTCCGGGTAGAGGCGTTCGATGGCGTCGAGCCGCCGCATCCACTCGTCATAGGTGGCGTCGTCGACGATCTCGGCGTCGTCGCCGTAATACGCGTCGCGCGCCTGGAGGATGCGGGAGATGAGATCGCCCGATTCCGCGCGCGCCTGCTCGAGGGTCAGATCGGGAAGTTCGTCGCCGTTCACCACCCGGTCAGTTTAGGGATGACCTCCGACGCGGCCGGAGGGGTGGACACCTACGCGGGAACCGGTACCGCCGAAACCGTGCGGTCGATCGTGAACTGACCGATCACGCGGGTGCCGTCGTACAGCACCGCGGTCTGCCCGGGTGCCACGCCGTCGAACGGCTCGTCGGGCGTCACCGCCAGGGTGCCGTCGGCCCACGTCGCCCGTGCGGGCACGGGATCGGCGTGCGCCCGGATCTGGACATGGCACGTGAAGGCGCCCTCGCGGGGCGGGCGGCCCGCCCACGTGTACCGGCTGCCGGCGACCTCCGCCGTCGCCAGCGCCTCCTTCGGCCCTACGACGACCGTGTTGCTCACCGGACGGACCTCGAGCACGAAACGGGGCTTGCCGTCCGGAGCGGGCGTGCCCAGCTGCAGCCCGCGCCGCTGGCCGACGGTGTAGGCGTGGGCGCCCTCGTGCGAACCCACGACCGCGCCGGTGCGATCGACGATGGAGCCCTGTTCGGCGCCCACCTTCTCGGCGAGCCATCCGCGCGTGTCGCCGTCGGGGATGAAGCAGATGTCGTGGCTGTCGGGCTTCTGGGCGACCGTCAGGCCGCGCGCCTCGGCCTCGGCGCGCACGAGCGCCTTGGACGGCGTGTCACCGAGCGGGAAGTAGGTGTGCGCGAGCTGCTCGGCCGTCAGGACGCCCAGGACGTAGGACTGGTCCTTCGCCGCATCCGACGCCCGGTGCAATTCGCGGCCGTCGGGTCCGTCGACCAGAGCGGCGTAATGCCCCGTGCAGACGGCGTCGAAACCGAGCTCGAGCGCCCGCTCCAGGAGCGCGGCGAACTTGATGTGCTCGTTGCACCGCATGCAGGGATTGGGTGTGCGACCCGCGCTGTACTCCGCGATGAAATCGTCGATCACGTCTTCGCGGAAGCGCTCGGAGAAGTCCCACACGTAGAAGGGGATGCCGAGGCGGTCGGCCGCGCGGCGCGCATCCATCGCATCCTCGATCGTGCAGCATCCTCGGCTGCCGGCACGAAGGGTCCCCCCGGCGCGGGAGAGGGCCAGATGCACGCCGACGACGTCGTGTCCCGCCTCCACGGCCCGCGCAGCCGCGACGGCAGAGTCGACGCCACCACTCATCGCCGCCAGAATACGCATTCCCTCAGTCTACGAGCGCCTTCCTGTGGGCGGCGTGGGGAAGGTGGATGGGCGGGGCCGGTGTGGGGCGGGCGGCGCGGGCGGCGGGCGGCGCGCGGCGGCGGCCCGGGCTGCGCGGGCGTGGGGCGGGGGTTCCGCGTGCAGCCTGGGAGGAGATGAACGTTCGGAGGGCGAATCCGGCACAATCCGCCCTCCCAGTGCACATCTCCTCCCTAGCGGCTCGCCGCGGGACCGGCGCCCGCAACCACGAAGCCACGCCGCACAGCGGCCGCGTACAGCTAGGGAGGAGATGACCATTCGGGAGGGCGAATCCGGCACAAACAGCCCTCCCCAGTGCACATCTCCTCCCCAACCGCTCGCGCCCGGACCGGCCCCTGCGAAGCCACGGACCCACGAAGCCACGCGCCCCACCCCACCCCACTCCCGCCCGCCGTGCGGCGACGGACCGCGGGGCGCCGGATCAGCGGCGGGCTGCTCGGGATGCGGCAGCCGCCGCCCGCGCGTGGGCCTCCGGGAGCGCCGCGAGGAACGCCTCCACGTCGGCCTCCGTCGAGGTACGGCCAAGGGTGAGGCGCAGCACGGACCGCGCCTCCCGATCCGTGCGGCCGAGGGCCAGCACGACGTGCGACGGCTCGGGGACGCCGGCCTGGCACGCCGAACCGGTCGACACGGCGATGCCCGCCTGGTCGAGGAGGAAGAGGAGCGTCTCCCCCGCCGCATCCGGGAACAGCACGTGGGCATTGCCCGGCAACCGCCGCACCGGATCGCCCAGCAGCTCTGCCCCGGGCACGCGAGCGCGGATGCCCGCCACCAGCGCATCGCGGAGCCCCGACAGTCGCGTGGCCTCCGCCTCGCGCTCGGCTTCGGCCCGTTCGGCGGCGACGGCGAAGGCGATTGCGCCGGCGACGTCCTGCGTCCCCGCCCGCAGCGCCCGCTGCTGGCCCCCGCCGTGGACGAGGGCACCCAGCCGCGCGGAGCGCGACACCACGAGCGCTCCCACCCCGACCGGTCCACCCACCTTGTGCGCGGAGAGGCTCAGCGCGACCAGGCCCACCCCCGGCGGCGCGTCCCCGCGCCAGGCGGCGACGTCGATCGGCACGTGGCCGAAGGCCGAGACGGCGTCCAGGTGCAACGGAACGGCGGCAGAGGCGGAGGCGGCGGCCAGCGCCGCGGCATCCTGCACCGTGCCGACCTCGTTGTTCGCCACGATCGCCGTTGCGAGAGCCGACCGGCCGGCGGCTGCACCGAAGGCTTCCGGGTCGATGCGGCCCACCGCATCCAGTGCCACCGGCTCCACCCGCGCGCCCTCGCTCTCGACGAGCCAGGCGACGGTGTCCAGCGTGGCATGGTGCTCGCCCGCGGGGACGGCGATGCGGTCGGGCCGGTCGCCCCGCGCCCACCACAGGCCCTTCAGAGCCGTGTTGATCGACTCCGTGCCCCCGGAGGTGAACACCACCTCGACAGGGTCCGTGTGGAGGACCGCCGCCAGGCGCTCACGCGCCTCCTCCAGCAAACGACGCGCGGCCTGCCCGCCGCCGTGGATCGACGAGGCATTGCCCCCGATGGATGCGGCGGCGAGCCAGGCGTCGCGCGCCTCCTCACGCAGCGGCGTCGTTGCGGCGTGATCGAGATACACCGACATCGCCACCTCCCGCCGTAACGCGCCTGACCTACGGCCTAACTACTGTAGATCCATGGCGCGACCCGCATCCCCTTTCGTGCTTCCCGCCACCGCAGGCCTCCTCAGCCCTTCCCTCGACGGCCTCGGCGTCACGCAGGGGCCGGACGGCGGAACGTTGCGCGTCTGGTCGGCGCACGCCGACGCGATGGAGCTCGTCGTCTTCGATGACACCGACCTCGACTGGGCGGTGGCGACATTGGCGATGTCCTCGGCCGGCGGCGGCGTATGGACGGTGACGACCGAATTGCTGCGCCCGGGGGCGCGGTACGCGGTGCGCGCCGACGGTCCCGTCGGCCCGCAGGACACCTTCAACCGGGAGAGCCTGCTGCTCGACCCGTACGCCCGCGGGATCGTCACCGGCGGCTTCGGCGACCACCGCGCCGTGGTGGTCGACGGCGGGTTCGACTGGGGCGGCGTCGCGAAGCCCGGCGTCCCTCTTGATCGCACCGTGATCTATGAAGGCCACGTCAAGGGGCTCACCAAGCGGCACCCCGGGGTGCCTCCCGCTCTGCACGGCACCTACGCGGGCCTGGCGCACCCCGCGATGATCGAGTACCTGGTGGGTCTGGGCATCACGGCGGTCGAGCTGCTTCCCGTGCACGCGTTCACGACCGAACCGCGCCTGCTGCAGCTCGGGCTCACCAACTACTGGGGCTACAACCCCCTCAATTTCTTCACACCCCACGCGTCCTACGCGACCGTCGAGAACCAGCGGAACGGGCCCGAGGCGGTGCTGCGGGAGTTCAAGGGGATGGTCAAGCTGCTGCACGAGGCAGGACTCGAAGTCATCCTCGATGTCGTCTACAACCACACCGCAGAAGAGGGGGTCGGCGGCCCGCGATCCAGCCTTCGGGGCCTGGACAATCGGTCGTACTACCGGCAGACCGAGGACGGGGGTTATATCGACGTCACCGGATGCGGCAACGCGGTGAACACCGCGACGGACGGCGCAGCACGCCTGATCCTGGATTCGCTGCGGTATTGGGCGAACGACGTGCAGATCGACGGGTTCCGGTTCGATCTGGCCGCAACACTCGGCCGCGACGCCGCACACACTTTCACCCCGGACCATCCCCTGCTCCGGGCCATCATCGACGATCCGGCGCTGGCGGGCGTGAAGAAGATCGCCGAGCCGTGGGACGTCGGAATGGGCGGATGGCAGACCGGTAACTTCGGCGCCGGATGGCACGAGTGGAACGACCGGTACCGCGACCGGGTGCGGAACTTCTGGCTGAGCGACGTCGACTACGCGCGCCGCGCCGACACGTCACCGACCGGGATCGGCGGTTTCGCCACCCGGCTGGCGGGCTCGTCCAACACCTTCAGCGTCGAGCGCGGCCCCCTCGCCAGCATCAACTTCGTCACCGCGCACGACGGGTTCACCCTGCACGACCTCGTCTCGTACGACGTCAAGCACAACCTCGGCAACGGCGAGCAGGGCCGAGACGGCGCCGACACGAACCGGTCGTTCAATCACGGGATCGAGGGGCGCACCGATGACGAGCGGATCCTGGCCGCCCGCCGAAAGGCGATGCGCAACCTCCTCGGCACGGTGCTCCTCTCGGCGGGAGTTCCAATGCTGACCGCCGGCGACGAGTTCGGGCGCACCCAGCGCGGAAACAACAACGCCTATTGCCACGACTCGCCCCTCACCTGGTTGGCGTGGGAGCACGCCCCGTGGCAGCAGGACCTGTCCGCACACGTCCGACGGCTCCTCGAGGTGCGGCGCGAGAACCCGGCACTCCGCCCCAGCCGCTTCGCACGGCTCGGCGAGCACACCCCCTCGGCCTCCGTCATGGAGTGGTACGACGAGCACGGCGAGACGATGTCGACCGAGCGGTGGACCAACCCCGCCCACCGGACGCTGCAGTACGTCGCCGCATCGACGCCCGAGCGTGAGGCGTTCAACCGCATCCTGCTGGTCATCCACGGCAACGAGTCGCCCGTCGAGGTGACTCTCCCCGTGATCGCCGGCGCCGAACGGTTCGTGTCGCTCTGGTCAAGCGCGGACGAGCGCCCGCTCGAGGCGGGCGCGCAGTTCGCGCCAGGGGGCACCCTGACCATGACCGACACCTCGATGCACCTCTTCCGCGTGGAGTGATGCGCGCTCTCGCGGGGAGTGATCCAACGACGCGCGGCTTGTCAACCGCCGGTGTCCTTGTGTGCCGGTCGCGGCCGCCAAGGTAGGTTCGGATCGTGGCTCCTCCGACGCGATCTCCCATCTCCCGTCCCTGGCGCAGCGGCACGACGATCCCCGTTCGCCCCGCAGCCAACACCGACTCCGAGACCGTGACGCCCCGCATCCCGATGGTTGCGCCGCGCCCCTCCGTGCCGGGCGGACGTTTCCGCCCCTCGGCATACGTCGAAGAGGCCGTACCGTTCACGGTCACGGCCTTCCGCGAGGGGCACGACCTCATCGGCGTGCACGTGCGGCTCTTCTCCCCCTCCGGGGACGAGTCGCTGCACCGTCTCTCCTCCCTCAACGACGGCCTGGACCGCTGGTCGACACTCGTGGTGCTGCTCGAGCAGGGGATCTGGCGATTCCGGTTCGAGACGTTCGCGGATGACTTCGCCACGTGGCAGCACGCCGCCGAAGTGAAGATCGCCGCCGGTGTGGACCCCGCCCTCATGCGCGAAGCAGGTGCCCTGCTGTTCGATCGCGCTGCCGCGGAAAAGAACCGCCCCCGGGCCGAGCGTGTCACCCTCCAGGCTGCGGCGACCACGTTGCGGGATGCCGCGCTCTCCGACGAAGCCGCGTTGGCGATCGTGACGGATCCGACGATCGCCGGTTACTTCGCCGAACGCCCCCTCGCGAGCCTGGGGTCGGCCGGAGACGAGCTCGAAGTGCTCGTCGAGCGACGGCGAGCCGGTGTCGGGTCCTGGTACGAGTTCTTCCCCCGTTCCGAAGGCGCCCGCCAGGCCAAGGACGGCACGATCACGTCGGGCACGTTCCGCACCGCCGCGCGGCGGTTGCCCGCCGTCGCGGCGATGGGCTTCGACGTGCTGTACCTGCCGCCCATCCACCCCATCGGGGAGACGAACCGCAAGGGCCGCAACAACACGCTCGATCCGCAGGCGGGCGATCCCGGTTCACCCTGGGCGATCGGGTCCGCCGCGGGCGGTCACGACGCCGTTCACCCTGATCTCGGCACGCTGGCGGATTTCCGCACGTTCGTGCGGGCGGCACGGGCGGACGGCATCGAAGTCGCCCTGGACCTCGCCCTTCAGGCCTCCCCCGACCACCCGTGGGTCACGGAGCATCCCGAGTGGTTCACGACCCTCCCGGACGGCTCGATCGCCTATGCGGAGAATCCGCCGAAGAAGTACCAGGACATCTATCCCGTCAATTTCGACAACGACCCGGAGGGCATCCGGGCGGAGGTCATCCGGATCGTCCGGCACTGGATCGCCCAGGGCGTGCAGATCTTCCGCGTCGACAACCCGCACACCAAGCCCCTCCAGTTCTGGGAATGGCTCATCGCCACCGTCAATGCGGAGCATCCGGACGTCGTCTTCCTCGCCGAAGCCTTCACGCGCCCTGCCCCTCTGCGGGGCCTGGGGATGGCGGGATTCCAGCAGAGTTACACCTACTTCACGTGGCGCAACACGAAGGAGGAGCTGGCGGAGTTCTTCACGTCGCTCGCGACCGAGACGGATGACTTCCTGCGGCCGAACCTGTTCGTGAACACCCCCGACATCCTCAGCGAGTACCTGCAGTTCGGCGGTCGTGCCGCCTACAAGGTGCGCGCTGCCCTCGCCGCCACCGCGGCGCCGACCTACGGCGTCTACGCCGGGTACGAACTCTTCGAGAACGTGGCGCGGCCCGGGTCCGAGGAGAACATCGACAACGAGAAGTACGAGTACAAGATCCGGGATTGGGAGGGCGCTGAGGAGCGCGGCGAGTCGCTGGCGCCGTACCTGCGGATGCTGAACGCCGCCCGTCGCTCGCACCCCGCGCTCGGGCAACTGCGGAACCTGTCCCTCCACTGGAGCGGGGATGACGCCATCCTCGTGTACTCCAAGCACCTCGACGCCGCGCTCTCACCGACGGGCGTGGCAGACACGATCATCGTGGTGGCCAACGTCGACCCTCACTCCATCCGGGAGACGACGGTGTTCCTCGACACGACCGTCTGGGGTGTCGAGCCGGGCACGCCGTACGAGGTCGAAGACCTCGTCACCGGCGCGGTGTGGACGTGGACCGATCGCAACTACGTGCGGCTGGACGCCTTCACCGAGCCGGTGCACATCTTGCACGTGAAGGAGATCCGATGACCGGTCAACACCTCGACGACGGCATCCTCGACGCCGTCGCCGCCGGAAACCACCACGATCCGCACGCCGTGCTCGGGGTGCACCCCGCCGACGACGGGACGTGGGTCATCCGCATCCGCCGCCCGCTGGCGACCACGGTGACCGCGAACCTCACCGGGGGCACCGCTGCGCGCTTCGAGCACCTCCGCGCGGGCATCTGGGAAGCGGTGACTCCCCGTCAGCCGCAGGACTACACCGTGACGGCGACCTACGACGACGGCAGCGAGTACACCGCCGACGACCCTTACCGTCATGTCCCGACCATCGGCGAGGTGGACCTCTATCTCATCGGGGAAGGGCGCCACGAGGAGCTGTGGCGCGTACTCGGCTCGCACGTACGCACACTCGACGGCTCTCCCGGCGTGGCCTTCGCGGTGTGGGCGCCGGACGCGCGCGCCGTCAGGGTCGTGGGAGACGTGAACGGATGGGATGGCCGCGGGCATGCCATGCGTTCCATGGGCGGCAGCGGCGTGTGGGAGCTGTTCGTCCCCGGCATGGCCGCCGGCGACGCGTACAAGTTCGAGATCCTCACTCGCCGCGGCGAGTGGATCCAGAAGGCCGACCCGATGGCCCGGTATGCCGAGAAGCCGCCGGCGACCGCATCCATCGTCACCGACTCCTCGTACACGTGGCAGGACGACACATGGATGACCAAGCGGGCGCGTACCTCGCCGCTGTCCTCACCGATGTCGATCTACGAGATCCATCTGGCCTCCTGGCGCCCCGGGCTCTCCTACCGCGACGCGGCCGATCCGCTCGTCGAGTACGTGACCGCGCAGGGCTTCACGCACGTGGAGTTCCTCCCGCTGGCGGAGCACCCCTTCGGCGGCTCCTGGGGATACCAGGTCACCGGGTACTACGCCCCCACGAGCCGGTTCGGCGAGCCCGACGATCTGCGATACCTCATCGACCGACTCCACCAGGCCGGCATCGGCGTGATCATGGACTGGGTCCCCGGCCACTTTCCCAAGGACGCGTTCGCGCTCGCCCGCTTCGATGGCGAACCCCTGTACGAGCACCCCGACCCCCGCCGTGGCGAGCACAAGGACTGGGGCACGCTCATCTTCGACTACGGGCGCAACGAGGTGCGCAACTTCCTCGTCGCGAACGCGCTCTACTGGCTGGAAGAGTTCCACGTCGACGGCCTGCGCGTGGATGCGGTGGCCTCGATGCTGTATCTCGACTACTCGCGCCAGGACGGCGAATGGGTACCGAACCAGTACGGCGGCCGGGAGAACCTCGAGGCGATCCGGTTCCTCAAGGAGGTGAACGGGACCGCCTATAAGCGGTACCCCGGCATCGCCATCATTGCCGAGGAATCCACGAGCTTCCCCGGGGTCACCGCCTCCACCGACGCCGCGGGCCTGGGCTTCGGCATGAAGTGGAACATGGGCTGGATGAACGACTCGCTGCAATACATCGCACGCGACCCGCTTCACCGTAGCCACCACGAGGGCGAACTGTCGTTCTCGTTCGTCTACGCGTTCAGCGAGAAGTTCATCCTCCCCATCAGCCACGACGAGGTCGTGCACGGCAAGGGAAGCCTGTTCGGCCGCATGCCGGGCGATC
The DNA here is from genome assembly GCF_058310455.1 of Microbacterium sp. Z10_103. Lineage (NCBI taxonomy): Bacteria > Bacillati > Actinomycetota > Actinomycetes > Micrococcales > Microbacteriaceae > Microbacterium > Microbacterium sp. Z10_103. Next base: position 1,478,708 of record NZ_JBZEGK010000001.1, read on the forward strand.
ACTGGCAGAAGCTCGCGAACATGCGGGCGTTCCTCGCCTACATGTGGGGTCATCCGGGCAAGCAGCTGCTGTTCATGGGTCAGGAATTCGGCCAGATGTCGGAGTGGGCGGAGGCGCGGAGCCTCGACTGGTGGACCCTGGAGCAGCCGTCGCACGCGCAACTGCACGACTTCGTCGCGGTGCTGAACCGGGTCTACGTCGAGCAGGCGCCGCTGTGGTCCCGCGACTCCGATGGAGCGGCCTTCACGCGGCTCGGCGCCCCGTCGTGGAACCCGAACGTGCTCGCCTTCGCACGCCGGGACTGGCACGGCAACACCATCGCGGTGGTGTGCAACTTCTCCGGCGCACCGATCTCAGGCTTCGAGCTGACCCTTCCCGAGCACGGCGTGTGGCAGGAGATCCTGAACACGGACGCCGCCGCGTACGGCGGCTCCGGCGTCGGAAACCTCGGAGTGGTGCACGCCGACGAGAACGGTCACGCCGTCTTCACGCTCCCGCCCCTGGGAGTGCTGTGGCTCCATCACCGTAAGGACGCCGCGCGCCTCCCCGCCCCCGGCAAGGGCTGACGCCCCGAGACCGCGAGACTCCATCTCCGCCACCAGACTGCCGCCGTTGGACGCGGTTTCGTGGCGGGGATGGAGTCTCGGTGCCGTGTCTCAGAAGAGGAGCGAAGCGAGGCGCCCGCGGGCGCGGATGACGCGTGGGTCTGCGTCGCCGATGAGGCCGAAGAGCTCGAGAAGCCGTTCGCGCACCGGCGGCCGCGTGTCATCGGGCAGCGCGGCGAAGAGGTCGAGGAGACGGTCGAAGGCGTCCTCGACGTGACCACCGGCCAGGTCGAGGTCGGCGACGACGAACTGCGCCTCCACGTCCGTGGGGTCCGCCGCGGCCGCCGCTCGTGCCGCCTGCAGGTCGGCCCCCTGGATCCGGGCGAGAAGGCGCACCTGACCGAGGCCGGCCTGAGCATCCTCGTCGCGCGGGTTCTCCGCCAGCGCCTGCTCGTACGCCGCTATGGCCCGGGCGTAGTCACCGCTCTCGATCGCCTCGAACGCCTCTGCGTGGAGCGGTGGCATCGGCGCCTCGACGGGCTCGTCCGAGGGCTCCACGGCCTCCACGCCGACGGTGCCCGTCACCCCGTTCTGCGCCGCCAGCTGAAGCAGCTGCGCGAAAACCTCCCGCACCTGCTGCTCGGGCACCGCTCCGGTGAACAGCGGGACAGGCTGTCCGCCCACCAGCGCGACGACCATCGGGATGGACTGGGCACGGAACCCCTGCGCGAGCTGCGGGTTGGCGTCGACGTCGACCTTCGCCAGGACCATACGGCCGCCGTACTCGAGCACGACCTTTTCGAGGATCGGGCTGAGCTGTTTGCACGGTCCGCACCACTCGGCCCACAGGTCGACGACCACCGGCACGGTGCGGGACAGCTCGAGCACCTGCCCGAAGGTCGCGTCCGTGACGTCCACCACGAGGGACGGCACCGACGCGGCATCGGTCGCGGGCGCCCCTGCGCCGGCGACGGGCTGTCCCGCGACGGGCTGTCCGGGTCCGGCCGCGGGCGGCGCCTGCGGGCGGTTCCGTAGGGCGGACAGATCGACAGCGCCGCGCAGGACGGAGCCGGGCTGAGGAGTGCTCACTCGATCACCTTCGCTTCCAGGATGTTGGAACGGTAGCCGAGGAGGCGGATCGGTTCATTGGTCCCCTCCAACGGCACATAGAAGAACAGCTGGTCGCCGTAGGTCGTGGTGAACCCCGTCGCGGACTGCTCGACACCCGTCAGCGCGCGCGCGGCGGGATTGTCGGGCAGCCGGATGACCGCGTCGGGATTCGTCGGCTTGACGGTGTCGGTCTCGTGGATATCGACGGCGACGATGGCGCCGCCGTCGACAGTGGTCAATGCCATGGGGGCGGATGTGCCGGGAACGGCCAGGAATTCCAGCGTCGACGTGTTCGCGCCGGTCTGATTGAGCTGATCCAGACGGCTCTGCTGGCTCTGCTTGATGTTCGCCAGGAGAAGGTCGCCCGCGGTGTCGAAGTCGCCCCAGTACGCGCTGTTCTCGCCGTTGTTGATGAGGTCCGCATACGCTCCGGCGAGTTCATCCGGCCGCAGGCGCAGGAACGGCGAGTCAGGGGGTGCCAGCGCCGCCCCGACGTACTCGGCGGGAAGATTCGGAAGCAGCGTCGCTGCCTCGAGGCTCGCGATGAAGCTCGCCTTGTACTCCGACCACGGATCGGCCTGGGTCATCAGCATGATGGTCGGCGCGACGGTCGAGTCGGCCGGGTCCTCCACCACCGTCATGAACGAGCGGGGCCATGCGTCGAACGCCTGCGGCAACACGATCTCGACGGGGCGGTCGGGAATCCCCGGCAGGTCGGTCTGCTCGGGCAGCTGAGCGCGGAGGGTGTAGTTCGTCTGCCGCTCCGCCAGAGCAGCTCCCTCCAGGCGCGCGCCGGCGAGCGCGGGATCCATGGCCGCATCGGCCTCCGCGACCGTCGTCGAGACGCGCGTCAGAATGCGCTCTGCCTGCGTTTTCGTGACCGCCGGGGACTGCTGCCCGTCCGGGACGATGACGGACTCCGACGGCGAGGGAGTCGGACTCGGAGAGAGATCGGGCCACGCGTCGGCGGAGCATCCGGCGAACAGCACCGCCGACACCGCCACGGCGGGAATGACGATGAAGGACCGGCGGCCGGACACGGCGCGGCGCCGCCCCGCGCTGATGACTCCCTTGTCGGGGTCCTCCACGGCAAGGTCGATGGGCTCGGTCGGCGGCATCGGGAGGCCCTTGCGGCGTGGGCCGCGAGAACGGCGGACATGACGGATGCCGAGGAGATACAGGACCACGCCGACGACGAGCACGACGCTGCCGCCGACGATGAGGGGTCCGGCCCAGGGGGTGCTGCGGTCAACGGGCCACATCACGGCGATCTCGGAAGGAGCGGGCGCCGTCCCGTCGGTTGCCAGCAGAACGCTCATCGTCTCCGGCAGCTGAAGCGGAGTGGAAAGGCGTCCCTCCTGCTGGAACTCGTCGAGCCACAAATCGGAGCCGACGGGCGAACGTCCCACGGTGCTCGCGGAAGCGTCGTCGGTCGGCGCCGGGTCAGTGGCCGGGTCCGGGGCAGCTGTCTCGTCGACGCTTTCCTCTGCCGCCGGCTCGATGACTTCGGTTTCCATCTGGCCGTCATCACCGACGGTCACATGGTTGTACGGCACGTCGGAAAGCCACGCCTGCACGTCGGGGGTGCGGCCGTAGGCCGCGAATACGGTGCCGTCACCCTCCGCGGTCAGCGTCTGCGCTCCGGAGAACAGATTGAGTACCTCGCCGTCGACGAGGGTGTACGGCAGGTCCTCACCGGCGGGAAGCGGTGTGCTTTCAGCGGGTGCGGGCTCGAAGACGGTGCGCTGTGCGATCCCCGCGCCGATCATGAGCGCGGCGAGGATGAACGCCGCGACAGCCCAAACAAAACGCACGAAATTCAAACCTTCCCGATGGTGGTCCTTCGGGTCGGACCACGCATACGACATTTCAGACTAGTGGCAACGACCTGAAAGTTGCCCAGGAGGGAGTCCCTGCCGCGCTGGATGGTGCCGAATGCGTATCCTGGCGGAACAAGGCGCGGCCAGTGGCCGGCCGCCGCCCGACAGGAGACCCGTGAAGATCTATAACCCGTTCCGCGTCGCGCTCGTTGCCACGCTCGGCGTCGGCGTCGGAATTCTGCTCCTCAACAGTGTGCAGACGCTCTCGACGATCCTCCTCTACGTCGGTACGGCCCTGTTCCTCTCGTTGGGCCTGGATCCGGTCATTTCGTGGCTGGAACGGCGGAAGCTCCCTCGGTGGGCGGCGGTCCTGGTGACGATCCTCGGAGTCCTGGGAATCTTCGCCGGCATCATCCTGACCATCGTGCCGGTCATCGTCGACCAGATCGCGCAGCTGATCGCGAGGATCGAAGCCACCACCCAGTCGTTCGACTGGGAGGACGCGCTGCCGATCGCTCGCGAATGGGCGCAGTCGGTCTTCCCCGCGCTGGACGTCGACGTCGTGTGGGGGTACATCGAGGACTGGTGGGGCTCGCTGGACTTCGGCGAGATCTCCAGCAATGTCGGGAGCGGCATCCTGGCCGTGGGCGGGGCCGTCGTGGCGGGATTGGGCGGCGCGTTCATCGTGCTCATCCTGACGATCTACTTCACGGCGTCCACGCCGTCGCTCAAGGCAGCGGTGTACCAGCTGGTTCCTGCGTCCAAGCGTGCGCGCTTCATCGATCTCGCGGAGCAGATCACCGACTCTGTCGGCTACTACGTCATCGGTCAGGCCAGCCTCGGCGTGATCAACGGCGTCCTGAGCGCCATTCTCCTCACGATCATCGGGGCACCGTTCCCCGCCGTGCTCGCGGTGATCGCCTTCTTCTTCTCCCTCATTCCGCTGGTCGGAACTCTGACCGGGTCTACGCTCATCGTCCTCACGTGCCTCGGACTCAGCTCGCCCACCACCGCGCTGATCGCAGCGATCTACTACCTGATCTACATGCAGATCGAGGCGTATATCGTGTCGCCCCGGATCATGAACCGTGCGGTCGCGATCCCCGGCGCTGTCGTGGTCATCGCCGCCCTCGCCGGCGGCTCCCTGCTCGGGCTCCTGGGCGCACTCGTCGCGATCCCGGTCGCGGCGAGCATCCTGATCATCTACCGCCAGGTGATCATCCCGCGCCAGAACGAGCGCTGACGCATCATTCCTGTGCGACCGGTCCGTCCCACGTGTCCGGGAGCGGGAGGGCGCCCGGGTTGACGACTCGGACGATCTCGGTCAGCACTCGCCGCGTCTGGCTCTCCCCCACCCAGAGGTGCTTGCCGTCCTCGATCGGGATGAGGCGGGCGGCGGGTACGGAGGCGAAACGCTCGGCGGCCTCGGCAGGCCGAAGGTAGTCGTCGAACTCGGGAACGATGACCACCAGGCGGCGGTCACCGTCATTCCACGCGGCGACCTCGTCGGCGCTCGTGCGGTGCAGCGGTGGCGACAGGAGGATGGCGCCTTCCACGTCGTGCTCCCGGCCGTACTTCAGAGCCAGCTCGGTGCCGAAGGACCACCCGAGGAGCCACGGATGCGGCAGCCCGCGGTCGGCGGCGAACTGGACGGCCGCTGCCACGTCGTAGCGTTCGCCCTCCCCGCCGTCGAACGCGCCCTCGCTCGTCCCGCGCGGGGAGGTCGTGCCGCGGGTGTTGAACCGGAGCACGGCGAGGTCGGCCAGAGCGGGCAGCCTGGCTGCGGCTTTCCGGAGAATGTGAGAGTCCATGAACCCGCCGGCGGTGGGCAGGGGGTGCAGGGTCACGAGGGTGGCGACCGGGTCGCGGTCCTGGGGAAGGGCGAGCTCGCCGACGAGGGTGAGCCCGTCCTCGGTGTGCAGCTCGATGTCTTCCCGCCGTGCGGGCAGGGCAAGCGGTCCGCGGATTTCCATGTCAGCTGATCCTCCAGCAGTGGCTGTGCCAGTGTCGACGGCCGGCCAGGTCGGCCGCGTCGCCGAGGACGCCGTCGGCACGCCACACGACGACGTGGGCTGTCCCTGGCTCGATGGTCTTGCCGCATCCCGGGCATACGTATGCCTTCTGCGCCGACGTCGCCGACACCGGCTGGACCGTCCATGCGACGCCGCGGCGGGTCTCCGTGCGCTTCCACCCGGCGATCAGGCGGGCAAGTGAGTCATCGCCCGCCGGCTCGGGGCGCCGACGATGGGACCGCGGCACCGGTCAGTACCAACCGCGGCTTTGGGAGCTCCCCCACGCACCGCAAGGGTCGCCGTAGCGGCTGCCGATGTATCCGAGTCCCCACGCGATCTGCGTCGCGGGATTGGTCTCCCAGTCCGCTCCGGCGCTGGCCATCTTGCTGCCCGGCAGCGCCTGCGGGATGCCGTACGCCCCGCTGGAGGCGTTGTAGGCGTTGACTCGCCAGCCGGACTCCTTCTGCCACAGAGCACGCAGGCACGCGAACTGGTCGTCGCCCCACCCCCGTGCCAGGACCATCTCGTAGGCGACCGCCTGCGCGGTTCCGGGGTCGGGTGCGACGAACGGGGGGCGCCACCCCGAGCCGGAGGAAGAGGCCGACGCTGCCGGACGCGCGGTGGGGGTCGGCGTGGGTTTCGGCGTGACGTACACCGAGTAGCTGCTGCGCTGGAGGGATGCCGTCGTGACCGCTTCGGCAGAAAGCGTGTACGTCTGCATGTCGGCCAGGGCGCTCTCATACAGCGACACACGGTCGGCATCGGCCTCAGCGAGGGCTGCGCCGGTGGGTCCCACGTATGCGGCGACGAAGCCGAGCACGGAGAGGCCCGCGAACACGGCGAGAACGCCGCGACGGCGCGACCACCGCGGTGCGCGCCGCGGTGTGACGGGAGCCGGAACGACGTCGACGCCTGCCGGCCCCCGGCGGACGATCCGTCCGGACGTGGCGCGCGTGATCTCGGTGCCGGGGGTCACAATGCGCTCGATTCTAGCCGCCTGCCGAGAGGCGTGCCATCCGTGGCACGGCGATCGCGGCGACCGGACCGGCCGGGATCATCCGACGGCGAGCATCACTTCCACGACGGCATCGAGCACCGCATCGACCTGTGCCTCGCGGTACCCGCCGCGTTGCATGCGGAACGCCACAGCCCGCACTTGCTCCACCGTCACCGGCTCCCCCACGGCAAGATACCGCGCGAGCTTGTCGGTGACGAGATCGACCTCGTCCACGCGGTACCCGTACCGCAAGACGCTCACCCGGTCGAAACGTCGCCCCTTCGGACGGAGCAGCCGATCGAGGACGACCTGGGCGACGTCGCGTGATTCCGCCACCCACGCCCGGGCGCCCCGCCTGCTCATGGCTCGTTCACGCTCGCGGGCGGCGAAGGCATCCTCGATACGTCCCAGCGCCGCGTCGACTGCGGCGATCGCATAGCCCTGGCGGACCAGCGGAAACGCGGCGGCGCGTACCTCCGCGGAACGGAGGGCGTCGTCATCGTCGTCAGACTCGAAGGCCGCCCGCGCCTGAGCCAGGAATGCGTCGACGGCTCGTTTCTCGTACCCCTTCCCGCGCCGGGGGGCTTCGGGAAACGGCGTGGCGCCGGAAGTCGCGGCGTCCGAGCGCTCGATCCGGGGATCCTCCGCTTCGGCGGGCTCGGTGCGGGAATGCTCGGCGCTCGGGTGTTCGGTGTCTATCGTCATGTCACCGCCAGGGGGGTCAGGAGGTAGTACAGCGCGAGCGCGGCCGTCGCCGAGGGCAGGATGGAATCAAGCCGGTCCAGGACGCCGCCGTGACCGGGCAGCCACGAGCTCATGTCCTTGATCCCCAGGTCGCGTTTGATCATCGACTCGCCGAGATCGCCCGCAGTGGCGGTACCGAGGATGACCGCGCCGAAGATCAGTCCCGCCCACCAGGGCAGTTCGAGCATGTACAGCGCCAACACGACCCCGGCGGCCAGAGCGGCCACCGCCGAACCGGCGAAGCCCTCCCAGGTCTTCTTGGGGCTGATCCGCGGTGCCATGAGGTGCCGCCCGCTACGGCCGAAGGTCAGCCCGGAGGCATAGGCCCCGGTGTCGGCGACGACCGTCACGATGATGAAGGCGAGAACCCACCACTCGCCGCGGTCCTGGCTCAGCAACACCAGCGCGAGGCTCGCGAGGACCGGCACGTACAGCTGCACGAAGGACGAGATGAGGACGTCCGAGAGCACGGCCCCGTAGGTACGTCCGTCGCGCCGGAACATCTGGCCGAGGAGGCGCCACACCACCACGACAGCGACCGCCGAGATCGTGGCCACCCAGTGCAGCCACAGCGTCGCGAAGTAGCCGGACACGAGCAGCAACGTTCCGGCGATCAGTTGCGGGACCAGGTCGATCCGGCGGCCGGAGGCCTGGAGTGCACGGGTGAGCTCGAACGTGCCGAGGATGATGGCCGCGATCGCGAAGAGGAGGAAGATCCACTTGTAGAAGAGCAGTGAAGCCATGACCGCGGCGCCGATGGCGAGACCGATCACGATGGCCAGCAGCAGGTTGCGGCCGGTGCGCTGCGTGATGCGCGCGTTCGCCTCTTCGAACTCGGCACGCGCGTGCGCGACCTGGCTCTCGAACTCGGAGCGTGCTGCGCGGATGCGTGGCTGGAGGCCGTCACCGACATCGGCGGCGCTCTGCGCACGCCGCGCGCGGGCGGCCTCGCGTCGCGAGAGCGGCGCGTCGAGCGGTGACGCGCTGTCCGGGCCGGATGGATCGGTCATGGGGCTAGACCTCGAGGAGCTCTGCCTCTTTGCGCTTGAGCGCCTCGTCGATCGCGTCGACGTGCGCCTTGGTCAACGCGTCCAGCTCCTTCTCGGCACGACCGAGCTCATCCTCACCGACGTCGCTCTTCAGAGCGTCGAGCTCGTCCTTGGACTTCCGGCGGATGCCGCGGACGTGTACCTTCGCGTCCTCACCCTTGGACCGCACGATTTTGACGAACTCCTTGCGCCGCTCAGCGGTCAGCTCGGGCATGGTGATGCGCACGAGAGTGCCATCGTTCGTGGGGTTCGCACCGAGATTGGGCATGTCGCGGATGGCCGACTCGATCGCCTTCAGCGCGGACTTGTCGTAGGGCGTCACCACGAGTGTGCGCGCCTCGAGCGCGTTCACGGACGCGAGCTGCGCGAGCGGCGTGGGCGAACCGTAGTAATCGACCAACACCTTCTGGAAGAGCTGGGGGTTCGCGCGCCCGGTGCGAACGGTGGCAAAGTCCTCCTTGGCCGCTTCCACGGCGCGGTCCATGCGCGTTTCGGCGTCGGCCAGAACATCGGCGATCACGGGGACTCCATTCGTTGGGCTCGACGTCCCAGTCTAGACAGGCGCACGCCATCCGGCAGGCGCACGACGCGCTCAGGCCGTGACGAGCGTTCCGATCGATTCGCCCAGGAGAGCACGCGTCACGTTGCCCTCCGGCTCCATGCCGAACACGCGCATGTCCATGCCGTTGTCCATGCAGAGGCTGAACGCCGTCGAATCGACGACCTTGAGCCCCCGCTGGAGAGCGTCCATGTACGTGATGCTGTCGATCCGCGTGGCTGTGGCGTCCTTGCGCGGATCGGCGGTGTAGACGCCGTCCACACCGTTCTTGGCGACGAGCACCTCGATCGCGCCGATTTCCAGGGCACGCTGGGCGGCCACGGTATCGGTGGAGAAGTAGGGCAGGCCGGCACCGGCGCCGAAGATGACGACGCGGCCCTTTTCCAGGTGGCGTTCGGCACGGCGCGGGATGTAGGGCTCGGCGACCTGGGTCATCGAGATGGCGGACTGCACGCGCGTGGCGGCCCCGGCCTGCTCGAGGAAGTCTTGCAGGGCAAGCGCGTTCATCACCGTGCCGAGCATTCCCATGTAGTCGGCCCGGCCGCGGTCCATGCCGCGCTGGCTCAACTCCGCGCCCCGGAAGAAGTTGCCCCCTCCGACGACGACGGCGATCTCGATGCGGTCCACCGCGGCGGCGATCTCCCGAGCCATCTGGCTCACGACGTCAGGGTTGACACCCAACTGGCCCCCGCCGAATGCCTCGCCCGACAGTTTCAGTAGAACGCGGCGGCGCCCGGTTGCTTCATCGATCACGTGTGATCCCTCTCGTCGGATACAACCTATCCCCCTCCGCCGTGGACAGACTGAAGGGCCCGGGATGCGGTGCATCCCGGGCCCTTGATCCGGTCCCCGACCCTGCGGGCTTCCGGTGCGTGATCCCGTCGAAGGCTACGCGCCGACCTTGAAACGCGCGAAATCGGTGATCGTGAGACCCGCGTTCTTCGCGACCTGAGCAACCGAGAGCTTGTTGTCCCGCGCGAAGTCCTGATCGAGGAGGACGACCTGCTTGAAGAACGCGTTCACGCGCCCTTCGACGATCTTGGGGAGAGCGGCCTCCGGCTTGCCCTCGTTGCGAGAGATCTCCGTGACGATCTCGCGCTCCTTGTCGACGTCGGCCTCCGGCACGTCCTCGCGCGACAGGTACGTCGGGTTGGCGAAGGAGATGTGCTGGGCGATGCTCCGGGCGGCCTCAGCGTCCTCGCCGGTGTAGGCGAGCACCACGCCGACCTGCGGGGGCAGGTCCTTGCTGGTCTTGTGCAGGTACACCGAGAAGTGCTCACCGCTCAGGGTGCGAACGCGACGCAGCTCGACCTTCTCGCCGATGATCGCAGCCTCGTCCGAGATGAGCTGGTCCACCGTCACGTCGCCCGCGCGGGCAGCGAGAGCAGCCTCGGCGGAGTCGGCGGACGCGGCGACCGCCGCCTCGAGGACCTTCTCTGCCAGTGCGATGAAACGCTCGTTCTTCGCCACGAAGTCGGTCTCGCACGCGAGCTCGATCAGCGTGGCCTTCCCGTCCTGCTCGCGGGCGGTGATCAGTCCTTCGCTGGTGGACCGGTCGGCACGCTTGGCGTTGCCCTTTGCGCCCTTCAGGCGCAGGATCTCGACGGCCTTCTCGACGTTTCCGTCGGCCTCTTCGAGCGCCTTCTTGGTGTCGACCATGCCGGTGCCGAGCTGCTCGCGCAGCGCCTTGATGTCAGCGATCGTGAAGTTTGCCATATGTCGGCTCCTTGTTCTGAAAGTTCTGGAAGGAAGCGTCGGCGAGGTCGTTCGGGACGACCTCGCCGACGAGAAATTCGTTCGTGCGGACTCTTACTTGTCGGCAGCCTCAGGCTCGGCGTCGGCGACCTCTTCGGTGCTCTCTGCAGCCTCGGGCTCGGCCGCGGCGACCTCTTCGGTGCTCTCGGCAGACTCAGCGGCGATGACCTCGTCGTGAGCGGCCGCGCCCTCGGCGTCGGCGTCCGACTCGGTCGCTGCTTCACCCTCGATGGCCTGCTCGTCGGCGATGAGCTCATCTGCCTCAGCAGCAGCCTCGGCGACGTCGGCGACCTTCTCGGTCTCGGCGGACGACTGGGCCGGCGCACCCTGCTCGAGCAGCTCGCGCTCCCACTCGGTCAGCGGCTCGGCGACCTCAGCGGTCTCGCCGGCGGGCTGGTGACGCTGGATGAGGCCTTCCGCAGCGGCGTCGGCGATGATGCGGGTCAGCAGGCCGACCGAGCGGATCGCGTCGTCGTTGCCGGGAATCGGGTACTGGAACTCGTCGGGGTCGGCGTTGGTGTCGAGGATACCGATCACGGGGATGCCGAGCTTCTTGGCCTCGTCGACAGCGAGGTGCTCGCGCTTCGCGTCGACGACCCAGATCGCCGAGGGGGTCTTCTGCAGGTTGCGGATACCGCCCAGGGACTTGTGCAGCTTGTCGAGCTCGCGCTTCTTGAGCAGCAGCTCCTTCTTGGTGAAGCCGCTGTTGGCGGGGGTCTCGTAGTCGAGCTCCTCGAGCTCCTTCATGCGGGCCAGACGCTTGGAGATGGTCTGGAAGTTGGTGAGAAGACCACCGAGCCAGCGCTGGTTGACGAAGGGCTGCCCGACGCGCGTCGCCTGCTCGGCGAGCACTTCCTGCGCCTGCTTCTTCGTGCCGACGAAGAGGATCGTGCCGCCGTGGGCCACCGTCTCCTTGACGAACTCGTACGCCTTGTCGATGTACGACAGCGACTGCTGCAGGTCGATGATGTGGATACCGCTGCGCTCGGTGAGGATGAAGCGCTTCACTTTCGGGTTCCACCGGCGGGTCTGGTGTCCGAAGTGGACGCCGCTGTCGAGCAGCTGGCGAATGGTGACGACGGCCATGGCCGTTCTCCTTCTTTGGGCGCGTGCGCGCCTGGTTGCGGTTGTTTCGCGCCTACCCGGTCGGGCGGCGAGCCTGGTGTCCGGCGGGCATCCGCTCCCGTGCGATTGCTCGGGAGACCGGTGGATGCGAGATGCCACGCGTGCGGTTCGGAGGAATCGCGGTGCGCTATGGACACGCGGAGTCACCCCGGCGGACGGGGTGCCCTCCTACTGTACCAGCCACGCCTCCCCAGGCGGCTTGCCGCTGCAGTCCATCCACCCATCGCCGCTGGACGCCGCCACCCAGGCCCTCGGGAGGAAAGCTGGAGCGATGTCGCATCCTCTCCGCTTCGCCGTCGCCATGGCCGTCGCGTTCGTCGGGATCGTTGCGCCGGGATCACCGACGCCGGCGGACACCTCGTGGACATGGCCGGTGACTCCCGTGCAGGTCAGCCGGCCGTTCGCGGCGCCCGCGACTCCTTACGGCGCCGGGCACCGCGGCGTCGACCTCGCCGCAGTGGGCGCTGTGCGCTCACCCGCGGACGGAGTCGTGGCGTTCGCTGGAGCCGTCGTCGACCGCGGTGTGCTCACGATCGATCACGGGGGCGGGCTGGTGACCACGTTCGAGCCCGTGGAGACGACTCTTCGATCTGGGGATGTCGTCGCCGGAGGGCAGGACGTGGCGGACGTGGCGGCGGGAGGGCACGCGGAGCCGGCCACGGTGCACTTCGGCGTGCGCCTGAACGGCGACTACATCAATCCGCTGCTGCTCCTGGGCGGTGTCCCCCGCGCGGTGCTGCTGCCCTGCTGTTGACCGTGCGGCAGAGGCCGCTCGAGGTCATCCGATCACGTTGCGCGCGCCCTCGTCGGATGCGGCGCCGCTGTCATCCATCCCGCGCACCGTGTTGTCGTTGCCCTGAACGGTGACGTTGTCGATGGAGTCGGTGGCCGTGACCGAGTTGCGGTCGCCGCGGACGACGAGGACGTCGATCTCGTCGGCGGTGACGGTGTCCTCGTTGCCCTGAACCGTCACCGAGTCCGCATCATCCAGGGCCACCGTCAGGCGATCCCCCGCCAGCGTCACGATGTCCACGTCGGCCGTGGTCAGATCCACGTGGAGGTCGTTCCCCTGAATCTGCACATCGGGGCAGTCGCCCGCCAGGACGAGAGACGGAGAGTCCGCCGTGAGGGTCACCGGCGAGCCTGCGCAGTTCTGCGCGACGCCGGGAGCGAGGGGGGCGGCGGATGACTCCGCCGTCGGAGCGGCGCTCGCAGACGTCGAGGGAACCGGACGCGCCCCGTCGCTGGGCAGACGCGTGACCGCCGGCCCCGACGGCGAAGCGGAGCACCCGACGAGCATCGCGGCCGACAGCGCGACCGCTGCCAGACCCGCCTGTCGCTTGCGCATGGTGTACACGCTACGCCTCGTCGGCGCGCTGTGTCAGGCCCGCGGGTGAGCGAGCCGATAGGCCTCGGTGAGTCGCTCGCTGGACACATGGGTGTAGATCTGCGTGGTGCCGAGACTGGCATGGCCGAGGATCTCCTGGACCGCCCGAAGATCGGCGCCCCCGTCCAGCAGGTGCGTCGCCGCCGAATGACGAAGGGCGTGCGGACCGACCGCCGCCGACCCCACGACCGGGCCGATCGTGCGCGCGACGAGGTCGTAGACCGTCCGCGGGCCGAGGCGGCGTCCGCGTGCACCGAGGAACAGTGCTGCGCCGGCAGTGTCGGTGCGCGCAGCCAGCACGGGGCGCGCACGCACGAGGTAGCCGTCCAGCGCTCGACCGGCAGCGCCGCCGTACGGCACCACGCGCTCCTTGGAGCCCTTTCCGAGCACGCGTACCGTGCGGCGGTGGGGGTCCAGGTCGTCGACGTTCAGTCCGCACAGCTCGGACACCCGCAGCCCGGCGCCGTAGAGCATCTCCAGCACGGCCGAATCGCGCAGGGCGCTCGTGTCGCCGTCCACGGCGCGGACGGCGGCCGCCTCCAAAGCCTCGCGGAGCCCGTCGGCCGTCGCGACATGCGGCAGCGTGCGGCCGCGTTTGGGCGTCACCAGCCGCAGGGTGGGATCCGTTGCGACGAGCCCTTCCTCAAGAGCCCACCGGAAGAGGCCCCGCACGGCGGCCGTCCGGCGCGCGAGGGTGCTCCGCGCGAGGCCCTGCTGCGCAGCCGACCAGGCCCATTCACGGAGGTGCTCGACGTCTATTCCCGGGAGCGGGGCATCGCCGAGGGAGGCGACGAGGTCGTACAGATCGGCACGGTAGGCCCTCACCGTCGCAGGGGCGAGTCGCCGCACCTCAGCGAGGTGGGCGAGGTAGGAATCGATCGCGGCGCGCAGCTGCACTCCCCCAGGATGACCCACGATGGGCCAGCCCGGCCCCGGCCGCGCGGCGCGTCACCGGCTCGATGCGCGACGCCACCCCTCACCGTCGGCGACGAGACGTCCATCCAGGAGGGCGAGCCCGACGAGTGCCTCGACCTCGCCGATGGCCAGCCCGCTGCGTCGGGCGAGTTCGGCCGCCCCTGCGGATACCCGTGTGCTGGCCGCATCCAGAAGCCGCGTGAGGTCGTCGGTGCGTCCGGGCACTCCCGCGGGGCCGGCGACGGTCACCCCGAGGAGCTCACGCACATCGTCGGGGCCGGTGATGCACACGCCGTCGTACTCGCGGAGGATGCGGTGGCAGCCGGCTGAAGCAGCGCTGGTGACCGGGCCCGGCACGGCCCCCAACGCCCGCCCCAGGGAGGCTGCATGCGCGGCGGTGTTGAGCGACCCGCTGCGCGTGCCCGCCTCCACCACGATGGTCGCGTCCGACAGTGCGGCGATCAATCTGTTGCGGGCGAGGAAACGCCACTTGCTGGGGGCGGTGCCGCACGGGGTCTCGCTGGCAACGATGCCCGTTTGCGCGATGCGGGACAGGAGGTCGGCGTGGCCTGACGGATAGGGGCGGTCGACGCCGCCCGCCAGGAGCGCTGTCGTGAGTCCGCCTGCGGCGAGGGCCGCGCGGTGCGCGACCCCGTCGATCCCGTAGGCAGCCCCGGAGACCACCGTGATGCCGTCGGCAGCGAGTTCTGCCGCAAGCTCCGCCGCAACGTGCTCTCCGTACCCTGTCGCGGCCCGCGCCCCCACGATCGCGACGGCCGGTGCCGCCGTGGCGGGGGCGACGTCCCCCCGCTGCCACAGCGCGTGCGGCGCGTGGTCGCCCAGATCGGCGAGCCGCGTCGGCCACGCCGGGTCACCCGGAACCACCAGACGCACGTGCGCACGGCGCGCTCTCTCCAGCGCAGCGGACACCAGCTCCGGGTTCGCCCGCGGCATCCACCGATCTCGTGCGACCGCGAACTCCCGCGGCGCGAGGTCGACGGTATCGTCCATCAAGCCGGTCATCGCCCGCCGCAGCGCCGCCGCAGCCCCGAGCGTTGCGATCAGCACGCCGGCGACGCGGTCGCCGGGCTCGGTCAGAACGCTCCACACCGCACGGGCATAGGCCTCTCGGGCGTCGCCGGACCGATTCCACAGGCCCCTGAGCTCCGTGGCAGAGCGTTCGGGTGATAGGTCGAACATGCTCACACTGTGACTCCTCTCTTCAAGAACAGCGCCCGGCCGACGTCGTTCACATCCACGGCGGCTCGGCCCGCAAGGTCAGCCAGTGTCCACGCGACCCGCAGGACGCGGTCGTACCCGCGGAGTGTGAGCGAACCGCGGTGAAGCGCCGCGTCCAACGGCCGCCGCACGATCGGCGGTGGGGCCAAGGGACCCTGACGCAGCCAGCTGCCGGGCACGTCGGCATTGCGTCGCCATGGGGTTTCGGACAGCCGGGCCGACGTGCGCTCCCGGGCAGCCAGGACCCGTTCTCGCGCGGCGGCGCTGGTCGCGGCCGCAGGGACGACGTCGCGGTGTGCGACGGAGACGCGGCGCAGCGACAGCTCGATGTCGATGCGGTCCAGCAGAGGGCCCGACAGCCGACCGAGGTATCGGCGGATCGCCGAGGGCGGACACACGCACGTGCCGCCGGGGACGCCGTACTGACCGCACGGGCAGGGGTTCGTCGCCAGAACGAGCTGGAACCGAGCCGGATAGGACGCCTCCGCTCCAGCCCGATGGATCGCGATGGTGCCGGACTCCAGAGGCTGGCGGAGTGCATCCAACGCTGACGCCGCGAATTCGCCCGCCTCATCGAGGAACAGCACGCCGCCGCTGGCCCGCGCGATGGCGCCGGGCCGCACCACCCGCGACCCGCCGCCGACGAGAGCTCCCACGGTCGCGCTGTGGTGCGGTGCTTCCCAGGGCGGCACGCGTGAGAGGCGGGTCACCGATGCGCCCGCCAGCGACCGGACGCAGGCCGCGGTCAGGGCAGCCTCGTCGTCCAGGGGCGGCAGGATTCCTGGAAGCCGTCGGGCGAGCATCGTCTTTCCGGCCCCCGGGGGCCCGCTCATCAGCAGGTGATGTCCGCCCGCCGCGGCCACCACCAGCGCCTCGACGGCTTCCGGTTGCCCGATCACGTCGGCCAGGTCGGGAACGTCTCCGGCCGCGCCGGAATCGTCGGCGGCGGCGGTGACGGGCTCCAGATCCGGGGCGTCCACTTCGGCTCCGTGCCAGCGCAGCACGTCGGCCAGGCACGTTGCCCCGAGAACCTCGATGCCGTCGACGAGTTCCGCCTCCTGCCGATTCGCGAAGGGCACGACGACGCGGGTGATTCCTGCCCGGGCGGCCGCCAGCACCGCCGGAAGGACCCCGGGAAGCGGACGGAGCCGGCCGTCGAGCCCCAGCTCGCCGATGTGCACGGTCGTCGCCAGCCGCGCCGCATCCATCTGACGCTCGGTCGCCAGTGCCGCAACGGCGATCGCGACGTCGAAGCCGGCACCGTGTTTGGGCAGGCTGGCCGGTGACAGGTTGACCGTGAGGCGGCGCCGCGGGACGGGAACGTTCCGGTTCGCGCACGCGTTTGTCACCCGTTGCACGGCCTCACCGATGGCCTTGTCCGGCAGCCCGATCACACGGAAGCCCGGTGTCTGCGGGGAGAGGTCGGCCTCCACCTCCACGACCGCTCCGTTGAGGCCGGACAGCGCGATCGACAGCGTCCTCGCGGTCGTCACAGCGCGTCCTCGAGGTGTTCGAGCACCGCAGTCGGCGCGTCGGGTCCGGTGAGCGCTATCGCATCGATCCGCAGACGACGGCCCCGCGCCAGGTCGGGGTGCGCCACGATCCACGCAAGTGCCAGACGCCACAGCCGGGCGGCTTTGCGCGCGTCGATCGCCTCCAGCGGATGCCCGAAGGCCACGGACCGGCGTGATTTGACCTCGACCACGACGAGGTCTCTTCCGCGGACGGCGACGATGTCGATCTCGCCCTGTGGACACCGCCAATTGCGGTCGATGACGGTGAAGCCCGCAGAGCGCAGATGGGCCGCCGCCCGTTCCTCACCCGCTCGCCCGAAGTCGTCTTTCGCTGCCATGCAGCCCAGCCTCGCGGCCGGTCGTCTCCCTCGGGGCGCCCGCGGAAGGAACCGGGGATGAGTTCGACGGGGCCGCGCCTGGGGAGGAGAAGTCGCTCAGCCGTCGAGAGAGAGTTCCTCGGGAAGCTGGAAGTCCCGCCGCGACAACTCCTCGACGTTGACATCCTTGAAGGTGAGGACGCGAACGGACTTCACGAAGCGGTCGGCGCGGTAGATATCCCACACCCAGACGTCCGTCATGGAGATCTCGAAGTAGAAGTCGTGCTCGGTGTCGCGGCGTACGACGTTCACCTCGTTGGCGAGGTAGAACCGTCGCTCGGTCTCGATCACGTACTGGAACTGCGAGACGACATCGCGGTACTCGCGGTACAGCGCCAGTTCGAGTTCGCGGTCGTAATCCTCGAAGACATCGTCATCCATGGTGTCTCCATCCTAGGCCGAGCGGCACTGCCCGCGGTGGGCGTGCCACCGGACGCAGGGGCTCAGAAAAGCGTCGGGGCGTCGGTGATCGACCAGGACTGCCGATGATGCGCACTCACGCCATGCGAGCGGATCGCTTCGCGGTGTTCGGGACTGGCGTACCCCTTGTTACGCGCCCAGTGATAGGCGGGCAGCTCGTCGTGCAGGCCGGTCATGACGTTGTCGCGCGCGACCTTCGCAATAACCGAGGCCGCAGCGGCGCTGGCGCAGTCGCGATCGGCCTTGATGACGGGGGTCACCCGAAGGCCGGTGGCACCCGCCGGCGTGATGTAGTCGTAGTTGCCATCGAGGATCACGATGGCGCTCTCCGGCACCACCCCGGCGACGCGCAGATCCGCGATCGCCCGGATGGCGGCGAGCCCGAGCGCGCGGATGATCCCGACCTCGTCGATCTCGATCGAACTGGCCCACCCCACCGCGCTGGCCGCGACCCACCCCGCCGCCCGCGCCGCGACGTCGGCGCGCTTGGGCTCGGGGACCAGCTTGGAGTCGCGGAGTCCCGCCGGCACGCGTTTGCGCGAGCGTTCCGGGTCGATGACCGCGGCGCCCACCGCGACCGGGCCGGCCAACGCGCCACGCCCCACCTCGTCACACGCGATGATCAGTGGATGCTCCTTCAAGAGCCGCCGCTCGAGGGTGAGTCGCGGCTCGACGACGGTCATGGCGCGTCCTCCGCGGCGGGGATGCCGGCGAACGCATCGTGCTGGAAGTCGATGCCACCGAAGCGTCCCAGCGGCCAGGTGATCAGGAACGCCCGGCCGACCACGTTCTCCAGCGGGACGAACCCCTGGCCCGGCTGGTCCTGGTTGTAGCGCGAATCACGCGAGCTGTCTCGGTTGTCGCCGAGCACCCACAACGACCCCTCGGGAATCTCGACGTCGTACGGGACGGGTTCGGCGGCCGAGCGACCGGGAGGCAGGTTCAGGTAATCGGTCTCGTCGATCGGCACGCCGTTCACCGTCACCTGACCCAGCGCGTTGCAGCACACCACGTGGTCACCCGGCAGACCGATCACCCGTTTGATGAGGTGGTCGTCGCTGTCGGGAGCTGACAATCCGACGAGCGAGAGGATCCAGTCCCCGGCTTCGACGATCGCCGGCCGCTCAGGCTCATTCGAGGGCGGGAGCCAACCGCCCGGGTCACGGAACACGACGACGTCGCCGCGCTCGTACTCCCCGAAGCGGGGTGTGATCTCATCGACGAGGATGCGGTCGTTCACGAGGAGCGTCTGGGCCATGGAGGCGGACGGGATGTAGAAGGAGCGGACCAGGAACGTCTTCACCAGGAACGAAACGAGCAGCGCGATCACGACGATCACCAGGACGTCGCGGAGGAAGATCAGCAGCCCGCGCCGGCGATCACGTTCCCCACCGACCTGGCCTTCGGCCCGTGCGGGGGCGGATGCGGTCTGCTCGCTGCTCATGGGATCCTTCACCCGGCCCGCATGACGACGCGAACCGCCCACCAAGCGTCGCACACCTCACGCAACCGGCGGCAATCGTCGGCGCAGTTCATCGACAAACGACGAAACGCCCCGGGCGATGCCGGGGCGTTTCTCGGGAGTGCGATCAGCGGTCGCGCTTCTCCTTGATCTTGGCCTTCTTGCCGCGCAGGGCACGGAGGTAGTACAGCTTGGCGCGGCGCACGTCACCGCGCGTCACGACCTCGATGTGGTCGATGACGGGGCTGTGCACCGGGAAGGTGCGCTCGACACCCACCTGGAAGCTGATCTTGCGAACCGTGAAGGTCTCGCGCACGCCATCGCCGGAGCGACCGAGCACGATGCCCTGGAACACCTGGATACGCGAGCGGGTGCCTTCCGTGATGTTCACGTGCACCTTGACGTTGTCGCCGGGAGCGAAGGCGGGGATGTCCGAGCGGAGTGAAGCCGCGTCGACGGCATCGAGGATCTGCATGATCTTCTCTTCCTGCGGCCGCCACAGGTCGACCGCATGATGTATGAATAGTTTCGGATGTGCCCGAGGCCGCGAAAGCGGCGGACTCCCCTGAGGCAGAGCCGGTCAGGACACAAACATCCATTCTGCCATGGATGTGGTGCGGCCCCAAACCGTCAGGAGCCGGAGGGTCGCTCCGTGACGACGATCACGGGAGTTTCGGTGGGCGCCGCCCGCGGTGGTTGCGATGGCGGGAGATACCCGGTGCCGTCTGCCGCGCGGAGAAGCGACTGGGCCCCGGCACGCGCCTCGCGCCAGAGCTGCCAGACCGTCAGCCAGAAAAGGGCGACCGCGCCGACGAGGGCGGCCACGAAAGCGATGCCGAACCACGCCGGACTGAAAAAGCCCGTGGCGATCACGAGGACGTGCCACACCCCGAACCCGAGCACATCCCACCACGACACGGCCCGCAGAGCCCGCACGCTGCTGCGTGCACGGACCAGTAGTGCGAGCACGATCTGTCCGAAGAACACCGAGGGCATCGCCAGGAAGAGCACCCAGATGAGGGCCCACCCGCCCGCATCGAAGGCGATCCACCCGGCCAGGAGCCACACCGGCAGCACGACGGCGGCCGGGAAGAGCCACCAGAAGAACGCCCGTCGAAGCCACATGCCCCTGATGCTAATGCCGCCGCCCTCCCCACCGCCCGGGACGGGCGCATCCCTCGGCATCCTCACGGCTTGGGCATCCGCGACAATGGAACAGACGGAAGGATTTCCATGATCGAGTTGCGCACCCCCGCGGAGATCGAGGCGATGCGGCCGGCCGGCCGGTTCGTAGCCGAGGCCCTGGCGACCCTGCGTGAGGAAACGAAGGTGGGGACCAACCTCCTGGCCATCGACCGTCGCGCACACGATCTCCTCCGCCGCGCCGGCGCGGAGTCCTGCTATATCGATTACCACCCGTCCTTCGGGGCGAGCCCGTTCGGCAAGGTCATCTGCACGTCGATCAATGACGCCGTGCTGCACGGCCTTCCTCACGACTACGCGCTCCGCGACGGCGATCTCGTCTCTCTGGATTTCGCCGTGTCGATCGACGGATGGGTCGCCGATTCCGCTGTCTCCTTCGTCGTGGGCACCCCTCGCGACGAAGACCTCGCTCTCATCGACACGACCGAGCGTGCTCTGGATGCGGCCATCGCTTCGGCCGTCGTCAGCAACCGGATCGGCGACATTTCCGCCGCGATAGCCGCGGTCGCCCACGCGGACGGGTACTCCATCAACACCGACTTCGGTGGGCACGGGGTCGGCCGGGAGATGCACGGCGACCCGCACGTCCCGAACGACGGCAAGCCGGGCCGCGGCTACCCGCTGCGGGCGGGGCTCGTCCTGGCGCTCGAGCCCTGGTTCCTGGCCACCACCGACCGGCTGATCACCGACCCCGACGGCTGGACGCTGCGCAGCGCAGACGGCTCACGGGGTGCGCACTCCGAGCACACCGTTGCCATCACCGAGGACGGCCCCATCGTGCTGACCGACCGCTCGTTCCTCGGCGTGGACTGACACCCGCTCTCGGTTCAGTCGCCCAGGAGATCGGGGCGCCGCTCGCGCGTGCGCTCCAGCTGCTGCTCGCGGCGCCACGCGGCGATGGCGGCATGGTTGCCGCTCAGCAGCACGGGCGGAACCTCCCGGCCGCGCCAGACGGCGGGCTTCGTGTAGGAGGGGTATTCCAGCAGGCCGTCCTCGTGGGACTCCTCGACGAGACTGGCCGGATTGCCCACGACGCCGGGGATGAGCCGTCCGATCGCTTCGATCATCGCCATCGCGGCCACCTCGCCGCCGTTGAGGACGTAGTCGCCGAGGCTCACCAGCCGGACGTCGCCCAGGCTCGCCGCCTCCGCGAAGACGCGCTCGTCGATGCCTTCGTAGCGCCCGCATCCGAAGACGAGGTGCGGGGCCTCGGCGAGCTCTCGGGCGGTGGACTGACGGAACACCTCGCCCGCGGGAGAGGGGAAGACGAACACGGGGCGGTCCGCCGCATCCCGCGCGATCTCCTCGAGGGCCTCGCCCCAGGGTTCCGGCTTCATCACCATGCCCGCTCCGCCCCCGTACGGGGTGTCGTCGACGGTGCGGTGACGATCGTGCGTCCAGTCGCGCAGGTCGTGCACGCGGATGTCGAGCAGGCCCGCCCCGCGAGCCCTACCCAGGAGAGAGACTTCGAGCGCGTCGAAGAACGACGGGAAGATCGAGACGACGTCGATGCGCACGTCAGTCCTCCCGGTCGCCGTCCTCGGTCACCGTTTCGTCGACGGTTCCCGGCTCCGGCTCATCGGAGGCCCCCGGCAGGTCTTCGAAGAGACCGGGAGGCGGAGTGACGACGACACGGCCGCCGACGACGTCCACCTCGGGGACGAGAGCCTTCACGAAGGGGACCAGGACCTCGCGCTCCCCCACCGTCACGATCAGCAGGTCCTGCGCCGGCATGTGGTCGACCCGGGCGACGCGCCCGACGATCTCGCCGTCGCGGATGACGTCGAGGCCCACCAGTTGGTGATCGAACCACGCGTCGTCTTCGGCGGGTGAGGCCAAAGCATCCTCGTCGATCCACAGGATGGCACGAACAAGCTCCTCGGCGGCGGACCGATCGTCCACGCCTTCGAAGAAGGCGACGGCGTGGCTGTTCATCCACTTGAACTCGCGGACGGTGAGTGACTTACCGTGCCACGGCGACGCGGTCGGCACCTGGAGCGTGAATGTCGCTCCCGGGGTGAATCGGCCGTCCGGGTCATCGGTGTAGAGCTCGAGCTTCAACGCGCCCTTGAGCCCGTGGGCTTTCACGAGGCGCCCCACGCGCAGCTGAGTGCGCGCGGGTTTCGGGGAACGGGACGGAGCGGCGTCCGACATCAGTCGTCGGCGACGTCGACGCGAACGCGACGACCGTCCGCGAGCGCCGAGATCAGGGTGCGCAGGGCCTTGGCCGTGCGTCCGCCGCGCCCGATGACGCGGCCCCGGTCATCCGGGTGCACGCGTACCTCCAGCACGTCACCGCGAGGAGATGTGCTGGAGGTGATGGCGACATCGTCCGGGTGATCGACGATCCCCTTGACGACGTGCTCGAGCGCGGCGGCGAGCAACGGATTACTCGGAGTCTGACGCCGCAGCGGCGTCGGCGTCCGCGGCGGGGGCCTCGGGCGCCTTCTTCTCCGCCTTGGGCTTCACGACGGACTTTTTGGCCGAGTCGATTTCGAACGGCTGCTTCGGCTCGGCGACCTTGACCGTCGAGACGGCGTTCTCGTCGCCCTTGAAGCGACCCCAGTCTCCGGTGAGCTTCAGCAGTGCGGCGACCTGCTCGGTCGGCTGTGCGCCGACGCCGAGCCAGTACTGCGCGCGCTCGGAGTCGACCTCGATGAACGAGGGCTCCTCCGTGGGGTGGTACTTGCCGATCTCCTCGATGACACGACCATCGCGCTTGGTGCGCGAGTCGGCAACGACGATGCGGTAGTAGGGCGCGCGGATCTTTCCGAGACGCTTGAGACGGATCTTGACAGCCACGATTCTCCTGGTGATATGGAAGTGACGAACTGGTCGCCGGAGTGGGGTACGCATCCGGCGGAAGCTCAAATGGTTGGACCGAGGCTGGATAGAGGGTCGAGCAGACGGTCCAGCCCTCTATTCTGCCAGACATCTGCGGATGCCGCGAAACGCGGGGTCGTGCCGCCTCCCATGCCAGACTGTCGCCATGACGGTCCCGTTCGCGCCCTCTGCACGTTCGTCGGTCGGGATCGAGTGGGAATTGATGCTCGCCGACCGCGAGACCGGTGATCTGGTGCCGCGTGCGCCCGACATCGTGCCGCCGCTCGAGGAGCGCACGAAGCTCGAGCGCTTCACCATCACGCAGGAGCTCCTGACCAACACCATCGAGCTGACCAGCGGGATCGGCGGCACGGTGGCTGCGGCCGTTGACGACATCGGCGACGCCATCGCCGCCGTACGGACCGAGACCGAGCCCCGCGGCGTGGAGCTGCTGTGCGCCGGCAGCCATCCGTTCGCCCAGTGGTTCGATCAGGAGGTCACGGACAAGACGCGGTACCACAAGCTGATCGAGCGCACCCAGTGGTGGGGGCGCAACATGATGATCTGGGGCATCCACGTGCACGTGGGGGTTGAGGACGTCAACAAGGTCTTCCCCCTCATCGACGCACTGTCGGTGTACCTGCCGCACCTTCAGGCGCTATCGGCCTCGAGCCCGTTCTGGGCGGGTGAGCGCACCGGGTACGCCTCCAACCGCGCACTCGTATTCCAGCAACTCCCGACCGCGGGACTGCCGTGGCAGCTGGAGAACTGGGCCCAGTACGAGGCATACATCGACGACATGACGCGCACCGGAGTCATCGCCGATGCGACAGAGGTCCGCTGGGACGTCCGGCCGGCCCCCCGGTGGGGCACGATCGAAGTGCGGGCGTGCGACGGGATGTCCACGCTCCCGGAGCTCGCCGCCGTGGCCGCGCTCATTCAGTCGCTGGTCGAGCGGTTCTCCCGCGACCTCGACGAGGGCCGCCCCATCCCCCGCATCCCGCCCTGGTACATCCGTGAGAACAAGTGGCGGGCGGCGCGGTACGGCCTGGGCGCGCGGATCATCGTCGATGCCGACGGACGGCAGGCGCCGGTCGTCGAGCATCTCCGCGAGACCATCGCCGAGGTCACCGATATCGCCGTGGAGCTGAAGTGCGGGCGCGAACTCGCGGCGCTGGACACCATCCTTGCCACCGGAGGCAGCTCGGCGCGCCAGATCGCGGTCGCCGAGGCCGCGGACGGCGACCTCCGTGAGGTCGTACAGCACCTGATCCGGGAGTTCCGCAGCGGTCCCACCCTGCGCGAGCACCTGCGTTCCGTCGCTCCCTGACGCCGCCTGCTCGCCGGTCCGGCCGGCCGCCCGGGTTCGGACAGGGGTTAATCCCCGCGTTGCCGAATCAGGAGATGTGGCCGACACAGGCTCGTTTCGCCTGCATCGGCCTGTCTCCGCCAAAACTCCTGAACTCGTGAACCGGCACGGCGGATGCGGGCGCGGTCGGGCCCCGGCGGCGGATGCGGGCGGGTCGGCCCGGCGCCGCGCCGGCGGCGAGAATGCAGGCGACGTCAGCCCCGGGAGCCATCCCTGCGTCCCCGAATCAGGAGATGCGGCCGACACAGGCTCGATTCGCCGATTCCGTCCTGTCTCCGCCAAAACTCCTGAACTCGTCACACGGTAGTGCGGATGCGGGCGGGTCGGGCCGCGCGCCCGCGGCGAGCGCAGGCGGTGCCGACCCCCGGAGCCATCCCCGCGTCGCCGAATCAGGAGATGTGGCCGACACAGGCTCGATTCGCCTGCAGCGGCCTGTCTCCGCCAAAACTCCTGAACTCGCCCCCGCATGGTGGATGGGGCGGGGTCAGACCCGCGGCGGATGCGGGCGGGGTCAGCCCCGGCCGAGGAGCTTCTGGAGCTCGGCGAGGTCGGCCTCGCTCGGCGGCGCGGCGGGACCCGCGCCCGCACCGCCGCCGGCACCGCCGCCGAGCCCGAAGCCGGAGCCGGACGGCGCTGCGGGGGCAGCCGCGGCGATCCCCGCGTTCTCGGCCGCGCGCTTGGCCGGATTGCCCGACCGGGATCCCTTGGCCTTCTGCTGCTTTCCCCGCTTGGCGGATGCGCCGGGGCGCCCCGCGCCGGGCACGGGGCCCATCCCGGGAATGTTCGGCACACCGCCCCGGGCCATGGTCTTCATCATCTTCGCGGCCTGTTCGAACCGCTGGACGAGGGAATTCACGTCCGTGACGGTCATACCGGAGCCGCGCGCGATGCGCAGGCGACGGGAGCCGTTGAGCACCTTCGGGTTCCGCCGCTCCCCCGGTGTCATCGAGCGGATGATCGCCTCCGTGCGGTCGATCTCACGCTCGTCGAAGTCCTCCAGCTGCTGCTTCATCGACCCCATGCCCGGGAGCATCCCGAGCATCTTCTTCATGGAGCCCATCTTCTTCATCTGCTGCATCTGCTCGAGGAAGTCCTCGAGCGTGAAGGTCTCCGTCGCCAGCTTCTCGGCGACCTTCATCGCCTCTTCCTCGTCGAACGCGGCCTGCGCCTGCTCGATGAGGGTCAGGATGTCGCCGAGGTCGAGGATGCGCGACGCCATCCGGTCCGGGTAGAAGGGCTCGAGATCGTCGAGTCCCTCCCCCGTGGAGGCGTAGATGATCGGGCGGCCGGTGACGGATGCGACGGAGAGCGCCGCACCACCGCGGGCGTCACCGTCGAGCTTGGAAAGCACGACGCCCGTGAAGTCCACACCCTCCTGGAACGCCTTGGCGGTGTTGACGGCGTCCTGACCGATCATCGCGTCGATGACGAACAGGACCTCGTCCGGATCCGTGGCGTTGCGGATGTTCGCGGCCTGCTTCATCAGCTCGGCGTCGACGCCCAGCCGGCCGGCGGTGTCGATGATGACGGTGTCGTGCTGAGAGCGACGTGCGTACTCGACCCCGTCACGGGCGACCTTGACGGGGTCGCCGACCCCGTTGCCCGGCTCGGGAGCGTAGATCGCCGCACCCGCACGCTCGGCGACCACCTGCAGCTGGTTCACGGCGTTCGGTCGCTGCAGGTCGGCCGCGATCAGCAACGGCGTGTGCCCGTCCTTCTCGAGCGAACGTGCGAGCTTTCCGGCGAAAGTCGTCTTCCCCGACCCCTGAAGGCCCGCGAGCATGATCACGGTGGGCGGGTTCTTCGCGAACTGCAGTCGACGCTGCTGACCACCGAGGATGCCGACGAGCTCCTCGTTGACGATCTGCACCACCTGCTGTGCAGGGTTCAGGGCCTTGCTGACCTCGTCGCCGAGTGCACGCTCGCGGATCGCCGCGGTGAACTCCTTCACGACGGGGAGAGCGACGTCGGCGTCGAGCAGGGCGCGACGGATCTCTCGAACCGTCCCGTCGACGTCGGCAGGCGTGAGCTTGCCCTTGGTGCGAAGGTTGCGGAAGGTCTCGGTGAGCCGGTCGGAGAGCGTGCCGAAGGTAGCCATGATGCGGCAAGTTTACGCGAGCGCGCCACCCGCTCCGCCGGGGATCACCGCGGCACGCAGTCGAGGGCCTGACTGAGGATGTCGGCGAGGTTCGTGCGGCCGGGGCCCAACGCCGCCCAGCGCGAGATGGCCGCGAGCACCGCCCCGCCGTAGGCCGCTCCGATGACCTCGGCACGGAGGGGCTCGACGCCTCCGCGCCGCAACCGTTCGGCGACCGCATCCGCAATCCGCGCGCGCCGCACCCCCGCCTCGCGCTGCAGGTCCTCGCCGATCCCCATCGTCTCGGCCTGCCCGAGCGCCAGCGCGAGGCTGTCGGGGCGGAACCCGTCGGCCAGCGACGCGACTGCGGTCGGGATGGCAGCGAGGGTGTCGGAATCGTCGGCGCGCAGCCGGTCGGCGAGGGCCGCGATGCGCTCATCCAGGGCCGCCCAGAAGACATCGCCCTTGGTCGCGAAGTAGTTGAAGAAGCTCGAGCGGCTGACGCCGGCCCGGGTGGTGATGTCCGTCACGGACGTCGAGTGGTAGCCGCGTTCGAGGAACAGTTCGCAGGCGGCTTCGGCGAGCGTCTCGCGTGACGACGCCCGGGGGCGACCGGTGCGGCTCTCCGTCGGCATGTCCCCAGGTTATCGCCGGCGCTCCCTCGCGCGATGTGTTGTTGGGCTGCATCCATCAACGAGGGCCGGGCGTCGCCCCCGCCCGAGATCGATCCCGCCGACCCGGCGGCCGCCCTCCCTGCGGGCGACCGAGGTTTCGCGCAGGGCGTCTGACGTCGACGGTCCCGCTCAGACGGTCGGCCAGATGTAGGGCAGGTCGTCGGGGATGTCCCCGAAGATCGGACGGTAGTGCTCCGGGTCCTTCCGCAGGAGGTTGGACCGGTGCGACAGGTGGAACGCCTCGTCGCCGAGCCAGGGCGGCAGGACCAGGTCCGCCTGTGCGACCCCGTCCACCTCGGGTGCGAAGAGCAGGAGCTTGTCTCGTACCGTGTCCGCACGTCCCGAGGCGATCCACACGTCGGTCATCGCCAGGCCGTACGCGACGAGCGCCGGCAGGTACCCAGTCCACATCTTCGCCGCCGGGTGATGGCGCCAGCCGTAGCCCGGCACGGTGTTCGCCCGCAGGAGCTGGAACGTCTCGACTCGCTGCTTGCCGAGCCTGGGCGCATCCAGCGCCCGCGCCGACTCGAGGAAGGAAGGGTACGGCAGGAAGGTCTGCACGCGCAGCCGAGGGGTCAGTCCGCGCTCGTGACGGACTGCACCGACCCGTCGGAGGCGAGGTTCACCAGCAGAACGTCGTCGGTTGCGTCGGGGTCCAGGGCGTACTCCAGCACCGCGAACGGCTCGGAACCGCCATGCTCGTCGGCCAGGATCGTCATGCTCATCAACTGCAGAGACCGGATGACGTCCACCTGCACGTCGCCGGAGACATCCACCATCAGGTCCTCGAGCTCGTCTCCGAGCGCCTGCTGCTGCTGCAGGATGTACTCGATCACCTCGCTCGTGCGATCGTCCAGCTCCGACACCATCGCGTTGCGGGCGGTCGCGTCGATGCCCTCGAGCGAGGACACCATGGCTGCGGCCACATCCAATGCGGCCTGGGAGACGTCGTCCTGGTCGGGAGCGGTCAGATCGACCGTCACGGTCTGATCGCCGAGCTCGACGTTCTCCGACCAGAAGATGGATCCGTCCGGGCCCGACTCGAGGAGTCCGAAAAAGTCGTGCTCGATCGCCATGGCCCTATGAAACCAGTCCCTTCGCTCGTGCGATAGTCGGCAGCATCAGTCGACGAGGGACGCCGCGAACACGTGCGGGGTGAAGCCGGTCAGGTCGCCGATCCCCTCCCCCGAACCGAGGAGCTTGACCGGGATGCCGGTGCGCTCCTGTACCGCCAGGATGAACCCGCCCTTGGCCGAGCCGTCGAGTTTCGTGATCACGAGACCTGTCACGCCGGCATGCTCGAGGAAGGCCTGCGCCTGCATCACGCCGTTCTGCCCCGTCGTGGCATCCAGCACCAGCAGCACCTCGCTGATCGGCGCCTGCTTTTCGACCACGCGGCGGATCTTGCCCAGTTCATCCATCAGCCCACCTTTGGTGTGCAGGCGGCCGGCGGTGTCGACCAGCACGATCTCGGTGCCGGTCTCCTTCGCGTAGGAGATGGTCTGGAAGGCGACGGATGCAGGGTCCTGCCCCTCGTGCTGCGGGCGGACGATGGTCGCCCCTCCCCGTTCTGCCCAGGTGGCGAGTTGGTCCACCGCTGCCGCCCGGAAGGTGTCGGCGGCACCGACGACGACGGAGCGGCCGTAGCGCTGCAAGAACTTCGCGAACTTCCCGATGGTGGTGGTCTTGCCCACGCCGTTCACGCCCACGACGAGCACCACGGCGGGGCGCTCGGTCAAGCGCAGCGTGGTGTCGAACTTCGCGAAGTGCTCTTCGAGCGTCTCCCGCAGCATGCGCTGAAGGTCGCGGGGGTCGGTCGTGCGATATCGGTCGACCTTCTCGCGGAGTTCATCGACGAGGCGCTCCGTGATGTCGGGACCGAAATCGGCGGTCAGCAGGGCGGTCTCGAGGTCTTCCCATGTCGTCTCGTCGATCGTGGGCTTGACGAACAGACCGCGCAGCGCGCGACCGAGCGACCAGGAGTTCTCCGCCATGGGTCCAGCCTACGGCGCGCGCTCAGGCCGAAGCGCGATCGCCGACCCGCTGCCCCACCACGGCAGACACGCCGTCCTGACGCATCGACACACCGTAGAGCGCGTCCGCGATCTCCATCGTGCGCTTCTGGTGCGTGATGACGATGAGCTGGCTGTTCTCGCGCAGACGCTCGAACACGCCCAGCAGCCGCCCGAGGTTCGCGTCGTCCAGCGCGGCCTCCACCTCGTCCAGGATGTAGAACGGGCTCGGGCGGGCGCGGAAGATCGCCACGAGGAACGCCACCGCTGCCAGCGACCTCTCCCCGCCCGACAGCAGACTCAGCCGCTCGATCTTCTTTCCGACGGGCCGCACCGACACTTCGATCCCCGTCGTCAGGGGCGATTCGGGGTCGGTCAGCGAGATGCTCCCGGTTCCCCCGGGGAAGAGGATCGGGAAAACCTCCGTGAACGCATTCCGGGTGTCTTCGAAGGCAGCCAGGAAGATCGTCTGCATCCGCTCATCCAGCTCATCGATGATGGTGAGGAGGTCCTTGCGCGTCTGCGTGAGGTCGGTGAGTTGCTCCGTGAGGAACGCGTGACGCTGTTCGAGAGCGGCGAACTCCTCGAGTGCGAGCGGGTTCACACGGCCGAGCTGTCCCAGCTTGCGCTCCGCGTCAGCGAGCCGACGTCGCTGGCCGGCCCGGTCGAAGGGGGTCGATTCCGGCTCCTCCCCGTCCGCGGGAGGGGCGTCCGACGGCACCGGCTGGTCCGGACCATATTCTGAAACAAGAATGTCTTCGTCGAGACCCAACTCCGAGGAGACGCGTTCGAGCAGGCTCGTGGCATGGAGACGCTTCTCGTGGATCTTCAGCTCCAACCCGTGCACGTTCTCCGTGAGCGCACTGAGCCGCTCACGCAGGGCCGCGTCTTGGGACCGGGCCTCCGCCAGCTCTGCGGTGACCGCGGTGCGCGCAGACTCCGCCGCGGCCAATTCCACCCGCGCCTGGCTCACCGAACGGTCCACGGAATCCAGCAGTGGGGGCAGCTGCCTCGCCACGTCCGCGGCGATCTCGCGCTGCGCGCGCCGGAGAACGGCCCGGCGAGCGGCCTCCTCCGCCGCAACGCGTTCGCGCTCCCGCTGCCGCTCGAGTTGCACGACGCGGGCCTCGCCCGCGCGCACGCGTTCGCGGAGGGTCTCCACGTCGAGGCGTGCCCGCATCTCGGCGTCACGCGCCGCCTCCAGCGCAGCGAGCATGCCTTCACGGGCCGACGCGTCCAGGATCGGCCGGGGAGCTTCCAACGCGCGCGCCAGCGCATCCCGCGCGGCTCGCTCCGCCGACTCGGCGTCGGTGACGGCCGCCTGCGCCGGCACGAGGCCTGCGACGAGTCGGTCGCATTCGGCAACCGCCGCCTCGTGCCGCACGCTCGCGCGGTTCACCTTCTCGGCGTGTGCGGCGAGAGCCGCGTCCTGCGCTCGCAGCGCCGCCAGAGCCTCCCGCGCGCGCTGGCGTGCCGTGTGATGAGTGGAGACCGCATCGGCAAGGGCCTCTCTCAGCGAATCGGCCACCACCGAAATCTCCGTCAGGCGCTCAGCCGCTGTATCCCGCTCGGCGGCGAGTTCGAGCCGCGACCGCCCCGCCCCCGAGCCTGCGCGCAGCGTGAAGGCGGTGATCACTTCGCCGGCGCGGGTCACCAGAGTGACGGAAGCGGCCACCGAGTGCAGTCGTTCCAGCGCGGCACGCGCGGTGGGCAGGTCGTCGGCGATGAGGACCGAACCGAGGATGCCCCGCACACCCTCCGGGGCGGTCACCACATCGGCGGCCGACACGATGCCGGGGATGGCCGGGAGTTCGACGGGCATGGCGGAGACGTCGGCCGCCGCGATATCCACCACCCCCAGGTCGCTGTCACGGGCGAGTTCCGCGGTAGCGAAGGCGTTGTCCCGCGTGTCGACGAGCAGGCCCTCACCGAGAGGACCGAGCGCCGCCGCGATCGCCGCCTCGAACCCGGGCTGCACCTTCACGGCGTCGCTGACGAGACCGCGGATGCCGCGACCGCCCCCCGAAACCAGCTCGGCGGCGGCGTTGCGCACATCCAGAGCGCGCCCGAGCGCGGTGGTCTGCGCGGTCAGAGCCTCCACTTCGCGCTCGGCGGCGTGCAGCCGGTCGCGAAGTTCGGAGACCGTCGTCTCCGCATCGGCGGCATCCCGCTGGGCGCGTTCGTACGCGGCGGCATGCTCGGCCGCCGACTCCTCGGGCGCGAGCTCAGGGTCGAGCCCTTCCCATTCCGCTTCGGCCTCTGCCCGCCGCACGAGCGCCGCATCCAGCGCGCGCTGCTGGCGCTCCACCGCCGTCCGTACGGCTCCGAGCGCCGACGCCGCAGCCTCGGCCGTTCCGCGCAGCGTGCTGATGCGCATGTCATGCTCGGAGACGAGGGCGCTCTGCGCGGCGATGTCGACGTCCAGCGCGTCCAGTTCCGCGCGAGCCCGGCTCACGGCGCGCGAAGCATCGGCGGCCGCATCCTGGGCATCCCCCAGTCCGGCCGAGATCTCGTCGATCTCGGCGCGTGCGTCGTCGATCATCCCGCGGGACACCGTGGGGGTGAACCCGGACGGGTCGTCCCCGTCCGCGGAGAGCAGCGCGAGCCGCTGACCGGCGAGGGAATACAGACCGCGCAGGCGCTCCTGCACCTGTTCCAGCGCGAAGGACACGCGTCGCGCTCGATCCACTGCCTCGGAGCGCTGGTCGTTCTCCAGCCGCTCGATCCGCGCCCGCAGGTTCTCGGCCTGGTCCTGGAGAACGACCCGTTCGGTGTGCCGCTCGCTCTCGGCTCGCGCGTGGTCCGCGAGCTGTGTGCGCAGGGCCACCAGTTCGTCGGCGAACAGGCGCGCCTTGGCGTCACGCACGATCGCGGCGATGGTGGCTGCCTCCCGGGCGATCTCGGCTTGACGCCCCAGAGGTTTGAGCTGGCGGCGCAATTCTCCGGCCAGGTCGCTCAGGCGCGTCAGGTTCGCCTCCATCGCGTCCAGCTTGCGCAGGGTCTTTTCCTTGCGGCGGCGGTGCTTGAGGATGCCGGCCGCCTCCTCGATGAAGCCGCGGCGGTCCTCGGGGGTGGCCTGAAGGACGTTGTCGAGCCGGCCCTGCCCGACGATCACATGCATCTCACGGCCGAGCCCCGAGTCGCTGAGGAGCTCTTGGACGTCGAGCAGCCGGCAGGTGTCTCCGTTGATCGCGTACTCGCTCGCACCGGTTCGGAACAGGGTGCGGCTGATGGTGACCTCGGAGTACTCGATCGGCAACGCTCCGTCGCTGTTGTCGATCGTGAGCTGCACCTCGGCCCGCCCGAGCGGTCCACGCGTGGAGGTGCCGGCGAAGATGACGTCTTCCATCTTCCCGCCGCGCAGGGTCTTGGCACCCTGCTCGCCCATCACCCACGCGAGAGCGTCGACCACATTGGACTTTCCGGACCCGTTCGGCCCGACGATGCAGGTCACGCCCGGCTCGAACGCGAACGTCGTGGGCTGCGCGAACGACTTGAAGCCCTTCATCGTCACGCTCTTCAGGTGCATGGATGCGCCTTCCCGACCGGCATTCTCACCGGTTCACGGTATCGGACCTGCACCGCTGACCTCGCACGGCGTGCCGTACACCCGCCGACTCGGCTCGGGACGACACGCCCGGCGGCCTGGGTTTTCTGGGAGATCCCTTGACGCGCCCCGCGGAGATCCGCTAGCGTCACAGATCGCGTTCGAAGTTGAGAGGAGGTCACCCCAGATGATTCAGCGAATCGCGCACCGCGTCGCACCCACCAGCATGCCATTCGGCACCGGGGTGATCGGCTCCTTCCGCGCCCTCCCCGGCCTCGCCGGCTGACCCACCCCCGGGGGAAGACTCCGCCTTTTCGGCGGGGTCGATCACCGCGCGGGTTTCGTCGCCGCCCTGTGCGACTCCGCGTCGCCCATTCCCGTCGCACTTCTCTGCGGCCATCCGCCCGACTCCGGGCACGCCCCTTTCCTTCGCTCGAAAAGAAACAGCCATGAATACCACCCTTCCGCGCGTACGGGCTCTGGACTCCGAGAACCAACGCACGCTCAACGACCTGCGGTCGCTCCCGCAGCCTCTCTCAGCGATCGACCGGCTGTCGCTGCGGGTCGGGCTGTGGCTCCTGTTGCGGAGCACACGCAGCACGGCCCTCCCCCTCCCGGAGCACGCCGACCACACGCGGCGCCTCGCCGCCCTCCGCGATCGGGAGCTCCGCGAGCGCGCGGGACAGAAGCTCGCGGCTCTCCTCACGGTGCGCACCTGACCTTCGCTATCCGCGCCGGGGACTGCAGGTTCTGCGGTCCCCGGCGCACCGATCCACTCCGACGAAAAGACATTCCGATGAGCACCACCCCGGCCGGCCTCGAGCTGCGCCCGCTGACCCTGCCCACCACCATCGACGACGACGACGCCGCCGACTTCATCGAGATGGTTCGCGTGCGCAACATCGTGTACGAGGAGATCTCCGGACACGGCGACTTCCGTCTGGCTCCGCAGGAGTTGCTGCCCGCGTACGCCCCCGACCCCACCGAACTGCGGCTCGTCTGGGTGGCCGTGCTGGACGGCGAGATCGTCGGCCGCGTGGGCGTCGACATCCCCCGCGAGCCCGGATCCCGCGTGGCTTACTGGCTGATCGAGCTGCGCCGCGCGGTGTGGGGACGCGGGATCGGCACCGCCGCCTATGACCTCGTCGAGCGCACCGCCCGCGGCCATGGGCGCACCGTGCTGCAGTCGTGGGCGCAGCATCCGGAGGCCGAAGGCCCGCGCATCTCGTCACCGACCGGTTTCGGCAGTATCCCGCACGACCACGCCGCGCGGTTCTATCTCCGCACCGGCCATTCGCTCGAGCAGGTCGAACGCAACAGCGCCCTCGACCTGGCTGATCCGCAGCTGCGTCGCCACCTGGACGGGCTGCTCCAGGACGCCACCCGGGCTTCCGCGGGATATCGCGTCGTTCAGTGGCAGCTTCCGACGCCGCCGGAGTTCGTCGACGGCTACGCGTGGATGAAGTCGCGGATGGCGACGGATGTGCCGGCGGGGATGCTCGAGTTCGACGAGGAGACGTGGGATGCGGACCGCCTGCGGCGCCACGAGCGGGTCTACCTCGACGCAGGCAGAACGATGCTCGTCACGGCGGCGCAACACGTGGACTCGGGCGACGTCGTGGCTTTCAACGAGCTCGTCATCGGGAACGACCCCACGCAAGCCACGTCGCAGGAGGACACGCTCGTCCTCTCCGAGCACCGCGGCCACCGGCTGGGCATGCTGGTCAAGTGCGCGGCGCTTCTCGCGTGGCTGGACATCGCCCCGAACTCGCCGCGGGTGCTGACGTCCAACGCCGAGGAGAACCGGCCCATGCTCAGCATCAACGAAGCGATCGGGTTCGCGCCTATCGCCTACGAGGGAGCGTGGAAGAAGGTTCTTGCGGACTGACCGTCCGCGCGTGCGGGAGTCGCTGGCAGCGCGGGCAGTAGTGGCTCGAGCGGTTCATGAACGATGCGCGCACGAGGGGCCGGCCGCATCGTGGACAGGGCTTGCCGGTGCGGCCGTAGGCGTTCAGCGAATGGGCGAAGTATCCCGCTTGGCCGTTGACGTTCACGTACTGCGCGTCGAAGCTCGTCCCGCCCTCGGCGAGGGCCTTGTCCAGGACCGCACGCACCTCGGCCAGCAGGCGCCCGACGGCGCGTGCGGACAGGCTCCGCGCCGGCGTCTCAGGGTGAAGGCGGGAGGCCCACAGTGCCTCATCGGCGTAGATGTTGCCGATGCCGCTCACGGTGGTCTGATCCAGGAGCACGCGCTTGATGCCGGAGTTCTTGCGGGCCAGTGCCGCGCGGAAACGACCCTCATCGAAGGCAGGGTCGAGCGGGTCACGGGCGATGTGCGCGACCTGCACCGGCACCTCCGCCCGCTCGCTCCCGCGTCCGCCGGGAGCACCGTCGGGGGTCGGCACCAGGTCGTCGATGGCGAGCGAGCCGAACGTGCGCTGATCGGCGAACGCCACCGCAAGCTCGCCGTGGTCGGGATGCTCCACATCGATGCGGATGCGCTCGTGCCGCTCCGGTGCCGCACCGGGCGTCCGCAGCAGCAGCTGGCCGCTCATCCCGAGGTGCGCGATGACCGCCTCCGAATCGTCCGCCAGCGGCAGCCAGAGGAACTTCCCCCGCCGCGCCACGCCTTCGATGGTCCGGCCGATGAGCGCCGCTTCGAACGCCTCCCCCGGTGCGTCGTGGCGAGTCAGTGCCCGCGGGTCGCGTACCGACACGCCGGCGATACGGGCTCCGGTCAAGGCGGGAGCGAGACCGGCACGAACGACCTCGACTTCCGGGAGTTCAGGCATGGGCGCTGAGCTCACGCCATGCGGTGAGGGCGGCAGCCATCTCGGCCTGCTTCTTACTGGATCCCTCTCCCACCCCGGCGAGTTCGCCCACGAGCACGGTCGCGGTGAAGCGCCGGTCGTGGTCGGGCCCGCGGGCGTCGACCTTGTAGGCGGGGGCAGAAAGTCCGCGCCGCGCGGCAAGCTCTTGCAGGCTGGTCTTGGGATCCATCGCCGCGCCGTAGCGGTCGGGATCGGCCAGCAGAGGCTCGGTGAGGCGCAGCACCAGCGCCGTGGCAGCGTCGGGCCCGGCGGAAAGATACGTGGCGCCGATCACCGCCTCCATGGTGTCGGCCAGGATCGAATCCTTGTCGCGCCCCCCGGTGAGGTCTTCGCCTCGGCCGAGCAGCAGATGGGCGCCGAGGCCGATGGCCCGCGCGATCTCCGCCAGCGCCACCGTGGACACCACACTCGCGCGCCGCTTGGCCAGTTCGCCCTCGTCCAGGTCGGGATGCTGCGTGAACAGCCGTACCGTCACCGCCTGCCCGAGCACCGAGTCACCGAGGAACTCGAGGCGCTCGTTATGCGCGATGCCGCCGTTCTCGTACGCGAACGACCGATGTGTCAGGGCCAGTGACAGAAGCTCGGGGTCGATGTCGACCCCGAGCTTCTCGGTGAGCGTCTTGCGCTCAGGTACGTCGGTCACGGCACATGCCGTAGACGTCAAACGTCAGCGACCTTGCGGCCCTTGTACTCGAGGAACAGCTCGGTGCCCTGCGAGTCGGTGACGACCTTCGCCTGGTGGGGACGGCTGTAGACGACCTTGCCGTTCTCGATCGTCTTGACCAGGGCAGTCGCCTTGGCCTTCCACTGCGCGCGGCGCGAACGGGTGTTGGAGCGGGATACCTTCCGCTTCGGGGGGTTACCTGCCATGGCTAACTCTTTCCTGTGTTCTGGACATCGTGGTGCGGTGCGTCGTCGCCGGGCTCTGGGGTGAATTGCTGCAGGGCGGCCCATCGAGGATCGACGGTTTCCTGCGGTCGTTCCTCGATGCTTCTGGTCAGTCGCTCACCCGTGGCCGGGTCGAGGCCGGGGCAATCCGGCTGACACACCGGCTGGAACGGAAGCGACAGAACCATCGCGTCTCGGACGAGAATTTCCAGATCCACACGGTCATCGCGAACCTCGAAGTCCTCCGCTTCATCCCCAGGATACGCGAAAAGCTCTTGGAACTCGACTTCGACCGGCTGGGTGATGTCGATGAGGCACCGTCCGCAGACGCCGGAGTACGTCGCATCCGCGATTCCGGACACGAGCATGCCCTCGTGCACCGACTCCACTCGCAGGTCGATGCCGATCGGCTCGCCCTCGGGTATGGAGACCAGTCCCTCGCCCCACTTCGTCGGGGCCGGGACCTCGAGCTCGAATTCGCGCATCTCCCCGGGCCGGCGAACGATGTCGCGGACGGCCACGGAGAAGGGTCCAGGTCGGGTTCTCACGGTCGTCCATGCTACCCGCGCCACGAGATGCGCGGGCCGAGTCAGGGCCGAGCGCCTCGGTTCAGGAAGCGGGAGACGGCCGGCGGGACGAAGGGGGACACATCTCCACCCAGTGCCGCCACCTGCCGCAC
Source organism: Microbacterium sp. Z10_103 (assembly GCF_058310455.1). Taxonomy (NCBI): domain Bacteria; kingdom Bacillati; phylum Actinomycetota; class Actinomycetes; order Micrococcales; family Microbacteriaceae; genus Microbacterium; species Microbacterium sp. Z10_103. The sequence goes on from NZ_JBZEGK010000001.1 coordinate 1,515,841, forward strand.
GAGCGAACTGGAGACCATGGCGTGCGCAGGATCGGGCAGCAGGAACACCGTCTCCACGTGCGCCAGGTGGCGGTTCACGATCGCCATGGGCGTCTCGTACGCGACATCCACTTGCGACCGGATGCCCTTGACCAGCACTCCGGCGCCCACGTCGGTGGCGTAGTCCACGAGCAACCCCATGGTCCAGGATGCGACGACGATCTCGGCGCCGTCGAGGGCGCTGTCAGCGATCGACTGTTCCAGCAGTGTGAGCCGCTGGGCGATCGGCAGCATCGCCTCTTTGCCCGGGTTGTGCACCACGAGCACGTGCAGCTCGTCGTAGAGCGCCGCGGCGCGGCGGATCACGTCGAGGTGTCCGAGCGTCGGCGGGTCGAACGATCCCGGGACGACAGCGATCCGGCTGTTCATGCCACCACCCTATCGGCGCCGCCCGTCATCCCTTCGCCAGGGCCGCGCGCTCCTCCGCCCCGACCCGGCGTTCGATGGCCGCCGCCAGCCCCCGGTGACGCGTGAGCGCGGGATCCTCCGCGAGCACCGTCTCGGCCACAGCCCGCGCCTGGGTGATGAGATCCGCATCGGCGACCACGCGCAGCAGTCGCAGCGATGAGCGCGCGCCGGACTGGGCGGCACCCAGGACATCGCCCTCCCCGCGGAGTTCGAGATCGACTTCGGCCAGCTCGAACCCGTCCAGGGTGCGTGCCACGGCCTCCACGCGGGCGCGCGCCGGCGTGCCCGGCGAGGACTCCGTCACCAGGAGGCACAGTCCCGGTACGCCACCACGACCCACACGGCCGCGCAGCTGGTGCAGTTGCGACACACCGAACCGATCGGCTTCCAGGATGACCATGGTCGACGCGTTGGGCACGTCGACGCCCACCTCGATCACGGTCGTGGCGATGAGCACGTCGATATCGCCGCGGGCGTAGGCCTGCATGATGGCGTCCTTCTCGTCCGCCGGCATCTTGCCGTGCAACGTGGCGACGCGGATGTCGGCGAAGAGCGGATGCCGCGACAAGACGTCGGCGACCTGCACGACACCCCACCGCGTGCGGGAGACCTCCCCGGCATCGGATACGACGTCCTCCGCGGTGTCGTCTTCGGCTCCGGTGTCGGAATCGATGGCGGCGCACACGACGAAGGCCTGCCGTCCTTGCTCGACCTCCTCCGCAACCCGCTCCCACACGCGCGCGAACCACCCTGGTTTCTCGGCCACCGGAGCGACGAACGTCTGGATGCCCGCGCGCCCGGCCGGCATCGTACGGATGGTGGAGACATCCAAGTCGCCGAAGACGGTCATGGCTACCGTCCGCGGAATCGGCGTGGCCGTGAGGACCAGGGTGTGGGGCGCCGTTCCCTTGGCCCGCAATGCCTCGCGCTGGTCGACGCCGAAGCGGTGCTGCTCGTCCACGACGACCAGACCGAGGTCGGCGAAGGTCGTGGTCGCGCTGAGGAGCGCGTGAGTGCCGACGACGATGAGCGCCTGCCCCGAGGCCACCCGGAGTGCGGCCTTGCGCCGTTCGGCGGCGGAGAGCTGGCCGGTGAGCAGCGTCGGCATCAGCTGGGGCGCCAGCTGGGGCCCCAGCATCCGTGCGATCGAGCGCACGTGCTGTGCCGCCAGCACCTCTGTGGGCGCGATGAGCGCGGACTGCCCCCCGGATTCGGCGACCTGCAGCATCGCGCGCAACGCCACGAGGGTCTTTCCCGAGCCCACCTCGCCCTGGACGAGACGGTTCATCGGCCAATCCCCCGCCAGGTCTGCGGCGATCTGGTCTCCCACCGAGATCTGGTCGGGGGTGCGACCGAACGGCAGGGCAGCGTCGAAACTCTCCAGGAGTCCGCCTGCTGCGGCCGAACGCTTCGTCGCCGACAGCGCGCGGACGAACTGGCGCTGCTGGAGGAGCGCGGCCTGCAGCACGAACGCCTCGTGCATACGCAGGGTGGCGACGGCCGGTCCGACCTGGTCCTCGAAGTCAGGCCGGTGGATGCGTTCGAGAGCCGTCCGCGCATCCAGCAGCTGATAGCGGGCGCGGAGGTCGTCGGGAAGCGGATCGTCCACCTCATCCAGCCCGTCGAGCACGAGACCGATCGCCTTGTGAATGAGGGTGCTGGGCACGGAACTGGTCGCCGGATAGATCGGGATCGGCAGGTTCGCATGAGCCTCCGCGGCCAGCCGGGCCGTCTCGACGTCTTCGAAGAGCTCGTAGTCGGGGTGCGACAACTGCGTCGTCCCGCGGTACTCCCCCACCTTCCCCGAGAAGATCCCGCGCCGTCCGGGATGCAGATCCTTCAGCCGCCACGCCTGATTGAAGAAGGTCAGGGTCAGGCGCCCGTCGCCGTCGCTGATGACGACCTCGAGGATCGAGCCTTTGCGATTCTGCATGCGCCGCTCGCCGGCGCTGACGACTTCCGCGACGATGGTGACGGGCTCGCCGATCGGCAACGACGCAATCGGCGTCAGCTCGCCACGCGAGGCATAGCGACGGGGATAGTGCGTGAGCAGGTCTCCGACGGTCGCCATGCCGAACGCGCGCTCGAAGGCACTGGCGGTCTTGCCGCCCACGGCGCCATCCAGGCGCGAGGCGAGCGTGAGGCCGGGCATGCTTCGAGTCTAGGCACGAGCGGGGACACGGCCGGCTCCGCAGGTTTGTAGGGTGAGACGGTGACACGCATCATCGCCGGAGCGGCCGGCGGCACCGGCATCGCCGTACCGCCCACCGGCACGCGACCCACCAGCGACCGCGTTCGAGAGGCGCTCTTCAGCGCGCTGGATGCGGCGGACCTGCTGGAGGGCGCCCGAGTGGCCGACCTGTACGCCGGCTCCGGGGCGCTGGGCCTCGAGGCCGCCAGCCGGGGCGCGCTCAGCGTCGATCTCGTCGAGAACGCGTCGGGCGCCGCCTCCGTCATCCGGCGCAACGCCGACCTGGTGACCAGACCCCCCGGCGTCCGCGCCGTCGTCCGCGTGCACCGGACCGCGGTGGCCACGTTCCTCCGCGGCACCACCCGCGGACCCTACGACCTCGTCTTCCTCGACCCGCCGTACGAGCTCCCCGAGGCTGAGCTGACCGAAGCGCTGGGAGCTCTCGCGCCGCACGTGACCGCGGAGGCCGTGGTGATCGTGGAGCGCGCCCGCCGCTCCCCCGAGCCCGCCTGGGCGGACGCGGGGCTGGAGCTGCTGCGATCCCGGTCGTACGGTGACACCGTGACGTGGTGGGCTCAGCCGCGCGCGGAGTCCCAGTCCCGATAGGGATCCCATCCCCCACGGCCCGCCCACGCAGCACCGTCGACGGTCACCGCGTCCGCTCCGCGAGCGCGGACCGCGCCGATGCGCCGCCCCGGGCCACCGCTTCCCGCGGGAGCCGTCACCAGCAGCGCGTGGTCCTCACCACCGGAGAGCGCAGACTCCGGGTCCAATCCGAGCTCGGCCCGGTCCAGGTCGAGCGTTACGCCCGAGGCATCGGCCAGGCGCGCTGCATCCAGCGCCAGGCCGTCTGACACATCCATCATGGCGGTGGCCCCGGCCCCGGCGGCGGCGATGCCCGCCGCGATCGGCGGCACCGGCGCCAGTTGGCGCGCCACCGCGTGCGCGTCGGCCGGGGAAAGAGCGTCCAGGCCCTCGGGAGTCAGGGGAATGGGGTCGCCCGCCTCGTCGACGAAGCGCTCGAACAGCACGGCGAGACCCCGCGCGGCCACGCCGACGTCGCCGACGATGCGCACCTCGTCGCCGACACGCGCCCCCGACCGCAGCACCGGTCGGCGCCCGTCGAGGGAGCCGAGCGCCGTCACGGCGATCGTGAGCGTGTCGGAGACCGTGAGGTCGCCCCCCTCCACCGCGCACCCCGGTGCAAGCTCGGCACACGCGGCGGCCAGCCCGTCGGCAAGGCCGTCGACGAAACTCAACGGAGTCGCATCCGGCAGGGCCAGAGCCACCAGCAGCGCCGTCGGACGCGCGCCCATCGCGGCCACATCGGCCAGGTTGACGGCCGCCGCCTTCCAGCCGAGCTGGAACGCCGAGGACCAGGCGAGGCGGAAGTCGGGTCCGTGGACGAGGGTGTCGGTGGTGGCCACCACGCGGCCATCCGGCGCCGCGATCACGGCGGCGTCGTCGCCGGGACCGACCAGCGCAGCGGAGGCGGGGAACCGGGCCAGGATGCGCCGCAGCAGCTGACCTTCACTGATTGCGCCGACTGTTGCATCCACGCGACCACGCTACCGGGCGGGTTAGCCTGGACGTGTGATCCGTCTGCGCCGTCTGCTCGCCGCCGTGGCGCTCCCCGCCTCTCTGGCGCTCGCGATGTCGTCGTGTGCGGCGACGGTGTCGTTGGAAGCCGCCGACAACGCCGGGGATCCGGCCTGCGCGGATGTGTCCGTGCGGCTGCCCGACACCGTGGCCGGCGAAGAGCGGCGATGGACGGACGCGCAGGCGACCGGGGCCTGGGGATCGCCTGCCGCCATCATCCTGACGTGCGGCGTCGCGGAACCCGGCCCCTCCACCCTCCGGTGCGAGACGGTGGAGGGCGTCGATTGGCTCATCGACGAGTCGGACGCTGCCGACGATCGCTATCGGTTCACGACCTTCGGGCGTACTCCTGCGGTCGAGGTCTACCTCGATTTCGACGTGGTGGGAAGCGCGGACACCCTCCGCGCGCTCTCGCCGATCCTCGACCGTGCGCTCCAGAAGACCGATTCGGTCTGCACGCCCCGCGCCTGACCGTCGAGTCGCCAGCATCCGTCCCCTCGGGGCCGAAAATCGCGCGTTTCCTGGCGAGTCGATGGGCTCAGGCGCGAGCGAGGCCGTCCTCGATGAGCTCGGTGATGAGCTGCGGATAGGTCATCCCCGACTCGATCCAGCAGCGCGGGAACATGGAGATGGGAGTGAACCCGGGCATCGTGTTGACCTCGTTGACGAAGAACTCCGCGCCCGTGTAGAAGAAGTCCACGCGGGCCAGACCCTCCCCGCCCAGCGCCTCGAAGGCGCGCGCGGCGATGCGTTGCATCTCGGCCAACTCGCCGTCGCGGAGGTCGGCGGGGCACACCAGGTCGATGCCCGGCGCGTCGAGGTACTTGGCCTCGAAGTCATAGAAATCTCGGCCGCTGACGACGATCTCGCCGGCGACGCTCACGCGCGGCGACTCCCCATCGGCCCCCGGCAGCACGCCGCACTCGAGCTCGCGGCCGATGACCGCCTGCTCGACCAGCGCCAGCCCGTCCTCGGCGAACGCGACCTCCAGTGCGGGCTGCAACTCGTCCCACGACGTGACTTTCGATACGCCCACACTCGACCCTGCCCGGTTCGGTTTCACGAAGAGCGGGAGGCCGAGCGACGCGATCCGTCGCTCCCACAGGTCACGGTTGCGCGCCAGGTCGGCACGTGTGACGGCCACCCACGGCACGACCGGCACGCCGGCCGAGCGCAACACGGTCTTCGCCACGTTCTTGTCCATCCCGAGCGCCGACATGAGGACGCCTGCGCCGGCATACGGAAGGCTCAGCAGCTCCAGCATCCCCTGCACGGTGCCGTCCTCGCCGAACCGGCCGTGGAGGATCGGAAGTACCACGTCGACGTCGCCGAGCGAGCGCTCCCCCGACGCATCCACGACCGTCAGTTCGCGTGAGACGGCTGACTCGGGCCAGCGGATGCGGGTGCCGTTGTCGACGACCTCCGGGAGCCGGGCGGCATCCAGCGCGAACTTGTCCGGATCGTCGTCCTCGAGCACGTAGGCGCCGTCGCGTGTGATCCCGACGGGGATCACACGGTAGCGGTCACGGTCGATCGCCCGAAGCACGCCGCCCGCCGTCGCGGAGCTGATCGAGTGTTCGCTGGATCGACCGCCAAAGAGCACCACGACCGCCGGCTTGTCCATTCTGCGTCCTCTCGCCCGTGGGCTTGTCGTCGTCGGTGGTGAGGTGGGGGGCGATGTCGCGCGGATCCATCGTGCCGTCCAGCACCATCTTCACCTGCTCGACGATGGGCATGTCGACCCCCACTTCGCGTGCGAGCTGAAGCACCGGCGCCACCGATGCGAGCCCCTCCGCGGTCTGCTGCATCTGCTTGATGACGTCCGGAAGGGTGACCCCCTGGCCGAGCAGCCGGCCGGCCGTGTTGTTGCGGCTCAGGGGCGACTGGCACGTCGCGATGAGGTCGCCGAGTCCGGCGAGCCCCTGCAGCGTCTCGGGGTGCGCGCCCTGCGCGACGGCGAAGTCTGTCATCTCCACCAGGCCCCGCGTGATGATCGACGCCTTGGTGTTCTCCCCGTAGCCGACGCCGTCGACGATCCCGATCGCCACGGCGATGAGGTTCTTCAAGACCCCGCCGAATTCGGTACCGATGACGTCGGTGTTGACGAACGTGCGGAAATACTTGTTGCGGGCGCGGAGCGCCACGGCTTGGGCGGTGAGCTCACTCGTGGAGGAGATCACGGCCGCGGTGGGCTGCTCCCGGGCGATCTCGAGCGCCAGGTTCGGTCCGGACGCCACCGCGATCCGATCCGGGTCGCACTGGAGCTCCTCCTCGATGACCTGGCTCATGCGGAGCCCGGTGCGCTTCTCGACGCCCTTCATGAGCGACACGATGGGAGCCTGCGAATGTGCGAGCAGCGGGCGCACGGCCTTGAGGTTCTCGCGCAACGCCTGACTCGGCACCGACAGGTAGACCTGTTCGACCCCCTCCAGCGCTTCAGCGAGGTGCGAGGTCGCCGTCAGCGAGCGGGGAAGGTTGATGCCGGGGAGGTACTGGGTGTTCCGGTGGGCTTGGCGGATCTCTTCGGCCTGCTCCGGACGGCGTGACCACATGGTCACGTGCGCACCGCCGTCGGCGAGCACCTTGCCGAACGTCGTTCCCCAGCTTCCGGCGCCCAGAACTGCGACGCGCGGCATCGCCGCATCCTGCCTACGGCTCAAGGCGCCCCGTCTCGGTCTGCCCGTGCACGGCGGGGTTCCAGCGTTCGGTGGGTGCCGGGATGCCACGCAAGGGTTCGAGCAGTTCGGTGATCCGATCCATCACGACCGCCGTGGCCTCGGCGAGCACTGCGGGCTGGGCGCCGCGGTCGCGGAACGCGGAGAGATCGACCGGCTCGCCGACCACCAGACGCACGCGGCGACGAGGGGGCCACAGGCGGAGCTTGCCGTACCGGGGCATGATCTGCTGGACGCCCCAGTGCGCCACGGGGATGACGGGAAGACCGCCCGCGAGCGCGAGACGCACCGCCCCCGTCTTCCCGCGCATCGGCCACATGTCGGGATCGCGCGTGAGCGTCCCCTCCGGGTAGACCACGACGCCGCGTCCGCTCTTGACGAGAAGCTCGGCGTTGCGGATCGTCTCGCGAGCCGATGCTCCCGAGGATGCGCGCGCCACGGGCACCATCTTTGCCGCACGCATGGCCGCGCCCAGGACGGGCACGCGGAAGAGGCTCTCCTTCGCCATGAAACTCGGCGCGCGACCCATCCGCCAGACGGCCACGGCCACGATAAGCGGGTCCAGTTCGGAATAGTGGTTGGGCGCGAGGACGTACGCGCCCTCCGCCGGGAGATTCTCTTCGCCGGAGATCTCGATCTTTGCCAGGACGCCGACAGCGGGGACGATCAGGCCGCCCAGCAACCAGTAGGCGCTGGGCCGGGTCTTCTCGCTCGACCGGCGGCGGGTACGTGCCACGACTATCCGATGACGTCGAAGTCGGCACCCAGCGCGTCGAGCTTCGCCAGGAACTTCTCGTAACCCCGGCGGATGATGCCGATGTTGCGCACTACCGATTCGCCTTCGGCAGCGAGGGCCGCGATCACGTAGCTGTAGCCACCGCGGAGGTCGGGGACCACCACATCCGCCCCGTGCAGCGGCGTCGGGCCGTTGATCACGGCGGCCTGCTCCAGCAAGCGGCGGGGCACGCGGCGGTCGGGGCTGTCGATCCCCTGCGGGTGCACGACGATGTCGGCGCCCATCTGCACCAGCGCCTCGGTGAAGCCGAGGCGGTTCTCGTACACCGTCTCGTGGACCACGGACGTGCCCTCGGCCTGCGTGAGCGCCACGATGAGGGGCTGCTGCCAGTCGGTCATGAACCCGGGGTGCACGTCGGTCTCCACCATCACGGGCTTGAGCGTGCTGCCACGGCGGAACTGGATGCCGTCCTCGCGGACGTCGAACCACCCGCCGGCCTTGCGGAAGACATTGAGGAAGGTCAGCATCTCCTGCTGCTTGGCGCCGCCGACGAAGATGTCACCGTCTGTCGCCAGGGCCGCGCACGCCCATGATGCCGCCTCGTTGCGGTCGAAGATCGCGCGGTGATCGTACCCCCGCAGCGAGTCGACGCCCTCGATGAGGATGACACGGTTGGGCTCGTAGGAGATGATGGCGCCCATCTTCTGCAGGACGGCGATGAGATCCATGATCTCCGGCTCGATCGCCGCGCCGCGCAGTTCGGTGACGCCCTTCGCCCGTACCGCTGTCAGCAGCACCTGCTCGGTGGCGCCGACGCTGGGGTAGGGCAGGTCGATCTTGGCGCCGTGGAGTCCGTCGGGCGCCGAGATCCGGATCCCCTCGTAGCTCTTGTCCACGACGGCGCCGAAGGCGCGCAGGGCGTCCATGTGGTAGTTGATCGGCCGGTCGCCGATGCGGCAGCCGCCCAGGTCGGGAATGAGCGCCTCGCCGAGCAGGTGCAGCAGCGGACCGCAGAAGAGGATCGGGATGCGGCTCGCGCCGGCGTAGGCGTCGATCTCCTCGAAGTGCGCCGTGACGGCGCCGCTGGGGTCCAGGCGGATCTCGCCGTCCTCCGCGCCGTCTTCCACCCGGACGCCGTGCACCTCGAGGAGGGAGCGGACGATCTGAACGTCGCTGATGTCGGGGACGTCGCGAAGGATGCTGGGGGTCTCACCCAGCAGGGCCGCGACCATCGCCTTCGTCACGAGGTTCTTCGCACCCTTGACCTCGACCCGACCGGTGAGCGGCCGTCCGCCCCGGATGGAGAGGACCTCGCCGGATTCTCCTGCCGGTCCGGAGTAGGCGGTACCGGTGTCGGGGACGAGTGCTCTCATGCGGGGACCTCACTTGGTGTGGACGAGGGATGGGCGCCGGCCCTGGTGGGGCAGACATGACTTACGGGACGGGCAGTGTCCGCGGGCGCCAAGCCTCGCGGCGAGCCTCGAACTGCGCGATCTTGTCTTCGCTGCGCAGAGTGAGCCCGATGTCGTCGAGCCCCTCGAGAAGCCGCCATCTAGTGTAATCGTCGATGTCGAACGGGACTCGGAGGTCGCCGAGTCGCGCTTCGCGGGCCTCGAGGTCGACCGTCATCGAGACGCCGGGATCGGCGTCGACTGCCGCCCAGATGCGGGCGAGATCGTCCTCGCTGATGACGCCGGTCACCAGGCCCTGCTTGCCGGCGTTGCCGCGGAAGATGTCGGCGAACTTCGGGCTGAGCACCACGCGGAACCCGTAGTCTCGGAGCGCCCAGACAGCGTGCTCGCGGCTCGACCCGGTGCCGAAGTTCGCGCCGGCGACGAGGATCGAGGCGGCTGAGAATGCCGGCTGGTTGAGGATGAACTCAGGGTCCTGCCGCCAGCTGGCGAACAGCGCGTCTTCGAAACCGGTCTTCGTGACCCGCTTGAGGTACACGGCGGGGATGATCTGGTCGGTGTCGACCGCGGAGCGCTTGAGGGGCAGGATGACCCCGGTATGCGTGAAGAACTTTTCCATCAGCGGTTCACCTCACCCTTCGTCTCCTCGCTGCGGTCGTCGGTCAGGGCGCCGTGGCTGCCGTTCGTTTCGCTCCGCTCGACCGTGAACCGTGCGCCCGGAGTGAGAGACGACGCGCCCACGAGCTCGTTCAGATCGCTCGGGCTGGACAGCGTGCCACGCACCGCGGTCGCGGCGGCCACGAGCGGCGACACCAGGTGGGTGCGTCCGCCCTTGCCCTGCCGACCCTCGAAGTTGCGGTTCGACGTCGACGCGCAACGCTCCCCCGGTGCGAGCTGGTCAGGGTTCATGCCCAGGCACATCGAGCACCCCGCATAGCGCCATTCCGCGCCGAACTCCTCGAAGATCTTGTCGAGGCCCTCGGCTTCGGCCTCCAGCCGCACGCGAGCCGAACCGGGGACGACCATCACGCGCACACCGTCCGCCTTCGTACGCCCGCGAATGATGGACGCGAAAGCGCGGAGGTCTTCGATGCGACTGTTCGTGCAGGAGCCCATGAACACCGCATCCACCGGCACGTCCTTGAGCGGCGTCCCCGGAACGAGGTCCATGTACTGCAGCGCGCGTTCCGCGGCGGCCCGGTCGCCCTCGTCGTCCATGGCAGCCGGGTCGGGCACGACGTCGCTCAGCGACACTCCCTGTCCGGGGTTCGTGCCCCAGGTCACGAAAGGTTCCAGCTCGGCGGCGTCGAGGAACACCTCGGCGTCGTGCACGGCGCCTTCGTCGCTGGGGAGCGTCCGCCAGTACGCGACGGCCTCGTCCCAATCCTGCCCTTGCGGCGCGTGCGGGCGGCCCTTCAGATAGGCGAAGGTCGTCTCGTCCGGCGCGACCATGCCGGCGCGGGCGCCGGCCTCGATCGACATGTTGCAGATCGTCATCCGCCCCTCCATCGAGAGGGAGCGGATGGCGGAGCCGCGGAACTCCAGCACGTAGCCTTGCCCGCCGTTGGTGCCGATCTTGGCGATGACGGCGAGGATGATGTCCTTCGCCGTGACGCCCGGCTTCAGCTCACCCTCGACAGTGATGGCCATCGTCTTGAACGGCTTCAACGGCAGCGTCTGCGTCGCCAGCACATGCTCGACCTCGCTCGTGCCGATACCGAAGGCCATCGCGCCGAACGCACCGTGGGTCGAGGTGTGAGAGTCTCCGCACACCACCGTGATCCCCGGCATGGTGAGCCCGAGCTGCGGGCCCACGACGTGCACGATCCCCTGCTCCTTGTCGCCGAGGGAGTGCAGACGGACGCCGAACTCCGCCGCGTTGTTGCGCAGCGTCTGGATCTGCGTGCGGCTGGTGAGGTCGGCGATCGGCTTGTCGATGTTGAGCGTCGGGGTGTTGTGGTCCTCGGTCGCGATCGTGAGATCGAGCCGTCGGACCGGTCGCCCTTCCGCACGCAGTCCGTCGAACGCCTGCGGGCTGGTCACTTCGTGGACCAGGTGCAGGTCGATGTAGATCAGGTCGGGCTCACCGTTGTGGCCCTTGACGACGAGATGGTCGTCCCACACCTTCTCCGCGAGAGTGCGGGGACGATCGGGAATGGACGTCATTTCGGGATGGGGGATGCCCATGGGTTCTGCCGTTCTCCTCGGATGGGATCAAGCCCGCGACAACTCCGCGACGAGAAAGGCCTGGTTACGAGGTCCCGTCGCGGCCGCTAAGGAGAAGGCGAGCGATCCGCACGCGCCCACGATACCACCGCGCCGCGGCCGATCGTCCGACAACGCACCCGCCACGCGGTTCACCCGCCCCGTTCTGCGGCGCTCTCGCTGCTCAGCCCGGGACGGGCGATCCAGATCAGCGGTCGCGCGTCGCGGCTGCCGCTGCCGCGCGCCGCTCGCGGGCGGAGGCGAGGAGGCTCGCGACGGTGGCCACGGCCATCGCGGCGACGATCACGACGAGCGACGCGCCCGTGGAGATCTCCGGCGCCCATTCGATGTGCTCGCCGCCGTTGATGAACGGGAGCTCGTTGACATGCATCGCGTGGAGCACCAGCTTCACACCGATGAACGCGAGGATGAACGCGATCCCGTAGTGCAGGTAGCGCAGGCGGTCGAGAAGGTCGCCGAGCAGGAAGTACAGCTGCCGGAGGCCCATGAGCGCGAAGATGTTGGCGGTGAAGACGATGAAGGCGCTCTGTGTGATTCCGAAGATCGCCGGGATCGAGTCGATCGCAAAGAGCAGGTCGGTGACCCCGATCGCGACGAACACGATGATCATCGGCGTCCAGATCTTCTTGCCGTCGACGACGGTGCGGATCTTGGAGCCGTCGTACTCGTCGCTGATGTCGATGGTGCGGCGTAGAAGACGCACGATGAAGTTCTCGCGCTTCGCGGTGTCTTCGTGCTCGCCGCCGGGGAAGGCCTGGCGGATCGCCGTGTAGACCAGGAACAGCCCGAAGAAGTAGAAGATGGGGCTGAAGTTCTCGATGACCGCCGCGCCGACGAGGATGAACGCGCCGCGCAGGACCAGGGCGATGATGATGCCCACCATCAGCACCTCCTGCTGGTACCGGCGAGGCACCGAGAACTGCGACATGATCAGCACGAAGACGAACAGGTTGTCGATCGAGAGGCTGTACTCGGTCAGCCATCCGGCGATGAACTGGCCCGCGTACTCACCCCCGGCGAAGATCCACATGAGCCCGGCGAAGATCAGCGCCAGCACCACATAGAACACGACCCACATCGTCGACTCACGCGTGGACGGGATGTGCGGCCGCTTGAGGATCAGCAGCAGGTCGGCGATCAGGATGAGCGTCAGCACGACGAGCGAGCCGATCTCGAACCAGAGCGGCAGTTCCAGGTCCATCGGGGCCTTTCAGAGGTGAGGGGTCGGCGGAATCCGAAAGTCTCTCCCCGCGACGCTTGTCGCGGCGCGTACCCGGGGCCCGAGGAAGAGCCCGTGATGACGGATGCGCACTGTCGGGATACTCCCTCTCGCGGCGTCGAGTCTATCGCCATGACCGCGGGCGCGAATGGACGTGAGACGATCGCGGCCGGTCGGACACCTTCTCAGTGAGAGACAATGATCCGGCGGCGCGGGGGCGCTTCCGGGGACGGGACCACATGACGCACGACCAGGTCGACGACGCGACGCTCGTGGCGCACGCCGCGGGCGGATCGGAGTTCGCGTTCCGCGCGCTCTACCAGGCGTATGTGCGACCGGTCTACTGGATGGCCCACCGCCTCCTGAGCAACGCGGCCGACGCCGAAGACGTGACGCAGGAGACCTTCGTCGTCGCGTGGCGGAAGCTTCCGCAGCTGCATCTTCAGGGCACGTCGCTGCTCCCGTGGCTCGCGACGATCTGTCGCCTGCAGGCCGCAAACAGGCTCCGCGCGCGCCGAAGGGACAGGGCACGGTCAACCGAACTGGACGAGAGCGTTCCTGCCACCATCGACGTCGAGCAGCAGGTGGTGGACGGCGCCACGGTGGCGGCCATCCTGCGGGAAGTGGAGGGTCTGAGCGAGCTCGATCGCGAGATCTTCCGTCTGTGCGCCGCCGAGGGGTACGCGTATCAGGCCGCCGCCGAAGAACTCGGCGTCGCGCACGGGGTCGTTCGGAACCGTCTCTCCCGCATCCGCACGCGTGTGCGAAGCGCTGTGACCGAGACGGAGAACGCATGAACACCACAGACGCCCAGCCCCCGGTGCTGCCCGCCCTCAGCGACGACCGCGTCGCCGGAATGGAGCGCGCCGTCTTCGCCCGGATCGCCGCGGACCGTGACCATGAGCGGCGGCGCCGGCGGCTGCGCTGGTCGGTCGGCGGGGCTGCGGCAGCCATCGTTCTCGTCGCGGCCGTGATCGCGCCGGGTGTCATGTCGTCGCTTTCCGGCGGGACAGGCGGAAGCTCGGCCGTCGCGCCCATCGACGACCGCGGAGAGGTCGAGTGGGGGGCTGTTCCCGAAGGGGCACAGGATGTCGCGGTCGACGACTCCCGAGGGGCCGTCGTGGCCGCCGAGGGCCTGGCGGAGACCGGTCGCGAGGTCATTTCCACCGCCTCGGCGACCGTCGTCGTGGAGGACGTCGCCGAAGCCGCCGCTGCTGTCGCCCGCGATGCCGAGGCACGCGGGGGCTATGTCGAGTCGCAGAACCTCGGCGCCGGCGGCGGGGATGCACGCAGCGGGCCCGACGGTTCGGAGATGCTCGTCTACCCCGCACCGGGCGCCACCGGCGAGGGGTGGGTCACCGTCCGGGTTCCGGCCGATCAGCTCGATGCCGCGATGGCGCAGCTGCGCGAAATCGGAGAGGTGACGTCATCCACCGTGTCGCGTCAAGACGTCACGGACCAGGCGATCGACCTACGCCCCCGGATCGCGTCCGGCGAAGCATCCGTCGCCCGGCTCACCGAACTCATGGCGCAGGCGGCCGACGTCGCTGACCTCATCGCCGCCGAAACAGCGCTGTCAGAGCGACAGGCGACTCTGGAATCGGACCGGCAGCAGCTTGCCTGGCTGGAGGGTCAGGTCGAGCTCTCCACGCTGAGCGTGCAGCTGACACCGCGATCCACAGCCGTCGAAGCCGACCCGGCGGGTTTCACCGATGGCGTCGTGGCCGGCTGGAACGGCCTCGTCGCGAGCCTCAACGGTCTCGTCATCGCGATCGGATTCCTGCTGCCCTGGATCGCTGTCGCCGCCGTCGCCGCCGCCGTCGTCTGGGGCATCGTGCGCCTCGTGCGGACCGCACGGCGTCGCCGCACCCGGACGTCGGGGCCCTCCGACCCCCGCTCCTGAGTTCGAGCGGGTTTCAGGCGACCTGTCGGCCGCACATGCCGCACTCACCCGTGGCAGACACCTCGACGAAGCAGTCCGGGCACATCGCCCGAACAGTGTCCGACGGCGCGGGGCGGCGGACGGGGGCCTCGGCGCGCGGAGCCCGGGGCTTCGACGAACGCGCGGGTCGCACCGGCGCGACGACGGCGGGCGGTGCCGGGGCGGCGGGGGTGTGCGCGCTGCAGTAGAAGCGGACATAGCCGGCGTGGTGGTTGGGGTGACGGTGCTTCACAACCCACAGCTCGGTGCGCGGAAGGGGATCGCCGGCCACGCCGCACGTGAAGCAGCGCGTCGGCTCGCCCGGAGCCGCCTCGGCCGCGGGGGTGGGTACGTCGAACGGGATCTCGTCCCGCCAATCCGATGACTGCACAACCCGCACGGCGTCTCCTCCTCGTTCGTCTCAACGGTACGCGACGCCGGTGGTGCCCGCGGCCGAATCCGGGTCCCGGGGGCGAGGCTCCCTGTCCTGCCGGCCTAGGAGCGGGCGAGCAGGCGCTCCCGAACCTCTCGTCGCAGCACCTTGCCGATGAGCGAGCGCGGCAGGTCGTCCACGGCGACGATGCGACGCGGGACCTTGTACGCCGCGAGGTGCTCGCGGCAGTGGTCGCGGAGTGCCTCCACGTCGAGCTCCGCACCCTCGCGCAGAACGACGGCCGCTGCCACATCCTCACCTCCGCTGGAACGCGGAAGCGCCACGACCGCGGCCTCGGCGACGTCGGGATGGGTCTCCAGCGCGAACTCGACCTCCGTCGGTGCCACGTTGAAACCCCCCGTGATGATCAGCTCCTTGAGCCGGTCGACGATGGTGACGAAACCGTCGGGCGATACGGAGGCGATGTCGCCGGTGCGCAGCCATCCACCGGGAAGCAGGGTGGCGGCTGTTTCCTCCGAACGGTGCCAGTACCCCTGGAACACCTGCGGTCCACGAAGGAGCAGCTCGCCCGGCTCCCCCAGCGGCCGGTCGACGGCGGGGTCGTCGGGGTCGACCACGCGGATCTCCGTGCTCGGAAAAGGGACGCCGACGGTGCCCGGGCGCCGGGTGGGTCCCATGGGGTTGCCGAGCGCCACGGGAGACGTCTCCGTCATCCCGTATCCCTCGACGAGCAGTCCGCCGGTTGCCTCCTCCCACCTCTCGACCGTGGCGGTCGGCAGGCTCATGGCGCCGGAGATCGCGAATCGAACGCTCGAGAGGTCGATGGTGCCGCGGGATGCAGCGCGCGCGAGGCGGTCATAGATCGGAGGAACGGCGGGGAGGAACGTCGGTGGGCTCTTCTTCACCGCATCCGTCACCAGCTCCAGGTCGAACGTCGGGAACAGGACGAGCTTCGCGCCGATACTCATCGCGAACGTCAGGCACAGGGTCATCCCGTACGCGTGGAACAGGGGCAGGACGCCGTAGAACGTCTCGCGACCGTCGACCAGTCCGGGTACCCAGGCCCGCCCCTGCATGGCATTCGCGCGCAGGTTGGCGTGGGTGAGCATCGCGCCCTTCGGAGTGCCCGTGGTGCCGCTGGTGTACTGCAGCAGCGCCAGATCGGTGACCACCGGGCCGGCCACCCGCCGCGAGAGACGGCGCGAGGCGATGAGCTTCTTCCAGGCCAGCGGATGCCGCGTCTTCGGCGTGCTCGTCATGCGCTCGCGCGCTGCCCGCGCCTTCGGAATCGGAATGCGCAGAGCGAGCCGCTTGGCAAGAGGGAGGGCCTCGGTGATGTCGACGCTCACGATCCGATCGAGCGCCAGATCGGACGGGAACCCCGCGACGGTGTCGTACACCTTGTCCCAGACGATCGCGAACCGCGCGCCGTGATCCTCGAACTGATGACGGAGTTCGCGCGCGGTGTAGAGCGGGTTGTGCTCGATCACGACCGCACCCAGCCTGAGCGCCGCATAGAAGGCGACGACGTGCTGCGGACAGTTGGGGAGCACGAGGGCCACCCGATCTCCGCGCCGAACGCCCATCCGCCGCAGGCCTTCCGCGGCGCGCTCGATCTCCTCGCCGAGCCGCCGGTAGGTCGTCACAGCTCCGAAGAATTCCAGCGCCGGCCGTCGCCCGAACGCGCGGACGCTCGCGTCCATCATCGCGGGGAGCGTCTGCGTGGGTTCCTCGATGTCGGCGGGAACGCCGTCGGCATAGGAGGAGAGCCAGGGACGAGACTCGTACGGATTGGTGGACATACCCTCATCCTCCCCCGCGGTCGCCTCGCCGGGACAACCGCGCTCCCGGGGTTGCGCGCGCCTCCGAGGCGAGCTAACGCGCCCCGGCTCTTGCCTGGGGGAATACGGAAGAAGCCCGTCCATCCGGACGGGCTTCTTTCCCTGTTGTGACCCCAGCGGGATTCGAACCCGCGTTACCGCCGTGAGAGGGCGGCGTACTAGGCCTCTATACGATGGGGCCGTCGACAACCGTTCGATTATGCCATGCACGCGGGGAGGCGGCCAAATCGGGGGCGACCCGGCGAGGGGTGGTTGCCCGGCGGCTCACGGCGCGGTTGACTCGGCCGTATGCGAGTGACGAAGTATGAGCACGCGGCCCTCCGCGTGGAGGTGTCGGGCAAGCATCTGATCATCGATCCGGGGGTGTTTACCACTCCACTGACCGACCTCGGCGGCGTGATCGGCGTCGTGGTCACGCATGAGCACCCCGACCACTGGACGGCCGAACACCTCGACCGCATCCGGAAGGCGACCGGGGGTGTCCCCATCTTCGGTCCCGAGGGCCTCGCACACGCCGCGCCGGGCCACGACATCACGGTGGTCGCGCCCGGCGACACCGTCGAACTCGAACCGTTCCGTTTGGAGTTCTTCGGCGGTCGGCACGCCGTGATCCACGAGTCCATCCCGGTGATCGACAACGTCGGTGTGCTCGTGAACGGCGCCTTCTACTACCCGGGCGATTCCTACGCCGTACCCAAAGGCGCGGATGTACAGCTCCTGGCCGCCCCGGTGGGGGCTCCGTGGCTCAAGATCGGCGAGGCGATGGACTTCGTCCTCGCCGTGCGCCCACGACGTGCGTTCGGCACCCACGACATGACCCTGTCCGTAGCCGGCCGCGATATGGGGCGCGCACGGCTGCAGTGGGCCACCGAGCAGCACGGGGGCGAGTTCCTCGCCCTGGACCCGGGCGACAGCGCGGACATCTGACCCCGGCTCAGCTCTCCCCGGATGGCGGGCGGATCCAGACGTGCACGCGGTCGCTGTGGTGGGAGAAACGGAGGAACGTGTTGGGGGGAAGATCACCGAAGACGTTGGCGCGCATCCCGCGCCAGATCCGGAGATCGATCGTGGGATCAAGTCCACGGGGCGTGCAGTTCACGCCGAGGATGCCGTACCTCTCCGCTTCGATCACGAGGCATCGCTCCCCCGACGCCGCCACCACCAGCCAGATCTGAAGCGCCTCGTAGGCTTCGAACCTCTGGACCTCGTCCGCGGTGACGTCCGCCGCATCCAGGAACCCCTGTCGAGCCAGGCGCTCCGCATCCTGCCCGGCGGGAATGCGCCCCAGAGACATGTCGGATCCGGGTGCCGAGAGCTGGGAGACGCCCCACACGAGCACGGCCGTGAGGGCGACGGCGAGGACGGCCACGAGCCACGGCTTCCGGACCCGGCCGAACCCTGGCGGAACCCGGCGCGACCGTGCCCCGGTCCCCTCTGACGCGGCACCGGTGTCGCCGATGTCATCGGCGGGAGCGTCGGCGAGGGTCCCCCCAACCTTGGGTCGGTCCCCCCGCGGGGACGATGGAGCGGATGCGGTCGGTGCCGGCACCGGCGCAGGCATCGCGCCCGCGCGGTGCAGCAGCGCTTCGAGAGCCTCCAGCCGAGCGACGGCGACAGGGTCGGCGGCGATGTCGGGCCTCGGGCCGTACGCCCGGCGACGCAGCGCGGCGAGCTCCCGAGATTCCTCAGGACTCAGCGCCGTTGCGTCCATGCTTCATTATCGCCGCGTGCGGGTCACTGACGAGGGGGTCTGGTGCCGATCACGGTGCCGTTGCGTGGGAGCCGGCCACCGAAGGAGATCGGGAGAGGGCGCGCCCGACGGGGGTCCCCATCGTCCATCGCCTGAAGGTGAATGTGCGGCTCCGTGCTGTTACCGGAATTCCCGCACTCCCCCACCTCCTCACCGAGAGCGACCTCGGCGCCCACCGCTGCGTGGACGCTTCCCCGCCGCAGGTGGCACACCGCCACGAGCACGTGAGGACGCGCGGCGATGATCACATGGTTTCCGGCTGCGGATGCCCACCCCTGTCTGACGCGCCGCGTCTGCGTCAGTGCGTACCAGAGCGAGGGGACGCCACGGTAGGTCGCGTGGTCAGGGTCGCCATCACGCAACGCGACGATTCGGCCGGCGATCGGCGCCAGGATCGGCCGCCCGAACCCCGGGAAGGACTCGGGCGACTCCGGGCGCCACAGCGTCTTTGCGCGCACCGGTGCCGTCCGACCGCGATCGTCCACGGGCACGAGGTCGATCGCGTACGCGGTGGCGAGAAGCGTCGTCCCATGGCTGGGAACGCGATCGGCCGGGCTGTTCCGCACGAGCCAGAGACCTGGGCCCGGCAGCGCCACGTCCACCGCCCGCGCCGGACCGGGTCGATCAGGGGGCCGCTGATGGAGCATAGGTCCAGTGTGACCCGCTCCTCGCCGGAGAAAACTAGAAGCCCGGGGGTATCCGCGCTTCTGCGAATTTCCGGGCTGCTTCGTCTTGCTGGGGTACCTGGACTCGAACCAAGAACAACGGTACCAGAAACCGCCGTGTTGCCAATTACACCATACCCCACCGGGTCACAGCCGAAGCCGTGCCGACGATCCAGTCTAGAGGACAGCCGGACCCTCGCCAAACCGGCGGCTACCGCCCGAGGCGTTCCACCAGCGCTCCCAGGCGACGGATGCTGACCGCCTTTCCCAGCAGCTCCATGGACTCGAACAGCGGCGGCGACACACGGCGGCCGGTGAGAGCCACGCGGGGCGGACCGTAGGCGACGCGGGGCTTGAGCCCGAGCTCCTCGACCAACGCCGTGGACAGCGCCTGCTGCACGGCTGCCGCGGTGAACTCCGCCTCGGGGACGAGCTCCAACGCACCGACGGAGGCGACGAGCACCTCGCCGGCATTGGCCGGGAGCGACTTGAGGGCGTCGTCTTCGTACGCGACCTCCTCCACGAAGAGGAACCCGAGCATCCCCGGAACCTGCCCGAGCAGCTGAACGCGTTCCTGCACCAGGGGCGCCGCCGCGGTGATGATGGCGGTCTGCTCGGGCGTGGGGATCGCGTCGACCAGGCCGGCGGAGGCCAGGTAGGGAACGATGCGTCCGGCGAAATCAGCGGGCTCCAGCATCCGGATGTGGTCACCGTTGATGGACTCCGCCTTCGTCTGGTCGAACCGGGCCGGGTTCGGGTTGACGTCGGCGATGTCGAAAGCGGCGACCAGCTCGTCGAGGGAGAAGACGTCGCGATCGGGCCCGATCGACCACCCGAGAAGGGCGAGGTAATTCAGGAGGCCCTCGTGGACGAAACCCTTCTCACGCTGGAGGAACAGATCCGCCTTCGGGTCGCGCTTGGAGAGCTTCTTGTTCCCGGTCTCCCCCAGGACCAGCGGCATGTGGCCGAACCGGGGGACGAAGTCGGTCACGCCCGCGTCGATCAGCGCCGCGTACAGCGCGAGCTGGCGGGCGGTGGAGGGCATGAGGTCCTCGCCGCGGATCACGTGCGTGATGCCCATGAGCGCGTCATCCACAGGGTTCACGAACGTGTACAGCGGCACTCCCCCGGCGCGGACGACCACGAAGTCGGGGAAGCTCCCGCCGGGAAAGGTGACCTCGCCGCGGATGAGGTCGACGTAGGTGAGGTCGTGGTCCGGCACGCGGAGTCGCCACGCCGGCTCGCGGCCCTCGGCGCGGAAGGCGGCCTTCTGCTCGTCGGTGAGGTGCCGGTCGTGATTGTCGTAGCCGAGCTGCTTCGCGCGGCCGTTCGCCTCGTTGCGGGCGTCGATCTCTTCGGCGGTGGAATAGCTCTCGTACACGGCGCCGGATGCGACGAGCTTGTCGAGCACGTCGCGGTAGATGTCGTGCCGCTGCGACTGCCGGTAGGGCGCATGGGGGCCGCCGACCTCGACGCCCTCGTCCCAGTCGATGCGCAACCAGCGGAGAGCGTCCAGAAGCTGGAGATAGCTCTCCTCGCTGTCCCGGGCGGCGTCGGTGTCCTCGATGCGGAAGATCAGCTTGCCGCCGTTGTGCCTCGCGTACGCCCAGTTGAACAGGGCCGTGCGGATGAGCCCGACGTGCGGCAGTCCTGTCGGAGACGGGCAGAAACGGACGCGGATGTCGCCGCCGGAGGCGGTCGTGGTACGGGGGTGGGGCGTGGCAGGCACCCCCCGATCCTAGTCGCCGCATCCACCGCCTCCCGCTGAGCGCCGGGGGGAGGCGCGGCGGCCGGCCGTGCTCAGAACAGCCCGATGACGAACCCTCCGAGCGTACATCCCACCAGGTGGTATCCCCCCGTGATGGCCGCGAACCGATAAGGCTGGGGTGTGTGCGGCGTCAGGGCATTCGTGGTGGACGCCGCCGCGATCGCCAAGCCGACCCCCGCGCCGACCGCGGCAGACATCAGAACCCCGTCGGCTCCGGCCAGTGCGGCGAGAGCCGCCACGGCACCCGTGCTGATGGCGGTTCCTGCCAGTGGCACGGTGTAGTAGGCCAGGGGGAACCGGTCGGTGTCGTTCGCGCGGTCGTAGCCGATGGACCGGTCCCAGGCGCGACCGAAGAAGGGCGTGAACCACAGCGCGCCGAGCGCGTAGTAGACGATCGCGGCGACGGCGACGCCCCACCACGTGATCTCCCCCGTCACCCTCAGGCCCGCCGCGAACGCATCGCGGACTTCTGGCTGAGATCCGGCCGGGCGATGAGCCGTTCGTAGTCGGTCGTGCCGACCCCGTACACCGCCACCCGCCCGTGCGCGTCGTGGTGCGTTCCCCACCCGTACCGCTTTCCGAGCGGCGAGGCGCGCAGGCACGCCTGTTCTCTCGCCCAGAAGCGCTCGCGCTCGGCGTCGAGCTCGTCGGCGCGGATGCCCTTGCGTGTGGCATGCACCGCGAAGAGGATGTCGTCCGACGTCATCGCGTAGGGATGCGCGGCGATGAGCTCGAACTGCAGCGTGGCAACGGTCGGCGTGCCCGCCGTGAGCGGAGGAATCTCGGCGCTCGACACCCGGCAGTCGGGGGCGACCGCGATGAACGTGTTGAGGTAGTTGGTCGTCACCCTCTGATGCTCTCGACAGCCGGCCCCGCTGTCTTGGAGAATTGCGCCAGATCATGGACGCCCGGACCCGACGCATAGACGACAGCGAACGGTCGGGGGTGCTCGTGCCGTCGAATCTCACCCGGTTCCGGGCCGAATGGGTGCAGCCGGCGGCCGCCGTCCGCGACGTCGTGGACACCTACTGGGCCGTCAACTGGCAGCTCGCCCCCGCAGACGCGGTCGAGCAGCGGATCGTGGACTTCCCGGCGGTCACCCTCAGCATCGAGGAGGGCGATGTGCCGGCGCCCTTCGTCGGTACCACGGTGCGGCCAGGCGCATGGTCGCGGGTCATCAGAGGCCGCGGCGCCGTCTTCGCGATCCGGTTGCGGCCGGCTGGCCTCGCGGTGGTGTCTGATCTCGACGTGCGTGCGATGGATCACGAGCAGGAGATCACTCCCGAAGTGGACGACCGGGCCCACCGCCTCCTGAGCGCGGTCTCACGGGCTCACTCCGTGCCCGACCGCGCATCGCGGGCGGATGACCTTATTCTCGGGATGTTGCGAGAACGAAGCCTCAGCGCAGCGCAGCGGCTGGCGAACGTTGCCCTCGACGCGCTCACCGCGAGCCCCCGGGTTCGGAGGGGCAGATCGATCGCTGCCGAGATCGGGACGAGCGAGCGCACCCTGCAACGCGCTTTGCGCTGCACGATCGGCCTCGGACCGAACGACGTTGCGCGACGCATCCGGCTTCAGGAGGTCGTTCGTCAGCTGTCACTGCCGGACGCCGACGCGGCGGCCACGGCCGCCGCTCTGGGATACGCCGATCAGGCGCACCTCATCAACGAGTTTCGGGCGGTGGCGGATACGACGCCGGGGCGCTACGTCCGCGATCTCCAGCGGTCGATGCGCGCTCTGCACGGCTGAACGGCAGCCCCGCGCACACGGCGGCGACCAGGACGAGCGCGGTCAATGCGAGCCCGCCGTAGCCGATCCACGTCAGGACCACCCCGGCGATGATGGCGCCGGCGGCGCCCACCATGCTCATCGTGAAGTCGCTCAGCCCCTGCCGGCGGACGCGGGACGAGGCGGCGGACGCCTCCGTCAGAAGCGCAGACCCGGCAACGGTCGTGGCGCTCCAGCCGAGCCCCAGCACGACCAGCGCCGTCGTCACGGCGGGCATGCTGTCCGGTGCGGCCGCGGCGAGGACGAGGGATGCGGCCAGGAGCGCCTGGCCGATGAGGATGGTCGCTGCGCGCCCTACACGGTCAGCCAGGAAACCGAACACCGGGGAAAGCGCGTACATCCCGGCCACGTGGAGGCTGATGGTGAGCCCGATGATCGACAGGGTGGCGCCATGGTGCAGCAGGTGCACGGGAGTCATGGCCATCACCGAGACCATCGTGGCGTGCGCCGCCGCGACGGCGAAGATCGCGTACCGGGCGGCGCGCGGGTGGTCCTCGTTCGCGACGGCGGCGGCGGGGGAACCCTCGGCCGCGCGCACGGCGAGTCGCTGGGCCAGGAGCAGCGGATCGGGGCGGAGACCGACGAGGTACACCACGACCGCCAGGAGCTGACCCACCACGGTGAACACGTAAGGACCGGTGAGCTCCGGCATCCCCAGGAGCCCCCCGAGCACCTCACCGGGCCCGACGAGGTTCGGGCCGAGGACGACGCCGATCGTCGTGGCCCAGACGACCATCGACAGCGCGCGACCCCGCGATGCATCCGACGCGAGGTCGGTCGCGGCGAATCGCGACTGGAGATTGGACGCTTGCCCTCCCCCCACCAGCGCGAACGCCACCAGGAGAAGGGGAAAGGCTCGTGCCGCGGTGGCGACGATCACCAGGAGCACGCCCGCGAGAGCCACCAGCATCCCGGTCGTCAGGCTCAGCCGGCGGCCGCGGCGGCGCGCGAGTCCCGCCAGGGGGATCGCGACGAGCGCGGTACCGAAGGTGATCGCGGCGGTCGCGAGTCCCGCGAGGGATTCGTCGCCGGAGACGTCGGCGGCCAGCAGGACGCCGAGCGACAGCGTGGCTCCGAACGCCACGCCGCCGAGGATCTGGGCCGCGGCGAGCACCGCGATCGTACGGCGCTGGATGCGGGCGAGGTCGGTGTCCGCGGGGACCGAGGAGTCAGGCATCCCGCGCGGTATTGCGCAGCACGCCGATGCCGGAGATCTCGACCTCGATCGTGTCGCCGGCACCGAACGGGCCGACGCCGGCGGGCGTACCCGTGAGGATGACGTCTCCGGGGAGCAGGGTGAAGGCGGCGGACGCGTAGGCGATGATGTCGGCGACCGAGTGGATCATGTCGGTGAGCGGAGCCTGCTGCTTCACGTCACCGTTCAGGCGCGTCGTCACGGTGGCCGAGGAGGCGTCGAACTCCGTCTCGATCACCGGGCCCAGCGGGCAGAACGTGTCGAAGCCTTTGGCGCGCGACCACTGGCCGTCGCTGCGCTGCAGGTCACGCGCTGTCACGTCGTTGGCGACGGTGTAGCCGAAGACGTAGTCGAGTGCTCGCTCGGCCGGGACGTTCTTGGCGATACGGCCGATGACGGCAGCCAGCTCGCCCTCGAAGTGGGTGTTCTGCGACTGCGACGGCCGCACGATGACATCGCCGGTCCCGATGACGGCGGTGTTGGGTTTGAGGAACAGCAGCGGCTCGGCGGGGGCTTCGCCGCCCATCTCGGCGGCATGGTCGGCGTAGTTCTTGCCGACGCAGACCACTTTCGACCGCGGAATGACCGGCGCCAGGAGAGCGGCGTCTCCCAGGGGCACGCGCTCCCCGGTGGGCTCGAACCCGGCGAACATCGGGTCGCCCGCGAGGACGACCAGGTCGTCGTCGTCGACGATGCCGTAGCGGATGGCGTCCTGGTGGCTGAACCGCGCGATCTTCACCCGTCCACCCTACCCAGCCGCTCCCGCCCTTCCACCCTCCCCCGGCCCGTCCGTCCCGCGCGTCCCGCTCCCCCGAGCCGCGAGACTGCACGCACGCCACGAGACCCCATCCATCGGACGCGGTCCCGTGGCGGAGACGCAGTCTCGCGGGTCGCGGGTCGCGGGTCGCGGGTCGGGTCAGGTCAGGCGTCGAGGCGCGTGAGCCAGTGATGCCGGTCTTCGGCGCGGCCGTACTGGATGTCGGTCAGCTCCTGGCGCAGCTCCAGTGCGAGCGTGCCGGTCGGCTGCACGTCGATGAAGTCGCGGCCCTTCAGCATGCCGATCGGCGTCACCACGGCTGCGGTTCCGCAGGCGAAGACCTCGGTGATGTTCCCGGATGCCACGCCTTCGCGCCATTCGTCCAGGGAGACCGAGCGACCCTGCACCTTGTGGCCGCGGTCCTTCGCGAGCTGGAGGAGCGAGTCACGGGTGATGCCCTCGAGGATGCTGGGCGACTCGGGCGTGACGATCGTTCCGTCCTTGAAGACGAAGATCACGTTCATCCCGCCGAGCTCCTCGACGTTGCGCTTCTCGTCGAGGAAGACGACCTGGTCGCACTCGTGCTCGTAGGCCTCCGACTGCGGAAGCAGGCTGGAGGCGTAGTTGCCTCCGGTCTTGGCGGCGCCCGTGCCGCCGCGGCCCGCACGCGCGTAGTCCTCGCTCAGCCAGATCGACACCGGCTGCACGCCGCCCTTGAAGTACGCGCCGGCCGGGCTCGCGATCAGGTAGTACGCCACCTTGTTCGCGGGTCGGACGCCGAGGAAGGCCTCTTTCGCGAACATGAAGGGGCGGAGGTAGAGGCTCTGGTCATCGCCCGAGGGCACCCACGCGCCATCCACGGCGATGAGTTCCCGCAGCGACTGCAGGAAATACGCGGCGGGGAGTTCGGGCAGCGCGAGGCGCCGGGCGCTGCGCTGCATCCGACGGGCGTTCTGGTCGGGGCGGAACGTGTGGATGGATCCGTCGGCGTGACGGTACGCCTTGATCCCCTCGAAGACCTCCTGGCCGTAGTGCAGCACCGCTGCCGCCGGATCGAGGGAGATGGGTCCATACGGCGAGACCCGCGGCCGGTGCCATCCGCCGCGGACCGACCAGCAGATGTCCACCATGTGGTCGGTGAAGTTCGTACCGAACCCGGGGTTGGCGAGGATCTCCTCGCGCTGGGCCGGGGACTTCGCGGCAAGGTTTCGCGTGACGGCGAACTCGAGGGGCTCGAGTCCGGTGTCGGGGTCGCTGTCGATGAGAGTCATGTTCGTCCTGGCGGGTTAGGGAGCAGGGCGTCGGTGCGCGCTGGGCTTCAGACTACGCCTGGAGCCGCGCGACGATGGCGTCGCCGATCTCCGACGTGGTGCGGGCGGAGCCGCCCCGGGATGCGATGTCCTCCTCGACCGCAGCGGTGACGCGGTCGGCCTCCGTGGACAGCCCGAGGTGATCGAGCAGCAGCGCGACGGAGAGGATGGCGGCGGTGGGGTCGGCCTTCTGCTGTCCAGCGATGTCGGGCGCCGATCCGTGCACGGGTTCGAACATCGAGGGGAAGGCGCCGTCGGGGTTGATGTTGCCCGAGGCTGCCAGGCCGATACCACCGGTGACGGCGCCGGCCAGGTCGGTGAGGATGTCTCCGAAGAGATTGTCGGTGACGATCACATCGAAACGGCCCGGGTCGGTGACCAGGAAGATCGTCGCGGCGTCGACGTGCAGGTAGTCCACGGCGACGTCGGGATGCTCCGCAGCCACGGCGTCCACGATCCGCTTCCAGATCCCGCCGGCGTGCACGAGCACGTTGGTCTTGTGCACGAGGGTGAGCTTGTGCCTCCGCCGCCCGGCGAGCTCGAACGCGTATCGCACGACGCGTTCCACCCCGAAGGCCGTGTTGACGGATGTCTCATTGGCGATCTCGTGCGGGGTGCCCCTGCGGATCGACCCGCCGTTGCCGACGTACGGGCCCTCGGTGCCCTCCCGGACGACGACGAAGTCGATTTCGCCCGGATCGGCGAGCGGGCCCGGGGCTCCGGGGTAGAGCTTGGACGGGCGCAGGTTCACGTAGTGATCGAGTTCGAAGCGCAGCTTCAGGAGCATCCCGCGCTCGATGTTCGCGTCCTTCAGGCGCGGATCGCCCGGGACCCCGCCCACAGCCCCGAGGAGGATCGCGTCGTGCGCCTTGATGGCGTCGAGGTCGTCGTCGGTGAGGGTGTCGCCGGTGTCGAGGTAACGGGCGGCTCCGAGCGAGAAGGTCGTGCGCTCGAAAGCCACGTCACGACCGTCCGTGGCGGCGTCGAGCACCTTCACGGCCTCCGCGACCACCTCCGGGCCGATGCCGTCGCCCGGGATGACGGCAAGCTTGACGACACGCGACATGGCACTCCTAGCGAGGATCGGGCGCGTCAGGACTTCGCGCCGCGGGGTCCTCCCAGGCTAGCGGCCGCGATGACCCCGGCCAGGACGATGAGCGCCGCGCCGATCAGGGCGGTGACCACGACCCCGGAGTCGAACGCGTGCGCGGCGGCCTCGTGGAGCGCTGCGCCGACATCCGGTGGGAGCGACTGGGCGGCAGCGACCGCTCCGGCGAGTGTCTCGCGCGCCGCATCCGCTGCGGCGTCGGGCACCCCGGCCGGGATGACGAGCTGCACACGGTACATCGCGGTGAGGATGCCGCCGAGGACCGCCGTTCCCAGAACCGCTCCCAGCTCGTAGGCCGTTTCGGATACGGCGCTCGCGGCGCCGGCCTTGGCCGAGGGTGCACTCGAGAGGATGAGCTCGTTGGACACCGTCTCGGCCGCGCCGAGACCGATCCCGAGCGCGACGAACGCGCCGATGAGGGCGGGTAGATCCCCGGTGGCGAACGCCACGACGAGGTAGGCGACGACGGAGAAGACCAGGGCAACGGGCACCACGATCTGTGGCGGGAAACGTTTGGCGATCGGTACGACGAGGAGCCCGGACGCGATCATGGCGGCGAGTCCGGGCAGCAGCGCGAGTCCCGCCTGCAACGGCGAGAGTCCGACCACGAGCTGCAGATGCTGCGCGACGAAGTACAGGAAGCCGACGAGCCCCACAACGCTGAGCAGATTGACGAGGATCGCCCCGGAGAAGGTGCCGCGGCGGAAGAGGCTCATGTCCAGCATGGGCGAGTCCAGCCGCAGCTGCCTGCGGACGAAGAGCACGCCGAAGACCGCACCGACCGCGAACATCCATGGCGCAGGGCTGAGGATGCCGTGCACGGCGAGCTCCTTGATGCCGTAGACGATCGGGACCATGGTTGCCAGCGACAACAGGATGCTGAGGACGTCGATGCGACCCGGGCTCGGGTCTCGGCTTTCGGGCACGAGGAGGGGCGCGAGGATCAGCAGCGGGACCAGCACGGGTACGGCGAGTAGGAAGACCGACCCCCACGAGAAGTGCTCCAGCAGGAATCCGCCGACGATCGGGCCGAGGGCGGATCCCGCCGAGAAGCCGGTGGCCCAGATCGCGATGGCGATGCGGCGCTGATCACGGTCGCGGAAGATCGTCCGCAGGAGCGAGAGGGTCGAGGGCATCAGCATCGCGCCGAAGACGCCGAGGAGTGCCCGCGCGGTGATGAGAAGCGCCGCCGTCGGGGCGAACGCCGCCAGCGCCGAGACGACGCCGAATCCGGTCGCGCCCAGGAGCAGCATCCGCTTGCGGCCGAACCGGTCGCCCAGCGATCCCATCGTGACAAGGAGGCTGGCGAGCACCAGCGGGTACGCGTCGATGATCCAGAGCTGTTCGATGCTGGTGGGCGCGAGGTCGAGGGCGATCGCGGGGAGCGCGAAGCTCAGCACCGTGTTGTCGACCGAAACCAGGAGGACAGGCAGCATGAGCACCACCAGGGCCACCCATCCGCGCCAATCCGCCCGGATCACGGGAAGGGTCGAGGTGGTGCTTGTCGTTTGGAGCATGAGTGCCTTTACTTAACCGTCCAGCCGGTATAGTAACACGTGCCCCCCGCCCTCTCCCCTGGATACCATCCACTCATGAGCCGTCCGCCCCGCGCCCGCGAACGCGTCCTCGACGCCTTCGCCGGCATCCTCGCCCAGGATGGTGAACGCGCTGCCACCATCGATGCGACCGCCCGTGCGGCCGGCGTGTCCAAAGGCGGCCTGCTCTACCACTTCGCCTCCAAGGAGGCACTCGAAGCCGGCCTCCTGGAGCGCCTGGAGACCCTGGCTGCCGAGGACATCGCGCGCATCAGGGAGTCGCCCGAAGGCGCCGCTGCTGCCTTCATGCGTACGTCGCTGCATACCGGCACGCCGTTGGATAACGCCATCGTCGCGGTGTCCCGCCTCGCCCAGAACGGCAGTGCTCCCGCGATCGCAGCCCTCCGTCGCGTTCGCGACCTGTGGGAAGACGCGATCAGGCCGGATACGCGCGACGAGACAGCACTTCAGCTCGTGATGCTCGTGAGCGACGGGCTCTACTTCAACAACGCCCTCACCGTCGGCTCCGTCCCCGGCCCCGTCCCCTCGGGCGCCGAGCTCGATGCGCTCGTCGCGCTCGTCCGCGCCGCGACGCGCCCCGGCGCCTGACGCGTCGGCCGCCGCCCGTCCTGGCGCGGCATCCGCGGGTGCGGCTCGCCGCGAGATCAGGAGTTTTCGCGGACACAGGACGATCCCCGCCGAATCATCCTGCCTACGCGACAACACCTGATCCGGCGACACAGCGCGCCGCCGGCATCCCGTGCGACGCGAACCCGCGCGCTCCGCGGAAGCCGCGGGGCATCGGGCCTTGCGCGGCGCCCGCGGACGCCTCGAACCGGGCCCGAGATCAGGAGTATTCGCGGACACAGGAGGATCCCCGCCGAATCGTCCTGCCTACGCGACAACACCTGATCCGGCGACACAGCGCCCCCCGGTGGCACAGCAAGCCACCGGCGACACAGCCGCCCGCATCGGTGCGGCGCTCCCCGCACCGCGGCGGATGACGGCGGTCAGGACTCGGTGATCTCGATCTGACGGAAGAGGTCGGCGTCGATGTCGGCGCGCACTCGCTCGAGGAGGTCGTCCGGCACCGGCGAATCGACCGTGAGCACCGACAGCGCCTGGCCGCCGGCCGCAAGACGGGCGATCTGCATTCCGGCGATGTTGATTCCTGCCTCGCCGAAGCGCTGGCCGTAGACCGCCACGATTCCGGGCCGGTCGGTGTAGAGCATCACGACATGGTGCTTCTCGATCGGCAGCTCGACCGCGTACTCGTTGATCCCGACGAGCTTCTCGATCTGCTTCGTGCCGGTCAGCGTGCCCGATACCGACAGCTGCGAACCGTCGGCCAGCGCACCGCGCAGTGTGATGACGTTGCGGTATTCGTCGCTGACGTCGTCCACCAGCAACCGCACATCCACTCCGCGCTGCTCGGCCAGGAGCGGGGCGTTCACGTACGACACGGTCTCGCTGACGATGTTGGTGAACACGCCCTTCAGCGCGGCGAGCTTGAGGACGCTCACGTCGTACTGGCTGAGGTCTCCGTGCACCTCGACGTCGAGGCTCGTGAGCGGGCTGTGCGCGAGGGAGGCGAAGATCTGTCCGAGCTTCTCCACGAGCGGGATGCCGGGGCGCACATACGGGTCGATGACGCCGCCGGCGACGTTGACGGCGTCGGGGACGAGCTCACCGCCGAGGGCCAGACGCACCGAGCGTGCGACGGACACGCCGGCCTTCTCCTGGGCCTCCTCGGTGCTCGCGCCCAGGTGCGGCGTGACGACGACGTTCGGGAGATCGAGCAGGCGACGGGCGGGGCCGTCTTCGGCGGGAGGTTCGGTCGTGAAGACGTCCAGGCCCGCTCCGGCGATCTCGTTCGTGGTGAGCGCCTTGTAGAGCGCGTCCTCATCGATCAACCCGCCGCGCGCCACGTTCACGACGTAGGCGGTGCGCTTCATGCGGCGCAGCTGATCGATGCCGATCATGCCGGTGGTCTCGGGCGTCTTAGGCATGTGGATGGTGAGGAAGTCGGCCTGCTCGAGCAGTTCCTCCAGGGTCACCAGCTGCACGCCCAGCTGCTGCGCGCGCGCACTCGTGACGTACGGGTCATAGGCGATCACGCGCATGTCGAACGCCTGGAGGCGCGCGGCGATGAGCGCCCCGATGCGACCCAGCCCGACGATGCCGACGGTCTTCTCGAACAGCTCGGTGCCGGTGAACGCGCTGCGCTTCCACTGCCCCTCCGCGAGCGACGCGTGGGCGGCCGGGATGCGACGGGCAAGGCTGAGGATGTGACCGACGGTGAGTTCGGCCGCGGAGACGATGTTCGACGTCGGCGCGTTGACCACCATCACGCCGGCGGATGTGGCCGCCTTGATGTCGACGTTGTCGAGGCCCACCCCGGCGCGGGCGACGACCTTCAGAACGGGCGCCGCGGCGATCGCCTCAGCATCCACCTTCGTCGCGGAGCGGACGAGGATGGCGTTGGCGTCGGACAGGGCCGCCAGAAGCGCGGCACGGTCGGTGCCGTCGACGGAACGTACGTCGAAGTCGGGACCGAGGGCGTGGATCGTCGCGGGTGAGAGTTCTTCGGCGATGAGGACGACGGGCTTCGTCACAGGCAATTCCTTCGGGCGCGCGGGCAGGAGAGCCGCGCCGCCGAACCTTCGGGCCTCGGGAGGCGTGGCGAGGCCTCCGCCAGCCTAGCGCGGGCGCCGGGAGCGCTCTGACCGTGTGACGGACCGCGGCATCAGCCGCCGTAGAGGGCGAAGGATGTGACGGCGTAGGCGAGGATGTTGACCCAGAACGCGGCCGAGAGCGCGAGCCCCGCGAACAGCACGAGCGCGAACTCCCACGATCGGCGACGCCAGCCCAGGGCCAGGGCGACCGCGAACGCGATCATCGGGAAGACGATCGGCAGGATGTGGACGAACCACCCCCATCCGTTCAACCCCAACGGCCCCGTCGCCTGTCGCACCAGCACGTCGACGGCGCTCCACACGAGGTAGGCGTAGAAGAGTCCGAAGACGGCGGCGATCGCGACCGTCTTCCACGGAAGCCGCGCCGCGCGCGGACCGGCGATGTCCGCGGTCATCCGAGTCCTCCCGTCGCGAGGAACGGCCACGGCACGAGCAGCACCACGCCGGCCAGGAGCCAGGCGAATCGCACCCAGGTCTTCGAGCGACGCGTCAGGAGGTAGGCCGCGGCGAACCAGATCAGCGGCGCCGCCGCAGCGGCGAGGCTGATCGTGACGAGCGCGACGGCCGGCACCGGCAGCCCTTCCACGGCCTGCAGCCGGAAGCTGACGAAGAGCCAGCCCACGGCGAAGAGGACGAACGCCGCCCCGACCGCCCCGATGCCGATGAGGGCAGCGTTGCTGAGCGCGGTCGGTTCCGTCTCGGGGTCCGGCGCGTGATCCGTGCGCCTACGACCGCTCCCCCGCCCCACGGCGGTGTACCCCGGCGGCAGGTCGCGCCCGTTCCGTTTCGGCGCGCGGGGAGGGGTGGAATTCGCACGCGCGTCGAGCGTCGGATCGTCGTCGCCGTTCCAGTTCAGGGCGTCGTCGTCGCGTCCGGTGCTCATTCCCCCAGAGTATCCGCGGCGCCTCCCTCTGCCGACAGGGCCCCGCTCGACGGGCGTCCGGGTCGATCCCTGTTCGATGCCGGGATGTCCCGTCGCCGTGGCCGTGGCTCAGCCGACCGGCAGCGACGCCAGCAGCCCGTCGATCTCGGAGCGCGTCCGCGCGGCACGGTCTGCTGTCGCCGCGAGGGGCGCGGCGTCGTGCGGATCCCCCGCGTCGCCGGCATGCGCCTCAGCCAAGCGGACGTTGGAGCGCAGGTTGATGAGGGCGGCACCGAGCCCCGCGCGCAGGGCCTCCCCCGCCACACCGGTGTCGGCCACGAGGTGCGGGTTCCCCACCTCGGCGATCACACGCAACTGCTCCGCGAGGGCGATGCCGAGTTCGGCGAGCCGAGCCGAGGATGCTGCGGCGGCGACCGCCTCCCGGTGCAGGTTGCCCTCGCGGCCGGGTCCCTTCGCGGCCAGCGCTGCGCCGAGGGCGACGGAGCGGACCCCATCCTCGTGGGCGGCGTCGAGAGACTCCTCCCGCAGCACCCGCACGCGTTCGCCCGCCCGCGCAGCGACGGGCTCGTCCGGCGTGTAGCCGCACACCATGTGCAGGAGGGCGGCGGCGATCGCCATCATCACTCCCGCGGCCGACCCGCCGCCGGGGGCGCCGGTCGGTTCGGCCAGACGGGCCAGCCACGCATCCAACGCGAGCGAGGTGGGCACATCCGGGTCTGCCTGCATGAACTCACGATACCCAGGCACGAACGCCGGATGCCCCGGACCTCGACGGGTCCGGGGCATCCAAGGAAAGAAAGGTCAGCGCGCGGCCGAGCCCTCCACGTAATCCGAATCGGTCTGCTTCCACGCGAACAACGACCGCAGCTCCTTGCCGGTGGCCTCGATCGGGTGGTTCTGCTCCTTCTCGCGCAGAGCGAGGAACTCGGGCGCGCCCGCATCCTGGTCGGCGATGAAGCGCTTCGCGAAGGCGCCGGACTGGATGTCGGCGAGGATGCCCTGCATGCTCTCCTTCACCGCCGGCGAGATGACGCGCGGGCCGGAGACGTAGTCGCCGTACTCCGCGGTGTCGGAGATCGACCACCGCTGCTTGGCGATGCCGCCCTCCCACATGAGGTCGACGATGAGCTTCAGCTCGTGCAGCACCTCGAAGTACGCGATCTCCGGCTGGTAGCCGGCCTCGGTGAGGGTCTCGAACCCGGCCTGCACGAGGTGGCTGACGCCGCCGCAGAGAACCGCCTGCTCGCCGAACAGGTCGGTCTCGGTCTCTTCGGTGAAGGTCGTCTTGATGACGCCCGCACGCGTGCCGCCGATGGCCTTCGCGTACGACAGGGCGGTGTCCCAGGCGGTACCCGACGCGTCGCGCTCGACCGCGATGATGTCGGGGATGCCGCGACCGGCGACGAATTCACGTCGCACGGTGTGACCGGGAGCCTTCGGGGCGACGAGGATGACGTCCACACCCTCGGGTGCGTCGATGTACCCGAAGCGGATGTTGAACCCGTGCGCGAAGGCGAGGGTCTTGCCGGGGGTCAGGTTGTCGCGGATGCTCTCGTTGTAGATGCCGCGCTGGTGCTGGTCGGGCGCGAGGATCATGATGAGGTCGGCCCACGTCGTCGCGTCGGCGACGGAGAGGACCTCGAACCCGTCCTCCTGCGCCTTCGCCGCCGACTTCGAGCCGTCCTTCAGCGCGATCGCGACCTCGACGCCGGAGTCGCGAAGGTTCTGCGCGTGAGCGTGGCCCTGCGAGCCGTAGCCCACGATGGCGACCTTCTTGCCCTGAATGATCGAGAGGTCGGCGTTGTCGTCGTAGAAGATCTCTGCCATGGGGTTGTTCTCCTTCATGAGGGGTGGAATCGGTGGTCAGTTGCGCAGAACGCGCTCGGTGATGCTCTTGCCGCCGCGCCCGATCGCCACGAGTCCGGACTGGGCGATCTCCTTGATACCGAACGGCTCGACCGCCCGGAGGAAAGCCTCGACCTTGCCGTGGTCGCCGGTGATCTCGACCACGAGGGCGTCGGGCGCGTAGTCGACCACAGACGCGCGGAAGAGGTTCACGACCTCCAGGACGTGGGAGCGCGAGGCGTTGTCGGCCCGCACCTTCACGAGCATGTGCTCGCGCTGCACGGATGACGCGGGATCGAGCTCAACGATCTTGATGACGTTGATCAGCTTGTTCAGCTGCTTCGTCACCTGCTCCAGCGGAAGATCTTCCACGTCGACGGCCACCGTGATGCGGGAGAGCCCGGGAACCTCGGTGACGCCCACCGCGAGAGAGGTGATGTTGAAGCCCCGGCGGGCGAACAGCCCCGCCACGCGGGTGAGCAGACCGGGTTTGTCCTCCACGAGGAGGCTCAGCACATGACTGGGCATCGTGTCAGTCCTCCTGGCCGAAGGCGGGCGAGTGGTCGCGCGCGTACTGGACGTAGTTGTTGCTCACGCCTTGCGGCACCATCGGCCACACCATGGCGTCAGCGCTCACGACGAAGTCGATCACGACGGGGCGGTCATTGGTCTCGAGGGCCGTGCGGATGGCGGCGTCCACGTCCTCCTCCTTCTCCACGCGCAGCGCGAGGCAGCCGTACGCCTCGGCGAGCTTGACGAAGTCGGGGATGCGGATGCTGTTGTGGCCGGTGTTGAGGTCGGTGTGCGAATACCGGCCGTCGTAGAACAGCGTCTGCCACTGGCGGACCATGCCCAGGGACGAGTTGTTGATGATCGCGACCTTGATGGGGATGTTGTTGATGACGCAGGTGGCGAGCTCCTGGTTGGTCATCTGGAAGCATCCGTCACCGTCGATCGCCCACACCACCCGGTCCGGCTCGGCGACCTTGGCCCCCATCGCCGCCGGAACCGCGTAGCCCATCGTGCCGGCACCGCCGGAGTTCAGCCACGAGTTGGGCCGCTCGTACTTGATGAACTGCGCCGACCACATCTGGTGCTGCCCCACGCCCGCGGCGTACACGGCTTCAGGACCGGTGAGCTCTCCGATGCGCTGGATCACGTATTGCGGCGACATCAGTCCGTCGGTGGGCTGCGTGTAGCCGAGCGGGAATTCCGCCCGCAGACCGTCGAGGTAGGCCCACCACTCCTCGGTGTCGGGCGTCGCGGTGCCGAGAGCCTCGCGGTAGGCGGCATCCAGGTCGACCAGCACCTCGCGCAGGTCGCCGACGATCGGGACATCGGCCGTCCGGATCTTGGAGATCTCGGCGGGGTCGATGTCGACGTGCACGACCTGCGCATGCGGGGCGAACAGTGCGGCCTTGCCGGTCACCCGGTCATCGAACCGCGCGCCGAGCGAGATGAGCAGGTCGGACTCCTGGAGGGCGAGCACCGCGGGAACGGTGCCGTGCATGCCGGGCATGCCCAAGTGCTGGGCATGCGAGTCGGGGAACGCCCCTCGCGCCATCAGAGTCGTCACGACGGGGGTGCCCGTGGTCTCCGCGAACGCCAGCAGCTCCTTCGAGGCGCGGGAACGGATGACGCCGCCGCCGACGTAGAGCACCGGCTTCTTCGCCCCGGCCAGCAGCTGCGCCGCCGCCTGAATCTGCTTGCCGTGGGCCTTCGTCACCGGTCGGTAACCGGGCAGGTCGATCTTCGGCGGCCACACGAACGGCGCCTCGGCCTGCTGGGCGTCTTTGGTGATGTCCACCAGCACCGGACCGGGGCGGCCGGTACCGGCGATCTCGAACGCGGCGGCCATGGCGCCGGGAATCTCCTCGGGGCGCTTCACCAGGATCGAGTGCTTCGTGATCGGCATCGTGATCCCCACGATGTCGGCCTCCTGGAAGGCGTCCGTGCCCATGAGGGTCGAGAAGACCTGCCCGGTGATGCAGACGATCGGCACGGAGTCCATGTACGCGTCGGCGATCGCCGTCACGAGGTTCGTCGCGCCGGGCCCGGATGTGGCGATCGCCACGCCGGTGCGTCCGGACGCCGATGCATACCCTTCGGCGGCGTGGCCGGCGCCCTGCTCATGGCGCACGAGGATGTGGCGGATCTCGGAGGTGTCCATGAGCGGGTCGTAGACGGGCAGGATCGCGCCGCCGGGCAGACCGAACACGTCGGTGACGCCGAGCAGTTCGAGCGAGCGGACGACCGCCTGCGCGCCGGTGAGCACGGGAGCGGCCGCGGCGCGAGCGGGTGGCCGGGGAACGGCCGGGGCGGATTCGGCGGGCATGGTGAAATCCTCAGAACAGAGAAGGGATGACGGGTGGGCCGGGTTACCCCGTGACCGCGCCCTCCGCGGCGGAGTGCACGAGCTTGGAGTACTTGGCCAGGACGCCACGGGTATAGCGCGGGGGAAGCGGCTCCCAGCCAGAGCGGCGGGAACTGAGCTCGGCCTCGTCGACGAGTAGGTCGAGAGTGCGAGCCGCGATATCGACCCGTATCAGATCACCATCGCGCACGAAGGCGATGGGACCAGCGTCCACCGCTTCGGGTGCTATGTGGCCGATGCACAGGCCGGTTGTGCCGCCCGAGAATCGTCCGTCCGTCAACAGTAGTACATCTTTTCCGAGGCCTGCGCCCTTGATGGCAGCGGTGATGGCGAGCATCTCGCGCATGCCCGGCCCGCCCTTGGGGCCCTCGTACCGGATGACCACGACGTCCCCCGCGGCGATCTCTCCCGCTTCGAGGGCGTCCATCGCTGCGCGCTCGCGCTCGAACACGCGCGCGGGTCCTTCGAACACTGCGGCGTCGAAGCCCGCGGTCTTCACGACCGCTCCCTCGGGGGCGAAGGACCCGTGCAGGACGGTGATGCCGCCGGTTGCGTGGATGGGGTTGTCGAAGGTGTGGATGACCGTGCCGTCGACCGGGTCGGGGTCGAGGTCGCGGAGGTTCTCGGCCAGCGTCTTGCCGGTGACGGTCAGGGCGTCGCCGTGAAGGAGGCCTTCGTCCAGCATCGCCTTCATGATCACCGGGATGCCGCCGTGCCGATCGACATCGTTCATGACGTACTGGCCGAACGGCTTCATGTCGGCCACGTGCGGCACCTTGTCGCCGATGCGGTTGAAGTCGTGCAGGTTCAGCTCGACCTCCGCCTCGCTCGCGATGGCGAGGAGATGGAGGACGACGTTGGTGGAGCCGCCGAGCGCCATCGCCAAGGCGATCGCGTTCTCGAACGCCTCCTTCGTGAGGATGTCGCGGGTCGTGATTCCCAGGCGGAGGAGGTTGACGACGGCCTCACCCGACCGGTGGGCGAAGTAGTCGCGACGACGGTCGGCCGAGGGCGGCGCGGCGGAACCGGGGAGGCTGAGCCCCAGCGCCTCGGCGACGGAAGCCATGGTGTTGGCGGTGTACATGCCACCGCAGGCGCCCTCGCCGGGCGCGAAGGAGCACTCGATGCGCTTGAGATCGGCCTCGCTCATCCGCCCCGCGAGGCACGCACCGACGCCCTCGAAGGAATCGATGATCGTGATCTCCTTCTCGGTGCCGTCCGAGAGCTTCACCCAGCCGGGGGCAATCGAGCCCGCGTACAGGAACACGCTCGACAGGTCGA
Source organism: Microbacterium sp. Z10_103 (assembly GCF_058310455.1). NCBI lineage: Bacteria > Bacillati > Actinomycetota > Actinomycetes > Micrococcales > Microbacteriaceae > Microbacterium > Microbacterium sp. Z10_103. The sequence goes on from NZ_JBZEGK010000001.1 coordinate 1,553,457, forward strand.
GGCGGGCGCTTGCCATCAGCATCCCGGGAATGGACTTGTCGCACCCTGCGAGCAGCACGGATCCGTCGAGGCGCTCGGCCATCATGACGGTCTCGACGGAGTCGGCGATGACCTCCCGGGACACGAGCGAGAAGTGCATCCCCTCGTGCCCCATCGAGATCCCGTCCGAGACGGAGATCGTGCCGAACTGCAGCGGGTATCCCCCGCCGGAGTGCACGCCTTCCTTGGCGCCCTGCGCGAGCCGGTCGAGGCTCAGGTTGCAGGGGGTGATCTCGTTCCAGCTGGACGCGATGCCGATCTGGGGCTTGTCCCAGTCCTCGTCGCCCATACCCACGCCGCGGAGCATCCCGCGGGAGGTCGTGGCTTCGATGCCATGGGTCACGACGCGGCTGCGCGGCTTGATGTCGATGGTGCTGTCAGGCATTCTCGAAGTCTATTGCCGCCGCGCGGCTCGCATCTCCGCGAGCAGCCCGAGAAGATCGGCGAACGCCGGGATGTCGGCCACCGTCACGGTCGCGGCGGTGTCCCCCGCCCCGACTCGAACCCCGAGATCGCCGGCGCCGAGTGAGCGCAGCGCATCCTCGTCGGTCACGTCATCGCCCGCGAACAGCACGGCCGTGGCGTTCGTCCGCTCCCGGAGGTTTTGCACGGCGGTGTCCTTGCCCTCATGGCGGAAGGCGTACTCGACGATGTTGTGCCCGGTGCGCCGGCGCCACGTCGGCGCTTGGGCGTGCATGAGCTCGTCGACGACGGCGTTCGCCCGCGCCGCGGTGGCCGCGTCTGCGACGCGGGTATGCACCGCGATGCCGAACGTCTTCGGCTCGATCCGCACGCCCTCCATGGCCCGCGTGGCTTCCTCGGCGGCCAGGCGCACACGATTGCGCAGAGCGAAGTCCGCCGGCGCTTCGTCGGGTTCGACCGCGCCGATGCCCGGCTCCCAGTATTCGGCGCCGTGGGAGCCTGCGAGCCACAGCGGGGAAGTGTCATCGTGCTCGGCGATGATGCGGAGATCGCTGAGGCTCCGACCCGACACCAGCGCCACGACGGTGTCGGGCAGGGCGGCGAGCTTCTCGACCGCCTGCGCGGCGGCGGGAAGCATCCGCGCGTCCATCGGTTCGTTCTGCAGCGGCGACAGCGTGCCGTCGAAGTCGAGGGCGAGCAGCAGGCGTGGGGTGTCGGCCAGGGGTGCCAGGACGTCCTCGGCCACCGTGGTGGTCACGACGTGACCGCCGAGGGACGGTCGTGGAACGCGGAGAGGGCGTCGAGGAAGTCCTGCGACCAGTCCTCGACATCGTGCTCGCGCACGCGGCGGCGGAGCGCCCGCATCCGCCGCCCTTGTTCCGCCCCGGGCATCTTTATCGCGCGCATGATCGACTCCTTCAGTCCGTCGATGTCGTGCGGATTGATGAGGATGGCGCTTCCGAGTTCGTCGGCGGCGCCGGCGAACTCGCTGAGGAGCAGGACTCCGCGGTTGTCCACCCGGCTGGCCACGTACTCCTTGGCGACGAGGTTCATCCCGTCGCGGAGGGCGGTGACCAGCATCACGTCGGCGGCGAGGAAGAGCGCCACCATCTCCTCGCGGGGATATGCCTGATGAAGGTAGCGGATCGCCGTATGGCCCATCGTGTCGTAGTCGCCGTTGATCCGGCCCACCGTGAGCTCGATCTCGTCACGCAACTGGACGTACGCCTCCACCCGCTCGCGACTCGGGCTCGCCACCTGCACGAGCGTGACGTCATCCACGCTCAGCTGGCCGTCGTCGAGCAGCTCGCCGAACGCTTTCAGGCGGTGGCGGATGCCCTTGGTGTAGTCCAAGCGGTCGACCCCGAGAAGGATCTTCTTCGGGTTGCCCAGACTTTCGCGGATCTCCGCCGCGCGCGCCCGGATGTCGGGGCGATGCGCGAGTTCGATGTAGGAGTCGGCGTCGATGGAGATCGGAAACGCCTTGGCCAGCGCCGTGCGGGTTCCGCCCGTGCTGTCGGGTACCGAGATCCCGGATGCCTTCGTCTCATAGCGCAGCTGCCGCCGCACCGCGCGAGCGAAGTTTCCGGCGTCAGCCACGCGCTGGAACCCGATCACGTCGGCCCCGAGGAGACCCTCGAGGACCTGGCGCCGCCAGGGCAGCTGGGAGTACAGACCGTACGCGGGAAACGGGATGTGGTGGAAGTACCCGATGGTGAGATCCGGTCGGGCATCGCGCAGCATCCGCGGGACCAACTGCAGCTGATAGTCCTGTACCCACACGATCGCGTTCTCCGCCGCGACGGCGACAGCCGCATCGGCGAAGCGCTGGTTGACCTTGACGTACGCCTCCCACCACTGCCGTTTGAAGCGGGGCGGCGAGATGACGTCGTGGTACAGCGGCCAGATGGTGTCGTTCGAAAAACCCTCGTAGTAGTTCTCGACATCGTCGGCCGAGAGAGTCACCGGCACGAGGTGAACGCCGTCGAAGTCGAACGCATCCAAGTCGAGGTCGGGCTGTCCGGCCCAGCCGACCCACGCTCCCGCGGCCTTGCGCATGACCGGTTCCAACGCGGTGACCAGACCGCCGGGTGAGCGACGCCATGCGGTGTCATCGTCCACCTCCGCGTCCGCGATGCGGTCGACGGGAAGTCGGTTGGCGACGACGACGAACTCTGCCTGGGTCACACGGGGCTCCTCGGTGCGGTTCCCCCCAGGCTAACAGCGCTCCTTCTGGGCGCCCGGGGGCGACCCGTGTCAACCCTTCCCGCGCTACCCTGTGCGCACCGCTAGCGTTGACGCATGCGCAAGTACCTCTTCGGCAGTGGACTCGTGACGGCGATCACCGGCGGTCTGACGTTGCTGCGGAGCCTCCGCAGCAACGAGCCCTTCACATGGCGCACCGCTCTGGCGCTGCTGAGCTGGGGTATTTCGCTCGCTCTGGCCATCGGTTCCGTCGTGGACACCCGCCGGGCGGGGCGAGGCGGCATCGTCCCCTCCGACTCCCCGATCTCGGGCAAGGAGCAGAAGTTGCTGCAGAAGCGGCTCCGCAAGCGCTGACCCCGCACCCATCCACGCCACGGCCCCGTCCACGCGACGGCCCGTGGCTCACGCTCGGCGGTTAGCGTTGGCAGGTGGACATCGTCAGCGAGGCGCTCCGCGGCGTTCGGATCGGGCGAGCGGAGGCATGCTCCGTGCGGGAGTCGGGAGCGTGGGGTTGGCGGTACCCCGCCTTTCCCGGAACCGGTTTCCACCTCGTCCTGGAGGGCGATGCGTGGTTGGCCGTCTCCGGCGCGGCGCCGCGGCGCCTGCGTCCCGGTGACGTCGTCTTCACCCCTGCAGGGGCCGAGCATGGCCTGAGCCACGCGCCACGCCCGCTGCACGAGCTGACGCCCGCGGACGCCAAGCAGGATTTCCCGGGTCCGGCCAAGGCCGACGCGGCGTTCCTGTGCGGCGCGTACCGGCTCCACGAGGGCCCGGTGCCGCACCTCTTGCGTTCTCTCCCCGAGGTGATCGCGATCTCCCCCGACCATGACCGTTATCCGGAGCTGAGCCCGCTGTTGACGCTGGTGCGGGCGACCCTTGCCGATACCGGTCCCGGGGCGCGGGTCACCCGCCCGGCACTGCTCGACCTGGTCTTGACGCACCTGTTGCGCCAATGGCTGGCGGACAACCGCAGCGCCGAGGCCGCGGATGTCTCCGACCCGACGATCGTGGAGGTGCTCCGGCGCATTCATGCGGCCCCCGACCACGCCTGGACGGTTCCAGAGCTCAGCGCGATCGCCCGCGTGTCGAAGACCACCTTCCTCGAACGTTTCACGGCCGCCGTCGGCCAGCCACCCAGGCGATATCTCACCGCGTGGCGTCTGTCCTACGCCGCCCGTCTGCTCCGCGAAACCGACGCCCCGCTGGCCGCGATCGCCCGCCAGGCCGGCTATTCCACCGAGTTCGCGCTCAGCCACGCTTTCCGGCGCGAGTACGGCATCCCACCCGGCCGCTTCCGGTCGATCGGCGGCTGAGCCTCGTCACCGCCGAGCGCTGATGAATCGTGCGGTGGACGGCAGGGCGTAGCCGCCCGACGCGGTCCGGTGCTCTTCCATCTCACTGAGCATGGCGCGGCGCGCCGCGAGACGCTGCTCCTCGTCGAGGGCACCGAAGAACGCGGCGAGTGGCCCGAAGCCGGTGTCGAACTCCCACCACGCCCCGAAGTCGGGATACGTCGTGTCCCAGTGCACCCAGGAGGCTTCGACGTCGCGGAAGCCCGCTTCGGAAAGGAACCCTTCGAAGACACCAGGTGCGCCCACCTCGCGGAACAGCGCGTCCATGTCGGGAACCGATCCTTCCGGAAGGATCCGGCGCAGCACGGAGATGCCGATCCGGGTGTAGGGGCTGTCGTCCAGGGCGCTCCACGTGGCGATGCTCAACGGCCCCCCGGCGCGCAGAATCCGCGCGGCCTCCCCCGCCGCCACAGCGAACGGGGCCGTTCCCGGCAGGAACAGACCCATCCGGGAGATGACCGCGTCGACGCTGGCGTCCTCGAACTCCAGGGCGCCCATGGACATGAGTCGGAAGTCGACGCCGAGCCCCTCTCTGTCCGACTCGGCACGTCCGGCGGTCAGCACGGCCGGATCGATGTCGATAGCCGTGATCCGCAGATCCGGGCGTCGACGAGCCAGCGTCAGGCTCAGCCCGCCGGTGCCGGAGGCCAGCTGCACCACGTGGGCACCCTCGGGCAGGCCCTCCACGGGACGGAGCAGGGGGTCGGCCAGTCCCGTCAGCAACCTCATGACGTTGGCGGTCGGGTCGGTTTGGGCGTAAGTCACTGAGGTCCTCCTGGAAACGGCGCACCGGTTGTGTGCGCCTCTGGATATAACCAGGCCACGCAGCGGTACACCATGCTCCCCCGCCCGCCGTACATACGATTGCGCGCAGCGGCCGCGCGGCTCCGCACTATAGCTCGGGGTGAGATCGTCTGCGAGGGGGGTGGAACCCTGTCCGCGACAGCGGAGGCTGGAAGGGAACCAACGAGAGGACCCGCCATGAGCGATGTCGCGAACGAACCGCCCGCACCCAGCGAAGAGGACCGCCCGATCCTGACCAACCGACAGGGTCACCCCGTCTACGACAACCAGAACTCCCGCACCGTCGGGGACCGCGGCCCGGCCACGCTGGAGAACTACCAGTTCCTGGAGAAGATCAGTCACTTCGACCGGGAGCGCATCCCGGAGCGCGTCGTCCACGCGCGCGGCGCGGTCGCGTTCGGACATTTCGAGGCCACCGGCAAGTGGGGCGACGAGCCCATCGAGAAGTACACCCGCGCCAAGGTCTTCAGCACGGCGGGGAAGAAGACCGACCTCGCGATCCGCCTCTCGACCGTCATCGGCGGTCGGGACTCCTCCGAGGCCGCGCGCGACCCGCGTGGGTTCGCCGTGAAGATGTACACAGAGGACGGCAACTGGGACCTCGTGGGCAACAACCTCGCGGTGTTCTTCATCCGCGACGCCATCAAGTTCCCCGACGTCATCCATTCGCTCAAGCCCGACCCGATCACCTTCCGCCAGGAACCGGCGCGGATCTTCGACTTCATGTCGCAGACTCCGGAGTCGATGCACATGCTGGTGAACCTCTTCAGTCCCCGCGGCATCCCGGCCACTTACCGGACGATGCAGGGCTTCGGCGTGAACACCTACAAGTGGGTCAACGCCCAGGGCGAGACGCACCTGGTCAAGTACCACTGGCTCCCCCGCGCCGGCGTGAAGAGCCTCACCGAGGCCGACGCCGCGAACATCCAAGCCGGCGATCTGGGCCACGCGTCCAAGGACCTTTACGAAGCGATCGAGTCGGGCGACTACCCGCAGTGGGACCTTTTCGTTCAGCTGATGAGCGACGACGACCACCCGGAGCTCGACTACGACCCGCTGGACGACACCAAAGTGTGGCCGGAGAACGAGTTCGAGCCGAAGCTGGTCGGCACGATGACTCTCACCAGCAACGTCTCCGACCATCACAATCAGAACGAGCAGATCGCGTTCGGCACCGGTGTGCTCGTGGATGGGCTCGATTTCTCGGACGACAAGATGCTGGTGGGTCGTACGTTCTCCTACTCCGACACCCAGCGGTATCGCGTGGGTCCGAACTACCTGCAACTGCCGGTGAACAGCCCGAAGAACGCGCGGGTGGCCACCAACCAGCGCGGCGGGCAGATGTCGTACGGCGTCGACCTCGGCGAAGGCCAGAACCCGCACGTCAACTACGAGCCATCAACCATGGGCGGGCTGCGCGAAGCCCAGTACGCGACCAAGGACGAGCAGGGTCCTGTGATCAGCGGACGCCTCACACGGGCCCGCATTCCTCGCACGAACGACTACATGCAGGCCGGTCAGCGCTACCAGCTCATGGAGCAGTGGGAGAAGGACGACCTCGTTCTGAACTTCGTGACGCTCATCGGAGAGGCGACGCCCCAGGTCCAGCAGCGGATGGTGTGGCACTTCCTCATGGTCGACGATGAGCTGGGCCTTCGCGTCGGCGAGGGACTGGGCATCACCGTGGACGATGTGAAGGACCTTCCGCCGCTGCAATCCCAGACGCTGAACGAGGAAGAGATGCAGCGCCTGCAGAACCTCGGCCATAACGGCCCGCGCGATGTGTCCGGCCTCACCATGACCCACGTCGTTCCGAACGAGCACGTGGTCGTCGACCGGAGCTGACGCACCGCGCCGCCCGACGAGACGAAACAAGCCCCGCACACTCGCGAGAGGGTGCGGGGCTTGGTGCACCCCTGGGCATGACCGCTGAGGACGCGTACAGGCGATCGTCACGCAGCGTTCACACGTGGGGAACACCGTTGACGCCGGAGGAGCGGAGCATGGAGCCAACGTTTCGGGCTCTGGGGGCACGAAACCTGGGGTAGGGATCCATGCGTGCCGACGGCGCTGCGGATGGGGGCACCGCCGTCCATGGGGAAGGGAACCCAATGGCACGCATTTCATCCACGCACCAGCGCCGCCACGGCCACTCGCCGGAGCATCCGGAGAAGGGCGGGGAGCCGACGCCCGTCATGATCCTGCTCGTCGTGATCGCGACCATCGGGGTGCTGGCGTATACGGGGTTCCTGCTCGCCCCGGGCAGCCGCGGCGATCTGCTGCCGTATGTCATGATCATCGTCGCCGAGTCCGTTCTCGTCCTACAGGCGCTGCTGTCGATGTGGACGATCCTCTCCAGCGGCCGCAACCCCCGGGATTACGCGGCGCACGAGGCCGCCGCGCGCCTCCTGCCGCGTCTGGCCCGCGGCGACGACCGGGTCCACCTCCGTGGGAGGCCGGTCATGATCGATGTGCTCGTGACGGTGTACGGCGAAGACCTCGACACCGTCCGGCGCACGGTCACGGCCGCCGTGGGGATGCAGGGCGCCCATCGCACGTGGGTCCTCGACGACGGCCGCTCCGACGACGTGCGGGCTCTGGCCGGAGCCGCCGGTGCCCGTTACGTACGCCGGCTCAGCTCCCACGGCGCCAAAGCCGGCAACATCAACCACGGCCTGACGCTGGCCAAAGGCGACTTCTTCGCCATCTTCGACGCCGACTTCGTTCCGGTGCCGACGTTCCTGCTGCAGACCATGCCGCTGTTCGTGCACGACGACGTCGCGTTCGTCCAGACCCCGCAGGTATACGGAAACCTGCACACGGTCGTCGCGCGCGGAGCCGCGTACATGCAGACCGTGTTCTACCGGTTCGTCCAGCCCGGGCGCAACCGGTTCAACGCGGCGATCTGCGTGGGGACCAACGTGGTATTCCGCCGGTCGGCGATCGACGAGGTCGGCGGGATGTACACCGACTCGAAATCCGAAGACGTGTGGACGTCACTCCTCCTGCACGAGCGAGGCTGGCGTTCGGTCTTCCTCGCCGACGCTCTCGCGGTCGGGGAGGCGCCCGAGACCATCGAGGCGTACAGCAAGCAGCAATTGCGCTGGGCGACGGGGGGCTTCGAGATCCTCCTGCGCCACAACCCGCTGGGCCTGCGGCGTCGCCTGACGATGGATCAGCGCATCCAGTATCTGGTGACGGCCACCTTCTACCTCACCGGCATCTGCCCGCTCCTGCTCCTGCTCGTTCCGCCGCTGGAGATCTACTTCGACCTGCGGCCGATGACGCTGGAGACCACCGTTTTCACGTGGGCGCTGTACTACGGCGGTTTCTACGCCATGCAGATCCTGCTCGCGTGGTTCGCCGTGGGGTCGTTCCGCTGGGAGACGCTGACCCTGGCGACGGTCTCGTTCCCGATCTACGTCAAGGCGCTGTGGAACGTCCTTCTGGGGCGGGACATCGGATGGCACGTCACCGGATCGGCGTCGCGCCGCTCGCCCTTCAACTTCGTCATCCCGCAGACCCTGTTCTTCGTCTTCCTCGCGCTGACGACAATCGTGGCCTGTTGGCGCGACGTCGAGAACGGGGCGCTCACTCTCGCCACGGCCTGGAACGCCACCAACACCCTGATCCTCGGGGCGTTCCTGGTGACGGCGCTCCGTGAAGCGCACGCCCTCGCACATCCGCAGGAACGCCTCGGGCTCCCCGCGGCGCCGGTCGTGACGGCCCCGCTGACGATCGTCGCACGACCGCTCGCGCTCGCCCCCGTCGCGGCGGAGCCCACCGCCGATGAACCGACCCTCGTGTCCGCGGGAGGTGCCCGATGACGTGGGGGAACCGGCTGAGAATGGCCGGAGGCATCCTGTGCGTGCTCGTCCTCGTGGCCGCCTTCACGGTCGTTTTCAATCAGCGGCAGCAGCGCGTCCTCTCCACGAGCGCCACGATCGCTGCGGAGAGCTTCCCGGTCGGCACGGATTACGGCGGCATCGTGACCCGGCAATACGTCGAGGTCGGCGACGAGGTCTCGGTGGGCGAGCCGCTCTTCGACGTGCGGAGCCTGCACCTGCAGCGCGACATCGCCTCGGGCCAGATCGCGGACCCCGCTGTGGCGGTCGGTGTCTCGGCGGACGGCACATCCACCATCGCGGCGACGGTGGACGGCACCGTACGGGAGATCGCCGTCCCGCAGGGCGGCTTCGCCCAGGCCGGAAGCATGCTCGCGACCGTCGACGAGAATTCCTCGCTGTTCGTGGAAGCGGAGTTCCAGCTTTCCGCACGGGACTACGCCCGGATCTCCGAGGGAAGCGACGTCGAGCTCTTGCTTCCCAACCAAGCGGTACTGCAGGGTTCCGTCGTCGGCATCGAAGTGACGACCGTCGACGGGGAGGCGCTGTCGACCCTGCGGATCGACAGCGAGGAGCTCTCGGACAAGAGCGCCACAGGCATGTTCCAGGCCGGAACCCCCATGCAGGCGACGCTGCAGCTGCGCGAAGACGGGCCTTTGGCCGGGGTCGGCGACGCGGTGCGCGATCTTCTCCGGAAGGTCGGCCTATGACCGCCCGCCGGCTGTTGCCGGCGCTGGCGCTCGTCGCGGCGCTCGCCGTCACCGGATGCACCGCCGCGACGCCCGCGGATGAGGCTGCCCCCGCCGGGGAAGACGCCGCACAGCCGTCCGCGTCGATCGCCGCGCTGCCCGTGGAGCGGATGGCCGATATCGGCGAAGCCCGCCTGGCAGAGGATCTCATCCCGCCGACCAACCGATGGTATTCCGGGCTGATCTTCGGCGCCGAACCGCAGCCGGTCTACCCGTTCCCCATCGCCTTCGCCGCCGACGACGACGCGTTCACCGTCGACCTGCCGGAGGTGAGCGCAACGGAGAAGACCATCGCCGCCTCCTTCGGCGGAGGGCTGCGCATCGGGCTGGACGCCGACCGCTTCGCGGCGGTGCGGGCCGATCCCGTGTCCGTCACCCTGCGCTGGTCGGACGGCGACGCTCCGGTCGGCGACGTCACCATCGCCGAGGGATCGCCCGTCGTGGGCTTCACCGCTGCGCGCGAGAGCGCGCTGGTTCCGGCCGCGCCGCTGCGCGCGGCCGGCGATGGGGTGTGGACGGCCGCGACAGACGGAACGAGCTTCGGGGTCGTGGCAGCCGGGGCCAGCTGGGACGGGCAGACGCTGACCGTCCCGGAGGGAGGTCATGCGCAATGGTTCGCCATGCCCGAAGGCGCCGACGTGACCGAGTGGGCCGACGCCCTGGACGCGCCGATCGAGGCGGTGCGCGTGGAGCCCGGCACGAGCGCCTCGGGTTCGTCGACCACCCTGACCTATGCCGGGACGGACAGCACCGTGCTCGTGCCTTTCCCCAGCCACGCCGGCGCGGGTTCGGACTGCGAGCTGGGCACGTTCCGCACCGCCTATGGCGAGGCGGACGCGTGCCGCGGCACGGAGTTGACGTGGACGGTGCCCGAGATCTCGCCGCGCGCCTCGTTCGATCTCGAGGCGATCGATGGTGACACCCGCGCCGCCATCCTGGCGCAGGTCGCCGCGGACCTGGATGCGACGCCCGCTCTCCCTGCGGACACCTACTACGGCGGCAAGGCCCTCGCCCGGCTCGGCGCGCTCCTCACCCTCGCGCGCGACCTCGGCGACACGGCGCTGTCCGAACGCGTCGCAGACCGGTTGTGGACGGAGCTCGCACCGTGGGCGGAGGCGGATGGCTGCCGCGAACGTGACAGTCGCTGCTTCGTCTACGACGACGAATTGCGGACCGTCGTCGGGCTGACGCCGTCCTTCGGCTCGGAGGAAGGCAATGACCACCACTTCCACTACGGCTACTTCCTGGCCGCCTCGGCCGCCCTCGTCTCAGCCCAGCCGGACAAGGCCGCTGAGCTGACAACGGTGATGGACGCTCTCGCCGCCGACATCGCCGGCGGTGCATCGGCGGAGTCGCTCCCGCGCCTGCGCGTGTTCGACCCGTATCGCGGGCACTCGTGGGCGTCCGGGCTGGCTCCCTTCGCCGACGGCAACAACCAGGAGTCCAGCTCCGAAGCGGTCGCGGCGTGGAACGGCCTGGCGCTGTGGGCCGAGACCCGCGACGACGATGAGCTGGCGCAGACCGCCGCATGGCTGCTGTCGGCGGAAGTGGCCGCCGCGCGTGCCCTCTGGCTCGAGCCCGACCCCGCCACCCTCCCCGACGGGTTCACCCACCCCGTCGTGTCGCTGACGTGGGGCGGCAAGCGCGACTATGCCACGTGGTTCAGTCCGGAACCGTCGGCGATCCTCGGCATCCAGGTACTGCCGCTGACCCCCGTCACGCTGGATTATCTGGGGCAGGAACCCGACCGCGTCGCCGTGAACGTCTCCGACGCCGGCCCACAGGCCTTCAGCGGCCCGCTGGGCGAGTACGTGCTGATGTATTCGGCGCTGGGCGGTGCGGCCCCGCGTGCCGCCGCGAGCGAGGCCCTGGCGGCTCTCCCCGGCGACAGCGTGGATGACGGCAACTCCAAGGCCGTCATGCTGGCGTGGCTCGCCGCGAGCGAGGCGGCACCCGGGCAGTGACCCGCGGACCTCTCGCAGGCGAGCCCCTCGCTACACCGGCAGCGGCACTCGCCCCGCCAGCGCCGTCATTGATCTCACGCTTGCGCCGTCGGGCGGACGACGATTTCGCCGACGTCGATCCCGTCAGGTTGTTCGATCGCGAATGCGATCGCACGCGCGATCGCCGAGGGGGGCATCGCCATGCTGTCGATCGTGCCCTGGAGGTTTGCGCGGATCTCAGGATTGGTCACCGCGTTGGCTGCCTCAGTGGACGTCATCCCGGGGGTGATGAGCGTCACACGCAGATGCTCTCCCGCTTCCTGTCGCAGTCCCTCGGTGATCGCGCGAATGGCGGATTTCGTACCGGCGTAGACGGCCATCGTCGGCACGACCCTCAGGCTCGCGGTGGATCCCGTGTTGATGATGTGGCCGGATTTCTGAGACCGGAATACGGGAAGGGCAGCTGCGATGCCGAACAGCACCCCCTTGATGTTGATGTCGACCATGGACACCCAGTCCTCCACCCGGAGTTCATCCAGCGCGGAGAGGGGCATGACGCCGGCGTTGTTGATAAGCACATCGAGTCGCCCGAAGGTCGCCGTGGCCAGCTCCACCAACATCTCGACATCGTGACGACTGCTGACGTCGACCGCGGCGTACACAGCCTCCCCACCCGCCGCGATGATCTGGGCCGCGAGCTTCTCGAGCCGCTCGACGCGACGCGCGCCGAGGACGATCTTGGCCCCCCGTTCGGCCAGGAGAAGCGCGGTTGCCTCCCCGATCCCGCTGCTGGCCCCGGTGATGGCGATCACCTTGCCGTCAATCCCGTTCATGGCGTTCTTTCCTTTCCCCGCAAGCCTGTTGGCTGTTCACACCTGGGCCAGTCCACCGTCGGCGAACAGCTCCACGCCGTGGATGAAGCTCGAATCCTCAGATGCCAGGAACAGGACAGCCTTGGCGATCTCGCTCGGTCGGCCGATACGACCGATGGGACTGCCGGCGCCCATACGGTCGACCTCCGACTGGACGCGCTGCTCGCCCTGGGCGCGGGCGATCGCGGCGCGGAGAGACTCGGTGTCGACAGCACCAGGGCTGAGCACGTTGATACGGATGCCAGACCCCTTCGTGTCCTGGATCCAGCTCCGAACGAAATCGCGCACAGCGGCCTTCGCTCCCCCGTACATGCTCATGCCACGGGGCGGGCTGATGGATCCGGTCGAGCCGATGATCACGACGCTGGAACCCGCCGTGAGATAGGGCAGCGCCGCCTGCACTGTGAAGACCACGCCCTTCGCGTTCGTATGGAAGGTCTGGTCGAACTCCTGCTCCGTGATGGAACCAAGTGGGGCGTGGTACCCGGCACCGGCATTAGCGATCACGATGTCGAGGCGCCCGTGCCGGGCTTTGACGTCTGCGTAAAGAGCATCGACGTCGGTGAGGGAGCCGACGTCGCCGGTGAAGACGGAACACGCATCCCCCAGTGACGCGGCCGCCGCCTCGAGAGAATCCGGATGGCGGCCGGTGATGGTCACCTTGGCGCCGACAGCGATGAGTTCTTCCGCGATGGCGAGCCCGATCCCCGAACTGCCGCCGGTGACGACCGCGACCTTGTCGTGCATATCCATGAGTTCCACGATTCTTCGTTGGCGTCCGCCACGCTCGTGGCTTAGACTATTGTCGAAACGGACAGGTGTCCGTTCGGTCTGCGACGTTAGCGGACAGCTGCCCGTTTAGCAATGCCCCGGCTGACCTGTGCCCGGGAACTCGAAGGAGCTGGTGTGACCCCGCCGACAGATCACGCCGGCAGTCAGCCCCACATGCGTGCGGATGCTGCGGCGAATCGCCAGAAGATTCTCGACGCCGCCCGCGCGGTGCTCGCACTCTCCGGAGATGCCACGATGCAGTCCGTCGCGAAGGCGGCCGGGGTCGGGCAGGGCACCCTTTACCGGCACTTCTCCACGCGCGAAGCGCTCATCATGGCAGTCCACCGGAACGACGTACGTGCGCTGGTGGAGGCCGCGCCGAAGCTGGCGTCCTCACGGCCAGCTCGCCAAGCACTCCGCGAGTGGCTCGACCAGCTCGCGGCCTACGGCAAGGTCAAGCACGGCCTTGCCGACGCGCTTTACTCCGCCATGCGGGAGACGCTGTCCGAGGAGGGGTACAGCTCGATCGTGGACGCCATCGCTCTGCTCCTGGACGCCGGGAAGGCGGAGGGCACCGTGCGACCGGATATCCAAGCCGAGGAGATGATCCTGCTGGTCGGGTTCCTGTGGCGTATAGAGACCGATGCCACGTGGGAGGCACGCTCGAGCCACTTGCTCGATCTCGTCATGGACGCCACGCGTCCGCCGGCCTCATAACCCCCGGCTCGGCCGCCGCGAACAGGAGCGTGCGCCCTGTGACGAAAGAAGCCCCGCAAACTGGCGAGAGTTTGCGGGGCTTCGTGCACCCCCTGGGACTTGAACCCAGAACCCACTGTTAGGGAGCCCCGTTAATGAGGGGTAACGGCGGGTATTAGACGCTCCCGTCGTCAGCCTCGCGCGGGCGATTCCGACCCCTGTTAACGGCTCGATCCGTTGGTGAGTGCTGGCGCTTGTTGGTCCGAAAGTACTGGGTAAGTACTGGATGACGTTGGAGTCAACCCCTCGCTCCCCCGGTTGCGCACACGCAGGACAAATCATTCTTGTCTGTCTGTTGCGCGCAGCAGACGGGGTGTGTATTCTCATCCATGTAGCACCCACCCACCCACGAATCCTGGCCGGAGGAGAAGACGGAAATGTACCCGCACAGAAGGAGACCGTAAGCCCGGCCGATGACGCCCGGGCTAAGACCAAAACGGCACGCACCCCCTGGACCCAAAAGCATTCCCCCCGGATGCTGACCCAACCCGAAGGACGCATGGTGACTGACAGGACTCCCCCCGATAAGGGGACACCCCTTCATAAGGCGGAGGTGATCGCCGCGGTGGAAGCAAGCTACGCCGACACCCGAACGCGCCTCGCAGGCAACCCCGAATACGAGCGCCTCCGCCTCCTCGCCACCGAGGAAGAAGCGTCCGGGTCACCGTACTTCTTCCACCGCAACCACCTCGCGATCTACATCGAGGTCGAGACCCCATGGCCGGCGGTGTCGCGATGAGAGTCCGATGCGTCGGCTGCGGTGCCGAGCTCCCGCTCAACGAGACCAGCGTCCACGACGCGAAGTGCGGGTGGCACTCCCACCACCCCGGTTGGACGCGCTGCAAGCACAAGGGCGACTGCTACGTGCCCGTCGAGCAACTCTCGCAGGAGGACGCGGCATGACCGACATGAGAAGTGCGCTGCGCGTGGAGCGGACCCGCAACGGGCACGCCAACACGAGCGCCCGACGCAACTGGAAGGTAATTGACCACACGGGGCCGAAGGTATTCACCCGAGTTTTTGTCTTCTCGACCTGGTGGGCTGCGATCCGAGCCGCGGACCGGCTCGCCAACCGGAAGCCAGTAGACACGTGGGGCCTGGTGTCTGTGCACACCGACCGGACGACGGCATGACCGGCCGACGGTCCTTCTGGATGGTGCATTGAGATGCCCAGGATCATCGACTTCTACTGCTGCCAGGGCGGCGCATCCGCCGGGTACAAGGCCGCCGGCCTCACGCCTTACGGTGTGGACCTGGACCAGCAGCCCCGCTACCCGTTCCCGCTTTGCCAGATGGACGCGCTCGAAGCGCTCACCACCCTCAACCGTGGCGGTGTCCTAGAGTTCATCCACCCTGACGGGACGAGCGAGTGGCTCGGCCTGGCGGACTTCGCCGCCGCGCACGCATCCCCGCCGTGCCAGTCGTTCCTCAACCTCGGTGCCGTGAACAAGGCGCTCGGACGCGACTACGACTACCCGAACCTGATCGGCCCCACGCGGGATCTCCTGATCGACTCGGGCCTGCCGTTCGTGATCGAGAACGTCGAGGACGCCAAGGCGCACCTGATCGAGCCGGTGCGGATCTGCGGGACCGGCCTCGGGCGACCGTTGCGCCGGCACCGCCTGTTCGAGTCCAACGTCCCGCTCACCGGCGTCCCCTGCGCGCACGGCGCGTTCACCGAGCCGCGGTACTGGACCGGCTGGCGACCCAAGGGCGAGAAGCGTCTATCCACGGTCGTGCAGGTCTACGGCAACGCCGGCGGCCAGAACGAATGGCCGGCGGCGATGGGTATCGACTGGATGGACCGACATGGGTTCGTTGAAGCGCTGCCCCCGTCGTACACCGAACACATCGGCGCTCACCTTGCCGACCACATCTGAGAGAAGGCAGCAGCATGAAACTCGCCTACGCTGACCCGCCGTACTTCGGGTACGGGAAGTTCTACGACGAGCACCACGAAGAATCCCGGGTCTGGGATGACCTCGAGACCCACCGTGGCCTGATCGCCCGTCTGTGCGACGAGTTCAGCGACGGATGGGCCCTCAGCCTCACCAGCGGGAACCTGCACGACATCCTGCCCCTCGTGCCGCATGAGGCCAGGATCGCCGCCTGGGTGAAGCCGTTCGCGTCATTCAAGAAGAACGTCTCGCCGGCGTACACCTGGGAGCCAGTTATCTTCATGCGGACCCGGAAGCACGACATCACCACACCGACCGTCCGTGACTATCTGGCGGAGGGAATCACCCTGCGGCGTGGCCTCGTCGGCGCGAAGCCGGAAGCGTTCTGCTCTTGGGTGCTCGACCTGCTCGGCTGGCATCCCGGAGACGAGGTGGTCGATCTGTTTCCCGGGACAGGCGTGATGGGCCGCGTAGTCGAGGCTCGATCGTTCACAGGGGAGGCGTTGACGCAGCCGCAACTCGCGTTCGCAGGACCCCAGGCTCCAATCCCAGAGGTTGGGGCGACTGATGACTGAGGCCGAGCACAGCGGACAGCACGACTTCTACCGCGACCGCAACTGGCAGAAGTGCCACGGCTGCGACTACCTCGAACCCATCGGAATGACCTACCTACCGGAAGGCGAATGAGCATGGCTGAGCAGTACACGCCCACCACCGACCCGCTGACCGACGTCGATTCGGTCGCCCGAGTTCTCTGCGCTATCGAGGGACGCCGTACCGGGCGCTCGCTCGATGAAGTCGTCGCTCCTGGCGTCGAACTGTGGATGCGTCACCGCTACGAGGCTGAGCGGCTGATCGATGACTTGCAGCCCCTATGGGCCGCCCATGACGCCCATGTACGCGCCGAAGCGTGGGATGAGGGGCTCTCAGCGGGCGCAGATCGCTGGATGGACAGCCGTGAATTCGGCGAACCACCCGTCAACCCATACCGGGTCAAGGGAGGAACCAGCGCGCCGGAGGATCAGCGTTGAGCGGCGCGAGCGGCTTTCATCGCGGCCTGGTGGCTCATCCCGAGCGCGCGGCCGATAGCGGGCCAGGAATGCCCGGTAGCGCGGGCCTCGGCGATGAGTTCGGCGCGGCGGGCGGGCATCCCGTTCATCCGCTGTTGGAAAGCGGAGAGGGTTTCGAGGATGTCGTCGGCCATGCTCAGACTGTAACTGGGGTTGCAGGCAGCGCGCAACTCTGCAACCATGGTTGCATGCCCGATCGACCCGCTCGCGACCTCACGCTCACTCACCGCCGACTCGGACTCATGGACGTTGTCAAGACTGAAGACGGTCGCTACGAGAACTGGTCATACGCGGAACCTCGAACGATTGAGGAGTGGGCTCGCCTCGGGTGGATGGCCCCCTCGCGCACGCACACAGACCAACAGGACAGGGGTCTGTGATGCCTAGGTCACTTGACCGCGCGGTAGAGATCGACGCTGCGCGCCGCGCAATTCAGCGGGAAAAGCCGTACGACATCAAGCGGGAGACGCGCTGGCAGTACGAGGACCGCCTCGCTGCCGCGGCTCGCGATGCCGTCGCAGACGTTCACCAATACCGTGCTGAGGAGGCACCGAAATGAAACTGTCAGCATCTACCCCCCGCGTCACCCGATCACCGATCCCGGAGCGCGGCCAGGTCATCGTCATGAACGGCGAGCAGTTCGAGGACGGACGGCAGCGGATCGTCGTTGGATACGACATCCTCCCGGACCACGTCCACGACCTCGAGCGGATCCTCAACGATCGTGACGACGCCCAGGAACGCCTCGACCGCCTCGTGGCCGCGATCAACAAGGCCATGGCTGGCGCGGAGGGGAGCAAGCGTGACTGAGGAATGGCGCCCGATCGTGGGCGCCGAGGGGCGCTATGAAGTCAGCAACGACGGACGCGTGCGTAGCCTTATGGCTCCGGGCGTCACCGCCGAGACGCGCACGCCGAGCTGGGAGGTCCGCGAGGACGAGTCCGGCGTGCTGGACGAGGTGGTCTGCTTCCAGCCGGCGTCGGTGCATCTCGAGCGGATGGATAAGTGCGCGTGGTGGCTGGGGATCACGTTCGACGACGGCACCGAGGTCCACGTGGACGTGGGCGCTGTGCGTCAGGGATCAGTGAAGTCGTTCGCGAAGTACTGGATCGACGCGGCCGACGACCCGGACGGCGCGCTCACCAATCACACGGATGGGGGCGCAGATGCCTGATCGCGAGCAGATGCTCAGATGGGCGCTGGACAACCCCCAGCCGCCCGCCTCGTTCAACATCGACGCATTCAAGGGCCTGTGCCCTCCGCTCGCGCCCGGCGACGACGAGACCTGCACGCATACGCCGACCTGTCCGACCGGGGAGGAGCAGCGATGAGCGAGAACGAGGAGGCGCAGGGATGGATCTACGCCGAGGAGTACGCCCCCGATGACATCGACGCGCAAGAGGGCTTCATGAGCGGCTGGCTGCGGCACGCGCGCTGGCTCGCAGACTCCAATCCGACCGGGGAGGGGCAGCGATGAGCGGTTGCGCGTGCAAGCCTGGAACCTATGAGGACGGCTGGCAAGAGGAGCGGTCCGAGGAGTGCCAGCGCGCGGAGAGCGAGGCCTTCGCGCGGTCGATCGACAGTGGCCTCGCCTGGGCGCGCATGCACCTAAGGTCCGGTTCGACCGGGGAGGATTCTCGACATGGGTGAGCGCACGTACGGCCACGACGAGACGGACGAGTTCGAGACGCTGGCGGAAGCCGAGCGGCTAGACGACGGCACGGTGCGCTTCACTGTCGTCCAGATCGACAAGCACTCAGACTCCGATCCGACCGATTCCTCGCCCTGATATAGGTGGTGGTGCGGTACCCGGCGTTGGGGGTGTCGGGTGCCGCTCTTCTGCTTTTATCGGGCGGTGTATACGCGTTCCCGTATGTGTCGGGCTGTGTGGGGGTTGGTTTGGATGCCTTCGATGCTGTCCGCGGCACGGTGGAGAAGGGTGTAGTACCGGGCTGGTGGGATGCCGAACCGGCGGATGATCGCTTCTTCCTTGTGCCCCGAATGCCGCGGCCACGCTTGTTCGAAGTCGAGGAGTTCGGCGGCAGTGGGCATGTGGGTCTTTATACCCGGGACTTCCGACCCTGGGCGTACTCTGCCCGCATGGACGGTCTCGAGGTGGCCGCGACGCCTCACTGCCCGACGTGCGGGACGGTGTTGCGGCCGTTGCCGCGCGGGTACTGGTGTGCGTGGTGCCGTGTGGTTTTCATCGGGGTGTGATGTCGGGGGTGGCGTTTTAGGATTGTGTTCCGGCCGGAGATAGGGAGCACCGGCCATGAGCGGTTCGAAAAGGTACGCGGCGCAGATTGATGCGCGGCGGGACGCACGCCTCGCCGCATCCACCCCCGGCCCACAAACCCTCCCCTTGGAGGCGTACGGGACCCAACCCATCGACTGGTCTGGTGCGCGCCCTCCTGTGTGGGTGTGGGTGCATTTCCCCGACGCGCAGCCCGCGCAACGCCGGAAGGGCTACGTCAAGGGCTCGAATGACAGGGTCGCGGTCGTGTGGGTTGACGGGCCTGGTGGCGGGTGGGAGATCGTCGTCTGGCGCAACGCGGTCACCCATAGAACGACAGAAAGGCCCCTCCCCACCCAGCCATGAAGGCTGAATGAGAAGGGGCACAATCTGAGCAAGAGTGGGCCACTCCGCCAGCTAGAGTCGAACCGTGAACAGCCGCCGCTTCCGACGTCGAGTGCCCGATGACGTGGTGTGGGTGATCGTGGCCTGCTGCGCCACCGTCGTAGCGACCGCGATCGCACTGTTCTTGCTTTCACAGACAACCCTGGCCTGATACCGTCAAACCATGTCGCAACGCCTACCAATTCACCGCCTCGCGGAGTGGTTCCGCGAGCGCCGCGAACTGTGCGTGGCCTGCGCTGCGGAACCTCGCGCGGAAAACTCGCGGTATTGCTCCGATGCCTGCGAGGCCGACTTCGCTCAGGCGACCGCTTACTAGCGGTTACAGCGCGATACCGATCGAGGACGAGAGCCCCACGAGGCCGCTGTAGTAGTAGGCGTCGTCCGTGTCCGCATTGGCGGGTGCCGCTGGCAGGGTAGCCGACTTTACCAGCACCACGTCATCGACGTGGAACACGTCGCCCCCGGCACCGACCCCGCTGTTCCGCTCGACGCGCAGCGCGACACGAGCGGTCCCCGCCGGAGCCGCGGCGGACGTCACCTCAAAGCGCGCGGACGCTCCCGCCGCGACAGAGGCCGGTCCCAGCCATGTGGCTGCGAGCACGGTTCCGGCAGCGTCCATGAATGCGATGCTGCGTCGGAAGGCGCATGAGCCGCTGTTCGGGTTCCGTATGGTCAGCGCGCCAGACCACACATCCCCTTCTGCCGCGGCCGGGGAGCTGCTGAGCGAGGTCCCGAGGATGTCGTTCTGTAGCGTCGCGTTGCACACCGCGCGCAGCGAGAACTCGCCTGTGGCCTTCCACTCCGTACTCCGTGTCGGCGTGGCACCGCCCCCTGAGAACCATCGGCTGAACGATGCCACGTCGTGCTCGAAGCCGGCGTTGGGGTGCATGTTCTCGGCCACAACACTGCCGCCCGCCGCGCGCATCGCTTTGAGCGCCCCAGCCTTCGACGCGGCGACCGTGACCGAGAGGGGTACCGGCGTCGGCTGGGCGTCCAGCGGGACGTTCCCGACGAACACGTCGAGCGAGTCGACGTTGATCCTCGGGGTCGGTGTCCCCCCACCCGGGTTCAGCATGAACCGGACGACGACCGACGTAGCCGTGGTGGGGATGTCCGCGACAACACCCGCGGGGATGAACTGGTCACGAGTGCCTTCGAGGATCGAGAACGACGACAGGGCACCGTTGATGACCACCCAGATCATGCCGAAGTCGCCCGTGTCGGCAGACCTGAGCCGGTAACGGGTTGAGATGAAGATGGACCGCCCGCGGATCTCCTCGAGGTTCAATGCGCGCTCGGCGTACGCAGTCGAGGAACCGGCGTTCTTGGTGAGCGCGACGGAAGACGTGGCCGACCCGTACCGGATGGCGTAGTCCTCCTGCTCGGTGCAGTTGACGAGAGTCCAACCGTTCGCGGCGAGCGGCCGGTTCCGCATGGTCGCGAGGGACTTCCCAGCGAGTGTGATGCTCGGCGGTGTGGTCGGCGTCACAGGCGCGTTGCGTGCTTCCCAGATGTAGCGACGCAGCAGCGGCGTCCAAATCTCCGCGATCGCGACCGCGGTGGGGTGCACGCCTAGGGCGTCGATGAGTGGCCCGCCCGGAGCGAGCGCCCGGCCGTCGTCGTGGAACGCCTGCGTGACGTTGATGTACCCGAGCCCACGTTCGCGAGCCATCCGCCGGTACAGGTCGTTCCGCAGTTCGGCGCGGCCGGGGCTGACGCTGCGTGGGTTCTGCGACGAGATCGTGAACTGAGCCCGCGGGCAGAGCGTCCGCGCCCACTCGATCAGGGTGAGGTTCCGACCCCAGATCCCGTCCGGGGTGTCGCCGTCGTTGTCGTTGTGGCCGAGAGCGATGATGACCGCATCCGGCGTGGGGGTCTTCCAGAACGTCTCCCGCAGCGAGTCGTGGAAGAAGTACCGCCAGTTCATTCCCGCGTGACCGCCGGACCAGATCGTGATGCTGCGCGTTCCCGTGCCGGCGTGGACGGTCGTCTCGGCCAGCCATGCGGTGTCGGAGGCGGTGTCCCAAACGCGACGCTTGATGGTGTGCGTCGGGTACCGTTCGTGCAGCAACGCGGCCAGGTTGTAGCCCCATGCCTGCGCCCCGTTCGCGGCGTCGAGAGTGGAGTCACCGACGCACAGGATTTCGACGTTCGCGTTGTTGTTCAGCACCTTCGCGTCGAAGTCCTGCAAACCGTTGAACGACGCAGCCGCGACATCCGCAATCGTGGTTGATAGTGCCCCTTCGGACAGTCGCCCCTCAACAGCCGTACGCGCAACATCCGCGTCCTCAGCCGCCGCCGCGATCCCGTCCTCAAGGTGGTTACCCACGTCAGCGGTGAACGGGGTAGGCGTTCCCGACTGACCCTTGTTCTTCCACCCGCCCGGGTATTTCTTGCTATACGCCATTGGTTACTCCCGTGTGTGGGGTGCGAAAACGATGAGGGATGCCGCGTGCAACAGCACGACGACGAGGACGAGGCGGCGGGTCACGCGTTCGTGCGCCCGGTTTCCTGCACTCGAGCGGAAGCACCGGTCGGCTTGTAAATGCCGTAGTGCAGCCCCACGGCGACGAGGAACGACGTGAGCGCGAACACCAGGCCGGTGCCCACGTCGTACGGGGACTGCGAAGTGAGCGCGTTAGCGAGCTCGGACAGGAAACCCGTCGCAGCGGCAAGGCCGGCGAGGAGAGCAGCCTTCGCCCCGGGATGGGTTACACGGGTCGTCACCAGCCCGACAAGAAGGGGCAGGATCGTGGACACGAGAAGACCGATGATGAGCGGCCATGACAGCGAGAACGCGAGCATTAGGTTTCCTCCATAGAAAAAGCCGCCCCACACGGGACGGCACAACAAGACAAGGGCAGGGGTTACAGGTCGCGGATGCGGTCCTCAAACGGCTTCTGCACACGCCGCTGATACACCGACGCCCACCACGCCAACCCCACAAGCAACGAATACAAACCGAACGCAACCCACTCACGGCCAGGGAAATCACCCAACCAGCGGGCAACGAAAATGAACGCGACCACCAGGATCAGCGCCGTCTTCTGCGCCAACAAGATCCGGGTGATTGCCTGCAACGACCGGAACTTCACCAACCGGCGACGCCACCGCCTACCAGGCACCGGCTCCGTGATCGAGTAGAAAATGAACCTCGCCAACGGGAGCGGCCACGTCAACAGGATCAGAAGAATGAGGTCATCGATCGACATCACGCCTCCTTCGCTCTGTGCCGGGCCAGGTCGGCCAGGTTCGACGTCAACCCCGCCAGGGTGCGCTCACCAATATGGTTCTCAGTCCCATGCGCGTAAATCCGGGACACCAACAAGTCAATATCGGCCTCTTGCCGCACCGTCGACTCATAGTCGGCCTCCGCGGCTTGCAACGCCTGCTCAGCCTCCGCTTTCGCGTCGCCTCCGACGAGTTTGCGTAGTTTCTTCCACATCCGGTTCACCCCCCGGAGACGCTGACGGCAGAGAATCCAACACACGGACCCCCACAGTGTTCGCTTCCACGAGTTTCGCGATGATCGAGTCCTTCTGCCGTGACGCTTCCTCAGACTTCGCGTGCGCTGTACGCCACACATCCGCGACGGACTTCGGCACGAGACGACCGGTGAGGATCATCAACACCACCAAAACGAGAAGCCCAGAAGCGCCAAGGTCGAGGAGGTTCAGGTTCGCGAGTAGCTCGCTGAAAGGGTCCATACGGCACCCCCTGCGACGTCAAAGTTGGAGCCTCCGGCACCGTGGATTCTGGGGTCGGTAGACTGCACGGCAGCCCTCCAATCGGTTCAGTCGATTCGGCGGGTCAGACCCCGGGACCGGTGCTGTAACACCACCCGGGGTCGCACACTCAACAGGTCACAACCGCCCCCTGAGCTCGTCCACCACCGCGGCAGGAAGCTCCGCCTTCACCGCAGCAGCAATCGCGGCAGGATCCGCGGTGATGTTGGAGCTCAGGAACTTCGCCACAATGCGCTCCGCGAGCAACTCCACATCCACCGTCACCTGCACACCGTCCGCACGCATCGCACCGATCTGCGTGTTCGTGTTCGACAGGAACGACTCGGCGGGGAAGGCTTTCTCGGGAGTGACCCACGTCCCCGTCGCGGGGTCCTGCACGCGAACGGGAACCTTCCACACCTTGGCCGGCGCTTCCTGCGCTGCGACCTTCGCTGCCTGCGACTGGGCGGCGGCCGACGCCAGGAACCCCCGCGCCGGGAACGCACCCACCACATACTGTCCATCCGCGTTCTGCGGCTGAACATCATGGTTCCAAACCGCAACCGCGATCCGCTTAATCTCGTCCGGTGTCAGTGGCATGTCCTCCTCCTCGTCTCCCGCGAACGCGGGCTCGTTGCGGTGCTGGTCACGCCACACCTGATACTCGAAATGGTGCTGCTCAGTCGGGTCGCCCGCGGCTGTACGGATCCACCCGTGTTCGGCCATGTGATTGACGAACCCGGGAGTGCGCCAGTCATCCGAGTCCAACGCCACCCCACGGCAATGCATCGAATCGTTCGGGTGCAACGCCCGCGAATGCCCCGGATGAGGGCCGCGCCCCTGCACATACGCCTGCCAGTTGTTGTACATCCGCAGCTGCGTGTCGTAATCCGCGTACGTCCGGTTGACGTCAATCCACCGACCCCACGCACCCTCAGCACGACGAAACGACGCGGCAGCCTCCGGGGTGAACTGCACCCCCGGGCGCAACGTCACAATGCTCGGTGCGCCACCCATGAGTCATCCCTCCGCTGGGTACTGAAGCCCACCAAGCGTGTAACCCAAGCCCACACCCGACGCCGCCGCCGCGTTAACCTGCACCTCGCCCGACGAGATCACCGCAACCTCCAAAGAGAAGTCCCGACGACCCTGCCAACGCACCTGCGTGACAGTCCGAAAACCCGAAGGCACCGTGAACGCCGTCAAGAACCCACCAGTCGCAGAAGCACGGTGAACCGACCCAGCGAAATAAACCACCCCAGCAATACGCCGATACCGGGGAGCATCCGCCGCAGCCGAGAAACCGTTCTGAAACGACGTGACCGCAACCCAGTCGTTCCAACCGGACGGAGTCACCCCCACACCAAGCCACTCGTAACGCTCAGGCCCCACGAAGCACACGTCCCCCACAGCGAGAAGCCCACCGTTCGCCGTTGAAAACGCGTTCCGGGCTCCAATGTCAGGGAACCCCAGAGTCCCCGACGCGGACGCCCACACAACACCGTCCTCCGTGTACTCGAGCTTGTGCATGCCCCGGCCGTTCGCGCGATGCACGTACAACGGGTTCCCCGACGACGGACCCTGCGCAGGCTCAGCAGCCGCCAGACCCGCGACAAGAAGCGCACGGTCCGTCTCGTTAGCGACAGGCACAACATCGTGAATCGAGTTGCCGAACACCTCGAAAATCGTCCGCCGTGAAACGGACGCGTCCACCCCAGAAGGAACCTCATGCTTACGCGTGTTCTTCGCCATCGCCTACCTGCTCCCCGTGGCCATGCCACACGTCATGAAGTTCCTGGTCCGCGACAACCACGCCGCAAACAGCACATTTCGACCACACAGCCACTCAAACCACCACCGTGTACTGCACGACCAAAGCGAGAGCGCCACCCCTGTCCGCACCAAACACGGCCATGTAATCGCCGCCCACCGTGACCAAACCCTTAATCGCGCCGGTACGCCACGCCTCATACGCCGACGCCGGCAACTCGATCCGATGAGACGCGCCCGGCGTCAAACCCGGAGACCCCGCACCCTCACCCACACCAGCAGGCGAACCACCAGGACGCGAACCATGCGGAGACCCCTGAACCACCACAGCCTTAGGGTTCGGCACAGACGAATCAGACCGGATCACATCAACCCACATCCGGTCAATCCGGGCCGCACGCAAATTCACAACCTGATCCCCGTACCCAGCCCAACCGATCATCGGACCAGACCCGTACGCGTTCCCCTGCCACAACGCACGCGGCCCGCCATACCGCGACGTGTTCCACGTATCCCAACGGCCATACGCCGACCGCCACGACCCAGAATCCTGCGGCCCCACAACAGCCTGCCGAGACACCTCCTGACGAGGATTCGCAGCACCAGCACCCGGGTCCACCGCAGCCTGCTCACGCCCCGCAATACCCAACACCCACTGCGGCACACCGAACCCGGTCGGATGCCGCAACACCGCAACCGTCTCCCCCACGTCATACGTCGACGACGTGTACCCCAACTCCCACGACCCACCCAGAACATCAACCGTCAACGTCTCATCAGTGATCGCAGACACACTCCCCGTCACCACCACAGGCGACACCGTCAGAGGCCCCTCGCAATACTCGAGACGACCAGCATCCAACGGGGACCGGCGAACACGAACCTTCCCGCCAGCGGTGTAAATGAACGGTGCAGCAGGCAACCACACCGGGTCGGACCCGCCCACAGTCACCTGAACCTGACCGTGCACAATATCCAGGCCAGTCACCGTCCCCACCAGCAGCGGCGACACGTCCGAACCCGGTTTCACACCCTCCGGGATCAACGCCGCCATACGCGACAAATCGATAGGGGAAACGTCCACGCTCACCCCCTACACCGCGATACCAACATCAACCCGCATCGGCCCGTCATTGATCGTCAACGGCAAATCGACCGCCACCACAACACCCAAATCGAGCACCCCATCACGGGTCACACCGATCGTGTCGTCCAACTCCGGCCTCGGATCCGGCGCCATCGTCACCTTCAGAATCGACGACTTCCGGGTCGCCTCATCCCGCATCGCATTCGCCGTCGCCTGACACTGCGCATCCGTCAACAACATCGGCGACGCGTAAAACTTCGGCACCGGGTTATACGTCGCAACATTCATCGGCCCCTGCGTCACCTCAGCAACCGCAGACGCCTCAACCCCATCCGCAGACGAACGAGCAACCACAATGTTGTACGACCCCTGACGTTCATCCGCCCTGGGGACCGACACCACCGTCCCACCCACACCATCCGTCACAGACAACACCGGCGACGGTGACACCTTGACAGGCGGTTTCACCCTCACCTGCCCCCACGCATCCGACCGCAACACCGCAGGCCACGCATCAGCGATATCCCACAGGTTGTCCAGGCGTTCCTCATTCCACGCCATCGCCGCCGGAACATCACGGTTCACCAAGCCCACATCGAACTGAGCAGAAATCTGCGGAGGCAACAGGCGGATGAACTCCGACACCAACGACCCATCAGTCCGCGGCGACAACGGCTCCAACAGACGCGAATCAGCCGCAATCTGAAGAAGCCCCAACCCCGTCACAGTGATCGTCGACTCGTCGTAATCCCACCCATCGATCTGATACCGGCCCATCCGCACATCAACCCCCGCGACCTCCAAAGTCACGTCAAGCTGCTGCCCATAACGAGCCAACGGTGCATCCGGTGCAGACGGGAGATAGTCGCGGAGCCCATCGAACCTCGCCACCGTCATGGTCACCCGGTCTGGGACCTTGTTACCCGCATCCCACACCAGCCGCCCCGACAGGACAGGCAACGACTCCGCAAGCAGCCGCCCGCCAAGCCACGCTTGAACCTTCGGACGCCACGACACCGCCGAAGCCAACTGCCGTTCACTAGGCCCACTACGCATTCGCCCAGTCCGTCCGATCCATGTCGTCCCACGACAACCCCGTAAACGCCGCGTCGAACTCGTTCCAAGATGAGAACGCCTCGTCGAACTGGTCCCACGTGAACGCACCCAGACGCACACCCGCATATGGGTCATCGATCAGCGCGTACCCGAGATCCCACACGCGGAGTCCCGCGTTTGAATAACCCACCGACGACACCGACGTAAGCTGCACAACACTCACCGGATCGAAGTCCATGACCGTCGCACCGAGCCGGTACAAGACCGGCTCACCCGAAGCGATCAACGAACGGAACCTGGCCGAATCCTCAACAGGCACCATGATCTTGAACGTCGACACCACATCGCCGAGCACGTCGTAACGGGTCACCGGGCGAGCTCGGCCGGGGATACGGAATAGGGCTGCGTTCACCGGCAGTTCAACGTCCAACGAACCGTCCAGCAACTCCACCGGAAGGGTCCGCTGCCCATCCAGCGACTGCAACACCATGTCGGTTGGGAAAGGCACCTCAACAGCGTTCGACGCTTCCGCGACGCCAGCCATTGTCAACGTGTAAACGAACGGGACGTTTCCCGGGGTGCGGTTGTCGACGAGGACAACCTGCCCACCGTCGCCGACACCGTAACCACCCGGCACCGTCCACGAATACCCGCCCGGAGTGAACTCCGCATCAGATGGGAACGTGTCCTCCCCAGGCAGGAAGTCCTCACCCGGCGTCAACCCGGGCGTGTACTCCCCCACAGTTCCCGTCAGCACCCACTCGGCGCCATCCGGGATGTCGTCAACAACGATCTGTACCAGTTGCGGCGACTGACCCGCGATAAGGGAAGCAGTGACACTCATCGGCGTCCTCCCCGGAAAGTAGCCGTCAGATCCGACGTCACGGCCGAAGCCTTCTCGCGCACGTACGCGCCCACGGAGCGGCCATCCTCAAGGATCAGGTCGTAGCGCCCGCCCGCTGGGGACGCAGGCCCAACCGCCGCTGTGGACGCGTAAGGGCTCGACACGGCACCCCGAGGCGCGGCGAGAACAGGTGTCAACGCACCCGTCAGATCAGGACGCGCGAACCCGGTCGTCCACTGGGAGATGAAGTCCTCACCCGACTGGGCAAGCTTGTTCCACCCCGAACCCGACAACGGGCCACGCTTAGCCGGCGAGTTCGGGAAGAAACCCCGCGCCCACTCGATCACCCCACCAACAGCATCACCGACAGCACCGATCATGCCCTTGATGCCGTTGATGAACCCTTGAATCAAGGCGCGACCAGAGTTGACCAGCCACGACCCGGCGTCCGCGAAGAACCCCGCAACCCGCCCGGGCAGGCTGCCAATGAAGCCGATGACCTCACCGATCTTCTGCCCCACCGTGGCCGCGAACGAACCGAGCTGACCGGCACCGTTCGCAATCGCGCCGCCCAGGCCCGAGAAGAACCCCGAGATCTGTGACCACCCGTTTGCGAACGTCCCGACGATGCCGCCAACGAACCCGCCGATCTGCGCGGCCCCGTTCGTGAGCGCACCGCTAACCCCTGTAAAGAAGTCCGACCATTGCTGGGCACCGTTAGCCAGCGCGCCGCCCATGACGGCAAAGAACTGCTGGATCTGCACGGCACCGTTAACCAACGCGCCGATGAAGTCGATCAGCGGAGGAAGCAATGCCGCAAGCCCATCGATCAGGAGAGGCAGAGTTGTCGCGAACGAGTCGAATAGCGCTGGGAGCTTGGGCAGGAGTTCGTCGACCATCTCCTGGAAAGCCGGGAGCGCAGCGCTGAAAGCCTCGGCCAACGCCGGCCCGTGTTCGTCAACAAGCGACGAGATAGCGGGGATGACATCGTCCGCGAGGATCGAAGCGACCTCAGCCGCTACCGGCAGGAACGCGCCACCAATCTTCGCTTGAACGTCATCCCACAACGCCGCCTGAATGCGCTGCTTATTCGCCAACTCATCGCTCGTGTTCGCAAAGTCACCCGCGACAGCGTTGGTCTGCTCGAGCAGGTACGCGTACCTGGCCTGAACCTTCTGACCCTCAGTGAGCTCGGCCCCCGCGGCGGCGATCCCGTTCGCGTAAGCAAACGCGTTAACCGACGCCGCGGACAGATCGAGGCCGTACCGGCGAAGCGGTTCCGTCTCACCCGCGAGACCCGACTGGAACAGCGACAACGCCTCGCTGACATCCAGGTTCATCACCGAAGCGAAGTCGGTCGCGCGACCCAGGATCCCCTCGAACGCACCCGAAACATCACCGCCGTTACCGGCGATGGTCTTCGAGAACGACGAGAACTGCACCGCGTACTGGTTCAAGTCCCGCGAACTGAGACCGAACGTGCGGGCGCTGGTATCCCCCAGCGACAGCACCTCATCCGCGATAGCCCCGTAGGACACCCGGACGGCGTTGACGGACTCGTTCAGGTCCGATGCGATGTCGATACTGCCGACCGCGAAATCGACGCCGGTTTGGATCGCGTCAGCGATCAGGTTTCCGATACCTAGCGCCGCGAACGCACCAGCGATAGGGAGAGCAAACTTGCCGACACCGCCGATGAACGACGACCCGAAGTTCTTCGCCCCAACCCGCCCGCCCTGGTCGCCAGCACCCCCAAGGATGGAAGTGATCTGCGGGTCCGCTTCACGCCGGAAGTTCGAGAAATCGGGAAGAACTTCAACCCAGGCCGAAGACCACGCATCTGCCATCGTGGCCTCCAGCCTGTTGGGTTATATCTGTGGGATCGGGGCGTGGTACTTAGCCCGCAAGATCGCGGCGGCTTCTGCCGCCTCTTCGACGGTGTCGAACCGCTCCGACTGGTAGACCTGACCGTCAACCTGGACCTGTGCTTTGTAGCGCCCGTTCTCGGTCGTCAGAACCCCGCGAACCCCTGCGCGGGAGTTGATCTGCGCGCCTGCGCGGTTCTGCTTGTTGATCGCGTCCGTGACCACGCGGAGGTGAGTCGGTTCGCAGCATCCGCGGTTGTGGCAGAGGTGATCGACGACGAGACCTGCCGGGATGGGCCCGTGCGTGAGTTCGTAGACGATGCGGTGCGATGGCACGAGTCGCCCGTCACGCCAGATCTGCCCGTACCCGCGGCCGTTGGTTGCCCCGGTCCATTCGAGGCACCCGTTGGGGGCGCGTCGGGTCTTGGCTCGGAGCCGGTCGAGGAGTGTCCTTTTCCGTTTGGTGTTCATACACCTAGTATAGCGCGGTGTTCATACACCCTGTAGAGTAGAACCAGTTGTAGGCACCGTGTCGGCAACCGACCATACTGAAGGGCATGCAGATGTCAGAGAACACCCCAGCGTTGAACGTACCGACGGCGAACCTCGCTGCGCGGGGTGAGACCCACGCCTCGTTGCACGAGTCCGCCAAGAAAGTCCTCATCGAATGGGAGGGCCGCTGGATAACCCGCGTGATCGTAGAGTCCGACGGCGGGGCCGTGGACATCTACGACAACGTGCACGGCCAGATGGAGTGGCGCGCCGACGACAGCATCATGGACATCCTCAACCGGGAGGGTCGCCTTGGCTGACACAATGGTCCGCGTGCCGAACAAGCCCCGCACGCCCATCCGTGGCATCCGCATCCCCGACGAACTGTGGGAGGACGCTCAGCGCGTCGCAGCAGCCCGGGGGGAATCCGTATCGGACGAGGTGCGCGCGGCCCTAGAACGCTACGTGAAACGCAACCGCGCACTCCTCGACTGACTACTCGCGGCGCAGCAACCTCCGCACATCAGCGGAAGTCCTGACACCTTTCGACTTCCCACCCAGACGGGTGCGCCCCAACCAATGCCGCGGATAGGGCTTCACCCGCTGCTTCACAAACTTCTGATTCGCGAGGTCGTACTGGTCCGACAGGACCGGCTCCAACGGGTGCACCGGCCGATCCCAACCCGACAGCGCCGCGAACACCCACGACGACATATCCCGGAACAGGGACCGTGCGAGATGGAACGCCTCATCCCAACGGAGCGACCGACCAATCTCGAACGCGGACACCCCGAACTTCTCCCGGAAGTCCCGGGCCACCGCTTCCGGGTGCTCCTCGATCAGCTCGAGGAGCCAGAAGATTCCCCCAGGCGGAGACCCTGCATCCAGTCGGTGAACAGCTTCGCGGCCTCAGTGAACGGCAGCTTG
Source organism: Microbacterium sp. Z10_103 (assembly GCF_058310455.1). NCBI lineage: Bacteria > Bacillati > Actinomycetota > Actinomycetes > Micrococcales > Microbacteriaceae > Microbacterium > Microbacterium sp. Z10_103. The sequence continues at coordinate 1,584,588 of NZ_JBZEGK010000001.1, forward strand.
TCCGACGCCTCAACAAGCTTCGGATCACCGCGCATCTCAAGGAGGGTGTACAGGGCGTCGATGTTGCTCAGGGAACGCAGCTTCCGCATCTCACCCGACGTGAGCGTGAAAACAGGCAACTCGTACTCGACATCATCGACAGTGAACTTGACCGGTTCGGCCATGGGAGAACTCCAATCAGTAAGGAAGGACAGGGAGGGTAGGTGCGGTGGGCGTCCTCCCAGAACCCACCGCACCCGTCAATCACGGCGTCTCGTCAACGAGCGCCGAATACCACTTCTTCACCGAACCGCCGATGGCGTCGTCATGGGTGCACGTGACCGTGACCTCGTAACCGACCGGCTCACCGTTGCGGTACACCTGCGAACCCACCTCAGTGACCTGAGCATCCGGCGCGTACGCACGGATCTGGTTGTCACCATCGATGACATCCAGGTTGAACTTCACGTGCGGGCGCTCAACGGACGGGTCAATGACAATCGACCCGTCAGCTGCGACCGTGCCGCCGTAGTAGAACGCGACCACATCCGCGGACGACTGCAACAACACAAAGTGGTACTGCACGTCGCTTTCCTCAACGAGAGTGCGAACGATCTTCCGGTTCTGCCACGCCCGCAGAGGCGTCGAGGACTGGTTGATGGTCTCGTCGACACCCTGATCGGACACATACCCGAGGTCGTTCCACCCCGTCCCCAGGACGGACTCAGCCGACGTCGGGGCGGTCGCGAGGCCCGTGCCCACAGACACGATCCCGTCAACGCCGATGTACACCTCTTCAGTGCTCTTACCAGCCATGGTGCTTCTCCTAAATAGAGCCACGTGGGAGGAGCGCGGCGTTGACTTTTATTGACCCCGGACGGTTGCCCTGAAGGTGTAGTAGTGGTGGAACAGGGGGTTACCGGCGAACGTGAACGCGGGGGCGTCGTCGATCTCGTACGGCCCCGAAAACTCGTCGGTGAACACGACCGGACCCATCCGGGCACGGCACGCTTTCATCGCATCCAGTGCGAGGTTCTCCGCGTCGAGACTGTTGTCAGCCCACACGTTGACCCCGTACCTGCGGAGCGACCGAACATCCACCGCGGGGCCGGAATCGTTGCGGACGGTGATGAGCCGTTTCGGCATGACCGCCGGCCGTTTCCGGGCAACAACAAGACCCGACCACGACGGCAACAGGGCCGCACGAATCCCCGCGGTGATAGGCCCGTCAGTGATAGGGAAGCGAACATCAAACACCCGCGCCCCCCAACGCTCGAGCCAACGTGCCACGCTCAGCCTCAACACGACGACCCAGCTCCGGCACCTCACAACCAACCCGCCACGACACACGCCCCAGCGGGCCACGAGAACGGTGCTGACGGATGAACAGGAACGACACGTACCGTTCGTTCGGGTCACCCCGGGCGCCGGAATACACCGCACGCGCAAGCGGCTCCAACTGGGCGGCAATCTCCGAAGAGTTCGCCAGATCCCGCATCACCCGGCGGCTAGAACCAGCCGGTTTCACCTTCACACGGGCCATCAGGACGCCCTCCGCACCTCAGCAACAGACCCCACAAACGACGCCGTATACGGGTTCACCCAGTCAACCGACGACGCATCCGCAACAACCTGCCAACCAGCAGTGCCACGGATCGTCACAAGGTCATCAGCGCGCAAATCAAGGTCACCGCGCCGGTACAGGGTGAACGCGTTCGTAGACCGTGGCCCGAACGGCTCCTGCTGCTCCTCACGCGTCCCAGGCGCCGGCGCGACACCCTCAATCGTGAACGTCAAATCACCCGTGAGGATCGGGTTGCCCTGCTCGTCATAATCCCCAGTCGGCACGCCGCCCGGACGGGTAACGGTGACCGTTTCGCCCCTGAGCCGCGACATCATGCCAGCCAGCCCATCCGAGCTCGCGGAGCACTCGCGCACAGGAGATCCAGGATCTTGATGTCATCGGCGGTGATGTACAGGTTGTTGTTCGGGTTGGAGAACGTCATCCCATCCGAGAACGGCCCCGTGGTCGATTGGAGTTGCGTAACGCCCTCCGTGTCACGGTTCATCATCGCGCGGCGGACCATGTTCGAAACGATCCGTACCAGCGTCTCCGCGCGTACGGTGCCAGCCTCGATCAGTGCGTCAACGCAGGGCCAGCGGACCTGGATCACGTCCGCCGCGTCCCCGATCAATGTCGTGACGATCGATGTCTCTTCAGTCGTGAGTTCTCGCCAGCGGGCGGCCACATCTTCGGCGGTTGCATATGGAAACATGGTGGCCCCCGGTGTGTTCAATTACTTGTCTTTGGGGGGACGTCCCGGCTTACGTCGAGGCTTATCCTCGGGCGGGGTCCCGTTGTACCGGTCGAACCGGTCAAGGTCTTCGTCGGCTACGTTGACGACCGCGCCGGAGAGGGCGAACTGTGTAAGTCCGCCCTCCCCGACGTAGGTCATCACACCGACATTCACGGTGCGCTGCGGCATGGGGCTGTGTTAGCCCGCGAGGCCGGTGACCTTGACGACACCGAACGGGTTGGTCACGAACGCGACCGGGCGGCAGTCAGACTGCACCCAGGTGCGCTGCGTGCCAGCCTCGCGGTAGGTCTCGGTCGTGAGCGGCTTCTCCATGAGGAGGTCACCGACCTGACCGGACTCGACCACGTAGGCGGTACCCGCGGGGACACGGTTCGACTGCACGATCGTGATGCCGTAAGCATCGACGACGTCGGACCACGAGTTGCCGTACACGAGACGGAACTGCGCGAGCTGCGCGGGGTTCACGATCCAGGTGTCGTACTGCACACCCAGTTCCTGAGTGTCCGCGAGGAGCTGAACCTTCGCGAGGTCCGCGGCGGGCCATGCCGACGCGTTCGACGTGGAGGTACCGCCCGTGACCACGGTCGACCAGTTCACGCCGACGACGGTCTGCGAGCTGTTCGCCGACACGGCGGCGTCCAGGATCGCGATGGACCGGGCGTCGATCTTGCGGATGATCGCGTTGGCGAGCTTGCGGCCCTCACGCTGAATCGTTCCACCGTCGTTGCGGTCGCGAGCCTCGTCGGTGACGAAGAACTTGCCACCGAACTTCTCGACCGGCGCCACCAGAGGCGTACCGTTCTCAGAAGTGACGATGGGGAACTCAGCACCGGGCGCGACAACCTGAACGTCACGGGTCGGGAAGAGATCGTTCAGGGAGAGCTGGTCGTAAACGACAGCACCACCCGAAACACCCCCACCGGTGTTGAAGATCAGCGGCGAGATAAATCCCCGGAGGGAGATGTCCGACAGGTACCGCGTGATACGCGTGGGCTCGTTGAGCATGGTCGCGACGGTGATCTGTTCACCGGCGACGACAGGCGCGCCGAGCGGGTATGCGGAAGCATTGTAAGTAGGCATCTAGTTACCCCCCTTTCTTAGTAGAGCTGGACCAGGACGTCGGTGCCGGAAGTCCCGGCGGACAGGGCGCGGCCACGCTTGATACCGGCCGAAAAGGTCACGGCACGGCCCGAAGCGCCGACCTCAACCTCAGCGCCGACAGCGATAGTGCCGCCAGCGGTGACCGGGGTGATGTGACCGGGGCCGACGATGATCGGGAGCGTTGCACCCGAAGCCGCGTCGAAAGCCGCCACACCGAGCGACAGGCCAGCAGCGGTCGCAGTGACCACCGTGGGGATGACACCAGTGGCGAGCGTGTAACCCGCGCTGATGTTGACAAAGGTCTTGCCCGTGATCGCACCCGACGCCGTAGCGGTCAGGTCAGCACCCGGACGGAAGACCGGGATGGACTCATTAGCCATCTTGGTTTCTCCTTAGGACTTGTTGGGCTGACGCGACTGCGGCAGCCATGACGTGGGATAAGACGTGTCCGGTGCGGGTTCCGCCTGCGGTGTCGCGCCTGGTTTCAGGTCTGCGACAGGGCGAATAAGCGCCGGGGTCTTCCCCGCTTTCAATGCCTCGTTCTCGGCCTTCAACTGCTCGTATTCGGTACGAAGCTTCAGCAGAGGAGAGAGCGCCTGCGCGCGGCCCTCGATTGCCGCTTCGTCGCCGTCTCCGAGCAGATCGAAGAACTCAGGGCCGACCCCGTGAGTCGCGGCCACCTTGTAACGGGCGGCAACGGCTCGAGCTTCGTCGGCTTCGCGCTTCGCAGCAGCGGCAGCATCAGCGAGACGCTGCGCCTCCGATTTCTGCGACTCGACATACGCGTCGTGGGCTTGCGCCTTCTCCGCGTTCGACTTGGCTCGGTTCTCCTGCTCGCGGGCCTTCTGCTTCCAGAACTCGACCGTTTCGGTCGGCTTGGGTTCAGCGGGCTCCGTTGCCGGCGGTGCCGGCGGAGTCGGAACAGGAGGGGTAACAGGATCGGTGGTTTCAGGCATGCGGTTTCTCCGTTTCGGAAGGTGCCGTCCCCGTTGCGGTTCAGGCGGTCAAACACCGGGAACGAATCCCCGGAAGCACAAAAGGCCACCCGAAGGTGACCCTGAATCTGAGAGTTGCCAGGCGTTACGCGCCGCCGTCAGGCGGGAGATCGCGGCCTATGCCGGAACCCTCCCGGTACGCCCGCCGATACTCCGCAAGGTCAAAACCCTCCGGGTAGTCGGCCTCAGACTGGCCGGGGACGATCATGCAGTCGCACGAGTCATGCCACCGGTTCGAGTCCCCCGCACTATTGGCCGTAGCGAAGACAAAACCCCTTGAGGCGACCATTGTGCAGAATTTGCATGTGGCCCCAACGGGCAACCGCGCGAACCGTGCCGTGCGGGGGTCAGCCCTGCCCGACTGGAAGACGCTGTCCCGGAAAGGCTGCATCACGAGACGTTGCGTGGCGCCCCCCAAGAGCTCGAACGCGGCATCCGGGTCACCCTGGAATAGGGGACCCAACGCCCACCGAGCCGACGACGCCGCCTGCTCAACCGCCACGGTGCTAGCGGTAACAGCCGCGAACGACGCCGCACTAGGCGGAACATCACGGAGCATGTCGTACCAGTCCGCACCCAACACCGCCGCAGGCTCCCCATACAAGGTCACCAACTCGGGGTAGAACTCAAGGAACGCATCCCGCACCCGCGTCGGATCACCGGACAGGTTCAGAGAACCCCAGAACCCGCGCAGATCACGCTGAGCTAGGGCCACCAGGGAGCGTGTCGCTTCCCGATACTCCGACAGTTGCTGCTGGCTCGCCACTGTTCACCACCGGGTTCCGTGTCGCGTTCACCAAAGCCTGAATCCGTGACGTCGCCGCCTGCTTCTGCATCGACTCCCGCACCCGCTCAAGCCGCTGACCCGTGAACCCCGGGACATCCTCAAGGAGAGCGTCAGACGGGATACCGAGCATCGTCGCGAGCTTGCCGAGACCGTCAACGGTCTGAGCAAACGAACGGGCCTCGAAGTTCCGCCAACGGATCTCCGCCTCATAGTCGTCCGCAGCCGCGAGGTTCCCGTCGCTCAAAGCGCACAGGCGGAGAAGCTGCTCATGCGACTCCCCAAGGGAAGTCATAATCTCGCCACCCTCACGGTTCTTAGCCGCCTCAAGACCAGCCAAAGTCGCGTCTGAGATGTTGGAGATCCCGTCGATACCGAGCGTCTGCACCGGCACCTGACCAAGCGCCGCGAAATCACGAAGCGCGGACTCACGGGTCTTGATGTACGGCTCCGGCGACGAACCCGGCAACTCGCCAATGTTCATCTCCCCCGGGTCCTCATCGAAGTACCACATGCGAGCAGCGCCCGCCTTCAGTTCTTCCTGCTCCGACTTCGGAACCCACCCGATGATGTACCGCTGCTTGAACGCCTGGAAATACTGGGCGACCATCATCTCGAACGTGGTCTCGTTGATGCGCTCCTGAACCTTCAGAAGCGGCTCCACGATCCCGAACTGTTCCTCGCCGGCCAGGAGGTTTCGGTCGCGATAACGCACAACAGGAGGCACATCGAACCCATGAGGGCGGTGATCGAGGTAGGTCATGCGCTGCGACCCGAACAGAATCGAGGACATCTCCGGGAGGATCCGCGCAGTCGGAGCATCAACCCCGAACCGGTACACCAACTCCTCATCAAACAGGGAGAAAATCTGCGCACCCTTGGACGACTCGTCGAACGACACGGCCATCATTGGCCACTCGTCCGCTTCAGGGTCCTGGTACAGGGCTGTCATGCGGCGAGCCGAATACAACTCCACCGAGGGGCCAGTCAAACCCCGCCCATACGTGCCCGGAAGCACAGTCGCATACCCCGCGCCGTATGAGATAGCCGACCGGACAAGGCCCGTCTGCCGCGAATCCATCCGATTCCGCTGCCACCAAACCCAAGGCGACTCGCGGCCCTCATCCGTGGCCGTCTGGTACCCGTCCACCTTCATAACCTGCGAGAACGTCTTCACCAGCAACGGCAGATAGTTCGTCTCCGACTCCGCAGCCAACGCCTTCATCAGCGGCGGCGCGTCCTCAGGGATCTGCTGCGTCGGAGTGAAAACCCGACCCGGGTCCACGCTCAAAGCCCGGTGAATCCGATCCAACCGGGGCTGCTCAATCGCCCGCTGGTTCTCGAGGACGGTCTTCAACGCGTCAAGTGCCTGCTCCTTGGTCAACGCCACGGCAACCCCCTCCTATCGGAAAACAGCCGCGCCGGAGCGTTGCCTACTTGTACGTGCCCCCCACAGGGCCAAACTGATTGCTTCAACGGGCGTCTCGTCACCATCGGACGTGGTCGCAACCCACCGGCCACGCTTATCCACATCAGTGATTGCCACCGAGTCGTGAAGAACCTGCTGCCCCGCACCCTGAAGGTGTGTGACAGTTCCGTCTCGTAGCGAGTCGCGGAGCATCGCGCAGGCCTGCAAATAGTCCGGCGTCGAAGCAACCCGGATCTTCCTATCCGCAACGCCACGATCAACCATCAGCTGCTTGAGAAGCCCAGCGCCCGCAGACCCCGCAAACACGAACACAGAAGCCGCACGCCGTCTCTCAGCGAGCCAGTCGGCGAGTCCGCCTAGCCCAGCCTCCGTCGAGTCAGCGCCAACATCGATCAACTCGACATGGCAACCGTCGTCATGCTTCACAGCACCCGCAACCGCAACCCGCCCACCGTCATACGAGAAGGCAACGGAGTACGACGGAGAGCCATCCGGCTTCTCACCAACACCGGAGTCATCCCATTCCTGCTGCGAGATAGCCCGCGTTCCCGCAACCACACCAAAGTCTTGAAGCCAAATCCCGAGACGGTCCTGAGCGAACTCCTCAGGCGTGTACGACTCGAACTCGCCCTGCACGATCTCGTGATTTATGCGAGTGTTCCAAGCCGGGTTCGCCTGCCAACGCGTGTACTCAGACGCAGGGTCAAAGTCCTCCGCATGAGGATCCGCACCCCACTCAGCCCAAGCCGCAGCCGTCGACACACCGTCAACCGCAGCCGCACGAATGCTCGTGAAAACGTCACCGTCATCCTCAGGAGTCGGCGGAGTACCCAACAACCACACCTGCGGGTTCGGCATAGCCGACATCGTCGAGTTGATCGACACCCACGCGGCACGCTTCAACCGCTGCGCCTCATCCAACAAAAGACAGTCAGACGAGAAACCGCGGCCACCAGCACCCGTACGCGCCTTGAACTGGACCGTCGCACCGTTCTTGAACTTCACAGCCTCACGGTTGATCGCGTTCATAATCCCGTTAGGGCGCACACGATCCATCAACCAGCCGTTACCGTCAGCCTCAAGGATCTCGATCAGCTTCGAGAAAGCCTCCCGGGCCGTGTCCTGCTGGTGAGCGGAGATGACAATCTTCTTCTCCCCGAACAGCAGCACGCCGGCTAGGGCTCGTGCCACGAGAAGCTGAGACTTGCCGTTCTGCCGCGGAACAGTGACGCCGACACGCTTCGCGGCCCAGGTAGCGTCGGAACGCTCCCCCATCGCGGCCTCAAGGATCAGTTCCTGCCAACCGTCAAGAACAATGCCCGCCTTAGCGGACAGGTCAGCGACGTCCTCCCACGAGTTAGCCCTGACCGCGCTTGGCTTTACCAGGACGCGCGGTGGAGCCTCCCCGAGCAGTGCGACGGGCCGCGATTTCATCAATCGGATCACCCGTCTTCTGCTCCTGCGATTGCAGTTCCGCGATCTCCACGAGAACTGATTGGAACCGAGCTGTCAGCGACGCCAAATCGCGTAACGACTCACAGGACGCGATGGACTCCGCCAGTAGATCCCGGAGGTCGCGCAGGGCCGCTAGCCGGTCACCCGACGCGGCTGATTCGAGAAGAGTCACGGAAATCCTCCGGAGAATAAGTGCGGCCATCAGACCGGACCGAGTTGCACCACAGGTGCGCAAGTCGCAAGTTGGCAGCATCGTCGGACCCGCCGAGTGAGTAGGGAATAACATGATCCAGCGACGGGCGCAGCTTCTCGGAAGAACCGATGAGCCCCGCATCCACCTCGCCGAGGCACAACCAACACCGCCACTCATCCCGGGCGTATATCGCTAGCCGGCCAGCCTTGGATATCTTGATTTCCCGCAAGCCTCGTACGCGGCGACAGGTGTCACACCACTTAGGCCGCTGGCCCCGCACAGCCGGACGAGTACAGTCGAGGCCGCAATCAACGCACGACCACGTCTGCTCGATTGCGGCAGCGCGAGCCCGATATCCCTGTCGGGCACGTCGACACATCTGGCATACCGGGACGGAAGCTACCACCCGCGTGAGGTACATCTTCTTCCCGCAGTCGGCGCACTCGGGGCCGCGCTTGCTGTCCCGAACCGTGTTAACACAACGTTGCGAGCAGTACTTAGTTAGGACATGCGCCGGAGTAAACGACGTGCCGCAGGAACCACAGTCGCGATCCGGCAGGCGGCTCTCGGGAAGTTCACCACGATGCCATGCCGCCTTGTAGTGCTTGGCGCACAACCCACGTGTGACAATCGCAACCGGGCGTAAACATTCGTCCGCCGCGCAGATAGACTGGTTCTCAGCCATTGAATCCCCTACTAGACCTAGGTGGTTCTGGTTAGGCCCGGCGAGTGTTAGTAGCACTCGTTCGGGCCGCTTCTATCCTACCGCTGTGGAACGACGTTCTGCGTGTGAAAGTGGGCTGAATGCCTTGGGCGGGCCGTGGCCGGGGGTTGAGGGGTACCCCCCACGGTCTTTGCGGTGGAAATGTTCCGCGCTTGATAGACCTTTTGTTTTCACCATCCGTCTGACGGTTTGACCTGCGATCGTTGCGCCTGTGTTGTCTCGCGCGACTGTGTCTGCCCGTGCCACTTGGCCCTGGCTTCGGCGAGGGTCATGGTGCCCTTCCACCGATTGTGGGCGCGATGCATCAGGTGGCAGTTCGATCGGTCGTATGGTGATCCGCCTCTAGCTCGCGGCATGTCTTCGTCCACTACCGCGGACATGGGGTGGGGGATGCAGCCGGGGCAGGTGGGTTCGCGTGTGGGGGTGGGGCTGTTCTGAGGGGAGGGGCAGTTCTTGGCGTGGGCTCCGGGGGTGTATCGCAACGTCTTGTCCACTGGCTGGTCGCAGAGTGCGCAGTAGTGTTCTTCGGCTAGGACCCGGCGTCGTAGTTCGCGGCGTCGGTGTCCGTTGGTGTTGTGGGTGTGGGTCGGCATTGACCCTCCCCTGGGTTAGTCGAGGCAGTCGCGCGATTCTTCGGCGTTGGGCCAGGCCAGGGATCCGCCTTCGGGTTGCTCGTATGCGGAGAACTCGGCGGCTACCGCGTCGATGGATGAGTAGGCGAACTCGCCTGTGGTGGTCGGGTCTTTGAAGGTCGACCAGATGGCGGTGTGTCCTTCTTCGAGGCCGGGGCCGGTGATTAGTCCTGCGACGATCCAGTAGTCGTCTGTCGCGATTGCGGCGCCACGTTCTACGGTGATGTTGTTTTGTTTCTGGTCGAGTCCCCATTGGAGGCCGGCGATGGCGTCGGGTGTGATCTCGAGGCAGTTGATTGCGGTGGTGGTTTCGCTTGGTGTTGCGGCTGGCTCTGTGGTGGCCGGCTCTTGGGCGGTGGCGCACCCAGTGAGGGCGAGGAGGGTGATGGTGACGAGACCAACGCTGCGTTTCTTGCTCATGGGTGGAAGGTTACCGGTGGACCTTAGTCGTATCCGAGTTCGTAGCCGCGGACGAACCCGGGCTTGTCGAATGCGGGGTTGCAGCAGTACATGAGCGCGGATTCGCTGGCGTGTGTGGTGAGGCAGTCGGGGCATTGGTGTAGCCCGTGTGCTTCGAGTTCGGCGGGGGTCATGCTTCCGCCTTAGTCATCGTCGTGTGCCCATGTGGTGGTTTCGCGTCCGTATTGGAGGAGGCCGATGGTGACGTGGACGGGTTGTCCTTCGTTGCCTTCGCACCAGTACCGGGTTGTGCCTGTGCCGATGTTTTCGACGGTGGTTGTGGCGGCGATGAGGGTCCAGTCTGTGACGATGTCGCCGTTTGTGAGGTTGGCGATGTGTGCGGTGAGGGCGGCTTCGAGGGCTGCCTTCGTGTCAACGCTCATTCGCTGTCCTGCCCTTCCGGGATGAGGTCGTACGTGGCGCCGTCGATCCTCGCGAATACGGGGATGGAGCATGTGGGGCAGCGGTCGATCTGCACGTCGCTCATCAGTCGTCTCCGGGGCATGACGCGCAAATGATGCGCACTACCGTGTTGGCGTAGGTGCGGGTCTCGATGAGTTCGTGGCCTTCGTGCTCGTCCGGGTTGAACGGTTTGGGTGGGAAGTTCTTAGCGACGAGCGCCGCGTACGCGCGGTCCCACCATGCGGGTGTCTGGGCGAGTTCTTCCCGGACGCGGTCTCGGTCGGCTTGCGTGGGTTCGCGGAGTGCGTCACGGCGGAAGCGTTCGTGATCCACGATTCGCCTAGGCATCAGTCGTCTCCGGCTTCGTGGCACACGAGTAGGTATTCGCCCTCTGCGGGCGGCTCGACCCAATCGACGGCTCGACGTAGGGTGCCGAGGATTACTGGGACACCGTGGTCCTGAAGCGCATACACGACCGTGCCTTCCTAGGCGAAGTGTTGGTACCGGGTTCGGTTGCCAACAGTTAGGCGGTGATGTTGGAGCGTTCGTCGACGATCCAGTCCGCGGCTTCCGCGAGCTGGGATGCGTAAACCGCATAATGGTGCCCGCAATACGTCAAGGAGTGTCGGCTGATGTAGGCGGTGACGTATGCGCGTGCTGGGCAGCGTGGCCCGTCGCATCCAACCCATTCACCCATGGTGTTCCCCGTTCGTTGGGGTGCCATAAATGTTTCGCTAGCGAAACGTTTGTGGCGTGTCCCTGTGTTCCGCTTCACTCGTCCGCGCGTACTCGTGTTTAGGCTCGTTCGCCCCGGTGAGATTGTGTTTCGCGGGTTCAGACGGTTGCAGGGGTTGGTTCCTTGTGTGTGCCGCGCTCGCCCAGCTTGTGTATACATCAAGCTCTTGGCTCGTCGTTTGTTTCTGGGGGTTGGCACGTGCAAGGGGGGCGGGATGTGTTGGCGGGTAGGGTCTGTGCCAACACATCCGTGGGGAAGTGTTGGTGCAGCACTCAGAGGACAGTGAGGGAGGACAGGTCGAACCCGTTCTCGGTGATGTCGAACACGAGGATGCCCGGGTCGGAGTCGGTGCCACCGGACGCGTTGGCGAACCATGACGAACCCGAATCGGTCGTAGGGCACTGAAGCCACCACTTGGCTCGCCCCGTGTTGGGGTTGCGGCCTGAGGGCATGACGGTGAGGTTGTGGTAGTGGCCGGTGAGGAGAATGTCGGCCGGTGCGGTTGCTCCGCCGCCGTGTTGCTGTTTCTGCCACCAGGTGATCGCTTGGCCTGCACCGAACTGGTTCCCGTGGACGACGCCGACTTTGGTGCCGAGGACGTCGATGAGGACTGATTCTTCGTACATGCCGGGGGTGGTCCAGGACGCGTCGATACCGGCCGCGGTTGCGACTTTCTCTACCTGCTTGTGGACGAACAACCCGAGGTCGTCTCCGGGACGTCCGAGTTGCTGTTTTCCCCGACGCCACGCGGTGTGGTTGGAGGTCACAGCGACGACGTCTACGTGACCGTGGCGTTGCATGAGTTCGATGAACCGGTACAGTTCCGTGCCGGCGAGATCCATCTGCTGCGCCAACGAGAGGTCGTTGGTGAACATGGGGTTACCGCCGGATTCGAACCCTTCGAACAGGTCGCCTACTTCGGCGAGGACCGTGCGGGAGGGTTTGCGTGTCTTGAGGTGCGCGGCGAGTTTGTGCCGTTTCTCTTCGAGACGGTCGACAAGTTCCGGGGTTCCCCCACGGTGGTCAACCTTCCCTGCCTGCACGTCGCTGAGCGCGACGACGGTTACTCGGCTTTCGGCCGTACCCATGGTGGGGTTTCGCGGTTTGCGTTTCGCGGCGGCGTACAGGGCGGGAAGGTTGATGGTGTCTTCTTCGGGCCGGGTCATCTCGGTTTGGAAGAAGAAGCTGTAGGTGTCTTCGCGGTCGTGGTGGGTTTTGGTCCATTGGGCGATTTTGCCGCTGATGCGGAAGGCGTCGGGGTCGAAGCCGGCAAGCTCGAGGAGTTGCCGTTCGTCGGTGATTTTGACGCGTACGGGTCCGGTGGCGCCTGTGCCTTTGCCGGTTTCGGTGTCGTATTCGGCGTGCTGCTGGTATTGCTTGGGCGGCACGGGGATCGACAGGGCGTTGAGGTCAGCTGCGAGAGTCATCGCGGATCCCCTGTTCGCGGAGAGCAATGATGGTCTCCCTCGACACTGGTACGCCGTTCTTGCGGAGTACAACGCTCAGGGCGTTGGGCAGGAGTGTCCGGTCCTGGATGGCTTCGAGGACGAGGAGCCGGTCTTCTGGTTCCGCGACTTCGCACCACTGCTCGAACGTGCGCGGTTTGGTTTCGCGGAGTGCGTTGAGTTCGTCGGCGAGCGACACGGTTTAGCTCCGATCGGGTTCGGGTGGCGGGGACCGGGGGAAGCGGGAGGGGTGGTGACGTGCCGGATTTGAACCGACGCCTACCCGTGCTCACGCCGTCGCGTGCGGGTTGCTCTGCCGAGCCGAGCTCACGTCACCTCTGCGAAGGGTGCACCGCGGCCGACCGGGAACCAGGGCCCGGACGCAACCGCTCGTCCTCGCATTGTGGAGCTGCCGGTATCGAAACCGGATTACCCACGCGTTTCAGAAACGGTCGGTTCCTGAAATTCGTGGGGCGAACCTGTCAGCCCCGGAAGTGGGGTTGGGGGCGGCCACCCGAAACCGCACCCCAACCCCGGTAACCGTGCAGACCGGTGCACGGCGATACGCCCCAACCAAAGGGGGCTATTCACCCGCCCTAGCCGTCGACATCAGAGTCAGCGAAACCAGCGGGGAGTCGTGTTAACGGGAGAAGCCCCCGATCCGTTGGGACCAGGGGCTTCTCCTGAAAATGGGCACAAAAATTCCGTGCACCTCAGGTTACCACGTCTGAAACTTCTTCACCACCCGTAACGGTGATTTCTTTCACCGGAGTGTCGAGACCGTCGTTGAGGCGTTTCAGCGCGTCCTCCCCGAACCACTCCTCCATGCACGCCCGACACCTCGCGGTTGCGGTGGCGGCGATGTCGAGCTGGTCGGGCCAGTATTCGACGACGATGGGCCGGTTTCGTTCGATTTCGACGTGCCGGCCGTTGTCGTCAACCATGTCAACCCAGGTGGTGGCTTTGCACAGCGGGCAGGGTGCTGCGAGTTCCCACGACCTGGGCTGGTTGAGTTTCGAGGTGATGACCCGCGACCACTTGTAGAGCTGGTCAATGTAGAACTCGTCCGACTCGGGGTTGGTGGCGAGTCGTGCGGTGTACCAGGCGCGGAGGTCTTTCGTGGGGTTCCGTGTCGCCCGGATCCCGACGATCCCGCACCAGTCTTTGATCGCCGCGGTGATCCGCATGGCTTCGAAGAGGGCTTGGGAGTCGAGGAGGTTGCGCGCGTGTTTGTCGGTTCCTCCTCCCCCGTGTCGGGCCATGCTCGAGGTGATGGCGGCTTCCAGGCGGTCGAGGAGTGGGGCGTGGTTGAGCCGCATGGTCCGTTCCCCGATCATTACGCGGATGATCTCGCCCTTGTCGGTGGTCTTCGGGCGCTGGTTCTCGTCGAGGACTGTGCGGTAGATGGGTTGGGTGATCTTCTCCGACACCGGGAGGGTGAGGGAGTCGACCGCGTTCAACAGATCACTGGTCACGACTGCTCCTCAGTTTCGTCTTCCGGAAGGAGCCACCGGCGGAGATCGCCCAGCATCTGCATCACCTCGGAGTTGCGCCAGGTGACCGCGGGGCCGTTGTCCTCGTTGGCGTAGATGGTCTGGTCGATGAATCCGACGATCCCTTCGATGTCGGGTGTTACCACCAGCTCTTGCCAGAGGTCGCGGACCAGGGCGGCGTGCGACCCTTCCTCGATATTGATGTTCTCGAATGACTTGGACGCTCGCATGAGCAGTTCGTCTCGTTGTTCGGTCATTTCGTTTCCTTTGGTTGGGGTGTCCGGGGTTGGCTTATTGGCGAACCAACCCCGGACAGGGTGCGGTGGGTCAGAAGGGCAAATTCGGGTCCTCGGCGGGTGAACCCCACGCGTCAGCCGGTGCTGGCGTCCCGGGCTCGTGCGACACGAGCTGCGGCAGGTTCACGGACACGTCGACGTAGACCTTGTCGTTGCGTTCGGTCTTCTTCCACGACAGCCACCCCTTCACGGCGATCCGGTCACCCTGCGCGACCTGGAAGTCGGGCTTCCATACGGTGACGTAGTCGGGGTACTTCGCCTGCGGGCGCTGTACTTCGATGGTGAATCGGCCGTCGTTGACGCGGCCTACGGTGCCGGCGACTTGCGAGTAGACGCCGTCTTTGATTTCGGTCACTGGTTGTTCTCCTTGATTCGGTTGGACAGTTCTTCGATGAGATCCGGGCGGAACCCCGACCACCCTTGGTCGCCTGCGATGACCACGGGTGCGGATTTGAACCCAAGGGCGAGTGCAGCGGTGAGGTTCTCGGGCTTGGTGATGTCGTCCACCTCGAACGGGATCCCCGCGTCGGTGAGGGCGCGTTTGGTTGCGTCGCACTGAACGCATTTCGGCTTGGTGTAGACGGTTACGGTGGTCATTCGGTTTCCTTTCAGTAGGTCTTGTCGGTGTGGTTCCACTCGACGGCGCGGGAGTAACCGCCGTCCCAGCGGAGCTTGATTTCCCCGGTGCGCCCGTGCCGGTTCTTCGCGATGTCGATGACGAGTTCGACGTTCGCGCGGGGGTCTTCGGTGTCGCCCTCTTTGCGGAGTAGCAGTACGAGGTCGGCGTCTTGTTCGATGGCGCCGGACTCGCGGAGGTCGGACAGTTTCGGGACGGACAGGGCGGTCGCTTCGCTGTTGCGGTTGAGCTGCGACAGGGCGATCACGGGCACTTGGAGGTCTTTGGCGAGGATCTTGAGTTGCCGGGAGAACTCCGCGACCTGTAGGTGCCGGTCCTGTTTCGACTTCGACACCATGAGTTGCATGTAGTCGACGACGATCCCCGCGAGTTGCCCTTTCTTGGAGGCGGCGCGTGCGAAGGTGCGGATGTCGGATGGGGCGATCCCGGAACGGTCGTCGATGGCGATGCTGAGGTCTTCGAGGACGGCTTTGCGGGACCGGTAGCGGGCGATGTCGTGGGGGGTGAGTTTCGCGTCTTTGATGTGGCCGACGTTGATCTGTAGCCGTTCGGACACGAGCCGGGCGACCAACTCCTCAGCGGTCATCTCGAGCGACGCGAACGCCACCACACCCTCCTCAGCGAGCCGTGTGGCGATCTGCGCTGCGATGACCGTCTTACCGACACCGGGGCGGGCGGCGACGACGTACACGGCACCGGGACGGAACCCACCAATCGCGGCGTTCAGGGACGGCCACGGTGACGGGGTGAACACGGTCTCCCCTTCGGGGCGTTCCATGACCGCGGGGAGTACGTCTTTCACGAACCGCATTGCCGCTTCCCCGGTGCCGATGGCTTGTTCGACGATCGCGCGGGCGTGGTCGGCTGCTTCCGCTGCGTCCATGGAGCTCGGGAGGTTAGCGAGGGCAGCGCCGGCTGATGCGAGACGACGTCGCAACGCGTGTTTGCGGATGATGTCGGCGTAGTACGTCGCGGACGCTGCGGACACGGGCGCGGATGTGAGCGAGAACAGGAACGCGGACTCTGCGGGGATCTTCTCCGACAGTGTGAACGCGTCTACTGGGCGGCCTTGCGCCCACTCCCCCGCCATGACGTCGTACAGGTCCCCGTGTCGGGGTTCGAGGAAGTCGTCTCCGGTGAGGGTGATGTCGTCGAGGACTCGTCCGTTGGTGGTGAGGATGACTCCGAGGGTGGCGAGTTCGGCGTCGTTGACCCGGCTCATTGGTCGGATCCCGCGTTGAACTGGTACCGCTTGCGGGGTGCCGTGTCGGGGCGTGCGGCTGCGTCTCGGAGGGCGAACTCTTCTTGCTTCCGCATCCCGTTGCGCCATGTGCCGACCCAGTCGAGCTTGACGCCCTTGGCCCCTGCGACTCCTCGCCAGTAGTCGACGAACTCGGCCAGTTTCCGGTCGATGTCGACGTGGGGGGTTTCGGTCTTTGCCCATTCGCGCATGTCGTCGGTGATGGTGAAGTCATCGGGAACGCGAGTGCCGCGCTTGCGCGGCTTTGATGCTTCGTTAGAAGCATCTATTGGTCGGGTCGGGTCGGGTCGGGTCGGGGCACCGTTAGTCACGGGTGCAGTAACGGTGCCCGTAACGGCGTTACTAACGGTGTCGTCACGCGTCACTCCGCCTTGCCGTTCCCTCCATTTCCTTTGTCTTTCCGCGGCTTTTGCCCTCTCCGCTTCAACTTCGGCGCGCGTCGGCTGGTACTGAGCCCACGAGTGGAACTCGATACCGTCCGAGCCTCGGTCGAGCCACAGCCGAGCCTCGACCAACGCTTGGCGGAGCCTCGGTGTCGTGCCGAGCTCGGCGAGGACGTACTCGGGGACACGCCCATCGGACAGTTCCCGCCCGGACCAGTTGCCCGCCATCGTCCACAGCCCGACCGCTGCGAGGCGGTGCGTGCGTGGGATGCTGAGCACCTTCTTGGACGTGTAGAAACCGTCGTCAACCTTGAACCAGACCATCAGGCGTCTTCCTCGATCCATTGGACGATGAGGTCGGCTTCGAACCCGGTGATGGCGATGATGCGACCCACGGGCACCCCGTACCTGTATGCGTTGGCGACGTAGTTGCCTGCGTTGGATACGTGGGGGCCGGTGAGCATCCGCAGGAACGACTCAGCGAGGTCACGTTTGGTCTTGTGCATCACTCTTCGACCTCCATGTGGTGGCAGGCGCACTTGCGTTGCTTGGCGCAGTAGAACGGTGTTTTGCAGCAGGAGGCGCGGCAGGGGTACCGGCGTTCCTTGGGGAGCGTCTCGGGTGCGTGGACGGCCGCGATGACCGCGTGCCTGATGGGGGCGCTCATGCTGCACCTCGCATGGTGCGACGCTGACGGGCGGTTACCCCGCCGAAGATCCCGTATTCGATGTCGTTCCTCAGCGCGTACTCGAGGCACTGGGCGGCGACGTCGCAGTTGGCGCATATTTTGCGTGCCATCGATGACCTATCGATCGCGCCCTTCTCGGGGAAGAAGGCTTCGATAGATGTCTCGGCACACAACGCCTCGTCCATCCACTGTTCGGGACGCTCTGGGTTGGTCATGCTGTGACCGCCGTGACGCTGATGTTCACGCCGAGGGGCATGGCGTAGACCTTGGCGACGTGCAGGTCGACTACGCGGGCGTCGTCCTCGATGAGGCCGGAGTCGGTGATCCCGTCGAGGACTGCGCGGGTGAGTTTGTCGATGTCGGGTTTGACCGCGGGTCGCGCCCACCTCGGCTTGATGGGGCGGGGCATGTGGAACGTGAGGGTGACGGTGACGGGTCCGTGGAATTCGTGACCCATGTCGGTGTATTCGGAGACGGTTGCACGCCAGGGTTTGAGCCTGGCCTGGTTCTGGTCGGTGACGACTGCCCGGTTCCCGACGACGAACGCGGTCTTGGATCCTTGTGGTACGGGGTTGCCGGGGACGAACGTGACGAACGTGTCGTCGCCGGGCATGATGGGTTTGCTCACGGTCTTTCATTCCTTTGGTTGGCGTGGGTACCGGGTGTTGGGGGTTTCGTGTTGGCGCACGCCCCAACCCCCGGGTCAGATCAGTCCGCGTAGTTCGTCGCTGCGGGCTTCCCGTGCGGCGGCGAGTGTCTGGTTGTTGTCGAGCCCGCCTGCGACGATGCGGTCCCACACTTTGGTGAGTGCTGCCGTGTCGGGGGCAGCCTTGATGGCGGATAGGGCTGCCGCTGCCCGGTCGGGTTTCTGTGCTTGCTGTGGTGCGAGCTCGGGGAGCGGCTGGACGACGAACGCGGCACGCTTGCCCCGCGTCACCGTCAGCGACACGTTCAACGGCCCGTCAATGTGGGACAGGTGGCTGATGCGGATGCCACCCACGACCTGTCCGCCGAATCTGACGGTGGGGTCGCCGTAGAGGGTCATGCGGCGCCCGGTGTAGACGGACGCTTCCGGTCCCCATGCTTGGACTAGTACGCGGCGCATGGATTTGGAGGGTTTGAACGGGCGTCCGGGGTACTCCACGAGGTGGATTTCGACGGGCTGTTCTGCGTTCCCGGCGCGGACTTCGGAGACGGTGACGGTCTTGGGTCCGGCGATGTAGTCATCGAAGTTCTGTTGGTCGGATTTGGGTTGCGTGGTCGATGCGATGTCCATGGTCAGATCCTGATTTCGTCGAGTTCGGGGCGGCGTTCGGTGGCCGGGAGGAGTCGGGAGGCGTTCTGGTAGCGGGTGATGGTGTCGGTGACGTTGACCTCGAAGATGGTTGCGGCGGCTTCGATGGCGGCGTGCCATTCGGGGTCTGGATACACGCGCTTCACATAGAGCGGGAGGCCGGCGCTGTACGACACGTAATCGACCCACTTCCGGCTGGTGACGAACATGCCGCACTGCAACTGGGCCATGTTGGCGTTGGGTACCCGGTCGCTCAGGATCGCGATGAGCTGCCCTTGTGCGCGGCGGGACTTGATTTCGATGAGACCGTCGTCCCCCACCAAGCCGTCCGGTGAGTAGCCGATCTTGTAGTCGGCTTCTTCGCGCACGACGAACCCGACTTCTTCGACCCGTGCGTGGTGTTCGTCGTATGCGAGGCGCGCCCATGGTTCGTCGTCGGTGCCGCGCATCATGTCGAACGAGGGGTGCTGGTATTCGATGTGGCCGGTGATGCGTTCGGCCGCGAGTGTGAGGGTGAGGTTGCGGGAGGTGTCGTTGTCGGCGACGCGGAGGGTGGGGGTGAGGAGCTTGCCGATGTTGGATGCGGTGATGAGCCCACGCCTCACCTCAAGCCATTCGTCGGAGCCCTGGACGATATCCCGGTAGTACGTGACGGTCATCACTCGACCCCCAGGTCTTCCTTCTGAGCGTCGGACAGGTATCCGGCGACACCGTTCCCGTCGCGGAGCCATTCGAGGAGTTGGTCCCCTTCGGCTGCCCAGATGAGGTCTTCGCGTTTGGCGTTTCCGAAGGCAATGGTGTTGGCGATGCGCTGCTGTTCCACGAGCGCGAGAGTCGCGTGCACCTGAGCGGCGCCCACCCACGCCACCTGTTCGAGCGGATTCCCTTCGTGGTTGTCTGCTGCCTCCAAGTTGTCCATGGCGACCTTGACGTGGTCGATTTGTTCGGTCATGTCGGGTGTGTCCTTTCGGGTGGTTACTGGTGGTCGTGGCCGCAGTCGGAGCAGCCGTCAGCGGTATGCAGGGTTCGCATATCGCACCTCGGGCACTCGAGGAATCGTGCGGGGTCGTGTTCGAACAGCGGGTAGTACAGGGAGCCGGCGCCTTTTCGGAGTTCTGCGACCATGTCGGCGGTGTCGAGCCGGTCCATGGCGCGTTGTGTGGCGAGGACCCATTCGACGGCGTCCCAAAAACCTGTGCGGTATCCGGTGCGGTAGGAGACGCCGAAGGAGAGGTGTGCGGCTTGCCAGCGGGTGTCTTCGCGGCGTATCTGGGTGAGGCCGTGGTCTTCCCGGATCCTGTCCAGGTCCGCGGCGGTCACGAGGCGGCCCGCTCGGCCGGATCGGCGCCTGCGTGCCCGGGGTTGGCAGTCACGACCATGTCGTCGTGTGCTTGGACGATCTCGCGAGCCGTCCACCAGACGTGGTTGCGCGTCATGTCCCACCAGCGACGCTCGCCCTCGTGCATGCGGTGCTCGAAGAGGATGACGGTCGCGGTGTCGTCATGGTCGACGAATGCGGCTGCGACCTGAGACCCAATCGGCAGTGCGTCCAGTGCCAGGGTTGCTGCGATGTCGTTGATCATCGCTCGTCGCCTTCTTCGGCTTCGATCTCGTCGATCAGGTCACCAATGAGCGAGTCCAGAAGGTCCCGGTCCTGGTGGTAGGACTGTTCCTCCATGAGCATCTGGTTCTCATGCCAGGTGCGGGTGTGTTCGTAGGCGTTGTCGAGTTGTGCCCGGTGGGTTTTGAGGGTGTCGAGGCGTGCCCTCCTGTCCAGGGGGGTCATGCGCCGGCCCCGATTCGTGCGAGGCGGGTCAACACGCGGCGTGCGTGCTCGATCTCAGCCGGGGTGTTGCCCCAGGATTCGAGGGACTCCCCCGAGTTGCGCAACCAGTCCGCTGCTGTCCGCGCGGTATCCCATGCGCGCGCCTTGACCATGTCCTCCGCGTCGTCCCGGAATTCGATGAGGATGGGGTTCGGTTCGTTGTGCTGGACGTGATCGAACTCCCGGCGGGGAATGTGTACTGACGGGCCGTACTCGAAGTTCACGCAACGGCTGTATCGCATGCCCGGACCGCCAAACTTCGGGTTGGTCCAGGGCAGCGGGTCGTGGTTCAGGTCGCGGGGCGTCTTGGATGCGTACATCATTGGGTTTCCTCCCATACGGTTGCTGCGGCAGCCCACTCCGCAGACGACTCATCCCCATACGGGGCGTGATGGCACTGCCACTCCAACTCCGCACACACCGACCCCACCCACACGAGAACCCCGAGGAGTGAGGCACCGTTGAACCCGGTGCCGGCCCATGCGATGGGGATGAGGATGAACCCGGCGGCGACGAGAACGATCGACCAGCGGATGCGGCGGATCACGACGCCACCCCCTCAGGCCAGATGCGGCGGGCGGACTTGACGCGGGTGTCCGTGAGAGGGATGCGAACTCGTCCAGGGTTGTTCACCGGGACAAAGGCGTCCACGTCCACGCGGTACGCTTCGTCCTGGATCGCAACAAAGAGAGCCCAGATTTCGTTGTGCTTGGCGTTGTGCCAGGGTTTCGATTCTGGGTGAGCGTCGAAGTACGCTCGGGCGGCGGATTCCACCAGGTCACTGCCCTGCGGCGCGGGTTCCATGTCGCGCCCCCAGAGCATTCCGTGCCCATCGGATAGGTTGAGAACCTTGTGGTCCCCGTTGACATTGCGGGCGTGGTACACGACGAAGTCCGGGTTGGCGGGCCAACGCCACCGTCCGAGGCGTTCGTCTTCCTCAGCCCGGAAGAACTCGGCGAGAGCAACCCCGAGGTCCGATTTCGTGTTCAGGAGGGACGGATTCGGGACAGTCCCGATCATTCCCTTCTCGGAGAGGTACAGCTTCTGACCGTTGGATGCGGTGAACTCGTTCACGCTGCACCCCCCGCAACCCAAAGCCAGAACAAGACGAGTCCGACGATGGCGAGGAGCATCCCGACCGTCACTGCAATGACCAGGGCAGCTTCTCGCCACCCCGCCACCGACGCGATGATCACGAATATGAGGAGTAGTACCGAGCCGTACAGGCCGGTAAACAGCAGGGCGTAGTTCACGCTGCACCTCCGTGGCGGAGGACCATGATCAACAGCAGGCCCGTCGTCCCAGCGAGCAGGAAACACAGCCCAGCCAGGACACCGTTGATGAACGTCAACGACGCCTCACGCCGCCACTGCCGGTGCGTGTCACGGGAACGGGCGGCAACGAACGACGCCGGGATAGGGGCGGTCATGCTGCCATCTCCTTCAGGGACTCACGACGAGAGCGGGAGTCTTCTCGGTGGCATGCGCGGCAGAACCGCAGTCCTACACCCGGACCGCGCTTGACCCGGATGCCCGTGTTCTCTTCGTTCCACTCGTGCCCGCGAGAACAGACGTCCACAGTTCGACCGTCACGGAGAGCTCGGTCCAAGCGGCGGTGGCACGAAACGCACATCGGCTCATACCGGGATTGGTCGAGGCTGTACGGCCGGGCGAGGTCGTCACGGAGTTCGTCAGGGCAACCGCCCACGTACGCCCATTCGCGGGCCGCGTTTCCGCAGGTGACGCAGCTGTACTGGATGGGGCGTCCGCGGTCGATCTTCAGGCGCAGGTGGGCCTGGGTATAGGAGACCTCGGGCTTGTAGTCGTGTCGGCGGGGGCTCATGACGCCACCTCGACCTTGGCGTCGTCGATTGCGGCCTTCACTTCTGCCGGGTTATACCGCACGAGTGCGCCCAGCTTCCGGTAAGGCAGAACGGCCTTCTGTGCCCTCCAATAGCGAAGAGTCCCTACCGGGATGTTGAATCTCTCGGAGACTTCCTTCTCATTCCAAAGTTCCTCGCTCACGGCACAACCTCCCCATTCGCTGCGACCTCAACGAGGTCATCGAGGGGCCAGCCGCTAGCGACCTTGAGCCTGGTCAGCAACGTCATCCCAAGCGCCCCGGTGTCGTAGGCGCGGGTGACGGTGGACACAGATACGCCCAACCTCTCGGCCATGAGCGTCGCGTTGAGGGTTCCGGCGAGGCGTCCCTTTTCGTGCATCCAGCCGCGCTCTTGCGCGATCTGGTCAAGCACGGAGGGTTCGATTCTTAACATTCGCTCCCCTTGTCTGGTGTTCGATACAGATTCTGTCGTGCTCACCATACCCAACACGTATGTCTGGCGCAACACCCGCCGCGATTGACTTCCACTTGCGCGCGCGCAACACTTGTGGGATGAGTGAAGTAGAGCGCGCAGCAGCGTGGGGAAAGTGGCTAGACGAGCAGCTAACGCGCCGCGGATGGCGTCAAGCAGACCTAGTCGCCAACTCCGCCGGCCACATCAAACGCGACCGCGCAAGCAAATGGGTACGAGGCAACGAGGCACCCACCCACCGACTCGCGATCATCACCGCAAACACTCTCGGCGTCTCCCCCACCGACGCACTCAAAGCGGCCGGGTTCGACGTCAGCGCCCGAGAAGCCAACGAATGGGACGACCGCGAACGGCCGCGCCCCACCCGCGCCAGCCTGCGACGGATGCTCGCAGAGGTCCCCGACTCCGAAATCCTGCAACTCCTCAAAGCCCGCGCCGACGAACGCGAACTAACCATGTCGGACCCCTCCTCTAACGTGACCGTCATCGACATCAACACCAAGAAAACAGAGAAGTCAGATCTCGAAGCGGTGGCGAAGAAGAAGTCCAAGGACCGAGGCGAGGAGCCGGAAACCACGTAATGGAAGAACGCATCTACGAGACCATCGAAGCTCTTGCAGTGCGCGTCAAATACACCGAGCTCCCGCCCGACCGCGACGGTGAGTACATCCACCGCAAACGCCTCATACGCATCCAGTCAGGACTCGCGAGCCGGCTCCACCGGTCCGTCCTAGCGCACGAGGCCGCGCACGCCGTGTTCGGTGACGTCCGCAGCAAATTCGGCCCCGTCAACGCGAAACAGGAAAGGCGAGCGGACCAATGGGCGGCACTGCGGTACATCGACCTAGCCGCCTACAAGGTCGCCGAGATCATCCATTCGGGCCACGAGGAGGCCATGGCCGTCGAGCTCCACGTCACGGTCGACCTGATCCGCGCGTTCCGCAGCATGCTCCTCATATCCGGTGGTCGCACCTATCTGAAACCGCGAATGGGTGCGGGCCAGTGGGTACACAGGGAAGTCGTGTCGGCCCACTGAAAGTACTGGATTTCGCGGTAGACTTGACTCATGGACTACTAGCCTCAGGAGGTTCCCATGCCGAGACCACAGTTGATTCTTGAGACATGGGGAAAGGTCCGAAGGGCAACAGTCGACGGCCAACCCGTGGCGTACACGTACTACCGCGACTCGTCAGGGAAGCGCCGGCAGGTGCAGCGGAACGGCCGCACTGAGGCCGATGCGGAACGGAACCTCATCAAGGCGTTGAAGGCGATGACAGCCGACACGACCGAGCTTCTGTCGGGCGACTCAACGGTCGCCGCGCTGGCGGATAAGCACCTCGAGGAACTGCGGCTACGGAAAGCCGTGGCGGGCACCTACACCACCTACCGCACCGCCATCGAGTCGAAGATCAAGCCCGGCATAGGCGACCTGAAACTGTCAGAGGCGACGGTGCCCAGGTTGGACCGGTTTGTGAAGGGCATGATCGCGACGCCCTCCCAGGCTCGCACCGCGCGGACGGTTCTGATCGCCATGTTCAACCTCGCCGTTCGGCAGGGTGCGGTCACCCGGAACCCGGCGAAGGACACCATGCCTATCCCGACCACCAAGCGTGTCGTGAAGGTCATCACGTTGGACGACATCCACGCCCTACGTGGACTGTTCACCGAATTCGATCGCAGACACACGTCGGAGCTTCGCGACTTGTCGTCGATGCTCATGGCGACGGGCTGCCGCATCGGTGAAGCCCTCGCGATCCGCTGGGAAGACGTCGACCTGGACGCGGGTGTGCTGCGGGTCACCGGCACCCTGTCGGCGGATCCTGACACGGGAAAGCTGTTCCGACAGGATCACCCGAAGTCCGACGCCGGTCACCGTGGCCTAAAACTTCCCCAGACGCTCCTGGACGCCCTCGTGTCGCGTCGGGTGGAGTCGGTCTATCCGATGGTGTTCCCGTCGTCCACAGGCGGTTACCGCTGGCCGGCGAACACGCGCAGGCAGTGGCGGGAGGCCATCAAGGAATCGGTGTACGTGGGGAAGACTCCACGCGACTTCCGGAAGGCAGTCGCCACGCATCTCGATCGTCAGGTGGGGATCAAGGCGGCGCAGGCGCAACTCGGTCACGGGTCGGAAGACATCACCGTGAAGTACTACGTGGAGCGTCAGCGGGAGATCGCAGACTTCGCCGGTGTCATAGACAGCATGTTTGAAGGGAGCAAGTGATGGGCGAGCGCGAAGAGCCTTTGCGGATCTGGTGGAACAAGAACCTTCACGGCAAGATCACCCCGATGAAGCTCGCGGCCCACGCCGCTCATGCGGCACTCGCCGCCTACGGCATTACGTACACCCATCCCATCGTCGTTCTCGCCGCAGGCAAGGGGAAGATAGAGGCCATGCCGGTGACGATCCACGATGCCGGTTTCACCGAGCTGGAGCCAGGGACGCTGACCACTGGCGTCGAGAAAGGCTGGCGCGCCCCCGTGACAGAAGAGCAGGTGGCCGCGGCGGCTAAGTCGCTCTCAGAGTACGGAATCTCCGACGTGCCGGACGAACTCTGGCGGGCGATGGCCCGCGGAGCGCTGGAAGCTGCTCAAAGTACTGGATAAGTACTGGATTAGCCACCAACCGCGAATCGCTATGGTGGTGCGGAACGGCGACGGGCACTAAAAAACCCCCGGTAGATGGCGAGATCTACCGGGGGTTTTCGTGCACCCCCTGGGACTTGAACCCAGAACCCACTGATTAAGAGTCAGTTGCTCTGCCGATTGAGCTAGAGGTGCGGACGGGCCGGGGTCTGAAGACCCGGGCGGACCGAGGGATCACATTACCATCCCGATCAGCCGTGCCGCCAATCGCGCATCCCGGCGCCTGTAACCTTGACGACGTGTCCCCTGCCGACGCTTCGCCGCCTTCGCTGCGCGGCCCATACGCCGACGATCTCGCCCTCGCGCTCCGCCTCGCCGACGCCGCCGATGCGGTGTCGATGGCACGCTTCGACGCGGCCGACCTGAATGTGTCCGCGAAAGCCGATGCGTCGTTCGTCACCGAAGCAGACCTGGCCACCGAGCGCGAGATCCGCCGCATCCTCACGGCCGAGCGCCCCGACGACGCGGTGCTCGGCGAGGAGTTCGGAGCCGGTGGGTCCAGCGCTCGGCGCTGGATCATCGATCCCATCGACGGGACGCACAACTACCTGCGGGGCATCCCCGTCTGGGCAACGCTCATCGCCCTCTCGATCGACGGCGTCCCCGTGGTCGGAGTGGTGAGCCAGCCCGCGATCGGCCGACGCTGGTGGGCGGCGGAGGCGGCGGGCGCGTGGACGAACACCCCGGACGGGCAGGCGCGCCGCATCCACGTCTCCGATGTGTCGCACCTTCCTGAGGCGAGCGTGAGCTTCCAGAGCATCGAACAATGGGCGGATGCGGGGCACCTCCCGGCGCTGCTCGAACTCACGCGCAGCGTCTGGCGCGACCGCGGCTACGGCGACGCGCTTCCGTACATGTGGCTCGCGGAAGGGCGCCTGGAGATGGTGGCCGAGTTCGACGTCAAGGAGTACGACGTCGCCGCGGTCGCACCCATCATCCGAGAGGCCGGTGGCCGGTTCGGCTCGTATGACGGAACCGACTCCCTCGACGCCGGGTCGTCGCTGGCCACCAACGGCATCCTCCACGCCGCATTCCTCGATCTGCTCCACGCCGCCGACGCCCGCTTCACTGAAAGTGCCCGATGAAATTCCTGCGCCCTGCGGCGGTCGTCGCACTCGCCCTCTCACTCGCCGCCCTCGCGGCGTGCTCGACCCCGAACGCCCCGGAGACGACGCCCACCACTCCCCCGCCTCCGACGGCGGTGCCGACCTCCCCCGCGCCCACGCCGTCCGGCGATGCGGCCGACCCCGGCGAGCCGTCGTGCGAGACCATCATCCCGGCGGCCACCGTCGCCGACTTCGAGAAGGTCGGCTGGACCGCACAGGCCGACGTCTTCCGCATCGGCGGCACCGAAGTGGCCGGCGGCATCCAGTGCACGTGGGGCGACTACTCGGTGGCGACGGACCATGTGCAGATCTTCGGCTGGGCGCCGATCGGTCGCGCCCAGGCTGAGGAAGCGCAGTCCGAGCTGCTGCGCACCGGGTGGCGGCGGGAGGAGGGTGAGGGGGGCTTCTACGTCACCGAGAGCCCGGAAACGGCCATCGCCCCCGATGAGGACGGCTACGGGTTGACCTACTTCTTCGGGGACGGCTGGGTGACCCTCGCCGACACCAAGCAGACCCTCGTGCTCGTGGAGTGGCCCATCGGCTGACCCGCTGAGGCGGGCTCCCGGGCGGTCATGATCCCGCTCGTTCGCTCTCCCCGACGGTGGGGTCCGTGGAATCCGGGTGCGGGGATGCGGCGGCGGCTCCGCGCACGCCCGCGATGGCCGCCTCGACGACGACGGCGGCAAGCGCGTCGATCACGGCGGGCGGTTGCCACTGCAGCGGGCCGTGCACGGCGATGTCCGCGAACCCGTGGACGGCCGACCAGCACGCCCACTCGGCGTTCGGACGGCGTTCGGCAGCGAGGGCTCCTGTGCCGACCATCGCATCCAGTGCATCCAGAAGCAGCCGGAAGGGCTCCACCACCTCGCCGTCAAGGGTCACGATCGCGTCGCTCGGAGTCTGGTCGTGCACAGCGAACGCCAGTTCGAACCATCCCGGCTCGGCTCTGGCGAAGTCGATGTAGGCCAGTCCGATGGACCGGAGGCGCTCGACGGATGCTGCGGCGGTGGAGACGTCACCTGTCTCGGCCTGCGCCCGCGCGAGGATCGCCCGGGCGAGGGCGAGCTGGGCTTCCGCGGCAGCTGCGCGCACCAGCTCGCCCCGATCGGCGAAGTGACGGTACGCCGCGTTGGGCGAGACTCCGGCGGCGCGTGTCACCTCGCGCAGGGTGACCGCGGCCGGGCCTCCCGTCCGCGCTCGGGCGAAGCCCTCCTCGATCAGCGCGCGTCTGAGGTCACCGTGATGATAGGTGCGCGCCTCGATACTCGTCATTGCATTGCCCAACCTCGGTGTGTACGGTGTGAACATCAATGTACACGGTGTCCACATAGACGGCGCACTCCGTCACCCGTCCGGCGCGAAAGAAGCCCGCCATGACCGAATCCGACCTCCCCTCGGGGCAGCTCGAGGAACGCGCGCAGGGGGGTCCGGGCCCGGGGACGGTACGTGCGTTCTACCAGGTGCTCGCCAACACCGCCGTCGCGAACGTCACCTCCAGCTACCTGTGGTGGGCGCTCACCTTCTGGGCGTACCTGGAGACTCGCTCAGTACTCGCGACCGCCATCATCGGTGGCTCCTACATGCTGTTGGTCGCCGTTCTCGGTGTCGTGTTCGGCGTGATCGTCGACCGGCTCAAGAAGAAGGCCGTCATGGTGCTTTCCAGCGTCGTGACCCTGGCGACGTATCTCCTGGCCGGCGCCCTGTACCTGTCATTCCCGGAGAGCGTCCTCGTGAACTGGGGAGGACCGTGGTTCTGGGTGTTCGCGGGCGTCATCCTCATCGGCGGCGTGGTGGAGAACCTGCGCAACATCGCGCTTTCGACCACCGTCACGCTCCTCGTGCCCGCCGATCGCCGGGACCGCGCGAACGGCCTGGTCGGCGCGGTCCAGGGCATCGCATTCATGGTCACGAGCGTCTTCTCCGGTTTGTCCATCGGGCTCCTCGGGATGGGCTGGACCGTCGTCATCGCCATCGTGGCCACCGGAGTCGCCCTCATCCACTTGCTCTTCGTCCCGATTCCCGAGCGAGGTGTCGCGCATGTAGAAGGCGAGGTGCCCCGGGGCTTCGGCTTCCGGGAGGTCATCCCCGCCGTCGTGGTGGTACCCGGACTTCTGGCCCTGATCCTCTTCTCGACCTTTAACAACCTCGTCGGCGGGGTGTTCATGGCACTGATGGACCCCTACGGGCTCACCCTCTTCTCGGTCGAGGTGTGGGGCATCGTCCTCGGGGTGACGAGCATCGGCTTCATCCTCGGTGGCGGGCTGGTCGCGAGGTTCGGGCTGGGCAAGAACCCGGTGCGCACCCTGCTGGTGGTCAACGTCGGGATCGCGCTCCTCGGAATGACCTTCGCCATCCGCGAGTGGTGGTGGGTGTATGCCCTCGGGATTCTCGTCTTCATGGCCCTCATGCCGATCGCCGAGGCGGCCGAGCAGACGATCGTGCAGCGCGTCGTGCCGTTCGAGAAGCAAGGACGCGTCTTCGGGTTCGCCGCGAGCATGGAGTCCGCCGCAGCACCCGTCTCGTCGTTCCTCATCGGACCGCTTGCGCAGTTCTGGCTCATCCCGTTCATGAACTCCCAGCCCGGACGCGACTCGTTCGGCTGGCTCCTCGGCCCCGGCGAGGCCCGCGGCATCGCGCTCGCGTTCGTCGGTGCGAGCTCCGTGCTGCTGGTCGTCGTGCTCCTGGCCTTCCTCTCCCAGCCGTACCGCCGACTTTCTGCCGCCTACGCGGCGGCCCCGCCATCCCTCCCTGCGGCGGGTGAGGATGCGGTGGCATCGGACCCGGAGCAACGCACGCCGGAACCACGCCCCACGGTTCAGCCGCCGGTGGGATAGGGGCCACGACGCGGCGCCGTCGGCCGTCCGCGCAGAGGCTCAGCAGGCTTCGCCGACACGCTCAGCGGGGTTCGTGAACGTCCACCCCGCGGCCCGTTCGCAACGCCCGCGCCACCAGGTTGGGCCGGTAGTCGAGCTCCTCGATGGCGGCGAGGACACGCCGCCGAGTGGGCTCCGACACGTTCACCGTGCCGGTCACCACGTTGGAGACGGTCTTGACGGAGACCCCGGCGCGGGCCGCGACGTCGACCATCCGCGGCACACGTTGTCCTGCATCCGCCAGCGGAAGGGCATCCTCGGCT
The DNA here is from genome assembly GCF_058310455.1 of Microbacterium sp. Z10_103. NCBI lineage: Bacteria > Bacillati > Actinomycetota > Actinomycetes > Micrococcales > Microbacteriaceae > Microbacterium > Microbacterium sp. Z10_103. Next base: position 1,614,316 of record NZ_JBZEGK010000001.1, read on the forward strand.
GATGCCGCGGGCGAGTTACGGCGGCGCATCTTGATGTAGTTGCCGCACCCCTGCATCGAGCACCAACGCCCCGACCGGTTCCGGGAGTCATCCCAGTACGCCCATCGGCACGAATCCCGCGAGCAGGCTTTCACCCGCATCCAGGTGCCGTCCGTCCGGGCGGTGTCGATGGCGAGGACGATCGGCGCAAGCGGTGCGGGGCTCGTCCCGGGGGCGATGCTCGAGAGCGCCGGGCCGGCGTCCTCGCCGAACGCCATCCGCACCGGTACGTGCTGCAGGGCGTCGTTGAGGTCGGCGAGCGAGCCGGGGAGCGCTTCGTGGCCGGCGTGCGTCAGCAGCACCTCCCTGAGCCCCTCCCGGATGCGGCGGGCGAGAACGAGGTCATCCTCCGTCACGTCAGCGGAGAGTTCCCCGACCCGTTCGCGCAGCCAATCTGCGAGCGCGGACGGCGACGTCCAGGTCTCGTCGTCGACCTGCCACTCCACCGTGTTGACGAAGTCGCGCAACAGACGCGCCGCCGCCGGCACGGTTTCGGGCGCTCGCCCCTCCGTACTCCGAACCATGACACCAGTAAAGGCATGACGAAGGTGTTGCACAAGAGAGGGAGCGTCGGACGCGCCGCCGTCGGGCACCGGGCGCGCGCCGCCGGCGTGAAAGGATTTCGGATGTGCCACAGAGTTCCACACCCCCAGATCCGGAGTACATCGTCGCGACCGATGGCGCCTGCAAGGGCAACCCCGGACCGGCAGGATGGGCCTGGGTTGGCATGGATGGCGAGTGGGCGGCGGGGTCGGTACCCCTGGGCACGAACAACATCGGTGAACTGCTCGGGCTGCTTCGCGCCCTGCAGTACCACGCCGATGTGCCGAACCTCCGGGTGCAGGCCGACTCGAAATACGCCATCGACACCTACGCCTCCTGGATGGACGGCCACCGTCGACGCGGCTGGAAGACCTCCACCGGTGCACCGACGAAGAACCGCGACATCCTCGAGCTGCTGATCACCGCGCGCGATGCGCGCGAAGCTGCGGGACTCCCGCCCGTGACTCTCGAACATGTCCGCGGGCATGCCGGGCACGTGCTGAACTCGTGGGCCGACAACCGTGCGGTCCGGGCTTCTCACCACGCTGCATCCGGCCTCGCGAAGGAATGGGCCACACGCGCCGGTCAGGAGCGGGTCGACGTGAGCGCGATGCCGCCGAAGAGCGGGGAAGACAAGCCCAAGCCCCGCCGCGCACGGACCGCCTGATCCGCGGCCGGCGAGACCCACGACCGGGCGTCAGCGGAACGGGTTCTGCGCGCTGCCGTCGCCCGTGTCGGTGACACCCGCCGCGTGGCCCTGATCCCACGCATCCCCGCGAGCCTCGAGGTCCCGCGACAGGGCGTCGGCGTCGAGGATGCGCTTGGCCAGACGGACCCAGTCGCCCCATTGCGCGTCCACGGCACCGTGCTCCGCCGACCCAGCGCTGACCTCCCAGCGCTCGGGGGCGTCTGCCGGCTGAAGCGAGAGTGTACCGACGCTGATTGTGCGTCTGCGCGGATCCGGCATAGGTGACCGTCCTGACTGCGGGGGGACCTGGTTCTGCCTTCATCGTCCCCCTCTGATGCGGCCTGTCGTGGGAGGCGCTCGGCGCTCGAGAGAACCTGTTGCGCCCGCGCACCACGCCGACTGCCTACTGCGCCGGTCGGCGCGGGCGCGGGTCGGGCGGGGGCGGCACTTCCTTCGCGGCGATGATGTCGGCCACGGGGATGCGTTCCACGCCCCGCTTGCCGTCGACCACCACCGTCGAACCGTCGGCGCTCAGGAGCTGGCCCAGCGCATCGGTTGCCTGTCCGGACGGAAGGAGGTAGCGGATGACCACCCGGCGCCCGACTGGAGGCAGCTTCACCATGCGCCGGGCGCGTAATCCTTCAGGAACACCCCGAACAGGTCTTCGCCCGCTTCGCCCCGCACGATGGGGTCGTACACGCGGGCGGCGCCGTCGACGAGGTCGAGCGGCGCGTGGAACCCCTCTTCGGCGAGCCGGACCTTCGTCGGGTGGGGGCGCTCATCGGTGATCCAGCCGGTGTCGACGCTCGTCATGAGGATGCCGTCGGTCTCGAACATCTCGCGGGCGCTCGTACGCGTGAGCATGTTCACCGCCGCCTTGGCCATGTTGGTGTGCGGATGCCCGGGACCCTTGTATCCGCGACCGAAGACGCCTTCCATCGCGCTGACGTTGACGATGTAGGTGCGTCGGGCACTGCTCGCGGCCAGCGACGGACGGAGTTTGGAGACCAGGAGGAACGGCGCGGTGGTGTTCGCCAGCTGCACCTCCAGCATCTCCAGGGGGTCGACCTCGTCGACGCGCTGGGTCCACGAGTTCGCATCGTGCAGGTCGGGGATGAGCCCGCCCGCGTCGATCGCGGTTCCGGCAGCCAGTCGCTCGAGCGAGCTCGACCCGGCCGTCATCGCCTGCTCGGTCAGCTCATCGGCACGCTCGGCCGCAGCCGCGAGAATCGGGTGCGCGGCAACCGAACGCTCGAGTGCCTTCGGGTGCTGGTCATTCGTGTGGCCGAAGGTGACCAGCTCCGGCAACGGGCCGTCCGGGAGCGGGGCGAGTTCGGCATCGACGAGCGGCTGGTACGCCCCCGGCGAGCGGCGAACCGTCTGGGTCGCGTTGTTGATCAGGATGTCGAGGGTGCCGGCTGACGCGACATCCTCGGCCAGTCCGACCACCTGTGCCGGATCGCGCAGATCGATCCCGACGACCTTGAGGCGGTGCAGCCACTCCGGAGCATCCGGCAGGCTGCTGAAGCGGCGCACGGCGTCGCGGGGGAACCGCGTGGTGATCGTCGTGTGAGCTCCGTCGCGCAGCAGGCGCAGGGCGATGTACATGCCGATCTTCGCGCGACCGCCGGTGAGCAGTGCGCGCTTACCCGTGAGATCGGTGCGCGCGTTGCGCTTCTCATGGCTCATCGCCGCACACGTGGGGCAGAGTTGGTGGTAGAACGCGTCCACGACCGTGTACGGCTGCTTGCAGATGTAGCACCCGCGTGCCTTGATCAGGGTGCCGGCGGTGGGCGCGGTCGTCGCGGTGGTGATCGGGACTCCGCGGGTCTCGTCGTCGATCCGATCGGCAGCGCCGGTCGCGGTGGCGGCGACCACCTCGCGGTCGGCCTGAGCGATCGCATCGCGGATCCCGCGGCGCCGCTCCTTCTTGGCCGCCTTGAACATGTGCGCGGTCGCCCGGCGAACGGCGATGAAGTCCGGATGCGACTGATCGACGTGGGCGATCTCTTGGAGCACGTCCAAAGCGACGGCCAAACGCTCCGGATCGATGCCGCTGGACGGCGTGGCGGGGGCGTCGGACATCTCAGGAAGCACACGCGATTCTACGTCGGCCGACATGGGCGGATGCTGTTACCGTGCGACGGTGCACTCCTCCCCCGTTCCCCCCGTGACCCGCCGCATCCACGTGTCGGCCGCCGTGATCGCGGATGCGGAGGACCGCCTGCTGCTCGTGCGCAAGGAAGGCACCTCCGCGTTCATGCAGCCGGGTGGGAAGCCGGAGCCGGGCGAGTCGGCGAGCGAGACCCTCTGCCGCGAACTCGCGGAGGAGATCGGCGTCCATGTGCGTCCGGAAAACCTGCGCGCTCTCGGGACCTACACGGCCGCTGCGGCCAACGAACCGGGGTTCGTCGTCGTCGCCGAGGTATTCGCGGTCGACATCGGCTCGCAGCGTCCCGAAGCCCGGGCGGAGATCGCGGAGCTTCGGTGGGTGTCGGGAGCGGAGGCCGAGCACCTTGAGGTCGCACCGCTCGCGCGCGAGAACTTCCTGAATGCCGCGCCCTGACCGCCGCGCGGAGCCGCGCCACTCCTCAGTATCTCCTTCAAACCCTCCGGCAAAGGGTGCCCCCCCCTCGCGCGCCGTTAGTTCCCGGGCTCCGGGAGCGGCCCGCCACCTGGACGACCCTCCGCGGGGAGTGACTAGCCGCACCCCGCCGCCGAAGGTAGGGTGAGCCAACGCCTGGTCCTGGGGAGGCACCGGTATGGCCCGTTGGGGATTGGGAACCGCGTCGATCTTCGTCGTCGCCCTTGTGTCCGGGGGGTGGCTGGGGTTCACGGCGACCGCACAGCCGGCCCTGACGACGCTCGATCTCAAGGACAAGATCGAGCTGTGGGCGGAGAGCGAAGACGCAGAGTTCGGCCTCACCTGGCAACTTGCGCACGACGGGAGAGTCGAGCTGCGCGTTCACCGGACTATGAACCGGCAAGCCGACAGAGATGTGACCGCCCTCGTAGTGCTCGCGTGTGGCGCGCGTCTGAAGGACGCTACGCCGCGCCTAGACTTCCAGCAGATCGAACCGCCCCCTCACGAGCTGACACCGGCCGGGGATCCGGCGGGATGCGGTCAGTTGGGTCAAGCAGTGGGTCGCACCGAACTGGAGTACCAGCTTCTGACTGTTGACCTCCGCCCTGGAGACGGGCTGGTCCTCACCGGAACCCCGGTGGAGGCGTGGACAACTGACACGCTCGGATCGCGATTGGCGCGCACGCCTCAGATGTCGTCGATCTCTGCCGGTCAGGAGGAAGCGAGTACCCCTGAGGAGCTGAAGCCGCTCAGCTTCTCCCACTTTCCGCTGCTCGAGGAACGCGGCGCGGTGCGGCCGCGAGCCTCCAGCTTCACAGCCGTCTTACTGTCAACCGCGACCGAGGAGCGCCAAGCCGTCTACGGACCGTCCGCAGATGGGGTGGTCGAGCACACCGACAATGAGGTCGTCGATTGGGGCGACGGTGGATTCATCCATTCCGTCCAGTGGAGAGGAGACGGCGTCCAAACGCTCGGGCCAGGGATCGTGAGGTGGTCCGAGCCGGCGGGCGCGAATAGGACACAGATCTTCCTCCTCCTATCGGGCGTCCTACTCGGCGTGGCCGCCGCACTTCTCATCGAGAGCATCCTCGAGCGGTCGAGAAGAAGGCTCCCCCGCCCCTGACGCTGGGCCCGTCATCCTGTCCCCTGGTACCAGTAGGTGCCGGCAGCCGGTGCCGAGCAGGCGGAGCTGGCGCCGCTCGCGCGGGAGATTTCCTCTCCGCTGAAATCCCCGGGGCAACATCTCCCGGAGCATTCTCTATCTCGACAACACGTAACACTCCGGTTACGCTTCGCGGGTGGATGTCTTCGAGTGCCTCGCCGACGCGACGCGTCGCCGGCTGCTGGGTGTGCTCGCGCACCGCGAGCACACCGCAGGGGAGCTCGCCGCCCTCGAGCCGATCAGCCGCCCCGCGGTCAGCCGTCACCTGCGCGTGATGCTGGAATCCGGCCTCATCGGCGCCGTCGCCGACGGCCGCCACCGGCGATACCGCTTGCGGGCGGAGAAGCTCGAGGCGGTTGAGGAGTACCTCAGGACGCTGAGGCGTCCGCCTGTGCCGGAGTCCGCGTTCGACGCGCTCGACCTGGAGGTGCGCCGGGCTTCGCGCGACCACCGCCATTCCGCGTCCCCGAAGGAGCGCACCGGGGGCGCGGCATCCATCGACACCGAGGAGATCGCATGAGCAATCCCACTCCGACCGGCGCCGTCGGCGAAGGCCCGCGGGGCCGCGAGGTGCAGTTCGTCCGCCGGTACCGCGCCGAACCCGACGCGGTCTGGGCGGCCCTCACCGAGTCTGATCGCCTGGAGCGCTGGATCGGCCGATGGGAGGGCGACCCCACCACCGGGACGGTCACCTTCTTCATGACCGCCGAGGGCGACGACGTCGAAGGCGAAGCGGTCTCGATCGTGGAATGCGATCGGCCCAAGCGCTTCGCCGCGGACACCGCGGTGGGCGACCAGCGCTGGCATCTGCGCTTCGACCTGGAGCAGGAGGCCGGTGGCGTGACGGTGCTCACCTTCGCCCAACTGTTGTCCGACGGCGACATGTCGAGCGTCGGGCCGGGCTGGGAGTACTACCTCGACCGGCTCACGGCCGTCATGGACGGTGCCGACGTCGATGGGGTCGACTTCGCGGACTACTACCCCAACATGGAGGAGTACTACGGGGCGCTCGCCTAGACCGGCTCAACTCTTCTGACAGGGGGAACCCCCGTCCGCCGACCTACCAGACGGTGCCGCCGCCGATGGAGATGCCGCCCCATGTCAGCGCGATGAAAATCCCGGCGAACACGACAGGCGCGATGCCCTTGCCGCTGCGCGCGAGCCCTTTGAGAAGGGCGATCACGGCGAGAATCGCGGCGATGATCGAGAGCCCGCCGCCGAGGATCAGCCCGATGAACAGCGGAACGGGCATGAGCACGAGGCCCGCCAGCGCGACCCAGAACGCGGCCCAGGCAGACGGGTTGGAGGTGCGTTCGACAGAGGAGGCCATGCATCCATTATCTCGTGTTCATGAGCGCAACGCCGTGAGACCGCGCTGCTCGTCCTGCTGCGGCCGGCGCCGGCGCGCGTCACTCCGCGGCTCTCGGCCTTCGAAAGGGGAACAGGGGCAGCACATCTTCGTGGTGAGCGGCGCATCGAGGCTCGCGCACTGCGGTCATCGCGCGATAGACAGGGCGCGTGACGAGCGAAGCGCGTACGTTTCCCAGCCCTCGGATGCTGGGGGCACTGTTGATCGCCGTGAGTATCGCGGTCGGAATCGCGGCGGGGTGGCTGATCTCCGTGGCGCCTTGGGCGATCCTCGCCGCGTGTCTTCTCACCCTCGCGACGATCGGCATGGGCGTCGGCGTGCTCTGGTGGTTGCGTCCCAGTTGGGCGAATAAGACGTGGCCGCCCACAGGTCACGAGCTCCCGGCGGCCGTTCGTGCGCGGCGAAGCCTGCGGAATCTCGGGGTCATCCTGCTCGCACCGCTCCCTCTTGCTGTCGCCGGACTCGCCTGGGCGCTCGCCGACGCCTCGCTCGGATGGGAGCGGGTGCTCGTTCTCACGTTCTTCGTCATCATCTACGGGACCGCCGGCGCCTGGTTCCTCCGCGCGTCCAGATTCGACGCTGATGCGGCCACACAGCGCGACTCGTATGTGACGCGCCCCACGGTGAAGGCTGGACCGCTCGACCCGGAGGGGTGGCGTGCGCTCGGCGGGCCGCTGAAGGGGACCTTGCCCGCCGCCACCATCGCACCGTTCGCCATTGCGGTGGCGGTGGTCCCCGCGCAGCTGCTGCTCATGCTGGACGACATCACGTGGGGCATCCTGATCGGGTTCGTCGCCGTCGCCCTCGGCGCGGTTGTGGGGCTGGTGGCGCTCCGCCGATACCGGACGCCGGTCGAGGCGAACCCGTCGACCAAACTCGTTCGCCTTGGAGGGAAGACGCTGCCGTGGGCAGACGTGACCAGAGCAGAGCTGGTCGTCGACCCGTTGTGGGCCGGAGCGCCGCGAACGCTGATCCTCACCCTCGGTGACGGCGCGAACCGTCGCGGACGCGTGGTCCTCCGCAGAAAGGGAAACCTCGAACTGAGCAAGGAAGAAACTGAACTCGCCCTGCGCATCATCGACGCATCCACCATCGAAATGCCTCGCGACAAAGACGACCCGCGCGGACGCTTCTCCCGACAGCTTTACCCCAACAGCCTCACCAAGACCGAAGCCTCAGCGCTCATCGCCCAGCCTCCGGGAATGAATGACGACCTGCCGATCAGCATGCCCCACTAGGTCATGTCTCAGTCAGTGCAGCAGTTAGCCGGTCGCGAGCGGCGCAGTGCCGGGTCGTGGAAGACCGAGCCTCGGAGCGCCAGCGGAGAAGCGAGGCTATGCCGCGAAAGCCCGGAATGGAGTCACTCGTGAACGCTGCGCTCGCTCCGTCGGAGTCGGGCTGACAGGTCGTAGCATCACGGTCGCCGCGCACGAGACGCAGATGGACAGTTCGTCCACCCTAACGAGCCTCTCTCTCCACGAGAGATCCACCGGCACGCCCGGTCGCGCTATGTCGTCGCTGCGCGAGCCGTGATCCTCAGCACCATGAACTCAGCGGGTTTGGTCGGTGCGAATCCGACCAAACACACGAGGGTGCCGGCCGCGATCTCGGCGTCGGTCATGGTGCTTCGGCCGCACCGGACGAAGTAGGCCTCCTGGGCAGTCTGGCCACGAAAGGCGCCTCTTCGCCACAGCTCGTCCAGAAGCGTCGAAACATCCCGGCCCACCGCGCCCCACAAATGCGGGCCGTTGGGTTCGAACTCCGTCCACCCGAGGCCGCGCGTTAGGGAGGCCTCGAGGAAGAGAGCCAAGCGCCTGACCGGCAGGAACTTCCACTCCCGTTCGGCCGAAAGCGTGCGAGCGCCCCACAACACCGTTCCCCGACCCGGAAAGGCGGCGATGACATTGATGCCGAGCGCGCTGCAGGCCTCGCGCTGCGCTGTGGTGAGGTCCACTGCCGGGGCGAGAACGCCGGGCAGCGCGCCCCGAGGTCCCGTCGCAGCGGTGAAGACATCGGTCACCGTCAACGCGCCGGCGACCGACCCGAGCGGAGAGATCGTCTGGCGCCGGCCCGAGCTCGTCCCCCGGTGCACCCGCGGCCAGAACAGCGCTGCATCCGGGCCCTCGACTCCCACCGCCGCAGCCGGACCCGCGGCCATCGCCGTCTCGGCCGACTCAGTATCTGACCATGGGCCCTCGACCAGCAGCGTTACCGGGCGGGAGGCGAGCGCCTCCGCCACGGCGGCGATCACCGCTAGAGGCGCGGCAGGATCAGCCACGACGGCGACGAGCGAGGCATCCGGATGCAGGTCGGGGATCGTCGATCGCGCGGCTTCGGGCGTCAGCTCCGGCAGCGGCGCGACCCACGCGCGCCGACCGCCGGCGAGGAAGAACATCTCGACGGCGGTTGTGAGCGCACCCGGTTGCGGCGACCGCTGGGCGAATTCGGACATGCTGTGGACGAGTGCCGGGCGCCCGTCGCCCGCTCCGAGGAACGCCGGTATGTCGGTGGGGACCGACGCAATCGGATGCGGCGGGACGCTGCGCGGTCGGGGGGCATCACCGGTTGCGGGTCCACTCTGCATGCGCGCATGCTAGACGCTCCGGCGGGCCGTGACCATCCGTGCGGCGAGCACTCGTCCGAGGACGAGATCGCAGCGCGGTCGGCTCGCCGTCAGCGCCGTCATGGCATATGCAGTCCCGCGGTGGTTACCCCGAGCGGCCGCGACCTCGAGATGCCCGGCGTGCTCGTCCTACGCGCGGGGTCGGCCCGCACTGCACCTGTTGCGATCAGGCGCAGCATTTCGCTTGGAATGGAGCCCTCGAACCATGGAAGTAGGTCGACAGGGGATGCCTGTGTTCAACGAATGCTGGGGATCCACAAAGTGCTCGCATGCATCGCTCTTCTGTTCCTCGCCATCCATGGGTCGCTCGTAAGGTGTCGGGGGTCCTGCTACCGGCGCGGTGATAGGGCCAGCTGCCTGTCGCGTTTGTCGTTCCGTGAGCGGACATGGCTGCGGGCGGGTGTTGCGAGAACCTGGACGCTTAGCGGCGCGACACAACCATCCCGCCCACCAACGATGCAGCTGAGGGCCGCTTTCGCGCTGCGCCGAATCAGTGGCTTTGATCGTCAGAGTCGGTGAGATCGATGAATGCGTCGCGCTACGGATGAGCGCGGGCAACGTCGGCAGGTGGGATCTCATGAGGACGTGCCGCGGCGTTGGAGTCGGCCTTGCCGTAGGGAACGATCTCCACCGCAACGAAATCCCAGCGGTACAACGTGGTTCCTGCTGCAGGGCGCTGCGAGGTGATGTAGTAAAGCCCTGGCCATGCCAGCGCACCGATCGGCGGGCCGTCCGGATCGGGGTTAGCGAGTGTCACGCCCGCGTCGCCGGCCACATCCCGGCCGACATGAAATGGAAGCCCGAAGACATCAGGCACTGTCACCTGATCCGCGAACCGCTCCGTCATGAGTCCGACGCACGCCCAGATCAGCACCCTCCGATACGCCCCATCGAGCACCGGCTGACGCTCAGTCTGGATCGGAAGGTATCGTGCATGCGTGAATGAACGCCCGCTTCCTAGCATCGGCGCACCCCCTATCAGGGCGCTCGCCGAGGCTGGGGTGCTGAACTTGGACGACGTCAAGAGAGTCGGCGTTACGCATCTGGAAACACTCCACGGAGTCGGGCCCAAGGCGATCCAGCTGCTCGCAGCAGCGCTCGAAGAATAGCGAACCGCCTCGCACGTAGAGCGACCCCAGCCGGTCACACGCGATGGAAGTGTCAGTAGATCCGACCAGTGGTACGAACCGCAAGTCGATCACAGGATCATCGGGGCTCTGTTGCGTTCGCTGGCCTGATCGGAAGCTCGCATCTCCCGGCTCGTGGACCTACTATCCCCCGTACTGACTCCAGCACGGGGTGGTCTCGCTTAGTTCGAGATTCGGGGTGCGTCTATCGCGGTTCGCCGACGATGCCGCTCCCGGAGAGTAAAACACTGTGTGGCCCGTTATCCGCGTCGCTGTCGATAATGAGTTGGGTGCTCATCGATCCGGAATTTGAGGGGCTGAAGAGAACTGTGAGTTCCAGCGATCGGCACGGCTCGATGTAGCCGCTGACCTTTTGCCACCGAAACGGTCCCGTCCCGGGCTTGACCTCAACCCGGATGGCATGCGTTCCGATGTTGCGCATCACGACCTGACGACCTTCAACGTCACGGATCGACGCGCGACCGTACCCGATGCTGGGCGGACCGACGCGTAGACGCCTTGTACTATCGGCGAGCTTGATCGCTGGCATAACTTCTGGATCGAAGACCTCGATAGGGATCTCGCCGATTTCTTCATTCGGGCCGACCCCACCGCCTTCGATCGATTCAGATCGCCTAGCCTGGCGCTCCACAAGTTCTTGCTCTAGCTGAGTATCACCAAGGTAGATGGTCCCTAGCTCGGGATGGTCAAGCATGGATCGTGGCGTAGCGCCGCCCGCCATAGGTTCGTCCTCGGGCACGCGAGACGAATAGCTCCGGTTGTCGACATTGGCTGGGTCGAGGTTGTACTGGTCCGCAAGAGGGTGAAGCTTTTGCCAGAACGCCCAGAGGCGGTCGATGTTGCAGTGGTGCAAGTAGAAGAGCGGATCGGCAGGGCTATACGGGGTCATCATCGTCCCGCCGACGAATTGGTGAGCGACACTGTGAGCTGCGTTTTCGATCTCGCGAAAGCTGGCGAAACCGGGTCGCTCAAGATACCAGGCAATATTGCTCAGTTTGGGTTGATTGTCTGCTGCGTCCTCTGAGGCGTCCCCGACGCCGTGAGCGTGGTGACCGGCGTCTCCCGGCCTCGCGCCTCGCTCAAATCCGCCTTCCTCTGGCCGCCAATCATCAAACATTCCGCCACTATTTGAACGTCCTCCAAAGAAGGACTTCCACGGCTCATCGTCGAGCGCCCATGAGTCGTCTCGCGTCCAGTCCCAGTACGGCAAGTGGACGCGGGGGTTGATCCGCTGGAGGTGCTTCTCGAATCGCAGGAGAAAGTGTCGGTGCCATGGCAAGAAGGCCGGTCCGAAGTGAACCTGAGACCACGCATCGGAATGCTCGCTGGCAAAGGCGCGAATGATGCCACTCTCCCACAGAGCGTTGAGGGCGACCCCAAACTCCCTTCGAGAACCCTCATTCATTGACATGAAATCGGGGCGAGCGCAGTACAGCCGTGAGGGACCAACGACTTGGCCGGTGGGAGGCGGTGGTGACGACAGAGTCAGCTGACGGCGCGAGATCACCGTGACGTCACCACCGCCGAGCATCTCGCGGACAGCGCTTAAGAGTGAGTACTCAGGGGCCGCGTACGCATCCGCGTACATGGTGTACCCCGAAGAGTTCACCCAGTAGCGCTGACGCTCGCCATCGATCAGTACATCCTGGTGGCCGGCGACCGCTCGGACTTCCACCGTGTGAGACCCGACGAGGAGTAGGTCCGCCCATTCCTCATCGAGCGCGACGATCTCCACGTCCTTCGCCAGTGAGGCTGACTTTCGAGGTGCCACGGCTTGACCCCTGACTCGGCAAGCTCCGCACTAAGCCAGCCGTTGATTCTGGGTTACACCCGCGACTCATCTGCGTCAAGAACCCGTTGCGAACTCTCACTCACCGAGCCCGTCGACGCCCGCTCATCGCCACACGGCCGTTGCTCTTCGCGAGCAGTGCCCGGGTGGGGATCCGCTAACGAACCCCCTCCGCGGTAAGCGGCGGCAGTCTCAGAGCCGTCGCGACAAATTCGGCCGGTGTAGTTTTGCGGCATGCGCGACATCACTACGCCGATAGGCCCGGCGGCGTACCGTCGATTCCTCAAGCGCAGCACTGCATTCCGCGCGGTAATCGCAATACCGCTTGCCGCCGGCTTGGTTGTTCTCGCAGTGCTTGGCGGCACGCAGGATGCACAGATTTTGCCCTTGTTCTGGATCAACATCGGTTTGCTCGTCTTCGACGTGCTGTGGGTCGTGTGGGGCCTTCAACAGATCGGCAAACTCACCGACGACGCTCACCGAGACACCCAACCCCTTCAGGACGTCTGATACGTGTTGATCACCCACTCCCCATTACGGAACGTCTGACCCACTCGGGGATCGGGCTGCGGGCACCAGGAGAGAGTGCGCCGTAGGCTCGGACCATGGAGCCAAGGGCGCGCGGATGGTGGGTTACCGGGAGCGCACTCCTCGTACTCGTTGGGGTGATAGTCACCATCGTCTATTTCTTCCGGCCGTGGCGCAGTTGCGATTACGAGGACACGTCGGCGGGATGCGCAATGCTCCCCGCCGACGCAACCGTTATGGCCCTGGCAGCGGTCATGACGCTCGTGTCGGTTGGTGTGTTCGTACTTGCACTCTTCGCCAAGGAGCGCTCGGCTGTCCGGTGAAGCACCGGGTTTCGGGCGGGTGCCGGATCGGACGTGCCTCAACCGTTGGTACGGGAAACAAAAGCCGATCAGCGACCGGGCAGCGGGCTGCTGGTTGTCAGGTTCTGACTTCGTGTCGGTGGGGCTTGAGTCGAGCGGGTGCGTCGGTGGCGGGTATCCATTCGGCCTGGAACGTACCGCGGTAGCCGAAGAGGAATCCGAACCGGCGGTTGCGCACCTCAAGATCGATGTGAAAGCGCTGGTCGCTGTCGTCGTAGTACTCGTGGAGGAAGGCGCGACCACTGAACCGCATCGGGAATCGGAAGCCGATAGGTCCTTCGTAGAAGCGCTGCGCGTCGGAGGTGAGCAGGAGCCCGCCGCGTTCGTCGACGCGCAGGTCGAGGTCGACGGCGAGGTGCTGGTGGGTGCCGAGGTAGTCAACGATCCGACCATCGTTCAGGATCATGGTGGCGTCGAACCGGCGGCGCTTTGGTCCGAGGGTGTACTCGCGGACGAACGTGACGGTCTCGCGGCCGAGCGGGTCGAGGTACGGAAAGTTCTCGATCGCGAAAGGCACGTCGGTGCCGGTGTCGGGGATGAGGATGTTCCGGAGCCGGCCGATCTGCAGGAACGGGACGGTCCACCACGGCCCGCGCCGGATGCTCGTCATCACCCCACGCCCGACGCACGCTTCCCCGGAGTCCAATCCCACGCCGAACCGTCGTCGCATCATCGGGTGCAGTCGGTCGAAGTCCGCTCCGAGTGCCGTCTCGAAGATCGATGTCACCGGGTGACCTCCGGGTCCGGCAGGGCCGCTAGGGATGATGGCGCATCGGCGAGATGGTCGGCTCGCCGCGGTGTGCCGCGCGGTGCTCGTAGACAATGGGCGGCACGCGGGCGGTCAGGCCTCCACCACCAGAGCACGCTCCGCAGCGGCCAACGCTCAGGCGGGACGCCGGTCTCTAACCAGATCCGCAGCCGGTCGAAGCTCCACGCTGTCGCCCACCCGAGAACCGGGCGGACGAAGACGTCCAGCACACCCCAACCCGGGGAGTAGTCGTATCCCGTGACGAAGACCGTGACCTGCCGCCCCCCGGCGACGTACCGCCAGTAGCCGCGACCGGCAGCGATCGGAGACAGCCGGTCCTTCGTCTGGAACCGCAGCGCCGACGTCCGGGCCCCGTCGAGACCGTTCTTCTCGCCCAGGCTGACACCACATCCCCGCACTGTGTGGAACGGGACACGCCGTTCGTACGTGAATGTCGAAGCGCCGGCCACGGTCACCCCATTGGGCGAGATTTTCGAGAACCGCACATCCCAGCGCACGTGCTGAACAGGGTCCTGCGTCGCATCCCAAACGGCATCCACCTCAGCACGGATCGACGTCTCCACATAGATGCCCCGACCCCGCACAAGACGAACCTACGGCACCCACTGGTCGGATCGCGTGTGTACCCGGCTCGAGCTGAACGACCCGCCGCTCGCAATCGGCTCCTCAACCGAGCGCCACACTCCATGTACCCGACGCCCCCTTCCACGCCAATGCCCGCAGGGCGACCGTCATTCGGCCAGATAGCCGGTGCGCGGGTCGATCCCCGACAAGAATGCGCGGACCTCGGAGCGCACCTCGTCGTCCGTGCGCGCTGCCGCGCGCAATCCTCCTACCGAGAACCCGTAGCTCGCGTCCGGGCCGCTCACCCAGGTGTGGTGCATCGAGCTGCCGTCTCTCACAACGTCGAACTCTTCACCATCGACGACGAATCGCACGGGTTCGGTCACGGCGCCATAGTCTCACGACGGGAGATTTCTGGCACGATGGCCGAACCCCCCGTGGGCTCAAGATGGGCCGTCCCTGCGCCGGTCCCCCAGCGGGCGTGGCACGCTGGAGCCATGAAGGGTCCCTCTCTCCGCGCGCGGCTGCTCACGGCGCTTTCGGGCGATCCGGACGGCATGCCCCGGTGGGTGCGTGAGCTCGCCGAGGGCGACGACGACGGGTACTTTCCCGACGGGGGCGCGGTCTGGACGGTCCACGCGGGCACCGCGACCTTCGTCGCCGGCATCCGAGCGCTGCTCATCCAAGCCCTCCACCCCGGCGCGATGGCCGGCATTCACGACTTCTCGCGCTACCGAGAGGATCCACTAGGCCGACTGACGGGCACCGTGCGGTGGATCATCTGCGTCACGTACGGCTCGACGACGCAGGCGAAGCAGGAGACGGCGCGCGTCGGCCGGCTGCACGAGCGCGTCGAGGGAACCTACGCGACGGATGCCGGGGCTCACGCCTACTCGGCGTCGGACGCCCGTCTCGTGGAATGGGTGCACCTCGCCTTCGCAGAAGCGTTTCTGGGCGCGCACGAGCGGTGGGGCGGTCCGATTCCTGGAGGTGCCGACGGATACGTGCGCGAGTGGGCGACCGCTGGGCGTCTCATGCGTGTGGAGAATCCGCCCGAGACGGAGGCCCACCTGAGGGAGAGGCTGCGGGGGTTCCTCGACCGTGCGGAGCTCCGCCGCGACGAGCGCGTCGACGAGGTCGTGCGGTTCTTGCGTGACGTGCCCTTCACCGGCTCGATGCGACTTGCCTATCGCGTGCTGTTCGCCGCGGCTGTCGCGAGCCTGCCGCGGCCGTACCGCAAATTGCTCGGGGTTCGTCGCAGTGTCCTGCCCGTCGTGACGGCGACTCGCATCGTGCTCGCGGTATCGCAGCGCGCGCTCGGCGCGGGCCCTCGCGCACAGGATTTCGCTCGAGAGCGGCATCGCCGCCTCGCGCACGAACAAGCCGGGGCCCATCCCGCAGGGTGAGGCTTCGCCTCCCCGGGCGTTGAATCGCCCCGGCTCCCCATCGAGGAACCACGTCACGGGGCATCACAGCGCGCAGGGAGCGTCCGTTTGACGACCGGGCTTCGGGCAGGGCTTATCGAACAACGGGCTCGAACCGGCTACTCGCCCGTAGCGGTCGCTGACCCTGGTTTCGTGCTCGTGGGGTCACGCCATACTGAGCGCATGTCGCTTCACCGTGGAATCGTCGGGCCAGGTCAGGATCCCACCAGACGAGGAAGAGTCAACGTCCGGATCCGCGACGTGAGTACCCATGCGCAGTGGGCGGAGCTGCTAATCCCCTTGGGCGGCGCAGGCGCCGTGGCTCCGGGAGAAGGCGATGGCGTGTGGGTCATGTACGAAGGCGGCAACTCCGCAACTCCCGTCATCATCGGACACGTGCGTGAGCCCTCACTCATCACAGCTGTTGAGCTCGCTGCGGAGCTGGGCCACGACGACGGCGAGCAACCAGGCCACAGGGTGCGTCAGTACCTGCGCAGACACTACCCGGATCACAAGCCGAACTCACGCTGGCTCCTGACGGCCGAGCAAGCCGACGACGTCCGCGAGCACTTCCGCGCGCGCTGACGGTCGTCAACGGATAGCTCGTTGGTATCGAACCGTCGCTCGATCAGCGACCGGATGCGGGCGGGGCGGAGGTCTGGGCATGATTGCGGTGACTAGCCAGGAGGGCTGATGCGATCAAGCAGACCGATCCCCGGCAACCCGTGGCCGCGCGACATGGGGATCACCGTCGAGGACAGGCCCACCGCGCTGCTGGAGTTGCTGTGGATCCGCCAGGCCCACGACCTGCACTTGGAAGGGGCGGACCTCCCGCCTCTGCTCGTAGATGCGCCCGCTGGCGTGAGTGGGGCGGGGCCGTCCGCTGCGGAAAGGGTCGAGTGGGAGAGGGCGTGGCCGCCACTGTGGCACGCAGCGGCGGAGCACGCTGGCCGTGACCAGGATCCCCGACAGTTCGAGCGTCTCCAGCAGACCGCGAACCGATCGCCCGAGCGCGAGATGATCCTCCACGAAATGGTCGGCCCCTCTTGGCGGGACGCATTCGGCGACGCGATCTTCGACGACGGCTACCAGGACTGGTCTCGCCGCGGGGCGGACGTTCGCCTCTCGTCGATGCGGCAGAGGATGATGCATTCGCCGGAGCACAGGGATCTCGATGCGCTCATCCCCGCATGGCGTGCCGGTCTGACCAAGATCGTGACCATCCCGTGCGAGGGCGAGTACTCACGCAAGATCACCCTCAACGCTTTGCTGATGACTGACGCTACTCGCAACGACAGTGTCAGCTACCAGCGCGCCCTCGAGTCATTCCACTGACGATTCAACGGGGCTCCTCCGCACACGTTCAGGCGCGGACGGCAGGTACGACTCTCGGGCGGAGCCCGGAGACCGACCGTCATCCGCACGGGGACTGGCTGGGCTCCGGCGTGTTGGACCCAACGCGCGACGCATACGTGTGTGGTTCTACCGCTGACCTGCGGCTCACCAGTGCTGGCACCCGGACTGCCAGCCCCAATATGGTGGCGACATGAGCCTCGCCGGCAAGATCACCCTTGGAGCCGCCGTACTCGTCGTTGGTGGCCTCGTCATCCTCGCTGCCCCCGCTGTGGCTTCTGTGGCTGGCGTGGTCTCGTCATGGGCAAGCTCCACTCCGACTGAGGAGTCGCCCGAGGTGGATTCAGTGGCGGACGATGACGCCGCGGTCGAGAAGATGCTGGGCGAGTTGGGCGATGGGTACGTGTATGTCGGCAACGGCACGGCGATCCCAGAGAACAGCCCAGCAGGGTGCGAGGAGCCGCGCTGGCTTCACGTGGGCGGCGGACGCGCCAGCATCAACGGCGACCTGATCGACCGGGGAGTCAACGAGCTTGCACGGGGGACGGCGGGCCTGGACGCTGAAGGCAACGTAAAGACGTACACGGTCGAGCCCGGTGACGCGCTGTATGCGATCGGTGACCGGTTCTGCATCGCAAACGCGCTGACTATCGCGACCCTCAATCACACGCGCACCATCCAGCCTGGCGAGGTACTGCTGCTTGCTCCTGACAGTTCGATCCCGTGGGTGGAGTACTACAGCCCGCGGAGCGCTGAGGGCGGCTACCAGCAGATTCCCTACCAGCTCGCGGTCGAAGCGATGAGCGCCGCTGCCTGGGCGGGCGAAGTCGACCAGATGCGTGACATCTTCACGAACGAGCTACGCGCGCTGTATCCCGACCCGGCCGAGGCCGACGTCATCGCGCAGGCGCTCGACGCTGGCGACCTCGACGTGCTGCGCCAAATGTTCGCGTAGCCCAGTAACGTCCTCGACGGGCCCGCGCTTGCCCCGGCATTTGGGGTCAGTCCCAGTTTCGGCGTCCCCACTGGACGATCGCAGGGAGCGCGTCTCCGCCCGCTGCGCACGCCCACGTCTCGTCACCAGAAATGGTGCCGTCCGTCTGCGAGCCGGAATGGACACCAATCGCACACGGGTTGTCCCTCCCGAACCATCCGAAAAGCGGCGACCCGGAGGCTCCTGACGCTTCATCGGCATCGTTCTCAACCTGCGTCGTGTCAAATGTGCTGCCGTCCAGGTTGATGTCGTCCCCGTCGTCGTCGTCGCGCACGGCGATACCGAATTGAGCCGACATCGCGACCTGGCTCCGGTCGTAGGGGAAGCCCGCCATCGTCCACGACCGCTGCCCCTCCCAGTCCGAGTCGTAAACGCGGGCACCGAAGAACCCCATCGAGTCCCCGATCGGGTCTGCGAGCTGACAGATCTGCAGATCGTTGCCCGAGTCGGAGTGCCACCGCCTCCGACGTCTCACCCATGTGATGAGCCCGAGCCCGAAAACCGGTCGATTCGCCCAGCACGCTGGAATCACGCGTATCCGGACCTGGCCGCTTGACAAAGAAACGCTGTCGAAGGAATGCCCGCTGGTCATCAGCGTGCGACGGCCGACGAGAAAGCCCGACGCGTAGCTGCCCGAGTTCATCCAGGTACCCGATGCGTCGGGCTGCCACAGCTCGATCTTGCACACGGCGGTGTACGGGTAGAAGGTCGGACGAAGGAAGTCGCGAGACTCACCGTCGATGATTGTCGAGTGCGCATCGCCATCCTTCGTTTTAACGACCACTGTCGACAGGTCCACCGTGCCCCCGCGAGCGGAGGTGCCGACAGCGGCGCGTAGGTGCACGTTTGCAAGGGTGCGCGGCAGGTAGGCGATCGGGGTGCCCCTCGGCCGCGAACCATCCACCCTCTCCGCGCGAGTACGCTCTTGCAACCGGCGCTCGTGCCGCAGCTCCCGCGCTCGCACTCGTTCGGCAAGCGTCCGGGCGACCACCTCGCCATGCGATGCGTCCTCATCGACGATCGGCACCCCCGGGATGATTCGGCCGCTGAGGCTATACACCCCATCGAACTCGGTGGTCGTCACGGTGGGCGCCTCGTCGGACTGGAATGCATAGGCGTACTCGTTTACGTGTCCCCAGGGCCGGAGGTCCTCTTGGATGCAGTCTTCCTCGTCCAGCGCGACGAGTTGGTCGATTGCGATGGGTCCGTCATCACCCTGTGGCATGGCGCCTTCCCTTCATTCGACGGAGGCCGCCCGCCGGGCTCAGATGCATCGGAGAGGCGAGAAGGTGAAGGTGACCCGTCGGTCGGCGGCTCATTGTCCCGCCGCCTCGGCAGCGGGTCAATACACCCCGCGTAGGCCCGTTGCATGCTTGGCTCCAGCTGGGAGATCGTTGCGACCAGTTCAACGAGCCGACAGATCAGCGTCGCAGCGCGTGGGCTGTCGCGTTGATCGACCGCCTATCGGGGCGGGGGATGACTCACTTGCCGCGGCGTCTATGTACGCAGCGCGACGGACTCGTCTTCGCGGTCACGAAAGGTTCTTCGTCGATGGAGGGATGTCGGAGAAGACAATTTCCACGAGCGGGCTCCCGGCCATCCAGTCCTCGACGTGCTGGGGCTGTCGAACGATGGCGGGATTGTGGGGTTGGTTGAAGTCGTCGACGATGTACTCGAAGATCGGCTGCTTCTGCGCGGGATCGGTGATCGGCAGAGCGGTCGCCCGGAGGTCGGCTCGAATGCCGTGTTTGAGATGGAAGACGAACTCGGGGTTGCCGAGCAGGTTCGAGTACCAGTCGCGGCGTGCGGGGGTGCTGCTGAGGTACCACCGGCCATAGACGCGATGGAACCAGATCTCGATCCGGCGAGGCTTCCCTGACCGGGCACCGATGGTGGTGATGTCGACAGTGCGCTGCCAGGCCGTGGAATCACGGCTGATGTTCAGCGCGCTCAGGATTTCAGTAGTGCTGGGCATGATTTCTCCTCGTGCCGCTTGCCTCGCGCCTCGCCCTGGACCAATCCAGGCCGAGGCGGAGGATGGTGTGTGGTTAGACCGTGAGGTCCCATTCGGCGGCCTGCGCTTCACGGGTCTCGTGCTCCATCGACGGCGGGAACACGTTGCGGTATGTGGTGATCTCGCCGGTGATGACCTTGACGATCACGTCGACCATGTTCTGCGGGTCTTCCTGCCCGACCAGGGTGAACGGCGGTTCCCACCCCGGCAGGATGGCCGTCTCCGGGTCGTACCAGTAAGTCGACGCTTCGAGTGCGGTGTCGTTGAAGCCGGTCAGATAGAACCCGGGCTGCACGGTCGCCACGGTGATGCCGATGGGCTTCAGCTCCTCGCGCAGGGTCGCGGCAATTGCTTCAATGGCGTACTTCGTCGCGCTGTACGCGCCTCCGGAGGGTGGAGTCTGCAGACCCGCGTCAGAGGAGTTGAACACGATCTTTCCACTGCCCCGCGCGGCCATCTGCCGGATGAAGCCCTTGGTCAGTTCCATCGGGGCGAACACGTTCGACTCGAAATTCGCCCGAAGGCGGGACATCGGGAGGTCCGTCAGCGTTCCGCTGTGGGCGACGCCGGCGTTGTTGAACAAAACGTCGATGTCGTAGCGAAGGGCGTGAGCGACATCGATCTCGTCGAACAGGTCGAGCTTGATGACCTCGATATTTTCCAGACCTGCTGCCGCGATCTCCTGACGCAGCTGCCAGGCCTGCGGCCAGATCTGCACGCCGGCAATCACCCGATATCCGAGGCGCGCAAGGTCGAGTGCGGTCAGGCGGCCGAAGCCGCTGCCTGCGCCGGTAATAAGAACGGTCTTCATGATCTTCCCAACTCCTAAAAATACTAACTGGTCCGTACGTGACGGCAACTCTAAGCGTCAGTGATGTCAAACGGACTAGTTGGTAGTTATGCTTAAGAGATGACGACGACGAGCAAGGGCGAAGCCACCATGCGGCGCATCCTCGACGCCGCCTCCACGGAATTCGCCCACTACGGGATCGCCGGGGCGCGGGTGGACCGGATCGCTGCCGCCGCAAACTCCAACAAGGGCCAGATGTACAGCTACTTCGGCAACAAGGACGCGCTCTTCGACGCGGTCTATGCCGAGCACATCGGTTGGATGATCAATTCCGTTCCGCTTCGCGGAGACGACCTGCCGGGCTATGCGACAGAGTTGTACGACGCGTACCTCGCCCACCCGGAAATCGTCCGACTCACCACCTGGGCACGCCTTGAACGCCACCCCGTCGGCGACCTCTACAACGACGGCAACGACCACAACCGGGGAAAGACCGATGCGATCCGGCAAGGCCAGAGGTCCGGCAGCATCGACCCCTCGCTCGACGCCGACGACATCCTCTCGATCGTTACAGCCATGTCGATGGCTTGGTCGCCGGCCAGCGCGCTCGTGGCAGCCAGCGCGGACGAACCCGGAACGGTGCACGCACGCCGCAAGAGCGCTCTCGTAGCGACGGTGCGCGGGGCGTTCTCCGCGCCCCATCGCTAACGAGGACGGCACTCAGGCGACCGCACCCTTGGTAGCCGGATAGCCGTCGGGTGAGTGCGCATGATGCTCACAGCCCGAGCTGGGCCTTCCTGCGCAGGCTCATCTCGCCCAGAAACGATCGATTACGGACCGGCTTTCGGGCAGCCTGACCGGCTCGCATGGATAGACGCGACATAAGCGACGGCCTGAACTGTCCCGAAAGAGTCTCGTCCCTCGTGCCATCTCTCCAAGGACGCGCATACTGTGCGTACCCGCCGTCGCCGGCACGGAGCCGAACCTTCCTTGGATGAGGAGTG
This sequence comes from Microbacterium sp. Z10_103, assembly GCF_058310455.1. Classification (NCBI taxonomy): domain Bacteria; kingdom Bacillati; phylum Actinomycetota; class Actinomycetes; order Micrococcales; family Microbacteriaceae; genus Microbacterium; species Microbacterium sp. Z10_103. The sequence continues at coordinate 1,636,063 of NZ_JBZEGK010000001.1, forward strand.
ATCATGCCGAGTTCTAATTCCGCGTTCGAGGGCTCCATCCCGGTCCTCTACGAGCGTTACCTGACGCCGTTGCTCTTCGAGCCGTACGCGGTTGACATCGCAAAACGCATCGCACCGCTTGCGCCGCGGCGGCTGCTCGAGACCGCGGCCGGTACCGGGGTCGTGACCCGCGAACTCGAACGGATGCTCGGAGAGGGCACGACCATCATGGCCACGGATCTGAATCAAGCGATGATCGACGTCGCCACTACCACGCGAGGATTCGGCCACGCCAGCTGGGCGCAGTGCGACGCCATGACACTGCCCTTTGACCGGGACACCTTCGATGTCGTTGCCTGCCAGTTCGGGGTGATGTTCTTCCCGGAGAGAACACGGGCGTATCAAGAAGCAGCGCGCGTGTTGGCCAGCGAAGGCGTTTTCATATTCACGGTCTGGGACCGCCTTGCGGCCAACGATGTCACCCGCATCATCGCGGAAGCGTTGACAGCACGGTATCCCGACGATCCTCCGTCCTTCATCGAACGAGTCCCGTTTGGATACTTCGACGTTGACTTGATCCGCTCAGAACTGATCGAATCCGGCTTTTCTGAGGTCGTCGCCGAAACGGTGACCCTCCCCAGTCGAGCCGACGCCGCGCACGACGCGGCGGTCGGAGTGTGCCAAGGCACCCCGGTGCGCGCCGAGATCGAATCGCGGGAAGCCGACGGTCTGCAATCAGCTACGGAAGACGCGGCGCAGGCGCTGGTAGCAAAATTCGGCTCCGGTCACCTTGAGAGCACCATCCAGGCGATCACCGTGACAGCGCGGCTGTGATCCCCGGCCATCCGGCCGAACCCGCCGAGGGTAGGACTCTTTCGAACCCACGGCATTGACCGCGTGGCCCGCAGGCGGATCCCTCACCGAACGCCCGCGAGTGTCGGCTCGTCGGGCCGAGCACTGGACGCTTTGGCGGAAGCGGCCCGGGGCACGGGCCCACCCTGCGTCCCCGGGCCTCGGGGTCGCTTCAGGTGCCCGTCAGCGACGCGGCTGGATCTTCAGATCACCGCGCGTCTGCACCCGGATGTGGTCGCTGGCCAGCATCGCGTGCGGGAAGCCGAGGTCGATCGCGCTGATCTCGTCGAGCCGGGCCATGTGCTCCGTCGAGAGGGTGACCTCAAGAGCGCCCAGGTTGTCTTCGAGCTGCGCGAAGGTGCGCGTGCCGAGCACGGGGGCCGTCACCGCGGGGTTGTGCAGGCTCCATGCCAGGGCGATCTGCGCGGGCGTACGTCCGAGCTCCGCGGCGACGTTGCGCACGACGTCGACGATGTCGTGGTTGCGATCGTTGATGCTCCCCAACGCAACGTTGAGGCTCCCGCGTGAGCTTGCGGGTTCTGACCCGCCGGCGAGGCCGTCGCGGGTGTACTTGCCGGAGAGGACGCCGCCGGCCAGCGGCGACCACAGCACCGGCGCGATGCCGAGCTGCTGAGCCATCGGCAGCAGATCGCGCTCGGCGGATCGCTCCACCAGGCTGTATTCCATCTGCAATGCGACCAGCGGCGACCAGCCGCGCAGGTCTGCGATCGTCTGCATCCGTGCGATCTGCCAGGCCGGCGTGTTCGAAATGCCGATGTAGCGGACCTTGCCCTGCCGCACAACGTCGTCCAGGCCGCGCATGATCTCCTCCACGGGGGTGGACTCGTCCCACACGTGGAGGTAGAGCACGTCGACGTAGTCGGTGCCGAGTTCGCGCAGGCTCGTCTCCAGTGCGCCCAGCAGGCTCTTGCGGCTGGCCCCACCGGAGTTCGGGTCGCGGGGATCCCGCAGCGTGGAGTACTTGGTCGCGATCACCAGGCTGTCGCGGTGGCCCCGGGTGAATTCACCCACGACGCGCTCGGACGTGCCGTAGGTGACGGCAGTGTCGATGAAGTTGCCGCCCGATGCGACGTAGTGGTCGAAGATCCGACGGGCCTCGTCGACGTCGGAGCCCCAGCCGAGCTCGTTGCCGAAGGTGGCGGCGCCGAGCGCGAGCGGCGAGACGCGCAGTCCCGATCGGCCGAGCTGACGGTAGGTGTCGAGAGTGAGAGTGATGTCGGTCTCCTCAGAGGGTCGGAGGGCAATTGGAGGTGGGCGTGCGGGGGAATCGGGTTCAGGCGCTCAGCCCGTGGCCACCGGCGACGGTTATCTCCTGCCCGGTGATGTAGGCGGCGGCATCGGAGGCCAGGAAGGCCACTGTCTCGGCGATGTCGCGGGCGGTCGCGAACCGTCCGAGCGGGATCTGCGCCGCGATGGCGTCGCGCGCGCTCTGCGGCAGGCCGAGCTTGTCCAGCAGTGGCGTGTCGGTCATGCCGGGGCTCACGGCGTTCACGCGGATGCGGCGGGGTGCGAGCTCGACCGCGAGTGAGGGAAGCATCGCGAGCATCGCGCCACGCGTTCCCGCTCCGAGCGTGGCTCCGGCGCTGCCGCGGCTCGCGCCGAGGCCGACCGTCATGACGACCGATGCACCGTCGCTGAGGATCGGCAGCGCCCGCTGCAGTGCGAAGAACTGCCCCTTGAAGTTGATATCGGCCTGGGCGTCGAACTCCGACTCCGTGACGTCAGTCACCGGCGCCGGCCGGAAGACCCCGGCGTTGAGGAACAGCAGGTCGAGCGATCCGAATCGCTCCCCCACGGCGCCGACGAGCTCGTCGATGTCTGCGACGGAGCCGCTGTCGGAGCGGAGGACGAGCACGTCGTCGCCGAGCGCGGCGCGGGCGGATGTGACCGATTCGGGGTTCTGGCCGGTGACGGCCACCTGGTAGCCGCGTCCGCGCAGGAGCTCGGCGGTCGCCCGGCCGATGCCGGTGGTGCCGCCGGTGATCAAAGCGGTGGGCATGAGCTTTCCTCTCGTCGTGGGGCCGCCCTCAATCGGAGGACCCTCCGGTTACGCCACTGTACACTGATCCGGAGAGCACTCCGCTTTTCCCTGCATTCGGGAGCACCCATGACCGCCACGCCGCCCATCCTCCGCGTCGACGCCCGACGCAACCGCGATCGCCTGTTGTCAGCGGCCGCTGATGTGTTCGCGGTGGAAAAGACCGTGTCGCTGGACTCCATCGCGAGGCGGGCGGGGGTGGGTATCGGCACCCTGTACCGACACTTCCCCACAAAGGAGGACCTCGTCGAGGAGGTCTACCGCGATCAGGTGCGCACGCTGCGTGACGACGCGACGGCACTGCTCGCCGCCGAGCGGCCCGCCCGCGCGCTCCTGGCATGGATGCTGCGCTTCGCCGAGTGGGCGCGCGAGCGACGCGGCGTGGGCGAGGCCCTCGTCGCGATGAGTGCCACCGGCCGCTTCGGCAGCGGCCCGGTGTGCGACGAGGTCCAGCAAGTGATCGGGATGCTGCTCGAGGCCGGCATCGCGACGGGCGAGCTGCGCGCGGGTGTCGACCCGGTCGACCTGGGGGCACTCCTGGCCGGCGCCCTCTCCGTCGCGGGCGCCCCCTCGCAAGCTGCGCAGCTCACCCGCATGCTCGACATCATCGTCGACGGCCTCACCCCGCGGCTCGCATGATCGGGTGAGAGGCCGACGCTATCGACCAAGGCGAGGTGGGAACGCGGTACGGGCCCCGAAATTCAGCGCTCGCGTGCGGACGGCCGCGATGACGCTCGGCACGTACGCCGATCGCTCAGCGACCGGCTCATGTTCGCTCGTCCCAGCGGCAGCAGCATCCCGGCGATTCCGTGTCGTGGTGCCTCATCGAGGACAAACAAAGGCCCGAGATCCGCGATACTCCGCGGCTCTCGGGCCTTGTTCGGTGACAGCGGCTGGTGGAGATGGGGGGAATCGAACCCCCGTCCATCGCTGAGATATCGCGTCTTCTCCGGGCGCAGTCTGTGCAGACGTTCTGCTCGGCTCCGACCTTTGTCACAGACACCTAAGTCGACGAGCCCAGCCTGGGAAGAGTCCCGAGCGGCGTCCAGACGCCACCGCTCAGCAAGTCCCCTAGATGACGCCAGGATCCGTAGCGGGGACGCCTACGGTCTGACGGAGTTCAGGCTCGCTTAGGCAGCGAGGGCGAACTCAGTGCGGTTAGTTTCAGCACTTATTGTTTTACAGGGAGCGTTTACGAGATAACCCTGTATCCTCGGCCCGCTTCTCGCGAATTCACAGGCGATGTCGAAACCGATCATCCCCGTGATCCTCCGTGTGGAGGGGCCACTGTCACTCTGTGGAATTGTCGCCGGCTGCCGAAGCACCCGAGCGTTACAGAGTACAACGGATGCGGCGGCCAAGCCATTCCCGAGCGGTTCTCGCCGAACCCTATGATCAGCCCATGGAGAAGCGGTGGGTGTGGATCATCGTGGGAACCATGGCCGTCGGCACGGTCCTGGTCATCGCTCTCGTTCTCACGTTCGGGTGGTCGCCCGTGGTGGCGCCGGCCGCGTCACCGACTTCGTCGTCGTCGGGGGCTGTGGAGTCGCCCTCGGCCTCGCGGACCCCCTCGCCCGCACCGAGTGAGCCGCCCGCCCCAGCCGGCTGGCAGGAGCCGACGTGCGAGAACATCATGCATCCGGCGTTCAGCACCGACTGGCTTCCGGCACGCGTGGAGGACCCCGAGACGCTCTTCACCGACGGCATCCAGTGCTGGTGGGCGGTGGACCCCACCGTCGGCACCGACAACGTGCTCCTCTACGGATGGGCTCCGGCCACGGCGGAGGTGTGGGCAGCCCTCATCGCCGAGCGGACCGCCGAGACCGACACGGCGTGGTTCACCGAGGAGGACGAGCGCGGCGTGTATCTGACGCACAAGACCGACTACTGGGTGCAAGACGCCGACGGGTACGGAACCACCTACCTGTTCACGGGCGGCGCGATCCTCTTTGCGCAGACGAAGGCTGAGACGGAGGATGTCGTCGGCCCGCCGTCTGCGTGACGGCCCGGAGAGCGCCGTATGCTCGCGGCATGAGCGAGGTCGTGGTCACCGTCCGAGGCGAGCAGGAGCGGCGTGTCGCGCCCGAGCACGCCATCGTCAGTCTTTCAGTCCGGCGGGACGGGCCCGAGCGCGGGCCGGTCGTCGAGCGGGTGACGACACTCGCCGAACCCCTCCGCGACGACCTGGTCGCCCATCAGCGGTCGGGCGAAGTGGTGGAGTGGTCGAGCGGTCGGGTGTCGGCGTGGTCGGAGCGGCCGTGGAACGCGGAGGGGCGTCAGCTTCCCCCGGTGCACCATGCGTCGATCGACATCACCGCGACCTTCGGAGACTTCGTGGCGCTGTCGTGGTGGATCGGTGAGGTGGCCGAGACGGATGCGGTGCAGGTGACCGACGTCCGCTGGGAGCTCTCCCCCGCCACCCGCGCAGAAATCGAGCGTGAGGTGGGGGCCGAGGCTGTTCAGGTTGCCGTCGACCGCGCCCGCGCCTACGCGGAGGCCCTGGGTCTGGAGTCGGTGACGCCGCTGGAGATGGCCGACGCGGGGCTGCTGCTGCCGCATCCCGAGCGAGGCCCGGTGATGATGCGCGCGATGGCGGCGGCGGATGCGTCGGGTGCGGGCCTGGCGTTGCAGCCGGCCGACATCGTGGTCAGCGCCGCCGTGGAAGCACGGTTTCTCGCGCGCTGACCGCTCAGTCGCCGAGGCGGTTGCGCGACCGCATGGCGCGCTCAGCCTCGCGCTTGTCTTCGCGCTCGCGGATCGTCTGGCGCTTCTCGAACTCGCGCTTACCCTTGGCGACCGCGATCTCGACCTTCGCGCGTCCGTCGGAGAAGTACAGCCGCAACGGCACGAGCGTGTAGCCGCCCGCCGACACGGCGTGAGATATCTTGACGATCTCGTCCTTGTGCAGCAGCAGTTTTCGGGTGCGCTTGGTGGCGTGGTTGGTCCAGTGCCCCTGCGAGTACTCGGGGATGTGCACGGCGTCGAGGAAAGCCTGACCACCGTCGATGTAGGCGTAGCCGTCGGTGAGGTTCGCGCGCCCCTGCCGGAGAGACTTCACCTCGGTGCCGGTGAGGACGAGGCCGGCCTCATAGGTCTTCTCGATGGCGTAGTCGTGACGGGCACGACGGTTGGTGGCGATGACTTTTTCGCCCTTTTCGCGAGGCATGTCCCACCTCCCTCGGATCCCAGGCACACGCAGCCGTTCAGTCTACAAGGCCGGCGCCGCCCGTGAGGTCGGTGCCGCGGGCTCCGCTACGTCCGCAGCCAGCGGCGGATCGCGAATCCGGCCGACAAGGCTGCCAGCACCACCCCGATGAGCACGATGACCGGGACGACGATCGCGATCTCGGCGGGGCCGACCCAGGTCGAGACGAACGTGATGCGGCTGCGGAGGTAGTCGTCGACGCCGAAGTTCACGATCGCCCACACTGCGGTGCTTGCGAGGGCAGACCCGATCAGCGCTGCCAGAACCCCCTCGAGGACGAACGGGGTCTGGATGAAGCGATTGGATGCGCCGACCAGCCGCATGATGCCGATCTCCCGCCTGCGCGCGAAGGCCGACAGACGGATCGTCGTGCCGATGAGAAGCACCGCTGCCACGAGCATCAACGCCGCGATCCCGACCGCGATGTACGTCGCGACGGTGAGCGCGGAGAAGAGCGGCTCGAGGTACTGCATCTGGTCCTGCACCTCTTCGACGCCGTCCATCCCGCCGAAGGCCTCGGCGATCACCTCGGATTGACTCTGATCGACGAGGTTGATGAAGAAGCTGGCGTTGATCTGGTCGGCGGTGAGGATGTCGGCGTAGTCCTCGCCGAGCTGCTCCAGGGCGTCCTCGTACGCGTCTTCGCTCGTGACGAAGCGATAGTCCCGGATGAGGGGAGCCAGCGCCTCGCCGTCGAGGCTGCCACGCACCTGCTCGATCTGCTCTTCCGTGGCCACACCGTTCACACACGTCTCCGAGTCCGAGACGCTGGTGCACATGTGGACGGCGACCTGCGCGCGATCGACCCAGAAGTCGCGCATCTGACCGATCTGCATCTGCATGAGCATCGCGGCACCGACGAAGGTGAGCGACACGAAGGTCACGAGCACGACGGAGATGACCATCGAGGCGTTGCGGCGGAGGCCCGAGAAGGCCTCGGACAGGATGAGTCCGAGTCTCACGAGGTGGGCCCCACTTCGTCGTTACCGTCGTCGAGGCCGAGACGATCGGCGAGCCCCAGCTCGTCGATGTCGACCGGCGGAAGATCGATCGCGACGGGCCGCGTGTGGGTCGACAGTTCCTCGGGGCGGACGGCCGCCTCTTCCGGCGGCACCGGAACATGGCTTTCGGATGCTGCCGGCGCGGACACCGCGGACGCGGTGATCGTCGCTCCGCCCATGGCAGCGACGGCGGGCTCGGCCGTTGCTGAGTGGGGGGCGCGGACCGGCGGCGAAGGCGCGCGTTCGGGTGCGGTCGCCTCGGCGGGCCACACGGACGGAGCATCCGGCTCGGGCGGCCACACGGACGGAGCATCGGCCTCGGCGGCGCGGGCGTGAAGGATGGGCGCATCCGGCGCGGCGGCGGCGCCGAGCGCTTCGGCGGCGGCCGGTGCGAGCTCATCGGCGGCAGCATCCAGGGCGACTGCGGCGGCGGGCGCGACGTGGGCGACCTCGCGCTGCACCTCGAGCACAGCGGTCAGGGCCGCGACGGCGGCGGCGCCCCGCTCTACCTCGGGCGTGAGGCGCGGCAGTCCGGACGTATCGCCGTATCCGCCGTGACGCTCGTCGCGCATCATCTGGCCGTTCTGCAGTTCGATGACGCGCCGCTGCATCTGGTCGACGAACCCGGCCTCGTGCGTGGCCATCACCACGGTCGTGCCGCCGGCATTGATGCGGGCGAGCAACTGCATGATGTCGATGGAGGTTCCCGGATCGAGGTTTCCCGTCGGCTCGTCAGCCAGCAGCACCTGGGGGCGGTTCACGAGGGCGCGTGCGATCGCGACGCGTTGCTGCTCACCGCCCGACAGCTCGTGCGGCAGCCGCTTCTCCTTGCCGCCGAGTCCGACGAGGTTCAGGACCTCGGGCACGGCTTGGTGGATGAAGCCGCGGGATGCGCCGGTCACCTGCAGCGTGAAGGCGACGTTCTGGAACACCGTCTTGGTAGGGAGAAGCCGGAAGTCCTGGAAGACCGCCCCGACGTGGCGGCGGAAGTAGGGCACCTTCCGGTTCGGCAGGGTGCGCAGGTCGCGGCCCAGCACCACCACCCGCCCGCTGCTCGGGGTCTCCTCGCGGAGGATGAGGCGCAGGCACGACGACTTGCCGGACCCGGAGGCGCCGACGAGGAAGACGAACTCGCCACGCTGCACCTCGAAGTCCACTGCATCCAGAGCGGGTTTGGAGGTGCCGCGGTACCGTTTGCTGACATTTTCGAACCGGATCATGGCGCATTGAGCCTAAGCGCCGGTCCGCGACCGCTCGCCGTGACGCGCCGCCCGGGCCCACTTGCGTGAACCGGCTGCGACCTCCGCAGAATGAGCGGCCGATTCAGGCCGGTCGGGTGGATCAGTCGTCGAGCTTGCGCTTGCGCCAGCGGATCCCCGCGGCGATCAGGCCGTCGAGGTCGCCGTCGAAGACGGACGCGGGGTTGCCCACTTCGTAGCCCGTACGGAGGTCTTTCACGAGCTGCTGGCCGTAGAGGAAGTAGGAGCGCATCTGATCGCCCCAGCTGGCCGTGATCGTGCCGGCGAGCTCCTTCTTCTTGGCCGCTTCCTCTTCGCGCTGGAGGAGCATCAGTCGTGTCTGCAGAACGCGCATAGCCGCCGCGCGGTTCTGGATCTGCGACTTCTCGTTCTGCATGGACACGACGATGCCGGTCGGGAGGTGGGTGAGGCGCACGGCCGAGTCGGTGGTGTTGACCGACTGTCCGCCCGGGCCCGAGGAGCGGAAGACATCGACGCGCAGGTCGTTCTCCGGGATTTCGACCTCCACGGCTTCTTCCATCACCGGGATGACCTCGACGGCGGCGAAGCTCGTCTGCCGCTTGTCGGCCGACCCGAACGGGCTGATGCGGGCCAGGCGGTGGGTTCCGGCCTCGACGGAAAGGGTGCCGTAGGCGTAGGGGGCATCCACCTCGAACGTCGCGGACTTGATACCCGCGCCCTCGGCGAAGGAGGTGTCCATGACCTTGACCGGATACTTGTGGCGCTCGGCCCAGCGCAGATACATGCGCATGAGCATCTCGGCGAAGTCGGTCGCGTCGTCGCCGCCGGCACCGGAACGGATCGTCACCACGGCGCCGCGGTCGTCGTACTCGCCGTCCAGCAGTGTCTGAACCTCGAGCTGACCGATGACGCCCTCGAGTTCTGCGAGCTCTCGGCGGGCCTCTTCGGCGGCGTCTTCGTCGTCCATCTCGTGCGCGAGTTCGACCATGACATCGAGGTCATCCAGTCGCTGTTCGATCTCGGTGATGCGGCGCAGCTCCGTCTGGCGGTGACTCAGTGCGCTGGTGACCTTCTGCGCCTTGTCGACGTCGTCCCAGAGGTCTGGCGCGCCGGCTTCCTCGCTCAGACGGGCGATCTCTGTGGCGAGCCCCTCCACGTCGACGACCGACTTGATGTCGCGGAAGGTGGAGCGCAGGGCCTGGATGTCGGCGGACGGATCGAATTCGAGCATGGCAGTTCAGCCTACCGCCGTCGCGGCGGCGCCTGCCGCGCCCGCGTCTGGTGGAGGGGGATGGCGCGCGGGCGTCCGGGGAGGAGGATGGCGCGCGGGCGCACTCCTCCTGTCATGCCGGCCGGTGCGCTCCTCCGGGTCCGCATCTCCGCCCCGACCACGGTCGCGGTAGGGACATTTCGGGAGGAAATGGCGCTTCGGGAGGGCCGATAAGGCCAGAACCGCCTCCCCCGTGCACATCTCCTCCCGACGCGCTCGGGGGGAGCTCGCGACCTCTCCGAGCCTCGAACAAATGTCGGAGGGTGGTGGGACGATGAAGTCATGACCAGCCCCACCACTGCCATCGCCGAAGCGCTCACCGCGCTGGATGCGGCGTGGGATGACGCAGCGGATGCGACGACGCTTTCGGATGCGAGAGTCAAGCTCGTGAACGAGCGCCTGGCCGACCTCCGTCGCCGGGTGGACGGGCTGCACGCCCGCGTGGCGGCAGAACTTGCCGCGCGGTCCCGTCCGGAACTCGGGAGCGAAGGATTGGCGCGGAAGAACGGCTTCCGCACCCCGGCGAAGCTGATAGCCGAGGCCACGGGCGGCCACACCGCCGACGCGGCACGACTCATCCAAGTGGGTCAGGCCACGGCACCCCGGCTCTCCCTGTCCGGCGAGCCCCTACCCGCGAAGCATCCGCACGTCGCGGCAGCGCTGGACGCGGGGCACATCAGTGTCGCCGCCGCATCCGCGATCACGACGATGCTCGACCGCGTCTCGCTGCGCGTCGACGTGACGACCCGTGATCACGCCGAGCGGACGCTGGCCCAGCAGGCGCCGCTCCTGACATACGACGAGCTGCTTTCCGTGCTGCGCCGGGCCGAAGCGCACCTCGACCCGGACGGGCTCGAGCCGCGGATCGCCGAGCAGCATGGCGAGCGTTCCTTGAAGATCACTCAAGACGCGGTGGGCATGACCGTACTGACGGCACGGCTCGACCCCGAATCCGCCGCGCCGGTCGTCGCCGCGATCGAGGCCATCGTCACGCACCAGCTCCGCACGTCCCGCGGCCACAATGCCTCCGACCCTGACAACGACGACGGCACGACGTCGCCCGACGACGCAGTGGGCGCCAGTGGAGCCGGTTCCTCCGTCGAGCAGGGCAGGGAGGGCGTGATCATGGACGAGACGCGGTCGTTGACGCAGATGCGGGCCGATGCGCTCGGCGCGATCTGTCGGCACGCGATCGGATGCGACGCCGGCACACTCCCCGGCACGTCAACGTCCGTGGTGGTGAGGATGACTCTCGAGGATGTGCGCACCGGCACCGGAGTGGCCACGATCGACGGGATGGAAGCGCCGATCGACGCGGGCACCGCGCGCCGCATGGCCGCGGCGGCCGACATCATCCCGTGCGTTCTGGGCACTGACAGCGAAATCCTCGACTGGGGGCGCGCGAAGCGCCACTACACGAACCCGCAGCGCCTGGCTCTGGTCGAGCGGGATGGGGGATGCTCCTCGTGCCACCTGCCGCCCGCGTTCGCTGAAGCGCACCACATCCGATGGTGGGTGCGAGACCACGGGGAGACGAACCTCGATAACGCCATCCTCCTCTGCACGTCGTGCCACCACCGGGTTCATGCCGATGGGTGGGAGATCCGTATCGACACTCCTCCCGGCGCACCTCCTAGTGCGGGAACGGTGTGGTTCATCCCACCCGCCCACGTGGATCCGAACCGCACTCCGCGCCTCGGTGGACGGCGACGGTTCGATCCCCTCGCCTGGAGCTTGACCGCTTGACCGCTTGACGGCTGACCGCTTGACCGCTTGACGGCTGACCGCTTGACCGCTTGACCGCTGACCGGCCCACCACCGCCCGCCGTCTGCGTCCCTCCCCACGCGCCGGATGCGTCGCCGCTGTCACGCGGCGATGACGCCGCTGGCTAGGGTGAGAGCGATGACCGACTCGCCGCGACACGTCCTCCGACGCTTCGCGCCCATGATCTACGGGCCCACGCTGCTCTTCGCGCTCGGCGAAGGTGCGGTTCTCCCCCTGATCCCCGTCATCGCGAGCAACCTCGGCGCCGACGTCGCCCTCGCGGCCCTCGTCGCATCCGCCCTGGTCGTCGGTCAGCTCTGCGGCAACATCCCTGCCGGGTGGGCCGTCGCCCGGTTCGGTGAGCGCGCGACGATGGCCTCCGCCGGATTCCTCGCTCTCGCCGGCATCGTCGCCATGGCCCTCGCTCCGAACCTCGCGTTGTTCGCCGCTTCCGTCTTCCTCATCGGGTTCTGCGCGGCGGCGTTCGGCCTCGCGCGCCACTCGTTCATGACCACGCGCGTGCCGCTGGTCTTCCGGGCCCGTTCCCTCTCGCTCCTCGGGGGCACCTTTCGTCTGGGGATGTTCCTCGGCCCGTTCGTCGCCGCCGCTCTTCTGGCGATCTTCGCCGACGAGCACGCCGCCATCTGGTTCTTCGCCGTCACGCTCCTCGCTGCGATCCTTCTCGTGCTGTTCGGGCGAGACCCGGAAGAGACGCTCGCCGCCGAGGAGCGCGCCGAGAGCGTCCGAGGCTCGCGCGACACCGAAGACAGCGGTGAGGCCGTCACCGGCTCCATCCCCGTCGTGGAGCGCGTGGGGGTCTTTCGCACCATGTGGCGCTTCCGCCGGGTGCTCGGCCGGCTGGGGCTGGCGGCAGCATCCCTCTCCGCCGTCCGCTCGGCCCGACAGGTGGTACTTCCCCTGTGGGGCGTATCGATCGGGCTGGATGCCCAGACCATCGCTCTCGTCGTCGGCGTCTCGGGCGCCATCGACTTCGCACTCTTCTACGCCAGCGGCCAGGTAATGGACCGGTTCGGCCGACTGTGGGCTGCGCTGCCCGCCATGCTGCTCATGGGCGCCGGTTTCCTCGCACTCTCCGTCACGCACGACACCGCCGAGCCGGGGCTGTGGTTCGGGCTCTTCGGCGCCGTCCTGGGCGTAGGCAACGGCCTGTCCAGTGGAATCCTGCTGACGCTCGGCGCGGATGTCGCCCCACCCTCTGACCCGGCGCCCTTCCTCGGCTCGTGGCGCACACTCACCGACGCCGGCGGAGCGGCCGCGCCGCTCATGGTCTCCGCCGTCACGGCGCTGGCCTCGCTTCCGGTCGCGATCGCCGTCGTCGGCGTTGTCGGCTTCCTGGGTGCTGCCGGATTCGTCCGTTGGGTGCCGCGGTTCGTCCCACGCCAGCGCTGACTCAGAGAACCCGCCAGATCGCCGCGTAGGCCGTTGTCGTCACGGGCCCGCCACGTACGTGTGCATTCGTGCGCCGGCCTCGTTGAAGATGCTGATCACCACGGCCGGGCGGGAACCGGCGGCCGAGAGGGCGTGCGGGATGCGGGTGTCGAATTCGGCTGCCTCTCCGCGGGCGAGGATGAGATCCTGCTCGGCCAGACGCAGCCGGAGCCTTCCACTGACCACATACAGCCACTCGTATCCGTCGTGCACCCGGAGACCCGGGAGCTCGTCCACGGGCGGGAAGGTGACCCGGTAGGTGTGGATCGGTGAGCCCTCAGGGGCCAGCGGGGCGATGATCATCCCGTCCCGCCGGATCACAGGGCGGCGCACCCGGGGATCGGGGGTCTCCGCGCGCACCAGATCATCGATGCGGATACCGAGCTGGCGAGTCAGCGGAAGCAGCAGCTCGAGGCTCGCCTGCCGCTTCCCCGACTCCAGCCGCGACAGCGTGCTGGTCGACATCCCGGCGCGCATCGCGAGCTCCTCGAGCGTGAAACCCCGTTCGCGGCGCGCGTCGCGCAGTCGCACCCCCACCTGCCGCAGTTCCTCCGACATGGCACTCCCTTGCTGATTTGGCAAAACTGTTTGCACTCCCGTCATTGTGCGCGGAAAGTGGGCCGCATGGAAGACGACCAGTGGGATGTCATCGTGATCGGCGGCGGCGTGGCGGGACTCAGCGCCGCTCTCATGCTCGGACGGGCGCGCCGCCGCGTGCTGGTCATCGACGCGGGGAGCCCCCGCAACCGCTTCGCCGCCCACATGCACGGGGTGCTCGGTAACGAGGGGACCGATCCCGCGGCGCTCCTCGAGCGCGGACGCCGTGAGGCTTCGGCGTACGGGGTGCAGTTCCATGCTGCATCCGTCACGCAGGTTGATGAGACCGAGGACGGGGTGAGGGTCGCTGTCGCCGGAAACGACATCCACGCGTCGCGTGCGGTCATCGTCGCGACGGGGATCACCGACGACCTCCCCGCCATCCCGGGACTGGCCGAGCGGTGGGGGCGCACGGTGCTGCACTGCCCCTACTGCCACGGTTGGGAGGTGCGCGACAAACACCTCGGCGTGCTGGCCACCTCTCCCCTGAGCCTTCATCAGGCGCAGCTGGTGCGGCAGTGGAGCGACCGCGTCACGGTCTTCACCGCCGCCCTCGGCGACCTCGACCCTGCGACCGAGCGGCGCCTCCGCGCGCGCGGCATCGTCCTCGTCCCCACGCCCGTCACCGAGATCATCGGCGACGGGGAGGAGATCTCCGCGGTGCGCACGCAGGACGGTGGGGAGGTCGCGGTGGACGCGATCTTCACCGGCGGCACGCTCCGCCCGCACGACGACTTGCTGTCACACCTCGGGCTCACTCGTGAGGAGAACGCGATGGGCACCTTCCTGCGCGTCGATGCGATGGGCAAGACCAGCAGCGATCGCATCTGGGCCGCGGGCAACGTGGTCAGCGCCGGGGCGAACGTCCCCCTGTCCATCGGCGCCGGTACCTCCGTCGGCGCGGTCGTCAACGCCGCGCTCGTCTCCGCCGACTTCGACGCGGCGGTGGTGGCAGCATGACGACACCGGAGGCCCTGCCCGCGGAGTTCTGGGAGAACCGGTACGCGAGCACCGAGAGGGTGTGGTCGGGGGCGCCCAACGTGACGCTCGCCCAGATCGTCTCCACCCTCCCGCCCGGGCGCGCCCTCGACCTCGGCAGCGGAGAAGGGTCCGACGTCCTGTGGCTCGCCGCGCACGGATGGGAGGCCGCCGGGCTCGACATCTCCCCCACCGCCGTGGCCCGCGCGCGGGCCGCCGCATCCGCTGCCGGCCTTTCGCCGCGGGCGAGGTTCGCGACCGTCGACCTCTCCACGTGGACGAGCGACGAGGGCTACGACCTGGTGACCGCGAGCTTCTTCCAGTCGCCGGTCGCGCTCGCGCGCACCGGTATCCTGCGTCGCGCGGCGGGTCGCGTCGTACCGGGCGGGCACCTGCTCATCGTGTCGCACGCGGGGTCCCCGCCGGGTGCATCGCTGCCGGCGGGGGCCGAGCATCTCTTCCTGTGCCCCGACGAGGAGATCGCGGCGCTCAGCCTCCCGCCGGAGGCGTGGATGACTGTGATCGCCGAGACACGCGGGCGGCCCGCGGTGGGGCCGCACACACATCACGAGGACGCGGTCGTGCTGCTTCGGAGAAGGTGATCGGTCATTCGGGGACAGGCCGAGCGGCCCGGGGAGAACGCGCACCAGGCGAGCCGTGCGTGGTGCGGCGAATCACCGCTCACGCCTGACGAGTCGGCTCCTCCCGCCGGTCACCCACTCCCCCGCCGGGACCTGCCCCCCAACTGGCGAGCATCAGGAGGCCGTCTTCCGACGGCGATCCCTCCGGCGCCATGTAGACGACGACTTTCTGGTCCTTCTCCCCGGGCACGTCGAGGGCCTGGTACTCGATCGTGAGCTTCCCGGAGATGGGATGGGTCATCCGGATCGTCCCGAAACTGCAGCGATGCACGCTGTACTCAGCCCACACGCGGCGAAAGTCTTCGCTCTTCACCGTCAACTCGCCGACGAGTTCGTTCAGAGCGGTGTTGTCGGGGTGGGAACCGGCGTCGGCACGGAGAACAGCCGCGGCCTCGGAGGCAGCGGTCTCCCAGTCGTCGTAGAGACTTCTCGCCTCGGGCGACAGGAAGATCCACCGGGCGAGGTTTCGCTCACGCGAGGGCACCTTGGTGAAATCGAAATAGAGCGAGCGGGCCAGGGGGTTCATCGCAAGGATGCTCATCCCCAGTCCCATGACGACCGCGGGGGACGTTTGGAAGGCGGCCAGCGTGCGGTGCACGTTCGGCTTCACGCGGGCGGTGTCCTCACGCGCCGACCTGCGGGGGTCATAGTTCTTCTGCGCGACGAGAGCGAAAAGGTATTCGCGCTCTATCGGATTCAAGCGCAGGGCGGACGCCACCGCGGCGAGCACGGCGTCGGACACATGGCGGGTGCGTCCCTGCTCGATCCGCGAGTAGTAATCGACGCTCACGCCGGCCAGGTGCGCGACCTCTTCACGCCGCAAGCCCGGGACGCGACGGGAGGAACCGGAGCCGCGCTGCACCGAGTCGTCGAGCCCCACATCGGCGGGGACGAGCCTCGCCCGGCTCGCGTGGAGGAACTCTCTCAGTTCGTCTTCGATCGCCATACGCCCATCATCCACCGCGAAAGCGGGCAGGGGGCGGTGTGGGTAGCACTGCCAGACCTAGGCAGAACGGTGCGTGCTGCGGCCTCTCTCGGAGGCCGGCGCTCGGTTGAACTGGACATCGCGGTTCACAGAAGCGACCCGACGTTACGGAAGGACTACCCCATGACTCTCGACACCTATGACGTGATCATCGTCGGCGGCGGATCGGCAGGCGCTGTTCTGGCCAACCGGCTCAGCAGCGACCCCTCCCGATCGGTGCTGTTGATCGAGGCAGGCACCGCCTACCCCCCAGACGGCAACCCCGAGGTCATTCTCAGGGCGAGCATGGTCGGCGGCGATGCCGACCACGACTGGGGCTACACCGGCCGTCACAATTCAAGCGTCCCGAACCAGGCGATTCCGCGGGGAAAGGTGCTCGGCGGCAGCTCTGCTGTCAACGCCGCCGTCGCGCTCCGGGCCCGGACATCCGACTTCGCGAAGTGGGAGGCCCGCGGGCTTGCGGGGTGGTCGTTCGCCGACGTGCTGGAGACCTACAAGTCTCTGGAGAACACCCCGGACGGGGATGATGCGCTCCGCGGGCGCACGGGGCCTTTCCCCATTCGGCAGCGCCGCTACGACGAGAGCACCACCTCCATGCGCGCGTTCATCGACGCGAGCGTGGCCGAGGGCTTCGCTCGCGTCAGCGATGCCAACGGCGCCGACCAGGACGGGGCCTCGATGAACCCCCTCAACATCGTCGACGGGGTGCGGCAGAGCACCGCGCTGACGTATCTGACCGCCGACGTGCGTTCTCGCCCCAATCTGACGATCCTCGGCAGGACGCACATCGATCGCGTCGTTTTCGACGGCACGACGGCTTCCGGCGTGATCACCTCCGACGGGCAGGCCTATTCTGCCGGCGAGGTCATCCTCTCGGCCGGCACATACGGGAGCGCCGCGATCTTGATGCGCTCGGGCGTGGGCCCGGCCGAAGACCTGACCCGACTCGGGATCGACGTCGTGGCCGATCTGCCCGTCGGGCGGCGGCTGCAGGACCACCCGTTCTACTACAACGTCTACGCCTTGAAGCCCGACGCCCTCGAGATGACTCCCCAGTTCGGAGCCATGCTGTGGGTGAAGTCCAGTGAAGCCGAGGAGGGTGACCTCGACCTTCAGATCTCGGTGAGCCACCTCTTCGATCCGGCGAACAGCCCCACCGGCGGCGCCATCGTGCTGGCGGTCGCCCTCGTCCAGCCGGAGTCGTTCGGAACCGTGACCCTGCCGAGCACCGAGCCGCTGGCAGCGCCCATCATCGACCTCAATCTGCTGTCCACGCCGCGTGATCGCAGCCGCATGCTCGAGGCCGTCAAGCTCAGCCGTCGGGTCGCGCGTAACGAGATCTTCGCGGCTGTCTCCGAAGAGATGGTACCCGGCGCGCAGGTGGAGTCCGATGAGGAGCTCGCCCGAGTGATCGATGAGCAGATCGCCTCCTACGCCCACCCGACGTCGACGGTGCCGATGGGCGGACCGGATGACCCGTGGCACGTGGTGGACGGCGGCGGTGCCGTGCGGGGGCTCGCCGGAATCCGCGTGATCGACGCATCCATCATGCCGGTCGTGCCATCGGTGGCGACGAACGTGACGACGATCATGCTCGCCGAGCACATCTACAAGAACACCCTGGCGCGATAGGGCGGGGGCCGGCTCGGGAGCGGCGGATCACCGGCGCCCTCACCGCAGCGCGTTGCGGCTGGTGGCCGTCGCCGAGAGAGCGACGCCGCCGGGGACGAACATCGTGATCACGGGCGGATGCCACGTGCCGGCGACCGTGACGCGGGCAGAAAGCCCGTCTGGCGTCGTCGCGGCCACCAGGGTCGCTTCCTCACCGACGGCCGCCACCATGTCCGTCGCCTGCGCGAACACCCCGGCGTCCGTCAAGTCGGTGCGCGGCTGCCCCGACTCCACGGTCAGGGTGAAGCCATCGGCGGCGGCGAGCGCGGCCGCATCGGCGAGCGCGTCCAGGCGCTTCTGCGCGAGGTACAGGCTCGTGGCGTTGGCACACACCAGGACGAGCACGAGGGCGAGCACCGCGTAGCCGATGGTGAGGAGGAGGACGCTCCCCTCCTCCTCACCACGCCGGATCGCCATCAGTCCTCGCTCCAGAACCGCGACACCTTCTGGGCCGCCGATGCCTCGATCGGGATTCGGGCGATCCGGTCCAGTCCCAGCACGGGAGGAACGAGGGGCAGCGACACCTCCGTCCGTACCGTCACCACGACGGTGGCCCCCGCCTCCGGGCACGCGGATGGCGCGTCCCGGCACGACACGTCGACATCGGCGCGATCCGGATCGATGCCGTACTCGGTGACGACGGTCGCGAGGATCGCCGAGGCCCGGGTGTCCGCCGCATCCGCCCCCTCGGCCGTCGCCACCGCGCGGGCGATGTGCCGGGCGCCCGACTCGGCGCCGAGGCTCTGCCCCTGGATCATGCCGAGGGCAACGACGAGGTACACGATGGGTACCAGCAGGAGCAGTCCCACGAAGATGAACTCGAGCGCGGCCGAGCCCTTATCGTCGGCGGCGCGCACTCTCACCTCACTCCAGAGATTCGACCGGGGCAAGAGCGCTCACCTCCAGCGCACGCTCGATCCCCAGAAGTCCGAGCAGGGGCAACGTCGTGCGGATGGTGACCCGCACCGCGGGGCTTCCCGCCGCATCCGTCTCACGCACGGCGATGTCGTCCGCATAGGACTCCCCCACCGCCCGGGCGACCAGCCCCCGCGTGCGCTCGGCGCCCTCGGCCAGACTCGTGTCGGCGAGCGCCGCGTGAAACGCACCCTCGACGGCAGCGTCGTGGACCACGTTGCGGACATAGACGCCGAGGGCGAGTTGGATGACCGCGAGTGTGAGCAGGGTCAGCAACGCCCCCACCAGGACGAACTCGACGGGGCTGGAACCCGCGTCGTCAGCGAGCGCACCGCGCACGGCACGCCCGACGACATCGCGCAGTCGGCGCATGCGTCACAGCCCGGAGACGCGGGAGATCGCCTGCTCGAACAGCTGCGCGAGAGCGGGGCCTGCGAGTGCCCAGATCACGACGACCAACCCAGCGGTCATCAAGGTGATGAGCACCCAGCCCGGAACGTCGCCGCGCTCGTCCGACAGCACGTCCCCCCATGCGGTGCGCAGGCGGCGGATGAAGTGGTTTCCTCGCATGTGTCCTCCTTTCCGATGGTCAGCCGATTCCGAGCCGCAACAGGAAAATCCCCGGGAACACCGCGTAGAGCACGCTCAGGGGAAGAATGAGGAACACCAGCGGGATGAGCATGAGGATTTCTTTCCGCCCCGCCTGCTCGATGAGTGCGCGCTTGGCGTCTTCGCGCGCGTCCGTGGCCTGCGCCTGCAGCACCTGCGCCAGCGGGGCGCCCCGGTCCAGCGCCGCAACGACCTGATCAAGGGCCCTGGACAGCGCGGGCACCTGCAACCGGCTTCCCAGCGACGTCAGGGCGTCGGTGAGCGGCTCACCCGTGCCCACGGTCAGCAGCGTCGTGCGGATCTCGCCGGTGAGTTCCCCCGAGCCGACCTCCCCGACACGGCGGAGAGAATCCAGGATGCCTTCGCCGGCGGAAAGGCATAGCGCCAGGAAGTCCAGCACGGTGGGGAGCTCCTCCTCGATCCGCCGCATCCGCCGGCCGGCCGCCCACGTCAACCGCGCGTCGCACAGCACCACCGCGCTCGCCGCCAGCACCGGCGCGACGATCACGGCCGCGGGCGTGAGCCCGCCGGCGAGCGCGACCAGCACCACGAGCAGAGCGCCGACGCCGAGACCCGCGAGACCCCACACGAGCTGCCGCGTGCGGAAGGCCGTGGCGTTGATCGTCCAGCCGGCCTGGCCCAGGCGGCGCGAGAGAGCCTCCGAACCGCCGAACATCGCGGCGACTCGATCGAGTGCCCCGCGTACGGCGTCGCGAACCGTGGGGACCGGTGACAGGGCGGGTCCGATACCCAGGGGATCCGTGACGTCGCGGATGTACGGCGCGATGCGCCGGGCGAGGCTCGGCGCGCTCACCCGGGGGGCCAGGGAGACCAGCAGACACACGCCGATGCCGAGGGCGGTTCCCAGCACCACGGCGACGGCGGACTCGGTGAGAAGACCCGGTGTCATCCGAACCACCGCCGCGGCTCGGGAAGGCGACCGATCCGCAGCATCAGGCGGAATGCGACCACCGACACGAGCCCGCCGGCCAGGATCAGGCCGACCCCCTCGGGGCTCGAGTACGCATCGGCACCTTCGGGGCGCAACGCCAGCAGGACGAGGATGATCCACGGGGACACGACCCCGAGCACCGCTGCGCCACGGATCCACGACTGCCGGGCTTCGACCTCCCCGCGGAGCAGAGCGTCGGCGCGTACGGAGGATGCCAGGGCGCGCAGCACGGTGGGAAGCTCCGTGCCGCCCACCTGCCGCGCCATGCGCAGGGTCTCGATGATGCGGTCCGCCACAGGGTCGGCCAGCGCGGTCTTCAGCCGCCCGATGCTGGACTCGAAGTGACCCGAGGCGTGGATGTCGACCGCGAACGCGGCGAAGGCCGACCGCAATGCCGGCGGCGCAGAGCCGGCCAGGCTCGCCACGGCGTCCGGCAGCGACATCCCGGCGCGCACCGAGGCGATGAGCAGGTCGCACACGTCGGGCCACAGGTTCCGTCGCGAGCGCAGCAGGCGCACGCGACGCGCACGCAGCCACACGAACGGCGCCGCTGCCGCCGCGCCCGCCACCACGAGCGCGAAGGCGGGGACCGACGTGAGGAGCCAGGCCACCGCGGCCGCGATCACCGCGCTCGCCAGCGAGAGCACGAGGACGACGCGACCCCGCACCCCGGCGAACCCCGCCGATTCGAGGAGCCGCGCCAGCGGTCCCGCGGGGGCGGAAGGGCCGGCAGCCCGCATCGAAGCGGCGGGCCACAGCCACGGGGAAGCGACCAGCAGGACGCCCGCGGCGAGCGTCGCGCCCAGGAGGACCGTCATCGCCGGCTCCCGGGTACGACGCGGCGCACCTCCGGAGCGTCGCCGAGGATGCGACCGGTCGGCTGGACGATCTCCGCCACACGCCGCCGGCCGGAGGCGTCGCGTTCGCAGTGCACGACGAGATCGACAGAGCGGGCGACGGCCGCCGTCACAAAGGTCGCATCGATGTTCCGTCCGGCCAGGAGCGGGAGGGCCGCCAGCTTGACGAGGGCTTCCGGCGCGGAGTTGGCGTGGATGGTTGCGGCGCAGGGCACACCCGTGTTGAGCGCGAGCACGAGGTCCAGCGCCTCCGCATCCCGCACCTCGCCGACGACGAGGCGGTCGGGTCGCATGCGCAGCGCCTCTTTCACGAGACGCCGGAGGGTCACCTCTCCGGTCCCTTCCAGACTCGGCTGCCGTCCCTGCATCGCCACGATGTCGGGCGCGTCGACGGCGAGTTCGAAGGTCTCCTCCACGGTCACGATCCGCTGCCCGGATGCCGCCGCGGCCACCAGCGCGCCGAGAAGCGTCGTCTTCCCGGCATGCGTCGGACCCGAGACCAGGATGCTCCGCCCGTCGCGCATGGCACCGGCGAGGAGGTCGGCGCCTGCCCCGCTGATCGATCCGGACTGCACCAGGTGCGCGAGGTCCCGATACGCCGGCAGGAATTTCCGGATGTTCACGGCCCAGTGTCGCCGGGTGATGTCGGGGATCGCCACGTGAAGCCGGGACCCATCGGGCAACGACGCATCGACGAAGGGCTGACTGAGGTCGACGCGCCGCCCTGTCGTGTGCAGCATCCGTTCCACCAGATCCCGCACCCCGGAGTCGGTGAGAGCGAGCGGCACGCGCTCGGCCCGGCCTCCCCGTGCCACGAACACGCGGTCGGGCGCGTTCAGCCAGATCTCCTCGATCGTCGGGTCGTCCAGATACGGCTGCAGCGGACCGAACCCCGACAGCTGCGCGAGCACATCGCGGACGCACCCTGCCTCATCATCGACCGGGTCGAGCCCCCGCGCCAGGGCGTAGTCGTTGTGCCGGCGCACCTCGTTGGCGGCGATGCTCGTGGCGAGCTCGGGATCGAGGGTCGGATCCGCCTGCTCGGCGCGGAGCCGCTCGCGCACCCGTTCGGCGACCGCGGCGGCCGCGGAACCCGGAGAGGCGAAGGCGAGACTCACGCGGGAATCCTCGCAAAACCCCGATGAGCGCGCGGAAGTTCTCCACACCCCGCGGCCGTCTGCACCCCCAACGGCGCGTTACGCCGCTACCGATCGCGGATCGCGCGCCCGTAGCGGCGCGCGAACCCGCCGCTCGAGGGAGCTGACCTCAGGAGCGGGGCTCGTCCACGCGCCGGGCGATGACGTCGACCGGAGCCGAACCCTGCGGGGAGACGAAGGCGGCGGCGACCGGATCTCCTTCGCTGGTGGTGAAAGTGATCGACCCTTCCAGGCTGGATGGTGCGAATCGTTCTCCCCACTGCTGCAGTGCGAAGATCGGAAGGGCCAGTTCTCGCCCGGATTCGGTGAGGACGTATTCGTGCCTGGTGCGCTCTCCGCTGTCCCGGTACGTCTGCCGCGTCATGATTCCCGAGTCGACCAGGAGGGCGAGCCGGGCGGTGAGGATGTCGGGGGCGACGCCGAGCCGGGCTTTGAACTCGGCGAATCGCGTCACCCCCGCCAGGGCCTCACGGATGATGAAGAACACCCACCGCTCCCCGACGATGTCCACGGCCTTGGCGAGCGAGCACTTGGTGTCGCCGCGGTACTCGGTCGTTTGGTCCTCGGGCATTCACGGTCTCCTGTCGATGTGTTCAGCTCGCGAATTGGGGGTACAGCTGGCCGGTGCTTTCGCCGAGCCGGCTCTTCCATGCTGCCGTGGCGTCGTCTCCGAAGAGGTCGAGCGCGCCGGCCTCGAACTCGTCGAAGGCGCGACGGGCGACGTCCTTCGGGTCGTTCTTGGGGCCGTCGTACCAGGCCATCATGTCGGTGTCGGTGCTGGCGAGCGACAAGGAGGCCACCCGGGTGCCCTGGCCGGCCAGCTCGAAGCGGAGGCTGTTGGTCGCTGCCAGCAGTGCCGCTTTGGATGCCCCGTAGCCGCCGGAGGCGTCCATCGCCAGGTAGGCCATGATCGAGACGACGTTGATGATCGCGCCGCCGCCGTTTCGCGCCAGGACCGGTGCGAAGCGATGCACCATCTCCATCGTTCCGAAGTAGTTGGTCTCCATCTCGGCGCGGGCGTCGGCCGGATCGCTGCCCAGGAGCGGAGAAAGGGTCGTGAGACCTGCGTTGTTCACCAGGAGCGTCGTGTCGGCGGCGAGCTCGGCCGCGGCAGCCACGGATCGCGGGTCCGTGATGTCGAGCTGCACGGGGATGATGCCCTCCGTGGTGATCGTCGACGCATCGCGTGCGCTGCCGTAGACCTTGGCTGCGCCTCGCGCGAGCAGCTCCACGGCGAGAGCCTTGCCGAGGCCGCGGTTGGCTCCGCTGACGAAAGCAGTCTGTCCAGCAATATGCATGACGATTTCCGTTCCTGAGTTTGACTTTCCTACCTAGAAGGCTACGCCCCTGAGTAGGAAACCGCAACCCAGATTTCCGGACGGCTGCCGGACCGTAATCCCTCCGTCCTAGCGCCGCTCACCCAGAACGCGCCGGATGTCCTCGGCGACGACGCGCAGGTCCCCGCCGAACTGGTGTCCCCCAGGCAGCGAGCGCGCAACAGCGCCCGGGATGGCTGCGGCGTAGAGGTCACGGTGGGCGAACGGGACGATGTCGTCATCTTCACTCGCGTACAGCATCACCACCGCGTCCACCGGCATGCGTTCGGCGAGGTCATCGGGAAGGTCGAACCCCTCGAACGTCCAGTCGGGATCGCCGCCAGGGAAGGGCGCCGCGAGAAGGCAGACAGCGGCGACCGGCGGAAGGAGGCGGTCGCCGGCGAGATAGGTGAGGAGCACGTAGCCACCGGCCGAGTGCCCGACCAGCACGACGGGCGCCCCCGCGCGACCGATCGCCTGGGCGATCGCCGAGTGCCACAGCCGATTGTCGGCGCCATCGTCGTCGGGCATCGTGGGAAAGTCGACCGAGTACTGCTCTCCCAGGTGTTCAGCGAGGCTTGCCGCCAGCGGAGCATCCTCTTCGTGAGCACCGGCTCCGGCGCCCTGGACGAAGACGACGCCGATCGTCACGTCAGAGGGTCCTCGTCATCTGACGGCATCGACGCCAGGGCCGCCCGCGCCGCGTGGGCTGCATCGAACAGCACACGCGGGTCCGGGTCGCCCTCCCAGTGGGAGAACACGATCGTGGTGAGCCCGGCCGAGACGAGTTCGACGGCCTGAGCACCGGGATCCGCACCAGGCTTCACGTACCCGACGACCTGCAAGCGCTCGTTCTCGAGCGGGGAGCCTGCGCGGCCCTCCCGCACGATGGCGACCTTGGCGGCGACCTCTTCCCCGGTGGGCACCTCGTCCAGGACCACCCCGTCCGCGAGTTCGCCCGCCAGACGCAACGCCTTGGGTCCGTTCGCGCCGAGAAGGAGCGGCGGCACAGCGGAGGGGAACGGCGGGTGGCTCAGCTGCACGCGGTCGAGGTGCACGTATCGACCGTCTACGGTCACTTCGCCACCGCGCAGCAGTGCGCGGACCGCAGCGACGTATTCGCGCATCAGCGTCAGCGGGCTCTCCACGGCTGCCCCGGCCTGCACCATCCACTCGCGGACGCCGTGCCCGAACGCCGGCACGAATCGCTCGGGGTGGATCCGGGCGAGCGCCGCGATCTCCATCGCCGCCAGCGCGGGATTGCGCAGGGGCGTCGGCATGAGCCCCAGTCCGACCCGCATGTGAGAGGTTACCGAGAGGGCGGCGGTCGAGGTGACCAGTCCGCCGCCCCAGAAGCTGTCTTCCCAGAACCAGAGATCGTCGAACCCTTCGGCTTCGACGGCCCCCACCGCGGCGAGCAGGTCCTCGGGAGGTAGCTGAGGACGGATGACCACACCGACGCGCGCTCGCTGCTCTGCTTCGTGCACGCGCCGAGCCTATCCGAGACCCGCACGGCCCACGATGGCGCGACAGCACCCGGCGCACCCCCGGCGGGCGCCCCTTTTCGGGGGGTTCCCCCACCATCGGCGCGAGAGTGCTCGCCTAGACTGATCCCACTCGCGGGAGTGGTGGAATTGGCAGACACGCAGGATTTAGGTTCCTGTGCCTCCGGGCGTGTGGGTTCAAGTCCCACCTTCCGCACGGCGACGCTTGCGTGTGCGCCATGCCGCCGACCGAACGACGGGACCCTTCGTGATCACCCACGCCGCTCTCATCCCCTGGCTCGACCCTGAGACGATCATCACGGCCGCCGGGCCCTGGGCGCTGCTCGTGGTGTGCCTCATCATCTTCGCCGAGACGGGGCTCCTGATCGGGTTCCTCCTGCCCGGGGACACTCTGCTGATCATGGCGGGTCTGCTCTCGCACCCCTCCGCGATCGCCCCGAACGGTGTGTTCGGTATCAATGTCTGGCTCGTCGGTCTCCTCATCGGCCTGGCCGCCTTCCTCGGCGGCGAGGTGGGTTACCTCATCGGCCACAAGGCCGGCCCGGCGATCTTCGAGCGCAAGGAATCCGGCCTCTTCAGCGTCAAGAACGTCGAGCGCACGAACGCGTTCTTCGAGCGCTTCGGCGGGCTCACCGTCATCCTCGCGCGCTTCGTTCCCATCGTGCGCACCTTCGCCCCCATCGCGGCGGGCGTCGGGCACATGAACAAGTGGAAGTACACGATCTACAACCTCGCCGGGGCACTGCTCTGGGGCTTCGGTCTCACGATGCTGGGCTACGGCATCGGGCTCATCCCCGGCGTCGGTGACTTCGTCGCCGAGTACATCGACGTGATCCTGCTCATCGCCGTCGCCGGCACGATCGGCTTCGTCGCCTTCCACTACTTCCGCGAGCGCGCCCACGCGAAGCGCGCGCCGCACGGGGGCGAGCCGGAGACGGACTCCGGCGAGGCGCAGTCGCTCGTGCTCGACCAGGAGAGCCTGGAAAGTCGCCGCCCGGAGGCGCCGAAGGACTGACGGCCGTCAGGAGGCCTTCGCGGTCTTCTTCTTCGCTGCGGTCGTCGTCTTGGCAGCAGACGCCGGCTTCGCCTTGGTCGTCGATTTCGCGGGCGACCCTGATTTCGACGACCCGGATGCTGCTGCGCCCGAGCTCTTCGGCGCATCCTCGCCCTTGGTGCCCCGTGCCGCACGGCTGCGCTCCACGCTCGCGCGGAGGGCCTCCATGAGGTCGATCACTTCGCCACCGGAGTCCTCGTCCTCGGTCTCGCCGAAGGTGGCAGCGGTGTCCAGCGCGTCGCCCTGTTCCAGCTTGGCGTCGATGAGGGTGCGCAACTCCGCCTGATACTCGTCCGTGAACTCCTCGGCATCGAAGTCCTTCGCAAAGCTCTCGACGAGCGCCGCCGACATCTCCAGCTCCTTCGCCGAGATCCGCACCGTCTCGTCCAGCGCCGGGAACGCGGCATCCCGCACCTCATCGGCCCACAGGAGGGTCTGCAGCACGAGCACGTCGCCGCGGACGCGCAGCGCCGCCAGGCGGGTCTTCTGACGCAGCGAGAACCGGACGATCGCGGTCCGGTCGGTCTCCTCCAGCGTCCGCCGCAGCAGCACGTAGGCCTTCGGCGAAGCGGAGTCGGGCTCGAGGTAGTACGCGCGGTCGAGCGTGAGCAGGTCGACCTGATCGCTCGGGACGAACTCGACCACATCGATCTCGCGGCTGCGCTCGGAGGGCAGGGACGCGAGGTCCTCCTTCGTCAGCACGACCGTCCGGTCACCGTCGTCGTAGGCCCGGTCGATGTCGGAATAGGGCACGACCTCGCCGTCCACCTCGCAGATGCGCTGATAACGGATGCGGCCGCCGTCCGTGCTGTGCACCTGATGCAGCGGCACGTCGTGGTCCTCGGTCGCGGAGTACACCTTGACCGGCACGTTCACGAGACCGAAGGTCAGCGCGCCTTTCCAGATCGCCCTCATCACACCAGTACACACCTGTCACAGCAATCCCCGAAACCCCTTGCGATCCGCGCCGCTACGGTGAACATATGGCCGCGGGAGAGCAGACGGTGCGCATCGACGGCCGTCGGCTGCGCATCACGAACCTCGACAAGGTGCTCTACCCCGAAACCGGCACGACCAAGGGCGAGGTCATCGCCTACTACACGCGCGTGGCGCCGGTTCTCCTGCCCCACGTCGCCGGACGCCCGGTCACACGCAAACGATGGCCCGACGGTGTCGGCACACCGGACGACCCCGGGATGTCGTTCTTCGCCAAAGACCTGCAGGCCGGCGCCCCGTCGTGGGTGCAGCGCCGTCCCATCCCGCACTCCTCCGGCCCGAAGGACTATCCCCTGGTCGCCGACGTGCCGACCCTCGTCTACCTCGCGCAGGTGGCGAGCCTGGAGTTGCACGTTCCGCAGTGGCGATTCGCACCCGACGGTGACCGCGGCAACCCCGACCGTCTCGTCCTGGACCTCGACCCCGGCCCCGGCGTCGGGCTCGCCGAGTGCGCCGAGGTGGCCCGGCAGGCGCGGTCGATCCTCACGGACATGGGGATGGACCCTTACCCCGTCACCAGCGGCAGCAAGGGCATCCACCTGTACGCCGCGCTGCCTGGCGAGCAGTCCAGTGACGCGATCACCGCCTTCGCCAAGGAGCTCGCCCGGGCGATCGAGGCCGACTCCCCCGACCTGGTGGTGAGCCAGATGGCGAAGGCGGCCCGGCCGGGCAAGGTCTTCATCGACTGGAGCCAGAACAACGGATCCAAGACGACGATCGCCCCGTACTCACTGCGGGGGCGGGATCATCCGACGATCGCCGCCCCTCGCACGTGGGAGGAACTCGACGATCCCGGTCTTCGGCACCTCCTCTTCGACGAAGTGCTCGAGCGCGTCGCTGCCGACGGTGACCCGATGGCGGCGCTCGGATTCAGTGCCGGGGCGCGGGCCGCCGACGACGGCCCGCTGAGCATCTACATCGCGAAACGGACGGCGGGGGCGACACCCGAGCCGGTGCCGGCGAATGCGATCGGCGCGACCGCATCCGAAGGGCTGCCGCGCTTCGTCATCCAGGAGCACCACGCGACCCGGCTCCACTGGGATCTCCGGCTCGAGCGCGACGGCGTGCTCGCGAGCTGGGCGGTGCCCAAGGGGATCCCCGCCACGACCGGGCGCAACAACCTCGCTGTGCAGACCGAGGATCACCCGATGGAGTACGCGACGTTCTCCGGCACGATTCCGGCGGGCCAGTACGGCGCCGGGTCGATGACGATCTGGGACGAAGGGCGTTACGAGCTGGAGAAGTGGCGCGACGACGAGGTGATCTTCACCCTCGAGGGCCGCCCGGGCGGTCCGCTCGGGCGGGTGCGGCTCGCCCTCATCCGCACCGACGGCAGCGGAGAGAAGTCGACGTGGCTGCTGCATCGCATGAAGACGGATGCGGCGGGGCATCCGCAGCACGACGGCGCCCCCGTCGTCGCCACCGAGGCCGACTCCCCGGCCTCCCATGCCCCGGCTTCTCGCGCCGGGGCCTCCCGGGCGCCGGCAGCCGACGGCCGCGCACAAGACCAGGCCGGCGACGACGCCGCCGCCATCCCGCCGCCGTCCGAGCTGCGCCCGATGCTCGCCACGTCCGCCAGCCCGGGGATGGCGCGGGAGGCGGCACGGCGGTGGGGCTCCGGCAGCGGGCCATGGGTGGAGGGGAAGTGGGACGGCATCCGCGCCATCGGGGTCTGGGACGGCTCGCGCCTGCATCTCAGGGCGCGAAGCGGGAACGACATCACGGCGAAGTATCCGGAGCTCACGACCGTCGATCTGGGTTTCGGGTCGCAGCCCGCCGTCGTGGACGGGGAGATCGTGGCGCTGGACGCCACGGGGCGACCGAGCTTCCCCCTGTTGCAGACGCGGATGAACCTCGCCAAGCCCCGGGAGATCGCCCGCGAGAGCCCGCGCACCCCGGTGAAGCTCTTCCTCTTCGACATCCTCTCGCGCGGCGGCCGCGACCTCGCCGGCCTGCCGCTCGCCGAGCGCCGTGCCGCGCTGGAGGAGTTCGCCGCGTCCGCCTCGGAGCCCGTGGTGCTGCCGCCGGTGTTCGACGACGTGGATGCGGCGCTGGCGGGAAGTCGCGCGCTCGGGCTGGAGGGGATCGTCGTCAAAGACCCGGGGTCGACCTACCGCCGCGGCGCCCGCTCGGAGCAATGGCTGAAGGTGAAGCTCACCCGCACCCAGGAGGTCGTGATCGGCGGCATCCGCCCCGGCAAGGGCGGGCGCAACGGCACGATCGGTTCACTCCTCCTCGGCATCCCCGACGGCACCGGCCTGCGGTACGCAGGCCGGGTGGGATCGGGCTTCAGCGAAGCGACCATCGCGAAGCTGGAGGCGGAGTTGCGCCCCCGGCGCACCGACGAGAACCCCTTCGTCGAGGTGCCGCGTCCCGACGCGCGCGACGCCCTGTGGGTCCGCCCCGACCTCGTCGGCGAGGTGGAGTTCGCAGAGTTCACCCCCGGCGGCATCCTGCGGCACGCGCGGTGGCGGGGACTCCGCCCGGACAAGGCGCCCGGTGAGGTCGTCCGCGAATCCTGATCGTCAGGCGTGACGGGCGTCGTCGTGCTCGATGTGACCGGCCGGCTCGAGCTGGAACGTCGAATGCTCGACGTCGAAGTGCTGCGAGAGGCATCCCTGCAGCGCGGCGAGAACGCTCCCGGACCGCCCGTCGCTCAGCGCGGCATCCTCGACGACGACGTGCGCGCTGAACACCGGCGCTCCCCGCGTGAGCTGCCACACATGCAGGTCATGCACGTCCACGACACCCGGGGTCCCGAGGATGTGGTCGCGGATCTCCTGCACGTGCATGCCCTTCGGCGCGCCTTCGCCCAGCACGGAGACGACCTCCCGCAGCAGGCCGATCGCCCGTGGCACGATCATCGCGGCGATGAGGAGGGAGGCCACCGCATCCGCCGGCGCCCACCCCGTGGTCACGATCACGATCGCCGCGACGATGACGGCGGCCGAGCCCAGCAGGTCGCCGAGCACTTCGAGGTACGCGCCCCGCACGTTGATGCTGCGCCGCTGGGCGCTCCCCAGGAGCCACATCGCGATCGCGTTGGCGACCAGGCCGATCACGGCGACGCCGAGCATGAGGCCGCCGGCGATCTCGGTGTCGGCGGGGTTCATCAGCCTCATAACCGCCTCGACCGCGACCCACACCGACAGGGCGAGCAGGATGACGCCGTTCGCGAGGGCACCGAACACCTCGGCGCGTTGGTACCCGAAGGTGCGTCGGTCATTCGCCGGCCGCGCAGCGACCGCACTGGCGACCAGGGCGATCACGAGCGCTGCAGCGTCGGTGAACATGTGGGCCGCGTCCGCGAGCAACGCGAGCGACCCGGACAGTGCGGCGCCGACGATCTGCACGAGCATGACGACCGTCGTGATCGCGAGCGAGATCGCCAGCAGGCGGCGATTGCTCGCGCCACGGACCCCGGGCGCATGATCGTGCATATCCCCAGGCTACGACCGACCCCGGGTCGGGGGGTGCCGTGTCGTCATGTCGGGAACGAGAACGATTCTCCCTCGCGTCACATCCGCCCCAGCAGCGGGACGAGGGCCGCGAACGCGCGTGCACGGTGCGACTCGGCGTTCTTCTCGGCAGCCGTCCACTCCCCGACCGTCCGCTCTGCGCCGGGCTCCTGGCCGTCCGGGATGAAGATCGGGTCGTATCCGAATCCCCCCTCGCCGGATGCTGCGGCAGCGAGCCGCCCGTCCCACCGGCCTTCGACGACATCCTCACCGCCGCCGGGCGTGACCAGCGCGATGGTGGAGACGAACTGCGCCGTGCGGTGCGGATCGGCCACATCGGAGAGCTGGTCGAGCAGCAGCGCGAGATTGGCCGCAGCATCCTTGGCGTGTCCCGCCCAGTACGCGGAGAAGACACCCGGGGAGCCGCCGAGGACATCCACACACAGCCCCGAGTCGTCCGCGAGCGCGGGGAGACCGGTGTGCGCGGCGGCAGCGCGGGCTTTGATCAGCGCGTTCTCGGCGAACGTCACGCCGTCCTCGACCGGCTCCGGACCGTCGTAGCCGACGACCTCGAGGTCGGGACGCACGGCAGCGACGATCGCGCGGAACTCGTCCACCTTGTGGGCGTTGTGGGTCGCGAGGACGATCTGCCGCCCCATGGGTCAGCCCGCCAGCGCCGCGGCCTGAGTGTCGCGCAATTCGCCGCACCCGGCGACGCCGAGTTCGAGCAGCCGGTCGAGCTCGCTCTTGTCGAAGGGCGCGCCCTCGGCGGTGCCCTGCACCTCGACGAACAGGCCCCGGCCCGTGACGACCACGTTCATGTCGGTCTCGGCGCGCACGTCTTCGACGTAGGCGAGGTCCAGCATCGGTGTGCCGTCGATGATCCCGACCGAGACGGCCGAGACCGAGTCGATGAGAACCTCGGAGCGCTGGGCGATGAACTTCCGCTCCTTACCCCAGGCGATCGCATCGGCCAGAGCCACGTAGGCGCCCGTGATCGCGGCCGTCCGCGTCCCGCCGTCGGCCTGGAGCACGTCGCAGTCGAGGACGAGGGTGTTCTCCCCGAGCGCCTTCGTATCCACGACGGCGCGCAGCGCGCGGCCGATGAGCCGCGAGATCTCGTGGGTGCGGCCGCCGACGCGCCCCTTGATGCTTTCCCGGTCATTGCGGCTGTTGGTCGCCCGCGGCAGCATCGCGTACTCGGCGGTGACCCAGCCCTTGCCCTTGCCGGCCAGCCACCGGGGCACGCCGTTCGTGAACGACGCCGTGCACAGCACGCGCGTTTCGCCGAAACTGATGAGAGCCGAGCCTTCGGCATGGCTCGACCATCCTCGCTCGATGGTGACGCGTCGCAGCTGGTCGACGGCGCGGCCGTCAGCGCGGGTGATGTCGGTCATGGGATGCCTTTCCTTCGGGTGAGGTCTCGGTCTGCAGATCTCCCGGGGGACGTCTGCAGGGTGAGGGAAGAGGCCGCTCAGCGCGGCAGGTCGATAGCTCCGGTCTGGACGAGCTGCACCTCGCGCACCTCGCGGCCCATGAGCCGGTGGGCGAGCGACAGGAACTCGTCGACGGAGTCGCCGGTGGCTTCGTACACGTGCGAGGCGACCGCGTCCGGGCCGGCGAGCAGATCGCGGCTCACGAGCTGGCGGTAGACGTCCTTGGCCGTCTCGGTGTCGCTGGAGACCAGGCTCACATCCGGGCCCATCACGTAGCTGATGGCCCCCTCGA
Organism: Microbacterium sp. Z10_103; assembly: GCF_058310455.1. NCBI lineage: Bacteria > Bacillati > Actinomycetota > Actinomycetes > Micrococcales > Microbacteriaceae > Microbacterium > Microbacterium sp. Z10_103. The sequence goes on from NZ_JBZEGK010000001.1 coordinate 1,668,282, forward strand.
GGAACGGATAGTGCGTGCACCCGAGCACGAGCGTGTCCACGCCCGCGTGGCGGAGGGGCGAGAGGTACTCCTCGGCGACGGCGAGGACCTCGGGCGAGTCGGTGACACCGGCCTCGACGAACTCCACGAACCGCGGGGAGGCCTGTGCGAACACGGTGAGACGTTCGTTGACCTCGAGCATGTCCTGGTACGCGCCGGACGAGATCGTCCCCTCGGTGCCGATGACGCCGATCCGGCCGTTGCGGGTCGTCGACATCGCCGTGCGGACGGCGGGACCGATCACCTCCACCACCGGGACGTCGTACCGCTCGCGGGCGTCACGGAGCATTGCCGCCGACGCGGTGTTGCAGGCGATCACCAGCATCTTGACGCCCTGATCGACGAGCGAGTCGAGCACTTCGAGCGAGTACCGCCGCACGTCCGCGATCGGCTTCGGCCCGTACGGCGAGTGGGCTGTGTCGCCGACGTAGAGGATCGACTCCCGCGGCAGTTGCGCCGACACGGCCCGGGCGACGGTGAGACCGCCCACGCCCGAGTCGAAGATTCCGATCGGCGCCTCATCCACGACATCCCACCCTACCCGCGCCTGCCGGCACACCCGATCCGTGGATAGGGTGACGGGATGAGCGCGAGCACCGCCTTGAAGACCGACCGGTATGAGCTCACGATGCTGGATGCGGCGCTGCGCGACGGCACCGCGGAGCGTCGATGCGTGTTCGAGGTGTTCGCTCGGCGCCTGCCCGGTGCCCGCCGCTTCGGTGTCGTGGCCGGGACCGGGAGGTTGCTCGGCCTGCTCCGGGACTTCCGTTTCGGCGACGAGGAGCTCCGCTTCCTCCGCGACGAGAAGGTGGTGGATGCGGCGACGCTGGAGTACCTCGCCGACTACCGCTTCGGCGGGTCCATCACCGGCTACCGGGAGGGTGACCTGTACTTCCCCGGATCGCCGCTCCTCACCGTGGAGGGCACGTTCGCCGAGGCCGTCCTCCTCGAGACGCTCGTTCTGTCGGTGCTGAATCACGACTCCGCGATCGCGACGGCCGCCGCCCGGATGAGCGTGGCCGCCGGAGACCGTCCGCTGGCGGAGATGGGGTCGCGGCGCGCGGGCGAAGATTCGGCGATCGCGGCGGCGCGCGCCGCCTACATCGCAGGCTTCAGTGCGACCAGCAACCTCGCTGCCGGCCAGCGCTGGGGCGTTCCGACCATGGGAACCGCCGCCCACGCCTGGACGCTGCTGCACGACACCGAGGAGGCGGCCTTCCGTTCCCAGGTCGACGCCCTAGGCCCGGAAACGACCCTGCTCGTGGACACCTACGACATCCGCAGCGGGGTCGAGACCGCGGTGCGCGTGGCCGGCACGGGTCTCGGCGGGGTACGGATCGACTCCGGCGATCTGCCGACGGTCGCCGCCGACGTGCGCGCACTTCTGGACGAGCTCGGCGCGAGAGATACGCGCATCACGGTCACGAGCGACCTGGACGAATTCGCGATCGCCGCCCTGGCCGCCTCCCCTGTCGACTCCTACGGCGTCGGTACCTCCCTGGTGACCGGGTCGGGAAGCCCCACCGCCGGCATGGTCTTCAAGCTGGTGGCCCGCCAGGGAGGCGACGGGTCGTGGCTGGGCGTGGCGAAGGCATCCACCGACAAGGCGTCGCGAGGCGGGCGGAAGGCGGCCTTCCGGACGCTGCAGGAGGGCGTCGCCACGAGCGAGCTCGTGGTCGTCTCCGACGGCTTCGAGGATCTGGATGCGGCCGCGGCCCACCCCGACGCGCGTGCGTTGCAGGTGCCGCTCGTCGTCGACGGCCGCATCGATGAGGCGGCCGAGGGGCACGACGGCGTCGCCGCAGCCCGGGCCCATCATGCGCGGGTGCGGGAGGAGTTGCCGGTGCGCGCCCTGGCGCTCAGCCGGTCGGACCCCGCTCTGCCGACGGTGTTCGTCGACGCGGACGCTGCAGTCCGCTAGCCCTGCAGGGACTCGTAGATCTCTTTGCACGTGGGGCAGACGGGGAACTTCTCGGGGTCGCGGCCCGGCGTCCACTTCTTCCCGCAGAGCGCCCGAACGGGCTTGCCGGTGATCGCCGACTCGAGGATCTTGTCCTTCTTCACGTAGTGCGAGAAGCGTTCATGATCGCCCGGCTCGACGTTCTCCTCGCGGATGAGCTCTTCGAGCTCGCGGTCGAGGGTCGCGATTCCGCCCGGATCGGGCTGGTCCAGTGGCGTGCTCATGATGTGCCAGTGTAGCCGGGGGCGGGCTCCCCCGGCCCGTCACGACGCTTCCGCGAACTCCATGATGCGGTCGCCACGCCGCTCGAACACGGCGGCGCCGATGGCGACGCCGGCCGTCAGGACGATCACCCCCACGGCCACGCCTCCCCACAGCGCCGCGATCGCGTAGCTCACGTCACGGGTCAGGGCCAGCCATGCCCACCACAGGGCCGGTGCACTGAGAACGATCGCGCCCAGCAGCACCAGCGCCTGCGAGGTCGCGGCGCCCGAGCCGGTGCGCTGCGGCTGTTGGAACGGGCTGTCACCCGGGTGCGAGACCGCATACGGCGCCGCCGCCGAGGCGATGCTCGACAGGCCCAGCCCGGAGAGGAAAAGCGAGGCGCTCACCCCTGCGAGCGCGGGGAGGATCGCCCATCGACCATGCACCGCCGTCGCCACCGACACCGCGATGGCGAGCACCGGGAGGCCGATGAGAAGCATCGGGACGAGCCGTCCCACCCGGTCGGCAACGCCCCGCACGCCGCTGGCGATGTGCATCCAGATGGCCGTGGAGTCGTACGCGACATCGTTGTGCGGCAGCCACCCGAAGAACAGCGCCAGTACCGGCACCGGCACGAGCGCCGCGATCCCCAGCGGCACGCCGGCAACGAGCAGCGGGACGACGGTGAGAAGCGCCGCGATGGGCACGACCAGGTAGTTCACGAGGTAGCGCCGGTCGCGGAGCCAGTAGACGAGGCTCCGTGCGGCCACCGCTCCGCCCGGGGTTCCCGGAGCCGCCGCGAACCATCCGAGGCCTCCACGCTCACGCACAGCGGCGGGCCGCTCGATAGTCGTCAGCATCCGCGTCACCACCGCGAACCAGGCCGCCGCGAGGGCGACCGGGGTGGCGACGGCCACGGCCAGGGCGATGGCCAGGTCGCCCCCTGCCAGAGAGGGGAGCCCCCAGGCCGCCCCGAACGGTGTGACCGCGAGGATCCCGGCAGCCTCCCGCAACTGCACCGGAACGGCGCCGCGCCACTCGAGCGAGGCGAGGAAGACACCGACCGGAACGACGACGACGAGGACCCCCACGAGGAACAACCCGGTGAGTTCGCGCGACCGCCGCTCCCGCACGACCAGCGCGGCGACCGCCTCGCTCACACGCGCGAGGAGGGTGCACGTGAGGACGCTGAGCACCACCGAGGCGGCTCCCAGCCCGGGTGACGCGCCGTGTGCCCGCCACATGACCGCGGCACACACGGCGAGGACGAGGACGACGGCGATCGGCACACTGAGCAGTCCGGTGACCGCCAGCGCTCCCGCCAGGCGCGCCGGCGGGAGCCCGAGGACCGCGAATCGTCGGGGATCGAGCGGATCGACCGTGCCGAGGACGAGCGGGGCGACCGCGAACCCGAGCGTGATGGCCGAGCCACCCAGCACGGTCACGACATGGGCCGCGGCATCGGAGGCGTCGCGCAGGCTGAGGATGGCGACGCCGGCCGCCGAAGTCGCCGCGGCCAGGAGAACGAATCCGGTCGCCATCCGCAGCACGTGGCGGCGGTCACCGCGCACCGCGCCCAGCAGCGACGCGAGTCTCAGTCGGAGAAGGCGTGCAACCACTCCAGGCCCTCCACGTCGCCATGTCCACCGGCGAGCTCCAGGAATCGCTCCTGCAGCGTGCCGGCGCCCCGCACCTCTTCGACGGTGCCCTCGGCCAGCACCTGTCCGGCCACCAGCACCGCCACGCGCGTGCAGACCCGCTCAACGAGCTCCATACCGTGGCTGGAGAGGATCACCGTGCCGCCGTGCGCGACATAGGTCGTCAGGATGTCGAGGATCACGGCGCTGGACACCGGATCGAGGGATTCGAACGGTTCGTCGAGAACGAGGAGCCGCGGCGAGTGGATCATCGCCCCGGCGAGCATGACCTTCTTCGTCATGCCGGTGGAGTAGTCCGAGACGGAGCGCCCGAGTGCGTCGACCAGATCGAAGGCGCGCGCGAGGTCGATGATGCGGCGCTCCACGACCGCTGAGGGCAGGCCGCGAAGCACTCCGTAGTAGTACAGCAACTGGCGGCCGGTGAGCCGATCGAAGGTGCGGAGCCTGTCGGGGAGGACGCCCATGGCCCGCTTGGCCTGCGTCGACCGCGTCCGAGAGTCGACGCCGTTGATGGCGATGGTCCCCTCGTCGGGGCGGAGAAGACCCGCGATCATCGACAGCGTCGTGGTCTTGCCTGCCCCGTTGGGCCCGACGATTCCGTAGAAGGATCCCGCCGGGACGGTGAAGCCGACCGAGTCGACCGCCAGCGTCCCACCGAACGTCTTCGTCACGCCGCGCACCTCGAGAGCGGGAACCGCTTCGTCAACAGCGTCGTCCGCCGCGGCATCGTCCAGGATCGCCGTGATCGCATCCTCCGCGGGATGCTCCGGAGATGCTTCGTGCACGGGGGGCCCCACCGGCTCCGGCGCGGGGTACGGCTCGGGCTGCTCGGTCGGGACCGCTTGGGAGAGGACCGCCGGCTCGGGCTGCTCGGTCGGCACCGCTTGGGAGAGGACCTCCGGCTCAGGCTCAGCCTCGAGTTCAGGCTCCGGCTCAGGCTCGGGCTCGAGTTCAGGCTCCGGCTCCGGCTCTGTCGCGCTGTCGGGAACCGCGATCGGCGGCAGCGGCGGCAGCGGCGGCACCGGGGGCAGCGGTGGCCGCGGTGGGATCACGAGTCCGTCGGGCAGCGGCGGCGGACCAGGGATCGGCACTGCGCTCTGCGGAGCGGCGGCGCCGGCCCCGCTCGTCGGGGTGGCATCCGCCATCGTCGGTGCGCCCGGGGTTTCCGCCCGCGTGGGGGCAGCGTGAGAAGCGGCGGGTGGGTTCGGCGCGGGCTTGTTCACCGCGGACTTCCTCGCCGGCTTACTGACTGTCGCCGCGGTCGGAGCGGCAGCTCGGGCGGCGGCGGGTCGTTTCGCCGCGGGCTTCTTCGTCGCCGGCTTCTTCGTCGCCGGCTTCTTCGCCGGCGGCTTGTTCGCCGGCGTGGGCTTGGCACCCGACACGGTCGTCGAGCGTGCGGGAGAATTCGTCCGCGAAGGCGTCCGGGGCTGGGGCGGCGCGGCCGTCGGAGCCGCCTCCGGGTCGATGTGCCTCTGGACGTCCGGGGGTGAGTCGTCAGGCAGCGGCAGCGAGGCTGTCATCGGTCCAAACTATCAAGCCCCACCGACTCAGCGGCCTGTTGTTCCCCTGTGAGACCGGCAGCCGGTGCATCACGAATCGGCAACGGGTGGCCGATATTGTGCACCCTTCCAGGCTGGATCGCTACCATGAGGGGCGCACGAAGGAGTGGCGTTCCGGTGAACCGGAAGTGAACCAACCCCCAGGAGCAACAGTGTCCCCTCAGATCGTCATCCTCGCCGCCGGCCTCGGCTCGCGCCTGGGTCGCAGCCTTCCCAAGCCCCTCACCGAGCTGGGTGACGGTCGCACCATCATGCAGCAGCAGCACGACAACGTCCACGCGGCCTTCGGTCAGGGCGCGCGGATCCTCACCGTCGTCGGCTACCGCGCCGAGACGATCGTCGACGCCTTTCCCAAGGCGGACTACGTGTACAACGAGCGCTACGACCAGACCAACACGTCCAAGAGCCTCCTGCGTGCGCTGGCACAGACCGGTAAGCGCGGCGTCCTGTGGATGAACGGCGACGTCGTGTTCGACCCGCGCATCCTCGGTCGCGCGCTGCCCCTCATCGAACGCGACCAGTCCTTCGTCACGGTCAACACCGCGAAGGTCAGCGACGAAGAGGTGAAGTACACCGTCGGCGCGGACGGCGTCATCAAGGAGCTGTCCAAGACGGTCGTCGGTGGCATCGGCGAGGCCGTGGGAATCAACTTCATCTCCGCCCGTGACAAGAAGGCGCTCCAGCGCCAGCTCGCCCGCGTGGGTGACCAGGACTACTTCGAGCGCGGACTCGAGCTCGCCATCGCCGAAGACGGGCTGCGTCTGGAGCCGATGGACATCTCCGACCTGTACGCGGTCGAGGTCGACTTCGCCGAAGACCTCGAGCGCGCGAACCTCTTCGTCTGAGCCGCTCGGCACGCGCGCAGACGTTCCGCGTAGGATCGCCCCGATGAGCGACAAGGTCCACCGCATCCATTCGCTCCCCGAAGACGCGCCCTGGTCGGGCGGGCTGCCGCCAGTCGGCTCCGAGGAGCATCCCCGATCCATCCGCGCGCTCGATCGCGTGTTGGCGATCCAGCGCCCCGCGGTGCTCGCCCACTTGCGCAGCATCCGGTTGCGCCACCCGGATGCCTCGCCCGCTGACCTCGTACGGATCCTCGAGCGTCGGTACCTCGCCACCGTCACCGCGGGGGGCGCTGCGGTCGGCGCCACCGCCGTGGTCCCGGGCGTCGGGACGGGCATCACTCTCGCGCTCAGCGGCGTCGAGACCGTGGGATTCGTGGAGGCGACCGCCCTGTTCGCCCAGTCGATCGCCGAGGTCCACGGCATCGCCGTGGACGATCCCGACCGTGCGCGCGCGCTCGTTCTGACCCTCATGCTGGGCAAGGAGGGCGTGGACCTCGTCGCCCAGCTGGCAGGACAAGCCGCCGGTCGGGGGCCGACCCGCGCCGGCTACTGGGGTGAGATGGTCACCAAGACCCTCCCTCGCGCCTCCGTCGGGCCTGTCGTAGACCGCCTGAAGCGCGCCTTCATCCATCAGTTCGCGGTGCGCGGCAGCGCGTCCTGGATCGGCAAGGCCCTCCCCTTCGGAATCGGCGCCGCCGTCGGCGGGGCCGGCAACAACATCCTCGGGCGTCGCGTCCTGGTCGGCTCACGGCGCGCGTTCGGCGTCGCACCGGTGGTTCTTCCCGCCGAGCTCGAGCCCCGGCCCGGCACTCTTCGCATGGAGCACGCCGCGGTCGTCGGTGCGCAGCGCGTCGGTGGCGCGATCGCCGGTGCCGCCGGAACGGCCGCGCGCGGCATCGCCACGGCCGGACGGTCCGTCGGCGGCGCCACGCGGCGCGCCGGTGGGGCCGCACGTCGTGGCCGGACGGGACGACCGGACGCGCACGACACGGCCGGCGATGGCGGCGCGCCAGCCACGGACGCGACGCCTGCTGCCGACACCGTCCCCGAGCGGTAGCGTCGGGAGCATGGACAGCACGCTGGCGTGTCTGCGCGAGTGGATGCCCCGCCAGCGGTGGTACGCCAACAAGGGAGCGGTGCCGCGACTGCGGCTCATCGCCGAATGGGACCTCGGCGGTCGCCCGGACGCTCGTGTCCAGGTGCTCCTCGTCGCCGACACGAGCGGCGACAGCCCGGCGCTGTACCAGATCCCCGCCGTGTGGCGATCGGCACCGGCGCCCGGTGAGATCGGGCGTCCCCACGGGTCGGTCATGGTCGATGGTGCAGCCGACCCGGCCTTCCAGGACATCTTGTTCGCCTGGGTCACGCGCGGCGGTCGAGTCGGCGGGGTGGATGGCCCGCTCTACGGCGAACCGGCCTCCCGCCACGGTCACTGGCCGCACACCCTCCCCGCCACGGTGCTGGAGGGCGAGCAGTCGAACACGTCCATCATCTTCCGCGGCACCGCGTCGGCGCATCCGGTCATCTGCAAGATCTTCCGCCAGGTGCACGCGGGCCTCAATCCCGACATCGAGTTGCAGTCCGCGCTGTCCGAAGCCGGCGCTCGGTCGGTGCCGCCTCTGGTGGGGACGGTGTCCGGCGTCTGGCGGCAGCCGGGTGACGAGGGACATGTCGTGGCCGGGTCCCTGGCGCTCGCGCAGGAGTTCTTCCCGGGAGTCGAAGACGCATGGCGGGTGGCGCTACGCGCCGCGGCGGGTGGTGTGGACTTCCAGCAGCAGGCGGCACGGCTCGGCGCCGCCGTGGCCGACACGCATACCGCGCTCGCACGCCTGTTCCCCACACGCGATGCCACCGACGGCGACCGCGCCCGGACAGCGGAGGGCTGGCAGACCCGCCTGACGGCGGCCGTCGACGCGGTGCCCCCGCTGCGTTCGGTCGTCCCCGCGATCGACGCCGCGTTCGACCGAGCCCTCGGGGCGGACTGGCCGCGGCTGCAGCGCATCCACGGCGACCTTCACCTCGGGCAGGTCCTCGACGTGCCGCGGCGCGGGTGGGTTCTGCTCGACTTCGAGGGTGAGCCGATGCGGCCGATGGCCGAGCGGCATGCACCGGACTTCACTGTTCGTGACGTGGCGGGGATGCTGCGCTCCTTCGCCTATGTCGTGGAATCGGTCGACTCCTCTGCCGTCGACCCGCGCGCGTGGGCGGAGGCGGCACGCGAGGGTTTCCTTCGCGGGTACGCGGCCACCCCGGGCGCGGTCGTTGCCGACGGCGACCTCCTGCGTGCGTTCGAATTGGACAAAGCGCTCTACGAGACGGTGTACGAGGCTCGCAACCGCCCGGACTGGGTGCGGATCCCCCTCGCGGCGGTCGAACGCCTCGCCGGGGTCTGATCAGTCGGCGACGTCGGCTTCGGCACCGTCGCCGACGTCGTCCTCGGCCCCCGGCCGGGTGTGCCACTGCTCCCACCGCTCCATGAGTTCCTCGATGGCTGCAGAAAAGCGCGCTGTCGCCGCTCCCGGCGAGGTGTCTCCGAAGTAGTACCGCACCCAGTGCTGCAGGCGCGCCACCGACTCCGGGTCGGCCAGCACCCGCTCGGACTCGGCGACGACCGCCCCCGCGTCGGAGGCATCCAGCCATTCGCACGCCGACAGGTAACCGTGCGTGTCGACGGCGGCCTCCGGGTCGGCCGGGCGCGTGATCATCAGCGGCTTGTCGGCGGCGAGGCGGTCGTAGACCATCGCGGAGATGTCCACGATGGCGAGATCAGCGGCGGCGAGCTGCCAGCCGAGCTCGGCGCCGTCGTCGTAGACGTGCTGCGCTCCGGGATCGGCGCCGTTGGCCGCGGCGATGGCGGCGATGATCCGCCGGTTGGCCGCGCCGTACTCGGGATCCACAACGCCCGAACGGGGGTGCGGGCGGTACACCACGCGGTGCTGCCCGGTGGCCAGGAGCGCTGCGACGAGCGCTTCCCCGTGAGTACGGACCGACCCGTAGTGCGCGGACGGGCGATCCCCCTCCCACGTGGGGGCGTAGAGCACGACCGTGCGGTCATCGGGCGTGTACGGCAGCACTCCCGAGTAGTGATCGGCCTGAGGACGGCCGATGGCGAAGGTGCGGGCATCGAGGTCGTAGTCCCACAGGACGCGTGAAAGGCGGTTCCGCGCCGCTTCGCCCGCCACGAAGGCATAGTCGTAGGCCTTGAACTGGTTGGTGGCCATGTACATCTTGTCGGACTCACCGTGGTTGATGAACACGTGCCAGCGGTGGCCGTACCGGAACATCTGGAAGTTGCGGGTGTTCTGGTTGACGTACAGGACGACGCGAATGTCCTGGTCCGCAACGAAGTCCTCCAGGTCGCGGACGGAGGGCACATAGGCCACCGGCAGCGCGTCTTCGGCCAGAAGTGCCCGCGCACCGAACGCGGAGCGCGCCAGCACCACGACAGGCCAGCGCTCGGCCAGCTGCGCGAGGGGCTTGTACCACTGGCGCATCTGGTACATGTTCACGCCGCCATCCGCGAAGTACACCGCGATGCGGTAGTGGTGAGGCGGATGCGGGACCTCGCCCTGCAGCGCCCGCCGCACGGCCGCCGCCGCGGCCCGGTTGGCCAGGCCTTTGCGGAACAGACCCCACGCGAGCTGGACGTCGCTGAGCAGTCGCATCCTTCCAGCGTACCCAGACAGCGCCGTGACAGAATCGACGGATGCATGTCGCCGCACCCGGACGCAGGGACGCGCCGGTTCCCGCGGAGGAGGCCGGCGTGACCTTCGTCATGCCCGTGCTCAATGAGGAGCGGTACCTGCGCCGGGCGGTGGAGACGGTGCTCGCCCAAGACGTCCCCGGTCCGGTCGAGCTCGTCCTGGCCCTCGGACCCTCGTCCGACCGCACCGACGACATCGCCCGGGCGCTGGCACAGGAGGACCCGCGGATCCTGCTCGTGGACAACCCGGCGGCCGACATCCCCGTCGGACTGAACCGCGCCATCCGCGCCGGGCGGTATCCGACCGTCGTGCGCGTGGACGCACACTCCGAGATCGCCCCCGACTACACCCGGCGAGCCCTTGCCACCCTCGCGCGGGTGCGGGCCGCGAACGTCGGGGGCGTCATGCACGCCGAAGGGCGGACGCCCTTTCAGCGCGCGGTCGCACGCGCCTACAACTCCCCCATCGGCCTCGGCGGCGGGGCGTACCACGGCGGGACGAAAGAGGGCCCCGCCGAGTCGGCGTACCTCGGCGTCATGCGCCGCTCCGTGCTCGAAGAAGTGGGTCTGTTCGACGAGTCCATCCGCCGCGGCGAGGACTGGGAGCTCAACCTGCGGATCCGCCGCGCCGGGTACCGCGTGTGGTTCGACCCCGAGCTTTCGGTGATCTACTGGCCCCGCGAGAGCTGGGTTCGTCTCGCACGGCAGTTCCGCGCCACCGGGGCATGGCGCGGCGAGCTCGTGCGGCGCTACGGCCGCCGCAACTCGCTGCGGTTCTTCGCTCCCCCAGCCCTCGTCGCCGCCGTCGGGCTGAGCGCCGCCGTGGGGATGCTGCAGGCCACGCGGGTCACCACCGGGGCGTGCTCGCGGATCGCGTCGGTCGTGCACGTGCCGGTGGCCGCCTACGCCGCGCTGGTCGCGGGCGTCGCCGCTGGTCGCGGCGGCGGAAAGGGATGGCGCGACAAGGTCTGGACTCTCGCCGTCCTCCCCACCATGCATCTGTCGTGGGGGGCCGGCTTCATCTCCGGGCTGCTCGCGGGCGCCCGCGACACCGTGGACACCTCCCGGCTCGACGGGCGCAACACCCCCCTGCCCTGACCACCGGGCGGCAGAGTCTCGCGTTCCCTACTCGGGGCCGGAGACGAAGCCCTGGTCGAGGATGCGCGCGACGACCCGTTCGGCGGCCCCGCCGTCGTCGCGGGCGTTGAAGGTCCGTCGCCAGCGGTCGTACCGGTCGGCGTAGGGAGTCTGGTCGTCGTTCCGCAGCGCCGCGATGAGCTCGTCCTGCGTGCGGACGATCGGACCGGGTGCGGCGTCGGCGAGGTCGAAGTAGAAACCGCGCAGCTCGCCCCGGTAGTGGTCCATGTCGGGCACGAGGAAGTACATCGGCTTGCCCGTGACGCTGAAGTCGAACATCACCGAGGAGTAGTCGGTGATGAGAGCGTCCACGGCCGTCAGCAGACGCGACGTGTCGGGGAACCCGGTGACGTCGATGACCCGCGGTCCCTCGGCGTCCTTCCCGGGGAGCAGGGTGCGGGAGTGCCCACGGACGAGCACGACCGCACCGAGCTCGGCGGCGAGCGTGGCCGGGTCGAGGAAATCCACGATCTCGTCGCGGTCGTCCCGCCACGTCGGGGCGTAGAGCAGCACGCGAGCGTCGGCGGCGATACCGAGATCGCGCCGGGTAGCCGATCCGTCGTCGGTGACGAGCACGTCGTTCCGCGGGTATCCCTCCACCCAGATGGGGCGGCGGAAGAAGGCGTACGCCTTCCGGAGGATCCGTCCGGCGTACGGGTTCTGCGCCAGCAGCACGTTCCATCGCCGCGACTCCTTGACCACGGCCGCTGCCCGCCGCGGGTCGAAGCCGGGGCGGTGCAGCGCCAGTCGCTTGAGCGGAGTGCCGTGCCACGTCTGGAGCACGACCTGCCCCGGCCGGCGCGCGAACCGGCGTCGCATCCAATCGTTGATCACCAGCAGACGGGATGCTCCGCGAGCACGCCACCACTGCGGGCTTCCCTCGACCACGGGGATCGCGCCGTCGGGGACCTGGACGGAGAGGTCGACGACGCTCCAGTACCGCGTCACCCCGGGCGCGCGGCGGGCCAGCTCCCGGTCGATCGCGAGGGGATTGCAGCTCGCGTTGCGCCCGTAGAAGCTCTCGAAGAACACCGCGTTCTCGAGTTGTTCCCGGGCCGCGGCGTACCGGCGCTCGAGGGCGGCCTGCCCCTCTCCGGAGTCGTACACAGGGTTGACGGGTGGCCCGATGCGCGCCCGCGTACCGTCCCACGACGCGCGCAGCGTCCCGAGCAACGTGATCGGGACGTGATCCTGCGGCAGACCCGCATCCGTCGCCTCCCCCGGCTCGATCGTCAGCGCGTATTCGCCGCCGGGGAGCGGTAACGGCGGGCCGCCCCAGCGCGAGGCACGCAGCTCGATCACCGCGCGCCACGTCCCGCCGTCTTCGCTGAGGCGCCCCTCGGCGCGCGCGCGCCGACCGACCAGGGTCACCGCGTCCGGCCGTTCGCCGTTGCCGGACACTTCCAGCGTCGCGACGCCATCGTCGCGCACGAGGAAACGGGCGTGGGTCATGAGACTCTCTCTCTCGCGCCGACGGCGGCGCGGATGGCTTCGTAGACGCGCTCGGCATTACGGCCGTCACGGAAGGCGTGAATGCGTTCGCTCAGAGCGAACGAGCGGTCCAACCGCTCACTCGGATCCTGCAGCACGGCCTCCAGCTGCCCGCACAGGACACTCCAGGAATCCGCCCAGTCCGGGCCCGCGACATCCGCGTACCGCCCGTAAAGCCCCCGTCGAGCGCGGTACGCGTCCAGATCCGGGGCGAGATACAGGACGGGGAGGGGCACGAGCGCAGCGTCGAAGGCCAGCGAGGAGTAGTCGGTCACGAGGACGTCCATGCCGGGCAGGAGCGGGGTGACGTCGCGCACGACGTCGCTCCCCACCGCGCGGACGCGATCGGTATCGAACGGCGGACGGTACTCCCCCGCGCCGAGTGGATGCGAACGGACCAGCAGCACCGCCTGGAATCGCTCCAGCACGTCGATGATGGTCCGCCACTCCGCGGGCGTCGGAACCGCCGGGTCGGGCTCGCCGTCGCGCCACGTGGGCGCATAGAGCACGACGCGGGTGCCCGCACCGATCGGGCCGACCGCGTCACGGAGGGCGACGGCTGCGGCGGCGCGCCGCTGGCCGGCCGTCCCGCGGGAGAGCACGTCCACCCGGGGTTCTCCCGTGACCGGTACGCACGCGCTGGGCAGCCCGAACGCCGATTCGAGCCGGCCGCGCACCAGGTGCGAGGCCGCCGGCAGGATCCGGATGCGGCTCGTCGCGGCCGCATACATGCGTCGGAGGACCCCGCGCACGAGGCGGGAACTCGGCAGGATGCGGCTCCGGAGCGTCTCCGGGGAGTCCAGACCGATGCGCTTGAGCGGGATACCGTGCCACAACTGCACGACGAGGGCGCCGGAGACGCCGTACCGGTTGACGTCGCCGAATCCGTGCGTGACGACGATGACACGTGCCCGCGCGGTGCGCCAGAACCCGCGGAAGCCCGTTTTGCGCACGTGCGGGATACCCCGCCGGTCGGCCTCCCGCGCTTCGTCGTCGGTCGCGACCAGCCAGACGGCACGCTCCCCGGCGGAAGCGGCCTGCTCCCACAGCGCGAGAGCGCCGTCGGCGATGCCCACGGCGCATCCGAACACCCACTCGTCGCGCGTGCGCGGAATGAGGGCGGTAGCGAGGCGGCCCAGTGCGTAGATCGGGATGCTCAGGAGCTTCCGCGCATTTCCCGCACCGAACGAGAAGGACGCCACCCCGCGAGCCTATCGCGGGGTGGCGTCCGTGCCGGGAGCGCTACGAACCGAGCTCCCCGAGGGTGACATCGGCGGTGCGCGACTCACCATCGCGGACATACGTCAGGGTCGCGTCCGAGCCGGCGGCGAGGGCACGAACCTGCGCCGTGAGATCCGTCGAGTTGGTGATCGGCTTGCCATCGAACTCGATGACGACATCGCCTTCGCGAAGCCCCGCCTGCTCGGCTGCGCCTCCGGGGACCACCTCGGCGATGTATGCGCCGGCGGTCTCGGCGTCCTCGACCGCGGAGGCGGCCTGGACCTGGGCGCCGAGGAGACCGTGGGTCGCCGCGCCGTCCTCGATGATCTCGTCCGCCACGCGCTTGGCGACGTCCGAGGGGATCGCGAAACCGACCCCGATGTTGCCGGCCTGTCCGCTGGACGAGCCGCCCGCCGAGGCGATGGCGACGTTGATGCCGATCAGTCGTCCCTGAGAGTCGACGAGCGCCCCGCCGGAGTTGCCCGGGTTGATGGCGGCGTCCGTCTGGATGACGGAGATGCTGATGCTCTCCGTCGACCCCGGCTGCTGCTCTCCCTGACCGAAGTCGAAGAAGAACGGCCCCTCCTGGCCCGGTGTCTCCGCATCGCCCCCGTCTTCGCCGTCGTCCGGTGCGGCCGCAGAGGCCACCTGGATCGAGCGGTTGAGGGCGCTGATGATTCCGGTGGTGACGGTGTTCGACAGTCCCAGCGGCGCACCGATCGCGACCGCCTCGTCACCGACGTTCAGGTCGTTCGAGTCGGCGAATTCGATCGGCGTGAGCCCCGACGCATCCTGGAGCTGAATCACCGCGAGGTCGTAGATGGGGTCGGTGCCGATGATCTCGGCGTCGTAGACACGCCCGTCCGAGGTCGTGGCGGTGATCTGCGCGTCAGCGCTCTGGCCGTCCAGCGTCACGACGTGGGTGTTGGTCACGACGTAGCCGTCCTCGCTGAGCACGACGCCTGACCCGGTTCCGCCCCCCTCGCCGGTGCTCGCGCTGATGGTGACGACGCTGGGCACCACCTTGGCCGCGATCGCGGCGGTCTGGTTCACGTCGTCGGTGTCGTTGATGGTGATCGTTCCCGGACCTGCGACCAGCGCAGAGTCCTCGCCGCCCCACAGAGCAAGTCCGGCGTAGCTGCCACCGAGCCCTGCGGCACCGCCGACGAGGGCGGCAGCGACGATCAGACCGACGACTTTGCCGGCACCGGACTTCTTGCGGGACTCCGCCTCATTCTGGGCCGCCGGCACTGCGGCGGGCTGCGCCGCCGGGGCGGGGGCGGAACCATACGCGTACCCGCCGGGCTGACCCGCGTACGCGGGTCGCGCGGGGCCGGCGTACTGTCCGGGTCCGAAGCGGGTGGGGGGTTGTTCGCCGGCCGTACCCCACCCTGCGCCCGTCGACGCGGCGCGCGTCGGGACGGGACCGGGATGCGGTGGCACGGGTGTCGAGCCGGGAGGCGTCGTGGACGTCTCGGTTGCGAGGCTCTGTTCCGGGGTCTCCGGGGTGTGCGGCGCCTCTGCGGCACTGCTGTTGGTCTGTGCGGGCGTGGGAGAGCCGTCCTGCGGCGAGGATGCCGGGACGTTCTCTGAGGGCCGCTCGCCCTGGTTGTCGCTCATGGTTGCTCCTTCTGCCAAGCAATATCCAGCGTGACGTCGGTTGCTGTGCGTTTTCTATGGTCCGACCGGGATCCGTCTATGCGACTAGCGTGAGGGGGATGCGAGACATTCCCGGAGCTTGGCGGCGTGCCGCCGAGGGTGCCGGTCTGAGGGCACCGGACGGGTCGACCGTACCGACCATCTTCGCCGAGATGAGCGCTCTTGCGGCCAGAACCGGTGCCATCAACCTTGGCCAGGGCTTCCCGGATGAGGATGGACCGGGCGTGGTGCTGGAGACGGCCCGGGAAGCGATCGCTCAGGGCGTAAACCAATATCCGCCCGGGCGCGGCACAGCCGACCTCCGGCGGGCGATCGCCGAGCATCAGGAGCGCTTCTACGGCCTGCGGCTCGATGCCGAGCGCGATGTCCTGGTCACCGCCGGTGCGACGGAGGCGCTCTCCGCCTCGCTCCTGGCTCTCCTTGACGGCCCGGACGACGAGGTGGTGGTGTTCGAGCCCTATTACGACTCGTACGCCGCCTGCGTGGCGTTGGCCGGGGCGCGGCTCGTGCCTGTACCGCTGCGCTGGCCGGACTTCCAGCCCGACCTCGACGAACTCGCGGCTGCCGTCACCGACCGCACCCGCGTCATCCTGGTGAACGACCCGCACAATCCCACCGGTTCGGTGTTCTCGCGGGAGGTTCTCGAGCGCATCGTCCAACTGGCCGAACGCCATGACGCGGTGATCGTCACGGATGAGGTGTACGAGCACCTCGTGTTCGACGCTCCGCACGTGCCGATCGCGACGCTTCCGGGTGCCTGGGAACGCACGATTTCGATCTCCTCGGCCGGCAAGACGTTCTCCGTCACGGGATGGAAGATCGGCTGGGTCACCGGCCCGGCGGAGCTCGTGTCGGCCGTGCTCGCGGTCAAACAGTTCCTCACGTATGTCAACGGCAGCCCCTTCCAGCCCGCCGTGGCCACCGGTCTGCGTCTCCCGGACGCCTTCTTCACCGGGATCGCCGCCACGCTGCGGGGGAAGCGCGACCTGCTGGGCGCCGGTCTGCGCGCCGCAGGCTTCGCGGTATCGGTGCCCAGTGGCTCCTACTTCACGGTGGCGGATGCTGCGCCCGTCGGTGCGGCCGACGCCGACGAGTTCTGCCGCACCCTCCCCCAGCGAGCGGGCGTCGTGGGCATCCCCCTCACGGCCTTTGCGACATCCGCTCACCGGGACCGCTACCGCACCCTGGTGAGGTTCGCCGCGTGCAAGCGGACCGATGTTCTCGAGGACGCCGCCTCCCGGCTGGCGAGTCTCCGAGCCTGAGTAGCCGCGGCTGCGTCAGGCCGGCTCGACCCGGAACCGGCGGAGCTTCAGCGCAGGGTTGACCCGCCGCACGCGCTCCACCGCCTCGCGGTCCAAATGCGCGACCGCCACATCGGTGCTGGTCCCGACCCCTGCGGCCACGACTCCCTGCGGGTCGACGATGAGGGAGTTCCCGACGCCGAGGGGCGGTGGATGATCGGCTGCCGCCACGAAGAGCGTGTTCTCGATGGCACGTGCCTGAAGCAGCGTCCGCCAGTGGTGCTCCTTCAGCGGCCCCCGCACCCACTCGGCCGCCACGAGCACCACCTCTACGTCGGCATCGGCCAGGACGCGGGCGACCTCGGGAAAGCGCAGGTCGTAACAGGTCATCAGCCCGAACCGCATCCCGTCGACCGTGAACGTCTGCGGCGGAGCGATCTCTCCCGGCTGCACCCAGTCCGACTCCCGCTGGCCGAACGCGTCGTACAGGTGCAGCTTGCGGTAGGTGGCGAGGAGGCCCGTCCGGTCGACCGCGACGACGGCGTTCCGCACGCGGGCGTCGTCGTCCGCACGCTCGAGCAGACCGGCGGCGATCGTGACATCGTGCTCATCGGCCAGACCGATCAGTGCCGAGACGAAGGGACCGTGAACCGTCTGGGCGTTCGCGGAGAGCGACGCGTCGAACGGGTCGAGGAAGTAGCTGGAGTACTCCGGGAAGAGCACCACGCGCGCTCCCCGCGACGCTGCCCGCGCGACCAGAGACCCGATGACGTCCAGGTTCGCCGCCACCGAAGCCGTGGGCGCGAACTGCGCGACAGCGACCCCGACCGAATCCACGCTCATCCGTCCTCATCTCCCTCGAGCCGGAGGCGGATCGTCACCGGCACCACCACCCACAGTACGAGGATCAGGGCGGCCAGGGCGGCGGACGCGGCGACCGCCGCACCCCAGCCGACCACGACATCGAACACGAACGCGACCACTCCCGCCAGCAGAAGCGACACGGTGATCAACGCAAGCAGCAGTGCCCGGTGGCCATACCGGACGACCGAGGCCTTGGCGTGCTGGCGGAACAGGAAGCGATGCAGCGCCACCGGGGCGAGGGCCACGATCGCACTGAGCGCCGACAGCACCACCAGCGCGAGATAGAACACGCGCTGCCCGCGGTCGAGGTCGGCGAAGGCCGGCTGGAAGGCCAGGGCGAGGAGGAATCCGGTCAGGATCTGCGTGCCGGTCTGCAGGACCCGCAGCTCCTGCAGCACGTCGTTCCAGTTGCGATCAGCCCGCTCGGCGGGCGTCTCGTCGCGACCTTGAGAGGTGTCATCCTTCGCTTCGGCCCCGTTGTCCCTGCTCATGTCCGAATCCTTCCGACACCGCGCTCGAACGGCAACCACGACGTCCGCCCGGTGAGGCACTCCGACGGACCGTGCTAGGCTGGTGATGTGCCGCGGGGTGGAGCAGTTCGGTAGCTCGCTGGGCTCATAACCCAGAGGTCGCAGGTTCAAATCCTGTCCCCGCAACAATAAAGGCCCCGGATCTGATCCGGGGCCTTTCTCTCTGCCTGACCGGGCTCGGCTGCGCACCTGCCGCCCGCCGGGGGCCGCTGCACTTCCCTGCAGTGATGCGCCAGGGGTTACCGCGCGCCGTGACGTCGTGTAGTCACGTCGGTGTGAGCACCTCCCCAGCGACTGATGATGCGCCCGACGTCGGCATGTCCCGCCGCCGCGTTGGTGTGATCTTCGGCGCGCTGCTGGCCGCGATGTTCCTCTCCGCTCTCGATCAGTCGATCGTCGGCACGGCATTGCCCACGATCGTCGGCGATCTGGGTGCGGCCGAAGGCGAGGGCTGGGTCGTCACGGCGTATCTGCTCGCGATCGCGATCGTGATGCCCATCTACGGCAAGACGGGCGATCTGTTCGGTCGCCGCGTGCCGTTTCTGCTGGCGATCTCGCTGTTCCTGGTGGGCTCCACCGGCTCGGCGCTGGCGGGTTCCTTCGCGGAGCTCATCGTCTGGCGCTCCGTGCAGGGCCTGGGCGCCGGCGGGCTCGTCATCCTGTCGCAGGCGACCATCGCCGACATCGTCTCGCCGCGCGACCGCGGTAAGTTCATGGGTCCGATGGGCGCGGTGTTCGGCATCGCCACCGTCGCGGGGCCGCTGCTGGGCGGCTGGTTCACGGAGGGCCCCGGGTGGCGGTGGTGCTTCTGGACCAATGTCCCCGTCGCGATCATCGCCCTGGCGATCGCGTGGTTCGCCCTGAAGCTCCCCTCCCGTCGACCGGCGCGACGCTTCGACGTGCGGGGCGCCCTGCTCCTGGCGACCACGACCGCGGGGATCGTCTTCCTCACCAGCTGGAACTCGCTCACCGGCGGAGCCGGCTACGACTGGCGCGACCCCTGGCTTCTGGCCCTGACCGCGGTGACCCTGGCCGCGCTCGGCAGCTTCCTCTGGATCGAGTCCCGCGCGGCCGACCCGATCGTGCCGCTGCAGCTGTTCCGCAGCCGCACCTTCACGGTGGCCGCGCTCATCGCCCTCGTGCTGGGCATGGCGATGTTCGCTGCGCTGTCGTTCCTGCCGACCTTCCTGCAGATGTCGGAGGGCGTCGGAGCGACGGCATCCGGCCTGCTGATGCTGCCGATGACGGCGGGGCTGATGATCAGCTCGCTGGTCTCGGGCCGGCTCATCACCCGCACCGGACGGTACAAGGTATATCCGATCGCCGGGATGGCGCTCGCCACCGCCGGCCTGGCCTGGCTCACCCAGATCACCGGCGGAATGTCCACGGTGCTGTTCGGCGCCATGATCTTCGTTCTGGGGCTCGGGCTCGGCCTGGTGCTCCAGACGATCGTGATCGCCGCCCAGAACGCCGTCTCCCCCGACCAGGTGGGCGTGGCGACGTCGACGAACAACTTCCTCCGCGAGATCGGCGCCGCCGCGGGTACCAGCATCTTCTCCGCCGCCTTCACCACACGGCTCACGACCACGCTGAGCGAGGCGACCCGCAACGTCCCGCCATCCGACATCCCCTCCGGCTTCGGCGCCTCGTCGCTCACTCCGGCCGCCGTCGAGACGCTGCCGACAGATCTGCGCGATGCCGTGGTCACGGCGTACGCCGACGCGCTGGCGCCCTCGTTCTGGCTTCTCGTGCCGCTCGGGGTGGTGGGCTTCGTCGTCGCCTTCTTCATGAAGGAGATCCGGTTGTCGGACAAGCCCGCCCTCCGCTCGCGCGCCTGATCGCCGCGCTCATGGATTCTCGGTGGACTAACGGGGATCGACGGCCTCGGCGATCTCGCCCAGGAAGCGAGCGATGACGGCGAGCTCCTCGTCGCTGTAGTCCGCCGCGACCGCGCGCATCGACTCCAGGTGGGCGCCGAAATGCTGGAAGAACTCGCGCCTCGTGCGCTCGGTCAACACCACGATGCGCGCGCGACGGTCACGGGGATGGGGCCGCCGCTCCAGATGACCCGTCGCGGTGAGCCGGTCCAGGAGCTTGGTCGTGGATGCCGTGGAGATCCGCAGGTGCCGCGCGACCTCGTGAGGGCTCACCGTCTCCCCCCGCTGCTCGCGGACGATGAGCATCCGCAGCGCCGCGAGGTCGGTCGCGTTCATGTCCATGTCGCCCTTCATGCCACTGTGCATGCGGTCCATGGCGTCACTGAAGGCACGCACGGCGAACAGCGTCGCCGTGATCGTCTCGCGTCTTGTACCAGGTGCCTGCGCAGGTTGCGACAAGATGGACACTCCCTCCCTCCGCTTGTATAGTCGTGGCCACTCGCTAGCTAAACTAGCAAAATGGAGGCGCGATGATCGAAACCGAGTATGTCGTTCTTTTGGACGACGACGGCCAGGAGATCGGAACAGCCCCGAAGAGCAGTGTGCACGGTACTGACACCGCTTTGCATCTCGCGTTCTCGTGCCACGTCGTCAACGACGCCGGGCAGGTGCTCGTCACCCGGCGCGCGCTGGGGAAAGCCACGTGGCCCGGGGTGTGGAGCAATTCCTTCTGCGGGCACCCTCGTCCGGCCGAACCCGTGATCTCGGCCGTGCGCCGTCGCGCCTCGCACGAGCTCGGTCTGACGCTGACGGAGATCGACCTCGCCCTGCCGCTGTTCCGGTATCGCGCGATCGACGCCACCGGGATCGTGGAGCACGAGATCTGCCCCGTGTACACCGCGCGGACCTCGGAAGAGCCGGAGCTCAACCCACTCGAAGTCGCGGACGCGGAATGGGTGGACCCGACCGATCTCGCCACCGCCCTCGATGCCACCCCGTGGGCCTTCAGCCCGTGGCTCGTCCTGCAAGCCGAGCAGCTGCGCCTTTTCGGCGCACCTCGGCAACAGCGACGCCGCGCCTCATGATCACGCTGCGCGCCGCGCCGGCCACCCGCGAGGCGATCGACGACGCCATCGATATCGCGCTGCAGCGTCTGGAGGGGCGGATGGCGCAGCTCGACGGTTCCGCCGGTGCCTTGGCCACCGCCATCCGGCGCGCATCGGCCGGCGGCAAGCGCTTCCGTCCCACGCTCGTCGTGTCCGCTTACGAAACCCTCGGCGCGGCGGGCGACGAGCGCGCGGTGTACCAGCTGGCGGCGGCGTTCGAGCTGCTGCACACGGCGTTCGTGGTGCACGATGACGTGATCGACCACGACACGCATCGGCGGGGTGTCCTCAACATCGGCGGCGAGTTCCGCGCACGGGCGCAGGCCCGGGGGGCGGATGCCGCGGGCGCGTCGCTGCTCGGGGATGCCGCGGCCATCCTGGCCGGCGATCTGCTGCTGCACGAGGCCATCCGGCTCGTGGCACTGGCCGACGTCCCTTCCGGGGTCCGCGCCGAGCTGATGGCGCTCGTCGACGAAGCCGTCGTCGTCTCGGCGTCGGGGGAGCTCGCCGACGTCGAGAACGCCGTGATCGCCGACGCGGGGGTGGCATCCGAGGCGATTCTCCTCGCCACGGCGAACAAGACGGCGGTGTACTCCTTCTCGGCACCTCTGAAGGCCGGAGCAGTCCTCGCCGGCGCACCGTCGGCCAGCCGCGCGGTGCTCGGCCGATTCGGATTCCAGCTGGGGCTGGCATTCCAGCTGGTGGACGATCTCATCGGCGCGTTCGGTACCGCCACCGTCGCCGGCAAGTCCGAGGGTGGCGACCTCCGGGAGGCCAAGCGCACTCCGCTCATCGCCCTGGCCCGCGAAAGCGAACGCTGGCCGGAGGTGAGCGACGCACTGGCCCGTGCACACACGGGTCCCGTCGCCGTCCGCGCCGCCCAGACCGCCCTCGCCGCATCCGGTGCGCGGCAGCGCGTGGAGTTGCTCGTCGGCGAGACGCTCGATGACGCGCGCCGCACCGCGAGGGACCCCGCTCTGCCCGGCGACTGCCGCGCGATGCTCCTCGACCTGGTCGAGGGCGTGCGGGAGCGCGTGCCGTGAGCCACTCCCCCACAGGGCTGGCGCTGTACGACCGCACGGCGGAGGATGCGGCGGCCGCAGTCATCGCCCGCTACTCGACCTCGTTCGCTCTCGCATGCCGCCTGCTCGGCCCGCGCGTGCGGCCGCACGTGCGGAACGTCTACGCGCTGGTCCGCGTCGCGGACGAGGTGGTGGACGGCCCGGCCGCCGACGCGGGGCTGAGTCGCACCCGTGAGCGCGAGGTGCTCGACTCCCTCGAGCAGGAGACGCTCGAGGCCATCGAGCGCGGCTTCAGCGCCAATCTCGTCGTGCATGCCTTCGCGCGCACGGCGCGGGCGTGCGGCATCGGGGCCGACCTCACCGCCCCGTTCTTCGCCTCGATGCGCACCGACATCGACACGACAGCCCACGACGCCGGGTCGCACGACGCCTACGTCTACGGGTCGGCCGAGGTGGTGGGCCTGATGTGCCTGCAGGTGTTCCTCAACGCCGGCTCCCCCCATCCGCTCCCCGCTCCCCCCGACCTCGCGGGAGGCGCCCGCCGCCTGGGCGCGGCCTTCCAAGACGTCAACTTCCTCCGCGATCTCGACGACGACGCCGGGCGGCTCGGACGCGACTATCTGTCGGGGGCGACGACCGGCAACGGCCGCACCGAGGTGCTCGACCGTATCGACGCCGATCTGGCCGCCGCCGCAGCGGTGATCCCCCGGCTGCCGCGGGACTGCCGCCGGGCCGTCTCGACCGCGCACGACCTCTTCGCCGAGCTCTCTCGGCGTCTGCGCCGTTCACAGGCGGCGTCAGGACGCCGCCTGCGGGTTCCTGACCCCGTGAAGGCCGCTCTCACGCTGCGCGCAGCGGTCACCGCGCGTCCGCGGGAGCGGCGACGGTGACGCGGACGGTCGTCGTCGGAGGCGGGATCGCGGGCCTGGCGACCGCTGCGCTGCTCGCCGCCGAGGGGCATGAGGTCACCGTGTGCGAAGCGCGTGCGGAGCTCGGCGGCCGCGCGGGCTCGTGGGCGCGGGACGGATTCCGCTTCGACACCGGCCCGAGCTGGTATCTCATGCCCGAGGTCTTCGACCACTTCTTCGCCCTGCTGGGCACGAGCGCCGCCGAGCAGCTCGACCTGGTGCCGTTGCGCCCGGCCTACCGGGTGTTCGGTGCGGACGGAATCCCGCCCCTGGACGTGGTGTCGGGTCGGGATGCGGCCACCGCGCTGTTCGAATCCGTCGAGCCGGGCGCCGGGCCGCGTTTGGACGCGTACCTGGACTCCGCCGCCGATGCGTACGAGCTGGCGGTGAACCGATTCCTCTACGACCCCTACACGACCACCGCAGGGCTCCGGGATCCGGCGCTCCTGCGGCGTCTCCCCCGGCTACTGCCGCTTCTCACCCGCACGCTCGCCCGGCACGTCGAGACGCGCTTCACCTCCCCGCGCCTCCGCCAGATCCTGGAGTATCCCGCCGTGTTCCTGGGCGGCTCGCCGTACGGTGTCCCGAGCCTCTACCACCTGATGAGCCACCTCGACATGGACGACGGCGTCCGGTACCCGCGCGGGGGCTTCACGACCGTCATCGCGGCAATCGATCGCCTCGCCCGCGGGCGCGGCGCCGCGGTACGCACCTCGGCGCCGGTCGAGGAGATCCTGGTTCGCGACGGCGCCACGCACGGCGTGCGCCTGGCAAGCGGCGAGATCATCCCCGCCGATGTCGTCGTCTCCACCGCCGACCTCCACCACACCGAGACGCGGCTGCTGTCGGATGCGGCGGACCGCACCTACCCGGAGAAGTGGTGGCAGGACCGCACCCCGAGCCCCGGCGCGCTGCTCGTGCTCCTCGGAGTGCGTGGCGAGCTCCCCCAGCTCGCCCATCACTCGCTGCTGTTCGCCCCGCAATGGCGGGAGAACTTCGAAGCGATCCTCGGAACGGATCCCCGCATCCCCACGCCGGCATCCCTCTACGTGTGCCGCCCGAGCGCGACCGACGACACCGTCGCCCCGGAGGGGCACGAGAACGTGTTCGTGCTCGTGCCGGTCCCCGCCGACCCCGGCCTCGGGCGGGGCGGCGTCGACGGTGGCGGGGATGCCGCGATCGAGGCCGCCGCCGACCGTGTCATCGCGCAGATCGGCCAGTGGTGCGACATCCCCGACCTGGCCGATCGGGTCGTCGTCCGCCGCACGATCGCCCCCGGCGACTTCGAGGCCGACCTCCACTCGTGGCGCGGCAATGCGCTCGGCCTCGCGCACACGCTCCGCCAGAGCGCGGTGTTCCGCCCGCGCAACCAATCCCGCCGGGTGCGCCGGCTGTACTACGCGGGGACGTCGGCGCTGCCCGGCATCGGCCTGCCGATGTGCCTCATCTCCGCCGAGCTCGTCCTCAAGCGTCTCCGCGGCGACCGCTCCCCCGGTCCGGTTCCCGAGCCGGCGCGCAGGGAGGCGTGAGGTGCCCGGGCTCTACCTCCTTGCGATCGTCCTCTCCGCCGCCGGCATCCTCGTCCTCGACGTGCGCCTGCGCCTGATCGGCCCGCGGGCGCCCGGCGCGACGGTGGCAGCCGTGGTGATCGGCACCGCCTTCTTCCTGCTGTGGGATGCCGCGGGCATCCTCACCGGTGTCTTCGTCAAGGGGGGAAGCACCCTGCTTCTCGGCGTCGATCTCGCCCCGCACCTGCCGCTGGAAGAACCCGTGTTCCTGGCGTTCCTGTCCTACCTCGCCCTGGTCGCATGGGCGGGAGCCGAGCGGATGCTCCGCCGCCGGGAGGCCCGCGCATGACCTACCCCCTCCTCGTCCTGCCGTTCCTCCTGGTCACCGCGGCCGTCACGGCCCTCTCCGCACGCCGGCCCGGGTTCGGGGCGCGGCTGCGGGCGTCGGCGGTGGGCGCCGTCGCCCTGCTCGCGCTGACGGCCGTGTTCGACAACGTCATGATCGCGCTCGACCTGTTCAGCTACCCGCCCGAGCACCTTTCCGGGCTCCGCATC
Organism: Microbacterium sp. Z10_103; assembly: GCF_058310455.1. Taxonomy (NCBI): domain Bacteria; kingdom Bacillati; phylum Actinomycetota; class Actinomycetes; order Micrococcales; family Microbacteriaceae; genus Microbacterium; species Microbacterium sp. Z10_103. Next base: position 1,693,369 of record NZ_JBZEGK010000001.1, read on the forward strand.
GGCCAGGCACCCATCGAGGACTTCGCCTATCCGCTGTGCGCCGCCTTCGGCCTCCCCGCGGTGTTCACCCTGCTGCAGCGCACGCCGAAGCCGTCGTGAGCGGCTCGTCATTGCCTCCGGGGCGCGTGCTGCGAGACCTCCTGGTGTCCTCACGACCGGTGAGCTGGATCAACACGGCCTACCCCTTCGCGGCGGCGTACCTGCTCACGGCCCAGAGCATCGACGTCGCGCTGCTCATCGGCACCGTCTTCTTCCTCGTGCCGTACAACCTCGCGATGTACGGCATCAACGACGTGTTCGACTACGAATCCGACCTTCGGAACCCGCGCAAGGGCGGCGCGCACGGCGCCGTCCTCGACCGGCGGATGCACCGCATCACCCTGTGGGCCGCGGCGGTCACGTGCGTTCCGTTCGTGGCGGCTCTGGTCCTCCTGGGCGACCCGCTGTCGTGGCTCGTCCTGGCGGCCAGTCTCTTCTTCGTCGTGTTCTACTCCGCCCCACCGCTGCGGTTGAAGGAGAGGCCCTTCGCCGACTCCGTCACCAGCAGCATCCACTTCTTCTCCCCCGCCGTGTACGGGCTCGTGCTCGCCGGCGCCACGTGGACGGCACAACTGGTCGCGATCGTCGTGGCGTTCGCCCTCTGGGGGGTCGCGTCGCACGCCTTCGGGGCGGTGCAGGATGTCGCCGCCGACCGCGCCGCGGGAATCTCCTCGATCGCGACGGCCCGCGGAGCGCGATGGACCGTGCGCTTCGCCCTGACGTGCTACGTGCTGGCGGGGCTCACCATGTTCGGAACGGCGTGGCCCGGCCCGCTCGCGGCGCTGCTGGTCGTGCCGTATCTCGTCGTCGTGTGGCCCTACCGCTCGGTCTCCGACGCCACTGCCGACCACGCGACGGCAGGATGGCGCCGGTTCCTGTGGGTGAACCAGATCGCCGGTTTCGGCGTGACGCTGCTGCTGATCTGGTGGGCGCTCCTCCGCACCCCCTGACCCCGCCGTGAACCGCGAGAACCCATCCCGCCGGCGAGTGCACTGCGTACTGCGGTGCTTTCGCTGCGGAGATGGGTTCTCGCGGCGCGCGAGGTTACTCGCCCGGCTGCGGCTCCTTGAGGGCGAGGAGACGCTCGACCGCTGCGGTCAGGCGGGCATCGGCCTCACCGAAGGCGGCGAAGTCGCCGGCCTGCAGAGCCGCCTGACGCTCGGTGAGGGCGACGCGCGCCTCTTCGAGCGCGGCCTGATACTCGTCCGCCGGAACCGTCGGGGTCTCGGGCTCCTCGGTGCCGTCGCCGGGCTCGGTCGGAGCCTGATCCGGGTCTTCCGGGATCACCTCACCGTCGCCCGTATCGGCACCCGAGTCACCGCCGAAGAGCACGTCCAGCGCTTCATTGAGGGTGTCTTCGAACGCGATCTGATCGCCGAAGGCGACGAGCACGCGCCGCAGCTGCGGGAGCTGCGTGCCGCTGGAGGACTGCACGAAGACGGGCTGCACGTAGAGCAGGCCGCCACCCACGGGGAGCGTCAGGAGGTTGCCGGGCAGCACCTCCGACTGGCCCTGCTGCAGGATGTTGATCTGCGAGGAGACGGCCGTGTCGGAGTTGAAGGTGTTCTGCACCTGGCCGGGACCGGGAACCGTGGTCGCGGAGTCGATCACCAGCATGCGCAGCTTGCCGTAGTCCTCCCCCTTCACCCCGGCTTCGGAACCCGCGTTGGAGTCGACCGCGAGATAACCGGTCAGCACGTTCCGGCTGTTGCCCTGCGACGAGGGGATGAACGTGGTGAACATCGAATACGCGGGCGACTCCTGCCCCGGCATCTGCATCGTCAGGTAGTACGGCGGCTGCAGGCGCGTGTCGTCCTGCGGGTCATCGGGGGTCGCCCAGGCGTTGTCGCGCTGGATGAACGAACGCGCGTCATCGACGTGGTACACCCCGAGCATCGACCGCTGCACCTTGAACAGGTCGGTCGGGTAACGGACGTGCGCCATGAGCTCGGCCGACATCTCGCTATACGGCTCGAGGGTGGACGGGTACACGTTCTGCCATGCCTGCAGCACCGGGTCCTGGTCATCCCACGCGTACAGCGTCACGCTGCCGTCGTAGGCGTCGACGGTGGCCTTGACCGAGTTGCGGATGTAGTTGATGTCATCCAGCGCATAACGCGGGGCGGGGTTGTTGGTGTCGGCGATCGCCTGCGACAGGCTCACGCCGGACGAGTACGGGTAGTTCGCGCTCGTGGTGTAGCCGTCGATGACCCACTTGATGCGGCCGTCCACCACCGTCGGGTACGGGTCGCTGTCGAGCGTCAGGTACGGCGCCACCTTCTCCAGCCGCTCGCGGGGATCGCGGTCGTAGAGGATCTGCGAGTCCTCGTTCACCGCGTCGGAGAAGAGGATCTGCTCGGACTGGAACTTCAGCGCGTAGATGAGGCGGTTGAAGACGTTGCCGACGCTCGGGCCCCCGTTGCCGGTGAAGGTCGTGCGCGTGTCGCTGCCCCCATCGCTGCCGATCGGGTAATCGAGCTCTATGGGCTCGGTCCCCTCGGGGGCGCCGACGATCGAGTACTCGGGAGAGTATTCGCCGAAGTAGACCCGCGGCTCGAAGTCGGTCTCCGACAGGAACCCGGTGGAGGGGATCGCCTGCTCGAGGAAGACGGGGTCGCCGTCGCTCGTCCGCTCGTTTCCTGCCGCCGCGACGAGGCCGTACCCGTGGGTGTAGACCAGCGACGTGTTCTGCCAGGTCGCCGCGTCCGAGAGCTGGTCCATGTTCAGTTCGCGGACCGCCACGATGGTGTCCTGCGACTGGCCGTCGATCTCGTACCGGTCGACGTCCAGGACGTCGGGGAACTGGTAGTAGGCGCGGTACTGCTCGAGCTGCCGCACCGTCGGTCCGATGATCGCGGGATCCATGATGCGGATCTGCGCGGTGGTCGCCGCGTCCGCCCGCAACTGACCGGCTGCGGCGGCCGTCTCGGCGGTGAAGTCCTGCTTCTCGAGGTCGTCGACGCCGTACGCCTGCTTGGTCATGTCGATGTTGCGCTGGAAATACTCGCTTTCCAGCTGCAGCGTGTTCGGGCGCACCTGGAAGGTGTTCACCACCCACGGGTAGCCGACGCCGAGAACGAGCGAGGAGACGACCAGCAGCGCGGTCGCGATGAGCGGGTAGCGCCAGCGGCCGATGACCGCGGTGACGAAGAAGAGGATCGCGACGAGGACGGCGATGATCGCCAGGATCGTCTGCCCGGGGATCGTCGCGTTGACGCCGGTGTACCCGGGTCCGGTGATGCGCTCGCCCGCCTCCACCAGCGTGCGGTACCGGTCGAGGAACAGGCTCGCGCCCTGCACGAGCAGGTACAGTCCGGCGAGGACGGCGAGCTGGATGCGGGCGGCCTTGGAGATCCGCAGTTCACGCTGTCCCACGCGTACGGACCCGTACAGGTACGACACCGCGGCGGTGAGCAGCAGGCAGATCAGGATGACGGCGGAGGCGAAGCCCAGCGCCGCGCTGTAGAACGGCATCGCGAACAGGTAGAAGCCGGTGTCCAGCCCGAACTGCGGATCGGTGGTGTCGGTGGCGACCCCGTTGAACCACAGCCAGGTGGTCTCCCACTGCGCGGAGGCGGCGAAACCGGCGAAGAAGCCGAAGAAGATCGGGATGCCCCACATGGCCAGGCGCCGCAGCGGCTCGACGACCTCCTGGTAGCGGTCCAGTTGCGAGCTGAGGCGCGCGTACACCGGGCGGAGGCGGTAGGCGAGCTGGATGGCGCCCCACACCGGCACCGCCATGGCGAGGAACCCCACCACGAACATCACCACGCGAGCGATCCACTGGGTCGTCAGCACCTGGGTGAAGCCGAGCTGGTTGAACCACATCCAGTCGGCGTAGAGGCTCGCGAACACGAAGAAACCGACCACCAGCGCGGCGATGACCGCAAGGGTGATGGCAATGACGCGTCGGGAACGGTTGGGCGTGGCCGGCTTCGCAGGACTGGTCGTGGTCACTCTGCCATCCTAGGCGGCGAGTTCTGGGGGAACGCCGTGGATGCCGGAACCGTTATGCGTTGCCCCCGATGACGCGTCGTCCGTCAGGAACCGCAGGTGGGCAGGGCGGCGACGTCCCCGTCGGTGCGGATCGCGTCGAGCACGGCCAGCGCGTCATCCAGCTCGCCGACGGCGAAGACCTGCAGGTCGCCCGGAACGTGCCCGACGACCTCCTCGCAGTTCTCCTCGGGCGCGAGGAAGTAGTCTGCGCCGGCCCGCTCGGCGCCGTAGAGCTTCTGGCGGATGCCGCCGATCGGTCCCACCTCGCCCGCGGCGTCGATGGTTCCCGTCCCGGCGATCTGCTCACCACCGGTGAGGTCGCCGGGGGTGAGCACATCGATGATCCCCAGAGCGAACATCATCCCCGCGCTGGGTCCGCCCACGTCATCCAGCTGGATGGTGACATCCACCGGGAACGAATAGTCGGCGATGAGCTGGACGCCCACGAGCCAGGTGGTCTCGCCCTCGACCTCGGCCTCTCGGGGTGTCACCGACACCTCGTCTTCCCGGCCGTCGCGTTCGATGGTCAGGGTCACCGGGTCGCCGCCTCCGGCCACGACGGCGTCACGCACCTGCTGCGCATCGGTGACGTCTTTCCCGCCGACGGCGAGGATGACGTCGCCGGGCTCGAGGATGCCCTCGGCCGCGGAGTCGTCCGTGAGGGAGTGGATCGCGATGCGCGACGTGACGTCGTAGCCGAGTTCCCGCAGGGCCGCGGCCATCGCCTCCTGCTGCGAGTCGGTCATGAGCGCCGCGTTCTCCTCGAGGCGTTGCTCGGTGCTCTGGCCGGGCGGGAAAACGCGGTCCAGCGGGAGTACGGCCCGCGAGGGGTCGAACCAGGCCACAGCCAGTTCGAACCATGACGGGCGTCGCTCGGGATTGCCGACGACCTGCACGGTGAGGAGGTCGAGCGCGCCGTCGGGCGGGTAGGTCTCCACGTCCTCGACCGCGATGAGCGGCACCTCTTCGCCCTCCGCGTTGGTCACGGTGCCCAGGGTGTTGTACACGGGCCCGGGCTGTTGGATGACGTAGGCGGTGGGGAGGAAGGTGAGGATCAGCAGGACGATGAGAGCGATTGAGATCGACCACAGTCCCACGAGCGATGCCCGGCTCCAGCGGCGCCGCTGCGCAGGCACGATCGTCGTGTTCTCGTCGAACAGGGCCACGGTAAGCCTTTCTTCGCCTGGTCGTTCGCGACCGGCGTAAGGGACCAGAGGTCAGCCGGGGAGTGCGAGGAGAGCGTCCGACTAGCGTAGATCGCCAGGACTAGACCCGGCTGAAAGGCGGCTGAAGTGGCGGACGAGGATCGGAGCCCCGAAGAGGAGCTCCAGGAGCTGCTGCGTCGGCTGCTCTCGGGAGAGAGCAGTGCACTCGACGCGGAGCAGCTGTCGCGGCTGTCGGGGATGCCCATCGACCCCGCGACGATGCAGACCATGATGCGGCACCTTCAGGGCGCTTTCACCTCGGGTGACGACGGCATCTCGTGGGATCTCACCGAGCGCCAGGCGCTGCACATCGCGAACCAGGGCGACCGCGGCATCACCAGCGGCCAGCGGACCGACCTCGACTCGGCTTTCAGCCTCGCCGCACTGTGGCTCGGCGAGGCCACGACCATCGCCGATCTCGCCGCCGCCCCTCGCGCGATCACGCGCGGCGCGTGGGTGGAAGCGACCCTGCCGGTGTGGCAGGAACTGGCCGAGCCGGTGGCCACCAGCATCGCGGACGCTCTGACCAACGCGCTGGGTGCGCAGGCGCCGGAGGAGATGCAAGACCTCATCGCCGGCGCCGGACGCCTCATGCGCACCGTCGGCGGCTCTCTGTTCGCCACGCAGCTCGGACACGTCGTCGGCCGTCTTTCGACAGAGGTCCTCAGCGGCGGTGACGTCGGGATCCCGATCATGCCCGCCGGTGACGCGGCCATCCTCCCGCAGAACTTCGCCGACTTCGGTCGTGACCTGGAGATCCCCGACGACCAGCTCGCGCTGTACCTGGCGACACGCGAGCTCGCGCACGCGCGCCTGTTCCGCCACGCCCGGTGGCTGCGCCTGCACGTCATCGCGCAGGTGCGCGATTTCGCCTCCGGCATCCACGTCGACACCGACGCCCTGGAGGATCTCGCCGCGCGCTTCGACCCGTCCCAGCCGGAAGAGCTGCGCCATGCGCTGGAAAGCGGAGCCCTGCTGCCGGCCCGGTCCGAGGAGCAGACGGCCGCTCTCGGCAGGTTGGAGAACCTGCTCGCGACGATCGAGGGATGGGTCGACGTCGTGACGGCGGACGCCACGACGCGCCTGCCCACCGCGGAGCGGATCGCCGAAGCGGTGCGCCGTCGGCGGGCCGTCGGCGGACCCGCGGAGGAAGCGCTGAGTTCGCTGGTGGGGCTGGAGATCCGGCCCCGGCGGATGCGGGAGGCCGCAGCAATGTGGCGTGCCGTCACCGACGCGGTGGGGATCGCCGGCCGGGATGCGCTGTGGGACTACCCCGACCTCATGCCCACCGCAGAAGACATCGACGACCCGGCACGGCTCGTGGCGCGCCTTTCTGCGCAGGCGCGGGGCGAGGCGCCGGAGAGCGACGCGATGGACGACGCCCTCGCGCAGCTTCTGGCCGAGGAGAGCGGCGAGGCTCCCCCGGCTCCCGACGCGGATCCGGACGACCCTGACGAGCCCACCCCGGAGGGACCCCGACCGGTCTGATCCCCTCCTCCCCAGGCCGCCCACGACCCCCTGCGGTCGGCGGGGTGTGGACAGACGGCGCGGCGCGCCCGGCGCGGGGGCAAACTCGGGCCATGCTGCGCCTGAATCCCGCCCACCCGCCGCTGTGGCGCGACGCCACCACCCTGCAGTTCGGAGTGGATGACGTCGCCCGGCTGGAAGACCCGCAACCCTGGGAGGAGCGCCTCCTGGAGGAACTGGCCCGCGGCGTCCCGGAGAACGCGCTTGCGGGGATGCTGACGTCCCGGCGCATCCGCCGCGCGCAAGCCGACGCGTTCTTCGCCGAGCTCCAGCCTGTGCTGCAGCGCACTCCGGAGCCCCCGCGGATCGCGTTGCAGACCACGGACGGGATCGAGACGGCGATCGTGGACGTCGTCGCTGCGGCACTCCGTCGCGCCGGCGCCGAGGTGGGCGTCCTTCCGTGGGCGCCGTTCTCGCGCGTGGCGATCCCCTCCGGATTCACGGCCGTGGTGCTGGCCGCGCACCTCGTCGATCCGCACCGCGCGGCCGCGCTCGTCTCCGACGACGTCCCCCACCTCCCCCTCGTGTTCGAGGGTGCAGGCGCCACGGTGGGGCCCGTCATCGAGCCGGGTGTCACCGCCTGCCTGGCGTGCCACGCCGCTCATGCGCGCGACGCCGACCCGACATGGCCGGTGGTCGCCAGTCAGCTGGTGGGGCGAGCGTGCTCCGTGGATGCCGACCTGGCGGTGGAGGCCGCGCGCGTCGCGGTGCAGTTGATCACCGGGCCGAGGACGACTCCCGCGCGTTCGGTGCGCCTACGCGTGGACGCGCCGAACCGCGTGTGGCGATCCCATCCCCCGCACGAAGACTGTGCGTGCCGATCTCTTGCAGGAACCGCGACGGAGTCCGCGCTGTCCGTCCTCTCCCCCGCGACCAGCTCAGCGAGAGGGTTCGCCCGGCCCGCGTGATCCCCACGTAGGCCAGCCGGCGCTCCTCGTCGACATCATCGAAGGTGGTGGCGTAGGAGATGGGAAGAAGCCCCTCGCTCACCCCGATGAGATGGACGTGGTCCCATTCCAGCCCTTTCGCGGCGTGGAGGGTCGCCAGGGTGACGGTGCGGGTCGCCGGTTCGTGCTGATCCTTCGCTCGCGCGACGAGGTCGTCGGTGAACGCACGCAGGCTCGTGCCGGCGGGTGCGGTCTCCGCCAGTCGCAGGAGAGCCGCGCGCGCCTCCCAGGCATCGCGCAACGCGCCGCCGGCGGGAGGGGGTTCCTCGGCCAGCCCCAGCGAGCGCAGCACATCGCGCACGGTGGTGACGAAGTCGGTCTCCAGGGGGGCGACGGATGCTGCGCGCAGCGCGAGCACGGCCTGCCTCACCTCGGGCTGATCGAAGAAGCGTCGCCCGCCCAGCACCGTGGTGGGGACGCCTGCGGCCCCCAGTGCCGTCAGGAGGACCGCCGACTGTGCGTGCGAGCGGTAGAGCACCGCGATCGCGGATGGTTCGACGCCCCCGGCGATCGCGTCGGCGATGGAGCGGGCCACGGCCGCAGCCTCCGATTCGTCGTCGTCGAAACCGCGCACCACGGGGACGGGGCTCGCGCCCGCCGGCCGCGCGGGCACGAGCTCCAGCGCCCCGGGGCGGCCGCGCATCAGGGAGTTGGCCACATCGAGGACGGGAGCGGCCGACCGGTAGTTCGTCTCCAGCCGAAACACCTGGGCGTCCTCGTGGGTACGCGGGAACTCGAGCAGGTAGCGCGCGTCCGCACCGGCGAACGAGTAGATCGTCTGGCTGGCATCGCCGACCACGCAGAGATCACGGCGATCGCCCAGCCACAGCTGCAACAGCCGGTACTGCAGGGGCGAGACGTCCTGGAACTCGTCGACGGTGAAGTGACGGTACTGCTCCCTGACCTCCTGGGTGACGCGCGGCTCGGCCTCCAGCATCCCCGCGCACGTGAGGAGGACATCCTCGAAGTCCATCTGGCGACGCTCGTCCTTGAGCTTCTCGTAGGCGCGTTGCAGGTCGGCCACCTTCTGCACGTCCAGCCGTCCCACCGCGTGCGGACGGGCCTGCACGTAGGCGTCGATGCTGCGGAGGGTGATCTTCCGCCACTCGATGGCGCTCGCCACGTCACGGAGCGTCGGAGTGTCGGGCGAAAGCCCGAGGCTGTCGGCGGCGTGGGCGAGGAGCTTGACCTTGTTGCTGACGAGCGCCGGCGCCGAATCCCCGGTGAGCGACGGCCAGAAGTAGTTCAGCTGCGCCAGTGCGGCGGCGTGGAAGGTGCGCGCGGCGACCCCCTCGACTCCGAGCGCACGCAGTCGTCCGCGCATCTCACCGGCGGCCTTGGCGGTGAAGGTCACCGCCATCACCCGTCCGGGCGAGTACGCGCCGGTGTCCACGCCGTGCGCGATGCGGTGCGTGATGACGCGCGTCTTACCGGTGCCCGCACCCGCGAGCACGCAGACCGGTCCGCGCAGCGCCGCCGCGGCCGCGCGCTGCTGGTCATCGAGGGCGTCGAGGGGGCCGCGAGCACTCACGGGGCCGCCTCGTACCAGCCGCGGATGAGCCGCGAGGCGATGGATGCCGTGCCGGGCAGCTGGAGAGCGCTCCGGCCCGCGAGCGCCTCACCGATCTCCGCGCGGGTGAACCATCGCACGGCGACGATCTCCTCACCGTCGGCGAGGGCGACCTCCCCTGCCGGAGCCTCTGCGGTGAAGCCGAGCATGAGGGACCGGGGGTAGGGCCAGCCCTGTGACCCCTGGTACCGGAGGTTCCGCACCGTCACACCGGCCTCTTCGTGCACCTCGCGCACCACGGCGTCTTCCAGCGACTCCCCCGCCTCGGCGAAACCCGCGAAACACGAGTAGCGCTCCGCGCCCCACAGGGCGTTGGAACCCAGCAGCAGCACGTCGGGGTCGTCCTCCCGCGTGACGGCGACGATCACGGCGGGGTCGGTGCGGGGGAAGTGCTCGCGCCCGCAGTTCGGGCAGTGCCGTGCCCATCCCGCGTGGCGCAGCTCGGTGCGCGCGCCGCACGCCGGGCAATGGGGCGCGTCCACCAGCCAGCGCCCGAGCGCCACCGCGGTGACGAGGAGGCCCGCGTCGTCGACGGGCAGGTCGCCGCCGATGACCCGCAGGACGCCCCATCCCCCCGGCGCTGCGACGGGATCGTCTCGGTCGGGAGCGAAGGAGGCTGCGAGCACGGCCGCGCCGTCGGGGCGACGACCGAGGAACGCCCACAGCGCGTCATCGGGCACGTCCGCCACGCGCGCGGGCGCGAGGCCACCGTCGGCGGCGAGCGGCGTGGCATCGCCGCGGACCACCAGGACGACGGTTGCCGCATCGGCGAGGGCTCGGCCGATCAGGTCGTCCGCCATGCGCTCGGTGGGTGATCGGTCCACCGGGCCGATGCGGGCGGGAGTCGTGACGGGAACCGTCATCGAGTACCTCTCTCACAGGCGTGGCGCGGGGGCGGGACGGCGGGCCCGGCCTAGCCTGGGCGCATGGCACGCTCACCTCTCACTCTAGCCGCGTCGGCGACGGCCGCCCTCCCGCGGATCGGCGTGGTCGGGGTGGGCGCTCTCACCGAGGGAGGCGCCGGCAGATTCGATGCGGCCCTGGTGCGTTTGGACGACGGCCGCGAGGCGGTCGTCCGGATGCCCGCGACCGAAGACTCCGCCGCCGACCTCGCCGCCGAGTCGCGGGCGCTGGTCGCGCTCACCCCCGGCGTGCGGGCGCTGCTGCCCTTCCAGGCCCCCGAGGTTCTCGGCGAGTCCGGTTCGGGCGTCGCACGCGTGCTGGTGGTCGACCACCTTCCCGGGTACCGCGTCGACCCCACCCACGTCCCGAAGGGTCGCGGCGTCGCGACCGCCATCGGCGCGGCTCTCGCCGCCGTCCACGCTCTGCCCCCGTCCATCGTGCGCACCGACGGGCTCCCCGTGCGCACCCCTGACCAGGTGCGCGATGACGTCACCCGCCTGCTGGATCGCGTGGAGGCCACCCGCCGCGCGCCCGACATCCTCATCGACCGGTGGCGGCAGGCCGCAGAGACCGACGAGCTCTGGCGGTTCGACTCCGCGGTCATCTTCGGGGGTGCCTCATCCTCGACGTTCCTCCTCACCGACGACGGCGACGACATCCGCGTCGCCGGTGCGCTCGAGTGGGGCGGGCTCAGCGTGGGCGACCCCGCGACCGACCTGCGGTGGCTGGCTTCGGCACCCGAGGCCGCCGAAGACGTCCTCGCCGGCTACGCGGCCGACGCGAGCAGGGCGCCCGACGGCCTGCTGCGGGAACGCGCGCGTCTGTACGCCGAGCTGGAATTCGCCCGCTGGCTGGTCCACGGGTTCGAGAACGGTGACACCGTCGTCGTGGACGACGCCGTGGCGCTCCTGGACGCCCTGGCCGACGGAGTGCGCGGCGACAGGATCGTGCCGGATGCGCCGGTGAATCTGGATGCGGCGCTGGCCTTCGTCGAGCGGATGCCGGAACCCGGTGCCGCCCCCGTGGACACCTCCATGCAGACCGACACGTACGACCCGGAGATGCTGTCGCTGTTCCTCGCGACCGAACGCGACCGCGAGGACGCGAAGGCGGATGCCCCCGACTTCGGACTCGACGGACTCCGGTCGCCCGAAGACACGTCCACGGCCCCCATCGACATCGCCGGCTGGCAGGAACGCGCGCCCGAGCCCGCTTCCGCGGGCGAGGACTCCGACGGGCCCGAACTCGAGGACGAAGCCGAGCGCGCCTCGCGCGCGGCGCTGCGCTGGTGGGGTCGGGGCGACGAGCCCCGCATCAGTTCCGGAGCGTGATTTCGTCGGCGACGTAGAACAACACCACGTCGATCTGCTCGCGCGGCACACCGTGCCGGACGGCGTACGCCTCCCGGTACAGTTCCAGCTGCAGCATCCGCTCGCGGCGCTCGGCCGCGGTGGCGGGCGGGCGTCCCGTCTTCCAGTCGACGATCTCGATGCGCTCGCCCCGGCGGTAGACGGCGTCGAGCTTGCAGATGACGATGTGCGGACGCCCGTCGAGGTCGGTCGCGACATAGTCGATCTCGGTCTCGACCTCCAGCGGCCGAAGGCGCGCCCACTCCGACCGCTCGAAGTTCCCCTGCAGGCGGGAGAGGTCGGCCGCATCCGCCGGTGAGGCGTCGGCATGCTCGTCGTCGTCCCACAGCGCGTCGTCCAGGCCGGTCCCCGCGCCCACGAGTCCTGAGCGCTGCTCGACCCACGCGTGGAACAACGTGCCCAGGCGTGTCTGGCGGTAGGGGCGCTCGGGCAGCGGGCGGTCGAGGGCTTCGACGGCGCCGGCGTAGTCGGCGACGAACTCCTTGTACCGGGAGGCGGGGATCCGCACGGGTGCGGCACGGGTGACGGGCGTCATGCGCGCGGCCCGCTCGGCGAGGAGCAGCTCCGTTTCCGTCTCCGGGGCGGGCAGGGGGGCCGAACGGGCGCGCTCGACCTCGGCGGCGGCGCCGGCCACCGCGGGACGCCGCGCACCGAGGGGATCCATCGGCCAGTGCAGCAGGCGCCGCTCCGCGCCGTACGGGTTCTCGCCGGGGTCTTCCGCGGGGAGCTCGATCCCGAGCGCGGCGGCCGCCTCGGTGAGGAACGTGCTGCGCGTCCGGGGCCGCTTGGTGCCCGCCCAGCTCGATCCGCTGAGGAACAGGTGATCGCGCGCGCGGGTGATGGCGACGTACGCCAGGCGGCGGTCTTCCTCGAGCTGGCGCCCGCGATTGGCGGCCACGTAGGCGTCGATCCGTGCCTTGAGCTCCTGTGAGGTGGCCGCCGATCGCCAGGCCAGGTGCGGGAGCCACGGCGCATCGCCCCGGAACTCCGTCGGGAGCACCCCGAACCCGAGCCACCCCGCCGTGTCGCGGGGAAGGGAGGGGAGCTCGTCGGTGACCAGGCGCACGACGGCCACCGCATCCCACTCCAGGCCCTTCGACCCGTGAATGGTGAGCAGCTGCACGACGTCGTCTTCGGGCGGCTCGGTGCGCGGGGCGAACTCGTCGAGTTTCTCGGCGTGGTCGAGCCACGCAAGCAGGCTCGACACCGACCCCGACTCGTCCGCGGCGAGGAATCCGGAGATCTCGTCCACGAAGGCGCGCAGCTGCGCGGAGGCGATGCGGGCCGGCCCGCGCGACTCGTTCGCCGCCAGTTCGACGTCGAGGCGCAGTTCGAGTTCGATCAGGCGGATGAGCTCGGGGATGGGGGCACCGATCGCGCGGCGGAGACCGGCCAAGACGGCACCCGCCTCGCGGAGACGCTCGCGCGCGGACGGGGTGAAGTCGGCGAGCCACCCATGGGTGTCGCTCTGCCGGGCGACGAAGTCGAGGGCGTCGATCAGCGACGCGCGGTCAGCTCCCGGGATGGCCCGAAGCCGCTCGGTGACCGCCGCATCCAGCGGCTGCAGGGCCGCGTCGTGCGTGGCGAGGCGCCGGGCAAGAAGTGCCAGCCGGCGGAGGTCGGCCAGTCCGATCGCCCACCGCGGCCCGGACAGCAGCCGCAGCAGAGCCGAACCGGCGTCGGGATCGGCGAGAACGCGGAGCGCGGCGACCACGTCGACGACCTCGGGCGTGGTCAGCAGTCCTCCGAGACCGAGGATGCGGTGCGGCACCCCCCGACGCCCGAGCGCGTCGCCGAAGCGCACCATGTGCTTCTTGCTGCGGAAGAGGATGGCCCCCGTCGTCCCCTTCCCGTTCACCGCACGCGCGGCGCGGACACCGACGAACCACTCCGCCACGCGATCGGTCTCCGCATCCAGATCGCGCTCGAACGCGGTCGTGATCTCCCCCACCGGAGCGCCCGGCCGGGCTTGCAAGGCGCCCACCTGCACGGCGCCGCCGGCCGCCAAGGGCTCGAGGACCGCGTTGGCGGCATCCAGAACACGGGCGCTGTTCCGCCAGCTGGTGAGCAGCGCGAAGCGGAGGCACTCCGCATCCGCGGCGAAGGCCGCCGGAAAACCGGCGAGATTGCCTGCGCTGGCCCCGCGCCAGCCGTAGATCGCCTGGTGCGGGTCCCCGACCGCCATCACGCCGGTACCGGCGAACAGGGCGGCGAGCAGATCGGTCTGCACCACCGAGGTGTCTTGATACTCATCCAGCAGCACGACGCGGTAGCGGCCACGCACCTCATCGACGACCGCCGGATGCCCGCGCACGATCTGCAGCGCGCCGGCGACCTGGTCGGCGAAGTCCATGACGCCCAGTCGCTGCTTCTCGCGGGCGTACTCGGCGGCGAGCGCGGCGAGCAGCGAGAGCGCGTTCACCTTGCGTTCGGCCTTGACCACCGGCGCGTAGGGGCCGGTCTGGCGGGAGGTCTCCGACGGCAGCTCGAGGACGTCGGCGAACCGCTCGGGGAAGGCGGCGAGCCGGTCCAGGTCGACGAGGTTGTCGACGCCGTCACGGGCGATGCGCAGCGCCGCGTCGATGATCGTCCGCGGCGCCTCGGTGCGTTCCTCCAGCCGCGGATCGTCGGAGGTGAACACCACTCGGCGCATCAGCAGCCACGCGGCGGACTCGGAGAGGATCGCCGATTCAGCGTCCCGGCCGATCCGCACCCCATGCTCGCGCACGAGGGCGTCGGCGAAGCTGTTGTACGTGGCCACGGTGGGGCGGTGGAGCATCTCGTCGCCGTCGACGTCGGCGGCCGACGCGCCGGATCGGAGGGCGAGTTCGTCGAGAATCGCCCCGCGGTCCGCGTCCGCGCGCGCACCCTCGCCGAGGTCGGCGAGCCGGTCGAGCTCGCCGGCGGCGTGCAAGCCCGGCAGCATCGGCAGAAGGCCCCGCCGCTCGAATTCGCTCAGCCGGGCGAGGCGGCGGGAGATCCGTTCGGCAAGCTCTCCGGCCGCCTTGCGCGTGAAGGTCAACCCCAGCACCTCGTCGCGGCGCACGATCCCGTTGGCCACGAGCCACACGACGCGGCCGGCCATGGTCTCGGTCTTGCCGCTTCCGGCGCCGGCCACGACGAGAGCGGGCTGCAGGGGCGCTTCGATGACGGCAGCCTGCTCGGGCGTGGGTGCGAACTGGCCGAGGGCGGCCGCGATGGTGGCGGCCGAGAGCATCCCGCTCACGACGCGCTCACCGCCGCGATCGTGTGGATGCGGCAGACGCCGTAGGAGTACTCGTCACGGCAGTGCTCCTCGTAGGCGGCCGCGAAGCTCGTCCCCCGCATCACCGTGACCGCTTCCCCGACCCGGGCGACGAACGCGGCCCGCTGCTCCTCGTCGAAGGGCGCCTGGGTGGGCGTGACGTAATCGGCCGATGCCGCCGTGGGCCGGAGGACGAGCAGTTTGGCGCCGCCGGACGGCATTCCCGCGACCGCCTCGATCGCCCCGGACGCGTGGGCGAGCTGATAGGCCGCGAGCTGCGGGTTGTCGGCGACCTTCGCGTCGGTCTGGGGTTCGTTCTTGCCGGTCTTGAGATCGACGATCACCACCGAGCCGTCGGGCGCCACCTCGACCCGGTCGATGTCACCGCTGAGCACGGCGCCGTGTGCGGCGGCGTCCTCGAGCGCAATCGGCACCTCGAAGTGCCGCTCCGCTCCGAGGAGGCTTCCCCCCGAGGCGTCGAACCGCCTGAGGTAGACCGCCAGGCGGCGCACCAGGTCGCGCGCTCTCGTCCGCTCGGCCCGCTCCCGCCACGCCGCCTCGAACTCCAGCTCACCCCAGCGCGATTCGACCGCGGCCCAGAGGGACTCCTCGTCGGCGGATTCCGCCGTCTCCAGCGCGGCATGGAGCACGGTTCCGATCCCCGCCGTCATCCCCTGGCGGTCACCGCCGAGGTCGGTGATGACCCAGTCCAGTTGGCACTCCTCCAGCGCGTGCAGCCGCGACGGCGACACGCGCACGGGCTCCTGGTCGAGGTCGCGCAGCGGGGCGGTCGAGGTGGGCGGCAGCATCCCGTACCAGGTCGCGGGGTCGGCGCCGGCGACACCGGCCGCGGCGAGGACCGCGAGCTGACCGGCGGCCGCCTGGCGCTGGGCGAGCGGCGAGCGGGCGCTCGTGAGCGTGCGGCGGTGCAGCGCAACCATCCCCCGCAGCGACAGCGGGTGCTCGGCCAGCGCTCCGGCGGGTTCGGGGGCGGGCAGCAGCTCGAAGAACACGCTCGGTCCTTGATCGTCGTCATCGACGGCGGTCACCACCAGGCGAGCCTGCGCGCGGGAGACCGCCCGGGCGAACAGCCTCAGCTCGTCGTGCATCGCCTGACGGCGCCGGTCCAGGATGCCCGCGGCCGGCGCATCCGGGTTCCGCACGGCGTCGGCGAGCCGCCAGGTTTCCAGGAGACCGCCGCGCACGCGGGTGTTGGGCCAGACGCCGTCCTGCACCCCGGCGATGATCACGGTGTCGAAGGATCGTGCAGCCGCGGCAGCCGGAGTGAGCACGTGCACCGCGTCGGCGCGCTCGACATCGTCGAGCCGGTCTTCGGCGACGTCGCTGTCGCGGACGGCGCGGACGAAGGTGGCGGCCGGCTCTCCCGGCGATCGCTCACCGAAACGCTTCGCCGCCTGGAAGAGCGCCACCATGGCGTCGAGGTCGCGGGAGGCCTGGTCGGCCACCGGTCCGCTTCCCCGCGCCGCCTCTCGCCAGGAACGCTGCAGGCCGCTGCGCTCCCACACGGTCCACAGCAATTCGTGCGCGGTGGCATGATCGGCAGCTTGGGCGCGCAGTGCCGCGAGCGTGAGTCCGAATCGTGCCGCGCGACGGGCCTCGCGGGTGTCGAGCGCCTCGAGCTCCAGAGGATGCCGAACGCCCGAGGCGAGCAGGTCGGCGGCGGTGCGCTCACCCCCCGCCGCCAGCTCGGCCGAGCGCAGCAGCATCCGGAGCCGGCGAAGTTCGATCGGGTCGAGCCCCCCGAACACGCCGAGAAGCGCGTCGGTGACCTGCGGCGGTGTCCACTCGTCGGGGTGCTGCACGGCGAGTTCCACCAGGGCGAGCAGGTCACGGACGGGACGCTGCATCCCGAGGGGGCGCCCGGGACCGCTCGCCCGGGCCGGCACGTCGCGGGCGGCGAGTTCCGTCTCGATCGTCGCGACCTGGCGCGAGTCATGGGCGATGACGGCGCATTCCCGCCACGCCACGCCGTCCAGCACGTGCCGCTCGCGGAGGATCCGCGCCACGGCGTCCAGCTCTTCCGCCGGTGAGCGCAGGTGATAGGTCCGCACCGACCCGTCGGGCTGCGCGCCTCCGACGGCCCGCCGGTGGGCGACGACGCCGGCCGCACCGATCCGGGCCGTCACCGACCGCACGAGGTCGACCTGCAGGGCGGTGCCGCGGTGCACCGTGGGGAGCACCTCCGTCCGGCCGAGTATCTGCGCCAGCCGCGCGAAGTTCTCCGGCGTGGCACCCCGGAAGGCGCCCGACCCGACGTCGGGATCGCCCCACGCGACGACGCCGATTCCGCGCGCCGCGCACGCCTCCAGCAGCTCCACTCCGCCGGCGGTCAACTCCTGAGCGTCGTCGACGAGGATGCAGCGCAACCCCGCGAAGCGCCCCAGCATCCCCGCCCCGGCCTCGGCCGACCGGACGATGCCGATCGCCTCGCGGACGAGACCCGCCGCGTCGCGGTACGCGCCCCGCATGTCGGAACGCACACGGTGATACTCCCGCGCGAAGGACGCCAGCGCCCGCCACACCGGCACCTCGGCCCGGTCGGACAGCGCCTCGAGGTCGACCGGGCGGACCCCGAGCGTCGTGCATTCGGCCAGGAAGGCGCGCACGTCGCTGCGGAACCCCTTGGTCGCGCGGATGCCGGCGCCGAGGTCTTCCGGCCAGCGCCGGAATCCCCCCGCCTCATCCTCGGCGTCGCCGGAGAGGAGGTCCTGGATGATCTGGTCTTCGTCGCGCCCGGTGAGCAGCTGCGGCGGCTCCCCGCCCGCGTGCACTTCGGCGCCGCGCACGAGGTGGTAGGCGAAGGAGGCGACCGATCGGGCGACGGGTCCGGCGGTCGCGCGACCGATGGCCAGCCCGAGCGGATCACGGAGCGCCGTTGCACTCGGTCGGGTGGGGGTGAGGACGAGGAGGTCGTCGGGGTCGACTCCGGCGGCCACGAGCGCACGCACGCGGGCGACGAGCGACGCGGTCTTGCCGGCACCGGGTGCGCCGACGACGACCGCCGAGGCGTCGGCAGGAAGGGCGGCCACACAACGCTGCGCGTCATCGAGAGCTGCGTCCGCGACGAACGTGTCCCCCGAAACCATGCCGGCTACGCTACCGCCGGTTTCCGACATCGTTCGCCCAGAGCGTTGCGTCCGCGAGCGGGGAGCCGAAGCGGCTGCCGTAGAGTTTTTCGTGGTGCCGGATCAACCCCGGCAGGAAGGCAGTGACCGTGGAGATCCGCATCGGAATTGCGAACACCGGCCGAGAGCTCACGTTCGAGACCTCGGAGTCGTCGGAAACCGTCAAGAAGGCCGTAGCCGACGCACTGGACGCTTCCGCCACGCACGTGACCTTCACCGACAGCAAGGGCAACGCCTACATCGTGCCCACCGCGGGCCTCGCCTTCGTCGAGATCGGCACGGAGGACGCCCGACGCGTCGGCTTCGTGGCCTGATCCCATGCAGCTTCTCCTCGGGATCCTGATCGGGGCCGTGATCGGCGTCGCCGTCCACTTCGGGCTGCCGCAGCGCAACACCCGGGGAGCAGGGCTCGCCCCCCTCCTCGGGGCGGCCGTCGGGGCGGTCTCCTGGACCGCCTTGACCTGGGCGGGCCTCGGCGTGGACAACCCGCTGCTCTGGCTCTCCGCGATCGTGCTTCCCGCCGTCGTCACGATCCCGGTGATCGCCTGGCTGAGTGCGTCACGCTCCCGCGCGGATGCCGCCGCGCGGGAACGGCTGAGCGCGCGCTGACCCGCGGAGGGCGCCTGCCGCGCGAGCTGACCCGGGAAGGGCGCGCGCCTGCCGCGCGAGCCGCGGCGGGCGCCTGCTTGCGGGCGGAGCGGATCACCTGGTGCACCGATGTGCGGGTTTCTCAGGCGGCGAGACCCATCGCGTCCATGCGCCGGGCGTGGCCGCCCATGAGAGCGGTGAACACCGGCTCCACGCGGGCTTGATCGGCTTCGTCGAGCGTCCGGGTGCGCAGGGCGGCGCGAGCCACGAGCAGCGTGTCGCCGACGAGCCGCCGGCCCCAGAGGGCGAGCAGCGAGCCCCACTCCGGGTCGCTGGCGATCGTCTCCACCGTGATCTCGACGATCGCGTGGCGGTCGTCATCGGCCTGCAGGATGCGCGCAACTCGTCGCCCGGTGTCGCCGTAGCTCGCCGACAGGGCCAGGTAGAAGTCATCCAGCATGCCGGCGGTGATGTGCACCGACAGCATCGTCTCCTGCGGGCGCACGCCGTGCGTCGCCCTCCGGAAGGCGTCGAGCTGCTCTCGGAAGGGGAGCATCAGGGCGGTGGGGTCGTCGCCGCGGTCGCGGATGAGCGCGACGAGCTCCTCGTGCTTGCGCAGCGCCGCACCGGCGGCACGCGACAGCGACTCTTTCTGCGCGAGTTCCGGGGTGGAGGCGATCAATTCGCTCAGGGTCTCGAAGAACCCCAGCTGGAGGTAGGCCGCCTGACCCAGGTAGGTATCGACGTCCGGTGCGAGCTCTTCGAAATCCACCCGCGTGGCGTCTCCCGCATCCCCGCGCGAGCGCAGCGTGAGGGCGCGCCCCTCGGGCCTGGCGCGGCGACGGAACCACTCGAACACGGGGTACAGCCTAGGCGCGAGCGGGGGATGGGCGCGGGACCGGTATCCTGGAAGGGCCCCGACATCGGATCGGGGCCCCGCGCCTGTGGCTGAAGAGGGCGTGGACCTTCGACACCAAGGCGGGTCTCCCCCGCCGGACAGGCATTCATCGTGACGACCTTCGCCGAGCTCGGCGTGGACCAGGACATTGTCGACGCTCTCGCGTCGAAGGGCATCGTGGATGCCTTCCCCATCCAGGAGCAGACCATCCCGCTCGGCCTCCCCGGCCAAGACATCATCGGCCAGGCCAAGACCGGTACCGGCAAGACGTTCGGTTTCGGCATCCCCGTCGTCCAGCGTCTGGGCCTCAACCCCGAGCACGGGGTGAAGGCGCTCATCGTCGTCCCCACGCGCGAACTCGCCGTGCAGGTGTACGAAGACATCGACATGCTGACCAAGAACCGCTCGACCAGCGTCGTGGCGATTTACGGCGGCAAGGCCTACGAGGGTCAGATCGAGCAGCTGAAGGCCGGCGCGCAGATCGTGGTCGGCACCCCCGGCCGCCTCATCGACCTGGCCAACCAGCGTCTGCTCGACCTCTCGAACGCGACCGAGGTCGTGCTGGACGAGGCCGACAAGATGCTCGACCTCGGATTCCTCCCCGACATCGAGAAGATCTTCACGAAGCTTCCCGCCGTCCGGCACACGCAGCTGTTCTCGGCGACCATGCCGGGCCTCATCGTCACCCTGGCGCGCCGGTTCATGTCGAACCCGATCCACATCCGGGCGACCGACCCGGATGAGGGCCTCACGCAGGCGAACATCGAGCACCTGGTCTACCGCGCGCACTCGCTGGACAAGGAAGAGGTCATCGCCCGCATCCTGCAGGCCGAGGGTCGTGGCAAGACGGTCATCTTCACGCGGACCAAGCGCGCCGCCCAGAAGCTCGTCGACGAGCTCGGCGACCGCGGGTTCAACGCCGCCGCCGTCCACGGCGACATGAGCCAGGAGGCGCGCGAGCGCTCGATGGCGTCGTTCAAGGCCGGCAAGCGCGACGTCCTGATCGCGACCGACGTCGCCGCGCGCGGCATCGACGTCGACGACGTCACCCATGTCATCAATCACACGATCCCGGACGACGAGAAGGCGTACCTGCACCGCGTCGGCCGTACCGGCCGCGCCGGCAAGACCGGCATCGCCGTGACCTTCGTCGACTGGGATGACCTGCACAAATGGGCGCTGATCAACCGTGCGCTCGAGTTCGGTCAGCCGGACCCCGTCGAGACCTATTCCTCGAGCCCCCACCTGTACTCCGATCTGGGGATCCCGACCGGTACCAAGGGACGGCTCGTCACCGCCCCCAGGGCCAGCGTCGAGAAGAAGCCGGCCGACAAGCCTGCCGCTGACGAGTCCGCGGATGCCACGCGCCGGCGTCGTCGGCGGCGCACCGGCGAAGAGGGCGCTTCCGCGGAGTCGGGCGAGCGTGCGCCGCAGGGCGCAGGCACCCACGACGGCGGCGGCACGGAACACCACGACGGCAACTCGGCGCCGCGCCGGCGTCGCCGTCGCCGGGGCGGCTCACGCGCCGACGGCGCCGCTCCCGCGGCCTGATGCTCGCCGCTCAGGCCGCCTGACGCTCGCCGCTCGGGCCGCCTGACGCTCGCCGCTCGGCCGCCTGACGCTTGCCGCTCGGCCGCCCTGACGCTCGCCGCTCGGCCGCCTGGCGCTCCACCGTTCCGGTGCGGCGTCCGTGCCGCGTGCCGTTCGGGAGGAGATGCGCACTCGGGAGGACGCATCCGCCCCATCGCCCCTCCCCAACGCACATCTCCTCCCCACACGCCCGCGGAACGTCTCCTCCTCCGCCGCCAGGCCGGTATCACCCGCCGTCGCACGTGCGCCTCGGGAGGAGATGCGCACTCGGGAGGACGCATCCCCCCAATCGCCCCTCCCCAACGCACATCCCCTCCCGACACGCCCGCGGAACGTCTCCCCCGCGCCGCCAAGCCCGTAACACCCACCGCCGCACGCGCACTTGGGGAGGGGATGCGCATTCGGGAGGACGCATCCGCCCTAATCGCCCCTCCCCAACGCACATCTCCTCCCCACACGCCCGCGGAACGTCTCCTCCCCCGCCGCCAGGCCGGCCTCACCCGCCGCTCGCACGCGCACTTGGGGAGGAGATGCGCACTCGGGAGGACGCATCCGCCCGAAACGCCCTCCCCAACGCACATCTCCTCCCCATCGGCCCAGCGGAGAGTCTCGGCAACAGGGTTGCCACGCCACAGCCCGGCGCCGCCGGGGCGTCGCGCCGCTAAGGGAAGACGGGCGCGGTGCCGGAGCCGGCAGCCAGGATGCGGGCCACCATGTCGTCGGATGTCGTGTTCTCGCCCGGCACGTTGGGTTTGCCGAGCCCGTGATAGTCGCTGGAGCCGGTGAGGATGAGGTCACGCTCGGCAGCGATGCGGCGCAGCGTCCGCCTCCCCGACTCCAGATTCTCCCGATGGCCGATCTCGAACCCGGCGAGCCCGGCAGCAAGCATCTCCGACAGCAGCGGCATGGGCAGCAGCCCCGCGCGGCCAGCGGGGTGGGCGATGATCGGCACGCCTCCGGCTCCGACGATGAGCTGCACGGCGGTCACCGGATCTGGCGCGTACAGCGCCACGTAGTAGTCGCCGCCCGGGCTCAGGATGCCGTCGAACGCCTCCGCGCGGTCACGCACGACCCCTCGCGCGACGAGCGCGTCCGCAATGTGCGGCCGCCCCACGGTGGCTCCGTCGATGGTCTGCGCGACGATGTCATCCCACCCCAGGTCGTAATCGCGGGAGATGCGGTCGGCCATGACCCGCGCGCGGTCGAGACGCGACGAGCGGATGCGGTCTGTCATGGCACGCAACGCCGCCTCATCGGGATCCACCAGGTAAGCGAGCAGATGGACGCTGCGCCACTGATGGCGCGCGGACAGTTCCATCCCCGGGATGAACGTCATACCGAGCGAGGTCGCCGCATCGGCGGCCTCTGCCCACCCGGACGTCGTGTCGTGGTCGGTCAGCGCGGCCGTGCGCAGGCCGTGCCGGTGCGCCGCGGCCATCACCAGCGCGGGGGCCTCCGTGCCGTCGGAGTGCGTCGAGTGCAGGTGGAGGTCGCTGGGACCACTGAACCGGGGCGTCTGCACCCTCCGAGCGTATCGCGGCCCCGAGACGCCCCCGATGCCGCGAACCTGGCGCTCGGGAGTGTCGCACGCGCGCATCTCCCAGCATGCTGTTCTAGAGTTCCCGACGTGCGTCGCCTCCTCGGACTCCTCGTGGCGGGGCTCTTCCTCCTCGCTGCGGCGGTGCTCACCTGGCCCCCACTGCTCCACGTGGAGCGGGTCTTTCCGATCGCTCAGATGATCGCCTTCCGGGGGCCGATCGCCGTGGCGTTCGCGGTCCTCGGCATCGTGTCGCTTCTGCTCGCGATCGCTCGCCCCCTTCGCGCGCTCGCCCTGTCACTGGCGGTCATCTCCGTGCTCGCTGCCGGAGTCAACGGGGCCGTGCTCTTCAGCCGCGGATTGGGAAGCGACACCCTGCCGGAAAAGACCGCCGGAAGTATCCGCGTGCTCACCTGGAACACGGCGGGCTCGGCCACCACCGCCGACACGATCGCCCAGATCGCCGTCGCCATGAGCGCCGACATCGTCACCCTGCCGGAGACGACGATCCAGACCGGCGAGCAGGTCGCCGTGGCCATGCGCGACCTGGGCGCTCCGATGTGGGCGCATCACGCCGCGTACGGGGAGTACGGCGTGGACGGGTGGGATGCCACGTCCACGACCCTTCTCATCTCTCCCGCGCTCGGCGACTATGCCGTGATCGAGTCGTCGCAGAACGGCTCCAGCAACACCTCCACGGTGCCCAGCGCCGTCGCGATGCCCGTCGATGGCGACGGACCCACCGTCGTCGCCGCCCACGCCGTCGCGCCGCGTGAGAGCTACATGCAAGCCTGGCGCGACGACCTTCAGTGGCTGGCCGACCAGTGCGCGAGCGCGAACGTGATCCTCGCCGGCGACTTCAACGCCACCCTCGACCACATGTGGGGAATGGGAGTGGATGGGGGCACCCTGGGGCGCTGCCATGATGCGGCCGCGGAAACGGGCAACGGTGCCGTCGGCACCTGGTCAACCGCTTTCCCGGCACTTCTGGGCACCCCGATCGATCACGTGCTCGCCTCGCCGGAGTGGACGGCAACGGGGTCGGCCGTGCTGAAATCCCTCGACGGCTCGGGCAGCGACCACCGGCCGCTGGTCGTGCAGCTGGAGCCGGCCGGCGGGTGACGCGCATGCGCCCCGATGAGAGACTGGGGCCATGGAGAACACAGGCCCCGCCGCCACCGGCGAGAGCGACACGATCACCCCGGCCGATGAGTCGGAGTCGTCGAACACCAATCGTCGTCAGCCCTTCCCCCGCGGCTTCCTCGAGACGATCTCGGCCGGATGGGCCGAGCGCCCCGAGACGCTCCCCGTGCGCCGGGAGGCGGCCGCCTGGGCGGGTGCCCGACGCGATGCGGTCTCCCGCGCGTTCCCCGGTCGGCGCCTCGTCATCCCCGCCGGAACGCTGCAGCAGCGCAGCAACGACACCGACTATCCGTTCCGCGCTCACTCCGCTTTCGCGCACCTGACGGGTTGGGGTTCCGACGCCGAGCCCGACTCGGTCCTGGTGTTCGAGCCCACCGGACGCACCGGGCACGAGGTCACGCTCTACTTCCGCGAACGCGCCGACCGCTCGACGCCGGAGTTCTACGGAAACGCCGCGATCGGCGAGTTCTGGATCGGACCGCGCCCAGCCCTTGCCGGCGTCGCCGCCGACCTCGACCTGCCCACCGAGCACATCGACACGTTCGAGTCCCGCGACGGTGACCTGGTCGTCGACGAAGACCCCGAACTCACCCGCTTCGTCTCGGAGCTCCGCCTGGTCAAAGACGAGTTCGAGATCGAGCAGCTCCGCGCGGCGGTGGAGGCCACGGCCCGCGGCTTCGACGACATCGTCGGCGACCTGCCCCGCATCCTCGACCACCCACGCGGCGAGCGCGTGGTCGAGGGCGTCTTCCACACCCGCGCGCGCACCGACGGCAATACCGAGGGCTACGACACGATCGCCGCATCCGGCCCCCACGCGTGCTACCTGCATTGGACCCGCAACGACGGGCCGGTGGTGGCGGGCGACCTCATGCTCGTCGACGCCGGTGTCGAGGTCGACAGCCTGTACACGGCCGACATCACGCGCACGCTCCCGGTGAGCGGCCGGTTCACTCCCATCCAGCGGACGATCTACGAGACCGTGCGCGAGGCCGCGGACGCCGCGTTCCGCGCCGCGCGTCCGGGGGTCAAGTTCCGCAGCGTGCACGAGGCGGCGATGACGGTGATCGCCGAACGCGTCGCCGAATGGGGTCTCCTGCCCGTCTCCGCCGAGGAGGCCTTGGATGCTGACCTCGGCGGTCAGCACCGCCGCTACATGGTGCACGGGACGAGCCACCACCTCGGCCTCGACGTGCACGACTGCGCGCAGGCGCGCCGCGACATGTACTACGACGGCCCCCTGGAGCCTGGCATGGTGTTCACGATCGAGCCGGGCCTGTACTTCCAAGTGGACGACCTCACCGTGCCTGAGGAATACCGGGGCATCGGCGTGCGCATCGAGGATGACATTCTCATGACCGCCGACGGACCGGTGAACCTCTCCGCGGCGATCCCGCGCACGGCCGACGAGGTCGAGGCCTGGATTGCGCGACGCGCGTAGCCCGGTCAGCCGACCGCGACCGCCCGGCGGCGGATCTTCAGGGCGTATCGCAAGGCGATGGCGAGGCCGATCACGCCACCTTGGACGATGAACTGCACCGAGGTCGGTGCGCCGAGCGCGGAGATCACCTGCTGCAGCTGGATTAAGAACAGCGCTCCGAAGGCGCTCGCGACGACGCTGCCTCGACCACCCGACAGGGAGGTCCCTCCCACCACCACCGCGGCGATGGTCGGTAGGAGGTAGGTGTTGCCGGAGAAGAGGCTCGGGGTCCCGAGGAAGCCCGCTAGCATCACCCCAGCGATGGCGTATGACACGTTCGCCGAGACGTATGTCAGGACGGCGTACCGTTTGGTCGGGATGCCGGCGGTGTGTGCCGCGCGGGAGTTCACGCCGTTGGCGATGAAACGCCTGCCGAAGGGTGTCCTCGTCGTCACCACTGCCGCCACAGCCACCACCGCCACAGCGATGAGGACGGTGTTCGGTACGCCGACCGTTCGTCCCAGCGTCAGCGATGAGAGGGATGTCGGCGCCGCGACCGTCGAACTGCCTCCGGTGAGCGCCAGGACAGCACCCAACAGTAGGGCGTTCATCGCGAGGGTGACAACGAGCGCAGATACCCGCAACCACGCGACGACGAGGCCGGTGATGACGCCGGCTGCGGCGAGCGATGCCACAGCCAGGAGCAGACCCAGCAGCATCCGGTCGTCGTCACCGTTGGCGACGTAGGTCACCACGACGGCGCCCAGCGAAATCGCCCCCGGGACCGACAGGTCGATCCCCCCTTGCTGGATCACCAGGGTCTGCCCCACGGCAGCGACGGCGAGGATCGCCGCGAAGGGCAACATCGACAGGAGGGCCGAACCCGAGAGGCTTCCCGGGGCCAAAGCGACGCTGAGGACGAGGAGGAAGACGAGGGCGATACCCGCGGAGCTGTATGGCGAATCGATAGTACGCCGGATACCGTTCATCGGCGGGCCCCCTGGCCGAGTCGGATGGTAGTGAACACGACCGCCGCGACGAGGATCAAGGCGCCCGGCACCCAGTACTGCCACTCGGCCCCGAGGTGGAGGAAGGTCGTGGCCTTTGAGAGGATCTGGATGAGCACGGCCGCGAGCAGTACGCCGATGAAAGACCCGCGGCCCCCGAGCACGCTCACACCACCGAGAACGACGACGGTGACCGACGTGAGGGTGAAGGCCTGCCCCACATTGGCATCGCCGATGCCGACCACGCTGGAGAGCACGACTCCCGCCAGCGCGGCGGTGAGCCCCGCGAGGACGTACGCGGAGTAGTAGCTTCGCTCCACCCGCGCACCGAGCTGTCGGGCGCTGTTCTCGTTGGAGCCGACGGCGCGCAGCTCTCTCCCCCACCGCGTCCGGCGGAGCGCGACCTCCAGCAGAACAGCGAGCGCGACGGCGACAAGAAAAACGTAGGGTATCGGCCCGGAGCCGAGTTTGGACAGGTCCGTGATGGAGGATCCGATCGGGCCACCGGGTTCCGGGCGAATCAACAGCGCGATCCCCTGCAGAACTATCGAGGTGATAAGAGTCGCCAAGACCGGGGATAGCTTCGTACGCCTGATCAGCACCGCATTGATGAAGCCGATGGCGACTCCGACCGCCAAAACCAGCACGATGCCGACAAGCGCGCTACCGGGAGCTTGGTCCGCGCCCGCGAACAGCGACAGCGTGACGACGGTGACGCTCATCGTGGGTCCGACCGACAGATCGATCCCCCGGGTCATGAATACCGCTGCCTGTCCCACACTCACCAGGAGCAGGACGCTCGCGGCGATGAACAGGTCGAACAAACTCCGGGGCGACAGGAAGAACCCGTTGATGGCCTGCGTGCCGAGGCTGAGCGCCACGATCAGCACAGCCAGGATCGATGCCGGCAAGAAATCTCCGCCGAGAAAGCGGCCCGCACCACCGCGCGAGCCTGACGACTCGCGCGTGGTGATCTTCTCGGTCACCGCGGTGACGGCCGTGCCTGTAATGACGCGTTCGGAGACCCGTTCGCCTTCGAGAACCTCGACGACGCGGCCTCTTGAGAAGACGATGACGCGGTCGCACAGTCCGGCCAGCTCCGCGGCGTCGGACGACAGGATGACCACCCCCGAGCCGGAGTCCGAGTAACCTCGCAGCTGCCGATAGATCTCGGCGCGTGCGCCCACATCGACACCGCGCGTCGGCTCCTCTGCAAGAACCACCGCGGGAGACGGCGCAAGTGTGCGGCCGAGCAGCACCTTCTGCTGGTTGCCGCCGGACAGCGTTCCGACCAGCGAGGCGCTGCCCGGGGTCTTCACGTTGAAGCGCTCGATGACAGAGGCGGCCAATGAGCGCTCCGCCGCGTTGCTCACGATGCCGGCGCGGGAGAGCTGGGGAAGCTGCAGCAGCGACACGTTCTCAGCCACGCTCAGGGGCAGGAATACCCCCTCCGCGTGCCGGTCTCCCGGCAGGTAGTAGATTCCGTTTTTCTGGGCCGCCGACACTGACCTCACCGACACCGGCGCCCCTGCCAGGACGACTCGACCCGCCGCGTGTCCGAGCCCGGCCATGCCTCGCAGGGCCTCGCGCTGACCGTTGCCTTCGACACCGGCGAATCCGAGGATCTCGCCGCGGCGGACCTCGAGGTCTACGTCGGCGAATCCGGTGCCAGTCAGCCCCTCGACGGTCATGACCACCGGTGCTGCCGCGTCATCGGTTGCCTTAGGCGGGAAGGTGCTCCCCGCCTCACGACCGATCATGAGCTCGACGATGTCGTGCTCACTGATCTCCCCCGTGTCGAAGGTTCCACGGGTACGACCGTCGCGCAGAATCGTGAATCGATCCGATATCCGCCGCACGTCTGCCAGTCGATGCGAGATGTAGACGACGGCCGCGCCACTGGCCTTAACTTGCGCGATGCGCTCGAACAGCACCTCCGACTCGGCCTGCGTCAACGACTCCGTCGGTTCGTCCAGCAGCAGTACAGAACAATCAAACGCGAGCGCTTTAGCAATCTCGAGCATCTGACGCTGCGCGGTCGACAGGTCGGACACTCGGGTTTGCGGGTGCACACCGAGGCCGGCGCGGTGGAGGCTCGTTTCGACCCACGCACGCGATCCCAGTTTCTGCCCGCTGCGCTCGGATCCCCCCATGCCCGGAGGAACGGAGAGCACTAGGTTCTCGAAGACGGTGAGGTCCTGCAGCGTGGAGGAGTGCTGGTAGACGACGGCGAGCCCGAGGGCCGCCGCCTGGGACGGCGACGGCTCCGTCAGGCGCGTGCCACCGATCTCGACCGTTCCCTCTTCGGCGACGACGACGCCGGCCGCGACCCCGATCAGGGTGCTCTTACCGGCGCCGTTCTCGCCCACCAGCGCGTGCACTTCGCCCGCTCGGACCTCGAGCGACACCCCATCCAGTGCGCGGACTCCTGGATAGGACTTGCTGACGCCCGTGAAGCGCAGCAGGACGTCTGTGCGGGTCTCCGCAGCCACGCCGGGCATGCAATCTCCTTCGTTTGGGACGATCGAGGCGCGGTGCGCCGTGCCTCAGCTGGCCTTGCCGTAGGTGGCGATGTCGTCCGGCGAGAGCTCGTTTGAGAAGAACGTTTCCGGCGAGACCGACGGATCGCACTTCGGGGGGTTGCCAGCCGAAGAGTCCTCGAACAAGGGCAGGTCGAACTGGGTGGGGTCGTCCTGCGGGAGGCCCGACGCGGCGGCCACTGCCTTACGGGCGGCGATGCGGCCTAGCCAGTTACGCGCGGAGATTGTCGCGACCTCCAAGCTCGGGTTACTGGCGGTGGCCTCGGCGTAGGCGCAACCGAGTGCGTTCGACTCTAGGGTCGCCATGACGGGCAGTGCACGACCGGAGCTGGCGAAGGCGCGCAGTGCGCCCTGCCCGGAGCTGCCGTCGTCGGTGATGACAGCGTCGATCTGCGGGTTCTTCGCGATGAGCGAGGCCATGATGTTCTGCGCCTGCGCCGGGTCCCAGTTGGTAGCGGGGAACGTGTCGCTGCCGGTGAGAAGTTCGATGTCAGGGTAATCAGCGAAGACCGCGCCGATCCCCTTCAGGGTCCCCACGGAGACCGGGTTGCCGGCCGGCCCGCCCAGGTAGACGACCTTGCCGGTGCCGTCGAGCTTCTCCGCAACCCACGTGGCCCACCTCTCGCCGGCCTTTTCGGGATCCCAGTCGACAAGAGCCAGGTAGTCTGTTCCGGGCTCTCCGCCCGGGTCGGCACCCCACACCACCACGTCGACGCCCGCCGAGGTCGCGGCCTGCAACGAGGGCAGTTGGCCCTGACCCAGACTCGGAATGCTGACGATCGCATCGACGCCCTGCGAGACCAGTCCGTTGACGTCGCTGATTGCTTTGCTCAGGTCGCCCTGCCCGACGGTCACAAGCTGTGTCACGTTGTCGCACTTGGCGAGTTCCGATCGCACCGCGGCATAGGACGACTGCGACCATCCGTTAACGCCGAACGCGTCGGCGACACCCACCGTGATGGGATCCTCGCCGCACCACGAGGTGTCATCGACGATACCGGCCGACTTCACGAGCGCCTCGGTCTGTTCCTGGGTGGCGTCGGCGCCGGTGTAGTCGTTCTCCGACTGGGTGGCGCCGTCTTCCTGGGCGGCTGACGGCGCGCACGCGGCGAGAAGGAACAGCGCCGAGACGGAAAGCGACACCGCGGCGAGGGATCGGAGCCGGGCACGCGGCCGGGGGGCAGGGGTACGAGTCATCATTGTCTTTCGTCTCCATTGATCGGGCACTGCGATGGTGTTCGCGCTGCGCAATTCGGGTGGCAGTGAACGGGGATGATGCGGCGCTCCCGACGCCTCTCGCTCGTGGCGTCGACGTCGAGGCTTCAGCTCGCGGCGACTGCTCCGGGCATCCACTCGCCACCGATGTGAGCATCCTGAATGAGCGGATTGGTCGACGCCTGCGCGAACAGATAGTCACGCGTCTCGACTGCGAGGGCGCGGATACGCTGCAGGTCGAGATCGACGAGATCCCCGTCGTACTTGACCAGACGGCCGGCGACCATCACGGTGTCTACCAGGCCGGGGTGGCCCGAATACACGAGCGCGCCATACGGGTTGTTCATCGGCGTCATCGACAGGTCGTCTGCCTTCACCAGGATGATGTCGGCCTGCTTGCCGGGCGTGAGAGAGCCCACCACGTCGTCCAATCCGACCGCGCGAGCTCCCTGGACCGTCGCGAACTCCACTACGTCCTTGCAGCTGAGCCGCAGCCCGACTTGCGCGTCCGCGTTCTCGACGGCCGCGTTGTCCAGGGCGCGCTGGGTGCTGATCGTTGTCTTCATGGCGTTGAACATGTTGCCGCCGTTCGACGAGCACGTGTCGATCGACAGACTTGGCCGCACTCCGGCATCCAGAAGGCGACCGGTGGCCGGCCAGCCGTGGCCCATCTGCGTCTCGATGTCCGCAGAGACCGACGCTGTGCCGCCCGTGGCCGCGATGATCGCCATCTCTTCGTCGTCGATCGTGTTGCAGTGCACATATGTGACGTCGGGACCGGTGAGACCGTGCTCGTGCATCCATCGCACGGGGCCGGACTTGCCCCACTCGCCGTCCCCGACGTGCACGGTGATGCGCACGCCGAGCTCGCGGGCGAGAGCCCAGTCTTCGAGGCTGGTCTCAGCCGGTGCGTACTGGGGGCCTCGCGCCGCGAACCCGAGCGTGACGAGGTCTTCGGGGCGGGAATCGGCGAACTGCTCCCGCTGAATACGCAGCACATCGCGCGTGTGCGGCACTTGGCTCGGCACCGCCCACATCGTCGCGCCGCCGCCGTGGGCGAAGATCGCCCGCAGACCAGAATCGCGCAGGCCCTGCAGAGCAGCATCGGCATGCGCCGGCGTCTCGAGATTGTGCGACCAGTCCAGCAGCGTCGTGATGCCTGCGTCGAGCGCTTCGGCGGCCCCCAACAGGTTGCCGATGTACGTATCCTGCGGACGATAGAGCTGGCTGAGCCCGAAATGGATGCCCGTGAAGTACTGCCCCAGCGTCCAGTCCGAGCCGATGTGGCGGACGGGCGACTGCCAGGTATGCCGATGCGTATCAATGAAGCCGGGAAGAACGAAATGGCCCCTTGCGTCGATGATGCGGGCGCCGTCAGCTTCGAGGTCGGTACCGATTCGCACGATCGTCGTGCCTTCGATGAGCACATCACCGACTGCGAAGTCGCCCACGCCGGGGTCCATCGAAAGGACGGTTCCGCCTTGAATGAGGATTCGTTCGTCGGAGGTTGCAGACAGCATCGTCGGAGCAGGCCTTTCTGCTGGTGATCCCATAAGGAGTGGCAACCGATTGCATCACATCCGGTCGCTGCGCACAATACCGGGTCCAACCCACACATGCACACCCGCCTCGCCGTGGGCCGGGTGCCAAGAAGCAATTTGCTCATCGGTCGCTCTGTCAGGTCGCCCGCTCAAGCCGGATAGCATGCAACCGATTGCCACGGAGCAGGCTATTACGATCAAGGCATGGCAAAGCGACCGCTGCTGGAGGACGTCGCCCGATTGGCCGGCGTACACAAAGGCACCGCGTCGCGCGCGCTAAACGACTCCACACGCGCACGAGTCAGCCCGGACACGGTGAGGAAAATCGAAGCCGCGGCGACCCAGCTGGGTTACTCCCCCAACGTGGCCGCACGAGAGCTCCGCCGACAGCGGACCAACACGGTGGGCGTGCTGATCCCCGACCTCACTAACCCTTTTTGGCCACCCATTCTGCGTGGCATCCAGAATGCGCTGGAGGCGGAGGGGTACGCGGCGCTGGTCGCGAGCACCGATTCTGCTGTGGAGCGCGAGCGACGGGGCTTCCACGCCCTGCTTTCCCGCCGTGTGGATGGTCTCATCGTCGGCACCGCTCTGCGGTCGTATCCGATCATCGATCGCGCCCGCGACTTGAACATCCCCACAGTGCTGACGCAGCGGCTCCGAGATGATCGAACCTTCTCGTCGGTGGCCGGCGATGACCGTGATGGCGTCCGGCAGATCGTTGAGCATCTGGTGGCTCTCGGCCATCGGCAGATCGCTCACATCGCCGCGCCGTTAAGCACCTCGATCGGCTACGAACGTGTCGCCGCCTTTCGGGAGGCCGTCGCCCATGCCGGGCTAGACACCCACGAAACCCCCGTCGTCCACAGCGCGGACCTGACGATCGACGGAGGAAAGGAGGCGGCCCAGAAGCTGTTCGCCAAGTGTCCTTCGGTGACCGCCATCTTCGCTTGTAACGACCTCGTAGCCGTGGGAACGATGCGCGCCATGCGGAGCCTCGGGTTGCGCTGCCCGGCAGACGTCTCCCTGGTCGGCTTCAACGACACGCCGCTCTCATCCGATCTCGGGCCACCGCTGACCACCGTGCGCCTGCCGCTGACCGAACTCGGCACCGAGTCCACGAAACTGCTGCTCGACGAATTCGTCGGACCCCGCATCGCCCGGCAGGTGCTGCTGCCAGTGCATCTCATCGTCCGATCCTCGAGCGCACCGCCTCCTCCACGCCAGTGATGCGCCGGAGCTGATGGGACGAGCAGCGACTCCGCCGGCTCAGGAACGCTTGGCGAGGAAGGCCGCGACCAGCGGCGCGAGACCTTCTCCGAGCGCGTCCGGATCCCGCGGGCCTCCTTTTCCCTCGAACGAGTGCGCGGCGCCGTCGATCCATTCCAGCCGTGCGTCCAGGCAGCCGGCGACGGCGTCCTCGAGCTGCGCGTTCGGGTCGACGAACGGGTCGCGGGTCCCCGACACGAACAGCTGCGGCTGGGTGATGGCCGGGAGATGCGCGACGCGCGCCTTTTCGGGGTGACCGGGCGGATGCAGCGGATACCCCAGGTAGACCAGCCCGGCCGGGTCGATCGCCCGCTCGGCGGCGGCCATCGAGGCCATGCGGCCGCCGTAGCTCTTCCCCGCCGCCCAGAGCACCCCGGGCGCCTCGCGCTGCTCGAGCCACCACATCACGCCGCTCCACGTGGCGACCGCGTGCGAGGCGGGCCCGGGCATCCGCCGCCCGGCTTCACGGTAGGGGAAGTCGAACAGGACGGTTGCGATCCCGAGGACGCGCATGCCGCGCGCGAAGCCCGTGAGGAAGGGGTGTTCGCGCCCGGCGCCGGCTCCGTGCGCGATGGCTATCGTGGCCGACGCGCCGGCGGGCTCCGCGTAGTCGGCCGACACATCGACCCGCCCTGACGGCAGCTCGACGGCGATCCGCTCGGGCTCGGCGGTCACCCTTCGGTGCGCTCCCCGTAGCGCGGCGGCTCGGGGTGCTCGGGCGCGGCCCCATCCGGCTGTGGGTCGTTCCCGCCCGCGTCCGGTGCGGCCGGTCCCGGGACGGGCGCCTCGGAACCGGGGTCGGGCAGACGCTCGCCGTACTGCGGCGGCGCAAGCTCGATGGAAGGAGCAACGGGCGGAGGCGCCGCCACGGTGGAGACGGGGCCGAGCGTCTGACGAGCCTTCGGCAGGCTGGTCGGCACGACGCACACCTCGTACCGATCGGCGGTCACCTGCATGACCGACGCGAAGTCGCGACGACGTCGCACGATCGAGTAGGTGATGAGGCTCATGAGCATCCCGATGGCCACCCCCACCAGGAGCACGCCGAGGAATACCGAGATCTGCACCGTCGGCATGCCGAGGACGAAGATGAAGGAGAACAGCAGACCGAGCAGCAGACCGTTGATCGCGCCCGAGCGGGCGGCGGTGGCATACCCCAGTCGCCCGGTGACGCGCTCGATCGACCGCAGACCCTGGCCCACGATGGCGATGTCCCGCGCGGGGATCTCGGCAGAGATGAGGGTCGACACCGCCTTCTGGGCTGCCTCGTACGTGGGAAAGGACGCCACTGTCTCGCCGACCGCCTCGCGGCCGGGAGGGACGCGCCCACCGAGCATGCTCATCTGTCCATCTTGGCACGCGCTCCCGCTGCGGCCCCTGGCCACGGGGGGCGCGGACTACGCTGGAAGCGTGAGCACGCAGAGGGTTTTCGTCGCGCGTCTGGCGGGCTGCGCGGTCTTCGACCCTGCCGGCGACCGCTTGGGCAAGGTGCGGGACGTCGTCGTCATCTACCGCTCCGCCGACCCGCCGCGCGTGGTCGGTCTCGTCGTGGAGATCCCGGGCCGCCGACACGTGTTCCTCTCCATCGGACGGGTGACCTCGATCGCGGGCGGCCAGGTCATCACGACCGGCCTCATCAACGTGCGCCGCTTCCAGCAGCGCGGAGGCGAAGTTCGCGTGCTCGCCGAGCTCGTCGGCCGCCGCGTGTACTTGAATGACGGCTCCGGCGACGCCGTCATCGAAGACGTCGCCATCGAGCGCAGCCGGCTCGGTGAATGGGACATCGGGCAGTTGTTCCTGCGGCGCCCCAAGACCAGCGCGTCGCCCTTCGCCAAGGGGCCGACCACCTTCGCGACCTGGGGAGAGGTGCGCGAGCAGCAGACCGCCGGTGAAGCACAGTCCGCCGAGCAGCTGGTGGCCACCTATGCCGACCTCAAGGCGGCCGACCTCGCCAACACGCTGCTCGACCTCCCGGAGGACCGGCTGCTGGAAGTCGCCGAGGAGCTCTCCGACGAGCGCCTCGCCGACGCCCTCGAGGAGATGCCCGAAGACGAGCAGGTGCACATCCTCGAGCGGCTGGGCGACGAGCGTGCCGCCGACATCCTCGATGCCATGGAACCCGACGACGCCGCCGATCTGCTCGGTCAGCTCCCCGAGGGCCGACTCGAGCAGCTTCTCGAGCTCATGGAACCGGAAGAGGCCGACGACGTCCGCGCGCTGCTGAAGTACGGCCCCGACACCGCCGGCGGCCTGATGACCCCCGAGCCGATCGTGCTCTCCGCCGACGCCACGGTGGCGGAGGCCTTGGCCCTCATCCGCCGGCACGAGCTCCACCCCGCCCTCGCCGCATCCGTCTTCGTCACCCTTCCCCCGTACGAGACGCCCACCGGGCGGCTGCTCGGGACGGTGCATTTCCAGCGGATGCTGCGCTACCCGCCGCACGAACGGCTGGGCGCGATCATCGACGACACGCTCGAGCCCGTGCCGGCGACCGCCTCGGCCGCCGAAGTCGCCCGGCTGCTGGCCAGTTACGACCTCGTCTCCCTGCCGGTGGTCGACTCCGCCCATCGGCTCGTGGGCGCGGTGAGCGTGGACGACATGCTCGACTATCTGCTGCCGGAGGATTGGCGGTCGCACAACGGGGATGATCCGAGACCGCGGACCACGACCCGGCCCCAGCCCGCCACGGCGAGCGTTCCGACCACGAATCCGAGGAGGCGCTGATGGCCCGTGCGAACCGGCAGTCCGTCTCGCTGGATGCGCCCCTCGGCCGGGGCGGCGTCCTGCCTCCCCGCCCCCCGCGCCCGTCGCGGGATCGCTTCGGGCGCTTCTCCGAGGCGTTCGCCCGGGCGATGGGCACTTCCGCCTTCCTCCTCGGCATGACCGCGTTCGTGGTGGTGTGGCTGGTGTGGAACAGCACCGCCCCGCGGGAGTACCAGTTCGACCCGTCGTCGATGAACTTCACGCTGCTGACGCTCATCCTCTCCCTCCAGGCCTCCTACGCGGCCCCGCTGATCCTGCTCGCGCAGAACCGGCAGGATGACCGCGACCGGGTGCAGATCGAGCAGGACCGGCAGCGCGCCGAACGCAATCTCGCCGACACCGAATACCTCGCGCGCGAGATCGTGGCGCTGCGGATGGCGGTGCGTGACATGACCGACGGCGTGCTGACGAAGGACGCGCTGCGCTCCGAGCTCAAGGCTCTCCTCAAGGAGCTCGACGCGCCGGGGCGCGAGACGCGCGCGCAGTGAGCGATGCCGCACTGACGGATACCGCGCGCACAGACGCGGTGCGCGCAGCGGTCTCCGCTGTGAGCGACCCGGAGCTGCGCCGCCCGCTCGGCCAGCTCGACATGATTCGCGCGGTGTCGGTCGCCGGAGACGTGGCGCACGTGGAAGTGGCGCTGACGATCGTGGGATGCCCCGCCGCGGACCGTATCGAGCGGGATGTGCGTGCGGCCGCGGCCTCCGTCCCGGGCGTCGCCGCGGTCGACCTCGCCATCGGGGTCATGACACCCGATCAGCGCCGCGCGCTCACCGAGCGCCTCCGCGGCGGGCGCGCCGCGCGGCAGATGCCGTTCGGCCCCGACTCCCTCACCCGTGTGATCGCGGTGACCAGCGGCAAAGGTGGCGTGGGCAAGTCGACCGTCACCGCGAACCTCGCCGTCGCCCTCGCCCGCCGCGGTCTTCGCGTCGGCCTGGTCGATGCGGACGTGCACGGGTTCTCCATCCCCGCCCTTCTCGGTCTCGTCGACGCGGACGGGCTGCCCCCCTCCCCCACGCGCATCGACGACCTGATGCTCCCTCCGGTGGCCTTCGACGTGAAGGTCATCTCGATCGGCATGTTCCTCCGCCGCCCGGGCGAGTCCGCGACGGGCGCCGTCGCGTGGCGCGGGCCCATGTTGCACCGGACCGTGCAGCAGTTCCTCACCGACGTCTACTTCGGCGACCTCGACATCCTCCTGCTCGACATGCCGCCCGGCACCGGCGACGTCGCCATCTCGGTGGGCCAGCTTCTGCCCAACGCCGAGGTGCTCGTCGTGACGACGCCGCAGGCCGCCGCATCCGACATCGCCGTGCGCAGCGGCCTCGTCGCACGACAGACCGGCCAGCGCATCATCGGGGTGGTGGAGAACATGGCGGCGATGACGCTTCCCGACGGTTCGTCGCTCGATCTGTTCGGCGCCGGTGGGGGTGCGGAGGTCGCCCGAGCACTGTCGACCGAGGCGGATGGCCCGGTGCCGCTCCTCGCGTCCATCCCGCTCAGCCCCGCCCTCCGCACGGGTGGGGACACCGGCATCCCTGTCGTCGCGGGGGAACCGGCGGATGCGGCGGCGCGAGCCGTGGATGACCTCGCGGGCCTCATCGCCCGGGGCGGCCGCGGGCTCGCCGGTCGGCCGTTGCCGATGTCGCTCCCGTAAGCCGGACGCCCGTGCGTCAGGTGGCCTCGGAGTCGAACGGCGGCTCTTCGCCTGCTCGGAAGGTCGGTGGCGCAGGGGGTGTCGTCCCCACAGCCGCGGCGGCCCCGGCGACGGAGGCCGCCCGTACGGTGGCGACGGGCGCATCCTCGAGCAGGGCCTCGCGGATGATGCGACGCGGGTCGTACTGACGGGGATCGAGCTTGCGCCAGTCCACCTCGTCGAACTCCGGACCCATCTCCTCGCGCATGCGGCTGCGCGCGCCCTGCATCATCTCCCGAGCCCGGACGGTCAGACGCGCCAGGCTCTCCGCGTAGCGCGGCAGCCGCTCGGGACCGATCAGCATCGCCGCGATCACGCCGATCAGCAGCAGCTTCTCGATCGTGAGCCCGAAGAACATGACTTCAGGTTACTCGCCGCGCCTCGGCGTTCGGTGGCACGCCGCCGCCTAGTCTGGCGGAGGAGGTTGGGATGAGCGGATCAGAGGCGAATCAGCGGTTCGTGCTCGAGGCGACGGTGGAACCGGAGCACATCGCGCGCGCCCGCGCGCACGCGCTGGAACTGGGCGCAGACCCGATCAGCCCGCCCATCGGAGCTCAGATCGCCGTTCTCGCGGCCGCCTCCCGCGCCCTGAACATCGTCGAGATCGGCACCGGCGGCGGTGTGTCGGGGCTGTGGCTGCTGCACGGTTCGCCGCGTGCGACCCTCACGACCATCGACAGTGAGCCCGAGCACCTCGGGGCGGCGCGTGCCGCGTTCGCCGAGGCGCGGATCCCCGCCGCGCGCGCACGTTTCATCACCGGCCGCGCCGCCGATGTCCTGCCCCGCATGAACGAGGCATCCTACGACATCGTCTTCGTCGACGCGGAGCCCGAGGGCGTCATCGAGTACGTCGAGCACGGTCTGCGCCTGGTGCGCGCGGGCGGAACGGTGCTCGTCCCGCGGGTGCTGGGCGGGGGTGCCGTCGCCGATCCGGTGCGACGCGACCCCGTGACGACGGCCTACCGCTCCCTGATCTCGGAAACGCAGTCCTCCCCCGCCGTGATCGGCGCCCTGTCGACCTCGGCCGAGGGGCTGCTGCAGCTCACGACCATCGCCGACGCGCGCTGACGCGTCGGACACGCGAAACGGCCGGCCCCTCGCGGGACCGGCCGTTTCGGCGTTGCGCAGAAGCGTCAGGCTCCCACCACTCCGCCCAGCACGTCGTAGAGCTCCTTGGCTTCGGCGTCGTTCACGGAAACAACGAGCCGGCCCCCGCCCTCGAGCGGAACGCGGACGATAATGAGACGCCCCTCCTTCACGGCCTCCATCGGTCCGTCACCGGTTCTCGGCTTCATGGCTGCCATCGCGGGCTCCCTTTCGTATAGGTCATTCACAGTTTATCGTGCGCGCCGGCTCACACGGGACCTCTGGGGAGGAGTTCGGCTGCGCGAAGCCGCCCAGGAGCGCCGCGGACCTGCGCGTGCGTCCTGCGTCGTGGTCAGGGGATCTGCCAGTACGTGTTCCCCAGCGCGTACATTGCGAAGATCCATCCCCATTGCCCGGCCAGCCCGGCCAGAAGCACACCCACACGCCAGGCGAGCGAAGGCGGTGCCGCGAGGGCGCCGGCCAGCGGCGCGAGCGGAAAGAGGAGACGGAAGATGCTGGACTGCGGGAAGAAGACCGCGAGGAGGTACACCAGGTACGCCGCGCTCCAGAGCCGGATCTCCACCCCGAGCCGGCGCACGTGCGGTTCCACCAGCAGCGCGGCGGCGACGCCCACCACGAGCAGGCCGAGCGCGATGTAGCCGGCCACCTCCCCCAGCCCCCAGGTGCCGAACCAGAAGGCGGCAGCGGTGACGAAGCCCTCGAAGGGCACGAAGCCCCCCGCGGCGTCGGGAATCCAGTTGCGCCGCCAGGCGAGCTCCGTGGCGAGGTAGGCACCGAGGTCGCCGGTCACGAACCACGCGATCGCCTGCCACGCGAAGCCGACCGCCGTGGCCAGGGCGCCGAGGGCGACGATGTGCAGGGCCTCCCGGGCCGGCAGCGGGTCGGAACGGCGTCGGAACCACCGCCAGATGCCGTAGAGCCCGAGCGTCAGCGCGAAGGCCAGGACGCCAGGACGGGTGAAGCCCATCACCGGGATGAGGAGATACAACCATCCGTATCGCCGACGCAGGATGCAGCGGAGCGCCAGGAGCAGAAGGAAGACGAAGAGCGACTCGGCGTAGGCCACCTGGAACAGGGCTCCGAGGGGGCCCGCGGCGAAGAAGACGACGGCCCACATCGACGTCGCCGCATCCGTGCGCTCGCGCAGCAGCCGGTACAGCGCCACGCACGCGCCGTAGCCGGCGGCGAGGGAGATGAGCACGGCGCCGGCGCCCCACGAGCCGAGGAACGCGCCGAGGGCGGCGGCAAGGTACGGGTACAGCGGCATGAACGCCCACGCGTTCTCGGCGACGGCGCCGGACTCGGTCAGCGGCAGGTCGGTCGGGTATCCGTGAACGGCGGCGAACCAGTACCACTGGCCGTCCCATCCGATGGCGAGGTCGGCGATGGTGGCGTCCGGCCCGAAGCGGGAGCCGGACGTGGAGAGCTCCGCGGCGAGAACGAGGAACGCGGTGGTGATCAGACGCGCCGCGACGTAGACGATGCCGATCGCCGCGGGGACGGGAAGCCTCCGCGCGACCGTCAGGAGGCGCTCAACCACGCCCGCAGGCCGCGCTCGACCTCGAGGATCTGCGCGAGCGGCACGCGCTCCTCATCGTGGTGTGCAAGGGAGGGATCGCCCGGTCCGTAGTTGACCGCCGGGACGCCCATCTCGGAGAAGCGAGCGACGTCGGTCCATCCGTACTTCGGC
Organism: Microbacterium sp. Z10_103; assembly: GCF_058310455.1. Taxonomy (NCBI): domain Bacteria; kingdom Bacillati; phylum Actinomycetota; class Actinomycetes; order Micrococcales; family Microbacteriaceae; genus Microbacterium; species Microbacterium sp. Z10_103. The sequence goes on from NZ_JBZEGK010000001.1 coordinate 1,733,320, forward strand.
CGCGGCTCGGCACCCACGGCCGCGACGAACTCCTGCGCGAGCGGGGCGTCGAGCCCGGGCCGCGCGCCGGCGGCGAGATCCACGACCTCGACCTCGAACCCGGCGAAGACGTCGTGGACGATCCGGGTGGCCTCCTCCGCGCTCCGGCTCGGGGCGAACCGGTAGTTCACCTCGACCTCGCACGCGTCGGGGATGACATTGCCCGCGACCCCGCCCGTGATCCGGACGGCGTTGAGACCCTCGCGGTACACCAGGCCCTCGACCTCCACCTCGCGCGGGCGGTACTCGGCCAGGCGGGAGAGGATCGGCGCCGCTTTGTGGATGGCGTTCTCACCGACCCAGGCGCGGGCGCTGTGGGCGCGCACTCCGTCGGTGCGCACCACCGCCCGCAGGTTGCCGTTGCACCCGCCTTCGACCTGACCGTTGGAGGGCTCGCCGAGGATCGCGAAGTCTCCGGCGAACAGGTCGGGGCGCGTACGCGACAGCCGCGTGAGAGCGTTGAGGTCGGCATCCACCTCTTCGTGGTCGTACCACATCCAGGTGATGTCGACGCGGGGCGAGACCAGCTCGGCGGCCAGACGCAGCTGCACCGCGACGCCCGCCTTCATGTCGACGGTGCCGCGGCCCCAGAGGTAGGGCTCGCCATCCACCTCGATGTCCCGTGTGGGGAGGTTCCCGTTGATGGGAACGGTGTCGATGTGCCCGGCGATCACCACGCGCTGCGCGCGGCCGAGGGTGGTGCGGGCGATGATCGTGTCGCCGTCGCGGATCACCTCGAGGTGCCCGAGAGGACGCACCGCTTCCTCGATCGCGTCGGCGATCGAGCGCTCGTCGCCCGACACGCTCGGGATGTCGCAGATGGCACGAGTGAGGTCGACGGATGAGGCGGAGAGGTCAAGGACGGGCACCCCTCGATCCTACCGAGGCCCGTCGGAGCGCCGCGGCGGAGCCGCTACCGTGGAACCATGAGCGACGAGCGATGGGTGTGGGGCCTGGGCCTGGCGACGATGGCCGCGGACGGCACGGTGCTCGACACCTGGTACCCCGAACCCGCCCTCGGCCGCCTGCCCATGGGCTTCAACCCCTCGCTCCCCCCGCCCGCGCTCGAACAGCTCGCGGTCCCCGATCCCCGCCGTAACGTGACGGTCGAGGTCGTCGCGGTGGAGATCGACCTGGATGCTCCGCCCGCATCCACCTCGGACGCCTACCTCCGGCTGCACGCGCTATCGCATCGGCTGGTGCGGCCCAACGAGCTGAACCTCGACGGCATCTTCGGGCACCTCCCCAACGTCGCCTGGACGACGGCCGGTCCGATGCATCCCGACGACGCCACCCGCCTGCGTCCCGTGCTCCTGCGCGAGGGCGTGCAGGTGCAAGGGCTCGATAAGTTCCCGCGGCTTCTGGACTACGTGACGCCTCCGGGCGTCCGGATCGCCGACGCCTCACGGGTGCGCCTGGGCGCCTACCTCTCCTCCGGCACGACCGTGATGCACGAGGGGTTCGTCAACTTCAACGCGGGTACTCTGGGCGCCTCGATGGTCGAAGGGCGCATCTCCCAGGGGGTCGTCGTCGGCAACGGCAGCGACATCGGCGGCGGCGCCTCGGTGATGGGGACCCTCTCCGGTGGGGGCACCCACCGCGTGTCGATCGGCGAACGCACGCTCCTCGGAGCCAACGCCGGGATCGGCATCTCGCTCGGTGACGACTGCGTGGTGGAGGCCGGTCTGTACGTCACCGCCGGAACGAAGATCGTGCTGCGGGGCGGCGACGATTCCACCCCGACGTGGGTCAAGGGCGCGGAGCTCTCCGGCCGGTCCGGCCTGCTCTTCCGCCGCAACTCCCTCACCGGTGCGGTCGAGGTCGTCCGGCGCGAGGGCGTCGGCGTGGTCCTCAACGAGGCGCTGCACGCCTGAGCATCAGAACACCAGGTACAGCGTGAAGCTCCAGATACAGATCAGCGCGAGCATGCCGAGGCTGTAGAGGATCGACGCGCGCAGGATCTCGCTCTCCCTCCCCGACAGCCCGACCGCTCCGGCGGCGATCGCGATGGACTGCGGCGAGATCACCTTTCCGGTGTTCCCGCCCGCCGTGTTGCCCGCCACGGTGAGCGCCGGGTCGGCGCCCATCCCCTCCGCGGTGACCACCTGCAGCGGCGCGAACAGCGTGTTGTTGTTGACCACCGACCCGGTGAGGAACACCCCGATCCAGCCGATGATGGGCGCGAGCAGCGGCACGACGGGCCCGAGCGCGGCGAGGGCGGAACCCATCGACGTGGAGCCGCCCGAGTAGTTGGCGATGTTCGCCAGCGCCAGGATGAGGGCGATGAGCACGAGCGCCTGCCAGAGCGTGCGCAGCGTTTCCCCGAGTTCTCGGAAGAGGACCTTCGCGTCGATGTTCGGCGTCGTGAGGGACGACACGATCACGGCGAGGAGGATCGCGGTGCCGGTGGCGTTCAGCGGCGTGAAGTCCCATGTGGCCGTCACCGTGTCCCCGGCGGCATTGGCGATCTGACCGGTGAGGCCGGGGATCGCGAGGGGGAAGACCGCGCCGGCCAGGGCGCCGCCCGATGCGAACAACCCCTTGAACGCCGGCAGGCTCCACACCAGGACGAAGCCGGTGAGGATGTAGAACGGACTCCAGGCGACGGCGATCTGCCGGATGCTGTGCCGCTCGAGCACGGGCGCCTCGCCCCCGTCCTGGCGGAAGTGACTGCGCGGTTGCCACACCCGACCGAGGGCGAACAGCGCGACCATCGCTGCGAGCCCCGCGCCGATGTCGGCCAATTCCGGCCCGAGGAACCACAGCACCCCGGCCTGGATGCCGCTGAAGACGATCGTCACGGTGAGGGTCGCGGGCAGAGTCTCCTTCAGGCCCCGCCACCCGTCGAGGATCATCACCAGCAGGAACGGGATCAGGAGGGTGAGCGGCTGCAGGATCACGACCAGGGACCGCGACAGGATCATGACGTCGATCCCGGTCACCTGCGCCGCGACGATGACCGGGATGCCGATGGCACCGTACGCGCCGGCGGCGGCGTTGGCGACGAGACAGATCATGGCTGCTTTGACGGGGCGGAAGCCCAGCTGCACCAGGAGGGCGGCACAGATCGCGATCGGCACGCCGAACCCGGCGGCGCCTTCGAGGAACGCGCCGAAGGCGAAGCTGATGAGGAGCACCTGGATGCGGTGATCCGGCGAGATCGCGCCGATCGATGAACGGATCACCTCGAAACGGCCGCTGGCCACCGCGAGACGGTACAGCCACACGGCCATGACGATGATGTAGGCGATCGGCCAGATGGCTGTCAGCACGCCCAGCAGCCCGGCGCCGGCCACCGCGGATCCCGGCATCCCGAACGCCCAGAGGGCGACCACGATCTCCGCCGCCAGCGCGATGACGGCCGCGATGATGCCGGAGAGCTTGAGCACCACGAGGCACAGGAGGAAGAGGAGGATGGGGATGGCCGCCACGAGCGCCGAGAGCCAGAGGCTCCCGAAGGGATCGGTCGTCTGCTCCCACATGGCCGCCTCCGCTCGTGCGGATAGATTCCCGCGGTCCGCAAATTACGCGCGCGAAAGCGTCCGGTCACCCCCTTGCGCGACGGCAAGGATGAGCAGCGGGGATCAGACCCCGGGGTAATCGCGCTCCGCGGCGCCGGTGTACAGCTGCTGCGGGCGGCCGATCTTCGTCTGCGGGTCGCTCTGCATCTCGCGCCAGTGCGCGAGCCAGCCGGGCAGGCGCCCGATCGCGAACAGCACCGTGAACATGCGTGTGGGGAACCCCATCGCCTTGTAGATCACGCCGGTGTAGAAGTCGACGTTGGGGTACAGGCGGCGCTCCTTGAAGTAGTCGTCATTGAGTGCGATCTCTTCGAGGTCCTTCGCCAGATCCAGCAGTGGGTCGCTCACACCGAGGGCTTCGAGAACCTCGTCGGCCGACTCCTTGACGAGCTTGGCGCGCGGGTCGTAGTTCTTGTAGACCCGGTGGCCGAAGCCCATGAGCTTGACGCCCTCTTCCTTGTTCTTCACCCGCTCGACGAAGCGCTCGACGCTCTCGCCGGAGTCCCGGATGCGCCCGAGCATCTCCAGGACCGCCTCGTTCGCGCCGCCGTGCAGCGGTCCGTACAGCGCGTTGATACCGGCGGAGATGGAGGAGAACTGGTTGGCGCCGGTGGAACCCACCAGACGCACCGTGGAGGTGGAGGCGTTCTGCTCGTGGTCTTCGTGGAGGATGAGGAGGCGCTCCAGCGCGCGCGACATGACCGGGTTGACGTCGTAGACCTCGCTGAGCACGCCGAAGTTGAGCTTGAGGAAGTTGTCCACGAAACCGAGGGAGTTGTCGGGGTACAGGAAGGCCTGGCCGACGCTCTTCTTGTGCGCGTACGCGGCGATCACGGGGAGCTTGGCCAGCATCCGCACGGTGTTCAGCTCGACGTGCTCGGGGTTGTGCGGGTCGGACTCGCTCTCGTAATAGGTCGAGAGGGCGGCGGTGGCCGCCGACAGCACCGACATCGGATGCGCCGTGTGCGGGAGGGCGGAGAAGAAGCGCTTGAGGTCCTCGTGGAGGAGGGTGTGGCGGCGGATGCGCTCGTCGAAGGCACCGAGCTCGTCGGCGGAGGGCAGTTCGCCGTAGATGAGCAGCCACGCGACCTCGAGGTACGTGCTGTTCTTCGCCAGCTGCTCGATCGGGTAGCCGCGGTAGCGGAGGATCCCCTGATCGCCGTCGATGAAGGTGATCGCGCTCTTGGTGGACGCGGTGTTGACGAAGCCGTAGTCGAGAGTCGTGTGGCCGGTCTGACGCGTGAACGTCGAGATGTCGATGCTCGGCACCCCGTCGGTGCCCGCAAGCACCGGGAACTCGGCCGTGCGTTCCCCGACGGTGAGAGTGGCCTTCTCGTCCTGCGTTCCCGTGTCGCTCACTGCGCCTCCTTGCGATTCCTGGTCGCGTCCAACCGCTCGTCCCAGAGGCAGGTCCGCACCCGCCGGGTCGGCACGGACAACGTGGATGGTGACCGCATCCCCCGTGCTCGTCCAGCCTAACGGGCCTGCGAGGCCCGTACGGACACGGCCGAAGGGGTCCCCCTCCGAATGGAGGGAGGCGCCCACGCGTCAGGCCGAGCGCAGTCTTTCCGCCGCCGCGGCGATGCGCTCGTCGGTCGCCGTGAGCGACAGACGCACGTGGCGGGGGAAGTGCGGCCCGTAGAAATGGCCCGGGCCGGCGAGGATGCCGAGGTCGGCGAGCCGTCCGAGGCTCTCCCACGCGTCGCGACCCTCGGTGGCCCACAGGTAGAGACCCGCCTCGCTCGCGTCGATGCGGAATCCGGCGCGCTCCGCCGCGGGTTTGAGGACCGCGCGGCGCGCGCGGTAGCGGGCCTTCTGCTCCGCGACGTGGGCATCGTCGCCGAGGGCGGCGGTCATGGCGGCCTGCACCGGGGCAGGGGGCATGAGCCCGAGGTGGCGCCGCGCGGTGAGAAGCGGCGCGATCAGCGCCGGGTCGCCCGCGAGGAAGGCGGCGCGGTACCCCGCGAGGTTCGACTGTTTGCTCAGCGAGTACACCGACACGAGCCCGGTCACGTCGCCGCCGGTGACCCGCGGGTCGAGGATGCTGGGAACCGGCGTATCCGCCCACTCCCCCTCCCAGCCGAGCTCCGCGTAGCACTCGTCCGAGGCGAGGACCGCCCCGATCTCCCGTGCCCGCTCGGCGGCGCGGCGGAGCGCCGCAACGTCGAGCACGCGCCCGTCCGGGTTCCCGGGGGAATTGATCCAGACCAGCCGCGTGTTCTCGGGCCACTCGGCCGGATCGTCCGCGGCGACCGGCGTCGCTCCCACGAGCCGTGCCCCCACCTCGTAGGTCGGGTAGGCCGCGCGGGGGTGGACGACCGCATCCCCGGGGCCGAGATTCAACAGGAGAGGCAGCAGCGCCACGAGCTCCTTGGATCCGACCGTGGGCAGCACGGAGGCAGGAGTGAGGCCGGGAACCCCCCTGCGCCGGGCGTACCACGCGGCGATCGCCTGACGGAGCTCAGCCGTGCCGCTGGTGAGCGGGTAGCCGTGCGCGTCCGTCGCGGCGGACAGGGCGGACGCGACCACGGGGGGCGTCGGATCGACCGGCGAGCCGACCGAGAGGTCGACGATTCCCCCGGGGTGACGCCGAGCCTTCTCCGCATAGGGGGCGACGGCATCCCACGGGTAGTCGGCGAGGTCGGCGACGCCCATCAGGCGCGGGTCACTCGCCCTGCGGCGGAAGAACGGAGATGACCGGGTGATCCTTGTGGATGACCCCCACCTTCGCGGCTCCCCCGGGCGAGCCGATGTCGTCGAAGAACTCGACGTTCGCCTTGTAGTAGTCGCGCCACTCGTCGGGCAGGTCGTCCTCGTAATAGATCGCCTCGACGGGGCACACCGGTTCGCACGCACCGCAGTCGACGCATTCGTCCGGGTGGATGTACAGGGAGCGCTCGCCTTCGTAGATGCAGTCGACGGGGCACTCATCGATGCACGCGCGGTCCTTGACATCCACGCACGGAAGGGCGATCACATACGTCACGAGAAGAGTCTACGTGGGCTCACCGGAGGAGACGGCCGTTCGCGGCAGGCCCGAGAGATCGGGCCATGCCACGACGAGAGCGACGAGGACGGGGACCGCGATCGTCCACGCCACCGGGATCCACTCCGTCGCATCCGACGTCGGCGCCACGATCGCGGAGCCCCCCGGACCGACGTTGCTGAACAGGAACGTGACGAGCACGACACCGAGGCCGCCCGCCAGCGCCGTCCACCGGTCGGCGGTGAGGGCACGGAACCCGACGAGCAGCGCACCGGTCCCGATGATCGCGAGCACCAGCCCGAGCGGGAACACCCCGAGGGTGAACGCGTGACCCACGGTCGCGGCGGTGCCGTACACCGCCCCGATCAGCAGCGACACGACCCACGTGAGGGCGCGCGCCGCGAGGAGTCCGGCCGGAGAGGTCACCGCGACAGTCTAGGCGGCCCGCTCAGACCGCCAAGCCCCACAGGCGGAGGAGCGCGGCGGTGACGGCGGCGGCCAGGACGACGAGGAGGAAGGGGGCGCGGAGGGCGAGGAGTCCCGCGGCGACGAGCACCGCGGGGATGCGGGCATCCACCACGACGGCCTGCCCGGCTCCGAGGGTCTGCACGGCGACGAGGGCGGCCAGGAGCGCCACCGTGAGGAGGTCGGCGATGCGGGCGGGGCGCGGCGCCTCCACCCAGCGGGCCGGCAGAAGGTAGCCGACGGCCTTGAGGGCGACGCAGATCACCGATGCCAGGAGTACCGCGGTCCACATCGTCACGGCAGCCCTCCCCGCTCGGGAGCGTCGAGGGGCTCGGGTGGGGGCTGTTCGGAGCGACCGAGCCAGTTGAACCACCCGACCACGATCGCCACCACCGCCGCGACGATCACGGGAAGCCCCGGCAGGAGCGCCGGAGTCAGGACGGCGGCGATGACCGCGGCGGCGACCCCGACCGCGATCGCCTGGCGTCCGCGCAGACGCGGCCACAGGAGCGCCAGGAATGCCGCGGCCGCCGCGGCATCGAGCCCGTATTGGCGTGGATCGCCCAGCACGTCGCCCAGGAGAGCGCCGATCAGGGTGGACAGATTCCACCCGATGTAGATTCCGACGCCGGTCACCCAGAAGCCGAGCGTCCGCGCGCGAGCATCGGTCTGTGCGAGGGAGACCGCGGTCGATTCGTCGATCGTGAACTGGGTCGCGCCGGCCCGGCGCCAGAACCCGCGGCCGATCACCGGTGACATCCGCATGGCGTAAGCCGCGTTGCGGACGCCCAGGAGCGCCGAGGAGGCGATCGCGGCCGGTGCCGCGGCAAGCCCTCCTGCCCCGACGACGCCGACGAAGGCGAACTGCGATCCTCCGGTGAACATGAACAGACTCAGCACGCACGTCTGCCAGACGTCGAGGCCGGATGCGACGGCCAGGGCGCCGAACGACACTCCGTACGCGCTGGTGGCCAGGGAGACCGCGACTCCCTGCCGGATCGCCCGGCGCCGCTCCTCGGCCGGTTCGAGCGGAGGCGGAGCAGTCACTCGCCCGAGCCTACCCACGCCCCGGCGACGCGGGGGGTCAGACGTTGGCGTCCTGCCGCTTCAGGCGCGACGCGTTGCGGCCGCGCTCGGTCGCGTCGAGAACGACCTTGCGGATGCGCACCTTCTCCGGAGTGACCTCGACGCACTCGTCCTCGCGGGCGAACTCCAGGCTCTCCTCCAGCGACAGCTGGCGCGGCGGGGTCATCGACTCGAACGTGTCGGAGGTGGACTGACGCATGTTCGTCAGCTTCTTCTCCTTCGTGATGTTCACGTCCATGTCGTCGTTGCGCGAGTTCTCCCCGATGACCATGCCCTCGTAGACCTCTTCGGTCGGCTGCACGAAGAACGACATGCGCTCCTGCAGCGCGATGATCGCGAAGGGAGTGACGACCCCCGAGCGGTCGGCGACGATCGACCCGTTCTGACGCGTGACGATCTGACCCGCCCAGGGCTCGTAGCCGTGGGAGATGGCGTTGGCGATACCGGTGCCGCGGGTCGTGGTGAGGAACTCCGTGCGGAAGCCGATGAGGCCGCGTGAGGGGACGACGAATTCCATCCGGACCCAGCCCGTGCCGTGGTTCGTCATCGACTCCATGCGCCCCTTGCGGGTCGCGAGCAGCTGCGTGATGGCGCCGAGGTACTCCTCGGGGGCGTCGATGGTCAGGTGCTCGAACGGCTCGTACGTCTTGCCGTCGATCTTCTTGGTGACCACCTGGGGCTTGCCCACGGTCAGTTCGAACCCTTCGCGACGCATGTTCTCCACGAGGATGGCGAGGGCGAGCTCACCACGGCCCTGCACCTCCCACGCATCCGGGCGACCGATGTCCACGACCTTGAGCGAGACGTTGCCGATCAGCTCGCGGTCGAGGCGATCCTTGACCAGACGCGCCGTGAGCTTGTGCCCCTTGACCTTGCCGGCCAGGGGCGAGGTGTTGGTGCCCACCGTCATGGAGATGGCCGGCTCGTCGACGTGGATCTGCGGCAGGGGGCGCACATCTTCCGGGTCGGCGATCGTCTCACCGATCGTGATGTCGGGGAACCCGGCGATGGCGACGATGTCACCCGGGCCGGCGCTCTCGGCGGGGTAGCGCTCGAGGGCACGGGTCTTGAGCAGCTCGGTGATGCGGGCGCTGCTGACGGTCCCGTCCGCGCGGACCCACGCGACGGTCTGACCCTTCTTCAACGTGCCGTTGAACACGCGCAGGAGCGCGAGGCGGCCGAGGAACGGGCTGGAGTCGAGGTTGGTGACCCACGCCTGCAGCGGCGCCTCGTCATCGTAGGCGGGTGCGGGAACGTGCTCGAGGATCGCCTCGAACAACGGCTCCAGGTCGTCGTTGTCGGGAAGGCTGCCGTTTTCGGGACGGTTGCGCGACGCCGCGCCGGCACGGCCGGACGCGTATACGACGGGCACGTCGAGAAGAGCGTCGACATCGAGGTCGGGCACGTCGTCGACCAGGTCGGAGGCGAGTCCGAGGAGCAGGTCATGGCTTTCCGCCTCGACCTCGGCGATGCGCGCGTCGGGGCGGTCGGTCTTGTTGACCAGCAGGATGACGGGAAGCTTGGCCTCCAGGGCCTTGCGCAGCACGAAGCGGGTTTGCGGGAGGGGACCCTCCGAGGCATCCACCAGCAGCACGACGCCGTCGACCATCGACAGCCCGCGCTCGACCTCGCCACCGAAGTCGGCGTGACCGGGGGTGTCGATGACGTTGATCGTCACCGGGGTTTCGCTGTGCTTGCCGGAGTAGGTGATCGCCGTGTTCTTGGCGAGGATTGTGATGCCCTTTTCGCGCTCCAGGTCGTTGGAGTCCATGGCGCGCTCCTCCATGTGCTCGTGAGAGCCGAAAGAGCCGGTCTGGCGCAACATGGCGTCCACGAGCGTCGTCTTGCCGTGGTCGACGTGCGCGACGATCGCGACGTTGCGCAGATCGGAACGGAGGGCATGCGCCATGAAGGTGTCCTTGAAAGTTTCGGGGTGCGCCCGGAATCGGGCGACCTCATTCTACCGGCGCAGGGCTGTGCGGCGGCTGCACCCGGATTTCAGGATGCTTCGCCGTCGCTCAGCACGAGCTTTCGCGCCGCCCGCCGAGCAGCCTGCTCCTCCGGATCGGGCACCGGAACCGCCGCGATGAGCCGGCGCGTGTACGCCTCGCGGGGACTCCGCAGGATCTGCTCGCGGGTTCCCTGCTCGACGATGCGACCCCGGTGCATGACCGAGATGCGGTGGGCGAGGATGTCCACGACCGCGAGGTCGTGGCTGACGAAGAGGCACGCGAACTGCAGCTGCTCCTGCAGTTCCTGCAGCAGGTCGAGGAACCGCGCCTGGACGGAGACATCCAGCGCGGAGGTCGGCTCGTCGGCGACGAGCAGTTCCGGCGCGAGCGCGAGCGCCCGGGCGATACCGACACGCTGGCGCTGACCGCCGGAGAGCTCGTGCGGGAAGCGGTTGCGATACGACGCCGGCAGCTCGACCTGCGTGAGCAGCTCCTCCACGCGCTTGTCGAGAGCTTTGCCCTTGGCCTCTCCTGCCAGCAGGATCGGCTCCCCGATGGACTGCCCGATGGGCATGCGGGGGTTCAGCGACGACGCCGGGTCCTGGAAGACGATGCCGGTGCGCCGCCGGATGGCGAACAGGTCCTTCTGGGTGGCGTGGGAGATGTCGGTGCCCACCGTGGTGAGCGTTCCCTCCGCGATGGGCAGCAGTCCGATCGCGGCGCGGCCGAGCGTGGTCTTGCCCGAGCCCGATTCGCCGACCAGACCCATGATCTCGCCGGGGTAGATGTCGAGGGTGATGTCCTCCGCCGCGCGGAAGGCGGGGATGCGCCCGCGCTTGGGGTACTCGATGGCCACGTCGCGGAAGCTCAGCACCGGGGTGCGCCCGGCAGCGATCTGCGGCGAGCGGTCGACGGCCACCGTTCCGTGTCCCTCGACCGCGGCGACGAGGTCATCGACGTCCGCGACGCCCTGCCCGAGGTGCGGGACGGCGGCCAGCAGCGACTGCGTGTAGGGATGCTGCGGGGCGTGGAAGATCTCGTCGACCGTGCCGGACTCGACCACGATGCCGTTCTTCATCACCATGATGCGGTCGGCGAGGTCGGCCACGACCCCCATGTCGTGGGTGATCAGGATGATCGCCGAGTCCAGCCGCTTGTGGAGGTTCCGCAGCAGATCCAGGATCTCGGCCTGCACCGTGACGTCGAGAGCCGTGGTGGGCTCGTCTGCGATCAGCAGCAGCGGGTCGCACGAGATGGACTGCGCGATCATGGCACGCTGACGCTGACCACCGGAGAGCTGGTGCGGGTACTTGTTGTAGCTCTGCTCGGGGTTCGGCATCTCCACCAGACGGAGCAGCTCGATCGCCTTTTCCTTCGCGTCCGACGGCGGCAGCATCCGATCGTGGGAGCGCAGCGCCTCGCTGATCTGGAACCCCACCGTGTAGACGGGGTTCAGCGCGGTCATGGGCTCCTGGAAGATCGCGGCGATCTCGTTGCCGCGAAGGCTCCGCATCACCGCGTCCTCGACCCCGCGCAGTTCCCGGCCGAGCAGTTTGATGGATCCCGTGACACGTGCGTTGTCGGGGAGCAGGCCGAGCAGCGCCATCGAGCTGGTGCTCTTGCCCGACCCGGACTCGCCGACGATGGCGAGCACCTCGCCGCGGCGGACGACGTAGCTCATGTCCACTGCCGCGGGGTAGAACTGCCCCTCGACCCAGAAGTCCACTCCCAGGCGGTCGACCTCGAGGATCGTCTCGGGAAGCGCGGCGTGCACGGCAGCGATCGTCGGGTCGATGTTGGTGGTGTCAGTCATGTGAGGTGTTCCCATCCCTGAGAAGCTTGAAGTCATGTCGTTCCAACAGGTGACCTACCGGTCCGTCCCCGCCCGCGTGCTGGCCGCGCTCACCATTGCCGTATGTGCGGGCGGGATCGTGGCGATCGCGTGGCAGGACCCGCTGGCGGCGCTCCGCTATGGCTGGGCGCTGGTGCTGATCGCCGTGGCCGCGTGGGCGCTGTTCTGGCGCCCCTCGCTCTCGGTCGAAGAGCACGGGATCACCGTCGTGAACGTGCTGCGCACGTTCTTCGTGCCGTGGCCGGCGATCGAGCGCGTCGAGACGCGGTTCTCCCTGACGTTGCACACGGCCGAAGGAAAGGTGCCGGTGTGGGTGAGCCCCGCGCCCGGTCGCCACCGCGCACTCGGCTTGGCGCGGTCGGACTTCGACGGGGTCACCGAGTCGGCGCGGGGGCTGCGAGGAAGTCTCCGCCCGAGCGACGCCCTGACCACGACCTCCGGGGGCCTCGCGCACGTCATCCGTCGGCATTGGGAAGACCTCCGCGATGCCGGCATGTTCGCGGCCGGTCGCGAGCCCGATGCCGCGCGCGTCACGTGGCACACGGGCACGATCGCCGCCCTGGCGGTATCCGCCGCCGCCACCGCCGCGGGTCTGCTTCTGTAGCAGGGGCACGTCACCGCTCCGGATCGAAGGGTTCGCGTCGCCCGTCGCCCGGCTCTTCCGGCCGGGGGTCGTGGTAGTTCGTCACGTCGCCGGTGAACACCGCCTCACCGCCGACGGTGACGGTCGCGACGTGATCTTCGGCCGGAGCCACCGGGGCAGGACCGGCCGCGCGAGCGGCGCGGGCCATCGCCCGTTCGCTCGGCATCTTCTTCTGGCGCGGGTCGAACGCGTCCCGCAGGCCGTCGCCGATGAAGTTGACGCACAGGGCGATCGCGATGATGAAGATGCCCGGCCACCAGAACAGCCACGGCCGCGTGGAGAAGGCCGCCTGGTTCTCCGAGACGATCTTCCCGAGCGAGGTGTCGGGGTTCACGACGCCGAAGCCCAGGTAGCTCAGTGCCGACTCGAGCAGGATCGCGCCGGCCATGAGCAGCGTCGCGTTCACGACGATGACGCCCACCGCGTTGGGGAGGATGTGCCGGAAGATGATGCGCCGGTCGCGCGCGCCGGACACGCGCGCAGCATCCACGAATTCCCGCTCGCGCAGCGACAGGAACTCGCCCCGCACGAGTCGCGCCATGGACGTCCACGCGAACAGGCCGATCACGATGCCGAGAACCGCGGCGCCGAGGTTCCCGAACGCGTGGCCCAGCACGGCGCCGATCACGATCAGCGGGATGGTGATGATGACGTCGGTGAAGCGCATCAGGGCCGAGTCCACGCCGCGGCGGTAGTAGCCCGCGAGAGCTCCGATGACGACGCCGATGACGGTCGCAACGACACCGGCGAGCACCATCACCATGAGTGACTGCTGTGCGCCGCGCATGACGACCGCGAAGATGTCGCGGCCGACCTCATCCTGGCCGAAGGGGTGGTTGCCGACCTGGATCCCGGGACCCCCGAGGAACTCGGGGATGATGCTGAGCGTCGGCCGCCCGCCGTTCTCCTGGCCGGGGATCTGATCCCAGCTGTAGGGCCACCATCCATGGATGCGAATGCCCCACAGGTTCACGCCCACCGACGTGAACGACAGCAGGACGATGAAGGCCAGCACGATGATCGCGGCCACCGCGGCACGGTGACGGAAGAAGCGCCGACGGACGATCTGCCCTTGGCTGAGGCCTTCGGTCTCCTTCTGCTCGATGGAGATCTCGGCCTTGGCCTGCGCGTCGCGGTCGTCGATGGGGGGTGTTGTGGTGGTCATCAGGACACCTTGATCCGGGGGTCGAGCGCCGCGTAGAGAAGGTCGGCGACCAGGTTGAAGAACACCGCAAGGGCACCGGTCACGACGAAGAACGCCATCACCGGATTCAGGTCCGAGTGCGCCAGCCCGTCGACGAAGAGCCGGCCCATGCCGGTCCATCCGAAGACGGTCTCGGTCACGACCGCGCCGCCCACGATGGCACCCACGTCGAACGCGATGATCGTCGTGATCGGGATGAGCGCGTTGCGGAACGCGTGCCGCACGATCACCGTGCGCTGCGTGAGGCCCTTCGACCGTGCGGTGCGGATGTAGTCCTGGTTCATCACCTCCAGCAGGCTCGCGCGGGAGTACCGCGTGTAGCTGGCGAAGGAGATGAGGATGATGGCGATCGTCGGCAGCAGGAGATGGGTATAGAGGTCGATGCCCTGCACCCAGAAGTTGCCGCCGAGGCTCGGCGTCTGCGAACCGACCGTGGCGATCGGGCGCCCGCGCACGCGCGACGAGGCCGAGTACGCGGCCCAGTAGGACATGAACTTGTCCAGCGCGACGAGACCCGCGATCAGCACACCCGACAGGATCGCGGCGCGGATGACCGGAGGACGGTCCGCTCCTCCGAGCGCCCAGCCGATGACGCCGCACACGACCACGGTCAGGAGCGCGTACCCCAGGAACAGCCACAGCGTCATGCCGTTGAGGAGGAAGTTCACCATCGGGAAGTACATCGCGAGGCCGATCGCGGCCGTCGCGAGTGAGGCGTACAGGGCGCGCCGGTTACGCAGACCCGTGGTGACGGCGGTGACACCGACGGCGATGCCGAGAGCGAGGATCGCGAACACCACGATCCCGATGCTCGGCTGGGCGAACCACTGCGTCGCGGAAAGGTAGGCGAGGACTCCCCCGGTGGCGACCGCCGAGACAGCGAAGACGATCACGCGCCGCTTCCATCGGCCGCCGATGACCGACATCCACAGCAGGCCCGCGACGAGCGCGATGAGGATGATCGCCGGTACGGCGATCGTGGGCTCTGCGAGCCAGTTGTTGATCTGGATGGCGCCGTACTGCTTGAGCAGCACCGCCACCCAGAAGACCGGGAGGGAGAAGAAGAGGAAGGAGGTCAGGGTGACCGTGTAGTCGAAGCCGGTGTACTGGCGGAGCGCCGAGATGATGCCGACGATGATGCCCAGGACGATGGCCACGACGGTGGCGATCGTGACCAACGTCAGCGTTGACGTGATCGCGTTGGACAGCAGGGCATTGACCTGTTGGTTCTGGACGCTGACGCCCAGGTCGCCGCGGAACAGTCCCCCGAGCCACAGGAAGTACCGCAGGGGCGGGGGAACGTCGAGGTTGAGCAGCTTGATGCGGGACTCGATCAGCTGCTCTTTGTTGGGTGCGTTGCTCTCCCTCAGGTCCTGCAGGGGGTCACCCGAGTAGGCCGTGAGGATGTACATCAAGAAGGTGGCGGCGAACAGGACGAAGATCGATGCGATCAGCCGCCGAACGATGAATGAAGCCATGGTGTGGCTGCCTGCCTATCGGTCCGGATCAGCGTCATACGCTGCCGCAGGTTGTTCCCGCGGCAGCGTATTCGACGGGGAAAGTGTACGCGGTCGGGGTGGGGACCCCTGCGGACCCCCACCCCGCTGACGTTTCGGCCTGGTTGGTGCTCAGCCGATGCTGTCAGTGTTCGCGATCACTCGCTGTCTGCGACGCTCCAGTCCCAGGCGTTCCAGAAGATGGTCGGCGCCAGGATCGAGGGGTCGATGCCCTCGACGCGGTCGCTGATCGCCGTCACGCTCGGGAACTGGAAGATGGTGACTCCGTAGAAGTCCTCCCACAGCAGCCGGTCGGCCTCGATCATGAGCTCCTGCTGCGCGTCCGCGTCGAACTCGCTCGAAATCTCCGCGCCGATCTCGTCCATGCGGGGGTTCGAGTAGAAGTTCAGGTTGTTGATGCCGCCGGTCTCGAAGTTGGCGACCCAGTCGGTCACGCCCAGGCTCGTGGACTGCCAGCCGAACAGCGAGGCGTCATAGGCGCCCGGCGTGCCCAGGAGGCCACCCCACTCGGTCGAACCGCAGTCCGTCACGTTGAAGCCGGCGGAGTTGGCCGACTGCTGGATGAGCGCGAACTCGTTCACGCGGCGCGGGTTGTTGCTCGCGTACAGGATGCAGACCGACGTGTCGGTCACACCGGAGGAGGCCAGCAGCTGCGTGGCGCCTTCGATGTCGACCTCGGCGTAGGCTTCGGACCCGTTGTCGGCGACGGCCTCGTCGTAGCCCTCGGCGCCCGGGACGAAGATCTGCGAGCCACGGAGGGTGGCGTCGTCACCGATGATCGGCTTGATCAGGGTGTCGAGGATCTCCTGACGCGGGATCGTCTTCATGAACGCCTCACGCACCTGCGGGTTCGAGAAGATGTTCTCCGGGTTCTTGCCCTGGTCGAACTGCAGATCGACGTGCTCGTACGTGCCTTCGAGGCCGGTCTGCACCGTGATGCCGTCGATGCCCTCGAGCGCGGTCGTCAGGTCGGCGGTCGCCTGCGGCGAGATCACGTCGACCTCCCCGTTCTCCAGCGCCTGGACAGCGGCGAGCGGGTCCGGGATGAACCGGATGGTGATCTCCTCGACGTTCGGCGCGTTGTCGCCGTTGTACTCCGGGTTGGCCGTGAGCGTCACGAACTGATCGGCTTCGAAGTCGCTGATCATGTACGGGCCGCTGGCGGTCACCAGGTCGGTGTCCTCCGGCATCTCGGTGAAGTTGAAGCCGGCGTTCCAGAATGCGGAGATCGAAGCCAGGGCCTCGGCATCCTCGTTCTCGATCGCGTCGAGGACGGCCTGCTTGGCTTCCTCGGCGTCGTCGATGCCGAGGGCCTTCTCCGCCACGATGTGCGCGGGAAGCGGCGCGGTGAAGGCGAGCTCCCAGTCGACGTACGGGGCGTCGTAGGTCATCGTGATCGAGCGGCCGTCTTCGCTGACCTCCGGCGTCTGGCTGACCAGACCGAAGCGCGAGCCCGGCTGCGCACCGGAGTCGAAGTACACGACGTCGGTCGGGAACGCGTCGGTGAACTCGCCCGTCTCCGGGTCGGTGAACTCCGCCGGGTCGAACTCGGGCGTGTCGAGCCCCCGGGACAGGGCGGCCCAGTTGAGCAGAAGGTCAGCCGCGTCGACCGGCGTGCCGTCGGACCAGTTCACGTCCTCATTGATCGTGTACGTGACGGTCAGCGGGTCTTCGCTGACGAGCTCGTAGCTGCCGAAGGACGTGTTCTCCACGAGCTCCGGGGTGTTGTTGTAGTAGTTGAAGCCGTCCAACACCAGGTAGTTGATGTTGTTGTTGGCCGTGGCGTTACCGAACGACGTGTTGCCGTTCATCGAGTAGAACGCCTGGTTCCACGCGGCGGTGATCGAGGAGCCCTCGACGAGGCCCGAGTCGTCGTTGCTGCTACCAGCAGCCGAACAGCCCGAGATCGCCAGAGCTCCTACCGCGGTCAGAGCGACCGCAGCCGAGAGGCGCGTTGCTTTCACTGATTCCTCCTGTGCAAGGGGTGATGCGCCCGCCCAGGAGACAGAGCTATCCGGGGGGCGCGGATAGGGAAACTGTAGGGATGGGTGGAGGGTTGGTCAAAACCTCTGTGGAAAACGTTACATACCCTTAACTCGCGGGGAACGGCGTGTGGCAATCTGACAAGGTGCGAGTGTCGAGCGCAGTGGTCGGGTCGGGCTTCCCCGCAGCCCTCGATCCCGCGGACCGCGATGCCCGCGTTCGCCTGCGCTGGGAGGTCGGGCTGGTGCTCGCCGTCAGCGTCGGCCAGTCCGCGCTGTATGCGGTGCTCTCCCTTGTCCGCGCCTCGCTGCGAACCACCCCTCTGGGGCAGCAGCAGACCCAGCTCAACCCGGCGCGCGACGCCGAGGCCGCGTGGGACGCGCTCTACCGGTTCCTCGACATCGCCTTCTCGCTCGCCATCGTCGCGCTGGTCGTTTACCTGCTCTGGGAGCCGGGAGGTAACGCACTCCGCCGTATCGGACTGGATTTCCGGCGCTTCGGCGGAGATCTCGGCCGCGCAGCGCTCGTGGGCGTGGTCATCGGCATCCCGGGGCTCGGGCTTTATGCCGTTGCGCGCATGCTCGGGTTGAACGTCGCGGTCGTCGCATCCCCGCTGGATACGGCGTGGTGGGTGGTTCCCCTGCTCGTCCTCGCCGCGGTGCGGGCCGGGCTGACGGAGGAGGTCATCCTCCTCGGGTACCTCTTCGATCGGCTGCGGCGCCTGGGCTGGTCGTGGTGGGGCATCATCCTGGCCACCGCCGCGCTGCGCGGCGCCTATCACGCGTACCAGGGCTACGGCGCGATCCTCGGGAACTTCCTCATGGGCGTGGTGTTCGGCTGGTGCTACCGCCGGTGGGGCCGCGTGATGCCGCTCGTGATCGCGCACACCCTGATCGACATCGTCGCCTTCGTCGGTTATCCCCTCGCCGCCTCCCTCTGGCCCACCGTCTTCGCCCCCGCCTAACCCGCCCCAGGGCCGCGAGACTGCATCTCCGCCACGAGACAGCCGCCGTCGTACGCGGTCTCGTGGCGGAGGTGCAGTTTCGCGGCTGGCGCCCACCTCTCCTCCCCAGGGCGGCGGACGCGAGACCGATCCACAGGATGCGATTCCCCCCGCGGGGGGCGGGCGCGGCGGCGGATGCTGGGGCCATGATCCCCGTTCTTCCGCTCTCCCAGCGGCTCGTTCCCGCCCCCGTGCCGCTCCTGCGGGCCGGCGACCGGCCAGGTATGCGGCTCGACCGCGAGGCCGCAGCCGGCCGGCTCGTGCTCGTCCGCCCGGGCGTGTACGCGCCGGCCGACCCGTGGCGGTCCCTGCCGCCGTGGGACCGCTATCTTGCGCGCGTCCACGCGGCGGCGCTGACGCACCCGGATGGGATCTTCTGCCTCGAGTCGGCCGCCGCCCTGCTCGGTCTGCCGGTCTTCGGCGAGCCGCCGTTCGTCCATCTCCTCAGCTCGACCGCCACGTCCCGCGAATCGGCGGGCATCCGCACGCACTCCACCTCCGACTCGCGGGAGATCGTGGATATCGGCGGCATCCTCGTGACCGCACCGACCGAGGTGGCCGTGGATGTGGCTCGCGCTCGGCATGCGGGCCTCGCCCTCGCCGTGGCCGACGCGGTGCTGCGCGCCGAACCGACCGCCAGCGTCGAGCAGCTCGTCGCCCGCAACGAGGCGCGCTCCAGCAGCCGTGGCCGCCACCGCGCCCGATGGGCGCTGCACCGCGCCGACGCGCGGGCGGAGAGCCCGCTGGAATCGGTGAGCCGTGCGGTCATCGAGTGGCTCGGCTTCCCGCCGCCCGACCTGCAAGCCGTGGTCACGACGGCCCACGGGGAGTACGCGCTCGACATGCTGTGGAGGCACGTGCGGCTCGGCGGCGAAACGGACGGGCGCGCGAAGTACGGCGGACGCTACGGCGACCCCGCGGAGGTCGTGTGGAAGGAGAAGCGGCGGGAGGACGAGCTGCGACGTCACCTCGCGAGTCTGGCCCGGTGGGGCTGGCCGGAGCTGCAAGAGCCGATGACCCTGCGCCGCATCCTCATCGTCGGCGGGCTACAACCCATCGCGCCGATGCGCACGGACGAGCTCTTCTCGCTGCGGGCAGCCCTCTTCGCCGTCCCCCGGTGAGACCGCACCACCGCCACGAGACCGCATCCATCGCACGCGGTCTCGTGGCGGAGATGCAGTCTCGCGGTCCGCCGGGGCCCGGGGGGACAGGCGGGGCTAGGCGAAGGCCTCGACCGGCGGGCAGGCGCACACGAGGTTGCGATCGCCGTAGGCCTGGTCGATCCGCCGCACCGGGGGCCAGTACTTCGTCCGCACGAGGGAGCGCACGGGGTACACCGCGACCTCCCGCGAGTACGGGTGCGTCCACTCGCCCGCCACGACCGACTCGGCCGTGTGCGGAGCATTCGTCAGCGGATTGTCCTCGGCAGGCCACGCCCCCTCCGCCACGGCGTGCGCCTCGGCGTGGATGGCGATCATCGCCTCCACGAATCGGTCGAGCTCGCCGATGTCTTCCGACTCGGTCGGCTCCACCATGAGCGTCCCGGCGACCGGGAACGACATCGTCGGCGAGTGGAATCCGTAGTCGATCAGCCGCTTGGCCACGTCGTCGACGGTGATCCCGGTCTCCTCCCGCAACGGACGAAGATCGAGGATGCACTCGTGCGCGACGAGGCCTCCCTCCCCCGCGTACAGCACGGGGAAGTGGTCGCGCAGGCGCGCGGCGATGTAGTTCGCGCTGAGAACAGCGGATGCGGTGGCATCCCGAAGCCCCTCGGTGCCCATCATCCGCACATAGGCCCAGGAGATCGGCAGGATGCCGGCCGATCCGTGCGGCGCGGCGGAGATCGGACCGCCGTCGAAGACGCCGCCCGCATGATCGGCGCGCTGCGAGAACGGATGCGACGGAAGATGGGGCACGAGGTGCGCCTTCGCCGCGACCGGCCCGACACCCGGGCCGCCCCCGCCGTGCGGGATCGCGAACGTCTTGTGCAGGTTCAGGTGCGACACGTCGCCGCCGAGCTCACCGAATCGCGCGTATCCGAGCAGCGCGTTGAGGTTGGCTCCGTCGACATACACCTGCCCGCCGGCGTCGTGCACGGCCTGCGTGATCTCCAGGACGTCATGCTCGTACACGCCGTGGGTCGACGGGTACGTGATCATGAGCGCCGCGAGCTGCTCCTCATGCGCGGCGATCTTCGCGCGCAGGTCGTCCAGGTCGACGTTCCCCGCCTCGTCGCACGCCACCACGACCACGCGCATGCCGGCGAGCACCGCGGATGCGGCGTTGGTGCCGTGCGCGGAGGACGGGATGAGGCACACCACCCGGTCGAGATCGCCGTTCGCCCGGTGGTATCCGCGGATGGCGAGGAGCCCGGCGAGTTCGCCCTGCGAGCCGGCGTTGGGCTGCAGCGACACCGCGTCGTAACCGGTCACCTCGGCCAGCCACCGCTCGAGCTGCTCGATCATGGCGAGGTAGCCGAGGACGTCGTCTTCGGGGGCGAACGGGTGAACGCGGGCGAACTCGGGCCACGACACGGCGGCCATCTCGGTGGCGGCATTGAGCTTCATCGTGCACGAGCCGAGCGGGATCATCCCGCGGTCCAAGGCGTAATCGCGGTCGGCGAGGAGCTTGAGGTATCGCATCATCGCCGTCTCGCTCCGGTGTGCGGAGAACACCGGATGCGTCAGGTATTCGTCCGCGCGACGAAGCGACGACGGCACGGCGCGCACGGGCTCGGCCTCGCCGTATGCCAGGCTCCGGTCGTCCGTTTCGGGCAACCCGAAAGCCGCCGCGACCGCCGCGAGATCCTCGGCCGTGGTGGTCTCGTCGACCGACACGCCCACCGTCGCGTCATCCACCCACAGCAGCTGGTATCCGCGGTCGCGCGCACGGCGCACGACGTCTTCCGCACGTCCGGGCACCGAGACGCGGATGGTGTCGAAGAACGCGTCCGCGGCGAGAGTCAGGTCGTAGCCCCGGAGCGTCTCGGCGAGCGCTTCGGCCTTGCGCGCGACGCCGGTCGCGATCGCCTTCAGCCCGTCGGGCCCGTGGTAGACGGCGTACATGGCCGCCATCACGGCCAGTAGCACCTGCGCGGTGCAGATGTTCGACGTGGCCTTCTCGCGGCGGATGTGCTGCTCCCGCGTCTGCAGCGACAGGCGATAGGCGGGATGCCCCGCCGCATCCTGCGACACCCCCACCAGTCGTCCGGGCAGCTGCCGCTCGAGCCCGGCCCGTACGGCCATGTATCCCGCGTGCGGCCCGCCGAACCCGAGGGGCACGCCGAAGCGCTGGGTCGTCCCCACCGCGACGTCGGCGCCGAACGTGCCCGGCGAACGCAGCAGGGTGAGGGCGAGGAGGTCCGCGGCGACGACGACCAGTCCCCCCTGCCCGTGGACGGCCTCCACGACCGCCGCCGGATCCCAGACCCGCCCGGAGGCGCCGGGGTATTGGATGAGCGCGCCGAACGCGTCCTCGTCCACCGGGTGAACCGACAGATCGCTCTCGCGCAGCTCGATCCCGACCGCCTCGGCCCGGTGCCGGAGGAGCGCCTTGGTCTGCGGCAGCGCGTCGGCATCGACGAGGAAGACGTTCGAGCGTGATTTCGCCGCGCGGCGGGCCAGCAGCATCCCCTCGACCACCGCGGTGGACTCGTCCAGCATCGACGCGTTCGCCGTCGCGAGCCCGGTGAGGTCGCTGACCATCGTCTGGAAGTTGATGAGCGCTTCGAGGCGCCCCTGCGAGATCTCCGGCTGGTACGGCGTGTAGGCGGTGTACCAGGACGGGTTCTCCAGCACGTTCCGCGCGATGACCGACGGCGTGAACGTGTCGTAGTAGCCCAGCCCGATCATGGGCCGCGCCGTGCGGTTCTGTGAGGCCAGGACGCGCAGCTCAGCGAGGGCTTCGGCCTCGGTGGCGGCGGGCGGGATGTCGCTGGTGGGCCGGTCGGCCGTGTGGATGGAGGCGGGTACGGCGGTCCGCACGAGGTCGTCGACGCTGTCGTAGCCGAGGACATCCAGCATGCGGCGCTGCGCTGCGGCATCGATCCCGATGTGCCGATCGGCGAAGACGGGAATGCGGGCGGCGGATGCGGTCATGCGTCGTCGCCGCCCGTCAGCTTCGTGTACGCGTCGCGATCGAGGAACCCGGATTCCTCGACCGATCCGACTCGGATTCTCACGAGCCACCCCTCGCCGTACGGGTCGGAATTGACCAGCGACGGGTCGGCCACCACGGCGTCGTTGACCGCGACGACCTCCCCCGCCAGCGGCGCGTACAACTCGCCCACCGACTTGGTGGACTCGATCTCGCCGCACACTTCACCGGCGGCCACGCTCGCCTCGGGCGCGGGGAGGTCGACGAACACGACATCGCCGAGCTGGTCGGCGGCGAAGGCCGTGATTCCGACCGTGGCCACGTCGCCCTCGAGGGCGATCCACTCGTGTTCGGCGGTGTATTTGAGCGAGTCCAGGTCGGTCATTTCTTCCTCCGGTAAAAGGGCAGGGCGGTCACGGTCGCGGGGATGCGGGTCCCCCGCACGTCGAGAAGAAGGTCGGTGCCGGTCGCGCTGACGCCCGGCTCGACGAAGGCGAGAGCGATGGGATGCCCCAGCGTCGGGCTGAGCGCACCGCTGGTGATCTCGCCCACGAGCCGGTCACCGTCGTACACGGCGTATCCCGCCCGCCCGGCCCGGCGGCCCTCCGAGACGAGTCCGACGAGCACGCGGGCGTCGGCGGATGCTGCGGCCTCCAGGCCTGCCTTGCCGACGAAGTCGTCCTTGTCGGCGGCGACGACCCGACCGAGCCCGGCCTGTGCCGGCAGGATGTCGCGGGTCAGCTCGTGCCCGTACAGCGGCATCCCGGCCTCCAGGCGCAGCGTGTCGCGGGCGGCAAGACCGGCAGGCACCAGGCCGAAGGGCTCACCGGTGGTGAGCAGCGCGTCCCACAGCGCGCCGGCCGCCTCGACGGGGGCGACGACTTCGAACCCGTCTTCCCCGGTGTAACCGGTGCGGGCGAGGTGCACGGTCACGGGGTCCGCCCCGGGCGCGGTGAAGACGGCGTGCGCCATGCGGTAGTACTTCTGCTCCGCGAGAGGGAGCGAGAGGTCGGTGAGTCCCGGAACGGCGGCGAGGATCTCCGCGGCCCGCGGACCCTGCACGGCGATCAGCGCGGTCTGATCGGTCTCGTCGGTGACGGCGACATCGAACCCCGCGGCGCGTTCGATGAAGGCCTGGGCCACCGCATCCCGGTTGCCGGCGTTGGCGATGACGAGGAAGTGCTCGGCGCCGTGACGGTAGACGATCACGTCGTCGACGATGCCGCCGGAGGGGGTGAGGACGAGCGAGTACTTCGCCTGGTCGTCGGCGAGCGCCGACATCCTGCCCGCCAGCGCGTAGTCCAGGAAGGCTGCGGCGTCGGTGCCGCGCACGTCGACCTCGGCCATGTGCGAGATGTCGAACAGGCCGGCGGCCGAGCGGACCGCGTGGTGCTCGGCGAGGTCGGAGCTGTAGCGCACGGGCATGAGCCATCCACCGAAGTCGGTGAAGGAGGCACCGAGGGCGTCATGTCGGTCGTGGAGCACGGTCCTGCGGGGGTCTGGCATGAGTTCTCCCGTTCGCGGATCGGGCAGACACCGGACGGTGTCTGTGAACTCCCCCTCTGTCATCGGCCTGAGAGTTTCGCCGGCGCATCCGATCGGATGCGGGGGCTTTCACCGTCGGCGGACCGGGGCGGTGCATCCCGATCGCTTTCCAGAGTGGCCGAACCCGCGCGGTACGCGGACCTGAGAGATTGGCGGGGAGGCTTGCTCCTTCGGTGCCCGGCAGCGTGCGCCGGGGCTCTCCCGCGGGGGTCGAGGCCGATATTCGGTTGTCGGCCGGAGCCGGCGGCCGCCCGAGGGCGCCCTGCGCGGCCAGCTTAGCGCGCGGTCATCGCCGGCAGGAGCCCGAGGGCACTGCTTCCTCGAAAGTGCCGAGTTGCGCGATCACCGGATTCAGTTCGGTCGGGGTCATCGCGTAGCCGACCTCCTCTCCGGCGTCGGAGCGGGCGAAGACCACCCCCGCCACCTGCCCGTCGGGCGTGAGAACCGGCCCGCCGGAGTTTCCCGGCTGCACGGTTGCGGCGAGGGCGTAGATCTCGCGCAGTGCGGTGGACGAGTCGGAGATGTCGGGCACCGCGACGGTTCCGATCGACACGACGTGCGCGGGGCCCGATGTGAACGGTCCTCCGTGGGGGTATCCCTGCACGACGGCGGCCGCGCCGACGGGCAGCGCCGGAGAAATGCTCAGCGGCTCGGCGCCGAGATCGTCGACGGCGACCACCGCCAGATCGTCGACGGGGTCGAAGTAGACCACGCGCCCGTCGCGCGCGGGCTCGCCGGGAAGTTCCACCACGGGCTGTTCGACGCCGGCCACTACATGGGCGTTCGTGACGAGCAGGTGCGGCGCCACGGCGAATCCGGTGCCGCTCGCGGTGATGCCGCACGCGTACGCGACTCCGGTGATCTTCGCGACCGACTGCGCCGCACGCGCCAGGTCCGGGTCATCCAGCGCGATATCGGGCGCGCTGGGCGTCACCGCGGGTTCGAGCAGGCGACCGAGGGTCGGCAGGCCCTCTTCGAACATCGACCCGCGCAGCTGGGCGAGCGCCGCCTGCACGGGCGCGGGGGTCATCGCGTCGATCGTCTGCAGGAGCCTCGAGGAGGCCAGGGCGCTGGAGACCACGGGGGTGCCCGTCGAGATCAGTGCGCCGCCCACGAAGGAGATCGCCAGCACGGCGGCCAGACCGCTGACGACGCCGCCGAGGATCCGCTCGGGGATCCGCAGACGGATGCGGTCCACCCCGCGGCGCAACGAGCGGCCGATCGCAGAACCCACCGCCGCGCCCAGGAGAAGGAGGAAGATTCCGCTCGCGGCGACTGCGAGCGTGCGCCACGCCGCGACGGGAACCCACCCACCGACGAGCGGCATGACCCAGTAGGCGGCGACGGCACCGGCGGCGAGCCCGAGGAACATCCCGACGCTGGCGAGGAAGCCACGCCGGACGCCGATGAGGACCGCGATCGCCAGCAGCACGATCAGCAAGACGTCCACGAGCAGCACGCCATCACGCTAGGCGGGAATCCTGGGAACCTCCCCCGTCGAGTCGCCACGTTCCGTCGTTTATCGGGCGGATTCCCGACGTTTGTTGGCGAGTCGACGGGCCAACGGGGGCGAGGCGGGCGGACGCGATTGCGCTTCGAGTCACGATGACACTAAGATCGCCCCGAGTAAAGGTCACTATGACACAAACCAGCGCATCCCGTCCCGGCGTCGCCGACGCCCGCGTCGCCGTGTCCACTGTGATCTTCAGCCTCCGGCGCCGGACCGAAGACGACGTCGCCGCACTCGTCCTCCCGCTCGTGCGCCGCACCCGTGAACCGTACGACGGCGCGTGGGCGCTTCCCGGTGGATGGCTGGACCCGGCGGAGAGCCTGGATGCAGCGGCCTCGCGCACGCTCGCCGAGACCACGGGCCTCACCCCCAGCTACCTCGAGCAGCTGTACGCGTTCGGGGCGGTGGACCGCTCGCCGACGCGTGTGGTGTCGATCGTGTACTGGGCGCTCCTTCGTGCCGACGAGGTCGATGCACAGGTGGGCGCGCACGCCGAGGCCGGCGACGCGCCCGAGAACGTCGAGTGGTTCGAAGCGGCGAGCCTCCCGCGGCTCGCGTTCGATCACAACGACATCGTCGAGTACGCCCTGTGGCGCCTGCGCAACAAGGTGGGCTACAGCCGCATCGCCCACGGGCTCCTCCCCGCCGAGTTCACCCTGGCAGAGCTGCGCGAGGTCAACGAGTCCATCCTCGAGCGGCGCCTCGACCCGGCCAACTTCCGCCGCCAGGTGGAAAGCTCCGGCACCCTCATCCCGACCGAGCGCTTCCGCACCGGGAGCCACCGCCCCGCCCGCCTGTACCGCTACAACCGGGACGTCGAGCTCGCCGACCGCGGGACTCTGACGATCCGCAACTGATCGGACCCGACATGCCCGCCACGCGGCTGACCCCCCGCCCGCTCGATCCGTCGGTCGATCACGAGATCCAGGCGATCGTCACCGGCGCCTCGACCGCCTCCACGTGTACCACCGACCTCGCCGCGGGCCCCTGGGCCTTCGACGTACGGCCCGGCTACGGCCCCGGCGCATCGATGGGCGACGTGATCCCGACCGGAGCGCCGCGTCAGGGCGAGCTTCCCGCGGAGTACCGCGACGCGTCCGCCGACGACCTGGACCACCGCATCCGCGTCGCCAAGGCCACCCTCGGCGACCGCGTGATGGTCCTCGGCCACTTCTACCAGCGGGAAGAGGTCATCCGGCACGCCGACTACGTGGGCGACTCGTTCCAGCTGGCGAACGCCGCACAGGCGCATCCGCACGCGGAGGCCATCGTCTTCTGCGGCGTGCACTTCATGGCCGAGACCGCCGACCTCCTCTCCCGGCCCGACCAGGCCGTCATCCTGCCGAACCTCGCGGCCGGCTGCTCGATGGCCGACATGGCCGACATCGACCAGGTCGAGGAGTGCTGGGAGCAGCTCGAGGAGATCCTCGGCGACCTCGACTCCCCCGGGCCCGACGGTCTCGTGCCCATCGTCCCGGTGACGTACATGAACTCCTCGGCCGCGATCAAGGGATTCGTCGGCCGCCACGGCGGCATCGTATGCACGTCGTCCAACGCCCGCACGGTTCTCGAGTGGGCGTTCGCGCGCGGCCGCCGCGTGCTGTTCTTCCCCGACCAGCACCTGGGACGGAACACGGCGAAGGCCATGGGCGTACCGCTCGAGCAGATGCCGATGTGGAATCCGCGCCGCCCCCTCGGCGGCAACGACGCGGCCGCGCTCGAGGACAGCCGGGTCATCCTGTGGCACGGCTTCTGCTCCGTGCACCGCCGTTTCAGCGTCGACCAGATCACCCAGGCCCGCGCCGAGCATCCCGGCGTGCGCGTGATCGTGCACCCCGAATGCCCGATGGACGTTGTGGATGCGGCGGACGAGGCCGGCTCGACCGACTACATCCGCAAGGCCATCGCGGCGGCGACCGAGCCCACGACCTTTGCGATCGGCACCGAGGTCAACCTCGTGCAGCGCCTGGCTGCGGAGCATCCTCAGCACGAGATCTTCTGCCTCGACCCGGTCGTGTGCCCATGCTCGACGATGTACCGCATCCATCCGGGTTACCTCGCTTGGGTGCTGGAGTCCCTCGTCCGCGGCGAGGTGCGCAACCGCATCACGGTGCCGTTCTCGGTGTCGGAGCCCGCGACCGTCGCCCTCGAGCGGATGCTGGCGGCCAAGCCTCCGGCCGCTGCGACGGACGCCTCGCCGTCCCTGGGCCTGTCGGACGGCGCGTCATGACGACGGCACCGCACGTCATCGTCGCCGGCAGCGGCATCGCCGGACTCGTCGCGGCGCTGCACGCGCACGAGACGGGATGCCGCGTGGTGCGGGCGAGGGGTCTGGACTGGGCGACGACCCCCATTCCGGTGACCCCCGCCGCGCACTACCTCATGGGCGGCGTCGTGACCGACCTGCACGGGCGTACGACGGTTCCGGGCCTGTATGCGGTCGGCGAGGTCGCCCGCACCGGCGTGCACGGCGCCAACCGGCTCGCGTCGAACTCGCTGCTGGAAGGCGCGGTGTTCGGCGCGCGCGCGGGCGACGTGCTCGCCGCCGACGCCGCATCCGTGGGCTGGCCCGTGCCTGCATCAGGAGATGCGGCGGACACAGGAGGTTCTGTCGCGGAACGTCCTGCGTACGCGAAAACGCCTGATCTCGCCGCGCCGGAGGAGCCGCTCTCCCGGGCTGCCCTGCAGCGGCTCATGCGGGGCGACGCCGGACTCGTCCGAACCGGCGTCGGGCTCGCGCACGCGGCATCCGTGCTGGCGGGATGGCGTGCCGCTCTGCCGTCCGACGCGGGGACCGTGCACGCGCTCGAAGACCGCAACCTCCTTCTCGTGGCCGAGCACCTGATCGCGGCAGCCCGCGCGCGCCGCGGATCGGTCGGCGCCCACTTCCGCGCGGATGACCGCGCCGGTGTCCGGAACGAACTCGCAGGGGCAGGTGCCGCATGCTGACACGCACGATGATCGAACGCACCGTCGCCGCCGCGCTCGAGGAGGACGCGCCGTGGGGCGACGTCACGAGCGCGAACCTCATCGTGGACACGGCGGTCGCACGCGCCGAACTCATCGCGCGCGAGCCGGGCGTCTTCAGCGGCGGGGACGTCTTCACGACCGCGTGCACGCTGACCGACCCCCGCATCCGCGTCGATCTCCTCGTCCAGGACGGCGAGTACTTCGACGCCGGCTCGACGCTCGGCCTCGTCTCCGGTCCTGCCCGCGGCGTCCTCACCGCCGAACGCGTCGGGCTGAATTTCGTGCAGCGGATGGCAGGGATCACCACGCTCACCGCCCAGTACGTCGCCGAGGTTGCTCACACCGGCGCGCGCATCGCGGACACCCGCAAGACCACCCCGGGCCTCCGGGCCTTCGAGCGTCACGCCGTGCGGATGGGCGGCGGTCACAACCACCGATACTCGCTCTCGGACGCCGTCATGGTGAAGGACAACCACCTCGCCGTCCTCGCCCGGAAGGGCGTTTCCGTCACCGCCGCACTGCAGGGGGCGATCGCCCAGCTGCCGCACACCACCCACGTGGAGGTCGAGGTCGACCGGCTGGACCAGGTGGAAGCCGTCCTCGCGGCCGGCATCGGCACGATCATGCTCGATAACTTCTCGCTCGCCGATCTCCGGACCGGCGTCGCGCAGGTGGGCGGCCGGGCGATCGTGGAGGCATCCGGCGGCGTCGATCTCTCCACCGTCCGCGCGATCGCCGAGACGGGCGTCGACGTCATCTCCGTGGGGGCGCTCACCCACTCCGCTCGAGCGCTCGACCTCGGCCTGGACGTCTTCGTCGACGCGGGATGAGCATGCTGTACCTCGACTCGGCCGCCACGACGCCGGTGCGTCCGGAGGTGCTCGAGGCGATGATGCCCTACCTCACGCGTGAGTTCGGCAACCCCTCCAGCGTGCACACCGTCGGGGAGGCCGCCGCATCCGCCCTCGCCGACGCCCGCACGCGCGTCGCCGCCGCCCTGGGGATGCGGCGCGGCGACATCGTCTTCACCTCGGGCGGCACCGAGGCGAACAACCTCGCGGTGAAGGGCATCGCGATCGCGGCGCACCTGGATCGCGGAGCGAGGCGCGTGATCACCACCGCGATCGAGCACGAGTCGATCCTGGCTTCCGCGGACTACCTCCGCCGCGTCCACGGATTCGCCGTCGACCTCGCCCCCGTCGACCACGGAGGACGCGTCGACCTGGCGGCACTGCGCGGGATGCTCCGCGACGACACCGCGCTTCTCAGCGTCGGATACGCCAACAACGAGGTCGGAACGGTGCAGGATGCCGCGGGCCTCGCCGCGATCGCCGCATCCGCACGGGTGCCCCTGCACGTCGACGCCGTGCAGGCCGCGGGGTGGCTGCCCCTTCGCGGCCTCGGCGCCGACGCCCTCTCGATCGCCGGGCACAAGATCGGTGCGCCGAAGGGTACGGGCGTGCTCGCGGTGCGCGGACGGATCCCGCTCGAGCCGCTGCTGCACGGCGGCGGGCAGGAGCGCGGGCGACGCTCGGGCACTGAGGACGTCGCGGGAGCCGTGGGGTTCGCCCGGGCACTGGAGCTCGCCGAAGCGGAGCGGGACGAAGCCGCCACCCGGGCGGCGGCGCTGCGGGATGAGTTCGTCGCGCGAGTGGCGGTCCTCCTTCCCGAGGCGCGCCTCACCGGCGATCCGCTCTCACGGCTCCCCGGCACGGCGAGTTATGTCTTCCCCGGAACCAGCGGCGAGGCGATCCTGCTCGAGTTGGAACGCCGCGGCGTGGTGTCCTCCAGCGGATCGGCGTGCGCCGCCGGCAGCGACGAGGCATCCCACGTGCTCGTCGCGCTCGGCGTCGATGTCGACACGGCGCGGACCGCCGTGCGCTTCACGTTCCCGCGGTCGCTGTCGGAGTCGCTGCTCCCGGTCGCCGATGCGCTGGCGGCCTCGGTCGCGGCGGTACGATCGGGCGCGTGAGCGCCGTCACCGTCATCGTGCCCGGGCACGATGTCGAGGAGTACGCGCAGGACGCGCTCGACTCGCTCCGCGCCCAGACCCGGCCCGATTGGACCGCCCTCCTCATCGATGACGCCTCGACGGATGCGACGGGCGAGCTGTTCGCCGCAGCCGCCGCCGACGACACCCGGTTCCGCCTCGTGCGACACGAGAGTCGCCGCGGGCTCGCCGGCGCGCGCAACACGGGGCTGGACCTGGTCGACACGCCCCTGCTGGGTTTCCTCGACGCCGACGACCGGCTCCGCCCCGGCGCGCTCGCGCGGCTGATCGATGCGCTGGACGCCTCCGGCAGCGACTTCGCGGTCGGCGCCTACGTGCGCCTCCGGCCCGACGGGGTCGGCGCGTACTCGGCGGGCACCGTGCAGCCCTGGGTGGCTGCGGCAACGCATCCGGCGCGGACGGCCACGACCCTCGCGGAGCACCCGGATGCCTCCGGCAACATCGTCGCGTGGTCGAAGGTGAGCCGCACCGAGTTCTGGCACCGCGCGGGCCTGCGCTTCCCCGAGGGCCGCCTGTACGAAGACCAGGTGGTCGCGCAGCGCATGTACGCCCGAGCGCGCGCCTTCGACGTGGTGCCCGATGTCGTCGTGGAGTGGCGCGAGCGCGCCGACGGCACCTCGATCACGCAGGGCCGTGGCACCCTTCCCGTGCTCCAGGAGTACCTCGAGGCGATGCGCGGCGGAATCGAGGTGCTCGAGGACGCCGGGCTGCACGCGGCCGTGCAGTCCCGGGTGCGCCTCATCCTGGCGATGGACGTTCCTCCGCTGGTCGAGATCGCCCGCACCCACCCCGATGACGTGTACCGGAGGGCCCTCGGCGCCTTCGTCCGCGACATCCACAGCCTTTCCGCCGTGCCGGCCGACACGCCCCCGGTGTCCGCCGCCCTGCTGTGGTAGCCCACCCTCGACCGCTCAGGACTCGGCGGCGGCTTCCTCGGTGAGGATGCGGGTGGCAGCGAGTTGCTCGGCGGCCAGGCTCGCGTAGAGACCCTCGCGGGCCAGCAGCTCGGCGTGTGTGCCGGATTCGACGATGCGTCCCGCGTCCACGACGTGGATGACGTCGGCACCGATGACCGTCGACAGCCGGTGCGCGATCGAGAGCGTCGTACGACCGCGGGCCGCCGCATCCAGCGCCTCCTGGACGATCCGCTCCGACACGGTGTCCAGCGCGCTCGTCGCCTCGTCCAGGAGCAGCACGGGAGGGTCTTTCAGGAGCACCCGCGCGATGGCGATGCGCTGCTTCTCCCCACCGGACAGGCGGTAGCCGCGCTCCCCCACGATGGTGTCGTAACCGCGCTCGAAGCCGGCGATCACGTGGTGGATGTTCGCCGCTCGGCACGCCTGCTCCAGCTCGCCGTCCGTCGCATCCGGCTTGGCGTAGCGGAGGTTCTCCCGGATGGTCGCGTGGAAGAGGTACGTCTCCTGCGAGACGATCCCGATCTCGTCGATGATGGATGCCTGCTGCAGCTGCCGCACGTCGGCACCGGCGAAGAGGACTGCTCCCTCCGATGCCTCGTACAGGCGCGGTGTGAGGTAGAGGATCGTCGTCTTCCCCGCGCCCGACGGCCCCACGAACGCGACGTGGGAGCCGGGCTCGGCGACGAACGACACACCGTCGAGCGTGGCGCGGCTCTGCGCCGACGCGTCCGGATACCGGAAGACCACGTCGCGGAACTCGATCCGCCCGAGCGGGCCGGGAGCCTCCGCCACCGGGATGGCGTCGGGCGCCTGCTGGATCGCCGGAACGAGGTCGACGTACTCGAAGATGCGCGCGAACAGCGCCGCGGAGGTCTGCAGGTCCAGCGCGACGCGCATGAGGCCCATGAGCGGCATCAGCAATCGCGCCTGCACCGTGGTGAAGGCGACGATCGTGCCGGCCGTGATGGTGTCGAACCCGCCGGTGACGAGATAACCCGCGACGAGGTAGATGAGAGCCGGAACGCTCGACATGATGACCTGCACGACGGCGAAGAAGCCCTGCCCGCTCATCGCACGACGCACCTGGAGACGCACCTGGTTGACGTTCTCCGCCGCGAACCGCTCCGACTCGGTGCGCTGCCGGTTGAACGACTTCGACAGGAGGATGCCCGAGACGCTCAGCGTCTCCTGGGTGATCGAGGTGAGCTCGCTCAGCGACTCCTGCGTCTCTCCGGCGATGCGCGCGCGAACCTGGCCGACGCGCCGCTGCACGAGGATCAGCACCGGCATGATCACCACGGCGATGATCGTCAGCCGCCAGTCGATGAGGATCATCGCGACGAGCGACGCGACGACCGTCACGGCGTTGCCCAGGATGCTGGTGACGGTGTTCGTCAGGACGCCCGCGACCCCGCCCACGTCGTTCTGCAGTCGGGACTGGATGACCCCGGTCTTCGTACGCGTGAAAAAGCCCAGCTCCATCGCCTGCAGGTGGTCGAACAGCCGCACCCGAAGATCGCCGGTGACCTGATTGCCCACCGTGGACGTCAACCAGGTCTGCACCACGCCGAGGACGGCGGAGAGCAGGAACAGCCCGATCATGATGAGCACCAGCCGCAGAAGCAGCGGAAGGTCAGGTGACCCGCCGCTGAGGGGGAACAGTGCGTCATCGAAGATCCGCTGGACCAGGAGGGGCGGGATGACCGCCACCGCCGCCGCCACGACCACGAGCACCGCGGTGACCAGGATCCGTCCTCGGTAGGGACGGAACAGTTCGATGACGCGGTGCCCGAGATTGCGCACGCGCGGCGCCTGCGCGTTCTGCCGGCGCTGGGCTTCGGCGTCGACGCCACGGAACGGCCCTCCGCCGCCCATGCCCCGGCCGCCCATGCTCATGCGGGCCAGCCTACGTCGGCACAGGGATGCCGCGGACTAGGGTAGAAGCGGGGCTTGCGCAGGTGCGGTCGCGTATTTCACCCGAATCGGGAATACGCCGCCGGACCCGACCGTTGCGGTCTCAGCTTGCCACTGGCCGAAGTGGCGACCTGGCATCCCCCGAGCATCGAGGAGCACCCGTGGCCGCCGCCCAAACCGACAGCATCCGTCGTCCCGCATCCGCGACGGAGATCACCCCGCAGCAGAGCCGCGTCATCTGGCTCCTGCTCATCGCCGCGTTCGTCGCCATCCTCAACGAGACCACGATGGGCGTCGCGATCCCGCGCCTCATCGTCGACCTCGACATCACCGCGGTTGCCGCGCAGTGGCTCACGACCGCGTTCATGCTCACCATGGCGGTGGTCATCCCGATCACCGGTTTCCTGCTCCAGAAGTTCACGACTCGGCAGGTGTTCATCGCCGCGATGACGCTCTTCTCGCTCGGGACGCTCGTGGCATTCCTGTCCCCCGGGTTCACGGTGCTGGTCATCGCCCGCGTGATCCAGGCATCCGGCACGGCGATCATGATGCCGCTCCTCATGACCACGCTCATGACCATCGTCCCGCCGCACCAGCGCGGTCGGATGATGGGGCGCGTCAGCATCGTCATGGCGCTCGCCCCCGCGATCGGTCCGACGATGTCGGGGCTCATTCTCGACTCGCTCGGCTGGCACTGGACCTTCGGGATCGTCCTTCCGATCGCCCTGGTCGCCCTGTTCGTCGGCGCCCGGTGGATCACCAACCTCGGCGAGACCCGCAAGGACGCGCCCATCGACGTCCTCTCCGTCATCCTCTCGGCGTTGGGTTTCGGCGGCGTCGTGTTCGGCCTCAGCCAGATCGGCGGAGGCGGCCACACGGGTCCGGATGCCGCCGCGGCGGACGCCATGTCGACGATGACCTTCGTGGTCTCCCTCACCGTGGGCGTGGTCGGTCTTGCCCTGTTCGTGTGGCGGCAGCTGGTGAAGCAGCGCTCGGACTCGGCCCTGCTCGATCTCCGCGTCTTCCGATCTGCGAACTTCTCCCTGTCGGTCGCTCAGCTCGGCATCATGGCGATGGCCTTCTTCGGCGCCATCACCTTGCTCCCCCTGTACCTCCAGGACGTCCGCGGCGTGTCGCCCCTCGACACCGGCCTCATCGTTCTGCCGGGGTCGCTGGCGATGGGCTTCGCCGGGCCCTTCATCGGCCGCGTCTACGACCGCTGGGGCACACGCGTGCTGCTGATCCCGGGCGCGTTCCTCACGAGCGGGATGCTGTGGGTCTACACGACCGTGGATGCCACCACCCCGATCTGGTTCATCGTCGCGGTGCAGACGGTTCTGTCCCTCGGTTTGGCGCTGTCCTTCACGCCGCTGTTCACGGCATCGCTGGCGTCGCTGGAGCCGAGGTTCTACTCCTACGGCTCGGCGATCGTGGGCACGGTGCAGCAGGTGGCCGGCGCCGCCGGCATCGCCCTGCTCATCACGATCATGTCTTCGGCGAGCGCGGCGACCGGCGCCGGCGCGACCGTGAACGCTCATGGCACCCAGACGGCCTACCTCGTCGCGGCCTTGCTGTCGCTGCCGACCATCGTCGGCGCGTTCCTCATTCGCAAGCCCGCGGACACGCCGGACGAGGTCCGGGCACAGGCCGGGGACATCGCCGCCCACTGATCCTCCCCGAGGTAGCGCGGTCTGGGAGCCCTCGCAACCCCCGGGCGTGCTCCCTCGGTGCTTTCTAGCGTGGGAGCACCGACATGTGAGGAGTGCATCATGACCGATCTGAACGGCAAGCGCGTCGCCTTCCTGCTGACCGACGGGTTCGAAGACAGTGAGCTGACGAGCCCCTGGGAGGCCGTGACCACCGCCGGTGCCGCGGCGGTCCTCGTCTCCCCCGCGGAGGGAAGCGTCAGCGGCAAGAACGGGCACGAGCAGGCTGTCGACCTTCCCGCCGAGGGCGCGGATGCGGGAGAGTTCGACGCGCTCGTCCTCCCGGGAGGCGTCGTGAACGCCGACCACCTCCGGATGGATTCCGCCTCGGTCGCATTCGCGCGCGACTTCTTCGCGCAGCACAAGCCGGTCGGCGTCATCTGCCACGGCGCGTGGATCCTCACAGAGGCCGACCTCGTGCGCGATCGCACGCTCACCAGTTACCCGAGTCTCCAGACGGATCTTCGCAACGCCGGAGCGACCTGGGTGGACGAGGAAGTCGTCGTGGACGCGGGTCTCGTCTCCAGCCGCACGCCTGACGACCTCCCCGCCTTCAACGACAAGCTCGTCGAGGAGATCGCCGAGGGCGAACACTCCGGCCAGACTCCCTGACCCATTCCCGCCCCTGGTAGGCGCATCAGGGCATACCCTTTTGCCCGTGGGAACCACAGAAGCCTTCGAACAGGCGCAGCAACGGGCGATCTCGACACCGCTGACCGATGACCAGTGGGAACGGATTCTGCCCTTCAGCACGGCCGAAGATGTCGAGGTGGGCGACTACCTCTTCCGCTCCGGGGACCGCGAGTACGACCTCATCCTCGTCGACACCGCCGAAGTGCAGGTGGTCCGCGACTCGCTGTGGTGGCTCGAGGAGACGGTCATCACGACGATGACCCCGCGTACCTTCGCCGGCGAGCTGGGGCTGCTCAACGGACAGGGCGCATTCCTCTCGGCGCGAGTGACCCGCCCCGGACGCATCCACCGCGTGACGCGCGCTTCCCTCCGCAAGATCATGAGCGAAGACGACGAGCTGTGCGATCTGCTCCTCCGGACGCTGTGGCTGCGCCGGGAGTCGCTGCGCAAGGGACCGGCCGCGCTCACTCTGAAATTGGTCGGGCCTGCCTCGTCCAAGGACTTCCAGTCCCTGCGCCGGTTCGCCGAGCGCTTGGATCTGGTGCACAGCTCCCACGAGGTGCAGCCCGATGACCCGTACGTCTTGGAACACCACGACGTGGCACCGGAGGACCTCCCGATCGCCTTCATCCAGGGCGAGCCGATCCTGCGCGCCACGCCGGGTATCGTCGCCGAGCGGCTGGGGCTCAGTTACCAGGGCGACGCCGACGAGGTCGTCGACCTGGTCGTCGTCGGCGGCGGCCCCGCCGGTCTCGCCGCGGCGATCTACGGGGCGTCCGAAGGGCTGAGCACGGTTCTGCTGGATGCGGTGGCGCCCGGCGGCCAGGCCGCGGCGACATCGCGCATCGAGAACTTCCTCGGGTTCCCCTTCGGGGTGAGCGGCGGAGACCTCATCGGGCAGGCTTCGCTCCAGGCGTTGAAGTTCGGGGTGCGGGTCTACGCCCCGTGCGAGGCCGCGCAGCTGCGCTCGACGGACAGCGGCCTGGAGGTCACCCTCTCCGACGGTCGCATCATCCACACCCGGACCGCCATTGTGACCTCCGGCGCCTCGTACCGACGGCTGCCGCTGGACCGGTGGGCAGATTTCGAGGGCGCCGGCATCTACTACGCCGCGACGCAGTTCGAGCTGCGCCACGTCGTCGACTCGCCCGTGGTCGTCGTCGGTGGAGCCAACTCGGCCGGGCAGGCGGCGCTGTACCTCTCTTCGCACGGATCGCCCGTGCGGCTGGTGGTCCGCGGCAACGACCTGGGGAGCCGCATGTCGGCCTATCTGATCGACCGGCTCCATGAAGATTCGTCTGTCGAGGTGCTCACGGGCGCCAACGTGACCGCGCTGGAGGGCGACGGCTCGCTCCAGCGGGTGCGGATCGACGCGGTCGGCGATGTGGATGCGCGTGGCCTGTTCTGCTTCATCGGCGCCGACCCCGCGACCGGCTGGCTCTCGGACCTCGACCGTGACACCGACGGCTTCCTCCGCACCGGCACGGACATTCCCCCCGACCGGCTCGACGGGCTGTGGCAGCGCCTCGGTCGCGAGCCCCTCCCCTTCGAGACCTCGATTCCGGGAGTGTTCGCCGCGGGTGACGTGCGGCGCGGATCCATGAAACGTGTGGCAGCGGCGGTCGGGGAGGGCTCGAGCGCGGTGGCATCGGTCCACCGCGCGCTCGCCGGCTGATCCCCGTCAGCCCGGCAGCACCACACCCCCGGTCTGGCAGGTGGGGCAGTACTGCGCCCCACCTTTGCTCCCGGGAAGATCCACGACCGTCCCCCCGCAGACCGGACAGGTTTCGCCGGTGCGCCCATGCACGCGCATCGCCGCGACCTTCTCGGCCTTCTGCCGATCGAGCGGCACTCCGCGTCGAGAGGCGAACGCCTCACCGAGAACCGATCGGATGGCCGCGTACAGGCGGCTGCGTTCTTCGGGAGTCAGGTCCGCGGCATGGACGACGGGCGAAAGCCGGGCGACATGGAGAATCTCGTCGGAATAGGCGTTGCCGATCCCGGCCAGCGACTCCTGCTCCTGCAGCAGCGCCTTGAGCTGTTTTCGCCGCCTCCCCAGTGCACGGTCGAGGTCGCCGGGGGACCACCCGTCGTCCGTGGGGTCGGGGCCGAGTTTGGCGATTGCCGGCAGGACGGCGGGATCATCCACGATGGATACGCCGAGCGAGAGCCAGTCACCGGCATCCGTCAGCGCCAGGACGCCCCGGCCCGGGAAGGCGATCGTCACGATCACGGGTGGCGCGTCCTCGGCGGGCGGTTCCTGGTCGCCTTCCGCGCGCCATGTGGCCCAGCCCGCTCGACCGAAACTGATGACCAGGTCGGGGCCGTCCGTGTACACCGCGACATGCTTGCCGAATCGCCGCACGTCCTCGACCGTGTGGCCGGTCAGTGCATCGAGCGGCCTCGCGGGGGTCTTCAGCGCGCGGAACTCCGCGACGTCGGTGTCACCGATCGATGCCCCGATGAGCTCGCCTCGGAGGAACCCGGTGAGCGCGTCGACCTCAGGGGACTCAGGCACGTCTTCCTCCCTCCCCGCGGCGATGCTCCGATCGTAGGGAGTCCGCCCGCCGCCCCGCCAGCAGGGGGCGCGGATCGTTCGCATTCCCGAGCGGCACTGCGTCATCCCGGGCCGGCGCGGGCAGCGTGCCGGTGCTCGATAGGCTGACGACATGAACCCCCGACGCCTGAACGACGGAGCGGTCCTGCGCCCGGCAGCCCCGGGCGACGAGGCGGGGATCCTCGCGTGCATCGTCGCGCTGGCGGTGTACGAGCGCGAGCCCGATGCGGTGCAGAACACCGTCGGGGCGTTGCGCGACGCGCTCTTCGGGTCTGAGCCCCGCGTCTTCGCGCACGTCGTCGAACGCAGCGGCGACATCGTGGGTATTGCGGTGTGGTTCCTCACCTACTCCACCTGGACCGGCCGGCACGGGATCTGGCTGGAGGACCTCTACGTCGACAGCGACCAGCGGGGCCGCGGGTACGGCAAGGCGCTGCTCAGCTCCCTCGCCGCCGTCTGCGTCGAGCGCGGCTACTCGCGCCTGGAGTGGACCGTGCTGGATTGGAATGCCCCGGCGGTGGCGTTCTACCGCGCGCTGGGCGCGACCCCTCAGCAGGAGTGGACCACCCAGCGGGTGGATGGCGACACCCTCGCCGCGCTCGCGGCACACTGAACGGTCGCCGACGCCGGCTTCAGCGCTGCGGGGTCCAGCCGGGCGGGAGCGGACCGTCGGCCTCGGCGCGCTCGCGATCGGCTCGCGCAGACCATCCCTGCGCTTCATCCACCGTGTAGAAGCCGCCCCGGGCCACCCGGAAACCGAGGTCGTCGTGCGTGGCGCGCGGCGGTCCCCCGCGTCGTGTTCCGGCCCGGACGCTCCAGGCATCGTCGGCGTATCCCCCGCCGCGGAACACGCGATAGTCGTCATAGCGGGCAGGGTCGAGGAAATCCCAGCACCACTCCCACACGTTCCCGAGCATGTCGAAGAGGCCGTTCAGGTTGGGCAGCTTCAGCCCCACATCCTGGGGAGTCGTCGTGCCGTCCGCGGCCGTCCAGGCGACCTCGGCGAGCGGGCCGTACTGTGCGGTGGTGGAGCCGGCGCGGCAGGCGAACTCCCACTCCGCCTCGGTGGGCAAGCGGTATCCGTCGGCGTCCGCGTGCCACGCGACCTGCTCGCCGTCGAAGGAGTACGCCGGGTCGAGGCCCTCCCACTCGGAAGCGGCATTGCAGAAGCGGATGGCGCGAAGCCAGCTCACTTCCACCGCCGGGCGGCGCGGATGCGGCGCCGGCTCGCCGATCACCTCAGCCAGTTGCTCCTGCGTGACGGGAAAAACCCCGATCTCGAAAGGCTCCAGATCGGCGGTGCGTCGGGTGCGCCGCCGCGCGTCGTGCAGTTGCACGCGTCCGCCGGGGATGCGCGCCATCTCGAGATCGGCCACCGACGAATTTTCCCATGCCGGGAGCGGACGTGGCCGCTCCCCCGGACACGCCGGAGCCCGACCGTCTGACGACGATCGGGCTCCGGGTGGTCGTGTCGGTCTGTCAGCGGGTGCTGGCGCCCCGACGACGGCTGACCGCGACGTAGATGCCGAGCACGATGATCGCGCCGAGGATCGAGCCGATGATGCCCGAGGCCTGCAGGAAGCCTGCGGCCGGGTCGCTGCCGAAGATGAGGAAGCCCAGGAATCCACCGACGAAAGAGCCGATGATTCCGAGCACGATCGTCATGACAATCCCCATGCTCTGCTTGCCGGGGATGACAGCGCGAGCGATGAAGCCGGCGATCAAGCCGATGACGATGAGGCCGAGGATAGTCCAGAGCATGTTTCTCTCCAATGTCGGGTGAACGCCAGGCGGGGGTGCGCGGCGCTCCGAGTGAGCCGCGGATCAGGCTAACAACCCTGAATTCCGCCTGCTAATCCAATTCTATCCCTGGACCTCCGGATTCCGTGAAGCGTACACTCTACGGCCGCGTCCGCGCCGCGATGTCCTCCTGCAGTCGGATGCGGACGAGACTTCTGGCCGACGACTCGCCCTCCGGGCCTGCGTAGCGTCGTGCGCATGGCCACTGCATCCATCCCGGTCCCCCGCCGCGACCTGTCCCCCGCCGCCGCCGGACTCCTCGCGATCGCCGGTAACGTCGTAGTGATCGCCGTTGTCGCGGTCGCGGGCCTGGCCATTCTGGCCGCAGCCGTCCTCATCTTCGGATCGGCGCTGATGCACCTCGTGTAGCACCGCGCGGAGCTCACGTAGCACAGTGCTCGCGGGGCCGCGACCCCGCGAGCCGCCTGACCCGGGAGCGTAGCGTCCGCGTCGTGACCCCCACCTTCCGCTCGACCGTGCCGCGCGCAGATCGACCCGCCCGGGGCCCGAGCGACTTCACTCCGCTGGCCCAGATGATCCGTGAGAGCGGGTTGATGCGCCGCCGTTACGGCTACTACTGGGCGAAGCTCATCGCCCTGCCCCTCGTGCTGGCGGCGACCCTTGTCGCGTTCGTCATGATCGGCGACACCTGGTGGCAACTGTTCACGGCCGCCGCTCTGGCCGTGGTGTTCACGCAGATCGCCTTTCTCGGCCACGATGCGGCGCACCGCCAGATCTTCGTCTCCGGCAAGTGGAACGACTGGATCTGTCTCATCCTCGGCGACCTCCTGGTCGGGATGAGCTACGGATGGTGGCAGCACAAGCACACCCGCCACCACGCGAACCCCAACAAGCTGGGATCGGATCCCGACATCGAGCTGCCCGTCATCGTGGTGACCGCCGAGGCCTCGAATGCACCCCGTAACCGCGTGGTCGGATGGTTGCGGGCACATCAGGGGTTGTTCTTCTTCCCCATCCTGCTGCTGGAAGGCGTCTCCCTCCACGCATCGGGCGTGCGGCGCGTCGCCACCCGCGAGCGCCTGGACCGCCGGTGGATCGAGATCACCTTCCTGACCGTCCGCGTCGTCGGCTTCACGATCCTCGTCTTCCTGGTCCTCTCCCCCGGGATCGCCTTCGTCTTCCTGGCCGTGCAGCTCGGGCTCTTCGGCGTCTACATGGGCATCGCTTTTGCGCCGAACCACAAGGGGATGCCGGTGGTGCCGCGCGATGTGACGTTCGACTTCCTGCGCCGGCAGGTGATGATGAGCCGCAACGTGCGCGGCAACCGCATCCTCGACGTCTTCCTCGGAGGGCTGAACTACCAGATCGAGCACCACCTGTTCCCCTCCATGCCCCGCCCGCACCTGCGCAAGGCCGCCCCCATCATCGCCGCGTATTGCCGCGAACGCGGAGTGCCGTACACCCAGACGGGGCTGTTCGCTTCGTACGCGATCGTCGTCCGCTACATCAACCGCGTCGGGCTCGGCGAGCGCGACGTGTTCAGCTGCCCGCTGGTGGAGCAGCGCGCCCAGATCGCATCCGCCTGAGCGCGATGGGGCTTCGTAAAGTCGACCGGTGCTCGTTTTCCGGTCAGTCCTCGTAGCCGATCAGCCAGGAAACGCCGAAGCGGTCGCAGACGCTGCCGTCCGTCGCTCCCCACGGACGCCGCTGAAGCGGGTCGATCACCCGTCCCCCCGCCGCGAGAGCGTCGAACCATCGATGGAGCACGTCAGGAGGAGCGGCGCCCAGCAGCGACAGCATCAGCCCCTGGACGGCCAAGGGGCGCTCATCGCCGGCCGCATCCGCGCCGGACAGGTCGACCGGCCCGGTGAGCACCCCATGCGCGATCGCGTCGCCCGGCCCGTCCGTCCGATCGAACTCCGCGAAGGTGTTCAGGGTGAGCTCGCCCCCGAATGTGGACTGATAGAAGCGCAGCGCGTCCGCGGCATTGCCGCCGAAGAGCAGATAGGGAGTCGGGGCGGCCATACCGTCACAGTAGTGCGGCCGCCGCCG
The DNA here is from genome assembly GCF_058310455.1 of Microbacterium sp. Z10_103. Taxonomy (NCBI): domain Bacteria; kingdom Bacillati; phylum Actinomycetota; class Actinomycetes; order Micrococcales; family Microbacteriaceae; genus Microbacterium; species Microbacterium sp. Z10_103. The sequence goes on from NZ_JBZEGK010000001.1 coordinate 1,775,245, forward strand.
GTCACGCGGGTCGGTCGGCCAGCTAGCGACCCAGGCCGACCCGGTCGACCTTGCGGTGGTAGCGCATGCCCGCCATTCCGCCGAGGATGGCGCCGACCAGGGTGACGATCGCTGCCCCGACGGCGGTGAGGATGCCGGTCGTCGTCGCCGTCTCGGGGGTCACCGGGATGCGGGGGAAGCTGTCGAGGTTGCCGAGGATGTCCCACTGGCTTCCGGCGATCGCGGTGATGACGGCGACGACGACGGCGATCACGATGGCCCAGATCCAGACGGCGAGCCCCTGTTTGACCCCATCGAACCGCGCCATGCGCCCGGCGACGTAACCGCCGGCGAAGTACGCGATCAGCAGCACGAGGCCGAGGACGATCGCGCTCACCACCGTCACGGCACCGGTGTTCTCCGTGACGGCGTCGGCCGCGTCTTCCATCGCCGCCTCGGAGCTCAGGCCGACGGCCGCGCCGATGGCGGCGACCAGAGCCGTCAGGATCACGGCCGTGCCGGTGGCGGTGAGCCAGCCGAAGAACGCCGAGCCGAACTTGAAGCCGCCGAACCTGTCCTTCTCGCGCTCCAAGACCTCGTGGTGCAGCGTGCCTCGGTCCGCTGAACCGGTCTCCGGGGCGGTGCCGCCGTAGGCCGGCTGATCAGGATCGCGGCGGTCGGGATCGTGTGCGCTCATGTCGAGAACGTACGCGGGGTGCACATCCGCCCGAACCCCGTTGTCTCCAGAAGCGAAGCGGCGTAGCCTGCCTCGCCGCCTCGCCCGGCGCGACCGATTCAGCGCTTCTTGATGTTCGTGATCGCGTCGTTGTCCGCAGCGCGGCTGTTGGCCGCCCTCTTGTCGGCCTTGGCGACGCGCTTTTCCTTCAGCGTCTTCGCCGGTGCGGTCTTGCCGCCTTCTTTACGCGTGGACTTCTCACCCATGAGGTCTCGCTCCTTCGAGAGTCGCGATGACCCTGTAGGCCTGAGGCTACACGCACGCGCGAGGGGTGGGAGACGGTCGGACAGGATAAGGCCAGAGGGGTCGACCACGGCAGGGGTTGCGCTCGCGGCACGCGACACACTGAAGTGGTGCGGTGACCAAGGACACCACAGACACCGCGCCCGAGGCCAAGCACGGCCTGAAGCGCGCGATCGGCACACCGCTGCTCTTCGCGTTCATCGTCGGCGACACGCTCGGGGCCGGCATCTACACCCTCGTCGGCACGATGGCGTCCGACGTGGGCGGAGTCATCTGGTTGCCGCTGCTCATCGCCCTGGTCGTTGCCCTGCTCACGGCCGGAACGTACGCGGAACTCATCACGAAGTACCCGCACGCGGGCGGCGCCGCCCGTTACGCCGACCGGGCCTTCAACATCCCGTACCTGTCGTTCCTCGTGGGGTTCCTCATGATGGCCTCGGGTATCACCACCGCCGCGGCCCTTGCGAATGCCTTCGCCGGTGACTACCTCGGGGCCCTCATCGATGTGCCGCAGGTTCCCGCCGCCATGGTGTTCATCATCCTGCTGACGCTGATCAACCTGCGCGGCGTCCGCGAATCCCTGGCCGCCAATCTCGTCGCTTCGGTCATCGAGGTGACCGGCCTTGTGATCGTCATCGTGGTCGCCGCCATCGTCTTCACCAGCGGCAACGGCCAGCCCGAGCGCATCTTCGAGTTCGCTCCCGACGTTCACCCTCTGGCGGGCGCGTTCGCCGCATCCATCGTCGCGTTCTTCTCCTTCCTCGGCTTCGAGGCCGCAGCGAACATGGCCGAAGAGGTGAAGAACCCTTCCAAGGCGTACCCGCGGGCCCTCTTCGGCGCGATCATCACCGCCGCCGTCGTCTACCTGTGCATCGCCGTGGGCGCGGTCATCGTCCTGCCGCCGGCCGACCTCGCGGAGTCCACCGGGCCGCTCCTGGACGTCGTCAACGCCAGCGGCCTCGGTATTCCGCCCTGGCTGTTCGGGCTCATCGCCCTGGTCGCCATCGCCAACGGCGCCCTGCTCTTCATGGTCATGGCCAGCCGTGTCGGCTACGGGCTCGCCGAGGCGAACCTGCTCCCGCACGCGTTCGCGCGTGTGCTGCCCAAGCGCCGCACCCCGTGGGTGTCGATCCTCGTGGTGGCCGGAGCGACCATCGGTCTGAGCGCGATCGGGGATGTCGCGACCCTCGCCGAGACGACGGTGCTCTTGCTGCTGCTGGTCTTCCTCTCCGCCAACGTGAGCGTGCTGGTACTGAAGAAGGACAAGGTCGAGCACTCCCACTTCAGCGTGCCGAAAATCGTGCCGATCCTGGCCATCGTCGCCAGCATTGTGCTGCTGACCCAGCAGACGGGCGTGGTGTGGCTCGCCACCGCCGGATACGTAGCGGTAGGGTCGGTGCTCTTCCTGGCGGCCCGCTACGGGCGCAAGCGGGGCGAGAAGCGCGCCGAGACGAGCGAGCAGTCGTCCGAGTAGGAAAGTCCTCCGTGACCTCGCGCGAGGATCAGTAGACCCGCGCGGTTTCCGGGAGCAGTCCGGTCCCGGTCAGGTGGCGGTCGTCTTCTCCGGGCCCGGGAGGGATTCCCCGTTGGCGGTGGCCTCGATCCAATCGGTGGCCTCATCCGACAGGAAGAAGCCATCGGGCCCCTCTTCGCCGATCCACCAGGCATCTGAAGAGAGGACACCCCCGGCTGACACGATCTTCTGGAGGAGATCCGCGGGCACGGCTTCACCGTTGTGCCCCACCAGCCACCGCTTCGCGTCCGGCTCGAGCCGGTCCCACCACTCGATCGTCTCCATGGGATCACGGTGCCACCGATCCCGACGGAGCGTAAGTCCGTGTCCGGATGCAGCGCACCGGCCACGCCGGACTCAGGGCACTCCTCACTGCTGGCCGATCGGTCGGCGACGTCCGGTCGCGGGGATGCGTCCGGTTACGCTCGATGCGTACGACATCAGGCAACCCTGTTGCCTGCGTCGCACCAGGGTCCCGGACCGATCCCCCGGGCGCGGCTGCTCGCCCCGCGGCACTCTGCATCAAGACAACGAAAGGCCCCCGTGAAACTCGCCCAGCTCAAACGGTTCGTCGCCGTGGCCGAAGAGCTGCACTTTCCGCGCGCGGCGGAGGCCCTCGGCATCCCGCTCGCCGCTCTCTACTCGTCCATCGAGAAACTCGAAGCCGAGATCGGGCATCCCCTCTTCACCCGCGACAACGCCGGCACGCGCCTGACGAAAGCCGGAACCCTCTTGCTCGATGAAGCGAAGGAACGGATCGCGGCGGCGCCCCCGCCGGCCGAGAAGCCGGTCGTTCCGGCGGGCGGAAAGGCCAAGGCCTCGAAAGGCAAAGGTCGCGCCCCCGTCGTGAAGGGTGAGCCCAAGCCGTACAAGAAACGTCAGGGCCGCTGACCCGCGCTCTTCGGGGCACCCTCCGCCACGCCGCCTGCGGCGTCAAGGGGGGACCGCCGCGAGCGCCCCATGGGCGAGCATCGAGTCATGACATCCGATGTGAATTCCCCCGAGCCGGCAGAGGTGGACGAAACCGAGGTGGTCGAGCAGATCGCCGAGGAGGTACGAGACGACATCCGGCATGGGCACGTCGAGGACGACGTGACCCACGTGCTGGAGGACCGGCTCGACCAGGCCGGCGTCAGCCTCCGCCCGGAGGCGATCGACGACCTCGCGGAAGACATCGAAACCGACGCGTCCATGTGACGGTCGGTTTCGACCACCGGGCGAAAAGGACGGCTCAGCGCCTCCGCCCGCGGCTCGGTTCTGGCTCAGCACTGCGCCAGTAGGACCGCCGCCCCGCCGTGGGCCGGCGCGGGATGTACGTCCGCCACGCGGTCACGTACCCGATTCCCGAGTACCACACCAGTGCGCCGACCAGGGCCAGCCCGGTGACGATGCCCGCGGTGATCGCGCCGGCCGCCGACCCTCCGCCGACCGTGACCGCGGCCCCCGCGAACAGTCCGAACACGAAGCCGTCGACGACGAAAAGGAGCATCGACGAACTGCCGATGAGCACGCTGACGCTCCGAGGTCGCAGGAAGGAGTAGGTCTGCTTCATCCCTTCCTGATCGTCGGCAGTCGCACCGAGGAAGTAATCCGCCACCTTCGGGTCCAGCTCCACGTACGCGCCGCGCAGACGGTTCATGGCGACGACGTACATCATGTCCTCTTCCGCGACGTTCATCACCCGCACGACGGTCATGAACCCGATCAGGCAGAGGAATCCGAGGATGGCGAGCATTGCGATGGCGAACGCATCGGCGAACGCGGGCGCCTGCGCGAGCAGGCCGATGACCACGAGCCCGGCAGAGACAAGGGTCAGGAAGATCGTGATGCGGGTGAGCACCTCACTCTGAGCCGTGCTGCGCGCCGCCAGAAGTCCCCAGTGCTCCGTCGCGATGATCTGCGCGCGGCGGTTGAGCACGGCATCCGGTTCGGTCGGCGTGCGCTCGGGCGGCGGAGCCTGGCTCATGCCCCACATTGTGCACCCGGACCTGACTCGGTGACAGGGCCGGCACGGCGGCGCGGGTCGCCTGTTGCCGAGGGCTTCCGAGGGCGGAACCCGCGTGGCATAACCTGGGCGGGCGGGATGCTCCGACGGATGCATCCGCCCACCCGAAGGAGCCCCATGCTCGTGCCCGCAGCCGCCACCTCGACGTCCGAGTGAGCACCGATGACACGGCGACCCGCCGCATCGAGCTGACGTTGACCAAGCCCTGGTTCGCGCTTTACGCCGGCGTGAAGCCGACGGTGGTGATCAGTGGACGCGGCCAGCCTGTGCAGTGGGGCCTGGGCACGTGGCAGGTCCCGACGGACAAGACCGTCGAGCTCACCGTGTTCCTGTTCAACCGCCTGTGGCGCTTCGGTCAGGCGAGGATCGAACTCGAACCGCACGACGCGCCGTCCCTGCGGTACCGGGCGCCGGTGCTCCCGTTCCTGCGGGGCCGGCTCGTCGTTTCCCCGCCGTCGGATAGACCCGTCTGAGCGCGGCAGGCGGGCCGCCGCATCCCGTGCCCTAGAGCTCGGTGACCTGACCGTCCCCGACCCGCCAGTGCCGGTCGGTCCGCACGTTCGCGAGCATCCGCCGGTCGTGCGTGACCAGGAGAAGGGTGCCTTCGAACGCTTCGAGCGCTTGCTCGAGCTGCTCGATGGCCGCGAGATCGAGGTGGTTCGTCGGCTCGTCCAGGACCAGGAGGTTGACGCCGCGCGCCTGCAGGAGTGCCAGCCCGGCACGCGTGCGCTCTCCGGGCGACAGCTCATCGACGGCCCGATTGACATGGTCTGCCTTGAGGCCGAACTTGGCGAGCAACGTGCGAACCTCCCCGGAATTCAGGTCGGGGACGAGGTCTTCGAACGCCACGGCGAGCGCCTGGGGTCCGGCCAGCTGGGAGCGCGCCTGGTCGATCTCGCCGATGCGCACGGTGGCACCCAGGCTCGCGGTTCCTTCGTCCGGGGTCTGTCTGCCGAGCAGCGTGCGAAGGAGCGTCGACTTGCCGGCGCCGTTGGGTCCGGTGATGCCGATGCGTTCGCCGGCGTTGACCTGCGTCGACACCGGACCGAGCGTGAAGTCGCCCTGCCGGATGACCGCGCCACTGAGCGTCGAGACCACCGCGCTGGAGCGCGGGGCAGCGCCGATGGTGAACTCGAGCTGCCACTCCTTGCGCGGCTCATCCACTTCGTCGAGCCGGGCGATCCGGCTCTCCATCTGGCGCACCTTCTGAGCCTGCTTCTCGCTCGACTCCATCGACGCCTTACGCCTGTTCTTGTCGTTGTCCGGCGCTTTCTTCATCGCGTTGCGCACGCCCTGGCTCGACCACTCCCGCTGGGTGCGGGCCCGGGCGACGAGATCGGCCTTCTTGTCGGCGAACTCGTCGTATTTCTCCCGCGCGTGACGCCGCACGGTCGCCCGCTCCTCCAGGTAGGCGTCGTAGCCGCCGCCGAAGACCCGGTTGGCGCCCTGCGCCAGGTCCAGTTCCAGCACGCGGGTCACGCACCGGGCGAGGAACTCGCGGTCATGGCTGACGAGGACCACGCCGCCGCGGAGGCCCCGCACGAAGGCTTCCAGCCGCTCGAGCCCGTCGAGGTCGAGGTCGTTGGTGGGTTCGTCCAGCAGCGCGATGTCGAATCGGGAGAGCAGGAGCGCAGCCAGCCCCACCCGGGCGGCCTGCCCGCCCGACAGGGACGTCATCAGGGCCTGCTCCGGTCTGCCGCCCAGATCGAGACCCAGCTCGGCGAGCACCACCGGCAGGCGCTCATCGAGGTCCGCCGCGCCGCTGGCCAGCCACCGGTCGAGAGCTGCCGAGTACGCGTCGGCGGGGTCCGCGCCCGCAGGTGACAGCGACGGATCGGCGAGGGCCGCGGCGGCAGCATCCATGTCGGTCGTCGCCTCCGCGCATCCCGTACGCCGTGCGATGTAGTCCGCGACGGTCTCGCCCACGATGCGCTCGTGCTCCTGCGGAAGCCAACCCACGAAGGCGTCCGACGGAGCAAGCGTCACCGTGCCGGCCTGCGGTTCGTCGACGCCTGCCAGCAGTCGGAGGAGCGTGGACTTTCCCGCACCGTTCGCCCCGACGACGCCGATGACGTCACCCGGGGCGACCGTCAGGTCGAGCGAGTCGAACAGCGTGCGGTGGCCGTATCCGCCGGCCAGCCCCGAGGCGACGAGTGTTGCGGTCATCCCTCGATCCTGTCATCCGACGGGCGGCGGCAGGACGCGGGAGGGGGCCGCCGGGCGAGCGCGGTGTGCGGTCAAACCGGCGCGGAACGCCCCCCTCCGCTCAGGGGCGGTGCCGGATCCCGAAGACGAAGTAGGCGGCCGGGCCGAACCAGTTGACGAGGATCGCGGGAATCCACGCCGGCTTGGGCCCACGCACATCGTCGGCGTCTCGGAACGCGAGGTCCCAGAAGGCCAGGAACGCGAACGCCACCTGCACGACGCCGAGCAGAGCCAGCCCCGCCTTCGCGCGAGTGGAGAGGTGGGTCTTCGTGGGGGTCATGGTCATGTCGTGTTCCTTCGGGTCGTCTCTCCATCCTTACTCCGATGGCGGCATTCCCGAAACCCCGTTCGACATCGGGTGCGCGTGTGCCGACTCTCACGTCGGTTGCGCGGATCCCACGCGGAATGTACTGTGTCGTTCGGTAGAGTTACTAGTTCGTCTACCACGCGGGAAGGTCCCGCTCTGTCTCAGAAAGGACGCACCATGCGCACCCTCACCCCCCACCTCACCTCGATGACCGATACCGACACGACCGGCAGCCCGTCCGCCAACCCCACCGTCGTCCTGGTGCACGGCGCCTGGGCGGACTCCACGAGCTGGTCCGGCGTCATCGAGCGCCTGACCGCCGCCGGGTTCCCCGTCCGCGCCATCGCGAACCCGCTCCAGGGCGTGGACAGCGACACGGCCTACCTGACGAGCTACCTGAAGTCGGTCGAGGGGCCCATCGTCCTCGTGGGGCACTCCTACGGCGGCGCCGTGATCACCAACGTCGACGCGGCGGCGTTCGACATCAAAGCACTGGTGTACATCGCAGCGTTCATCCCGAGCGCCGGTGAGACGGTCGGTCAGCTCGCCGCCCAGTCCACTCCCCCGCTGCCGTTGGTGACCACGGAGGTACCCGCCGGTTACGAGGTGCTCATCGATGCGTCGGGCTTCCGCGCGGCGTTCGCCGGCGACGTCGACGAGGCCACCGCCGCGGTGATGGCCGTGGCGCAGCGCCCCGCGAACGTCAAGGCCGTCTCCGAGCCCACCGTCCGCGAGGCTTTCGCCGCCGTGCCGACGTGGGCGCTCATCACCCTCCAGGACCAGTCGATCAACCCCGACCTGCAGCGGATGATGGTGGGGCGCACCACCGCAGAGGTCAGCGAAGTCGATGCCTCCCACGCGGTGATGGTCAGCCGCCCGGACGTCGTCACCGATCTGATCGTGCAGGCGTCCCGCTGACCCGCGGGGGTGCCGGGCGCATACGCGTCCGGCACCCCCGCGAATCCGGCACCCCACGCTCGGGGTCAGGGCCGGCGTCGAACCCGAGCCGATCGGGTCAGTCCCAGGCCAGGTAGTCCTCGATCTGCATGCCGATGTCGCCCGGGTGCGTGACGACGAACAGGTAACCGCCACCCTCGATGCGCGCGGCGCTCGCCCGGTCCGCCGCGGATGCCTGCAGCTGGTCGCCGTTCCCCGGCACATTCACGCGGTCCTCCGTGCCCTGGAGAATCAGGACGGGAAGACTCGGGGCGAGCGCCGTCCACTCCTCTGCCGGAGTGGCCGCGAGCGCGGCGCTCTGCACCGGCTCGGCCAAAAGGTCGCGGGCGCGCGAGAAGATGTTCCACGCCCACTGCGGGTCCACCGTGGCTCCGGCCAGCACTCGCATGGCGTCGAGCGCGTCCGAGTCGGCTGCATCCGAGAACGCGGCCTGCAGCGCCTGCGCGACCTCGTCGGCTACCGGCTCGACGCCCTCGACGCCGAGCAGCAGGATGCCCTCCGTACGGTCGGGGTGATCCAGCGCCACCGTGCGCGCGACGGCGCCCCCGAAGGCGTGTCCGCCGATCCATGCGGAGGCGAGGCCCAGGTGGTCCAGCACGTCGATGACGTCCTGCCCCAGGTCGTGCAGCGTGAGGGAGGCGTCGGCATCCGTCGGTCGACGGACGCCGATCCGGATCATCCGGAAGCCCTCCTCGACCAGGACATGCGCGAGGGTGCCGAGGTAGGAGATGTTCAGTCCACGCCCGGGGAGGAGCACCACCGCCGGGCCCTCGCCCTCATCGACGAAGGGGATGGCGCGGCCGTCGGGCTCGAACGTCTGGGAGGGCGTTGGGGCTGTCATGCATCCATTCTCCCGGATGGTGGGCGAGCCGCCGCCACCACTAGCCTGCCCTCATGACCTGGCCGGACTTCTGGAGCACGACCTTTCCCGCCTACCTCGGCGCCCTGGGCTCGATCGCCGCCAGCGCGGTCGCCGTGGCCGCGTTCGTCCGAGATATCCGGACGCGCGGGGGTCTGCGGGAGGTGGCCGGCGCGGCCTCCTCGACGATCGAACTGCCGCGGGCCGGTGCGCCGCTCGCGTCCGACGGGAGACCCACCGTGTCGCCAGGCCCCGCGCGCAGTCCCGCCGATGACGCTCACGACCATGACCCGCGCCTGGAGCTGACGGTCGCGGGCGGGCGAGGCGTCCTCCGCAATCTCGGAGGGGAGACGATCCAGGTCGACCGCCTCTCCGTGCCCTCCGGCGGGAAGACGCTGACCGTCTCCGCCGAATTGCCCGCGAGGGTCGAGCCGGGCGCAGAGTTCGGCTTCACCGTCCGCGACCTGGTGGCCGGTCCGGCCGTCGCCGCGCTCCTGGTGGAGTGGACGGACGCGGGCGGCACGACGCGCGCGAGCCGCTTCTTCGTCTGAAGCCCGCCATGGACCGGACCGAGCGCCTCAGGCGTGCTCGACCGGCAGCCACAGATCGCACGTGGCGGTGCGGAAATCGGGCGCCCGATCGAGCACGGCGACGATGGAGGGCCCCGGTCGCAACCGCCACGGGTTCGACGGGAACCACTCGGTGGCCGTTGCGGCCCACGCCGCCTGCAGCGCCGCGGGATGCTCTCCGGAGGTCCGGAAGACGGCCCACTCCCCCGCATCCACGTCGATGACGTCGAGGTCATCGGGGACGGGGGTCCCCGTCTCGACGGCGACGCCGTGCAGATAGGTCAGCTCGCTGCCGTCCTCGTAGCCCGGGTCGACCTCTGCGCTCACCTGCAGCAGACCGGCGGGTTCGGTCGCGCTCAACAGCTTGAGCCGCTCGTGCTCCGCGGCCGGCAGGGCCGCGATGTGCTCTTGGATGGCCGCGTTGACGCCCTGGTGTTGGAGCGTCACGCGCGCGGCGTGGCCGACGAGCCGGAAAGCGGGGCGTTCGAGGATGTGGGTGTCCATGGGGGTATTCCCTTCGACGGTCAGGCGGAACCTGAGTTGCGGTTGGCTGCAGAGGGGGCCGCCGTCACGGCGGACGTCACCGTGGCTCACGCCGTGCACCGCGCGGAACGCGCGACCGAACGCCTCCGTCGACCCGTATCCGTAGCGCACGGCGATCGTCAGGAGATCCTCCGCGCCGATCACATCGGCCGCGGCGACGGTCATCCGTCGCCGGCGCACGTACTCCGACACCGGCATCCCGGCGAGAGAGGCGAACATCCGCCGCGCGTGATAGACGGTCGTTCCCAGCTCCCGCGCCAACGCGTCGAGGTCGAGCTCATCGTTCAGATGCGCCTCCACCTCGTCGACCAGACGGTTGAGGATCTCGATCACGGTGGCTCCCTTCCCGATCAAGATTCGTCGCCGCCCGGCGGATGCACCCGACAGTTCGGGTCCGATTGCATCGGGCCGGGCGCGGTGCTCAGGCGGCGCTCATCCACACTGCACGCCCCTGAGACACGTCGTCTATGCGGGCGACGAGGTCCTCGGCGCGGTCCACCGGAACCTCGAGCGTGATCTCGACGTCCGCCCTGTGACGCACATCCTCCAGCACCGCGCCGCACGCGTCGAGTTCGCGGCGGAGCATCCCCTCGAACGCATAGGGCACGCGCACGCGCAGGGTCTGTGTGCGGATCAGCGGCACCCGCTCGGCTCCGAGGAGGGCCTGCGCCACCGCATCCGTGTACGCGCGGACCAGCCCGCCCGCGCCGAGTTTCGCCCCACCGAAGTAGCGGACGACCGTCGCGAGCACGCCCTCGAGCTCCTGATGCCGGAGTACGTCGAGCATCGGGCGGCCGGCGGTGCCGCTCGGCTCGCCGTCGTCGTTCGCTGCCGAGTGACCACCGGCCATCAGCGCCCAGCAGACGTGGCGGGCATCCGGATGCTGCGCCCTCAGCGCCGCGACCCGCGCGACGGCCTCCTCACGGCCGGCGACAGGCTCGACGCATCCGAGGAACCTGCTCTTCTTGATGAGCAGTTCGCTGTGGGCGGGAGCGGCGAGGGTGAACGGCATCGGCTGTCCACGATAGGCGCGACGGAACGGCGATCATCCCGTGGACGCGCGGAACGGGTAGCGCGTCAGACGCCTGCGCGGATCGTCAGCTCCGGGATCTGCGCGTCGCGGGGCAGGTCGAGCACCGTGAGCATGCTGGTGACCACCGACTCCGGATCGATGAAGGCGGCGGGATCGTACGAGGCGCCCTCCTGCTCGTGAACCCGCTCTTGCATCGCCGTCGCCGTGCGGCCGGGGAAGACGGACGACACCCGCACACCGTGCGCGGCTTCCTCGGCGCGCAGCGAATCGGCGAGCGCCTTGAGCCCGTGCTTGGATGCCGCGTATGCGGCCCAGTCCGCAGCTGCACGCAGGCCCGCTCCGGAGTTGACGAACAGGATCTGCCCCTTCGCGGCCCGCACCGCCGGGAGGAGCAGTCGGGTCAGCTCCGCGGGTCCGACGAGGTTCACGTTCAGCTGTGACGTCCACAGCGCGACCGGCATCTCGGCGACGGGACCGAGGTCGACCACGCCGGCGACATGGATGACGGAGTCCAGCCGGGCGGGGAGCTCCTGGGAGCCGAGCGCCGCCGCCAGGTCCGACGGCGCCGCGAGGTCGGCGACGACGGTCTTCGCCCCGGGGAACCGTTGCTCGAGTTCAGCGGCGCGTTCCGTGCTGCGCGCGAGGAGGATGAGGTCGTCGCCGCGGGCCTGCAGACGCGTCGCGAGCGCGGCGCCGATACCCGACCCGGCACCGGTGAGGAAATGCACGGTCATGGCACCATCCTGGCATGTCGGTATCGGCCGGAGCGGGGCTCTCAGCCCCGGTCAGCTCGGCGCAGCTGCGCGCCGACGGTCAGGAAGAAGGCGCCGAGGCCCGCGACGAGGGCACTCACCCCGTAGGCCAGTACCGACGTCATCAGCGAGGTGCGCAGCGACGCCGCCGTCGACAGCGCACCGCTCTGCTTCCGCAATTCGCGTTCCTCGTCGCTCCCCGCTTCCACGTCCCGCAGCGCGTTGCTGATGTCGGAGAAGGTGCGCCCGCCCGCGCCCCGCTCCGCGTTGGCCTTGATGACGAGCGCCTCCGCGTAGGCCGTCGCCGGACCCTGCACGCGTCTGCCCGCCAGCACGGGGGCGTTCCCGGGCACGGTGATCTTCTCGTCGCGCAACTGCTTGGTCACGGCGAACCATGCCCCGGCGCCGCCGGCGAGGAGCACTGAGCCGGCGGCCACGGAGAGGCCTCCGACACGGCGGATGCGGGAGATAAGGGTCAGAGAGGTCATCGATCGTCCTTCCGGGCTGGGCAGGGATAGACGAATCCTCGCAGGTTGTGCGCCGGGTTCGCCGCCGACTCCGATGTCCTCACCACCGAGCGCCACAAGGCGATCGCCCTCGGTGTGGATGGCGAGCACGCCCCTTCAGCCGCCGGACCTCCACCCCGCCACGTGCAACCGCTCGAAACCGTCGAGCAGGATGTCGAGCGCAAAGGCGAACTCGGCGTCCTCGTCGCAGGCCTCCCCCGCATGCGGAGCGGTGGTCGCCATCCGGACGATGGCCGGGTAGGAGGAGGCGAACTCCGACATCGCTCGCGCGCGCTCGGCGGGGTCGTCCGGAACGGAAGGCGTGGGCAGCACGTCGCGCGTGATTCCCCACATCCGAGTACTGAGCGCGTGCATCGCATGGTGCACGAGGTCGGGCGGCAGCCCTCCCTCGAACATGATCGCCATCAGGGAGTCCATGTAAGCCAGAACCGTCGGGCTCGCGTGCGTCCGCGTCTCGATCGCCGCCTGCGCCCACGGGTGCGCCGTCATCACGGCCCGGGCCGACAGGATGCGAGCGCGCAGCGCGTCCTTCCACCCCAGCCCGCGCGCAGGTACCTCGATGCTCAGCACAAGGCGATCCAGCATCCCGTCGATCAGCTGTTCCCTATTCGCGACGTGCTTGTACAGGGCCATGGCGGTGACCCCGAGCGCGTCGGCCAGCCGGCGCATGCTCGTGCCCTCGAGACCGAGGTCGTCTGCCACAGCGACGGCGGCATCGAGCACGCGCGCGCGGTCCAGCTGTCCTCGCGCACCGGGAGTTGACACGTATACAGCGTATACCTAAGGTGATGTCACGCCGGTATACGGCGTATACCTCCGACGATCGGCACGCCATGACGAGAAGCCCTCGCACCTACGCCCGCACCGCGGGCGCCCTCTACCTGCTCACTCACGTCACCTCGGTCACCGCGGTCGCCGCCTACGCGGCCGGTGGCTTCGCGCTGGGGGTGGCCCTCGAACTGGTGCTCGCCGCGGGATGCCTCGGTACCGGCATCCTGCTGTGGGTGCTGCTGTGCGACGTCGGCCGAGTTCGGTCCGCCGCCTTCGCCGGCCTGCGCGCTCTGGAAGCCGCCGTCATCGCCGCCGGCACGTTGCCGATGCTCGTGCTGCTGTGGACCGCGCCGCGCGCGCCACTGGACGAGACTCTCCTCGCACTGCACACCGCCGCATTCCTCGTCGGTCAGGGCCTGGTCATCAGCGTGAACACGATCATCCTGGGCTGGCTGCTCCTCGACGCGCGTGTCGTCCCCCGCGCCCTTGCCGTGCTCGGCATGCTCGGCGGCGCCGTGGTGCTCGCCAGCAACGCGGCGCAGCTGTTCGGGGTGATCCCGCAGGGCGGCACGGTCGCCGGCTTGTGCGCGGTGCCGGTGTTCGTCTTCGAGATCTGGTTTGCCATACACCTCATCGCCGTGGGTCTGCGCGGGCGCGTCGTGCCCCCTCCCGCGCCCGCTCGGGCGGCGTCGCCGGCGTGAGGACGGACGACCGGCGCGCCGGCCCTCATGCCCCCGCGCGTTCCTAGGCTGGAGAGGTGATCGATACGCCGCCCGATCCCCGGGCCTGCCCCACGTGCGGCGATCCGCTCCGTTTCGAGATCCTCGACGAGGAGCGGTTCCTCGTGGCGTGGTCCTGTCTTCACTGCGGTCTGGTGCGCGCGACCGAACCGTCGTGATGGCCGAGCGACACCCGCCGTTGATGAGCTGCCCGGGCGTCGCAGGATGAAGGCGCACTCGCGCACGTTGTTGGACAGATGTCGGGACATCGATGATGCCGGCCCACGGGACGAAGACCGGCGTTACCGTGGACGCACTCGCCACCTGACCGAGGAGCGAGACGACCCGAGAATCGTCCCAAGCACAGCTTGGTCCGACATGAACGCGGAGGCGGATCATGGGATTTGTAACCACGGAAGACGGCGCAGAGATCTTCTACAAGGACTGGGGCAGCCCGGATGCGCAGCCCATCATGTTCCATCACGGCTGGCCACTTTCGGCTGACGACTGGGACGGGCAGATGCTGTTCTTCCTCGCGAACGGCTACCGGGTCATCGCGAGCGATCGGCGGGGGCACGGCCGGTCCTCCCAGATCGGCACCGGCCATGACATGGACCACTACGCCAGTGACGCCAATGCAGTGGTCGAGCACCTCGACCTCCGGAACGCCATCCACATCGGGCACTCCACCGGCGGCGGCCAGGTCGCGCGCTATGTCGCCCAGTACGGAGAACCGCAGGGACGCGTCGCGAAAGCCATCCTGGTGTCCGCCGTTCCTCCGCTGATGGTGCAGACCGACGACAACCCGGAGGGCACCCCCATCTCGGTGTTCGACGGATTCCGTAGCGGGCTCGCGGCCAACCGGGCCGAGTTCTACCAGGCCGTCGCCTCCGGACCCTTCTACGGCTTCAACCGCCCCGGCGCCCAGGTCTCCGACCCCGTCATCGCCAACTGGTGGCGCCAGGGCATGATGGGCAGCGCCCAGGCGCACTACCTCGGCATCGCCGCTTTCTCCGAGACCGACCAGACCGAGGACCTGAAAGCGATCTCCGTTCCGACACTGGTCACTCAGGGTGACGACGATCAGGTCGTTCCCTACAAGGACGCGTCCCTCAAGCAGCACGAGCTGCTCAGCAACTCGACCTTGAAGATCTACCAGGGCTACCCGCACGGCATGCTGACCGTCCACGGCGACGTCATCAACCCCGACCTTCTCGCGTTCATCCAGCAGTAGGTGCCGTCTACACTCCTGGGGCGCGAGCCGGGGTATCCCGGGTCGCGCCCCCCTTATGTGACCGCCGGTGCGAACAGCGGGCACGAAGTCTCACGCACCCACCCAGAGGAGCGAGCGCATCACCGACTCGACGATGCCCGCCGACGATGACCTCACCGGTACGGCGGATGAACGCAGACGACAACTGGCTGAGCGTGAAGAAGCGGGGCCGTTGTCGGCACAGTGGCTGAGGCGTCAGCTCGATGCGGCCCTGGCGGCGTGGGCGGGTGACGAGACGTCACTCGAGATCGACCAGGAATCCCACACCGACTTCTAGCCCCGCGTACTCCGCCGTTCGTGCCTCGGGCCGGGCCCGGTTCGCTGCCGGTGCTGCGGCGGCTGGCGAGTGCGTTGAGGTCAGCCGTGCAGCTGATGCCAGGCGCAGATTCGGAACCCGTACGGCGGAACTTCGCTGCCGGACGTGGGCGTGGAAGCGGAAGCGGAACGCGCAAATGGCGGAATGACAGGTTCCCCGAGATCCGCGGAAAGACGCCACCACCTACACGTTGAAGCGGAATTCCACGACGTCGCCGTCCTGCCGCGAGGCGCACCGTCCACCGAACCACCCACGCTGTAAGGCGGCGCCATCCTGGGCTCGCCGCTCAAGCGCTAGCCTGACGTGATTCCCCAGGTACCGGAACTCCTGCACACGGTCCCGATCGCGCCGGGGGCACTGAGCATTGACGGGGGGCGAAGCCGTGGAGCCTAAGGCGGCGACTACGCGTCTTGCATTGGTCCTTGTTGCCGGATGTCTCGCAGGTTGCAGCGAATCGGATGACGGCTCCTCTAACGGTGGGTTCGGATTGCCAACGGTGGACTCGGCTACCCAGCACCAAGCGCTGACGGCGGCCGGGGGGACCCCCAAGCTGATTTCGGGCAGGCTGGTTGTCGAGTCCAACGGGTGCATGATGCTCGACAGCGGCGATTTGTCACCGGGGCGATCTTGTGGATTGTCTGGCCGGACAAAAGCGAACAGGACAGCGATGCCGTGGTCCTCGAAGGGGGTCAAAGGGTCAGTGACGGCGCACACCTCGAGGGGTACGGCGCACAAGTCACGCTCGCGGACCTCCCGGACGGCGACCAAGAGTCGTCCTACTTCGGATCATTCGGGCGCTTTTGTGACTCTGCTACCGGTGGCGTGATCGTGCTGGTCGACCTACGCCGCTGATCTCAAGGGATCGATCCGTCTGGGAGGGAACGCCTTGGCGGTAACCGAAGCGATGCATCTGGCCACTCCAGGGCGATGATCTTCGACTCGCCGTCGGAGGCCGCCTGATGCACTCCGTTACGGAACTCCACCAAAGCTGGCATACGTCAACTGGCGTGAGACTGCCACCACTCGACCAGCGAACGCGCGAACTGGACCTCCGCCTTCTCGTCGCTCACAGTGAGGCCATAGTCGGTGCGGAGGAATCGGACGAGCCGCGCGCTCAACTCGTCCGCATCAACGCCCTCCCCCAGCCAGGTCATCATCGGCAAGATCAGGTCGTCGTACTCCGCATCGTCTGCAGGCCGGTCGGCATCCGCGTAAACGCCGAGGACATCCCACGCGAGGAGCCGAGCGCGCAACTCGGTGACACGCGGAAGCACTTCGCGCCTCTGATGATCACGACCGGCACTGGAGGTCATGGCCTACGTGGATCCGTCAGTTGTTGAAGCGGAACTCCACGACGTCGCCATCCTGCATGACGTAGTCCTTGCCCTCGAGGCGCGCCTTGCCGCGCGAGCGGGCCTCGACCACAGAGCCGGCGTCGATGAGGTCGTCGAACGAGATCACCTCGGCCTTGATGAAGCCCTTTTCGAAGTCGGTGTGGATGACGCCGGCCGCCTGCGGGGCTTTCCAGCCCTTGCCGATCGTCCACGCGCGCGCCTCCTTCGGCCCCGCGGTCAGGTAGGTCTGCAGGTTGAGCGTGTCGAATCCGATACGCGCGAGCTGGACGAGGCCCGACTCCTCCTGCCCGGTCGAGGCCAGCAACTCGGCGGCGTCCTCGGGGTCGAGCTCGATGAGCTCCGACTCGATCTTCGCGTCGAGGAACACCGCCTTCGCCGGGGCGACGAGGGCGGCGAGCTCAGCCTTGCGCGCATCATCCGTCAGGACCGCCTCATCCACGTTGAACACGAAGATGAACGGCTTGGCGGTCAGGAGCCCGAGCTCCTTGATGGGGGCGAGGTCGATGTCGGAGGCGGAGAGCAGCTGGCCCTTCTGGAGCGCGAGCTCGGCGGCACGCGCGGTCTCGAGCACGGAGGGGTCGAGCTTGCGACCCTTGACCTCTTTCTCGTACCGGGTGATCGCCTTCTCCAGCGTCTGGAGGTCGGCGAGCTGCAGCTCGGCGTTGATAGTCTCCATGTCACCGGCCGGGTTCACGGCGCCCTCGACGTGCACGACGTCGTCGTCGGCGAATCCGCGCACCACCTGGGCGATCGCATCCGCCTCGCGGATGTTCGCGAGGAATTGGTTGCCCAGCCCCTCCCCCTCGCTCGCGCCGCGCACGATGCCCGCGATGTCGACGAACGACACGACGGCCGGCACGATGCGCTCCGAGTGGAAGACCTCGGCGAGCTTCTCGAGCCGCGGATCGGGGAGGTTCACCACGCCGATGTTCGGCTCGATCGTCGCGAACGGATAGTTCGCCGCGAGCACCTGATTCTTGGTCAGGGCGTTGAACAGGGTCGACTTGCCGACGTTCGGGAGACCGACGATTGCGATGGTGAGAGCCACGGGAGTCCAGTCTACGTGGGGGGATGCTGCGCCCCCGCGGCGCGGGGACCCCAGCCCCACCCCGCGCGCGCGAAACGACGATCCGGACGAGACACCACGCGACGCGTTATGTCTCGTCCGGGCTGTGGTTTCTCGGCGGGTGGCGGGGGGCGCGGGAGGCGCGGCACAGGCGGATGCTGCCCGGGTGCGGCGGCGCGCGAGAAACGACGATCCGGGCGAGACACGACGCGACGCGTTATGTCTCGGCCGGGTTGTGGTTTCTCGGCGCGGGACGCGACGCGACGGGCGCGGATGGGGCGGGCGCGGCGGCTCGGACGGAAGGAGCGGGCGGGCTGGCGGGCTGGCGGGCTGGCGGGCTGGCTGGCGGGCGAGGGTGGGGCTACGGGCGGATGGTGCGGAACGCGCGCGTCACGTAGGGCAGGTCGACCACGGCGTCGGCGACGGCGCCGATCTCGTCGCACAGGTCGGCGAGCGCCTGCTCGATGCGCGCGCGCTCTGCGGGCTCGGCGGTGAGGAGGTAGCTGCGCGAGCGGGCCATGGCGAAGATGTCGTCGCGCGTCATGGGGCGCGTCCAGTGCCACGAGCGTCCCTCCACCCCCTCGAACGGCGCATCTACGCTCGGACCCCCCTCGGCGAGCATCTCCTCGGCCTGGCTGCTGTGCATGGCCGCGGTGAGACGCCGCACCCACGGCGTGCGTTCATCGCGGATGTTCCACACGAGGCCCAGCACCCCTCCGCTGCGCAGCACGCGGGCCACCTCGACGGAGGCGGCAGGTACATCGACCCAATGCCACGCCTGACCGAGCAGAACTGCATCCAACGCCGCGTCCGGCAGCGGCAGCGCCTCGGCCCGCCCGACGAACGTCGGAACACCCACGACGTGGGTTCTCAGACTCTCCAGCATCCCCGGGTCGGGGTCGATCGCGATGACCTCCGCGCCGCTCTCCACGATTCCGCGCGTGAGCTTGCCCGTCCCGGCGCCGACGTCTGCCACCCGCAGCGCGCGGTCGGGATCGCGGACGGGTTCCAGCATCCACGCCACGGCCGCGGCGGGATAGGACGGCCGCCCCGCCTCATAGGTGTCTGCGGCGGCTCCGAATGACGTCGACATCTCTTCGCGGCTGGCCATTCTTCGACCCTACGCGGACCCCCGGCAGCGGGATGTCCCCCTTGTGCAGCTTTCGGCAACCCAGAAGCTGCACAAGTGAGACAACACAGCCGGAGGAATCGCCATCCCCGCGGCGCGCCTGACGGGCGGATGCGGCGGGGAAAGCAAACCTGAGGAGGTGACCCTGGACTTCACCGCGATCGACTTCGAGACGGCGAATTCCAGCAATGCATCGGCCTGCGCAGTGGGCATGGCGCGGGTGCGCAACGGGCAGGTCGTGGCGACCGCGGGATGGCTCATCCGCCCGCCGGCCGGACACGACACGTTCTACGACTTCAACATCGGCATCCACGGCATCCGGCCCGAAGACGTCGCGTCCGCTCTCGGGTGGAGCGCGCAGCTGAAGCAGCTGACCGCGTTCGCCGGCGCGGATGTGCTCGTCGCGCACAACGCCGGCTTCGACATGGCCGTCCTGCGGCGCGCGTGCGAGGCCACCGGCGACGTATGCCCGCCCTACCGCTACCTGTGCAGCCTGCAGGTGGCCCGTCGCACGTACGAGCTCGACTCCTACCGGCTCCCGCTGGCCGCCGCGGCCGCCGGGTTCGGTGACTTCGCGCACCACGACGCGCTCGCCGACGCGCTCGCGTGCGCGCACATCGTCATCGACGCCGCCCGCCGAGTGCAGGCGCCCGACGTGGACGCCCTCGCGCTCGCGACCGGGGTCCGCGTCTCGGCCATCGCCGCCCCGCGTACGAACGCGCCCGCCCCGCACAGGGACGCGCCCGCGGCGCGCGTGGACGCGATGCTCGCCGTCGCCTGAGGCGATGTCGGGGGTCGGGCGCACACTGACGGCATGGACGCACTAGCCCTTCCCCTCGTGGCGATCGCCTGCGTGCTCGTGGGTGCCCTCGCCGGCTTCGCCGTGGGCACCTCGCGCGCCGCGGCACGCGGAGCGCGCGAGCGCGCCGACCTCACCGCGCGCCTGGCCGGCAGCGAAGCGGGTCGCGCGGGCGTACAGGCTCAGCTCGATCACCAGCAGCTTCTGTACCGCGAGCTCGCGGGTCAGACCCGCGCCGAGCAGGCGGCTCGGGAGGAACGCGAGCGCCGGGAGCAGACCGTGTTGCGCGCCCTGGAACCGGTGCGCGAGACGCTCGGCACGATGCAGCGGAAGGTGGAGGAACTCGAACGCGACCGCGGAGCCCAGTTCGCGACCCTCAGCGAACAGCTGCGGCGGGCGTCGCAGTCCGACGAGTCGCTGCGCGCCACGACAGAATCCCTCGCCTCGGCACTGCGATCGGGCAGCACCCGCGGAGTCTGGGGTGAGACGCAGTTGCGTCGCGTCGTCGAAGCCGCCGGACTTCTCCGCTATGTCGACTTCGAGACGCAGTCGACGCTCGCCACCGGCTCCGGCGGTACCGCACGCCCCGACCTGATCGTTCGCCTGCCCGGCGACAAGGCGCTCGCCGTCGACGCGAAGGTGCCGCTGGACGCGTTCCTCGAAGCCAGCGCCATCCCGCTCACGGCGGACGGCGCGGAGGGCGCCCGGCGCAAGAGCCTCCTCGACAAGCACGTGCGTGCTGTCCGCGCGCACGTGGATGCTCTGGCGAAGAAGGCGTACTGGGCGTCGCTGCCCACCAGCCCCGAGTTCGTGGTGTGCTTCATCCCGAGCGAATCGCTCCTGGCCGCCGCGCTGGAGGAAGACCCGGGGCTCCTGGACTACGCGTTCACCAAGCGCGTCGCGCTGGCATCCCCCGTCAACCTCTGGGCGGTGCTGAAGACCGTCGCGTACACCTGGACCCAGCAGGACGTGTCGCAGGAGGCGCGGCAATTGTTCGCGCTGGGAACGGAGCTGTACGAGCGGATCGGCACGGTCGCCGGTCACGCCGACGACCTGAGGCGGGCGCTGGAGCGCACCGTGGACAGCTACAACCGGTTCGCCGGTTCGCTCGAGTCCCGCGTGCTCGCCAGCGCACGCAAGTTCCCCGGGATCGACGACACGAAGCTGGATGCGGTGTCCCCGCCGAGAGCGGTGGAGACACCGTTGCGGCGGTGGAGCGCGCCGGAACTGGTGTCACCCGAGTCACCGAACGCGATCATCGGCGCCGACGTCGGTGAACTCCGCGCGCGGATCGACGTCGAATCGGCGGAGTGAGCCGGGAACCGCTCAGGCGCCGCCGGGGACGAAGCTGAGCAGCGTGATCACCGCGCCGGACACGAGAACAAAGGCACCGACCATCCACCAGGCGCTGATCTGCTGGCCCTCTTCGCGGCGCACGCGGAACAGCACATCCGGTCGGCGGGCAGGGTCGACGGCATCGGCGATGACGGCCTGGGCGCCGGTCCTCGGCGCACTGGTCTGAACGGACATCTGGCGTACCCCTCGATGATCGGTCTGGGAAGCATCCCCATCGACACCAGAAACAATTTTGCCAGACTTCCCCGCACCGGGGCGTCACGACTCGATCACAGTGCCGATGTCCTTCGAGGCTCCCCGGGAAAGCCCGGCCGCTCGATGCCCTTGCGCGGCAGGCCGTGATGATCTAGCGATCAGGGCCTGAGCCGGGACAGCGAGAAGGGACAATGTCGGTGGTCGGTGGGACGCTTATCGCATGACAGCGGAAGCCGGCTCCGGAGCTTCGGAGGGTCGCGAGCACCTCGCCCGTGTCGTTGACGACCTTTGCGCGAATCAGGAGGCGATCGCCGCGCTGGAAGCCGAGGCGATACTGCATTTCGCGTCCGGTATGCGCATCGCCCTCGACCGGATGGCCCACCGGCCGCGGCGACAGCAGACGCGCGAGATGGAACTGCGCGCGGTCGCCGCTGAGATCGGTCTGGCCCTTCGGCTGAACGATCGCACCGTGCAGCGACGCATGGGCGACGCCCTGGAGCTGACGGAGAAGTTCCCGGCCACCGTCGACGCCCTCTCGGCCGGACGAATCACGCTGCGCCACGCGACCGCCATCTGCGACGCCGGGGCCGTTCTGGCGAACCCGCGCGAGCGGGCTGCGTTCGAGCGGGTCGTGCTCGACCGGGCGGAGCGGGAGACGGCCGCCCGCACAAAAGCGTTCGCCGTTGCTCTCGCTGAACGGATGCAGCCGGAATCCATCACTCAACGGTTCCAGCGCGCCGCGCTGACGCGCATGGTCACGGTCACGGAGATCGACGACGGGATGGCCGAGGTGCGGGCCATCCTGCCCGTCACGGAGGCGTTCGCGGTCCACGACCGGCTGAGCAGACAGGCGCGAGAGATCCGTGCGATCACCACGGAGCCGGACGAAAGCATGTCAGCGGAGTCGGCCGAGGAGAAGCCAAGCGTCTGCGACACGCGCACCCTGGATCAGATCCGCGCCGACATCTTCTGCGACATCCTGCTGACCGGGCAGCCGGCGATCGATCCGACGAAAGACAAGCTCCCCGGCGGGCTGGGCGCGATCCGCGCCGAGGTCCAGGTGACCGTCCCCGCTCTGACCGCGGCCGGCAAAGATGACCGAGGCGCCCGTATCGATGGCAAGGCCCCCATCGACGCCGACACGGCACGGTGCCTGATGGCCGGATCCTCGGGGTGGGATCGGATCCTCACCCACCCCGTGACCGGCATGGTGCTCGCCGTCGATCGATACCGCGCCGGCAGCACGATGGAACGGTTTCTCGCGGCGCGCGACATCCACTGCCGGTTTCCTGGATGCCGGATGCCCGCACGGCTCTGTGACCACGATCACAATCTCGACTGGGCACAGGGCGGAAAGACCGATGTCTGCAACATGGCGTGTCTGTGCAAACGACATCACACGCTGAAGACCGAGACCGAATGGGTGGCTGAGCAGTTGCCGGACGGGTCCATCCGGTGGACCTCACCTCTGCGGCGGCACTACCTCGATGTGCCGGCGCCGCAGGTGATGTTCCTGCCCGACGGCGACCCGCCGCCCTTTTGATCTCAGCGGGTCAGAGCCACTTCGACGTCAGGTGCTCCGACACGACGCGCCGGAGCGTGCCCGACGCGCTGCGCAGCACCACGCTCTCGGTGGAGAGCCAGTCGCCCTCACGGCGCACGCCGGCGACGAGTTGGCCATCGGTGACACCGGTCGCCACGAAGATCGTGTTCTTGCCCTTGACCAGCTCGTCGGCCTCGTAGACGTAGTCGAACCTCAGGCCGGCGTCGGCGCCCTTCTGCCGCTCATCGTCGGTCTGCGGGTACAGACGGCCCTGGATGTGGCCGCCCAGCGCCTTGATCGCGCACGCGGTGACGATGCCTTCCGGGCTGCCGCCGATTCCGACGCACATGTCGGTCCGCGCGTTGTGGCGCGCCGCGTTGATGCCACCGGCGACGTCGCCGTCGCTCATGAGACGCGTGCCGGCTCCGGCGTCGCGGATCTCCTGCATGAGCTGCTCGTGCCGCGGCCGGTTCAGCACCGACACGACGAGCTCGTCGACCGGCTTCCCCAGCGCCTTGGCCAAGCGCCGGATGTTCTCCCCGATAGGGAGCCGGATGTCGACGACGCCGACGCCGGCGGGGCCGGTGACGAGCTTGTCCATGTAGAACACGGTGGACGCATCCAGCATCGTCCCCGCGTCGGAAACCGCGATCACGGACAGCGCGTTCTGCCGTCCGGCCGCCGTGAGCGACGTGCCGTCGATCGGATCCACCGCGACGTCGCACTGCGGGCCGCGGCCGTTGCCGACCTTCTCGCCATTGAACAGCATGGGCGCGTCATCCTTCTCGCCCTCGCCGATGACGATCGTGCCGTCGAAGTTCACGGTCGTGAAGAAGGCCCGCATCGCATCGACGGCCGCACCGTCGGCCGCCTCCTTGTCGCCGCGACCGATGAAGGGCACCGCGCGGATGGCGGCGGCTTCGGTCGCGCGCACAAGCTCGAGTGCGAGGTTGCGGTCGGGGTGGAGGGGGCTCATGTCGGCGGTAAGACTCACCATGCGGCCAGCCTATCCACGCCGCCGAACGAATCGACCGATTCGCCTCCCCGGCCACGCGAAGGAATCGCCATTCTTGCCGCTGGGGAAGATGCCGTCGTCCGCCCCTG
This sequence comes from Microbacterium sp. Z10_103, assembly GCF_058310455.1. Classification (NCBI taxonomy): domain Bacteria; kingdom Bacillati; phylum Actinomycetota; class Actinomycetes; order Micrococcales; family Microbacteriaceae; genus Microbacterium; species Microbacterium sp. Z10_103. Next base: position 1,799,099 of record NZ_JBZEGK010000001.1, read on the forward strand.
CGGCACCCCACCTCCCGGGTGGTCGAGCGCCTTCGGTAGAGTGACCGACAACCCCCACTCCACAATCGAGGAGACTTCATGCCCGTCGCCACCCCCGAGCAGTACGCCGAGATGCTTGACCGCGCCAAGGCGGGCGGATTCGCGTACCCCGCCATCAACGTGTCCAGCTCGCAGACCATCAACGCGGTGCTGCAGGGCCTCACCGAGGCGGGTTCCGACGGAATCCTCCAGGTGACGACCGGCGGAGCGGACTACTTCGCCGGGCACACGGTCAAGGGCCGCGCCACCGGCGCGATCGCGTTCGCGAAGTTCGTCACCGAGGTCGCCAAGAACTACCCGATCACCGTCGCCCTCCACACCGACCACTGCCCGAAGGACGCCCTCCCCGGTTTCGTGCTGCCGCTGATCGAAGCGTCCGAAGCAGAGGTGAAGGCCGGGCGCAACCCGATCTTCCAGTCGCACATGTGGGACGGCTCGGCGGTGCCGCTGGAGGAGAACATCGACATCGCCGCGGAGCTCCTTCCCCGCCTCAACGCCATCCACGCGATCCTCGAGATCGAAGTCGGCGTCGTGGGCGGCGAAGAGGACGGCGTGCAGCACGAGGGCTCGAACGAAGCGCTCTACACCACCGTCGGCGACGTCACCAAGGCCGTCGAGCGCCTGGGGCTGGGCGAGAACGGCCGCTACATCTCGGCGCTCACCTTCGGCAACGTGCACGGTGTCTACAAGCCGGGCAACGTCAAGCTGCGCCCCGAGCTCCTCGGCGAGATCCAGGCCGGCATCGCTCAGCGCTTCGGCACCGGCCCCAAGCCCCTCGACCTCGTCTTCCACGGCGGCAGCGGCTCGTCCGATGAAGAGATCGCGCTCGCGGTGAGCAACGGCGTGGTGAAGATGAACATCGACACCGACACGCAGTACGCGTTCACGCGTTCGATCGCCGGATACATGTTCAGCAATTACGAGGGCGTCCTGAAGGTGGACGGCGAGGTCGGCAACAAGAAGCAGTACGACCCGCGCGCCTGGGGCAAGGTCGCCGAGTCGGCGATGGCCGCCCGCGTGGTCGGGGCCACCCAGCAGCTCGGCTCCCACGGCAAGTCGCAGGGCGCCTGACCCGCACGACTTCAGAGATGCCCCGGCCTCGCGGTCGGGGCATCCGTCGTCTCAGGCCGGCGCGCGGAAGTTCTCCAGCAGGCCCGGGGCGCCCTCCGGCACGGTCAGCACCTCGATCTCATCGCCGGCGCGGATGCTGCCGACCTGGCGAACACGCAGGTAGGGACCGAGGCGACGCTCCGCCGCGAACCGGCGCACCCATCCGCGTTGCTCCGCACCGCCGACCCATCGGGCGAAGGTGGCGCACGGGGTGCGCGGCATCGTCACTTCGACCTCGACGGTGTCGCCGATGCGCCACACCTCGCCGATGCGCGACGCGTTGACGTCGAGGCCTTCCACCCGGAGGTTCTCGCCGAACCAGCCCGGCGGCAGCTCCCGGCCGAGTTCAGCCTCCCAGAAGGCGGCGTCCTCCTGCGCGTAGGCGTACACAGCCTTCTCGAGCCCGCCGTGGTGCTTGCGACTGGCCTGCACGTCACCACGCAGCCCGTACTGACCGACGTGCACCGCGGTAGGCACGGGGCGCTTGTCGATCGCGGTCACCCCGAGAAAGCCGGTGTCGGGGCGGAGCTGGTGCACGACGCAGACGGCGAGGACACGGGGCATCCCGGAATGCTACGTCACGGCCGCGGCCGCGGGTCGCCTACTCCCCCGCGTCGTAACGCATCAGCACGTCTTCTCCGTCGATCGTGCGGATCTCCACCGCACCGATCTCGCTGACCGGCAGGTCGGTACCCGCACTGAGATTCGTCGTCGAGCCGGGAGACGCACGCCACGTCGAGAGTGTCGTGGTCGCTCCCTCGGCGTCGGTGACAGTCAGCGCATACGGCCACCCCTCCTCGGGGGCGTCCAGCACCTCGCCGCTGTAGCGGCAGACCAGATCGATGCGCGTCCCCCACGCCGCGTCGGTCAGGCGCACCGATGCCTCCAGTGGTGCTCCCGCGAGGTCGGTCAGGGCGTACACCACCCCCTGCGGGGCCGTCACGGCGATCGTCACCGGCACGGCCACGCCGCCCAGCACCAGCGCACCCGCGGCCGCGAGCGTCCACACGATGCGACGCCGTCGCCGGTGCTGTGCACGCTGCAGGAGCGCGTCCCGCAGCTCCGGGCGCGGGTCGGCCGGGGTGTCATCCATCGCCCGCGCCCGCTCGGCGGGCACACGCGACAGCAGCCCCGCCGTGGGCGCGAGTTCGGCGACCGCGCGACGGCATTCGTCGCATTCGGCCAGGTGGTCTTCGTACGCGCGGCGGTCGGCAGGCGACAGCGCCCCCAGGACGTATGCCGCGTCCCATTCCGCAACGCGATCATGTTCGGGATTCATCGCGTCACCCCCCTCTCCTGCAGTGCGAGCCGCAGCGCCCGCAGACCGTAGTGCAGCCGTGATTTCACGGTGCCCTCCGGGATGCCGAGTTCCTCGGCCGCCTGGGCGGTGGTGTGTCCGCCGTAATACGCCGCCACGATCACCGCGCGGTGGTCGGCGCTCAGTCCCGCCAGCGCGTCTTCGATCAGCAGCGCATCGAACAGTGCGTCGGAACCGTCCGGCCGCGCGCGCTCGGGCACGTCGGCGACGGGTGCTTCATGACGCCGCCGCGCACTCCGGGCCTCGTCGATGACGAGGTTCCGGGCGACGGTCATCATCCAGGCTCGCGCCGACGCGGGGTCCTCAAGGATCCGCGGGCTCCGCCACGCCCGCAGGAGCGTCTCCTGCACGACGTCGTCCGCGCCGGCACGATCACCGGTGAGGCTGACCACGTAGCGCCATACCGGCGCCGCATGGGCGTCGTACAGCGCACCGAGCTGAACGTCGTCCTTGCCGCGCATGGCACCTCCCCAGATCACACGAGATGGGGCGCCGCGCGGTTCATCGTCCGGCCGAGAACCGATCGATGAATTCGGCGAACGCGGGATCGCCCGACAGCGGCACGGTGAGGCACGCGGCCACGACGAGGATGGTCAGGAGGGCACCGACGAGCGGAATCCAGAACGCGACGCGCCCGCGGCGGAGCTGCCACCAGGTGAGGAGCGCGCTCGCGAGCCAGCCCACCACGTAGACGATGCCGGCGATGGGGCCCCATACGCGGGCCGCATCGAAGTTGGAGAACGACTCGTCCACGCCGAGGAACGCCAGGTACTCGTTGGCGAAGCCGGCGAAATCGAAGAACCGAGGCGTCGTGAAGAGGACGTTGAACAGCCCGTAGACGAGCAGTCCGATGCTCACGATGCGGTCGGCGAGACGCCAGCCGGTCGCCGGCGCCGCGGTCCGCGAAGCGGGAGCGCCAGGCGCCTCCGATGCGACCGGAGCCGCCGACCCCGACTCCGGTGCGGGATGAACGCCTGCCGCGAGCGCGTCCGTCGTGTCAGGCCGCGCGATGCGCGCCCGCTGCTCCTCGGGGGTGGCGTATTCGCCGTATTGCGGACGCGGTCGCGGGTCGCCGTCGCTCACGCGCGACCCCGCCCGCCGAGCGCACGCGCGTCACGGCGGCCGGAGACATCCGAGCGCAGCTCCTTGGGGAGGGAGAACATCAGATCCTCCTCGGCGGTGCGCACTTCTTCGACATCGCGGTAACCGGCGCCGGCGAGTTCTGCCAGCACCTCCTCGACGAGCACTTCGGGAACGGATGCGCCGCTGGTGACGCCGACCGTTTCCACGCCGTCGAGCCACTCCTGCCGCACCTCGTCGACGTAGTCCACGCGGTAGGCGGCCTTCGCGCCGTGCTCGAGCGCAACCTCGACCAGGCGCACGCTGTTGGAGGAGTTCGCCGAGCCGACCACGATGACGAGGTCCGCCCCCTTCGCGACCTTCTTGATCGCGACCTGGCGGTTCTGGGTGGCGTAGCAGATGTCGTCGGATGGCGGATCCTGCAACTGCGGGAACCGCGTCCGCAGGCGCCGGACCGTCTCCATCGTCTCGTCGACCGACAGGGTGGTCTGGGACAGCCACACGACCTTGGACGGATCCCGCACCACGACGGTGTCGGCCTCATCGGGCGAGTTCACGATCGTGACGTGATCGGGCGCCTCGCCCGCGGTGCCCTCGACTTCTTCGTGACCGAGGTGGCCGATGAGGAGGATCTCGCGGTCGTCACGGGCGAAACGCACCGCTTCCCGATGCACCTTCGTCACGAGCGGGCAGGTGGCATCGATCGCCTGCAGACCCCGGTCGGCAGCGGCCGAGACGACGGCCGGTGACACGCCGTGGGCGCTGAAGACGACGTGCGCCCCGGGCGGGACCTCATCGACCTCGTCGACGAACACCGCGCCTTTCGCTTCGAGTTCGCTGACGACGTGGACGTTGTGCACGATCTGCTTGCGCACGTAGACCGGCGAGCCGAACCGCTCCAGCGCCTTCTCCACCGCGATCACTGCGCGGTCCACACCCGCGCAGTATCCACGGGGTGCGGCCAGGAGCACCTTCTTGTGTCCGTCGACCGGGATATCCTGGAGCCGCCCGCGACGACCCGGGATCCGGGGCACGGGCAGCGAAACGACAGGGGTGCTCACCCTTTGATTCTACGAGGACGCCCCTGGACGACGGCCGAGTCCGGCCGATCCTCGATCGATCTCGAGAGAAGTGATGACCACTTTCCAGCCCGAAGCGGTGCCGGGGCAGCCCCCGCCGCCCGATTCCGTGCCCCCGCGCGACTCCACGATGCACGCGCCCACGTCGGTCGCGCGGCTGAATGACACCATCCGCGGCTCCGTCGACCGCTGGGGGTCGGTGTGGGTCGAGGGAGAGATCACCTCCTGGAATGTGCGTGGCGGCAACGTGTTCGGGCGGATGAAAGACCTCGCCACCGATGCGACCATCTCGTTCCGGGTGTGGTCGAGCACGGCCCAGCGCCTGTCGAAGGACTTCTCGACCGGCGACCATGTCATCGCGTGCGTCAAGGCCGACTACTTCCCCCGCTCAGGGGACTTCAGCTTCGCGGTCTCCGCCATGCGGCACGTCGGACTCGGCGATCAGCTGGAAAAGCTCGAGCAGCTGCGCGCGAAGCTGCGGGGCGAGGGGCTGTTCGACGCCTCCCGGAAGAAGCGCATCCCCTTCCTCCCCCGCCTCGTCGGCCTCATCACCGGGGAGAACTCCGATGCCGAGAAAGACGTGCACCGCAACGCCGAGCTGCGCTGGCCGCACGTGCGGATCCGCACGAAGCACGCCGCCGTGCAGGGCGACCGGTGCGTCCCGGAGATGATCGCCGCGCTCAAGGCGCTGGATGCCGATCCCGACGTGGATGTCATCGTGATCGCGCGAGGGGGCGGCGACCCGCAGACCCTCCTCGGTTTCAGCGACGAACGTCTCCTGCGAGCCGTGGCCGCCGCATCCACGCCGATCGTGAGCGCCATCGGGCATGAGAACGATCACCCCCTGCTCGACGACGTCGCAGACCTCCGCGCTTCGACGCCCACCGACGCCGCCAAGCGGGTGGTGCCGGATGTCAGCGAGCAGCGTGCGCTTGTCGCGCAGTTGCGGGCGCGCCTGAGCGGTCGGCTCGCGCAGCGCGTGACCCATGACATCGCCCAGCTGGAGCAACTGCGCTCACGCCCGGTGCTGCGCACCCCCGACGCGATTCTCACCGGCCGCGCTCAGGAGATCTGGATGCTGGGAAACCGCGGCCGCGACATCGTCGAGCGTCTCGTGGCCACGCACGACCGCCGAACGACCGAGCTCCGTGCGTCGCTGCGAGCGCTCTCGCCGCTGGCCACCCTGTCGCGCGGGTACGCCATCGCCCACATCGCCGACGGGGTCATCGTGCGCGACGCCGCGCAGGCGCCCGCCGGCACGGAAGTACTCGTCACGGTCGCTCGCGGCTCGATCGCCACCCGCTCCGAGGGCGAGGTCCCCGAATCCGCCGCGACGGCCGCGGGGAAGGAGCCGAACTAGGATGGTGGATATGACCGCGTCGCAATCGGGCACCACCGAAGTCGCGACTTTGTCGTTCGAGCAGGCCCGCGATGAGCTGGTCCGCGTGGTCGCGGAGCTCGAGCAGGGCGCCCCCACGCTGGAGGAGTCGCTCGCCCTCTGGGAGCGTGGTGAAGCCCTTGCGGCGCGCTGCGAAGAGTGGCTGCTCGGCGCCAAGCGGCGGCTGGACGCCGCGCGGTCGGCACCTGCGGAGTCGTGATGGCCCGCATCGTCGCCGAGCTCGGACGCCCCGAAACCCCCGATGAGACGGCCGCCCGGAAGGCGGCATCGTCCCAGGCTTACCGGTCCAGCAAGACGTTCCGCAACCTGCTGACGGCTCTCGGAGTCATCCTCATCGTGGTGGCCGTCGTGGTGCTCGGTGTCCCCCGCGGTGAACCGGCCGAACGGCCGCCGATCGACGTGGCGGCCGAAGCCGCCGCCCTCAGCGACACTCTGCAGCGCCCCGTCCTCACCCCCGACGTCCCCGACGACTGGCGTGTCAACTCGGCCACGCTCCAGGCCGACACGATCGACGCATGGACGATCGTGTACGCCCCCGACGACAGCGCGGGGTTCGTCCGCGTCGCTCAGGGGTTCGATGCCGATGAGGCGTGGACGGCGGAGGTCGTGGCCGGAAACCGGCCGAACGGCACCATCACCATCGAAGGCATCGTGTGGGAGGAGTACCGCGTGTCCGATCCGGCTCGTGCGGGCAACGTGTCGTACGCATTGGCGACCGACGCGGGAACCGACGTCGTGATGGTCTACGGCTCGGCCTCCCCCGCTGTGGCCGCCACGGTCGCGGGCGCTCTGGCGCCGGAGATCGCCGACCTGCGAGCCGCATCATGACGCCGGCGCACCCCACCCCGCGGGTGGTGTGGGACGAGATGGCAGAGGGCAATCACCGGTTCGTCTCCGGCGCCCCGCGGCACCCGCGTCAGGACGTCGAGCGCCGCCACGAACTGGCCGGAGGCCAGCGGCCCCGTGCGGCCCTGTTCGGATGCTCCGACTCCCGCCTCGCCGCGGAGATCATCTTCGACGAGGGCCTCGGCGATCTCTTCGTCGTGCGCAACGCCGGCCAGGTGATCTCCGACTCCGTCATCGGCAGCCTGGAGTACGCCGTCGCGGTGCTCGAGGTGCCCCTCATCGTGGTGCTCGCCCACGACGCGTGCGGCGCCGTCGGCGCCGCGATCGAGAGCGTGCAGCCCGACGCCCCCAACCTGCCGCCGCTCATCTGGCGGCAGATCGCCCCCATCGTTCCCGCTGTTCGCCGCGTCCTTCGAGCCGACCACGCCACGACGGCGGCGACCATCGACCCCGAGCAGGTGGGGCGCGAACACCTGCGCGACACCGTGACACAGCTGCTGCACGGGTCCGAACTCGTCTCCGAAGCGGTCGCCGAGGGGCGCTTGGCGATCGTGGGCGCGAACTACCGGCTCGCGGAGGGGACCGCCGTCCCCGTCGTGATCGTGGGCGATGCGGGCGACCCGCTGCCCTGACACCCTGACAACCACCCGGCATCTGGAGGACGACGAAGTGACCGACACCGAGTACCGCATCGAGCACGACACCATGGGCGAGGTGCGCGTGCCGAAGAACGCCCTGTACGCCGCACAGACGCAGCGTGCGGTGGAGAACTTCCCCATCTCCGGCGACCCGCTCGATCCCGCACAGATCGTCGCCCTCGCCCGGATCAAGAAGGCCGCGGCCCTCGCCAACAAGGACCTCGGAACCCTCGACGGCGGCATCGCCGACGCCATCGCGCGCGCCGCCGACCGCATCATCGCCGGCGAGTACGCCGACCAGTTCCCCATCGACGTGTACCAGACGGGCAGCGGCACGTCGTCGAACATGAACATGAACGAGGTGCTCGCCACTCTCGCCAGCGGCGACCTCGGCTCCCCCGTACACCCCAACGATCACGTCAACGCGTCGCAGTCGTCCAACGACGTCTTCCCCACCTCGGTCCACATCGCCGCCACCCAGGCGCTCATCGACGACCTGATCCCGGCGCTCGACCACCTCGCCGTCGCGTTCGAGACGAAGGCCGAGGCGTGGAAGGACGTCGTCAAGTCGGGCCGTACCCACCTCATGGACGCCACGCCCGTCACGCTCGGACAGGAGTTCGGCGGCTACGCCCGGCAGATGCGGCTGGGCATCGACCGCGTGCAGTCCGTGATCCCCCGCATCGCCGAGGTGCCGCTGGGTGGCACCGCGGTCGGTACCGGCATCAACACGCCGCCCGGGTTCCCGCAGAAGGTCATCGAGCTGATCGTCGGCGAGACCGACCTGCCCATCACCGAGGCGAAGGACCACTTCGAGGCCCAGGCGAACCGCGACGGCCTCGTCGAGGCATCCGGAGCCCTCCGCACCATCGCGGTGTCGCTGACGAAGATCAACAACGACCTCCGCTGGATGGGCTCGGGGCCGAACACGGGCCTCGGGGAACTCCACATCCCCGACCTGCAGCCGGGCTCGTCGATCATGCCGGGGAAGGTGAACCCGGTCGTCCCCGAGGCGACCCTCATGGTGTGCGCACGGGTCATCGGCAATGACGCCACGATCGCCTGGTCCGGTGCATCGGGGTCGTTCGAGCTGAACGTCGCGATTCCCGTCATGGGGACGGCGCTGCTGGAATCCATCCGACTGCTCGCCAACACGATGCGCGTGCTGGCCGACAAGACGATTGCGGGACTCGAGGCCAACGTCGAACGTGCCGCGGCGTACGCGGGCATGTCACCGTCGATCGTGACCCCCCTGAACAAGCTGATCGGTTACGAGGCGGCTGCGAAGATCGCCAAGCACTCTGTCGCGAAGGGCATCACCGTGCGGGAGGCCGTGATCGATCTGGGTTACGTCGACCGCGGCGAACTGACCGAGGCCCAGCTCGACGAGAAGCTCGACCTGCTCTCGATGACGTATCCGGGGTGATCCGGTACGGTTCAGCGCTTGGATCGGCGCCCGCTCGCGCGATAATCGAAAGGTGAGCCGCCCGCCGAGAATGGGCTCGGCCCGCGCGCGGATCCTGGGGGCTGTCCTCGCCGTTGCGTGCGTCGGGCTCGTCGTGGCGGGCGGAATCACCTCCTGGGTGCAGCGACAGGAGGTGCTGGACACCGCGGATGAGCAGCTGCGGGCCTTCTCCGAATCTCTGACCGCCGAGACGGAGCGCGACCGGGAGTCGGTCGTGGAAGCCGTGCGCAGCGTCGTGCCTGCCCGCACGGACGGAACCGTCGCCGTGGCGGACGGCGTCGTGGTCGCTTCGGCGCCGACCTCCGGCGGCCTCGATCTGGCCGACGATGAGGTCTTCGTCCGCACGGTGAGCGCCTGGGCACCCGGTGACGCGCAGTACTCCACCGTCCGGAGCGACGTGGGTCTCCTGCGATACGTGGTCATCCCGAAGGGCGACGTCCTGGTGGCACACGCAGTGCTCCTCGACGCGCGCATGAAGCTGGTGGTCACGGGCGTCCTCACCTACACCGTCGCCGGGGTCGCGATCCTCGCGGCCATGGGCATCGTCGGATGGTTCGTCATCGGACGCTTCCTCTCTCCGCTGCGCGATCTTCGCGCGACCGCTGATGCGGTCACGATCGACGACTTCGGCACTCGGCTGCCTGCGGAGGGCAACGACGAGATCTCGGACCTGACCCGGACGGTCAACTCGATGCTCGACCGCATCGAGGGCTCCGTCGATGTGCAGCGTCAGCTGCTGGATGACGTGCGTCACGAGCTGAAGACTCCGATCACGATCGTCCGCGGCCACCTGGAGATGATGAACATCCGCGACCCCGCCGACGTGGCCGCGACACGGGAGATCGGCATCTCCGAGCTTGACCGCATGACCCGTCTCGTCGACGACATCGATCTGCTTGCTGCCGTGGAGGACGGGGCGCTGTCGATGAGCGTCGTCGACGTCGACGCGCTGACGGCCCGCGTCGGAGAACTGGTCGCCGTCATCCCCGGGCATCGCTGGAGCGTCGAAGCTCGCGGTTACGGGCGCGTCGACGGCGACTACGACCGCCTCCTGCAGGCCTGGTTGCAGCTCGCCGACAACGCCGCCAAGTACACCCCGGAGGGCACGCCCGTCGAAATCGGGAGCGCCCTGGATGACCGCGGCGCCCGCCTCTGGGTGCGCGACCACGGTCCGGGTATCCCTCCGGCGTCCCGGCACCGCATCTTCCGCCGCTTCGACCGGGCCGAAGGACGCCGCACGGTCGGCGGCTCGGGGTTGGGCCTGGCGATCGTCGACGCGATCGTGAAGGCCCACGACGGCCACTGCTCCGTCGCCGAAACACCCGGAGGCGGCGCCACGCTCACGATCCACATCCCGCCCGGGCGCGGACGGGCCGCCGACCTCCCGGCGCCGGTCCGCGCCGGCGACGTGGTGCAACAGCGGGAGGCCTCCGGATGACGCTCATCCTCATCGCCGAGGACGAGACCCGTATCTCGGCGTTCATCAGCCGCGGGCTCGAGTCCGCCGGGTACCGCACGCAGGTCGTCGAGGACGGCGCCGAGGCGCTCGAGACGGCACTGTCGGGCGGGATCGACCTCCTTCTCCTCGATATCGGCCTGCCGTCGCTGGACGGCTTCGAGGTGCTGCGTCACCTTCGCGGACAGGGTTCCACCCTGCCGGTCATCATGCTCACGGCGCGCTCGAGCACCCGCGACACCGTCGACGGCCTGGATGCCGGTGCCAACGATTACGTCGCCAAGCCGTTCAAGTTCGACGAACTGCTCGCCCGCGTTCGCTCGCGCCTCCGAGAGAACGTGCAGAGCAGCACGATCGCGATCGTGCACGGTGAGGTCGCTCTGGACGTGCTGACGCGGCGAGCCACCGTCGCGGGACGGGAAGTGGACCTCAGCGCGCGCGAGTTCGCCCTCGCTGAGCAGTTCCTTCGCCATCCGGGCCAGGTCCTCAGCCGCGAGCAGCTTCTCAGCCGGGTGTGGGGCCTCGACTTCGACCCCGGCTCCAACGTGGTCGACGTCTACGTGCGGTACCTGCGCGGCAAGCTGGGACACGAACACATCACCACGGTGCGCGGCGCGGGCTACCGCTGGGAGTGATTCCTCCGCACCCGCGGACACGAGAGAGCCCCCGGCGCTGGGGGACGCCGGGGGCTGATGGGGAGGACCGGAGCTGGGGGAACTCCGGGCGCATCGATCTCGTTACCCGAAAGCGATGACTCCTTCTTCGTGGGTGGACCCTTTCGGGTCCGTACCTCTCGAGGGGGGTACCCGCCACAGGGGCGGCGCGAGACTTCACTCGCGATGCTGTAATTTTCCGCCAGATTCGTGAGAGCAGGCGGAGCGGCGCGTGAGAGTGCTCTCATGTCGCGGTTCCGCCCGTCCCGACCCCCTCACGACAGCTCGCCGGCCTCCAGGAGGTCCGTGACCAGTGCCGCGATCGCCGAGCGCTCCGACCGGGTGAGCGTCACGTGCCCGAAGAGACCGTGGCCCTTGAGCGTCTCGATGACGGAGGCGATGCCGTCGTGCCGGCCGACGCGGAGGTTGTCGCGCTGGCCGACATCGTGGGTGAGGATGACGCGCGAATTCTGGCCGATGCGGCTGAGCACCGTCAAGAGCACGTTCCGCTCGAGCGACTGCGCCTCATCCACGATCACGAACGCGTCGTGCAGCGACCGACCCCGGATATGGGTGAGCGGCAGTACCTCGAGAAGTCCCCGTGCGAGGACTTCCTCGAGGACGTTCGCCGACACGACCGACCCGAGCGTGTCGAACACTGCCTGACCCCACGGGTTCATCTTCTCCGCGGCATCGCCCGGGAGGTATCCGAGCTCCTGCCCTCCCACCGCGAACAGCGGGCGGAAGACGATGATCTTCCGCTGTTGCTGACGCTCGAGAACCGCCTCGAGGCCGGCGCACAGCGCGATCGCCGACTTGCCGGTGCCCGCACGCCCGCCGAGGGAGACGATGCCCACGTCGGGGTCGAGAAGCAGGTCGATGGCGATCCGCTGCTCCGCCGAGCGGCCGTGCAGGCCGAAGACCTCCCGGTCACCACGGACGAGACGGTAGGCGCCCTCCCCCGTCACGCGCCCGAGGGCCGACCCGCGCTCGGAGTGGATGATGAGGCCGGTGTTCACCGGCAGTCCGATGACATCGGGGCTGGAGGCGACCTCCGACTCGTACAGATCGCTCATCTCATCACCACCGACGTTGAGGTCGGCGATGCCGGTCCATCCCGAATCCACTGCCTGCTCGGCGAGGTACTCCTCGGCGTGAAGGCCGAGCGAGGCGGCTTTGACGCGCATCGGGAGGTCCTTGGAGACGACCGTCACCTCCGTCCCGTCCTGCGCCAGGTGCATGGCGACGGCGAGGATGCGCGTGTCGTTGTCGCCGAGCCGGATCCCCGTGGGCAGGACCCCCGGGTCGGTGTTGCTCAGCTCGACCCGCAGCGTGCCGCCGGAGCCCACCGGCACCGGGAAGTCGAGGCGGCCGTGCTCGACACGGAGACCGTCGAGGTGACGGAGCGCCTGCCGCGCGAAGTAACCGAGCTCCGGGTCGTGGCGCTTGCCCTCGAGCTCGGTGATCACCACGACCGGGATGACGACGGAATGCTCGGCGAAGCGGAAGAAGGCGCGTGGGTCGCTCAGGAGGACCGAGGTGTCGAGAACGTAGGTGCGGAGATCCTGCTCCGTCGGCAGCTCCTCCACGGTGACGGTGTCTTCGCTGATGGTGCTGCCGTACTGGTTCGGTGCTGCGTGTGCGGTCACAACCCACTCCCGACCCGGGTTCTGCACCCGGCAGTCTCGAGTCGACCGTTGGTTGCGAGTCGCGATCCTAGAGGCCGACCCGACCGGGCGCCTTGCCCGATGCGATCACCGTACGACCGGCCTCGGACGCGCCTCTCCTCCGACACGCCACGGGATTGTGTCGGGGACGTGAATTCGGCGTGTCGGGGCGTTCAGCCCGCCGCGAAGTCGGCCAGCGCGTCACCCAGCATCCGCAGTGTCCCGGCGTCCGTGCCCGCGTGCGGGGACACCCGCACGAGGCCCGACCGGGTGCGCGTGGAGAGCCCGTGGTTCGCGAGTGCGGCGACGAGAGCCGCCGCATGCTCGGGCGCGGGCGCGAGGGCGACGATCCCCGCACGGCGCGCCGAGTCCCGCGGCGTGGCGACCGGAACGCCGTACCGATCCGCCAGACGGATGACGTCCCCGGCGCGCGCGGCAACCGCCTCGGCGACCGCGCTCACCCCGACCGCATGCAGTTCTTCCACGCTGGCGGCGAGCCGGCTGGCCGCCAGCGGGTCGGCGGCGGTCACGGTGAACCGGACGGCACCGGCCGCTGCGGGGGGCACCTCATCCAGCGGCAGCGAGCTGCCCGTTCCCGCGAAGCCTGACAGGCGAGGGATGAGGCGCTCCAGGGCTCGATCGGAGAAAGCGGCGAACCCCGTGCCGCGTCCGGCCCGGAGCCACTTGTAGCCGTTTCCCGCCACGACATCGGCGGCAGCGTAGTCGGCCTCCACCACGCCGAATCCCTGCATGGCGTCGACGATGAGCAGCCGGTCGCCCACGGCGTCGCGGAGCGCCGTCAGGTCGGCGGCGTACCCGGTGCGGAAATCGACGAGGCTGACCGCCAGCGCCGAGACGTCGTCGGTGAGCGCGGCGCGGATAGCGTCCGGGGTGACGAAGCCGGAGGGCGGCTCGAGCCAGCGGACGCCGGCGCCGCCCACCGCCTCCGCGCGAGCGGCGGTGACGGTGAGGCTCGGGAACTCCGCACGGGACACCAGAAGAGTGCCACTCAACCCGTACAGCGCCTGCTGCAGCCCGTAGGTGGTGGAGGGCTGAAGGACGACATGGTCCTGATCGGTGGCGAGCAGGTCGGCCAGCAAGGCGCGGGCGCGCGTCTCCCGTGCGGCTACGAACTGCATCCCCGACGGCCGCCCGGAGGCGAGCTGACCCAGGTCCGCCGCCGCCTCATCCCGCACAACGGGCGACAGCGGGCCGAAACTGGCCCAGTCGAGATATCCCGGCTCGATGTCGAAAGACGTCAGATAGCCGTCGAGAGCTGTCATGACAGGCATTCTGACATCGGCCGGATCCGGCCGGGGATCGCGTCCGGCGCCGTCAGCTGCCGAAGCGGCGGTCGCGGTCGGCGTAGTCGCGGATGGCGCGCAGGAAGTCCACCTCGCGGAGGTCGGGGCCGAGGGCCTCGACGAAGTAGAACTCGCTGTGCGCGCTCTGCCACAGGAGGAAGTCGCTGAGTCGCTGCTCACCGGAGGTCCGGATGACGAGGTCCGGGTCCGCTTGGCCACCGGTGTAGAGATGCTCGCCGATCTGCTCGGGAGTGAGGCTGGCGGCGAGCTCCTCCAGCGAACCGCCCTCCTTGTCGTGCTGCGCGATGATGCTGCGTACCGCGTCGACGATCTCGCTCCGGCCGCCGTAGCCCACGGCGAGGTTCACGTGCAAGCCCGTGTGGGCACGCGTCCGGTCCTCCGCGTCGCCGAGAACGCGGGCGAGTTCTGCCGGCAGGAGGTCGGCACGTCCGACGTGCTGAACCCGCCAGTCCGGCTCGTGGGAGATCCCTTCGGCGAGGTCGGCGATGATCTCGATGAGATCGGTCAGCTCCCGCGAATCACGCTTGCGGAGGTTGTCGGTGGACAGCAGGTAGAGCGAGACGACGCGGATGCCGAGGTCATCGCACCAGCGCAGGAACTCGCGCATCTTCGCAGCACCGGCCCGGTGCCCGTGCGCTGCCGTCTCGTAGCCGAGCTGACGTGCCCATCGCCGATTCCCGTCGATCATCATCGCGACGTGGTGGGGCACGGTCTCGGGCCTCAGGCGCCGGCGGAGGCGTTTGCTGTAGAGCCGATAGAGCAATCCCCTGCCCTGATTGCTGCGGCCGCCGGTCACGGCCTCTACGCTACCGTGCGGCTACGCACGTGCCGCGTCCGGAATGTGCCTGCGCGTAGGCTCGTAGCGTGACCCGCCGCACACCTCGCACCGACATTCCCACGGACGGGGCCGGTGTTCCCGAGCTGCCGCTCATCGACGCCGGCGCGGTCGGCGCGCAGAGCGAAGTCAAGCCCACGTGGCGCGGCTGGATCCATGCCGCAACCCTCCCCGTCGCGATCATCGGCGGCGTCATCCTCATCTCGGTGGCGCAGGGTGCCCCGGCGAAGTGGGCCTCGGTGGTGTTCCTGGTCACCTCGATCCTGCTGTTCGGCAACTCGGCGCTCTACCACCGGCTGGACTGGAAGCCGAGAACGAGAGCGATCCTCAAGCGCATCGACCACGCGAACATCCTGCTGTTGATCGCCGGCACGTATACGCCGATGGCCGTGCTCGCGCTCCCCACCGACAAGGCGATCATCCTGCTCTCGGTGGTGTGGGGCGGAGCGATCGCCGGGATCTTCTTCCGCATCTTCTGGCTGAACGCTCCGCGCTGGCTGTACGTCGCGCTCTACCTCGCCCTGGGATGGGCCGCGCTGATGTACCTGTTCGACCTCTTCGACGCCAACGCCGCGATGATGACGCTGGTCCTCATCGGCGGCCTGCTCTACACCGCCGGGGCGATCGTGTACGCCATGAAGCGCCCCAACCCGTGGCCCGGGCACTTCGGCTTCCACGAGATCTTCCACGTGTGCACGGCACTGGCGTACCTCTGCCACTGGACGGCGATCCTGCTCATCGTGCTGCATCCGGCGTACCACGGCGGCTGACTCTCGGAGCCCTGCCGCCGGCCGGTTTCATCGCCGCGCGGGGTCATCCTCGGGGTCGATGTCCTGGTCGTCCGCGCTGGTCGCCTGCGTCGCGGCGCGCGCCTGTTCTTCCGCGTCGAGTTCGGCGGCGATGTCTTCCCGGTAGCGACCGCGCCGGATCCGCCGCAGCATGTCGAAGACCAGCAGAGCAACCGCGAGAGCCAGGAGGGCGATCACGGCGAAGCCCCACGGCCCGGGGGTCACCAGCTCCGCCGGAGGCGCGGTCGGCTCTGGCGTGCGGGTGACCGCGGCGGCGATGAGCGCGTCGTACATGGGTCCTCGTTCCGCGCCGGAGCGCATAGCCTGGAGTG
The DNA here is from genome assembly GCF_058310455.1 of Microbacterium sp. Z10_103. Classification (NCBI taxonomy): domain Bacteria; kingdom Bacillati; phylum Actinomycetota; class Actinomycetes; order Micrococcales; family Microbacteriaceae; genus Microbacterium; species Microbacterium sp. Z10_103. The sequence continues at coordinate 1,815,129 of NZ_JBZEGK010000001.1, forward strand.
ACAAGCCTAGAACGCCCCGAGGAATGATGACCACGCAGCACATGCTCGACGAGCGATATGGGCGAACCCGCTCCCGCCGGCGTCGGATCACCGGATGGGTGATCGTCGGCGTGATCGCCTCCGCCCTGGTGCTCGCTCTCGGGTGGTCAACCGTGTCACAGACCATGAACGCCGTGGATGTCGTGGGAACCGGGTACGACGTCGCCGACGAGCGCACCGTGACGGTGACCTTCCAGGTCACCGCTCCGCCCGGCGCGGGCCTCGCTTGCGTGCTGGAGGCGCAAGACGAGGAGCATGGCATCGTCGGATGGCGGGTCGTGGAATATCCGCCGGCCGACGGGCACGGCCGCGTGTTCGCGGAAACCATTCCGACGGTCGCGCTGGCCACGACAGGTTTGGTGAACAGCTGCTGGGTCACCTAAGCTGTTCGGATCATGACGCCCTGGCCTGAGCCGGGGCGTTTCCGTATCCCGGGCCGGCCCACGCCGGCTCACCGAGGCGAAGGAGAGCGACGTGTCCAGTGACGCACCCGAGACGTTCCTCACGCAGGACGCCTACGATCGGCTCGCTACCGAACTCGAACACCTTTCTACGACCGGACGCGAAGAGATCGCCAAGCGCATCGAGTCGGCGCGCGAGGAGGGCGACCTCAAGGAGAACGGCGGCTATCACGCAGCCAAGGACGAGCAGGGCAAGCAGGAAGCGCGCATCCGCACACTGCAGCACCTGATGAAGAACGCGAAGGTCGGCGTTGCGCCCCAGAGCACCGGCGTCGTGGAGCCCGGCACTGTCGTCACGGCGATCGTCGCCGGCGGCGAAGAGGTCTTCCTCCTGGGCAACCGGGAGATCGCCGTGGACTCCGAGCTCGACGTTTACAGCGAGGCATCCCCCCTGGGCGCCGCGATCATCGGCATGCGGGAAGGCGATAAAGGCTCCTACACGGCGCCGAACGGGCGTGAGATCCCGGTCGAGGTCGTGAAGGTCGAGACCTACTCCGGGCAGTGACGATTCAGTCGGCGGCGATCGTCGGCACGAATCCCGCGGCCTCGAGCGTCGCCATCACCAGCGCCTGGTGCTCGGCGCCGCGCGTTTCCACACTCAGCTGCAGGATCACCTCACTGATCTGAATACCCTGGCCATGGCGCGTGTGCAGCACCTCGATCACGTTCGCGCCGACGTCGGCGAGCAGCGCCGACACCCGGGCGAGCTGACCGGGACGGTCGGGCAGCGGAATGCGCATCGTCATGTAGCGCCCGGATGCGGCGAGCCCGTGCGCGACCACGCGCTGCAGCAGCAGCGGGTCGATGTTGCCGCCGGACAGGATCGTGACGGTCGGACCGATGGCGGGGACCTTCCCCGCGAGGATGGCCGCGACCCCCACAGCGCCGGCGGGTTCGACGACCTGCTTCGCACGCTCGAGCAGCACCAGGAGGGCGCGGGCGATGTCGTCCTCGGTGACGGTGACGACCTCGTCCACGTACTCGCGGATCATCGCGAAGGGCAGATCCCCCGGTCGGGCCACCGCGATGCCGTCGGCGATCGTCGGACGCGTGGACACCTCCAGCGGTTCCCCGGCCGCGAGGGACGAGGGATAGGCGGCGGAGTTCTCCGCCTGCACGCCGATCACGCGGACGGTACGGCCGACCGCGGCAGCGCGCATCTTCACCGCGGCGGCGACGCCGGCGGCAAGCCCTCCCCCGCCGATTCCCACGACGACCGTCGCGAGGTCGGGCAGCTCGTCGATCAGTTCGAGACCGAGGGTTCCCTGCCCGAGCACGATGTCGGTGTGGTCGAACGGGTGGATGAGCACGGCGCCGGTGCGCTGGGCGTGCTCCGCCGCCAACCGCAACGGAGTCTCGACGGTCGCGCCCTCGAGGATGACCTCCGCGCCGTATCCCCGCGTGGCGAGGAGCTTCGGCACGGGCACACCCAGCGGCATGAAGATCGTGGCCGGAATGCCCAGCTGCTGCGCGGCGAGTGCGACGCCCTGGGCGTGGTTCCCCGCGGAAGCGGCCACCACGCCGCGGGCGCGCTCGTCGGCGGTGAGTCGTGAGAGCCGGTAGGTGGCGCCGCGGATCTTGAACGATCCCGTGCGCTGCAGATTCTCCAGCTTCAGATGAACCGGTACGCCCAGAACCTCGCTGAGGTGCTGGGACTCGTCCTGGGGGGTGCGGAAGATGATTCCGCGGAGCATCTGCGCGGCGTCCTGGAAGCCCGCCAGCGTCGGAACCGCCACAGAGGCGGACGTGGAAGCGGAAACGCTCATGCGACTCTCCTCCCGCGCCGCGGCACGGTTCTCCAGATCAGATCAGCCGTCGGCGGTGGTGCGCTGCTGTCCCCCGCCCGCCGGCTCAAGTACACCGCGACGACGTTCACGAACGCGGCCAGCGGTACGGCGAAGAGGGCACCGGGGATGCCACCGACCATGGCTCCCCCCGCCACCACGAGGACCACCGCGAGGGGGTGCACCTTCACGGCCGACCCCATGAGCAGCGGCTGCAGGACGTGACTCTCGAGCTGCTGGACGCCCAGCACCACCACCAGCATCCAGAAGGCGATCCACGGGCCGTTGTAGACCAGGGCGAGGAAGACCGCGACGGCGCCGGTGACCACCGCCCCGACGAACGGCACGAACGCGCCGAGGAAGACGAGCACGCCGATGGGGATGGCGAGAGGAACACCGAGGAAGAAGGCCCCGAGCCCGATCCCGACCGCGTCGATCGTCGCGACGAGGAGCTGGGTCCGCGCGTAGGTGACGACCGTCGCCCATCCCGCGCGACCCGCGCCGTCCACGGCGGGACGTGCGGCGCGGGGGAACAGACGCGTCGTCCACCGCCAGATGCCCCCACCGTCGGCGAGGATGCACAGCAGGATGAAGAGGGTGAGCAGGATGCCCGTGGCCACGTGGCCGACGGTGCTGCCGATCGCCAGGGCACCCGACAACAGCAGCTCGGCCTGCTCCTGGAGGAAGCCGAGCCCTTGCGACAGTGCGTCGTCGATCTGTTGCGCCGTCAGGTGCATCGGCCCGTCGATGAGGTACTGCCGCAGCTGGCCGACGGCGTCGACGGTGCGATCGCGGACTTCGCCCCACTCCCGGGTGATCTGCCACACGGCCAGCCACAGAAGTCCCGAGACGATCGCGAGGGTGCCGAGCACCGAGATCACGATCGCGAGCCACTTGGGCCACCGGTGCCGCAGCATCCACGAGAGCGCGGGCCAGAGCAGGGCCGACACGAGGATGGCGATGAGCAGCGGGATGACGAGGAGCTTCAGCTGGATCACGAGCCAGATCGCCACACCCGTGGCCGCGGCCAGCACCAGCAGTCGCCACGCATACGCTGTGGCAACCTGCAGTCCCCGCGGGACGAGGGGAGCGGCGGGGTCCGCGGTCACGGCGGCGGCGGCAGGGCGTCGCGACGCATCGAAGAACGAGCCGCGCTGTTCGGGACCGGAGCCGCTCATCACGCCAGTCTAAGCGTCGCGCCCGCCGCGCGGTGTCGGCGCCCGGAGCTAGGCTCGGGGGGTGAGAGCCACGCTGAGCGCCGCCGAGGCACGCCGGGTGGCCCTCGCCGCACAAGGGTTCTCGCGACAGCGTGACGAAGAACCGGGAACACGTCGCCTGTCCGCAGCGATCCGTCGCATGGCGACGCTGCAGATCGATTCCGTGAACGTGTTCGCGCGCTCGCACTACATGCCGCTGTTCTCCCGCCTGGGACCGTATGACACGGCGGCGCTGGACCGGCTGCTCTTCGCCCGCCGGGCGCCGTACGTGGAGTACTGGGCACACGTCGCCTCCTTCATCCCCGCTGAGGACTGGTCGCTCTTCGCCTTCCGGATGCAGGCCTTCCGCGAGAAGTACTCCTCCCCCGGCTCATGGCTCACCACGCACGCCGATACGGTGGCCTGGGTGCGCCGGGAACTGGCCGGCCGGGGGCCCCTGCGACCCGCGCAGATCGAGAGCGACCTGTCGCGCGGGGCACGCGGACCGTGGTGGGACTGGGGGCAGGTCAAGCAGACGCTGGAGCACCTCTGGCTGTCCGGCGAGGTGGCGATCGCGGGTCGCCGCGGATTCGAACGGCGCTACGCCCTCGCCGAGGACGTGATTCCCGGTGCGGTGCTGGCGAATCCCGTGCCGCGTGCCGATGCCGTCCGCGAACTCGTGCGGCGCGCGGCGCGCGCGTACGGTGTCGCCACCGCATCCGACCTCGCCGACTACTGGCGCATCCGCGACCGCCCTGCCGTGCTGCAGGCGGTCGGCGACCTCGTCGACATGGGCGAGCTGTCCCCGGTCACCGTCGCCGGGTGGGCGGTGGGCGGACGCCCCGCACGGGCGTGGCTGCATCGCGACGCCGTCGTGCCGCGCGAGACCGACGTCACCGCGCTGCTCACGCCGTTCGACCCGTTGGTGTGGTTCCGCGACCGAGCCGAGCGCCTCTTCGATTTCTCGTACCGCATCGAGATCTACACGCCCGCCGCGCAGCGCCGGTACGGCTACTACTCGCTGCCGGTCGTCGTCGGCGATGACGTGGTGGGCCGGGTGGATCTCAAGGCCGATCGTGCGGCCAGCACCCTCCGGGTGCAGTCGGCGTGGTGGGAGGCATCGCGCCCTCCCGATGCCGCCGAGCGCCTGGCCGCCGAACTACTGCGTGCGGCTCGGTGGCAGGGCCTGGAGCACGTGTCGGTGTCGCGCTGGGGCGATGCCGTCGACGACCTGGCGAGGGCTCTCCCCACGGCCGGCCGGCATGAGCGGGCCGATGCCGAGGCGGTGGCGCTCACGCCCGAGGAGCCGGTGTGAAGCGGCGCACCGCGGTGGCGCTCGCCGCCGCCGCGGTGGCGCTGGTCGCCGCGGCGCTCGTCCTGTGGTCCACGACGCGGCCGACCGGTCCGGAAGACGCTGCCCGGGCGTATCTGGCCGCGCTGGAAGACGGAGACCCCCGGGCGGTCGCCGGCTCCCTCGCCGACGTTCGCGGGACCGACCACGAGCGACTTCTCGCCGCCTTCGCCGCCGCGATCTCGTATCCCGAGGCTCCGCGCGTCGAGGAGCTCGACGGAGACGCCCGCACCGCCGCGGTGCAGGCGACGGCGACCCTCGACGGAGCCGAGCGGCGGATCTCGTTCCGGATGGAGCAGATCGACGGGCGATGGCAGGTCACCGACGGCTTCCTTGCCCACGTAGAGATCAGCACGACGATCGGCGCAGCCGTCCGCGTCGGAGACGTGCTCCTCGCCACGGGCACCACGTCGCTGCTCCCCGCGGTGTACGAGTTCGCGGCCGCGCCCGACGGGCTCGTGACCGGGGGCGCGACGACCGCCGTCTCGAACGACCAGGCGACCGAGGTGCACGTCGACGCCTCGTTGACCGCGGATGCGACGGCCCGGGCGCAGGCTCAGATCGACGCCTATGCGACCGCGTGCGCGAGCGGCGGCACGGAGGTTCCCGAGGCCTGCGGACTCCGCATTCCCTGGGCCGCCGATCTGGCCGCAGCCACACGCTTCGCGTTCCGCGTCGAGCAGCTCCCCGCCGTGGCGATCGCCCCGGATGCACGCTCGTTCGAGGCGACCGGGGGTGTGATCGTCGCGACCGTCAGCGGCACGGATCGCGGTGGCGCGCCGGCCGTGTTCACCTACCGCAACGACGCCTGGTCGCTGCGCGGCGAGGTCCGTGTCGACGGTAGCGAGATCCTCCTCGGCGTGCACTGATCACGCGCGCTCGCTTCCGATCACCTCGAGACCGAGCCACCGGGCCAGGTCGTCGATCTCGGCGAGGACCTCCGCGGTCTCCTCCTCGGAGAACGGCCGGTCTTCGTGCAGCGCCGTGACGCGGAGCACGCCCGACTTGGCATCGGCCTTCGCGTCGAGTTTGCCGATCAACTCGTCCCTGACCAGCACCGGGAGCGCGAAGTATCCCCACCGTCGCTGGGCGGCCGGCTTGTACATCTCCAGGAGGTACTCGAAGCCGAACAGCTCCTGAGCGCGGGTGCGGTCGGACACCAACCGGTCGAACGGCGACACGAGAGCGGCGCGTCCCGCCCACTCGTCCAGGAGGGCCAGAGCCGCCGCATCCACCCGCCAGCGCCCGGGGACGCCGTGCACCTCCGCCTCCTCCCCGACGTCGCCCCCATCGATGGGGTCCCCCCGTTGGGCCAGCGAGCCGGCCCGCGCCAGACCGAGGGAGCGGAGCCGGTTCTCGGCTCGGCCGCGAGCGGCGGTCTCGTCGTCGACATCGGGCAGGTCGTCGGGATAGACGCGCTCGGCGAGATCCCAGAGGCGCTGCCGCCCATCCCGCCCAGAGATCGCGACCTCGCCGCGCAGCGCGAGGAACTCCAGCATCTGTGTCACGTTGCGGGCATTGGTCCATCCGGTCGACGGCCACGCCACGGCACTGGTGTCAGGGATCTCTCCGGTGCGCAGCGGCCCGCCGTCGCGGAGCAGGTCGAGCACATCACGCTGGAAGGTCGCGTTGGCCTCCAGCCATTCACGGTGCTTTCGGTATGTCGGCCACGCGCGCATCTGCGGGCGGTACAGCGGCAGATCCTCCATCGGGCGGTAGAAGCCGCCCCACTGAAAGACGGTGCGGTCGATCTCCACGGCACGGGCGAGGTCAGCGGGCTGGTACGGCCAGCCGATCCGGCTCCACAGGATGTGGTCGGCGCTGGGCGCGATCGCCGGGGTCGGATCGATGCTGATCAGCCGGAGCGCGTCGAGCGTTTCAAGGATGTCGGCCGGGCGCTCCGCATCCAGTCGCTGAGCGCGCACCGCAAGACGCCGCGCGTCCCGCGGGGCGAGGCGGTGCACCGATCAGAACTGAACGCGCGGGGGCTCGGAGATGGCAGCCCCGTCGACGACCTCGAAGAACTCCCGCTCGGAGAAGCCGAGGTTCCGCGCGAAGAGGTTGTTCGGGAACACCTTGATCTTGGTGTTGAGCTCCCGCACGCCGCCGTTGTAGAAGCGGCGAGACGCCTGGATCTTGTCCTCGGTGTCGACGATCGACTGCTGCAGCTGCAGGAAGTTCTGGCTCGCCTGGAGCTGGGGATAGGCCTCCGCGACCGCGAAGATCGACTTCAGCGCCTGCTGCATGTGCCCTTCGGCGAGACCGGCCTCGGCGGGCCCGCCCGCCGACAGCGTCTCGGCACGCGCGCGGGTCACATTCTCGAACACGGCCTTCTCGTGCGCCGCGTACCCCTTGACCGTCTCTATGAGGTTCGGGAGGAGATCAGCGCGGCGTTTGAGCTGCACGGTGATGTCGCTCCACGCTTCGTCGACGCGGACATTCAACTGCACGAGCGAGTTATACGTCGCCCAGAGGTAAATGCCGGCGATCACAATGATCGCGACCACGATCAGGACAGGGATGAGCCATTCCCACATGTCCAAGTCTCCGTTCGATGAGTGCCCCTCATCCTAATGGGGGCGCGCCACCCGTTCCTGGCCGAGTTCCCATCTCCCAGTCGTTACCCACCCAGGACACGGTCCAGGTAGGCGTTGGAGAAGACGCGCGCCGGGTCGAGCCGATCACGGACGGCGATGAACTCGGGGAACCGCGGGTAGCGGGCGCGGAGCTCGTCGGCGTCCAGCCCGTGCTCCTTGCCCCAGTGCGGCCGGCCCCCGTGTGCCACCATCAGGTCTTCCACCGCGGCGAAGTACTCGCTGGGGTCTTCTCGCCAGTAGCGGTGCACCGCCAGATACGCGCTGTCCCGGCCGTACGCCGTCGACAACCACCGATCATCCGCCGGCGCGACGCGCACCTCGACGGGAAAGGAGATCCGCCAGCGACGCTCGGCGATGAGGTTCTGGATGTCGCGGAACGCCGGCACGAGCCGTTCGAGGGGCACCGCGTACTCCGACTCGCGAAAGCGCACCGTGCGGCGCTGGGTGAAAACCCGTGCCGAGTGGTCGACGTAGGTGCGGTTGCCGAACGTCTGCCCGGCGATCCGAGCGACGGGCGGCACGACGGCGGGAACCATGGCCCCGGCCGCACACGTCATGCGGTAGACGCCGTTGGCGAGGAACGTCTCATCCACCCACCGGCGTGCGGCCGGCATCGGTCGGCGCACCCCGTGCTCGGGCAGGCGCGTGTTGGTCTTGGTGACCGCCACGTCGGTGCCGGGGAACCAGTAGAACTCGAAGTGGTCGGCCTCCACCCGCTCCCCGATGCCCCGCAGGGTCTCCTCGAGGGGCTCCGGCCGTTCCACGGCCTCCAGGAGAAACGCCGGAACGCACTGCAGCGTCACCTCGACGAGCACACCGAGTGCCCCGAGCCCCACGGCGACGGCCGGAAGCAGCGCAGGCTCGGAGGTCTCATCGACCGTCAGCAGCGAGCCGTCCCCGGGAACGAGGGTGACCCCGACCACCTGCGTCGAGATACCGCCGAAACGCAGCCCGGTGCCGTGGGTTCCCGTGGAGATGGCGCCGGCGATGGTCTGCCGGTCGATGTCGCCGAGGTTCGGCATCGCCAGGCCGTAGGGGGCGAGGAGGCCCGGGATCTCCCAGAGGCGCGTTCCCGCCCGCAGCGTCACCCGGGCGCGCTCGCGGTCGACCGCCACGACCCCCCGGAGGTCGGACAGGTCGACGAGAACGTCCGGGGCGACGGCGATCCCGGAGAAGCTGTGGCCGGCGCCCACGGCCTTCAACCGCAGGGACCGTGCGGCGGCGGCCGTGACCGCACGGCGCACGGCCTCCACGCTGGACGGGTATTCCACGCGGGCGGGGCGCGCCGAGTGATTACGCGCCCAGTTGCGCCAGATCCCGCCGGGCCGGGTCACAGGAACGCCCGGCCCTCGCCGCGGTAGGTGGGGAGGTCGCCGCGCACCGCACCGCTCTCCACCAGGTGATACCGGTCGACGCGCTCGGCGAGCTCTCCGCTCTTGGCATGACGGAACCACACCCGGTCTCCGATGGCGAGCTGTCGAGCCGCGGCACCCTGCAACGGCGTCTGCACCTCTCCCGCCGCTTCACGCCCGAGCGGGCGCAAGCCGGCCGGCCACGCCGGCAGCGGCTGGCGTGAGGCCAGCGGGGGCCCGGAGGCGATCCACCCTCCGCCGAGCACCGTGGCGATGTCGGGCAGGGGCTTGCGCACCACGTCGAGCCCGAAGGCGGCTGCGGGGGCGGGAGAGAACGCCTGATACCCGTCGAACAGGTGCCCGGCGAGGAGCCCCGAACCGGCGGTCACCTCGGTGACGGCCGGCTCCGCGACGGTGCGCTCCAGCGATCCGGTGCCGCCGCCGTTGACGAACTCGAGGTCGGCGATCTCGCGGACATCGCTGACCACGATCGCGCGCCGCTCCGCGAGCTCAGCGACGGATCGCCGCTGCATCCACCGGATCACCCGGTCGCCGGCGCCCACGGCGTCGGGCTGCCCGGCCACCTGCGCCTCGTACATCATGAGACCGACGAGGCGGAAGCCGGGCCGGGCCGCGATGCGACGGGCGAGCTGCACGACCTCTGCCGGGTGATGGAGCGGCGACCGGCGGACGCCGATGTGACCGAGCGGACCGCGCCAGGAGGCATCCACGTCGATCGCCACGCGGATCTCCGCGCGGGAACCGGGTGCGGCGACCGCATCGACGATATCGAGGTGGGCGACGTCATCGACCATGAGGGTGATCCGTGCCGCGGCCCGCTCATCCGCGCCGAGCGCCGCGAGGGCGGGGCGGTCGGCGACCGGGTAACCCAGAACGATGTCGTCGTGGTTGCCGGCGAGCCACAGCGCTTCGGCAAGCGTGAAGGCGAGGATGCCGCGATATCCGGGAAGCGCCAGTACGGCGTCGAGCAGGCCGCGGACACGCACCGACTTGCTGGCCACCCGGATCGGCACCCCGCCGGCGCGCACGAGCAGGTCTGCGGCGTTGTAGCGGAGGGCCTCGAGCGAGATGACGGCGACGGGAGCGGGGAGGGACGCGGTGGCGGCATCGATCGCGGCCCAGTGCGCCGATCCCGCGTCAGCCGATGACCGACCGCCCAGAAGGTCGAGAGTCACGAGGCGTTCCGCAGCCCACACATGAAGACAGCCTAGAGCGGAGCCGGATTCATCCCCTACGCTGTGCCACAAGGCTCTCCTCACCCCCGATCCGGGAGGTTTCCATGGCCGTATTCTCGCGAGGTTTCGGCGCCCGTCGGCGCGAATCCGACCCCGCCCTGCCACCGGGCCAGTACCTCACGGGGGATTTCCCCGTCCTCTCGGCAGGCCCGACGCCGCGCATCGACACGGCGGAGTGGGCGTTCACGATCCGCAACGAGCACGGGGTCTCCCGCACGTGGACGTGGGACGAGTTCATGGCCCTTCCGATCGAGGACGTCAGCACCGACATCCACTGCGTGACGCGCTGGTCCAAGTTCGGCACCTCGTGGCGCGGGGTGTCCCTCGATACCCTCCTGGCTGAGGTGGACACCGACCTCGAATATGCGATGGCCCACTCCTACGGCGGGTACACGACGAACGTGCCGCTGGAGGACCTCACGGACGGCAAGGCCTGGATCGCCTTCGAGTTCGGCGGCGAGCCGCTCGATCCGGAGCATGGGGGGCCCGCCCGTCTGTTGGTGCCGCACCTGTACTTCTGGAAGAGCGCGAAGTGGGTGCGGGGCCTCACGATGCAGGACCACGACGACCCCGGGTTCTGGGAACAGAACGGCTACCACCTCCACGGCGATCCCTGGCGCGAGGAGCGCTATTGGTGACGGTGCGCGGGTGGTCGCCGGCGCGGATCGCACAGATCGAGCAGGCGACCCCGACGGCGCGGATCCTCCGCGTGCACGTCCCCGGCTGGCCGGGGAACCTCCCCGGGCAGCATCTCGACCTGCGCCTCACCGCCGAGGACGGCTACCAGGCCGTGCGGTCGTATTCGATCGCGTCCTCCGGGCCGGGCGAAGACGTCGAGATCGCGATCGACGAGGTGCCGGACGGAGAGGTGTCCCCCTATCTCGTGCGGGACGTGCAGCCCGGTGACGAGCTGGAGATCATGGGTCCGCTCGGCGGATTCTTCGTCTGGCACGACGACGACCCCTCCCCCGTCCAGCTCATCGCGGGCGGGTCGGGCATCGTGCCGTTGCTGGCGATGGCCCGCGCTCGCGCGGCGTCCCCCTCTTCCGCTCCATTCCGGCTGCTGTACTCGGTGCGGACGCCCGAAGACGCGATGTACCGCGGCGAGGTCGCAAGGCTGGATGCGGCGGGCATCCCCGTCACGTGGGTCTACACGCGCTCCGGCCCTCCGGGATGGCCGGGACGGGTCGGGCGGGTCACCCCCGACGTCTTGCGCGCGCACACCGCGTCGTCCGAGACGTCACCCTCGGTGTTCGTCTGCGGCCCGACAGGCTTCGTCGAAGCCGCCGCATCCGCCCTCGTGCAGCTCGGTCACGATCCGGCGCGGGTTCGCACCGAGCGATTCGGAGGCACCTGATGACCCCTTCTCACCCTGCACCCAGTGGTCCGGTTCGCGTCGTCGACGGCAACGCGCTGGCGGGGATGCTGGGGACCTCTCTCGCTGTCGATCCGACGATGCTCGCCCTGACGTGCGGCCACTGCGGGGATCAGTTCGTCCTCGCCGAGACGGTGGTCGAGCGCGAGCCGCGGTCGGCGCTGGTGCGCTGCCGCGGGTGTACGCATACCCTGTTCTCGCTCCTGGCGGACGACGACGGCCTGATCGTCCGCATCGGCACGCTCGACCTCCGCTTCCCCTCCTGACGCACCCTCGTCGACACGCGCGATCGGCGTGTGACCGACCCACTCAGGGTGGTCGGGATATGGTGGGAGCGCGCGGGTGTCAACGATGCCCCCAATGCGCTTCTTCCTCCCAGGCAGGCATCCCCCCATGGCCAGCACGATCTCGCCACGTCCCTTTTTCGCGCTCGCAGCCACCCTCGGGTTGGCCGTAGCAGCCACTTTCGGTATCTCTACAGCCGCGTCTGCGGCGACCGTCATCAGCGGCCCCATCGACCTCGGCACGGCCGAGAGTTACGGCGTCCTCGGAGCCACCGGCGTCACCAACACCGGCCCCACCGTCATCAACGGTGACCTCGGCGTGTCACCGGGCACCTCGCTTACGGGATTCACCGGTGCGCCTACCGGCGGAGAGGTGGATGGCGAGACCTACCAGACCGATACGGAAGCTGCGCAGGCGCAAGCGGACGCCCTCACGGCGTACAACGTCGCCGCTTCCCTCTCCCCGACCCGGTTGGGGATGGGCGAGCTGGCCGGTCAGAGCCTCGCACCGGGGGTGTACACGGGCGGAGCGCTGGCACTGTCCGGCGGCAACCTCACTCTGGCCGGAAGTGCCAGCTCCGTATGGGTCTTCCAGGCCTCCTCCACTCTGACCATCGGTTCGGGCGCCAACATCCTCTTCACCGGCGGCGCGTCCTCCTGCAATGTGTTCTGGCAGGTCGGCTCGTCCGCCACGATCGGCACAGGCGCCGCATTCGAGGGCACTGTCCTCGCCAATACGTCGATCACGGCGAACACCGACGCGACCATCGCCGGTCGGTTGATCGCCCTGAACGGCGCTGTCACGCTGCAGTCGAACGTAATCACCCCGGCGACCGGGTGTACGCCGGGAACCGTGTCCGACACACCCGCCCCGGAGATCACCTCCGGTGAGCCCACGGACGCCACCGCCGGCACGCCCTACTCGTTCACCGTCACAGCGGAAGGCACGCCTTCACCGACGTTCACCGTCACCCAAGGGAGCCTCCCGGCCGGGCTCAGCCTGGACAGCACGACCGGCGTCATCTCCGGCACCCCCACCACCCCGGGATCGAGCACCTTCACCGTGACCGCCGGTAACGCCCAATCACCGGACGCGAGCGCGATCTACGAGATCACCGTGGCGCCCCCGGCTCCCATCGTGGCGCCGGTGCCACCCTCGGGCACCGCCGGCCTCCCCGCGACCGGTGCGGAGAACCCGGGCGAATTGGCCGCGTCGGGAGGCAACGCGCTCTCACCGGTCGCCGGCGTGCTGCTGCTCGTCACCGGCGCCGCGTTCGTGCTGTTCTCCCTCCGTCGACGCCTCTCCACGTAGAAGGCGCCACTGACACGAAATCACGAAACCCCCGTCGGCTCGCGGCCGGCGGGGGTTCCTGACGTCACGGGAACGATCCCCCGCGGTTCGCGCGGCCAGCTGCGGCGGGAGAAGCCAGGGGGACCTTGTTCCCGGGACTTCCGACGCTGGTCCGATGTCGGGGGTGCCGTCCACAATCGAAGCTGGCCGGACTTTGGGGACCGGCTTCCGTAGGGATCGAGCATCAGTCGAGGTGCGCGCGGTGACGCTTCACGGGCGTTCCAGGGACGTGCGCACCTCGTCTGAGATCGGGGAGTGCGAAAGGCCCCCACCGACCGAAGTCGATGAGGGCCAGGATGCTTGATACTCCGCGGCGGGATGGTACCCCCGGTGGGACTCGAACCCACACTGTGGCGATTTTAAGTCGCTTGCCTCTGCCATTGGGCTACGGGGGCGGGACGTGCCCGCTCCCACGTTAGCGCTCAGCCCTGGGCGGCGAGCTTCTCGCTCTTGGCGGGCTTCGCGGTCTTCGCAGCGGGCTTCTTCTCCTCGACAGCGGCAGCGGGCTGCTGCGGGCGCGGACGAGCTGCGAACTCCTCGAAGACGTAGCGCGGGGTCTGCACGGCCTCGAGGTTCACGATGTCGCGGCCGAGCCACAGGTTGTTCCACCAGCCCCACAGGACGCGCCACTTGCGCTCCCACGTCGGCATGGCCAGGCCGTGGTAGCCGCGGTGCGCGACCCACGCCAGGATGCCCTTGATGGCGAGGTTGCCCGACTGGAAGACGCCGTTGTACAGGCCCAGGCCCGCAACCGCGCCGAGGTTCTTGTGGTAGTACTCCTTGGGCTCTTCGCCGCGGAGGACCGCCGTGATGTTCTTCGCGAGGAGCTTGCCCTGACGAACGGCATGCTGGGCGTTGGGAACACAGAATCCCCCCACGCCTCCGCCGGTGAGATCGGGAACGGCCGAGACATCGCCGGCGGCCCAGGCACCTTCGACGGCCTCTTCGGCCGTCCCGACGCGCAGGTCGGGACGCGTGCGGATACGGCCGCGCTCCTCGACGGGGAGGTCGCTGCCACGGACCACCGTGGGGTTCGCCATGACGCCGGCGGTCCACACGATGATGTCGGTGGGAATGATCTCTCCGGTGGACAGCTCGACGTTGCCGTCGACGGCTCCGGTGACCTGCGTGTCGAGGTGCACGTAGGCGCCGCGCTTGGCGAGGTCTTTCAGCACCCACTCGCTGGTCTTCAGCGACACCTCGGGCATGATGCGACCCATCGCCTCGACGAGGTGGAAGTGCGTCTCCTCGAAGGAGACCTGCGGGTAGAACTTCAGCAGGGAGGAGGCGAACGAGCGCAGCTCGGCGATGGCCTCGATGCCTGCGAACCCGCCGCCGACCACGACGACGGTCAGCAGTCGCTCCCGGGCGGGGCCGGGGGGAAGGACGGACGCCTTGTCGAAGTTGGACAACATGAGATCGCGGACGGCCACGGCCTCTTCGATGGTCTTCAAGCCGATCGCGTTGTCGGCGATACCCGGGATCGGGAAAGTGCGCGAGACCGCGCCGGCGGTGACGACGATCTGGTCGTATTCCTGCTGCCACGGTTCGCCCGCGATCGGGGTGAGCGTGGCGACCTTGTGCGCATGGTCGATTCCCGTCACCTTGGCGGCGAGGACGGTTGTCCGCTTGAGGTGACGACGCAGCGGCACGACGGCATGACGCGCCTCGATGGAGCCGGCGGCGACCTCGGGCAGGAACGGCTGATAGGTCATGTAGGGCAGCGGGTCAACGATCGTGACCTCCGCCTCTCCACGGCGAAGCTGCTTCTCCAACTTCCACGCGGTGTAAAAGCCTGCGTATCCGCCACCGACGATGAGGATTTTTGGCACGGTGCTGGTCACGGTGGAAGGAACTCCTAAGTGGGTGGGCGGCTCGGCGTGCGAGACTCGCGTGCCAATCGAATGCGCCGGGCGGCAGCGCTGAAGCCGAGCACAATCATTATAGACGCCACGGTACCCGCCGCGAGCGGAAGGCTCCCATAGCGCAGCGTCTCCTCGCTCGGAAGGAGCGGATGACCGGCCGGTGACGCCTCATCCGCCTCGGCGAGGGGCGGCACGACGACCGGCCCGACGGTGGGCTGCGGCGCCGGCTCGGCGTCGGCCCGGCGGTACAGACGGATCCACTCCCGGAGGTCGCCGACGGGGTTCGCGTCCACGGACGGAACGCTCGCCGTCACCGCCGCCGCGGCGTTCACGAGCCCGTATCCGTACAGCACGTCCGGGTGGGAGCCGGCCCCCACCGCGGGGGTGGCCGTGCTGATGAGGCGGTTCAGAACGTTGTTGGCATCGAGGGTGGGATGCGCTGCCCGCACAAGCGCGGCGATCCCTGCGACGATCGGCGCCGCGCCGCTCGTTCCGTTCCACTGCACGAGAGAACCGTCGGCCGACACGCCGATGAGTCGCTCGCTGGGGGCGGAGACGCCGATGGTGATGCCCTGGGTGGAGGCGTCGACGCTCGCGGTACCGGTGGGATCGACCCCGCCCACGGTCAGTACGCCAGGGATCGTCGCGGGGGCACCGACGCGGGTGGTGCCGCTGCCGCGGTTTCCCGCGGCCACGACGATGACGACATCGTGGTCGAACGCGTACAGAAAAGCGTCATCCCACGACGGATCCCACTCGAGGGTGTTGGTCGTGAGCGACATGTTGATGACATCCGCGCCGTTGTCCACCGCCCAACGGATGGCACCGGCGATCTGGTCCTTCACCGGAACCGAGCGCCCGGCGATGTCGATCGAGATCGACAAGAGCTCGGCCTCGGGTGCCACACCGATCATGCCCCGGCCCTCGCCCGTCCCGCGGGCGCCGGCGAGGGAGGCCACCCAGCTGCCGTGGTTCGCGTTGGTCCCGCCGATCGGCTCGCGTCCGTCGGGGCTGCCGAGCTCCGACATATCCGTTCCGTCCACAACGCCGGCGAACTCGACCGGAGTACGCCCGACACCCGTGTCGATCACGGCGATGCGGACCCCCGCTCCCCGCGTGGTCTTCCACGCCTCACGGACGCCGTACTGGTCGAGCCAATACTCCCCCGCGCGCACCGGATCCGTCGGATCCTCCGGCACCGATGCTGCACCGATGAGGGTTCCCGTCAGGACGAACGCAGCCACGGCTGCGGCGAGCTTCTTCACCCCGCAGCTCCCGGCGAGGCGCAGGTGCAGCGCTGCGGCGACCAGGACGAACGCTCCAGGGCGAAATCCCCGATGGGGTTGACCCCCGGTCCGGCCGCGAGGGCGTGGCCGGCGAGGGCATGCAGGCATTTCACCCGCGTCGGCATCCCCCCGGCGGAGATGCCGGCGATCTCCTCGGGTTCGCCGTACGCGGCACGGTCGCGCAGGTACGCCTCGTGAGCGCGGTGATAGGCCGCGCGCAGGTCTTCCTCGGCGTCGAGGTCGTCGCTGAGTTCGCGCATCACATGGTCGGCTTCCAGCGCCGACATCGCCGAGGTCGCACCGGGGTGGGTCAGGTAGTAGAACGTCGGAAACGGCGACCCGTCCGCGAGGCGCGGCGCGGTGGCGACGACCACCGGGTTGCCGCACACACAGCGTGCTGCGATGCCGACGACATCGCGGGCGGGGCGTCCGAGTTGCTCGCGCAGCACGGCGAGATCGGCGTCGGATGCGGGCGGCAGAGGGGGGGTGCTCATCCCCGCCAGGCTACCGTTCCCGGCTGCAAGGGTGCTGGTCCCTGCCTCGCGAGGTCACGGGGTCGGTGCCGGCAGAGGTACGCCGATGGTGGGCGCCGCCGTGCGCGCGAGCCCGGCGGTCGCCACGGAGCGGACGAGCTGCGACATCCAGTCGGTGCGGGTCTGGGCGACCTCGTCGCTGACAGCCCCCTCCTCCTGTGGCAGTTCGGCTGCGGGCAGGTCGTTGTCGACGAGGTACACCACCTCGCCCGGGCGCACGTAGTACAGGCGCTCCCGCGCCTGCGTCGTGATGTAAGCCGGGTCGGTCCAGCGTTCCCGCTGCGCCTCGAGGTCGGCGACCTCCTGCTCTCCGACCTCGACCGCTTGCCGGAGAGCCGCGATCTGCTGACGCTGGTCGACATAGGTGCCGACGGTGGGCACCAGCACGAAGGCGGCCAGCACCACGAGCCCGAGCATGATGACCATGAACCCCGACAGGCGGATGCCGCCCAGCCAGGCCCGGACGTCGACACGCTCCGGTGCCGGCGCCGACGTGCGAGAGGGGGGAACCTGTCCTCGAGGCACAGTTCCCCCCTCTCGTTGACGCTTCGCTCTTGCTTACGCGGTGTAGCGCGGGAACGCCGAACGACCGGCGAATTCCGCCGCGTCGCCCAGTTCTTCCTCGATACGCAGAAGCTGATTGTATTTCGCGACCCGCTCGCTGCGAGCGGGCGCGCCGCTCTTGATCTGTCCCGAGTTCACAGCGACGGCCAGGTCGGCGATCGTGGTGTCCTCGGTCTCCCCCGAACGGTGCGACAGCATCGTGGTGTAGCCCGAGCGGTGGGCCAGGTCGATGGCATCGAGCGTCTCGGAGAGCGTGCCGATCTGGTTCACCTTGACCAGCAGGGAGTTGGCCGCTCCTCGTCGGATTCCTTCGGCGAGGCGCTGGGGGTTGGTCACGAACAGATCGTCACCGACCAGCTGCACCCTCTTACCGAGCCTTTCGGTCAGCGCGGTCCAGTTGTCCCAGTCATCCTCCGCGAGCGCGTCCTCGATGGTGACGATCGGGAACGCGTCGACGAGCTCGACGTAGTAGTCGGTCAGCTGCTCGGCGGTCCAGTCCCTGTTGTCCAGGCGGTACACACCGTCGGAGAAGAACTCGGTGGCCGCCACATCCAGACCCAGCGAGATCTCGGTGCCCGGGGTGAAGCCGGCCTTCTCGATGGCGCGGACGAGGAACTCCAGCCCCTCGCGGTTGCTGGGCAGGTCGGGGGCGAAACCGCCCTCGTCGCCGAGGCCCGTCGCGTAACCGGCGGCCTTCAGCTCACCCTTGAGCACGTGGTACACCTCGGTGCCCCAGCGCAGTGCCTCGGAGAAGCTCGAGGCGCCGATGGGCGCAAGGAAGAACTCCTGCATGTCGATGCCGTTGTCGGCGTGCTCGCCGCCGTTGATGACGTTGAACAGCGGCACCGGGAGGAGGTGCGCGTTGGGGCCGCCGAGGTAGCGGAACAACGGCAGGTCGGCGCTGTCGGCGGCCGCCTTGGCCACCGCGAGGCTCACGCCGAGGATCGCGTTCGCACCGGAGCGCGACTTGTTCTCGGTGCCGTCCGTCTCGATGAGGATCTCGTCGACGATGCGCTGCTCACTGGCTTCGACGCCCTCCAGCGCCGGGCCGAGCTCATCGATCACCGCGGCGACGGCCTTCAGGACGCCCTTGCCGCCGTAGCGGCGCTTGTCGCCGTCTCGCAGTTCGTACGCCTCGAACGCACCGGTGGATGCTCCGGACGGGACGGCCGCGCGCTGGACGATGCCGTCATCCAGCAGCACCTCCACCTCGACGGTCGGGTTTCCGCGCGAATCAAGAATCTCGCGCGCGTTGACAGCCTCGATAAGTGCCACGAAGGACTCCCTAAAGGTTCGGGGGTGAGGTTTGCGGAGCGTCGTCGGTCCGCGGTCGAGTCTAGTGATGCAGGCGCTGCGCCACAGCGGGCCTCAAGATGCGGCGTCGGTCAGGAGAGCGATGGCGACGCCGTCCCACCCCTTCCGATCCAGGGTCTGCAGCGCCGTGGCGTCGAAGCGCGCATCAGTGCCCAGCATCTCGAGACCGCGGCGGACCCCCTCGATCTGCGATCCCTTGTCGGTGAGGTCTGCGACCTTCCCCGAGCGCACGACGTTGTCGACCATGACGACGGTGCCTGGGCGCCCCAGGCGTGCGGCCCAGTCGAGATAGATCGTGTTGGACTCCTTGTCGGCGTCGATGAAGACGAGATCGAAGGGCGCCTCATCCGCCAGGGTGGGCAGCACGTCGGCGGCTCGCCCCTCCCGCACCTCGACGCGCTCGGCGACCCCCGCACGTTCCAGGTTCGCCCGTGCCACGGCCGCATTGCGCGGCTCGGCCTCGATGCTGATCACCCGGCCGTCGTCCGGCAGCGCGCGCGCGAGCCAGATCGTCGAGTAGGCGCCGAGGGTGCCGATCTCCAGCACCCGCCGCGCGCCGGCCAGCCGGGCCAGCAGGTGCAGCAGCTTTCCGTTGAGCGGGGCGACCTCGATCGCGGGGAGGCCGGCGGCCTCCTGGTCGGCGATGGCCTCCTCCAGGTCGGGGTCGTGCCCCACGAGAGTGTCGGTGAGGTAAGCGTCGACGTGCGTCCAGGTGTCGGAGGTGGGTCCGGTCATGCCTCCAGACTTCCCACGCCGCCGCGCCCGGTCAAGCCCGCGCGCCGCTCGACGAGCGCTTGGAGCAGGGCGGCACCGGTGGCGGCGTCGTCGACGGTCACGACGAACTGCCGCCCGTCCTGGCGGGTGATCTGGATCGCCTCGCCACTGCGGGTGACGATGCCGAAGCGCCCGGGCGTCCAGCGCCAGCCCCACCCGCCGAACTCGCCCATCGCGTTGACGAAGACGACGCGGGCCGCCCGGATGTCGCTCGATGCGACATGCCAGCGTGGCACGCCGACCATGCTCCGGACGACGAGCCCGGTGTCGTCGATGACCACGCGGTGGGCGAGCACCGCAATGACCAGGAGCACGAGCGGCACGCCCGTCGCGAGGACGACCCACCCCGCCGCGCCGCTGCCGGTGGCCACGAGCCCCCCGCCCGTGCCGAGCACCGCCACGGCGATGCCGACGAGTAGGAGAGCGGGTCCGCGGGACGTCGTGGCGGTGCGCGCCCACACCGCGCTCTCGTCCGCGGCGATCGGCAGTGGCTCGACCGCGACGCCCTCCTCGGGGATGTCCTGCGCACGCGGCTGGGCGAACCATCCGGCGATCGCGGCCAGGACCCCGGCGCTGAGCCCCGCCAGCAGCGGGAGGCCGAGGGGCGGCGCATCCGGCGCAGCGGGGTCGGTCTGCAACGCCGCGAGGGCCGTCGCCAGGACGCTCAGGAAGGCGACCGTGGCCAGCAGGAATGCACCGACGAACCGCAGCTGACCCCCGGCGACCCCGGTGCGCGCGTGCCCCCGCGTGGCGGCCCGCTCGCCGGCGAGCACCATGCCGCCGAGGAGAAGCACGAGCGCCACCCCCAGCACGAGTGTCAAGGCGGGGAACGACCACGCCGGTCCGTAGCCGTCCGGCTCGCCCGCGGCGTTCCAGTGGATCGCGACAGTCTCGGGCAGCCTCGGGAGCAGGGCCGCCTGCACGGCCGCGGCGACCACGGTGATGACGAGCGGCGCGATGATGGCGACGAGCACGAAGCGGCGGCGGGGGTGGGCTGCAGAGCGGGTCACGAGGTCTTCCTTTCCTTCGGCGCGGCGTGCGGCGCTCGGGGGCACCGAGACCGGGGCGAGTCCGGGCACCAGGGCGGCGAGCGGATCGGCGCCGGTGCCGTCGGCGCGGCGCGGGCCACGAGCGCGGCCAGCGCGGCTCAGGTGAGCGGCTTGACCTCGAGATCGTCCACGGCCGCACCCGCCGATGCCGTCGCAAAGGCCGTGTAGCCGTCGGCGGCGGCGCGTTCGAGGAGCGCCTTGAGGTTCTTCGTCCGCCGCTCGAGGCGCACGCGACGGCCTTGGGCCACGAGCGCCGACTTCAGCGCGACCAGCTCGGCGACCGGCACGTCGCGGTCGTGGACCAGGACGAGGGCCGCGGATGCTGCATCCTCGCCTTCCGCGACGAGGTCGACGATGCGCTCGAAGCCGATCGAGAAGCCGACGGCGGGCACGTCCTGGCCGAGGAACCGGCCGATCATGCCGTCGTAGCGGCCGCCCCCGCCGAGCGAATACGAGACCGAAGGATGAGCGAGCTCGAAGATCGTGCCGGTGTAGTACCCCATGCCGCGGACGAGGAACGGGTCGAAGGTCAGCGGCACATCGCCGCCGCGGGCGGCAGCGACGGCATCGCCGAGGGCAGCGAGGTGCGCCACCACCTCGTCGGATGCACCCTCGGGAAGGGCTCGGCGGATGGAGAGCTCGCCGTAGGGAAGCTCTTCGGCAGGCTGCGGACGTCGCAGGAACTCCGCGAACGCCGCAACGGCGGGCGGGTGCGCACCCCGCTCGGTCAGTTCCGCGACGACCCCGTCGGGGCCGATCTTGTCGAGCTTGTCGATCGTGATCAGCACGCCCGGCCGCTCGTCGGCGGCGAATCCGAAGCCTTCCAGCATCCCGTCCAGTGCGCGGCGGTCATTCACGCGCACGACACCACCCTCGAGCCCCAGCGCATCGACGGCGTCCAGCGTCGCGACGATGAGCTCGGCCTCGGCACGCACGGAGGTGTCCCCGATGATGTCGATGTCGCACTGCACGAACTGGCGATAACGGCCCTTCTGGGGCCGCTCCGCGCGCCACACCGGCGCGATCTGGACGGCGCGGAACACCGTGGGAAGCTCGCCGCGGTGCGTGGCGTAGAACCGCGCCAGCGGAACGGTGAGGTCGTACCGGAGTCCGAGGTCCGTGAGGGCCGCCGGGTCGTCGGCGGCGGCGCGGATCGCATCGGAGTCCAGCCCCCGCTTGAGGATGTTGAAGGCGAGCTTCTCGTTGTCGCCGCCGATGCCGGCGTGCAGGCGACCGTACTCCTCCAGAACGGGCGTCTCGATCTCGTCGAACCCGTGCGCGCGGTAGCGCTGCCGGATGACGGCGAGCACGCGCTCGCGACGGGACTTCTCGGCGGGCAGGAAATCGCGCATGCCGCGCGGCGGGGTGACGGAGGGCACCCGGCTATTCTTCCAGGCCCGGCTCGCTGCCCGCGGCGGATTCGGCCGCGCGCACGTCGTCGGTCAACATCCGCAGCCGTTCGCGCAGCGCACGCTCCGCGTCCCACCCGTTCGCGCGTGCGTCGGCGACGAGCGCGAGGAGCGTGTCACCGAGCTCCGCCTCGTTCCCCGGCCGAGAAACCACATTCCGGGCGAGACGCACCGCGTCGCGGGGTTTCTCGTCCGGATCGTCGTTTCTCGCGGGCACGACGCCGACCTGGGCGGCTTTGCCGATCAGCTTCTGCGCGAGCGCAAGAGACGGCATGTGCGTGGAGACCCCGTCGAGCACGCTCGTGCGTGCCTGCTTTTCCGCGGCCTTGGCCGCGTTCCAGTGCACGAGCACCTCCTCCGGGGTGGTGGCCACCGCATCCCCGAACACATGCGGATGCCGCCGCACCATCTTCTCCGTCAAGCCTCGCGCCACGTCGTCGATGTCGAACGGGTCCTCGGCGTCGCGCGAGGCGATCTCGGCGTGGAACAGCACCTGCCACAGCAGGTCCCCGAGCTCCTCGCGGAGCTCCTCCCTCGTGCCGGACTCCACGGCGTCGATGACCTCGGCGCTCTCCTCCACGAGGTACGGAACCAGGGCTCGATGATCGATCTGCTGCGTCCACACGCAGCGGTCGCGGACGGCGCGCATCGTCTCGGCCGCTTCGCGCAGCGCGTCGCCGTCGTGGCCGGGCGCGCGATTCTCCGGTAGTGCCATGCCCGCCACGATACGAGGATCCCCGCCTTCCGGGCAGCGAGATAGCTTTGAGGGATGCACGAACTCTCCCAGACCGAGGCTCTCGACCTCGTCGGCCGCTTCGAGGCCGGGCAGGAGCTCCCCGAAGAGATGCGGGCCGATGTGCGCCTGCTCGGGTCGCTCCTGGGACGCGTCCTCCGCGAAAGCGGGTCGCCGGGACTGTTCGAGGACGTCGAGCGCCTGCGGACGGCCACGATCCACGCGTACACGGACGAGACATCCGAGGCGTTCGCGCGTGCGGCGGCGATCGCCGACGGGTTCACCGTCGCCCGCGCCGATGAGGTCGCACGGGCGTTCACGTGCTACTTCCACCTCGTGAACCTCGCCGAAGAGCACCAGCGCGTCCGGGTCCTCCGCGAACGCGACGGGAGCGCCGATTCCTCCGATGCGTCCGACTCTGTCGTCGCCGCGTACGCACAGCTGTCGGAGGAAGTGGGCGAGGATGCGGCGCGCCGTCGTCTGCAGGCTCTCCGCTTCCACCCCGTCTTCACCGCGCACCCGACCGAGGCGCGCCGCCGCGCCGTGTCCAGCAGCATCCGCCGCCTCTCGGAGCTGCTCGACGGGTACGACAGCGCGGCGGAGGGAGGCGCGGCGAGCCGACGCGCCGAGCGCCGCATGCTCGAGGAGATCGACGTGCTGTGGCGCACAGCCCCGCTCCGCTCCGAGAAACCGTCGCCGACGGACGAGGTGCGCTCGATCATGGGCGTCTTCGACGAAACGCTGTACACGGCCGTCCCGCACGTGTACCGCCGCATCGACGACGCACTGCACGGGGATGCCGCCGGCGCCCGCGCGCCGATCGTCCGCCCCTTCGTGCGGCTGGGGTCGTGGGTGGGCGGTGACCGCGACGGCAACCCGTTCGTCACGGCCACGGTGACCCGGAAGGCGGCGGCGATCGCGAGCGAGCACGTGCTTCGCGGGCTCGAACGCACCGCGCTGCGCGTCGGCCGCGGGCTGACCCTGGATGCGACATCCACCCCGCCGAGCGCTGCGCTCCTCACCCTGTGGCAACGGCTCCGTGCCGCCGACGAGGATGCCGCGGATGAGATCGCGAAGCGCTCCCCCAACGAGCCGCACCGACGCATCCTGCTGCTGCTGGCCCGCAAGATCGCGGCCACCCGCACACGCGACGCCGACCGCGCCTACCGCGACCCCGAGCACCTCCTCGCCGACCTCCGCGTCGTTCAGGACTCGCTCCTGGCCGCGGGTGCGGCCCGCCAGGCGTACGGGCATCTGCAGCAGCTCGTGTGGCAGGTCGAGACGTTCGGCTTCCACCTCGCCGAGCTGGAGGTGCGCCAGCATTCCGCGGTGCACGCGAGCGTCCTGGCCGACCTGGATGCGGGGCGAACCAGCGACCAGGCCGAAGAGGTGCTCGACGTCTTCCGCGCGATCGCCTACATCCAGGAGCGCTTCGGTCCGCGCGCCGCCGGCCGTTACATCGTCTCGTTCACGCGATCCGCCGACGACCTCGCGGCCGTGCATCGCCTGGCCGCGTACGCGGTCGGCGAAGGCGGGACGCCGCCCGTGCTCGACGTCATCCCGTTGTTCGAGACGTTCGCCGACCTTCGGGCGGCGCCGGGGATCCTCGCCGAGATCGTCGAGAACCCCGCGTTCGCGGCAAGACTTGATGCGACGGACCGGCGCCTGGAGGTCATGCTCGGGTACTCCGACTCATCGAAGGACGTCGGGCCTGTCGCGGCGAACCTCGCGCTGTACGAGGCCCAGGCCGAGATCGCCGACTGGGCGCAACGCACGGGCATCGAGCTGACCCTGTTCCATGGCCGCGGCGGCGCCCTCGGCCGGGGCGGAGGGCCGGCCAATTCGGCGATCCTCGCGCAGCCGCCGCACTCCGTCGACGGGCGCTTCAAGCTCACCGAGCAGGGTGAAGTGATCTTCGCTCGCTACGGTGATCCGGCGATCGCGATGCGGCACATCGACCAGGTCGCCGCGGCCGTGCTGATGGCCTCGGCCCCGTCCAACGAAGCACACAACCGCGCCGCCGCCGACCGTTACGCCGACGTGGCAGCCACGATGGACGCGGCATCCCGCGACCGGTTCTTCGCCCTGGTGAAGGCGCCCGGTTTCGCCCCCTGGTTCGCGCGCGTGACCCCGATGGAAGAGATCGGTCACCTCGCGCTGGGGTCACGCCCCGCGCGCCGTGGGCTGTCGGTGGAGTCGCTCGAAGACCTCCGCGCCATCCCATGGGTGTTCGCGTGGACCCAGGCTCGCATCAACCTCGCCGGATGGTTCGGCCTCGGCACGGCCCTCGAGGCCGTGGGCGACGAAGAGCGCCTCCGCACCGCCTATCGCGAGTGGCCGCTCTTCCGCACGCTCGTGGACAACGTGGCCATGAGCCTCGCGAAGGCCGATGCGCGCATCGCCCGCCGCTACCTCGACCTGGGCGACCGCCCGGACCTCGCCGAGCTCGTGATGACGGAGATGTTCCTCACCCGCTCCTGGGTGATCCGCGTCACCGGCGGCGACGAGCTCCTGGAGACCAAGCCCACCCTGCAGCGGGCGGTGAAGATGCGAAGCCCCTACGTCGACGCGCTCTCGCTGCTGCAGCTGCGCGCCCTGCGGACGCTGCGGGATACCGCTGCCGACGCGCCGCGCGATCCCGAGCAGGAGCGTCTCCTGCTGCTCTCGGTCAGCGGGGTCGCCGCCGGGCTGCAGAACACCGGCTGACGCGCCCCCGAATTCGAGGAGATCTCGGGAATCGAGGACCGGACCGGCCGGATCCATCCTCGATCCGCGGGATCTCCTCGATTTCGGTGTCGGCGCGCAGGTGAGGTGAGGTCAGCTCGGGCCAGCAGGTCAGGACGCGGCGGATGCGGCGGCAGCCGGCTCGGCGGCGCCGGACGGCTCGGCCGCGGCGGGCGCCGGCTCGGGGAAGAGCTGGTCGAGGAGCTGCGCGACCCAGCCGATGAGGTCGCCATCGGAATCGGCCCCCGGCAGCGGCACCACGAGCGCTTCTCCGCCGGCGACGATCTTGGCCTTGGGGTGCAGGCGCTGCAGGCGCACGCGCAGCGAGTCCGGCAGGTTCGCCGGGGCCAGGCGCAGGTTCGGTCCCATGGCCACGACATCCGCCAGCCCCGCTCGCGCGGCACGACGGCGCAGCCTCGCCACGGCGATGAGCCCCTCCACCTCGCGTGGCGGTTCGCCGTAGCGGTCGCGCAGCTCGTCGATGACGGCGTCGATGGCGTCGTCCTTGGCGGTTGCGGATGCGGCGGCCGAGAGCTTCTGGTAGGCCTCCAGGCGGAGCCGCTCGCTGTCGATGTACGTCTCCGGCAGGCGAGCGTCGACGGGCAGCTCCAGGCGCAACTCCGTGGGTCCGTCGGTCTCCTCGCCGCGGAAGGTCGCGACCGCCTCACCGATCATGCGCAAGTACAGGTCGAACCCGACGCCGGCGATGTGCCCCGCCTGCTCGGCGCCGAGGAGGTTTCCCGCTCCGCGCAGCTCGAGGTCTTTCAGCGCCACCTGCATGCCGCTACCCAGGTCGTTGTTGACCGCGATGGTCTCCAGGCGGTCGGCGGCGGTCTCGGACAGCGGCTTCGTGTCGTCGTAGAGGAAGTAGGCGTACGCCCGCTCTCTCGCGCGCCCCACGCGACCTCGCAGCTGGTGCAACTGCGACAGTCCGTACTTGTCGGCGCGGTCGATCACGATCGTGTTGGCGTTGGAGATGTCCAGCCCGGTCTCCACGATCGTGGTGCACACCAGCACGTCGGCGCGACGCTCCCAGAAGTCGTCGACGACCTGCTCGAGGGCGTGCTCGCCCATCTGCCCGTGCGCGACCGCGACGCGCGCTTCCGGCACGAGCTCCGCAAGCTCGGCGGCGACCCGCTGGATCGACGACACGCGGTTGTGCACGTAGAAGACCTGGCCCTCGCGCAGCAGCTCCCGCCGGATGGCGGCGGCGATCTGCTTCTCGTTGCGCGGCCCGACGTACGACAGGATCGGGTGACGGTCCTCGGGTGGGGTCTGCAGCGTCGACATCTCACGGATGCCGGTCACCGCCATCTCCAGAGTGCGCGGGATCGGCGTCGCGCTCATCGCGAGGATGTCCACGTTCTTCTTGAGCTTCTTCAGCGCGTCCTTGTGCTCGACACCGAAACGCTGCTCCTCGTCGATGATCAGAAGCCCGAGGTCTTTGAAGATCACCTTCTCCGTGAGGATGCGGTGCGTTCCGATCAGCATGTCCACGGTGCCGTCGGTGAGGCCGGCGAGGACCTCGCGGGCTTCCTTGTCGCTCTGGAACCGCGACAGCGCGCGCACCTTCACCGGGAACCCGGCGAAGCGCTCGGTGAACGTCTCGGTGTGCTGTTTGACCAGCAGGGTCGTGGGGACGAGCATTGCGACCTGTTTGCCGTCCTGGATGGCCTTGAACGCCGCACGGACGGCCACCTCGGTCTTGCCGAATCCGACGTCGCCCGACAGCAGCCGGTCCATCGGGATCGGCTTCTCCATGTCGGCCTTGATCTCGTCGATGGTCTGCAGCTGATCGGGCGTCTCGGCGAAGGGGAACGCCTCCTCGAGCTCCCGCTGCCAGGGGGTGTCGGGACCGAACGCGTGACCCTTGGACGCCATGCGCGCCGAGTAGAGCTTCACCAGCTCCACCGCGATGTCGCGGACAGCCTTTCGCGCGCGCCCCTTCGCCTGCGCCCAGTCGCTGCCGCCCATCTTGGACAGCGTCGGCGCCTCGCCGCCGACGTACTTGGAGAGCAGGTCCAGCTGATCGGTCGGCACGAAGAGCTTGTCACCGGGGTAGCCGCGCTTGGAGGGCGCGTATTCGAGGACCACGTACTCGCGCGTGGTCTTGACCGGGTTGCGGCCGCCGCTGGACACCTCGCGCTGAGACAGTTCGACGAACCGGCCGATGCCGTGCGTCGCATGCACGACGAAGTCGCCCGGCTTCAGCTGCAGGGGGTCGACGACGTTGCGCCGCCGCGAGGCGAGCTTCTTCACCACGCGCGCGTCGCTGCCGATGGTGCGGCCGTAGAACTCGCTCTCGGTGAGAACCGCCAACCGCACCTCGGGGAGCTGGAAACCGCGCTCCAGCGGAGCGACGACGAGATGCGCGACCCCGGGCTCCGGGGCGTGCAGCACGTTGTCCACGCGCCGAGCGGCGGCGCCTCGTTCGGCGAGCACATCCCGGGCGCGATCCACGAGTCCGGCGCCGGTGGCGGCGACCACGACGCTCCACCCCGCGGAAAGCAACTCGCCGATGTGCGCGGTGGCGCCCTCGACGTTGCCCTGGAACGAGGGCACGGACTCCCCGCGGATGCGGACGGCCGCAGTGTCCACATCCAGACCCTCCGCCGACGCATCGGCGGCGCCGGAATCGAACGCGGAAAGGCTCCACCACACGCCGCCGTGCTCATGGGTGGCCTCACGCAGTTCGGCCAGGGTCAGGAAGTCGCCGGCGTCGAGATCGATCGGGACGCGGGCACCGGCGGTCGCGGCCGACCACGCCGCATCCAGGAATTCGCGGTTGGTCTCCCCCAGCGTCTGCGCGCGGGCAACGGAACGTTCCGGATCGACCAGCGCGACCGCGGACCGCTCCGGGAGGAACCCGATGAGCGGGACGAGGGAGTCGACGAGGATCGGCATGAGCGATTCCATGCCGTCGGTGGGGATCCCCGCCGACATGCGCTCGAGCATGGAGCGAAGACCGGGGAAGTCGTCTCGGAGTTCCGCGGCCCGTGCCCGCACGTCGGGGGTGAGGAGGAGCTCCCGGCTGGGGATGAGGGACACCCCGGGTACCGCGCCCGGCAGCGACCGCTGATCGGCGACCGAGAACGCACGGATCTCGTCGACCTCGTCACCGAAGAAGTCGATACGCAGGGGGTGGTCGGCGTTCGGGGGGAAGACGTCGAGGATGCCGCCCCGCACCGCGAACTCGCCGCGGCGCGACACCATGTCGACGCGGTGGTAGGCGAGTTCGACCAGGCGCACCGCGACGGATTCCAGATCGTACCCACGACCGCCCACCGTGAGATCGATCGCGGCGACATCGCCGAGCCCTTCGGCCAGAGGCTGGAGCGCGCTGCGCACCGAGGCGGTCACGACCAGCGGAGCCGCGCCGTCCCAGGCGGCGATCCGGCGGAGCACGTCGATCCGGCGCCCGATGGTCTCGGGACTGGGGCTCAGGCGCTCATGGGGAAGCGTCTCCCACGCGGGGAAGTGCAGCACCTCCGCACCGGGGAGCACGGCCGCCAGTGCGGGGCCCAGCGACTCGGCGCGGCGGCCGGTGGGCGCGACCACGAGGAGGGCCGCAGGCAGGCCGGCCGACCGGCGCCGCTCCAGCAGACCGGCGAGGACCGGCACGTCCAAGCCGTCGACGAGCGAGTATTCGGCGTCCGCGACCGAGGCGGATGCTGCATCCTGGAACGACTCCGCCTGCTCGAGGGCGCGCACGATCCCGGAAATTGTCACCGCAAAAGTCTACGGGTCTCCACCGACGGCGGCGTCGCCGATGGACCGCGTACCAGGCCGGCCCTAGACTGACCGCGTCCTCGACCGAGAACGAAGGAGTGGCCATGAGCACGACACCGCCCGAACCGCAGGGCCGGCCGACGCCGCCTCCGGCATATGAGCCTCCGGCCGGATCCGCGCCCGCGAGTTCTCCGGCCGCAAGCTACGCGCCACCCGCCGGGGAGACGGGGCCTAAGCCCAAGGGTCCCTCCACGCTCGGCATCATCGCTTTCTGTGCCGCGCTCGCCGGTGCCGTCATCGGCTCGATCATCGCCTTCATCGCGGGGATGCAGACCGGCGCTCTCGGGCAGTACGCCCAAGTCAGCGGCGGCGGCACGGTGGAACTCGATGACGACTCGCTCCCCCTCGCGGGCCAGCAGCTCGCCATCAGCGCAGGCGTGCTCACCTTCGTGGCCTTCGCCGTGTGGGGCATCCTCGCCCTGTGGGGCCTCATCCAGGGCATCATCGCGGCCGTGCAGAACCGCGGACGCGTGTGGGGCATCGTCGCCATCGTGCTGGCCGTCATCGGCGTGGGTGCGGTAGCGACCTTCTACGGGATCGGCGTCGCGGCGGGAGTCGCGCCCTACGTCTCCTAGCCGGCACTGAGCCGCGTCAGCGGGGGGCGTGGAACCGCTGCTGAGCAGTGAGCAGCCCCTCGCTGACGGTGAGCTCGGCCGCGTCCGCCGCGTCGGCGAGAAGGTTCGGCAGCGCTGCGCGTTCGGTGGCGCCGAAGGGGTCGAGTACCCAGTCTGCGGGGTCCTGGCGACCGGGCGGGCGTCCGATCCCCACGCGCACGCGCGGGAAATCGGGGGTGCCGAGGGCTTTGGCGACGTCGCGGACGCCGTTGTGACCGCCGTGACCACCGCCCGTCTTGAGCTTGATCGTGTCGAACGGAATGTCGAGCTCGTCGTGCACCACGATGATCCGGCCGGGATCGACGCCGTAGTACCGGGCGAGGTTCGCGACCGGCCCCCCGGAGACGTTCATGAAGCTGTTCGGCTTTGCGAGCACGAGCTTGGGACCACCGGGTCGGAGCCACGTCTCGGCGACGCGGGCGTTCGCCTTGTGGGACGTGAAGGTCTCGCCGCGCCGGCGGGCGAGTTCATCCACGACCATCTGCCCGACGTTGTGTCGGGTCGTCTCGTAGCGGGACCCCGGGTTACCCAGGCCCACGACAAGCCACGTCTCAGCCATCGTCTTCATTCTCCCGGATGCCGGCACCTACACCGAAGGGGCGCACTGGGCGCCCCTTCGGGAAACTGCAGAAGTCCTCGGTCACTCGGACTCGGCGGACTCCTCGGACTGCTCCTCGGCCACCGCGGCATCGGCCTCGGCGATCTCGTCCTCGGCCGCGAGAGTGTCGGTGGGGACCGAGATCGCGACGATGAGGGTCTCCGGGTCGGCGATGAGGACCGAACCGGCCGGCAGCTTCAGGTCTGCGGCGGTGATGTGCGTGCCGTCCTCGAGGCCTTCGACGTCGACCTCGACCGACTCGGGAAGCTGAGTGGCGTCGGCCTCGATCAAGATGGTGTTGGCGTCGAGGTTGGCAAGGGTCCCGGGGGCGGGGGTACCGACGAGGATCACGGGGATGTCGACGGAGACCTTCTCACCCTTGCGCACGACCAGCAGGTCCATGTGCTCGATGATCTGGTGCACGGGGTCCTTCTGCACGTCCTTCACCAGCGCGTACTCGTGCTTTCCGGCGACCTCGAGGTCGAGCAGCGCGTTGGCGCGACGGATGAGCAGCGCCACCTGGTGGCCCGGGAGGGCCAGGTGCTGCGGATCGGCCCCGTGGCCGTAGAGGACGGCGGGGATCTTGCCCGCGGCGCGGAGGCGTCGGGCGTGGCCCTTGCCGAAGTTCTCACGCAGCTCGGCGTGGACCTGGTTGTCTTCCGACATGATGAATTCTCCTTGCGGGCACACGGGCCCGGTGTGGGGGTCTGGTTTCGACTCGAACGCGAGCGCGTGAGGAAAGCCGTGAGCCTGCTTCACCGCGTCGATCACGGACGCACCGCCTGGGCTGACGCATCCCTCGCCGAAGTTTCACTCAGAAGTCTACCAGCGGCCCCGCTACCATGGAGACGCTGCCGACACACGGAGGATCCATGCCCGCCGAATTCTTCTCCCACCTGATGCTGTGGATCGCCGGCGCCATCGCGGCCCTCGGTGCCGTGGGCACCGTGGCGGCGTTCTGGTCGCTCGGCCGCGCCGCCTATCGCAAGGACTGACGGCCCCCCTTCCGGCCCGGATGACCGCCGGCGCCTCCGAGGATCACCGGCGATAGGCTGAGTGCGACCCCACCGGCGTCCCCCGACGCCAGGCGCTCAGCCGCATCCCGACCACCAGGAGCCCGCGTGTCAGCAAACGACCCTGCCCAGACGCAATTGTCCACCGATCAGGAGCAGGCACCGCACGAAGCGGCACGCGCGCACGAGGGCGCACCCGCACCCGAGGATGTGCGGCGGCCCGTCGCCGAGGCCGGCACGGCCAGCCCCGCGGATGCGAGCGGGCCGGCGAACATCGGCGTGGTGGGTCTGGCGGTCATGGGGTCCAACCTCGCCCGCAACCTCGCCAGCCGCGAGGGGAACACCGTGGCGGTGTTCAACCGTTCCCGGTCGAAGACCGACGAACTCGTCTCCGCCCACCCCGAGGCGGAATTCGTTCCGGCGTTCTCGTATCAGGAGTTCGCCGCGTCGCTGCAGCGCCCGCGCGCGGCCGTGATCATGGTGAAGGCCGGCGATGCGACCGACGCGGTCATCGAGGAGCTCGTGCGGGTGTTCCAACCCGGCGACATCATCGTCGACGGGGGCAACGCCCTGTTCACCGACACGATCCGCCGCGAGAAGGCCGTCCGCGAGACGGGGATCAACTTCGTCGGGATGGGCGTGTCGGGCGGTGAGGAAGGCGCCCTGAACGGGCCGTCTCTGATGCCGGGCGGCTCCGATGAGTCGTGGACGACTCTGGGACCGATCCTCACCTCGATCGCCGCCGTCGCGGAGGGCGAGGCGTGCGTGACCCACGTCGGCCACGACGGTGCCGGCCACTTCGTGAAGATGGTGCACAACGGCATCGAGTACGCCGACATGCAGCTGATCGCCGAGGCGTACGACCTGATCCGCCGGGGTACCGGCAAGACGCCCGGCGAGATCGCCGACGTTTTCGCGGAGTGGAACCGGGGCGAGCTCGAGTCGTACCTCATCGAGATCACCGCCGAGGTGCTCCGCCAGACCGACGCCGTGACGGGCCGGCCACTCGTGGACGTCATCGTCGATCAGGCCGGCGCGAAGGGCACCGGGGCATGGACCGTCCAGACGGCACTGTCGCTGGGCGTCCCGGTCTCGGGCATCGCTGAAGCCACCTTCGCCCGCTCCCTTTCCTCCCACCCCGAGCAGCGCGAGGTCTCCCGGGAGCTGCCCGGGCCGGCCGAGCAGCTGCAGGTCGACGACGCCGATGCGTTCATCGAGAAGATCCGCCTCGCGCTGTACGCCTCGAAGATCGTCGCGTACTCGCAGGGGTTCGATGAGATCCGTGCCGGTGCGGCCCAGTACGACTGGGACATCGACCTGGGGAAGATCGCCTCGATCTGGCGTGGCGGCTGCATCATCCGCGCGCAGTTCCTCAACCGGATCACCGAGGCGTACGCCGCGACCCCCGAGCTGCCCGTGCTGCTGACCGCGCCGTACTTCGTCGACGCCCTCACCCGCGCGCAGTCGGCCTGGCGCGACGTCGTGGCCACCTCGGCCCGCGCGGGGATTCCCGCCCCGGCGTTCTCGTCGTCCCTCGCGTATTACGACGGCCTCCGCGCCGAACGACTGCCGGCCGCCCTCATCCAGGGGCAGCGCGACTTCTTCGGCGCGCACACCTACAAGCGCATCGACAAGCCGGGAACCTTCCACACCCTGTGGTCGGGCGACCGCACCGAGATCGAAGCCGAAGACACCCACTGACGCCGCTTCACAACGTGCCGTCCGCACCCGCGGGCGGCACGTTGTGGTTGCGCCGGAAGAGATTGGCCGGATCCCACGCCCGCTTCACCTCCGACAGCCGCGCTCGGGTGGCCGGCGGATACATCCGCGGTACCCAGCCGGGATCGGTCGAGGGGCTGAAGTTCCCGTAGACCCCGAGTCCACGCGCCTCGATGCGCGCCCACTCGCTCTCGGCCGCCGCCCGGCCATCCGCGTCGAGGAGACCCGGCAGGTCGAAGGCGCCGGCCATGGCGAACCAGGTCGCCGAGCGTTCGGCGAAGGCGGTGGCTCCCGGCGGAACCTCACCGAAGGCGCCGCCGAGGGAACGCAGAAACAGCACGGCTGCGCGCCGCTCCGCCCGGAAGCGGGCGAGCGCGTCGATGAGGTCATCGTCCAGCTCGGCGACGAGGGTATTCCCGCCGACAAAGCCGGGGACCGGCTGGTCGGGGTCATATCCGGGCATGTCCAGAAGCACGTCGGGGTACGCCCGCACCCCGATATCGTCCTCGGCGACGCCGGGCACGGCGAGCAGGGGCGCGAGGACCGCGCGCAGTGCGGACTCGTCGGCGCCTGCCCAGCAGGCGGAGATCGTCGCTCCCGGCGGAGCGCTCGGGTCCATCGGCGGCACGTCCATGTACGTCACGGTGAGCTCCCGCGGCGCGTCGCGCAGGATCCCCCGGAGCGCACGCAGCACCGCGACGGCATCCTCGCCCGCGTGCAGGGTGGCGAACACGACGGCATCCAAGGGGTGGGCGGCGAAGTCGAAGCGTGTCACGATTCCGAAGTTGCCACCTCCCCCGCGGAGGGCCCAGAAGAGGTCGGGATGCTCCGCGCCTGACGCCTCGACGACATCCCCGGATGCGGTCACCACCTGTGCGCCGATCAGCTGGTCGACAGCCAGCCCCCAGGCCCGCACCATCCAGCCGATTCCGCCGCCCAGCGTCAGTCCCCCCACGCCCACCGACGCGGTGTCGCCGGAACTGATTCCCAGTCCCGCCTCGCTCAGCGTGCGAGCGACCTCGCCCCACGTCGCTCCCCCACCGACGGCGACGCGTCCGCGCGGCGCGTCGATGACCACATCGGCCAGCCCCGACAGATCGATCACCACTCCGCCGGGGATGGTTCCCCACGCGCTGTGCCCGCCGCCCCGCACCACCACCGGTGCGCCCTCCTCGGCGGCGTGGGCAACCGCGGCGCAGACGTCGTTCACGTCTGCCACGCGGACGATGAGGTCGGGCTGGCCGATCCCCGAGTGGAACAGCCGCGCCGCATCCCAGTCCTCGTCTTGCGGACGCACGATCGTGCCCGTCAGACGCACCGACAGCTCTGTCGTTTTCATGCGCACACGGTAGCCCCGGTCACGGACACCCCGATAGAGCGGGGTCTAGGGTCGGAGGATGACCTCCCGACGCATCCTCTTCCTCGGCGGTTCCGGTGTCATCAGCACGGCATGCGTGCGCGCAGCCGTGGCCGCGGGCCACGACGTCACCGTCCTCAATCGAGGCACGAGCTCGCGCCCTCTTCCCGCCGAGGTGCGCGGACTGGTCGCAGACGTGCGGGACGCCGACGCGGTGACCGCCGCCCTCGCCGGAGCGGAGTTCGACGTCGTCGCCGACTTCTTGTCGTTCCTTCCGGCGCATGTGGAAACCGCGCTGACGGTGGCGGGCGAGCGCGCCGGCCAGTACATCTTCGTGAGCTCGGCGTCCGCGTACCAGAAGCCGCCCTCCCACCTGCCGGTCACCGAGTCCACGCCGCTGCGCAACCCCTTCTGGCAGTACTCACGCGACAAGATCGCGTGCGAAGACCTGCTGGTGGCGGCGTACCGCGACCGCGGGCTCCCCGTCACCATCGTCCGCCCCTCCCACACATACGACGACACGCTGCTGCCCACCATGGCGGGGTGGACGGACATCGCGCGGATGCGGGCGGGCAAGCCCGTCGTCGTCCATGGCGACGGTACGAGCCTGTGGACACTGACCCACAGCGACGATTTCGCCGTCGCCTTCACCGGTCTCCTGGGCGCCCCCGCCGCGATCGGCGAGGCCTTCACCATCACCGGCAGCCACGCCCCCACGTGGGACCAGATCTACCGCTGGCTCGCCGAGGCCGCCGGCGTGCCCGACCCGCGTCTCGTGCACATCGCCAGCGAAACGATCGCCGCGTGGGATCCCGACCTCGGCCCGGGGCTCGTCGGTGACAAGGCGCACTCGATGGTGTTCGACAACGCCAAGGTGACCGCGCTGGCGCCGGAATTCCGCACCACGGTGACCTTCGACGAGGGCGCACGCCGCATCATCGCGTGGTACGACGCCCATCCCGAGCGGCAGCGGATCGATGAGCGCCGCGACGCCCTGTTCGACCGGATGATCGCGCACGCGGACGCGGCCGGACGCTGAAACCCGGCCGCGTCGCCCACGGTCCGCCCTTCACAGTCCGCGCATAGCGCACGCCATAGAGCCTTCATAGATTCGGGCGGACAATGGCTACATGAACGCGGCCGCACCCTCCCCCGCCCTCACCCGACCGGACGGCACCCCCCTGCGCGTCCTCGTCGTCGACGACGAACAGATGCTCACCGACCTTCTCTCGATGGCTCTGCGGATGGAAGGGTGGGACGTTCGCGCTGCCTCGTCCGGGTTGCAGGCTCTGCAGGTGGCCCGCGAATTCGAGCCCGACGCCATGGTGCTCGACATCATGATGCCCGACCTCGACGGCATGGCCGTGCTGCAGCGGCTCCGCCATTCCGGCAACGACGTCCCCGTGCTGTTCCTGACGGCGAAGGATGCGGTGGCCGACCGCGTCGCGGGGCTCACCGCGGGCGGCGACGACTACGTCACCAAGCCGTTCAGCCTCGAGGAGGTCGTCGCTCGGCTCCGGGGCCTCATGCGCCGCGCGGGGACGGCGACCTCCGGTGACGCGGAGCCGATCCTGCACGTGGGCGACCTCTCCCTCAACGAGGACAGTCATGAGGTGTTCCGCGGAAGCGACGAGATCGACCTGACGGCAACCGAGTTCGAGTTGCTGCGCTACCTCATGCGCAATCAGCGGAGAGTCGTCTCCAAGGCGCAGATCCTGGACCGCGTGTGGAATTACGACTTCGGCGGACGTTCCAGCGTGGTCGAGCTGTACATCTCCTACTTGCGCAAGAAGATCGATGCCGGTCGGGAACCCCTGATCCACACCATCCGGGGCGTCGGCTACATGATCAAAGCGCCGCAGTGACCGCCCCCTCCCGCCCCCCACGCGCCCGCGCCTGGAGTCTCCAAGCCCGCCTGATGACCGCGATCATCGGGATGGTCGCGGTCATCCTGGCCATCGTCGCCCTGTCGACGGGGGCGATTCTCGGCCAGGTGCTCCAAGAGAGTCTCGACACGCGGCTGCGTCAGGCAGCGTCGAATGTCCGTATCGGCGTGCAGAGCACCGCGCCCGAGCTGCTGGCCAGCGGACCCTTCCAGGACGGCACCCTGCTGGTCACCCGGACGCCGGCCGGGGGGACGACCGGCGCGTACGTGGACGGCGGCGCTGTCCGCGTTCTGGAGAACGACGAGATCGCCGAGATCGTCGACTCGGTGGCCACCGCCTCATCGCGCACCGTCGACATCCCAGGTCTCGGGGACTACCGCGTCACGAGCCTGACGTACCCCGGCCCCGAGGCCCTGGCCGTCCTCGGCCTGCCTCTCAGCGAGATCACCACGACGATCTCGCAGATCCTCCTCACGGTGGGCCTCGTGACCACCGGCGGCCTGGTGCTGCTGTCATCCATCATCGCGATCGTCATCCGCATCGGCCTGGGCCCCCTTCGTGCCGTGGCCGACACCGCGACTCGGGTGGCGAAGGTGCGGATGGATTCCGGCGACGTGAAGATCACCGAGCGCGTCCCCGAGGCCCAGACCGACGACTCCACGGAGATCGGCCAGGTGGGCGCCGCGCTGAACACCCTGCTCGACCACGTGGATGCTTCGCTCACGGCCCGCCAGCGTAACGAGGAGCTCATGCGCAGCTTCGTCGCCGACGCGAGCCACGAACTGCGCACCCCGCTCACCTCGATTCGCGGGTACTCGGAGTTGTCGCTGCGGGACGCCTCGCTCGGGGAGAACGCCCGCACCGCCCTCGAGCGCATCCAGGCGCAGTCGTTGAGGATGACCGCCCTCGTGGAGGATCTCCTCCTCCTCGCTCGGCTGGATGAGGGCCAGGAGCTCGTGTACGACACGGTGGACCTCACGCACCTGGCGGTCGAGGCCGTCGGCGACGCGCGGCCCGCCGGCCCCGACCACGAGTGGATCCTCGACGTCGCGGATGAACCGGTCGTCCTGGCCGGAGACCCCGCGCGCCTGCAGCAGGTGATCGCCAACCTCCTCGCAAACGCCCGAGCGCACACCCCCGCCGGAACCGTCGTGACCGTGTCGGTGCGCCGCGAGGGCGATCAGGCGGTGCTCCGCGTCCACGATGACGGGCCCGGCATCGATCCGGCCGTCGCCGACCGGCTTTTCGAGCGCTTCGCTCGCGGCGACGCTTCCCGCGCTCGCAAGACAGGGGGAACCGGCCTGGGCCTCTCCATCGCCCGGGCGATCGTCGAGGCGCACCGCGGCACGATCAGCGTCCGCAGCACCCCCGGCGACACCGTCTTCGAGGTCCGCCTTCCCGCGAGACCCGCCGACCCCGCGTAACCCCCCGTCGACTCGCCAGCAAACGTCCGAAAATGAGCTCAGACCAGACGATTGCTGGCGAGTCGACGGGTCAGTAGCCGGAGAACGCGTCGGTCGTGAGCGACCGCGCGCGCTCCAGAGCCGGGGCGAGATCCGCGATGAGTGCCGGCGGCCCGGAGATGTAGGCGTGCCGCGAGGAGAGGTCGGGCACCATCCGCATCAGCCCATCCGCGTCCAGGCGCACGCCACGGCCCGCCCACCGCCAAGAGGCCGGCAGATCGGCCGGTTCGTTGCGAGTGAAGACGATGACGGGGATGCCCGCGCGGGCGATCTCGTCGCGGAAGGCCAACTCCGAAGCATCCGAGGCCACGTAGATCAGGACGATGTCGCGATCCTGGTCGGCTGCGGCGAGATGGCGCAGGTGCGACACGAATGGCGTCACTCCGATCCCCGCTGCCACGAAGAGCAGCGGGGCGGTGGTGCGCGTCGGCAGCAGGAAGTCGCCCCAGATGCCCGAGACGGCGAGCGTCGTTCCGGGGGGCACCTCGGCCAGAGCACGCTTGAAACTGGAGTGCGAGCCGTCCTTGTAGGCGATCCGCACGGTGGGCAGGTCGGCGGGATCGGAGAGGATGGAGAACTCCCGGCGCGTTCCCCGGGCATCCGGCCGCCGGTGCGGCACGTCGAGTTCGAGGTACTGCCCCGGGCGGAACGCGAACGGACGCTGTGTGCGGAACGTCAGTTCCCGCACCGTCGGGGTGACCTCGCGCCGTCCCTCCACGACGAACCGGACCCCGCTTCGCCGGGCGAAGAGGAACGCCACGAGATTGCCCACGAGCAGGGCGAACTCCTGCCCCAGGGTGAAGACGCCGAGATTGAGCGGCCACCCGGCCAGGACGCCGACCACTGCCGCGACGGCGAACTGCTGCCACCGCCGCGGGGGCAGGGTCAGCGGCTCCGAGAGCAGGAAGGCCCCGAGGAACAGGTACGGCGACGAGAATGCGACCTGTACAGCGATGGCCCCCGCATCCACCTCGAAGCCGGCTGCGGTGTCCTGGGCCACGGCACGCAGGAACGCCACCCCCGCGGCGATCACCCAGAAGCCGGCGACCATGCGCATCTTCTCGGTGCGCCACAGGATCGCGATACCGAGGACGAGAACGGGGGCGGCCAGCGTCGGGGTGCCCACCCACCACGCCGAGGCGCCCAGGGCCGGTATTCCGATCCCGACGAGAGTCAGCACGGCGGCACCGACAGCGGCGGGGTTGAAGACGTGCCGGCCGCGCCACACGAGAAGGTACTTCGACAGGGATGCGGCGGCGCCGGCCAGGGCGATGCCGGCGAGGCCGAGCGGGTCGGTCGTCGGGAACAGCACGAACAGCAGGATTCCGGCGGTGATCAGCGAGGACTCCACCCGTCGCGGCAGCCGGAGCATGCTCTGCATGCCCAGGTCGACCAGCACGCACACGGCCGCCAGCACCCCCGCGGTGACGAGAAGGTCGAGCGGGCGCGGTCCGATGAGCCCCAGCAGCGACAGCACGAGCGACACGACCGCCAGCGAGGCCAGCGACAGCAGCACCAGCCGGTACATCGACACCCGGCCGAGGAGCCCCAGAACGCGGGTCCAGCCCGCCGTCACCGCGCCGATCACAGGAACAGCTCCGCCGTGCATCCCGGCGACCACTCCACGCGCCCGTCGGTGCGCATGCGCACCCACTGCGCGTCCCACGCTGCGGCCAGCTCGGGGCCGCCCTCGAAGAACAGCGCGGTGGCGAGCGCGTCGGCCCGCATCGCGGTCGACGCCACGGCCCACGTGGCGGCGAACGCCTGCACGGGAGTGCCCGTCCGGGCGTCGAGCACGTGGTGCAGACCGTCGCCCCACGCGCGGCGCGCGGTGCCCGAGGCGCACAGGGCGGCGTCCTCCACCTCGATCACCCCGATCGCCCGGCGGGCGTCGAAGGGATGCTCCAGACCGACGCGCTGCGGTGCTCCCCGCACGGCCATATCGCCCGAGGCATCCACCACCGCATCGCTCGCGCCCGATTCGACGATCACCGCGAGGACCAGGTCGACGAGACGCCCCTTGCCCAGCGCTCCGACGTCGATCACCGCGGGGGCATCGAGGGCGAGCTGCCCGCGCGACCAGGTCAGCCGCTCGCGCCAGTCCGCCGGCGCCCGGCGTGGATCACCCGCCACGAGGGAGTAACGGGCGTCGTAGCCGAGCCGGGCGAGCGATTCGCCCACGAGCGGATTGACGGCGCCGCCGGTGGCGGCATCGAGTTCGGCGTACACGTCGAGCATTTCCGCGGCGTCGGGCGGCGCCGGGACGGTGCCTCCGTTCCGGCCGAGTGCGGTGACGACCGAGTCGTCGCGGAAGCGCGACCAGACCCGATCGAACTCCGACACGACCGCCTGGACGCGCGCGACCACCGCGGCCCCCAGTGGGGCGTCGGTCGCGACGTGCCACCGCGTTCCGATCGCATCGAAGAACCAAGCGGCGCGCGTGGTGGTGGATGCGGTCATGCGATCAGGCCGCGGCGTCGGCCTTGATGGCCTCGAGCGCCTCGTTGAATCCGCCACTGGTGAGGGAGGACCCGGCCACGCGGCTGACGGAGAGCTCGTCGATGTTCTTCCCGACGACCTCGTCCGAGATGCCGCCGATGAACCGGCCCTGGTACTGCTCCGACTGGGGCGCCTGCGGGTCACCGGTCACCTCGACGGCGGTGACGACGTCGCCTTCCAGGGTGATCGTGACGTCGAGGGACTCGGTCGTCTCGGGTGTCCGGTAGCTGCCCTCGGCGCTGTACGTCCCGTCGGCGTAGGCGCCCGCGCCGGCCTCGCCCGAGCCGGCCTCGCTCTGCGTCGTCTCGTCGACGGTCTGCGGTTCCGCTTCGGCAGGGCCGGAGCATCCAGCGAGGGTCACGACCCCCGCGACGCCGACGAAGGCTGCGGCGGCACGGATGGAACGGGGTAGGGGGATGGTACGGATCACAGCGTCCTCCAAAGGCGATTGCTCGTGCAGGGCCTCGTGACCGGATGGCCACACCGGTGACACGACGCGCCCCGGCTCGCGGTTCACCCGTTGCCCACTCTTCGCAGAATTCCGTTCCCGACGGGCCT
The DNA here is from genome assembly GCF_058310455.1 of Microbacterium sp. Z10_103. Classification (NCBI taxonomy): domain Bacteria; kingdom Bacillati; phylum Actinomycetota; class Actinomycetes; order Micrococcales; family Microbacteriaceae; genus Microbacterium; species Microbacterium sp. Z10_103. Next base: position 1,855,922 of record NZ_JBZEGK010000001.1, read on the forward strand.
CGCGAGGAACGATCTCAGGCTTCGCCGCCGAACATGCTCGTGACCGAGCCGTCCTCGAAGACCTCGCGGATGGCGCGGGCCAGGAGCGGCGCGATGGGCAGCACCATCAGACCCTCGAACCGCTCGTCCGCGGGGATCGGGACGGTGTCGGTGACCACGACCAGGTCGATCGCCTCGTCCTGCAGCCGCACCGTGGCAGGCGGGCTGAAGATCGCGTGGGTCGCGGCGACGATGACCTTGCGCGCGCCGGCGGCCTTGAGGGCCTGCGCGGCCTTCACGATCGTGCCGCCGGTGTCGATCATGTCGTCCACCAGCAGGCAGGTGCGGCCGGCCACCGCACCGACGATCTCGTGCACGGTGACCTGGTTGGCGACCTTCGGGTCGCGGCGCTTGTGGATGATCGCCAGCGGGGCGCCGAGGCTGTCGGACCAGGTGTCTGCGACGCGGACGCGCCCCATGTCGGGCGAGACGACGGTGAGCGTCTCACGGTCTTCCGGGCTGAGGTGCTCGCGGAAGTAATCCAGGAGCACGGGCTTGGCGAAGAGGTGGTCGACCGGACCGTCGAAGAATCCCTGGATCTGCGCCGCGTGCAGGTCGACGCTCATGATGCGGTCCGCGCCCGCGGTGGTCAGCAGGTCGGTGACGAGGCGGGCGCTGATCGGCTCGCGTCCGCGGCCCTTCTTGTCCTGTCGCGAGTAGGGGAAGTACGGCGCCACCACGGTGATGCGCTTGGCAGAGGCGCGCTTGAGCGCGTCGAGCATGATCAGCAGCTCCATCAGCCACTCGTTGACCGGCGGGCCGAACGACTGGATGACGAAGACGTCGCATCCTCGGATCGAGACCTCGAAGCGCGTGTAGATCTCCCCCGACGCGAACGTGCGGTGCTCGGTGGGGGCGAGTTCGGTGCCGAGGTGCGCGGCCACCTGAGCGGCGAGCTCGGGGTGGGAACGACCGGCTGCGACGACGAGGCGCTTCTTCGTCTTGGCGACCAAACCGGGGGCGATGCCGTTGTCCCGATCGAGGTCAACCGTCTTCTTCTTGCGGCCCATCGCCAGCTTCCTGTGCAGACCGGGCCTGCGCGGCGACTCGCGCCGCGCCCGTGCCCGGTCGGTTGTTTTCGACCCATCCCTCGACGTTGCGCTGGGGCGCGACGCTCAGCGCCAGAGCACCGGGGGGCACGTCCTTGCGGACCACCGCGCCGGCCCCGGTTTTGGCGCCTTCTCCGATCCTAACCGGCGCCACGAACACGTTGTGCGAGCCGGAGTGCACCTCGTCGCCGATCTCGGTGCGGTGCTTGGTCAGATCGTCGTAGTTGGCCGTGATGGTCCCGGCGCCGAGGTTGACGTTGCGACCGACGGTCGTGTCGCCGATGTAGGACAGATGCGGCACCTTGCTGCCCTCGCCGATCGTGGAATTCTTCGTCTCCACGAACGTGCCGATCTTGCCCCCCTCGGCCAGTGTGGTGTTGGGGCGGAGAAAGGCGAACGGGCCCACGGTCGCCCGCGCGCCGATCACAGCGAGGGTCGCATCGGTGCGGCGGACGACGGCATCCTCCCCCACTTCGCAATCCACGAGGCTCGTGTCGGGCCCGATCGTCGCGCCGGCGGCGACGGCGGTCGCACCCAGGATGTGCGTGTTCGGCAGGATCGTCACATCCGGCGCGAGGGTGGCGGTGTCCTCGATCCACGTCGTCGCGGGATCCTGCACGGTGACGCCCTCCAGCTGCCAGCGCCGGACGATGCGGGCATTCAGCGTGCGCGCGGCTTCCGCCAGCTGAACCCGGTCGTTGACGCCGAGCGCCGCGGTCGCGTCCGGCGCCTCGGTGGCGGTGACGACGTGGCGGGAGTCGCGGAGGAGACGGATGACGTCGGTGAGGTAGCGCTCTCCCTGCGCGTTGGCCGAGCCCACCAGTTCCAGGTGGCTCCGCAGCGGCGCGGCCTGGAAGACGTACACCCCGACGTTGATCTCGGTGACGGCGGCTTCGTCCGCGGTGGCGTCCTTCTGCTCGACGATCCGCTCCACGCCGCCGGAGGCGTCGCGGATGACGCGGCCGTAGCCGCTCGGATCGGCCACCCGCGCGCTGAGCACGGTCGCGGCGGCCCCGGACGAGCGGTGCGCTGTGACGAGGTCGGCGAGGGTGGCCGCTTCCAGGAGCGGCACGTCACCGCTGAGCACGAGGATGTCGCCGGCGAAGTCGCCGAGGTCATCCAGCGCCACCTGCACGGCGCGGCCCGTGCCGGGGATCTCATCCTGGTCGACGATGTGCACGTCGGTGGTGAGGGCGGTGAGCGTCCGGACCACGCGGTCGCGCTCGTGGCGCACGACGACCTCGATGCGCACAGGGTCGAGCAAGGCGGCGGCGTCCAGCACGTGCGCCACGAGGGGGCGCCCGCCCAGGGGATGCAGCACCTTCGGCAGGCGCGAACGCATCCGTGTGCCCTGCCCGGCAGCGAGAACCACAATGGCCAGTTCGTTCGTCATGCTCCGCCGCCAGGATTCGAACCTGGTCCTAACAGCTCCAAAGGCTGTCGTGCTGCCGTTACACCACGGCGGACCGCGCCACCGGCGCCGTTTCAGTCTGCCAGATGGGGCTGGACGACAGCCCCGGGGCACGGGCAGCGCGCGAAGCGGATAATGGGACCGTGAGCCACGAGAGCGACGAGGTCGACCGCATCGTCGTCGCGTGGATCCGGCAGCGCCCCGACCTGGACTTCTCGCCCCTCGAGGTGCTCTCGCGCGTCGACCGCCTGTCGCGCCACCTCGACCGGGCGCGGAAAGAGGCGTTCCGCCGGAGCGACCTGGAGCCGTGGGAGTGGGACGTGCTCTCGGCACTGCGGCGGGCGGGCGAGCCCTTCCAGCTGAGCCCGAAGCAGCTGCTGCAGCAGACCCTCGTCTCCAGCGGCACGATGACCAACCGCATCGACCGACTGGTCGGCCGTCGCCTCGTGCGGCGCGAGGCCGACCCGGGTGACGGCCGGAGCATCCTGGTCACCCTCACTCCCGACGGGCGGACCCGCGTGGATGCGGCGATCACCCGCCTCGTCGACGCCGAAGCCCTCCTCCTCGACGCGCTGTCCCGCAGCGACCGCGAGCGTCTCGCCAACCTTCTGCGCAAGCTCAGCCTGGGCTTCGACGCCTGATCCCGCCCGGCTCGGCTCGGCGAGCATCCGGCGCCCGAGGCGAGGAGATCTGCCCGACCGAGGACGAGAACAGGCCTCTCCCCCCTCGGCTCGGCAGATCGCCTCGCTTCGGCGGTTGTCGGTCACCCGAGAGACTCGCCGAGTTCGTACCACCGCAGCTCGAGGTCGTCGCGCTCGGCCTCGAGCGCGCTGATCCGCTGCATCTCCGCTCCGAGACCCACATAATCGGCCTGGTCGTGGTCGACGAGGGCGGCCCGGGCGGTGTCGATCTCCTTCTCGAGCTTCGAGATACGTCGCTCGAGGGCTGCGGTCTCCTTCTGCGCGGCGCGCAGGTCGGATCCCGACAGTCCTGCCGAAGCGGGGGTGCTTCCCGCACCCGCGCGGGCCGTCTCCGGCTGCATCCGCCGCAGTCGGAGGTATTCGTCGACACCGCCGGGAAGGTGGCGGAGACGCCCGTCGAAGATGCCGTACTGCTGGTCGGTGACGCGCTCGAGGAAGTACCGGTCGTGCGAGACCACGAGGAGGGTGCCCGGCCACGAGTCGAGGAGGTCTTCCATGGCCGCCAGCATGTCGGTGTCGAGGTCGTTGGTCGGCTCGTCGAGGATGAGCACGTTCGGCTGGTCGAGGAGGATCAGCAGCAACTGGAGGCGCCGCCGCTGCCCGCCCGAGAGGTCTTTGACCGGGGTGGACAGCTGCGCACTGGAGAACCCGAGCCGCTCCAGCAGCTGCCCCGGCGTGAGTTCTTGCGCCTTGGAGCCGGCGCCGAACGTGTAGCTCGTGCGGAGTTCGGCCACCACCACCCGGACGGGGTCGTCGAGGTGCTCGACGAGCTCGTCGAGGCGCTGGGTGAGGGTGGCGACGCGCACGGTCTTCCCGCGCTTGACGCGGCCCGCCGTCGGCGTCACCGAGCCGTCGATGAGTCCGAGCAGGGTCGACTTGCCCGCCCCGTTCACGCCGAGGATTCCGGTGCGCTCCCCCGGCGCGATGCGCCACTCGATACCGTGCAGCACCTCCCGCGTCCCGGTCTCCGAGCCTGGCGACGGGTAGGCCACCGACACATCCAGCAGGTCGACGACATCCTTGCCCAGGCGGGAGACGGCGAGGGACTGCAGGGCGACCGGATCGCGGAGCTCGGGAACGTCGGCGATGAGCGCGTTGGCGGCGTCGATGCGGAACTTCGGCTTCGCGGTCCGGGCAGGAGCTCCACGGCGGAGCCAGGCGAGCTCCTTGCGGGCGAGGTTCTGCCGTCGTGCTTCTATGGAGGCGGCCTGACGGTCGCGTTCGACGCGCTGGAGGATGTAGGCGGCGTATCCGCCTTCGAACGGCTCGACGATGCGGTCGTGGACCTCCCACGTGACCGTGCACACCTCATCCAGGAACCACCGGTCGTGGGTGACGACGAGCAGCCCGCCGGCGTTCGGCGCCCACCGGCGCTTCAGATGCTCGGCGAGCCACGTGATCCCCTCGACGTCGAGGTGGTTGGTCGGCTCGTCCAGGAACAGCACGTCCCAGTCACCGACGAGCAAGCGGGCGAGGGCGACGCGACGGCGCTGGCCGCCGGACAGGGTTCCGAGCACGGCGTCCCACGCGAGGTCGCCCAGGAGGCCTGCGATGACGTCGCGGACGCGCGGATCACCGGCCCACTCGTGCTCGGGACGGTCGCCGACCACCGCAGCGCCGATCGTGTCGTCGTCTGCCAGCGTGTCGCCCTGATCGAGGACCCCGATCTGCACACCACCGCGGACGGTCACGCGGCCCGAGTCGGGTTCCATCCGCCCGGCGAGCATCGCGAGCAGGCTCGACTTGCCGTCGCCATTGCGTCCAACGATGCCGATGCGGTCGCCCTCGTTCACGCCGAGAGACACCGAGTCGAAGACGACGGTTGTCGGGTATTCCAGGTGCAGGGCCTCGGCCCCAAGGAGATGTGCCATCCGTCCCAGGCTACGGCGAATCCTCGGGGCGAATTCTCGCCGTGGGCTCAGGGGGTGGCGGGCCGGGTGAGCCCGAGCGTGTCCCGGAGCGTCGTGCCCGGGTACTCGCGTCGGAACAGTCCCCGCGCCTGCAGTTCCGGGATGAGGTCGTCGCAGATCCGGTCCAGCCCTTCCGGCAGATATGACGGGGTGAGCGTGAACCCGTCGCACGCGCCGCTGCGGAACCACTCCTCCATCCGATCGGCGACGGTCTGCGCCGTGCCGACGACGACCTGGTGCCCGGAAGAGGTGGCTCGCGTGCGCAGCAGCTCACGCAGCGTCGGCTTGTCGTTCACGACGATCCGGTACAGGCCGGCGTACCGGCTCGCGAGTGGGCTGGGGTGAGTCGCGGCTACCGACGGGTCGATGAGGCGATCGGGGGGAACCGGCTGATCGAGGTCGAGGTCGGCAAGCTCCGCACCGAGCAGCAGGCCGCTGAGAGTGGCGAGGGCGATGTCGGGCTGGACGAGGTCACCGAGCTCGGCGAGGATCCGTTCGGCGTCCTCCTGGGTATCGCCGATGACCGGCATCAGACCGGGGAGGATCGGGATGCGCTCACGCCCCGCATCCGTGGAGAACTCCTCGAGCTTCGACCGGGACCGCTGCGCCGGTGCCTTCTCCACCTGCGCGGTGAACACGACCTCGGCATTGCGCGCCGCGAACCGCATCCCCTCCTCGGACTGCCCCGCCTGCGCGATCACGGGTCGCCCCTGCGGCGAGCGCGGCACGCTCAGCGCATCGCGGATCTGGTAGTAAGGCCCTCGGTAGTGGGGTTGGTGGATCTTTGCGGGGTCGGCCCACACGCCGTTCTCCCGATCGATGACGACGGCGTCGTCCTCCCAGGCGTCCCAGACCGCGATGCACGCCTGCAGGTAATCCTCTGCGCGCCGGTACCGCTCCTGCTTCTCCGGCAGCGGAACCGTGAAGTTCTGCGCGCCGTCGTACGACGTCACCACGTTCCACCCCACCCTGCCGTGGGAGAGGTGATCCAGCTGGGACAGCATCCGGGCGACGTTGTACGGTTCGCTGAAGGTGGTCGAAATGGTGGCGACAAGGCCGATGTTCTCGGTCACTGCGCTGAGCGCGGCCATTGTCGTCAGTGGCTCGTAACCGCCCATCTCGGGGTTGAGGCCGGCGTCGCCGTAGTACAGCGCATCGGCGAAGAAGACGGCGTCCATCTTCGCCGCCTCTGCCCGTTGCACGGAGTTCTTGGCGCCGTCCAGACCGTAGAGCAGCTCCACCTGGCTGTCCGGGCGACGCCAGCTCGACCTGTTCCGGCCGACGGGGCTGAAGAACAGGAACAGGTGCATCTGGTCGTCGTCGGCGCGCGGCGGCATCGCGTTCCCTTCCTCGGTACGGTCGCGGCGGCGGAACCGGTCCGCGCGGACGCTCGCCTCACCGTAGGAGCACGGTCGCGTGCAGCGGCGCGCCCACCGGGCCAATCAGGTAATAACCCCCGCCCCGCCGCCCGCCGCGCCCGCCCCGCGGACGCCCGGCCCGCTGGCAGGGCGTAGCCTGTCGGCCATGAGGCGGGCTCGCGTGGATTCCACGGCGGTCGAGTCGATCGGATATGACCCGGCCCTCGCCGTCCTGGAGATCGAGTTCACCGGCGGCGATGTCTACCGGTACTTCGCGGTGCCTCGCTCGGCGCACCGGGAGCTCATCGCTGCCGAGAGCATCGGTCGTCATTTCCTCGAGCACATCCGTGACGTCTACCCGGCCGAGCGGGTGCGGTGAACGCCACCACGATCACGGATGAGGGGATGCTCCGACAGACGGAGCATCCCCTCACCGGTTCCACGATCTCGCCGGTCAGACGAGTCCGTTCTCCTCGAGCCACTGCGACGCGATCTCGTCGGGCGAAAGCTCATCCTCGGTGGACTGAACGTTCAACGCGACAAGGCCCTCGGGGGTCAGGGCGGCGCTGACGGCGTTGAGCACGTCCGCCACCTCGTCTGCGACATCCGAGCCGACGACCGGGACGACGTTGGAGGCGAGGAAGAGGCCCTCGGGGTCATCCAGAACGACGAGGTCTTCGGTCTGGATGCGCGGGTCGGCGGTGAACACGTTGGCCACGTTCACCGTGCCGGCCACGAGATCTTCGACCGTGGTGTCTCCCGTCGCCGAGAACTCTACGGCGACGTCGTAGGTCGATTGGAGCCCCTGCGGGCCGTACGGGCGCTCGGCGAGCTCGGCCGGACCCCCGAGGGTCAGCGGGACGTCGACGTTCGCCAGGTCGGCGATCGTGGAGAGGTCGTACTGCTCGGCGAAGTCCGCCGTGACGGTGTACGAGTCCTGATCACTTGCGGTGGACTGCTCGAGCACCTCGAGGCCCTCGGGCAGCGCGTCGGGGAGCGCCGCGTAGACCTCGTCGGGCGTGCGCGCCTCGGTCTCGGCGTCGAAGTACTGCAGGAGGTTCCCCGAGTACTCGGGGAAGACGTTGACCGAACCGTCCTCGAGGAGGGGGATGTACGCGTCGCGCTGTCCGATCTGGAACTGACGCTCGACCTCGAAACCGGCGTTCTCCAACGCCTGCGCGTAGATCTCGGCGATGATCTCGTTCGAGTAGTAGGCCGCAGAGCCGACCACGATGGTGGTGTCGTCGGCGTTCTCGCCACCGGCGGAATTGTCGTCTTCCAGCGGGTTGCTCGAGGCGCAGCCGGCCAGCGCGAGCGCTGCGGCCGCCACACCGGCGACACCGGCCAGGCCCCTGCGGGTACGTCCTGTGAACATGTGATTCCTCTTTCTTGATGGGGTTCGATGGGGTCAGGGGGGCAGATGCGGACCGCTGCGGGTGACGAGGGCGGCGGGTTCGATCCGCCCGCGGAGCTTCTTCGTGGCGCCACCGGAAACGGATGCCGCCGCCCGGACTCCGCGCGGCACCACGGCGTTCTGCAACCAGGCGAACAGGGCATCCAGGAGCAGGGCGAGTGCCGCAACCAGGAGGGCGCCTCCGATGATCACCTCGAGGCGCCGCAGCTGCAGCCCGGAAATAATGTACTCGCCCAGCCCGCCGAGGCCGATATAGGCGGCGATGGTCACGGTCGCAACCACCTGAAGCGTGGCCGCCCGCAGGCCACCGACGAGGAGCGGCAGTCCGAGGGGCACCTCGATCTTCCACAGGATCTGCCACGGTGTCATGCCCATCGACCGTCCGGCATCCAGGACACGTGGCTCGATGGCCTCGAAGCCGGTGTAGGCACCCGCCAGGAGAGAGGGGATCGCGAGGACGACGAAGGTGATCACCGCCGCCTCCGGCTTGTGCAGAACCCCGAGGAGCAGGGTGAGGAGGATCAGCAGTCCGAACGACGGAATCGCACGCGCTGCCCCCGAGACGGCGACGGCGACCTCGCGCCCTCGCCCGGTGTGCCCGATGTACCAGCCGATCGGAACGGCGATCACCGCGGCGACCAGCACGGACATCGCCGTGTAGGCAAGCTGTTCTCCGGTGGCGACGGGGATCGAGGCCATGGCCCCGGTGTCACCGGAGAAGAGCCAGGCGAGCGCTTCGAGGAAGAGGTTCATGCGTCGGCCCCGACCGCGATCGCCGAGCTACGCCGCACGCGCGGGGTGGACAGGGGACGCGTCCACGGCATGAGGAGGCGCCCGGCCACCAGGAGGAGCAGATCGACCACGAGCGCGAGCACGACGACGGCCGCCACCCCGGCGAGCACTTCGGGGATGATGCGGCGCTGCAGGCCGTTGGTGAAGAGATACCCGAGGTTCGTGATGCCGACGAGGATCCCCACGGTCGCGAGGGAGATCGTGCTGGCCGCGGAGACGCGCACCCCCGCGAGGATCACGGGGCCCGCCAGGGGGAAGTCCACCGCCCAGAAGCGGCGGAACGCCCCGTACCCGATCGCGGTGGATGCCTGCCGCACGCCCTGGTCGACGGAGTCCAATCCGTCGGCGACGGAGCGGACGATGATCGCCACGGCGTAGATGGTCAGCGCCACGATGAGATTCATCTCGCTGGTGATGCTGTACCAGCCGGTCGCGCTGGGCAGCAGGATCAGCAACGCGATCGACGGGACGGTGTACAGCAGCCCGGTGGTGGTGATGACGCCGCTGCGCACCAGGCGATAACGCCACGCCACCCAGCCGAGCGGCACGGACAGTACGAAGCCGAGAAGGATCGCGAGGACGCTCTGCCGCAGATGGACGAGCGCGAGCTCACCGATCAGATCGAGGTTGTTGGCGACCCAGATCACGGGCCCGCGCCCTCCCGGAGTGCCCCCTGCGTGCGCCCCTCAGCATCCACGACGACCGTGCCGCGCGGCGTCTGCTTGAGGTGCAGGGCGCGTTTACCCGTCTCCGCGCCGATGAAGCTCGAGACGAAGCCCTCGGCGGGGTCTTCCATGATTTCGCTGGGACTTCCCACCTGCGCGATGCGGGCACGTTCCTCCAGGATCACCACCTGGTCGCCGAGAAGGAACGCTTCGTCGATATCGTGCGTGACGAACACGATCGTCTTGCCGATCTCGCGCTGCAGCCGCAGCAGTTCTTGCTGAAGTTCCGCGCGCACGATGGGGTCCACCGCACCGAACGGCTCGTCCATGAGCAGGATGTTCGGTTCGGCTGCCAGCCCTCGTGCCACGCCCACCCGCTGCTGCTGACCGCCGGACAGCTGGCTGGGATATCGATCGGCCATCGCCCGGTCAAGACCCACCGTGTCCATCAGCTCGAGCGCGCGGGCGCGGGCCGCTTTGCTCTTCTGCCCCTGCAGCACCGGAACCGTGGCGATGTTCTGCGCCACGGTGAAATGCGGGAGAAGCCCGGAGTTCTGCATCACGTAGCCGATGCTGCGTCGCAGTTCCACGGGCGGCCGCCCGGTGACGTCCTCGTCATCGATGGACACCACGCCGGAGGTCGGGTCGACCATGCGGTTGATCATCCGCAGCAGCGTCGTCTTCCCCGACCCGGACGACCCCACGAGCACGGTGGTCCGGCGTGAGGGCAGCACGAGACTGAAGTCCTCCACGGCACATGTGCCATCGGGGAAGACCTTCGAGACGGAGGAGAACTCGATCATGGACCCGGGTGACGACCGTCAGTCGACGACCTGGACTTCCTTCCAGAAGGCGACGTAGCCGGAGAAGTCCTTGCCGACGCGCTCGATCGCGGTCGGGTTCGGCGTCGGGTACGCCCACGCCCGGTCGGGAAGGCTCGTGTCTCCGACGGAGACCGTGTAGTACTGGCACGCACCCTTCCAGGGGCACGTGTAAGGGGTGGGGCTGTCGACGAGGACACCCTCCCGCACGCTCTGCGGCGGGAAGTACCAGTTCCCCTCGATCGAGATCAGATCCTGCCGGTCGGCTTCGGCGAGAACCGTGCCGTCGAGTACTGCTTTCATGGACTTCCTCCCGATGGGATGGGTTCGCCGGAACGGCGAGGGCGTCGCTGGGTGTCACGCTACCCGAGCCCTCGGACATGGGGCGCGAGAGTGCTCCTTGTTGTCATCGCATCCGGCACCGGATTCATTCCCGCGACTCAGATCAGCCGCGCCCCCGGGACGGGCCCGTGCACGTGCATCGCCCGCAGACCCGCGGCGCTCAGACTCATCCGCAGGTCGATGGCGGTCGCCTCGTCCGGGGCGAGAAATGCGAGTGTCGGCCCCGACCCCGACACGATGCCGGCGAGCGCGCCGGATCGTTCTCCTGCCTCCAGCACGCTGGCGAGATCGGGGCGGAGGTGCAGGGCAGGGGCCTGAAGATCGTTGCGGAGCGTGGCGGCCAGCATCCCCGCGTCCCCCTGCCGCAGGGCATGCAGGACGGCAGGATCCACGGCCGGGCGCCGCCGGACGGGACCGATGTCGACGAGATGGCGGGTGCGGTGCTCGTCCAGTTCGCGATAGACCACCGGGGTGGACATGCCCTCGGCGCTCGGGACGAGAACCCAGTCGAACCGTCCTCGGGCCAGCGCCGAGCTGACCTCGTCGCCGCGCCCGGTGCCGACGGCGGTGCCGCCCAGCAACGCGAACGGCACGTCGGCGCCCAGACGAGCCGCCAGGCGCAACAGTTCGGCGGTGGACAACCCGGTCCCCCACAGCGCGTCGCACGCGACGAGGGCTGCCGCCGCATCCGCCGATCCGCCGCCCATTCCTCCCGCCACCGGCACCGACTTGTGGATCTCCAGATGAACGCCGGCCTCGGTGCCGGTCGCGCGGGCGAGCAGCCGGGCGGCTCGGACGGCGAGATTCCGATCGTCGGTCGGCACGTCGTCGAGGTCGGTGTCCCCGCTCACCTCCACGGTGATCTCGTCGGAAGGGCTCGCCCACACGTCCTCGAAGATCGACACGGCCTGGTAGGCCGTCGCGACGTCGTGGTATCCGTCGTCCTGGACGTCGCCCACCTCGAGGAAGACGTTGATCTTCCCGGGCGCGCGCACGTGCACGCCGCCGGTCGACGCCGCCAAACTCACCGGGCCGAATCCGCCCAGCGATCGAGGTCGATCGTCTCGACGAGGGCGTCGATGCGCTCCAGCTCCTCCGTGTCGAAGGCCGGTCCGCCCGCTGCGGCGAGGTTGTCGTCCAGTTGATCGATGCGCGACGCCCCGATCAGCGCCGAGGTGACCGTCGGCTCGCGCAGCACCCACTGGATCGCCATCTGGGCGAGGGTCTGCCCGCGTTCCTTCGCGATGAGATTCAACCCGCGAAGGCCGGTGATGGCGGCGTGCGGGAGCGGGTTCTCGGGCAAAGAGGAGCGTCGCTGCGCACGCTGGGCGCGTCCATCCCCCAGGTACTTGTCCGTCAGCACGCCCTGGGCGAGGGGTGTGAAAGCGATCGCGCCGAGGCCCTCCTGAGCCAGCACACCGGTGAGGCCGTCCTCCACCCAGCGATTCACCATCGAGTACGACGGCTGATGGATGACCAGGGGCGTTCCCAGCGACCGGGCGACGGCCACCGCGGCGGCGGTCTGCTTCTCGTCGTACTGCGAAATGCCCACGTAGCGGGTCTTGCCCTCGCGCACCAGGGTGTCCAGTGCCCCGATCGTCTCCTCGATCGGGGTGACCGGGTCGGGCCGGTGGGAGTAGAAGATGTCGACGTAGTCGATGCTCATGCGCCGCAGAGACTGCTCAGCGCTGGCGAGGATGTATTTGCGCGACCCGAGGTCGCCGTAGGGACCCGGCCACATGTCCCACCCCGCCTTGGACGAGACGATCAGTTCGTCGCGGTAGGGCGCGAAGTCCTCCCGCATCATCCGCCCGAAGTTCGTCTCGGCCGAACCGTACGGCGGGCCGTAGTTGTTCGCCAGGTCGAAGTGCGTGACGCCCCGGTCGAATGCGTGGCGAAGGAGCTCCCGCTGCCGGTCGAACGGGATGTTGTCTCCGAAGTTCCACCAGAGCCCGAGAGACACCGGGGGGAGATACAATCCGCTAGTACCCACCTGCCGGTAGCCCATCGCCGAGTAGCGATCTTCGGCAGCGGAGTACGGGCGATGGATGTCGGAGACGTCCGGGCGGAAACGCGGTCGGTCGGTCACTCTCCGACCCTAGCGCGGACACGCCCGGCTGCGAACGACCCCGGAGCGAAATCCCGCCGTAACGGGACTGTTCTACCGTGGGCGCTCTCCCGAGCGAGGTCCCCCGGCAATGTATGGAAGGAGAGCGCAGTGCGTCGTTTCGTTCCCCTCCCCACCGAGATCGATCCGTGGCGTGCCCTGCTGGCGCGCGAGGACATCCGACTCGTGGATGGCGTTCTTCACCTCGTGACCGATGACGTCTCACCCGCGGAGGCCCTGGCCGACGACCTGCGGGACGTCGCCGAGGCCCTCGAGGCCGCGGGGATCGATGTGCTGCTCGTGCGCGACAGTAACCGCCGGCCGAAGCTCGTCGCCGACGCGGAAGCGGCCGAGACGGCCCTGCAGGCGCTGCAGTCGGCGCGCGCGGGCGAACCGTTCTACCTCAAGGCGCGCGGAGACGGCCCGGTCCCGATGCACGGCGCGGTGGTGGAGGCGGGAATCGTGGCCTCGTACGCGGTTTATCGTCCCCGCACGAGTTCGAACGGCGCCTACCGCTACGGCTCCTCGCTCGCTCCGCACCTGGAATTCTGGCGATTCGGGGAGACGCTCGTGGAAGCGCCCCGACCCACCTTGCTGACGCGCCGTGTCACGCCGCGCGAAGACTTCTCGGTCGTTCAGACCGAGCGTTACGGGCGCTCGTGGCGGACGGTGGCGGGCATGTTCGATCCGCAGCCCGACGAGGTGCTGGCCGACGTCGACATGGTCTTCTCCTGGGTGGACGGTTCCTCCACCGAGTTCCAGCGCCAGCGCGCGGCGCAGATGGACGGCTATGTCGTGGGAGACGGAGATGACTCCCCCGCCCGATTCCGCCAGATCGATGAGCTGCGCTATGCCCTGCGCAGCGTGCACATGTACGCGCCGTGGGTGCGCCGTATCTTCATCGCCACCGACTCGCCGCGACCGGCGTGGCTGAACGAGCACCCGAGCGTGACCCTCGTACGCAGCGAGGAGTTCTTCGCCGACCCGGCGGTGCTCCCGACCCACAATTCGCACGCCGTCGAGGCGCAGCTGCACCGGATCGACGGGCTCGCCGAGCACTTCCTCTACAGCAACGACGACATGTTCTTCGGCCGGCCGGTCGCGCCCGAGCTGTTCTTCAGCGGCGGCGGGGTGAGCCGTTTCGTCGAGAGCGGCGTGCGGATCGGAACCGGGGTGCCGCACGCGGGACGCTCGGGTCACGACAATGGCCTCCGCACCAACCGAGCGCTCCTGCAGGAGCGCTTCGGCCGCGTGATCACCCACGACCTGGAGCACTGCGCGGTGCCCATGCGGCGCTCGGTCGCGGCCGAACTGGAGCGGGAGTTCGCCGATGACTATGCGCGTACGGCCGCCAACCGGTTCCGTGCCGCCACCGACATCTCGGTGACCAACAGCCTTTACCACTACTACGCGCTGCTCACCGGCCGCGCGGTGGTCACCCGTGAGCCGCGCGTGCAGTACGTGCAGACCACGCAGCTGGATTCCCTCCGCATCATGGAGCGCCTCGTCACCCGCCGCGACACCGATATGTTCTGCCTCAACGATGGCAGCGTGCCGGAGATCCCCGAGGAGATGCGCATCCGAGCGCTGCGCTCCTGCCTCGAGCGCGCCTTCCCGGTGCGTGCTCCCTGGGAGCGCGCGGACGTCAGCGCAGGATCGGCAACGGGGCGGTCGGCGGCGCGGTCCGGTCGGTGACCTCCCGGGCGGCCGGCACCTCCACGCCGGCTTCCCGCAGTCGCACCGCCGACATCTCGGCGTCGACGTACTGCAGTGGTACCGCCGCATCCAGGGGCACCACCGAATGCACGATGGTCTCGTCGTAGACGTGGATGAGGTTGAACCCCTGTGCGCCGTCACGTGGACGGGTTCCCCCGACGGGGACGGTGAGATCCTGCGTGTAGCAGGTGGCGGAGGCGACCGAGACGGGGATGCCCGCGAAGGTGGCGAACGTCGAGTAGTGCAGGTGCCCGCCGATGATGGCCCGCACATCCGTGCCGCGTAGGACCTGCGCCAGCCGCGGCTGATCGCGGAGCTCGACGGAGGCGGCAAGGTCGAGCACGCTCGGCACGGGCGGGTGATGCAGCGCGAGGATCGTCCCGAGCGGTGCGGGAGTGGCCAGGACATTCGCGAGCCACCGCAGCTGCGCGTCGGTGAGCTCCCCGTGATGGAAGCCGGGGACGCTCGTGTCGAGCGTGATGATGCGGAGGCCGTCGAGCTCGTCCATCCGGTCGACGGGCGCGGATGCTGCGGCGCCGGGCTCGGCGGGAAGGAGATGCGCGCGGAAGGCGGTCCGGTCGTCGTGGTTTCCCATGACCCAGATGGCCTTCGCATCCAGCCGTTCGGCGAGGGGCTCGACGAGGGCGCGCGCACGCGCGTAGGCCCCCGGCTCGCCGTGGTCCGCGACGTCGCCGGTGAAGATCAACGCATCGGGCCGGACACCGGAGGCTTCGATCGCGTCGAGCGCGCGGGCGAGATTCGCCTCGGCATCGACCGAGCCGTACAGGTGCGGCGACCCGAAGGCGCGGAGGTGCGTGTCACTGAGGTGGAGCAGAATGCGTTCGGCTTTCGGGTACTCGGCGTACCGCATGACTCCCCTTCGCGCCGTCGGGTCCGGCGATCTGGCTTCCAGTGTGCCCTTCGCATAGAAATGTTACCGGCATGTTTCGTGAACGGGGCGTGTCCGGGTTATGAAACGCCGGAATCGGGCGTCGGCAGAGCGCGCGCGATGCGGAGGAAATCGTCGATGCCGAGCTCCTCCCCGCGGGCGGTGGGCGCGACCCCCGCGCTCTCCAGAACCGCGGATGCCGCAGCGGATGTTCCGCCGAGGACCCCGGCCAGGGCCTGCCGCAGCATTTTGCGACGCTGCTGGAACGCCGCATCCACGACCGCGAAGGTGCGTCGGCGCTCCGTTTCGCTGCCGCGAGGCGTGGCGTAGCGAGCGAAGGCGACCAGCACCGAGTCGACGTTGGGAACGGGCCAGAACACCTGGCGGGAGACCGTTCCGGCCAGACGCCACCGCCCGTACCACGCGGCTTTCGCACTCGGAGCGCCGTACACCTTGGACCCGGGCGGGGCGGCCAGACGCTCCCCCACCTCGGCCTGCACCATCACGACGCCGCGCTTCAGAGCCGGGAATGTCTCGAGGAAGTGCAGCAGCACCGGCACCGAGACGTTGTACGGCAGGTTCGCCACGAGGACCCCGGGATCTCCCGGCAGCGCGGTGACCCGCAGCGCGTCGGCGTCGAGGACGGTGAGCGCCCCCTCGGGGACGCCGCGCTCCCGCGCCGTGGCGGGAAGCCGCTCGGCGAGGCGATGGTCGATCTCGACGGCCACGACGCTCGCGCCGGTCTCCAGCACCGCGAGGGTGAGCGACCCGAGCCCGGGACCGATCTCCACCACACGGTCATCGGCCGTGACGCCGGCGACCTGCACGATCTTGCGCACGGTGTTGGCGTCCACCACGAAGTTCTGCCCCAGCTTCTTGGTGGGTACGACATCCAGCTCCGCGGCCAGGCGGCGGATCTCGGTCGCACCGAGGAGGGAAACAGGCATCGATTCACTGTAGCCGTGCCCGTCGCAGGTGCCCGGCAGTCCCTTGACAGCATGTGGGGCTCGCGGCAGGGTGGGCGGACACGGGCGGCACGGCCGGCCCTGCGGCACGAAGGAGGAATCCGATGAGTTCATCCCCGCAGTCCGGCGCCGACGTCTCCGTCCCGATCACCCGCGTCATCCTCGTCGCCGCCACCGCGGCGCTGGGCGGCTTCCTGTTCGGCTTCGACACCGCCGTGATCAACGGCGCCGTCAGCGCGATCGGCGAGCAGTTCAACGCCGGACCGTTCCTGCTCGGGTTCTCCGTCGCGTCAGCGCTCCTCGGGTGCGCGGTGGGCGCGTGGTACGCCGGGCGCCTCGCGGATCGGTTCGGGCGCGTCCGCATCATGGTGGTCGCCGCCATCCTCTTCGTCATCAGCGCGGTGGGCTGCGGCTTCGCCTTCGGGATCTGGGATCTGTCGTTCTGGCGCATCGTGGGCGGCCTCGGGGTAGGGATCGCCTCGGTGATCGCCCCGGCCTACATCGCCGAGGTCTCCCCTCCGGCGCATCGCGGGCGCCTCGGATCCCTCCAGCAGATGGCCATCGTCTCCGGCATCTTCGTCGCGCTCCTCGGCGACGCGGCGATCGTGGCTGCGGCGGGCAGCGCCGCAGCCCCGTGGCTGCTGGGCCTGGAGGCATGGCGGTGGATGTTCCTGTCGGCACTCGTTCCGGCCGTCATCTACGGCGTGCTCGCCCTCACGATCCCCGAGTCGCCCCGGTATCTCATCGCTCGCGGCGAGGTGAGCAAGGCCAAGGAGGTGCTCACGCGCTTCGTGGGCGGCAACGTCGAGAAGACCACGACCGACATCATCGAGACGGTGCAGGGCAAGCCCGACCGGCCCCGCTTCGCCATCCTGCACGGCCCGGCGTTCGGACTCCTGCCCATCGTGTGGGTGGGGATCGGCCTGTCGGTGCTGCAGCAGTTCACCGGCATCAACGTGATCTTCTACTACTCCTCGACGCTCTGGCAGGCGGTGGGATTCACCGAGCAGGATTCGCTCACGATCACCGTGATCACGTCCGTGACCAATATCGTCACCACGATCATCGCGATCCTGCTCATCGACAAGGTGGGCCGCCGGCCCCTCCTCCTCATCGGGGCGATCGGGCAGTTCCTCTCCCTCGCGGCGCTCACCATCGTCTTCGCCACCGCGCCCATCGTCGACGGCCAGCCGGTTCTCGAAGGCACGGCCGGAACCATCGCGCTCATCGCCGCCAACCTCTACGTGGTCTTCTTCGGCGCGTCCTGGGGACCGGTGGTGTGGGTGCTCCTGGGCGAGATGTTCAGCAACCGCATCCGCGCCGTCGCCCTGTCGGTGGCAGCGGCCGCACAGTGGGTGGCCAACTTCATCATCTCCACGACCTTCCCGGCGCTGGCCGCGGTGGGCCTGGGGCTGGCGTACGGGGTGTACAGCTTCTTCGCGTTCGTGGCGATCTTCTTCGTGATCAGGTTCGTCCGTGAGACGAAAGGGCGCACGCTGGAATCGATGACCGACGGCGGCCGCGATCAGAACGCGCCGTAGACCTCGACGGTGTTCGCCGCGATCTGCGCGCACAGCTCGTCCAGGTCGGCGCCGAGTTCGGCGGCCAGGAACCGCACGGTGACGGGCACGAGGAACGGCGCATTGGGGCGACCGCGGAACGGCGCGGGCGTGAGGAACGGAGCATCCGTCTCCACGAGGATGCGCTCGCGCGGCGTCACCGCGAGCGCATCGCGGAGGTTCTGCGCGTTCTTGAACGTCACGTTGCCCGCGAAGGAGAGGTAGTAGCCGCGGTCGGCGGCGATGCGGGCCATCGCCTCGTCGCCGGAGAAGCAGTGGAACACCGTCCGCTCGGGCGCGCCGACCCGGTCGAGCGTTTCCAGGACCGCGTCGTGGGCGTCGCGGTCATGGATCTGCATCGCGATGCCGTACTTCTTCGCGAGGTCGATGTGCGCCTCGAACGACCGGAACTGCGCCGGTCGGCCGTCTTCCCCGGTGCGGAAGAAGTCGAGGCCGGTCTCGCCGATCGCCCGCACCCGCGGCTGCGCGGCGAGTTCGTCGATCACCGCGATCGCCGCATCCAGCTCTCCCGCCGCCTCGTATGCCGGTGCCTCGTTCGGGTGGACGGCGACGGCCGCCAGCACGCCCGACGTGGATGCGGCGGCCTCCGCCGACCAGCGGGAGGAGTCGATGTCCCCTCCAGCCTGGACGATGCCGAGCACGCCCGCGGCGGCCGCCCGTTCGACGTGCTCCGCGAGGGTCAGCCCCGCCTCGCCGTCCTCGATCTCGAGGTGCGCGTGGTTGTCGTACACCGGCACGGCGAGCGGCTCGGGCAGCTCGGGGTAGGTGACATCCCGGCTCCCCTTCTCGCGGCGTCGCACGTACGTGCTCGGGTCGCCCGTCATGCGGGCTGTTCGACGCGGGGGAAGAGCGGGGCGAGGCCGTTGACCGACGTCCCGGGGCGGAGGAGCCCCCACGTGCCGGCCTCGCGCAACGGCTGGTGCGGGAGGCGGCCGAGCGTCTCGGCCGCACCGAGCGCCACCCACAGCTTCTCCGTCGCGATCGGCATCACCGGCGACAGCAGCACGGCCAGCGCGCGGAGTCCCTCGGCGGCGGTGTACAGCACCGTGCCGAGCCGCTCGCGCTGAGCGTCGTCCTTCGCCAGAGCCCACGGCTCGTTCTCGGTGATGTAGCCGTTGAGGTCGTCGACGATCGTCCACACCGCGGAGATGGCCTCATCGATGCGGAACCGCTCGATCGCCGCGTCGGCGCGTGCCGCAGCATCCGCCACGGTGCGCTGGATGCGCAGGTCGCCTTCGGCGTACTCCCCCGCCGGCGGCACGATGCCCTGGTAGTAGCGCTCGATCATCGCGACCGTGCGGGATGCGAGGTTGCCGAACCCGTTCGCCAGCTCGGACTGGTATCGGGCGGACAGGTCTTCCCACGAGAACGATCCGTCCTGGCCGAACGCGATCGCGGACAGGAAATAGAACCGGTACGCGTCGGAGCCGAAGACATCCGTGATCTCGGTCGGGGCGATACCGGTGAGCTTCGACTTCGACATCTTCTCGCCACCGACGAGGAGCCACCCGTGCGCGAAAACGCCGCGCGGCACCTCGACACCCGCGGCCATCAGCATCGCCGGCCAGATGACGGCGTGGAAACGGAGGATGTCCTTCCCCACCACGTGGTACGCGGGCCACCGCTCGGCGAACTGCTCCGGGTCGGACCCGTACCCGACGGCCGTGGCGTAATTGAGCAGCGCGTCCACCCACACGTAGATGACGTGCGACTCATCCCAGGGCACCTGGATGCCCCAGTCGAAGGTCGAGCGCGAGATGGAGAGGTCTTTCAACCCGTTCTTCACGAAGGAGACGACCTCGTTGCGCGCCGACTCCGGCCGAACGAAGTCGGGCACGTCGCGGTAGAGCTCGAGCAGGCGGTCCTGGAACTCGCTCAGCTTGAAGAAGTAGTTCTTCTCCTGGAGCAGCTCCAGAGGCTTGGAGTGGATCGCGCACACCTTGAGGCCCTCGAAGGCCCCGGTGCCGTCGACGATCTCCGCCTCCGTCTTGAACTCCTCGCATCCGACGCAGTACAGCGCTTCGAACTCGCCGGCGTAGATGTAGCCGCGGTCGTAGATCGCCTGCACGAACTGGCGTACCCGCTCCTCATGGCGCGGCTGGGTGGTGCGGATGAAGTCGTCGTTGGCGACGTCGAGCGTCTCCAGCAGCGGGAACCACGCCTCGCTGACGAGCTTGTCCACCCACTCCTGCGGCGTGGCACCGTTGGCGGCGGCCGCCCGCATCATCTTCTGGCCGTGCTCGTCGGTGCCGGTGAGCATCCAGGTGTCGTCGCCGGACTGGCGGTGCCAGCGCGCGAGCGCGTCCACGGCCACGGTCGTATATCCGTGGCCGATGTGGGGCACGTCGCTCGGGTAGTAGATCGGCGTCGTGATGTAGAAGGATCGGCCGGTGCTCACCCGAGAATTCTACGGGCGCGGGCCGGTCCGGCCGCGCGTATGACGGCCGACCGGACCCGATCCCTGAGAACCGCGAGACTGCATGACCGCCACGAGACTGCGGCCGAGGTACGCAGTCTGGTGGCGCAGGTGGAGTCTCGCTGAGCGGCGGGGCTCAGCCGCGGGCGTCCAGTGCGGCCTGGTACAGCTCGCGCGATGAGTGCCCGGTGACGGCGGCGACCTCGGATGCCGCATCCTTCAGTCGCGCGCCGGTGCCCCGGAGTTCGAGCACCTGCGCCACGGCGTCGGGAAAGGGCGTCTCCCGCGGTGCCGCACCGCCCACGACGATGACGATCTCGCCGCGGACTCCTCCGGCTGCCCACTCGACCAGCTCGCCGAGCGTGCCCCGCACGACCTCCTCGTGCAGCTTCGTCAGCTCGCGGCACACCGCGGCGGGGCGGCCGGACCCGAACGTGGAGGCGAGGTCTGCGAGCGTGGCGGCCAGCCGCGTCGGCGCCTCGAAGAACACCAACGTGCGGGGCTCGGAGGACAGCGCTGCGAACGCGGTGCGCCGCTCCCCCGGCTTCCGCGGCGGGAAACCCTCGAACGCGAACCGGTCGGTCGGCAGGCCCGAGACGGCGAGCGCGGTCAGCACGGCGCTCGGCCCCGGCAGCACCGTCACGACCACGCCGGCTCGGGCGGCGGCGGAGACCAGGCCGTACCCCGGGTCGCTGACCGTCGGCATCCCGGCGTCGCTGAGCACCAGCACGTCGCGGTCGCGGGCCAGGGCGATCACCTCTCCGGCTCGCTCCTTCTCGTTGTGGTCGTGCAGCGCGATCAGGCGGGGGCGGTTCTCCACGCCCAGCCCGGCCAGCAGCCGCTGCGTCGTCCGGGTGTCTTCGGCCGCGATGATCTCGACCGACGACAGCGCCTCGACCAGGCGCCGCGAGGCGTCGCCGAGGTTGCCGATCGGCGTCGCACCCAGGATGATCACGCGCCCAGCTTAGGCTGGGCCCGTGATGTCGACCGCCGAGCATGCGCCTCCCGCATCGGCGTCGACGTGGTTCGACCGGTGGCGCGCACGTGTGGTCGCCGATCCACAGCGGCAACGACTGTACTCATGGCTCGCACCCCTGCTCGTGACGCTCCTGGCGGGGGTACTCCGGTTCGCAGGCCTCGGGCACCCCCACAGCATCGTGTTCGACGAGACGTACTACGTCAAAGACGCCTGGAGCCAGTGGAACCTGGGCTACCCATCGACCTGGCCCGAGGGCGCCGACGCTCGTTTCCTCGCGGGCGAGACCGACATCTTCACCGCGGTCGGCAGCTACGTCGTGCATCCCCCGCTCGGCCGCATCCTGATCGGCGCCGGGATGGCGTTGTTCGGCGCCGACTCGTCGTTCGGGTGGCGCTTCGCGGTGGCGCTGCTCGGCACCGCGAGCGTTCTCGTGCTGTACTTCCTCGCGCACGCGCTGACCCGCTCACGCGCGTTCGCGACCGTCGCCGCGTCCCTCCTCGCCATCGACGGACTCGCGATCGTGATGAGCCGCATCGCGCTGCTCGACGGCATCCTCACCTTCTTCGTCCTGCTGGCGTTCTGGTTCGTGGTCCTCGACCGGCGCGGCTCGCTGTCACGGCTCGCCGCGCTCGTGGCGGCGCGTGAGGACGATCGGCCGTCGTCCGTGCAGTGGGGGCCGGTCTTATGGGCTCGGCCGTGGCTCCTAGCTGCGGGGGCCGCCGCCGGTGCCGCGACGGCGGTGAAGTGGTCGGGCGTCTACGTCCTGGCCGTGATCGGCCTGTACGTGGTGATCACCGACGCGCTGGCCCGACGACGGGCCGGGATCGGGATGTGGCCCGCCGACGCCGCCCTCCGGCAGGGTCCGGTGTCGTTCCTGCTCCTCGTGCCGATCGCCGCGGTGGTGTACATCGCCTCCTGGTCGGGGTGGCTCCTCACCGACGGCGGCTACTCGCGCCACGCCGTCGACGCGACCCCCGCGACGGGGTTGTGGGCGTGGGTGCCGCTGGCCCTGCAGAACCTGTGGGCCTACCACCAGTCGATCTACGGTTTCCACGTCGGGCTCAGCTCCCCGCACGGGTATGCGAGCCCCGCCTGGCAGTGGCCGTTCCTCATCCGCCCCACGTCGATGCACTGGCGCCAGGATGCTGCCGGCGAGAACGGATGCGGGCTCCCCTCGGGATGCACCGAGGCGATCTCCAGCCTCCCCAACCCCCTGGTGTGGTGGGCGGGAGCGGCTGCGGTCATCTATCTCGCCGTCCGGTTCGTTCTGACCCGTGAGTGGCGCCTCGCGCTCGTTCTGACGGGCATCGCGGCGACCTACGTGCCGTGGCTGCTGTACCCCGAGCGGACGATCTTCCAGTTCTACACAGTGGTCACGCTCCCGTTCCTGATCCTCGCGCTCACCTTCGCGCTGCGCGACATCGCCGCTCCGCCGGGGGCGCCCCCCGCCCGACGAGTGAGCGGACAGCGGATCGTCGCGGTGTTCCTCGTCATCGTGACGCTCGTCGCAGCGTTCTGGTATCCGGTGTGGACGGGGCTGCCCGTGGCGTACGACTTCTGGCGGCTCCACAACTGGCTGCCCACCTGGGTCTAGTCGCGGCGAGGTCAGGCCCGCCGAGCGGCGTGAATCAGGCCAGCTGCGCGGGGTGGCTCAGGCCAGCTGTGCGGGGTCGGTCAGGCCAGCTGTGCGGGGTCGGTCACCGGGAGGCGGCACGTGAAGGCGCGACAGTCGTAGGCGGTCGGGCGTCCCTCGATCGGCGCCTTCCCTTCGAACAGCGACAGGCCGGCCGAGGCCAGCTCGGCGGCCTGCGACGCGTCGACGATCGCCACGACATCGGCGTGCATGCGGCGTGCCCGGGCAGCGAGAGGGCTGTCGGCGTTCCCGATCACGACCACCTGGTGCGGGGCACTGGCCAGCCCGACCGCCACCTGGAGCAGGGCGCCGTGCGCGATCGGCGCGGCGAGCGCGGCGGGGCTCGCCGCCTGGACAAGAGTGGCGGCCGCAGAGCGGTAGCGCTCTCCGGCGCCCAGTTGCCACAGCAGCAGCGCGGCGGCGGCCATCGCCGCGGGGCCGGAGGGAGCCGCACCGTCGCTGGCGACACCCGCGGCCCGTACCCCCTGGGTGGCGAGCACCGGGTCACCGCCGCCGGGCGCCTCGATGGTCCCGTCCGCTGCCAGGCACGCATCCACGAGGTCGCGGGCGCGGGAGGCGTACACCGACTGTCCCGTGGAGAGCGCGAGCAGCAGCAGACCGCGGGCCAGCCCGCCGTAATCCTCCAGTGTCGCCGGGGCGGAGGACACGATCTCGTCGAGCGACGCCCGGCGGAGCATCCCGTCCGCGTCGAGGTTCGTCTCGAGTACGGCGTCCGTCGCCCAGCGCGCCGCCTCGATGAGACGGTCGTCGCCGAGCACCACGCCGGCGCGCGCGAGGGCGGCGATGGCGTGGCCGTTCCACCCGGTGACGATCTTGCCGTCGAGCGCCGGCGGGGCAAGCTCTGCCCTCCCGGCGGCGTCGCGGGCGTAGTAGCCGCCCTCGCTGCGTTCACCGTCGATGATCGATTCGGAGTCCTGGGCCGCCGCGATTCCACCGTTCGGCTGCTGCAGCACGTCGACGAGGTACCGTGCGGCGTCGGCGGCGACCTCGTCGTTCCCGGCGTCCAGCGCCGCCTCGATCAGCCCGGCGTTGTCGGTGAGCATCCGCTCGTAGTGCGGAACGGTCCAGTCCCGCCGGGTGGCGTAGCGGAAGAAGCCGCCCTCGACGGGGTCGTGCAACTCGGAGGCGGCCATGGCGGCGAGTGCGCGCGCGGCCACGGCCGCCGCATCCGGAACCGGCTCCACCAGCGCCTCCGACGCGAGGAAGCGCAGCACGGGCACGTTGGGGAACTTGGGCGTCTCCAGCGCACTGCCGGCCGCGAATCCGCCGTACTCGCGGTCTTCCCCCGCGACGACCGCGCGCGCCGCCTCCGCGAGCTGGTCGAGAGTGGGAAGCGCATCCGCGGCGGGCGGGACCGAGGCCGCCAGCGCTTCGCGGAGGGCCTCACCGGTGCGGAGGACCTCGTCGCGCCGTTCGGTCCACGCCTCCCGCACCGCGGCGAGCACGTCCCGGAAGGCGGGCATGGGCCCGCGTGCCTCGTTCGGCCAGTACGTGCCGGCGAAGAACACCGCGCCGCCCGGGGTGGTGAACACCGTGAGGGGCCAGCCGAGGTTCCGGGTGAAGGCGGAGGCCGCGTCGAGGTACGCGGCATCCACTTCGGGATGCTCCTCGCGGTCGACCTTGATCGCCACGAAGCCGTCGTTGATGATCGCCGCGGTCGCGTCGTCGGCGAACGACTCGCGCGCCATGACGTGGCACCAGTGGCACGTGGAGTAGCCGATCGACACGAGCACCGGCACGTCGCGCCGCTCCGCCTCGGCGAACGCCTCCGGCCCCCACGGGTACCACGCGACCGGGTTGGACGCGTGGAGACGCAGGTAGGGGCTGGTGGCGTTCGCCAGGCGGTTCACGTCAGTTCAGATCGTCCGGATGCGTGCTGACGCGGCCCGAGCCGTCACCGGGGTCGATCGCATCGATCGCGGTCATCTCGGCGTCGGTCAGCTCGAAGTCGAACAGGTCGATGTTCTCTTCCAGCCGCTCGCGGCGGACGGACTTGGGGAACACGATGAAGCCGTGCTGGATGTGCCAGCGCAGCACGGCCTGGGCCGGGCTCTTGCCGTGGGATGCCGCGGCCTCGGCAACGGCGCGGATGTTGAACAGGTCGTACTTGCCCTGACCGAGCGGACCCCACGACT
This sequence comes from Microbacterium sp. Z10_103, assembly GCF_058310455.1. NCBI lineage: Bacteria > Bacillati > Actinomycetota > Actinomycetes > Micrococcales > Microbacteriaceae > Microbacterium > Microbacterium sp. Z10_103. Next base: position 1,880,865 of record NZ_JBZEGK010000001.1, read on the forward strand.
CGATGTGCATGTCATGTGCCTCGCCCCACGCCACGATCTCGCGCTGAGCGTGAGCGGGGTGGAGTTCGATCTGGTTGACGACCGGAGTCACACCGGTGGCGTCGACGATGCGCTCGAGGTGGGGCACCTGGAAGTTCGACACTCCGATCGAGCGGGTGTGCCCGGCATCCCGGATCTCGATCATCTTCTCCCACGCGTGCAGGTAGTTGTCCTTCGCGGGGGTGGGCCAGTGGATGAGGTAGAGGTCCACCTGCTCGAGACCGAGCTTCTCCAGGCTCTCCGCGATGGCCTTGTGCGGCTCGTCGCCGTCGTGCCGGTCGTTCCAGAGCTTCGTCGTGATGAACAGCTCGTCGCGCGGGATGCCGCTGGCCGCGATCGCCGCGCCGACGCCCTTCTCGTTGCGGTAGATCGCGGCGGTGTCGATGTGGCGGTAGCCGACCTCGAGGGCTTCGCTCACCGCGCGCTCGGTGTCCTCGGGCGGAACGAGGAAGACGCCGTAGCCGAGCTGGGGGATGCTGTTGCCGTCGTTCAGGGCAACCGTGGGAATTGTCATGCCGCCAGCCTAGGAGCGGCCCCGGCCGTCGCGTCCGGGGGTTGACGGACGCGGCCCGGCGCGCGACGCCCCCCGCGCCTCCCGCCGCCTCCCGCCGTCCTCCCGCCGTCCTCCCGCCGTCCTCCCGCCGTCCTCCCGCCGTCGAGAAACGACGATCCGGACGAGAAACTCCGCGCCGCGCCCTGTGTCGTCCGGATCGTCGTTTCTCGCGCAGGGTGGGTGCCTCGGCGGCAAGATGGAGCGATGAGCGACGAGGAACTGTGGGACCTCACAACCCGGGACGGAACGCCGATGGGTCGCACCCACCGACGCGGCGATGCCCGATGGCCGGATGGTGCGTTCCACGTCGTCGTGGGCACGTGCGTGGTCCGCTCCGACGGTCGCGTGCTCATGACGCGCCGGGCCTCGGCCAAGGACTATCCGCTCACCTGGGAGTTCCCGGCGGGGAGCGTGCTCGCCGGTGAGCCGAGTACCGACGCGGCGGCGCGAGAGCTGCGGGAGGAGACGGGCGTTGCGGTGTCCGCAGCATCCCTGGTCCTGGTCGGCCGATTCCCGGAGCCGACCGCGCTCTTCGATCTCTACGCCGCACGGATCGCCGAGACCCCGACGCTGCGGCCCGATCCTCTCGAGGTGGCCGAAGCCGAGTGGGTGCCGCTGGAGTTGGCCGAGCACCGCTACCGGTCCGGCGCGATGGCGGCGCCGTGGACGCCGCGCCTGGATGCGATGTGGGAAGACCTGGTCGCCCTCATCTCCCGCCCGTCCTGACCCTCCCCCGGCCGCTCCCCGCACCGCTCTGCCCGGCGAGAAACGACGATCCGGACGAGAAACCCCGCGCCGCGTTGTGTCTCATCCGAATTGTCGTTTCTCGGGGAGGGGAGCGGGATGCCGGATACGATCGAAGGCTGTGTCCTCGCCCGAACCCGTGATCGCGTACCCGCCGGAGCTGCCCGTCAGCGCCGCCCGGGAGGAGATCGCGCGCGCCATCGCCGAGAACCAGGTCGTGATCGTCGCCGGAGCGACCGGGTCGGGCAAGACCACGCAGCTGCCCAAGATCTGCCTCGAGCTCGGCCGCACCCGTATCGCGCACACCCAGCCTCGCCGGATCGCCGCGCGCACCATCGCCGAGCGCATCGCCGAAGAGCTCCAGGTGCCGCTGGGCACCACCGTGGGCTACAAGGTCCGCTTCACCGACAACGTCTCCGACGACACCCGGGTCGCCCTCGTCACCGACGGCATCCTGCTCAACGAGATCCACCGCGACCGGCTGCTGCGCCGCTACGACACGATCATCATCGACGAGGCGCACGAACGGTCGCTCAACATCGACTTCCTCCTCGGTTACCTTCGCCGCATCCTCCCCGAGCGCCCCGACCTCAAGGTGATCGTGACGTCGGCGACCATCGACCCGCAGAGCTTCGCGAAGCATTTCGCGGATGCCGCGGATCAGCCCGCGCCGATCGTGGAGGTCTCGGGCCGCACCTACCCCGTCGACATCCGATACCGCCCGCTGGTGCCGGAGGGCGAAGCGGAGGACGATCCCGACGAGGTCGGCGGGATCGTCGCGGCGCTGCGCGAGCTCGACCGCGAGCCCGCCGGTGATGTGCTGGTGTTCCTCCCCGGCGAGGCGGAGATCCGCGATGCCGCCGAGGCGGTGCGCGGCGCGTACGCGAAGGATGCTGCGCCCACCGAGGTCCTCCCCCTTTACGGTCGTCTCTCCTCGGCCGAACAGCATCGCGTGTTCGAACCCTCCCGCGTCGCGGGCGTGCGGCGCCGGGTCATCCTCGCCACCAACGTGGCCGAGACGAGCCTGACCGTCCCCGGAATCCGGTACGTCGTCGACACGGGCACCGCCCGCATCTCGCGGTACAGCGCACGTTCGAAGATCCAGCGCCTGCCGATCGAGGCCGTGTCGCAGGCGTCGGCGCAGCAGCGCTCGGGGCGTGCCGGCCGCACGTCGCCGGGCGTCGCGATCCGCCTCTACTCCGAGGAGGACTTCACCCGGCGGCCGGAATACACCGAACCGGAGATCCTCCGCACGTCCCTGGCGTCCGTGCTGCTGCAGATGCTGTCGCTGGGCTTCGGTGACATGGCGGACTTCCCGTTCCTCACCAAGCCCGACTCGCGCGGCGTGAAGGCCGCAACGGATCTGCTGACCGAGCTGGGGGCGATCAGACCCCCCGCCCGCCCGACCGCCGGCCGCGGCGGCGAGACCCCGCGGCTCACCGGCATCGGGCGGGAGATCGCGCGGCTGCCCATCGACCCCCGCTTCGCCCGGATGCTGCTCGAGGCCCGCGACAACGGCACGCTGCGGGAGGTGCTCGCGATCGTCGCGGGACTGTCCATCCAGGATGTGCGCGAGCGCCCCGAAGAGCGGCGCGAAGAGGCCGACCGCCTGCACGCTCGATTCACCGACCCGACGAGCGACTTCCTGTCGCTGCTGAACCTGTGGGATCACCTGCAGGAGAAGCAGGCCGAGCTCGGCTCCAGCGCCTTCCGGCGCCTCTGCCGCGCCGAGTTCCTCAACTACGTCCGCGTCCGCGAATGGGTCGACGTGCACCGGCAGCTGCGCTCGCTCCTGAACATCCGGCGCGAAACCACCGAGCGGACGGCGGATCCGGATGCGGTGCACCGCGCCATCCTCGCGGGCCTGCTCTCGCAGATCGGCATCCTCGACCCCCGCACCGCGAACCCGCCCAAGGACCGCCGCGGCCCCCGGGACGCGAAGGGCGACGGGCGCGCGGCCAAGGGCGAGTACATCGGCGCCCGCGGCGCACGGTTCGCGATTTTCCCGGGCTCCGGGCTGCGCAAGCGCCGGCCCTCGGCGGTGATGGCCGCCGAACTGGTCGAGACGTCCCGCCTGTTCGCGCGCACGGTCGCCGCGATCGACCCGGCGTGGGCCGAAGCGCTCGCGGGCGACCTCGCGAAGCGGTCGCTGAGCGAACCGCACTGGTCGAAGTCGGCGGGCGCCGCATCCGCGTACGAGAAGGTCACGCTCTTCGGCGTGGAGATCGTCCCCCGCCGGCGCGTGCAGCTGGCCCGGTTCGACCGGCCGCTCGCGCGCGAGATGTTCCTCCGCCACGCGCTCGTCGAGGAGGAGTGGGATGCGTCGACGCTCGATAAGCGCCTCACCGCCTTCCTCCGACGCAACACCGAGCAGCGCCGCAGGCTGGAGAAGATCGAGGAGCGCGAGCGGCGCCGCGACATCCTCGTCGGCGACGAGGCGGTGTTCGCGTTCTACGACTCCCGCATCCCCGCCGACGTGTTCGACGTGCGCTCGTTCGAGCAGTGGTGGCGGGATGCCTCGGAGCAGACCCCGCGCCTCCTGGACCTGTCCGAAGCCGACCTCACCGGGGAGGCCGCGCGCCCGGATGACCGCGGATTCCCGTCTCGGTGGCAGCAGGGCGACCAGACCCTGTCCCTGTCCTACCGTTTCGAACCGGGCGCTCCCGACGACGGGCTCACCGTCCTCGTGCCGCTGGCCCTTCTCGCCCAGCTGCGACCCGACGGCTTCGACTGGCAGGTCCCAGGGCTCCGGGACGCCCTGGTCACCGCGCTCCTGCGCGCCCTTCCGAAGGCGATCCGCCGCAACGTCGTCCCCGCGGCGGACTGGGCCGAGCGCTTCGCCGCGGACCTGGCCGGACGCGGCCCGGAGAACACGGACGGGCTCCCCGCCACCACCCTCACCGCGGCGCTGGCCGCGCTGGTCCAGCGCGTCGCGAGCCAGCCCGTGACCGCAGCCGATTTCGATATGGAGCGGGTGCCCGGCCACCTCCTGCCCACCTTCCGCGCGGTGGATGCCCGCGGGCGCACGGTCGGCAGCGACCGCGACCTGTCCGCGCTCCAGCAGCGCCTCGCCGATCGTGCGCGCACGAGCGTGGCCGCCACGATCGATCGCCGCGCCGCGCAGGTCGCCGCCGCAGCGACGCCGGGGGGAATGGCCGCGCCCGGGGCGTTCACGGCGCGCTCGGGGGTCACGACATGGACGTTCGGTGATCTCCCCGAGGTCGTGGACACGCGGGTGGCCGGGGGTGTCGTGCGGGGTTACCCCGCCCTCATCGATGACGGCGGATCAGTGTCGCTGCGCCTGGAGACCACCCCCCAGGATGCGGCGCGCCACACCCGCGCGGGCGTGCGCCGCCTCCTGCTCCTGGCCGTCGCTTCCCCCGCGACCTATGTCCTCGAGCACCTCACGTCGACGGAGAAGCTCGCCCTCGCCGCATCCCCGTACCCCAGCGCCAAGGCTCTGATCGAGGACGCGCGTGTGGCCGTGGCCGATGCGGTGCTCGATCGTTCCGCGCCCGGCGGATCCGTCCGCACGCACGCCGAATTCGAACGCGTGCGCGATGCGCTGTCGGCCGTCGTCGTGGACGAGACCTTCGCGGCCGTCTCGCTGGCTGCACGGGTCCTCACCACCGGCCGCGAGGTGGACCGCGCCCTCCGAGGCCAGACGTCGATGGCCCTTCTCGGGGCGCTCGGTGACGTGCGCGCGCAGCTGAGTGGTCTCGTCTTCCCGGGGTTCGTCTCCGCGACCGGGCTCGCTCGTCTGGCGCACGTTCCGCGGTATCTCGCCGGCGCGCTGCAGCGGGTCCAGGCGCTGGCGGACAACCCGGGCCGCGACCGGCAGCGTCAGAACGAATACGAGCGGGCCGCCGCCCTCTACAGCGACGCGGGTGGCACCATCCCGCCGCCCGCTGACGCGCCCGCCCGGATCGTGCACGCACGGTGGCTGCTGGAAGAGCTGCGGGTGAGCCTCTTCGCGCAGCAGCTCGGCACGGCCGAACCGGTCTCGCTGCAGCGGATCGCGAAGGTTCTGCGCAGCTGAGCCCGGGGCCGCGCCCACCACTAGGCTCGGCGACGGAAAGGATCCTGCCATGCCACGCGCTGTCGTCCACACCGAGTTCGGCGGTCCTGAGGTGCTGCAGGTCCGCGAGGTGCCTTTCTCCGCTCCCGCTCGCGGTGAGCTGCGCGTTCGGATAGAGGCGGCCGGCGTGAATCCGGTGGATGCGAAGCTGCGCTCGGGCGCGCGGGCGAGCGACCCCATCCGCGAGCCCCGTCGCGTGGGCGCGGACGCCGGCGGGGTCGTGGTCGAGGTCGGGAACGACGTGGAGGGATTCCGCCCCGGCCTTCCCGTCGTGCTGACCGGCGTCATCGGAACCTACGCCGAGGAGATCGTCGTCCCCGCCGCCTCCGCGGTGCCCCGGCCGCCGGCGGTCAGTGCCGCGCAGGCCGCGGCGCTGGGGATTCCCGTCGGCACGGCGTATCAGTCGCTGCGGTCGCTCGCGATCGGCCCCGGTGACACGCTTCTCGTCCACGGCGGCTCGGGCTCGGTCGGGCGCGCGGCGGTCCAGTACGCGCTCCTGTGGGGAGCCCGCGTCATCGCGACCGCTTCGGATCGCCGCGCGGACGGGGTGCGCGCTCTCGGCGCGACCGTGGTGCGCTACGGCGACGGGCTCGTGGGACGGGTACGGGATGCTGCGCCGGAAGGTGTCACCGCCGCCCTGGACTGCGTCGGCACCGACGAGGCGCTGGACGTCTCGATCGACCTGGTCGCCGACCGCCGGCGGATCGTCACACTCGTCCGGGGCGCAGAGGCCGATGCCCTCGGCATCCGGGCGTTCCGAGGTGGGAGCCCGCGCCCCCTCTCGGCCCAGGAACTCGCGTGGCGGCACGAGGCGATCCCGGTGACGCTCGCGCTTCTCTCGGCCAGCGCGTTCTCCGTCGAGCTCGGTCCGCAGTTGCCGCTCACCGAGGCGGGAGAGGCCCAGCGCCTCGTCCAGTCCGGCACCGACGGCAAGGTCACCCTGCTCCCCTGACCAGGTCCCCGTCCCCGCGAAAATCCCGTCGGCCGACGAAACCCCGGCGCACTGCGGGGTTCTCGTCGGCCGACGGGATTGTGGAGGTCGGTCAGGCCGCGGAGGCGTTCAGCTGTTGCCGGAGCGGCGCTTGTTGTAGACGTCGAAGGCCACGGCCAGCAGCAGGACGAGGCCCTTGACGGCCTGCTGCCACTCGATGCCGATGCCCATGATCGACATGCCGTTGTTGAGCACGCCGATGATGAGGCCACCGATGATCGCCCCGCCGATGGTGCCGACACCGCCCTGGACCGCAGCGCCACCGATGAACGCGGCCGAGATGGCTTCGAGCTCGAATCCGTCACCGGCCTTCGGGCCGGCAAGGTTCAGGCGGGCGGTGAAGATCAGGCCGGCGAGGGCTGCCAGGAACCCCATGTTCACGAACAACCAGAAGTCCACGCGGCGGGTCTTGATCCCCGACAGCTCCGCGGCGTGGCGGTTGCCGCCGATGGCATAGATGTGGCGGCCGAACACCGTCCGCTTCATCACGAGGCCGTAGACCATCACGAGCACCGCCAGCACGATCAGGGTCACCGGGATGCCCTTGTACGACGCGAGCGAGTAGGTGAAGAAGGCGATCGCCGCGGCGATGAGCACGAGCTTCACGATGACCCAGACGATCGGCTCGACCTCCTGACCGTACTTGGACCGCCCCGCGCGGGTGCGCATCTGCTGCACGACGACGGCGACGATGGCCACGGCGCCGATCGCGAGCGTGAAGATGTCGGGATCGGTTTCGCCGAACAACCCCGACAAGAACCCGTTGCCCAACGCTCGGTACTCCGTCGGGAACGAGCCGATGTTGGCGTTACCGAGGACCACGAGCGCCAGCCCGCGGAAGATCAGCATGCCCGCCAGGGTCACGATGAACGCGGGAATCCCCACGAAAGCGATCCAGAAACCCTGCCACGCGCCCACCAGCGCTCCGATGAGGAGCGACAACAGGATGGCGAGCCACCAGGGCATGCCCATCTCCACCGCGAAGACGCCCGAGAGCGCCCCGACGAAGGCCGCCACCGATCCCACCGAGAGGTCGATGTGCCCGGCGATGATCACCATGACCATGCCGATGGCCAGCACGAGGATGTAGCCGTTCTGCACGACCAGGTTCGAGATGTTCTGGGGGCGGAGCAGGATGCCGTTGGTCAGGATCGTGAAGAGGGCGACCACGGCGATCAGGGCGATGAAGATGCCGTTCTTGCCCAGATCGGCCAGCACGTGGCTGAACCAGCGCGTGAATTTGTTGTCCGGCGGGTTGATGTTCGCGCCGACGGCCTCGGTGTTGTTCGTCATTGATCTGTCTCCCGAACCCCCGTCAGCGGGGGTTCTCCATGGTCATGAGCTTGAGGACGGACTCGGGGGTGGCTTCGGAGATGGGCACCTCGCCGGTGATGCGGCCCTCCGACAACGCATACACGCGGTCGGAGATGCCCAGGAGCTCCGGAAGCTCCGAGGAGATGACGATGATGCCCTTCCCCTCGGCCGCGAGCCGGTTGATGATCGTGTAGATCTCGTACTTCGCGCCGACGTCGATGCCGCGGGTGGGCTCATCCAGGATGAGCACGTCGGGGTCGGAGTAGATCCACTTCGACAGCACGACCTTCTGCTGGTTTCCGCCGGAGAGCTTTCCGGTCTTGACGAGCACGCTCGGGGCCTTGATGTTCAGTTCGCGCCGGTAGTCGTTGGCGACCTTGAACTCCTCGTTGTCGTTGACGAGACCGGCCTTCTCGAGCTTCCGCAGGGAGGCCATCGAGATGTTGCGCTTGATGTCTTCGATGAGGTTCAGCCCGTACGTCTTGCGGTCTTCCGTCGCATACGCCAGGCCGTTGTCGATCGCCTCCGACACGGTGCGCGTCTTGATCTCTTTCCCGCGCATGAACACCTTGCCGGAGATGCGGGTGCCGTAGCTGTGGCCGAACAGGCTCATCGCGAACTCGGTGCGCCCGGCGCCCATGAGGCCCGCGATGCCGACGATCTCCCCCGCGCGGACGTTCAGGGAGACCTTGTCCACGATGACGCGGGACGGATCCTGTGGATGGTGCGCCGTCCAGTCCTCGACGCGCAACAGCTCTTCGCCGATGTGCGGCTCGTGGTCGGGATAGCGGTGCTCGAGGTCGCGCCCCACCATGTCTTTGATGATGCGGTCTTCGGTGACCTCGGCCTTCGCGATCGTCTCGATCGTCTTACCGTCGCGGATGACCGTCACGGTGTCGGCGACGCGTTTGATCTCGTTCAGCTTGTGGCTGATGATGATCGAGGTCACGCCCTCTTCCTTGAGCTGGAGGATGAGGTCCAGGAGGTGCGCGGAGTCCTCGTCATTGAGCGCAGCGGTCGGCTCATCGAGGATGAGGAGCTTGACGTCCTTCGACAACGCCTTGGCGATCTCGACGAGCTGCTGCTTTCCCACGCCGATCTGACTGATCTTCGTGGTGGGGTTGTCGCGCAGTCCGACGCGGGCCAGCAGCGCTGCCGCCTCGAAGTTCGTCTTGTTCCAGTCGATGAGACCGGCGCTCGTGCGCTCGTTGTTGAGGAAGATGTTCTCCGCGATCGACAGATACGGGCTGAGCGCCAGTTCCTGGTGGATGATGACGATCCCGCGGGCCTCGCTGTCGCGAAGGTTGCGGAACTGCACCTCGTCACCGGCGTAGACGATCTCGCCGTCGTAGGTGCCGTGCGGGTAGACGCCCGACAACACCTTCATGAGCGTCGATTTGCCGGCGCCGTTCTCGCCGCAGATCGCGTGGACATCTCCCGAGCGAACCGCGAGGGTGACATTCGACAGCGCCTTGACGCCGGGGAAGGTCTTGGTGATGCCGCGCATCTCCAGGATGTTCTCTGACACGTTTCCGACTTCTTCCGAGAAATGGGGATGTAGCGGGCCGCCGCGACGGTGGACGGGAGCCGAAGCCCCCGCCCACCGTCACGGTTCAGGTTCGGACCTTAGAGGCCGAGGTCCTCGGCCGTCCAGTATTCGGACTCCACGAGCACCGGCTCGACGTTGTCCTTCACGACCGGAACCGGCGCGAGGAGGTACGACGGGACGATCTTCACGTCGTTGTCGTAGGTCTCCTCGTCGTTGACCTCGACCTCGTCGCCCTGGAGGGCGGCGATGGCCATGTTGGCCGCGACCTTGGCGAGCTCGCGCGTGTCCTTGAAGATCGTCGCGTACTGCTCGCCCGACAGGATCGCCTTGACCGAGTCGACCTCGGCGTCCTGGCCGGAGATGGTCGGCCACTCGTCACCGACGGAATACCCGGCGTCGGCGAGGGCCGAGATGATGCCGCGCGAGATGCCGTCGTACGGTGACAGCACCGCGTCGACCTGGGTGCTGCCGTCGGAGTAGGACGAGGTGAGGATGTCCTCCATGCGGCTCTGGGCGGTCTCGCCGTCCCAGCGGAGCGTGGCGGCCTGCTCGATGTCGGTCTGACCCGAGTTCACGACCAGCGTGCCGTCTTCGATCAGGGGTTCGAGCACGTCCATCGCGCCATCCCAGAAGAAGAACGCGTTGTTGTCGTCCAGCGAACCGGCGAACAGCTCGACGTTGAACGGGCCGGCGGGGGCACCATCCACGGGGTTGCCCTCGAGGTCGGTCAGGCCCAGGCCGTTCAAGAGCGTCCACGCCTGCTGCTGCCCGACGAGGAAGTTGTCGAACGTGGCGTAGTAGTCGACGTTCTCCGAACCCTTGATGAGGCGGTCGTAAGCGATCACCGGGATGTCGGAGTCGGCGGCCGTCTGCAGGACCTCGGAGAGGGTCGTGCCATCGATCGACGCCACGATCAGCGCCTCAGCGCCCTTGGTGATCATGTTCTCGATCTGAGAGACCTGCGTGGGGATGTCGTCCTCCGCGTACTGAAGGTCGACCGAGAAGCCCTGCTCCTCCAGCGTCTTCTTGACGGCGTTGCCGTCCTGGATCCAGCGCTCAGAGCTCTTGGTGGGCATCGCGACGCCGATGAGACCGCCGTCGCCGCCGCCCTCCCCGCCGCTGCCGCTGCCGCTGCCTCCGCTGCAGGCGGAGAGCATCAGGGCGCCTGCGGCGATGGTCGCGAGAAGAACCTTCTTTGCCTTCACTGTGTGTCCTTTCGTTGGACGTCTTCGTCTCGGTGTTCCGATATTCAGTTGTGTGCTTGTTGGCCGTAGACGTTCTGGTACCGGTCGTAGAGCCGGTCGATGGCGTCCTGCGGGATGGGGATCAACTCACCGGCCTCCCGCGCGTAATGGACGGTGCGGGCCACGTCCTCGAGCATCACGGCGGCCTTCACTGCATCCCGTGCGCTGGAGCCGATGGTGAACGGTCCGTGGTTCTGCATGAGCACGGCGCGGCTGCGATGCCCCCGAAGGGTCTCGACGATGCCGCGACCGATCGAGTCGTCGCCGATGATCGCGAACGGGCCCACCGGGATGGGACCGCCGAACTCATCGGCCATCGCGGTGATCACGCACGGGATCCCCTCGCCACGCGCCGCCCATGCCGTAGCGAACGTCGAGTGCGTGTGCACCATTCCCCCGACTTCGGGCATGCTCCGGTATACGTAGGCGTGGGCTGCGGTGTCGCTGGAGGGAGAGCGATCGCTCCCGGGGGTTCCGGGCACCACGACACCATCCAGGTCGCACAGGATCATGTTCTCCGGCGCCAACTCGTCATACGAGACGCCCGACGGCTTGATGACGAACAGGTCGGCCCCCGGCACCCGTGCCGAGACGTTGCCGCCGGTCCACACGACCAGGCCGTAGCGCACGAGTTCGCCATGCAGCGCAGCGACGTCGGCGCGGGTACGCGCGATCGCAACCTCGGTCCTCGCGCCCACCACATACTGCTCCTGGCGGCTGGCCTCGGCGCTCCCGCTCATCCCGTGGACTCCTTCGCCTCTCGGATGCCCGGTCTATGTGACCGTTCACATCGGGCAACTATAGTTCCCATTCCGACCGGGGTGTCAACTGTGGCGGTTTCGTTACCGTAACGGCCGCTAGAGCCGCGCGGCCGGCCCGGTCGACGTGCGGACGACGAGTTCGGGCACGATCGCCGCGCTCACCGCGTCGGTCGGCAGGTCGCCTCCCCCGAGCAGCAGGTCCACACATCGGCGTCCCAGCTCGGGGAAGTCCTGGCGCACCGTTGTCAGCGGAGGCGAGAAGTGCGCAGCCTCGGGGATGTCGTCGAAGCCGACGATGCTGATGTCGCCGGGGACCTCCAACCCTTCCTCCCTGGCGGCGTGCAGGAGCCCGAGCGCCATCTGGTCGTTCGAGGAGAAGATCGCCGTGAAATCGCGCACGCTGAGCAGTTCACGGCCTGCGTAATACCCGAAGTCCGCCGTCCAATCGCCCAGGATCGGAGCCGTGGTGGGAACGTCCTGCGCCGACATCTCCTCGAGGAAACCGCGCATCCGCGCCTCCGCCTCCACCCAATCCTGGGGCCCGGCGAGGTGGTAGATGTGGCGATGCCCCAGCTCGATGAGGTGGCGCGTGGCCATGCGCGCACCGGCGATCTGGTCCACCGACAGTGTGTGGCCCGGGTCGATTTCGGCCGACTGCAGCGTCACGTAAGGGATATCCAGTTGCTGCGCGACGATCGCCCGGATCACCCGCACCTGCGGTGCGATGACCACCAGACCCTCGATCGACTGGGCCATCAGGTGCGAGATCCCCTGCGCGATGGAGTCCGGGTCACGCGCTTCGATGTAGGCCGTGCTGACCCAGTACCCCCGCGCGCGGGCGGCTGCCTCGATCGCGGCGATGCTGGAGGCCGGGCCGTACTGCGTGCTGGAAGCGGCGAGGATGCCGATCGTCTGCGAGCGCGAGGTCACCAGCGCCCGCGCGGCCCGATTGGGCCGATATCGCAGCTGCGCCATGATGTCCAGCACTCGGGCGCGCGTCTCCGGGCGGATGCTGGGGTGGTTGTTGAGCACCCGCGAGACCGTCTGATGCGAGACATCTGCCAACCGCGCGACGTCGCGGATGCTGGGGCGTCGCCCGCTCGCGTCCTCGCTCATCCTTCTCCTCCGGCACTGTCGTGTGCGCGAACGATACCGCCCGCATGTGACTGTCACACGATGGTGAAGCGCACGTCGGATTCTGTCACATGAGTGTCACATGCCTACACTGTGCGCGTGTCCCGGTTCGCGCGATTCCTACCCCTCAGTCAGCGGGAGACCGCTGATGAAGCGGCCGTCTCGAGCGACCGGCGAGCCGCCGTTGCCGACGTGGTGGACCGTGCAGCCGATCTCATCGGCGCGGCTCCGGCGACCGCGGCGGAGCGCATGGAGCTCTTCCTCGCCGACGCGGGCCTCCGCGGCGAGGCGGGCTCGCCGCTGACCGAGGACCCGGTTGCGGCCCTGCGCAGCGTCGCCGTCGCCGTCCGCTCCGGCCGGCGGCGCAGCATCCGCACCCTCGCGGCGACCGTGCGCGCACTCCTCGTGCTCGCCCGCGAGAACGGCGTGGACGCGGGCCTCGACCCGTTCCTCGCCGGGGCCGCCGCCCTATACGCCTCGGGCTCCGCTCCCGCGGATCGTCGCGCCGTCGTCCGGGGGTTCACCGTCCGGGCAACGGATGCGGACTGGTCCTTCGGACACGGGCCGGTGCTGGAGGGCACCGCATCCGGCATCGCCGCGTTCCTCCTCGGGGTCTCCGACGACCCCCCGCGGCGACCGGTCAGCGGGCGAGAATGAGCTCGCGGTAGAACGCGATACCGCGCAGCCACACCTCCACGCCGATGCGCTCGTCGTGCGCGTGCAGCGCATCGCGCTGGGCGCGGGAGAGGCGGAAGGGCGCGAAGCGGTAGACGCTTTCGCTGATCGTGGTGAACCAGCGGCTGTCACTGGCGCCGAGCTGCACGTAGGGCAGCGTCACCGCATCGGCGCCGAGCGTCCCCTGCACCGTCGCAGCCAACCGTCGCCACTCCGGCCCGCGCCAGGGCGACACCGGCGAGGGCTCGGAGCCCTCCTCGAGGGAGATCTCCACGAGCGGATCGGCGATCGCGCGGCGGAGGTGCGCTGTCGCCCCCGCCAGGGTGTCGCCGGTCAGCAGGCGGACGTTGACCCACGCCCGCGCAGACGTGGCCAGCACATTGCGTCCGTCCGCGCCGGCCAGTTCGGTGACGACGGCGGTCGTCCGCACGAGCGCATTGGTCTCGGGTCCGAGCGCTGACAACGCGCGGGTGAGCACCGGCGCGAGGGCCCCCGCCCCCGCGTACACCGCGCGCAGCGGCTGCGGAACATGCGCGGCGGCGGTGGCGAGCATCGCCCGCACGGGAGCGGCGAGGCGGACGGGGAAGGGGCGGCGGCGGATGCGGTCGATGGCCCGGGCGAGCCGGGCGGTCGCCGGCATCCGCGGCGGAGTGGAGGCGTGACCGCCGGCTTCGCGGGCGGTCAGCACGAAGGTGGCGATTCCGCGTTCCGCGACGCCGATCATCGCGGCGGGAGCCGACAGGCCCGGCAGGACGTCCTCCACAATCGCTCCGCCTTCATCCAGTACCAGCCCCGGCTGCACGCCGCGCTCGCGGAGAGCGGCAGCCAGCGCCTGCGCGCCGGTGCCGTGCGTCTCCTCGTCGTGGCCGAACGCGAGATACACGTCCCGGGGCGGCGTGGCCTTCTCGGCGAGCAGAGCTTCCACCGCCTCGAGGATCGCCACCAGCGCGCCCTTGTCGTCGATCGCGCCGCGCGCGTGGATCTCGGCGACGGGCCCTTCCCCGACGATCTCCGCGGCGAAGGGCGGATGCTGCCACTCGGCGTCCACGACCGGAACGACGTCCTGGTGCGCCATCAGCACCAGCGGCTCGGCGGAGGTCTCACCCTCCCATCGGTACAGCAGTGCCCCGTCGCCCACGACCTCCCGCTGGAGCCGCTCATGCACGAGCGGGTAGAGCCGCTCCAGTGCAGCGCGGAACTCCTCGAACCCGGCGGGGTCGATCTGCGACGTGTCGGAGCGGGAGACGGTAGGGATGCGCAGCAGCTCTCGGAAGCGGTCGATCGGGTTCACGCGATGAGCCTAGGGGCCCGTTGCGCTCGAAGCTCAGCCGACTCCGCGGCTGCGCACGCCGGACAAGTGCCGCAAGGTGGGTCTGCGGTACCCGGGCGAGGGCGTACCCGGCAGACTGGTGCCATGCCCGATTCGCAGAACGCCCGCGTCGCCGTCTACCTCGACTTCGACAACATCGTGATGTCCTGGTACGACCGGGTGCACGGCCGCAACGCGTATGCCCGCGACCGCAGCAAGATCGCAGAGAAGCCGGCCGAACCCGAGATCGTCGAGCGGCTCGCCCAGGCCACGATCGACGTCGGCGCCATCATCGACTACGCGGCCTCGTTCGGCACGCTGGTCCTCACCCGCGCCTACGCCGACTGGTCCTCCCCCGTCAACGCCGAATACCGCACGCAACTGGTGGCGCGCGCGGTCGACCTCGTGCAGCTTTTCCCGGCCGCCGCCTACGCCAAGAACGGGGCGGACATCCGCCTGGCAGTGGATGCTGTGGAAGACATGTTCCGCCTCCCCGACCTGAGCCACGTGGTGATCGTGGGCGGGGACTCGGACTATGTTCCCCTCGCCCAGCGGTGCAGACGACTCGGTCGCTTCGTCGTCGGGGTGGGGGTGGCCGGCTCCACCGCGAAGTCTCTGGCAGCGGCGTGCGACCAGTTCGACGCGTACGACTCTCTCCCCGGCATCGCACTGCCCACCCCGGAGAAGAAGGACCCATCGCCCTCGCGGTCGCGGACCCGCAAGCGCACCACCGATCCTGGCGCGGACCTGCTCGAGCGTGCCCTGCGGCTGGGCGGGGAACGCGAGGAGAACGAGTGGCAGCACGCGTCGACGGTGAAGAGCCTCATCAAGCGCCTCGACCCGGCGTTCAGCGAGAAAACGTACGGTCAGAAGAGCTTCTCCGACTTCGTCAAGGCGTACACCGAGGTCGCCGAGACGGACGAGTCCGGCAACGTGGTGCTCGTTCGCCTAGCACCTGCACGCGGCTGAATCCACCCTCCCCCGGACGAAACTTTCGCAGTGTTTACCGAAACGTGACCTCCCGATCGATGCGCTAGCCGCGGGGGGCAGTGCATCATTTCAGGGCCACGTCCATGGAGGCGGGGGCACACCAGGAAACACCTCACACCAATGGAGGGTGAGAAATGAAGCGAAGCTCATTGTCCGCCGTGGTAGCGCTCTCAGGCGCTGCGGCGGTGCTGCTCGCAGGATGTTCCGGGGGATCTGGGGGCGGATCGTCGACCGAGGGCGGAGGGGAAGCCGCCGACCGGGCGTGCGTCATCCTCCCCGATGCCGCCTCATCGCCCCGCTGGGAGAACTTCGACCGCAAGTACCTGCAGGAGGGCCTCGAAGAGGCCGGGTTCGACGTGGACATCCAGAACGCCCAGGGCGACACCAACAAGTACTCGACCATCGCCGACCAGCAGCTCACGCAGGGCTGCGGCGTGATGCTTCTGGTCGACTACCAGGGTGCCGCGGAGGCCGTCGCTGCCAAGGCCACCGCCGAGGGTATTCCCGTCATCGCATACGACCGGCCTTTCGAGGGCGCCGACTACTACGTGTCCTTCGACAACGTCGAAGTGGGTCGCCTGGAAGGCCAGACGGTGCTCGACGGGCTCGCGACGGCCGGCAAGGACCCGGCCACCGCGGTCGTCGTCTACATGGGGGGCGACCCCACCGACGGCAACGCGGCCATGTTCAAGGAGGGCGCCGTCGAGGTGATGGAGGCCGCGGGGATCACTCCGGCCGCCGAGCCCCCGGGGATCTGGGACCAGACCAAGTCGCAGACCAACTTCGAGCAGGCGCTCACCTCCCTCGGAGGGGCCGTCGACGGAGTCTGGGTGGCCAACGACACCAACGCGGCCGGCGTCATCAAGGTTCTGCAGAACAACAACCTCGCCGGCGTGGCCGTGTCCGGCCAGGACGCCAACGTGGCGGGGCTGCAGAACATCCTGCTCGGCTGGCAGACGGCGACCGTCTACAAGCCGGTGAAGGAGGAGGCCGACGCGGCAGTGGAGGTGGCCGTCGCCCTGCTGAACGGGGAAACGCCCACCGCCGACCAGGAACTGGAAGACGGCACACCGTACATCGCCGTCACGCCGCAGCTGGTGGGCCCGGAAGAGGTCATCAACGTCGTCGAAGCCGGCGACGCGGATGCCGCCGAGATCTGCACGGGCGACGTCGCCGCCAAGTGCACCGAGTTCGGAGTGCAGTAACGCTCCTCCGTGGGGCGCCGCGTCCTCGGGCGCGGCGCCCCCGCTCTGTCCGATGGAAGACAAGGAAGCGGGAATGACACAGCCGATCATCGAACTCTCGGGCGTGAAGAAATCCTTCGGCCCCGTCAACGTCCTCAAGGGCGTCGACCTGAAAGTGCACCCCGGTACCGTGACGGCCCTCGTGGGCGACAACGGCGCCGGCAAGTCGACCCTCATCAAGGGCCTCGCGGGCGTGCAACCCTACGACGAGGGCGAGGTCCGGATCGACGGTACCCACCGCGACCTGCACACGCCGCGGGATGCGGCCGGCTTCGGTATCGAGGTCGTCTATCAAGACCTGGCGCTCTGCGACAACCTCGACATCGTGCAGAACATGTTCCTCGGCCGGGAGGAACTCACGGCGGGGACCCTGGACGAGGGGCGGATGGAGCGGGAAGCATCCGACACGCTGCGGTCACTGTCCGTGCGGACCGTCAAGTCCGTCCGTCAGAAGGTGGCCTCGCTCTCCGGGGGTCAGCGTCAGACGGTGGCGATCGCCCGCGCCGTGCTGAAGAAGGCCCGCGTGGTCATCCTCGACGAGCCGACCGCCGCGCTGGGTGTCGCACAGACCGAACAGGTGCTGAACCTCGTTCAGCGTCTCGCCCAGCAGGGGGTGGCTGTCATCCTGATCAGCCACAACCTCGCCGACGTCTTCGCGGTCGCCGACGACATCGCCGTGCTGTACCTCGGCCAGCTGGTCGCGCAGGTGTCGGCGAAGGATGCCACTCGCGACGACATCGTCGGCTACATCACCGGCACCAAGACACCGCCCGGCGTGTCCCTCCTCTCCACCGACACGATCATCACTCCGGGAGACCTGGCATGAGCACCGTCACCAACGCCTCACCCGACCCGGTCGCCGGCGACCTCATCGGAAGCGGTGTCGAAGGAGGACTCCGCGACCAGATCGCCGCCTGGTGGCAGCGGATCCGCTCCGGAGACATGGGCGCCCTTCCCGCCATCGGCGGGCTCGTCGTCCTGGCTCTGCTGTTTTCCACGCTCAGCCCGTTCTTCCTCACCGAGCGGAACTTCGCCAACCTGCTGAATCAGGCCGCGACGCTGGTGATGCTCGGCATCGCCCTGGTCTTCGTGCTGCTTCTGGGCGAGATCGACCTGTCGGCGGGCGTGACCGGCGGTGTGGCGATGGCCCTCTTCGTCGTGCTCAACGCACAGTTCCAGGTGAATTGGATTCTCGCGCTCCTCGTCGGGTTCGCCGTGGGGTTGGCCACCGGAGCTCTGATCGGGTTCTTCGTCGCCCGGGTCGGCATCCCCTCGTTCGTCGTGACGCTGGGCTTGTTCCTCGGCTATCAGGGGCTCGCCCTCCTGATCATCGGGGACGGCGGACTGTACCGCCTGCAGGTGCCCGAACTCGTGGCCCTGCAGAACGGAAACCTTCCCGTCTGGGCCGGGTGGGGGATGCTGGTCGTCATGCTCGCGGTCTCGGGCGGGACGTCGTTCTTCGATCGAGCGCGTCGCACGAAGGCGGGGGTCCCCAACCGGGCGCTCTCGCTCGTGTGGATCAAGCTGGCGGTCATCGCCGTGATCGGTGGGGTCTTCGTCTTCATCCTGAACCAGGACCGCGGCCAGTCCGTCGTCGCGGTGCAGGGCGTGCCGATCATCGTGCCGGTCACGCTGGTGATCCTGTGGATCGGAACCTTCGTGCTGGACCGCACGCGGTTCGGCCGCTACATCTACGCGATCGGCGGCAACGCCGAGGCGGCTCGCCGCTCGGGGGTGAAGGTGCGCTGGGTGAAGTGGTGGGCGTTCGTCATCTGTTCCACGCTCGCGGTCGTCTCGGCCCTGTTCAGCGTTTCCCGGGTGGGGTCGGTGGATGCGACGGTCGGGCGCGACATCGTCCTCAGCGGTGTCGCGGCGGCGGTGGTCGGCGGCGTGAGCCTGTTCGGAGGCCGCGGACGCCTCATCCACGCCGCCATCGGCGCGCTCGTGATCGCATGCATCACCAACGGCCTCGGGCTTCTCAACCTCCCCGCGGGCATCAACCTGCTCGTCACCGGCGGCGTCCTGATCCTCGCCGCCACGGTGGACGCCGTGTCTCGAGTACGGGCGGGAGGGTCCTTCCTCCGAAGCTGAGCGTCGGCCCGGCGACGTCAGGCGCGGGCGAGGACTTCCTCGACCCACGCGGGCACGACAACCGTCGCCGGGCCGGTGCGCACCTCGTCGAACGGCACCAGCGGGTTGCTCGGCACGAGGTTCAGCTCCATGGTGCGCCCGCCGCACGCAGCCGCCAGCGCCGCGTAACCGGCGGCGGGGTAGACCTCACCGGAGGTACCGACCGAGACGAAGAGGTCACACTCGCTGACCGCACGCTCGATGGCGTCCAATCCGTACGGCATCTCCCCGAACCACACCACGTCGGGGCGGAGCGTGCGGGCCCCGCAGTGCGGGCACTCGGGCCGACCGAGCAGGTCGCCCATCTCCGGGGTGCGCGCGCCGCAGCGGGAGCAGAGCGCCTTCTGCAGCTCTCCGTGCATATGAATCAAGCGCGACGTGCCGGCCCGCTCATGAAGATCGTCGACGTTCTGCGTCACGACCAGGAGATCGTCGCCGAGCGCCTGCTCCAGACGCGCGAGCGCGAGGTGGGCCGCGTTGGGGGCGACGGATCCGGCGATCCGGCGTCGGAGGTCGTAAAAGGCGAGCACCGTGTCGGGATCGCGGGCGAATCCTTCCGGGGTGGCGACGTCGGCGATGTCATGCCCCTCCCACAGGCCTCCCGCATCACGGAAAGTGGCGAGGCCGCTCTCAGCGGAGATTCCCGCCCCGGTGAGGACGACGATGCGCATGTCAGGGGCTCGGAATCTGCGCGTCGACGTGCGTGAGGACCCGGTCCCAGACGTCGGCGAGTGCCAGCCGCGCGTCGCCGGCTCGCGCGGGGCTCGGGGGGATGATGTCGGCGCGTGCGCTCGCGAGGTGGGCGGCGTACCACTCGGCTGCATCCGGCGGGGCCGTCGCATCCCGTGACCCGTTGAAAATGGCCGTGGCTGCGGGCACACGGGCGAGGGTGGCGGCCGTGAGATCTGCCGCGAGGGGACTGTCGGGCGGAGGCGCGGCCACGAGGGCGAGCCGGTCGACCCGCGCGCCGAGGCCGGCCGCGAGCGCGACGGTGAACAGGGCGGCCGCGCGCTCCCCCACCAACCCCACGATGCCGCGGGGCACTTCCTCGCGGAGGAGCGTGAACACCTCCGCGGCGGCCGATTCGGCCGGTGTCTCCCCGCCGAAGGTCGGCGGGTTGTCCAGCTCCGCAGCCCCGACCTCCACCAGGAGCAGCCTCACCCCGTGCCGCCTCGTGATGCCGGGTTCCGGATCCGTCAGGGCGATCGGGCCGCTACGCAGCACCAGGACGGTGCGGGGCGCCTCCGCCGGGCCGACGCTGCGGTATTCGATCTCGAAGGCGGGTCCCTGGGCGCGGGTCATGTCGTCATCCTGACACGGGCGGACCCGGACGTCAGCCCCGCAGCATCCCGCGCAGTCGCTGGATGCTGTCGGCGTCGGCCGGGCGTTTGTCGGGCCGGTACGCCTTCACGCGAGCGAAGCGCAATGCCACCCCGCCGGGATAGCGGGTGGAGCGCTGCACCCCGTCGATCGCGATCTCGACGACGGCCACCGGCTCCACGTACACGGTCCGCGCGGTGCGACGTGTCTGGATCGTCGGGAAGTAAGCGGTCTGCCAGCGCAGCAGCTCGTCGGTGAGCCCCTTGAAGGTCTTGCCGACCATGACGAAGTCGCCGGGCTCACCGAATTCCCCCTCGGCGTCATACGCGCCGAGGTGCAGGTTCGACAGCCACTGCGCTCGGCGTCCTGACCCCTCCTCGACGGCGAGGACGACGAGGTCGAAGGTGTGCACCGGCTTGATCTTGATCCACGCGGCGCCGCGGCGGCCGGCGACGTAGGGCGCGGCGACATCCTTGACCATCACGCCCTCATGGCCCGCGTCCAGCGCCGCTGCCGAAAAGGCCTCCCCCGCCGCGGGGTCGTCCGTCGTGAGGACGGGGACGCGCCAGGGACCTGCGATCCGCTCCAGCTCGCTCTGGCGGGTGGACAACGGCTCGTCGAGGAGGTCGCGTCCGTCGGCGTGCAGGATGTCGAAGAACCAGGGGCGAAGCGCGACCTCCCGGGCAGCCTCGGCGCCGAAGCGTGCCATCGTGTCTTGGAACGCACGAGGGGCGCCGGACTCATCGAGGGAAAGCGTCTCGCCGTCGAGGATGAGGTCGGTGGCCGGCAGCGCCCGGACCACCTCGACGATCTCGGGCACGCGAGCGGTGACGTCGGCGAGACTGCGTGTGAAGACGCGCACCTCGTCGCCGCGGCGGTGCACCTGGATCCGGGCACCGTCGAGCTTGTATTCCACAGACGACATACCGGTCGCCGAGACCGCATCGGCGACCGTCGCCGCCGTGCTGGCCAGCATCGGGAGCACAGGGCGGCCCACGACGAGTCCGACATCCGCGAGCGCCGCCGGCGGTTCGGTCAGCGCCACGCGAGCCGTCTCCCCGAGATCGCCCGAGAGCATCGCCGCTCGGCGCACGACGGCAGGATCGCGCTCGGCCGCGCGGGCGATCGCATCCAGCAGCACGCCCTCCAGCGCGCCTGTGCGCAGCTCCCCGAGCATGACCCGAACGATGAAGTCCCACTCCTCGGTCGTCGCCCGTTCCGCCAGCGCCGCCAGGACGCGCGTGCGGCGCGCACCGGAACCGGCGCCCGCGGTACGAGCCAGTTCCTCGAACGCGGCGTCGACGTCGGCGATCGCGAGCGAAGGCGAGTCCGGATGCGCGACCGAGAGGTCGGTCATCGAACGCCATCCCACGCCGAGGCGTCCCTGCCGCGGCGACGCGGTGAGGAAACCCACGGTCGCGAGGATCTCGTCGGGTTCCAGCCGGGCGAGCAGCCCGGCGAGCGCGTCGACCTTCGCCAGCCGCGACCGCGTCGCCGCGACGGCGGATGCGGTGGCGACGACCTCGGCGAGGAGCATCCCGGAATTCTCGCACCCACCCCCGACACCCCGCGCCGGGGTGGCGGACGCCCTGCCCGCCGGATAGGAGGTGTCCTGCGGTGCGGCGGAGGTGCGGCGTGCGGGGGCGGGGTGGGCGCGGGTGAGGCGGGGTGGGGCGTGGCGCGGCGGCCGGGGGCGGGGCGGGGGCGGGGGTGTGCTGGCGGCGCCGCGGGCGTGGGGGCGGGCACCCTCCGCCCGCCCCCACGGGCACCTCGGGAGGAGATGTGCACTCCGGAGGACCCAAACCCCACATTCCCCCCTCCCCACTGCACATCCCCTCCCCCAGTGCACACCCCAACGCCACGCGGGCGGGGCAGGCGGGCACCTCGGGAGGAGATAAGCACTCCGGAGGACCAAAACCCCACATTCCCCCCCTCCCCACTGCACATCCCCTCCGCAACCGCACACCACAACGCCGCGCGGGCGGGGCAGGCGGGCACCATCCGCCCGCGCCCCAGAGGCACGTCGGGAGGAGATGTGCACTCCGGAGGGCCCCCAAACCCCACATTCCCCCCTCCCCACTGCACATCCCCTCCCCCAGCGCACACCCCAACGCCACGCGGGCGGGGCAGGCGGGCACCTCGGGAGGAGATGTGCACTCCGGAGGACCCAAACCCCACATTCCCGCCTCCCCACTGCACATCCCCTCCCCCAGCGCACGCCACAGCGCCGCGGGGGCGAGGCGGGCGGGCACCATCCGCCCGCGCCCCAGAGGCACGTCGGGAGGAGATGTGCACTCCGGAGGGCCCAAATCCCACATTCCCCCCTCCCCACTGCACATCCCCTCCGCAACCGCACACCACAACGCCGCGCGGGCGGGCACCTCGGGAGGAGATGTGCACTCCGGAGGGCCCAACCCCCACATTCCCCCCTCCCCACCGCACATCCCCTCCCCAACCGCACACCACAACGCCGCGCGCGGCGTCCCGTTCGAGACGAGCACTATCCGCTCGCGCCCCACGAGCACCTCGGGAGGAGATGTGCACTCCGGAGGACCCAAACCCCACATTCCCCCCTCCCCACCGCACATCCCCTCCCCAACCGCACACCACAAAGCGCACCGCGCGTCCCCCGACGCGCGGCACCGGGCGTCCCCCGAGGCGCGCGAAGCGGGGTGCAGCGCTAGCGCGACGGCGGGCGCGTGGCCCACAGCGCCCAGGCCACGAGGATGGGCTGGAGGAAGAGCCGGATGAGGCGGGCACGGTCCGTGCGCAGGCCCGGGGCCGGCCGACCGGTGCGCCATTGATGCACGTTGCCCGGGAAAACCGCAACGAAGAAGGCCGCGATCACCGCGCCGATGCGCATCCGCTCACGCGGCAGGCCCACGACCGCCGCTCCGAGCACCAGCTCGGCCGCGCCGGAGGCCACGACGATCGCATCCTTGTCCATCCGCAGCATCCCCGGCGCCCAGTCCGGCACGACGATCCGGTAGCCGCGGCGTCCCCAGGTCAGGTGGGAGGCGCCGGCCGCCAGAAGGAGCGCGGCGAGCGCCCATCGGGCCGATGTCCGGAGGGATTCGAGGCGCAGCATGCCGACAGTGTCGCACGCGTTCAGCGCAGGCGAGCCGGCGCCGTCGCGGCGACGAAAGACAGGTACGCCTCGAGGTCCTCGGTGTCAGTCACGGCGCGGAGGACCACTTCGCCGGCTTTCTCGTACGTGGGGAGGCCCCGACGGAGCGCGGCCTCATCGGGGAAGGTCGCGGCGGCGGCGTCCACTCCCATCCGTGCGAAGTTCGCGGCGTAGTTCGGGAAGGATGCGTAACGTGCGGTCTCGGCGTCCAACCGCGGGCGCGCGCCCGCGGTAACCGCAGTCCGGACGTAGACGGCGACCTGCGCGTCGGGTGACACCGCCGCTGCTTCCTGCGCTTGCGCGACCGCCAGCTGCGGGGGTACCCAGTTCAGGAGAATGCCGTCGGCGTGCTCGGCGCCGAGTCGCCGCATCCGCGGTCCCAGTGCGCCGACGACGATGCGCGCGTCGAGGCGGCTCCGCAGCACGGCGATCGCGTCGGCGACACGCCCCACGGCCCCCGCGCGGGCGGCACCCGAACCGATGCCGAGGACGAGGCGGTCAACCGGGATGCCGGCGGCCTCGACATCATCGGCGATCTCGGCCGCGGGACGCCGGTCGACAGGGATGACCCCGGTGGCGAGCGTCAGGCGGGTGGTGGTGCGGGCCGCGGCCGCCAGCGCGGCGATCGCGTCGCCGCCGGGGGTGTCGTTCACCCACAACCTCGCGAACCCGGCATCTTCCACCGCCGGCGCGAGGCGAGCGATGAGGTCGGGGCCGAGCGAGCCTGCCACTCCCAACGAGACCGTCATGGTTCCACCCTGCCATCAAACGCCGAATGCCCCCGAGGCTGACCTCGGGGGCATTCGGCGTTTTCAGAGTCAGGCGGCTTGAGCGAAGGCGGACACCGACCGGACGGCGAGGTCGCCGTTCACGGCGTCGACCGCCACCGCACCTCCGTCGACGAGCGCGCCCGTCACGAAGAGGTCGGCGATGCGGTCATCCAGCTCGCGCTGGATCAGACGCCGCAGCGGGCGAGCGCCGTACTCGGGCTCGTACCCGTGCTCGGCGAGCCAATCCACGGCCGCCTCGGTGACCTCGAGCGTCACCTCGCGCTTCGTCAACCGCGCCTCGGTCGCGCCCAGCATCAGCCGCACGATCTGCCGCAGCTGCGGCTGGTCGAGCTTGCGGAAGAGGACGATCTCGTCGATGCGGTTCAGGAACTCCGGCCGCATGGCCTCGCGGAGCTTGCCCATGACACGGTCGCGAAGGTCCTTGTCCGACCCGAACCCGGTCGCTCCCCCGCCGTCGGCGATGAAACCGATCGCTCCGGAGCGCGACGCGAGGAACTCGCTGCCGATGTTCGACGTCATGACGACCACCGTGTTGCGGAAGTCGACCGTGCGTCCCTGACCATCGGTGAGGCGACCGTCGTCGAGCACCTGCAGGAGCAGGTTGAACACGTCGGGGTGCGCCTTCTCGATCTCGTCGAACAGGACGATCGAGTACGGGTTGCGCCGCACACGCTCGGTCAGCTGCCCGGCCTCGTCGTAGCCGACGTATCCCGGAGGGGCACCGACCAGCCGCGAGACCGTGTGCCGCTCGCCGAATTCGCTCATGTCGAAGCGGATGACCGCGGAGTCATCGTCGAACAGCGACGCGGCAAGCGCCTTGGCCAGCTCCGTCTTTCCGACACCCGTGGGGCCGAGGAAGAGGAACGAACCCACCGGCCGGTGGGCATCGCCCATGCCGGTGCGGTTGCGGCGGACGGCCTTGGCGACCGCGGCCACCGCGTCGTCCTGACCGATCACGCGTCCGTGCAGTTCGTCCTCCAGCTGTGCCAGACGCTCCCGCTCGGACTCGGTCACCCGGTTCACCGGGATGCCGGTGGCCCGGCTGATGACCGCGGCGATCTCGGGCTCGTCCACGACGGCCTCGCCGGAGCGTGCCGAACGACCGGCGGAGGTCGCCGCATCCAGCTTCTCCTGAACCTTGACGATCTCATCGCGGATGCGGGATGCCTCTTCGTAGTGCTCGCCGGAAACGGCGGCGTTCTTGTCGGCCTCGAGAGTCGCCAGGCGCTCCATCAGACCGGAAACGTCCACCTTCACTCCGAGCCGAAGCCGGAGGCGTGCACCGGCCTGGTCGATGAGGTCGATCGCCTTGTCGGGCAGCACGCGCTCGGTCAGGTAACGGTCGCTCAGCTCGACGGCGGCACGCAGCGCGTCGTCGGTGTAGGTGACGCCGTGGTGCTCCTCGTACGCTGAGCGCAGGCCGCGCAGGATCTCGACCGAGTCCTCGACCGAGGGCTCGCCCACGCGCACCGGCTGGAAGCGACGCTCCAGCGCCGGGTCCTTCTCGATCGTGCGGTACTCCTTCAGAGTGGTCGCACCCACGAGGTGGAGATCCCCCCGCGCCAGGCGCGGCTTGAGGATGTTCCCGGCGTCCATGCCACCGTCACCGGCGCCACCGGCGCCCACGACCGTGTGCACCTCGTCGATGAAGACGATGACCTCGCCCTTGCGGGCCGCGATCTCTTCCAGCGTCTGGGTGAGGCGCTCCTCGAAGTCGCCACGGTAGCGGGTGCCTGCGAGCATCGCCGGCAGATCCAGCGCGATGACGCGCTTGTCGCGCAGCTGCTCGGGTACGCGCTCCTCCACGATGGCGGAAGCGAGCCCCTCCACGATGGCGGTCTTACCGACGCCGGCCTCTCCCACGAGAACAGGGTTGTTCTTCGTACGGCGGCTCAGGATCTCGATCGTCTGCTCGATCTCGTCTGCACGCCCGATGACGGGGTCCAGCTCGCCGGCGCGCGCGCGGGCGGTGAGGTCGGTGCCGAACTTGTCGAGGTTCGGCGTCTCGCTCTGGCTCGCGGCGTCTGCCGGTGCCTCTTGCGACCCGCCGGCACCCACGGTCTCCCGCAGTCCCTGCGTGAGGGCCTCAGCCGTCACACCGGCCTGCGCGAGCACCTGCCCGGCGGGAGCGTCCTGCGCGAGGACGAGCGCGAAGAAGAGGTGTTCGGGGTCGACGTAGGTGGAGCCGGATGACCGGGCCACCTGGAAAGCGTGGAACAGGGCGCGCTGCACCGATGCGGTGACGACGGCGCCGTCCACGTCGGCCGGGGCGGATGCGGCGGGAAGCCGCTCCTCCGTGGCGCGGGCGATCGCGGCGGGGTCGGCACCGATGCGGGCGACGGCCTCCCGGGCCGGCTCGTCATCGATGAGAACGCGCAGCAGGTGCAGCGCGTCAAGCTCTCGCTGGCCGCGCTCGAGCGCGAACCGCCCCGCGTTCTGAAGCAGGGTCTGCGTGCGTGCGCTCAGGAAGCGACTGAGGTCGATCGACCGCTCCGCACGTGCACGTTCGCCGGCGAGGTACCGCGCGAGGAACTCGTCGAACGAGCTCGCGCCGTCGCCGGTGTTCGGGGTGAAGTCTTCGGGCATTCCCGTCTCCTGTAGTACTTGAGTCGTGAGCGATCAAGCTCTAACTTGAGCGCTCTGTTATCAAGTTCAACGCGGACGGTGCGACGCTATTCCCGGTTCGTGGAGAAAACGCTCGGGTCGATGTCGTCCCACAGCTCCACCGTCTGGACCAGCCAGAACACCGCGAAGAGCACCAGTGCGACAGCCTCGCCCGCGAAGACGAGGGGCCGCCCGGAGGAGGCGGCGGCAACCGCGGAGGCGCCCGAGGCGTCGAGGGCGGTGACGGCGGCGAGGAAGAGCAGAGAGACGGTGATGCCCGCCGCGATGACGGCATACACGAGACGCAGGATGCTGCGCCGCTGCGCCGACCGTGCCCAGGGGCGGAGGGCCGCCAACGCGGCCACCGCGGCGACGAGCGCGAAGAACCCCAGGGTCGCCGCGAAGTGCGCCCCGGCCACGAAGGACTCCGGCGCCAGCGTCCACCACGCCGTTCCGCCCAGCACGAGCAGGCCGGCGGCGAGGATCGTCGCCGCTCCCCCGACGGTGAGCGTCCGCTGGACCGCACCCACGACCAGGGCCGTCACGACGGCGAGGGCTCCGATCACCGACAGCGTCAGCATCCCGTTCGCCACATCCGCGAGCGCGGAAGCGGGCACGCAGGGCGTCGCGTCGGGACAGCCCGGGTCGAAACCGGGGACCGCAGCCGGCGTGACAGGCGTCGGCACGAGGGCGATCACGGGCGCCAGCACGGCGGCGAGATCCAGCAACGCCTGCTCGACGCTGCGTCCGGACAGCGCCAGAAGCGCCAGCGACACCGCGCACAGCGCACCCACGAAGACGTTGCGTGCCGGGGTGTAGTAGGCCGCGCTCACCGAACCCAGTGGCCCGCCGAGCGCCACCTGCGCCCCGATCCCTACACCGAGGAACACCAGCACCCCGATCAGGGACAGGCGCACATACCGATACGTGCGGTGTGTCGATGTGGTCCGCAGTCGCACGGCGCCTCCTCCCCCGACGGGCTCCCATCCTGTCACCGCGCTCGCACGCGGGCTGGAAGACTGGCGGTATGCGTGAATTCGCCAGAGGGGTCGGGACACTGGGGCGGGGGTTCGCACTGTGGCGCCGCATCCCCGCCGTCATGGCGCTCGGGCTCGTGCCGGCGGTCATCGTGGTCGTTCTCGTGGTGGGCGGGCTCGTCGCTCTCGCCTTCGCCCTTCCCGACATCGCCTCCGCCCTCACCCCGTTCGCCGACGGGTGGCCGGAGTTCTGGGCGGGAGCGCTGCGGATCGCGGTGTCGCTGGCCACCCTCGGCGGAGCGTTCTTCCTCGCGGCCGTGACCATCACCGCGGCGACTCTGGCCCTCGGCGAGCCGTTCTACGACCGAATCTGGCGTGCGGTGGAGCGGGAGACGACCGGTGCGATTCCCGACGCCGCTTACGGCTTCTGGCGTGCGGTGGGCGACGCGGGTCGGCTCCTCCTGCGGGGCCTGGGCGTGGCGATTCTCGCGTGGATCGTCGGCTTCGTCCCCGTGGTGGGGAGTATCGCGGGAGCGATTCTCGGCGTCACCCTCACCGGCTGGCTCCTCGCCGACGAACTGTCCTCGCGCGCCCTCGCCGCGCGCGGACTCGACCGGCGTCAGCGGCGAGCGCTCCTTCGCGCCTCCCGCCCGCGCGCTCTCGGGTTCGGGGTCGCGACGCAGCTCTGCTTCCTCATCCCCTTCGGCGCCATCGTCGTGATGCCCGCTGCGGTGGCCGGCTCCACCCTGCTCGCGCAGGACCTCCTTCGCCTCAGCGCTCCTTCGGGGCCGCCGGAACCCGGCTCTGCAGCGCGCTGATGAGCGTGGCGGAGTCGTACGGCCCCGTGTGCCGATAGCCGTTGACGAAGAACGTCGGCGTGGAGTGGAGGTCCATGATCTCCGCGTCCAAGCGGTCATCCTGGATGTGGCGCTGCACCC
Organism: Microbacterium sp. Z10_103; assembly: GCF_058310455.1. Lineage (NCBI taxonomy): Bacteria > Bacillati > Actinomycetota > Actinomycetes > Micrococcales > Microbacteriaceae > Microbacterium > Microbacterium sp. Z10_103. The sequence goes on from NZ_JBZEGK010000001.1 coordinate 1,909,377, forward strand.
TCCCGGAGGCGAAGTCGCGCGCGAAGGTGTCGGGGTCGAGACCCAGCATCTCTGCGTAGCGGAAGAGATCGTCGCGCTCGAGGTGATCCTGGTGGGTGAAGAGCTTGTTCGCCATCCGTCCGAACTCGCCCTGGCGTCCGGCGGCTTCGGCCGCCTGAGCGGCCTCCTGCGCGTGCGGATGCACGTGATCCAGGGGAAGGTGACGCCAGACCCAGCGCACGTCGGCGCCGAAGTGCTCGCGCACCGCGTCGACCGACCCCGTCGCCCGGCTGCAGAAGGGGCACTCGAAGTCGCCGTATTCGACGATCTCGTACGGCGCGTCCATGGTGCCGAACACGTGGTCCCGCGTGGGGTCGACCGGTCGGGCCAGCTTCAACCCGATCGCTTGCGGCGGAACCATCCGGTCCCCGAGAGCCAGGATCGCCCAGCCGAGGAAGAACGCCAGAACGGATGCGGTGAGCACGGCGACGCGCGCGATGTCCTGGCTCTCGGGGTCGCTGATGGCGATCGGAACGAGGAAGAGGGAGATGGTGAACCCGATCCCCGACAGTGCTGCGCCGCCCGCGACCCGGTGGAAGCTGAGGCCGGGAGCGAGCTGCCCCTTTCCCAGGACGCACACGAGCCATGCCGCACCGAAGATGCCGACGAACTTGCCCACCACGAGACCCGCGAGGATTCCCCACGCGAGCGGCGAGGTCACCGCATCCTGGAGCGTCTGCCCGGTGATGTGCACCCCGGCGTTGGCCAGGGCGAAGATGGGCAGCACACCGTAGTTGATGTAGGGCCGCCATGCGGCCTGGACGCGGTCGTTGATCGAGATGGAGTCGCGCAGGCTGCGCGAGACCGCCGCCGCGTATCGGGGGTTCGGCGATTCGCGGAATGCCTGCGCCTGCTCGGCGGCGCGCTCCACGTCGCCGCGGCGGGGCGGGAAGACGGGGATGAGCAGCGCCACGGCCACGCCCGCGAGCGTCGGGTGGATTCCGGCCATGTAGATCTCGACCCATAGCGCCGCGCCGAGCACCACATAGGCCAGACCCCGGACAGGGGCGGGGAGGAAGCGCACCAGGGCCAGGAGCCCGATGAGAGCGATGGAGATCACGAAGGGCCAGACATCGAGGCCGTTGTTGTAGAACAGTCCGATTGCCAGCAGCGCACCGATGTCGTCCACCACCGCGAGGGTGAGGAGGAAGGTGCGGAGCCGTGCCGAGAATCTGGGCCCGATGATGGCGAGTGCCCCCACGAGGAAGGCGGTGTCGGTCGAGATCACGACACCCCACGCGTCCATTTCGCCGCTGTTGAGGTTGAGGAGGATGAAGATGACCGCCGGGATGATCAAGCCGGCGACGGCGGCCGCGATGGGCACCATCGCGCGCGACCGATCCGTCAGCTCACCGACAGTGAACTCGTTCTTGACCTCCAGCCCCACGAGGAAGAAGAACAGGGTCATGAGCCCCTCGTTCACGAACGCGTGCAACGTGAACGTCACCGACGCGTCTCCGGCGCCGATCGTGAGCGGCAGCTCCCACAGGTCGTGGTAGGTGTTGCCCGGCAGGTTCGCCCACACCATCGCGACGACCACGCTGCCGAGCATGATTGCGGCCGCGAGGCGGTCGCCGCGCAGGGGCTTCCTGTGGTGTCGCCCGTGAACCTGATCACTGGGGCGCGGTCGCTGGGCGGTGGTCACGTCTTCATCCTGTCTTGTCCGCCATGGGATGCGTGAGGTGCGGGGCCTCCGCGGGGATGGAACATTCGGGGCCGCTGGGCACGGTACCCTGGGTTCGGGAGGTTCCATGTACGTTATCGCGCTAATCCTGTTCCTCGGTGGAGTCTTCCTCGTGGGCATCTCCTTCGCGTTGGTGCCATTCCAGGCTCTCTTCTTCATTCTGGGCATCCTGTGCGTGTCGGCGGCCCTCGCGCTGCCCATCCACTTCAGCCGTCGCGTCTGACGCGCCGCCGCGCCCCGCGGTGTAGCCGCGCCCAGGACCGCGAGACCGCTTCTCCGCCACGAGACCGCTGACGACGGCGGTCGTCTCGTGGCGGTGATGCAGTCTCGGGGCCCGGGATGCTCCGGGGGCGAGGTCAGCGGGGTCCGCCGGGCGGGCCGATGACGAGCAGCACGACGTACAGCGCCGCCACGCCGGCGAGAAGCACAAGCGCGAGCACCCACGGTCGACGCAGGAAGAACCGCAGCATCCGGTCCAGCGGGCGCCGGTCACGCGGATCGGCGGTCTCCTCCCGCCGCCACTCCCCCGTCAGCCGGCCCGTGCGATGCAGCCACACCTCGGTGGGCACGGTCGCGTACGGGATGACGGCGCTGGCGATCGCGACCACAGTCGGCCAGGCACTCCAGCGCTGGTTGAGGGCGACGAGGATGGCGGTCGCGCCGTAGGCGAGGAACACGAAGCCGTGGATGCCGCCACCGATCGTGACGGCGATGCTCCAGCCGGCAACCGCCCGCATGATCAGACCCGCGAGAAGCAGGGTCCACGAGATCGCCTCCGCGATCGCCAGCGTGCGGAACAGCGTCAGGGGCGCGCGGAACACAGGTTCTCCTTGTCGGGTGGGTTCTCACCAGCCTATGGGCGTCCCCGGAGGGGGCCGACGCACGTCCGCCCCCGAGGGGACCGACGAACGTCCAGCGCTCGCGGGTACCGTGGGGAAGTGGAATTCTCCCTTGACGCCCTGCGCCGTGACCCCGAATCCGAACGCGAACCCGGCGACGCTGAGCTCGCTCACGATGCGGCCGATCGCCTGTTGCTGGACGCGTCCGCCGCCGCCCGCGAACCCCTCGGCCGCGATGAGATCGTCGTGATCGGAGACGTGTACGGCGCGCTCGCGCTCTCCGCCGCAGCCGAAGGCCCGTCCGGGGCCTCCGCTGTCCGGGTGCACCAGGATGCCCTGTCGGGCGAGCGCGCGCTCGGCGGGAACGCCCGCCTGACCGGCCTCGCGGATCGTGTCCGGTCGCTGCCGCTGGACGCGGATCTCGTCCGCGACGCACGCCTCGTGCTGCTGCGTCTGCCGCGCTCACTGGACGAACTCCGCGACATCGCGGGGCTCATCGCCGCGCACGCAGCGCCCGACGTCGTGGTGTTCGCCGGCGGGCGGATCAAGCACATGAGCCTCGCCATGAACGACGTCCTGCGCGAGAATTTCACGACGCTCGACGTCACGCACGCCCGGCAGAAGTCTCGCGTACTCATCGCCCGCGGACCCAAGAACGGGCATGATCCCGTGCCGAGCCGGGGCGAACACGACGGCGTCACGATCTGCGCCTTCGGCGGGGTCTTCGCGGGCGCCTCCCTCGACATCGGAACGCGGCTGTTGCTCGACCACCTGCCCTCCCCGGCGCTCCCGGCCGGCGAACCGGCCATCGACCTGGGCTGCGGCAACGGCATCGTCGCCGCGACGCTGGCGGTGCGCGATCCGGACCTGCAGGTTTACGCGTCCGACGATTCCGAGGCCGCGGTCCGATCGGCGCGTGCCACGGCCGAGGCGAACGGGATCGCCGACCGGATGACAGTGGTGCGCGATGACGCGCTCTCCCGCCTCCCGGACGCCAGCGCGTCGTTCATCGCGCTGAATCCGCCGTTCCACCGCGGCGCTGCAGTCGACGAGGGTCTCGCCTCCTCCCTGTTCGCCGACGCCGCACGGGTGCTGCGCTCGGGCGGCGAATTGTGGACGGTGTGGAACTCGGCACTGCAGTACCGCCCCACCCTCGAGCGCGTGGTCGGCCCGACGCGCCAGATCGCGCGCAACCCCAAGTTCACGGTGACGGCCTCGCGGAAGAACTGAAGGGGCTGGGGGCGGCCACCGTCAGCTCCCGCGCGATCACCCGCCGGCGCCGCCGGGATCGAGCAGCTCGCCGATCTCGGCCACCCGTACGATTCCCTCGGCCGCAGCCGCCAGCGCAGGGTCGTCGGTGATGAGGGCATCCGCCTGCAGGGACGCCACGGCGAGGTACTCCGCGAGTGCCGTGTCTTCCCAGTCGTGTTGCGCGGCGATCCGCCACGCGGTGGCTCGCGAGACCCGATCGCCGAGCAGCCGGATCTTCAACCCTGCGATCTGTTCGAGGAGCCGGCGCCCCTCGGCTTCGCCCCGGCGGCCGGCGCGCACGTCGCGATACAGGGAAGACAGAGCGTGGGAACGGAGCACCGCCGGCCCCACGAGCTGATGCCCGGAGGCGACGGGGAGCGCGTCCGTCACGATCCGGAGGGCGACAGCGGCATCGATGGCGTATCGGGTCATGACGTCATGCTCCCGCGGACCCCGGACATGCGCGCAGGGCGGATGCCGCAGCATCCGCCGCTCGCCGCAACAGCTCAGGCGACGACGTCGAAGTGTTCCACCGTGGGCTCACGGTCGACGAGGAACGCATCATCCTCGGGGTAGAACACCGCCACGGAGATGTCGGCGCCGGCGAAGGCCACGATGTCGTCCCGGGAGCGCCACAGCGACAGCGTTCGCACTTCGGTGCGCCCGTCGCCGAGGTCGCGCATCACGGCCCACGCGCCCCGGTTTCCGGGCGTGGCCCGATACTCCCGCATCCCCGTCTCGGTCAGGTAGCGGCCGTACGCGTCGCGATCGGCGGTGCGGATCCAGCCGGTCCAGCTGCGGAGAACCGTGGCGTCAGCATCCATGCCGGCAGTCTGTCACGCCCCGATCCCGGTCGCCGGGGTCGGAGAAAACGACGAAGGTCGGAGGATTCACGTGGAATCCTCCGACCTTCGTGCGATCATCCGACGCTGCGGATGCGGAACTTTAGAAGTCCCAGTCGTCGTCCTCGGTGGCCTCGGCCTTGCCGATGACGTACGACGAACCCGACCCACTGAAGAAGTCGTGGTTCTCGTCGGCGTTCGGCGACAGGGCCGACAGGATCGCCGGGTTGACGTTCGTCACGCTCGCCGGGAACATCGCCTCGTAGCCGAGGTTCATCAGCGCCTTGTTGGCGTTGTAGTGCAGGAACTTCTTGACGTCTTCGGTCAGCCCGACGCCGTCGTAGAGGTCCTGCGTGTACTGCACCTCGTTGTCGTAGAGCTCGTACATCAGCGAGAACGTGTAGTCCTTGAGGTCGGCCCGCTCGGCCTCGGAGACCCGCTCGAGCCCCTTCTGGAACTTGTAGCCGATGTAGTACCCGTGCACGGCCTCGTCGCGGATGATGAGGCGGATGAGGTCGGCGGTGTTGGTGAGCTTGGCGCGGCTGGACCAGTGCATCGGCAGGTAGAAGCCCGAGTAGAACAGGAACGACTCGAGCAGCGTCGAGGCGACCTTGCGCTTCAGGGGCGAGTCGCCACGGTAGTACTCCATGACGATCTGCGCCTTCTTCTGCAGATTCGGGTTCTCCACCGACCAGCGGAAGGCCTCGTCGATCTCCTTCGTCGAGCACAGGGTCGAGAAGATCGAGGAGTAGCTCTTCGCGTGCACCGACTCCATGAACGCGATGTTCGTGTAGACAGCCTCCTCGTGCGGGGTGATCGCATCGGGAATCAGCGAGACCGCTCCGACCGTGGCCTGCACGGTGTCCAGCAGGGTCAGGCCGGTGAACACGCGCATCGTCAGCAGCTGCTCGTCGGGCGTGAGCGTGTTCCACGACTGGATGTCGTTGGAGAGGGGGATCTTCTCCGGCAGCCAGAAGTTGTTCACGAGGCGGTTCCACACCTCGACGTCCTTATCGTCCTGGATGCGGTTCCAGTTGATGGCCTGGACAGAATCCAGGAGTTGGAGCTTCTCGCTCATCGTCTCTTCTCTCGAAATCCCTGGTCAGAGCGTTACAGCGTGCAGCTGACGCACTCGCTCATGTCGGTACCCTCGAGCGCCATCTGGCGCAGGCGGATGTAGTAGATGGTCTTGATGCCCTTCCGCCATGCGTAGATCTGCGCCTTGTTGATGTCACGCGTGGTCGCGGTGTCCTTGAAGAACAGCGTGAGCGACAGGCCCTGGTCGACGTGCTGAGTGGCGGCGGCGTAGGTGTCGATGACCTTCTCGTAGCCGATCTCGTACGCGTCCTGGTAGTACTCGAGGTTGTCGTTCGTCATGAACGCCGCCGGGTAGTAGACGCGCCCGAGCTTGCCCTCCTTGCGGATCTCGACCTTCGCCGCGATGGGGTGGATCGAGCTCGTGGAGTTGTTGATGTAGGAGATCGAGCCGGTCGGGGGCACCGCCTGCAGGTTCTGGTTGTAGATACCGAACTGCTGGATCGAGGCCTTGAGTTCGCGCCAGTCATCCTGCGTGGGGATGTGGTGTCCGGCGAACATTTCGGAGACCTTCGGGGTCTTCGGCGCCCACACCTGCTCGATGTACTTGTCGAAGAACTCCCCCGACGCGTAGGTCGAGTCCCAGAAGCCGTCGAAGGCCTGCCCGCGCTCGATGGCGAGCTTGTTCGATGCGCGCAGCGCGTGGAACAGCACCGAGTAGAAGTAGATGTTCGTGAAGTCCACCCCTTCCTCCGAGCCGTAGAACACGTGCTCGCGGGCGAGGTAACCGTGCAGGTTCATCTGGCCGAGGCCGATCGCGTGCGTGCGGTCGTTGCCCTCCTCGATCGAGCGCACCGAGCGGATGTGGCTCTGCTCGCTCACCGCGGTGAGGGCCCGGATGCTGGTCTCCACCGTCCGCGCGAGGTTGCCCCCGTCCATCGCCAGGGCGATGTTGAGCGAACCGAGGTTGCACGAGATGTCCTTGCCGATCTGGTTGTAGGACAGGTCTTCGTTGAACGTGGTCGGGCTGTTCACCTGCAGGATCTCGCTGCAGAGGTTCGACATGTTGATCCGGCCCTTGATCGGGTTGGCCTTGTTCACCGTGTCCTCGAACATGATGTACGGGTAGCCCGACTCGAACTGGATCTCGGCGAGGGTCTGGAAGAACTCACGCGCGTTGATCTTCGTCTTCTTGATGCGCGGGTCATCCACCATCTCGCGGTACTTCTCCGTGACGGAGATGTCACCGAAGGGCACGCCGTACACGCGCTCCACGTCGTACGGCGAGAACAGGTACATGTCCTCGTCGTTCTTGGCGAGCTCGAACGTGATGTCGGGCACCACGACACCCAGCGACAGCGTCTTGATGCGGATCTTCTCGTCGGCGTTCTCACGCTTGGTGTCGAGGAAGCGCAGGATGTCGGGGTGGTGGGCCGACAGGTACACCGCGCCGGCGCCCTGGCGTGCGCCGAGCTGGTTGGCGTAGCTGAAGCTGTCTTCGAGGAGCTTCATGACGGGGATGATGCCGCTGGACTGGTTCTCGATCTGCTTGATCGGCGCACCCGCCTCGCGGATGTTCGAGAGCAGCAGGGCGACACCGCCGCCGCGCTTGGACAGCTGCAGCGAGGAGTTGATGCCGCGCGAGATCGACTCCATGTTGTCTTCGATACGGAGCAGGAAGCAGCTGACGAGCTCGCCGCGCTGTGCCTTGCCCGCATTGAGGAAGGTCGGGGTCGCCGGCTGGAAGCGGCCGGAGAGGATCTCGTCGACGATCTCGGTGGCGAGCTTCTCGTCACCGTCGGCGAGGGCGAGACCGGTCATCACGACGCGGTCTTCGAAGCGCTCCAGGTACCGCTTGCCGTCGAAGGTCTTCAGCGTGTAGCTCGTGTAGTACTTGAACGCACCGAGGAACGTCTCGAAGCGGAACTTCTTCCCGTACGCGAAGTCGTTGAGCTGCTGGATGAACTCGAACGAGTACTTCTCGAGCACGGCCGGCTCGTAGTACTCCTTCTCCACGAGGTAGTCCAAACGCTCCTTCAGGGAGTGGAAGAACACCGTGTTCTGGTTGACGTGCTGCAGGAAGTACTCCCGTGCGGCGCGCTTGTCGGCGTCGAACTGGATCTTGCCGTTCTCGTCGTACAGGTTGAGCATCGCGTTGAGGGCGTGGTAGTCCATGCCGTCGAACCGCAGATCCGTCTTGAAGTCGTTCGCGGTCAATGCCGCTTCTAGTGCTGTGGATTCCACCATCGTTCCAATCCTTCGTTGACGCGCGCGACGTCGTCGGGGGTGCCGAACAGCTCGAGCTTGTACAAGTGCGGCACGGAGCACTTGCGGCTGATGATTTCGCCGGCGAGGCCGAAGTGCTCGCCGAAATTCGTGTTGCCCGCCGAGATGACTCCGCGGATGAGGCTGCGGTTGCCGGCGTCGTTCAGAAACCGGATGACCTGCTTGGGGACGGCGCCCTTCTCGACGCCGCGCCCGGAGCCCCCACCGTAGGTGGGGGTCACGAGCACGAACGGTTCGTCGACCGTGAGCGGAGCGTCGCTCGCGTGGAGAGGGATGCGCACCGCGCGGGCTCCGAGCTTCTCGATGAAACGCGCGGTGTTGCCCGACACGCTCGAGAAGTAGACCAGGAGCGGTGCGTCGGCGAGGCCTCGATGCGAGGTGGCGGAATCCGCCAACTGCGCAGTCATGGCTCGCTCCGATTCTCGAGGTCCGTCGCGAGGGTCAGGAAAGGCGGGCGGCGAGCTCGTCGATCTTGTCGGGACGGAACCCGGACCAGTGGTCCTCGTCCGTGATGACGACGGGCGCCTGAAGGTAGCCGAGCGACTTGACCTGCTCGAGGGCCGCGGGGTCCTGAGAGAGGTCGTGGACCTCGTATTCGATGCCCTTCGAGTCCAGCGCGCGGTAGGTCGCCGTGCACTGCACGCACGAAGGCTTGGTGTACACCGTGATAGCCATGATTACCTGTTTTCCCCTCAAGATCCCGACTTCCCGGAACGCTCCTGTCCCGGGAGCTCAATACTACATATGGGTGCCGACATTGGAAGTCACCACAAGGGCTAGTAGTTACATTCATGTGATTTTGCACCGCTCTCCCCAGGTACAACACATGTTGTCCACCGTTTCATCCACAGGCAGGGCCCTTTCGGGAAGCCTGGAAAAGCCCTGAATCCCGCCGCTTTCACGGGCCGTGGCGACATCTGTCCACAGGCCCGAGGCTACGGGTGGCCTCCGACACGCGGACTTCTGTGGAAAGTGCGATCACGGCGTGTCGGCCCCCGTCGGCGGGATGCCCCCGCGCTGGCCCGTCGAGGGGACGGAGTCGCTACCGTGGGATGTCGTGGCTGGTTATCGGGAGCTCCTGCGGACGCGCGGCGTCGCGCGGATCATCGCCGCGCAGCTGGCCGCCCGTTTCCCGAACGGGATGACGAGCCTCGCCGTCCTCCTCCACATCGAGCACATGACCGGGTCCTACGGCGCCGCGGGACTCGTGCTCGCCGCGACCTCGATCGGCCAGGCCATCGCGGGTCCCATCACCAGCCGTTGGATGGGCCGATGGGGGATGCGGCGGGTGCTGACCCTCACGCTCGTCGTCTGCGCCGCATCCATCGCTCTTCTCGCGCTCCTGCGTCTGCCCGTGCCGGGCTACATGGCGCTGGGGATGCTGGCGGGTCTGTCCACGCCCCCGGTCCAGTCGGCCGTGCGCACCATCTACCCCAAGATCGTGACCTCGCGTCAGCTCACGCCGCTGTTCTCCCTGGATGCGTCGTTGCAGGAGATCATCTGGATCGTCGCGCCGGTCGTCATCACCTTCGTGGCGACCCAGGTCGGCACCGTGGAGGCGCTCTGGCTGATCGTGGTGATCCTCGTCGTCGGCGGCGCGTGGTTCATCCTCTCCCCCGAGGTGGGGCGCGTCCGCATCCCACGCAGCCGCCGGAGCTTGGGCAAGGTGCTCGCCAAGCCCCCGGTGCTCCTGGCGACTATCAGCGGGTTCCTTCTCATCGCCGCGTGCTCCGCGGTGGAAGCCGGCGTCGTCGCCACCTTCGGCCACAGCGGCGCCGCCGCCGGCCTGGTCCTGGCGGTGTTCTCCATCGGGAGCCTCGCGGGCGGTCTGTCCTTCGGGGCCATCCCCCTCGGACGGTGGGCGATGGCCCGCCGTCTCGCGATCGTGGCGGTCGGCCTCGTGCTGGCGATCTTCGCCCTGGATGTGTGGTGGCTGGGCGGCACGCTGTTCCTCGCCGGCATCGGGGTCGCCCCGGCCCTGGCGGTGATCTTCGCGATCACGTCCGCCAGCGTGCGCTTCAGCGAGACGGCCGAGGCCTACGGGTGGATCGGCACCGGGCAGCTCATCGGCGCGGCAGCCGGCTCAGCCGCGGCCGGCTTCCTCATCGACGGCGTGGGACCCCAGGGCGCCTACGTCGCGGGAGCGGCCTTCGCCTTCGTCGGCGTCGTCGTGGCCGTCGCCTGCGTGCGCGGCTTCCCCGACCTGCGGCACCGCGACGCGAGCCCCATCCCCGACACCGAGCCGGTGCCCACGATCACCTGAGCACCTCGCTCACGCGATGCGGGCCAGCAGAGCCATGACGGCGAGCGCGTACGCGTCGGCGGGCTCGGGATGCTGGAAGGTGCGGCTTTCGCCGGCGACGACGATCTCGACCTCGTAGGTGTCGGTGAGCCGGCGGAGCCCCCGGAAGGTGGTGCGGAGCATCTCGCGGAGCTGCTCTTCGGAGGGCAGCCACAGCGCCTCCTCGAGGGCGACCGAATCCAGCGCCCACTCGGTCGTCCCGTTGAAGGCGAGGATCACGCCGGTGGGATAGGCCCGCGCCTCGATCGTCATCTCGCTGACAGTGAAGACGTCGGCGTCGAACTCCGGCTCGTCGAGCTGGAAGCGATCGCCCGATCGGGGGTGCCAGACGAGTCCGGCCTCCCGCAACGCCCGCGCCGCCTCCGTCGAGATCATCCCTCTATTGTGCGGGGGCCACAGGGCCCCGGGGTCGGCGGGTGTCATTAGCATGAACGCATGCCTGTCCCCGTGATCCTGCCCCGCATCACGTGGGGTGAGCCCGCCGCGGGTCGCCGCGCCCTCCTCGTCCACGGCCTCGGTTCCAACGCCGCGCTGATGTGGCGGTACGGGGTCGCGCTGGCAGAGGCCGGGTGGCGGGCGGATGCGGTGGACCTCCGCGGGCATGGCATCGCGCCGCGCGGGCTGGACTACACGATCGACGCCTACGCGGCCGACCTCGCCGGCGTCCGCCCGGAGGAGGGCCCGGGGTGGGACCTCGTCATCGCGCACTCGCTCGGCGGGGCGGCGGCCACCGTCGCCGCCGCCGACGATCCCGAGTGGACCGAACGGCTCGTCCTCGTCGACCCCGCGATCCACCTCGCCGCGCGCGACCGTGAGATCGTACGCGCGAGCCAGGAGCAGGCGTTCGCCGACACGAGCGTCGCGGCCGTTCGGGCGGCGCATCCGACGTGGCATCCCCAGGACATCGAGCTGAAGGCTCTGTCGGCCCAGCAGGCGAGCGCGTGGGCCGTCGAGCAGACCAGCGTGCAGAACCCCGAATGGGATGTGCGCGACGCCGCCGCCCGACTTTCGGTTCCGACGCACATCCTCGGTGCCGACCCCGGGGTGTACTCGATCTTCACGGGCGCGCTCGCCGAGGAGGTGCTGCAGAACCCGGCGGTGTCGATGTCGATCGTGCGGGGCGCCGGGCATTCGCCGCACCGCGACAAGCCGGAAGACACCGTCGCCGCGTTGTTCGCCGCCCTCGTCTGAGCCCCCCGGCCGAGCGGCCGGGGCTGCCCGGCCGCAGCACCGCACCCGCCCGCAGCGACGCACCCGGCCGGGATACCGGGATGCGGACGACAATGGGAGCATGACCGCCGCGTTCGATCCCGCGCAGTACCTTCCCGACGACCTCCTCGAGCGCATCCGCGAGCGCGCGGCGGTCCACGATCGGGAGAACACGTTCCCCGCCGACGACCTCGACGAACTCCGTGCCGCCGGGTACCTCAGCATCCTCGTTCCCACCGACCGCGGCGGAGCCGGCCTGGGGCTCGCCGAAGCCTCGCTCCTCCAGCAGCGCCTGGCCACGGCCGCCCCCGCGACCGCACTCGCGGTGAACATGCACCTCGTATGGACGGGCGTGGCGAAGGTGCTGCAGGATCGCGGCATCGACGACCTCGCGTTCGTGCAGGCCGGAGCCGCCGCCGGCGAGGTGTTCGCGTTCGGCATCAGCGAAGCCGGCAACGACCTCGTGCTGTTCGGCAGCGACACCGCGGCCCAACCGACCGGCGACGGCGGGTACAGCTACACCGGCACGAAGATCTTCACGTCGCTGGCCCCCGTGTGGGATCACCTCGGTGTCCACGGCCTCGACACGACCTCGGCCGACGGCCCGAAGATCGTCTACTCCTTCCTTCCCCGTACCGACGCGATCGTGACGCGCGACGACTGGGACACGCTCGGGATGCGCGGCACCCAGAGCCGCACGACCGAGCTGCACGGCGCCGTGGCCCCCGCCGACCGGGTCGTGCGGCGCGTGGATCCGGGCCCGCAACCCGACCCGCTCGTCTTCGGGATCTTCGCCGTGTTCGAGATCCTCCTGGCCTCCGTCTACACCGGGGTGGCACGCCGGGCACTGGACCTGGCAGTGGATGCGGCGACGACGCGCCACTCGAAGAAGACCGGCAAGGCGTACGCGCAAGACCCCGACATCCGCTGGCGTGTGGCCGACATGGGGCTCGCCTACGACGCGCTCCCCCCGCAGCTGGCGACGCTCGCCCGCGACGTCGACACGCTCACCGACCACGGGCCGCGCTGGTTCGCGCTGCTGGCCGGGGTCAAGCATCGCGCCGTCACCACGGCGAAGCGCATCGTGGATGACGCGATCCTCGTGTCGGGCGGCTCGTCCTACTTCTCCCGCAGCGAGCTGTCCCGGCTGTATCGCGACGTGCTCGCGGGACTGTTCCACCCCTCCGACCCGGAGTCGGCCCACTCCGCCACCGCTACGGCGTTGCTGGGGCCGCTGCAACCCTGATGTTCGCCCAATACGCCCGTGCGAGGATGACCGGGTGCCCCCGACTCCTCCCGCCCTGCTGAGCCCCGCCGACCAGGAACGGCGCCGTGCCCTGCGCACGATGAAAGCCGTCGCGCTCGGTGCGCTCATCCTGATGGCGGTCATCTTCGCGATCTCGTTCCCGCTCCAGGAGCGCTACCCGTGGGTGCAGTGGGTGCGGGCGGCGGCCGAAGGTGGCATGGTGGGCGCCCTCGCCGACTGGTTCGCCGTCACCGCGCTCTTCCGCCACCCGCTCGGAATTCCGATCCCGCACACCGCGATCATCCCGCGCCGGAAGGACGAGATCGGCCGCAGTCTCGGGGAGTTCGTCGAGACGAACTTCCTCTCCGCGCCCGTCGTCCGCGGGAAGCTCGAATCCACGCCGATGGCCACACGGCTGGGCGCCTGGCTCACCCAACCCGAGCACGCGGAGCGCGTCGCTCGCGAAGGTGCCACCGCCGCGACGGCGGTCCTCAACGCGCTGAGCGACGACGACGTCCGCGACGTCATCGAAGACCTCGCCCGAGAGCACCTCATCGCCCCCGACTGGGGACCCTCGGTCGGGGGCTGGCTGGAGCGGGTCGTCGACTCGGGCGCGCACAACGGCGCGGTGGATATGGCCGCCGACACCCTCGCGTCGTGGCTGGCGGGGAATCAGGACGCGTTCTCCGGCCTCGTCTCCCGGCGCCTCCCCTCGTGGCTGCCGGGCATCGCCTCGCGCATCGTCGACGAGACCGTCTACCGGCAGGCGCTGGCCTTCGTCGACGCGGTGCGCGATGACCCCCAGCATCCCGCCCGCGCCGCCATCGACCGCTACCTCGGGCGCCTGGCCGACAACCTGCAGCACGACCCCGAGACGATCGGCAAGCTCGAAGACGCCAAGGCGACACTGTTCGACAGCCCCCGCGTCCGCGCGCTCGCCGCGGAGGCGTGGCAGACCGCCAAGACCGGACTGCTCGCTGCGCTCGAGGACCCCGAGAGCGGCCTGCGCCGGCGTGCCGTGCAGGCGCTCGTGGAGATCGGCGAGCGGCTGACGACCGACGCATCCCTGCAGCAGCGGGTGGACGGGTGGGTGACGGATGCGGCGGTCTTCGTCGTCGAGCGGTACCGCCACGACATCGCCTCGGTCATCACCGACACCGTGGAGCGCTGGGACCCGGCGGAGACGACCGAGAAGATCGAGCTTCTCGTCGGCCGCGATCTGCAGTACATCCGCCTCAACGGCACGATCGTCGGCGCACTGGCCGGAGCGGCGATCTTCACGGTGGCCTCGCTCGCCCTGGGCTGACCGCTAACCTGAGAACGTGGCCGAGGTACCCGCCGACCAAGCTCTCTTCACCTATGGCACGCTGCAGCTTCCCGGGGTGCAGCGCGACACATTCGGGCGACTGCTCGAGGGTGAAGAGGACGTTCTGGCCGGGTACACGCTCGACTACATCGAGATCGAAGACGTCAGAGTCGTCGAAGTGTCGGGCGCCGAGACGCACCCGGCACTCCGGAAGACCGGAGACGCACGCGACAAGGTGGTGGGGATGGTGGTCTGGTTGACCGCGGATGAGCTCGAGGCGGCAGACGAGTACGAGGTGTCGCTGTATCGGCGCGCTTCGGTGACGCTCGCCAGCGGGCGCCCGGCATGGGTCTACGTGACCGCATGATCCAACTCTCCCTCGCCCGGCATGCCAAGTCCGACTGGGCCGACTCCTCCCTCGACGACCACGAGCGTCCGCTGAACTCGCGCGGTCAGCTCGACGCCCCCGAGGTCGCGCGCCGCGTGCTCCGCACCGGAGTCCGGCCCGAAGTCGTCCTGACGTCGACCGCGGTGCGCGCCCGCAGCACCGCGGAATACTTCGCCGCGGCGTTCGACGCGGAGCTGCGCCCGATCCCCGAGCTCTACCTCGCCGAGCCGGACGCCATCCTGCAGGCCGCGCGCGACAGCGGCGTCGACGAGGTGATCGTCGTCGCACACGACCCCGGGATGAGCGCCCTGGTGAGCAGCCTCGCCGGACACGACGTGAGCATGTCCACCGGCGCCGTCGCCGTCTTCACCTGGGAGCAGGGCACCTGGGATGACGTGGGTTCCGTCGCCCCCGACGACGTCCAGCTGACGACCCCGTAGCCGCCACCCCGTCGCGGCCACTGCCGACGCCCCACGTTCCACACCCCACGCCCAACGGCCCACAGGCCGGGGCTCAGCGCACCACGAGGCGCGGCGTGACCAGGACGTGCGCCGACCCGGATGCTGCAGCCCGAGGCGCCACGATGCTGCCGGTCGCGCCCATCAACAGCTCGAGGGTGCCCGCGGCGACCTCCTCCGGAAGCTGCTCGACGCTCGACAACCCGAGCGCCTCCACAGCGGGGGTGTTGTCGAACCCGACGATCGGGAGGTCCGCCCGATCGGCCGCCCCCGCGGCGAGATGCGCGCCGATCGCCAGGGAGTCGCTCGCGCACACGATGCCATCCACGTCGGCCCCGGCCTCCAGCGCCCGGGCGACGGCCGCCCGCCCCGCAGCGACCCCTTCCTCCGCCACCCACCGGGGGCCGCCGCCACCCGCCGAGCGCCATCCCCGCTCACGGTCGTCACCGGTCCCCGAGCCGGCAGGCCACCCGAGGAAGGCCACCCGGCGCCCGGCCGTCGCGAGCAGGTGACCCGTCGCGGCGGCGGTGCCGGCTGCCCCGTCGACGTCCACCCACAGGTGCGCGGGCGCCTCGACATCGTCCTCGCCCCACGGACGCCCGAACGAGACGAACGGCAGCGCGCGCTCGGCCAGCCATCCGGTGCGAGGATCACCGTGGAACGTCCCCGTGACGACCACCGCATCCACTTCGCCGCCGTCGAGCAGGTCGGCCAGGCGGGCGATCTCCTCTTCGGGGGTCCGGGCGGCGTACACGAGCACGCGCATACCCCGGTCGCTCGCGCGTTCGGTGAGCGCATGCACGAACCGGTCGAGCACGACGCCGGAGACGCCGCCAGCATAGGGGTCGAGATGGATGCCGATGGTCGAACTCCGCCGGGTCCGCAGACGCCGCGCGGCGGCGTGCGGGCGATAGCCGAGGTCGGCGATCACCGCCTCGACCCGCTCCCGGGTGGCAGCACGCACGACGTGCGGCGCGTTCAGCACGTTCGACACGGTCTGCCGGGAGACGCCGGCGACCCGCGCGACATCGTCCACCGTAGGCGCCTTGGCCATTGCATCTCCCGCCCGATCGGCTTCCCGTGCGCCATCTTAGGCGTCACGCTCGGGCGCCTTGACAGCTCCCGCCCGCACTACATACGGTGAGGAGACGCGCAGTTTGATCGTTCAAATTAGCGCGCCACATGCCTCATCGAAGGAGAGAGACACATGACACGGCACACCACGCGGGCAATGCTCGGCGCAGGCGCGCTCCTCGTGACCGGTTCGCTCACGCTCGCGGCGTGCGGCTCCGGTTTCAACGACTCCGGCAGCGGATCGGACGAATCCGCCGACGGATCGCTCAGCATCCTCATCGGCTCATCCGGCGAGGCCGAGACGACCGCCGTGGAAGAGGCGGTCGCCGCCTGGTCGGCGGACGCCGGCATCGAAGCCGAGGTCCAGGTCGCCAACGACCTCCCCCAGCAGCTGTCGCAGGGCTTCGCGGCAGGATCGCCGCCCGACCTGTTCTACCTCGCCCCCGAGGCGCTCGCCGGGTACGCCAGCAACGGCTCGATCCAGGCGTACGGCGACGAGCTGGCGAACAAGGATGACTTCTACCCGTCGCTCGTGGAGAACTTCACCCTCGACGGCGAGTTCTACTGCGCACCGAAGGACTTCTCCACCCTCGCGCTGGTCATCAACACCGACCTGTGGGCTGAGGCCGGCCTGACCGACGCCGACATCCCGACCGACTGGGACAGCCTCGCCGCGGTCGCGCAGCGCCTCACCACCGACGGGCAGGTGGGTCTCGCCTTCGGCGCGGAGTACCAGCGGATCGGCGCCTTCATGGCGCAGGCCGGCGGCGGTCTCCTCACCGACGGCGCAGCCACCGCCAACAGCCCGGAGAACGTCGAGGCGTTGACCTACGTGCAGAGCCACCTCGCCGACGGCTCCTTCGCCTTCGCCAGCGACATCGGCGCCGGATGGGGCGGCGAGGCCTTCGGAACGGGGGCCGCGGCAATGGTGATCGAGGGCAACTGGATCACGGGAGCGTTGACCAACGACTACCCGGACGTGAACTACGCGGTCGCGGAGCTCCCCGCCGGTCCCGCCGGTCAGGGCACGCTGCAGTTCACCAACTGCTGGGGCATGGCTGCCGACAGCGCCAACCAGGAGGCTGCGCTCGAACTCGTGGAGTACCTGACGGGCACCGAGCAGCAGCTGGCCTTCTCGGAGGCGTTCGGCCCGATGCCGTCGATCCAGTCCGCAGCGGATGCGTGGACCAGCGCCAACCCCGACCTGTCGGCGTTCCTCGCCGGGGCCGAGTACGCGCAGTTCCCGCCGAACCTGGCCGGTGCCGCCGACGTCATCTCCGACTTCAACGCACAGATCGAGTCCCTCGCCACGGGTGACCCGCAGGCGATCCTCGACACCGTGCAGGCCAACCTCGAGGCCATCGTCGAGTAATGACCGCGTCATCCACCGCGGTTCGCCGCGCCGGGTCCTCCTCTCGGGGGCTCCGGCGCGGCGAGACCGCCGCGGGATGGATCTTCACGCTCCCCGTGCTGGTCATCCTCGGCGTCTTCCTCCTCATCCCGGTGCTGATGGCACTGTGGGTGAGCTTCTCGGACTGGAGCGGGCGCGGAAGCCCCTTCGCCCCGGGCGTGAGCTTCGTCGGCGGGGACAACTACGCGGAGATCACCACGGGCGGCGGCCTCGCCGAACGTGACTTCGGCATCGCGCTGCGCAACAACGCGTGGTACGTCCTCCTCGTCGTTCCCTGCCAGACCGCCCTCTCTCTGTTCCTCGCCGTCCTCGTCAACCGCGCAGTGCTGCGCGGGCGCGGGTTCTTCCGCACGGCGTTCTACTTCCCCTCGGTCACCAGCACCGTCGCGATCACCGTGCTCTGGCTGTTCCTGTTCTCCACCTCCGGAGCCATCAACCAGGCGCTGTCGTGGATCGGCATCAACGGCCCGAACTGGTTCAACGAGCCCCGGGGCGTCGTCCACAACTTCCTCGGCGTCTTCGGGGTGCAGTCCGGTCCCGCGGCACTGACGCAGAACGCCTTCCTCGGGGTGTCGTGGTGGGACTGGATGGCCGGGCCCTCGGTCGCGATGTCCGCCTTCATCCTCATGGCCGTGTTCACCACCTCCGGCACGTTCATGCTGCTGTTCATCGCGGCGCTGCAGAACATCTCCGGCGACGTGGATGAGGCCGCGATGATGGACGGCGCCAACGCCTGGCAGCGGTTCTGGCGTGTCACCCTCCCCCAGCTCAAGCCGACGCTTTTCACCGTGCTGACGCTGGGCCTGATCGGCTGCTGGCAGGTGTTCGATCAGATCTACACCGGCACCCAGGGCGGGCCGGGCAAGACCACCCTGACTCCCGCGTATCTCAGCTACGACTCCGCCTTCATCTCCCAGGAGTGGGGCCAGGGCGCCGCGATCGCGTTCGTCCTGTTCGTCATCATCGTGGCGTTCACGATCCTGCAGCGCTGGGTTCTCCGCGACCGCCCGGTCTCGCGTCGCCGGGCGCGGCAGTACGAAGTGCGTCCCACATCGAAGGGAACGGCACGATGACGGCAGCAGCCACCAGCCTCCAGACCGACGTCCTCATCGGGCAAGAGCTCACCGGCGGCGCCACCGACCGGCCCCCGCGGCGACGGCGCCACCTGCCACGGAAGACCGTCGTGTGGCAGATCGTCCTCTACGTCGCGCTGGCCGCCCTCGCCCTCATCTACATCTATCCGTTCCTGGTGCAGGTGGCCACGTCCTTCAAGACCGACGCGGATGCCGCGGTGGATCCCATCTCGCTCGTGCCCTCGACGTTCACGTGGGCGGCGTACGAGCAGCTGTTCCTGCGGTCGGACTTCCCGACATGGTTCGCCAATTCGGCGATCGTCACGATCTTCGTCACCATCGGCCGGGTGTTCTTCAACTCCCTCGCCGGCTACGCGCTGGCCCGGCTCCGCTTCCGCGGTCGCGGCATCATCTTCGCGGCGCTGGTGGCCGTCATGGCCGTGCCCACCGTGGTGCTCCTCATCCCGAAGTTCCTCGTGATCAACCAACTCGGGATGTACGACTCGTACGCGGGCATGATCCTGCCCCTGCTGGTGGATGCGGCGGGCGTGTTCATCATGAAGAACTTCTTCGAATCGATCCCGGCGTCCGTCGAGGAGCAGGCCCGGATCGACGGCGCCGGCACCTTCCGGATCTTCTGGTCGGTGGTGCTGCCGATGGCCCGCCCCGCGCTCATCACCATCGTGATCCTCTCGTTCCAGGGGTCGTGGAACGAGCTGAGCCACTTCGTCGTCTCGACCCAGTCCCCCGAGCTCACCACCCTGACCAAGGGCGTCGCGTCCCTGGCCAGCGGTCAGCTCAGCCAGGGCAGCCAGTACCCGATCAAACTCGCGGCCGCTGCCATCATGACGATCCCCGTCGCCGTGATGTTCTTCATCTTCCAGCGCCGCATCATGAACGCCAGCGAAGGAGCCGTCAAGGAATGACCCGCGACACCGAGGGGCTGCCGCAGCCGTTGCAGCCCCTGCTTTCCGATGCCGTGATCGCCCTGCGCGCACCCACCCAGGTGTGGTCGCGCGCCGGCGGCGACGCCGGCGCCGCCGCGATCGACGGGATCTACCACGGCGACGTCCGGCACGTGCGCGCGCTGGAGCTGTCGTGCGGCGGATCGGCGATCGAGTGGATCTCGGCCGCTCCCGACGGCCCGTCGCGGATCGTCTTCGGTGGCCTGATCCGCGGCCTGGATGACGCGGAGCCCGACCCCAAGGTGCGGCTGGAGCGCGACCGCCGTGTCGACGGCGGTCGCGTGTCCGAGACGCTGACGGTCCGCTCGCACCTTCCGGAATCCGTGTCGACGACACTGACCTTGCGGGTCGTCCCCGACTTCGCGCTGCTGCACGAGGTCAAGTCGGGTCGGGATGCTCCGCGGCCTCGGTCGTTCCGGATGACCGAGGCGGGGGTCGTGGCGTCAGCCGGCGCCGCCTCGTTCGAGCTCGCGGCGCCGGGCGCGCGGGTGGACGCCGAGGGCGATGCACTCGTGATCACGTGGCCGATGGATGTCCCCGCGCGCGGCTCGGCGGCGGTGGAGTGGTCGCTGGAGCTGCACGACGAGTCCCTCGTCGTGCAGGCGGCCCGCACCCCGGTGCGGTGGGACGCGGCGGCGTCGGCGTCGGCGGCGGGGTCCTCGGCGGCGTCGGCCGATCCGCGGCTGGCGCGGTGGCTCGAGGTCGCCCTCGGCGACCTCGACGCCCTCCGGCTGGCGCTGCCGGATGCGCCGGACGACGACTTCTTCGCCGCCGGAGCCCCCTGGTTCTTCACCCTGTTCGGCCGCGATTCGCTGTGGGCCGCGCGGCTGGGGCTTCCGCTGGACCGCGGCATCGCCGCATCCACTCTCCGCGTCCTGGCACGCCTGCAGGGCACCGACGACGACCCGGCGACCGCCCAGGAGCCGGGGAAGATCCTCCACGAGCTGCGCTCGTCCGCGATCGAACTCCCCGGCGAAGGGATCGTCCTCCCCCCGCGCTACTACGGCAGTGTCGACTCGACGCCGTTGTGGGTGTGCCTCCTCGCGGATGCGTGGCGAGCCGGGATGCCGGAGGCGGAGGTCCGCGAGCTGATCCCCGCCCTCCGCCGTGCCCTGCGGTGGATCCTCGAGTACGGCGACAGCGACGGTGACGGGTTCCTCGACTACATCGATCGCCTCGGCACGGGGCTGGCCAATCAGGGCTGGAAGGACTCCGGCGACTCGATCCAGTGGCGGGACGGCACGCTCGCGGCCGGTCCCATCGCGCTCTGCGAAGTGCAGGGGTACGCGTACGAAGCGGCGCTGGGCGGGGCGGCGCTCCTCGAGGCGTTCGGCGACGACACCGACGATGCCGAAGGGCTCCGCGCGTGGGCCGCCGCGCTCAAGGCGCAATTCGGAGCGGCCTTCTGGGTGGACACGCCCGAGGGACGCTACCCGGCCGTCGCGTTGGATCGCGACAAGAACGCCGTCGACACCCTCACCAGCAACATCGGGCACCTCCTGGGAACCGGCATCCTGGAGCCGGCGGATGAGGCGCACATCGCCGGTCTCCTCCGCGGGCCGACGATGTCGAGCGGGTACGGCATCCGCACGATGTCGACACAGGCCGCGGGGTTCTGGCCGCTGTCGTACCACGGAGGCAGCGTGTGGGTCCACGACACCGCCATCGCGGTGCACGGGATGCTGCGCGCCGGCCTCGACGATGCCGCCCGCGCCGTGGTGCAGGAGCTGCTGGCCGCGGCCGAGGGCTTCGGATACCGCGTGCCCGAGCTGCACTCGGGTGACCCGGCATCCGCCATCTCCGTTCCCACGCCCTACCCGGCCGCGTGCCGCCCGCAGGCGTGGTCGGCAGCCGCCGCCGTGACATGTCTCGAGGCGCTCGCCCGCCCGTGAGCGGAACCCCGGGGTCCGCGGGGCCGCCGCAAGGTCTAGCCGGATGGCGCCGGCAGCCCTAGGGTCGGGGCATGTTCCCTCGTGATCTCCCCGACAACCCCCAACTGCTGGCTCTGATCGAGGCGCGTCACCCGGGCAGCGTCAGCCTGGTGGTCGGCTCCTCCCCCGTCCCCGCCGACCACGAGCGCGCCCGCATCGCCCTGCGCGACGCGATCGACGAGGCCGCGCGACGCCTCGATGAGCTCGACCTCCCCCGCGGCGAGCGCGCCGCCACCGTCGAACGGCTGCGCGGCCTTCTCCAGGACGACGACGTCTGGGGTTCGCAGTCTCAAGCGATGCTCGTCCTCGCCACTCCCGACACCGCCGAGTGGTATCAGCTGCCGTTCGAGGTCACCGACGAGGTCGTCGTCGGTGATCGTTTCGACGTACGGATGCTGCTGCGCGCGTGCTCGGACAGCTCGTCGGCGTTCGTCCTGCAGCTCTCCCGCGGACTCGCGCGTCTCACGGAAGTGACAGCGGCGCCCGGGCTCATCGAGCACCCGCTGACCCTGCCCGATGACCACCAGCTGATGCTGGAGCATGCCTCCAACGACGGGCGGATGGACCGGGACCCCGCCCGGGGGTCCGACGGCGACCGACCCGAGCGGGAGCGGTTCTGCCGCGCCGTGGACCAGGCGGTGGCTGCGGTCATCCGCCGTGGCGTCCCCTTGATCCTGGCCGCGACCGACGAGTTCCGGCCGGCCTATCGCGCGCAGAACACCTTCGCGCTCTTGCTCGACGAGGAGATCACCGCGCACCCCGAGTCGCTCACCGACTCCGAGATCGAAGACCGCGCGCGCGAGGTGCTGAGCATGCGCCACGCACACCAGGTCTCCGCGTGGAAGGAGCGGTTCGGCACGCTTCGCGCGCAGGAGCTGGCGACCTCCCGCGTGTCGCAAGTGGCGGCGGCCGCCGCGGCAGCCGCGATCGATGAGCTCCGCCTCGATCAGGATGCCGAGCGCTCGGGCACCGTGGATGAATTCGGTCGCGTGCACGCGGGCGAGGGGATGTTCCTCCTTCTCGACCTCGCGGCGGACGTCCTGCGCACGGGCGGATCGGTGCTCGCCGTACCGCGGGAAGAGCTCACCGACGGCTCGCCCGTGGCCGCGACGCTCCGTTTCCCCGTGCCTTCCACGACGAGGTCCTGAGCGGCGGCGCCCGTCCGCGTCTGAGGTCAGTCCACCTTTCCCACGACGCCGCCGGTGAGGCGGACGAGCTCATCGAAGGTCAGCGGGAACACGGTGTGCGGCGTGCCGCCGGCCGCCCACAGCTCCGGATACGCCGCGAGCGCCTCATCCACCACCGTCGTCAGCGGGGCGGGGTGCCCGGTGGGCGCGACGCCGCCGATGGGCTGCCCGGTCGCTTCGCGCACCTGCTCCGGGCTCGCCCGGCGGATAGGCCCGCGCCCGAGACGCGCGGCAAGCGCCGCCGTGTCGACACGGTGCGCCCCGCTGGTCATCACGAGCAACGGCTCGCCGTCGCTCATGAACACCAGGCTGTTGGCGATCGCCCCCACGTCCACCCCGAGGGCAGCGGCCGCCAGGGCAGCGGTGGATGCCGCATCGGGCAGCACGACGATCTTCCCGGCGATCCCCTCCTCCGCCAGACGCTCGGCGACCAGACGGCTGCGGGCGGGGAGGTCCACACTCATGCGTCCCACCCTAGGCGCGCGTCGCAGCCGTACCCTTCAGGCCGCCGCGCGCGCGAGGATCTCGCCGTGCGGCATGACGAGCCATCCGTCCGGCGCCGCTGCCCACTCACGCCAGCCGTCGGCGATCCGCTGCAGGGCGTCGCGGTCGGCGAGCCCGCGATCGAGGGCATGCTCGGCGAAGTCCGACTCCGTCGCGCGCTGAGCCCACGAGTCCGCGAACCACGAGCGGTCTTCGGGCGTGGCGTAGAGCCAGAGGGATGCGCTGGGAACGATGTCGCGCAGGTCCGCCTCGCGCGCCCACGACAGGAGTCGCCGCCCCGCGGAGGGCTCGCCGCCCAGCGCGCGTCCGAGCCGGAGGTAGAGGTCCAACCACTCCGCCAGCACCGGCGACTCGGGGAACCACGTGATCGCGCCGTAGTCCACTTCGCGAAGCGCCACGATCCCGCCCGCCCCCACCCGCGCGAACTCACGGATGGCGTCGACCGGACGCGCGAGGTGGTGCAGCAGCTGATGGGCGTGGACCACATCGAATTCGCCGCGACCGGCCGCCAGGGCGTAGGCGTCACCGGTCGTGAAGGACACACCGACCCCACGCTGCTGCGCGACCGTGCGCGCCAGCTGCAACGCGAGCGCGGAGGAATCCACGCCGACCACACGCCCGGGAGCCACCTTCTCGGCCAGATCCACCGTGATCGTTCCCGGTCCGCACCCGACATCCAGGAGCGACATGCCGGCGCGGAGGGAGGGAAGAAGGTAGGCGACGGAGTTCTCCGCCGTACGCCGGGCGTGCGAGCTCACGACGCTGGAGTGGTGGCCGTGCAGGTATTCGTCAGCCATGACGGAAGCGTAGCCGCCGTCGCCCCCCTCCCGTTCGGTGGAGTCCCCGGGCACAATGGTTTCCGGATGCCGCACACCCGTGACATCCGAAACCCCAGGCCCACGAAGCCCGCCGGAAGAGGATCGACGATGACTCCTGCCCTGCCCCTGCCCGAATTCACCCACGAACGCGTGGAGGTGAGGACCGGCGAACGCAGCGGCCTGTTCCTCGCCGTCGCCCTGCACTCCTCCGCGCTGGGCCCCGCTCTCGGCGGCGCCCGCGTCTGGACGTATCCGCACTGGAGCGCCGCTCTCGGCGACGTGCTTCGCCTGTCGGCCGCGATGACCCTGAAGAACGCCGCGGCCGGACTCGACGCCGGCGGCGGCAAGGCCGTCATCGGCCTGACCGAGGGAACGGTCCTCGACCCCGAGCGCCGCCGCGCGGCGTTCCTCGACCTCGGCGACGCGGTCGAGTCACTCGGCGGGCTCTACCGCACCGCAGAGGACGTCGGATCGACGGCCGAAGACATGCTCGTCGTCCGCGAACGGACCGCGTCCGTCGTCGGTCTGCCGGATGCCTCCGGGGGCTCGGGCGAGCCGGCCGGTCCGACGAGCGTGGGCGTGTACGAGGCGTTGCGTGCGACCCTCGAGCGTGTCGCGGGTTCGGGCGACGTGGCCGGTCGCCACATCACCATCTCCGGGCTGGGACAGGTCGGAAGCCGCCTCGCCGTCCGGCTGGCCGCCGAGGGCGCCGTGCTGCACGTCACCGACGTGAACCCCGCCAAGCGCCACCTCGCCGCCGACCTCGGCGCGACCTGGGTCGCACCCGGCGACGAGCACCTCGTGACCGCCGACGTGTTCGTTCCCGCCGGGATCGGCGGCCTCCTCACCGACGAGGTCATCGACGCGCTCGACGCGCGCGCGGTGTGCGGCCCGGCGAACAACCCCCTCGCCGACCGCAGCGGAGCAGAGCGCCTGGCGGCCCGCGGCATCCTCTACGCCCCGGACTTCGTCGCCAACGCCGGCGGAGTGATCTACCTCGACGCCGCCGACAAGGGACTCGGCGACCGCGCGCAGATCATGGCGCGCGTCGCCGCGATCGGCGACACCACGCGGCGCATCTTCGACGAGGCCGAAACCCGGGGTGTGACCCCGCTGATGGCCGCAGAAGGACTCGCCGCCGAGCGGCTCAGCGCCGGAGCATCCCGGACTGCGCTCGTCGGCTGAGCCGCCTCACCCGTGCGTACGCGCGGGGTTGGTGACGGTGGGCAGCACCCGCGGGGCATCCCCCGGGTGCGCCCACCTCACGGCGTTCGCGAGCACGCGCCGGATCTGCGGGTGGTGGTAGACGGGGTACTCCTGGTCGCCCGGTGAGAAGTAGAAGACGCGTCCGCGCCCTCGCCGGTAGGTGAGGCCGGAGCGGAACACCTCGCCACCGGCGAACGACGAGACGAAGATCTGCTCGTCCGGCTGGGGCACGTCGAAGAACTCGCCGTACATCTCCTGCCGGTCGATGGTGATGGGATGCTCCACCCCGTCGGTGATCGGATGACCCGGGGCCACGGTCCAGACGAGTTCGCGCTCACCGTCGTTCCGCCACGCCAGCGAACACGTCGTGCCCATGAGGCGGATGAAGATCTTCGAGAAATGGCCCGAGTGCAGAACCAGCAGGCCCATACCCGACAGCACGTGCTGGTGGACGCGGTCCACGACCGTGTCGTCGACCTGGTCGTGGGCGATGTGCCCCCACCACAGGAGCACGTCGGTCGCGGCGAGCGCCTCCTCCGACAGGCCGTGCTCCGGATCGCGCAGCGTGGCCGTGCGCACCTCGACGTCGCTCCCCAACAGGTCGCGGAGGCCCTCCGCGATCGCCCCGTGAATGCCGTCCGGGTAGATCTCCTGCACAGCGGCGTCGTGCAGCTCGTGCTCTCCCTCGTTCCAGACGAGGACGCGAATCGCGCTCATTTCATCGCTCCGATCTCGATCTGCTCCACGGCGACTTCCCGCCCTTCCTCCGCCGACCGGTAGCAGGCGTCGATGATCGCGGCGCGGCGTGCGGCCACACTGCCGTCGTTCGCCGCCCACTCCTCGGGGTGTCGGACGGTGCGGATGAATTCGTCCACGACGCCCTGGTGTCCGGCCGGCTCGCCACCGGGGAGCACGCGATCGGCCACCGCATCGGCGGTGCCGGAGTAGAGGGCGACATCCGTCGCCGGGGCGTAGTCCACCACGCGCAGTTCGGCGCCGCCCTCGGTGCCGTAGAGGGTGAAGCCGAACTCGTCGCCGCTCGGGCGATACGAGGCCCAGCTCGTGTCGAGCGTGACGGACGCACCGCCTTCCAGGCGCAGCAGAACCGTCGCGAAGTCCTCGACGTCGAACGCCGAGCCGGTGAACTGCTTGCCGCCGAGCGCCGCATCCGGGCCGCCGAGACCGCGCGGGCCGAATTCGGCGTGCACCACCGCGGAGGCCGAGAGCACTCGCGGCTCGCCCATGAGGTCGAGCACCGAGTCGATCATGTGCACTCCGATGTCGACGAGCGGACCGCCGCCGGCAAGCTCCTTGCTCGTGAACCAGCTGCCCAGAGTGGGGATGCCCGCGCGTCGCAGCCACGCCGCACGCACGTGGTAGATGCGCCCCAGCGCGCCGGAGGAGATCTCGCTCGCGAGCGTGCGGACATCGCCGCGCAGACGGTGATTGAACGCGACCTGCAGCACGCGCCCCGCCGAGCGGGCGGCCGCCACCATCTGGGCGGCTTCCGAGGCGCTGCGGGCGATCGGCTTCTCCGAAAGCACGTGGATGCCGCGCTCCAGAGCCGCTACCGCGACCGGGGCGTGCAGGAACGTCGGCACCGCGACACTCACCGCATCCAGCGGCGTGCTGTCGAGCAGCTCTCGCCAATCGGCGACCGCGACCTCGACGTCGAACTGCTCGGCCAGCTCGCGGCGCGCGTTCTCTTCCAGGCCCGCGATACCGACCAGCTCGACATCGGGATGCGCGGTGTACGCCGCGATGTGCTGCTGACCGGCCCAGCCGAGGCCGACGACCCCGACACGCAGCGGAGGGGTGGATGGACGGGGTGATGCCACGGTCATGGACTCTCCGGGGGGTGGATGAGGCGATGTGTGCTGAGCGGCGCCCGAAGGAACGGCCCGCTTGGAGTCAAGCACAGGGGTCCCCCACGCGGGCGCGCCTTGCGGGAATTCCGCGATCCCGCACCGGCCGCCACCGACGCTTCGTCTCGCTGCGCTCGCTCAGCGCCCGGGGACACCGGACCCTGAGCGAGGAGCGCAGCGACGAGACGAAGGGCCCCCACGGTACCGTCCGGGGCCGACGCTTCGTCTCGCTCCGCTCGCTCAGCGTCCGGGAGGCGACCGGCCGCGCCGCTGGGCCCGCACCCTGACGCTTCGTCTCGCTCCGCTCGCTCAGCGACGAGACGAAGGGCCCCCACGGTACCGTTCGGGGTCGACGCTCCGTCTCGCTGCGCTCGCTCAGCGTCCGAAAGCACCGGACCCTGAGCGAGGAGCGCAGCGACGAGACGAAGGGCCCCCGCAGCGACGAAAAGCGGGGTCAGTGGGAGACGCCGCCCTCCATGGCCACGATGCGGTGATCGTCGCCGTGGGTGAGCGGAGTGCGCAGGAAGACCTCGTCGGTGGGGAGGCGCAGATCGAAGCGCGGATACGCGGCGAGGCGCAGCTCCCCTGTCGCGACCGTGACCTCGAGCACGTGCCCGCCGGAGAGCCGGTCGGCCGCGATGAAGTGGAGGTGCAGCCCAGCCACGGCGATCCCTTGATAGATCTCCGGCGCCCAGAACCCCACGAGCGTTCCGGTGCGCTCCTCGAGCACCGTCTCGACCTGGTCGCGCGTAACGTCGGCGAGCGACCGGAAAGGCGCCTCCCGGCGACGCGGCACGCGGATGCGGACGGTCGCCACCACCCCGTCCACCCGGACGGCGTGGAACAGGTTCCGACTGACCAGGCGTTCCTCGACCGCAGCCGTCAAGGCGGCCAGGTCGAGGGCTCCGACCGTCTCAGCCGCGACATCCGGAAACGTGCACACGTCGAGGAAAGGCAGCGACTCGTCGTCGGCCATCTCGCGGGGCGCCGCCTCATCGGTGCATTCGAGGAGGTCGCCGTCGACCAGGATCACTTCGCCGGCGAGCCCATCGCAGCATCCGATGCCGAAGTCCCCCAGCCGGCGAGCATCGGTGGCGGGGAGTCCGGAGGTGTAGGCGCCCGCCAGGAGCGCATCGAGCACGGCGTACTGGGTGACGGCGTCGGTGGTGAGAAGGGTCATGGCGGCGACGCTACAGCCCCGGCGACGGCACACGGCGCGAAACCGGTACTCCCCCCGGAGGTAGCGGGGTTACATCGTCCGGCAGATGTGGGCACCGAGCCGCGACCGTAGCGTCACAGTCATCCACCGACGATCGGAGCATCATGTCCACCGAGCTCATCCGCCCCCGGGCCGCCACGGCGGCACTCCTGGTCTTCGCCGCGGTCGTCGCGACGGCGATCGCCCTCACCGCCGTGGCGTTGGGCGCCCTCGCGCTGGGCGCCGACAGCACGTTCGCGCCCCTGCAACCGGGGCCCTACCTCGCCTTCGGCATCGCCGGCGTGCTCGCCGGTATCGCGGGGTGGGTGCTGGTCGTCCGTTGCGTGCGCCGATCCGCGCGGCTCCTGCGGGTCCTCGTGCCGGTGCTCGTGCTCGTGTCGTTCATCCCCGACGTGCTGCTGCTCGTCGGCGGTTTCATCCCGGGCACCAGCGTGCTCGGCGTGCTCGCCCTGATGCTCATGCACCTCGTGGTCGCGGCGATCGCGGTGGTCACCGGGCAGCGGATCGCGCCGGCGCGCTCGCCCGGTCACCCGTGATGACGCGCGGGCGGTCCCGAGAACCGAATCGCGACGAGCCGATCACCGGCGTGCCGACGGCACAGAGGTCGCCCTCTCAGCCGAGAGGTGAAGGCGAAGCCTGGGGATAACGACGGATGCTCCAGACGGTCGGGGTGTTACCGTGACCGTCGCCCCGGGCCGAGGGGCGGCGCGGGCGAGGGCAGATCCTCGCGCCCGCGCCGACATCTCTTCAGACGGGAAACACACACGTTGACCATGACCAACACATCGGATGAGATCCTGTTCACGAGACGGACCGATGCGCTCAACGTCGATCCGCGAACGCGGTTCACCGGTATTCCGCTGAGCCTCACCGGGAAAGAGTCGCTGTGACTCCCGCACGTTCGATTCGCCTGCTGCCTCCGACGGCCGCTGCCGACAGCGACCTGGTGCACCTCGTCACAGCACTGACCAACGACGTCTACGCGGCCGCAGAAGTCGGGATGTGGCACCCCGGCACGCCTCGCACCGATCACGACGAGATCGCGGCAGCCGTGGGCGCCGGGGAGATCCTCGCCGCATACGCAGACGAGCGACTCGTCGGTGTCGTTCGGACGGCCGTCGCCGACGGGGTTGGCTGGCTCGGCATGCTCGCCGTCGACTCCGGTGTCCGAGGGGCCGGGATCGGGCGGGGGCTGGTCGATGCGGCCGAAGACCTCGCCCGCGACGCTGCAGCGAGCGCCATGCAGATCGAGGTCCTCACTCCGCTCGACGGCAGCAACGCATCGAAGGCCGAGCTTGACCGCTGGTACCGGCGACTGGGTTACGAGCACATACGCGACGACGAGCTCGCCGCGCACCACGCCACGCTCGGCGCTCTGCTCGCCACCCCGAGCGTTCTCCGGGTCTACGAGAAGTCCCTGCTCTAGCCGAGGCTTCTCCTCCGGCCAGGCCGCCCGAGCGAGATCCGACGCCGAATACGGGATGCTGCGATGCCGTGATGGGAGTCCGGCCGCGGCCCCGGATCGTCGTGCGCCGGGAGGCCGAGACGCGGCGGTCCCCGGGTCGCGGGGCGTGCGGCTCGCGTGCACGAACAACAAGAGCCCGGCCGATGGCCGGGCTCTTGTTAAGTGACAGCTGTCTCGCGACATATGAGACGCATGTCGCGAGACATCACAATGGGTGGACCTGAGGGGACTCGAACCCCTGACCCCCTCGATGCGAACGAGGTGCGCTACCAGCTGCGCCACAGGCCCCTGAACCTCCGCTACATTATCACGGCGGCAGAGGCTCCCCGCGCCGCTCGGCAGCTCCGCGCGAGGGCTACTGGCCGACGGCGCGACGCGTGAGCAGGTCGCGCACGTGCGCCTCGATCTCGGCATCGTCGACGTAGCCCATGCGGGTGAACTCCGACGCACGGGCGACGCGTGCCTCGTCGATCGACGGCGGCTGATTCTGCTGGGCCAGATCGCGGATCGCCTCTTCCCGCGCGGCGACCCGGAGGGCTTCGCGGGCCTCCTGGGCGTCGAGCACGGCTGCCGCGCGTGAGCCGCTGGACGAGGCGAGCGGCTTCGGCAGCTCCCGCGGCGTCCACGCCGCGGACCGCGGGCGACCGACAGCAAGGTCGGGCATGGCGGGCGCGACGCGCTCGGTCGCGGCGACGGGCCTCTCGCGAACCGCTCCGCGCGAGGCGACGCGGGACATCCGGATAAGCACCACGGCAGACAGCAGGAACATTCCGCCGCCGGCCCACAGCAGCACGGAGGTCGCGGCGGACAGGAACTGCCACACCCCGACGCCGGCGGCGGCGAGTGCGGCAACGGCGAGGACGGTGGTGGTCAACCGCATCCGTCGTCGTGCACGTGCGCGGCGGAGGGCCGGGCGCTCGCGCACGGCTGCGCGCTCAGCGCGTGCCGCGGCGACGGCTTCGGCCTGGGCGGCACGGGCGAGCTCGCGCTCGGTGGCGCTCTCCTCCTTGGCAGCCTCCAGGGCGGCTCGTGCCACGGCGAGGTCCGCCTGTTCCCGCTCGGCCTGAGCGCGGCGGGCGAGACGTTGCTGGGCGAGGGCGGTGCGTGCGTTCAGCTCGAGCCTCACCTCGCGGGGAGTCTCACTGGTCTCGGCGAGCACCCGCAGCGCCTGATTCAGGCGAACGGCGTTACGCTCGGATGAGGTGTACTGGTAGCGGCTGGCCCAGGAGGGCAGCAAATACACGAGCCAGAGCGCGACGGCGACGGCGACGATCACGCCACCGCCCAACACCTGCCCGCCCATGCGCCTAACGGTATGCGACCGGGCCGTTTTTCCCCGCGCACCGCGCGCGCGTGTCGTCGCACAGTGCGGATGCATCGCGGCCCGTCAGGTCGAGGAAAACCGCGGCGGAACCGCACCCGATCGTCGCCCCAGAGATGAGCCCGGGTTTCAGGCCGGGAGTCGGTCGGACGGCGGCACGGTCGCCGCATCCGGCGGGACCCGCCCGCTCACCCAGCGCGCCAGCACCCCGTCGGGAACCTCTTCGCGCACCAGCGCAAAGGCGTAGTGGTCGCGCCAGTCGCCGTTGATGTGGATGTAGCGGCGCCGGAGTCCCTCGTACCGGAACCCGAGCTTCTCCACCACGCGGAGGCTCGCCACGTTTTCGGGGCGGATGCAGATCTCCATGCGGTGCAAGCGCAGTTCGTCGAAGCACACGTCCGTGGCGAGCGCCACCGACGTCGGGGTGATCCCGCGTCCAGCGAACCGTTCGCTGACCCAGTATCCGATCGTCGCCGACGCCAGCGACCCACGCGCGATGCCCCACACGTTGAGCTGGCCGGCTACTTCCCCGTCGTACTCCATGACGAAGGGAACGCCCGCGCCGTCGCGGTGCTGCTGCAGAAGCCGGCGGATGCCGAGCCGCATGTCGAACGACACGGGTCCGTCCGGGCTCGTCGCCTCCCACGGCCGAAGCCATCCGCGATTCGACAGGAGCTCGTTCTGAAGCGCTCGGGCGTCGCGGGGGCGCACGAGCCGAATGGAGATCGGCCCGTGTCGTCGCGGGATCGACAGGTCCATCCCACTCCCTCGATCTAGCAGCGTCAAAGACCCGCCGCGAACTCCTTGAACCAGGGACGCAGCTCCGGACCCAGGTCTTCGCGGTCCGCCGCCAGCTGCACGATGGCCTTGATGTAGTCCACCTTATCTCCGGTGTCGTACCGGCGACCGCGGAAGATCACGCCGTAGACCCCGCCCCCGTCGCCCGCACCCTGGGCGAGTTCCTGCAGCGCGTCGGTGAGCTGGATCTCGCCGCCCTTGCCCGGCTCGGTGTGCTCAAGGATCTCGAAGACGTCAGGACCGAGGACGTACCGTCCGATGATCGCGAGATTCGACGGCGCATCCTCGGCCGCGGGCTTCTCCACGAGCTGGGTGACCTTCACGACATCGTCTTCGTCGGTCGGCTCGACGGCTGCCACCCCGTACATGTGGATGGATGCGGGGTCCACCTCCATGAGGGCGATGACGGTGGCGCCTCGGCCGTCGTACTCCTCGAGCATCTTCGACAGGAGCGCGTCGCGCTCGTCGATGAGGTCATCGCCGAGCAGCACCGCGAAGGGGTGGTCGCCGACGTGGGCCTTGGCGCGCAGCACCGCGTGACCGAGCCCCTTCGGTTCCCCCTGGCGCACCATGTGGATATCGGCCAGGTCGGAGGAGTGCTCCACCTTGGCGAGTTTGTCCTCGTCGCCCTTCGCCCGGAGCTTCTGCTCCAGCTCGGGCATCGCGTCGAAGTGGTTCGCGATGTTGTTCTTGTTGCGGCCGAGGATGATGAGCACGTCGTCGATACCCGCAGCGACGGCCTCTTCGACGACGTACTGGATGGCTGGCTTGTCCACGACCGGCAGCATCTCCTTCGGCATCGCCTTTGTGGCGGGAAGGAAGCGCGTGCCGAGTCCGGCGGCGGGGATGACGGCCTTGAAGGGCTTATGCGACATGAACACAGGTTAGCGGGATGCGTGTGAACAACGCGTGAAGCATCCACCTCCCGCCTGTAGGCCGGCCCTTCGCCGGCGGCACTCCGGCGCCCGCCTAGAATCGACAGCATGTCGGACACCATCGAGCAGGCCAAGCGCGCACTGCGCGCCGACCTGCGCGAGCGACGGCAGATGATGTCCGATGCCGCCCGCGAGCACGCCGCGGAGGGCATCCGCGCGCAGCTGGATGACCTCGTCGCGCGGGTCGGCGCCCGGTCGGTGTCGTGCTTCCTGTCGACTCCGACCGAACCCGGCACCCGCGGGTTCGTCGACGCGGCCGTGCGCCGCGGCATCCGCGTGCTCCTTCCGATCACCCGTGCCGACGGTCTCCTCGACTGGGCGGTCGCTGTCCCGGGCGGTGACATCACCGACGGACTGCTCGGGATGCCCGAGCCGGTCGGCGAGGTGCTCGGCCCGATCGCCGTCAACGACGTCGATCTGCTGGTCATCCCCGCGGCGGCCGTCGACCGCACCGGGATGCGGCTGGGCTGGGGCCGTGGCTACTTCGACAAGACGATCGGCTCGATGGAGAACTGCCCGCCCGTGTACGCGGTGGTCTTCGATTCGGAACTCCTCGACGACGTCCCGCGCGACGTGCACGACCAGCCGGTCACCGGCATCGTGACGCCGACCCGCACCCTCACCTTCTCCCCCGCGTCCCGCTGAACTCTAGGAGCCCCATGCCCACCTACGCGTATGCCTGCAAACAATGCGGCCACCGCTTCGACGCGGTGCAGTCCTTCGCCGAGCCCACCTTGAGCGTGTGCCCGGAGTGCGGAGGTGCATTGCGCAAGGAGTACGGGTCGATCGGCGTCACCTTCAACGGCTCCGGCTTCTACCGCACCGATTCGCGCGCGGCCGAGAAGAAGAGCTCCGACAGCTCCACCTCCAGCAGTTCCGAAAGCGCAAGTGGTAGCGCAGCGTCCTCCTCATCGGCATCGTCGGGCAAGAGCAGCCCGGCCGCCTCGGCCTCGTCTGACTCATGACACTCCCCCCGGAAAAGGAGAAGCCCATGATCAGAGGATTCAAGGAGTTCATTCTCCGCGGAAACGTCGTCGACCTGGCCGTCGCCGTCGTCATTGGTAGCGCGTTCACCGCCATCGTCAACGCCGTCGTCACCTCGATCATCAATCCCCTGGTGGCGCTGTTCTATCAAGCGGATGCGGCGGGCCAGTTCGGTCCGACCTTCACAGGCATCTACGGCCAGGAAGTCACCTTCCCACTCGGTTCGCTCCTCAGCGCCGTCATCAGCTTCTTCGCGGTCGCTGCGGTCGTCTACTTCGTGTTCGTCTACCCGATGAACCGCATCAAGGAGCGCGCCGCCGCGCGCGCCGGCATCAGCGAAGCGGCCGACGAGCCGAAGCTTCCCACTGAGCAGGAGCTTCTCGTCCAGATCCGCGACCTGCTCGAGACGCAGCGGTCGGGCGCCACGGCCCGCTGAGCCTTCCCTCCACCCCGAGCGGTTCGGGAGGAGATGGCGCTTCGGAGGACGGTTCAGGGCTTTACGACCCTCCGCACTGCACATCTCCTCCCCAGCTGCCCGCCCGGGCCGCTTCGGTCGGCAACTCGCCCGCAGCAGCCACCCCATGCCCGAGCGGTTCGGGAGGAGATGGCGCTTCGGGAGGATGCTCCAGGGCTTTACGACCCTCCGCACTGCACATCTCCTCCCCAGCCGCCCGCCCGGGCCGCTTCGGTCGGCGACGTCGCCCGCAGCGACCGCCACGCCCGAGCACTTCGGGAGGAGAAGTCACTTAGGGAGGACGTTTCAGGGCAATACGGCCCTCCGCACTGCACATCTCCTCCCCAGCTGCCCGCCCGGACCGCTTCGGTCGGCAACTCGCCCGCAGCGACCACCGCGCCCCGAGCGGCTCGGGAGGAGAAGTCACTTACGGAGGACGGTTCAAGGCAATACGGCCCTCCGCACTGCACATCTCCTCCGCAAGTGCACGCACGCACGCCTACCCACCCGCCCGGGGTGAGCACGCCACGCCCGCACGCACGCCCGCCCGCACGCACGCCCGCCCGCCCGCCGCACGCCCGCCTCAGTAATGCGGGGGGACGTCCCGCCGAAGTTGCTCGTCATTGGGTCCGCGCACCGGAACCGTGGATGCTGCGCCCGCGACCTCCGCGGATTCCTCAGCCGGCTCGTCCGCGGGCACCGGCTCGGGTGCGGTGCCGGGCGC
Source organism: Microbacterium sp. Z10_103 (assembly GCF_058310455.1). NCBI lineage: Bacteria > Bacillati > Actinomycetota > Actinomycetes > Micrococcales > Microbacteriaceae > Microbacterium > Microbacterium sp. Z10_103. The sequence continues at coordinate 1,944,196 of NZ_JBZEGK010000001.1, forward strand.
TGGTGTCAGCTTCGCCCGGCGCGCGCCGGGGACGCGTTCGATCCGCTGGCGGTCAGTCGGGGACATCGATGGGCTGCGTCGCCGCGTCGGCGGTCGGCCCGTCCGGCTGCACCCCGAGGAGCGCGGCGATGCGAGCGGCGACCGACGCCGGGTCGCTGTACAGGTCGAAGGCGTGCACGCGGACGTAGTGCCACCCCAGGCGCCGCAGCGTCTGCGGGCGGAGGCGCAGGGTCTCGCGCAGGGAATCAGCGGCGGTCTCCGGGTCGGATTCGGCCACGACCGCCTTGCCGCCGTGCTGGGCGACGAGGGGCAGAAGACCGCGGTAGTGCACGTCGACCGCGAGGCCAAGGCGCCGCAATTCCCGGGCCAGGGCCAGGGTGAGCGGGTCGGCGAGGTCCTCGAGTCGCGCGTCGCGCCCGCGGGCGGCGAGGCCGCCGAGGATGCTCATCAGCGTGGCCGCGCCGTGCTCGAGCCGGCCGTCGTCGAAGGCCGATGGGCGGATGGAGGAGACGATGACCATCGACCGGCGCGCGCGGGTCATGCCCACGGTGAGCAGCCGCTCCCCGTCGGGGGTGGACAGGTCGCCGAAGTCGCTGAGGACCCGGCCGTGCTTGGTGAGACCGAATCCGAGCGAGAAGATGACGCGGTCACGGCTTTCGGCGACCGATTCCTCCAGCGTCAGCACGGCGAACGGCTCCGCGGTGTCGCGGGAGACGAAGTCGGCCACATCCGATCGGCCGGCGAACGCCGACTCCACGGCGGCACGGACGCGCTCGGCGTGGCGGGCGCTGGCGGTGACGACCATGAGCGACTCGGCGCCGCGGTTGACGGCGTGCTCGACGACGAGCGTCACGACACGCGCGACCTCGGCGTCGGGGCTCTCGACGGCCCCGGTGATGGGGTCGGGGGCGCCGGTTCCGCCTTCGACGTAGTCCACGCTCAGGCTGCCCCGGCCGAGGTACGACCCCGCCCACGGCAGCGACACGATCTCGCCGCCGTAGAACGCGTCGTTGACAAGCTCGGCGAGGTCTTCGCCGCCGGCGCGGTAGCTGCGGGTCAGGGTCGCGACCGGAAGAAGCTCCGCGAGCCGCTCGAACACCGAGACGCTGTCGAACGGCACCTCGTCTTCGCCGTCATCCGGGGTGAGCGTCGCGCTGACACGGAAGGCCGTGGGCTTCTGCGTGACCGGGTCGCCGAACAGCACGACCTGACGTGCCCGGCGGATGGCGGGCACGGCCTCCGCGAGGCACAGGGCCGCAGCATCCGCGATGATGACGACGTCGAACGGCCGCTCGTCGGGGATCTCCGGCACTTCGTACGGGGATGCCAGCCACACCGGCGCGAGCGTGTTCAGCAGCGTCGGGGCGGCATCGGCGAGTTCGCGCGGGGTGTTGAGTCCCCGCTTGAGCGCGTCCTTCAGGGCCGTGGCTTCAGCGGCCTCATCGACGATCCCGATGCGCCACTGCTTGGCGAGGTGGGCGGCGAGGAGGGGCCCGGATGCCGCGGCATGGGCCTCATCGACGAGACGGAAGTCGCGCTCCAGACGGTCGACGACCGTGGTGTTGGCTCCGAGGAGGGCACGGTCGGTGCGGAGGAAGTGCTCCAGCGCCGACTGCCACCACGCGAATTCGAGCTCCTGCCCGACGCGATCCTCGGGGACGTGGCGCACCGACAGCTCAACGAGAAGCGACTCCAGGCCGAGCTGCGCGAGCTCGGAGCGCAGCTTGGCGCGCTCGACGAGGTTGTCGAAGAATTCGGATTCGGCGGCGAGGCCGGCAAGGGTCCGCACCAGGCGCTGCACGGGAAGGGAGGCGAGTCGCTCCGAGCCGTCGCGGCCGAGGATCGCGTCCAGTTCGCTCAGCTCCGCGTCGACGCGCTGCCAGGCGACGGAGACGTCGGCGAGCCCGAGCGGAACCTCGGGGGTGACGCCGGCCTCGACGACGCGCTGCCACTCGGTGCGCTGCTGCTGGATGCGCACCAGCGCCTCGTACATGTCGGGGACGTGCACGCCCGGGCGCACGTACTCCTTCGACAGGCGCTTGAGCCGACGCCGATTGGGGCCGCTCATCGTGGGCGCGTCACGGCGCGGCGCGTGCGCCTGGATGAGCTCGAGCAGCGGGCGCTCGAACACCGTCGGGCTGAACCGGTCGAGCGAGTCGCGGATGCCCCGCAGCAGCCGGAGGTACTGGCCGAGTTCGGAGATCGTGTGGAACGGGCGCATGCGCGTCTGAGCGATGAGCTCGTATCCGCGCTCGAGCAGCCCCGACACGTCCTGTCGATGCAGCTTGCCCGCGAGCTTGTGCGCGGCGCGCGCATCCTCGGTGCGGGTGAACGACACCCCGTACCAAGGCGAGTCGTCGGGGCCGAAACGGAACTCTCCGAGCCGCGCGGCTGCGGCGAGCGCCGCGGATGCCTCGGCGCGGCGTCCTGCGAGCCGCTCCAGGGTGGCGAGGTCGAACCGCGCGCTCGTGGAGGGCGCGGGGGCGAGCCCGGCGATCTTGGTGAGCGCACCGAGGGTCTCGAGCACGGAGACGCCGAGCGCGGGATGCTCCGCCGTGACCGCCCCGCGATAGTCGCGCAGCACGGTGCGCAGTCGCACCAGCGCGTCGTCGATCTCGGCGACCTTGGGCTGCTCGGCCTTCTCATTGCGCCCGATGGCACGGATGAGGTCACGCCGGAGGTGCGTCGGCGAGACCGCGAGACCGGGGAGTCCGATGCCCGCGAGGCGATGCCGGATCCCCTCGAGCGTCGAGCGACGCGCGCTCACGACGAGGACGCGCTTGCCCGACTGCACGAGCTGCCCGACCGCGTTGATGACGGTCTGCGTCCCGCCGGTGCCGGGAAGCGTGTGCACCGCGAGCGAGTGCCCGGCGGCGATCCGTGCGAGCACGGCCTCCTGCTCGGCATCCGCGTCCAGAAGAAGAGTGTCGGATGCGGGAGAGCGCTCATCCGCGCTCGTCACCACCGGATCAGCCCGGCGCACCGACAGCCGGGCGCGGTCGTCCGGGTGTCCGGCGAGTGCGTTCAGCACCAGGTGGTCGAGGTCGACGGTGTCGCGCGCCATCGCCGAACCCACGTCGGCGAACGACGAGATCACCAGACGCGGGTGCACGACGAAGGTCGGGAGGTGCCGGGTCAGCGCGCGCAGGTGGTCGATGACCGGCTGCGGCTTGAAGACCCCCTGGTCGTAGGCGAGCCCCGCCAGGGCGGTGCTATCGAGCGGAATGCCGAAGTGGCCGCGGAAGGCGCGCGCCAGCTCGGGGTTCATGAAGAACGTGCCGTGGAGCTTGAGCTCGAAGTCGCCGTGGTGCCGGCGGATGGCCAGCGGCCGGAGAAGGACCGGCGCAGACCAGGTCACTCCCCCGATCTTCCACTCCGCGAGCCCGACGGCCAGGTGCACCGGCTCGATGCCGCGCGCGGTGCGCAGCTCGACGTTCTTCGCGGTGATCCGCTCGGCGGCCAGACGCGCCGACCGCAGCGCGACCTCGTCGCGGAAGAGGTTCGACAGCAGCGTCGAGCGGCCGGTGATGAACTGCGGCAGGCTGCCGGGGTGGGCCTTGGTGATGTCGATGCCCGCGTCGGTGGCGTCGTCGAAGCGCAGCAGCGTCGAGCGTCCGCCCAGCGTCGCCGCTTCCGCGCGCAGCCGATCCCGTTCGGGGTCGGCGACGTGCCGTACGCTCACACCGGGCTCCGCCACACCCAGGTCTCCAGGGTTCACGGATGCGGCGTCTCTGTCCTCTTCGCCGACCACGGCGTTATATTCACCTCGCCACACACGAGCCACAGTAGGCGCGGGTACCCCCGGTACGCCGCATCCCGCGCGGGTTTCGGGCGATTCGCAGACACGCCGGGCCATCGGGCCTTCCTCCCCAGGGGTGGCACGGGCGCCATTCGCTCACAGGTCGTCGTCGCGCAGCCCGCACCGCGGGTGTGCGCGGCCAGGATGTCAGCATGACCCGATACACCACCGCCGTTCACGACACCCCCGTCGGCGACGTGCTCCTCACGTTCGCCGACGAGCGGCTGGCGAACCTGCGCGTCGTGCACGACGATCTCGCCGCCGCGCGTGAGAGCCTCGTGCGCCTTCTCGGTACGCAGCCCGAGGAAGACCGGGATGCTGCCGCCGGAGTCGCCCGGCAGCTCGATGAGTACTTCGACGGCGCGCGCCGCGACTTCGACGTGCCGCTGGACTGGGGCTTCACCCGCGGGTTCGGGCGCGCCGCCCTGCAGGCCGTCTGCGAGATCCCGTACGGCGAGACCGCGGCCTATGGCGAGGTCGCGATCCGGGCCGGCTCCCCCGGCGCGGCACGGGCGGTCGGCACGGCGTGCGCCACGAGCCCGTTCTCGATCATCGTGCCCGTGCACCGCGTGGTCCGCTCCGACGGGTCGATCGGTGAGTACGGCGGGCATCCGGAGGTGAAGGAGTACCTCCTCCGCCTCGAACAGGAGTCGGGCGCGTAGGCCGCCCCGGCACGAGCCGAGGCCCCGGGAACGCCGTCCCCGGGGCCTCGGTCCTCGCAGGATCTAGTGCGAGGTGGCCTTCTCCGCCCCGAAGCCGGTGAGGGAGCGCACATCCATCTCCGCCGCCTTCTTCGGGTCTTCGCTGCCCTTCTTCGAGGTCATGGTGCCGAGCCAGCCGAGGAAGAACCCGAGCGGGATCGACACGATGCCCGGGTTGTTGAACGGCCAGATCGCCACGCCCGTGTCACGGAAGACGCTCGTGGGCGTGCCCCAGAACACCGGCGACAGCACGATGAGGATGACCGCGGCAGCGAGCCCCCCGTACATGCTCCACACCGCGCCGCGCGTGGTGAACCGGCGCCAGAACAGCGAGTAGAGGATCGTCGGCAGGTTCGCCGACGCCGCCACCGCGAAGGCGAGCGCCACGAGGAACGCGACGTTCTGCCCCTGCACCCCGATGCCGCCGAGGACGGCGAGGACGCCGATCACGACCACCGTGCGACGGGCGACCTTCACCTCACCATCGGGCGGCACGTTGCCCTTCTTCACGACGTTCGCGTAGATGTCGTGCGCGAACGACGCCGCCGCCGTGATCGTGAGACCTGCGACAACCGCGAGGATCGTGGCGAAGGCAACCGCCGAGATGAAGCCGAGGAGGATGGGCCCGCCCAGCTGCAGGGCGAGCAGCGGTGCGGCCGAGTTCACCCCGCCGGGCGCCGCGGCGATCGTCTCCGCTCCGACCAGCGCGCCGGCACCGTAGCCGAGCACCAGGGTGAGCAGGTAGAAGAGGCCGATCAGCCAGATCGCCCACACCACCGACCGGCGTGCTTCCTTCGCGGTGGGCACCGTGTAGAAGCGCATCAGCACGTGCGGGAGGCCGGCCGTTCCGAGCACCAGCGCCAGGGCGAGCGAGACGAAGTCCCACGGGTTGGCGCCGTACTGCAGGCCGGGGCCGAGGATGGCCTCACCGTTCGCCGAATTATCGACCGCGGCCCCGAGCAGCGTGTTGAGGTTGAAGCCGTGGATCGCCAGGACCCAGATGGTCATGACCAGCGCGCCGCCGATGAGGAGGAACGCCTTGACGATCTGCACCCAGGTGGTGCCCTTCATCCCGCCGACGAGCACGTAGACGATCATGAGGAGGCCGACGACGGCGACGACGATCGACTGTCCGAGTGTGTCGCTGATGCCCAGCAGCAGGGAGACGAGCCCGCCGGCGCCGGCCATCTGAGCCAGCAGATAGAAGAAGCACACCGCGAGGGTCGTGATGGCCGCAGCCATCCGCACGGGGCGCTGCTTCAGGCGGAACGACAGCACGTCGGCCATCGTGAACTTGCCGGTGTTGCGCATGAGCTCGGCCACGAGCAGCAGCGCGACGAGCCAGGCGACGAGGAAGCCGATCGAGTACAGGAAGCCGTCGTACCCGTTGATGGCGATCGCGCCGCAGATCCCGAGGAAGGACGCCGCCGACAGGTAGTCGCCCGAGATGGCGAACCCGTTCTGCGGCCCGGTGAAGGAGCGCCCGGCCGCGTAGTAGTCGGCCGCCGTCTTGTTGTTGCGGCTGGCGCGGATGACGATGAACAGCGTCACCGCGACGAACGCCCCGAAGATCGAGATGTTCAGGATCGGGTTGTTCTCCACCGTCTCCGCGGCGGCGTGTACGACATCGGCCATCGGCTGCTGAGCGAGCGAAGTGAGATGACGCATCATGACTGTCCCCCTTCAGCGCGCTCCAGGTCTTCCCGCAGCTCCGCGCTGAGCGGGTCGAGCTTGCGGTTGGCGTACCAGACGTACGCCATGGTGATCGCGAACGTCGTCACGAACTGGCCGAGCCCGAACAGCAGGCCCACCGTGATGTCGCCCGCGACGCGCTGCGACATGAAGTCCCGCGCGAAGGACGAGAGCAGGACGTAGACGAAGTACCAGACGAGGAACGCGATCGCGAGGGGAAACACGAAGCTGCGCTGGCGCCGCTTCAGTTCGCGAAACGGTGGGGACTCCTCGACCGCGATGTAGTCGATGGCGCCTGGGGCGGCATCGGTACGCGGATCGGACATGTGGCCTCCTTGCCTCATGGGCCCGGAGCACCGGCGGGCTCCGGAATGCGGGATGTCTGGGCGCCGCGGTGGTGCCCGGTGATATGGTCGACGCTACGAAGGCGGCGACGTGGCCGTCACCCCCGGAAGTAGGTAGTTCGTGGGAGTTGCAAGCCCCCAGCTCGACCAGGCCGATCTCGTGTCCCACGCCGTCGGTGAATTGGCGCGCCGGACGCGGTTCCCCGTGGCCTTCGGAGGTCTCGAGCGCGACGGAGCGATCCACGTCACCACCATCGTGGGGGCCCGCACCCGCAGCATCCACGGCCTGGTCGTCGAAGAGAGCCGGGGCCTCGGCGGACGCGCGTTGGTCGAGAAACGCCCCCGCCTCGCGATGGACTACCGCACGTCGCGGACGATCACCCACGACTACGACCGCGCGATCCTCGGCGAGGGGATCTCCACGCTGTTCGCCGTGCCGGTCGTCGTGACCGGGTCGGCCCGCGGCGTGCTGTACTGCGGGTCGTGGACCGAAGCCCCGGTGGGCGATGTGGTCGCGCAGCCCGCGTTCCGGGTCGCCGCTGAACTCGCCACCGAACTGCGCGTCCGGGACGAGGTCGACCGCCGCATCGCGATGCTGCCGCAGGGCAGGCCGGATGCTCCGCTCACGCCGGCGGCTCAGGAAGAGCTGCGGGAGAGTTACGCCGAACTCCGCAGCGTGGCCGCAGCCATCCGCGACGACAGCCTCCGCCAGCGGCTCGCGCAGGTCGAGCGGCGATTGGCCGCACTCTCCGGTGCGCAGGAAGGGGCGTCGGGCGAGCCGAAGGTCCGCCTGTCCGCGCGGGAGCTCGACGTGATCGCGTGCGCGGCGCTGGGCGCCACCAACTCCGAGATCGCGGCGCAGCTCGACCTCAAGGAGACGACCGTCAAGTCGTACCTGGCGGCCGCGATGGGAAAGCTCGACGCATCCACCCGCCACGCTGCCGTCACCCGCGCCCGGCGGCTCGGCATCCTCCCCTGATTTCCGCCGCCCCTCTCGCCTAAGGTGTCACCATGGCCCGCAGAATCGTGCATCAGCTCGTCGACGACCTGGACGGCACCGTTCTCGAGGTCGGGGAGGGCGAGACGGTGCTCTTCTCCCTCGACGGCGTCGCCTACGAGATCGACCTGACCGAGGAGAATGCCGCAGCCCTGAGGGACGCCATCGCGCCCTACATCCGGGCCGCGCGGTCGGTGTCGACGCGCTCCGCCTCGTCGGCCGGCGGGAGCGGGCGACCCCGGCGGCGGACCGGTCAGCAGGACTACACGGCCATCCGCGCGTGGGCGAAGGAAGAGGGCCTCTCCGTCTCGGAGCGCGGCCGGATTCCCGCATCCGTTCTCGAGGCGTACGAAGCCGCGCACTGACCCTCGCCTCTCGCGGCACCAGGTGAGAATCCCCTGGCAGTGGGCCGCGGGCGCTTGAGGTGTGCGCCGATTCTCGGAATCGTGGCTGCCTTCGAGTCCGCAACGGAAGGGGCATTCATGCTCACGCTCACCGAGCAGGCAACAACCGCCGTCAAGACCATCACCGCGCAGTTCCCGGATGTGGCTGATGGCGGGGTACGTATCCAGGGTTCCGGCGCGCCGGAGTCGGAGTTCCAGCTGACAGTCGTTCCCGGCCCCGAGCCGGCCGACGCCGTCGTGGAGAACGACGGCGCTCGCGTCTACCTCGACCTCGAGGCCGCGCTTGTGCTGGACGACCGCGTCCTCGACGCCCAGCCCGACGGCCAGGGCGGCGTGCAGTTCGCCGTCACCGCCCGCGACTGACCCGCGTCTTCCGACAGCGCCCCGGGGATCCTCCCGGGGCGCTGTCGTGTTCCGGGTGCGGGTCGGTGCGCCGGTCGCTGTGCTTGTCGAAGCGTCCGGCGCTCCGCTCAGCGTCCCGTCACTCGGTTACACGACTCCGCGTCCGGTAGGCGTGCGCGGCCACTCCCCCGGCGACGATCAATCCGCCCGACCAGAGCACTCCCCCGGCGGTCTGCCACGAGTCGTTCTCCAGGCCGAGGGTGAGGCCCATCCCGAGTACCCACGCCGTGACGGCGACGCCCCCGATCGCATCGTGACGGAACGTAGGGGCAGCCATGGAAACAGTCCACCTTACGTAGCGGCCGTGCGATAGCCCTGGCCGCCCGAGCGGCGAGGGCACTACACTCAACGGCCCGCTCGTCCCGGTGTGCACGGTGGTCTGCGCCGGGAGCATCCGGCGCGCTCAGTAGACTGGGGCCGCCAGCCTCTGTAGCTCAATGGAAGAGCAGTTCCGTCCTAAGGAAACGGTTGGGGGTTCGAGTCCCTCCAGGGGCACAACATATTTCTGCGTCTGACCAGCTGTTTATTTCGGCCAGCCTAACTAGTTTTCCGTTTTTGCCCGCTTTTTGCCCGCATTTGCGAAAGCTATGAGGCGAAAACGGGGCAGCTTCGAGGGGCATCACGACGCGTCGTTCGACGTCTCAGAACGACGAAATCGAGCGTTTCTGGTTGCGTTTGCCTCGTCGAAAAACTGAGCAATCTGCTCTCTGCGGCTACTGCGGTCGGGCGTAGCGCTTCTGCGGACCCGACGGCAGCGCCACCAACGGCATCTGGTCGTTCAGCCGAGTTGCGACCGCGTCCAGATCGTCGTCGAAGAGATCGGCGTACGTGTCCAGCGTCATCGCCGCCGACGCGTGGCCGAGCATCCGCTGCACGGCCTTCACGTTTGCGCCCGAGCTGATCGCGAGCGATGCGGCGGTGTGACGGAGATCGTGAGGAGTGACCCGCGGGATCGACGGATCGAACTCCTGCGCACGCCGAACCGCGTTCGCGAACCACCCCTTCGCCCCTGAGTTGCGCATGTGATTGACCCCATCGCCGAAGAGCAACCCTTCGGGACCCTTGCCGGCGCACGCCTGTTCGATCATCGGCGCGAGACGCTCGGGATACGGGACCGAGCGCCGCTCGTGCGTCTTGGGTGTGCCGACATGGATCTCGTACGCGATCATCACCGCGTTCTCCTCGATGACGAAGCGTCGACGAAGCCGGTTCACGCTCCGGACGCGCAGACCCGTAGCCTCGCCCCATCGCAAGCCGCAGTACGCCAGCGTCAGGACGAGCGTCGGATATGCCGAGCACGCCGCCAGCGTCGCCACCTGGTCATGTGTGAGGTAGACGCGGCGCTTGCCCGGCCCATGCCGGGGAAGGTTGCGCACCTGGCGGGCCGGGTTGCTTGCAAGACGCCGATCGTCGATGGCGACGTCGAGGATGCCGGCGAGGATTCCGAGCGAGCGGATAACGACCGTGCGCGACTTGCGCGTCGCGAGCTCTGATACCCAGTCCTGCACCTCCGAGCGTCGGATGGACGAGATCTCCCTGTCCGCCCACACCGGAGCGACGTGGTTGTTCCACGCCCGCTCGAGCGTCATGTAGTACGACGGCTTCGACATCGGCGGCTGCTTGGACCGCAACCAGCTGTCGGCGAACATGCTGACAGGAACCCGCGATAAGGCCGGGTCGATGTACTCACCCTTCGCCTTCGAGACCGTGACCATGGAGAGATACAACTTCGCCTCACGCATCGTCGTGAAACCGCGCTTCTCCGCCTCCGTTCGATCGGGCTTGCGATAGCGCACGCGGTAGCGGCGACCCTTGGGCGACTCGTACGGGGTGATGCTGCCCATCTCGACCTCCGCTCATGCCGGCTCCACGGCCAGTATCCGGGCCAGTGTCGGACATGTTGATCTTGTCGTCAACGGCCGCGAAACTGGGTGCAATGGGATGGCCGAGAACGTCGCCAAGTGTCGACGGTGGCGGGCGGGTCGCCTCCCTCCGACTGCAAGAGTAGCGATCGGCCGCGGCCTCGTCCCGCGCTTTCGACGCTCTGTGCTCGGTCCTCCGCTGCGCTCCGGCCCTGCGCTGTGCGAGTCGATTCGACGCGTCTTCAAGAAGACGCCGAACCTACACCCATCGATGGTCCTCTCACCGTGGGATGTGGGGCTCGGAGACGCCGGCGTGATCATCGGACCCGATCCGCGGTACGACCCTGAGCCGGACCAGGCGTTTATCGACCGTGAGTCATACCGAGATAAGAAGGGCAGTGAGAACAACCCCGCCTCGAAGTTGTACTCCGACGACCTGCTCCAGTACATCCGTAAAATCTACGGCGTCCTGCTGACGCGTGGAGTGATTGGTACGTACATCTGTGTCTGTGACTCTGCGTTGCGCGACTACATGAAATCACGCCTGCGGCTAGCGGATCAGGCTCCTGTACGGTGTTGGGGATGCTCTTAGCTATCCTGGCGACGCCTCCTAAACGCACCTCGGGTCGCCGAACAATGCAACGCGTCGAGATGGCCGCCCGGCTCTTGAGTTTCGAGTCGACCAGAGTTGTGAACCTGTTGAATGTTCCCACCGATGACGTTACTGATATCGCAACCGTTGGGCGTCAGGAACTCCCGTGGCTCGCCTCCCGAGATGCCCTTCGTGACGGGATAGATGCTGCCGACGCCGTCCTTCTGGCGTGGGGCGCATCTGAGCCGAGTGGCGTCGCCCGCGGTCACTTCCGGGAACAGGTTTCCTGGGTGGAGGGACTCATCATGTCTCGCTGCATCGATGGCTGGACCGTTGGGCTTTCTGCGCGACACCCATCCCGATGGCAACGGTATACCGCTGCCCAAAGCGGGTCGATGTCATTCGAAGTCGCGCTCCATGGCGCTTTCACTCGGAGGTTCGCTGGATCGCGCGGGGACTAGCGTCTAGCCGCTAGGCGAACACGTTCGTGCGCGGCATCGGGGCCAGCGTCGCGATACGGCTCTTCCCAGCTGACGTCGTGGTCCCTAATTCGTGGTTTGCCGTCCTTGTGCGCGAGGACTAGCGTGCAGTCTCGGTTGGTCGCCTGCCCCTTTGTCTCACCCCAGATGCGGCTGACCTTATTCTGCGTGGGAAGATCGTCTTCGATCATTTCGAGCAATCTCAAGTTTGTGTGTGCAGAGAGGTCATCCCAGAGCTGCGCAGCTAACGGTAGGGGCTCCTTGCCTGGATCTGCGACGTCGCCAATTACGAACGCTGCTACTCCGTCCGGCGCGAGGCTCTCCTGAGTGCTCAGGAACGTTCGAAGCATGAAGGCCTTATATGCGTCGTATGAATGCCCGTGATCCAGCACTGCATCGAGCTTCTTCCTGCCAGCGCCGCTGTCTCGGCCGACGTCGTCGACGCCGAGCAGCCAGAGCCGAATCCAGTTTGCCGCGGCGTAGTTGACGACTCTGAGGTAGGGCGGCGAGGTGACTACGAGGTCAACGCTCTTAGGTTCAATCGGACCGTCGCTCATCAGCGTGGCGGCATCGAGATGATGGGCAGCGCCTGCTGGTCCGGTGACATCGTCGAGGTATAGCCTCGCGAGCTTGTCCCTCAAACGCTCAAACACATCCTGTTCGATCTTCTCCAGAGAGTGCTCGCGTATGAACTTCTCGACGTATCGAGGGGACATACTGAACGTGTTGGGCATGCTGATGCTTAGGTACTGGGAGGTGCCGTCTCTTCTCCACGAACCATGCATAATTCCTGCCAGTGCGCCCCCGACCATCAGCTCTTTGGGCGCCCATTGGGTGATGGGCTTGCTCAGCAGATTCGATCGAATGAAGCACAATTGCGCAAGCGTTTTCTCGTGATACAGCATCGCGATGTCGGGCGAAACTGCTGAATCGACGGTTCCGCTCGCGCGATACGAGCGCTCCAGTTGATCCACATACGCGTTGATCTCCTCCCAGGATGGAGGATTTGCCTTGGCGGCGGTTAGTACATAAGCGAGCGGACTGAGATCGTTGCCAACTGCCCTGCGACCTTCGACCCGCGCTTGGAGGGCAGTCGTGCCTCTACCGCTGAAGGGGTCTACGACGAGATCCCCGGGCTCTGAGTATCGCTGGATGAAGAAGTGTGCAACCTTCGCAGGGAACATGCCGTGGTATGAGCACATGGTGTGCATCGAATGGCCCCATCGGGGGCTCACGCTGTGCCACAGGTCGCCTGCCGACGTAGTGCCGCCGTCAACCGATCCCACATCTGCTGACTCAAAGAAGGCGTCGCTTGACCAGTCGACGTTGACAGTCACGCTAGAAACTCTCGGATGCTGGAGGCGGCGGAGCGAAGCACAGGAGCCGACGATTCGCATGCCACTCGCTCGAGTTGCGCCATCGCGCGCGCGCGCGTAATTAGTCGCTTGGAGCCGTCGGCGCCGGACCCTTTGCGGAGTCCGAGGTCCCGCTTCGCCAGGCGAACTTCCGCATTCACTCGATAGAACTCCGGCGGAAGCGCGTCCGTCGCTCCCTCCACAAACTTGATGGGGAAGCGGACGTAGTCTCCGCGCCGGGCGGCCAGCGTCACGCTGGTGATCCATGGTTCTGGATCGAGGTCGCCGGTGAAACTTTCGCGAAGAACCTTCGCAAGACCATCCGATGTAAGTCGTAGCCAGGCGTAAGGATTAGAGGCTGGTAGAACGCCTACATCCATCAGTTCGACGATCCGCGCAAACAAACCACCCCTCTCCAAGAGGCGCCATAGTCCGGTGTAGTTCCGAAGCGTTGCAGGCGACACGCCGATGTAGCGAGCGATGTCCGCCTTCAAGATGTTCTCGCTCTCATGGAGATGCTCGACTAGCACAGCCATCTGACTGGGGAGTAGGTCTTGGTAGATGTCCGATTGGAAACGAAATTCGAACCGTCGGTCATAATCCAGCACGTAGACCGGGATACTGACGAATCGTTCCGGGTGCTTCTCTCGGATCGCTCGAATGGCGCGCAGCCGGAGCGCACCGTCGATGACCGTGTATCCTCCCTCAGGATTCACCGCGACTTTGAGAGGCTCGGCGAGCCCTATCTCCATCAGCGAAGACTGGAGCCTCTCCTCGAACGATCGCGCACTGCCAGTCCGAGTGAGTTCCGGGCTGAGGGAGAGGTCTTCGGAAGTGACATAGACGTGGTTCATCGTGCACTCACAACGAGGCTATTGGACTCGGGAAAGTCGGTCGGCAGTTGACTGGCCACCTCTTGGAGCCGGTCCTTGAATGACCCGGGTGGAGTGCTCTCGAGGGCTTTGCAGATCCAGCCCAAGAGCAGGAGACGTTGGGCAGCGAATGCTGGACCAAGGTCGGAGAGTCTCTGCCAGCCGATGGCAATCAACAGACTCTCCAGGTCCTTCGCGCGGATAGACGTGGAGATGACTGCGGAGAGAGCCGCTTCTCTTTCTTCTGAGCGGACGTGGCGACTAACAACCGCATGCACGGCAAGAGTGACTTCACCCTTGTTGAGCGCTGAGACCTCACCCTGGGTAGCTCCGTCGAGCTGAGCTAAGAGTCGACGTACTGTCGCGGCAGACAGGCCGAATCGCCGAGCGATGCTTGATGTCTCTTCGCCGGCTTCCCGAGCGCGGTGGATGAGCAGCGCCCGGTCAACGGGACGCATCTTCAGTCGCGCCACGTTCTCGACAAGAAATTGCTGAACCTTTTCGCGTTCCGCGTAGTCCTCACCGACCACGATGGCTGGGACGGTCTCTAGTCCGAGTAGGCGGCATGCAAGAGTTCGCCCTTCACCCTTGATCAGCAGGTAATCGCCGCTGCCGTCTCGTGACGGTCGCACCGTGATTGGCGTCAGTACCCCAAACTCGGCAATTGATCTCTGGAGCTCGCGGTGCCCCTCGCGGTCGCGTTTCCGTCCTAAGCCTGTCTCAGGCCTGATCCTTGCGACGGGAACATCTCGCACCGGCCTTGCATCGACCAAATCCGGCATGGGGGCGCGGTTGCGTTCAGTATCTTCTTTCGTCGTGGTCACGTCTCCGCCTTCTGTCCTCCGTCGATACTCGCAGGTTGCTGCGACGACACGACGCATTGAACGGGGCGGTACTCAAATCTGACCTCCGCGTTCGCGGCCAAGGCTACGTGGGACCGCTGACACGACAATCTTGGGTCGTTGGGCTCCACCAACTCACCGGCGCCAAGGGCATGTCCTTCTCGCGCTTGGGCTCGGTACGGAGAGTGCAGCCGTCGCCCGACGTCGGCGGATTTGCCCGCAGTCGCTGTTCAAGCAGACGTTACCGGGCAATATCACGTGAACAACACGGCTGCTTACTCGGCCCCCCGCCGGTCGGACGCTACTCGACGCTTGTCCCGCGCCATCAGCGTCTCCGGGGTCGCACGACCGGCGGACCTGCTGGTGCAACTGCCGCTCTGCCGCGCAGCGCAACCATCGCCTTCTTTTCCAGCTGACGGATGCGCTCCCGCGTAACATTCCAGACCTCGCCGATCTCTTCCAGCGTCTCAGGGCCATCGAGGTCATCTCTTAGGCCGAACCGGCGCTGGATGATGTCGAGGGATCGCTGATCAAGAACCTCTAGAAGGCCGCCAATTTGCCTCTCTCGATCAATGCGATCCTCTACCGCGCTCAGACCTCCGTCCCACGAAGCGTCCTCGCCACGATCGAGCATCGCCTCGATTGACGCGAGGTCCAGGGCGCGATCGGCAGCTTTGCGCGCCTTGTCGCTCGGCACACCGTCCGAAGACGCCAGTGCCTCCCACACATGGACCGGCAGTCGAATGATCATCACATCGTTGGCGCGCCAGCGTTGGATGGCTTGCCTGACGTGCCACGAAACGAACGTGCTCAGCTTGTATCCCAACCGGTAGTCCCAGCCTTGCAGGCCTCGCATGAGGCCGATGCAGCCAACCTGAAAAGCATCTTGGGCCCAGTCACTGTCGACTGAACGTGCGACCCCTTTGGACCAGTGGAAGACCAGGCGGAGGTTAGTCAGAACCAGCCAGGTCCAGGCGTCGTCGCCCCGTTGAATGAGCGTATGAAGCGCTGCAAGCTCGCGTCGGGAGGAGGTTTGGTGGTCGAGCCGTTCTCGCCGATCCCTGGCAAGGAGCCCGATCTCGACGCGACGTGCTGCCTCTTCGATGAATGAGTCATCCGTCTTCGGAAGTGCAGTGAGAATCTGTTGGTACCAGGCGAAGTCGGATCCACGTCGGTCGTGATCGCCTCGGGTTGGGCGGCTTTGGCGGCTAGTCCTCAGTGCAGTGGGCGCCGGAGTGCGCCCGAGTAGAGTGTCGACTTCGGCGGCTAGGGCGGTCTCCGCAAGTTGCGGATCAGTGGCAAGAAGTTGATCGAGGAAAGTCTGAGCAGCCGTCTGCGCGTCCACCTCCCACCCCTCGTCCCCCCCACTGAGGAGGTCGCCAGTCATCAACTAGGAACGCCTGCGCTAGTCGATTTCAAGCTCGGCAAGCTCGTAGATCTCGGATAGCGGGTACCCACCAGTCCTGACTTTCTCGGCGATGTATGCGGTGCCGGCGTTGCCGAGTTGTGCAAGGAGACGCACGGGAGTGTTGGTTGGCACATACCAGCCGAGGAACTCCAGCACTTGGAGGTTCACGCTGCCCCGATTCCACATCGTTCCGGTGGAAGGGGGCGCCTGCTCGGGATCGAGGCCCTTTCGCAGTGCGAGCATCGCCGCAGCCTGAAATGCACCAATGGAGGTCTTGAAATGGCCCTGGCGGACGAGCGCCTCCAGTACTTCGCGGTTGGACGCGGAAGGCCCGAAGGTACGCCGATCGTCGTCTTCCGGCTCGGGAGACTCGTAAGTGTCGCTCATGCGACGGACACCTCTGATCGGCTCGGAGATACTCGGTCAATCATGTACTCGCGGCCGATCTTGCCGCTCAGGATTGCAGCGTCGCGAGTGGGGTCGTACTCACCCGACTGAACAAAAAGAATGACTTGTCGATCAAACGCGCTCACCCACTCCAAGATGGCGCGGCGATGGCCGACGTCCAGACGGCCAAATGGCGTGTCCATCACCATGGGGGCTTCATCTACGGAACACTCACCAAGTGCTCCGATGAACGCCATCGTCAGTATCTGATTGGCGCCAGCGGAGATCATGCTCAGCGGCCGCTGCTGGTGATCCGTTACCGCAAGGTGGTAGTCGTCGCTGATCGCGACGCCCGAGTATTCCTTCTCCGTTGTGAGCTTTCTGAAGAGTTCGCTCGTGGCCGCCTCGACGCGTTGGCGCATGGCGCCACGAAACCCAGCGAATGAGCGTCCAACGATGTCCACGCCTTCTGTCGCCATCGCTTGGAGACGACGGTCGATTGGGTCGACCTCGGGCTGTTCCGCGAGCTTGCTGCCAAGCTTGTTCGCTTCTGCTTTCGCTGTCGTTCGTTTAGCCTCGAGCCCGACGATCGCACTCGCTATCCGCGTCTTCGTGTTCCGCAGGTCCAGATAGTTGCGCTCGAGTACGTCAATTTCGACGTTGGTGCCGACGAGTTGGTCCGAGATCGCTCGGATTTCCTGACGACGCTTGTCGTTCTTGAACGCTTCCTTGCGCACATCCAACTCTTGGTTGTGAATCCACTCGAGCACGCTAGGGGCGGCAGCGTACTTACGCAGGCGAGTTCGTCTCAGCCGCAGATCGTCAAGTTTACGCGTTGCAGTTTCGTTGAGGCTTTCCCGGAGCTTATCGAGCTCGGCTGATAACTCGTCGAGGTTATGTGTCTCTACAGGTTGGCCACAGCTCGCACATGTGCCCGTGGCGATCTGTCCTTCCAGCTGTTCGATCTTAAGTCGGGTCACAATCTGACCACGTTCGAGCGCCTCCGCCTCAACAATCTGCTCGTCAACGGTTTCGATTTCATTGAAGAGCCTGTCGGCCATTGGAAGCCACCAGACGGCTTCTGCGCGTTCAGCGATGGCACCTCGATAGTCTTCGATGGTCGCCACGGAGGCGTCTAGTTCCTTCTCGAGGCTCTTCCGGCGATGGTAAGCGTCCTTTATCTCATCGACCTTCGCGAGTTGGGCTTCGACGTCCTCTATCTGTCTTGACACTTGCTCGTCGTGTTCGCGCAGCTGCACCAAGTTGGCATCGATGGCATTGAGTTCTTCAACTTTGGCCCGGTACGCGTCACTGTCCTTGTCGTGAGCTTTTGCTCGGCGAACAACCTGGTCGATCGCGGAGTTGACCTCACCTAAGACGGCATCGAGATCCTGCCCAAGTTCGGTGAGGAACGGAAGGCCTAGCGCGCGCTCCACCTGCGCTCGGACGAACCCTTGAGGCGCGGACCGTTCTTCGCGCAGACGTTCCTCAAACCGATTGAGCATCTCGCCGTCAAACAGGAAGAAATCTGATATCTCACGGCTGAGTATGCCGTTGATGACATCTGGGACCTGGGAGGCGGGATAGGGCGCACTTCCCGTGGGGATCAAGTCGACCTTTGGGGCCTGAACGCGAGCGCGTCCGGGCCGATCCTCCGTTGCGGTTGATGTCCGGTAGAGGGTGTACTCACTCCCGGCGTGCGAGAACTTCAGGCGCACACCGAAGTCAGTCTCGCCGGCAGTCAACGCATCGATGTTGACCATCCGGCCTACGTCGAGCTGTGTGCGTCCGTCTTGCTCGCGAATCTCGCCGTACAGAGCCCAGATGATCCCGCGGAGCAGACTGGTCTTGCCACGCATATTTTCGCCACGAAACAGGATCACCGGGGCGTTTGAATCCACGCTGAGCGGGATGCTGTGCACCCCGAAGAATGGGCCCCAGTTGATCAGTTCGAGTTCGGTGAGCTGCATTAGGACTCGTCTCCTGCGCGCCCGGATTCGACGAGAATGGCGCGAACTTGACGGCGGATGTCGCGTCGGTCACCGACATGTGAGCGGTTGTCCCAAGCGAGGGTGACGAGACGGTCCCACGCATCTTCGCCGATCAGTACGGCTTCTGAGGTCGCACACGACTCGAGGATGGCGTAAAGCGCCTCTTGGCGCGGCGAGGGCTTCTGCGGGCTATCCATGACTTCCCATCATTTACGATCACTCGTCCTCGACGTCGAGGCCGTCTGTCTTCATCCCAGCCGGCAATAAGTCTTCAAGATATATCTCCGGCCCGAGGTTGCGGGAGTCTTCAGCAAACTCCATCGCGCGCACCACCTCGCTCGGAGTGATTGCGCGTCCATCGCTGCCCACCACGATCACATCGAAGAGGTGCGAACTGTACTTACCAGGAGACCGGCGGAGCACTCGACCGCGGCGCTGGATGTACTCGCGGGGATTCGTCGACGAGGCGAGGATCAAGGCGCGGTTGATCATCGGGATGTCCACGCCCTCATCGAGGCACTTAATGGCCAGCAAGATGCCGCCGCGATTCGAGAAGAACTTCAGCGTCGCCTCGTGATCGCCGTCGTCCTGTGAGTGGTACTCGAGGAGGTCGATGCCGAGCCCCTCCAGTTCTGCACGCACAGACCGCAGATGGTTCACGTCGTTGCAATAGACCAACCAGCGGTCGCCAGGGTGGTACGCCTCCAGAATCACTCGGCGTGCGATCGCCGCTTTCCCATGCGCACCCTTCGATATCCGCGCGCGCTGACGGAGCAGGTGCAAGGCGAACTCCGAAAGGTCGCCGTTGTTCCGCGCGATCTCGCGCGCCACCCGATCGGTGAATTCGTCCCACGACTCCTGTTCGTCTTCAGTGAGGGGACAGGTGACGAAGTCGTAATCGTAGGGGACTAGCACCGACGCTTCGAGTGCGTCTCGTAGAGTGAACTCGGGCTGAAGTACGGGCCCGAAGTAGTCGAGGGTCGACGCTGTGCCAAGCGGGTCGCCGTAGCGCTGCGGCGTGGCACTAAGCCCAAGGCGCGCACCGCCATCAATCTGCTCGAGTATGCGTCGCGTGTCGGGAGCTCCAACTCGGTGGACTTCATCGCCGACGACAAGGAGGTGCTCACCGTCATGAATCAGCTCGAGAAACCGGTCGGTCGCTGCGGTTTGATAGGTGGCCAAGACGACGCGCTGTCCTAGCGTTTCATCTGGCCGGGTGTAATCGGCGAGCCGTCGGCTCCAGCTATCGCGTGCGTGGCCCGCTCCCGCAAGCAGAAGAGCCGGATTTCCAAGGAGTTCCGCGATCTCATCAGCCCACTGGCGGTGTAGCAGCTCTGAGGGCACGAGGATCAAAGCGGGCTTCCCGTCCGCTGTCCAACGGCGAACTGCCTCGAGCGCCGTGCGAGTCTTACCGCCGCCGGTCGCGAAAGCCACAATGCCGCGGCATCCCGCGGCCTCCCACGATTCCAGCACCGCTGACTGGTATGCCCTCAGTGAGATAACCTCCGGATGAAACTCCGCCTCTTTGAGCGCATCCCGGAGGGAGGCGACAATCTCATCGAGAGGCTCGGCGGGCACGTACTCGCGAATTACTCTGGCCGCGTCCTCAGCGCTAGTGACGTTTAGATTCCGACGTAATCCGTGCCATGTCTCATCGAATTGATCGGCGTGCCTTGAACATCTCCTTGCTTCCGAGTCCCCTAGCCAGTGCGGGAAAACCTCGATGCCCTCGTGATTTGCCATACCGGACCAGGCCGCGGCGGTCTCGTTTGCGCTGCCACTGAAGGACAGGCGGTTTCCCTCGGCATCACTGAAAATGCCGATCTTCTCGTGGTACAGGCCGGACCTGCCGACCGTAACAAAGCGCACTTCGAGGATCTTGGCGTCAATCAGGGCGCGCATGCACGCCACCGCTCTCGTCTGTACCTGGCTGCCGTGCGCCAGCGCGGCCAACGAGCTGGCCGCGACTTCAATCGGTGTGGGACGGTGTGACTCGGGGAGTGTGAGGATCGCCTCGGCGTCCGCCTCGCTCAGGTTGGGTGAGCACAGCAGTCGAATCTTGCCGCCGCGCGTCACGAACTCGCTGAACACTGCGGGAGCGAGGGCGAGAATGGCCGATGAGAAGTAGCCGGCGGCCCGGTCGTACTTAATCGCGTGTGACAGCGCGGGTGTATAGAACTCGTGAAGCATAGAGGTGCCACTCGTCGAGTAGTTCTCTTGGAACGACACGTCGCGAAGACTTGCCGCGCGTACGCTCATGATCACCTCAGACGAGTCTGCCTGCCGCGAGTCTATCGACGAGTTGTCATTGAATGGCCAAGGCGCCGAGCACGTGTCGCGATCGACCCCACGGACTGGGGAAGTCCCACTCATGTCCCTCACCGAGAGACAGTCATCATCGGCGTGTTTTCGCGTCGGTTTCCTCTTCACTGATCCTGGGGGTTGCGGTGGAGGAAAAGTCCCGGAAACCCGCGAAGTCCGGGAAGAGCACCTTTGCGCTGCGATTGTACGAATTCTCAAGTATTCGTCGTAGGCGCACCTTCAGGTACGACTGCACCCTTACTGCGATAAAGGGAATGCGTTGCTTGGTGACGTGATGGGTGTCGTGCAGCATGTCGTCGAGAAGCTGTCGAGGATACTTGTAGGGAACCTCGCTAAACTCGAGATCAAGTCCGACGAATGGGCTCGAGGTGCGCGGTTGCTCGGGAACGCGGGATGCAACAAAGTAGCCGCTCTGAGCGCGTAGCCGGTCATTCGGGTGAAGCGAGTTCACGACGAATGGCGTCCCGCTCTTGAGCCCCAGATCTAGCTCCCATCCCATCGGATTGTCGTTGGCTGCGCGGGTGCCAGCGGGCTGACTCTTGCCGAAGCGAGGCCACGCAGCGGTATCTATCGCCACGAGCACCCCAGAGTTTGAGAGCCCATCTTCACCAACTTCCTGCGAGGCGAACCATAAGGCGGTCATGGGGTCGCTAGTCACGTCAATCAAGCGGGTACTGGTCCCATAGTGCTGAAGGTCGGCCAGCAGCTGCAGATCGGATGACCATCCCCCCATTCCATAGCCAAGGCCCCATGATCGCGCCTCGTCCAGGATGGCGGTCTCGCGCATGCGCACCTGCGTTTCAGTTGCGCCGACATCGGTACGCTGCAATGAGGACACATAGTCGTAATCGATGCTTCTCATTCCGCGCCAGGAGAAAGTGGCTCGCTCGCTATACGCACCTACACTCGCGATGTTCGCCATGAGCGCGCCCGCTGAAGTCGGCGAAAGATACCAGCCCATGTTCCGCCATCGATCTCCGGACACGGTGCCCCCTTGGGTCGTTTGAATGAAGGCTAGCCAACGACATCCGGGGTGGGTGAGACCGAAACCATAGAATACTCAGTCGCCGCAAATGGTGCAGTCCATCCAACTTGGATCCTGGTCGGGGATGCTTGACTATCGCCCCGGCCCCTCGGTGGCCGAGCTCAGATGCGCAGTCAGCCGTAACGTTCACGTGTCTAGCGAGCAATCGTTGCCCAACGGATACGCTCGGCACAAACGCGTTCCATAAACCGACGACGGACTCGACCCGCAACGCGAGCCAGCATACAGACCACGAGGCATGAGACCGCGATGCACGCAGGCACCGTTCAGTGGGGCGGTGATCCGGGCGCCATTCTGAAGCATCCGGCTACACTCACCTGCGCACCGCAAAAAGTGCTGGCCAGGGGCTAAAAGTAGTCGTACCCTGGCGCCATGCGCGGGGGCCTGCAGCGATGGAAGAGAGGCGCCGGATCCGGTGGGGTCGGGCGAGCGATCGACTACGCCGTCAAGGGAACCTGCGACGCCCATCTC
This sequence comes from Microbacterium sp. Z10_103, assembly GCF_058310455.1. Taxonomy (NCBI): domain Bacteria; kingdom Bacillati; phylum Actinomycetota; class Actinomycetes; order Micrococcales; family Microbacteriaceae; genus Microbacterium; species Microbacterium sp. Z10_103. Next base: position 1,966,161 of record NZ_JBZEGK010000001.1, read on the forward strand.
CACCTTTCGGCTGGCTCCGATGCGCTCGAGGTGTACGGCAACGCCGGCGATGCGAGCGTCACCCGGTACGTAGTGACGAATGGCGCCATCGCAGCCGATGAGCTGTCGGCGGATGCTCTCCGGGTGTGGCTCACCGGCCATGACCCGGTCACCGGCGAGGAGCGCGGAACCCAGCGGCTCAGCGCAGACGCCGACCTCTTGCTGGATGCGACACTCAACCATCCCAAGTCGTACAGCATCGCCGCCCTGCTGCATCCGGATCTGGCGACCGAGTTCGAGTCGCTGCAGGACCGCCTGCGCGACCGGATCCTGACCACCTGGCTCGACGAGCTCAACGCACGTCGCGGGCATGGCGGACTCATCCGGGAAGACATCACCCGCATCGAGGTCGTCGAGCTCGACCACCGTCGCTCGCGCGCGCTCGACCCGCACGCCCACCGCCACCTTTGGCTGAACGTAAAGGTGCTCGGCGCCGACGGCAAATGGTCCAACGTCGACTCCCGAGTCGCGATGAAGCTGCACACGCTGATCAACGCCGAAGGTGACCTCGCCGCACGCACCGACCCGCGGTGGGTCGCGGCGCTCGCTCGTCACGGATTCACACTCGACGATGACGGCGAGGTTGCGGAACTGGCGGCGGTGGTTCGACCCCTCTCACGTCGGTCAGCGCAGATCGAGGCGAACCGAGCCAAGCTCATCGCGGAGTGGAGTGCCGAGCACGAAGGCGCGAGCCCCAGCATCCGAGTCCTGACGCAGATCGACCGTCGCGCATGGGCAATGTCGCGCCCGAACAAGCCCACTAACCTCGACGAGCAGTCGTGGGAGGCCGCCGTCCGCGACGAGATTGCGGGGCTCCTCCCCCGGCTCGTCTTCGACCATTCACCAGTACCGCTCGTCTCGAATCCAATCGACGCGCTGGACCTGGACCTTCTTGCAGACGCCGCGGTCGTTGATGCGGATGAGCGGTCCACCCGCTCCGGCGGCCGGTTCAGTCAGTTCGACCTCCGCGCCGGCGCCACGCGAGCTCTCTCACGCAGCGGCGTGATCGCGACCCGGGACGAGCTGACCGCAACGATCGATGCGATCGTCGACCACGCGCATCGCAAGTGCGTGCGACTGGTGAAGGATGCCGATATCCCGGGCCACGTGAAGGCGTTCATGGCGACCGAGACCATGCGCCTGAAGATGCGCCTCGCTGGCCACCTCGACGCACTCGCCTCCCCCGGCCGCTCACTCTTGCCGCATGAGTTGCGTCAGTGCGCGGCCTCCCCGGAAGACGTCGAGCGGCTCGACACCTCGCAACTTGCCGCGGCGGGCGCGATAGCGGGGACAGCCGGACTTGTCGCGATCACCGGGCCGGCCGGCGCGGGTAAGACCACGATGCTGCGCATCGCGTACGAGGGACTGAGAGCACAGCGACGACGGATGCTGGTGGTCGCGCCGACACGTAAGGCGGCGTCCGTCGCATCACGCGAGGTCGGTGCCGAGGCGTCGAGCCTGCATGCTCTGCTCGCCGATCACGGCTATCGCTGGGGCACCGACGCGACCGGGGCGCAGGTGTGGACGCGGCTGTCGCTCGGCGAGGCGGACCCGCACAGCGGGGTCGTCTATGAGGGGCCATCGCGGTTCATACTCCGGCGCGGCGATCGGATCGTCGTGGATGAGGCCGGCATGGTCGACCTACAGACCGCAGACGCGCTCGTTGATCTTGCAATCCGACAGCACGTGGGCGTGGCCATGGTGGGTGATCCGTACCAAGCGCTTCCGGTCGGACACGCAGGAGCGATGGCATCCGCAGTGCGCTTTGCGACAGCATCCGTCGAACTCGACACTGTGCACCGGTTCAGCGATCCCGAGTACGCCGCTCTCACGCTTCGCCTGCGTGACCCACGCGACCGCGATGACGCTCTCACGGTTGCAGGAGAGTTGCTCGCGCGCGGGCACGTGCACCGGGCGCGGAACACCGAAGAAGCGCGCGACGCGATGGTCGCGGCGTACTTCGAGTGGCACGCGCGCGGGAAGCGCGTCGCGCTGGTTTCGGGCACGAACAGCGAGGCGGATTCGATCAACGACGCGATCCAGCAGCGTCGTGTCGACGATGGCGAGCTCGACGCCACCGTGCTTGCACTCGGGATGGCGGAGCAGCGCATCCTCGTCGGCGACACCGTGCAGACGCGTCGCAACGACCCGCGCACCGGAGTCGAGAACCGTGCGCAGTGGGTGGTGCGCGGGATACGCGACGACGTAATCACGCTCGCGTCTGCGACCGACAGCGGCGAGATCCGGGCCGTGACTCCCGAATACGCGCTCGAACACGTGCAGCTGGCGTACGCGTCAACGGTGCACGGCATCCAGGGCGAGACGACGGATGCGGCCGTGGTGGGACCGGATGTCGACGCAGCCGGGCTGTACGTCGGACTGACCCGAGGGCGTCACCAGAACGTCGCGATCACGGTCGCGCGGACAGACGAGGACGCGATTGCACAGGTCGGCGCAACGATGATGCGCGGGACGACCGAGCTCACGATCCAGGACGCGATGCGCGCCGCGCACGCCGAGCTGCGGCGGGCGGCGCGAGAGCGGGAGACTTCCGGCCCTCGGACCGCACCGAGCGCGTCTCCCTCGCGTGGCGGGCTCTCTCTCTAGTCGCGCACCGAGGTGTCCGCTCGCTCGCCGGTATACTCCGAGTATGACTACGACCATCAAGGTCAGCGACGAGCTCCGCGACCGGCTTAAGGAGCAAGCCGCCCGGGACGGGCTTACCCTCGGTGCGCACCTCGCACACCTCGCAGATGCCGAGGACAGACGATGGCGTCTGCACACGCTGAAGTCCGCGATCGATGCGTCGAGCAACGACGATGCAAGGTCACACGCTGCGGAGACTGAAGACTGGGAGCGCACCGAACTGGCCGACGCTTCGTGACGGCCGCCGACCTTGCTCCGGGCGCCGTGGCCTGGGCGGCACTCGAGCCTGTCCGCGGCAGAGAGCAAGGTGGTCATCGCCCGGTGCTGGTCGTCGCGTCCCCCGGCTACTTGGATGCTGTGACGACGCTCGTCATCGTGTTGCCGATCACGACCACCGACCGCGGATGGCCGAACCACATTCGCGTAGAGGGGTCTAGCGGGCTGGACCGGCCATCGTGGGTCATGACCGAGCAGCCACGCACGTTGTCGCGGGACCGACTCACGGGGCTGGCCGGCGAAGTGTCGACCGACTGTCTCGCAGAAGTACGCACTTGGCTGGGCGACTTCCTCGATCTCTGACGGGTGTGACGACGGCAGACACGAGGTCTCGGCATCAACGGTCGCGGGCTTCGGCAGCGTTGCAGTTGGCGGAGCTCAATCCGGCATATCTGCGCGCGGGGCATACGAGGGGTCTGCTCCACAGCCGCCGCACAACGGAGACACTCCAGCCACGCTTAATCGAGGACCGGCTCGCGGGCGCGATGAGGTTCGTCGCTGCGGGGTAGGTTTCTCACATGGCGAGCTGGCAGGCGGGGCGATTCATAACGGACTGGGCCGACGCATCGGAGGTCGAAAAGCTGCTCGCGCTTATGCCGGTGCAGGAAGCCGGGTCACTCGCGGATGACCAGAAGCTCGAGCGTCGTGTCGCTGTGTACAACGCCTTTGGTCTCGGTGCAGTCGCACTCGATGGCGGCGTTGAGCATCGACCGGGTGTGAGTGTTGAGGACCAGCCGCTGCTGGCGGCTTTGGACTCGCTGCTTGAGCGTCGGTATTCGGCGGCGCCCCGAGAGGACTGACTACGAAGTCGCATTCGAGCCTGTTCGTTGATGGACCGCTCTTCGTGCGTAGACGTTGCGCTCAGGAGCGCCGGAGCGCGCGGACGAGCAGCCAGAGTCCGACAGCAAGGTTCGCGATGGAGACGACGAACAACGCGTTGACTGCCACGATCGGCGTGAAGTACCAGGCATACCAGGGAAGCCCGAAGTCTTCGGCAGCGGGCACCCCGAATCCGGGCACGAGCGAACTGCCGCCGTCTCCACTGGGAATGCGGGTGAGTACGAAGAACGACGCGGTGAGGAAGCCTGCGAGAAGCGGTGTGAGGGTTGCGACCACCTTCTCCCATCGCAGCCACGCTGCCGAGACCCACACCATCACGAACCCAGCCACGGCGCCGAAGATGGGCACGATGTAGATGCCGACGGCGACTGCCGAGCTCGCCATGATGATGTACGGGCGCGATTCCACTCCGGACTTGCGCCGCCGAGTGCGCTCGGGCGCGCCAATGCGGGCTTCGGCGGCGATGAACTCCGGATCCCCGAGTTGTTCGATACGCGCTCTGGCCGCTTCCGCGTCCAGAGATGAGAGCTCTTCGGTGACGCCTTGGCGAATCTCGTCGGCAGTGTGCGTGGGAACGTCCTCCAGCGCGGCATCGAGTCGCTGAAGGTAACGGTCCACGTCGGCCGGGCGGTCAGTGTTCATCGTCTCCAACCTCTCCCACGATCTCGGTGACCGCGGCAACGAACGGGCCCCACTGCTCCCGAAAACTCTCCAGCTCAGATTCCCCCCGACCCGTAAGCCGGTAGTACTTGCGCACCGGCCCTGCTCCCGCGTCCCGTTCGAACGAAGTGATCAAACCCCGTTCCCGCAGGCGCGAAAGGATCGGGTAAAGCGTTCCGATGCTCGCGATGAGGCCAGGCTTCGATAGCGCCTCGGACAACTGCCAGCCGTACATCTGCTCACGTGCGAGCAGGCCCAGGATGCAGTACTCGGCGACACCCTTGCGCAGCTGAGCACCGACCGAAGCTATCATGCGTGACAAGCTAACATGCTATACAAGATAGGCGCCACTGTAGCCCCTAGAACAACGACGTCAGGAACAGGTCCGCCCGCTGAGCGACCCCTCTATGCGCGTGCGCCGACAGGAGACGCGGTGACATGAGGGCGCGTTTGACACTGGCCACCGCTACGGTCAGAAGGTGAGTTCCGATTCGGAAGATCTGCCGCCGTTCCCTGCGGTCGCAGAGGAGTATGTCGCCGCGGGGCTGGAATGGTTCGGGACCCGGGTCATCGAACTGTCCGAGGAGCTGCACCCGTTGCTCAAGTCGTTCTCGAAGCAGACGGTTACCGAGTTCCCGGATGTGGAAGTTACCGACGAGGTCTCGATGGACTACCGGCAGTTTGCTCCCCGACACGAGATCGTACTCACCCGGGACACCGCTCTCGAGTTCGACGTCGACGCCGTGATGGGTGCGCTGCACGAGATCGCGGATGGCCTCGGCAGGCAAAAGGAGCAGGGGATGCTGCGGTTCATCTCCGACTCAGCCGAGGCCAGCGGCGATGTCGTCCACGTGAACCTCGATGATCCGGTGGAGATGTACATCGAGGCGCTGAAGACTGTGGAGGTGAGCTTCGACGAGAACGGCGAAAGCAACGTGACGTTGGTGGCATCACCGGAGCTTCTGGAGCGCCTGCGCGCGAGCCCGCCGACCGAGGAGCAGACCCGACGTATCGACGCCATCATGGATGCCAAGCGAGAGGAGAGCCGTGCTACACGCAGCCGTCGGCAATTTCCTTGAGTCGGTCAGCGAGCGCGAGTTCGACCCGACCTTGCTGGCGCTGCTCGCCGCGCAGGGCTTCTACGACGTTCGCTTCATCCACGGTGCGTTCGAGTTCGGGAAGGACGTGATCGCCAAGCGCCGCGACCCCGAAACCGGCACGACATACCAGTACGCGATCCAGTCCAAGGCCGGCGACCTCGGCCAGTCGGAGTGGCGGGCGGTTCGACCGCAGCTGGAAGAGGCCGAGTACAACACCCGCGCACACCCCAGCTTCGACGCGGACCTTCCGCGTGTCGCCGTGCTGCTCACCACCGGAAGACTCAAAGGTGCCGCCGCGGTCGACGCGCAGGAGTACGCCCAGGCGCGAGCTGCTCGAGGCGCGGGTCGGGTGGAAGTCTGGGATCGCGAGGACCTCAGCTCGTGGCTGACTGCCAACCCGAACGTGGCCATCCTGTCCGTGTCGGAGCAGCGGGAGCTCCTTCACATGCTGACCGACATCCACGCGCGCCGTGTGGACGAGCCGGCACTCGAGCGGTTCACCCGTCGATGGACACAACCGGGCATGATGGGGGTCGCAGGAATCGAAGCAGCCATCCTTATTCACGCGCTACGTGCGCATGACCGACTGGATCTCGCAGCGATGTGCGCGCTGCACCTGTTCCGCGGCGCGCGTGTCCGCGGTGCGGACGACGCGCAGGCGGAGTCCGCCAGCAGGTTGTTCCATGCGGTCTGCGGTCTGCTGCTCGAGGCTGTTCAGCCCGTGCTGGACGAACCGGTCGCGCTCACCCGTGAGGACTCGTCACCGACAGGCTTGGTGTCGTACGCGGTCACCACCGTGCGCGCGACCGAACTCCTAGCGCTGGCTGCGCTTTCGACGAAGGAGCCCGCGGGCCGGGAACCGTTCGAGGAGGCGGTGGTGCTCCTGGCGGGCCGCCACCCCGGCGCACATCGCCCGGTGTCAGAACAGTTCGCGGTGTCCCTCATCCCCATCGTGTGCGTGGTGCACCGACGCGATCCTGAGGCTGCGGCGCAGTACTTGCGGGCCGCAGCGACATGGCTGATGCAGCGCACGGATCCGGCCCTCAACGGCCTGGGGCTCGGGACCATGGACGAATCTCCGCGAGATGTCGTAGAGCGGCTGCTCGGCGGCTGTCTCACCGCAACTTCGCTGTCCCCGTCACGCGCGAGCTACGTCCTCACCGTCATCCTCGACCTGTGCCTGGCGACGGCGAACCTTGACCTGTTCGACGCTGTCCTCAGCGACGCGCGGAGTTTGCAGATGACGCCGTGCACCACGAAGGTGGCGGGCGGAGAGAACTTCCGTCGCGCAGGCGGCGGCGTCATCCCCGTCCCCCGCATGGAGTTCAAGGACCACGCACTGTCCTACCCCGCACTGCCGACCGACTCGGGATGGTCCAGCAGGGACACGACCCTGCTCGTCGCGTCGTGCCGCTCTCGTCACTACACGGATGCGATCCGTCAGCAGCTCGTCGGAACGCCAGCCGCCGCCGAGGGTTGAGTCAAGGCGGACGACGCGGCTCCATCGATAGCGGCGCGTCACCCCTTTCACAGGTTTACGCGAGACAGTCCGCGGTCGTGCCCATGCCCGCTTGGGGATGCCTGTCGAATGCGCTGATGCCCGCCCGCAACGTACCACCTGCGAGCACCGCCCTTGAGCCGATCGAAGAGGAACGTGCGCCAGATTCACTCACTCGAGGGTTGGTCGAATCGCTCCGTCAGACGTATCACTCAATAGAGGGCTTCACAGCGAAGCCCAATGGAACGGAGACGAAATGAACCTCGATGAAGTCGAGCAGGCGCACGGCGGCGTGGGATTCTTCTCTGCTGCAGACTCACAGCATGCAGGAAAGCATGTGGCAACAGTCGCCCAGAGCGACGGGGCTTGGGAGGTCGCGCCCGCCCCGTTCACATTTTGGAGCGGGCTGAGCGGCCGCTTCCCGACGAAGGAAGGCGCGTTGACTCACGTGCGCGACGTGGCAAGCAGCGGCCCGTCAGAGGACTGATCTCGAGCCTGTGGTTGCTGCGCGCGCAGTTGACTTCCAAACCTGCTTGCACAAATCGGCCCGCGAAAGCCGGCGATGCCCGGATACGGATCGAACCGGCACCAGGTGTTGGCGGTTCGCTACCGTTACAGCCGTGACGAGTCTGCTGACGATTGCCGAACCCGAACTGATGAACGCGCTCCGGGCGGCTTCGGATCGGGTCCGCCTCGCGTGCCCTTTCATCAGCATCCGGATCGCCAAGCAACTCGCCGGCATTGCAAGCACCTCCACCGCCACATGGTCGCTGATCACCCGGCTGGATGCGGCGGCGGCCGCTGGCGGCTACCTCTCCACAGATGGACTGCGCGCCCTCATAGACGCCGGCGTTGATGTGCGGCACGCACGCCGCCTCCACGCGAAGGCGTACTTGGCCGACGAGACCTTTGGCATGATCGGCTCGGCGAACTTGACAGGCCCTGGCCTCGGCGCGTCGGCCGACCCGAACCTTGAGCTGTCCCTCCGGCTGCGCCCCGAGGATGCGCTTGCTGCACGGACTCGAGTGGACGAGTGGTGGAACACGTCCACAGCGGTGTTTCGCCAGGACATCGACGACCTCGACCGGCGGGCACGCGAACTGCCACGCGCTATCGCCGTCCAGTTGTCGCCCGAGCTCGATGGAGCTGACGAGGATGTCTCACAGCTCGCGAATCTCGTCAGCGACGCTCGCGAGAGAAACCTCTGGGTGAAGGCTCAATACGGTCAGCCGAACTACGACCAGTGGCGCAGCGAGTTCTGGTTCTCCAGCGCCGCACACCGACGGCCGTCTTTCGCACCGGGCGATCTGGTGCTGGTCTACGCGAAAGACGCGCACGCTTGCTACGCGATTGTGGAGGTGGTCGACGAGCCGCGGAACGACCCACGGTACATTGTGGATCGAGGTGGCCGTCCCGAAGAGGAAGCCAACAGATGGCCTTGGGTGAACCGGACGACACCTCGGTTGGTCCCGACGCGCGAGCGCCTCGTGAGGCCCGTTGATCTGGGCTTCACTGGTCAAGGCCTTCAAGGTGGACACAAGCGGATCGGGCTGCCCGAGTTCGTGGTTGCTGTTCGAGCGCTCGGCGGCGAGAGCGAATCGCTCTAGCGAGACCGGGAGCGACGCGTGGTCAAAGTGATTGACAGGCCACTCGCGGTCGCGATCCCCTCCCTCGCACGAGGTGGTGCTGCTTCCGGTGCGATACACGGATATGGATGGCAAACGCAAGTGACATCAGCCACGCGCGACCGCTCCCCTTGCCCGTCCTCACCGAGACGATTCGCGCCGACCGATGAAGCGCCTGAGTAGGTCCGGAGTCTCACTACGATCGAGACATGAGCGGTTCGGGGGGAAACGGTTGAGCGGCGGGCCGCGCGACTACACCGTCGGAACTGAACGTGCTCTTTTCCGACTAGCCCAAGGGACCTGCTACTTTCCCGGGTGTACCACGCCTGTGATCGCGGTCGAGGGCGGGCACCCGATCGTCGGGGTGGAGATTGCTCACATCCGGGGAGCAAACCCGACCTCCGCGCGGTACGACCCGTCTATGACCGATCCAGAGCGCGCGTCGTACGGCAATCTCATTCTGCTCTGCGTACCGCACCACAAGCTGGTCGACCGGCTTGAGCCCGAGAAGTACTCGGTCGAGCTCCTCACGAAATGGAAGGTCGACAACGAGACTGCCGAAGGCACGGAAGCGTTGAGGTCTGTCGCCAACGACGCCAACCTCGAGGACCTTATTGCGAGCGTGGTGGAGCGACTCGGGCCGAGACGGGCCGTCGAGGTCGAGCTCACTGCGGGTATCATCACGGGACCTGACGGCGTACTGACGATGCCGCTGGACTTCCTGGGCACGACGCTTCGTTTCAACCTTCACATGGGTGCGAACCCGGCGGTCCTCGTTGTCGACGTGCGCAACACCGGCACAGCCGACATCACGGTCGCCGCAATCGACGTTCATTACGTGGTCGCGGTGCCCGAGAGCCCGGGCGATGCCGACTTCGCGATGCTCGGACGCAACGATTTCGCCACGCTCAACCCAAAGCTCCCGTTCCGCCTGCAGGATGGCGAGGCGGTTCAGTGGTTCATGAAGATCGAAACGGTCCACATGGTGATCGCGGCGATCGCCGCGCAGGACCGAACGATGTCTGGCCTAATTGCCAGGGTCCGCCTTGCGTCGGGTGAGACAGTGGGCTCCGACACGGTTCCATGGCCGACGGATCTGTCCACGACCTAACCCGTGCGCGCGCAGCTGGCGCGGCGTAGTCCGAGTGCCAAGCCGTGGCTCGTTAAGAACCGATCCGGCGATCCGGCAGTGCGGTAACCGGATTCGACTGCACCCGCTGCGCGACTACGGAGAGCGGACTGATACGGTCGGCGTCGTGACGCTGGAACTGGGGCCAGACGACAAGCGGATGTTGCTGCGCTACGCCGGCACAGGCCGACTCTGCGGTTGAAGAAGGTCCGCTGTGTCCAATGCCCTTCGGCGGCCGCACCAGAGGTCACGGCCGCTGCGGTCGCGGGCCCACAGGCGGGCACGGCGGGTGCGTCCGCGCGTCGAGAGTTCGAGCGCCGCAAAGAGGCCCATGAGCGGCGGACCCGCGAGAATCACCCGAACTGGGCGGTCTGATCCCGGCTCTGTCCGATGAGCCACAACGCACGACGGCATGGGAGCGCGGCGCGATCGGTGAGGAACTCCTCGCTGAGCGACTCCACGATCTGCCAGATGCCTTCCGCGCCCTGCATGACCGCCGCATCCCTCGCCCCCGCGCGAACATCGATCACATCGCCATCGGACCGTCCGGAGTGTGGGTAATCGATGCGAAACGGTACAAGGGCAACGGCCCACCCTTGAGGTCGAGGGCGGCATTTTCCATGCGCGAGGGTGCGCGGCGGATCTCCCAGCGGGCCGCGGCCGTGTCTGGTCGGACGCCCGAGTTGGGCGACCGCGGCTCCAAGGGCGCTAGAAGATGTGCGCTTCGCAGGATTCGAAATCGCCCGTCCATCCCGTGTCGAGGCATGCCGACTGGGCGACTGCTACTGTCAACGACAGTGTGCCCGCCGAGATGCGTTCGAAGGTGCGCCGCCTGCTGGCGAAGTACGACTACCCGCCGGACGCGGAAGAGAAGGCGGTCGAGCTCGTGCTCGAACAGGCGGAGCTTTTCGCGAATGGCATGGCAGACAGGTAGGACTCAGTGACCGAGCCTGACACGTTCATGGATGACAGGCAGCGACGGATACTCGCCGCGCTGCAGGACAAGCGTGCGGAGCTAGCCAACTTTTATCGAACCGCGTTGAGGTTGCTCAGAGGCGAGCTCGAGGTATCCGATCCGCGCACGCGTGTTGCTTTCATTGGACACTGCATGCGGGAGGTCATGAATCGTGTACTGGGTGCGCTGGGCCGGCCTACGGCCCCTCGGTTCAAGCCTTCCTCGGGCGACCAAGTAAAGGCACTCCCAGACCTTCTCGCAAGGTTCCCGGAACTCGAGCTGGACCGTGACGGCGACTCTGTCCCAGTGCCTCAAGAAGTCGCCGCTGCAATGAACACGCTGTTCAAGGCCGCGATCCACGAGAAGCGCCGGATCAGGGACGATGTCGCTGCACTAATTACCGACGACGACAACGCAAGCCACATTGCCGTGTCGCAGTGGATTCAGTCGCGGGATTATTTCGTGAAGTGGGCACATCTCCACGAGCGCGATGTCGCGGAGTCAGACTTGCCAAATGACCACGAGATATGGGGACACGTCGGTGTCTTCGAGGAGTTGCTCGACGGAGTCATAACCGCCTTCTTCGCTTCTTTGCACGCGATCGACGATCTGCTTAACGAAATCAACGCCACGGAGGAGGGGATCGATGCCTAGCTTCCGTGCTCCAACTCCAGAGCAGGTGCGCGCCGCCTTGCTCAAGATCCCGACGTTTCAGCTTCGACGGGCCTTCTACGAGCGACTCGAAAATCCACTCTGGGTTCGTCCCCTTCTTGATGCCGGGGCGTTCACGAACCCGCCGGAGCCGGAGTCAACCGGCGACGGGTACCTCCGTGACACGTACTGGCCGGAAATTTCCTTCCTAACTCGGATCGCGCCACAGGCGCCCGACGACGTCGTGGATGTGTTGCTTCAGTTGAAGGAGAGCAACAACGGCTGGGTTCGCCGCGCCGTGTTTGAGATCGGATCACAGATCCCGACCGAATCAAGCGTTCGACTGGAACCACTCATCAAGGCTTGGGTGCCGACGGGTTTCGGTTGGAGGACTGATGCGCGGTCCCTCGTGTCGCTTTCGATCAATTTGCTCGAAGGCGGTCAGCCTCGTCTTGGTCGTTGGCTCGCCAACACTTTGTTCGAGCCTCGCCCAAGCGACGACACCAAGTCCATTCGAAGGCCTGAGCTGCTCCTCGAGGAGTACTGGTACGAGCAGGAACTTCCGCGGATGGTCCCCGCGCTCGGCGAGAATGCGCTCAAGGCGCTCGTGGGCTGGCTAACGGCTTACGTCAAGGCTTCCGGTCATGCCTCGGGCGATCGCGACTTCAGCGCGATGGACCGGTCGTCGATTGACGCGCGTGGCGACCACACGGATCGCCCAGAGGATGTGCTCATCGATGCCGTCCGCGACGTTGCGGTTCGGGCAATGGGCACGGATCCGACCGGAACGCTTAACGTTCTGCTGCGCGGCGGTGTGAAGCTGTTGAGGAAGATCGCGATCTACGTTGTGGCCGAGGCGATTCGTCAGGAACTCGAGGCGGGAGGCGACGTCGCGGCCCTTATCGACGCGGCGAAGCAATTGCTTGAAGATCCGGAATCGGACGATGAATATGTTCGCGTCGAGTATGCGCAACTGGCGCGAGCCACCGCTCGGGCAGAGCCGACTGCGACGTCGGTCGTAACTCCGTTCCTCGCGCGAGCATTCGAGGTCGACCTTGCCTGGATGCGAGAGCGACTTCCGCGCCCAGAGGGTCTCACTGATCCAGAGTGGGAAGCGAGCATTCAAGCAAGAGCGCGGCGGTACCGGCACAGTTGGCTTTCGGCGATCGGGCACGACGCTTTGCCGGCAGACTTGCGCGAAGAGCTTGCCAAACTGGACGAAGCACTCGGCGCAATTGACGACCCGCTCGAACCGATGGGTCGAGTCACCAGTTGGAGCGGCCCCAACCCTCACACGAGCCAGGACGCAATGGCCGCTATGGCGCCGGCGGAACTGGTTGTTCACCTCGCGAGCTGGCATGACAAGGGCGATGGCTGGGGACCTGAACCGTCGCATGAAGGCCAAGGCAGAGCCCTTTCGGGCCTTCTGACGACTAACCCGCTGGCCTTGAGGGGCGTTCGTCAGCTTGGGAATCAGCTTCGCCCAACCTACCTGCGCGCGATCTTGCAGGGTTGGGAAGCGGCGACCAAAGCTGATCACGAGCTTGATTGGTCGCAGGTTGCTGAGCTAGTGGAGCACGTGCTCGATCACCCGCTACCTTCTCCTTTTCCGGTTGAAGGCGGCGACTTCGACGATGACAAGGACTACAGCGGTGCGAAGGACGCGGCTATTGGCTTGCTCGAGGAGCTGCTCAAGAAGCGAGGTTCGATCGTAGTTCCGGACGAGTATCAGGAGCGGTTCGCGCGGCTTCTGATCGATCGCTCGGACGACGAAGACGCCTGGGCCAGTTACGACTCCTACAGCCACGAAGGTTCCGGGTGGGATCCACTCACTATGTCCCTCAATTGGCAGTGGCCAAGCAGGGTCCGAGCGCTCATCGTCGCCGCGACCAGCGCGGAGAACTCGCCATGGCAGGACGACGCACTCAAGGCGATCGAGGCCGAGGCGTCACGCGTCGACCAGCATGGCGCGGGCCGAGCCGCACTCGGCGAGGGACTCGGCAGACTGCTGAACGCAGCACCTGACTGGAGCAAGACCCACCTCGACGATCTGGTCGGCACTCGCGCAGGCATCTCGGTCGAGCAGCAAATCGTCCTAACCACAGCGATGGCAACACATCGCTACAACCGCCCCATGTACGAACTTCTGACTCCCGCGATGCTTGCGGCGATTGACGTCGGCGACGCGCTCGTTGCTGGTTGGAAGGGAGAGTCTGACCCACTGCCGCGCATTGGCGAGTGGGTCATCGATGCGTTCGTCTTTGGGCACATAGATGCAGAGGATCCGGTCTTCGATGCCTTCTTCTCCAAAACCAGCCCAGAGGTTCGCGGTGACGCTCTAGGCAAGATCGCATGGTCCTTCTTCCGTGCGTCCTCGGTAGAAGATCCGATTCGCGATAGATTCGCAACTCTTTGGGACGACCGCATTCGTCACGTTCGGGAGCACCCCGGTGACGGCAAGGAGCTCGTGGGTATCTATTGGCTGGCTAAGAGCAGCTCGTTCTCGTCAGAGTGGTGGCTTCCCCGCATGTGTGAAGCACTCGAACTCGAACCCACAATCGCGACCGAGCGATACATGATCGGAAAAGAGCTGGCGCAGGCATCAACGACCGACCCGGCAGCTGCGCTCGCTGTGCTGAAGCTTCTTCTGGGGCGGCGCACCGAAGGCGGCGGAGTAGCGTTCGACCTGAGTCGGCACGCGATTCCCGTCGTCATCGCGAACGCCATGATGTCGCCAGATGAGGACCTGAAGAGCCGAGCCGAGGCATTCATGAACGAACTTGGCGCCCAAGGGAACCACGCCCTCGAAGCCCAAGTTCAGGCTGTCCTCGACGGCAAAGTGGGCGCGGATGACATCGATGAGTAGGGCTGGCCTGGGCCAGCCGCGAGCAAAAGCTCGTTCAGGTACGCCTATCGGAGTCCCTACTGGGATCCGAGCGCACATCGACGCTCCGCTTCCGGGCAGTGCGCGATAAGGGATCCTCCCTGTCCGTGGCTATCGAGGAGAAGAGTGGAGTGCATATCGTCGGACCACGGCTGTATTGTCCGCAGCATGACCGACGGCGTTCAGATCGACACCACTCTCGATTTCCGAGCAGACTCGCGTGGGCGTGACTCGGACAGGCACAGTCCGACCCTCCAGTCGTATCACCGCCTCTTGTGGAGCCGACCGCTACCAGACGGCACGATGTTCGAGCTGGAGCCGGTGCGCCGTCGGGGTTCGTATCTTCTGCGGTACAGCGGTGACCGCGGCGACCTGTATCTTTCCAGCGATATCCTCGCCAACTCGAGCAAGCGCCCGTGCAGACAGTTCTACGAACTCGTCCCCGAGGACGTGCGCGATCACTTCCACTCGGTCGGCCTGTCGATCGGCGGCCGGCTTATCTTCCCCGCGGAGCGCGTGAGCGGGATGCAGACGGTCAACCAGCGACGCGGCACCCATCCGCGTATCAGAGACCGCTTCGACCTCACGCTCGAGTGCATCCGCCGGTACTACGTCGGCGAAGACAGCCCGCTCAGCCCAGTTCTCAGGGCCAACCAGGGCTTCTTCCAACTCTTCCGAGAGTTCGACCGGTACGTCGAGTTCTTCCTGCTGCAAGATCTAGTGGATGACTCCTCATCGGAGATCCGCTTCTACCTGCCGTTTGACGACTTCACGGGCGCGGCACTTCCTAGCTCGCCCGCGCAGTACGGGGAGTTTCTGCAACGCCAGGTGGACTTCGTCGAGGCAAGGAATCGCAGGATCACGCGGGCATTGGCCGTCGCAGCCGGATGACAATCCACGCCGGCCTTCCCAAGACCATCGGACCGCCAAGCGAGACTGACATGCTGGACGCACGCGAATAGGTGAATGGGGGAGACGTGACGGGGAACACTCGGGCCACAACGCAGGGCAGCGGGACGGAACTCACCGCCGCCGACGTCCCTGTACTGGCGGTCGATCACGCCAAGGAACTCGCACAAGCGGAGGGCTTCCAGGCACAGATCTACAAGGCGATCTCCGTGCAGCGCCCCGTCGTGCTGGAGTATCTCCGATCGGTGCGGCGAGACAAGCCGGCGGCTTCGCCCGCGGAAATCCTCAAGGAACTCGACAACCGGTACGTCGCCACTGTGACAATCGCCAGCAGTGGCGTTGGCGCGTCCGCCGCGTTGCCGGGCGTGGGTATCCCGCTTGCCCTTGGGCTTGGCGTCGTGGACATGCTGTTCTTCTATGAGACCAGCGCGCTTTACGTCCTGGCCGTGGCCGAGTTGCATGGAATTCCGGTAGTTGAAGCTGACCGTGCCCGTCCGCTTGTCCTCGGGACACTCCTCGGGCAGAAGTCCCAGAGCCAGATCAGCAAGATCGTGTTGACCGCGGCCGGGGCTGGCGGGGTCGATCAGGCCCGCTCCGCGGCAACAGGGGTCGTCGCCAAGACTCTTCCGAAGGGTTGGGGTGAAGTGCTTACTGAGCAGATCCCGGACTCAGCGCTGGCACCCCTTACCGTCGTGATCGGTCGCGAGGCGCTCAAGACCAGTGGCAAGCTCGGCGCAGGGACGCTCGGAAAGGCTGTCCCGTTCGGTATCGGCGCCGTGATCGGCGGAGTGGGCAGCTTCTACTTCGGCAAAGATGTGGTCAAGGCGGGGCGCGTCGCCTTTCCAGAGATACCGACAGACTTCCCGGACTGGCTCGAGGAGTACGCCAAGCCCGCGCAAGAGCCCACGCAACCATCGCGTGCTCTGATCGCCCTCGAGGCTGCGAAGAGCAACGTCAAAGACTTCGGCAGCGACGTTTGGGACAAGGTCGGCGCTGCCGCGGACGTGTTCCGGTCGCTAGACCTCGACGGCGACGGCATCCCCGATGAGGCGCGAGCTCTCACCGCAACCAAAGCAGCCGGCAGCGCAACCGCCGAAGCGGCGTTGGCAGTTGGCGGCAAAGCGAGAACCCTGAGCGCCAAAGCGACACGCGACTTCCGATCGGTAGACCTCGATGGCGACGGCATCCCGGACGAGGCACGGGCTCTCACCGCGGCTAAGGGCGCCGGGAGCGCTGCCGCTGGGCTGGCAAGGACGATCGCAGCAAAGGCCGCGTTGCAGTTGAGGTCCAAGAAGCAGGGTCAAGACCCTCGCTCGGACGTCGACAACGTCGACGATGACGTCCCGGATTCACCACCCAGCGACTGACTCCACGAATTGGGCAGGTCCTGGATAGTGCAGGCTGCAGGGGGGCGTGCCGGCCGGTTGGGTTCTGAGTTAGCGGGGAGTGTCGGCGCTACTCGGTACCTTCGCGGTATGCGAGGTGTGAGATGTCGGACGCGCCGTGCCCCGATCGCTACCCAGGCTGAGGCGGCAACGATCGCCGCCGGCGTGTTCAAGGGCGCGAGGGCTATGCACTGTCCTTACTGCGGCTGGTGGCATGTCGTGGGACGGGGTTCGCCGATCGAACGCCCGAGCAAGCCGCGGAAGCGCCGTCGGTAGGAGCGAACCGCGTCGCCGATCCCCGTAGCGTGCACAGCACGAATGCAGAACGCTCGAGGTGCATCGGCGGTGTGGGCGGTGCGTCTCCCCGTGACATCCGCCGCGCGTGCAAAACGTCCTCTAGGTTTACGGCATGAGCGAATCAGCCGCGGCGACGAACTCTGATCGCCATACATGGCGATCGACGTTCACGCAGATCGCTGTGCTTGCGCTTCTACTAGTAGTCACGGCATCGCTGGGATTGGCCGGCGTCGTTGCTAACGCACTGACTTCAGTTCCCGGCTCGTCACTGACCTCAAAGCTGGAGACCGCGGCAGAGGGTGCCATGGTCGGTTGGGCAAAGAGTCTGTCGGAGCTCTCTGGATGGATTGCGCCGCTCGCGACGACCGTACTGGTCGCTCTACTCGTGTGGTTGGCGATCCCGCACGATCGACCTGAACTGCTGCGTTGGACCAGAGACGGGCTCCCGGAGGTGGCACCCGGCGACGACCTTGTCGACCTAGCGTCGACTCGCTCCATCGTGGCCATGACCGCCACAGTGGTCACAGGGGCGTACGTCGCATTTGTGGTGATTCTGCTTGGCCTTTCAGCCCACCCGGCGGTGCCATGGAGTCCCTCGATCGTTGGACTCGTCGCGTTGGTCCCGCTGGTAGTTGTCGTCGGAGCGTCTTGCGGTCGCTACTCGCTAGGTTCTCTTTTGTCCCGCTACTTCATCGCTCGTGATCAAGCACAGCGGACCAGCAGTTGGGATGCGCGAATCGCGCGGCATTCGCACGCGCGCCCGTACCTTGCGTTCTGGAGCGCCTTCACGCTCTCGAGCGCGATCGCCGTGGTGCCGATCATCGTGGCGTCAGCGATCGGTGCCGCAAATGGCGAAGTTTCCCCATTTGGGCCGGTTGCACTCCTTCTATCGATGTGGGGCTTGGTCATGCTGTCGTTCGCGGTCCTCGCGACGGAGGCGAGATTCTTCTTCGACCCATGGGTACGGTGGAGTCTCACGTTGTTACCACTCGCGTTCTGGAGCCTATGGGCGATCAACCTCGTTCGCGCAGCGCTCGGTTACCATGGCCATGAGGTTGAGAGTGTCCTCTATCTGACGGGCTTCGTTCTTCCCGGTCTGCTGTGGGTCGGGCCTCGGTGGCGCGGACGCCTCGCCACGGTGATCTCCACGGACGCAAGTCGACGAGCGCGTGTCGCCGCGGCAGAGGCCCGCGAACGCACGCTCCTCGAAGCTCTTCACGAGAGTGAGGGCTATCGCGGCCGCGTGGCATTCTCTGACCGCATCCGCGCGCTGCTTGGGAATCGGCCGCCTCAGTAACCCGACGATTCGCGAGCGGCCGGCGCCGCCTGTCCTGCGATGGATCGACCGTGCGGACGGCAGCCCGAATCACCCCCAAGGCACAGATGGGCGGCTATCGATGGTGGTGGAGCACGTTCTTCTGTGAGACCACGCCCGAGCGCGAGTCGAAGCTGCGCTCGCGGCCGGAGGGAGACTCGTCGACGATTCATACGCGCCCGCCTGGTGGACGCCGGCGTCGCCGGACAACCACGGCGTAGATATCGCGGCCTGGACCGACACCTCCGACTGACTCCCGCTCGGGAGCATCCCGAGCGGGAGAATCTCACTTCGCCGCTACGGCGTTGTGGATCTGGGTGGCAACCCACACGTCGCCGAGGTAGCCCTCGATGTCATGGTGATCCTCCGCCGGATTGTCGACCTCCACATAATTGTCGGTCGGCCGCGAGGTGGGGAAGGTCTGCGCGTCGAGGGGGTGCAGAGCCCCGGCATCCAACGGATCAAGCGCATTCACCCAGCGCCCGACGGCGGGTGGATAGATCGCCCGCGGAAGGCTGCTGCGGATCTTGCCGACCGCCAAGGGCGAACCCAACGTGAGGAACAACGGCACGTGCCATTGCGCTGGATCCAGCTCGGCGAGAACCGAGTGGGCGACCACTGTGCCGATGATCCAGACCGAATCCGTGGAGCAGCACCACGGGGATGCCGGAGCCTGTCTCGTGTGCGAACAAGAAGCGAGGTTATCGCTCCGGCGTGTCGTGCCGTCTGTCCGCGAGCCGCTGCATATGCCACTCGTGCACGTCGGCCAACCAGTACAGCGGGGCCGACGGATCGACCCGCGCGCGTCGTCGATGACCCCGCCGTCCCGCGCGGCCGCCACGTAGGCGCGATCCTGATCGATGCGGACTCGGAGCTGCCCGACACCCCCGCCAAAACCGTGACCCGGGATGACCGCATCCACCTCGCCGGCGACGCTGTCGAGACGAGTAGCTGCGCGGCCTAGACGTCACCCCTCGGGACTGACGACCGTGATCGGGTCATTGGGACAGCTCGATATTCAGCCGGTCGAGGAGAACTTCGAGGGAGACTTCGAACTCCTCGCCGCTGCGGTCCTGGCTGAGCAGGGGACGGAGGCGTTCCACTTCTGTCGCCGCGTCCAGGGAGATTTGCCCGTCGCCTTCGGGGATGTCCGCGTTTCCCTCGTCGAGGGGCTCTTCGACGGGGCCCGTTTCGGCTCCGCGGACCGCGGACTCGAGGAGCAGGTGGCCGAGGAGGAAGCTGCTGAATGATCGGTACGCGTCAACAGCCTGCGCGTCGGTGAACCCGTGTCCGATGAGTGTGCTCAGGAATGTGTTGACGACCTCGACACTTCTCAGCGGCGGACGCAGCCAGGGCGCTGCGGGGTGCCGAGTGGCGACCAGTGGAAAGGCTTTGGGGTGTTCCATTGCGATGCGGCGGACCTGGTGGGCGGTGGTCTGCAGGAAGCCTTGCCAGTGCTCAGCCAGCTCCTCGTCGAGGTCCGAGGTCAGGTTGCTCATCAGCAGTGCGACAACGCCTTCGAGGAGGTCCTCTCTGCCGTGCACGTGCCGGTACAGGGACATGGCCTCCACACCCAACTCTTGCCCCAGGGACCTCATCGACAAACCCTGCGGTCCGGAGCGGTCGATCTGAGCCAGGGCGGTCTCGACGATCAACTCACGACTGAGGCGGGGGGCCGGCGCTCCCACCGGCTTCTTCCGCACGCGTTCCTCGATAGCACACTCTCCTCACGGCCGCCAGGGGCACTGGTGGTGGCGTTGCTTACACTGTAACGTCACGTCAGCTGCTTACGCTGTAAGCGGCTCTCCCCCGGCGGCTCGCTGCGTCTTACGCGAGCCCCACCCCCCATGAGAGGCAATGATGGCCAACAACGGCTCAAGCAGCAATGGCGGTGCGGCGGCCCTGCCCGTCACGACCGATAACGACGCCGGCAAGGAGTCGCTGATCGGCACCGAACGTCCCGGTCGCCCCGCGAACGTGTCGTGGGGATCGATCATCGCCGGTGTGGTGACGTTCCTTGCAGTATCGGTGCTGCTCTCGTTGGTCACCGCAGCAATCGGGCTTGGCGGCTCGGGCGTCGGGGCGGGCATCTGGAGCGCTATTGCGCTCGCTATTGCTCTCGCCGCCGCCGGCTTCGTCACTGGCGCTCTCGCTGTCCGCAGCGGGCTACTACACGGTTTCCTGACCTGGGCGACCTCGCTGGTCGTCGCTCTGGCCCTGACGGTCTGGCTCAGCGCCAGCCTGCTCGGAGCCGTCGGCGGCATCGTCAGCTCCGCCACCCAGGCTCTCTCCGGCACCGACGTGACCCAGGTCGCCGAAGACGTCCAGGGCAACGTCGACGAGGAGGCGGCCCAGGACCAGGCCGACGAGGCGCTCGATGACGCAGGGCAGGTGGCCAAGGACGCCGCCGACACTGCTCAGGCGGGCTCATGGTGGGGCTTCTTCGGTCTTCTGCTCGGCGCAGTGATCGCATCGTTGGGCGGCATGTTCGGCGTACGCACCGTCGTCAATCGTGACCGTCAGAACGACGCCGTAACCGGGCGGACTACCCGCTAACGCGGGGACGCCCGTACCTGCGGTCCGATAACTCGAAAAACGCATCTCAACAACAACTGAAGGAACACAATGATCAACTCGAACAATCTCGGCAGCCTCATCGGCAGCAACGTCATCGACTCGGACGGGGACAAGATCGGAACCATCGGTCAGGTCTACGTCGACACGGACTCGGGTGCGCCCTCGTGGGCGTCGGTCCGCACCGGGCTCTTCGGAATGTCGGAGACCTTCGTTCCCATCGACCAGGCAGAACAGGTCGGCGAGGACTTCCGGGTCCCCTACACCAAGGAGCGCGTCAAGGACGCTCCCCGCATCGACGTCGACGGCGCGCTCGAGCACTCCCAGGAGGACGAGCTGTACGCCTACTACGGCAACGGCTCGACCGGCGGGGCGACCGATTACGACCGCGGGGTCGACACGGACACCACCGTCGGCCACGACACGTCAGGGCCCTCCACGGATGACGCGATGACCCGCTCCGAGGAGCGTCTGCGCGTCGGCACCGAGAAGGTGGAGACCGGTCGTGCGCGTCTGCGGAAGTACATCGTCACCGAGAACGAGACGGTCACCGTCCCGGTCAGCCGTGAAGAGGTGCGGCTCGAGCGTGAGCCGATCACCGACGCGAACGCCGGCGACGCCCTGGCCGGACCCGACATCAGCGAGGAAGAGCACGAGGTCGTTCTCACCGAAGAGCGCCCCGTCATCGCCAAGGAAACCGTCCCGGTCGAGCGGGTCCGCCTCGACAAGGACACCGTCACCGAGAACGAGACGGTCACCGAGCAGGTCCGCAAGGAAGAGATCGAGCTGAACGACGACGCGGCCCGCACGGACCGCAGCTGACGCTGACCGATTCCACACGCCCCCGCGGGAACGACTGCCTACCAAGGTCGCGATCCCCGCGGGGGCGTGTGACGTCCCGGGGCGGGCGCGACCGACCGCCGACATCTCCCAGACGCTCAGCGCCTGCCATACATCGAGCAGCGCGGACTGTGGCGGACATTCCGCACCGCCCGACCCCCGAGTACCGTGGGTCCGCACAGGGTCATGGGCCGTCAGGAGCGGGCTCCGACCGCTTAAAAAGGAGTTCTCGATGAGCGAGCCGACGAGCGGATCAGTCTGGATCTCGCCGGCCGAGTTCCACCGGGCACCCGGCGTCTCCGACTGGCGCGTCACCGGCACAGGCCCGCAGGCCGTCTTCACCGCGACCTCACTCCCCCACGCGGCGAGCCTCATCGCCCCCATCGTCGCCGCAGCGGAGCGATTCAGCATCCTGCCCGACATCGACGTGCGTCCCGAGGCAATCGTCGTCCGCATCCCTCACCGCGGCGACGAGGGCATCCCGGCGGCCGCCCCGGAGTTCGCGGCCGCCGTGTCGCAGGCAGCCGCCGAGCTGCAGCTCACCGCCGACCCGTCGCGCGCGCAGTCGATCGGCATCTACGTCGCCCAGCATTCCCAGGTCGACGTCCGGCCGTTCTTCTTGGCCGTACTGGGCTATGAAGAGCTCGGTGAGACGGATGCCGTCGACCCGCTGCGCTCCGGGCCACAACTGGCGTTCAACCCGATCACCGGCGACTCTCCGGCGCGGGGTCGGACGCACTTCGATGTCTTCGTGCCGGCTGACCAGGCCCAGGCACGAGTGGATGCCGCCCTGGCCGCCGGAGGCAGAATGGCCGACGACTCGTATGCTCCGGCCTGGTGGTCGCTGGCTTCGCCCGACAACCACGGCGTCGACATCGCTTCCTGGACCGACACCGCCAACTGACGGGGTCGCGCCGGGTCAGCGGACCCAGGAGGTGCGGCCGAACCGCTCCCAGCGGTCCACGATCCGAGGCTCGCGCTCACCGTCGGCGGCCGGCTCGACCACCGGCCGGCCGTTGATGAAGACCTGTTCGACCTCTGACTCGATCGCCAGCGGGTCTCCGGACCACACGACGATGTCCGCATCCCGGCCCTCTTCCAGAGCGCCGACGCGCGAGTCCAGTCGGAGGATCGAGGCCGGGTTCACCGTGAGCGCCTCCAGCGCCGTCTGGGCCGGCAGCCCTTCCCGCACGGCGAGGATCGCCTGCAGGCGGATCTGTTCGATGGGGATGACGGGATGGTCGGTCGTGATGGCGACCTTCACGCCGGCCGCCGCGATCAGCGCGAGGTTGCCGATCGCGCGGTCGCGCAACTCGACCTTCGAGCGAGAGGTCAGCATCGGGCCGAAGATGACGGGGATGCCCTTCTCCGCCAGCACATCGGCGATCTTGTGTCCCTCGGTGCCGTGGTTCACGACGAGGTTGTACCCGAACTCCTCGGCGATGCGGATCGCCGTGGCGATGTCGTCGTGGCGGTGGCAGTGCTGGTCCCAGATCAGGTCGCCGTCCAGGACGGCGGCGAGCGTCTCGTCGGTGAGGTTCCGGTCGAAGGGCTCCCCCTTGGTGGCCGACGCCGACCGCTTCTCGGCATAGTTGCGCGCGCTCACGAACGCGTCGCGCAGGACGGCGGCGACGCCGAGCCGCGTGGAGGGCGTCTGCTTCTTGTCCCCGTACACGCGCTTCGGGTTCTCCCCCAGCGCCGACTTGACCGACACGTCAAGGGAGAGCACCTGCTCGTCCACCGTGCGACCACCCCAGGTCTTGATGGCAACGGTGCGTCCGCCGATGGGGTTTCCCGAACCCGGCTTGATGACCGCGGTCGTGACGCCTCCGCGTAGCGCGTCGCGGAAGCCGACCTCTTCGATGTCGATGCCGTCGAGCGCCCGGAACCGCGCGCCGTTCGGGTCGGTCATCTCGTTGGTGTCGTTGCCCGACCAGCCCTCGCCGTCCTCGTGGACGCCCAGGTGGCCGTGCGCCTCGATGAACCCGGGGAGCACCCAGCTGCCGGAGACCTCGACTATCCGCGCGCCCTCCGGAATCGGGGTGTCGGCCCCGCCCACGGCAGAGATCACGCCATCCGTGACGATGACCGTCCCGTTGTCGATCGGGTCGCCCGTTACGGGAACGACGTAGCCACCAGTGAGTGCGAGGTATTCAGTCATCCCTCAACCCTAGGGCGGCCTCGCCGTAGCCTTTGCCGCGGGTAGCCCGCATCCGGTCAGCTGAGCTGCTGCATCCTCGCCAGCCAGTCGGCGACGAGGGCTGAGCAGAGGTCGCGTTGCTCGAAGAGGAGGTTATGACCGGCCGCGTCGAGAGTGGCGAACGTCGCACGCGGGTAGTGGTCGATGTGGCTCCAGGCGTCGACGTAGCCGACGACATCGTCCTGACGACCCGTGACGTGCACGGTCGGCTGAGCGAACGGTTCGGGGTGCGCGTCCTCCGGTTCGCGGTCGAGGGAGTAGCTCTTCGCGATGCGATCGAGCGCAGCCGAGTCGGCGCCGTCGAGGCCCGGCAGGACGTACCGCAGGAACGCGCGCGCGTCGTCGACCGATTCCACCACGGCGTCTTCTCGATACTGTTCGAGCGCTGCCCCGAGGATGGGCTCGATGTCCGGGTCTGTTCTCAACACCGTTCGGGGCGGCACGGTCCGCTCGGCGTGCGGCGCGACGAAGACGCCGGCGAGGGTGGCGAGCCCGAGCACCTGCGAGCGCAGCTCATGCGCGACGTAGCGGGCGATCATCCCGCCGAACGAGTTCCCGAGAACGGCGAAGGGCGCGTCTCCGATCCGAGCCGCCACCTCTTCGGCAACAGCGTCCGCGACCGCCTGGGCGCTGCTCACGGCTCCCGCCGGCGACCCGGTCGCGCCGGGGAGGTCGAGGTAGATCCGTCGCCACTCCCCCGCGCGCTCGAACGCTGGCTCCAACGGGAGCAGGGAACGATGATCCAGACCGAACCCGTGGAGCAGCACCACGGGGATGCCGGAGCCTGTCTCGTGCGCAAACACCAAGCGAGGCTATCGCTCCGGCGTCTCGTCCTGCGGCGCTCCCCCTCGCCTCACCCGCAACCCCACTGGCTCACTCCCGCCCATACGGCAAGCGGTACTCGCAATCGCCCGCTTCCCGATGTCGTCGCAAGGGACGGTCACGGCTCGAGGCTGAACTACGAAACGCCCGGCGGCAGACGGCTAGCGTGATCTTCATGCCCACCCCGTCGAACTTCTCGATGCCCAAGCCCGTGCGCATCACGGGTCGCAGTTCGAGCATCACGAACTCGTTTGTAAACGGCATCATCCCGGTGATCTGGCCCAGCGCGGCGCAGGTCCGCGAAGCGCTGCGCATTCTCGGGATGGATATCGCCGTCTGCGCCTACTGCGGCAACGATGCCACCGAATGGGACCACTTCCGTCCGCTCGTCGTTGCGCAGAAGCCAACCGGCTACATCTCGGAGATCCATAACCTCGTCCCGGCGTGCGGAAAGTGTAATCAGAGCAAGGGGAACAAGCACTGGCGAGACTGGATGCTGAGTACAGCGCGGCTCTCGCCGACGACCCGGGGAGTCGCGGACATCCAGGAGAGGATCGCCCGCCTTGAGGAATTCGCGCGCTGGGGTACGCCCACCAAGGTGGACTTTGAAGCGCTCATCGGCGCCGATCTTTGGGCCCTTCACTGGGAGAATCACCGGGCGGTGCTTGATCTGATGCGGAAGGCCGAGCTCACCGCGGAAGCCATTCGTCACCGAGTCGCTGAGTCACGCTCGGGGGTGCAACCGCCCGTCCCGACCTCGACCCCGTGACGCCTTTGCGGCTTGTCTCGGACAGCCACCCCATCCTCTGCTAGCCTCCTGCCGATTGATTCACTCTGCAATGGTGGGAGCTTCGATGACGACTCCGATCGAAAGTCCCGATGTCCCCGGCGACACCGACGCGGTGCAGGAGGACGCCTCGTGAAGCTTCTCCTCACTTCCGGCGGAATCACGAACGGCAGCATCCGCCAGGCGCTGATCGGTCTCCTGGGCAAACCTCTCAGCGAGAGCAACGCTCTGTTCATCCCGACGGCGCAGTGGGGACACCCGGCATGTAATCCGCTGTCGGTGTGGCGATCCATCGCGAGCGCATGGCCCGACCAGCCCGGCCTGTGCGACCTGGGCTGGAAGTCGGTCGGCGTGCTCGAACTCACCGCGCTGCGGACCATCGGCGAAGACCGCTGGGCGCCCTGGGTCGGCGATGCGGACGTGCTCCTGGTCGACGGCGGCGAAGCGGTCTACCTGGCCCATTGGATGCGGCAGTCCGGGATGGCCGACCTCCTCCCCGCCCTCCGCGACACCGTCTGGGTGGGCGTGAGCGCGGGCAGCATGGTGATGACGCCGCGGATCGGCCGACAGTTCGTCGAGTGGGACCCGACCGGGAGCGATGAGACGCTGGGCGTCGTCGACTTCTCCCTCTTTCCGCATCTCGACTGCCCGGGTTGGTCCAGCAACACGTCCGCCCGAGCCCGGGAGTGGGCGACAGACATCGCGGGGCCGGCCTATGCCATCGACGACCAGACCGCGATCTCCGTCGTCGACGGCGCCGTCGAGATCGTCTCCGAGGGTCACTGGGAACTCCTCAATCCCGCCTGATGAAACGCGGGCCGCGGGGTCAGCTCAGCCGATCGGGCCGGTCGAAGACCGCGGAATGAGGGTCGGCAGAAAGCGGCGCAGCAGGTCGCCCTCGGCGTGGTTCTCGGTGATGAGCTGATCCATCGCCGACGCGGCGATCTGATCGAAGGGCACGCGCACTGAGGTGAGCGGCACAGGCAGCTGCGCCGCCAGCGGGATGTCGTTGTACCCGACGACGGAGAGGTCTCGCCCGATGACGAGACCGAGACTGGATGCGGCGGTGATGACGCCGATCGCGAGGTTGTCGTTCGCGGCGAAGATGGCGGTGGGCCGGTCGGATGCCTCGAGCATCGCCCGGCCGGCGGAGACCCCGGAATCCACGCCGTACCCGCGGGAAAGGACGCGGTCGCTGGGCAGTGGCGTGCCCGCCTCGTCGAGGGCCTGGCGAGCGCCGGCCAGGCGGTCCTGAGCACTGGACGTGAACGACGGTCCGGTGATGACGCCGATGTCGCGATGGCCGAGGTCGACGAGATGACGCGCCGCGAAATACCCACCGGCCGCGTCATCGCCCAGTGACGACGGGCTCAGCCCGTCGGTGCGGAGAACCAGGGCATGACGGATGCCGCGGTCTCGCAGCGACGCGGGCAAGGCGTCGTCGATGCGGGCTGTGGCGAGGATGAGCCCGTCCACTCCGCGATCGAGGAGGCGCTCGGTGGCTTGACGTTCCTCCTCCGGGTCATCCCCGCAGGTGGCGACGACGGCGAAGTAGCCGCGTGCGCGGGCGGTGCGCTCGATCGCCTCGAACATCAGCGCCATGACGGTGTCGGCCAGCCGTGGCACGAGGGCGCCGATCGTCCCTGTCTCCCCTCGCCGCAGGCTCGACGCGTAGATATTGCGCCGGTAACCGAGCTCATCCGCGACCTGTCGCACCCTCTCGGCGGTCGCTGACCGGGATGCGCGGGTGCGCTCGTCCAGCACCCGGCTGACCGTGGAAATGCTGACTCCGGCCGCAACGGCGACATCACGCAGCGTCACCACCTGCGTGTCGATGCGGTCGTTCATCAGGCCTCCGTCGCGGCGAGTCTATCCAGCCGGACAGATCCGGCTCTTGACATCGCACCTGTGTCCGATCATACTTGCAAACGTTCTTGCAAACGTTCCCGCTAACGTTCTCGCTCGAATTGCCCCTACCGGAACTGCTCACAAAGGAGCCAGCGATGTCCCTCAACCTGCGCGGTCTGAACCCCGCCCCCGTCACCCCGTTCACCACCGATGGCGAGGTCGACTATGACGCCATCCAGCGCCTCGGCTCCTGGCTCGGCTCGATCGACGGCGTGAAGAGCCTCGTCGTCCTCGGCCACGCCGGAGAAGGCACGTTCCTCACCGAGGACGAGCAGCTCGACGTGATCCGCGCGTTCGTCGCGTCGACCGACGGCCGCGTGCCCGTCATCGCCGGGATCACGAAGGAAGGAAACAAGACAGCCGCGCTCGAGGCGAAGATGGCCGCCCAGGCCGGCGCCGTTGCGGGTCTGGTCTATCCGTCTCACGGGTGGCTGCGTTTCGGATATCAGGACGGTGCGCCGCAGTCCCGATACAGCGAGATCTACGAGGAGTCGGGCCTGCCGCTCATCCTCTTCCAGTACCCCGACAACACCAAAGCGTCGTACAACCTCGACACCCAGCTCGAGATCGCCGGGCAGGACGGCGTGTTCGCCACCAAGAACGGTGTGCGGAACATGCGCCGCTGGTACACCGAGATCCCGGCGCTGCGTGCCGCCTACCCCGACCTGCAGATCCTCTCCTGCCACGACGAGTACCTGCTCCCGACGATGTTCGACGTCGACGGCCTGCTCGTCGGCTACGGCAACATCGCCCCGGAGGCTCTCATCGAGCTCATCGATGCCGGCAAGGCGCAGGACTACCCGCGCGCCCACGCCATCCACGAGCGGCTCCTCCCGGTGACCAAGAACGTCTACCACCGCGGATCTCACATGGAGGGCACCGTCGCGCTCAAGTGGGGGCTGGTGAACCGGGGCATCCTCGACCACGCCACCGTGCGCACACCACTCCTGCCGCTGCCCGACGGTGCAGAGGCCGAGATCGCCGCCGCTTTCGCGTCGGCCGGTCTCGAAAAGGTCACTGTCCCGGCCTAACGGATAGGCGGGGGCGGCATCCCACCGCCGCCCCCGCCTGGTGGTCTCCACCTCCCGGCGCCGCACAGCGGCACCTCAGTCAACGAAGACTTCGCGGCAACGGTGCCGCGCACCCCGACGAAGGAATACGATCATGACCGGTCGCACGACACCTCGCCACACCACGACCACTCCGGGGACCGGCCACGGCCGTGTTTCCACTGACACGATAAAGAGCATCGTCAACGCCCGCCGCACGCGCCGCTCCTTCTGGCAGCAGCTCACCCTCATCGGCCCCGCATTCGTGGCCGGTGCGTGGCAGTTCGGCCCGGGCAACCTCACCACCGCCGTGCAGGCGGGGAGCGGCTATCAGTACGCGCTCATCTGGGTGATCGTCGTCTCGACCATCCTGATGATCTTCCTCACGGACATGTGCGTCCGATTGGGCATCAAATCGCCCGTGTCGTTGATCAGCTCCATCAAAGACCACCTCGGAACATGGGTGGGCGTGGTCGCCGGTATCGGTATCTTCCTCATCACACTGTGCTTCTCCGTCGGTAACGCGGTGGGATCGGGCCTCGGGCTGTCCATGCTGTTCGGGGGAAACCCGGTCATGTGGACCGTCATCTGCACCGTCGCCGTTGCGGGGCTCCTCCTGCTCCGCAACGTCTATCGCGTGATCGAGAAGGTGCTCGTCGTCATCGTCGGCCTGATGGCGGTGGCGTTCGTGGTCTCGGCGTTCATTTCCAACCCTGACTGGGCGGCTGCCGGCACCGGCCTGATCCCCACCGTGCCCGACGGATCGTGGCTGCTCATCGTCGCGCTCGTGGGAACCAACTTCTCGATCAACGCCGCGTTCTACACGTCCTACGGGACGAAGGAGCGCAACCGGACGGAAGGCGACTACCGCGACGTCACCATCGTGGACACCATCCCCGGCATCGTCGCCCCCGGCGTCATGACCGCGCTCGTCATCGTGGTCGCCGCCTCGGTCCTCGGCAACACGGGAGAAGCCGCGCCGACCATCGTCGCTCTCGCGGGCATCTTCGAACCCCTCGCCGGACCTGTCGGGTCCACCGTCTTCGCGCTCGGATTCTTCGGGGCGGCGTTCTCCTCGATGATCGCGAACGCCACCGCAGGAGGCACGATGCTCTCCGACGGTCTCGGCCGAGGTTCCTCGTCCAGTTCACGGACAGCGAAGATCGTCAGCGCCAGCATCCTGGCCTTCGGAATCATCGTGACGCTGATCTTCCAGACCTCGCCGATCCAGCTCATCGTCATCGCACAGGCGTTCACGATCTTCGTCGCTCCGATCCTCGCCGCGCTCATCATCGTGATGGCCAACCGGCGGTCGCTCATGGGAGACATGCGAAACCGCTGGTGGCAGAACGTCCTCGGCATCATCGGCCTCGTCGCCGTCCTCGCCCTGTCAGTGCGCTTGCTGTTCACCCTGATCGGCGGGTAACCGCACCGGCGTCGCGCAGACGCAACCCCCTCGGGCGCCATGCCCCCACCGGTCAGGGTGGGGGCATGGCCGCTGCACGCCTCCACGCTTTCCGCCGCGGGGACCTCATCTTCGATGTGTCGGACACCGGGCTTATCGACGGGCCGGTGGTCGTCCTGCTGCACGGGTTTCCCGGGTCGCGTCACACCTGGGACTCCGTGACACCGCTGCTGGAGGCCGGCGGCGCTCGCATCCTCGCTTTCGACCAGCGCGGGTATTCGCCACGAGCGCGACCACGCCGGCGCCGCGACTACCGCGCCGTCGATGTCACGGGCGATGTGCTCGCGCTGCTCGACGCGCTCGGCAGGCAGCGTGTGCACGTGGTCGGCCACGACTGGGGCGGATTCGTCGCCTGGCGCGTCGCGGCCGTCGCTCCCGAGCGGCTGACCGGCATCACGGTGCTGTCCACGCCGCATCCCCGCGCCCTGCTCCGCTCGCTGCTGTCTTCGGCCCAGGGCCTGCGCTCGCTCTACATCGCCTTCTTCCAGCTGCCGTGGCTGCCCGAGGCGCTACTGCGGCCGCGCCTGGCCCGCCTGCTGCGCGCATCCGGTCTCCCCGCCCCGATCGCGGACGAGTATCAGCGGTTCCTCTCCGCCCCTCGTGCGCTTCGTTCCGCCTTGCACTGGTACCGCGGGATGTGGCTGCCTGACCGACGCGGATCGCGCGCCGCTCGGGCGCCGGTCACCGTGGACACGACGTACGTGTGGGGGAACAGGGACCAGGCACTCGGGCGCCGTGCCGCGCAGTTGACCCGACGTTATGTGCGCGGCGGCTACCGCTTCGTCGAACTGGACGAGGGTCATTGGCTCCCCGAACGCGCGGCGCCGCGGGTGGCTCAGGAAGTCCTCTCGGCGCTCGCCCGCAACGCTGCGGCGGTCAATCCTGCGGCGGTCGACGGAGCCGTTTGACGTCGGTGCGCTGCTTCTTCGCGGTCAGCCGTCGTTCCTTGGCGCCCCGCGTGGGTTTCGTCGGCCGCCGGGACGGCGCCGGCGGCCGCAGCGCGTCAGCCACGATCGCGGCGAGCCGAGTGCGCGCGGCATCCCGGTTGCGCACTTGTGCGCGGTGTTCGGATGCGGTGATCGTCAGCACCCCGTCGACAAGACGCCCGCGCAGCCGCTCGAGAACTCGTTCGCGCTGAACCGGCGAGAGGACGGCCGAGCCCGCCACATCCCATCCGAGCTCCACTCGCGAGTCGGCCGTGTTCACGCCTTGCCCGCCGGGACCGGACGACCGCGAGAACCGCCAGGTCAGCTCGGACTCGGGGATCGTGACGCTCGCGTTCACCCGGAGTCCGGGACGGGGAGCGGCAGGCATGGACCCATCATCCTCCGGCGCGGTCACTCCCCCGGATAACGGAGACCGATGGTCTCCCTGACGGCATCCATCGTCCCCATGACCGCCACCGAATCAGCGGGCGTGATCAGCGGGCTTCCCGGAACACCTTCCCGGACGAGCCGCTCCAGCTCCGCGGCCTGGAACTGCATCCCACGCCCCGACACGGGGGCGTCGTACACCTCCACGAGTTCATTCCGCTCGTCGTAGAGCGACACCGTGGTCGGCTGGTACCAGGTGTCGGCCAGTTCCAGGCGTCCCTTCGTCCCGACGATGGTTGCGCGGTTCGGCCCGCGCGCTTCCAGCGACGAGAACGAAGTGGAGATCGCACCGTTCCGGTGGGTGAAGATCGTCGCGACCGACGCGTCGACACCGGTGCGGGTGAAAGTGGCGCGCGCAGCGATATCGACGGGAACACCGAGGATGTCATGCGCGAACGAGATCGGGTAGACGCCGAGGTCGAGGAGGGCACCACCGGCGAGCGCAGGATTATTGAGTCGGTGGCTCTCGTCACGAGGCAGACTCTGAGCGTGATCGGCGTGGAGATGCCGGATGTCACCGAGTCGGCCCGCCGCGATGGTGTCGCGCACATGAGCCATGTGCGGCAGAAATCGCGTCCACATGGCCTCGAGGACCACGAGCCCCTTTCGGGCAGCCAGCTCGGTGACCGCCGTCGCTTCCGCCTGGGTGAGCGTGAACGACTTCTCGACGAGGACGTGCTTGCCGTGCTCGAGAGCGAGCGTGGCATTCTGCGCGTGAAAATTGTGCGGAGTGGCGACGTAGATGACGTCGATCCCCGGGTCGGCGGCCAGCTCTTCGTAGGATCCGTACGCGCGGGGAATGCCGTATCTCGCCGCGAAGGCTTCGGCGGACGGGAGCGAACGCGATCCGACCGCCGTCACGCGATGCCCATGCGTGAGGAGGTCTCGCGTGAATGCGCCGGCGATCCCCCCGGTGGCGAGGATGCCCCAGCCGAGGGCGCCGTCGGAGCGCGGGAACGGCTCCATCACTCGCCTGCCGCCGGCCGGTAGTCCAGCACCACCTGAAGTGCGCTCTCCGGTGACGTGTCGAGCATTTCAAAGGCAGCAGGAGCGTCTTCCGCCGGGAGCGTGTGCGTGATGAGTGACGTCAGGTCGAGACGCCCCTCGCGCGCGAGCTCGAGCGCGGTGGTCGACATTCGCAGCTCGTTCCAGCGGTGCTGCAGAGCGGGTGCCACGCCGGAGATCTGAGACCCGATGATCGAGATGCGGTTGTGGTGGAACTCCTCGCCGAGCCGCACCGGGGTCGCACTGCCCTGGAAGAAGCCTCCGACGACGACCCGGGAACTGTACGCCGCCGTGCGGACCGCCTCCTGCAACGCGTGGTAGCTGCCGCTCATCTCGATCACGACGTCCGCCCCGCGATTGCCCGTGACCTCACGGACCCTTTCGGCCACGTTGTCGGCCACGGGGTCAAGCGTCAGCGAGGCGCCGAGGCGTTCGGCCAGTTCCCGGCGACCCGGGATGAGGTCGACGCTGATAACCCGCGCCCCGTTGAGGCGGGCGAGCTGAGCCACGATCTGTCCGGGTACGCCCGTGCCGAAGACGACGACCGTCTCGCCGACGTGGATATCCGCGTCGAGCACCGCGTTCAGTCCGATCGCCCCGATCTTCGCGAAGATCCCGACGACGGGGTCGAGCCCGTCCGGCAGGAGGCGTTCCAGAACCCACGGCGCGGGGCGGACCACCGAGGAACGGTGACCCCACGTTCCCCAAACGAGAGAGCCGACGAGCCCGGGGTCGAGCCCTTCGCCGACCTCGGTCACCGACCCGACCTCTTCATAACCCCAGGCATCCAGGGGGTAGGCGTGCGTCGAGTCGCCCGGCACGAACAGCCGGCGTTCCGCATCCCACTCGCTGCTGAGATACGGGTTGCTCCCGCGATACGCCGTGAGTTCGGTGCCGGCGGAGATGCCGGAGTACAGAGTCTGCAGGCGGACTTCGCCGGCGCCGAGCGGGGCTTCTTCGAAGTCGACGACCTCGGCCACTCGTGGCGACGTGAAACGAACCAAGCGTCCCATGTTCACTTCCTTTCAACGGTGCGGGATGCGGGAGCGCCGGTGCCGTCGATTGCGACGAGGCGGAACAGCAGCGCCTGCTCGGGATACAGCATGGGGCCCTGGAGGCCGATGGTTCGCAGGACCCCGCCCGAGACGGTCGCGGGGGCACTCCACCAGGATGGCGGTCCGCCCGCCACACGGGTGAGCGCCGAGGCGGAGAGCTCGATCGGCTCGATGCGGTAGAACGCTTCGTCGCGGAGGCCGGGGATCCGGATGCGGCCGGGGTGCACGCCTACCGTCGTGCCGAGCGCGACGAAGGAGATGAGAGCCCGATCGCGGTCGGGCGAGACGTAGCCGTGGGCCCAGTACGCATCGTCCGGATAATCGCTGTGTACCGCGGTGCCGGTGTGGATGAGGTGGCGCTCGGATTTGTAGAGCTCGACCCAGGCCGCCAGCTCCTCCAGTTCGGACGGGGAGGCGTCCCGCAGGTCCCACTCGATGCCGAAGTGACCGAACACCGCCGTGGCCGCGCGGAACGCAAGCGAATGCGTGCGGTGGGTCGTATGCGCAGTCGGCGCGCCGACGTGCGAGCCGACGAGCTCCGGAGGCAGGAGGAGCCCCGTCCAGCGCTGGATCTGCTGGCGCTCGAGGGCATCGATGCAGTCGCTCGCCCACACCCGCTGCGTGCGCTCGAGAACGGCGAGGTCCACGCGCCCGCCTCCGGAGGAGCACGACTCGATTTCCAGTCCCGGGTGCCTCCGGTGCAGCTCGTCCATCAGCGCGTAGGTCGCCAGCGTCTGCGCGTGCACCCGCGGAGCGCCCGTCGCCCGGTCGCCGGCTTCGACGAGATCGCGGTTGTGGTCCCACTTGATGTAGTCGATGGAGTACTCCTCCACGAGGGAGCTCATCGACTCCAGGATGTAGTCGAACGCCTCGGGGATGGTGAGGTTGAGCACCTGCTGCGAGCGCCCGGCGATCGGCAGGCGCTCGCCCGGGGCGAGAATCCACTCGGGGTGGGCGCGAGCGACATCCGAATCCTCGTTGATCATCTCGGGCTCAAACCACAGGCCGAACTGCATCCCGAGCGAGCGCACGACGTCGACGAGAGGACCCAATCCGTCCGGCCACACGTCGCGCGCGACCTGCCAATCGCCGAGACCGGCGCGATCGTGGCGGCGGTGGGTGAACCAGCCGTCGTCGAGGACGAAGCGCTCGACCCCCACTCGGGCGGCCAGCTCGGCGAGCTGCGTGAGGGAGGCCAGGTCCTGGTCGAAGTACACCGCTTCCCACGTGTTGAGGACGACGGGTCGGGGAGTCGTGGGGTGCGATTGCCTGCCGCGGAGATGCTCATGGAATGCCTGGGCGATCCGGTCGAGCCCTACTCCGTAGGCGCCGTACACGAACGGGGATGAGTAGGACTCCCCCGGCTCCAGGATGATCTCCCCCGGGAGCAGGAGTTCGCCGGCGCCGAGCACCCGCGCGCCGGTGAGGCCGAGTTCCGCGAAGGTGGCGTGGTTGCCGCTCCACGCAGTGTGAACGGCCCATACCTCGCCCGAGCGGAAGCCGAACCCGGGTGTGCCGGCGGCCAGGAGGATGCTGGCGTCGGAGCCCGTGCGGCCTCGCCGACCCTCACGGAGGTGCGTCCCGCCGACGAAGGGATGTCTTTGCGGTGTGCGCTCGCGGAGGTGGCGCCCGGTGAAGTCCAGGATCTCGGCTGCTTCGGCGGGAACGGGGAGCACCACCCGCAGCGCGTTGACGTGATAGTTGCTGCGCTGCGCGGTGTTCGTCACGCTTGCGGCGACACGGATCAGCCCCGTGGACAGCATCTCGATCGTGGTGGTGACACGCAGCTGTGCAGCGAGGTCCTCTGCATCCACGATGAGGGTCTGCGCTCCCCCGCTCGAGTCGTCGAGGCGCCACTCGCTGAGGTGGAAGGCGGACGAGAAGCTCGTTCCGTTCCGATGGCCTTCCAGACCCGGGGTTCCCATCCATCCCGCAGACTGCTCCGGAAGCACGCTGGGCGATTTGCGCACCTCCAGCAGGTCGGCACCGCCCTGCGTGTCGCCCAGCGAGGCAAGGAAGGCGGCATCGTCGGAGGTCGAGGCGACCGAGGGTCCCCAGTGCAGGATTCGCGGGATGCCGCCGGACACATCGACCATCAGGGACGTGTCGCCGGCTGCGAGGACGACCGGCCCGGCTGCCTCTTTCGCCCTCGGTACACTCATCCGAACTCCTTTGTCACGCACTTCATATTTCGGACCGAAACTAATAAAGTCAAGCATGGCACAGATGCCCCACACGCCTTCGGTCGCCGTCGACCGCCCGCGCGACGCCTCCTCGAGCGGACGGACGTGACTCGTGGACGCCCATGAAACGGCCTTCGGCCCGGTGCTGTCGGCATCATCCAAGGCCGTTGCCATCGAGATCCTCGTCCACGGGGCAGAGTCCCGCGCACGCCTCGCGCAGCGCATGGGGCTGTCGCCGGCGACCCTCACGCGACTTGTCAGGCCACTGGTGGAAGCGGGCGTCCTCGTCGAATCGGATGCCGTTCGAACGCCCGGCCGGGGGCGGTCCTTCCTCCCCCTGGACGTCGTCCCCGGCAAGTACCTCTTCATCGGGCTGAAGCTGACAGAGCAGTCCATCTACGCCGTCGTCACCGATGTTCGTTCACACGTCCTCGCTCAGGAAACGGTGCCCTTGCCGTCTCTTCGCGTCGCCGATGTGGTGGCCTCTGTCAAAGACGTCGTCTCCGACTTCCAGGCGCGGATTCCGCAGCAGGTGACTGCCGTGGGGCTCACAGTGGGAGGCAAGGTCGAAGCGGGTGAGGTGGTCGCCGACTCCCCCTACCTGCACTGGCACGACGTGCCGTTCCGCTCTCTCGTGAGCGAGGCACTCGAGCTCCCGGTGCATCTGGACAACGATGTCGTGGGGCTCACGAGGGCTCAGCAGTGGTTCGGGCACGGAAGGGGCTACTCGAGCTTCGCCCTGCTGACCGTCGGAGCCGGAGTGGGATACGGGCTGGTCATCAACGACGTCATGGTTCCCACCTTGGTGAACCCGGTGAGCCACTACCCGGTGGATCCGCTGGGGCCGCTCTGTCCGCTCGGTCATCGTGGGTGCATGACGGCCATGCTGTCGTCGGGGGCGATCGCCACCGCGGTGTCGGTGGCGCACGGCCGCTCCATCGGCTACGACGAAGTCCTGAACATGGCGAAAGGCGGGGACGCGACGGCCGTGCGGGTGGTGCGCGATGCCGCTCGGGCCCTCGGCCGCGCGGCATCAGCCATCACCGCGCTCACGGGGGTGACCCGGATCATCCTCTCGGGCGAGGGTGTGCACCTCGTCGATGTCGCCGGCTCGAGCGTCGAGGAGGGGCGAGCGGAGTACGACGTCGATGGGGCGATGCACGGAGAGCTGATCGTCCGCCCCATGGACTTCATCGAGTGGGCTCGCGGCGCGGCCGTCATTGCGATCCAGAAGGAGTACCCCGGCGCTGCCGCCGGCGCAACGGCTGATGCGGCACCGCTCGAGCCGGAGCCCGCCGCCTCATTCGGTTAGGGAATTGCACGGCATCTTGACATTTCTCGTTTCAGGCTGAAATTATGTCCGAGGGCCCGTCTCAGGACTTTCAGCGTTAGGAATCGCAACGATGCATACCTTCTCTCTCAGGACGCCGGCCATCCTCACGGCCGCCGCCACAGTGCTGATCCTCAGCGGCTGCACCGGTGGTGGCACCGGCTCCAATGCGGACGGTGACACACTGCGGTATCTCGTGGAGCAGCCCGAGGATCCCGCGGCGTTGCAGGCGCTGGAAGATCACCTCGCGGAGTTCTCGGAATCGAGCGGGATCGACGTCGAGGTCGAAGCGATGCCGTTCGACACCCTCCGCACGGTTCTGCAGACGCAGCTGCAATCCGGCGAGGGGCCCGATGTGTTCAACTGGGGCTCGGGCCCAGGATTCGGCGGGGCGTTCGCGGAGGCGGGCCTGCTCTACGACCTCACCGACGCCTACGCCGAGTACGACTGGCCCTTCTACGACTTCGCCAAGGAGCGCGTCACCTTCGAGGACACTCTCTATGGCATCCCCGGCGAAATGGAGACCCTCGGGCTCTTCTACAACGCGGATCTCTTCGCCGAGCACGACATCGCGCCTCCGGAGGACCTCGCCGGGTTGGAGGCCGCCTCGAAGAAGCTCGCGGATGCGGGCATCGTTCCGATCGCCGCCAGCAACCAGGAAGGGTGGCAGGGCGGGCACCTGCTGAGCATGGCGCTCTCGAGCCGCGTCGGGTCGACGGGAATGGACGCGCTGGTCAGTGGCGAAGCCTCGTGGGATTCCCCTGACGTGGTCGCCTCCCTTCAGCTGTGGCAGGACTACCTGGAGCAGGGCTACCTTCCGGAATTCCCGACCTCGCTCAGCTACGACGGCGCGAGTGCGCTCTTCTACTCGGGCGAGGCGGCCATGGTCCCGACCGGGAGCTGGCTCATCTCTGAAATCGACGACAACGCAGACTTCGAAGTCGGGTACATCCCCTTCCCCGCTGAGGATGGCCCCGGAATCTTCGCGGGCGGACTCGGCTCAGGTCCGATGATCTCCGCGAGCACGACGAAACTCGATTCTGCCCTCGAGCTCGTCGACTACCTTGCATCGCCGGAGCACGCGCAGTGGATGGTGGAGAACCTGAACGTCATCCCGCCCCAGCCGATCGCCGCAGACGTCGACGTGTCGCCGCTCTTTCGTCAGGTGCTCGATGACACCGCGAAGTTCTCCGATGGCACGGGCGACTTCGGTTACAACATCGACGTGCTGACCACGGATGAGTTCAACGAGGCCATGCTCGACGGTGTCGCTGCGATCCTCTCCGGTCAGATGAGCGCCGAAGAGGTCGCCGCCCAGATGCAGGCTGCGGCGCAGCAGTGACCGTCGGGATCGCGGTCGGCGCCTCGGCTCTCGCCGACGGGCCTGACCCGGCGACCAAGAAGAGAAGGCGCTCGACCCGGATCGTGCTCGACACGCCGCGCGCGACCAGGCGGGCGCAGACCCGCCTCGGGTTGCTGCTCGTCGCGCCCGTGATGATCCTGGTCGTGCTCTTCTTCCTCGTGCCCCTCGGAAACGCCATCTACTACGCGTTCGTGGACTTCAACGGGGTGAACCCGAACCCCGAGTTCGTCGGGCTCGCCAACTTCATCGAGCTGTTTCAGGATCCGAACCTCTGGCCGGCGTTGAAGAACAACGCCATCTGGATCATCATCGGAACGATCGCGCCGCTGGTGATCGGGCTCGCTCTCGCGCTTCTCATGTGGAACGTCGGGCGGGGTGGCGTCCTCTACCGAGTCGCGTTCTTCCTCCCGTACGTCCTCCCGCAGGTGGCCGTCGGCGTGGTGTGGAGCTGGATCTATGACCCGGTGCGCGGCTGGCTCAATCAAGCGCTCGATGCGGTAGGGCTGTCCTTCCTGCGGACGGGATGGCTCGGCAACCCGGATACAGCTCTGTTCGCGGTGCTCGCCACCGCCATCTGGGCGACATCGGGTTTCGTCTTCGTCATCCTGCTCGCCGCGCTACGGAACGTGGACATCGAGCTGGTCGACGCGTCCCGGCTCGACGGGGCGAACACCATCCAACGACTCTGGTACATCATCCTTCCGCAGATCATGCCGGTGTTCCTGATGGTCACGACGATCACTCTCGTTGGCGGGTTCAGCGTCTTCGACATCATCTTCGTCATGACCGGGGGCGGTCCGGCCGGTGCGACCGATGTGCTCGGCACGCTCGCCTACAGCGAGGCATTCCAGCTCAACCGCATCAGCTACGGCACGACCATCGCACTGGTGATGACGGTCCTCGCGGTCCCGTTCGCGGTATGGCTGAACCGACTCCAACGACGGGTTTCTCTGCAGGGAACGGGCGCATGACCATCAACGACAACCCGACCTCTCCGCGCGTGAGAGCGGGGCGCGTGGGCAGGCACGCCGTTCTCATCGTGCTCTCGCTGTTCGCGATCTTCCCGATCATCCTCACGATCTCGACGGCTTTCAAAACGGACGCCGACGTGACGGTGAATCCCTTCGGGTTGTTCTCGTCGTTCTCCTTCGAGAACGTCGTGGCCGCCTGGACGGACGGCAATTTCGGCGACTACGTGCTCAACAGCTTCCTCCTGTCGGTGCCCAGCACGATCCTGGTGGTGGTCGTCTCGACGATGGCGGGATACGCCTTCGCCCGGCTGCCCTTCCCCGGGCGTGGCATCGCGTTCTACTTGGTGATGCTGGGCCTGCTGGTGCCCTTCTTCACCTACATGATCCCGCTCTACTTCCAGCTCAGGGGGATGGGTCTTCTCGACACCCTCCCCGGCGTCAACCTGGTACTCACCACGACGGGGCTCGCCTTCGGAACGTTCTTCATGAGGGCGTTCTTCTCCGATCTGCCCACCGAGTTGGAGCAGGCCGCACGCATCGACGGGGCCTCCGAGTGGCAGATCTTCTGGAGGATCATGGTCCCGCTGGTCTCGGCGGGAGCCGGAGCGCTCGCCGTTTTCACCTTCCTCCAGAACTGGAACAACTTCCTCGTTCCCCTGCTCTACGTTCCCGGCGGGGAGTTCCGCCCGCTCACGACGGGGCTGTATCTGTTCCTCGGCGGCCGGTCGATCGACATCGGGCCACTCGCGGCGGGCACGCTCATCACGATCATTCCGGTGATCGTCGTGTTCATCCTGTTGCAGAAGCAGGTCACTCAAGGTTTCCTCTCCGGTGCGGTCAAGGGCTGATCCGCTCCGTTCCCCCTCGACCCGAAAGCGACGCGCATGCACGACGTCCTCGATCCCCGCGACTATGTCCCCGACGAGGCCGAGCAACTGCGATTGAGCGGGTTCGACGTCGGCGAGATGGAACAAGAGGCCGCGGACGCTGCCCGGCGGGGAGATCTGGCGGCGCTCCTCTCCCTCGAAGAGAGGATGCGACGGCTCGAACGGACGCCGGACTGGCGGTACCGCGAGCCGGACGACGATGCGTCGCTGGAGGCCCTGTTCGCGGGGATGCCGCGAACAGCGGTGGATGCCGCGCAGCTGCCCTCTCGCATCCGCGGCGCTTGGCTGGGGCGAACCGTGGGGAACACACTCGGGAAGCCGATCGAGGGGCTGACACGCGCCGAGCTCGAGATCTACCTGAAGGCGACCGGCCACTGGCCGCAGCGTGGCTATCTCCCGCTGCTGGAGCCGCTGCCCGCGGGGGTCGGTGCGCTCCACCCCTCTGCGAACACGGCGTCGGCGGGGCTCTTCGAAGACGTACCCCGCGACGACGACATCGACTGGACCATCCTCGGCCTCCACCTGCTGGAGACGTACGGGCGCGACCTGACCACCGAGCAGGTCGCGGCCGAGTGGCTCGACCGGGTGCCGTTCAGCCAGACCTTCACGGCGGAGCGCGCGGCGTATAGGAACCTCATCCACGGTGTGACCCCGCCGGACACGGCAACCCGGAGCAACCCGTACCGGGAGTGGATCGGTGCACTCATTCGCGCCGACGCCTTCGGATTCACGAACCCGGGCGATCCCGGTGAAGCGGCCCGGCTCGCCCTCGTCGATGCCCGGCTGACGCATACCGCGAACGGCCTCTACGGCGAGCTGTGGGCGGCGGCCCTGGTTGCCGCAGCGCTGACGTCGACCAACGCCGAGGACGCTCTCCGCCGGGCAGCGGGCGTCGTGCCCCCGGAGTCCCGGCTCGCGGAGGCGCTCGATGGCGTGTTGGATCTGTTCGATTCCGGCGCGGACCACGTGGCGGCGCTCGACTGGGTGGACGAGACCCTCGGCGAGTACCCGTGGGTACACACCATCAACAACGCCGCCCTCATCGCGATCGGCCTGTTGTGGGGCGACGATTTCGTCAGCGCCGTGGGGATGACGATCTCGGGCGGGCGGGACACGGATTCCAACGCCGCGACGGTCGGGGGCGTCTTCGGCGCTATCCATGGGGCTGGAGGCATCCCCGCCGAACTGATCGGAACCACTCACGTTCGGGTGCGGAGCGCCGTGCGCGACTTCGATCGCGTGACCATCGACGAGCTGACGGAGCGCACTCTCGCTGTCACCCAGAAGCTCGCCTTGGAGGAGCGGTGACTCCGGCCGCCTAACGTGATCCAGATCAGGGCGGCGACGGGGCTGACGGCGGCGCGGCAGTTGCGGAGGAGCGTGTCGGGGCGCCTCGCGATCCCGCCGCCCGTACGCCCTCCTCGGCGCCCCAGCGTCCGAGCGCGACGATCGCCTCGCCCAAGGCGAACCCGCGATCGGTCAGCGCGTACGCCCGGGTGTTGTGCCGGAGGGGCAGCCGGGAGAGCACGCCGGCCGCTTCGAGCTCGCGCAGGCGGGTCGCCAGCATGTTCGTGGGCACTCCGAGGTCGCGCTGCAGATCGCCGTAGCGCTGTGGCCCGTCGAGCAGCCGCTCCACGATGAGGAGTGCCCACCGTGGTCCGACGATGTCGAGGGCTGCGGCGAGGTCGCTCACGCGCTCTGATCGGCGTCCGGCTTCATCCAGAACGGCGAATAGTGGTAGCCGTCCGGGTCGTCGAACTGGCGCTGGTACATGAAGGGGTAGTCGTCGGTGTCACCGATCCGCCCGCCGGCCGCGCCGGCGCGCTCGGTGAGCTCGTCGACCGCCTCGCGGCTGCCGAGGTCGAACGACACCGTGACCTTCGAGGGCGTGTCGGGTCCACCCACCAGCTCCTCGGCGGCGCCGACGCTCGCGTACATCTCGCGGCTGCCGAGCATGACGTACTGCTCGGGCGCGATCGCGAAGCACGACACGTTGTGATCGGACATCTCGGCGTTGAGTGCGTCGTCAAGCCCTGCACTCGCACGGCCCTCTTGACTGGCTGTCGCGGGCGCGTAGGGTGAAGGCCAAATGTGTACGGTGTGAACATCATCCGGCGCGCTGCGGCGCCCCGGTTCGATCTGAAAGGGGTGAGACTCATGGATTCCACGACCATCACGGCGCACCCGCCCATCACCGACGCGGACGAATGGCGCCGCCAACTGGACGAACTGCGCGTGCGCGAGAAGGCGGCCACGCGCGAGCTGGACGCGATCGCCGCTCAGCGACGACGGCTGCCCATGGTCCAGATGCCCGACTACGTTCTCGACAGCGAGAACGGGCCGGTCCGCTTGGCGGACATGTTCGAGGGGAAGTCGCAGCTGATCACCTACCACCACATGTGGCGACCGGGACAGGAGTGGCAGTGTGGCGGCTGCACGGGCTTCACCGCCCAGTTCACGCGGCTGGGCTTCCTGGACCTCTACGACGCCCGCTTCGTGATCGTCACGCAGGGCGAGATCGGCGAGGCGCTCGCCTACCGGGACAAGGTCGGCAATCGGATGCCGTGGTACTCCACGGGCGCAAGTTCCTTCGGCGCGGATGTCGACGCCCCTCCCGGAGGCGGCTTCGCCGTGAACGTGTTCCTCCGCGACGGCGACACCGTGTACCGGACGTGGCACACGAACGGACGGGGCACGGAACAACTCACCCACACGTTTTCCCTCATCGACCTGCTCCCGTACGGCCGGCAGGAGGAGTGGCAGGATTCCCCGGAGGGCTGGCCTCAGCATCCGGCCTATGAGGGATGGCTCGACTCGAAAGACATCGCGCGTCTCTACGGTCCGAAGCAGCCGACCTGAGCCTCAGAGGAGAAGCACGCACGGCGAAGGCCCCCTGCGAAAAAGCAGAGGGCCTTCGTTGCAAGCGATCGGGGTTGTCCCCTGTGCTCGGTGCTGAAGCTCAGCGACCGTTGCGAGCCTCGCGGTCGTCGCGGTCGTAGAACTCCCGGCTGCCCGACTTGGCCAGCCCGCGGCTGATCATGTAACCGATGGTGAGCAGCGTGGCGTAGAGCCAGACCTGCGACGCGCCGAAGCCCTGGCCGTCTTCGTGGTTGTCGACGACGAGGGAAGCGATGAACATCGCGACCAGAATCACCACGTAGGCGATGAACTCGGTGGTCTTGAACGCCGCCTTCGTCTCGGTGGAGAGGCGGGAGCTGCGGACGTTCTGAGTGGTATTGCTCATTAGTGATTTCTTTCCTGTGACGGTCGGGCGCGAATGCGCGCCTCAGGGAGATAACCAGGCTGAACGAATCCTGTATCCCCCCTTGCTTTTCGGGGCCGGCATCAGGAAAAACCAGACGGCACACCCTGCGCCCCCACCGGCTCGGCGCGCGGCCGCGGGCGCGCCGAGGTCAAGCGGTGCTGTCGCCCTGTCCGGCGGGGCGTTGGTACACGTCCGGAACACCGTCCTCATCCGCATCCACGCTCTCCTCCTCGGCGATGCGCTTGTAGACGCGGTTCCGCGCGATCAGGATGAGGGACGCGGCGAGCGACGCGATGACCGACGCGAGCATGATCGCGATCTTGGCGTCGTCGTTGTGCACGCTCTCGGGACCGAAGCTGAGTTCTGCGATGAGCAGGGAGACGGTGAATCCGATGCCGGCGAGGATGCCCACACCGATGAGGTCGATCCACCGGAGGGCCGGGTCCAGGCGCGCGTGCGTGACGGCGGTGAGTATTCGCGTCGTGAGGACGATGCCGATGGGCTTCCCCAGTACCAGTCCGGCGACCACCCCGATGGTGACCGGATCCGTCACGGCGCGCGCGATCCCGTCCACTCCCCCGACGGCCACTCCGGCAGCGAAGAACGCGAAGATCGGTACGGCGAAGCCGGCCGAGAGCGGTCGGAAGCGGTGCTCGAACACCTCCGCCAGTCCTCCCTGCAGGGACGTCAGCGCGGAGCCTCTGGGCTGTTTCACCGGGACGGTGAAAGCCAGCGCCACGCCGGCGATCGTGGCGTGCACCCCTGAGGCGTGCATGAACGCCCACGCGAGGAAGCCGATCGGGAGGAGGATCAGCCAGGCGGCTGCGGGCTTCAGGTGGAACAGCTTCTGGTATCGCTGCGCGATGACGCCGTACA
This sequence comes from Microbacterium sp. Z10_103, assembly GCF_058310455.1. Classification (NCBI taxonomy): domain Bacteria; kingdom Bacillati; phylum Actinomycetota; class Actinomycetes; order Micrococcales; family Microbacteriaceae; genus Microbacterium; species Microbacterium sp. Z10_103. Next base: position 2,010,323 of record NZ_JBZEGK010000001.1, read on the forward strand.
TGCCGACGGTGAGCACCGCGAGGAGAAGCGGAATGAGCTCGATGTCGCTGGTGTAGAAGATCGCGATGATGACGATCGCGATGAGGTCGTCGACGACGGCGAGGGTGAGAAGGAAGATGCGCAGCGGGCTCGGCAGGTGCGATCCGACGATGGCCAGGACCGCGACGGCGAAGGCGATATCGGTCGCCGCGGGAATCGCCCATCCCGCGAGCAGAGTCGGCGACTGCCACACGATCGCCACGTAGATGAGTGCGGGGACGGCGACGCCTCCCGCAGCTGCGGCGATCGGAACGACGGCCGTCCGGAAGTCCCGCAGATCGCCGACGATCAGTTCCCGCTTGAGTTCGAGCCCGACGAGGAAGAAGAAGATCGCGAGAAGCCCGTCCGCCGCCCACGCACCGAGGGACAGTTGCAGATGCCAGGGCGCGTAGCCGATCGTGAAGTCACGCAACGCGAAGTACGCATCGGCGGCGGGCGTGTTGGCCCAGATGATCGCGACGGCGGCCGCGGCCACCAGAAGGGCGCCACCGACGGCTTCCTTCCTCAGCAGCGTGCCGATGCGGCTGGCCTCGGCGTAACTGCCGCGCTGGGGGAAAGCGGCCGGGGTCGATCGTGGATTCTGTGGCATCGGTTCCCGCCTATGGCTTCGGTCGACAAGGGAAGTGTCGACCAGACTTCCCGACGCGCCTCGTCCACCCTACCGGCGCGACTGCCGCGTCCAGGCATCGTAGTCCGTTCGCTCCACCGCGGCGAAGGGGGGTGCGAAGCCTGCGCGCATGCCGACAATGGCCCCATGTTCCGTGGTTTCTCCGGGGTCGTCGGCGCCGCCCTCCGCGGCTTCTTCGCCCTCCTCCTGCTCGCGCGTCGACCCCGACCGATCCACGCACGAGGCGTCCTGCTGGAGGGCGACCTGACGTGGATCGGCGGGACGGTGTCCTCCGGTATCCGATGGATCGACGAGGCGTCGCCCGCCCCCGTGCCGGTGGTCGCGCGGCTATCGCGGTCGGTCGGCCTGCCGCCGGCACTCCCGGATGTTATCGGCCTGGCCCTGCGGTGCCGCGCCGGCGGGCGGGCTGTCGACCTCGAACTGGCGACGACCGGCGTCGGAGTGCCGTCCCGCTTCCTCCTCCTGCTGCGCCGCTCCCCCACCCGCGCCACGTTCGGAAGCCTCCTGCCCTACCGATCGCAGAACGGGCCGATCCTCGTGTGCGCGCGCAGCGCTCCCCCGCGGATGCTGCCGGCCGAGGTCGCCCGCGTCGGGGATGCCCTGCGCCGGGAACCGTGGCGCATCCGCCTGTACTTCGCGAGACCGACCGGGAAGTGGCATCCGTTCGCTCAGGTGGACCTGCGCACATCCGCCGAGCAGGACGACCGCGACCTGCGCTTCGACGCTGTGCGCAACCCGCTCCCGGGCGCACAGATCTACCGATGGGTGGAGCGGCTGCGTCAGCCCTCGTATCGGCGCGTGCAGGGCACACCGTGACGCCGTGGATGCCCCGAACGATGTCGGCGGGCGCGCGGGTGGAGCCCGGACTTACGTGACGGCCTTCCGCACCAGGTCCGTCACCGTCGCCTCGACACCGGGCGTCCAGGTGCGCACCGCGAACCCGACCGGCCACATGTCGCCGTCGTCGAGGTGGGACTTGTCTTCGAAGCCGATCGTGGCGTAGCGCGTCTTGAATTTGCGGGCCGGCTGGATGAAGACGACGATCTTGCCTTCGGCGTTGGCGAACCCGGGCATGCCGTAGTACGTCTTGGGCACGAGGTCGGGGGCCACTTCGCTCACCACCTTGTACAGCCCCTCGGCGAGGCTCTTGTCCTCCGGTTCGAGGTCGGCGATGGCCTCGAGAACCGCCTTCTCACCGGCGGCGCGGCTCTTGCCGGCCTTCTCCTGCTCCCGCAGCTCTTTGGCGCGCTGCTTGACCGCCTCGCGTTCTTCCGCGCTCAGTCCGTCGGACGTATCCGTCTTAGCCATAGCCCTTACCTTTCGCTACCTGCCTGAGGTGTCGAGCCTCACGTTACGGCGCTGAGTGCGGCGACGCTTCTCGGATCGTGATCGAGTCGGCGAATCACTCCCGCGGCAGGGCGACAGGTCTTCCATCGCACCTGCCCGTCAATGCGGAACGCCCCCTTCCGCGCAAGGCGGGAGGGGGCGTTCCGGGTGCCGTCAGATACCGCGTATCTGGTGACGGGTGGGGCAGTCGAAGGGGTCGCGCGCGGCGAGCCCGACCTCGTTGAGGTACTTGATGACGATGCCGTAAGACTGGATGAGGCTCGTCTCGGTGTACGGAACGTTGAGCGTCTCGCACGCCTCGCGCACGATCACGCGGGCCCGTGACAGATACGGGCGGGCCATGCTCGGGAACAGGTGGTGCTCGACCTGATAGTTCAGGCCGCCCATGAGGGCGGTCGCCCACCACCCACCGCGAACGTTGCGGGAGGTGCGGACCTGCTTGGTGAAGAAGTCCAGGCGGGCGTCCGGTGCGATGACCGGCATGCCCTTGTGGTTCGGAGCGAAGGAGGCGCCCATGTAGACACCGAACACGGCCATCTGCACAAAGATGAAGGCGACGGCCAGTCCGAGCGGCAGGAAGAGGAAGACGGGAACGATGACCGCGGCCAGGCGCAGCAGGATGAGGGTGAGCTCCATCCAGCGGCCCTTGATGGGCTCACGCGAGGTGATGAGGTGCTTGATGCCGAGGAAGTGGAGGTTCCAGCCCTCCATGGTCAGCAGCGGGAAGAACAGCCACCCCTGACGCTGGGTGATGAAGCGAACCACACCACGCGCCTTGGCGGCGTCGTCCTGGACGAACGAGATCGTGTCGATCTCGATGTCGGGGTCTTTGCCGACCCGGTTCGGGTTGGCGTGGTGGCGGCTGTGCTTGGAGTCCCACCACGAGTAGCTCATGCCGACGAGGGCAGGGCCGATGAAGCGGGAAAGGCGATCGTTCGCCGGACCGGAGGAGAGGATGACGCGGTGCGCGGCCTCGTGTGCGAGGAACGCGATCTGCGTGAAGACGATGCCGAGCGCGGCGGCGATCAGGAGCTGGAACCAGCTGTCGCCGAGCAGGATGAATCCTGCGATGCAGCCGGCCAGGGCAACGAGGAGAGCGCCGGCGACCAGGGCGTAGAACCACTGGGCACGACGGAGAAGACCCATTTCTTTCACCACCTGCGAGACCTGTGTATAGGCCTTGGCGACCGGGGGGAATGATTCACGGGTGGCATATGTCTGCCGGACCGGACCCAGTGTGGCCTTTGTGGGGGTGACAGTGGTCAAGGGTCTCCTTGGGTTAGACAGCCAGACCCAAGGTCATGCTGAAAGTGATATGCGGGGGCGGATGCGCCCGCTATTGCCGACCATACTAAGGACGGCTGGTACCCGTATGTCAACGCGCGGATGCACAGTTACTGCACAGCCGCCCGAAACGAGATGGATGCGGCGGGCTTCACGCCCGCCGCATCCTCACGTCACACGAGGCGGATGCTCGAGGCCTGGGGGCCCTTCGGGCCGCGCTCGACGTCGAACTCCACGCGCTGCGCCTCTTCGAGGGAGCGGAAGCCGCCGCCCTCAATCGCGCTGTAGTGCGCGAACACGTCGGGCGAGCCATCCTCGGGGGCGATGAAGCCATAGCCCTTTTCGGAGTTGAACCATTTCACAGTTCCGAATGCCATCGGATCTCTCTTTCTTAAAGAGGGGCCGCTACGGCGGCCCCGATTACCGCGACGAAAAGATCGCGGAGATGTCGGGCGACGTCGCCCAGGATGGGGGTGGCTGTCGAAGCAGCCCAGTGCGTCTTCCAGGCAACGCTGCGCCAGAAGGAGGGCGGCGAAGACGCCGAGGCGAGTGCCGACGGCATCGTGTGCCGAGAAGCGCGTGTCGTCGATGGTCACGTGCCCGGCGTATTCACCGGCACGGTGTGCGACATACACGTCGAGATCGGCCTTGAGCCAAGTCAACGGAGAGGAAGAAAGTTCAGAAGGTGAAAGCAAAGAAGAGATGTGAAGATGTCGATTCAGTCGTGCAACCCGGTTCAGCGATGAGAGCGGGTCTGTGGATTTTTGCCCGGATGGGCGGTGTCCGTCATTGGAGAACTCATCCGGACAGGCGACGCGCGTGATGCTCGTCGTAGTACGACACTACCCCAGTGCGGTGCCGCTGTCTGCATGTTCACCCGAATGCTGCGAAACCGGCGGCCGTTCAGCGCCTCGCGCGCTGAGCGCCGCATTATGCTCTCGCTGCACGGGATGGCCGACACCGGAACCATCACGAGAGAAAATCCCCCAGAAGAGGATGAGTCACGCATGCCCCACTTGACCAGCACGGTGGACATCGACGCGCCCGCCCACGTCGTGTGGCGAGCCCTTACCGACTTCGAGAGCTATCCCGATTGGAATCCGTATTACCGTTCCGCCTCCGGGGTTGCCGCGGCCGGAGAGACGGTTCTCCTCGGCGCGACACTTGACGAGGGCTTCGGGAAACCGCGACAGGGGCCCGTCCGGGTAGTCACGGCGACTCCCGGGACGGAGCTCCGCTGGACGAGCCGATTCCTGCTGCCTGGGCTGATGGACGCCGATCACCGGTTCACTCTCACCGCGTTGAGCTCGACTCGCACCACGCTGGCGCAATCGGAGAAGCTGACGGGGCTGCTCGTTACTCTCTCGCCCGCGATGATGAAGAAGATTCAGGTCAAGCTCGGTGAATTCGACCTCGCCCTCAAGTCCCGCGCCGAAGGACTGGCCACCCGGACGAATGCCGATGACACGCAGGCCTGACCGCAACCAGCACACCTGGGTGGAGTGCGACCCGCTTTAGGTGCGCGCCGTCTCCTTCAGCTGCCTTCGAGAAACCCGGCCACCTCAGTGGCCCTCGTCCCAGTCGAAACCGCCTGTTCGTCCGGCCACGACAGCGGTGCGCCGCCGGATGCTCCAGGCTGCGAGCTCCTCCCCCTCCAGGGTGAATGGCAGCTCCGGCTCGGAGCGCACCGCGACGAGAGAGATTCCGGCACCCAGGGTCACCCAGGCTTGGCCGGTCTGCCCGTCCAGGAGCACCGGGAAGGACACCATCTCCGTCCGCTCTTGCTCGGAGAGAACTCCGCAGTACTCCAGCAGCGCCTCGGCGACGTCGTCAGTGGTCGCCATTCGGGCACCGGTCACGAAGATGTCGAACATCTCGGGTCTCCTCCGGTCGCGAGACGATTCGGGCGACGAGCTCACGACTCTGTTCATCCTCCTCTCAGGGGGTGCGACAGCCTAGGTCTTGACCGTCTCTGCGACGCGCGGTAGTGGGAGGCCGGCAGAAGAAGGGCGCGGCCGTTGCGTCCGCGGCCTCCCTGTCAACCCGACGGCGGCGCGCGCGGGGACCTCCTACGGTGAAACGATGACCACAGACAGGGAACCGCCCACGCGTCTGCGGCGAGGCATCTCCGGGCCGCTCCTGTTCGCTTTCATCCTCGGTGACGTGCTCGGTGCGGGGATCTACGCGCTGATGGGCGTGCTCGCCGGGCGGGTGGGCGGGATGCTGTGGGCTCCGCTTCTGCTGGCCCTCCTGCTCGCGTTGCTGACGGCCGGGTCGTATGCCGAACTCGTCACGAAGTACCCGCGCGCCGGGGGCGCCGCCGTCTTCGCCGAACGGGCCTTCAAGAACCCCCTGGTGTCCTTCCTCGTCGGCTTCAGCATGCTCGCCGCCGGGGTCACCAGTGCGGCGGGCTTGTCCATCGCGTTCGCGGGAGAGTACCTGAGCACGTTCATCGACCTCCCCGTCATCCCCGTCGCCATCGTCTTCCTCGCGATCGTCGCGGCGCTGAATGCCCGCGGCATCCGCGAGTCGATGGGGGCGAACCTCGTGATGACGGTCATCGAAGTGAGCGGTCTGGTACTCGTGGTGGTCGTGGTCGCCATCCTCCTCGGCCGCGGCGGTGGGGACGTGTCGCGCGTCACGGAACTTCCCGAGGGCGCGGCCTTCGGGCCTGCCGTGCTCGCGGGCGCCATCATCGCCTACTACTCGTTCGTCGGGTTCGAGACGTCGGCCAATGTCATCGAAGAGGTCAAGGACCCCTCCCGCACCTTCCCCCGCGCCCTGTTCGCCGCGCTGCTGACAGCCGGCGTGGTCTACGTGCTCGTGGGGCTGGCAAGTTCCATCGCCCTGCCCGCCCAGGAGCTGGAAGACTCGAGCGGACCGCTGCTGCAGGTCGTCGAAGCCAGCGGGGTGCCCGTCCCGCCGTGGCTGTTCAGCCTCATCGCCCTGATCGCCGTGGCCAACGGTGCGCTGCTGACGATGATCATGGCGAGCCGACTCGCGTACGGGATGGCCGAGCAGGGCCTCCTGCCGAGCGTCCTGGCGCGAGTGCTGCCGAAGCGGAAGACCCCGTGGGTGGCCATCGTCGCCACCACCGTCGTGGCGATGCTCCTCACGCTCGTCGGAGACCTGGCGACACTGGCCGAGACGGTCGTGCTCCTCCTGCTCATCGTCTTCCTCAGTGCCAATGTCTCGGTCCTGGTCCTGCGGCGCGATCACGTCGAGCACGAGCACTTCCGGGTGTGGACGTTCATCCCCGTGCTGGGCATCGGCTCCTGCATCCTGTTGCTCACCCAGCAGCGGCCGGAGGTGTGGCTGTTCGCCGGCATCCTCCTCGCCGTGGGCGTGGTGCTGTTCCTGCTCGCCCGCTGGACGCGTCGGCGCAGCCAGGGTGCGACAACGTCCAGGCCCTGAGCGCCCTGCGTCACTAAGGAGCGTCACCAGAGGAGATAGAGCGCCCCGACGATCGTCAGCCCGATCACGAGACGCTCGAACACGACCTGCGGAAGGCGACCGGCGATGAACCGGCCGAGCAGCGCCCCGGCCAGAACCGCCGGTATCAGCCACAGGTCGATCAGCAGACTGTCGACGGAGAAGAGCCCGAGGGCCGCTGCGAACGGCACCTTGGCGACGTTCACGACGGCGAAGAACCACGCGGCCGTGCCCAGGAACGCCTTCACCGGGAAACGGGCGGCGAGGAAGTACATCGACATGACAGGGCCGGCGGCGTTCGCGACCATGGTCGTGAAGCCGCCGAGGGTGCCGTACACGGTGGCAGCGAGCCATCCGCCGCTCGGGGATCGCCCGGAAGCGCGCGTCGCGCGTCGCCGCCACAGGGTCACGGCGACCACCATGAGCAGGAGCACGCCGATGACGCGCTTGACCCACGCATCGTCGGCGACGGCGAGGAACACCACGCCGAGAAGGATGCCGGCAAGCACGGCGGGGATCAGTCGCAGGAGCGCCCGCCACTGCGCGTGACGCCGGTAGGCCCAGAGCGCCAGCATGTCACCGACGATGAGCAGGAGCAGCAGCGTCGCGGTGGATTCGCGCGCGGGCAGCGCGGAGGCGAACAGAGCGACCGCGATGGCGCCCGCACCCGGCAGTGCCGTCTTGGACATCCCGACGACGAGCGAACCCAGTGCCAACAGCATCCAGGAGACGACGGTGAGATCTCCGAGGACCACTGCACCGCTCACCGCTCCAGGCTACGGCGTGAAACGCAGCCTTCCGCACGCACGGAACGGGGGCGAGGCGGCTTGGGTCATGTGGTCTCAACCACGGTCCGATGAGCATTGTCACCTCGCCGGTGCCCAGGTCTCTGTCGCGTCAGAAGCCGGCGGGCGGAGGGGCCAGTAGGCTTCCGTCGTGCCGCTCGCCATCGCCGTCGACCTCGGCGGAACCAAGATCGAAGCCTGCCTCGTCGACGAATCCGGTGCCGTGGTGCCCGGCTCCCGTGCCCGCGCGGCCACCGGCGCGCAGAGCGACCGGTCACACCTGGAGCGCGCCCTCACCACCGTCGTCACTGCAGCCGTCGCCGCCATCCCGCCTGGTGCGGAAATCGTCGGGGTCGGTATCGGCAGTGCCGGCCCTCTCGACACCGCACGCCAGACCGTGTCTCCGCTGAACCTGCCTGACGCCGCGGGGTTTCCCCTCGTGGCCGCGATCCGCCGCGTCCTCCCCCCGCACCTGCACGCGACCCCCGTGCGCGTCGCCCTGGACGGGCTCTGCATCGCGATCGCGGAGCACTGGCTCGGCGCCGGCCGCGATGTCGGCACCATGATGGGGATGATCGTGTCCACCGGCATCGGCGGGGGCATCATCACCCGCGGCGCCCCCTATGCCGGAAGCACAGGCAACGCCGGGCATCTCGGGCAGATCGAAGTCGCCGGCTTCACCGCCCCGGGAGTCCATGGCCTCGACGCGACGGTGGAGCGCGTAGCGAGCGGTCCGAACGTGGTCCGATGGGCGCGCGAACAGGGCTGGGAGGGCAGCACCGGCGAGGAGCTCGCCGCCGCGTATGCCGCCAATGACGCGATCGCCGGCTCCGCGGTGCGTCGGAGCGCCGCCGCGGTCGGTTCCGCGCTGGCATCGGCCAGCGCGCTCCTCGACCTCGAGCTCATCGTGATCGGCGGCGGCTTCTCCCACGTCGCGGAGGACTACGTCGATCTTGTTCGCGCCTCCCGCGACGCCGCCGCGCCCTACCCGTTCCTCGCGCGTGCGCGGATCATGCGAGCCCAGCTCGGAAGCGACAGTCCGCTCCTCGGCGCCGCGGCGCTCGTACTACGCGCCCAGGCGTGACGCGTCACAGCGGATTCTCACTCCGACGATGCGCGACGCAACGCCTGCCGCCAGTCGTTCGGAACCCGGCCTTCCGGGCCGGGTGACGGCTGGGATTCGGGGCGACTGGTGGGAGGCGCCAGCTCCGGACCTTCGATGGAGGCCTGCTCCTGGTAGTCCCACCACCAGTCCTCCCCCGGCTCGAAGCTCTGGATGAAACGGTGGCCCGCGCTCTGCCAGTGCGCGGTCGCATGACGACCGAGCGAATCGTCGCAGCATCCCACATGCCCGCACGCCGCACAGCGGCGGAGGTGCACCCACCATCCGCCCGCCGCGTCGCACTCGGCGCATCCCGACGACCACGGCTTCGCGGTGGGGTCGATCTGGTCGGTGGGGTCGATCTGCTCGGTGGCCATGTCTCCTCTTTTCGACGGGCTAGAAGGGCGAGCCGGCGTCGTAGATCGAGATGAGGGTGAACACCTCGTTGAGGAGGTAGACGGCGAAGGCCGCACCCACTCCGATGCTGAGCACCGTCACCGCGATCCACGCCCACACGGGGGCAAGACCCTTGCCGGTCTGCCGACGGAGGATCACGCCGCGACCGATGACGTAGACGCCGTTGCTGACGATCAGCGTGAAGAAGATCCACGCCCAATGGAACGGCTTGTCGATCCCGCGTGCGCGCAGCGCCCGCCAGTCGAGGTAGGCGAACGCCACCTGCGCGGCGATGACCAGGTATCCCAGGAGGGTCAGGAGCAGCGTGGCGCCGGTGAACGAGGCCGCCCACGCGTTGGAGGGCGACTCGAGGGAGTCGTTGATGCTGTCCTCGAGGAACCCACGCCAGTCGATGAAGAACAGGGGCAGGAAGGTGACCAGCGGCAGGAAGACGATGAGCCAGATCCACGGCGTCTCGGTCGGGATGTCACGACGCTCGGGGGCGGGCGCCGTGGGGGCCGACGGATAGGCCGGGTACGCCGCGGGCGCTGACGCATAGGTCGGGTACGCGGGCTGCGCCGGGGCGGGGGTGGGGTGTGCGGGCGCCGCAGGGGCAGCGGCGGCCGCGGCGGCGGTGGCCGGGGCGGGCACGGCGGCCGGGGCGGCCGGGGCGGGTGCGGCGGCGGAAGCCGGCTGTCGGGCCTCGGTCCACGCCGATCCGTTCCACCAGCGATGGACGGAGGGGTTGTCCGGGTCGGCGTACCACCCCGGAGGGAACTGAGGGGCGTCGGTCATGTCGGTCCTTCCGCGAGAGCCGGGTCGCGTCGAGTCTATTCGGCAGCCCGATCACCGGAAGTCTCGTGAGGTGTGCGACACCCCCACCCGCAGGTCTTCGAACCGGTCCGCCACGAGGTTGGTCACCCCCTCGACCGAACGCTCCAGCATCCCCCGCACGATGAGCGCGGGAGATTCCCGCACCACGCGCCGATGACGGTTCCACACACCGACCGAGCAGATCACGTTGACCAGGCCGTGCTCGTCCTCGAGGTTGAGGAAGGTGATGCCGGATGCCGTGGCCGGCCGCTGCCGGTGGGTCACGAGCCCGGCGACCTCGACGCGCCGGCCGTTCTCGTGCGTGCGCAGTTCTCGCGAGGTGAGAACCCCCCGCGCATCGAGCTGGGAGCGGTAATGCGTGAGGGGATGATCGCCCGGTGAGATGCCCGTCGCCCACAGGTCGGCCGCGAGCACCTCATAACTCGTGGGGTCGGGGAACAGCGGCGGCTGCACCGACACCATCGACTCGGGCAGGAATTCGGCGCGGTCCTGCGCCGCGGAGCCGGCCAGCCAGATCCCCTCGCGGCGGCTGATGCCGAGGCTGTCGAACGCACCCGCCGTGGCGAGCGCCTCCAGCTGGGCGGCGGTGAGGCCGGTCCGGCGCACGAGGTCGCGCAGATCGCGATACTCCCCTCGTGTCTCCCGCTCGGTCACGATGCGCTCCGCCACCTTTGCACCGATCCCAGTGACCTCCGCCAGTCCCAGACGCACCGCGAACCGCCCGTCGCGGCGGTGCGCATCCGACTCGTCGGGGGCCTTCGGATCGAAATCGCCGACCGGCGGCTGGTGGCGGTCAGCGCACGCGGGCAGGCCGGTGGCCCCGGCCGGCGAAAACCGAGGAGATCGCGCGAATCGAGGGCCGGATCGGGCCGCAGCATCCTCGATTTCCGGGATCCCCTCGAAATCCGCGGTGGATCCGGCCGGCTCGCCCGGCCCGGCGGGCGAAAACCGAGGAGATCGCGCGGATCGAGGACCGGATCGGGCCGCAGCATCCTCGCTTTCCGGGATCTCCTCGAAATCCGTGACGGGTTCGAGGGTTGCCTGGACGCCCGAGCGCAGCAGGTCGGGTCGGCGCACCTCGACACCATGCCGGCGGGCGTCGGCGCTCAGCGTCGCCGGCGAGTAGAACCCCATCGGCTGAGCGCGCAGCAGCCCGGCCAGGAACGCGGCCGGATAGTGCAGCTTGATCCACGAGCTCGCATAGACCAGCAGGGCGAACGAGAGGGAGTGGGATTCGGCGAACCCGAAGTTCGCGAACGCCTGGATCTTCGCGTAGATCCCGTCGGCGACCTCGCCAGTGAGTCCGTTGCGGGCCATTCCGGCGTACAGCTTCTCGCGGAGCTTCTCGATCCGCTCCACGCCGCGCTTGGATCCCATCGCCCGGCGGAGGAGATCAGCATCCTCGGCCGTGCAGTCCCCCACCGCGACGGCCATCTGCATGAGCTGCTCCTGGAACACCGGCACGCCCATCGTCCGCTCGAGCACCGGCTCTAGCTTCGGGTGCGCATAGGTCACCTTCTCCTGGCCGAGCTTGCGCCGGACGAACGGATGCACGGCGCCTCCCTGGATGGGCCCGGGGCGGACGAGCGCGATCTGCACCACGAGGTCGTAGAACCGGCGCGGCTGCAAACGCGGGAGCAACCCCATCTGCGCGCGGGACTCGACCTGGAACACCCCGATCGAATCGGCGCGGCACAGCATGTCGTAGACGGCCTTCTCCTCCTTCGGGATCGTCGCGAGCTCCCACACCTCCCCCGTCGCATCGCGGATGAGGTCGAAGCAGTACTGCAGCGCCGCCAGCATCCCGAGGCCCAGCAGATCGAACTTCACCAGCCCCATCCAGGCGGCATCGTCCTTGTCCCACTGGATGACCGTGCGGTTCTCCATGCGCGCGTGCTCGATGGGCACCACCTCCCCCACCGGGCGGTCGGTGAGCACCATGCCGCCGGAGTGGATCCCCAGGTGCCGCGGCGCCTTCAGCAGTTCGGTGGCGTACGCCAGCACCTGATCGGGGATGTCGTGATCGGCCCCGGTATCCAGCGCCGCCCCCCATCGCTCGACCTGCTTCGACCACGCGTCCTGCTGCCCCGGCGAGTGCCCGAGCGCCTTGGCCATGTCGCGGACGGCGTTCTTCGGCCGGTACTGGATGACGTTGGCCACCTGCGCGGCGCGGTCACGGCCGTACTGGCGGTAGACCCACTGGATGATCTCCTCGCGCCGGTCGGAGTCGAAGTCCACGTCGATGTCGGGTTCCTCGTCGCGGAGGCTCGAGAGGAACCGCTCGAACGGCAGGTCGTAGGCGATCGAATCGACCGCGGTGATGTCGAGCAGGAAGCACACGGCGCTGTTGGCCGCCGACCCGCGCCCCTGGCACAGGATGCCTCGGCGGCGGGCCTCCTGCACGATGCCGTAGACGATGAGGAAGTAGCCGGGGAAGTCCTTCATCTCGATCACCCCGAGCTCGCGCTCGATGCGGTCGCGATCCTTCGGCTTCAGGTCGGGGTACTTGCGCGGCACCGCCTCCCAGACGAGGTGCCGCAGCCAGGACATCGGCGTGTGCCCGTCGGGCACCTTCTGCTTCGGCAGCGCGGGCTTGGCGCGCCGCAGGGGGAACGCGAGCTCATCGGCGAGGGTCACGGTGCGCGCCACCGCGCCGGGATACCGCGCGAACCGCCGGGACATCTCCGCCCCCGAGCGCAGGTGGGCGCCGGCGTGGGCGGGCAACCATCCGTCGAGTTCGTCGAGGCCCCGGTTCGCCCGCACCGCGGCGACGGCCGCTGCCAGGAGTTCCCGTTCGGGGGCCGCGTAGTGCACGTTGTTGGTGGCGAGCACCGGCAGCTTCCGCTCGGCGGCGAGCGCGGCGAGCAGGTCGTTGTGGCGCGAGTCCAGCGGATTACCGTGATCCATCAGCTCGACGTGCACCGCATCGGGGCCGAAGCGCTCGACGAGCCGGTCGAGCGCGGCGGCCGCCGCATCCGGGCCGTCCTCGGCGAGCGCGCGACGGACCGGCCCCTTACGGCAGCCGGTGAGCACCGCCCACTGCGGGTCGTGGGGACCGCCGGCCCGTTCGGCGAGCTCGTCGAGGTCGTACACCGGCCGCCCCTTCTCCGCACCGCGCAGCTGCGCGGACGTGATCGCCGCCGCGAGCCGGTGGTACCCCTCCTCCCCGCGCGCGAGCACGAGCAGATGCGAGCCGACCGGATCGGGTTCGCCGTTCTGCGGCCCGGGCAGGTTCAGCGACAGCTCCGCGCCGAAGACGGTGCCCAGCTGCAGCGACTCGGCGGCCTCGGCGAAGCGGACGATGCCGTAGAAGCCGTCATGGTCGGTGACCGCGAGCGCGTGGAGCCCCAGGCGCTCGGCCTCCTCGGCGAGTTCTTCGGGCGAGGATGCGCCGTCCAGGAACGAGTACGACGAGTGGGCGTGCAGTTCCGCATACGGCACGGTGTCGGCGGGACGCTCGATGGCCGGGGGCACGTAGGGTCCGCGCTTGCGCGACCACGCCGGACTGTCGCCGCCGTCGGCTCCGGCGGGAACCGTGCCGGGGCGACGTCGATCACTGAGCGTGCGTTCGATCTCCGACCACGGCACGGGCGGGTTGTGGAAGCCCATCAGCGTGCCTCCGCCCGGCTCAGGGACCGGGTGCGGCCGGAACAGGACCGGATGCGGCCCGTTCCTGCCCGGCTGGGCAGAGGAGATCTGCCGAGCAGAGGAGCGAAGGCGCGTCCTCCGTCCTCGGCTCGGCAGATGTCCTCGCCCGGGCCGGCCACTCGGGACGGGGCTGAGGTGCGAGACGAAGGGTCAGTCATAGCGGCCCTCGGCGGTCCAGACGCCGTTCTCCTCGACGAGCAGCCAGGCGACCCCGTCGTCATCGACCACCTGGAAACGGTGCGCGCGACGCCGGCGCACCGCATCCCACCCCCGTTCGCGAATCGGCCAGGGCCCAGCCCACGACCGGATGCGGCCGCGCCGACCACCGACCGCGAACAGCGCCGGCTGCGCGCTCAGCACCTCGCGCTCCCCCACCACCACGGTTCCGCCGGCGGCATCGGTGACACCCACCGGGCGCGGCTGCGGGTAGACGGTGGTCGGCAGCGGATCGGGCAGGCTTCCCGGCCACGGGCGGGCGCGTTCTTTCGCCACGACCGCTCGATCCCCCCACGGCACGAGCACCTGCCGTTCGGTGAGCCAGCGCCCGCCGCCGACGGCCGGGGTGAGCACCCCGCGATGACCGAGCATCGCCTGCACACGCGAGAGGGCGTGATGCACGCGCTCTTCCGGACCAGCACCGAACAGCCCGATCACGTGATGGGATGCCTCATCCACGGCCTCGGGCGAGATCCTCACGCGAGCGACGCCGCTGCCGAGGACGCTCTGCGCGTCTTCGGCGAGCTGCCACCGCACCCGGTCGACCACAGCGGACGCGTCGAACGACCCCGGATGCAGCCACACCCGCTCGCTGCGCTCTCCCCGGTCGCCGACCAGCTCGACCCGCAACTCCGTGCACACCAGGTGACGCTCCCCGAGGCCCTGCACGAACTCATCGGCGGCGATGCGCATCCCGAAGGCGATCTGCTCGGCCAGTTCCAGGGGCGGTTCGAACGACACCTCGCGGTGCAGCTCGGGCGGCGGGGTGCGGGGTTCGACCGGGCGGGAGTCGCGACCGGCCGCGAGGGCGTGCAGCCGCACGCCCTGCTCCCCGAAGCGGTCGCGCACACGTTCGACCTCCATCGCCGCGAAAGCGCCGAGGGTGTGCACCCCGAGCCGTGCCAGCAGTTCGGGCAGCGCCGTCTCACGGGATGCGGTCGATCCGGCCCCCGCCGACTCCAGCACCCCCACCGACAACGGCGCGAGGAACGGCGCCGCCTCCCCCGAGGGCACGATCCGCACCGGGGCGTCCGCGCGGGTGGCACGTGCGGCGAGCTGGGCCGTGAACAGGCCGTCGGCGACCCCTGCCCGCACCCCCGTCATGCCGTCGGCGACGAGGGCGGCCAGAAGCGTCCGGGCGGCTTCGTCCTCACCGCCGTAGTACCGCGCGGGCCCGCGGGCGCGCAGGGCGCACAGCCCCGGGCGGACGATCTGCACGCCGGGGGCGAGTTCTTCGATGCGCGCGACGATCGGTGCGAAGGCGCGGGCGTCGCGCACGGGATCGGCGGGAACGATCACGAGCCCGGGGCTGACCGCCTGCGCGTCCCGTCGTCGCTGCCCGCGCCGGACGCCGGAGGCACGGGCCGCATCCGAGCACGCCACGACGATGTTGTGCTCGAACACGGCGATGGAGCTCTGCGGGTGCAGCGTGTGCGCGTCCGGGTCGAGCGCAGCCGGGTCGAGGGCACCGGATTCGGCGGCGGCGCCGTCCAGGGAGAGCGCCGTCACCGGCCAGTCGGGAAACCACAGCACGAGGCTGCGTACGGGTGCGAGCATTCAGCCCACCGCCCTCACCTCGGAGAACTCCGGCACCGCCTCCAGGCGGGGGCGGGATGCTTCGGCGGCAGGCCCGAGCAACGACACGGTGCCGTCGGCGGCGGGAAGAAGCATCCGCGCTCGGCGTGCCGACGGCGAGCGCCGGCTGGTCACCGAGACGGTCAGTTCGCGTGCGGCGAGGTATCCGTGCCCGGCGCCCAGGCCCTCCCAGCGCGGATCGGCGACATCGATCGTCGCCTCGGCCTGCGGCCACGCGCCCTGGACGAGCAGCACGGTTCCGCGATCGCGCAAGCGGGCGGACAGCCGCGAGACCTCGCCGTCGGTCACACGCGCGGGCGGGCGCACGGCGACCACGGGCATCACCTCGGCGATCGTCGCGGTGATCGCCAGCCACCGCGGACCCGGTTCGGGGACGAAGACGAGCCGGTCGAGGTCGAGCCCATAGCGCTCGGCGGCTTCGACACCCAGTTCGGGCATGCCCACGGCCGCGCACCACGCGCCGTCTTGCGACGGTCGCGCCATCAGTGCCAGCAGCAGCGCGGTCGAGGGGGCGAGGGTATAGGCCGACCCGGGCCGCAGCCCTCCCCCGGGAAGGAGACCGGCGAACGCGGGATGGGTCGGCATCGCGGGAGCGTCCAGACGGCGGCCTTGCATACGCTCGAGCTGCGCGCGCAGCTCGCGTACGTCGCTCAGCGCTTCCGCCTCGGTCCGCACGATCGCCCTCATTCCCACAGGCTAGAACATTTGTTCTACGGTCTCAATCCCGTGGTTCGAAGATACGAACGCCCTCCGACATTCCGCATCCCCTCACGATGACGGACGGTTTCGTCGCTCTGGGACGCCGCGAAGCGACGAAAACCGTCCGTAACCGTCAGGGGCAGGAGAGGTCAGGCGGCGAGAGCCAGGTAGGGCTCCCAGCGCGGGTCGGCGCGGTCGGTGCCGCGAACCGTCCACTGCGTCCCGTGGGGGGCACCCGGGATCAGCCGCAGACTCCACGACATCTCCTGCGGCGTGCGGTCGCCCTTGAGGTTGTTGCAGCGAAGACAGCACGCGACCAGGTTCTCCCACGAGTCCGCGCCCCCGCGCGAGCGCGGCAAGACGTGGTCGATCGTGGATGCTGTCTTGCCGCAGTAGGCGCAGCGATGCCCGTCGCGGCGCAGCACGCCTCTTCGCGTGACCGGGATGCGGCGCGCACCGGGCACTCGCACGTAGCGGGTGAGGAGGATGACCGCGGGGCGGTCGTAGGCCCCTGCGGCCGCCCACACGGGGTCGCCCTCCACCCGCTCGATCACGGTGGCCTTCTCGTCCATCACGAGCACGAGCGCTCGCTTGAACGACACGACAGCGAGCGGCTCATAGCCCGCGTTGAGCACCAATGTGCGCATTCCGCTTCCTCTCGAATGGCCGGGACGGATTCTCGGATATTCGACATGCGACGGATCAAGGAGCGCAGGTTATGAAAAAGGCGCTGTCTTCACAGACAGCGCCAGAACGCCACGGCCGAGCCGCGGCGTCCGATTCCACGATGCCGAAGGACGAGCAGACCGAGCGCATCCGTGGTGCGAATGCGTGGTGTGATGCCCATCGGCTCCTCCGCTTTCTCTCAGCGTCGCTGACAGGCTAACCCACGCGACACGCCCGGGGATCGCCTCGGGGAACGAAAAGGCGGCGTGTCGGGAACCATTCCCCGGCACGCCGCCTTTGCGAAGTCTCAGCTGGCGTTGGACTGGAGCCAGCCCCACGGGTCCACGACGCCGCCGTTGACGTGCACCTCGAAGTGCAGGTGGCACGCCGTGGAACTGCCCGTCGACCCGACGACGCCGATGAGCTGCCCGGCGGCGACGCTCTCGCCCGCCCGGACGACGCGGCTGCCATAGGTCATGTGGCCGTACAGGGTGCTGACCCGCTGGCCGTTGATGACGTGATCGATCGTGACCGCCACGCCGTATCCGCCGAAGCTCTCCTGCGAGACGCGCACGACACCGCCGGCGGCGGCGAACAGCGGTGTGCCGCATCCGGCGAGCAGGTCGACGCCCTGGTGGTAGCCGGAGTCGCCGAGGCCACGGCCCTGCTTGAAGCCCGACAGCGGCCAGCGGACCTCGCCGGAGCCCGGAGCGGTCATGGTCAGGTCGATCGACGACAGCGATACCGGGGAGGAGGCGGCACGGACGCGAGCACGCTCGGCAGCGGCTTCGGCGGCCTTCTTCTTCTCGATCTCCTCCGCCGTGGTGGCTGCGTAGCTGCTGCGCTGGAGCTGAACCGCGGATGCGTCCGAGGCCACGACGAGCGACTGCGCATCGTCGGCGGCGATCTGTTGCAAGGTCCGCGACTCCTCCTCGGGCTGCCAGGCCGCATAGGCCGGCAGCGCGACGGTGGCGATCAGACCGGCGACCATCGTCAGGACCGCAGCGCTGCGCAGCGGCGCAGCCTTCCCCGAGCGGAGCGGGCGCTGACGGGTGGGTCGTGCGGCGGCACGAGGCGCCTTCGCCTTCGCCGGGGGCCGCACCTTGGCGCGAGTCGAGGTGCGCGCTCGGGCGCGGCGGGTCGTGTCGGTCGTGTTCTGCTCGGGTGCAGATCCGACCGAATCGATATCTTCAGCCAATAGTTCCTCCGGCGCCTCCGCGCCTGTCGGCACTGGCTCGTCGGGACTCAGTTGGGGACGATATGCGGGCTTCACCCTCCGCAGACGACGAGCCGATGAGGCAGCCTGCGCGGGGTCCGACGGTGGGGCTTTTCACCTGGGGACGGGATGAACGCTACCGGAAGGTAACGAATATGTCACGCTGACCACAAATCCCGTGGACAACTGCCAGCGAGACCCGGCTGGGGAGGATCAGTGCTGGTCGTCGACGAGGAAGATGTGCGAGGCCACTTCGATCGGCAGTTCCAGGCCCTCGTCGCTGCCGTCCATCTGCAGCAGGACGTAGCCCTCGTTGAACCGGTAATCGCCGCGAGCGCCGGGGACGACCCCGGCTGCCTTGAGCTGCTGCAGCAGTTCCGGATCGACCTGCGCGGGCTCGGCGAGGCGCCGTACCGTCCCGGCGATCGGCGCGCCGGCCTCGTTGAGTCGACGGACAAGGCCCACGACACCCTGCTCGAAAGTGTTGGCCGGGTGGTCGCCGAGCTGATCGAGTCCCGGGATGGGGTTGCCGTAGGGCGACTCGGTGGGGTGACCGAGGAGTTCGACCAGGCGACGCTCGACCTGCTCGCTCATGACGTGCTCCCACCGGCACGCCTCCTCGTGGACGTACGCCCAGTCCAACCCGATGACGTCGCTGAGGAGGCGCTCGGCCAAACGGTGCTTGCGCATCACATCGACGGCCTTCTGGCGACCGGCGTCGGTGAGTTCGAGTCGCCGGTCTTCGGAGACGACGACGAGTCCGTCACGCTCCATGCGCCCGACGGTCTGCGACACCGTCGGGCCGGAGTGCCCGAGGCGCTCGGAGATGCGCGCACGAAGAGGCACGATGTTCTCCTCTTCCAGCTCGAGGATCGTGCGCAGGTACATCTCCGTGGTGTCGATGAGATCGGTCATATGGCGGGGTTCCTCGGCGCTCAGCGGTGGACTTCCAGCCTATCCAACGCTCCTGAGCCCCGGCCCGGCCATCCCCCCTTCCCCGTGCGGTCACGGACGACTTTCGTCGGAATCCGGCCGCGCAGAACGACGGAAACCGTCCGTGACCGTGCCTGGGGGCGGAGAGGGCGGTGCGCGGGGCCGCCCTAGAATCGAGCCATGCCGCACGTGGATCTGCCTCGCGACCTCCTGCCCGCCGATGGACGCTTCGGATGCGGCCCCTCGAAGATCCGCGGAGCGCAGCTCGAGGCGCTGGTGACGCGCGGCGCGACGCTGCTCGGGACGTCGCACCGTCAGGCGGCCGTGAAGAACCTTGTCGGAAGCGTCCGCGGACGCCTGGGCGAACTGTTCCGCCTTCCCGACGGCTACGAGGTGATCCTCGGCAACGGCGGGTCGACGGCGTTCTGGGATGCTGCGGCGTTCGGCCTCATCGAGCGCCGCGCGCAGAACCTCGTCTTCGGCGAGTTCGGCGGCAAGTTCGCCGCTGCCGCGAAGACGCCGTGGCTGGAAGCTCCCGATGTGCGCAAGGTCGAGCCCGGGACCGCGACCGTCGCCGAGCCCATCGAAGGCGTCGACGTGTACGCGTGGCCGCACAACGAAACGTCCACCGGGGTCGCGACCCCCGTGACGCGTGTCCAGGGCGACCCCGGCGCGCTCACCGTGATCGACGGGACGAGCGCCGCCGGCGGCATCGACCTGGACGTCGCCCAGGCCGACGTCTATTACTTCGCGCCGCAGAAGAACCTCGGGTCCGACGGCGGCCTCTGGTTCGCCGTCGTCTCCCCCGCCGCGATCGAGCGCATCGAGCGGATCGCCGCATCCGACCGGTACATCCCCGAGTTCCTCAGCCTGAAGAACGCGCTGGACAACTCCCGCCTGCAGCAGACGCTCAACACCCCGGCGCTGACCACGCTGCTGCTGCTGGACGACCAGCTGAGCTGGATCCTCGACAACGGCGGGCTGACGTGGGCGAACGCGCGCACGTCGGAGTCTTCCACCACGCTGTACGACTGGGCCGAGGCCTCAGCGGTCGCGACCCCGTTCGTCGCCGACCCGGCCGACCGCTCGCCGGTCGTCGTGACGGTGGACTTCGATGAGCGGGTGGATGCAGCCGCCGTGGCGGCGAGCCTGCGCTCGAACGGCATCGTCGACACCGAGCCGTACCGCAAGCTCGGCCGCAACCAGCTGCGGATCGCGACCTTCGTGTCGATCGAGCCCGACGACGTGCGTCAGCTCATCCGCTGCATCGACTACACGATCGAGCGCCTCTAACCGACCGTCGACTCGCCACAATACGTCCGGTTTCACCCGAAATCCGGACGTTTTTTGGCGAGTCGACTGAGGAGGAGTTAGCGCTCGGACTCGTCGTCGGAGTCGGAGTCGGAGTCGTCGAGGTCTTCGTCGGAGTCGTCGTCGAGGTCCTCGTCGGAGTCGACGTCGACGTCTTCCTCGGAGTCGTCGTCGGAGTCGAGATCGTCGTCGTCGTCGGGGGCGGAAGGATCGAGCTGGTCGATGTCGACACCGTCGAGGTCTCCGGCGTGCAGGATGGGCGACCCGTCCTCGTCGAGTTCGTCGTCGTCATCGTCATCGCCCAGCACGTCGTCGATCTCGTCATCGTCGAGGTCGTCGTCGGACTCGTCCGCGTCGTCCTCGTCGATGTCGGCGTCTTCACCGGCGGCGTCGGCCGCTTCGGCCAGGGCGGTCTGCGCGGCCTGGTACTCGGCGAGACGGACAGCCCACGGCGTCCACTCGGGCGCCAGCAGGGCATCATCCCCGGGAAGCAACTCGACTTCGAGAACCGTCGGCTCGGCGTCTTCGACGCGCGCGACGCTGACGGTCCAGAACCAGCCCGGGTAGCCGGCGAGCCGGTTGGCGAAGCGCAGCGACACCACGCCGTCGCCCTCGTCGATGTACCCGACAGGGTCGCCCACGGAGGCTTCCGAGGTCACCTCGAGGAGCGCGGCGCGGGCGAGGTCGGATGCGGCGAGCAGGCGCTCGTCGATGGAATCAGGCGTCGAGGTCATCAGCGACCTTGCGCAGCACGGCGGCGACCTTCTTGCCGTGCGAGCCGCTGGGGTACCGGCCGCGACGGAGGTCGGTTCCCATGTCGTCGAGCAGCTTGACGAGATCCTCCACGATCACCGCCATGTCGTCGGCGGGCTTGCGGGTGCGCTTGGCCACGCTGGGCGGCGCCTGGAGGACACGCACCGACAGCGCCTGCAGACCGCGCTTGCCCTCGGCGACACCGAACTCCAGCCGCGCGCCTGCCTTGGGGGCAGGGGCGCCGGCGGGCAGGGCAGTCGCGTGCAGGAAGACGTCCTGGCCGTCATCGCTGGTGATGAAGCCGAACCCCTTCTCTTCGTCGTAGAACCTGACCTTGCCGGTGGGCATGGAAACCTCGCTGAAAGCAGAAGTCCGCGCGGACGCGGACGGGGATGGATCGCGACCGATGGATCGCCATCATCAAGACTACGGCACGGGCGCGAACCGCTAGGCTGAAGCGGATGAGCACCCGCACGCCCGGCGAAGACCTTCCGGTCCGCCGCATCGACCGCATCCTGGCGTTCATGTCGCTGGGCCTTCTGGTGTTGTCGATCGTGTGCTTCATCGCCATCATGATCGGCTCGGCCATGGGCTCCGACTTCGCGACGGGTGTGTGGCCGACCGTGGGTGCGACCGTCTATATCGCGCCGGTGCTCGCCTTCGTGTTGCTGATCACGGTGCTCGTGATGAGCTTCGTGCGAAGGGCCCGCGCCAACCGGGATCACTGACCGTGCCGCCCACCTCCGACCAACGCGCGCTGGCCATCGCCCTCGCCCAGTTGGATGATGCGGACTTGGCGGAGCTGCTCGCTGCCCGGGGCGCTCCTCCCACCGCGGCGTGGCGCGACCTGTTCGACGTGGCTGCGGCCCTCCTCGAGCCCACCTCCGTCGCGCGGGCGCTCACGGCTCTGCCGTATCCCTCGGCGTCGGCGCTCGCCCACGCCGCGGCCGACGGCGCCCCCGTGCCCGTCGATGCGCGCCCCGCCCTCGTTGCGGCGGGACTGGTGGATGCTGACGGCCATCCCTTCGCGGCGGTCGGCGTCGCCGTGCGCGACCGCGAAGCTCCCGCCGAACCCCCGCAGGCGGTGGATCGGTCGACATCCCCCGCCGACGATGCCGCCGCGGCGGAACACGCTTTCACCTCCGCCGCCTCCCTCGCCGACGTGCTCCTGCGCGCCCTGACCGAGCCGCTCACCCGCATCGGCAACGGCGCGCTCGGCGCCGGCGACCGCCGGGCCCTGGTCGACGACGGCGCCGCACCGGACGGCGATACGGCCGACCTGCTCGTCGGGCTCGCCGCATCCACCGGCCTGCTCCATGCAGAGGAGCGGGCGTGGCTGGTGACCGCGGCCGGGCGCGCCTGGGTGGCAAGCCCCACCCTGGAGCGCTGGATGAGCGCCGCCGAACGCTTGCGCGACGCCTTTCCCGCCGGCCTGCGGACGCCCGAGGGGGGCTGGGTGCCGGCAGCGGCGTGGATCGACGCCTATCCCTTCGACACCGCGTGGCCGACGCGCGCCGGCCTCTGGCGCGCCCGCGCTGTGGCGTGGGGCCTGCTGACGCCCGGAGGTGGTGAGCCGCCGTGGGCCTCGCCTCTGGCGGCGGGCGGCTCGGCCGACACGGCGGCGCTCGGCGCCTTCCTGCCCCCTGAAGTCGACCGCGTCTACCTCCAGAACGACCTCACCGCCATCGCCCCCGGCCCCCTCGTGCCGCACCTGGACGTGCGGCTGCGCAGCATGGCCGTCCGCGAGTCCCGCGCTCAGGCGTCGACCTATCGGTTCAGCGCCGACAGCCTCGCGGCCGCCATCACCGCCGGAGAAAGCGCCCAGTCGGTGCGCGCCTTCCTCCAGGAACTGTCGCTCACCGGCGTCCCGCAGCCTCTGGAGTACGTCCTCAGCCGCACCGCCGAACGGTACGGGCTCCTCCGGGTGGGCCGCGATCCCGTGAGCGGGCGCACGCGCGTAACCAGCGATGACTCCGCAGCCCTGGAGACCGTGGCCGTCGATCAGGCCCTGCGCGCGCTCGGCCTCGTCCGCGACGGCGGGGCACTGGTCTCCCGCATCGGTGAGGAAACCGTGTACTGGGCCCTCGCCGACGCCCGCTACCCCGTGATCGCGGTGGATGACGCCGGGATGCCGCGGCAACTGGATCGCGCTCGGCTCGCCGCCGAGCGGTCGGTGCCGCCGGCATCCGAACAGTACGCAGCGCTTCTCACACGTGTGCGGGCGGGCAGTGAGTCGGAAGACGCGGACGCCGCGTGGCTGGAACGCGAACTCGACACCGCGGTGCGCGGACGCGCGGTGGTCGATGTCGTCGTGCGGCTCCCCGACGGGTCGACCCGCACGTTCCGCCTCGAGGCGACCGGCCTCGGCGGTGGGCGCCTGCGCGGCCGCGACCGTAACGCCGACGTGGAACGGACGCTGCCGCTGTCGAGCATCGCAAGCGTTCATCCGGTGTCGTGAGGGCCGTGCACCGTCGGCGCGGCGGTAGAATTGCCGGTTATGGTTGACGGCCCCCTGATCGTGCAGAGCGACCGCACGGTGCTCCTCGAAGTCGCGCATCCCGATGCCGAGAGCGCGCGGCATGAACTCGCGATCTTCGCCGAGCTCGAGCGCGCCCCCGAGCACATCCACACCTACCGCATCACGCGGCTCGGGCTGTGGAACGCCCGCGCTGCCGGGCACGGCGCGGAAGACATGCTGGCGACGCTCGAGCGGTGGTCGCGGTTCCCCGTTCCCGCGTCCGTGTCCGTCGATATCCGCGAGACCGTGGGCCGTTACGGGCGCCTTGTCATCGAGCGTGACGACGAGGGGACCCTCGTTCTTCGTTCCACCGATCCCGCCGTGCTCACCGAGGTCGCCCGCAACAAGCGGATCCAGCCGCTGCTGATCGGTCGCCCGTCCCCGGATGCGTACGTGATCGACGCGTGGGCGCGCGGGCACATCAAGCAGGAGCTGCTGAAGATCGGGTGGCCGGCCGAAGACCTCGCCGGGTACACGCCGGGAACGCCGCATCCCATCGACCTCGATGAGGCCAGCTGGCACCTGCGCCCGTACCAGCGGCAGGCCGTCGACGCGTTCTCCGAGGGCGGCTCGGGTGTCGTGGTGCTCCCCTGTGGCGCCGGGAAGACGCTCGTGGGCGCCGGCGCGATGGCCGAGACGAAGACGACGACCCTGATCCTCGTGACCAACACGGTCAGCGCACGGCAGTGGCGCGATGAGCTGCTGCGTCGCACCACGCTCGCAGCCGAGGACATCGGCGAGTACTCCGGGCAGGTCAAGGAGATCAAGCCGATCACGATCGCGACCTACCAGATCCTCACGGCCAAGCGCGGCGGTCAGTATGCGCACTTGGCGCTGCTGGATGCCCTGGACTGGGGTCTCATCGTCTATGACGAGGTGCACCTTCTGCCCGCCCCGGTGTTCAAGCTCACCGCCGACCTGCAGGCCCGCCGGCGCCTCGGCCTCACCGCCACCCTCGTCCGCGAGGACGGGCGCGAGGGCGACGTGTTCAGCCTCATCGGCCCGAAGCGGTTCGATGCGCCGTGGAAGGAGATCGAGGCACAGGGCTTCATCTCCCCGGCCGCCTGCTACGAGGTGCGCATCGACCTGCCCGACGGCGACCGCCTCGAGTACGCGGCCGCGGCGGACGACGAACGGTATCGCCTCGCAGCGACCGCCCCCGCGAAGATCGAGGTGGTCCGAGGACTCGTGCAGCGTCACGCCGGCGAGCGCATCCTGGTGATCGGCCAGTACCTCGACCAGATCGATGTCCTCGCCGAGGCCCTGGATGCTCCGCGGATCACCGGGGCGACCCCGGTGTCGGAGCGCGAGGAGCTGTACCAGGCGTTCCGGGAAGGATCGATCTCGCTGCTCGTGGTGTCGAAGGTCGCGAACTTCTCGGTGGACCTGCCCGAGGCATCCGTCGCCATCCAGGTGTCGGGGTCGTTCGGCTCCCGGCAGGAGGAGGCGCAGCGGCTCGGCCGGCTGCTGCGCCCGAAGGAGTCGGGAAACACGGCGAGCTTCTACACGCTGATCTCCCGCGACACCGTCGATCAGGACTTCGCGCAGAACCGGCAGCGGTTCCTCGCCGAACAGGGATACGCGTACACGATCCTCGACGCCGACGACCTGCTCGCCCCCGCGGCCTGAGCCGCTCGCCGGGCTCGTCGCCGGCTCGTCGCCGGCTGAGGTGCCTCAGGGCGCCGTCAGGCCGGCGAAGCGCTGGATGCGCTCGGCGACGCCGGCGGGCTGTTCGTCCACGACGAAGTGCCCGGCACCGGCGATCCCCTCGATCCGGATGTTGCGCGCGTACCGCTCGAGACCACCGAGCGCATCCCGCGGCAGCACAGGGTCTTCGTCGCCGAGGAGAACCAGCGTGGGCATGGACGGCAGTGTCCGCCGGTAACGGCCGAAGACGATCCGCGCGAACTCGGGCAGCACCAGCTGCCGGTACTTCCGCGATCCCGCTTGCGCGTGGCCCGGGCGCCTCAGGTCGGCGAGGTACTCCTCGACGTCCTCCGGTCGGACTCCCCCGCCGCTGCTCGCGAAGGTGGTGAAGAGCCAGCGCGGGAGGCGCTGCCGGCCCCGGCTGAGCAGGCGGGCGCCGAGGCCCGGCACCGCCAACGCGTACTGGAACCAGAGGTGGCGCGTGACGCCGAGCATCGAGGGCGTCATCCGCAGGTACAGCGGCGGCACCGAGAGCACCACGAGGTGGGAGACCCGCCCGGGGTGATCCACGGCGAGCGCCAGAGCCGCGAGCGCACCGACATCGTGACCGACCACGACCGCGCGCTCGATGCCGAGTGCATCCAGCAGGCCGACGGCGTCCGCGCACAGCGCGCGTCGGTCGTTCCGGCCTGCCGGGGCGCTGGTGCCGCCCGATCCCCGGAGGTCGGGCGCGAACACGTGGCCGACCCGCGCAAGCTCCGGGATCACGCGGGACCACTCGCGGGATGTCTCGGGAAAGCCGTGGAGCAGGAGCACCGGCGTCCCCGCTCCGGCCTCCCGCACGTGCACGTCCAGGTCGGGCAGAGCGATCATGCGCTCCGTCACCACGACCTCACCCCGTTGCGGGTCCATGCCCGCGATGATACTACGTCTGTAGTAGTCCCACATCCCCCTCTTCCGCGGCGCGCGACACCCTAGGGTCGACGTGTGAGTTCGACGCGCGACCGCTCCCTCGACGCCGCCGTGCGCCTCATCGGCGAGCAGGGCATCCGGGCGCTCACGCACGCGCGCGTCGATGAGCGGGCCGGCCTGCCGCGCGGCTCCACGTCGAACTGGTTCCGCACCCGGGCCGCGCTCGTCGCCGGTGTCATCACGTGGATCGCGGAAAACGAGCGCGACGACCTGCCGGCCGCCGCGGAGGGAAACCACCTCGATCTCGTCGCGGCCTTCACCGCGATGGTCGATGCCGAGACCGGTCGGTATGCCGACCGATCGCGTGCGCGGCTCGCGCTGTTCCTCGAGGCCGCTGCCGACCGCGACCTCCTCGCGCCCCTGCTCGCACAGCGCGAGGTCTTCGTCCGCTGGGTGGTCGACCTGCTCGCCGACGCCGGTGCGACAGACCCCGACGGCGCCACGCGTGCGCTCATGGCCGGTCTCGACGGGCTGGTCCTGCACCGGCTCACGGTCGATCCGGATGCCCCGATCGGCCCGACGGTGGCCCGGTTGGTGACCGCGGCCCGATCGGGCTGATCCCGGCGGGTGCGCGCATTTCCAGCCTCCCCAAGGAATCGGATGCCAGTATGGGCCTATGACCGCACCGCGCATCCTCGTCGTGGACGACGAGCCGAACATCCGCGACCTGCTCATCACCAGCCTGCGATTCGCGGGATTCCAGGTCCGGGCCGTCTCCAACGGCGCGCAGACCATCTCTGCCGTGCTGGAGGAAGAACCCGACCTCATCGTTCTCGACGTCATGCTGCCCGACATGAACGGGTTCAGCGTCACCAAGCGCCTCCGCGGGGCCGGCTACACCGCGCCCATCCTGTTCCTGACGGCCAAGGATGAGACGGAGGACAAGATCACCGGTCTCAACGCCGGAGGCGATGACTACGTCACGAAGCCGTTCAGCCTCGACGAGATCGTCGCCCGCATCCAGGCGATCCTGCGCCGCACGATGCAGGCCGACGAGGAGTCGGTGATCCGCGCGGGCGAACTCACGATGGACCAGGACACCCACGACGTGACGGTCGGCGACGTGTCGATCGATCTCAGCCCCACCGAGTTCAAGCTGCTCCGCTACCTCATGCTCAACCCGAACCGGGTGCTGTCGAAGGCGCAGATCCTCGACCACGTGTGGGAGTACGACTTCAACGGCGACGCGGGAATCGTGGAGAGCTACATCTCCTATCTGCGTCGCAAGATCGACCCGCACTCGACCGAGCCGCTCATCCAGACCAAGCGCGGTTTCGGCTACATGCTCAAGGCCGGTAAGACCGCCTGAGCGCCTCGACGAAAGACTCTCTCCTGGCTGAGAAGCACGATGCCGTGACCGGATGGTGGCGTGGGCTCAGCCTGCGCGCCAAGGTCACCGGCGTGACCGTCGGTCTGCTCGCCGTCGGACTGGTCGCCGCCGGGTTCGGCACCATGGCGTTCCTGCGCAACACCCTCGTCGACTCGGTCGACGAGCAACTACGTCTCCTGGCGGCCAGCGACATCGCAGACACCGTCTTCGACGCGCGCAACGACGGCGGGAAGATCACCTTCACCCCCCGCGACGACGTCGCGGCGACGGGCAACATCATCGTCCTGTACCGGGGCGTGGACGGGGCGCTGGAGGCGCTCTACGACGGCACGTCGTCCCACATCATCCCCGACCTGCCGCGGGAGTTCCCGCTGCAGGAAACCTCCATGCACGTGGGGCAGGCGCTGGAGTACCAGGACCCGGAAACCGGCGCATCGTTCCGCGCAAGCGTGGACTTCTTCCAGCCCCCGGGCGCCGGGGAAGCGTTCACGCAGATGGTCGTCGCGCCGCTGGCCCCGACCGAACGCGTCGTCGGGACCTACATCGGCATCTACAGCATCCTGGCCCTGCTCATCCTCATCGCCAGCGCCCTGCTCACGCGGTGGCTCGTCACCCTCACGTTCCGCGGTCTCGGTCAAGTCGAGGCGACGGCCATGTCGATCGCGGGCGGCGATTTCAGCCAGCGCATGTCGGACGTGGTGCCCGGCACCGAGGTCGGCCGGTTGAAGATGGCCATCAACACGATGCTCGACCGTGTGGATGCGGCGATCCGTCAGCGCGATGCCACGGTCGGGCAGATGCGCCGTTTCATCGGCGACGCCAGCCACGAGTTGCGCACGCCACTGGTGACCGTGCGAGGGTACGCCGAGTTGTACCGGATGGGCGCCATCCGTGGCGACGAGGAGATCGCACAGTCCATGGAGCGGATCGAGAAGGAAGCGATCCGCATGGGCGTTCTCGTCGAAGACCTCCTCGCCTTGGCACGCCTCGACGAGCGACGCGACGTTCTGCTCGAACCGGTCGACCTGCGACCGGTCGCCCGGGATGCCGCACTGGATCTTCGGGCGGCGTCCCCGCAGCGCGAAGTCACCGTCGAGGACACGACGCTCCACGACGGGACCGCGGAGACGACGTCGACCACCGCCGACCCTCCGACCGGCCCGACAGACGAGCCGCGCCGGCGCGCGACCGCGGGGTCCTCGGCGATGGCGTTGGCCGGTGCGAGATTCTCCCGCCTCCGTCGGCGTCCTCGCAACGCGGCCGACAGCGGACCGATCGATCCGCTGACGGACGAACCGGCCGACGGGTCATTCCTGCTGCCGGACGAGCCGATCGTGCTGGGCGATGAGAACCGCATCCGGCAGGTGATCGCGAACCTCCTGGGCAACGCCCGCCGCTTCACCGGAGAGGATTCCCCGATCGAGGTGCGCGTCGGGGTTTCTCCGACCGAGAACACCGGGTGGATCGAGGTCGTCGACCACGGCGAGGGCATCCCCGAGCAGATCCGCGAACAGATCTTCCAGCGCTTCTGGCGCGCCGACACGTCTCGAGCGCGGGAGACCGGTGGCTCAGGGCTCGGCCTCTCGATCGTCGCATCGATCGTCGAGGCGCTGCACGGCACGGTGTCGGTGCGAGAGACGCCCGGCGGCGGAGCGACCTTCCGGGTGTCGCTGCCGCTGGCTCCTCGTCCCTTCGCCGACGAGATCGCCGACACCCGGCCGCTCCCCCGGCTCCGCTGACCTTCCTCCCCAGGGGCGCCAGAAGGCGCGCCATCCACCGGGTCGTCAGCGTCTCCTCGGTGCGGGACCGGCGCGCCCTAACGTGGCCGGCACGTACAGAAAGGAGTTCTCATGGCTGTCTTCTCCGTCGACAGCGACGCGGTCTTCACCGCGTCGCACGCCGTCCGCGCGACGGTCGACCGTCTGGAATCGGAGTCCGCCGCGCTGCTGTCCCAGCTCACCCAGCTGCAGGGGTCGTGGACGGGGGCGGCGTCGGCGGCCTTCACCGGCGTCGTGGAGCGGTGGCGGGCGACGCAGCAGCAGGTCGCCGCCTCTCTCGCCGAGATCGACGGCGCCCTCACCGTCGCCGGGCGCCACTACGCCGAGGTCGAGCAGGCCAGCACGAGCCTGTTCCGCTGACCGCCGACCGCTATCCCGAACGCAGAACGGCCCCCTCCGCGTGGAGGGGGCCGTTCTGTGCGTCAGACGCGGGGTGGACTCAGAAGTCCATGCCGCCCGTCGGGTCGGCGGGAGCTGCCGAAGCCTTCTCGGGCTTCTCGGCGACGACCGCCTCGGTGGTGAGGAACAGACCCGCGATGGACGCTGCGTTCTGCAGCGCCGAACGGGTGACCTTCGCCGGGTCGATGATGCCCTGCGCGAAGAGGTCGCCGTACTCGCCGGTCGCGGCGTTGAGGCCCCAACCTGCTTCGAGCTCGGCCACCTTGTTCGCCACGACACCGGGCTCCATGCCGGCGTTGAGGGCGATCTGCTTGAGCGGAGCCTCGATCGCGACGCGGACGATGTTCGCGCCGGTCGCCTCGTCGCCCTCGAGCTGCAGGGTTGCGAACGCGATCTTGCCGGCCTGGATCAGCGCGACGCCACCACCGGGGACGATGCCCTCCTCGACGGCTGCCTTCGCGTTGCGAACGGCGTCCTCGATGCGGTGCTTACGCTCCTTGAGCTCCACCTCGGTGGCCGCACCCGCCTTGATGACGGCAACGCCGCCGGCGAGCTTGGCGAGGCGCTCCTGGAGCTTCTCGCGGTCGTAGTCGCTGTCGGTGTTCTCGATCTCGCGACGGATCTGGGTCACGCGACCCTCGATCTGCGCCGAGTCACCGGCACCCTCGACGATGGTGGTCTCGTCCTTGGTGATGATGACCTTGCGCGCACGGCCGAGCAGGTCGACCGTGGCGTTCTCGAGCTTGAGGCCCACCTCTTCGGTGATGACCTGGCCACCCGTGAGGATCGCGATGTCCTGCAGCTGAGCCTTGCGACGGTCGCCGAAGCCGGGAGCCTTGACGGCAGCCGACTTGAAGATGCCGCGGATCTTGTTGAGCACGAGAGTTGCGAGAGCCTCGCCCTCCACGTCCTCAGCGATGATGAGGAGCTCCTTGCCCTCCTGGATCACCTTGTCGACGATCGGCAGAAGGTCCTTGATGTTCGAGATCTTCTGGTTCGCGATCAGGATGTACGGGTCTTCGAAGACCGCTTCCTGACGCTCCGGGTCGGTCACGAAGTAAGGGTTGATGTAGCCCTTGTCGAAGCGCATACCCTCGGTGAGCTCGAGCTCGGTGCCGAACGTGTTGGACTCCTCAACGGTGACCACACCCTCCTTGCCCACCTTGTCGATGGCCTCGGCGATCAGCGCGCCGATCGCGGGGTCGGCGGCGGAGATCGATGCGGTGGCAGCGATCTGCTCCTTGGACTCGACCTCCTTGGCGCCGGCGAGGAGCTGGTCGGTGATGGCCTTGACGGCCTTCTCGATGCCCTTCTTGAGCGAGATGGGGTCGGCGCCGGCGGCGACGTTGCGCAGGCCCTCGCGAACGAGTGCCTGAGCGAGAACGGTCGCGGTGGTGGTTCCGTCACCGGCGACGTCGTCCGTCTTCTTGGCGACCTCCTTGACCAGCTCGGCGCCGATCTTCTCGTAGGGGTCGTCGAGCTCGATCTCCTTGGCGATAGAAACGCCGTCGTTCGTAATCGTGGGGGCGCCCCACTTCTTCTCGAGCACGACGTTGCGACCGCGGGGGCCGAGCGTCACCTTGACGGCGTCGGCGAGGATGTTCAGGCCGCGCTCGAGGCCGCGTCGGGCCTCTTCGTCGAAAGCGATGATCTTTGCCATATGTATGTCGTCCCTCCAGGACGGAGCTATCAGTCTGTTAGCACTCCACAAACACGAGTGCTAACTCATTCTGGCACTCGCCCCATGCGAGTGCAAGCTGCGCCACCGGGATACGACGCCCGTGTCGGCGATGCCGAAAAGGCGGCACCCCGGAAAGACCTCGGGCTTCCCTGCCCTGATGAGGTCTTCACGCGGTGCCGCCTCGGAGGCGATGCCGGGATGCTGCGTCAGATAACGCGGACCGATTCGGCCTGCGGACCCTTCTGCCCCGCCCCGACGGTGAACTCGACGGCCTGCCCTTCCTCGAGCACCCGGAAACCGGTCATGTCGATGTTCGAGTAATGGACGAAAACGTCCTCTCCGTCGCCGGAGGTGATGAAGCCGAAACCCTTCTCGGCGTTGAACCATTTGACAGTGCCCTGGGCCATGCTGTTCTCCTGATGCTGTGGGACGACGTCATCGTATCCACGGCATATGGGGCGCAAACCCCCGCTCGGGCAAGTGTTGACACGGCCGCATCGAACTGTTTACCCGCCCGAAACACCCGGTCGCCGACTACGGTTCCGTGCCCTCCGAGGGCGCCTGGATGCGGTCGAGCCCGAGCACCACGGTGAGCTGCCGGCCCGCCTCATCCGCCTCGGTCTCCGGGTCATCCGGTGGGAGATATTGGTCGCTGAGCGCGATCTCCGCACCGCCGATGACCTCGGCCAGCCCCAGAGCGGCGGCTTCGGCGTCTTCGGTCGCGTAGTAGACGGTCGTCGCGGGGAAGTCGCTCGAGCCGGCAGCTCCGGCCGAGACGATGTCGGCCGACCAGCCGGCGGCAACCACGGTGTCCCGCACCTGCGCCGCCAACCCCTCCTGCGGGGTCGCATTGAGGACGAGCACCGGCACGGACGTGTCGACCACCGGCTCCACGATGGGAAGCGGAGTGGTGGTGGGCAACGGCTCCGTCGAGAAGGAGATGCGCCCGGTCACCAGGAGCGAGCCGAAGATCCCGGCGATGAGGAGAACGATCGTGGCGACAACCGCCCACAGGAACACGATGCCACCGCGCATCCGTGGGTTCTCCGCGCGGTGTGCGCCGACGCGTCCCGTCTCAGGCGCGAGCTCGTCGAAGCGGTCGCGCGGGTAGGTCGTTCGGGCCACCCGTCGATGCTATCGGCAGGCGGTCGAAGATCACTGAGCGCCGGTGCGGGCCGCCCGGATCGTGGCTCGCTGATCGCGGAGACGGCGCAGCCTGCGCACCAGGAGCGGGTCATGCTCGAGAGCCTCTGCCGTGTCGATCAGGCGACCGAGCAGCTGGTAGTAGCGCGCCGGCGGCATCGCGAACTCCGCCCGGATGGCTTCCTCTTTTGCCCCGCCGTGCCGCCGCCACTCCGCCTCGAAGGCGAGGAGGGCGCGATCGCGGTCGGTGAGGGGCACTCCTCCACGCTAAGCCTGTTGGCGGCGTTCGCCCGGGAGCCACTCCACGGACGCGCCGAGCGGGTCAACGGCGGCGAGGATGTTCCCGTCCAACGCCAGGGCGAATCCCCCGGGCCAGGGATCAGGGACCGCGGTCCAGCCATCGTGCAGGGCCGGATCGTCGATCGTGATCCACCGCCCCGCGGCCCGCGCCGCGTCGATGAGCGGCCGCCGACCCACCCGCGGAACGTGGGCGAGCACGCCGGGCGTCGTAATCACGAGAGTCGCCCCCCGCGGCGCCCGTGCGGCCGTCTCCGCGAGAACCTCCCTCGCGTCGCCGGGCACCAGGAGTGGCGGGTCGGCCGCGGCCACATCGAGTGCGCGCTCGATGCGTTCGCGGCGACCGGTTTCGCCAGGCCAGACAAGTCCGGTCAGCCACGCTCTGTCGGCCTTGTCGCGCGCGTTCCGCGGCGCCAGGTCGATGCCGGCACGCCACACGATGTCCGGCATCCGCAAGACCGGCGCGCCGACGAGCCTGCAGTGCAGCACCACGGCGCTCGGGCCACCGGGCGGGTCGAGCGCGCGCAGCCCCCCGCCGCCGGTGGCATACCGGTAGGAGTACCTGTCGGGGTACAGGCAGAGGCCGGCACTGGCACCGACCTCCAGGAGCGCGATCGGTCCGGGCACGAGGCTGAGCGCGGGGAGGAGCGCCGCGCAGCGCAGCGGCTCGTTGGTCTGGATGCTGCGCGTCGCGCTCTCGGCCACCACCCGGTCGGCGTGCGCCTGGACCCACCTCGCCCACTCGCCATATCCGCTCTCCGAAGCCCCCAGCATCCGGGTCACGGCGAACACCAGGGGCGGCTGGCGGTGCGTCTCGGGGATGCGGGCGAGGATCGCGGCCGTCTCGTGATCGCCCGCCACTCCGGCGGCCCACTCGGCGTACAGGTCGGACCGGCCCGGCGCCTCGTCCCGTGCGAAGCGCTCGTAACGGGCGATCACGGGGGCGACAGCATCCGGGTCCATCCCGGCATTATCGCCGGGAGCGCCTGCTGCCCTGGTGTTCGGGTTGAATGGACGGTGGAGAGGAAGACCCCCATGAGCTATTCCGTTGAGAAGACCGAGGACCAGTGGCGCGCCGAGCTCGGCGAGGAGCAGTACGCCGTGCTGCGGCAGGCCGCCACCGAGCGCGCCTGGACCGGTGAGCTCC
The DNA here is from genome assembly GCF_058310455.1 of Microbacterium sp. Z10_103. Classification (NCBI taxonomy): domain Bacteria; kingdom Bacillati; phylum Actinomycetota; class Actinomycetes; order Micrococcales; family Microbacteriaceae; genus Microbacterium; species Microbacterium sp. Z10_103. The sequence goes on from NZ_JBZEGK010000001.1 coordinate 2,044,120, forward strand.
TCGACGAGGAACGCGCGGGACTGTACTCGTGTGCCGGCTGCGGCGCCGAGCTGTTCCAGAGCGGAACGAAGTTCGACTCGCACTGCGGATGGCCGAGCTTCTACGAGTCGGTCCGCCCGGAGGCCGTCGAGCTGATCGAAGACCGCGCCCACGGCATGGTGCGCACCGAGGTGCGCTGTGCCGCGTGCGGATCGCACCTGGGGCACGTGTTCCCGGACGGGTTCGGCACGCCCACCGGCGACCGGTACTGCATGAACTCCCTGGCGCTGAACTTCGCCCCCGAGCCGGAGGCGTGAGCATCCCTCCGCAGCCTCTGCACGCCGCTGATGCGCCGCGCGGAGGCTCCGGGCGGGCGGGATCGGCGCTCGAGGCCGTCCGCGCACGCCGATCGTGGTCGCGCGTGACCGAGGAGGCACCCTCGTCGGCTGAGCTGGAGACGCTCGTGGCCGCGGCCGGTCGCGTCGCCGACCATTCGTCGCTTCGCCCGTGGCGTCTCATCGAGCTCCGCGGAACCGACCGGGAGCGACTGGGCCGCGCCATCAACAAGGCGCTCGGCGAGAAGGGGTCCTCGGCCAAGCCGCTGCGCGCTCCGCTCCTGATCGCGATCGTGGCCAGCTACCGCGAGAGCGAGAAAGTTCCGCGCTGGGAGCAGGAGGCGGTCGCTTCCGGGGTCGCGCACATGTTGAGCCTGCTGCTGGATGAGGCCGGATGGGGCGTCATCTGGCGAACCGGCCACTACACGCGCAGCAAGGCCGTCGCCAAGGCGCATGGCCTCGGCAAGAACGAGGAGCTCCTCGGCTGGCTGTATGTCGGCGGCAAGCCGGCTGCCACCCGGCTCGGACCGCGCAAAGGCGTGAACGCGAGCGAGATGCTCACGCGCATGCCCGAAGAGTCGCGCCGCGAGACGAAGAAGCGCGAGAAGAGCGCGACTCCGCCGACGGCGCGTGACACCTCCGGTGAGCCGCCGATGGCGCGCGACGCCTCCGGTGAGCCGCCGATGGGGCGCGACGCCTCCCACGGGGCGGCCGATCCCACACTGCTCTAGCGGCCGGGCCGCCGCCGTCGCCATCCCACCACGATGGCGACACCGACCAGGGCCACCGCCACCGCGGTGAGCGCAATGGGCAGGGGCGGCCCGGAGGGCGCCGGCCAGAACGCGTCGAGCACCACCGACATCGCCAGCAGCCCCACCACCGACCCCAGCCCCAGCAGCAGCACACCGGTGGTGCGCACGATGGCCGCCGACAGGAAGATGTACACGGCGCCCACGGCTCCCCCGAGGTACAGCCACGGGTCGACCACGAGCGTCTGCGGTGCGCCCGCGACCGAGATGTGCACGGCGGCGGCGATCGCGAGTGCGATGGTGCCACCGGCGAAGTTCACCAGGGTCGCGGTGAGCGCGTTCCCGGTGCGCTGACCGAGGCGCCCGTTGGTGCCCTGCTGCCAGGCGATTCCTGCGCCGGCGAGGAACGGGAGCATCAGCATCCATGGCGCCGGCGCTCCCGTGACCCCTGCCACGCACACGATCACTCCCGCCACGGCGAGTGCGCCGCCGACCACGCGCGGCACGGTGACGGCCACCACACCCCCGGGCCCGTATCCCAGGCGGTCGAGGATCAGCCCGTGGATCGTCTGCCCGGCGACCACACCCACTGTGAACAGCGCGACCCCGATGGTTCCGACGGTGAGTCCCTGCGTCGCGACCGTGAGGGCTCCGGCGAGACCGCCCAGCAGCATCCACACCGGCACGTCTCCCCCGCGGATGCCCCGCACCAGCCGGCCGAAGCCCGTGCGGGCCGAGGGGAGAAGGACGGTGATCGCGAGGACGATGAGCAGGCCAGAGCCGAACGAGATGACCGCGGCGGTGTAGCCGTCGTCGATGGCGTCGCCGAGAGACCCGTTGATGCGAGCCTGGAGCGCCGTCAGCACTCCGACAGCCACCGCGGATGCGACCGCCAGCCCCAACGGGATGCGTCGCGCCGCACCCGGGGCTTCGCGCGAGGTCACTCGCATGATGCTACGGCCCACCCGCGAGAAACGACGATCCGGACGAGAAACGGCGCGATGCGTCCCGTCTCATCCGGATCGTCGTTTCTCGCGGACGACGGGAGGCGGGAGCGCGGAGAGCCGACTGCGGGACTCGAACCCGCAACCCCCTAATTACAAGTTAGGTGCGCTACCAATTGCGCCAAGCCGGCGAGCCGCGGAGGTACGCGGATCTCGACAACCGAGTCTAGAGCGTCCGCCGCCCGGCCCCTCGCTAGCGCACCGCCTCCCCCACGGCAAGGCGGTTCTCGCCGCCGTGTGCCGTCGGCTTTGGTAGCGGGAGGCGCCGCACAGCCGGGTCGGTGCCACACGAGAAGGAGGAGCCATGGACACGAGTGCCCTCATCTGGATCATCGTCGCCATTGTCGTCGTCGTGGTGATCGTGGTCATCGTTCTGACCGTCACGGCGAAAGGACGTCGGGAGCGCCGCCAGCACGCGCAGCACGAGAAGGCCGAGAAGCTGCGCGCCCAGGCTCGAGAGGCCGACCTCGGCGCGCGGGAGCATGAGGCGGAGCTCGCGCAGGCGCGGGCCGACACCGCCGCCGCTACCGCCGAGTCGGAGCGGGCCAAAGCCCGCGCCGCCCAGGCCGACATCGAGGCGCAGCGACGCGCCGGCGACATCGACCAACATGCGGCGGATGCCGCGAAGCGGCGTGAGGAGCAGGCCGAGACGCTCCGGAAGGCCGACAAGGTCGACCCCTTCGTCGGAAACGGCGACGAGGGCGACCGAGGCAGGACGGGCGGCCCGGCTCGCTGATCCGGCGGGACTAAGGCGCCGGGGTGGGCGTGACGGATGCCGACGGGGTCGGCGACGGCGTGCGGTAGTACGAGTCGCTGGCGGCCGTGAGCACGAACTGCGCGAATTCCTTCGGGTCATCCATCGCCCCGACATACTGCGTGCCGTTGACGAGGATCATGAGCGTCGAGCTCAGCGCGGCACCATCGGTGTCGGGAATGCTCTCCAGTGCACGATCGGTCGCGGCGCGTGCCCACGTCGAGAACGAGCCGTCTTCGATGCAGTTGCGAACGATCTTCGGCGAGGCCGCACCGGAGGCCTGCGCCAGCTCGGCGAGTTGTTCGTCGTTCAAGCCGTCCGAATCGATCTCCGGCTGCTGGCGCAGCAGCTCGTCGTTGAAGGCGAAGAAGGTGTCGGGCGAATACGTCGCGACGCACGCGGCCGCCCCCGCCGCACGCAGCGAGTACTTGGTGCCGTTCGACTTCGACGTCAGCATGGCCACGGGGTAGTAGCTGAGGGTCGCGGCGTCCTGGCTCACCCACTTCTTCAGCTGGTCAGCATTGGCGAGCTGGAACTCGCGCGCCTCGGGAGCGAGGTAATCCACGTAGACGCGGATGTCCACGGCGGGAGTTTCGCTGGCCGTCGGGGTCGGCGTGGGCGCTGCCTCCGTGGGTGCTGCCTCTGCGGGCGCGGGCGTCGCCGCCTCGTCGACACCGCCTGCCACCGGATCAGCGGCCCCGGTCACGGTGGTCACCGCGAAGCCGTCGTTCTGCGCGTTGGCGGGCTGAATGACGGGACGCGGGCCCATCTCCGCGAACGCCCAGATGATGGCGGCGGTGGCCACGCCCGCGACGGCGAGACCGGCCGCGCTGAGCAGGATGCCACGCAGCAGCCGCAAGCGCGACTGCTTGGCGTGCACCTGCTGGGCCTTTTCGCGGACGGCCTCTCGGCGGTCGCGCGTGGCAGGCACCTGCGGTGTCTGGTCGTTCGACATGAAACCTTCTGGAACGGATAAGCGGGCCGGGGATCCGGCGGGCCGCACGGGTAACGCGGCCGGAATCGATGCTAACGAGGCAGCCTGGGAAAAACCCAGACGCAGGACGCCCGACACCTATACTGAAAGTTGCGCCCGATGGCGGGCGTGCGGGTTAGCCCCCGCTCATCCATCACTACGGATCGTCCGGCACGTACCTGCCGGTGAAGGAGAAGAAAATGGCGTCCGTCACGTTTGACAACGCAACCCGCCTGTACCCCGGGGGCACTCGCCCCGCCGTGGACAAGCTCAACCTCGAAGTCGCCGACGGCGAGTTCCTGGTTCTCGTCGGCCCCTCCGGCTGCGGTAAGTCCACGTCCCTGCGCATGCTGGCCGGCCTCGAAGAGGTCAACTCCGGCCGCATCCTGATCGGCGACCGCGACGTCACGGACGTCCCGCCGAAGGACCGCGACATCGCGATGGTCTTCCAGAACTACGCGCTGTACCCCCACATGACCGTCGCCGAGAACATGGGCTTCGCCCTGAAGATCGCCGGCATCGGCAAGGAAGAGCGTGCCGCGCGCGTGCTCGAGGCCGCCAAGCTCCTCGACCTCGAGGAGTACCTCACGCGCAAGCCGAAGGCCCTCTCGGGTGGTCAGCGTCAGCGTGTCGCGATGGGTCGCGCGATCGTCCGCCAGCCGCAGGTGTTCCTCATGGACGAGCCGCTGTCGAACCTCGACGCGAAGCTCCGCGTGCAGACGCGCACGCAGATCGCGTCGCTGCAGCGCCGCCTCGGGGTCACGACCGTCTACGTCACGCACGACCAGACCGAGGCCCTCACCATGGGCGACCGCATCGCGGTCCTCAAGGACGGCATCCTGCAGCAGGTCGGAACGCCCCGCGACCTGTACGAGAAGCCGAACAACGTGTTCGTCGCCGGCTTTATCGGTTCGCCCGCCATGAACCTCTTCTCGGCCGATCTCGCCGAGGGTGGCGTGCGGTTCGGTGACGAGGTCGTGCCGCTGGACCGCGACACCGTCGGCCGTGCCAACGGCAGCCAGGTCACCGTGGGCGTGCGCCCCGAGGACATCGTCGTCGGTCCCTCCGACGGCCGCGGTCTCTCGGTGGTCGTCGACCTCGTCGAGGAACTCGGCGCGGACGGCTACCTCTACGGCCACACCGAGATCAACGGCAAGCGCACCGACCTCGTCGCACGTGTCGACGGCCGGAGCCACCCGAACGCGGGCGAGACGGTCACCCTGGCCGCCAGCGCCGGCCACGTGCACGCGTTCGACATCGAGTCCGGTGAGCGTCTCAACGACAAGCCGGTCGTCTCCGCCTGACCCATCTCTCACCGCCGCGGCGCGGGTAGCCTTGAGGCTGCCCGCGCCGCGCCGTATTTCCGGGAGGTCCCGTGCCCGAATCGCTCAGCATCACCGCCAGCTCCGTCGACCCCGGCCTACTCTCGTTGCCGTGGTCGACGCCCCTGTCGGAATGGTCCAGCAGCACGATCGTGTACCTCCCCAAGGGCATCTCCCGGCACCTGGTGCGCTTTGCGAATCTGTCCGGGCGGGTGGTGGCCATCAAGGAGACCACGCAGGAGATGGCCCGGCGCGAATACGACATGCTCGGCAACCTGCACCGTCTTGCCGCGCCGTGCGTCGAGCGCGTCGCCGTGATCGGCGGACGAACGGATGCGGAGGGGCGGACGCTGCCCGCAGCCCTGGTCACGGCGCACCTTCGCTTCTCGCTCCCCTACCGCGCTCTGTTCACGCAGGTGCTGCGCCCGCACACGGCCGCGCGGCTGGTGGATGCTCTCGCGGTGCTCCTCGTGCGCCTGCACAACGTCGGCTTCTTCTGGGGCGACGTCTCGCTGTCGAACACCCTGTTCCGGCGGGACGCCGGCGCCTTCGCCGCGTATCTCGTGGATGCGGAGACCGGCGAGCTGCACGAGAGCGGGCTGACTCCGGGGCAGCGCGCGCACGACCTCGATGTCGCCCGCACCAATATCGCCGGCGAGATCATGGATCTGGAGGCCGGCGGCCGCCTGGAGGGCGGCATCGACGCGGTGCAGATCGCCGACGGCATCCTGTCGTCCTACTACTCGCTCTGGGGAGCGCTCACCGACAAGGAGTCGTTCGCGCTCGACGAGTCCTGGCGCCTCACCGAGCGCGTCCAGCGCCTCAACGCCCTCGGCTTCGACATCGGCGAGATGTCGATCCAGACGACGCCCGACGGTACGCGCGCGTCCATCCAGCCGAAGGTCGTCGACGCCGGGCATCACCAGCGCCGTCTCCTGCGCCTGACGGGACTGGATGTCGAGGAGAACCAGGCCCGCCGTCTCCTCAATGACCTGGACGAATTCCGCGCGCGGACCAGTCGTCTCGGCCCGGACGAGGAGATGGTCGCGCACGAGTGGCTGACCCGCGTGTTCGAGCCGGTCGTGATGTCCATCCCGTTCGACCTGCGCGCGAAACTCGAGCCGGCGGAGGTGTTCCACCAGGTGCTCGAGCACCGGTGGTACATGTCGCAGGCGCGCGGACGCTCGGTGCCCATCGCGGAGGTGCTGACGTCTTACATCGACGATGTGCTTCGCCACCGCCGGGACGAGGCGACCGTGATGGGCCCGCCGACCGACTCCCTCGCACTCCCCGGTCAGACGGGCATGATGCCCATCGTCGATGACGAGGAGGCCGGGGAGGACGACGAGGAGGCCGTGGTGGACTGGCGCGATCTGGTCTAGCGCCGTCGCGCGGCCACCGCGACGTCAGTAGCCGACGGCGAAGCGCTCTCGCGAGTGCTTCGGCGACTCGATCTCGTCGAGGATCGCTACGGCGAGGTCGGGACCGGAGATGAATGACTCCCCGTCCTCACCCACGACCAGCACGTCTCCGCCGTCGCGGTACGAGCCGGTGCGCTCCCCCGGCGCCCAGACGCCGAAGCCGCCGGCGGGATGGATGTAGAACCAGTCGCGTCCGCCCGCGGTGGACTGCAGGTCTTCGAGCACTCCGATGGCCTCGAGCGACTCCGGCTTGTACGCGTCGAGGAATCCTTCGGTATCGATGAGCCGCGGCCCTCCCGGTGTGACCAGGGAGCCGCCTGCGCCGCCGATGACGCCCACGCGGACATCCTCCGGAAGCGCCGCGAACAGCTCCGCCAGCGCGGGACGCACCTTGCCGAGCATGTCACCGCGCGGCGCGACCGCCGAGATCACCACATCCACACCCTGGAGCTTGTGCACGACATCCGTCACATCCAGGATGCTGCCCTCGAGGTACGTCGCGCCTTCCACGCGCTCGGCGGGAACCGACCGGGCGATCGAGACGACGGTGTGGCCGCGGCGAACGGCCTCCCGGATGATGTGACTGCCGGCGTAGCCGGTTCCTCCGATGACGGCGATGCGGGCCACGAGAATCCTTTCGTTGGACGTGCGAGCGGCAATCGGCGCCGGAATGGTTTCATTCCCGCGTATGCAGCGCTCGTCCCCAGCGTTCCACATGCCGGGCCGAAGGACGCCGGATCCCGCACGGCGCGGCGGTTTCACGCAGGATTCGGTCTGAATTCCCCGGGCTGCGGGTGTTGACTGGGACGACTGTCGTCTCGAAGGAGAGCCCGATGACCACTCCCGCCGCATCCACGTCCGCCGCCGCACCCGCATCCACATCCGCCGCCGCATCCGCATCCCCGTCCGCCTCCGATCGTGCGGACGTTCTTCTGGCCGCCGCCCGAGCGCTCGGCCCCCTGCTGGAGGAGCACGCCCGCGAGGCGGAGCTGATCCGGCGCCTCCCCGACGCCGTCGCCGAGGAGCTCCGCACGGCTGGGTTCTTCTGGATGAAGACGCCGATCGAACTCGGGGGAAGCGAGCTCGACCCGGTGGGCTTCGGCGACGTCATGGAGGAGATCGCGTATCACGACGCCTCGGCGGCGTGGGCGACGATGATCGGCAGCGGCACGATCGGAACCATGGCCGGCTGGCTCCCCGAGGAGGGTGTCGCCGACCTGTTCGCGCCAGGCGAGCCGCTGCCTACGGTCGCGGGCCAGTTCACGCCCCGCGGCAGCGCGATCCCGGTCGACGGCGGCTACCGTGTCACCGGCCGCTGGGCTTTCGGGAGCGGTATCGACCACTCGAACTGGGTCGTCGGCGGATGCATCGTCGAGGGCACCGGAGCTCCGATCTTCGTGACCGCCCCGAAGTCCGAGGTCACTGTCCACGGCAACTGGAACGCTGCAGCCCTTCAGGGGACCGGGAGCCATGACTTCTCCTTCGACGATGTCTTCGTGCCGGCGTCCCGGGCGATGGACGCGTACGGCGGGGCACCGCAGCGCGGCGGCGACATCTTCCGGCAGCCGATCATGATCTTCATCTCGAATGAGCTGTCGCCGCTCCTCGTCGGGATCGCGCGGCGCGCGATCGACGACATGATCGACCTCGCCGCATCCACGGCCCGCTCGCTGAGCGGTTCACTCGCCGGCCGCGCGTCGTTCCAGAAGGCGATCGGTCAGGCGGAGGCGAAATGGGCCGCCGCGCGCACGCTGTACCGGGCGACCGCTCAGGAGGGCATCAACATCGTGCGCTCCGGCGGCACGATCGACGACGACACGGTCGCGGTGCTCCGAGCCCGCCACACCCTGGTCGCCGAACTCTGCGCGGAGCTCATCTCCGACCTGTTCCGCTACGGGGGCGGTCGCGTGCTCTCGGTGGACCACCCCATGCAGCGCCACCTCCGCAATTCTCTCGGGGCGCTGCAGCACGTGTATCTCTCCGAGGAGAACTACGAACTCGCGGGAGCAGCCGCGATTGCGCGGCACGCCGCCGTCTGATTCACGGTGCGGAGGCGCGACACCCGCGGATCGTGTCGGACGGCGACTCGCCGTACGCGCGTCTGTAGTCGGTGGCGAGCCCTCCGACGCGACTGAACCCGTGGTGGATCGCGGCCGCCACAACGCTGGTGGCCCGCTCCTATGCCTGCAGGCTCTGCCGCGCGCGTTCCAGCCGAAGCTCACGCATCCAGCGGCCGGGGATCGTGCCGAACTCACGGCGGAACGCCGCGAACAGCGTCCACTCGCTCACGTGCGCGACCGCCGCGAGGTTGGCGATGCTCTCAGCGGCTCGGCATAGTGCTCGCGGCAGTACCCGGCCACGATCCGCGCGGTGCGCACTAGAGCCGGATCACCTGCCGCGCCGAGGCGGTCGGAATCGCGGTGCGGCAGGTCGAGCAGGAGGTGGGCGGTCACGAGCTCCTGGAACTGCGCGGCGCGGAGCGACGAGGAGCGTGTTGCGGTCGTGTCGTCGAGGCAGAGGCTCAGCGCGTCCACGACATGCCGCAGCATCCCGGCCCGCTGCTGATCGAGAACCGACTCGAACACGAGCGAGGACGTCGCGAAGGCCCCCGAGCTTTCGCTTGCGAGAAGCGCCGCGCTCCGCAAGACTCTCCACATACGAGAAGAACAAATCAGATCGTAATAAAACCTTTCCTCTGAAAGTTGGTCTCATGGCCTCATCCCGCCACGCGGCGATCTCGGGCGCCGGCTTCGCCGGGCTCACCGTCGCCACTGCGCTTGCTCAGAAGGGGTGGAGCGTCCGTATCCATGAGCGTTCGCCCGAGCTCCGCGCCGAAGGGGCTGGGATTGTACTCTGGGGCAACAGCCTCCAGGTCCTCGACCTGCTCGGCGCTACCCCCGACCTGGAGTCCCGCGCCATGCACTCCCCCGCCTACGAGACGCGGATGAACAACGTGGTGCAGTCGCAGGAGAGACTCGAGGGCATCCGCTGGATCTCGGTTACGCGCCCCCACCTGTACAGCACGCTGCTCACTGCCGCCCGCGAATCCGGGGTTGAGATCGTCTCCGGGTCGCCGGTCACCGGCGCGACCCCGGACGGTCGCATCAGCTTCGCCGACGGAACGTCAGAGGACGCCGATCTCGTCGTCGGCGCAGACGGTGTCGGCTCCGCGGTCCGCGGTTCGGTTGGCATCCCGCTCAAGCGCGAGCGGTCGCGCGACGGCATCACACGGTTCCTCGTGCCTCGTCACAAGGCCGAGCTGCAGCAGCTCGAACCGGACACCGAGTGGGACAACTACATCGACTTCTGGAACATCGAGCCGCGCGTGCTCCGCGTGCTCTACGTGCCGTGCAACGACGAGGAAGTGTACATCGCCCTGATGGCACCGGCCAGCGACGCGCAGGGCTCGAAGGTACCGATCGACCTCCCACTCTGGACCGAGAACTTCCCGCACCTGGCCCCACTGCTGGAGGAGGCCGCCAAGCTGCACGGCAAGTACTACGGCTACCAGACCACACGGCTCGACCGGTGGACCGAGGGCAGGGTCGCACTCATCGGCGACGCCGCGCACGCGATGTGCCCCGCGCTCGCACAGGGCGCCGGATGCTCCATCCACAACGCCTGGACATTGGCGACCGCGGCGACCGAAGCGCCCGACGACCAGATGGCGGAGGTCCTGCGCGAATGGGAGCGCCTGGAGCGGCCCATCACCGATCGCGCCCAAGACCGCTCGCAGTACTACGCCGACACCCGCCAGATGGCGGAGGGCAACCAGTTCCAAGGCGACGTGGTGGAGACCGCACTGTACAACCCCACGGATCCCCACCGACACGAGGTGAACTCATGAGCATCGACCCCTTTTATCGCGTCCGCGCGATCCACTCCTTCATCTCGGAGACGCTCCACGACCTCGGTCCCGCACCGGAGCAGCCACTGGTCAAGGCAGCCGTGGCGGTCGTCCTGGAGAACCCCTTCGCGGGTCGCTGGGTGAAGGACCTGTCCCCGCTCACCGCGCCGAGCGCGAGCATCGGGACCGAGCTCGGTCGTCGCGCCGCGGCGCTGCTCGGGGGTCGTCCCGTCGAGTCATACGGCAAGGGCGGTCTCGCCGGGCTGAACGGCGAGCAGGAGCATGTCGTCGCCTGCATCACCACCGTCTTCGGTGACGCCCTTCGCGACGCGGTGGGCGGCGGCAAGGCCTGGATCTCCTCCGCCTCGAAGGTCGCCGGCGCCGGATCACAGATCGACATCCCTCTCGCGTACAAGGATGAGGTCTACGTCCGCTCGCACTACGACGCGATGACGATCACGCTCCCCGACGCCCCGCGTCCGGACGAGCTCGTGATCATCGTGGCGGTCGCGAGCGGCGGCCGACCGAACGCCCGTGTGGGCGGGATGACGGCCGCCGAGGCCGCGGGCCGAGACGCGAACTAGTCTCTCGAGGAGCAGGAAAACATGACGTATCAGCACACGCAGTACTTCGAAGACGCCTCGATCGCGAGCGTGCTCGCGGATGTCGCCCGGGCGCACCGGATCCTCGAGCTCGAGGGCCACGGCGACATGTCGATGGGACATCTCTCCTACCGCGACCCGTTCGGGCGCGGACTCTGGCTGAAGCGCGGCAACCTCGCGCTCTCGGAGGTCGAGGACGATGATTTCATCCTCATCGACTTCGACGGCAACGTCCTCGAGGGCACCGGCCTCCGCCACCTCGAGTGGCCGCTACACGCCGAGATCCTCAAGGCCCGGCCGGACGTCAACTTCGTCGGCCATTCGCACGCGCACTTCGCGACGGTGCTCGGCGCCTCCGAGGAGACGCTGAGGCCGTACAACAACCACGGCGTCTGGTTCGCCTACGAGGGCGTCCCCCGCTTCGCCGAGACTAGCCACATCATCACGACGGTGCCGCTCGGAGTGTCCGCCGCGGAGGCGCTCGGACCGGCGCAGGCGCTCCTGCTCGCCAACCACGGCGTGGCCTTCGTCGGCAGCACCGTCGCCGAGGTGACGCTCACGGGGATCTTCCTCGAGAAGGCCGCGCGATTCCAGGTCGACCTCAAGTCGTCGGGCTTCGCGCCGATCGAGCCCGACGCGGAAGAGACGAAGGAGAAGTTCGACCGGATCTACCCCGCCAAGGCCCAGCACAACTTCTGGACCTACTTCAACCGCCGACTCGACCGAGTCGAGGCGCTCCAGGGCATCGGCATCTCGCAGATCAGCCTCCCGCCGGGCGTCTGAATCCCAAACCACCGCACCTCCATCGAAGTCAGCAAGGAGCACGAGTATGAGCAGCATCCTTCCGAAGATCGCCACCGTCGTCGGGTCCGGCACCATGGGTCCCGGTATCGCCGCGACCCTGGCCCGCGCGGGGGTCGTCGTCCGCGTCTACGACATCTCCGACCAGGCCATCGAGAACGCGAAGGCGTCGTACGCGATGGTCAACGGCGTCCTCGAGACCGTCGGGACGCCGAAATCCGACGGCGGCTCCGTGTCGTTCGGCACAGACCTCGCCGAGGCGGTCGCCGACACCGAGCTCGTCATCGAGGCGATCCCCGAGCGGCTCGAACTCAAGAAGACGCTGCTCTCCGAGCTGGAGGACGGCCTCGTCGGCGACGACGTCATCATCGCCTCGAACACGTCCGGCATCCCGATCACGGCGATGAGCGAGGGCATGAGTGTTCCCGGCCGGCTCATCGGCATGCACTGGTCGAACCCGCCGCACCTGATCCCGATGATCGAGGTGATTCCGGGCGAGGCGACCGACCCCGCCCTCGTGGACCGTCTCGTCAGCGTCGTGAAGGCGTTCGACTACGTTCCCGTCGTCGAGAAGGAGACCCCCGGCTTCGTGGAGAACCGCGTCCTCTACGCGATCCTGCGCGAATGCCTCGATCTTCTCGAGAAGGGAATTGTCACACCCGAGGGTCTGGACGCCTGCGTCAAGTGGGGCATCGGCTATAAGCTCTCGGTCGTCGGCCCCACCCGACTCCTCGACATGGCAGGCCTGGACATCTACAAGGCCGTCTCGAGCTACCTCAACGCCGACCTCGCCGACCGCAAGGACACCCCGGCGATGATCGAAGAGAAGATCGCCGCCGGAACGCTCGGGTTCAAGACAGGCGGTGGCATGTACGACTACGACGGCCCGGAAGCGGTCGCCGAGAAGCGCAGGGAGATCATCACCGGACTCGTCGCCGCCCGGAAGACACTCTCGTCCATTCCGAACGTCTGATGAAAGCCCCGATCGGTGTGGAGCCGATCGCGGACGGGCTCTTTCGCACCCGGGGCAACGAGGTCGACCTCGCGTACCGGGTGCGCGGCTCGGGCCCGGCGATCGTGCTGTTGCATGGGACCTCGGCGAACCACGCCGTCTGGGAGCCCGTGGCCGAGTCACTCTCGGCGCACGCCACGGTCATCGCGCTCGACCAGCGCGGACACGGGCGCAGCGACAAGCCGGCGACCGGCTACACCGGCCCGGACTTCGCCGGCGACGTCGTCACCGTGCTCGACGCGCTCGGGATCGAGCGCGCCATCGTCGGCGGGCATTCGCTCGGCGCACGAAACGCCTGGCTCGCCGGCGCGCTCCATCCCGACCGCGTCGCCGCGGTCGTCGCCGTCGACTACACCCCATATGTGGAGGCGACGGTCCTCGACGAACTCGCGGCCCGCGTCGCCGGCGGCCACCGGGCCTTCCCCGACGCAGTCGCCGTCGAGGAGTACATCCGCAGCCGCTACCCCCGCATCCTGCCCGGCGCCGCCCAGCGCCGCGCACGCTGGGGCTACGACCGGGGCGTGGACGGGCAGTGGTGGCCACTCGCCGACCCGGGGGCGATGACGCAGCTCATCGCGGGGTTCCGCACCCAGTGGGACGCGGAATACCGCGCGGTGAGCGCACCGATGACGAGCCTTCGTGGAGTCGACAGCCGCATCGTCAGCGAAGCCGCATGGACGGCGGCGATCGCCGACCGTCCCGACGACCGCTGGTTGGTGGTCGGGGAAGCAGACCACTACATCCCGGAGGAACACCCCGAGCTCGTCACCTCGGAGTTCGAGCGCCTGCTCGCCGACTGAACCGACCAACGAACCACGGAAAGGACGCGCTCATGGCGCTCTTCATCGACAAGCTGACCATCGGAAGCCCCGACATCCCCACCCTCGGGCGCTTCCCGCACGAGTTCACCGCCGACGGCGGCAGTTCGGTGCCGCGTCTGGAGTTCTCGGGCGCGCCTGAGGGCACCGCCGAGTACGCGATCATCTGCCACGATCCGGATGCGCCGCTCCCCCACGGGTTTACCCACTGGGTGGTCTACGGCGTCTCGCCGCAGGCCACGTCGCTCGACCTTGAGGCGCCCGGCGTGCGCGAGGCCCCGAACGGCGCCGGCGCCGCCGCATACTACGGGCCGCAGCCGCCCGTAGGCCACGGCGACCACCACTACTACTTCTGGATCTACGCGCTGAGCCGCACGGTGGATGGCGCGCCGAGCCGCGAGGAGTTCCTGGCGCGGTACGGCGACAGCATCCTCGAGCAGGCCCGGTTCGTCGCGGTCTCTCAGCGCTGATGACGATCACCGACGCGCACTTCCATGTCGGCGACTTCCCGATGTCGGGCGTCCGGCTCGACGAGGCGGGCCTTGCGCCCTACCTCGCCGCGAACGACATCGACACCGCGATGGTCTTCCACGAGGACAACGCCATGGTCCGCCGGGTGGTCGCCGGTATCCCGGGCGCATACCAGCTGTACTGGGCGAACCCGAAGGTGCCCGGCACCGTCGACGAGCTCCGCGAGTACCTGCGGGACCCCAAGGTGCGCGGCGTGAAGCTGCACCCGCTCTTCAACGGCTTCCTGCCGGACGACCCGATCGTCCACCCGATCATCGAGGTGCTGATCGAGCACGACTTGCCCGCGCTTATCCACTGCGGACACCCGATTTTCTCGCTGCCGTGGAGCATCGAGGAGCTCATCGTCCGGTACCCGGAGGCGAAGATCATCCTCGGGCATATGGGTCACGGCAACATCGTCTACATCGATGCCTCAATCGCGATCGCGGGCCGGCATCCCAACGTGTGGCTGGAGACCAGCGGGATGCCGATGAGCCTCAAGATCAAGGAGGCTGTCGAGAAGGTCGGCGCCGACCGCGTGATGTACGGCTCGGACGGGCCGTGGCACGAGCCGAAGGTCGAGCAGCTCAAGGTGAAGCTCGCCGGGCTTGCTCCCGACCATCTCGAGGCGGTCATGAACGGCACCGCCCGGCGCCTCTTCCTGGGCGACTGACCCCGCTCCGGCGGAGCCGACCTCAGGCGGTGAGGCGCGTGCCGGCGAGCGCGAGCACCTCGGCGATGCTCCGCGCCATCGCGACACCCTCCGCACCGGCGAACTGCGGCTCACCGCGGTCGGTGTGAAACGCCCAGCCTTCGGCGCGGCCGACCCCGATGAGGGCGGCGGGGACGACGCCGGTCACGGTCCCGAAGTCCGTCGCGAACGGCAGCGGCGGGATATCCGATCGCACCGGCCGTCCGGCGGCGGTGAGCGCCTCCTGCACCGCGGCAGTGACCCGAGCGTCCGGACGGATCGCCTCGATCGCGTTGCCGCGCTTCCAGACGGCGTTCGGCAGGGCCTGGCGCACCGGTCCGAGGAGATCGTCGATCTCTCCTCTGCCGAGGCGAAGACGAGGAACTGCGCCCGCAGCGAGAGCCCGGATCCCTCCTCCACGTCTCCGTCGAGCACCACCGTCTCGACCATGACCTTCGAGCGATCCAGGCTCTCGAGCAGCGGAGCCAGCCGCCGGAAGGCGGCATACGGAGCGGGTTCGACGTCGTTGCGCAGGGTCCGGTCACCGGCGACGATCGCCGTCTCCCGCCGCATCCACAGCGACTGCGTCCACACCGCGTCGAGGAACTCGGGGTGTACGTAGAGCGCGGCGTCGACGCCCTGCCAGACGCCGCGCGCGGCGGTGAGCGCCTTCCCACTTCCCAGGCGCTGCGTCCCCGCAGCGTGGATCTCGTCGGCCGGAGCGCCGATCACGACAACGGTCCCCGTGATGGAGTCACGCAGGTCGGCGAGCGCCAGCGCCGCGCCCAGGACGCCTGCTGCCTGGGCCGAGTGGCCGCAGGAGTGGGTCGCGACGGTCGTGCCGTCCGAGGTGCGGTGGGCCGGCACCGCGTCGTAGACGGCCAGGAGACCCACGGTGCCGCCCGGACGGCCGGTGTCGAGCTCCGCCCGGAACGCGGTCGGCAGGTCTCCGACGCCGCGTTGAACGCGGTACCCGGCCGCCGCCAGGCGGTCGGCCAGTTCGCGCGAGGTGGCATGCTCCTCGTGCGCGAGCTCCGGGTGTGCGAGCACGAATTCCGAGATCTCCCGGATGTCGCGCTCCCGCGTAACGACGGCGTCGAGGACGGTGCGATCGGGAACGGTGCTCATCGGATCTCCGCAGGTTCGAAGGGTCAGGCGTAGTCGGCGGCGAACGCCTCGGCGATGGCGAGGACGGGGGCGTGCACCGGCCCGGCCGTGATCGAGGGGATCACCGAGGCGTCGACGACGAAGAGTCCGTGCACACCACGGAAGGCGAGGTCCGCAGTCACCGGTGCCGCGTCGTCCGCGCCCATCCGCAGCGTGCCCACCGGGTGATGATGCGTGATCGCGGCGCGGGCGATGAAGGAGTCGACCTCGGCCTCGGTCCGCACGCCCGGCCCGGGCAGCAGCTCCTCGGCACGCCAGCCGTCGAGAGCCTCCGTGGCGCCGATCAGGCGGGCACGCTCGAGCGCGAGCCGGAACATGGCCCGGTCGTGCTCGGTGTCGAGATAGTTCGGGTTGATGATCGGGGCGTCGTCGATCGAGGGGCCGCTGATGCGGATCTCGCCCCTGCTCGTCGGGTTCGTCACGCCGAACAGGAGCGCGAATCCCTCCCCCGGCCCGACGCCAGGGGAGAACGACTCGGAGTAGCTCAATCCGACCACGCAGCCCACCACGACGTCGGCGGCACCCGCGGTCTCACCGATGCCCTTCGCCGACTGGTAGGTCATCGACTCCGACAGGTTGAGCCGGCTCGGCGGCACGGGCCTCGCTGCGCGGTAGAGGTTGCCGGCGCCGAGGACGTGGTCGTGCAGGTTCTTCCCCACTCCGCGTGACTCGACGACGGTCTCGACGCCAGCCGCGGACAGCACGTCCGGGTCGCCGACGCCGGAGCGCATGAGGAGCAGCGGATCCGCGATCGAGCCGGCGGCCAGGATCACGGTGCCCGCCGCGATTTGCATCGGCTGCCCGTCGGCGAGCACCTCGGCGCCGGTGACCCGGCCGCCCGACACCAGGAGACGCTGGACGACCACCCCGGTCAGCACCGCCAGGTTCGGCCGGTCGGCGACGGGATCGAGGTAGGCGTCCGCCACAGTCATCCGCTCGCCGTTGCGGATGGTCAGCGAGTTCGGGGTCGCCCCCAGCATCTCGCCGCCGTTGTGGTCCGCGATCCGCGGGATCCCGAGGGACACCGCACCGCGGAGATAGTCCTGCACCAGCGGGCTCACCAGGTCGGGACCCGGCAGCAGCACCGACAGCGGGCCGTCCGCCCCGTGCACCGCGTCCGCCCCGCCGGAGAAGGACTCCATCGAGCGAAAGCGCGGCAGGAGGGCGTCCCAGGACCAGCGCTCATCGCCGGTGGCGGCGACCCAGCGCTCGTAGTCCGCCCGGCAGCCGCGCATGTGCGCGTTCGCGTGCAGCAGGCTCGAGCCGCCCAGCCCCCGGCCGCGCGCCCAGCTCAACCGCCGACCGGCGAGACCACGCTGCGGCATGGTCAGGTAGTCCCAGTCGTAGTCCCTGTGCTGGATGAGCGGCCAGAGCTCCGGCCGTCGCATGTCCGGGTCGGTGACGCGGCCGCCGGCCTCCAGCACCAGCACCCGCCGTGTGGGGTCCGCGCTGAGCCGATTCGCGAGGACGCACCCCGCGGAGCCTGCGCCGACGATGAGGACGTCCGGATTCGCGGTGGTCATGCGTCTCCGATCGGTAGCAGTGGCAGCGCGGCGGACGGCCGGCGTCAGTTGCGGGTGTGGCCGCCGTCGACGACGAGCAGCTGCCCGGTCACCCAGTGCGCCTTCTCCGATGCGAGGAACGCCACGGCCGGCGCCACGTCGGCGGGCACGCCGCGACGGCTGAACGCCTGCATCGGCACCACGTAATCGAAGCCCTCGCCGTGGCCGGTCGTGAACACGCCCTCACTCGCGATGATCCCGGGGGCGACGGCATTGATGTTGATGCCGTACTTGCCGATCTCCCCCGCCACGGCACGCGTGAAGCCCACGACGGCACCCTTCGTGGCGACATAGTCGGCGCAGTTCGGGGTGCCGGCGACGAACGTGTTGGAGGCGATGTTCACGATGCGGCCGTACTCGTTCGGCTTCATTGCCTCCACAGCGGCCTTCGTCATGTTGAACAGGCCCTCGCCGTTGACGGAGAAGGTGCGGCGCCATTGCTCGATGGTGAGATCGTCGAACGGGGTGAACGGGACGAGTCCCGCGTTATTGACGAGGATGTCGAGTCGACCGAACTCGGAGACCACCTCGGCGACCACAGCGTTCGCCTGCTTCGGATCGGACACGTCGAGCAGTTTCGCAACTCCCCCGATCTCCTCAGCCACGGTGGTAGCGCCGCCGAGATTGATGTCGGTGACGACGACCTTGACGCCGTCCGCGGCGAGTTCCTTGGCGATGGCCGCGCCGATGCCCTGGCCGGCTCCGGTAACGATGGCGACGCGTTCAGTCATGCTGTTTCCTTCTGTTCGGTTCAGATCCATGAGGCCCGAGCGACGGTCGGTCACCGCCGAGGTCAATGTCCGCCGTAGTAAGCGGGCGCAAGCTTCCAGCCGAGGTAGGGCTCGAGCTCGTGGGAGGGGTAGATATCGGCCTTCTTGACGCGGCCCAGGTAGTTGAGTCGGCGGATGGCCTCGACCGACTTCGCGGGATCGAGGTGGAACCCGGCGATCCACTCCTTCTCGAGCGTGGTGCGGGTGTACGCGGCGTCGCCGCAGAAAAGCATGTTCCGGTCGTGCTCGAGCTCGACGAGCATCGAATAGTGCCCGATGGTGTGGCCCGGCGTCTCGATGAGGGTCACACCCGGGACGATCTCGTAGTCCCCGGATATCGGCTTGTAGGTGGCACCCGGTAAGTCGAAGGACAGGTCGGAGTAGCCGAGCCGCTCGAACGGCTCGGGGTACTTCGCCTGACGGAGCTCGGCCTTGTGGACGAGGTGCGTCGCCTCCGTCAGGTACTTGTTGCCGCCGACGTGGTCGAAGTGAAAGTGGGAGTTGACGACGATGTCGACGTCCTCCGGCTTGAAACCCACCTTTGCAAGCTGCGCGGGGATCGTCTGCTCGGGGGTCTGCTCCGGGAGTTCGAAGGGCAGCACCTTCTGGACGTGCTCGAGGTCGTAGCCGGTGTCGTAGAGGATGAGGCCGTCGGTGTGCTCGACGAGCACCGAGTACACCGGGAACCGCACCGGGTTTCCGGCGTTGATGTGCCAATGGACGTCGGACTCGTCGATGACGAGCGTGCCGCCGTCCAGCAGGTAGACCTTCGGATCCGCCATCATCTGCTCCTCGTTTTCTTACATGATTCTGAGTTGCGAGCACACTATGAGAATTATGGACCTTCGGTCAATGCTCGGATCGCGCATCTGAGATCACTCGGCGGCCCGGACCGCCGGAGCGTCGCCGAACTCGGGCTCGTAGTCGTAGTGCACCCACCGGTAGCAGTGGTCGAGCATCGGCTGCTGCGCGAAGTCGCCGATGCAGTTGGTGTCCTGGTAGCGGGCGGTGCCGTCCTCCTGGTGCCAGTGGACGCGGCAGATAACCTTCCACGTGGTGTCGTTCCCGACCTCGCTCGCGGCGATCAGATGCTCGCTCGGTGGCCAGCACTCCGTCCAGTCCGCGAGCTGCGGATCGATCGTGGAGGTGCGCGGTGCGACGTCGGCGAGCTGTGCGAGAGCGTCGGCATCCTGTTGCGGCAGGGGCGGTGTCGGCTCCGCTGATGGCTGGGTCTGGGGCGTCGCCGCCGGAGGAGCTGTCGGGCCAGGACTCGAGGCCGGGACGGCGCCCGTCGATGCGCAGCCGGCAAGCGCGATAAACGGGAGTACGATCGCCGCCGCGGCGAGGCGACGAAGTGGACCGTTCATATGCTCTCTCCTCAGGCGTCGGCGTCAGCATGGCGCGCACGTGTTTCGCGACGGTAACACCTTTGTTCTGATCGTTGACCTACCGACGTTCTTCTCATACTGTGCCGGTATCGGCGCACATTGTGAGAAATCCCGAAGCACAGGCTGCGGCGGCCCCCATCCCTGAGAGGACTTCCAGGCAATGTACAAAGCAGCTCACAGCGGCCTCGCTCGCCGCGCGGCCAAGGGCGCCGGCGCGCTCCTGGCCGGATCCGCACTCATCATCGGCCTCGCAGCCTGCTCGTCGCAGGCCGGGGGCGGCTCCTCCGACGGCGGCAGCGATGGCGCTGGCGCCGAGGTCACGAAGGTCGCCTTCGTCGCCCCCGAGAATGAGACGGACCTCGGCTGGAACCAGGTCGGCCTCGCGAACTCGAAGGCCGCGGCCGACGAGCTCGGGCTCGACTACGTCGCGGTTCCCGACGCGGGCTGGGACAACATCGAGACCGTGCTCGGCCAGGTCATCGACGACGACGGCGCCGACTTCGTAATCGCCCACGCCTCCGGCTACGGCGTCCCGGCGCAGACCGTCTCCGGCCAGACTGGTGTTCCGGTCCTCGCCCAGGACTCCGGCCTCGAGCCGGTGCCCGGTCAGCTCGCCCAAGCGCTCGTGGAGGGCCAACAGGGCGGCTACATCGCCGGCATCGCCGCGGCGATGAGCACGCAGGCTAAGACGGTCGCCGTCGTGATCTCGGCCGATGACGTCAACTGGCTCGACATGGCCGCCGGGTTCGCCCAGGGCGTCTACTCCGTCGACCCAGCTATCAACGTGCTTTTCGGCCAGATCAGCGCAAGCGGCTACGCCGACTCCGCCGGCGGCAAGGCCGCGGTCGAGACCGTGATCGCGGGCGGCGCCGACGTCGTCTTTGGCATGGGCGACGGCGCGACCCTCGGCTACCTCCAGGCGATCGACGCGCACCCCGGTGTGAAGTACATCGCGGACATCGGCGACGTCACGTCCGCGCTGAAGGACCCGAGCGTGCTGCTCACCTCCGTCATCTGGGATTACACGCCCACCTACGAGCAGGCCATCAAGGACGTGGAGGCGGGCACCTTCGGCACCAAGGACTACGTCCTGACCGTCGGCAACGGCGGCCTGTACCTCCAGGAAACCGACGGCCTCACCGACGAGATCAAGGCCGCGGTGAAGTCCGCGACCGACGCGATCGAGGCCGGAGACATCACACCGAAGGGAGCCAAAGACTCCGCCGAGGTGAAGGAGGTCATCGCCTCCAAGAAGGCCGAGTGACACCGGATCCGACAGCCGTCCCGGTACCCAGGAAGACCTGGGCACCGGGACGGCATCCCTCCGCCGACGGACACCGTCCGCGGAGACGACTGAGGAGCAGATCGTATTGAGCAGCATCGCCGCTGCGCCGGGAGTGATCTCCCTGCGCGAGATCACCAAAGCCTTCCCCGGGGTGGTGGCGAACGACCGCATCTCCCTCGACATCGTCGGCGGCCAGGTCCACTGCCTTCTCGGTGAGAACGGTGCAGGCAAGTCAACCCTCATCAGCATCCTCGCCGGGATGCAGCAGCCCGACTCCGGCACCATCGAGGTCGACGGCGTGCCGACCCCCATCAACTCCCCCAAGGCGGCCGTTGACCTCGGCATCGGCGTCGTGCACCAGCACTCCACCCTCGTTCCGGCGTTCACGGTCCTCGAGAACCTGATGCTCGGCGAGACGGGCCTGCTGCGCAGCGAGAAGCGTGCCCAAGCCCGCCTCGAGGAGCTCTCCGAACTGCTCGGCGCCCGCATCGATCCAACCGCCCTCGCCGGTAACCTCGGCCTGGGCCAGCAGCAGCAGGTCGAGATCGCCAAGGCGATGTGGAAGGGCAGCCGTCTGCTCATCCTGGACGAGCCGACCTCGATGCTCACGCCGCAGGCGATCGACAAGCTCGCCGAGTCGGTCGCCCAGATCCGGGCGCAGGGGCTCGCCGTGGTGTTCATCACCCACAAGCTCCGCGAGGCGTACCAAATGGGCGACTGCGTCACCATCCTCCGCGGCGGCAAGAACGTCGGCCACATCGGCGTCGACGAGCTCGCCTCCTTCACCGAGGCGCGGGCGCAGCGGGCGATCCTTGCTGCCATGTTCGGCGACGACGTCGCAAACCCCGACGCCGCCGATCTTGCCGGCGCCACCGAGGCCCGCCGCGAGGTCGACGACCTCGCGCCCGGCGAGAGGCGGATCCGGCTCGAGCTCAGCGAGGTCGCCACGCGCGGCCACGCCCACGACGTCGATATCCGGGACGTCTCCCTCCGCGTCCGCGAGGGCGAGATCCTCGGCGTCGCGGGCATCGACGGCCACGGTCAGGCCGCACTTGCCGAGGTCGTCGCCGGGCAGCGGCCGGCCGCGGAGGGCACCATCCGCTTCGACGGCGAAGACGTGACCCGCCGCGGCGTAGCCGGACGGCAGCAGCTCGGCCTCCGCTACGTCACCGATGACCGGCTGCACGAGGGCACCGTCGCCAGCATGTCCGTCGCCATGAACCTTGTGCTCAAGCGAATCGGCCAACCGCCCTTCTGGAGGTTCGGTCAGATCAACCGCAAGGCGGTCGATGCTGAGGCGGATCGGCTCATCGGCGAGTACGCGATCAAGACCCCGTCCTCCGCAACCCGCGCCGGCACGCTCTCCGGCGGCAACATTCAGAAGATCCTGCTCGCACGCGAGCTCACCGACGGCGCCCGGTTCGTCGTCGTCAACAAGCCCACCTACGGGCTCGACCTGAAGACCGTGCAGCTGGTTCGACAGATCCTCACGCACTTCGCCGCCGGCGGCGGCAGCGTGCTGCTGCTCTCGACGGACCTCGACGAGCTCGTCGAGCTCTCACACCGCATCGCCGTGATCTCAGACGGCGAGATCGTCGGCACCGTGGCGAACGACGGTCGCGGCACCGCGGAACGGGTCGGACAGCTGATGACCGGAGCGATCGAGGGGGCGACGCACGCATGATCGACGAAGTACCGCGCTGGCGCCGGGCCACCGACGCGCTCGTGCGCTCCATCCTGCCTGTTCTGCTGGCACTCGTCGTCGCCGGGCTGATCATGGCCGCGATCGGCAGCAACCCGCTCGACTTCTACGCGGGCGTCTGGAAGTACGGGCTCACCGGCAACAACTGGCAGGACAGCCTGCGGCTCATGGCGCCGTTGATGATCATCGCGCTCGGCCTCATCGTCTCGTTCCGCGGCCAACTGTGGAACCTCGGCTACAACGGCACGTTCCTGCTCGGCTCGGTCGTCACCGCCGGCTTCGGCCCGGCTCTGTTCCCGATCTTGCCGGGCTGGCTCGTGACCATCATCCTCATCGTGGGCGCAATGGTCATCGGCGCGATCTGGTCGATCGTCCCCGCGGTGCTGAAGGCCCGGTTCGGGACGAACGAGATCATCACCTCGCTCGTCATGTCGTTCATCGCCATCGGCGTCGTGAATCTGCTCATCAAGGGGCCGATGCACGACACCAACCCCAGCGTGACGGCGCCGCAGACGGCGACGATCGGGCGAGAGGACCTACTCCCGTTCCTCAGCGGGACGCGGGTGCACGTCGGCATCATCGTCGCCATCCTGCTCGCGGTGGTCGCCCAGTTCGTGGTGAGCCGCACCTCGTTCGGCGTGCGCCTCGACGTCTTCGGGGCGAGCCCGAAGGCCGCGCAACACGTCGGTATCAACCAGAGCGGGATGATCATCCTGCTGTTCTGCCTTTCCGGTGCCCTCATCGCCCTCGCCGGCTCGATCGACGTCCTCGGAAATGTGACCTATCAGCGTGCGAACTGGAACCCGGGGTACGGCGACGCCGTGATGCCCTTCGTCTTCCTCGCGCGGCTAAGTCCGCTGGCAGCGATCCCCCTCGTGGGCTTCTATTCGGTCTTCGCGAACGGCGGCATCAACGCAGCGCGCAGCGTGGGACTCAACTCCGACTTCCTCCTCGTCGTCGTGGGCCTCATCCTCGTGTTCATGACGCTCACCGAATACGTCGGTGAGAAGCGCCGACTCGGGCAGAGCTACCTGCCGGCCGGGATGAAGCAGTCGGCGATGTCGCTGTTCGGGCTGCGCGCGGCCACCGCCACGACAACTCACGGGAAGGTGACCGCATGAGCCTGCTGTCAGCAAGCGTGCTCGCCGCGTTTCTCACCGCGATCATCCTGCAGACGATGCCGCTCATTCTGGCGGCGGTCGGCGAGACCATTGGCGAGCAGTCGGGCGTGCTCAACCTGGGCATCGAGGGCGTCATGTTGGTCGGCGCCTACAGTGGGTTCGTCGTCGCCGTCGTGACCGGCAGCCCGTGGCTCGGCATACTCGGCGGCATCGGCGGCGGCGTGGTGGCGAACCTCCTGCTGCTCGTGCTGAACGTGTGGCTCGGCCTGAACCAGATCGTCATCGGTCTGGCGATCACCGTGATCGGCGAGGGCATCACGAGTGTGCTGTACCTCCAGAACTACGGCAAGTCGCCGAAGAGCCTCGCCGGCGACGCCTGGGCGATCCCCGGCCTCTCCGACCTGCCCGTCGTGGGGCCGTCGTTCTTCCGCCAGTCGGGCATCTTCTGGGTACTGCTGGTCGCCCTGGTGGTCGTCGCGTTCCTGCTCTCTAAGACCAACTGGGGGCTGTCGATCCGGGCAGCGGGACAGAAGCCGGCCTCACTCGACGCCGCCGGGGGCAACGTGGTGCGGACCCGGGCGTCGGCGGTGCTGCTCAACGGCGCCTTCGTCGGCTGCGGCGGCGCGTTCCTGTCGATACTCACCACCGGCACGTTCACTGCGTTCATGACCGGCGGGCTCGGCTTCGTCGCGATCGTCATCACGATGCTCTCGCGGGGCAAGGTGACCTGGATCGTGCTCACGTCGATGGTGTACGGGGTCGCCGTCGCGATCAAGAACCCGCTGCAGCTCATCGGCGTGAGCGTTCCCGCCGACGTCTTCCAGATGCTCCCCTTCATCGTCGTGATGCTGACGCTCATCATCTTCGCCCGCAGCTCGATGGTGCCCCCCGCACTGGGAAGCCCGTACACCCGCGGCGCGCGTTGACGCGCGCCTCCACAGCCAGAGGAGATCGTCCATGAAGAACCTCGAGTTCACGCTGGCGGCCGGCCCGGTCGCCGTCACCGCGCAGACCCTCGCCGGCCTGGCCAAGCCCATCCAGTACCACTACGACGAGGACTTCAAGGCGACCTTCCGCCGCGTGCAGGACAAGACCGCCCAGATCCTCCAGACCCGCAACGACGTGCTCATCATGCAGGGCGAGGCGATCCTTGCCCTCGAGGGCGCCCTGCGCTCGCTCGTGACCCCGGGTATGAAGGTCCTCAACCTCGTCCAGGGCATCTTCGGCAAAGGTACCGGCTACTGGCTCCGGGACTTCGGTGCCGACGTGCACGAGCTCGAGGTCGGTTACGACGACGCCATCACCCCGGAGACGGTCGAGGAGTATCTCGACGCCCACCCCGGCATCGAGATGGTATGCCTCGTCGCCTCGGAGACCCCCTCCGGGACCGTGACCGACGTGTCGCGGATCGGGCCGATGTGCCGCGATCGTGGCATCCTCACCTACATCGACACGGTGTCCGGCGTGCTCGGCATGGAGCACCGCACCGACGACTGGGGTCTTGACCTCTGCGTGACCGGACCCCAGAAATGCCTCGGCGGGGCGCCAGGCCTGGCCCTCGTCTCCGTGAGTCAGCGGGCGTGGGAGAAGATCTATGCGAACCCCGCGGCGCCGCGCGACTCTTACCTGTCTCTCCTCGACTGGAAGGAGAAGTGGCTTGGCGAGGGACGCTTCCCTTACACGCCGTCCGTGAGCGAGGTCAACGGCCTTGAGGCGGCACTCGACCAGGCCCTCGCCGAGGGCATCGACCGGGTCGTCCAGCGACACGTCGACGCGCGCGAGCTCACGAAGGCCGGCGCGCGTGCGATGGGGCTGCAGTTTTGGGCGAAGCGGGAGGACAGCATGTCCGCGTGCGTCACCTCGATCCGTCTGCCCGATGACATCGACAACGCCACGGTGCGCGACCACGCCCGGTCGAAGTACGGCGTCATGTTCTCCCACGGCCAGGGCGCCGGTAATCTGATCCGCCTGTCCCACATGGGACCGACCGCGGGCGGGTTCCACTCGATCGTCGGCCTCGGCGCCCTCGGCCGAACCCTGCTGGACCTCGGCATGGAGCTCGATGTGGGGGCAGGCATCGACACTGCCCTCGAGGTGCTGAGCGAGCAGAGGGCGTGACCGGCCTCCTGGGGAGATGCTGGTTTAGGCTCGACAACGTCTATGAACACCATGAATGCACCTGAGGGGGAGGACGCGGCCCCCACGCTCCCCCAACGGACCAAGGGTGTCGACAGCGCTCGCCGCGTGCTGCAGATCCTGCTCCAGTTCTCGGAGAACCGTCCCGAGCTCACCATCGACAACGTGCTCGAGAGCTTCGACATCTCGGTTCCGAGCGCCTACCGCTATCTCTCGCTGCTGCGCGAGATGAACCTCATCGAGGAACGCAGCAAGGGTGCCTTCGTGCTCAGCCCGCGCGTGCTCCAGCTCGCCCGTTCCGCCGAGGCCTCGCTCGACTACCGTACGGCCGCCCAGCCGATCCTCGATCGCATGCGGGAGGAGACCGGCGAGACCGCGCTCTACCTCCGGCGCGTCAACGATGCGGCGGTGTGTCTTGCGATCGCGGAGAGTGACCACCAGATCTCCATCTCGTTCCAGCCGGGCAACCTCATGCCGCTGCACCAGGGCGCAGCCCCCAAGGTGCTGCTCTCCGAGTACAGCGACGGCAAGCGCGAGCAGTACCTGGACCTGTTGCGTCCGCCGATGTCGAATTCGGCCCGCTCGAAACTCGAGGCGGCCCTCGAGGAGATCCGGGACAGCGGCTACGCCGAGTCGAACGCGGAGGTGGACGCGGGGGTGTGGGCCGCGGCCGCGGCCGTGCGCTCCTACGGCGCCCTCGTCGGTGCCGTCACCGTCGTCGCGCCGGCGTACCGGCTGAGCGACGACGACCGCCGCCGGATCGGCGAGGTCGTCAGAGCGGGGGCCGCCGACTTCGAGGCGCTCATTGCCGACTAGGACATCCCGCCGGAGCGGATGAGCAGGCCGACTGCCAGCCGGGCGCCCAGCGCCCGTTCTCATGCTCCAGCGGAGCCCTACTCGCGCACGGACCGCAGGGTGGCGATCTGGTAGAGCGCCACCGACGCGGCGATTCCCGCGTTCAAGGACTCGGTCGCCGCCGAGATGGGGATCGAGACGATCTGATCGCAGGTCTCCGTGACCAGCCGCGAGAGTCCCTTGCCCTCCGACCCGACCACGACCACCACCGGCCGGTCAGCGAGCTCGAGCGCCGGCAGGGACACGTCGCCGCCGCCGTCGAGACCGAGCACGAACACCCCCTGCTTCTTGAACTCCTTCAGCGTGTTCGTCAGGTTCGGGGCGATGGCGACGGGGATGCGCGCGGCCGCACCCGCACTCGTCTTCCATGCCGCCGAGGTCACACCGGCCGACCGGCGCTGCGGGACGATGACGCCCTGCCCCCCGAACGCGGCGGTCGAGCGGATGATCGCGCCGAGGTTGCGCGGATCGGTCACGCCGTCCAGCGCCACGAACAGCGGCACCTCACCGCTGTCGATGACGTTCTCCAGGAGATCCTGCGGATGCGCGTACTCGTAGGGCGGCACCTTGAGCGCGACGCCCTGGTGCACGCCGTCGAAGCCGGCCATACGGTCGAGCTCGGGACGGGTCACCTCGAGCACGGGGATCTCCCGGTTGGTGGCCAGCGCCAGCATCTCCTTGACGCGGTCATCCATCTCCACGCGCTGGGCGATGTAGAACGCAGTGGCGGGGATGCGCGCACGCAGCGCTTCGAGCACCGAATTGCGCCCGGTTACCGTCTCGGTGTCGTCGCTCTGCTTCGACCGTCCGCCGCGCGCGGAGTTCGGTCCGGTCGTGCGCGGAGCGGGCTTGCCCTTGCCTCCGGCCGCGGTGAACCGTTCCTGGGCGGCCTTGCGCTTACCGGCGACGTGCCAGCTGCGGTCCTCCGCCTTCGGGGTCGGGCCCCTGCCCTCGAGCGACTTGCGCCCGAGGCCGCCGGTGCCTTTGACAGCACCCTTCTTGCCGGACTTTCGTGCGCCGGGGCGCCCTTGCTTAACCATGAATACTCCAATGGGTTCCGTCGGCGGTGTCTTCGAGCACGACACCGGCCGCTGCGATTGCGTCGCGGATGCGGTCGGCACCCGCCCAATCCTTGGCCGCACGCGCCTGGGCGCGCTGGGCGATGAGGGTGGACAGCAGCGCGTCCAGCGCCGCCGCCTCAGGGGCAGCCCCCGTCTCGCCCCAGAAGGGGTCGAGCGGGTCGATTCCGAGCACGCCGGTCATGACCGCTACGTCGGAGAATGCGCGCAGCACCGCGTCACGATCCCCGGCCTCGAGCGCGAGGTTCCCGTCGCGGACCGTCTCGTGCACGACGGCGAGCGCCTGCGGCACGCCGAGGTCGTCGTCCATCGCCGCAGCGAAGCGGTCAGGAAGGACGGCGGTGATCGTACGGTCGTTCTCCTCGTCCCGCAGCATCCGCAGTGCCCGCTCCTGGAACGACCGGATCCGGCCGAGCGCCGCCTCGGCTTCGGCGAAGGCGCGGTCGGACAGGTCGAGGCTGGATCGGTAGTGCGCCGAGGCCAGTGCGTACCGGACGACCAGCGGGTCGACGTCGCGCAGCACGTCTTCGGCGAGGAGGAAGTTGCCGAGCGACTTCGACATCTTCTGTCCGTCAACGGTGACGAGGCCGTTGTGCACCCAGTAGCGGGCGAACGGGTCTCCGGCCGCCGTGGACTGGGCGAGTTCGTTCTCGTGGTGCGGGAAGCGCAGGTCGAGGCCGCCGCCGTGGATGTCGAACTCCGGGCCGAGGTAGCGGCGCGACATGGCGGAGCATTCGATGTGCCAGCCGGGGCGCCCGCGACCCCACGGCGAATCCCACGCGGCACTGTCGGGCTCGTCCGATTTGGCACCCTTCCACAGCGCGAAGTCGTGCGGGTCGCGCTTGCCACGCGGGTCCGCGTCGCCGGCCGGCTCCATGGCGTCGATCGACTGGCGGGTGAGTGCCCCGTACGACGGCCAGGAGCGCACGTCGAAGTACACGTCTCCCGCGGCAGCCGAATCGGCCGCGGCGGGGTAGGCGTGGCCGGCGTCGATGAGGCGCGCGATGATCTCCTGCATCTGCGGGATGGATGCGGTCGCCCGAGGTTCGTACGTGGGGGGCAGGATGCCGACCGCGGCGTACGCGCGGGAGAACTCCAGCTCCATCCGATACGCCAGCGCCCACCACGGCTCGGCGTCGGTGGCGTTCGCGAGGACCTTGTCGTCGATGTCGGTGACGTTGCGGACGAACGTCACCCGACCGAAGCGGTGGGTGAGCCACCGGCGGAGGATGTCGAAGCTCAGCGCCGCCCGCACGTGGCCGATGTGCGGGCCGGACTGCACCGTCGGGCCGCACACGTACACGGTCACGTTTCCGGGGTCGCGCGGGACGAAGTCGCGCAACGCCTGCGCCTTCGTGTCGTGGATCCGGACGGTCATCCTCCCAGACTACCGGCGGCGCCGGCGCGGTCCGCGGGTGCGACGGCGATGACACCCACCCGGAACGCGTGCGGAGGCAGTAGAAAGGAGTTCGTGCTCGCCGTCCTCGCCGTCGTCGCGGCCGCGGTGCTGTTCGGCACGACCGGCACCTCTCAGGCCCTGGGGCCGGACGGCACGACGCCGCTCGCGGTGGGCACGATGCGGTTGCTCATCGGCGGCACGGCACTCGCGCTGGTCGGGCTGAGTCTCGGCACGCGCGCGCGACGCCGGACCGCCGACCCGCCGCGGTACACCCGGCGCGCGGTCGGCCTGATGGCACTGACGGGGCTGAGTCTCGCCGCTTACCAACCGCTGTTCTTCCTCGGCACCGAGCGCAATGGTGTCGCAGTGGGAACGGTCGTCGCCCTGGGGTCGGCGCCCGTGATCGCCGGTCTCCTCGAATGGGCGCTGACCCGGCGGCTCCCGACCGTCACGTGGATCGGCGCGACGGTGCTCGCCCTCGGCGGGGTGGCGCTGCTCGTCTTCGGCGGCGACGCCGGTTCATCGGGCGCCGATCCTCTCGGTTTCGCGGGGTCGGTGGGCGCCGGCGCGGCCTTCGCGGTCTTCGCGAACGCGCAGCGGAGGCTGATGCAAGGCGGATGGGATCCCTTCACCGTCGCCGGTGCGATGGGGGCCGGTTCCGCCGTCGTCGCCGCGGTGGCGGCACCGTTCGTCGATCTGCGTTGGGTGACGACGCCGGATGGCCTCACGATGTCGCTCTGGCTGGGCCTTGCGACCATCGCCCTGGCCTACACCCTTTTCACCTGGGGCCTGCAACGCCTGACGGCAGCCGCGGCATCCACCCTGACGCTCGCCGAGCCGCTCACCGCTGCGGTGCTCGGCATCGCGGTGCTCGGCGAGCGGTTGTCGGGGGCGGCGA
The DNA here is from genome assembly GCF_058310455.1 of Microbacterium sp. Z10_103. Classification (NCBI taxonomy): domain Bacteria; kingdom Bacillati; phylum Actinomycetota; class Actinomycetes; order Micrococcales; family Microbacteriaceae; genus Microbacterium; species Microbacterium sp. Z10_103. The sequence continues at coordinate 2,074,300 of NZ_JBZEGK010000001.1, forward strand.
TCGCGGGGCTTGCCGTCCTCGCGGCCGGCCTCGTCCTGCTTGCGTGGGGCTCGCGCCCGGCCCGCGACCCGGCACCTTTCGCGGCGGAGGCATGAGGATGCTGCGGATCACCGTCGACGACCTGACCGGGGAGCAGACCCGCGCGCTGGTGGCCGCGCACCTGGCCGGCATGCGCGCGCTTTCGCCTCCGGAGAGCGTGCATGCGCTCGATATCGACGGCCTGCGAAGCCCCGACATCACGTTCTTCTCGGCGAAGGTCGACGGCCGCGTGGCGGGCATCGCAGCGCTCGCCCGCCTGGACGACGCGTGCGGCGAGATCAAGTCGATGCGCGTGGATGCGGCGTTCCTCGGGCAGGGCATCGGCCGGGCGCTCCTCCGACACCTCGTGACCGTGGCGCGCGAGCGCGGCTTCACGAGCCTGTGGCTGGAGACCGGCAGCGCCGAGGGGTTCCTGCCCGCACGCCGGCTGTACGCGAGCGAAGGCTTCGCCGAGTGCGGCCCGTTCGACTCCTACGCGCCCGATCCCCTTTCGACCTTCATGACCCGCGCGCTCTGAACCCGGCCCGCCCGCACCGGCCCACGCTCGAGAAACCACATTCGGGCCGAGACACACCGCGTCGCACCCTGTTTCGGCCGAGAAGTCGTTTCTCGGCGGTGGGGCGACTCAGGGGGACTCAGGCGGGGAAGAGCAGCGCGGTCGCGAAAGCCGCGACTCCCTCGCCGCGACCCGCGAAGCCGAGGCCATCCGTCGTCGTGGCGCTCACCGAGACGGGCACCCCGCCGAGGGCTTTGGACAGGGCCGCCTCCGCCTCGGCGCGGCGCGACGCGAAACGAGGACGCGTCGACTGGAACTGCACCGAGACGTTGCCGACGCGCCATCCCGCCTCGCCCACGATCGCCACGGTGCGCGCGAGGAACGCCTCGGCGTGAGCTCCGGCGAACTCCGGGCGATCGGTGCCGAAGTGCGCGCCGATGTCGCCCTGCCCCGCGGCCGACAGAATCGCGTCGACGATCGCATGAGCGACGACGTCGCCGTCGGAGTGGCCGGACAACCCGGGCTCCCCGGGCCATTCCAGCCCCGCGAGCCACAACGCCCCGGCGCCGCCGAACGCGTGCACGTCGGTGCCGACACCCACCCGCGGCATCGACTGCAGGCGTTCCAGCGCCACGTGGGTGAGGTGGGACGGCGCGACCAGGCCGCGGGCGCGTTCCAGGTCTTCCGGCGTCGTGATCTTGAACGCACGCGGGTCGCCGGCCACCACCGCGACGGGATGGCCGGCTGCCGCGACGAGCGCCGCGTCGTCGGTGAAGTCCTTCGCGGCCACCGCGTACGCGGCATCCAGCACGACCCGCGAGAATCCCTGCGGAGTCTGGGCCGCGGCCAGCTCCGACCGGTCGACGACGGAGACCACCTCGACGCCCCGAACGCGCTTGAGCGTGTCGACGACGGGGATGACAGGCACGACGGCAGGAAGCCCGTCGGCCAGGGCGTCCAGCACACGGACGAACACATCGGGCGGCGTGAGTGCGCGGGCGGCGTCGTGCACGAGCACGAAGTCGACATCGGCCCACACCGCTGCCAGGCCGGCAGCGACGGACTCCTGGCGCGTACCGCCGCCGATCACGACGGAGGCGAGGTCTCGGGCGTCACCGGATGCGGCGAGCACCTCGGTCAGCGCATCGCCTTCGCGCCCCGCGGGAGCGACGACGATGACCTGTGCCGAGGGTGCCGCGAAGACGTTGTCCAAGGCATGGCGCAGCACCGTGTGTTCATCGATGCCGACGAGTGCCTTCGGAGTTCCAGCGCCCAGGCGGGTGCCGGACCCGGCAGCGACGACGACGATAGCGACACGGGGAACGGGCGTGATGCTCACGCTCCCACGCTACTGCGGCAGCGTCAGGAAGCGAGGACCTCGTCGAGGACGACGCCGGCGCGCTCCTCGTCGGTCTTCTCCGCCAGCGCGAGCTCGGACACGAGGATCTGCCGCGCCTTGGCGAGCATGCGCTTCTCGCCCGCGGACAGGCCGCGGTCCTGGTCACGACGCCACAGGTCGCGGACGACCTCGCTGACCTTGATGACATCGCCGGAAGCGAGCTTCTCGAGGTTGGCCTTGTAGCGGCGCGACCAGTTCGTGGGCTCTTCCGTAAAGGGAGCACGCAGCACCTCGAAGACCTTGTCCAGGCCTTCCTTGCCGATCACGTCGCGGACGCCGACCAGGTCTACGTTATCCGCGGGTACCTCGATGACGAGGTCTCCCTGGGTGACGTTGAGCTTCAGGTACTTCTTCGTCTCGCCCTTGATGATGCGATCCTTGACCTCGATGATCGTGGCCGCTCCATGATGGGGGTACACGACGGTCTCGCCAACCTCAAAAAGCATGCAGTTATGTCCTTTCGGCAACGTCTAGGATACCACAGCCTCACTTGCGATAAGGTTCTCCGCCCCCGGTCGCGCCGTCCCCGCGGGGGGCGTGGAACCGCGCAGCGGACCCCGTAGAATGCTGGGGAAGCTCGTCTGCTCCACCGGGAGGAACTGTGAACTCGCGCCTTATCGCGTCTGCCGCCTTGGGCGCCGCCATTCTTCTGGGAACGACGGGTTGCAACCTCGTCGCCACGCAGGCGACCACTCTGCAGTATTCGCCGGCTGACGGCGTCAACATCCCCGACTCCGGGCCCCTGAAGGTTCGCAACGTCCTCATCGTCAGCGAGGGCGAGGGCGAAGAGGGCAACATGATCGCGGCCATCGTCAACGATACGGACGAGGCGCAGACGCTGAACATCGAGCTCGGCGAGGGCGCGTCCGCACAGAAGGCGACGGTGCGCGTTCCGGCCAAGTCGTCCCTGAGCCTCGGCAACCCCGCCGACGACACGGAGCCGTTGCCCCTCGATGCGGTCGACGGCCCTCCGGGCTCCACGGTTCCGGTGTACTTCCAGTCCGGTGACGCCGAAGGTGTCCTGTTCCAGGTGCCCGTGCTGGACGGCGAGCTGGACTACTACAACGAGCTGCTCCCCTGACCTGACCGGCGTAGCGCCGCGAGGCCTCAGGCCTCGAAGCGGTAGCCGAGCCCTCGCACCGTGACCAGCATGCTCGGATCACTCGGGCGGGTCTCGATCCGTGAGCGGATGCGTTTGATGTGCACGTCAAGCGTCTTGGTGTCGCCGAAGTAATCCGTGCCCCACACCCGGTCGATGAGCTGCCCACGCGTCAGCACGCGGCCGGCGTTGCGCATGAGCACTTCGAGCAGCTCGAATTCCTTCAGCGGCATGCTGATCTCGCTGCCGTCCACCGCCACCGTGTGCCGGTCGAGGTCCAGGGTCACCCGCCCTCCCTGGAGGATGCGGTCATCCAGGTCTGCCGACTCCGCCTGGGCGTATCGGCGCAGGACCGCCCGCATCCGTGCCAGCAGCTCGCGCGAGGAGTACGGCTTCGTGACGTAATCATCGGCCCCGAGCTCGAGCCCGACCACGATGTCCACCTCCGAGTCCTTGGCGGTGAGCATGATGATCGGCACGCTGGAACTCGCCCGCAGCCGGCGGCACACCTCGGTGCCCGGCATCCCCGGAAGCATCAGGTCGAGAAGGACGATGTCGGCGCCCCGCTCACGGAAAGCGGCGAGCGCGACCGCGCCGTCACCGGCGATCTCGACCTCGTACCCTTCCCGGCGCAGAAGATAGGCCAGCGGGTCGGCGAGGTCGGGCTCGTCCTCGACGATCAGGACTCGGGTCATGTCGGCTCCCCTTTCACGGGTGTAGAACGCGGCGCAGCGGCCGCGCTCTTGCGGCTCTTGCGGCGGGACTTCGGTCGTGCGGGCTCGTGCTCGGGCGGAGCCGAGACGGGGAGCCGGATGGTGAACGTCGATCCGCGGCCAGGCCGAGACCACAGGCGCACTTCGCCGCCATGCCGCTGCACGGCATGCTTGACGATCGCCAGTCCCAGTCCCGATCCTCCGGTGCTGCGCGAGCGGGCCTGGTCGGCGCGATAGAAACGTTCGAACACCCGCTGCTGCTCGGCCTCGGGGATGCCGATGCCTCGGTCGGTCACGGCGATCTCGACGATCCCCTCGACATCTTTCACGCCGACCCCGACGCTCGAGCCGGCGGGCGAGTACGCCACCGCGTTGGCGATCAGGTTGCCGACCGCTTCGGTGAGCACCTGCGCGTCACCGCGCACGTACAACCCGCGGGTTCCGCCACGCACCAGGGTGACCGACGCCGAATCGGCCTGCATGGCGTGCGCCTCGACCGCCGAAGTGACCACCTCGTCCACCGACACATCCCGCATCTCTTTCAGCTCGTCCGTGGCCTGGAGGCGCGACAAGCTCATGATGCGGGAGGTGAGCGCGCCCAGCCGAGCCGCCTCCGCGGTCAACCGGGCGGCGAAGATCCGCACCTGGGCCGGGTCATCCGCCGCCGACTCGACGGCCTCCGCGAGAAGGCTCACCGCACCGACGGGTGTCTTCAGTTCGTGGCTGGTGTTCGCCACGAAGTCGCGGCGCATCTCTTCGACCCGTTCCCGCTCGGTGATGTCGCGAAGAACGACGAGGGTCAACCGGGGAGAGATGCTCGTGGCCCGCACCGCGACCAGACGCGGCTCGGCAGGGGCGGCGCCACGGCGGAGGCGGAGGGTCTCCACGACGGGAGCCCCGGTCTCGCGCGCCGCGCGGGCTACCCTCCGGAGGTCCTCACCCGGGATGACCGCGCCCGTGTGCATGCCGAACACCTCGGCGGGGGTGGACGCAGCCAGCACCGTGGAGGATGTGTCCGACACGAAGGCGGGGTCATCCATGGCGCTCAGCACCTCCGCGACGCCTTCCGGCACCTCCGAGGATGTCTGCTCCCGCTGGCGATCACGGATGCGGAGTGCATAGGCGATGAGGAGGACGACGGAGCCGCCGACGACCACTCCGACGAGGAGGGCCAGCAGCACCAGCTGCGTTCGATCCATGCGTCCCAGAGTACGTGCGCACGTCGGCTCTCCCACCCTGTCGTCCGCAGCGGGCCGCGGGCCGGGGGATACTATTCACTCGCACGGCACCGTCCGTTCACCTTCGCTCACGACAATCGCGAAGGTCGTGGCATGGGTGTGCCGTGCCTCGAATCAGGAAGGTTGCTGCGATGCGCGAAGTTTTCCATCAGTCGCTCCAGGACGTGCAGAACCGTCTCGTCGAGATCGCCGAGCTGGTCACGGTCGCGATCGACGGGGCCACCCGCGCGTTCTCGACGAGCGATGTGGCCCTGGCCGAGGAGGTCATCGAGAACGATCGCGTCATCGACGAAAAGGCGGTCGCGCTCGACGAATTGGCGATCGAGATCCTCGCCCGCCAGCAGCCCGTCGCCCGTGACCTGCGGATCGTCGTCACGGCCCTGCGCGTCAGCGCATCGCTCGAACGGATGGGTGACATGGCCGAGCACATCGCTCAGCTCGCGCGCTCCCGCTTCCCCGAGCGGGCGATCCCCAAGGGCCTGAAGAGCACCTTCAAGCGGATGGGGGAGCTCGACGTGTCGGTGGCTCGCAAGCTCACCGAGCTCCTGCGCACCGAAGACCTGCGCCTGGCGGAGGAGATCCGGAACGACGACGACTCGATCGACGAGCTGCACGTCAGCGTGTTCGAGAAGGTCCTCGGCGACAACTGGAAGGGCGAGGCCATGGCCACCGTCGACGCGACGCTGGCCAGCCGTTACCACGAGCGTTTCGCCGACCACGCCGAGTCGGTCGCGAAGAAGGTCGTCTACCTCGCCACGGGCGACTGGACCGCCGACCACCACCTCTCGGTGGAGGCGGCGATCGCCGAGTAGGTCGTCAGCCCTTCTTACCCTGCGCTGCCACGGCGGCGGCACCGGCGGCCGCAGCATCCGGGTCGAGGTACTCCCCCGGACCCTGCGGGGTGAGGTCTTCGTTGAGGCGGTATACGAGCGGGATGCCCGTGGGGATGTTCAGCTCAGCGATCGCCTCGTCGCTGATGCCCTCGAGGTGCTTCACCAGGCCGCGCAGGGAGTTGCCGTGCGCCGTGACGAGCACGGTCTTGCCGGCGCGGAGGTCGGGGACGATCTCCCCCTCCCAGTACGGGAGCAGCCGATCGATCACGAGCTTCAACGATTCGGTGTCCGGAATCTCACCGTCGATCCCGACGTAGCGCGGGTCGCCGACCTGGCTGAACTCGTCGTCGGCGGGCAGGGGCGGCGGTGGCACGTCGAACGAGCGACGCCACAGCTGGAACTGTTCCGGCCCGAATTCCTCGAGGGTCTGCGCCTTGTCCTTGCCCTGCAGAGCGCCGTAGTGGCGCTCGTTCAGCCGCCACGAGCGCTTGACGGGAATCCACAGGCGATCCGCCGCGTCCAGCGCGAGGTCGGCCGTCTGGATCGCCCGGCTGAGAACGGACGTGTGCAGCACATCCGGGGTCAGGCCCGACTCGGCGATGAGCTCGCCACCGCGGGTCGCCTCGGCCTTGCCCTTCGCCGTCAGCCGCACATCGACCCATCCCGTGAAGAGATTGAGTTCGTTCCACTCGCTCTGGCCGTGACGGAGGAGGATCAGCGTGTAGGGCGCGGTCATGGCGCCATCCTAATCGAGCGACGATCCCGATACGGGGCTCGTGCCCGGGTAGCGCTGGCATCATGGGCGCATGCGTGCGTCGGTGGTGGGTCAAGTCACGCGCGGCACGACCGGCACCAATCGGCTCCGACGCGTCGACCGCTGGATCGCCCGCCACCCCGCGCTGCGCCGGGCGGAGCATCCCCTCGTCGTCGACCTCGGTTTCGGCGCGAGCGCCGTGACCACGCTCGAACTCCACGCGCGACTGGCCCGCGTGCGACCGGATGTCGACGTCGTCGGGTTGGAGATCGATCCCGAGCGTGTCGAGCGGGCCCGCGAGCAGCTTCGGGGGGCTCCGGCGAAGACCCGGGAGCACGTTTCTTTCTCGCGCGGCGGATTCGAGGTGCCCCTTCCGGGCGGACGCCGACCGGTGATCCTGCGCGCCATGAACGTCCTCCGCCAATACGACGAGGCCGATGTCGCGCCGGCGTGGGGGCGGATGGCGGCACGCCTCTCGCCCGATGGCGTCCTGGTCGAGGGCACGTGTGACGAACTCGGGAGGATCGTCACGTGGGTGGAGGTCGGCCCGGATGCCGCGCCCCGGACGCTGACGATCTCCCTGCGCCTGACGGGCCTGGAATCTCCCGCCGTGGCCGCCGAACGCCTGCCGAAGGCGCTCATCCACCGCAACGTCGCCGGCGAGCGCATCCACGCCTTCCTCGCTGCCCTCGAGAGCGAGTGGCAGCGGGCAGCTGTCGTGGCGCCGTTCGGCCCCGTGCATCGGTGGCGCACCGCTCTCGACGCCCTGGTCCAGGCGGGATGGCCGCTGCTCGGACGGGCTCGGTGGCGCCTGGGCGAGGTGACCGTTCCGTGGGACGCCGTCGCACCCGCGTAACGCCGCCGTCGGGGTTCAGCTCGCGGCGGTGCGGCGCCCCAGGCGCGGGATGCGGGGAACGGATGCGGTCGCCCCGGCGTCCGCGGGAACCACGACCTGCTGCGCGGCGGCGACGGGACCCTGGGCGGTGTCGACCACGAGGTCGACGTCCATCGGCGCGGTGCGCTTGATCAGGGCGAGGGCGATCGGGCCGTCTTCGTAGTGCCACGCGGCGGAGGTGATCGCCCCGACGAAGGCATCACCGGCGCGCACAGCATCCCCGCGTTCGGGCAGCACGCTGTCGCTGCCGTCCAGCTGCAGCGCCACCACACGACGGGGCGGGTGGCCGAGATTGTGGACCTTCGCGACCGTCTCCTGCCCGCGGTAGCAGCCCTTGGACAGGTGGACCGCAGTGCGCAGCCAGTCCAGCTCGTGCGGTAGCACGCGCTCATCCGCGTCTGCCGCGAGACGAGGACGCCAGGCGTGGATGCGCAGGGCATCCGCAGCATCCAGCCCGGCGATGCTGCCGGGCGCGGATCCGGCCGCGGTGATCAGACGCGCCAGCTCGGCACGTTCGACGACGGCCTCCGCCCAATCACGATCGGCCCCGGGGTGATCGGTGAGGTCCGCGTACGCGTGGCCGCCGGGGGCGACGTTCGGCCAGGGGTCGCGCCAGACCACGGGAACGCCCGCGGGCGCCACGGCGGCGACGGCATCGAGCGCCCGGGCCGTGCCGCCCACCACCGCCAGGTCATCGGAACGGTCGGTCACCTCCACCCGGAGGCGGAACCGCATCCGCAGGAGCCAGGCGAGCAGCCCCTCACGATCCGCAGCATCCACCAGCAGCCACGTCGTCTCGCCGTCATCGAGGACCGCGGCCGCGTGTTCGACATGGCCCTGCGGGTCGAGGATCAGCAGTTCGGTCGATACGCCGGCGGGGAGATGCGTCAACGCTTGCGACGACAGCGAGTCGAGCCAACTCAGGCGATCGACGCCGGCGACGGCGAGGATGCGGCGATCCCCCAGCGGGGCGAGCGCCCGGCCATCGGCGAGGGCACGCTGCTCGGCGAGCGGATTGCCGACGTGGCGCAGGCCGCGCTCGTCGCTGACGGCGCCCGGAACGTTCGAGTAGTCGGTCATCAGTCCGCCCGTGCCAGACGGGCCGAGGCATGCGACGTCAGCTCGGAGCCGAGCGCCGCGATGTCCCACGCCCACAGAAGGTGGTTGTCGACGAGGCCGTACATGCGCGTGGCGGCGGTGTACGCCTTCGCGCCGGCGGTGCGCACGACCGCGTCGGTGGCGATGTCGATCCTCGGCCCTCGGACCTGCCCGAGGTAGAGCTCGCTGATGCCGTCCGCGTGGACGAGCGTCACTTCGATGTCGAAGCCGCCGGCATCGTTGCGGAGACTCTCGACGTCATCGACCGTGCGCGCCGGGCCCGCGATGAGAGCCGGCAGCAGGCCGGGGCCGGCGTCGGCGGACGTGGCCGGGCGGCTGAGACGCCAGTACCCCACCTCGGCGACGAGGGGCGACGGCTCGTCGCCACCGAGGAGCCACGCGTTGGCCGAGTAGTTCAGGTACGGCCCACCGTCGTGGCTGAAGCTCACGCGGTGGGAGAACTCGCCGGTGAAGTGATAATCGCCCGCCGTGTAGTCGATGACACCCGTGCCCTCCCACACGCCGACGAGCCACGACAGTGGCGCAAGGTCGGCGGGAAGGTCAGTCGGCAGCTCGAACACGACGCCGCCGTCAGCGCTGGCCGCGGTACAGGTTCTTGACGACGACGCCCGACACGAACACGATCGCAAGCGAGGCGAGGCCCAACAGCCCTACGAAGAACAGTTCGAGCGCGACGAGATCCATAGCGCTACTTTATCCCACCCCTCCCCCGCGCCGGGCGGTGCGGTCCCGTCCCCGTGCCGGGTTCCGGACGCGGCGCATCCCGACCCCGGACGCTGAGCGAGCGCAGCGAGACGAAGCGTCCCACGAGCCACACGGGGACGACCCTTCGTCTCGTCGCTACGCTCCTCGCTCAGGGCCCGGGGGCCGCACCCCCGGATGACCCCGGACGCTGAGCGAGCGCAGCGAGACGAAGCGCCCCACGAGCCACACCCGGGGGACCCTTCGTCTCGTCGCTACGCTCCTCGCTCAGGGCCCGGGGGGGCCGAGCCGCCGAGGAGCGGCGCACCCCGGAGGACCCCGGACGCTGAGCGAGCGCAGCGAGACGAAGCGCCCCACGCACAACACGGGACGACCCTTCGTCTCGTCGCTCCGCTCCTCGCTCAGGGCCCGGGAGAAAGCGAGCCGCCGAGGAGCGGGCATCCCGGCCCGGACGCTGAGCGAGCGCAGCGAGACGAAGCGTCCCACGCGCCACACCCGGGGGACCCTTCGTCTCGTCGCTCCGCTCCTCGCTCAGGGCCCGGGCGCCACACCCCCGGAGAAGCGGCGCATCCGGGCCCCGGACGCTGAGCGAGCGCAGCGAGACGAAGCGCCCCACGCACTACACACGGGACGACCCTTCGTCTCGTCGCTCCGCTCCTCGCTCAGGGCGCGGGAGGCCGAGGAGCGGGGTCGGGGTGCGGGCGGCTACCCGGGAACGACAGCGGCGAGACCGAAACCGGCGCTGATGACGGCAAGGACGAGGAGGGCGCCCAAGGCGCTCGCGGCGACGCGCACCACGAACTCCTGCGAACGGCCGTACGCCAACTGGACCGCGAACGACAGCACGATGCACGCCCCGAGGCTCACCGTCAGCCACGCCGCACGCCAGCCCTCGGGGACGAAGATCCCGATTCCAATGCCCGCGAGAGCAGCCACCAGCCATACCGCCAGCACACCCCAGACGGTGCGGCGCGGCGCGAGCTCCGGAACGGTCATACCGGCCATTCTCGCTCAGCTCGAGCCGCCGCGCACGCAGCGCGTGGGAGGAGCTCCGACTCACCCTAAGATATGGGGGTGATGCGGCCCGCCGCATCGGGGGGAGGTCGGTGTTGGCACAGCTTCTCGTTCTGAGTTCCGCGAACGGTGGAGGCGCCGTTCTGCCCGCGCTCGAACTGCTCAGTCACCGGGTACGCCAGATCCCCGCCGAACCCGCTCAGCTCGTCAACGCACCCAGCGCCGACGTCATTTTCGTCGACGCGCGCATCGACCTCGTCGGGGCGAAGTCGCTGTGCAAGATCCTCAACACGACCGGGCTCGACGCGCCGCTGCTCCTCGTCGTCACGGAGGGCGGCCTCACGGCCGTGTCCACCGACTGGGGGGTGGATGACGTCATCCTCGTCACCGCCGGACCGGCCGAGGTCGACGCCCGCGTGCGTCTCGCCATCGGCCGGATGTCGAAGGAGCAGGTGTCCACCCGCATCCAGACCTCCGGAATCACGATCGACGAGTCCTCATACTCCGCGAAGGTCCACGGCAAGCCGCTCGACCTCACCTACAAGGAGTTCCAGCTCCTCCACTTCTTCGCCACGCACCCCTCCCGGGTGTTCACGCGGGAACAGCTTCTCAGCGAGGTGTGGGGCTACGACTACTTCGGCGGTACGCGCACCGTCGACGTGCACGTCCGCCGCCTGCGCGCCAAGCTCGGCGACCTCGAGCAGCTCATCGGCACAGTCCGCAACGTCGGCTACCGCTTCAACGTCTACGAGGACGACCAGCTGCCGACGCCTTCACCCTCTGCATCCTGAGCTCGGGACACGAACGCGACGAGATCCATTGGCGCCGGATTTCTGTTCCCCTGCAATGATGAAGGGATGATCGAACGCGACGTGCTGGACGCCGGACTCGGCGACGCCGACGACGACGATTTCGATGAGGCAGTCGAAGCCGTCGACGCGCAGCTTCCCGAGAATCGCTACCTGGACCGCGAGCTGAGCTGGCTGGCCTTCAACCGCCGCGTGCTCGAGCTGGCGGAGGATGACCGGCTGCCGGCTCTGGAACGGGCGAACTTCCTCGCCATCTTCGCCAGCAACCTGGACGAGTTCTTCATGGTGCGCGTCGCCGGACTGAAGCGCCGCATCGTCACGGGCCTCGCCGTTCCCACCAACGTCGGTCGCGCGCCGCTGGACGTGCTCACCGATATCTCCGGCGAGGCGCACCGGCTCCAGCTGCGCCATGCGGCGGCGTGGACCGAACACGTCCGGCCCACCCTGGCCGAAGCGGGCATCGAGGTCGTCACGTGGGACGAATTGGACGACCACGAGCGGGAGCGGCTGTCGGAGTATTTCCAGGCCCAGGTATTCCCCGTACTCATGCCCCTGGCGGTCGACCCGGCACACCCGTTCCCGTACATCTCCGGGCTGTCGCTCAACCTCGCCATCCGCGTACGCAACGCCCGCTCGGGCCGCCAGGAGTTCGCGCGCCTGAAGGTACCGCCGATGCTTCCGCGGCTCGTGCAGATCCCGAGCGAGCGGGGCAAGGCGCGGTACCTGCCGCTGGAAGATCTCATCGCCAACCACCTCGGCGACCTGTTCCCGGGGATGGAGGTGCTAGACCACCACGCGTTCCGCCTCACCCGCAACGAGGACATGACGATCGAGGAGGACGAGACCGAGAACCTCATCCAAGCCCTCGAAGCCGAGCTCCTGCGCCGGCGTTTCGGGCCGCCAATCCGACTCGAGATCACCGACGACATGGATGAGGTCACCCTCGACCTGCTCTTGAGCGAGCTCGACATCACCGAGCAGGAGGTGTACCGCCTTCCCGGCCAACTCGACCTCCGCGGATTGTTCGACCTGTCACGTATCGACCGGCCCGACCTCCGGTATCCGCCGCACGTCCCCAAGACCGCTGTGCCCTTCCAGCCGCCGGAGCAGAACCGGCGCGCCGACCTCTTCGCGGCCATCCGACGGGCCGACGTGCTGGTGCACCACCCGTACGAGTCGTTCACCACGAGTGTGCAGGCGTTCCTCGAGCAGGCCGCCAAAGATCCGCACGTCCTCGCCATCAAGCAGACGCTGTACCGCACATCCGGGGACAGCCCCATCGTGCAGGCGCTCATCGACGCGGCCGAGTCGGGCAAGCAGGTGCTCGCGCTCGTGGAGGTGAAGGCCCGCTTCGACGAGGCGGCGAACATCGTGTGGGCGCGCAAGCTCGAGAAGGCCGGCGTGCACGTCGTGTACGGCCTCGTCGGACTCAAGACGCACTGCAAGCTCGCGCTCGTCATCCGTGAGGAAGACGGCGTCCTGCGGCACTACAGCCATGTCGGCACCGGAAACTACAACCCGAAGACCAGTCGCATCTACGAGGACTTCGGGCTGTTCACGGTCGACAACGAGGTTGGGCGCGACCTCACCCGGCTCTTCAACGAGCTCAGCGGCTACGCGATCGAGAAGAAGTTCAAGCGGCTCCTCGTCGCTCCGCTTCACCTGCGGAAGGGCCTCATCCGCCTCATCGACAAGGAGCGTCGCAACGCCCTTGCCGGAAAACCGGCCCGCGTCCGCATCAAGGTCAACTCGATGGTCGACGAACAGATCATCGACGCCCTGTATCGCGCGAGCCAGGCGGGTGTGCCGGTGGACGTGTGGGTCCGCGGCATCTGCTCCCTCAAGCCGGGAGTCCCCGGGCTCAGCGACAACATCACGGTGCGATCCATCCTCGGTCGCTATCTCGAGCACTCCCGCATCTTCACGTTCGAGAACGGCGGAGAACCACAGGTGTACATCGGCAGCGCCGACATGATGCACCGGAACCTCGACCGCCGCGTCGAAGCGCTCGTCCGCGTGACCGCGCCGGAGCAGGTCGTGGAACTCACCGACCTGTTCGAACTGGCGATGAGCTCCGGCACGAGTTCGTGGCATCTGGGCTCCGACGGCGAATGGACCCGTCGCAGCAGCGGCGAAGACGGCAAGCCGCTGGTGGATCTGCAGGAGAAGACCATGGCTTCGGTGCAGCGCCGGCGCCGAGCGCGGACGGTGCGATGACGGAGAGCGCCGTCCACGCCGCCGGCGGCGTGGTGTGGCGCCTGGTCGACGGGAAACCCGTCGTTCTCCTCATCCACCGCACCAAGTACCGCGACATCACGCTCCCCAAGGGCAAGGTGGACCCCGGCGAGATGCTTGCCGAGACCGCCGTGCGGGAAATCCGCGAGGAGACCGGAATCCGGGTGAGCCTCGGCGTTCCGATCGGCGTCTCCCGATACCGCCTGCCCAACTCGCGCGAGAAGATCGTGCATTACTGGGCGACCGAGGCGACGGATGCGGCGGTGCGGGAATCGTCGTTCGTCCCCAACCGCGAGATCGCCGCGCTCGAGTGGACCAGCGTCAAGAAGGCGCGAGAGCGACTGAGTTACCCGGTCGACATCGAGATCCTCGACGCGTATCAGGCACTCGTGGACCAGGGGGTGACCCGCACCTTTCCTCTCGTGATCCTCCGCCACGGCAAGGCCAAGGCGCGGAGCGAGTGGAAGGGTCCGGACGCCTCACGTCCGCTCACCGCTCGCGGCCGCCGACAAGCCGACGCCATCGTCGGCCCCCTGCAGGCGTTCGGGGCCCCCAAAATCATCTCCAGCCCCGCCGAACGGTGCATGAAGACCGTCGCCCCCCTGGCGGCGGCGGTGGGGCGGCGCATCGAGCAGAGTCCCCTGATCAGCCAGGACGCGTGGGAGGACGGCACCGCCGATGTGCGGATGGTCGTAGGTGAGCGGGTACGCGCGCGGCGCGCCGCCGTTCTGTGCAGTCACGGGCCGGTGCTCCCCGACATCCTCAGTGAGCTGGCGCTGGCCACCGGCACCCTGGCGGGGTCTTACCTCGGGAGCGCGTCGTCGTTGGAGACGGGCGGATTCTCCGTCGCCCACTTGTCCGTCGACCATCCGGGCTCGGGCATCGTGGCCATCGAAACCCACGAGCCGAAGGTCTGAGGTCGGCGCGCAGCTTCCGGGCGGACGAGAGCCGGCAGGCCGGCGCCACGGGCCGCGGGGACCGTCGCGACGACGGGTAACGAGTCGGTCATCGCGGCCCGCACACGTTGCTGCGTGAGGGCGGCCCGCGCCTGCTCGCGCGCCGTGTGCGCACGCAGCTCCTCGTGCGTCGCCCGTCGGAGGTCGGTGGCCGCCTTTTCCGCGGCCCTTCTGACCTGCTTCGGATGCTCCGCCACATCGTGAGGTGCCGCGGCCCACTGCGCGACCTCCGCGGCCCGACGACGCAGAGCCCGCGCCGGCTTGTCGCTGAGCCGCTTCGAGGCCTTGCGCGCCGCACGGGCGGCGTCCGCAGCATCCGCAAGCGCCTCCAGCGCGCGGGTTTCCGCGGGTGATCGCTTCGCCATGGTCCCACTGTAGGAGGCGGGCCGGGTCGGAGGGCGGCACAGGGTCGCGACGCGCGACAGCCGAGTGCCGTTCACCTCCCGTTCACCTGCGCTGCGCCATCGATTAAGGGGCCGTGTCTACCTTCGTGGCGAGCCCTGCACCGGGTTTTTCACACAATCCCTACTCCCGAAGGATCCACATAGTGAAGATCACTCGTTTCGCCCAGCTGGGCGCTGTCGCCGCCATCGCGGCCCTCGCCCTCGCCGGGTGTGCCGCGAACGAAGGAGGCGGCAATGGGGAGACCACCGCTGCCGATAGCGGCAGCCTCTCCGGGAACCTCGTCGGCGGTGGCGCGTCGTCGCAGGAAGTGGCCGTCCAGACCTGGAGCGCCGAGCTGCAGCGCACGAACCCCGACCTCACGATCGACTACGACCCGGCCGGTTCGGGTACCGGCCGGGAATCGTTCCAGGCCGGCGCCTTCCAGTTCGCCGGCTCCGACCGGCCGTTCACGACGGAGGAGATCGAAGAGGGACCGTTCGACGCGTGTGTGGAGGGCTCCGACATCGTCGAGCTGCCCACGTACATCTCCCCCATCGCCGTGGTGTTCAACCTCGAGGGCGTGGACACGCTGAACCTGGATGCCGCGACCCTCGCGGGAATGTTCGCCGGCACGATCACCACGTGGGATGACGCCGCGATCGCCGCCCTGAACGACGGCGTCGAGCTGCCGGCGACGGCCATCACCCCCGTGCACCGTTCGGACGACTCGGGCACCACCGAGAACTTCACCGACTACCTCTTCCAGGCCGCTCCGGATGTCTGGACGAGCGAGCCGGACGGCGTGTGGCCGCTCGAGGGCGGCGAGGCCGCTCAGGGCACCTCGGGCGTCATCTCGGCCGTCGAGGGCGGTCAGGGCACCATCGGCTACGCCGACGCCTCCCGTGCCGGCGACCTCGGAACCGTCGCCATCCAGGTGGGCGAAGAGTTCGTGGAGTACTCCCCCGAGGCCGCCGCGGCCATCGTGGACGCGTCGCCCGAGGAGGAGGGGCGAGCACCCACCGACATCGCGATCGCTCTGGACCGCACCACGACCGCGGCCGGCGTCTACCCGATCGTCCTGGTCAGCTACATGATCGGGTGCGCCGACTACGAGGACGACGCCACCGCCGAACTGGTCAAGGGCCTGTTCACGTTCGTCGCGAGCCCCGAGGGTCAGGACGCCGCCGCCGAGGCCGCGGGCAGCGCCCCCATCTCGGACACCCTGCGCGAGCAGGTGAACACCGCCATCGAGGCGATCAAGTAAGGTCGCCGAGGATGCCCGGTTCGGCTTTCCGCCGGGCCGGGCATCCGTCTGGACATCGACTCCCTTTCACAGAATCGAAGCCATGACCACCACACCCGAGGTCACCCGGACCGCGCCCCCGCGGCCGCCACAGCGCCGCGGCGATCGCTGGTTCTCGCGGACGGCGCTGTTCGCCGGCGCGATGATCCTCGTCACGCTGGCCGCGGTGGCGATCTTCCTGGTCGTGCAATCGCTGCCCGCCCTGTTCGCCGGCAACGAGGATGCGTCGATCCTCCCGTCCAACTTCTGGTCCTACGTCGGGCCTCTGGTGTTCGGCACCGTCTGGGCTGCTGCGCTGGCCCTCGTCATGGCAGTGCCGCTGTCGCTGGGCGTCGCCCTCTTCATCTCGCACTACGCACCGCGCCGCCTCGCCCAGGCCCTCGGTTACGTCGTGGACCTTCTCGCCGCCGTGCCATCCGTCGTCTTCGGCCTGTGGGGGATCGGGGTACTCGCGCCGGCGGTCCAGCCGATCTACACGTGGCTGGTCGACAGCGCCGGCTGGATCCCCCTGTTCGCGGGGCCGGTCTCCAGCACCGGCCGCACCATCTTCACCGCCGCGATCGTCCTCGCCGTCATGGTCACCCCGATCATCACGGCCATCTGCCGGGAGATCTTCCTGCAGACCCCCGTCCTCCACGAGGAGGCCGCGCTCGCCCTGGGTTCCACGCGCTGGGAGATGATCCGCATGGCCGTGTTCCCCTTCGCCCGCAGCGGCATCGTGTCGGCCGCCATGCTCGGTCTCGGCCGAGCGCTCGGCGAGACGATGGCCGTCGCCATGGTGCTGTCGGTCTCCGGCGGGGTCACCTTCAAGCTGCTGACCCCCGACAACCCCAACACCATCGCGGCCAACATCGCGCTGAGCTTCCCGGAGGCCTACGGCCTCAACATCAACGTGCTCATCGCGACCGGCCTCATCCTGTTCGTCGTGACCTTCGCGGTCAACGCCCTCGCGCGCTACATCGTGAGTCGGCGCAAGGAATTCTCGGGGGCCAACTGACATGACCACCACCCTGGCTCCTCCCCCGGTACAGCCGGCTCCGGTCAGCGTGCGCCTGACGAACGGGCGTCTCGCCCGCTGGGCACCCTGGGCCCTGCTGGTCGGAGCGTTCGCCGCATCCGCCGCCGTCTTCGCCGTGATGGCGGTCTCCTCCGAGACGGGGTTCAACCTCGCCGGGTGGGCGGTCGTCAGCGCCGTCCTCTACCTCGTGCTCATCTTCACGATCTCGGCCATCGTCGAGGGCAACCGCAAGGCCGTGGACCGTCTCGTCACCGGGGTCGTCACGGTCGCGTTCGCGATCGCCATGGTTCCGCTCATCTCGGTCGCGTTCACGGTGGTCACCCTGGGGGCGCCCCACTGGAGCGGCGAGTTCTTCTCCTCGTCGATGCGCAACGTCGTCGGCGAGGGCGGCGGCGCCCTGCACGCCATCGTCGGCACGCTCGTGATCACGCTCGCCGCATCCATCATCTCGATTCCCATCGGCCTGTTCACGGCGATCTACCTCATCGAATACGGCCAGGACAACCGCCTCGCCCGCGGCATCACGTTCCTCGTCGACGTCATGACCGGCATCCCGTCGATCGTCGCCGGCCTGTTCGCCTACGCCCTGTTCGCGCTGTTCCTCGGCCCGGGGGTGCGCCTGGGCATCATCGGTTCGGTGGCTCTGGCCGTGCTGATGATCCCTGTGGTCGTCCGCTCGACCGAGGAGATGCTGCGGCTCGTCCCGAATGAGCTGCGCGAAGCCGCCTACGCGCTCGGGGTACCCAAGTGGCTCACGATCGCCAAGGTCGTGCTCCCCACCGCCATCGCCGGGATCACCACGGGAATCATGCTGTCGATCTCGCGCGTCATCGGCGAGACCGCTCCGCTGCTCATCACCGCAGGCTTCACCTCCTCCATGAACTACGACCTGTTCGACGGCCGCATGCAGACCCTGCCGGTCTTCACCTACACGCAGTACATGAACCAGGGAATCCCGGCCGAGGCCTACATCGGTCGCGCCTGGGCGGCTGCGCTCACCCTCATCGTCATCGTCATGCTGCTGAACCTCACCGCGCGCCTCATCGCGCGACTGTTCGCACCCAAGTCCGGCCGCTGAACGCGGCCGACCTCGAAAATCGGAAGAAGACAGAAGTGTCCAAGAGCATCGAAGTCAGCGATCTGAACGTCTACTACGGCGACTTCCTGGCCGTGGAAGGGGTCGCTCTCAATATCGAACCACGCAGCGTCACCGCGTTCATCGGACCGTCCGGCTGCGGCAAGTCCACGTTCCTGCGAACGCTCAACCGCATGCACGAGGTCATCCCCGGCGCGCGCGTCGAGGGCTCGGTACTCCTCGACGGTGACGACCTGTACGCGCCGAACGTCGACCCGGTCCTCGTCCGGCGTCAGGTGGGCATGGTCTTCCAGCGCCCCAACCCGTTCCCCACCATGTCGATCCGCGAGAACGTCCTGGCCGGCGTGAAGCTCAACAACCGCCGCATCTCGAAGTCGGACGCGGACGACCTCGTCGAGCGTTCCCTGCAGGGCGCGAACCTGTGGAAAGAGGTCAAGGACCGCCTCGACCGGCCGGGCTCCGGCCTGTCCGGGGGGCAGCAGCAGCGTCTGTGCATCGCGCGCGCCATCGCCGTCTCGCCGCAGGTCATCCTCATGGATGAGCCGTGCTCGGCCCTCGACCCGATCTCGACCTACGCGATCGAGGAACTCATCGCGGAGCTGAAGAACGAGTACACGGTCGTGATCGTGACCCACAACATGCAGCAGGCCTCGCGCGTGTCCGACCGGACGGCGTTCTTCAACATCGCCGGCACCGGCAAGCCCGGCAAGCTCATCGAGTACGACGACACCTCGACGATCTTCACCACCCCGTCGGTCCAGGCGACTGAGGACTACGTCTCCGGCCGCTTCGGCTGAGCCGCGCGCCGGCGCCTCAGTCGCGCGGGGAGAGCAGGTAGCGGTTCAGCGAGGCGGTGAAGACCCGATCGCTCGGGAGTGACCGGGCGTCGACGGCTGTGATCGGGGCGGCGAGGCGGATGCTGGAGACCAGCCACGCCGCATCCACCTGCCCGAGCGCCTCGACGGGGACCGGCTCGTACGCCACCTCGTAACCGTGGTCAGTCAGGTAGTCGAACAGGCTCACCTGGGTGGTGCCGTGGAGGATTCCCGCGCCGGGCTCGGGCGTCACGAATCGGTCGCCGAAGCGCAACAGCACCGAGGAGGTGGGGCCTTCCAGCACCAGGCCGTCGCTCGTGACGAAGATCGCGTCATCCGCCCCGCGGCGGCGGGCCTCACGGATCGCGGCCATGTTCACCGCGTACGACAGGGTCTTCGCGCCGAGGAGCAGCCACGGCGCCCGCCCGGGCGCGCCGCTGTCGAGGCCTCGGTCGAGGGTCACGACCCGGACGCCGTCCTCGCGGGCAGAAGTGCTGTCCGGCGCAGGGGCGAGCGTCACCCAGGCCGTCGGCGCCGGACCGTGCTCCACACCGCGGCTGAGGATGAGCTTGATGACGCTCTCGCCCGGTTCCGCAGCATCCGCCACCCGGGCGATCGCCTGACGCCACTGCTCGGTGTGCGGGGCGGGCAGGTCGCAGAGTCCGGCGGAGTACGCCAGGCGCTCGAGGTGCGCCTCCACCTCCTGCGGATGCTTGTCCACGACGCCGATCGACTCGAAGATGCCGTCACCGCGCTGGGTCGACAACTCCCCCACGCTCAGGGCGGGAGCTGCCGGGTCGATCTCGGTGAAGGTGTCGGAGAAGTCGGTGCGCGGGTCGCCCGCGGCGGCGGGATCGATCACGAGTGCGTAACGCCATGCCATGCTCTGAGCCTAAGCGGGTGGAATAACGCGCGCACGATGACGTTAGACTCTTACAGCCGGGCCGCAGTAACCCCGGGCTCCATCTTTTGCCGCCGAGAGCGGCCTCGCGCCGAGAGGCGTTCTGCGGCCCGGCACTTACTTTTTCCGGCGCGCTTACCGCGCGATCCGCGAGAAACGACGATCCGGACGAGAAACGACGCGTCGCACCGTTTCTCAGCCCGATCGTCGTTTCTCGCGAACGAGCGGATGCGGCGCAGCCAGCGGATGCGTGAGGCCAGCGGGTGCGTCAGGCCAGCGATTCGCGTCGCCACAGGACGGCGCACGCCGCGAGATCGGACGCGTAGGTCGACAGCCGGAGCGCGCGAGTCGTCAGGGCAGATGCCCGGTCGGATTCGGTCAGCTCGTAGTCGTCGGCCAGGTGCGTCGCCCCCGACGCCTGCACGCGGCAGAACGCCGCGGCCCGCTCGAGCGCGACGGCGAAGTCGCCCTCGAAAAGCCCGCGCAGGATCATGTCGATGAGGGCCACCAGCTCGTCCGGGCTGGCTGGCGTCGGCGCGCCGGCGACCACCGGGTCGACGGAGAGGATCTCGCTGCGCCCCCGCTCGTACAGCAGCGCCGCGGTCTGCGGATCGTCGTGGATCATCAGCTGCAGCAGGTACAGGCGCCACAGCGCACCCGGGAGGGAGCGAGCCGGCGAGCGCGACCACAGCTCTGCGATGTCGTCGATCCCGTGCTCGTCGGTGAAGGTCACGAGGCGCGAGACAACGTCGGCCGAGGGGTCCTCGCGCACTCGCGAGAGCAACGCCTGCGCCGTGCTGTGCGCGACGCGCGAGACCTCGGCGGGGTCCGCGGCCGCGAAGAGCCGGTCGAACAGCTCAGCGGGTCGGCGCACCGGCTTGTGAAAGTCGCGGGGCTGATCGCTCATGATTCCAGGCTACCCGCGGGCGTCACGGAGAGCCCCGCGAGCGCTCAAGCTCAAGCGGTGGGGATGGCGATCAGCGGATCCCCGGACGGCGCCCCGGTTGGCGAGCCGCCGGCCGGCTCGACGGTCACGGCGATCACATCGCCCGCCTGCATCTCGGCGGTGAGGAGCGCGGTGGCCTCTCCCCCGTCCGCGGCGAACGTACCCGCCGGGATCGCCCCGTCCTCGCGCACGAACCACAGCTCGAACGTCTCATCGTCGGCGAGTTCCGGGAGCCCATCCGACACCAGCACCGCCTGGCCGAGCTCGCCCGACCAGTGCGCGGTCGCCTCGACACCGTCCATCTCGATGCTCGCCGACGACGCATCCGGAGCCTGCTGGATCTCCCGCAGCGCCATGACCGCGGGCGAGGGGTTCAGCTGCTGACCGATGGTGACCGCGCCGAATCCCACGGCCAGAAGCAGAACGACGGATGCGGCGAGGACGAACCAGCGACGCGGACCGCGCAACGCCCCATTGGCCGAGGGGAAGGACGCGCCGGCTCCCGGCTGTGCGGGACCGGCTGCAGGATCGGCCGCGGCCGTTGAGCGGGCCTCGGGACCGTCACCGGAATCCCTACCGGCCGTTCGAGGGGAGTCGGGTCCATCCCCCACCACCGACTCGGCCGCAATGCGGGCGAGCAACGCGTCACGGATGGCGGGCGGAGGCGCGACCGGGGGCGCCAGCGCGGCGAGCCGGGATGCAGCATCCAGGTCGTCGCGGAGGATCGCCTCGCGCTCGGGATACAGCGCGAGTTCGGCCTCGAAGGCTCGCTGCTCGTCGGGCGCCAGCGCACCGAGGGCGGCCGCGGCCGACAGTTCGGCGAAGTCTTTCTCGTTCATGCGCTCACCCCCATCTCGGTGCGGAGCCGCGACAGCCCGTCGCGCATCCTGGTCTTGATCGTTCCCAGCGGTGCTCCGACGAGCGCCGCGATCTCACTCTGGCTGTATCCGCCGAAGTATGCGAGCGTGAGCGCCTCGCGTTGCGCCTCCGGCAGGGTGGCGAGGGCGCCGACGACCCGCTGGCCCTCGATCCGCATTTCGACGCTCTCGGCAACGTCGTCGCGCGGCGCCTCCAGATCGCGGAAGCCCGCACGCACGTCACGATCGCTGCTCGCCTGCGCGGACCGCACGCGGTCAACGGCTCGTCGATGTGCGATCGTCAGCAACCACGACCTCCCCTGACCTTTGTTCGGAGCGAACTTGGCGGCGGATTGCCACACCTCGAGGAAGACCTCCTGCAGCACCTCTTCGCTGTGGGAGCGGTTCACCAGCACACGCAGGATGAGACCGAACACGCGGGCGGACAGCATGTCGTACAGTTCGGCGAAGGCGGCCTGGTCGCGGGCGGCGATGCGCACCAGCAGGTCGGCGACATGGTCGACGGTGTGGCCAGCGTCCTCCGGGACGTCCGCGCCGTCGATGACCATGTGCACCAGCATGCCTCAATCCCCCCCACATTCGGCCGCTCTTGCGCTATGGCTTGTTCGCTGCCGAACGCCCGGCGGATTGCCGCTGGCGGGAAAGTCACGCGCGGCCCCTGCTGAATTCAGGAGAACCAGGTGTTACTGGGTCGAACCCTCCGCCCGACGTCGATTCATCCTGAGTTTTGCTCGTCGCCGGGCCGGTAGGCTGGATGCTGCGGGCCTCTAGCTCAGTCGGTAGAGCATCGGACTTTTAATCCGCGGGTCGTGGGTTCGAGCCCCACGGGGCCCACCGTGTTTGAACACCCTCGCTCTCTACTCCCGACTGGGATCCCGGATCTCGGAACCTAGCCAAAATGGCCGCGTGACAACAATTTGACAACACCCGCGGAGCTTTCTCCGCCAGCCATGGGGCGCAGTTCGCTGTCTATGAGGCTCGTGTGATGTCTGAAGTTGCCGACCTGTCGGAGCCGTGAGCGCCTCGACCGCTGACCGTCGCGACGACGGGAGTCGCCCTCGACGGTCGGGCCAGAACCGTCCCGACAACCATCGTATCCAGGTGTTTGCGGGATCAGCGAATCGCTAGCGTTAGCGCGTGCGGATCTATCTCAGCGCCTACCGATTCGGGCCGCGCGCGGAAGCTCTGCGACGTGTCGACGGTCGCGCCCTCATCGTGATGAATGCGCTGGACGAGTACGAAGAGCGCCTGCTGAGCTGGGATCGGGAGGTCGACGACCTGGCTCGACTCGGGTATCGCAGCGAGGAACTCGACCTCCGGGACTATTGGGACGGCGAAGAGAGTTCGCTGAGGAAGCGTCTCGCGTCCGCCGATCTGCTCTGGGTAGTAGGGGGAAACGCGTTCGTGCTCGCGCGAGCGGCGACAGAAGCACGACTGGGGGATGCGCTCGCCCGCTCTCCGCACCTCGACTACGCCGGCTACTCGGCAGGCGCCTGTCTCACCTCGACAGATCTACGCGGCATCCACCTGATGGATGAAGTGTCGACCCATCCTCCTGGCTACCGGACTGAGATGCCTGCGCAGACCTTGAACCTGACCAGCACGCGAGTTGTTCCCCACGCTGGTTCCGACGCGGCGCGCGCAGCAGCCGACTACCTCCGGGGGCGTGGTCTCGGCTTCACCGAGCTCGCCGACGGTGACGACAAGCTGATCCACTTGCCGTCCGCGCCCTAGGACTTCGCAATCCCGTAGTCGATCGATTTCGGTTCGCCTTGTTCACACGGCTCCGTGAATGAATCATGATGGGCGTGTGCCCGCAGCCAGGCCTTCGAGTTTGCCCCGCCGCGCCGTCGCTGCACTTGTCGTAGCCAGCGTGCTCGCGCTCACCGCCTGCGCACCTCCGGGGGATGCGGCGGGCAGGTGGGGTAGCAGCGATGACCGCGAGCCGCATGTCGAGCTGCGTGTCGGCGGGCAGTTCGGTGGCTATGACGGCTGCAACGGGTTCGGTGGCCGCTGGCAGGACGAGGGCGACGGTACCGCAACATTCGAAGAGGTCCACACGACCCTCGTGATGTGTCTCGAGGAACATGACCAGTGGCTGGCTCTCGCCCGTTCCGCCCAGGTACGCGGAGACGAGCTGGTGCTCCTCGACGAGGAAGGGAAAGAGCTTGGCACTCTACGCCGTAGTTGAGCGGGCGCGTGGCCGTGAAAGGGAGCGCGATTGATGGGTCGAGGTCTTCGCCTCGTTCTTGCCGTGGGCATCGCTACACCCATGGCGGTTGTGGCCGCCGGGTGCGCGCCGGTGCCGATGGACTCGCAGCTGTGGCGACAGCTCGACGGTCAGGAAGGAATCGTTTACAACATCCGGAACGCGGGCTACCAAGGGTGGAACCCGCAACGGTTCATCGATGAACTCGCTGACGTGGCTGTGCATTGGGATGGCGGTGACGCCCCAGCTGACCTGGACCCGACGGAACCCGGGGTGGTGTACTTCGACGCGACGGAAGAGGTATCTGATGACTCCGCCGATGAGACGCTGACGTTCAATCTGCTCTTCCACTCCGGCCTTGCGTCCGGCGATGACGGCCAGCGAGACTGGCTCGACCTTCGACCCACCTCGGTCTACACGTGCTACAGCATGGAGGTCGGCTTCATCGCCGACACCATCGGGGACCTTAGGCGCATCCAGGAACGGATCGAATGCCCGGAAGCGCTCGTAGAGGCACTCGGCCCGCACACCCAGTACAACGAGCCACAAGCTTTCGACGGGTAGGTGTTTCCGCCACGACCCATGACCGCCTTCGCGAGTGAGTGCATCGGAGCAACCTCCTCGCTCGACTTCCTAATGCCCGTCACCTCGCAACAGATCGACAACACCTGAGGCGCCCGCCGCTTCGTCCAAGGCCGCCGAGACAGCGTCGAGATCGTCGTCGAACAAGTCGGCGTAGGTGTCGAGCGTCATCGCGGCGGAGGCGTGGCCCAGCATCCGCTGCACGGCCTTCACATTGGCGCCGGCAGAGATCGCGAGCGACGCGGCGGTGTGCCGCAAGTCATGCGGCGTGACCCGCGGGAATGGGCGTGGCGGTTCCTCCCCCGCATCCACTGCAGCCTCGATGGCGGCGGCTGACGTCTCCTGCGCGCGGCAGACCGCGCTGTTGAACCATCCGGTCGTCGCCTTCGGCCGGCGGACGTGGATTCGTCCTTCACCGAAGACGAGCGCTTCCCGCCCCTTGCCGGCGACGAGACGCTGCATAGTTTCGGCGAAGAAAGCGGGATACGGGACCTGGCGCTTCTCATGGGTCTTCGGCGTGCCGACCTCGATGCAGCTGCCGACCTCGACCGCATTCTCCTCGACACTCACGCGGCGGCGCTTGACGTCGACGTGCTTCACCCGCAGCCCGGTCGCCTCGCCCCAGCGCAGACCGGTATAGGCGAGGAAGACGATGAGTTCGGGGCGAGCGGCCCCGGCGGCGAGTTGGGCGACCTGTTCATGGCTGAGGTAGGCGCGGGGCTTCGACTTCTTGCGCGGGAGCTTGACTCCGCGAGCGGGGTTGGCGGAGATCCGGCGGTCTCTTACAGCCACCTCGAGGATGCCGGAGAGGATCTCGTGGACGCGACGCACCGAGGTTGCGCTGTGGGTGGTCGAGAGCCCGGCGATCCACATCTGGATCTCGGAGTGGCGGATCCCGCCCACCGCCCGGGCGCCCCACTTCGGACGGACGTGAATGCGCCACGCAGACTCGACCGTACGGAAGGTCGACGGCTTGAGATCCGCCCGACGCGATGCGACCCAGTCCTCACCCAGGTCGCCGACGAGGATGCGCGCGTCGGATGGATCGACGAACGTCCCACGGTTCTTCGAGATCTCCACCTCGGCCAGACGAATCTCCGCGTCGAACTTCGTCCGGAACCCGCGCAGCGTGGCCTGGCTCCCGTCAGGCTTTCGATAGCTGATCCGGTAGACGCGCTTGCCCGAGGCTGCCGTGTAGGAGTGGATGCTGCCCATGCTGGCTCCCGTGGTCTTTGCATCGGTGCGCGGCGTTACGCCGCGCTGCGCATGATGCATCCTGCGCCGAACTCCGGCAACTGTGGAGGGCAGCTTCGGGCCTGTGGATAGGAGCGACCGGCTCCCGGTTCCTATTGATCCGCCTCTGCCGAGGAGTTCGGCCCCGGTCGCCCGCGCCCGCGTCGCTTCAGCTCCTCGACGTCGTACCCAGCCGCAGCCCTCGATCGCCCACGCCGCAATCTGCGCGTCGGTGATGGGCACGCCGTGGATGGTCTCCCTTTCGCTCACCAGTCAGAGCCGCTCGGACCAATAGTTGGGTTTGCGTCGCTCGTGCGCGTAGGCCAGGACGATCACCTCGTCCTCGATGACGACGTATTTGATGTCGTACCGGAAACCTGCAACGCTTCGCGACCGCACCGGTGGCACGCGAGGGCGCCCGCGATGAAGGCCCCAACTATGGGGTGAGTCGAGGATGCTGTTGATCGCTGCCTCGACGGCTTCGGCGAAGCGCTCGCCCCAGCCTTCGCGCTGATCTTCGAGGAAGAGGATGGCTTCGCGGAGTTCCGCGTGGGCAGCTTCGTGCTCACGCCACCGGAAGGTCACCGAACGCGCGCTGCCAGTTCGTCCCGGATCGCAGCCAGACCTTCGCGACCATCGACGAGAACGGCTTCTCCCCGTTTGACGTCATCCAGACGACGGTCGATCTCGTCTTCCCACGCGGCGTCGATCTCGGGCTGGCGCTCATCCGTGTCTTGGTCGACGCTGAGTTGCAAGGCGCGGGCAGCCTCGAGACGTTCGGCGGGCGTCAGTGCGTAGCCCGCTTCGATGTATTCGTTGAGGTCCAGCGCCATGCACCGAGTGTATGACCGAGGGGCGACGGCGACCATGGCAGGTATCCGTCTTAACGGGAGAGAGGCGGACGACCGTCGCTGACGTCATCGCCCCCCCGGAGCTTTTTCGAGGCTCAGCTCGTCGAGGCCGCGCGGCATCGCCGGCTGCAGCCTCTGGTCCGGTCTCGACATGCAACGCGATGTCCTGGGAATCTCACCGGACGCGCTTGCTCAGTGCTTGGCGACTGACGCCGCTGCGAAGAGCGATGAGGTTCCAAGACGTGTCGAGAAGGCGCAGGTCTTCGATCAGCTGATCGCGTTCACGGAGGATGTCGCTCTCCTCGGAATGAAGCCGTTCGAGCCTGGTCGACAGTTCGCCCAGTCGCTGCAGACCTGAGGTCGTGCTGCCGTCGAGACGTTGCGAGGCGGCCTGTCGGGCCGCGAGAACGGCCCGCTCGGCGGCAGCCCTCTCATTCCGCTCGCGCTGACGAGCGTGCGCCTTGGCCCTGCCATCCTCGCTCCGCCGCTTCGATCTGGCCATGCAACATGGTTTACACACGCGATCAGCCGACGCGCAAGATCCGTAGGACCCACAGAAAGTGCCTGCGTGCATCGCTGTTTGGTCACTTCCCCCGGGCGCTGGGTCGTCGTTCCTATCCGCGACCGCCGTTCTCTGCCGACACTCAATCCGCGCTGTCTTCGACCGTGCGTATGAGGCGGCCGCATCGGGCATCGACCCGGGCGGGTCTTGCGAGCATCGCTTCGTCCCTTGCGTCATGACCTCCGCAGAGACCGCCGCGTGACGGCTCCGGGTGCGCGTAGCAGGACCGGCTTACGTGCGGCCGGCGCGGTCCAGGACGCGGCTATCATCGCGGCATGAGCCAAGCCCCTACTACCACTGTCTCGCTGACGGCTGATGAGGCCGCTGTCTTGAAAGAGCTGATGCGCGATGTCCAGGTCGCCGCTTCGGCGTTCTATACCAAGACCGCGACGACCGCGGACGTCGATTCGCTGGGTAGCGAGGTCCGCACCTTCCTCTCTGCAACGCAGACGTTGAACGAGCGCCTTGGAGGCACCATCGCCGACCAGGCGACCTACCGCTCCGTACTCTCAGGTACCTCGGACGGCGAGTTCATCGACGCCATCAAATATGTGCGGAACGTCGCGCAGCACGTGCTTCACATCGTCCGCCCCTCCGACGCTACGGGTGCCCTCATCGGTGGGCTGCATGGCCTCCGGCTTTACGTCGACTGGGATGACGTGCCCGCGACCGCTGACGCCAAACTCCGCCCCGGCACTCGCGCACTGCGACCCTTTTTCGAAGCTCGGCTTCGGGGCAAGGAAGTCGTTGGCACAATGCTCAGCGTGCTCCGAGCGTTCGCGACCGTTGCCCCTCAGATCGTCCACCGTAACGAGCGGGGCGAGTGGACCGGTTTCCCGCTCAAGACCCAGCCCTCCGTATCGGGTCGGCTCCACCCGGAGGAGCCCGAGGAACTGACTGAAGCGTTCTCGTGGCTGGATTCACGTGTGCCGAATGGAGACGCTCGAGTGGTAGTCGGCCAGATCACAGTTGACGGCGAGACTCACCTCGTCGGGTACACCATTGCTGGCCGCCTGTTCCCGAACGTCTTCGTCGAGTCGAGCCAGCAGGTCGACGATGATGTTGCGCGCGGTTTCAAATACCTCACCGGAGACATCGCAAGCCACGTGGAGGTGTTGAGTGGCTTCAACGGCGAGACCAATATGCGTGCTGTCGACCCCGTATCCGAGTGGACGACCCCTATCGACCGGACAAAGTCGGCTGAGGACTGGGGCGTTGATCGTGCGGACGAACAATGGGCACGAGTGATGAGGTTCGCGAAGACGGGGTATCTCCCCGAGTCGGGTCGGTATGAGGTTCGTCGCGGGCAGAGGCTCCTCGCCTAGGTAGCCCGCCCGCAGCAGTCAGATCTTCGGCGACGGTGTCAGCGGGCGCACGTAGCATCGGTGCACGGCCGGAAAAAAGAACTGCCAACCGATGCGCACCATTCACGTCGAGCGAGCCGACGACAGTCGAGAAGCGGCTCGACGGAGGACCGTCTTCCGCGCGGCCGGCGCTCTTTCCGAACTGATTGTGGCGCCGTTGTCTGCATACTGATGTGCCCAGCGGAGTCAACAGGCTCCCCACCGGGAATGCGGCTGCAACCCGGCACCTCAGCGGGCGAAGGTAAGAGTGCCATCAAGTCGGCGATCGGCCCTGGTTTGGCCTCCCCACGACGACGGGGACGCGACCGTGTTGGCTCCGATATGCGACACGTGACCTACGCGCCATAGACGGATCCCGGATCGCTACGAGGCCGACTCGCGTTGACGCTGCGCAAAGGCTTCGAAGTCCCGGCAAGCTGCCCGAAGCAACAATTAGGAATCGTGCCACTACTCACTTCACCGGCCCGTCGCCCGGCACCTGTAGTCGATTGCGGCGTCCGGGGCCTGTCAATTCGTTTCGCCGTCGGTGATCGTCAATACGATGACCGCATGCCCGACAATCTCATCCGCGCCGTGAAAGACGAGAATGCTGGCCCGGGCGCGAAGTTGCGCCTCACGAGCCTTGCCCCCGTTTACAGCACCTCTCGCCACCAGCTCTACTTCGACCTGCTGAGTAGGGCGCTTCGGGAGGAGGCGGTGACGAATATCGCCCTCACCGGCGCGTATGGCACGGGCAAGAGTAGTGTGCTCGAACGGCTCAGGTCCGATCAGGAATTCGCATCCAGGATCGTCCGGCTATCACTATCGACTATCGTCCCGGACTCCGGTGACGGCCAGAGGCCGCGTGACGATTCTCAAGGCTCTGACGACGACGCCGAGTCAAGGACCAATCGGATTCAGAAGGAGATCGTCAAGCAGCTCCTTTACACGACGCTTCCCGAGCAGGTGCCGCAGTCTCGGTACCGCCGAACATCAGTACCGGACCGCACGTGGGACTGGGTATGGGCGTTTGCGGCGGGCCTGAGTATCTGGCTCATCGTCGCCTTGCTCGGCGTGTTCCATTCGTTCATCATCGACACCTTCGATGGTGTGTGGCGACATGTTCTTGCTTATGCGGTGAGCGCCGCGCTTTTCGTCGGAGCCGCTTGGCTCGTCGTACTGGTCGTGCGATCACGTCCTTCCGTCACCGCTTCGGTCAGCACGGCCAATGCCACTGTCACCCTGAGTAAGGAGTCGCGAACCTACTTCGATGACTACCTGGACGAGATCGTCTATGTCTTCCAGGTCACGGGGCGCGACATAGTGGTCATCGAAGATATCGACCGTTTTGAGGATGTCGAAATCTTCGATGCACTCCGGGCACTAAATAACCTGCTCAACAGTGCCACCCAGTTGCCCCATCCAGTCAAGTTCGTCTATGCAATACGTGACAGCGTCTTCGAACAGATAGGGGAAGCCGCTCCTGCCGCCGAGAAGCAGATGCGCACCGCGGATCACGCCCAGGGCGCAGCAATTCGGGCGAATCGCACCAAGTTCTTCGACGTCATCATTCCGGTCGTACCTTTTGTCAGCGCCGACAACGCACGAGACCTGATGAGCAATGCGATGAAGAGCGGGCAGTTCAAGATCTCACCTTCCCTCATCCGGCTCGCTGCGAGACACGTGGCCGACATGCGGCTTATTCACAACATCCGCAATGAATTCGAGGTCTACCGTCAGCAACTCGTTGTGCCCAAGAGCCGGATCCCAGGCATCACCGACGACCTCGTCTTCGCGATGGTTCTCTTCAAGAACACTCACCTCACTGATTTCGAACTCATCCGCCACAAGGCAAGCAGCCTTGACCGCCTCTACCGAATGTGGCGAACGCTCGTGACGACGAACCTGACGGAGACCGCCGTTCCCGCGCTTGTCAGTCGCCGTCGTGATGACCAGATTGAGGCACGCAGACGCTCGCGGGCCAGCACGCTCGCCGACCGCCTCGACGTTCTCCGCGATGACTTGCAGGCCGCCACTCCAGCGCCGTATCGGGTGAGCCTTCCAGCAGACCTCCCGGACCTGACGCAGCCCGGAAGCTGGGCGGAGATCGCGGCGAGTGACGGTATCGAGTTCACGATGTCGCGCTCTTCTGCCCCGATCAGTATCCGATTCTCTGCTGAGATGCTGGCACGCCAACTCGGCGAGAGCATCGACCCTGACGACTGGGAGAAAGTCGACACGAAGGAATTCAATTCCACACTCGCGGAACTGGAGCACGCGGTCGAGTTCCTCCGCCACCACTCCTGGGAGCAGCTTTGCCGACGCGCTGACCTCACCGTCCCATCCGACAAGCTCGATCTGAGCGATGGTGAAAAGCAGAGGTTGAGCGCCCTCCGCGACGTAGACCCGGATCGGCTGTCGTTCGACATGCTGGTACGCGTCGTGCTCACCTCCGAGCTCGCCAGGGATCTTGTGCGCCACGGCTACGTCGACTCCCACTTCCCGTCCTACGCGTCCAGCTACTACGGCACACATCTCGGACCGCGAGCTCGCGACTACATCTACCGGTACGTCGAACCCGGTCAAGCGGACGCTTCGTTCGAACTCACCCGCAAAGACGTTCGCCAGATCCTGAGGGAACAGGGCGCGCGGACCAACGACAGTGCCGACATCTTCAGTGACCCGAGCATCCTGAACGCGAGCATCCTCGACTACCTGCTTCGCGAACGCCCGCAGGCTGCCGACACCGTTGCTCAGATGCTCGCTCAAGCTGGAGCACAGCGAGACGAGTTCCTCGACGCCTATATGGCCCAAGGCGCAGCACCGGCCGAACTTCTTGCCGCACTTGTCGCCCACTGGCCAAGCGCACTCCAGTACGCAGCCTCCGCAGCGTCGATACAGGATGGTCAGCGCCTCGCAATTGTCGACAGCGTGCTGACGGCGCTCCCAGCATCGGCAGTAAGCGTTGATTCGGCCGTCGGTCGGATCCTCAGCGACCACTATCAGGAGATGTCGGCAGTAACCTCGCCGACATCGCCGACAATGGCGCAGCGGGTACTTGGTGTGTTCGCCGCCACCGGAGCAAAGATCCCCTCACTTTCCGAGCTCAACGAGACTGCCCGAGCGGTGGCAGTGGATCTCAAGCTCTACCCCATCACACACGCGAACCTGCGAACAGTTCAGCCGTCCGGCGTCGTCGGACTCGACACTCTCGCTTTAAACCCGGCCGCCTATACCCACGCTCTTGCCAACCTCGGAGAGTATCTCTCGGTCTCAGAGCACGACCCGTCGGTCATCAAAGTCGTCGCAGACCAGGCGAACTTTATCGCGGTTCTAAACGCGGTCACTACGACGGATCACGACCTGATATCGCGCCTCGTCGACGATGCACCAGGCGCCACTGTTCAGTCGCTCACGAGCGTCCCAAAAGCCGCGTGGCCCGCGCTGGCCGCCGATCGCCGCGTGCCAGCCACCTTCGAGAATGTCTTTCAATACACGCGGGAGATCGGTGCGGACCAAGGGCTGAAATCCCTACTGCGTGACCGACGGATCCTCGACGTTGCCGGCGTCGAGATCGAGGACCGACGTGACTTGGCGTACTTCATCCTCAACGCCTCCGAGGCGATACCGTCGACGCTCGCCCGTGTGAAAATCGCGACGAGTCTTGAGCCCGGGACATTACAACCGGCAAGAATCACGCCCGAAAGCGGCGACCTCCCGGCCAGACTCCTCACAGCGCGACTGCTAGAAGACTCATTGGCCGCGTTCACCTCGCCGCTCATGGTGGATTGGCCGACGCTCGAGCAAGCCATCAAGGCCTCGCGCTCGGTCGACTCCTTCCTCTCCAACGACGTTCTGCGCCCGTCTTGGGTGCCCGCGTTCCTGAAGAGCGTTCTTGTTCCGCTTAGAACAAAGCGCGCCATGATAGACGACTTGTCCACATATCTTGCAGTCGCTACCCCGGTGCAGGCGCGCGCAATCGCCTCCGCGCTCCATGACGGATGGAGTGTATCCACTGCCCACATGCTGGAGCTCCACGAAGCAGGGGCGACGGACGGGCAAGTTGTAAGAATGCTTGCTTCCCGCGGCGAGGAGGTGAGCATTGAGGGTGTCGATGCGGTGCTCAGCACCCTTGGAGAGAGCTACAGGCAGGTGGTAGTAGGCGGGCGCGGGCGGCCGCACTTCCCGCAAGATGAAGCCCACGAAGCGGTCCTCCACCGGTATGTCGGCCGCACGATACGGGAAGTCAAAGCGGTGGTGCTCAAATTGCACGGACCGCGCTGGATGGCGCCTCTGAGTTAGCCAGCCACGCGTGAGCTCCGTCCGCGTGACTGCAGCGCAGCGACAGATGCGAATTGGTCACCCCACGTTGCCTGTTGGGGATCCGTATCGATCGGCCCAGCGTTGTGTGCTCGCAGGTGGACGCGACGTTGCGCACTGCCGGCCGCAGAGCTGTCCAGTCAGCCGGGGTGGTTGACGGAGTCCAGGAGGGCTGCGAAGGCGTCGCCATCCATTGGTGTCTCGGCGAACGCCACGTCCGGTTTAAAGGCGCTGCCACGCACGGTGAGCCATCGGCTTCCGCGACGAATGGCGTCACGATGGGCGACCGCTCAGTGGGCGGGAACCCCGCCCCTGACATACCGCTCCGGCCCGATCGGACGGCCCCGCTTGCGCATCTCCGCAGACTCGCCGTGATGGCGGAGTGTCCGGGGGTCTCGTTAGCGTCACCTCCGTGGCAGTTATTGATGCGCTCGTCGGGCTGGATCCGGCACAGCTGGAGGCCGTCGAGCACGGCGATGGGCCGCTTGTGGTCGCGGCGGGGGCCGGCACCGGGAAGACCCGGGTGCTCACCGCACGGGTTGCGCGGCTGCTGGCGGCAGGGATTGTCCCTGAGCGGATCCTGCTGTTGACGTTCACCAGGCGCGCAGCAGGGGCGATGCTGTCTCGGGCCGCGGCAATGTGCGGCGACGCGCAGGCTGCGCAGCGCATTGCGGGCGGCACGTTTCATGCCGTCGCGCACCGCATCGTCGCCGAGCACGCGCAGCATCTGGGGCTGGAGGACGTCACGGTCATCGATCCTGACGACGTCATCGACCTGATCGATCTGCTGCGGGCAGAGCACGGGCTCGAAGGCACCGAGATGCGTCTGCCCACGACACGCACCATCGCCGACATCGCGTCCCGCGCGATCAACACCGCGACGCCGGCCCGCGCCGTGATCGAAGAGAAGTTTCCCTGGGCGCTCGAGCATGCCGACCAGGTCGCCGGTCTGTTGAGGCATTACCGCGACCGCAAGCGCGAGCGCGGCCTGCTTGACCTGGATGATCTGCTCATCGCCTGGCGGGCGCTGGTTGCTGATCCCGATGTCGGAGCACGGCTGCGGGCGCGCTGGGACTGGGTGCTCGTCGACGAATACCAGGATGTCAACCAGCTTCAGGTCGACATCGTGCGCGGGCTCAGTCCCGACGGCCGCGGGCTCACGGTCGTCGGCGACGACGCACAGGCGATCTACGCGTTCCGGGGCGCGAACGCCGGGCACCTGCTCGAACTCGTCGACGAGCACCCCGACGCGACGCTCGTGCGCCTGGAACGCAACTTCCGTTCCACGCAACCGATCCTCGACCTCGCGAACCAGGTGCGCCCGGGCGAACTGAAACTGCGGCTTATCGCCGACCGTCCGCAGCCGGGCGCCCGACCGACGCTGGTCAGCTGCCGCAACGCCGACGACGAGGCCCGCACAGTCGCGGACCGCATCCTCGCCGCCCACGTCGATGGCACGCCACTGCGTTCGCAGGCCGTGCTGATGCGCACCGGATCCCACAGCGCGCAACTCGAGGTCGAGCTCAAAGTGCGAGGGATCCCGTTCCACAAGTTCGGCGGAATCGGCT
This sequence comes from Microbacterium sp. Z10_103, assembly GCF_058310455.1. NCBI lineage: Bacteria > Bacillati > Actinomycetota > Actinomycetes > Micrococcales > Microbacteriaceae > Microbacterium > Microbacterium sp. Z10_103. Next base: position 2,108,610 of record NZ_JBZEGK010000001.1, read on the forward strand.
ACCTGGAGACGTCGCACGTGCGCGATCTGCTGGCGAGCTTCCGGGTGGTGCTCAATCCGGCGGACGAGGTGTCTTGGTACCGCTTGCTCACCCGGCACCGCGCGATCGGCAAAGCGAGTGCACGCGGGCTTGCCGGGATACTCGCGGACGGGGGCGTCGATCGCGCGGCCGACGCTGTCGCAGCGGCACCGGCGAAGGCGCGCACTGGGCTCGCGTCGACCCTGTCTTTGCTTGGCGCCGTCGACTCCACCACCGCCGTGCCAGAGTTGGTCGAGGCATGCCGAGCCGCGGTGGATCCGCTGCTGCGCGCGCATTACCCGGATTGGCACCGTCGGGTGACCGAAGTCGATGGCATCACGCAGGCCGCCGCTGAGCAGAGTGATCTGCGCACTTTCGTGAGCGAGCAGGCGATCGACCCGGTGCACGTCGCCGGTGACTGGGCGAAGCAGCCGCATCTCGACGAGGACTGGCTGACCCTGTCGACGATCCACTCCGCGAAGGGCCTGGAATGGGACACGGTGCACCTCCTGCGCGCAAATGACGGCGCGATGCCCTCGGACATGGCGCTCACCTCGCCCGCCGGTCTCGCCGAGGAAGAGCGTCTTTTCTATGTCGCGATCACCCGTGCGCGCGACGCTCTCGACGTGTACGTGCCGTCGCGGCTGCCCACGCATCCCACCGCGTTCCTGGCCAAGCACGTCGCAGCCAAGCCCAGCAGATTCCTGACCGAGCCCGCGAGCGCTCTCATGGAGTCGGTCAGCACCGCCGCCGTCACCTCCGAGCCTGCGATCAAGCGGACCGTCACGGCGCCTCGCGTGCGCACGGACGCGTTCGACGAACTGTTCGCCTGATCCGCATCGGCTGTTCTCTTCGCGGGCGTACAGCCCAGCGGAAGCGGAGGGATTTCACGAGAGCCGTGGTTGATCCGGACGGACGGCCATTGAGTCAAGCAAGCTTGCCTGGCGGACCGGAATCCGGCGCTCCCCGCGTACCCAACCGTCCCGCTTGCGCAGCGCCGGGATAGGGATCGGCAATCGGGCAAGGGTCCAGAGGTGAACTTCCGCAGCCGCCGGCCTTGCAGGGCATCCGGTCTGACGTCAGCGCGACCATCTCTCTGGCTGCGACCGACGGCGACACTCGCGGTGAGGGCGCCGCTGGGAACCGTGGAAGCGGGACGGGTACCCCTCGGTGTGGACTCACGTGCGGGGCGGTGGCTGCTCCCCGGCATCGCCTGAACGTGACGACGGGGCGAGCAACTCTGGCATACGCGGAGGTCGACGGCGACGCCGCGTGACAACAAAATGACAACATCCGGCTGAAACCGCACCGTTTCTGGGAAATCGCTGACCGCCCGAGAAAGGCGGAATCACGCGGATTTCGCCTCTCCCAGCCACCCGGGAAGGGGTCCGAGGCGGGTTCGAGCCCCACGGGGCCCACTCGCTTCATGCCGCCGCGATCCCCTCTCCGGACTGGGATCGCGGGGTTTCACTTCTCGCCGAAATGGTCAGGGCTCAGTCGCTGGTTCTCTCTCCGCGGTCAGCCAACCTTCGCCGCTGGCGCTCCGCTTCTGCGACTGCGGCGGCGGCGGGGGTGGGTGCAGAGCCGCCGAGATGGGCTGGTTGCCACCACTGGCCCGCCCCCGACATCGGATAAGTCCTCTGTGCGTCCTCGAGAAGGGCCTGCAGGTGCGAACGAAGCTCAGCTGTCTTCTCCGCGGCATCGTCCGACGGCTCAACCTCGATGGGGACGCCCACCGAGACGCGGATCGGCGCTTTGAAGGCCTCCCGGACCCGCGCTCGATGATTCTTGGTTCGCAATAGCTGCCCACCCCAGACCACGACGGGGATCACGGTTACACCGGCGGCAGCGGCCATACGCACCGCGCCGGTCTTGAGTTCACGCACGGTGAACGACGCGCTCACTCCCGCCTCCGGGAATACTCCGACAAGCTCGCCATCTTGCAGGGCGCGGACCGCGTGTGCGTACGCGTCGCGACCGGCTCCCATCTCCACGGGAATGTGCCGCATCTGGCGCAGAAGCGAGCCGATGACGGGTTTGTCGGCCGCCCGCCTCGTCACCATGAACCGGATCCGACGCCGCGTTCGTAACCAGGCGACCCACTCGACCAACGCGAAGTCCATGTAGCCGAAATGCGTGATCGCCAACACGGCCGCACCCGATGAAGGGATCCGCTCCGCCCCTGAAACGGTCGGCCGCAGTTGAAGAATTCCGCCGAAGAAGAATCGTCCTACAGCGACTGCGGACGAATAGACGGGCTCGAAGCGGCGCCTCGCGCCCGGCACGCGCGCCATCGACCGAGCCTTTCGAATCCGCTCCGGAGGAGACGGAACAACGTGCCGCTCTGATGAATCGACGGAAGGGTCGGCGTCGTCAATCGTGTCCATACGTCATCGTTACCGCCCCGAGCTGGATATCGCGTTGCCCCTTCCCGAAGCGGCCCTCATGGGATAGGCGACACACCGTAACGCTCCGCACCGTCCGACCAACGATCCGATTCGCTCCGTGCCTGCGGCCGTGCGCGTACGCTGGCGCGGTGTCGATTCATAGGGGAACGGTCATCAACAATGTGGATCCGGCGCTCCGAGGACGGCTTCAGGTCCTGGTCCCATCCGTGAGCGGCGACGCCTTGTCGTGGGCTTTACCGGTTCTTCCACTGGGCGCTCCCCCGCCAGCCGCGCCGACTCCCATAGGTGCAGCCGTGTGGGTGACCTTCGAGGATGACGACTTCGGCTATCCCGTCGTGCTTGGGCTGCTGCCATCCGTCGGCTCGATCACGCCTGTCGAGCTTGCCGCGGAGCTCGGCCACGAAGATGGCGAAGGTCCAGGGCGAAGAGTGCGGCGCTTCCTTCGCGAACGCTACCCAGACCATCGTCCAAATCAGCGGTGGCTGCTCACGCCAGAGCAGGCGAGCGAAGTCAGAGCCCACTTCGGCGCGTAGTCACGCGGGTTTTGCCCCTCCCGGCCGCACGGAAAAGGGTCCGAGGCGGGTTTGAGCCCCGCGGGGCCTACTCGCTTCGTGGGCGCTATCCGCCCGTGAAACCCTCAGCGAAGAGCTGATAGCCGGCTGCCTCACAGGCGTCGACAGGAGAGGAGGATGTGTTCGGCCCCGGGCTGCCGAAGCTGGTTGTACCGTACGTTCCCGAGGGAATGGGAGGGTATTCCGTTTTCAGCGCTGCAATGGCTTCGCTGACGGCGCCCTCGCCCCGAGTGGGAACCCGGTCGAGCACCCGCGTTGCGAGTCGCATCCAGCCGTCGTACTCCTTCTGTGACATGCGCCCCTCGTAAAGGGCCACCCCCGCGTTCTGGAGGATGGTCGAGACGTCAGTGAATGCCTCGCACGTTTCGACATCCGTCACGGTCGAAGTGGTCGCGGCGGGGGAAACGGCGATGGCCGGAGTTGTGGTTTCGGGCGTCGAGGCGGCGGGCTCTGCCGGAGCGCACCCGGCGATCACCGCGGTGACCGTGAGGGCGCACGCCGCCAGAGCGGTGCGGCTCACCGGGAACCCGGCAGAGAACCTGATCATGACCGGAGCCTAGCGCCGCGCCCTTCATCCGCCCGGACAATCGCAGCGGTCACCTCCCTCGTCCTCCCACGGGAGGGCACCCGCTCAGCGGCGACCGATGAGGGCGTCTGGGCGGAGGTCCAGTCGCCTCAGCAATTGGGCGTTGAGGGCGACCACGATCGTGGACAGCGACATGAGGATCGCTCCCACCGACATCGGCAGCACGAATCCGATCGGGGCGAGCACCCCCGCCGCGAGCGGTACGGAGATGAGGTTGTAGCCCGCGGCCCACCACAGGTTCTGCGTCATCTTTCGGTAGCTCGCCCGGGACAGCTCGATCACCGAGACCACCGACCGGGGGTCGTCGCTGGCAAGAATCACCCCGGCGGAGGCGATCGCAACATCGGTGCCCGCGCCGATCGCGATACCGACATCTGCCTGGGCGAGGGCGGGGGCATCGTTCACCCCGTCGCCGACCATCGCGACCTTCCGGCCTTCGTTCTGGAGCTGCTTGACCCTGGAGGCCTTGTCCTCGGGGCGGACCCCGGCGAAGTACCGGTCGATGCCGAGCTCGGCAGCCACGGACGCGGCAACCGCTTCCGCGTCCCCCGTGATCATGACCACCTGCACGCCCCGTCCCTGCAACGCGGTCACGGCCTCTCGCGATTCAGGGCGGATCTCGTCCGCGAGCCGCAACGCACCCGCCACCGTCCCGTCGACCAGAACGTGCAGGATGATCGCGCCTTCTCCGCGCCACTCGTCCGCGACGGGCAGCTCGTTCACCCCCTCCTGCTCGAGCAGGTAGGGACCGCCGACCCGCACGGTGCGCCCGTCCACGAGGGCGCGGACGCCGACCGCGGGGGAAGACTCGAAGTCGGTGGCGCGAGGGATGGTGAGCTGCTTCTCGTGGGCGGCGTTGACGATGGCACGGGCCAGGGGATGCTCGGAGTCGGTCTCGGCGGCGGCTGCCAGAGCGAGCAGCTCGTCGGGGTCGGTGCGGTCGATGGGGTCGATGGCGGTCACTGCGGGGGCGCCCTTGGTGAGTGTGCCGGTCTTGTCGAACAGGACCGTGTCCACGGTCCGCATGCTCTCCAGCGCCAGCCGGTCCTTGACGAGCACGCCGGCGCGGGCGGCGCGTTCGGTGGCGATGGACACCACCAGCGGGATCGCCAACCCGAGTGCGTGCGGGCACGCGATCACCAGCACCGTGATGGTGCGCGCGATAGCTGTATCGGGTAGCCCCATGACAGTCCACACGATGGCAGTGACGGCGGCGGCGCCGAGCGCGAACCAGAACAGCCAACCGGCGGCGCGGTCCGCGAGTCGCTGTGCGCGGGAGGAAGAGTTCTGCGCTTCGGTGACGAGCTTCTGGATCCCGGCGAGGGCGGTGTCCTCACCGACCGCGGTGATCTCCACCCGAACCCCGGAGTCGGTGGCGACGGTCCCGGCGACGACCGGGTCGCCGTCGCTGCGGGGCACCGGGCGGGACTCTCCGGTGATCATGGACTCGTCCATGCTGGCCGAGCCCTGCACGACCCGACCGTCCGCGGGCACCCGCCCACCGGGACGGACCACCACGACGTCACCGACCTGCAGGTCGGCGGGTGCGACGGTGACGGTGGTGTCGCCGCTGACCTTTTCCGCCTCATCCGGCAGGAGGGCGGCGAGGGAGTCCAGTGCGGAGGTGGTTTGGGCGAGGGAGCGCATCTCGATCCAGTGGCCCAGGAGCATGATGACGATCAGCAGCGCCAGCTCCCACCAGAAGTCCAATTCGTGGTGCAGGAGCCCGAGACTCGCACCCCAGGACGCGACGAACGCGACCGTGATCGCGAGGGCGATCAGCAGCATCATCCCGGGTGTGCGGGCGCGAAGCTCGCTGACGGCACCGGTCAGGAGCGGGGCACCACCCCACACGTACATGACCGTGCCCAGGACCGGGGAGACCCATCCGACCCATGCGGCGTCCGGCAACGGGTAGCCGATCAGCATCGAGAACATCATGGAGAACCCGACGACCGGGACCGCGAGGACCAGCATGATCCAGAACAGTCGGCGGAACCGGGCCACGTGATCGCCGTGACCAGCGTGACCGCCATGGTCGGAATGCCCGGGCCCGGAGTGCCCCGCTGCCGGCATCTGGGCATCGTCGTGACCGGGGTGGCCCGTCGCCCCGTGATCGTGCGCCATGGCCGTCGCTGCGCCAGCATGCCCGTTGCGGCCCGCCGGGTTCGGGGAGTGATCGTGCTGGCTCATCAGAGCCTCCTTCGTTGCGTGCGGGGACGCTCACACGTGGCTGTCGGCCAGGGTCTATCCGGCCTCTTCTACGGCCGCCTCAGCGCGGAGGTACCGATCGATTCACACGCGTACCATACCCCCCTAGGGTATTTAGCGGATACGACACCGATCGCATTCCCCAGAAGCTCGTTGTTCAGAAGGAGGACGAAGACCGCGTCTTTCGCTTCTTGTGCGCACGGCGCCGGGCTCTCGTCGCTGTCGTCGGCGGGATCGCCCAGACCCGCCCGTCGAATCCCACGGATAATGAGACGGTGGAGCCGTGGCAGATGCGTGAGTGGTTCGGCGACTACCTCGACGCCTGCAACCGGCACGACCTGGACGCGATCCGCTCGTTCGTCGATGCGTCAGTCCGGCGTGCGCACCTGCCGGGCGGCGCAGACGCGTGGGTCGCTGCCTTAGCCGACCTCTTCTCCGCATTTCCGGACTGGCGGTGGCGCCGCATCCAACTCATCGTCGAGGACGACCGCCTCGCCGCACACCTCCGCGGAAGCGGCACGCACCTCGGAACCTTCCGGGGCATCGCACCGACTCGCCGGCACGTGAATGTCGCGGAATTCGCCATGTATCGCGTGGCGGAGGGGCGGATCACCGAGTTCTCCGGCCTGATCGACGTTCACAAGCTGATCGGCCAGCTCCAGGGCTAGAGACCGCCGCGCACGCGCATCAGCCCTCGCCGTAGACCTCAGGATGCACGTGGACCGTGGATGAGGCGGCCAGCAGCTTCGACACCGGGCACCGCGCGTGGGCAGCAGTGAGGATGTCCGCGGTCTCCTCGATCGAGGCGCCCTCCGCCGAGAGGTAGGCGTCGACATGGAACTCGTACCCCGACCCGGAGGACGCCGGGTGGAGTTCGACCTCCACACGCACCGCTGTGCGCCGCTGCCGCGCCACCACCGCCTGCGCGGTCGCATTCAAGCAGGTGACCCAGGCCAGCGCGAGGAGCTGCTCGGGGTTCGACGCCGTGGGGTCGACCTCCGCCGCCAGCGGTGAGGATACCGCCACCTCGAGCCCACCGACCACACTGCTGACACCATTCCCGCCATCGCGATTGACAGCGGCCGTCCGATACCTCGCACTCACAAGACAACTATAATTGGATCCGATACAGAAACTCCGAACCGGGTGGCTGCCGGGCATGAAAGGACGACGCGACGCGATGGTCTCTCCCCCCAGCGCGATCGTGGAGTTCCAGGACATCACCAAGCGCCACGACGCGAGCTCCGACGCCCGCCCCGCGCTGGATGGAATCACGCTCAGCATCCGCCAAGGAGAGATCTTCGGGGTCATCGGGGAGAGCGGCGCCGGCAAGACCACCCTCCTGGAGCTCATCAACGGGCTCGTCACCCCGACCTCCGGATCCCTCACGGTGCAGGGCGTCGACGTCACGGCGCTCCACCGCCGCGGGCTGCGCCAGCTCCGGCAGGGCATCGGGGTGCTGTTCCAGGGTGTCCACCTGCTGAGCAACCGCACGGTGCGGTCCAATGTCACGCTGCCGCTGCAGCTCGCCCGGGGGCAGGGCGGCCCCGTTCTCACCCGCGCCGAGGAGAACCAGGCCGTCGACGAGATCCTCGCGTTCGTCGGGCTGTCGCACCGGGCCGACCACTTCCCGGCGCAGCTCAGCGGCGGCGAACAGCAGCGCGTGGGACTCGCCCGGGCGCTCGTAGCCCGCCCCGCGCTCCTCCTCTGCGACGAGCCCACGTCCTCATTGGATGCATCGACGACGTCCGACGTCCTGCGGGTGCTGTCGGATGCCCGCGACAAGCTCGGCACCACCGTGGTCGTCATCACGCACGATCTCGATGTCGTCAAGGCGATCTGCGACCGGGCGGCGCTGCTGGAACAGGGGCGACTGATCGAGCTGTTCCAGGTTGCCAAGACCGCCTACCGCACTCTGCCGACTTATCACGAGCAGGTCAAACGCGAGCTGATGCCGTGAACGGGGTCAGCGAACTTCTCTCCGAGTACGGCGACGAGATCCTGGAGGCGCTCGGCGAGACCGGTTACATGCTGGTGGTCTCGCTCCTCGCGGCCGTCCTCATCGGGCTGCCGCTGGGGATGGTCGTCTTCCTCACCCGGCGCGGCGGCATCGCGGAGAACCGGCCGATCTGGTCGGCGGCGAACATGTACATCAACATCGTCCGCTCCTTCCCGTTCCTCCTCCTGGTCGTCTTCCTGATTCCCTTCACACGACTCGTGGTCGGCACGAGCTTCGGCACGCAGGCGGCGACGCTGCCGCTGTGCTTCGTGGCCGTGGCCATCTATGCGCGCCTGGTCGAGCAGATCCTCCGCGAGATCCCGCCCGGCGTCTCCCGCGTCGCCCTGGCCATGGGTGCGACGCTGCCGCGGGCGGTGTTCCGGGTCCTGCTGCCCGAGGCGCGATCAGGGCTCGTCTACGCCCTGACGTCAGCCGCGATCAGCCTGTTGTCGTACTCCACCGTCCTCGGTGTGGTCGGCGGCGGCGGCATCGGCGACTTCGCGATGCGCTACGGCTATCAGGAGTACAACGACGCCCTCATGTACATCACCATCGTCATCATCATCGCGTGCGTCCTCGCCATCCAGGCGATCGGCCAGCGCACCTCTGTGCGGCTGGATCACCGTTGATCCCCGGCTCGCGTCCCCGGCCACCACAGGAAAGAAGGAACACATGAGATCGTCTCGAATCAGCATCGTCGCAGCGGCACTGGGGACAGTGCTGGTGCTCGCCGGCTGCGCCGGCGGTGCAGACGAGGGCGCGGGCGCGGGCGACGAGAGCGCTCCGGTGACGATCCAGGTCGCCGCGGTCACCTCGCCGATGACGGATGTCGTGGAGGCGGCAGCGGAGGCCATCGAGGATGGCTACGAAATCGAGCTCGTCGAGGTCGCCGACTACATCACGGCCAACACGATCCTGAACGACGGCGACGTGGACGCGAACTTCTCGCAGCATGTGCCCTACATGGAGTCGTTCAACGCCGGCAACGACGGGTCGCTTGTGGGGGTGCAGCCGGTCTACAACTTCGTCATCGCGTTCTACTCCAAGACGCTCGCCGACATCGCCGACCTGCCGTCCGGAGCCACGGTGGCGATCCCGGATGACCCCTCCAACACGGGACGCGCCCTCAAACTCTTGGCCGCCGAGGGCATCGTCACGCTCGACCCCGCGGTGGATCCGTACGAGGCGACCGTGGAGGACGTCGTCGAGAACCCGAAGGAGGTCGAGTTCCTGCAGGTGCCGATCAGCTCGCTCAACGCGGCCTACGACGAAGCCGACCTCGTCTTCCAGTGGCCGTCACACATCGCCGCCCTCGGGCTCACCCCGCAGGACGACGGGCTCATCACCGAGCTCGACGACACCTTCGCGCTCCACCTCGTGGTCCGCGAAGAAGATGCCGATTCCGAAGCGACCGCCGCGCTGATGAAGGCGTTCACGAGCGATGCGGTCCGCGACGTGATCGAGTCGAACGAGACGATCGAGGTCGCGTTCTGAGGAAGGGAGCCCGGCGGGGCGCGCGCCCGCCGGGCTCCCCGACTCGGCGCAGCCGCGTCGCCCGTCGCACGCGGTGAAAGGATGGGGCGTGCCTTCCGTCGCCGCACTCTACCGATACCCGGTGAAGGGTTTCACCCCGGAGCCGCGGAATGACCTCTCGGTGCAAGCGGACGGGCGGGTGGCCGGTGACCGCGTGCTCGCCTTCCGCTTCGCGGACGCCTTCGAGCCCGAGCAGCGCGACGGTCTGGACTACTGGCCGAAAAACCGCGGCCTCTCGTTGATGGAGTTCCCCTCCCTCGCGCTCCTCCGGCTGCACTACGACGACGACGCTCGTCGCGTGCGCATCTCGGTCGGCGACCGCGTCCTCGCCGAAGCCGACCTCACGCCCGAGGGGCGGCGGGAGCTCGAGGACGCCGTCACGTCACTCCTCGCCGGGACTCCGGACGGAGCGCGGCTGACAGGCGACAGCATCCTGCCCCTTCGGCTGGTCGGCGACGGGATGACCTCGCGGTTCCAGGACCGTCCCCGCGGCTTCGTGTCGCTGCATGGCACGGCGTCCGTGGCGGCGGTGGATGCGGCGGTGCCCGCCCCCATCGATGACCGCCGGTTCCGCTCCAACATCGTGATCGATGGGACGGCCCCGTGGGAGGAGCTCGGCTGGGCCGGGCATGTGCGCATCGGCGAGGTGCGGTTCGAGGTGCAGCGACCCATCGGACGCTGCGCGGCCATCATGGCCAACCCCGACACCGGCGAGCGCGACGCTCGCCTCCTCCGCATCCTCACAACGCAGTTCGACCAGGCGGAGCCGACCCTCGGGATCCTGCTGCTCCCCCTCGAAGGCGGCGGCACTGTCCGCGTCGGTGATGCGATCACCCTCGACAGCACGCGGTGAGCCGGCAGCCCCGGTTTCGCGGCCTAAGACCGGGTGCGACGCCGCATCAGGACGATGAGGACGACCACGCCGACCACAACCACGAGACCGACTCCTGCGCCCACCAGCAGGGGCGTCGCAGACAGCCCGGCCGACGACTCCTGCGCGTCCGCCGGAGCGTCCGTCGGGGCAGCGCTCGGCGGCTCGGGCACGATCACCGTGGTCGTCGCCGACCCCAGCCACTCAAACCGGCACGCCCGACTCACCCAGTAGCCGTTTGGCCACGTGTGCACGCGGCAGAGTTCATCGAGCTCAGAGGAGGGCTCGTAGACGAACCCGTAGGGCGTGGCGAACAACTCGTGCTCGCCAGGCCCGAGCACATCGATCGGGATCCGTACGGTCACGATCCCGGTCCCCTCCTCGTCGTGCACCGACGGGGTGTGCTCCCACGCCCATTCCCACTCTTCCTGAAGCTGGTAGGCGCACGCCTCGTCGATCTCCTCCCAGGTGTCAGGGGCGATTGTCCATTCCTCGCCGGGGTCGCCCGACAGTGCATGGAACTCGTTGTATGAGGACGTTCCCGCGGCGATCTCCTGAATGCGGGATCTCTCGCACTGACGACTCGCGGTGATCGCGTCGATTATGCCGGCGTCGGCGAAATGCGCTTTCGCCTCGTCCTCCGACGCCCACGAACCCTCAGAACGCTCCCACGTGGCGACATACGGATAGGTCCCGTCGCTCCACTGGAGCTGCACCTCCCAATACACCGTGCCGGGATCGAAGTCCTCGTCGCTCTCGGTGGCGGTGTGCAACTCCACCTCGCCCTCAGTGAGGAAGTCAACCGGCAGCGGGGCGGTGGTGGCCATCGCGGATGTCGGCGTTGCCAGCGCGGCGATGATGATCATCCCTGCGGCGATCAGGTGGGGTGGTCTCATGGGACTCAGTATCACAGGGGACCAGCCCAATATGCCCGATATCGCACACAAGCGCGCGGGGCAACGCGTTCCCTTCGGGCCGACCGTCCCGCCAGACTCGAATCATGGTCTTCATCGGATTCCACGCCTCGCATGAACAGATTCCCCCCAGTCGACTGCTCGAAGACGTCATCGCCGCCGAAGCGGCCGGATTCGACGGCGCCATGTGCTCGGATCACATCGCGCCGTGGGGCGTGCGGCAGGGCGAGTCGGGCTTCGCCCTGAGCTGGCTGGGTGCGGCGCTCGCACGCACCCGCTTCTCGATCGGGTTCGTCAACGCCCCCGGCCAGCGTTACCACCCGGTGGTGGTCGCGCAGGCCTACGCGACGCTGGAGGAGATGTTCCCGGGCCGTTTCTGGGCGGCGCTCGGCAGCGGCGAGGCGATGAACGAGCACGTCACGGGGCAGCCGTGGCCACCCAAACACGAGCGCAACGAGCGACTCGCGGAGAGCGTGTCGGTGATCCGGCGGCTCTTGAACGGCGAGATGGTCGACCACGACGGACTCGTCCGCGTCCACGAGGCGCGGCTGTGGACCCTTCCGGAGGTTCCACCACCCCTCTTCGCCACTGCGGTGAGCCCGGAGACGGCGGGGTGGGCCGCATCCTGGGCCGACGGCCTCGCCACGGTCTTGCAGGCGCCCGACGCGCTGCGCGAGGTCGTATCGGCGTATGGCTCGGCCGGCGGCAGGGGCCCCCGCATCCTCCAGGTGCATCTCAGTTTCGCGGAGACGGATGCGGAAGCCCTCGCGATCGCGCGGGACCAGTGGAGCAACGGCGTGGTGTCGCCGCCGGCGACCTGGAACATCGAGCAGCCCGAACAGTTCGACGCCGCCGCCGGCGATCCGGACGAGGACGCGCTGCGTGAGGCGGTGTTCATCTCGGCCGACCTCGACGAACTCGCCGGCCGGATCGCCGAGCACGCCCGCATCGGGTTCGACCGCGTTTACCTTCACCACGTCGGGAAGGATCAATCCGCCTTCCTGCACGCGGCGGAGACGCGGCTCCTCCCCCGCCTGCGGGAGCTGCTGTGAGGATCACGGACACCAGCGACCTGTGGTGGAAGTCGGCGATCATCTACTGCCTCGACGTGGAGACGTTCCTGGACTCCGATGGCGACGGCATCGGTGACCTGCAGGGGCTGGCCTCCCGCATCGACTACCTCGCCCAGCTCGGGGTCACGTGCCTCTGGCTCATGCCCTTCTACCCGACACCCGACCGCGACGACGGATACGACGTCACCGACTTCTACGGCGTGGACTCGCGCCTGGGCACACACGGTGACCTCGTCGAGGTCATCCGCACCGCCCGTGACCGCGGCATGAGGGTGATCGTCGATCTCGTCGTCAACCACACCTCCGACCGTCATGCGTGGTTCCAGGCAGCCAAGCGCAGCACGTCGTCCCCGTACCGGGACTATTACGTGTGGCGCAGCGATGCCCCGCCGAAAGGGCAGACGAATCCGGTGTTCCCGGGCGAAGCCGGCGGACTGTGGACGAAGGACGAGAAGTCGGGCGAGTGGTACCTGCACAGCTTCTACCCCCACCAGCCGGATCTGAACATCGCGAATCCCGCCGTCCGGGACGAGATCGCCAAGACGATCGGATTCTGGCTGCAGCTGGGGATCACCGGGTTCCGGGTCGACGCCGTGCCGTTCTTCCTCGAAGTTCCCGAGGGCGAGGAGATGGGTGATCCGCATGACATGCTCCGCGACATCCGCCGGTTCCTGCAGCGACGCTCGAGTGAAGCGGTGCTCCTGGGCGAAGTGAACCTGCCGTACGAACAGCAGGTGGCGTACTTCGGCTTGGGCAACGACGGCCAAGAACTGACGATGCAGTTCGACTTCACCGGAATGCAGGCCTTCTACCTGTCGCTCGTCCGGGGGGACCCCGCCCCCCTGGCGAAAGCGCTCTCGTCGCGGCCGGCGCTGCCCGTGGAAGCCCAGTGGGCGAACTTCCTCCGCAACCACGACGAGCTCACCCTGGACCAGCTCAGCGACGATCAACGTCAGGAGGTGTTCGACGCTCTCGCCCCCGACGAACGCCAGCGCGTCTACGGGCGCGGGATCACCAAACGCCTGCCGACGATGGTCGGCGGCGATCCCCGCCGCATCCGCATGGCCTACAGCCTTCTCTTCACCCTCCCCGGGACGCCGGTGATCTTCTACGGCGAGGAGATCGGCATGGGTGAGAACGCCGAACTCGACAAGCGCCACGCTGTGCGCACACCGATGCAGTGGTCGTCCGACGGCAACGGCGGGTTCTCCCCCGCCGCCCCTGCGCGGATCGTGGCGGCCCCGCCCGGAGACGGATACGCCCCGGCGCATATCAATGTCGCCGACCAGATCGAGGATCGCGCATCGCTGCTGCACTTCTTCCGTGATCTGACCTCCCGCTACCGCATCTCGCCCGAGCTGGGTTGGGGCATGTTCGAGCTGATGGAGCACGACGCGCCGGGTGTTCTGGTCCACTCGCTGCGCGCCGACGTCGGACGGATGGTCGCGGTGCACAACTTCGCCGACACGCCGGCGATGGTGGCGTTCGCTCTGGCGGATGAGCCGGAGGGCACGACCCTCGTCGACCTCTTCGACTCCGACCGCCTCCCGCTCGGCGCGCGCGGCGAGGTGGAACTGGAGATCGCAGCGTACGGATATCGCTGGCTGCGGGTCTCGCGGCCCGGTGATGGCCGGGTGACCTGAGGCCTTCAGTTCCGCGACGGACCCAGCGGCAGCACGCGGTTCCCGAAATCGAGGATCGTGTAGCGACCGCATCCGATCGCCTGCGCCTGGTCGATCGAGAACCCGTCCGGCAGGTCGAACGGGTAGGTGCTCGCGTCCTGCACGAGGAAGGTGACCTCCGCGGCCGCGGCATCGGTGCGGTTGGTGAGCCAGGTGTAGACGCGCAACGTGTGATCCACCTGGATGAGCCGGGCCGGGTTGCCGAGATTCGCCTTCGGCGCGCGCACCGCCCAGAACTGGCCCGCCCCGGTGCGTCCGGAATCCTCGACCCACTCGACGACGCACGCGAGGTCGGCATCGGTGCGGGATGCGGCGGCGGTGACCCCCGGGATCGCCACAACGCCCGCGACCACCGCCACGACCGCACCGGTGGCCGCGACCGCATGGCGCGCTCTCGGCGAGATGCGGGGGCGCCACACCGGGGAGGCAGCGCCGGCGGCGACGGCCGCGAGCGGCAGGTACATCCACGGCTGGAGGTACCGCACCGCGTCGGTGCCGAGGAGGATCGCACCGACGGTGAGAAGCGGAGGCCAGACAGCCCCGATTCCGGCCACCGCCGCGAGCGCCGCATCCCGCGAGCGCCACGCCGACCGCAACAGCAGCAGCGCGCCGACCCACATGGCGAGGATCGCCAGCAGCCACGCGATGCCGTTCGGAGCCGCGGCGATGCCGCCGACGAGACCCCCGTAACGCTCCACCGAGAAGAGCCAGCGGTCCGGACGAAAGTAGTTGCCGCTGTCGGCGACGATCGAGGCCGAGAACAGGCCGCGCAGCACGTACCCGAGAACGCTGCCGACCACGAGCCCACCGCCGAGGTACGCAGCGGATGCGGCGGGTAGGCGTCGCGCGAGAGCCAGGATCCCCAGCATCCCCACGACCGGCACGGACGCCCATGCCGCGAACAGCGGATTCGTCAGCACCGACACAGCCGCCACGCTCGCCAGCACCGCGGCCGGCACCCACGGCCGGGGCGACCCGCGATCGAGAGCGCGCCGCACGACGCCGATGACGGCGAGCGTCGCGATCACCGTTGCCGAGTAGTACGACGTCGTCGCCAGCATCGTGGCGAACTGCGCGCCATCCCGGGTTGCGGCGCCTTCGAGCAGCGCCAGCACCGCGAAGACCGCGAGCGCGGCGAGCGCGCCGGCGACAGGCGTCGACCCGGGGCGACGGCGGCCGGCCACCAGGCGCAGCACCCCGTAGAGCGCAAGGATGTTCACGACCGCGTTGAGAACGAGCGTCGCGCCCATCCCCCACCCGAGCAGCGAGAGCATTCCGTACCCCAGCGTCTCGGGCAGGAAGAGGACGGGCGACATCGCCCAGTCCTGGGGTTGCCCGAGGGCGATCGACCGCACGATCAGCGGGACGATCACCGAATCGCCGTCGGTGAAGAGGAGTTCGTCGCTGACCGAGGCGACCACCGCCACCACGATGAGGCTGAGGACCAGAGCGGCGGCCCATCCCCCCAACTCGACGGCGACGTCGGGAAGGGGGCGCCGGCGGGCGGAGGGTGTCGCTCCCTGCTGCTCCGCCGTCATCCGCTCGCCCATCGTCGATGCACGCTATCGCCGGCGGGAGACGAGTCGGGGTGACTCAGCGGCTCACGCTTTCGCGGACTCCGTCAGCTCCGCTCCCCCCGCGGAGACCTCGGCGAGCGCGGCCGCGCTGGAGTCGGGATGCACGCCGGCGACGAGGTCGGTGAACACGCGGACCCGTCGCCCGGCTGCGAGCGCATCCAGGGTCGACGCGCGGACGCAGTAGTCCGTCGCGATCCCCACAAGATCGATATCGCGGATGCCGTGCTCATCGAGCAGCTGCGTCGCCGTGGCGCCGTCATCCGACACACCCTCGAACAGCGAGTAGGCCGGTCTGCCCTGCCCCTTCTTCAGGTGGTGGGTCACCCGCGAGGTGTCGAAGACCTCGTCGTAATCGGCCCCGTATGTCCCGGCGACGCAGTGCACCGGCCACGTGTCGATGAAGTCAGGGGTGTCGGAGAAGTGCCCGCCGTTGTCGTTGTCGCCGTCGTGCCAGTCTCGCGAGGCCACGACGATCGCATAGTCGTCGGCGTGCCCCTCGAGGAATCGTGAGATGCGTTCGGCCACCGCATCCCCACCCTCCACTCCCAGCGCACCGCGCTCGGTGAAGTCGTTCTGGACGTCGACGATGAACAGCGCCTTACTCATGATTCGAGCGTACGACGCCTGGGCGGTCCCCGGCGCCGGCCTGCGGCGCCGGGCGCGGCGCGGGCGGTGCGGTGCGGTGCGGGGCGCCGCGCCGCCCCGGACCGTACTCAGGCCGAGCGCGTCACCGGCGCCGCAGCGAGCGGCGTGTCGGGGCCTGTGCGGGAATGGAGCCTGAGTTAGGTCCGGGGAGAGGGGTGGCCGGAGCAGTCGCGGCAGCCTGGCGGGTCTCTGGGCCCTCACGCCAGAGCTTCTTCGACGGCCACCAGATTGCGCGCCCGATGTCGATGCCGAGCGCCGGTACGAGGAGGGAGCGGACCACGAAGGTGTCCAGCAACACTCCGAACGCCACGATGAACGCGATCTGAGCGAGGAACAGGATGGGGATGACCCCCAGGGCGGCGAACGTGGCGGCCAGGACGAGACCGGCCGAGGTGATGACGCCGCCCGTAGAGATCAGGCCGCGCCTGATGCCCGAGCGCGTCCCGTGCTGCAGAGACTCCTCCCGCACGCGGGACATCAGGAAGATGTTGTAGTCGATGCCCAGCGCGACGAGGAACACGAACCCGTACAGCGGCACGGCAGGGTCGGCCCCCGGGAAGTGGAAGACGTGGTTGAAAACCAGCGCACTCACGCCCAGGGCGGTTCCGAACGACAGCACGGTGCTCAGGATCAGCAGCACCGGCGCGAGGATCGCCCGCAGGAGCAGCATGAGGATGATCAGCACCACGACGAGGATGACCGGGATGATGACGGTGCGGTCACGGATCGAGGTGTCGTTGGTGTCGACGTCGATGGCCGTCTCCCCGCCAACGAGGACTGCTCCCTCCCCGAACTCGCTGTCGAGGCTCGCACGGAGGTCGCGGACGGTGGTTTCGGCGTCGTCGGAGTCGGCCGCGTCCGCCAGGGTGACCGCGAACAGCAGGTCGCCGTCGGAAACGGTCGGGGTCGGGGCGGGCGTTCCGGGCGGACCGAAGGCGGTGACCACGAGCTCGCCGCTCTCGAGCGCGACCGGCGCCTGGCCGGTGGCGGAGTCCTCCACGACCACCGAGGCGCTGTCCACGCCGTCGGTGTCTTCGATGATCGCGAGCGCGTCGGCGGCGTCATCCTCGCCCACGAGAACGTACGTGGGGCTGCCGGAGCCGGCCGGGAAGTGTTCGGCCAGCTGTGCCTGGCCGTCGCGCGACTCGGAGGCGCCGAGGACGAATTCGCTCGTCGGCACGCCCTCCGCCTTCAGCTGAGTGACTCCCACGCATCCGACGAGGAGGACGAGGGTGCTGATGATCCACACCGGCCGGGCATGCCGGCTGACGAAACGGGCCAGCCGCGCCCACACGCCGCGCACCGGTTGCGAGAGATCGTCGGAGACCTCGGCGTCGGGCTTCTTCGGGATGAACGGCCAGAAGGCTGCGCGACCCACAAGCGCGAGCAGCGCCGGCAGGAACGTCAGCGCCGACAGCATCGAGAAGACGATGCCGATCGAGGCGATGGGTCCCAGGGCCCGGTTGCTGGCCAAGTCGGAGAGGAGCAGGCAGAGGAGGCCGGCGATGACCGTGCCACCCGAAGCGAGGATCGGCTCGAACGCGCCCCGCCACGCCCGCACCATGGCGTCCCACCGGGGCAGACCGGTCGCGACCGCCTCCCGGAACCGGGCGACGTACAACAGGGCGTAGTCGGTGGCGGCGCCGATCACCAGGATGAACAGGATGCCCTGCACCTGCCCGTTGAGGACGAACACCTCTGCCTTGGCGAGCCACCACACCGTGAGCAGCGCGACGCAGAGCGCGAACAGCGACGTCAACAGCACGAGGATCGGGAGCAGCGGCGAGCGGTAGACGATGATCAGGATCACGAACACGGCCCCGAGCGCGACGAGAAGCAGCAGCCCGTCGATCCCCAGGAAGCCGTTCGTGAGGTCGGCGGTGAACCCGGCGGGGCCGGTGACCCACGCCTCCACTCCCTCGGGCAGGTCGCCGGAGACCACGTCGCGGAGCTCGGAGACGGCGTCGCTCACCTCCCCCGAGCTGTCCAGCGGCACGAAGATCTGCACCGCCTGTCCGTCCTCACTCGGGAGAGGCGGGGAGATCCCATCCTGGACACCCTCCACGGTCGCGAGGTCGTCGGCCAGGGTCTGGATGTCGGCGAGTTGGTCCGCGGTGAGTTCGCCCTCGCCTTCCACGACGACCACGGCCGGGATGGTGCCCTCGCCCAGGAAGTCGGGAAGCCGCTCGCTGACCTGCGTCGCATCCGCCGATTCGGGGAGGAAGCTCGACTGATCGTTCGTGGCCACCTCGCTGACCTTGCCGAAGTACGGTCCGCCGATCGATCCGCCCACCAGCCACACCAGCACGAGCACGCTGGGAAGGAGGATGCGGAGCCAGCGAGCCGGGCGTGAGGAGGTGCGGTGCGACGCAGACATATCGCTAGCTTATCTAGCTACCTTGTTCGGCGCCATCCGGCCGCTCGGTCACTCGGGGACGAAGAGCAGGATGCCCGAGACGATCAGCAACAGTGCTCCGACGCCGAGCAGGATCGTCGCCAGGAGCGCGAGCCCCCGCACCGCACCCGACCGCCGCGTCGCGCGCATCCGATTGCGGAGGCCTTGCCGGGCGAACATCTCGACGGTGTCCTTCCCGCCGAGCTCGTGCCACACCGCCTCAGACAGCGGCGCCTCATTCACCGCGTCATCGTCGCCGATCCATCGGACGACGAGGCCGTCGGGCTCGTGTTCGACGAACCCCCGGACGGGCACCCACGTGCCGTCCACGAGGTAGGCGATGAACGCCGCACCGGCGACGAGGACCCCCGCACCCAGGCACACCCAACTGAGGATCTCGACGATCGCCTCGATCGGGTTCGTCATGGGCCCACTCCGGTCGGGGGTAGTGGAGCCACCTAAGGGAATCGAACCCTTGACCTATTCATTACGAGTGAATCGCTCTGCCGACTGAGCTAAGGTGGCGCGCTTCGCTCGCGCGTTGCACGATCATCGATCCTACCTGCTTGCTGCCGGTGCCGCGAACACGCACCCGATCACTCGCAGCGGACGTCGCCGGTGGGCGCAACGCCGTCCAGCAGATAGGTGTCCACGATCTCGTCCACGCAGCTGTTGCCCTCGGTGTACCCCGTGTGGCCCTCGCCCACGCGAGTGACGAGGATGCCGGAGGCCAGCTGCCCCGCGAGAGACACCGCCCACGCGTAGGGGGTCGCCGGGTCACCTGTCGTACCGATGACGAGAATCGGAGCCGCCCCGGCCGCGGTGACGGGCTCGCGTGTTCCCGTGGGCTCCGCCGGCCAGAACTCGCAGACATCCGCGCCGAACCAGTAGTCCGCTGTCGTGGGCGCCTGGCTGCGGACCAGGTCTTCGGCGGCCTGCTCCGACTCGGCCGTCTCCACCGGGTAGTCCATGCAGTTGTACGCGGTGAACGCGTCGGTGAGGTTGTCGGGGTAGGCTCCGTCGGCCCGGCCGTTGTACGCGTCGGCGGCCGTGAAGATCGAGGTGGGGTCGCCGTCTTCGAGCTCGCTCAGGCTGAGACGCAGCCAGGCCCAGCTGCCGGGCGTGTACAGGCTCTGGATGATCCCGGTCAGCAGCGTATCGGCGCCGAGCTGCCGGCCGTCGGCGCCGGGCACGGGCGAGCGGTCCACGCGGGCGAGGAGGGCACCGAGGTCGGCGAGCATGTCATCGACGGTGCCGCCGTAGGGGCAGTCGTCCTGCCGCGCGCAGTCGGCGAAGAAGGCGCGCAGGCTCTCTTCGAAGCCGACGGCCTGCTCGGCTCCGATGATCGACCCGGGAAGGGACGGATCCACCGCGCCGTCGAGGACCATGCGTCCGACGCGGTCGGGGAAGAACTCAGCGTAGGCGGCGCCGAGCGCCGTTCCCCACGAGTAACCGAGGTAGTTCAGCGCGGCGTCTCCGAGCACGGCGCGCAGCAGGTCCAGGTCGCGCGCCGCGTTCGCCGTGGAGATGTACGGCAGGATCCCGTCGCTGTTCTCCTCGCACGCGTCGGCAAAGGCCTCGGCCTTCTCCCCCAGGCTTTCGTCCCACTCCGGCGTGCCGCGCCTGCCCGCGGGGATGCCGTAGAGGAAGTCATCCATCTCGGCGTCATCGAGGCACGTCACGGGTGTGGATCGGGCAACCCCGCGGGGGTCGAAGCCGACGAGGTCGTACGCGGCGGCGACCTCCGGGGTGGCCAGCGCGGATGCCGCGCTGCGCACGTAGTCGTACCCGCTGACGCCTGGTCCGCCCGGGTTGGTGAGGAGCGACCCGAGGGGGTCACCGCCGGTGGCGCGCTGACGGATGACGGCGAGCTCCAGGTCGCCGGCGGCGGGGTCTGCCCAGTCGCGGGGCGCTCGCACGGTCGTGCAGTCGAAGCGGTCGCCCTCGCAACGGTTCCAGTCGAGCTCTTGGCCGTAGTACGGCACGAGTTCGGCTGCCACACCGCTGGTGTCCGGTGACCGGGTGGGGATGGGGGTGGGAGCGAGGAAGCAGCCGGACAACACGGCGGCGAGCGCGACCGCCACCGTGAGGGCGATCGCCCGCCGGACGCGCGTCACGGGGTGGTCCCCGTGGCGACCGTGATCAGCATGCTCTCCAGCGCGAGAAGCGGGGCGACGTTCTGTGGCAGGTTGCGGCGGGTCTCGGCGATGCGGTCGAGGACTCCGAGCGTCCGCTCGGGGGTCCAGTCCGCGGCGATGGCGCGCAGCTCGGCCTCGTACTCCCGGTTGATGAGATCGCCGTCGCGGCCGAACTGCATCACCACCACGTCGCGATACAGCGACTGCAGGTCGGTGAGCACGCGGTCGATGCCATCGCGAAGGCTGCGTGTGGCACGTCGCTTCTGGTCGTCTTCGAGCCCCGTCAGCTGGCTGCGGACCGCCGCGGGCACGGGCGCTCCCGGCGCGACGCCCATCGTGCGCAGCAGAGCCGCGCGCTCCTCCTCGTCGCGCTGTGCGGAGAGAGCCTTCGCATCCTCGGTGGCGACGCGCACCACGTGCCCGGCAACGTCGACCGCGTCACCGACGCCTCGCACCCGGAGGACCGCTTCGACGGTCTCCGCCCGCCGAGCCCGCGCGTCCGCATCCGTGGCCAGACGCTGCGCCATCCCGATGTGCCGCTGGGCGTGCCGGGCCGACTGCTCGGCGACATCGAGCGGCACTCCCGTCCGCTGGGCGATGAGCGCCGCGACGTCGGCGACCTCCGGTTCCCGCAGACGCAGCACCCGCACGCGCGAGCGGATCGTGGGAAGCAGGTCGGCGTCGCTGGGCGCGCAGAGCACCCACACGGTGCGCTCGGGCGGTTCTTCCAGCGCCTTGAGCAGCACGTTCGAGGTGCGCTCGGTCATCCGGTCGGCGTCTTCGACCACGATCACACGATGACGCCCGAGCGAAGGGGCGAAGTACGCCCGCTCCACCAGGCGACGAGCCTCGTCGATGCGGATGACCACCTGCTCGGTGCGGAGCGCAGTGAGGTCGGGGTGGGTGCCCGCCAGCACCTGCTGCACGGCGGCAGCGTCCCCGGGCTCGGCGATGAGAGCGGCCGCGAAGGCGCGGGCAAGGGTCGAGCGTCCCGAGCCCGGCGGGCCGACGAGCAGCCACGCGTGGGTCATCTGCGCGGGATCTTCGGCCGCGGCGCGAAGCGCCTGGACCGCCTCATCCTGGCCCCACACGGCGTCCCACGGGACGGCGACGGTGGAGAGGGCGGGCATGCGCTCCAGCCTATCCGCGGCCACAGACCCTGCCGTCGCCCCCGGAGTGGGGATCGCCGGGGTGCAACCGCCCGCCTTTCCCCGTCGTGGGGGCGGGACCGTGCACGTCCGGCGTCACGGCAGGAGGGAACCGACGCGCTCTCGGATGGCCGCCGCGATCTCGCCGGGCGGGCGGGCCGCGTCCAGCACGAGGAAGCGCTCGGGTTCGGCGCGGGCGAGGCCGAGGAAGGCCTCGCGTACGCGGACGTGGAACTCTTCACGCTCGGCTTCGAGCCGGTCGAACGGTTTGTCGGCGGCGTTCAGGCGCGCGCGGGCGGCGGCGGGGTCGAGGTCCAGCAGAACGGTCAGATCCGGGAGGAGTTCCCCGGCCGCCCACAGGGAGAGGTTGCGGATCTCTTCGCCATCGAGCACGCGCCCGGCGCCCTGGTAGGCCACCGAAGAGTCGAGATACCGGTCCTGGAGCACCACATCCCCCCGCTCGAGAGCGGGGCGGACCACGGTGGACACATGATGGGCGCGGTCCGCTGCGTACAGCAGCGCCTCGGCGCGGGGCGCGATGTCACCGCGGTGGTGGAGGACGATATCGCGGATGAGGACGCCCACCTCGGTGCCGCCGGGCTCCCGGGTGCGCACGACCATGCGCCCCTCCCCCGTCAGCCAGTCCTCGAGCAGACGAGCCTGCGTGGTCTTGCCGACCCCGTCACCACCCTCGAGCGTGATGAAGAGGCCGGATGCGGCGTGCTCGCTCACGACTTCTTGGCCGGCGCCTTCCGCGTCGTGGTCGCCTTCCGCGTCGTCCGCTTGGGCGCAGGTCCCTTCGCACGCTTGTCGGCGATCAGCTCGACGGCACGCTCGAAGGTGACGTCCATCGCGTTCTCGCCCTTCGGGATGGTCGCGTTCGTCTCCCCGTCGGTCACGTACGGGCCGAACCGGCCGTCGCGGAGGCGAATGGGCTTGCCGCTGGTGGGGTCGTTGTCGAACTCCTTCAGCGCGCTCGACGCCTTGCGTGCCCCGTACTTCGGCTCGGCGTACTTGGCCAGGGCCTCCTCGAGCGTGATGTCGAAGATCTGCTGCTCGTTGTCCAGCGACCGCGAGTCCGTGCCCTTCTTCAGGTATGGGCCGAAGCGACCGTTCTGAGCCGTGATCTCCTCACCGGACTCGGGATCGGCCCCCACGATGCGCGGGAGCGTGAGGAGCCTCAGGGCCGTGTCGAGGTCGATGGTCTCGACCGACATCGAGCGGAACAGCGAGGCGGTGCGGGGCTTGGGCGCCGCATCCTTCTTCGTCTTCCCCTTCTTCGGCGCCTCGACGACTTCGCCGGTGGCTTCGTCGACGTTGTCGGGGTCTTCGGGGTCGACCTCCTGGACGTACGGTCCATACCGGCCGTCCTTCACGACGATGAGCTTGCCGTTCTCAGGGTTCTCCCCCAGCACGCGATCTCCGGCGACCGGCGCGTCGATGAGCTCCTGCACCTTTGCGGGGGTGAGCTCGTCGGGCGCCAGATCCTCGGGGATGTTGACGATGCGCCGCGCCTCGGGGTTCGTCGCGTCGGGCACCTCGAGATACGGGCCGTACTTGCCGAAGCGGAGCGTCGCCGAGTCGGTGATGCGCGTGGAGTTCAGCTCGCGCGCGTCGATCTCGCCGAGGTTGTCCACGACGTTGCGGAGCCCCACCTGCTCGTCGGAGCCGAAGTAGAAGGAACGCAGCCACTCGGTGCGCTTCTGCTCGCCGCGGGCGATCGCATCGAGGTCGTCCTCGAGCGCGGCGGTGAAGTCGTAGTCGACGAGGTCGGCGAAGTGCTCCTCGAGGAGGCGCACGACGCTGAAGGCCAGCCAGCTCGGAACGAGGGCCTGTCCGCGCTTGGTGACGTACCCGCGGTCGAGGATCACGTCGATGATGCTCGCGAAGGTGGAGGGGCGACCGATGCCCTTCTCCTCGAGCGCCTTGACGAGGCTCGCCTCGGTGTAGCGGGGCTTGGGCGATGTCGCGTGGCCCTTCGGCTCGACGTCGCGCATCTGGAGGGCATCGCCGACGGCGAGCGCCGGCAGCGACTGGTCATCGGCCTTGTCCGCGTCGCTGCGCTTCTCGTCACGGCCCTCTTCGTAGGCCTCCAGGAAGCCCTTGAAGGTGTAGACGGTGCCGGATGCGGTGAATTCGGCGACGCGTTCCCCGGCCTGGACGCTGAGGATCACGGTCGTGGTCTCGTACTTCGCGTCGGACATCTGGCTGGCGACCGTGCGCTTCCACACGAGGTCGTACATGCGCTGCTCGTCGCGGTCGAGTCCGCCGGCCACCGATGCCGGGGTGCGGAAGACCTCACCCGACGGCCGGATGGCCTCGTGCGCTTCCTGCGCGTTCTTGGAGTTGTTGCGGTACACGCGCGGGTTCGGCGGCACGGCACGGTCACCGTAGAGGGAGACGGCCTGCGCGCGCGCCGCTTTGACCGCCTGCGCGGACAGCGCGGTCGAGTCCGTACGCATATAGGTGATGTAGCCCTTTTCGTAGAGCCGCTGGGCGACGCTCATCGCGTGCTTGGCGCTCATCGAGAGCTTCCGACCGGCCTCCTGCTGAAGGGTGGACGTCGTGAACGGAGGCTTGGGGCTGCGCGTACCGGGCTTCGCCTCGACGCTCGTGACGGAGGCGGCTCCCGCGGCGGCGATCGCGTCGGCGAGCTCCCGGGCAGCGGTCTCGTCCAGCGCGACGACGGCCTTCTTCAGCGCGCCGCGGTCATCGAAGTCGGTGCCACGCGCCAGCGGCGCCCCGTCCACGCGTGCGAGACGCGTCGTGAACGCTTCGGCACCCTTGACCGCGGATGCTTCGACATCCCAGTACGAGGCCGAGACGAAGGCCATGCGCTCCCGCTCGCGGTCAACGACCAGGCGGGTGGCGGCGGACTGCACACGGCCGGCGCTGAGCGCCGTGCCTTCGCGGCCCGAGCCGACCTTGCGCCACAGCACGGGTGAGACGTCCCAGCCGTACAGGCGGTCGAGCACACGGCGGGTCTCCTGGGCGTCCACCAGCGACGTGTCCAGTTCGCGGGTGTGCTGGACGGCTTCGCGGATGGCGTCCTGGGTGATCTCGTGGAACACCATGCGCTTGACCGGAACCTTGGGCTTGAGCACCTCGAGCAGGTGCCACGCGATGGCCTCACCCTCGCGGTCACCATCAGTGGCCAGCAGGACCTCGTCGGCCGTCTTGAGGGCACGCTTGAGCTCGGCAACGGTCTTCGTCTTGCGATCGTTGACGACGTAGTACGGGTCGAAGTCGTTGTCGACGTCGATCGAGTACTTGCCGTACGCCTCCTTCTTGTCGGCCGGGATCTCCTTCTTGCTGGCGAGATCACGGATGTGCCCGACAGAGCTCAACACCTCGTAGTCGTCGCCGAGGTAACCCTGGATCGACCGCATCTTGGTCGGGGATTCGACGATGACAAGCTTCTTGCCGTGTGGCGCTGCCTTTGGCACGTGGGGGCGTCCTTTCTTCGTTGCACACCATACACACGACTTCCTGGGTGCGGATCCGCCCCGTCTCGCCGCGCCGTGTCATTCCGGCGGCGGCCCCGCCCGCGCGGAGGCCGTCGCCGGGAGGATTCCGAAGGGCGCGGAGACCGTGACCGTGGCCACCAGAACGTCGAGGTCGCACGCGATCACGGCGACTCCGACGGCCGCGCTCACCTCGGCAGCGCGCTCGCACGGAACGCCCGGAACCGCGCCACTGGCGGCGTCCGCGGCCGCCAGTGCGGCAGCATCCGCGGCCGACGCCACCCGCTGCGCATGGGCGGATGCGGCAGCCGCCGCACACAGCGACACGGTGAGCACGGCCGCGACCCCCACGACGCCGACGGACGCGGCGACACCGGGCATCAGAGGCCTCCCGCCAGTGCGCACGAGGTCGCTGACGCCGCGGGAAGCCCGGGAAGGGGCGACGGCGCCGTGGCGATGACGCACACGAGATCACCCCGCGGTTCGATCGAGACCGTTCCGCCCGCGGCGGCGACCACCGCCGCCGCGCGGCCGGCGTCTTCTCCCCGGGCAACCAGGCGTGCGGCGTCGGCGGCGGCATCCTGCATCCGCACCTGGCGTGCACCGGCGCCCAGCGCGCCCACGCCGAAGAGGACGACGAGGATCACGGCGGGGAGGACCACGGCGAACTCGGCCGTGACCGACCCCCGCTCGCCCAGCAGCGAGCGGGGGCGGCACGCGCTCATTCGACCGTCAGCGCGCGGCGGATGAGGTCGGTGAGGATGCCGCGCACCTCATCGGACCTCATGATGACGACCAGGAGACCGGCGAAGGCCACCGCCGCCATCGTGGCGATGGCGTATTCGGCGGTGGCAGCGCCGGTCTCGTCGGCGAAGAGCCGCCGCGACCGGGAACGCATCAGTGGACGGAGCGGAACCGTGGGTTCTCGCGCGGGCGGGGGCAGGGGCGGCAGTGACATGGTGATCCTCCTCGAATCGGTGTCGGTGGGCACGACGGACCTCACAGCGTCAGTACGCCGGAGGAGAGGATGCTCAGCATCATCGGCGCGACGCCGAGCAGCAGGAAAGACGGCAGCGTGCAGACGCCGAGCGGGATGAGCAGTCGCGACGACAACCGAGCGGCACGGAGTCGGCCGTCGGTGCGGGCGCGGTGGCGCGCGAGCCAGGCGGATGAGCGCAGGAGCTCCACCGCCGGAACCCCTGCCGCCCGGGAGAGCGCGAGGACGTCGTCCACCTCCGGGTCCGAGGCGTCGGGACGTGCCTCGCCGACGAGGTCTCGCGCCCGCTCGACGGATGCACCCCCCGACAGCGCGATGGCCGTGAGCTCCGCGGCCATCCCCGGGATCCCGGGTCTTGCCGCCGCGCGGGACACGAGTGCGGCGTTCCAGCGGCGCGCGGCGATCAGCAGCAGGACTCCCGCGACGAGGCATCCGATACCGAACGGGGTCGTCGTGAGCACCACCGCGGTGTCGAAGCCCAGGGCGATGCCCAGGCCCACCGCGACGAGGGGCAACCAGCCGAGGAGTTTCGCCGTCGAGGCCGGTTCGGCAAGCGCGATGCGCACGTCGTCGGCCGTCTGCTGACCGTCCCGCAGCGCGGCGGCCACGTCGCGGAGACTCTCGGACAGCGGCGCCCCCACGATGCTCGCGATCGACCACGCCGCGGCCACCTCACGCCAGGCGCCGCCTTCGGCGGCGAGCGCGCCGGGCACGTCGCCTACGCGCAGCACCGCCGCCCGGACCCGCCCCGCGACGGGGTCGCCGCGATCCTCCAGCACCGTCCATGCCCGGGATGGCGCGATTCCCGAACGCAGCAGCACCGCGAGCCGCAGCACGGTGTCGGCCGTGGCGGCCGCATCCGGCGGGGCGGGCGCGCGTCGTCGTCTCAGGTCCACGGCATCTCCGCCATCCGGAGTCGTCCGGCGTCCAGGACCGGACGGCCGGTGCCCACGATGCGCCTCCGCCCGCCGGCGTCGCGCGCCAGATGGACGACGCAGCCGATGGCGCTCACCACCTGCCGCGCGAGGGCGGTGTCATCCAGCCCCGCCAGCGCACCGAGCGCCTCCAGCCGGGCGGGAACGTCGGTGAGGCTGCTCGCGTGCAACGTCCCGGCGCCCCCGTCGTGGCCGGTGTTCAATGCAGAGAGGAGCTCCCGCACCTCCACCCCACGGCACTCACCGATGACGAGCCGATCAGGCCGCATCCGCAGCGCTTCACGCACCAGTCGCGCCAGATCGACGCCCCCGGCACCCTCGAGGTTCGGTTGGCGGGCTTCCAGCGCGACATGATGCGGATGCTGCAGCCTCAGCTCCGCGACATCCTCGATCGTCACGATCCGCTCGGTGACAGGCGCCCGCGACAACAGCGCGGCAAGGAGAGTGGTCTTCCCCGAGCCCGCGGCCCCGGTGATGAGCAGGTTGACGCGGTCGCGCACCAGCCCCTCCAGCCTTTCCGCGCCTTTCTCGTCCGTGAGCCCGCGGGCGAGCAGCTCATCCAGGTCCGGCGCGACGACGCGAGGCACCCGCACCGAGATCGTCGTGCCCGCAGACGCGATCGGCGGCAGCACCGCATGAACGCGCACCCCGCCGGGCAGGCGGACGTCGACGCAGGGCGTGGCGTCGTCGATATGGCGCCCTCCCGCACCGATGAGGGCGACGGCCAGGTCGCGCACGTCGGATTCCGCCGCCCGCCACTCCCGCACGGGCCGCGGCCCGTCACCCCGATCGACGAAGAGGCCGTCGGCGCCGTTGACGAAGAGATCGGTGACGTCGGAATCCGCCAGAAACCGCGCGAAGGGCGCCAGCGCGGCATCCCGAGCGTCGGGAGACACCGGGGCGGCCGGCGCGGCCGGGGGCACGGGCCCCGGGATCGCGGATGCCGGCCGCGGGCGTCGAGGCGAGACGACGAAGGCATCGGGCATGCGGCGACGCTACGGCCCGCCGAGCAACCTCGTCCGGGCGACGTGACGATCGGTGGAAAGCATCGGCGAACGATCTCCTGGGGAGAAACGGCCGGACGCGACATCCAGGTGTCGCGCGAGGAATGGCGGCGACGGGAGGCGCGTTCTCGAAAGGGAGCGAACCAACGTCCGCCCGAACACGATGCAATGCACCGCTCGAAGCGGAGGAAGTGACCGATGCGCGTCTCTTTACTCGACAGGTCGCGGACGCGCAGCGGCGAGTCCGACGCCGACGCCGTCTCCACGACCGTCGAACGAGCCGTGCGCGCCGACGCGCTCGGATTCCGCCGGTTCTGGACCGCGGAGCACCACGCCGTTCCCGGCATCGCCAGCGCAGCCCCCACGGTGCTGGTCGCCGCGATCGGTGCCCGCACCCGCAGCATCCGCGTCGGCACCGGCGGGATCATGGTGCCCAACCACAATCCGCTGGTGATCGCGGAACAGGCGTTGCTGCTCGAGGCGCTGTTCCCGGGGCGGGTCGACATCGGCCTCGGCGGCTCCCTCGGGTTCACCGCTGCGGTCCGGCGAGCACTGGGCCGGATGACCGTGAGCGACGGCGAGTACGCCGCCGAGGTCGAGCAGATCCGCTCGTACTTGGACAGGCGAGCGGACATGACGGTCCGACCCTCCGTCGACCCGCCGCCTGTGTTCTTGCTCGCGATCAAGGGCGGGCTGACTCTGGCCGCGGAGCTGGGGTTGCCCGCAGTGATCGGCGGGCCGATCCTGCAGAACGCGCTGGCGATCGATGCCTACTTCCGCGACTTCCGACCGACCTCGACACAGCCGGATCCCTACCTCATGGTGAGCATCGAGGTCGCTGTCGCAGAAACGGCGGAGCGCGCTCGTAACCTCCTGCTGCCGGAGGCGTGGGCGTTTGCCATGACGCGTGAGGTCGGGGAGTTCCGTGCCCTCGAGCCGGTGGACACGGTGCGACGGATGCTCGAGTCCACGAGCGCTCCGAAGAAGCTCGACGCCGTGCAAGCGTCGCTGGATGCGGCGATCAGCGGCACTCCCGATGAGGTGGCCGCAGCGCTGGAGGGTCTCCTCGAGCGGACCGGCGCCTCCGAACTCCTCGCGAGTGTGAGTACCTATGATCGCGACGACGTCCGCGCGACCGATGAGTTCCTCGCGTCGCTCCAGACGTGACGCGCCGGCAGAGGGTCGCGCCCGACCGCTGAAAAGAGAGAAGGCGGCATCCCATGGGGGGAACGGGATGCCGCCACGCGACGAGCGATATTTGGGGGGCTCGCTGGTCACGTCTGCCGAACGATGTTCGGGCCGCATCCACCTTACGCAGATCGCCCGGGGGAGCAAATCCGCACACGCCGTGGCGCGGCCGACCCAACTATCGGAGGTAGTCGCGGCTAGACCCCGGAACTAGATTGGCCCGTGTCGCGCCGCCATCCTCGTCACCGGCGGGCGACTCTTCCGCAAAGGAGCGCGCATGAGCAGCCAGATCGACCACCTTCTCTCGGAAACCCGACGCTTCGCACCGTCGGCGGAGTTCGCGGCGGAGGCCGTGGCCACGGCGGAGCTGTACGAACGCGCCGCCGCGGACAGCGAAGGCTTCTGGGCAGACCAGGCCCGCGAGCTGCTGCACTGGCACAAGCCGTTCACCGAGGTGCTGGACTGGACCAACCCGCCGTTTGCCCGATGGTTCGCCGACGGAGAGCTCAACGTCGCCTACAACTGCCTCGACCGTCACGTCGAGGCGGGCAACGGGGATCGGGTGGCCCTGCTATGGGAAGGCGAGCCGGGAGACGAACGCCGCATCACCTATGCGGAGCTGACCGACGAGGTCAAGCGCGTCGCCAACGTCCTCGAAGGGCTCGGCGTCGGTCACGGCGACCGCGTCGCGATCTACCTTCCGATGATCCCGGAGGCGGTGGCCGCGATGCTCGCGGTGGCTCGGATCGGCGCCATCCACTCGGTCGTGTTCGGTGGATTCTCCGCCGACAGCCTGCGCGCCCGCATCGACGATGCCGGGGCGAAGCTCGTCATCACCGCCGACGGCGGGTACCGGAAGGGCAAGGTGTCGCCGCTGAAGCCCGCGGTGGACATGGCCCTCGCCGACCGCAACGGCAGCGGACCACAGGAGACCGTGGAGCACGTCCTGGTCGTCCGCCGTGGGGAGAACGACGTCGAGTGGAACGCCGATCGCGATGTGTGGTGGCACGAGGCCGTGCCCGCGGCATCCGCCGAGCATGAAGCGCAGGCCTTCCCCGCCGAGAACCCCCTGTTCATCCTCTACACCTCGGGCACGACCGGGAAGCCGAAGGGCATCCTGCACACCTCCGGCGGCTACCTGACGCAGTCGGCGTTCACGAACCGCGTCGTGCACGACATCCACCCCGAGTCCGACGTGTACTGGTGCACCGCCGACATCGGCTGGATCACCGGCCACACCTACGTGACCTACGGACCGCTCGCCAACGGGGCCACGCAGGTGCTGTACGAAGGGACACCGGATGCGCCGCATCCCGGCCGCTGGTGGGAGATCATCCAGAAGTACGGCGTGACGATCTTCTACACCGCGCCGACGGCGATCCGCTCGTTCATGAAGATCGGTCGCGAGGTGCCGCAGAGCTTCGACCTGTCATCGCTCCGGCTGCTGGGTTCGGTCGGTGAGCCGATCAACCCGGAGGCGTGGGTCTGGTACCGCAACATCATCGGCGGCCAGTCGACACCGGTGGTGGACACCTGGTGGCAGACCGAGACGGGCGCGATCATGATCTCGGCCCTCCCCGGCATCACCGAGACCAAGCCCGGCTCGGCCCAGGTGCCCCTCCCGGGTATCTCGATCGACGTGGTCGATGACGCCGGTGAGCACGTCGGCAACGGCAACGGCGGGCTCCTCGTCGTCACCGAGCCGTGGCCCAGCATGCTGCGCGGCATCTGGGGCGACCCGGATCGGTACAAGGAGACGTACTGGGACAAGTTCGCCGACAAGGGCTACTACTTCGCCGGCGACGGGGCACGCCTGGATGAGGACGGCGACGTGTGGCTCCTCGGCCGGGTCGACGACGTGATGAACGTGTCGGGGCACCGCCTGTCGACCGCTGAGATCGAGTCGGCGCTGGTCGCTCACGAGTCCACGGCCGAGGCGGCCGTGGTCGGAGCATCCGATGAGACCACCGGCCAGGCGGTCGTCGCGTTCGTCATCGTGAAGCAGAGCTTCCTCAAGGCGCACTCCCCCGAAGGCCTCGCCGGGACGCTGCGCAGCTGGGTGGGCGAGCAGATCGGCCCGATCGCCCGGCCCCGCGACATCTACATCGTGGGCGAGCTCCCCAAGACGCGCTCGGGCAAGATTATGCGGCGCCTGCTCCGCGACGTGGCGGAAGGCCGCGAGGTGGGTGACACCACGACCCTCGCCGACACCGCCGTGATGAGCGTGATCAGCAAGCAGGTGAAGTAGCGCCCGCCGTCGCCCCGGCGCCGCACGTCGGCGTCGGGGCGGCGGACGGGTGGGGCGCGGGATGCGGCGGCGGTCAGGCGAGGCTGAAGACCACCTCGACCTCGACGGGGCTGTCCATCGGCAGGACCGGCACGCCGACAGCCGAACGAGCGTGGCGGCCAGCCTCGCCGAAGACCTCGCCCAGGAGCTCGCTCGCGCCGTTGATGACGCCCGGCTGTCCGGTGAACTCCGGCACGGATGCCACGAACCCGGTGACCTTGAGGACGCCGCCGAGTCGGTCGATCCCTCCCGCCGCGTCGGCGGCGGCGGCGATCGCGTTCAACGCGCACAGGCGGGCGTACTGGTACGCGTCCGAGGCGGGAACGAGGCGGTGGCCATCGCCGACCTTGCCGGTCGCCGGGAGGGCGCCCGAAACGAACGGCAGCTGGCCGGCGGTGTAGACGAGGTCGCCGTGCACCTTGGCGGGCACGTAGGCGCCGGCCGGAGCGGAGACCGGCGGAAGCTCGAGGCCGAGTTCGTCGAGGCGGGCCGCGATGCTCATGCGCCCTCCCCGAACTGCTGGGACGCCTGCGCCGCAGCGCCCAGTCCCGCGTTGGTGCCGCCGCCCCCGGAGGGCCGCTTGAAGTAGCCGACGAGGCCGCCCTCGGGGCCGGTCACCACCTGCACCAGCTCCCACCCCTGCTTTCCCCAGTTGTTGAGGATCGCGGCGGTGTTATGGATGAGAAGGGGTGCCGTGAGGTATTCCCACGTGGTCATCGCAGCTCCGGTCGTCGAGAGGATGCCTGACGACAGCGTCCAGAACGCCTGCCTATCAAGGCTTCGCCCAGGTATTTGGCTTAGCATCAAGCCTATGCCTGATACGAAACGGACGACGTCCGGAGTGCTCGGCGGTCTCGCCGGCCTCGTCGGCCTGAGCGCCGTCGCGGGCGTGCTCGTCACTGCGACGATCACCCCGGCCATCGCCGTTTCGGGTGCCGCTGCCTCCAGCGCCATCTCGATCTTCGACAACATGCCGAGCATCCTGAAGATCGACAAGCTCATGCAGCCGACGACAATCTGGACCGGCGACCAGATCCTCGCGCAGTTCTACGACCAGAACCGGCAGCCGGTCGAGTTCGAACAGGTCTCCCCGGTCATGTACGACGCGATCCTGTCGTCGGAAGACCCGCGGTATTACCAGCACGGCGGCGTGGACCTCATCGGAACGACGCGCGCGCTGCTGAGCAACGCCTCCGGCGGCGCGACGCAGGGTGGCTCATCCATCAGCCAGCAGTACGTCAAGAACGTGCTCATCCAGAAGTGCGAGCGCGACGCGGTCCCCGAGGTCGACGCGGACGGCGTGGAAACGAAGTCGCGCGGCGAGGTGCTCCAGAGCTGCTGGACCGACGCCACCACCGCATCGGGCATCGAAGGTTATGAGCGCAAGCTGCAGGAAATGCGCTACGCCATCCAGCTCGAGAAGGAATATTCCAAGAACGACATCCTCCTCGGTTACCTCAACATCGCGAACTTCGGCGGCACGAACTACGGGATCGAAGCCGCCTCGAAGTACTACTTCAACGTCCCCGCGGCGCAGCTCAGCGTCAGCCAGGCGGCAACCCTCGCCGGCATCGTGCAGAACCCCAACACGTACCGCATCGACCGCGCCGGCGGCAGCATCGTCGAGGGCGAGGTGTCGTACAACAAGGCGCCGGACGGCTCCATCGAGGACGTCAATCCCACCACTATCCAGGGGCTCCACACCCTTGTCGAGGACGGCACCATCACCCAGGAGCAGCTGCTGGCTGCGGCCGACGGGTACAGCGCCACGAAGGGCCGCCAGCTCTACGTGCTGAGCCGGCTGCTGGACGACGGCAAGATCACGCGCGAGCAGTACGTGGCCGCTGCCATCGAACCGATCACGCCGCAGATCACGCCGGCCTCACAGGGATGTGCCGCATCCGCCGCTCCGTACTTCTGCCAGTACGTCGTCTCGGTGATCCGCAAGGACCCGTCGTTCGGACCGACCGCTGAAGAGCGCCTCCGCTCGCTGCGTCAGGATGGCTTGAACATCTACACGACCCTGGACTGGAACGTCCAGAACGCCGCCCAACAGGCGATGACCGACTACGCGCCCACCTCTGTCGCCAGCATGAAGTTCGGCGCCGCGATCGTCAGTGTCGAAGCGAAGACCGGACGCGTGCTCGGTATCGCACAGAACACCCTGTTCAGCGAAGATGCTGCTCTCGCGACCGACCCGAACTACAGCAGCCTCGTCTACGCCGGCGACCGGCAGTTCGGTAACTCGGACGGTTTCAACGCCGGATCGACCTTCAAGCTCTTCACTCTCATCGACTGGCTCGAGCAGGGGAAGTCGCTCAACGAGATCGTGAACGGCCGCGACCGACCGGTGCCGGACATGACGAACTCGTGTTACGGCAACTGGGTCAACGTGTCCAAGGACCGCATCCGAAACTTCAACAATCAGGCCGGGTACACCGGGACGCCCATGCAGTTCACCCGGCAGTCGTTGAACACCGGGTTCCTCGGGATGGCGGCCGAGCTCGACCTCTGCGACATCGCGAAGGTCGCGAAGAAAATGGGAGTCACCCTCGCCAACGGCAACGACATCGAGATGCGTTATGGCAACAATGTCATCGGCAGCGACGCGGTCTCGCCTCTGGCAATGGCGGGCGCCTACGCGACCGTGGCGAACGGCGGCACCTACTGCCAGCCGAAGGTCATCGACCGCGTCACGGACAGCGAGGGCACCGACCGCCCCGAGCTCGTGCCGGTACGCGCCTGCACGCCGGTGCTGTCCCCCGAGGTCGCCGCTACCGCAGCGACGGCGCTGGCCGGCGTCATGAACGGCGGCACCGGCTCACAGGGCAACACCTACGACGGAACCCCGCTGATCGGCAAGACTGGGACGCACGAAGGACTGCAGTCCTGGATGGTGGAATCCTCCACGAACGTGGCCACCGCCGCCTGGGCGGGCACCGTCGAAGGCCCGGGTGAGATCTTCCGGAATTGGCACAATGGGCGACGCCTTGCCGACATCCGGTACCCGATGGCTCGCGCCGTGCAGCGCGTCGCCAACGAGTTCTACGGGGGCGACCGGTTCCCCCCAGCCGACAACAATCTGACCCGCCGCGTGACCAAGGATGTGCCGAATGTTGTCGGGCAGACCGTCGATCAAGCCCGGGCCACACTGACCGAAGCCGGGTGGGAAGTCGTCGTGGGCGATCCAGTGGACTCCGATCAGCCGACCGACATCATCGCGGCGCAGAATCCCACGGGGTCGGCTCCCGGTGGCACGCCGATCACCATCAGTCCCAGCAACGGGCAGGCGACGGCGATCCCCTCGGTCGCGAACATGGACGCGCAAGAGGCGGCTGGAGCTCTCCGCAGTGCGGGTTTCACCAACCTGTCCGCGAGTTGCACTGCTGATCCGAACGCTCCCGCGGAAGGCGTCGCCACCGGCACCACCCCGGCCGCCGGAACCTTGACATCACGAACCGCTGCCGTCACCCTGGCCGTCACCGCCAGGGAATGCTGAGTGGTAGCCGGTCCGATCGCTCGAACCGCCCTCACGGCCCTCGGGGCTGTGGGGGCGGTCGGCGCGTCCGCCGCGGTGTGGGGAATCGGCATCGAGCGGTACCTCTTCACGGTCAGGTATGCCGCGCTTCGCATCCTCCCGCCCACCGCCTCACCCCTGCGGGTGCTTCACCTGTCCGACGCCCACATGGCGCCGTGGCAGCACCGCAAACAGGAGTGGATCGCGGGGCTCGCCGACCTCCGGCCCGACTTCATCGTGAACACGGGTGACAATCTCGGCCACGTGGAGGGCTTGGATGGCGTCCGCTCCGCGTTCGCGCCGTTCGCCGGAATCCCCGGGGTTTTCGTGCACGGATCGAACGACACCCAGGCGCCCTCGCCGCGCAACCCGCTGCGCTACTTCTCCGGCCCGTCCAAGCGGAAGCCGACCGCAGAGAAGATCGACGTCGATGCCCTCGACCGGTATCTGGCGGACGAGCTGGGGTGGGTGGATCTGGACAACACCGCGGCCGAACTGAACGTCGGCGGTCTCCGCATCCGCGGATTCGGCGTCGACGACGCCCATCGCGACTGGGACGACCTGCCGGCCACCACTGCGGCGCTCGAGCGGCTCGACGAAGCGGACCTCTCGCTCGGGGTCACGCATGCACCGTACCGCCGGGTCCTGGACGCCTTCACGGATCTCGGGGCCGACCTCTTGCTCGCCGGGCACACGCACGGAGGCCAGGTCCGCATCCCGGGGAGCCGTAACGCGCTGGTCGCGAATTGCGACATCCCGCTCGACCAGGCGCGCGGCCTGAGCGAATGGACGCACGGTGGCCGCTCCGTGCCGCTGAACGTCAGCGCCGGAATCGGCCACTCGATCTACGCGCCCGTGCGGTTCGCCTGCCGGCCCGAGGTCTCGCTGATCACGCTCCTCCCCCGCTGATCCCGCGCCGCCCCCACTCTCGCGCCGAGCGGGCGTGCGCCGGCGGGCGCCGGCGGCGGCACTCTTCCTCCCCAGGCGCGTCCGGTGGGGCACCGTCCACAACCGGGTCGTTCCCGGCACCGCGGCATCCCGAGGCACCTCACCATCGACGGAGAGACCCCGTCGAAAGGATGCCACATGACCTCCGTGCCCGCTTCCCACCCGCGCCGCCGTCGAAACGTGATCGGTGCGGTTGCGGCGGCTCTGCTCGTTCTGGCTGCAACCCTCCTCTCCGCGCCGCCGGCCTCCGCCGCATCCCAGGGCGTCGGATTCGGCACGTGGGCGCCGGTGTCCGCCTACGGGTGGCACGGCTCGATGCTGATCGACGGGGTGCACACGTACTGCATCGTCCCGGGGCTCCCCGCCCCGACCGGCCCGAGCACCGACCACGGGGTTCGAGGCGATGCGGCAGGCCTGTCGCCGCAACAACTCGCGGGGATCAACCACCTGATCACCACCTATGGCCAGACGAACGACCCCGTGCAAGCGGCCGGCGTCGGCTGGGCGGTGAAAGCGATCGCCGACCTCGATACCACCCTTCACTCGTGGGGGTACCCGGGCGATTCTCTGGCCGGCGCCGTCGACTGGGTCTTCGCGCGTCTCGCGCCGGAGCATTCCGCCGCAGTGCAGCAGAAGGCCGAGGCTTACTATGCCGAGGGGATGGCGGTGATCGTGCCCGGTTCGGATGCGGCGCTCACGCTCACCACCGACGAGGCCGACCCACGCGGCGGCACCGTCCGGCTCGACGGCGGCGCGGGCACAACCGCCGTGGTGACGCTCGAGAACGCCGTCTTCATCGAGTCGGGGACGGCGGAGCTCGCCGGTGTGACTCCCGGCAGTGCGCACCCGATCAGCGCGAGCTCGCCGGATGACACCGGCGCCCCGTTCACCGTGCGAGCGGCTGCGACTCTGTCGGCCACCATCGCACCCGCGGTCCGATATTTCACGACCGAGGGTCAGCAGCACACCGCGGGTCCGGGCGGGTCGGTGCAGTACTTCGTCGAGGCGGCGGATGCCACGCCGAGGCCTGTCGTCTTCTCGCCCGGCATCACGACTCAGGTGGCAGCGCCGGAGGCGACGGGAGGACCCTTCGTCGACGACGTGACGCTCGCCCCGGTCGAGGGCGTGTGGCCGCGGAGCGCCGACGGCGGCTTCATCGCGCTCCGCGCAACAGCGATCGTCTACCGAACCGAGGGCGCCCCGACGGGTCCCGAGATCCCGGCCGACGCGGTCCCGGTGGGCGAGCTCGAGCTGATCACCGACCCGGCACAGGGCGGCGGCACGTATCGGGTGACCTCCGGGTGGGAGCTGCCCGGGCCCGGGTACTACACCGCGGTGTGGGAGATCGCCGCCTCGGCCCAGGCGCCGGAGGTGGCTCGCCACCTCGAACGCGACTACCGCTGGGCGGAAGACTTCGCCGCGCCCACGCAGATCGTGCACGTCCCGACTCCCCCCGCCGCGCCCGCACCGGAGGACACCCCGCGCGCACTGGCCGCGACCGGGCTCTGGGAGGGCGCAGGCCCGCGCGTGGGAGCGGGCGGCATCGCCGCGCTCCTCGCCGGGCTCGCATTGCTCGCACACGTGGCCCAGCGGCGCCGATTCACGGCCGGCTGAGGAGCCGCCCCGGTTCGAAGCATCCCTCCATTCGGGGTAGACTCGGGGGGTTGCCACGGGGTGTGGCGCAGCTTGGTAGCGCGCTTCGTTCGGGACGAAGAGGCCGCAGGTTCAAATCCTGTCACCCCGACCAACAGGCGAAAGGCCGGCCCACACGGGTCGGCCTTTCGCTTTTCTCCTCGCTCCGGCGCTCGCCCGCACCCGTGGGCGGGAGGCGCGCAGGGGGTCCGCCCGTGAGCGCTGGTGGGCGGCCCGCGGGGATGCTCAGCCGCTGCGAATACGATGGAAGCGGCTCCGTCGCCATACGGGGCCATCTTCACGTTCGGCATCGACAGGAGCATCGTGCCCGCATCCACTCCCCGCCTCGTCGCCTTCGACCTCGACGACACGCTCGCCCCGTCGAAGAGCGCCATCGACCCGCGCATCGGTGAGCAACTGATCGCGCTGGCCGAGCGCGTGGAGGTCGCGATCATCTCCGGCGGGCAGCTCGCGCAGTTCCGCGCTCAGGTCGTCGACCGGCTGCCGGCGGCGTCGGCAGAGACGCTCAGCCACATCCACCTGATGCCGACGTGCGGCACGCAGTACTACCGGCTCGCCGAGGGCCGTATCGAGACGGTCTACGCCCACTCCCTCACCGACGACGAGAAGGCACGCGCCCTCGCCGCCGTCGAGGAGGAGGCGCGCCGCCTGGGGCTGTGGGAGTCGCAGACGTGGGGTGACATCCTCGAAGACCGCGGCTCGCAGATCACGTACTCCGCCCTCGGCCAGAAGGCTCCGCTCGAGGCCAAGATCGCGTGGGACCCCACAGGCGCGAAGAAGAACGCCCTCCGCGAGGCGGTGGCGGCCCGCATCCCCGATCTGGAGGTGCGCTCGGGCGGCTCGACCTCCGTGGACATCACCCACCGCGGCATAGACAAGGCCTACGGCATGCGCCAGCTCGCCGAGGTCACCGGCATCCCGCTCGACGACATGCTGTTCGTCGGCGACCGCCTCGACCCCGACGGCAACGACTACCCGGTGCTCGCTCTGGGCGTTCCCTGCCACGCGGTCGAGGGCTGGCCCGACACGGCTGCGTTCCTGGACACGCTCATCCCGACGCTCCCCCTCCGCTGACGCGCGAGAAACGATATTCCGGGCGAGACATGACGCGGCGCGTCGTTTCTCGGCCGGCACGTCGTTTTCGGCGAATCCGGCGCTACAGCTGGGCGGGAGCGGGAGCGGGAGCGGAGGAGGCGAGCGGCACGAGCCGCGACAGCTGCGTGACGTGCTTCGGCTCGAGTTCGGCCAGTGACGCGACACCCAGCAGCGCCATCGTGCGTTCGATCTCCGAGCGCAGGATCTGGATCGTCCGGTCGACCCCTGCGCGCCCGCCGGCCATGAGCCCGTACAGGTAGGCGCGCCCGATCAGCGTGAACTTCGCCCCGAGGGCGATGGATGCGACGATGTCGGCGCCGTTCATGATGCCGGTGTCGATCATCACCGTGGCATCCTTCCCCACCTCCCGCACCACCTGAGGCAGGAGGTGGAACGGGATCGGTGCCCGGTCGAGCTGGCGACCACCGTGGTTGGAGAGGATGATGCCATCCACGCCGGCATCGATCAGCCGCACGCTGTCGTCGACGTTCTGCACGCCCTTGATGACGATCTTCCCTGGCCACATGCCACGGATGACATCGAGGTCTTCGAAGCTGATCGTGGGGTCCATGGCGGCGTTGAGCAGGTCGCCGACCGTGCCGCCCGTCTCCGTGAGGGAGGCGAATTCGAGCTTGGGGGTGGTGAGGAAGTCGATCCACCACCACGGCCGCGGGATCGCATTGACGATCGTGCCGAGGGTCAGCTGCGGCGGAATCGAGAACCCGTTGCGCTTGTCG
This sequence comes from Microbacterium sp. Z10_103, assembly GCF_058310455.1. NCBI lineage: Bacteria > Bacillati > Actinomycetota > Actinomycetes > Micrococcales > Microbacteriaceae > Microbacterium > Microbacterium sp. Z10_103. The sequence goes on from NZ_JBZEGK010000001.1 coordinate 2,148,205, forward strand.
CGCAGCCGCGCCCCGGCGATCGGGGTATCCACGGTGAACATCAGCGTGTCGAAGCCGGCGTCGCCGGCACGGCGCACGAGCTCGTAGGAGATCTCCCGCTGCCGCATGACGTACAGCTGGAACCAGTTCCGCCCGTGCGGGTTGGCCGCCGTGACCCCCTCGATCGAGGTGGTGCCGAGCGTCGAGAGGGTGAACGGGATGCCGGCGGCCGCGGCCGCGGAGGCGCCCGCGGTCTCCCCCTCGGTCTGCATCAGACGGGTGAAGCCGGTCGGCGCGATCCCGAACGGCAGGGCGCTCGGACCACCGAGGATCGTCGTGGCGGTGTCCACGTTCTCCGCCGGGCGCAACACGCTCGGGTGGAACTCGATGTCTTCGAACGCCTGCCGGGCTCGAGCCAACGACAGCTCACCCTCGGCGGCGCCGTCGGTGTAGTCGAAGGCCGCTTTGGGCGTCCGACGCTGGGCGATCTTCCGCAGGTCGGCGATCGTGAGCGCGTTTTCCAGGCGCCGCTTCTTCGCGTTCAGTTCGGGTGCCTTGAACTTCATCAGCTCGAAGATCTCGGCGGGTTTGGGCAGCTGGCGGTTCACCATGCGCTGTCTCCTTCTCGGGGGTGTGCGAGGCCTGCCTCGGCGTAGTAGCGGGAAATGTGGTCACGGACCAGCCGCCGTGCGGTGTCACCGTCGCCCGCATCGACCGCGGCGACGATCGCTCGATGCTCGGAGCGGAGGCGGTCGGCGGTCGCGTCCCAGTCGGTCAGGCCGGTCGCGCCTGTGAGGACGTACGACTCGATGGCCGTGCGAAGGCCCTCCATCATCGCCGCCACCACGACGTTGCCGGACGCCTCCACCAGCGAGAGGTGCAGTCGGGCGTCGAGGGCGAGGAACTCGGCGGGGCTGAGGCCGGCGGCATCCATCGCCTCAAGGACGGCATGGGCGGATGCGGTGTCCCGCTCGCGAGCGCCGGCCAGAGCTTCAACGGCAGCGGTCTCGAGGACGAGGCGGGTGCGGACGACGTCGCCGACCGGAAAGCCGTTGGCGGCCACCTGCAGCCGCAGGAGCGCCGAGAGTCCCCCGCGGGGCGTCGCCACGATCATCGCGCCCGCCGTGGGGCCGGAGCCTGTGGCCGTGCGGATGAGCCCCAGGACCTCGAGAACACGCAGCGCCTCACGAACGCTCGAGCGGCCCACGCCCAGCTGCACCGCGAGCTCCCGCTCGGGGGTCAGTCGGTCGCCCGGAGCCAGGCGCCCCTCGCGGAGATCTCCCTCGATGCGCTCCAGCACGAGCTGCCACGCGCGCGGCGTCGGCGGTGATTCCATGCGACCTCCTGTGGTCGGACCACAGTACCGCCTGCCGACAGCGCGGGCAACCGGACTAGCCTGAGGCGCATGGACCCGCTCCTGATCGTCCTGCTCCTCGCGGCCGCGGTCTCCGCCGCGTGCTGGGTTCTCTCGCTGATCACCAAGGACACGTCCTGGGTGGACCGTATCTGGTCGATCGTGCCGATCGCCTACGTGTGGATCTTTGCGATCGCTGCCATCACGGACGGCCGGGACGCGGGCCGGCTGATCCTCATGGCCCTCCTCGTCACGGCGTGGGGGGCGCGGCTGACGTTCAACTTCGCCCGCAAGGGCGGCTACACCGGCATGGAGGACTACCGGTGGGGGCTCCTGCGGAAGCGGATGACGCCGGCGCAGTTCCAGATCTTCAACCTGCTGTTCATCGTGCTCTATCAGAACGCGCTGCTCGTCCTCATCTCCCTGCCGGCCCTCATCGCGTGGCAGCATCCCGCGCCCCTGACCGGGTGGGATGCGGCCTTGGCGGTGCTGTTCGTCGCGTTCCTCGGCGGGGAGTTCGCCGCCGATCAGCAGCAGTGGGATTTCCACCAGGCCAAGAAGCGCGCCGGCGGCACGCTCGAACCCGGCTTCGTCACGACCGGGCTGTTCCGCGTCAGCCGACACCCGAACTTCTTCTTCGAGCAGGCTCAGTGGTGGGTGTTCTACCTCATCGGGGCTGTCGCGGCCGTCACCGCGGGACTGGGCGCGTGGGGCGGCCTGCTGAACTGGACGATCGTGGGACCGGCGCTGCTGACGGTCCTGTTCATCGGCTCGACGATCTTCACCGAGTCCCTCAGCGCATCCAAGTACCCCGCATACGCCGATTACCAGCGCCGCACGTCGATGCTGATCCCGTGGCCGCCGCGGAGCTCCGCTGCGACCGCCCGCGCCTAGTCCCCTTCGAGTCGCCAGCAAACGTCGGGTTCCGTGCGAAAACGCGCCGGATTGTGGCGAGTCGACGGGGAGGGACGAGGGCTAGGGGCGAGTGGCGTAACCGGCCGGGTTGCGGCTCTGCCAGTTCCAGTAGTCGCGGCTCGCGTCGTCGATGGTCAGCCGTGTGCGCCAGCCCAGCTCCCGTGCCGCCTTCGACGGGTCGCAGTACGTCGCCGCCACATCCCCGGGACGCCGCGGCAGCATCTTCCGGGGAAGCTCCCGTCCGACGGCCTTCTCGAACGAGGCGATGAGCTCCAGCACGCTCACCGGCGATCCCGTGCCGAGGTTGTAGACCGCGTGCCCGGGCTGGGCCTTCTCCAGCGCGACGACATGCCCTTCGGCGAGGTCGACGACGTGGATGTAATCGCGCAAGCCGGTGCCGTCGGGGGTGTCGTAATCGTCGCCGAACACGCCGATCTCGTCCAGCGCCCCGATCGCCACGCGTGAGACATACGGCATGAGATTGTTCGGGATGCCGGTGGGGCCCTCCCCGATCAGACCACTCGGGTGTGCCCCCACCGGGTTGAAGTACCGCAGAACGGTCACGTTGAGGTCGGGGTTCACGCGGGCAACGTCGGCGAGAACCACCTCGTTCATGCGCTTGGACTTGCTGTAGGCATTCGAGAGGTCGACGCTCGTGGTCGACTCCTCGGTGAACGGAAGGTCCGCGGGATCGGAGTACACCGTGCCCGTGCTGGAGAACACGAAGGAGCGGATGCCGTGCCGCACGCCCACCTCGACGAGGGCGAATGTGGTGTCGAGGTTGTTCCGGTAATACTCCAGCGGGATCTGGGTCGACTCCCCCACCGCCTTGAAGGCGGCCAGGTGGATGATCGCGTCGATCGGGCCGTGTTCGGCGAACACAGCCTCCACCACGTCGCGGTCGGCAGCATCCCCCACCACCAGCGGCGCGGGCTTACCGGTGATCTGCGCGACACGATCGGCCGCGACCGCAGAGGTGCCCGACAGATCGTCGAGGAGCACCACGTCGTGTCCGGCATCCAAGAGCGCCACCGCGGTGTGCGCGCCGATATATCCGGCGCCGCCGGCCAGGAGTACTCGCATGCATCCAGCGTATCCGTCGGGGCGCCGCGTGGTCGGCGGTCAGCGGCCGTCGAGGCGCCCGCCCGACTCACGGAGGTAGTCCACCGCGCACATCGATTCGTAGGTCACGACCCCGGCCGCCGCCCCCTCGTCGATCGCCACCTGGTCGCCGTCGAAGACGAACCGGCCGTCGACCAGGCGCGCGTTGAAGATCGCCTTCCGCCCACAGCGGCAGATCGTCTTCAGCTCCTCGAGGCTGTGTGCCAGTTCGAGGAGCCGCCGCGAGCCGGGGAAGGCCTCGGTGCGGAAGTCGGTCCGGATGCCGTACGCGATCACGGGGATGTCATCGAGCACGGCGACGCGCAGGAGGTCGTCGACCTGGGTGGGCGTGAGGAACTGCGCCTCATCCACGAGCAGGCAGGCGATCGGTCGGTCGCCCGCGACGGCGGCGAACACGGCCCGCGCGTCGTCTTCCGGGGCGAGGAGGAAGTCCGCCCGCCGGGCGACCCCGAGGCGGCTCTCGATCTGCTCAGCGCCCTTGGTGTCGACGGTGGGCTTGGCCAGCAGCACCTGCAGCCCGCGCTCCTCGTAGTTGTACGCCGCCTGCAGCAGTCCGGTCGACTTCCCGGAGTTCATCGCGCCGTAGCGGAAGTACAGCTTCGCCATGCGAGGTTCAGGCCGTGAGCGCGAGAGTCCGTGCGGTCTCAGCGGTGACCGCGCCCGCGACCTCCGGCCGCGAATTGAGGGTCTCGCCGTAGGTGGGGATGAGCTCCTTCAGCCGCCCCTCCCACCCGGGCATCCGGTCGGGGAAGCACGTCTTCAGCAGTCCCAGCATGATCGAGACGGCCGTCGAGGCGCCGGGCGATGCGCCGAGGAGGCCGGCGATCGAGCCATCCTCCGCCGTGACGACCTCGGTACCGAACTGCAGGACGCCACCCTTCTTCGGGTCGCGCTTCATCACCTGCGCGCGCTGACCGGCGTTCAACAGCTCCCAGTCCTCGTCCTTCGCCGTGGGCACGAACGTGCGGAGGCTGTCGACCTTCTTCGCGTGGTTCTTCAGCAGCTCACCCACGAGGTACTGGATGAGGCTCGGGTTGTCGATGGCGACCTTGAGCATCGGCCAGAGGTTGTGAGCCCGCACCTGCGTCACGATGTCGAGGACGGAGCCGTTCTTCAGGAACTTCGGGCTGAACGTCGCGAAAGGGCCGAACAGCAGCGACGTCTCCCCATCCACCACCCGGGTGTCCAGGTGCGGCACCGACATGGGCGGCGCGCCGACGGATGCCTGCGAATACACCTTCGCCCGGTGCTGCGCGACGAGCGCGGGGTTGGAGGTCTTGAGCCACTGGCCCCCGATGGGGAACACGCCGTAGCCCTTGATCTCGGGGATGCCGGAGCGCTGCAGGAGCTTCAGCGCCCACCCGCCGGCTCCGACGAAGACGAACCGTGCGCGGATGGTGCCCGGCGTGTTGCCCACCGTCCCCCGGTAGGTGGCCAGCCACGTGCCATCCTTCTGGCGCTTGAGCTTTCGCACCTCGCAGTTGGTGACGACATCGGCGCCGGCCTCTTCCAGGTGATCGAAGAGCTGGCGCGTGAGCGCGCCGAAGTCCACATCCGTGCCCGAGGGGACGCGTGTCGCAGCGAACGGCTCGTCGGTCTTCAGGCGGTTCTTCATGAGCAGCGGTGCCCACTGGTGGATGACCCGCGAATCCTCGCTGTACTCGATGCCGGCGAACAGCGGCTCCTTCTTCAGCACCTCGTAGCGCTTGCGGAGGTAGGCGACGTCTTTCTCGCCGCGGACGAACGTCATGTGCGGGGTGGAGTTGATGAACGTGGACGGAGCATCCAGCACCCCCTCCTGCACGAGAGACGACCACAGCTCGCGACTCTGCTGGAACTGCTCGTTGATGGCCACCGCCTTGGCGGGGTCGAGTGCGCCGTTCGGGCCCTCGGGCATGTAGTTCAGCTCGCACAGGGCGGCGTGACCGGTGCCCGCGTTGTTCCACGCGTTGGAACTCTCCTGGGCGACCTGGCTCAGCCGCTCGCACACCACGATCTTCCAATCGGGCTGGAGTTCCTTCAACAGCGTCCCCAGGGTGGCGCTCATGATCCCGCCACCGATGAGCAGGACGTCGACGTTTTCGCTCACCCGACAATCTTAGGCGGGCAGACCCCGCTCTCTTGACATCGAGATATTCGACCGCTCGATATCGAGAGACTCAGGCGGTCGCACCCAGGCGCGCGACGACGATCTCCGCGATCTGCACCGCGTTCAGCGCCGCACCCTTGCGCAGGTTGTCGTTGCTGATGAAGAGGACGAGCCCCTTGCCTTCGGGAGCGGACTGGTCGGCGCGGATGCGGCCGACATAGCTGGGGTCGTGGCCGGCGGCCTGGAGCGGGGTGGGCACCTCTTCGAGCGCGACGCCCGGGGCCGACGCCAGCAGTTCGCGGGCGCGGTCGGGGGTGATGTCGCGGGCGAACTCGGCGTTGATGCTGAGCGAGTGGCCCGTGAACACCGGCACGCGCACGCACGTGCCGGCGACGCGCAGGTCGGGGAGCTCGAGGATCTTGCGGCTCTCGTTGCGGAGCTTCTTCTCCTCGTCGGTCTCGTTGGTCCCGTCGTCGACGAGGTTGCCGGCGAACGGGATGACATCGAAGGCGATCGGCGCGATGTAGTTGTCCGGCTGCGGGAAGTCCAGGGCCGAGCCGTCGCGCGCGAGACGCTCCACATCGCCCTGCGCCATCACACCCTCGATCTGGCCGAGGAGCTCCTGCACGCCGGAGATCCCCGACCCGCTGACGGCCTGATACGTGCTCACGATGAGGCGCTCGAGACCTGCCTCGGCATCCAGAACCTTCAGCACCGGCATCGCCGCCATCGTCGTGCAGTTGGGATTGGCGATGATGCCTTTGCGCGCCTCGTCGATGGCGTGCGGGTTGACCTCGCTCACCACGAGCGGCACATCGGGGTCCATCCGCCATGCGCTGGAGTTGTCGATGACGGTGGCGCCGGCCTCGGCGAAGCGCGGGGCATGCTCCCGTGAACCGGTCGCGCCGGCCGAGAACAGGGCGATGTCGATCCCCTCGAGGTCGGCGGTGGCGACATCCTCGACGATCACGGCCTTCCCCTGGAAGATGACGTCCGACCCGGCCGAGCGAGCCGTGGCGAAGGCGCGCAGCTCGCGTACGGGGAATCCGCGCTCCTCGAGGATGTCGAGCATCGCCCCGCCGACCTGGCCGGTGGCGCCGACGACGGCGAGGGAGATTCCGGAATCGGAGATGCGGGTCATGGCGATACCTCGGGAGCCTCGGATGCGTCGGCTTCAGGGCCGCGCGGGTCGGGATGCCGCGGAATCGCGGTGGCCCGATTCTACCGGCGGGTGAGCCAGGCACTCCCCCGGTGGCCCCGATGTGGCGCGTCCCCGCCGGATCGTGGCAGCGCACGGTCGTCGTCCGGAGGTCCGCCCCCGTGCCGAGATCAGGTGATGCGGCGAGGACAGGCCGCTGCGCCCTGAATCGTCCTGCGTCGGCGAAAACGCCTGATCCGGATGCGGTGGGGCGTTCGGCCGCGGTCAACGCACGGGCCGGGCTCGGCGCTGGGGCGGGGCGGGGCGGGGCCGGAAGGGCCGGGGCGGCGGTGGGCCTGTCGAGGAACGGGCGGTCGCGCCCGGGGTCCGCCCCCGTGCCGAGATCAGGTGATGCGGCGAGCACAGGCGGCTGCATCCGGAATCGTCCTGCGTCCGCGAAAACGCCTGATCCGGATGCGGCGGGGCATTCGGCTGCGGTCGACCCACGGGCCGGGCTCGGCGCTGGGGGCGCGGCGGCGGGCCGGGGTCGGCGGGCGGGGGCCGGGGTCGGCGGCGGCGCCGGTCGAGCAGCGCGCGGTCGCGCCCGGAGGCCGCCCCGTGCCGAGATCAGGTGATGCGGCGAGGACAGGCCATTGCGCCCGGAATCGTCCTGCGTCCGCGAAAACGCCTGATCCGGATGCGGCGGACGAGCAGGCCGCGGTCGGCGCCCGGTCGGCGCGCGGTCAGCGCCGGTCGGGCCGTCAGCGCGCGGTCAGCGCCCGGAGCCGGCGTAGACGGTGGCCTCGACGTCGCCGTCCAGGCCGTAGGCGCTGTGCACGACGCGGGCCGCATCGGCGAGGTCGTCGCCGCGCAGCACGACCGAGATCCGGATCTCCGACGTGGAGATCATCTCGATGTTGACGCCCGCGACGCTCAGCGCTTCGAACAGGGTCGCGGAGACACCCGAATGCGTGCGCATGCCCGCACCGACGACGGAGAGCTTGCCGATCTGGTCGTCGTGCACGAGGCTTTCGAAGCCCACCGCGGACTGGTCGGCGGCCAGTGCCTTGAGAGCGGTCGCCGCATCCGTCTTGGGCAGGGTGAAGGAGATGTCGGTGCGGCCGGTGGCCGCAGCCGAGACGTTCTGCACGATCATGTCGACGTTGGCGCCGGACTTCGCGACGATCTTGAAGATCTCCGCGGCCTTGCCCGGGACGTCGGGCACGCCGATGACCGTGATCTTCGCCTGGCTGAGGTCGGTGGCGACACCGGCGACGATGGGCTCTTCCATGGGGGCTCCCTCGGGGATGAGGTGGGACGTGCGGGAGGGGTCGAGCACCCACGTGCCCTCACCCGAACTGAAGGTCGAACGCGCGTGGATGATCACGCCGTGGCGCCGCGCATACTCGACGGCGCGGATGTAGAGCACCTTCGCGCCGTTCGCGGCGAGCTCCAGCATCTCCTCGCTCGAGATGCGGTCGAGCTTGCGCGCGCGGGGAACGACGCGAGGGTCGGCGGTGAAGATGCCATCGACGTCGCTGTAGATCTCGCAGACGTCGGCCTGGAGGGCGGCCGCCAGCGCGACCGCCGTGGTGTCGGAGCCGCCGCGACCGAGCGTCGTGATGTCGCGCGTGTCGCGGTTGAAGCCTTGGAAACCCGCCACGATGACGATGGCACCCTCGTCCAGCGCCTCGCGCAGGCGAATGGGGGTCACGTCGATGATGCGCGCAGCGCCGTGCGTCGCATCCGTGATCATGCCCGCCTGGCTGCCGGTGAACGAGCGGGCCTCGAAGCCCATCGAGTGGATCGCCATCGCGAGGAGCGCCATCGCGATGCGTTCCCCGCTGGAGAGCAGCATGTCGAGCTCGCGGGGCGCGGGGATGGGCGCCACCTCGCCGGCGAGTTCGAGGAGCTCGTCCGTGGTGTCTCCCATGGCGCTCACGGCGACGACGACCTCGTGGCCGGCCCGGCGGGTGTCGACGATGCGCTTCGCGACGCGCTTGATGCTCTCGGCGTCGGCGACCGACGAACCGCCGTACTTCTGGACGATCAGCGCCACGTTCGTACTCCCGAAACTTGTCGCCTGGTGCAGGCGACACTGAGCGCGCGGATGCCACGCCCGACGCACCATCTTACGGACGCGGGGATGCTGCGACCGACATACGCCCGCGGTTGGGCGAGGCCATCGGGCCAGGGACGCACGGAGGGATGGTCGGCGCTCGCTTACCGCCGTGGGCGGGATGCTGCTGCCCGCCGCACGGGGCTCGTTGCCTTCGCCCCGGGTGCGCTCGAGGTCCCCCGCCCCAGTCGACTCGCCACAAAACGCGGGAGTCTGGCCGAAACCCGGACGTTTTATGGCGAGTCGACCCGGGTTAGAGGGTGCGTCGGCCCTCGAAGGCGCGGCCCAGGGTCACTTCATCCGCGTACTCCAGGTCGCCGCCGACCGGCAGCCCCGACGCGAGGCGCGTGACGCGAATCTCCAGCGTGTGCAGCAGACGGCTGAGGTAGGTCGCCGTCGCCTCGCCCTCGAGGTTGGGGTTGGTGGCGAGGATGACTTCCTGCACCGTGCTGTCGGCGAGGCGCTGCATGAGCTGCGTGATCCGCAGGTCGTCGGGACCGACACCCGCGATGGGGCTGATCGCGCCCCCCAGCACGTGGTAGAGGCCCCGGAATTCCCGCGTGCGCTCAATCGCCGCGACGTCCTTGGCGTCTTCGACGACGCAGATCAGTGAGGCGTTGCGGCGCGGATCACGGCAGATGGAGCACCGATCCTGCTCCGACACGTTGCCGCAGATCTCGCAGAACCGCACTTTCTCGCGAACTTCGGCGAGCAGCTGAGCCAGATGCGACACATCGAAGGAGGGCGACTGCAGGATGTGGAACGTGATGCGCTGCGCCGACTTCGGACCGATTCCGGGGAGCCGGCCGAATTCGTCGATGAGGTCTTGAACGATGCCGTCGTACATGGCTTAACTGAACCTCGTCGTCGGCGACTGGTGGGGCTCCTCGCGGACGAACGTCGCGCCGAGCACCTGGCGAACCACGGCCTCGCCGTATCGCTGCACTCCGCCGCGCGGCGGCGTGATGCGTGGCGCCACCACGGGCGGCACCGGGGCATCGCGCAGTTCTTCGGGCGCGGGCAGATCATCTGCCTCGTCCTCGGGCGGAGCATCCGCCGGGTACTCATCCGGCATCACGTCGCCCTCGCGCACGCGTGCGAGCGTGGCGATCGGTCGCGCGGCCGGCGCGGCGTCTTCGGGCTCGTCGTCGACGGCGAACTGCCCCAGAGAGCGGGCAGCCGCAGCGGGCGGAGCGGGCGCGTCGACCTCGTCGGGGGTGGACGGGATGGATGCGACGGCCCATTCGGTCACCGGCGCGGCAGAGGCGGCCGCGGGGCGGCTCTCGGGCGGCGTGGAACGCTGCTCGGGGGCCGGCGGGGCAGCATCCGGGGGCGCGGGGCGCTCACCGCCGGGGCCGTCGCCATCATGCCGGGCGATGAACTTCACCCGGATGCCGAGGACCCCGAGGATCGCCTGACGCAGGTCTTCACTCGGACCGGTGCCCGCCCCGCGCTTCTTGAACGAGGCGAGGTCGCGCTCACTGGCGAAGGACAGCGTGAGGACGTCGTCGTCGAGGTCGATCACCCGTGCGCCGGATGCGAGAAGCCACGACGACCGGCTGAGTTCCTGCAGGCGCGCCAGCACCTCGGGCCACGCGTCGCGCATGCGCTGGGCGGTGTACGCGCCGGCCGCCGCGGGCTGCGCGAACTCCGGCTCGGACGGCGAAGCGGCGGGGGGCTCGGCGATGGGCGTCGGCGCCTCGACGGGGGTCGCGGGCACATCGTCGCGCCGCACCGGGGCCGGATCCGGCGAACCCTCGGCGACGCGATCCGCACTCGGGGCCGCAGCGGGCGCCGGGTCGGGCATGGCGGCCGCGGGCGGGACCGGCGCCGGCTGAGGCGGAGCGGAGGCGGGCGGCGCGGCCGCGGGCGGAGCGGAGGCGGCCGCTGCCGATGCGGGCGGAGCGGATGCGGCCGGCGCGGCCGCGGGCTGAGCGGAGGCGGGCGGAGCGGACCCAGCCGGAGCGGATGCGGCCGGCGCGGATGCAGCCGGAGCGGATGCGGCCGGCGCGCCCGTGCGGGCGAGCACGCGTGCGACGAGCAGTTCGAGCTGCAGACGCGGGGAGGTCGCTCCGGTCATCTCGTCGAGCGCGGCGACGACGAGGTCGGCCGTGCGGGAAAGACGGCCGGCGCCGAAGAGCGTCGCCTGTCGGCCCATCCGCTCGAGTTCTTCGGCAGGGACGCCGCGGAGAACCGCCGATGCGCCCTGACCGGTCGCGGCGATGACGATGAGATCGCGGAGCCGCTCCAGCAGGTCATCGACGAATCGCCGAGGATCCTGCCCGGTCTGGATGACACGGTCGACGGCCGCGAAGGCCCCGGCGGCATCGCCAGACCCGAAGGCGTCGACGACCTCGTCCAACAGCTCGGCGTGCGTGTAACCGAGGAGGGCGACGGCGCGCTCGTACCGCACCGTGGCATCCTCGGAACCGGCGATGAGCTGGTCGAGGAGCGACAGCGTGTCGCGCGGCGAGCCGCCCCCGGCGCGGACGACCAGGGGCAGCACCCCGGGCTCGACGGCCACACCCTCGGTTTCGCACAGCTCTTGGACGTACTCGAGCATCGCCGCCGGCGGCACCAGGCGGAACGGGTAGTGGTGCGTGCGCGAGCGGATGGTGCCGAGCACCTTCTCCGGCTCGGTGGTCGCGAAGATGAACTTCACATGGTCGGGCGGCTCTTCGACGAGTTTGAGCAGAGCGTTGAAGCCCTGCTGCGTCACCATGTGCGCCTCGTCGAGGATGAAGATCTTGAAGCGGTCGCGCGCGGGGGCGAAGATCGCGCGTTCGCGGAGGTCGCGCGCGTCGTCGACGCCGTTGTGGCTGGCCGCGTCGATCTCGACGACGTCGAGCGAGCCTCCGCCGCCGCGACCCAGTTCGACGCAGCTGTCGCAGGTGCCGCACGGGGTGTCGGTCGGACCCGCCGCGCAGTTCAGGCAGCGGGCGAGGATGCGCGCCGACGTGGTCTTTCCGCATCCACGAGGACCCGAGAACAAGTACGCGTGGCCGACGCGGTCGCTGCGGAGGGCCGTCATCAGCGGTTCAGTGACCTGCGACTGCCCGATCATCTCGCCGAACGCCTCGGGGCGGTAGCGGCGGTACAGGGCGGTCGTCACGCCACAAGCCTACGGTGTGCCGCCGACACTCGCGCTGAGCGAGCGCCCACCCTGAGGGCCCACTCGCCCATCCCGCCCATTCCCGGGGTGGGTCAGCTCTCGACGCGGACGGAGTCATCCGCGTCGGCGCCGTCGTTGACGGTGGGGATCGTCGCCGACACCGTCGGGAACGACACCGACAGCAGCGTTCCGTCCTCGCGGCGAGCGTCGGCGAACTGACGGAGCGAGGGCTTACCCGGCCGGACGGGACCCTGACCGAGCAGCGGAACCTCGACACGGTCGCCCCCGTGCACGGTGTACCCGACGCCGCGCACCGAGAACTGGACGGGGTCGCCCTCCCCCGCCTCGACCGTCAGGAGGTTGCGCGTGAGAGCGATGTCGAGCCGGGTGCCGTGCCAGTGCAGCACGTACGACAGCGACGGCCACTCCGCCGGCAGGCGGGGGTCGAAGGTCAGCTCGCCGAAGTGGTCGCGCATGCCACCGAAGCCCGACACCAGCGCGGTCCACACCCCGCCGGCCGAGGCGACGTGCACACCGTCGGCGGCGTTGTGGTGCAGGTCGCCGAGGTCGACGAACAGCGCATCACGGAAGTACTCCAGCGCGAGGTTCTGGTACCCGACCTCCGCGGCGAGGATCGACTGCACCACGGCCGACAGCGTCGAGTCGCCCGTGGTCAGCGGGTCGTAGTACTCGAAGTCGGCGAGTTTCTCGTCAGCGGTGAAGTGATTGCCCTGGAGGAACAGCGCCAGCACGACGTCGGCCTGCTTGAGCACCTGGTACCGGTAGATGACGAGCGGGTGGAAATTCAGGAGCAGGGGGCGCTGGTCGGCCGGGGTGTGCTCGAGGTCCCAGATCTCCTTCTCCAGGAACACCGCATCCTGGGGGTGGATGCCGAGAGCTTCACTGTAGGGGATGTGCATGGCCTCGGCGGCCCGCTCCCACATCTCCGGCTCCGACGGGTCGAGGTTCATCCGGGCGACCATCCGCAGGTACGCGTCGTGGTCGGCCTCCTCCATGTCGCGCACCGTGCGCGCGGCGAAGCGGAGGTTGAACCGCGCCATGACGTTCGTGAAGAGGTTGTCGTTGACGACGGTCGTGTATTCGTCGGGGCCGGTGACGCCGTGGATGTGGAACGACTCCCCCTCCCCGTCGATGACACCGTCGTTGGAGCGCCAGAACCCCAGCGTCGCCCACAGCCGCGCCGTGTCCACGGCGATGTCCACGCCCTCCGAGTCGAGGAAGTCCACATCACCCGTGGCGCGGACGTACTTGGCGACGGCATAGCTGACGTCGGCGTTGATGTGGTACTGCGCGGTGCCGGCGGCGTAATAGGCCGATGCCTCCTCGCCGTTGATCGTGCGCCACGGGAAGAGCGCCCCGGCCTCGTTCAACTGGTGCGCACGCTTGCGTGCCGCCGGAAGCATCAGGTACCGCATCCGCAGCGCGTTGCGCGCCCACAGCGGGGTCGTGTACGCCAGGAACGGCAGCACGTAGATCTCGGTGTCCCAGAAGTAGTGGCCCGAGTACCCCGACCCCGTTACGCCCTTGGCCGGCACGCCCTGCCCGTCGGCACGGGCGGAGGCCTGCGCGAGCTGGAACAGGCACCACCGCGTTGCCTGCTGCAGGTCGGGGTGACCCTCGATCCGCACATCGGAGCGCTCCCAGAACCCGTCGAGCCACGCCCGCTGACGAACGAACAGCTCGTCGACGCCGAGCGTCTCCGCGCGATCCAGACCCCGGCGGCAGCGGTCGATGAGCTCACCGGTGGGCACACCGCGCGACGTGTGATAGCTCACGAGCTTGGTCAGCGTCATCGAAACCCCCGCGCGGGCCTCGACACGGAAGACGTTCTTGGCGATATCGGGTTCGATGAGGCGCCGGGCCGTGTAGTCGTTGTCGGTCTCAAGGAGATGGTCGGCGATGACGGCCAACGTCATCCCCGACTCGGCGACGCGGTACGTCAGTGCGGAACGGTCACCGTCCTGCCAGTACTCCTGCGGCTGCAGCACCCGCTCCTGCAGCTTCTCGGTCTTGCGCGGGTCGAAGCCGCCCTTCTTGCCCGGCATCGAGGAGCCGCCGTAGATGCCTTCGCCGTCCTGCCGGTTGATCAGCTGCGAGCTGATCGTCACCGCGGCGTCCGAGTCGAGGACGGTCACGGTCAGCCGCATCACGGCGAGGTGCTTCTCCTCGAACGACACCAGCCGCTCGTCCTCGATCTCGACATGCTTGCCCGACGGGGTGACCCACAGGAGGCGGCGACGCAGCACACCGTCACGCATGTCCAGAACACGCTCGTAGTGGCGGACGTCGGCGACGTCGAACGACAGCGGCTCATCATCGACGTACACGCGCATGACCTTCGCGTCGGGCGCGTTGATGATCGTCTGCCCCACCTCGGCGAAGCCGTACGCCTGCTCCGCGTGACGGATGGGGAAGACCTCGTGGAACCCGTTGATGAAGGTGCCCTGTTCCTGCGCGAAGCGGCCCTCGGGGTAGTTGCCCCGCAAGCCGAGGTAGCCGTTGCCGACCGCGAACAGCGTCTCAGTGACACCGGCGTCGTCGAGGGAACCCTCGGTCTCGATGAGGCGCCACTCGTCGACGGGGAACCGACCGCGATCGATCATGTGCTGCCTTCCACTGCCGGAGATTCGGGATGTCTCGGAAGGTCAGTCTACGAACGCCGCGAGGTCATCGACGACGACGGTGGCCCCGGCTTCGGAAAGATCCTCGCCGCCGGCGCCGCGATTGACCCCGACGACGACCGCGAAGCCCCCCGCGGCGGCCGACTGGACGCCGCTGAGCGCGTCTTCGACGGCGACCGAACGCGCGGGATCGACACCCAGCATCCGGGCGGCTTCGACGAAGACGTCCGGCGCGGGCTTGGATGCGAGATGGTCGCGCTCGGCGATGACACCGTCCATGACGACCGGGAAGAGATCGCGGATTCCCGCCGCGGCGAGCACTTCCTCGGCATTCTTCGAGCTCGACACCACGGCGATGGGCACGCCGGCAGCCCGGAGCTTGTCGACGAGCCGAACCGACCCGGGGTAGGGCGCGATCCCCTCCGACCGCAGCACCGCCGCGAACACGTCGTTCTTGCGATTGCCGATGCCGCAGACCGTGTCGGCCGTCGACGGGTCCGACGGGTCGCCCCACGGCACCTCGACGTCGCGACTGCGCAGAAGGCTCGCGACGCCGTCGTACCGCTTCTTGCCGTCGAGGTACTCGTAGTAGTCGCGCTCGGTGTATGGCGGCTGGATGTTCCACTGCGCGAACAGCTGCTCGAACATCGTTCGCCAGGCGTGCATGTGCACCTCGGCGGTGGGGGTCAGCACGCCGTCGAGGTCGAACAGGACGGCGTCGTAGGTGGTCAGGTCGGGCAGCGGCGTGGAGGTTCCGGCGGGCACGGGTCCAGCGTAGTTGCGCCGCGCCGGGCAGCGTCGCGGGGTTGCGGGCTAATCGGGCAGTGAGACTCCATCTCCGCCACGAGACCGCCGCCGAGGGACGCTGTTTCGTGGCGGAGGTGCAGTTTCGCGGTCCGGGGGTGGGTCAGGACACCGCGACGCGGAGCGTCTGACGCGCGATCTCGAGCTCCTCGTTCGTGGGGACGACGAGGACGGTCACCGCGGAGGCATCGGTCGAGATGATGCGGACGCCGCGATCGGGGGCGGCATTGCGCTCGGCGTCGATCTCGATGCCGGCGAACCCGAGCGTGGCGAGGGACGCCGCCCGCACGGCGGGATCCTTCTCGCCGACGCCGGCGGTGAAGGAGATGACATCCACACCGCCCAGCTGGGCCAGATACGCCCCGGCATAGGCGCGGAGTCTGTGGATATACACATCCCACGCGAGGGTGGCCCTGGCGTCGCCGCGCTCGATGCCGGCATGGATGTCGCGCATGTCGCTCACTCCGGCGAGGCCCAGGAGCCCCGACCTCTTGTTGAGAAGAGTGTCGAGGTCGTCGATGGACATCCCCGCGCGCCGCCCGAGCTGCAACAGGACGGCCGGGTCGAGGTCACCCGAACGGGTGCCCATGACCAGCCCCTCCAACGGTGTGAGGCCCATCGACGTGTCGACCGAGCGTCCTCCGTCGATCGCGGTGACGGATGCGCCGTTGCCCAGGTGGAAGACGATCTGCTTGAGATCTCCCAGCGGCCTGCCGAGGAAGCCGGCGGCCACCTCGCTGACGAACTTGTGACTCGTCCCGTGGAACCCGTACCGGCGGATGCGGTGAGCCTCGGCGAGCGCCGCATCGATCGCGTAGGTGTACGCCGGCGCCGGGAGGGTCTGATGGAAGGCTGTGTCGAAGACGGCGACGTGCGGCACATCGGGGAAGGTCTTGCGGGCAGCGACGATCCCGGCGAGGTTCGCCGGGTTGTGCAGCGGCGCGAGGACGGAGAGCTCGTCGATGTTGATCTCGACCAGCGAAGTGATGAGCGTCGGCTCGTAGAAGCGCGCCCCGCCGTGCACGACACGGTGCCCGACGGCGACGAGCGGATGCTCCGTCAGCGACGGCCCGTGCTGCGCCAGCGCGTCCAGCATCGCCTGGAAGCCCGCGGTGTGGTCGGGTATCGCGCGCTCGATCCGGTACGTCGCATCCGTCACGGTGAGCGCGGGCCCGCTGCCCCCACCGCCGGTGAGTGCCGCGGCCGTGACGGTGTGGCTGGCGACGCCGGATGCTTCGCCGATGCGCTCGACGAGCCCCATCGCCAGGACGTGCTCCGATTCGGGGTCGAGCAGCTGGTACTTGAACGAGGATGACCCCGAGTTGATCACGAGCACCGCGGTCATGACCGGTCCTCCCCCGACCTGCGGGAATCCGGCGGGTCGAGAAGGTCGGATGCGTCGGCCTGCGCCTGGATCGCGGTGATCGCGATGGTGTTGACGATGTCATCGACGAGCGCACCGCGCGAGAGGTCGTTGATGGGTTTGTTCAGCCCCTGCAGCACGGGGCCGATCGCCACCGCGCCGGCCGAGCGTTGAACAGCCTTGTAGGTGTTGTTGCCGGTGTTGAGGTCGGGGAAGATGAACACCGTCGCGCGGCCGGCGACATCCGACCCCGGCATCTTCGCGGCGGCCACCGCCGCATCGGCCGCCGCGTCGTACTGGAGGGGTCCCTCCACGAGGAGCTGGGGCGCCCGCTCCCGGACGAGCGCGGTCGCCGCACGCACCTTCTCGACGTCGGCACCGGTGCCGGATTCGCCGGTGGAGTAGGACAGCATCGCCACCCGCGGCGGAATCCCGAACTGGTCGGCGGTCGCGGCCGAGGAGATGGCGATGTCGG
The DNA here is from genome assembly GCF_058310455.1 of Microbacterium sp. Z10_103. Taxonomy (NCBI): domain Bacteria; kingdom Bacillati; phylum Actinomycetota; class Actinomycetes; order Micrococcales; family Microbacteriaceae; genus Microbacterium; species Microbacterium sp. Z10_103. The sequence continues at coordinate 2,165,317 of NZ_JBZEGK010000001.1, forward strand.
CGAGCTGCTCACTCGTGGGGTCGGGGATGACCGCGCAGTCGCCGTACACGAGCACGCGATCGGCAAGGGCCATGAGGAAGACGCTGGAGACGACGGAGACGCCCGGGCGGGTCTTGATGATCTCGAACGCGGGCCGGATGGTGTGGGCGGTGGTGTGCGCGGCGCCCGACACCATCCCGTCCGCCAACCCCAGATGCACCATGAGCGTGCCGAAATACGACACATCGGTGACCGTGTCGGCGGCGCGGGCGTAGGTCATGCCCTTGTGCGCACGGAGCCTCTCGTACTCGTGCGCGAAGCGGTCGACATACGCCGCATCGAACGGGCTGACGACGTTCGCCGCCCCCAGGTCGATGCCCAGCTCGACCGCCCGGTTTCGCACCTCGGCCTCCTCGCCCAGGATCGTGAGATCGGCGATGCCGCGCGCGAGAACGGTCGCCGCCGCACGCAGGACCCGGTCGTCGTTCCCCTCCGGCAGCACGATGTGGCGGCGATCGTGGCGCGCGCGTTCGACGAGGCCGTACTCGAACATCAGCGGCGTGACCACGCTGGGCTGGGCGACCCCGAGTGCGCGGGTGAGCTCGGCCGTGTCGACGTACTGCTCGAACATCGCCAGCGCGGTGTCGTAGCGGCGCTGCGAGTCGGCGGCGAGGCGCCCTCGTGTGTTCATGACCCGCACCGCGGTGTCGTAGGTGCCGAGGTCGGTGGCAACGATCGGCAGCGATGACCCCAGCCCGTCGATGAGTCGATCGATCGCCTCGGGAAGCGGGAACGGGCCGTTGAGCACGATGCCGGCCAGCGACGGGAACGTCCCCGAGGAGTTGGCGAGCAGGGTCGCCAGAAGGACCTCTGTCCGGTCCGCGGGGATCACCACGATCGCCGACTCGGTGAGCCGGGGCAGGACGTTCACCATCGACATCCCGGCGACGACCACCCCGAGCACCTCGCGCGTGAGAAGGGCAGGGTCGCCCTTGACGAGCTCTCCCCCCACCGACCGCATCACCCCCCGCACCGAGGGTGCGACGAGGAAGCGGTCTTCGGGCAGCGCCCACACCGGAATGTTCCCGCCGGGGACCGTGCGGGCGCTCTCCGTGTCGACGACGCCGTGCACCACGGCGACGACCTCGTCCAGTTGTGAGGGGTCGGCGCGGTTGACGACCACGGCGAAGAGTTCGGCGCGCTCGTGAGCGAGCTCGACGAGGGCAAGGGAAGCCGCCTGTCCCACTTCCTCGGCGCTGCGGGCGGTGCTGGTGCCGAGCTGCTCCCCCTGTCCCTGTCCCGCGCGGCCACCGACGACGAGAAGGACCGGTGCGCCGAGGTTCGCGGCGATGCGCGCGTTGTAGCCGAGCTCGGCGGGGCTGGACACATCGGTGAAATCGCTGCCGATCACCACCACGGCGTCGCACTGCGCCTCGACCGCCTTGTACCGCTCGACGATGCGTCCGAGCGCCGCATCCGGGTCGGCGCGCACGTCGTCGTACCCGACACCCACGCACTCGTCGTAGTCCAGGTCGACGCCGTCATGGTCGAGCAGCATCTCGAGCACGTAGTCGCGCTCAGCGGTGGAGCGGGCGATGGGCCGGAACACCCCCACACGGGGCGTGGCGTGGCTGAGCGCGTCGAGCACTCCGAGCGCCACGGTGGACTTTCCGGAGTGGCCTTCTGCGGAGGTGATGTAGATGCTCTGCGCCACGGCTCCACCCTAGGACGGTCGGGCCTGTTCTTCGCGGGGTTGCACCACCGTCGAGACATCCCCCACGGCGCCACCGGGGCAAAGAAAGACTCTCCGCGCACCCAGCAGAGCCTGGTTACCCTTGCTACGTTTCCGTCCTGGGGGAGTTGGCCTGGATGCCGCCACGCGGAGAGCCACCTCCACTCTAACCGGCCGAGCGGTGACACGTCGACTTCGACGGGTCACCGCAAGCGGCAGGCTTTTCCCAGCCCCAGGCCCGGAAACCGGGGTTACGATCGGGTAACGACGGGCGATGGTGCCCCTCCCCCCGACCCGAGGGAACCATGAACGACACCGTGACCGCCCCCTCTCTGCAGCCGCTGACTCCCGAGGACTTCGGACAGGTCACCGGCAGCATCCTGGCCTCGGTCTCGCGCGTCATCGACGGGAAACCGGATGCGGTGCGCTCGGCTCTCGTCACCCTTCTCGCCGAGGGACACCTCCTCATCGAAGACGTCCCCGGTGTGGGCAAGACCATGCTCGCCCGCGCCCTGGCCGCCTCGATCGACGCGAGCGTCCGCCGCATCCAGTTCACCCCCGACCTTCTCCCCGGAGACGTCACCGGTGTGTCGGTGTTCAACCCGGTCGACCGCGAATTCGAGTTCAAGCCGGGGGCGATCTTCGCCAACGTGGTCATCGCCGACGAGATCAACCGGTCCTCCCCCAAGACGCAGTCGGCACTGCTGGAGGCCATGGAGGAGAAGCAGGTCACGGTCGACGGACGGACCCACCTCCTCCCCGACCCGTTCCTGGTGGTCGCCACGCAGAACCCGCTCGAGATGGAGGGCACCTACGCGCTTCCCGAGGCGCAACGCGACCGGTTCATGATGCGCATTTCGATGGGGTACCCGGATGCCCGCAGCGAAGCCCTCATGCTGCGCCAGCGCGACACCGTCAATCCACTCGAAGCCATCCGGCCGGTGGTCACCGCCGCGCGCGTCACGGAGCTGATCGCGTGGGCCCGCGCGGTCCACGTGTCACCGGCCGTCGAGGACTACGCCGTCGCCCTGGCCCATGCGACCCGTTCGCACCCGGATCTGCGGCTGGGCGCAAGCCCCCGCGCGACCTTGCAGCTGGTGCGCGCGGCGAAGGTCTGGGCAGCGCTGGACGGCCGCGCCTTCGTCATCCCCGATGACGTGACGGCGCTGCTCGGCCCGGTCTTCGCCCACCGCCTGATTCCCAGCCGCGCCGCCGCCGGCGGTCGCCCGTCGGTGGAGGTCATCTCCGCCGCGCTCGACCGGATCGCCGCGTCGGTGCGGGTCCCTCTCGCGGCGCGCGTGTGACACGAACATGAAACGCCTGTGGCCGCTGACCGCCCGGGGTACCGGCGCGGTGGTCCTGGCGCTCCTGTCCTTCGTGATCGCCGCCGAGGCCGGGCTGCAAGAGCTGGTGTATTTCGGGGTGCTGCTGCTCGCGGTCGTCGCCGGGAGCGTCGTGTCGCTCTTCGCCGCACGGCGCACCCAGGCGGTGGCACGCTCCCTCGTGCCCGATGTCGCCTCCGTCGGGCGGGCGACGGCCGTCCGCGTGCGGGTGGGCATGCGGTCGGCACTCCCCACGGCGCCGGGGACGTGGGCAGACACGCTGCCCTCGGGTCTGGCCGGGCGTGCCCGCGGCATCTTCCCGGCGATGGGATCGGGGTTGCGCGGCGGCGATGGCACGATCGAACTGCGGTACACCGTCGAGGGCCGCACCCGAGGCATCCACACGCTCGGTCCGCTGATCGTCACGGCCACCGACCCGTTCGGATTGGCCCGGCGTCGGTTCTCCCTCGGGGGGCGCACACGCGTGACGGTGGCCCCCGCGATCGTCGAGCTGTCCCTGCTGCCGACGGCTCCGGGAGAATCCGGCGGGATGCTGCAGACGGCGACCGCGCAGCTCGGGCAGGGCGCAGACAACCTCGTGGCGCGTCCGTACGCGTCGGGTGACTCGATGCGGCGCATCCATTGGCGGGCCACCGCCCACCGCGACACCCTCATGGTCCGGCAGGAGGAACAGGAAGCGAGCCCGGAAGCCACCGTCGTGCTCGATCGGGGCGCGCTGCGGTGGGGTACCGAGGCCCTGCTCGCGCCGGGGAAGGACCCCGCCTTCGAGACCGGCGTCTCCGCGGCGGTGTCGGCGGTCATGCAGCTCGTCCGCGAGGGGTACACCGTCACCATCCTCGACTCCGACGGCTCGCCCCTGTCCGATCCGCTGGCCGGGGGCGAGGTGTTCGACGTCGAGGCCCTCGCCGCGCAGCTGGCCACGCTCACCACCCGGAAGGGAGACGACCTCGGTGGCGTGTCGGGGCTGTTCGCCGGCATCCTCACCGGCCCCGTCGTCGTCGTGACCGGCCGCCTCTCCCCCGCCGACGCTGAGACGTTGGCGCCCCTGGCTCATCATTCCTCCCTCCCGGTGCTGCTCGCCGTCGGTGCGGCGGCCGACGCCGTCGATCGCCTCCGCGGGTTCGGATGGTCGGCGGGCTCCATCGCGCCGGATGCCGACCTTCCGCGGGCGTGGGAGACCACCATCGCGCGGGGAGGCGCCCGTGTCCACTGACCCGTGGGGCCGCGCGCTCCCCGGGCGCCGGCGCACCGACATCCTGCTCGCCGCCGGGGTGCTGACGGCTCTCGTGGGCGCCAGTACCCCGTTGCTGCGCGTCATCGACCGCGGGCCGTGGGTGCTCGGGGCCTTCGTGCTGGCCGCAGCGGTCCTCGCCACCGGAGTCGTCGCGCGGTGGTTCCGGCTCCCCGGTGTCGCCGTGGCAGCCTTGGAAGCCGCCGTCTGGGTACTCGCCCTCACCGCCATGTTCGGCCGGTCGACCGCGTTCGTGTGGGTCATCCCCACGCCGGACTCCTTCGCGATGGTGCCTGTGCTGGTATCCGCAGGAATCGACGAGATCGTGCTGGGCGCAGCGCCTCTGGAAGCCGGTACCGCCCTCGCCTTCATCCTGATCGCCGCCATCGGGCTCGTCGCCCTGGCGATCGACCATGTCGTACTCACCGCACGGATGCCCCTGCTGGCCGGCGTCGGTCTGGTCGCGATCTCCCTGATCCCCTCGATCGCCGTCCCGGACGAGATCGACATCGTCGGGTTCGTGATCCTGTCGGCCAGCATCCTCTTCCTCCTGCGGGTCGACACGCGCGCACGGCAGCGCCGACCCGAGGCTCCCCCGCGCGACCCTGGCCCGGACTTCTCCGGCGAACGCCCCCCGCGCGCCAGCGGCGCCACAGCCACGGCGACGGCGATCGGTGCGATCGCCGTCGTGGTGGCGCTCGTGGCGAGCCCCCTGCTTCCCTCGCCCGTCGCGCGGGCCGGAGGCAGCGGCATCGGTACGGGGGCCACGATCGACCCCACCCTCGAGCTCGGTGATGATCTTCGACAGCCACGCGATACCGAGGTGCTGTCGGTCCGGTCGACCGCCCCGAGCCCGCCCTACCTGCGGGCGGTCACGCTCTCCGAGTTCGACGGCGCGGTGTGGGAGCCCGATGCAGGGCGCACACTGCCGATCTCCGAGGAGGATGCGGCGCTCCCGGCCGTCGAGGTCGATTCCGAGGTAGCCGTATCCGAGTACCGCACGACCGTGGAGATCACCGACCTCAACTCGCCGTGGCTTCCGGTGCCGTACCCCGCCGTCTCCGTCACGGGCCTGGACGGCACCTGGGGCGCTCTCTCGCAGAACCGGACCGTCGTCTCCCGCACGGGCTCCTCCCAGGGGCAGGTTTACGAGGTCGTCACCTCGGTTCCCCGGCCCACTCTCGAGCAGATCCGCGCGCGCGGATCCGGCGGTGAGGTGCGCGAAGAGTCGCTCGCCCTCCCCGAGGGCATGCCTCCGGTGATCGAGGCGACGGCGCGCGAGGTGACCAGCGGCACCGTGAACGACTTCGACGCCCTGCAGTCGCTACAGGCATGGTTCCGCGGGTCGGGCTTCGCGTACTCGCTCGAGGCTCCGGTGGAGGATGGGTTCGACGGCTCGGGGGCCGCTGCCGTCGCGGAGTTCCTCGTCGCGCGGGAGGGGTACTGCGTCCACTTCGCGTCCGCCTTCGCGCTGATGGCGCGCACCCTGGGGATGCCGTCACGGATCGTCGTCGGGTACCTCCCGGGCGTGAACACGAGTGCGGCAACGCAGGGGCAGACGATCTACACCGTCTCCAGCAGCCAACTGCACGCCTGGCCGGAGGTGCATTTCGAGGGGATCGGCTGGGTGCCGTTCGAGCCGACCAACAGTCTCGGAGTGCCGACGAGCTTCACGTCCGCCCTCACCCCTGGCGGCGCGACGCCCGCGGACCGAGCGCCGCAGGAGGCCGCACAGCCGACGACGGGTCCGTCGGCGACATCCGCACCCGGCACGCGCCTCGACGAGGACCTGGAGGCCGGCGCCGGGAGTCTCGGGGGGAACGACGGCGGCAGCGCGTGGCCCGGAATCGGGACGGCGTTGCTTGTTCTGGCCGTGCTCGCGCTCCCGGGCGTGCTCCGGGAGATCCGCCGTCGCCGCCTCCTGGCCGCTGCCCGCTCAGGCCAGGCCGGGGCGACATGGCTCGCCGTCCAAGAGTCGGCGATAGACCTCGCCATCCCCGTGCCCGGTGCGGAGTCTCCGCGTGCGTTCGGTGCGCGCCTGGTGGCGGACCACCGCGCCCCGGCCCCGGCGATCGACGTGCTCGTCGCGGCGATCGAACGGGCCAGTTATGCCGGACCTTCCTCGAGACCGGGATCCGGGGACGATCTGAGCGCCGCGCTGACCTCCGTCCGGCGGGCGCTGGCCGGAGGTGTCGCCCCGTGGCGCCGCATCCTTGCCGCCGTCGTGCCGCGATCTCTCGTCATCCGCCCCGGCTCTGCGTATGCGCATCCGCCGGAGCCCGCGACGGCCCGGTGAACCCGCGGTGCGGGCCGCGTCGCGGTTGCAGGTAGGATGGTCGGCGGCCCTCCGGGGCCGAGGAGGATTCGCCTAGTGGCCTATGGCGCACGCTTGGAAAGCGTGTTGGGTGCAAGCCCTCGGGGGTTCGAATCCCCCATCCTCCGCCACACGGAATAAGCCGCCGACCTGGACTTTTCGTCCCGCATCGGCGGCTCTTCCCATTCCGGGCTGCGCTCGGTCACTTCTGCATGTGGATCTGCTGGCCTTTGATCAGCGGGTAGTCCGCCAGCCCGCTCCCGTCCAGGTCTTCCTTGTGCATGTCGACGCCGGTCACCTGGCTGTTCTCGTAGGTCGTGTAGTAGTAGATCCCCTTGTCGGTATTGCAGCAGGAGGAGTAGATCGTGATCTCGAATTTGCCCGGCGAGACCTCCACGCATCCGCGCTGCTGCGCGACGGAACCCAGGATCTGGAAGAACTGGCTGATCGATTCCGACTCGGAGTCGCCCGAGACGGAGTTCATCTTCGTGAAGGCGGCCTTGACGAAACGGGACGCGGACGACAGATCGCCCGGAAGGCCGATCGCACCCATTCCGCGGCTGTAGACGTCGAACTCGAGGTCGTCGGAGAAGTTGTTCTCCGGGGGGTTCTTCGACAGATGCATGAAGTTGTTCAGGTTCCAGGACTGGATGTCGAAGGTGGGGTTGTTGGTGAGGACTCCGATCGGGTTGTCGTACACCTTGAGCCCCTCCTTCACGCTCTCCACCGTGAGGGACTGATCCCGGTCGGAGATGATCCAGTGCAGCGGCGACAGGGGGAAGGTCTCGCTGAAGTTGATCTCCACGAGGTTCAGCTCCGCCAGCGCCGTCCTCACTTCATCCACGGTCTCGAACTGCCCGAGAACCCAGGGGATGAACTCGAAGGGTGTGACGTTCGTCTTGCCTTCCGCCTCGGGTTTGTAGTCGGCGTTCCCGGGGAAGTTGAGCCCCGCCATGCTGAGGCCCTTCTCGTTGGTCGCGTCGTAGTACAGCGGATAGCCGTCCGCGATGGTCGCGATCCCGATGATGGCGTGGTGTGTCGCAAGCGACGGCGCCTTTCGGAACTCGAAAGGGAAATTCCGAGGCGTGACGGTGACCGTCTCGTTGTAAGAGAACTCCAGGTCGAGATTGCGACCGAAGTAATGATCGCGCGTGGTGTAGTTCGCTCCTGTGCACATGTGACTGCCTCCGATGCGGCGTTGTCCGTCTGGGGAACGGGAGGCCGACGCTATGCCGATGAGCGGCCGCTGGCTACCCCGGTGACAAACACACGGAAGCCGCTCAGCGCCGGCGCGATGCGGGTTGCAGCTCGTGGGTGCCGTAGCTGTTGTCGTCGGGATTAATCGTGACCCCGGGCGCGACGAGCTCGTCGATACGGTCGAGGACCTCGGTCGGCAGTCGCCTGTCCGCGGCGGGCAGGTACGACTCCAGCTGCTCTCTCGTCCGCGGTCCGACGATGGCGGCAGTGACCCCCGGGTGGTTGATCGCGAAGGCGATCGCCAGCTCGATCAGCGTCATGTCGTTGCGCTCGGCCAGCTGGGCGAGCTCTTCGACGATATCGAGCTTGCGCTGATTCGCCGGGCTGCTCATGTCGAACCGGGCGCCGGGCCGCGCCGACGATGTCGGCGAGCCCGGGGCGCTCTTCCGCCACTTCCCCGACAGCCAACCGCCCGACAGCGGACTGTACGTGAGCGTGCCCATCCCGTACCGCTGGGTGGTGGGGAGGATGTCCTCTTCGATGCCACGGACGAGGATCGAGTACGGCGGCTGCTCGGTGACGAAACGTTCGAGGTTGCGTTCCCGCGACGCCCATTGGGCTTCGACGATCTGGGCGCCGGAGAACGACGACGAGCCGATGTAGCGGATCTTGCCCTGATGGACCAGGTCGCTGAGCGCACCGAGCGTCTCCTCGATGTCGACCGTCGGGTCGGGGCGGTGCACCTGGTAGAGGTCGATCCAATCGGTGCCGAGGCGACGGAGGGAATCCTCGACCTCCCGGATGATCCACCGCCGAGACCCGCCGCGGTGATTCGGCTCGTCCCCCATCGGCATGAAGAACTTCGTGGCGAGGACGACGTCGTCGCGACGGCCCCGCAGCGCCTTACCGGTGATCTCCTCGGAGACGCCGGCGGAGTACACGTCGGCGGTGTCGACGAACGTGATGCCGGCGTCCAGGGCACGGTGGATGATGCGGATGCAGTCGGCCTCATCGTCGTTCCCCCAGGGGCCGAACATCATCGTGCCCAGACACAGGGGGCTGACCTGCACGCCGGTGCGTCCGAGCGGGCGATAGTCCATCACGTGGTCTCCTTCTGCGATGCCGGGGTCACGGCTCGCCGTCGCCCCGTCCGTCCGCTGGTCCAGGCGGTGTGTCCGTTTCCGTCCGGGCATCGAGGCGAAGAGTCGACCCGTGGGCGTTCGGGCCGACGACCGGCCCGACGGTCCGCGGCCCGTACCGGTCGTACTTCGCGTGGTAAGCGTCGTCCACCGCCTTCTGAAGAACGGAGTCGCCAGGATCGATCGGCGTGAATGCCACGGCCCGTTCGATTCCACCCGCCTGGATGCGACCGGTGCCCGATCGGACGGCGCGCCGATACCAGGGGTTCCCGGTGCCGTAGGCGGAGCGGACGTAGATGCTGTCCCCCGCGCGGACCGACCAGATGGTCACGTACGGCCGGTCGGTGCCGTCGGGACGCCGCGAGGAGACCCGCAGCTCGTCCGCCCGACCGATGAGGTCGAGCTCGTCAGCGCTCCAGTTGCTCATGGGGGTCCTCTCGGGATGTGAAGTGGCGGGACGCGTTCACGCTAGGGCGTACGGTCGGTGATCGGGAAGGGGTAGCGCGACCTCTGCCCGCGCATCTCCCGCGCGAGGGCGCGTGGGGAGCAGGCCGAAAGGGCACCGCGGTGTGCGGGTGCGAGGAGACGAACGGCTCAGACGTACTGGAGGGTCGCGGCACGGGCGATGGAGCGCGAGCGGATGTCATCCCAGTTGAGGACGACCACTCCGTGCGAGCCGGACGGGTCGTCGGAGCGCTCGCGCAGCCGATCGAACAGTGCACGCCCGTTTTCGCAGCGCGAGACATCCAGCAGAGTGACCTCCACGTCGCGACCGGCCGCGCGCTCGAGTTCGGAGTGAAGACGAGTGGCCAGGGCGGAGGCGAGGCGGTCGAAGTAGCGCACCATGTGCGGATCCAAGGTGGTAGCGATCACCGCGTGGCGGACGGCGCCGCCGTGCCGGACCGTTTCGGCCGCGAGCTGCCCGGCGATCTTCAGCCGGGCTTTCGCCACCCCTCGCGAGGCGACATCGCGCAGGTCCACCCCGACGACGACCGTACGGGCATCGGCGGGAACGCGGCTCTCGGGAGCGCCGCCGGTGAGATAGGCCACGCCGTCGCCGGCGGAACACTCGCGGAGCGTGTCGAGCACGTCTCCCATCAAGATCATCGGGCGGACCATGTCGGGCTCTCTCCGTGGGCGGGACGACCCCGGAGGATCGCCGTCGGCCGGACTGTCCGGCGCAACGCTGCTGACGGAGGGCGAGCCTACTCCCGGTTCGCGAGGATGCCGCGACCCACGCGCTCTTCACGCGGAACGGTAAACCTCCACGCTGTCCGGTCGCTCGCGTGCGGCGAGCACGACCGCGAGGATACCGAGCCCCAGGGTGTGCGCCAGGAATCCCAGCATCCCGAGGGCGGCGAAAGGAGCGTAGAAGGCCTGGATCCCGGCGGCGCCGGTGGCGGTGAACAGGATCTGCGGGATCGCCCACACCGCCGCCTGAAGGAGAAGCACGGCCAGCGGCGCCCAGCACCACGGCGACGGCACGGTGCCGGCCCGCGCGATCCGCATCGCGGCGATCAGGCCGGCCCCGACCGGCACGATCAGCGAGATGTAACCGTAGACGGCCCAGCTGCCGGTCTCTGAGGAGAGTTGCGTCGACAGCAGCCCGCCCACCAGGGTGTCCGCGAGCGGCCACACCGCGACGATGGACAGGGCTGTGACGCCGAGCGGGCCGCGCGCCACAACGCTCGCCGCCTGTGAGGCACCGACGGCGAAGAGCAGGACAGCCGCCGCGTAGATGACGTCGGCCGTCATGGCGACGCCCCACACCGCTCCCGGAGACCCCGCCAGGCTGGAGCGGAGCGCGCCGAGGACCCCGCAGGCGAGGAGGCCCGCCCCGCCGACGACCCATGTCCGGCGGCGGCTTCGCATGCGGCCAGGGTAGCGCTGCACCGCCACCGGAGTGCGCAGCCCCTCCACATCGAGCATGATTGTCATGACACCTCCGCCGATCAAGGGAAACCCCATGTCCCGACCCACCGTGCTGTTCGTGTGCGTGCACAACGCCGGACGCTCGCAGATGGCCGCGGGCTACCTCGAAGCACTCGCCGGCGACCGGATCGACGTGCGATCGGCCGGGTCCGAACCGAAGGACGCGGTCAACCCGACCGCCGTTCAGGCGATGGCGGAGGAAGGGATCGACATCGCAGCGAACGCCCCGAAGATCCTCACGGTCGACGCCGTACGCGAATCCGATGTCGTGATCACCATGGGATGCGGCGACGCCTGCCCGATCTTTCCCGGCAAGCGATACGAAGACTGGGTACTCGACGACCCGGCAGGCCAGGAACTCGACGCGGTGCGCCGCATCCGCGACGACATCCGCTCCCGCGTCGAGGCCCTGATCGGCGACCTGACGGCCTGACCCGCCGGACCCCCGGCCCCTCCCCCCTTCCAGGAGCACGATGACCGCTGTCGTTCCGGCGCAGGATGCTGCCGCCCGGTACCGCATCGAACCCACGGTGTGGCAGGCCGTGCGGAGCCCTCGCCTGCTCACCCGCGAGGTGCTGGCGGGGCTCGTGGTCGCCATCGCCCTGATCCCGGAGGCGATCGCCTTCTCGATCATCGCGGGGGTGGACCCGCGGTACGGGCTGTTCTCTTCGTTCGTCATGGCCGTCGCCATCGCCTTCCTCGGTGGACGCCCGGCGATGATCACCGCAGCGACCGGCGCCGTCGCTCTGGTCATCGCGCCTGTGGCGCGCGAGTACGGCATCGACTACTTCATCGCGACGGTTCTGCTGGGAGGTGTCATCCAGCTCGTGCTCGCCGCGCTCGGTGTGGCGAGGCTCATGCGGTTCATCCCCCGCAGCGTCATGGTCGGCTTCGTCAACGCGCTGGCGATCCTCATCTTCGTCTCCCAGGTGCCCCACCTCATCGACGTGCCGTGGCTGGTCTACCCGCTCGTGGCCGCGGGCCTGGCGATCATGTACCTCATGCCGCGCGTGACGAAGGCGGTGCCGGCGCCGCTCGTGGCGATCGTGCTGCTGACCGGCGCGGTGGTGCTCCTGGGCTGGAGCGTGCCGACCGTCGGCGATCAGGGGGAGCTCCCCACGAGCCTGCCCTCTCTGTTCCTCCCCGATGTCCCGCTCACCTGGGAGACGCTGGGCATCATCGGCCCGTTCGCTGCGGCGATGGCGATCGTCGGTCTCCTGGAGTCTCTGATGACCGCGAAGCTCGTCGATGACATCACCGACACGCATTCGCGCAAGACCCGCGAGGCGCTCGGCCAAGGCACCGCCAACATCCTCTCCGGCCTGTTCGGCGGCATGGGCGGTTGCGCGATGATCGGTCAGACGATGATCAACGTGAAGGCGTCCGGTGCCCGGACCCGCATATCGACGTTCCTCGCCGGGGTCTTCCTGCTGATCCTGGTCGTGGCCCTCGGTGACATCGTGGCGATCATCCCGATGGCGGCGCTGGTGGCCGTCATGATCGTCGTCTCCGCGGCCACCTTCGACTGGCACAGCATCCGCCCCTCCACGCTTCGCCGCCTGCCGAAGAGCGAGACCGCCGTGATGGTGGTGACGGTCGCGGTCACCGTCTGGACGCACAATCTCGCCCTCGGGGTGGGCGCGGGCGTCGTGGCGGCCATGCTGCTGTTCGCCCGGCGGGTCGCGCACTTCACCACGGTCACGCGCGACGTCACCGACGGAGATCGACCGACGGCGCGCTACACCGTCGACGGCGAGCTCTTCTTCGCCTCCAGCAACGACCTCACAACCCAGTTCGACTACACCCGCGATCCCGACCGCGTGATCATCGATCTCTCCCGTTCACACGTGTGGGACGCGTCGACCGTTGCTGCGCTCGACGCCATCCAGACGAAGTACGAACGCTTGGGGACGACCGTCACCTTCGAGGGGATGAACGCCGCGACGAGCGGATTCCACGGGCGACTCACCGGTGGGCTCGGCGCCGAGCACTGACCCGCGGATGCGAAGGCACACCCTCGTCATTCCTCGAACGGGGGAAGGTGCGGGATGGGGTTCGGCCGCGTCGACCGCGGCACGACGGCCGGACGATCCACCGGGCCGGTGGGCAACGGGAACCGGGTTCGCACGTCGATGCCTTCACGAAACCGCCGCCCGGTGATCGACGATGGTGTGACGCGGATGTAGAACGGCTTCGCCGCCGGGCTCGCCGTGCTCAGCTGCGCAACGCCGCTGCGGCGGATCTCCTCATCGATGACCACCTGGACCGCATCGCCTCGCACCAGAACGCTCCAGTGAAGGTCGTGCTCATTGCCGTCGGCTTCGAAGGCGACGGTCGGGCGCGCCCGGATGTGGCGCAGCTTGCTGTCGTTGGCAGTGCGGATGTAGAGCAGTCCCTCGCTGGTGAGGAAGTTCACGGGAAACAATTCCGGCTCGCCTGACGCGTCGAGCAGAGCCAGTCGCCCCATGCGCGTCCCTTCGAGATGGCCCCAGCACTGCGCCGCGCTCAGTTTCTCGACGGCGCCGTCGGCCGGTACGGGGAGGAAATTGACCATGTCCGCCTCCTTCATCGCTGCTCTCGGCTGTGGTCCCTGGGGGAAATCTACGTCGCCTCGCTCCGTCCCGCCACCGCTTGCGCCCGCGGCATCCTTCCGTCCCGCAACCGACGCCGGAAGAACGCCACCAGAGCGACCATCGCCACCAGCTCCACCACGGTCTGCGTCACCACCACGAGCGGAGCGAGCTGCAATGCCGACGGCAGGGCGAGAGCAAGCGGAAGCACCACGAGGGAGTTGCGGGTCACACCACCGAAGACAATGGCCGTGCGGCCGGGCCTCTCCAGTCCGACCGCGCGGCCGGCGAGTGCTCCCACAGGCGCCATCACGACGATGAATGCGACGAAGATCGGCACGGCAGCGACCACCGAAGCGAAAGCTCCCCCCACCCGAGCGATCTGTGAACCGATCACGACCACGAGCGTGAGCATCATCAGCGGCACCATCAGGTGGATGGCGCCGGCGGAAAGGCGCCGCGCCGGGCCGAAGCGGACGGCGGTGACCTGGGAGAGAACGGCCAGGACGAGGGGCACGACGATGAGACCGACGAACGCCGCAACGAAGGGGGCCACCTCGATCGCGGCTGCCGCCGCCGGTCCGGCCATGAGCCACAGGTAAGCCGGGAGAAGCGCGAGCTGGGCCACCATGAGCAGCGGCGTGGCCGCCAGAAGCCGCTCGCGATCACCTCCGGCGAGGCCGGCGAACACGATGACGTAGTCGACGCAGGGGGTGAGGAGGACGAGGAGGACGCCCACGAGCAGGGCCGGGTCGGCCGCGACGAACCTGCTGAGCCCGAAGACAACGGCCGGCACGACGACGAAGTTCACGATGAGGAGGACACCGAGGAAACGGAGGTCGGCGAAGCTGCGGGCGACTCGTCCGAACGGGACCGAGAGGAACGTGACATACAAGAGCGCCGCGAGCACCGGTGTGATCGCATGCTCGAGGGGCGAAGCCGCCGCCGGCAGCGCGAGGCCCAGTACGGCCCCGAGGGCGATCGCGAGCAGGGAGAGCGCGACTTGACGCGCGCCCATCCACTCGATCACCCGCCGCATGGCCCCATCCTCACCGCTCCGGGGCTCCTCGTGCGAATGCGGCGGGACGTGGGCGGTCTCGGACTCCGGCATGTCGGTGTGCCGGCGCGGCGGTTCACACGCCGTTCACCGCTCGATGATGAGGTCGTGACGTGCACCATCCCGTAGGCGAGGTGTTCGGCGCCTTTCTGAAGCTGGGCCTCACTTCTTTCGGCGGTCCGATCGCCCACCTGGGGTACTTCCGCGACGAACTCGTGACGCGTCGGGGATGGGTCACCGACGAGCAGTACGCCGACGTCGTGGCGCTCGGGCAGTTCCTGCCGGGCCCGGCCTCCAGCCAGGTCGGATTCGCCCTCGGGATGCTGCGGGCCGGGTGGCTGGGCGCCCTGGCGGCATTCGTGGGCTTCACCCTGCCCTCGGCGGCGCTCATGGTGGCGGTCGCGGCAGGCGCGACCTCTCTGACCGGGGTGGTCGCGGCGGGCGTGGTCGAGGGACTCACGATCGTGGCGGTTGCCATCGTCGCGCACGCGGTGTGGGGGATGGCGCGCACGCTGACGCCGGACCGGCCGCGCGCCACGATCGCTTTGGGCGCGGCCGTCCTCGCGCTCCTGCTGGGTGGTTCGATCGGGCAGATCCTCGCGATCATCCTCGGCGCAGCAGCCGGGCTGCTGTTCTGCCGGCACGACGGCGCATCAGCGGGAACGCCCGGTGTGCGGTTTCCCGTGTCGCGCGCGGCGGGCATCGTGTGCCTGGCTGCCTTCGGGGTCCTGCTGATCGGGCTGCCTCTCGTCGCCTCGTTCACGAGAGGTGCCGACGTGGGTTTGTTCGCGGCCTTCTTCCAGGCGGGCGCGCTGGTCTTCGGCGGTGGACACGTCGTCCTGCCTCTCCTCGAGTCGGCCATGGTGCAGACCGAACAGGTGAGCGTGGACCAGCTCCTGACGGGGTACGGGGCCGTCCAGGCCGTTCCGGGTCCGCTGTTCACCTTCGCCGCATACCTGGGGGCGCTCGCCGATGGCGGCCCCGGCGGCATCCCCGGCGCCGCGATCGCCACGGTGGGGATCTTCCTTCCGGGCTTCCTGCTCCTGACCGGGGTGCTGCCGTTCTGGAACGCGCTACGCCGGCGGTGGTGGGCGGAGCCGTCGCTGCGAGGCGCGAATGCGGCGGTCGTGGGGATTCTCGCGGCTGCCCTGTACACACCGGTGTTCACCACCGCGATCACCGGTGTCTCCGAGTTCGCGCTCGCCCTGCTCTGCTTCGTACTGCTCACCGTGTGCCGGCTCCCACCCTGGGCGGTGGTGGTGTTCGGAGGGGCCGGGGGCGGCGTGATCCTCGGTCTGCTCCCCCACTGACGGCGGCGGCCTGTGACGGGCCGGTACCCCTCTCTAGGCGATCCCGACCTCCGTCGCGCGCGACGCCGCCTCGCGTGCCCCGCCGTCGAACGGGTCACCGTGGCCCGGAAGGACCAGCCGCGCATCGGTGGCACCGAGGGCGCGCAAAGCAGCGAGAGCGGAAGCTCCGTCGGCCGTCGCGGCACGGGCGACGACGCGCGGACCGGTCTCGCCGGTATAGGGGTCGTACGTCACCAGCGCATCGCCGGAGAACAGGATGCCTCGATCGGGCAGGAAGAACGCACAGTGGCCGTACGTGTGGCCGGGCGACCAGACGGGGACGAGGCCCCCCGGCGTAGACGCGCCCTCGCCCGGGAGGACGTCGCCGTGCGCGTCGACACCATGCACTCCGAGGGCGCCGGCACCCACCATCCGCGCGAGAACGGGGAGGGCACCGGGGTGACGAGCGGGGTAGAGGAATCGCGGCCGCTCGTGGGCGTAGCGGTACGGATGCCGAGCCAGACGCACGTCTTTCTCGTGGATGTGCAGGGGCACGTGATGATCGTGCAACAGGCGGTCGCACATCCCGACGTGGTCGAAGTGCCCATGGGTCAGGTAGACCGAGGCGAGGTCGTCGGGGGTCAGCCCCAGCGACTGCAGCGCCTGGCGCAGGAGCGGCCAGCTTCTCGGCAGGCCCGCGTCTATCAGCACCGGACCGTCGCCGGTTTCGACCACATAACAGTTGACTGCGGCGCGGCTGATGCGGACGACGCCGTCGGCGACAGGGAACACGCCATCGGGGTTTCGAGCCATGCCGGACACTGTGCGCCACCGGAGTGTGCCGCGCGGACGGGGTTGCCAGCATCGGGACGTCCTGGTAGCGACGACGCGCGGCAGGCGTGTCCCCTCCCCCTCGTGTCAAGCCTCTCGGACGGCGGGGACCCGCGCCTTAGCGTCACCCCGAACGAGGAGGTGCATCGGCGTATGCGCAGAAGCGGTCGGGTGGTTGTCATCGTCGGTGCGTCGCGCGGCATGGGGCGCGCCGCGGCGTACCGGTTCGCGCGCCGATCGGCGCGTCTGGTTCTCGTCGCCCGCGACGAAGCCGCCCTTCTCGAGGCGGCCGCGGAATGCCGCGCGCTCGGTGCTCAGGTCCTCGTCATCCCCGGAGACGTCACGGTGGAAGGCACCGCCGCCGAGGTGGTCACCCGCGCGGTCGAGCGCTTCGGTTGCGTCGATGTGTGGATCGGCGCCGTCGGGGCGCTGGTCTACGGACGTGTCGAGCAGACCCCCACCGACGTCTATCGGCGGGTCTTCGAGACGAATGTCGTTGCGCAGATCGACGGCGTTCGCGCGGTGCTCCCGCAGCTGCGGGCACAAGGATCGGGCCGGATCATCCTCATCGGGTCCCTGTTCTCCGTGGTGACCGCTCCCTACGCATCCGCCTACGCGGCGAGCAAGTTCGCGCTGCTGGGGTTCACGCGCTCGCTGCAGCAGGAGCTCCTCGGGTCGCCCGGCATCGAGGTGCGCATGGTGCTTCCCGCCAGCATCGATACGCCGATCTATCAGCGGGCGAGCAACTTCACCGGTCGCGCGCCGCGGCCGCTGCCACCTGTCACGTCTCCCTACCGCGTGGCGCGCGTGATCGAGCGGTCCTCGCGCGGCCTCGGTCCCCGCGTAGCCACGGTGGGGCGGGTGCAGTCATCCATGATCCTCCTCGCCAGGGCGCTCCCCCGGGTGTACGACCGCGTCATCCTCGTCCTCGTGGAAACGCTCGGCCTCTCGCGGGATCCGGCTCCCGACTCGCTCGGGGCACTGCAGTCGGCCCAGCCGGGCCCCAGCACCGTCACGGGTGGGTGGCGCTCTCCGCGCCGGCGGGCGATGCTCGCGGCGAGCGCAGCGCTCGGCGCCGCCGCACTGTGGGGACGACGGCGCCGCGGCTGACGCCCACACCCCCGCTTCGTGTCTCGGGACGGGCGTCCGTTGTCAAGGGCCCCCGGCCTCTGCCCTCCGCGGGAGAGAGTGAGGATGTCGCGTCCACGTCCGAACGGAGAATCTGTGTCCGTCGTCGAATTCGCCCCCTCCACCCTCGCCGTCCCGTTCTCCGCACGGGGCCCCCTCAGCGAAGCGGTGCTGCGCCGCCTCACCGGCGAGGATGCGGGGAACGAGCACACCGATCGCGCGGCCGAGGCGCTCGCCCGCTCGACCGTGATCGCCCAGGACGATGACATCCAGCTCGCCCTGTTCGCCCTGTACGCGTCCGCTTACGGCTCGATCGACGGGTTCTCCGCCGACCTCGAGTGGGATCCCGAGCTCGTCCGCACACGGCGGCTGCTGGAGGAGGCGTTCGAAGCGGAGCTGCGCTCGACCGTCGACGTTCCGGTGACCCCGGAAGCGTCAGCGGATGCCGTGGCCCGGCTGCTGTTCGAGATGACGTCGGCCGACGCCGGCCCGAGCCTCTCGCGGTACCTCTACAAGAAGGCTACGAAGGAGCAGGCCCAGGAGTTCCTGATCCAGCGCTCGATCTACACGCTGCGCGAAGCCGATCCGCACTCGTGGGCCATCCCGCGGCTGACCGGACGCCCGAAGGCCGCACTCGTCGAGATTCAGTCGGACGAGTACGGCGGCGGCCGGCCGGAGCGCGTCCACGCCGCCATCTTCGCGGCGGCGATGCGGGGAGCCGGCCTCGACGACACGTACGGTACCTACGTCGACCGCGTGCCGGCGGTCACGCTCGCCTCCCACAACGTGATGTCGATGTTCGGGCTCAACCGCCGCCTTCTGGGCGCCGTGGTGGGCCACCTCGCCGCGTTCGAGATGACGTCGTCCATCCCGAACGCCAAGTACGCCGACGGACTGCGCCGGCTGGGATACGGGGCAGAGGTGACCGACTACTTCGACGAGCACGTCGAAGCCGACGCCGTGCACGAGCAGATCGCCGGACGCGACATGGCCGGCGCGCTGGCGGAGGACCGTCCCGACCTGCTTCCCGACATCCTCTTCGGTGCCGCCGCCTGTATGGTCGCAGACGAGTGGGTCGGCGCCCACATGATGGAGGCGTGGTCCCGGTCGGAGACCTCCCTGCGAGGCCCGGAATGACCGACGACCGAGTCACCATCACCGCCTACCCCGACGGCCCGCTGCTGCTGCGCGGCGACGTCGACCTGCGCACCGCCGAAGGCCACCCCATCCCCCGCAAGCGCCGGACGGTGGCACTGTGCCGGTGCGGGCTGTCGGCGATCAAGCCATTCTGCGACGGGACCCACAAGGCCGCTGGATTCCGCACGGACGAATGAACCGCTCCCCGCGGCTGACCGCGGAGTATGTCCTTCCACTCAAGTGGAATGACGATGCCGCGCTGGACGAGCTGACCGCGTATCTGCGGGGGCTCAGCGCGGCGGTGGATGTCACCGTGGTCGACGGGTCGGATCCGTCGAGCTTCTCCGCGCACGCCGCCGCGTGGGGTGGGATGGTGCGCCATCTGCCCGTCAGCGAACGCTCGGGGGCGAACGGCAAGGTGCGCGGGGTTCTCACCGGGGTGCGCGCCGCTCGACACGAGCGCATCGTGCTCGCCGACGACGACGTCCGGTACGACCAGGCGGTCCTCGCGGCAGTCGTCGGGTCGCTTGATCACGCGGAACTGGTGAAGCCGCAGAACCACTTCCGTCCTCTGCCGTGGCACGCTCGCTGGGACACCGCTCGCACTCTCCTGAACCGCGCGCTGGGTGCCGACTACCCGGGGACCTACGGGGTGCGCCAGTCGGCGTTGCTCGCCACCGGCGGCTATGACGGCGACGTCCTCTTCGAGAATCTGGAGATGGAGCGCACCATCCGCGCGGCGGGGGGACGCGTCGCCGCCCGCGACGACATCTTCGTCGTCCGGCGGCCGCCGTCTTCGCGGCTCTTCCTGTCGCAGCGCGTGCGCCAGGCCTATGACAGCCTCGCTCAGCCCGGACGCTTCGCCGCGGAACTCGCCATCCTCCCCGCGCTGCTCTCCGCCGCGAGGCGGCCGCTGCGCCTGGTCGCGGGAGCGACAGCGCTCGTGGCCCTGGCCGAGTTCGGCCGCCGTCGGCGCGGGGGGCGCGCGGTGTTCCCGGCATCGAGCGCGTTATGGGCTCCCCTGTGGGCGGTGGAGCGGGGCGTCACGGCGTGGCTCGCGTTGCTCCTGCGCGTCGGAGGCGGCGTGCGTTACTCGGGCCGGCGCCTCTCGCGCGCCGCAACCCCCGCGCGCGTGCTCCGGGCACGGCACGGGAATGCGATCACCCCGGGAGAGGACCCTACGGCTCCAGCACGACCTTGATGCAGCCGTCGGCCTTGCGCTGGAAGGTGTCGTAGAGCGCAGCCGCGTCCTCCAGCGGCGCCCGGTGCGTGACCAGGCGTTCGGTGCCGAGCGGGTCGGCGGGATCTTCGACCAGCGGAAGCAGGTCGTCGATCCAGCGCTTGACGTTGCACTGCCCCATCCGGAGCGTCAGTTGCTTGTCGAACATCGTCTTCATGGGAAGGATGTCGGCGTCACCGGCATACACGCCGCTGATGGACACGGTGCCGCCACGGCGCACCATGTCGATGGAGGAGTGCAGCGCCGCCAGCCGATCAATGCCTGCCTTCTCCATGAGCGGCCGCGCCAGGACGTCGGGAAGCACCCCGATGGCCTGGTGGGCAAGGTGAACGCCGGGACTTCCGTGCGCCTCGAGGCCCACCGCGTCGATGACGGCGTCCGCGCCGCGTCCTTCGGTGGCCTCGCGGATGCGCTCGACCGCCGCCTCATCCCCCCACGCCTCCACCCCGAACCGCGCTGCCATCTCGCGCCGCTCCGGTACGGGGTCGATGCCGATCACCCGGTGCCCCCGGTACACGCCGATCCGCGAGGCGAACTGCCCGACCGGGCCGAGGCCCATCACGACGAGCGTGCCGTTCTCCGGCAGGTTCGCGTACTCGACGCCCTGCCAGGCCGTCGGGAGGATGTCACTGAGGAAGAGGTACCGATCGTCGGGGAGCTCCTTGCCCACGAGCACGGTGTTGTACTCGGCGAGCGGCACCCGCAGCATCCCCGCCTGTCCCCCTGGGACCTGTCCGTAGAGCTTCGTATAGCCGAAGAGGGATGCACCCGAACCGTACTCCGTGACCTGCGTCGTCTCGCACTGCGACTGCAGCCCGCGACGGCACATGAAGCAGTGCCCGCAGGAAATGTTGAACGGCACCACCACCCGATCGCCGGGGACGAGGGTGGTCACATCCGCGCCGACTTCTTCCACGATGCCCATCGCCTCGTGGCCGAGAATGTCGCCCGCGTCCAGGAACGGCCCGAACACTTCATACAGGTGGAGGTCCGACCCGCAGATCGCCGTCGAGGTGATGCGCACGATCGCATCGGTGGGTTCCTGGATGCGGGGGTCAGGTGCATCCTGCACGGAGACCTTGCGCTTGCCCTGCCACGTCAGTGCTCTCATGCCGTTCCGCTCCCTTGACTCGCGGGGCGCGATCCGGCGCGCCCCGTCATGCTGAGCTTCGCGGGCATGCCGGTGTGGGGCGCGGGGATTGACAGCGTTCGAACAGAGGCAGTACGCGGATGCTGCTTCAGCCGGCGGCGAGCGCGCGCCTGTCCAGGGTTGGGGATGCTGTCAACCCCGTCCTTCCCGCCGGTGACCTGCGGTGCGATGGAATCCCGACGAAAGGAAAGCGGAATGTCCGATCCCGCCGCACCGCAGAACCCCGAGAGCGAACTCCGCACGGACTCCGGGTACCCGAACCGTGACCGCGCAGACCTCGCCGACCAGGCGCCGGCGCTGGCCGACGACGAAGCGATCGCCGAACACCTCGCCGAAGGCGACGACCCCGACGACCACGACGACCCCACCGCGGCGCAGTGAGTCGACCCATCGGCCGCCGCCTCCTGCATTCACGGGAATGGATGCGACGGTCGACGGGTTGCGCCTGACATGCAGCGATTCGGAACCCTCTCCTTCGGGCACTACGGTCCCCTGGGCGGCGGGCGTGAGCTCACCGCGGGCGACACGCTGATCCAGGCGGTCGACCTTGCCCAGGGATTGGACGACCTCGGCGTCAACGGCACGTACTTCCGGGTGCACCACTTCGCCCGCCAGCACTCCTCGCCGATGCCGCTGCTCGCTGCGATCGCGGCCCGCACCCAGCGCATCGAGATCGGTACGGGCGTCATCGACATGCGGTACGAGAACCCCCTGTACCTCGCGGAGGAAGCGGCCGCCGTCGACCTGCTCAGCGACGGCCGGCTCGCGCTCGGCGTGAGCCGAGGGTCACCGGAGACGGTCGTCCGCGGGTACGAAGCGTTCGGTTACACCGGGTCGCACGACCCGCGCGGGGCGGACATCGCCCGCGAGCACTTCGACCTTTTCCTCCGGGCGATCGACGGCGAAGGGCTCGCCGAGCGCGATGACTCCAGCCCCTTCGGCGGAGGCCGCGGGATGCAGCGGATCGAACCGTACTCGCCGGGACTCCGCTCCCGCGTGTGGTGGGGCGCGGGCACCATCGCCACAGCAGAGTGGGCGGGACGCATCGGGGTGAACCTCATGTCGTCGACGCTCATCAGCGAGGACCTCGGCATCCCCTTCGATGAACTGCAGGCACAGCAGATCGACGCCTTCCGCGCGGCGTGGCGCGAGGCAGGTCACGCCGGCGAGCCTCGCGTATCGGTGAGTCGCAGCATCTTCCCGATTACGTCGGAGCGCGACGCGATGCTCCTGCGCGGCGGCCAGGACTCCGATCAGGTCGGCATCATCGACGGCATGCGCTCGACGTTCGGGCGCACCTACGCTGACGAACCCGACGTGCTCATCGAGCAGCTCCTCGCCGACGCCGCCATCCGCAGCGCCGACACGCTCGTCCTGACCATTCCGAGCCAGCTCGGGGTGGAGTGGAACCTGCGGCTCATGGAGTCGTTCGCGCGGTATGTCGCTCCCGCGCTCGGCTGGAAGAGCACCCTGGCCCCCACGGTCTGAGCCCGGCGCTGACCAACCGGAGCGCGCTGCCGCGCCGGGCCGATCGGAGTACTCCCCCGGGACACTGAGCGAGCGCAGCGACCTCCCGGACACTGAGCGAGCGCAGCACTCCCCCGGACGCTGAGCGAGCGCAGCGAGACGAAGCGTCCACCCGCCCGACCCGCGACCCTTCGTCTCGTCGCTCCGCTCCTCGCTCAGGGTCCGGAAGCGAACACCCGGACACTGAGCGAGCGCAACGCACACCCGGACACCGAGCGAGCGCAGCGAGACGAAGTGTCCGACCGCGCGGGTTCTCACCCTTCGTCTCGTCGCTGCGCTCCTCGCTCAGGGTCGGAAGCGGACCCCCGGACGCTGAGCGACCGCAACGCACACCCGGACACCGAGCGAGCGCGGCGAGAAGAAGTGCCCGATCGCGCGGGCTCTTACCCTTCGTTTCGCTCCGCTCCTCGCTCAGGGTCCGGAAGCGGACCCCCGGGCATCGAGCGAGCGCAGCGAACACCCGGACGCTGAGCGAGCGCAGCGAGACGAAGCGTCCACCCGCCCGACCCGCGACCCTTCGTCTCGTCGCTCCGCTCCTCGCTCAGGGTCCGGAAGCGGACCCTCGGACGCTGAGCGAGCGCAGCGAGACGAAGTGTCCAACCGCGCGGGCTCTTACCCTTCGTGTCGTCGCTCCGTTCCTCGCTCAGGGACCCAGGGCCGCGCCAGAGCAATGTCGGAGGCCCGGAGTAGGTTTGGGTCATGGAAAACAGCTCCCGGCCTGGGGAAAACGGGCCCGATGACACCGCGCGGTTGCGTGCGCGTCTGGCCGGGGTGCTCGAACAGAAAGCGATCATCGCCAAAGCCCAGGCGGGTCTCATCCGTCACCAGGCGGCCCTCGCCGAGGTCGCCGTGGAACAGATCGGCCGAGCATCCGCCCAGTTGTCGCGGAAGCGGGAGATGCCGATGCGGTCGATCGCGGCGGAGGTCGCGTTCGCGACCCACGCGCATGACCGGACCGTGCAGAAAGACCTCAACGACGCGTACGTCCTGGTCACCCGGTTCCCCGCGACGGTGGACGCGTTGGAGGACGCGCGGATATCCAAGCGCCACGTCGACGTGATCCTGCAGACCGGCACCCCGATCGACGATGACGACGTGCGGGGCGCCTGGGAGAAGACGGTCCTCGCGTACGCAGAGCGGGAAACCCCAGGGCGCACCGAAGGGTGTGCGCGGGAACTGGCCGAGCGCGTCAACCCCCTCGGCATGACCGAGCGCCACGCCCGCGCCTGTGAGGCGCGAGGTGTCAGTGTGCTCGACCTCGACGACGGAATGGCACTCCTTCAGATCCTTCTTCCGGCGACCCTCGCGCACGGGGCGCGCGACCGGATCACCCAGCAGGCCCGCCTCATCCGCGACGCCGCCACGACCGAACGTGCCCGCCGAGCATCGGGAGAGTTCGCCACCAACGAAGCGACCTCGGGTGGCTTGGCCGACGAGGGCACTCCGGGGGCCGGCCCCGAGCACGCGGGATGCGACGTGGTGGATGACACGCGTACGCTCGCGCAGATCTCTGCGGATCTCGTCGCCGACATGATCCTCACGGGCACCCCGGCCATCGATCCCATCGCGGATAAGAGTCCCGGCGGCCTGGGGGCGATCCGCGCCCACGTGCAGATCCTCGTGCCGGTGACCACCCTCACCGGAACGACTGACGCCGGAGCCAGCCTGCACGGGCAGATCCCCATCGACCCGGCCACGGCCCGCCGCTTCGCGGGTGACGCCCCGGGATGGGACCGGGTCATGTGCGACCCGATCACCGGAACCGTGCTCGAGGTCGACCGGTACACTCCTCGACCCGACCAGAAGCGCTTCCTCCAAGCCCGCGACCAACACTGCCGCGGGTTCGGATGCCGCGCCCCGGCCCACCGCTGCCAACTCGACCACAACCACGAACACCATGAGGGCGGACCCACCGCCATCTGCAACCTGTCCCATTTCTGTCTCCGACATCACACACTGAAGACGGAAACGGAATGGACCGTGAAGCAGCTCCCCGACGGGGTCCTCGAATTCACCAGCCCGCTCGGCAACAGGTACACCGACGAACCACCCAAACGGGTCGTGTTCCTGCCCGACGGCGACCCACCGCCGTTCTGATGCCGAGCCGACCGGGCCGACCCTTCGTCTCGTCGCTGCGCTCCTCGCTCAGGGTCCGAAAGCGGAACCCCGGACAGGGAGCGGGCGCAGCGAGACGAAGCGTCAGGGGACGAAGTCGTCGGGGTCGACGTCGTCGAGGAATCGGCGGAACTCGTCCACCTTCTCCTCCTCGTCCACTTCCTCCGCCGGTTCGGTCAGCGACTCGGGCACGCCGGCCTCAGCGAAGACGGCATCCGCCACCCAGATCGGCGCGTTCACTCGAGACGCCAACGCGATCGCATCCGAGGGTCGCGCGTCGATGGCGCGCAATCCGTGCGGGGTGAGCAGGGTGACCTCTGCGTAGAACGTTCCGCCATCCACCCGCGTCACCTCGACACGGTCGACCGTGCCGTCCAGCGCCGCCAGCAGTCGCACCATGAGATCGTGCGCGAGCGGGCGAGGCGGAACCACCCCTTCGACGGCGACCAGGATGGCCGTGGCCTCCTGTGCCCCGATCCACAGCACCGATCCGGCCGCCTCTGACGGACCGATGGGCTTCAGCAGAATCACATGCTGCTGCGCGGCGTCGAGTGCGACGCCGGCGACGTGTACTCGAACCATGCTGGCCCCCCGTGCGGTGAGATGCGACTCAGCCTACGACCGGCCTCCGCATCCGTCACGGGGTGCGGAGCGGGACGTCGCGAAAGCGTGCGCGGAAACCGCTCAGGAGCCGGCGCTGTCGGCGGTCGCGCCGCCCGCCTCCAGCACGTCACCGGCAGGAAGCTCCTGGTGTCCGCCGAACTGCAGGCGCATCGCCGAAAGGACCTGGTTGGCGAAGTGGTCTTCGTCACGCGACGCGAATCGTTCGAACAGCGATGCGGCCAGGACCGGGACGGGCACGCCGATATCGACGGCGGCCTTGACGGTCCAGCGGCCTTCGCCGGAGTCCGACACCCGACCGGCCAGGCCGTCGAGGGTCGGGGTTTCCTGCAACGCTGCGGCGGTGAGATCGAGGAGCCACGAGGAGATGACCGAGCCGCGTCTCCAGAGCTCGGCCACCTTCGGCGTCGCGATGTTGAACTGGTAGTACTCCGGCTCCTCCAACGGCGCGACCTCGGCGGAGTGCGAGGTCTCGCGCAGGCCGGCGTCGGCGTTGTGCAGGACGTTCAGACCCTCGGCGAGCGCCGCCATGATGCCGTACTCGATGCCGTTGTGGACCATCTTCACGAAGTGACCCGCTCCCGACGGCCCGCAGTGCAGGTAGCCGCGTTCCTCGGGCGCGTAGTCACCCTCGCGTCCGGGCGTACGCGGGATGTTCCCCGGCCCGGGTGCGATCGTGCGCAGCACCGGCTCGATGTGCGCGAACGCCTCATCCGGGCCACCCACCATGAGGGAGTATCCGCGGTCGAGGCCGAAGACACCGCCGCTCGTGCCGACGTCGACATAGTGGATGCCCCGCTCCTTCATGGCCTTCGCGCGGCGCACGTCGTCACGGTAGTTCGAGTTCCCGCCGTCGATGATGATGTCGCCCGGCTCGAGCACAGCAGCGAGCTCTTCGACGACACCGCCGGTCAGGCCCGCGGGGATCATCAGCCACACGGCGCGAGGCGCCGTCATCTTGGCGACCAGGTCGGCGAAGTCGTTCACGCCGACCGCGCCCTCGCCGGTGAGAGTCGCCACGGCCTGCGGATTCACGTCGTAGACGATGGTCTCGTGTCCGTCGCGCATGAGGCGGCGCACGATGTTGGCGCCCATTCTCCCGAGTCCCACCATGGCCAGTTGCATCTTGTGCTCCTCCGAGGGGTCGTGCGGAGACGGACGCCTCCACCGCGAGTCTAGGCAGTCCCCGATACCCCAGGACCCGGAATCACGCCCACCCGCACCGGCGCCATCGCAACTCAGCTCATCAACGCCGCGATGCCGGCGAGAGCCGAGACGAGCGCCAGCACGAGGGCGACCGCGATCAGCACGGCATGCACGATCAGGAAGCGCGTGGGCTTGCCGGCGGCATCCCGCGATCGAGGGTCCTTGGCGACCCGGCCGTAGAACCGAGGCCACACGATCACATTGAAGGCGGCGTTCACGAACAGGAGGACGGCGAGGGCAACTTCCACGGGTCCGAGCCTAGAGGCGCCGGCTACAGCCGGACGACCTCGGTGGCGCGCACGATGGCGGTGCCCTCCTCCTCGGATGCGGCAAGGTCGACGACCGCCCGGATCCGCCAATCGTGATCGCCGGCCGGGTCATCGAGGGTCTGCTCCACCCGCCAGGTGCCGGTCGCCGCATCCGTCTCATCGATCGTGACGAGCGCGGCGGAACGGGCGGCACCACCCGTGAGGATCTCGTCATGCTCGGCGTAGTACGCGTCCAACGCCGCCGACCAGTCGACGTCCGGATCCAGTGCCGCCAGGTCGTCGTCGCGCTGGAGAGCCGCCAGCTGAACGCGGCGGAACATCTCGTTGCGCACCAGCACACCGAAGGCGCGTCGGTTCGTGAGCACCGACGGCGGCGCCGGCGGCACCACCGGTGCATCCTCGTCCAGCGGAGGGGCGATGAGCGCCGCCCACTCGTCGATGAGGCTGGAGTCGACCTGCCGGACGAGTTCGCCGAGCCACTCGATGAGGTCGAGCAGGTCGGGGGTCTGCGCCTCGGTGGGGACGGTCTGGCGGATGGCACGATACGCGTCACTGAGGTAACGGAGCACGAGTCCCTCGCTCCGCGCGAGCGAGTACAGCGACACGAACTCGCCGAACGACAGAGCCCGCTCGAACATGTCGCGGACGACCGATTTCGGAGACAGCGCGAAGTCGCGCACCCAGGGCTGAGTGGATGCGAAGACCTCGTACGTCTGCGCGAGCAGCTCAGCGAGCGGTTTCGGATACGTGACGTCCTCGAGCGCCTCCATGCGCTGGTCGTAGTCGAGCCCCTCGCGCTTCATGGCCGCGACCGCCTCGCCGCGGGCGAGGAACTCCTGCTGGGAGAGGACGGGCCGGGGGTCGTCGAGGGTGGCTTCGATGATGCTGACGACGTCGAGCGCGTAGTGCCCGGAGCCGATGGCACCGGGACCATCGTCGGGGTCGAGCAGCTCGATCGCGGCGAGCGCGAACGGCGACAGCGGCTGGTTGAGTGCGAAGTTCGGCTGCAGATCGACGGTGAGCCGCACCTGTCCCTCGACGACCTCGACGATCCCCGCCGTGACCAGGGTGCGGTAGATCGCCAGAGCCCGCCGGGCCAGGTCACGCTGCCGGGCACGCGGCTCGTGGTTGTCGAACACGAGCGCGCGGACGTTGGCGAACACGTCGCCGCCCCGCGCGATGAGGTTGATGAGGATGGCCGCGCTCATGTGCAGATGCGGCACCAACGGCTCGGGCTCCGCGGACACGAGCCGCTCGAACGTCGCTTCGCTCCAGTTGACGAAGCCCTGCGGCGGCTTCTTCCGCACGATCTTCCGAAGCTTCTTGGGGTCGTCGCCCGCCTTGGTGACGGCAGCGGCGTTCTCGATCTCGTGCTCGGGCGCGAGGACGACCACGGTCCCGGCCGTGTCGAACCCGGCCCGCCCGGCACGACCGGCGATCTGATGGAACTCGCGGGCCGAGAGGTGCCGCATCCGCTGCCCGTCGAACTTCGACAGCGCCGTGAGCAGCACCGTGCGGATGGGGACGTTGATCCCGACGCCGAGGGTGTCGGTGCCGCAGATGACCCGGAGCAGTCCGCGCTGGGCGAGCGTTTCGACCAGCCGGCGGTAGCGGGGCAGCATGCCCGCGTGATGCACACCAATGCCCGAGCGCACGAGCCGGGAGAGGGTGCGCCCGAACCCGGTCGTGAAGCGGAAGCCGCCGATGGCGTCGGCGATCTCGTCGCGCTGCTCGCGGGCGATCACACGGATGCTGGACAGCGCCTGGGCCTGCTCCATGGCCGCCGCCTGGGAGAAGTGCACGATGTAGATCGGCGCCTGACGAGTGTCGAGCAGCTCCTGCACGGTCTCGTGAGCGGGCGTGCGGGCGTACGAGAAGTGCAGCGGGACGGGCCGGTCCACGCCGGTCACGCGGGCCGTGGGGCGACCGGTCCGCCGGGCGAGGTCGTCCGCGATGGGCGTGACATCGCCGAGGGTCGCCGACATCAGGAGGAATTGCGCACGCGGCAGCAGCAGGAGGGGCACCTGCCATGCCCACCCGCGTTCGGTGTCGCCGTAGTAGTGGAACTCGTCCATCACGACCTGGTCGACGGCGGCGGCGGATCCTTGCCGGAGGGCGAGGTTCGCGATGATCTCCGCCGTGCAGCAGACGATCGGCGCGTCGGCGTTGACGGACGAGTCGCCCGTCACCATCCCGACGTTCTCGGCGCCGAAGACATCCACGAGCGCGAAGAACTTCTCGCTCACGAGCGCCTTGATCGGGGCCGTGTAGTAGGTGCGTCCGCCCCTCACCAGACAGGCGGCATGGGCGGCGACGGCGACCAGCGACTTGCCAGTCCCCGTCGGGGTGGAGAGGATGACGTTCGCCCCGGACACGAGCTCGATGACCGCCTCGTCCTGAGCCGGGTACAGCGTCAGTCCGCGATCGCCCGCCCACTGCACGAACCCGGCGTACACGGCGTCGTCGTCGGCGCCGACCGGGATGAGGTCGAGCAGGGTGGGGGGCACACTCCACCCTCTCACTCCGGAGCGTCGGTGAAGACCCCCACCCGCTCGCCGTCGAAGACGAACTGCAGGGCACTGCCGAGCGGGAAGCGCCCGCGCAGCTCCTCCGGGAGTTCCGTGCCCACCGTCACCACGACCGTGGCGGGGAAGGCGCCCGCGCCGCAGCCGTACTGCGAGCCGCCGGTGAGCGCGCCGCCGTCGCGGAGGTCGGTCGTGGGCATCACCAGGATGCAGGTGTCGGTGCCGTCGGGCAGCCATGGCCCGCTCTTCGCCGTGATCGCCGTCAGGCCGAAGAAATCCTGATATCCGGTGGCGTCCTCGGTTTCGGGACCCAGGAAGTTCTCCGGCCACGGGAATGCCGGGTGCGGCTGAAGCGTGGCCACCTGTACCGCCCCGGCCCCCCGCGAGACCAACGGCATCAGAGCCGAAGCGATGGCGGCACCCACGGCGAGCGCGGCGAGCACCGAGACGAACCAGAGGATCGCCACCCACCGGCGCGACCGCTGGGCCGCGGGCGGCGGATCCGACTCGCGAGGCTCCCGGTCGGGCGCGTCCGGTTGACGGGGCTCCGAGGCATCGCCGGAAGCACCCGCGTCCGGAGTGGCCGGGGCCTCGGCGTCCGGCATCTCTGCCTGGCGCTGCTCACGCTCCAGCTCCTCCAGGCGCGCCAGCGCCTGCGGGTCGGTGTGGATGTCGGATGCGGGGCCGTACGCGCGTGAGCGCAGCATCCTGAGTTCGTCTTCGTCGTCCATGGGTCGATCTCCGGTCAGGGCACTCGTGGTCACCAGCCGTGGGTGTTGAACCACTCCTGGCGGCGGTCGAACTCCGCGCGGGTGGCGTCCCCGCGCCACGAGTCGTGCTCGGCGAGCGCGCCGGCCACGAGCCGGACGAACCCCCAGCACGCGTCGCACAGTGCGCGTCCCCCGGGGTACCCGTCGGGGAGCGTCGGGGCGGGCACGGCCGGTCGGCCGCTCCCGGGGCATCGCGGTGGATCGGCGTCACGGTCACTCCACAGGAGTCCCGTTCCGATCCGGTGATGCAGGCCACGATGACCCGCCTCCCGCGTGCAGATCTCACCGCCGCGCCGGCTCAGGCACGGCCCCGCGCCGTTCGGCGACGGAGTTGTCACGGTCTCAGGACGGCTCCACGAGGAGCCGGAGGATGCGGGCCAGCGCGGCCTGGTCGGCGCGGCTGAGTGTCTGCAGCTCCTCTGCTTCCCGGCGCACGAGCTCGGTCATCGCCGCATCCACGCGCGCTGACCCTTCCGCGGTCAGGCGCACCAGGATGCTGCGCCGGTCGAGCTCGTTCGGGCGACGCTCGACGAGGTGGCGTGCCGTGAGCTTCTCCAGGCGGTTGGTCATCGCGGCCGAGCCGATCATGGTGGCGTCGATCAGCTGGGCAGGGTTCATCTCGTGAGGATCTTCGGCCCGGCGGAGCGCCGCGAGCACGTCGAACTCCCATGCCGACAGGCCGGCATGCGCGAACGCCCCCGCCCGCAGTCGTCCCAGCCGGTGCGACGCGCGACGCAACCGCGACATGACATCCAGCGGGGTGAGATCCACCTCGGGGAGTCGGCGCGACCAGGCGTCGATCAGCAGATCGACCTCGTCGTCGCGGTCGAAGGAAGTCATGCTCCGACCGTAACGCTTCCGGCGCCGCACAGGCCTCGGGCGCGCCATACCCACCGGGGGTATCATGGCCACCATGCACGGGTACGAAGGCAGCAAGGAGGACCTCCTCACGCGCCTCCGCCGCGCCGAAGGCCAAGTGCGCGGCATCGGCCGGATGGTCGAAGACGACAAGTACTGCATCGACATCCTCACCCAGGTCTCTGCCGCCACCAAGGCGCTCGAGACCGTCGCCCTGTCACTGCTGAGCGATCACCTCAGCCACTGCGTGGCCGAGGCCACTGCCCAGGGCGGGCCTGTCGCCGAAGAGAAGATCCGCGAAGCGAACGAGGCGATCGCGCGCCTCGTCCGCTCCTGAGAAGGAGAAGACCATGACCGTTCAGCGCCTCGACCTCGGACTGACCGCCCCCGCTGCCGGATGCGGCGGTGATTCGTGCATGTGCGGTTCGCCCGCGACGACCGGGGCGTCATCCCCCTCCGCAGTCGTCGCGGAACTCGGCGTGGAGGGCATGACGTGCAGCCACTGCGTGCGCGCCGTGACCGACGAGATCAGCGCCCTCGACGGGGTGAGCGGCGTGGAGGTCGAGCTCGTGGCCGGCGGGACATCGCGTGTCACGGTGCGCGGCACCGTGCCCGTACCGGCCGAGGCCCTCAGCACCGCCGTCGTCGAGGCCGGTTACACCCTCGCCCGCTGAGACCCTGCTGCACCGGCGCTACACCGCGGCGGAATGACCGGTCGCGCGACGCAGCGCATCGACCGCATCCGGGAAGGTGAGTGCCTGGCACACTTCGACGGCCCGGTGGTACCGGGATCCGGAGAGCGCCACGAACACGTGCCCGACGACCTCGATGTATCCCGCGACGTCGCCGTCCCACGCGATCTCGTACAGGTCGAGGTCGATGCGCGTCCACGGCTGCGGTGCCGCCAGAGGGGTGGACTCGATGTGACGTGCTTCCATCACCACCGCCGGCCCCTTTCGCTCCTAGGTACAGGGTGCGCCGGAAATCGCGGAAGCGCGTAGGGCTTGACGGTAAGCGTTTACGGGCGGTAAATGCCTTAGCCGGCCGAGGCGTCGGCGCGCGCCGGCCGACCCCGGCGGGGCCGCTCGGATGACAGCGCGAAAGCGCGCTCGTCGTCGACCCCGGCGACCAGTGGTGCGACGGCATCCAGCCACGCGATCTCCGCGGCCACGCGGGAACGCTCGGCCTCCCGCAGGATGGCGACGGCGACGTCGTCCTGCTCGTCGTCGTCGATCGCATGCAGGCGGGTCACGGCCGCGCGCCGTTCGGCCGCGACCAGCCCGGCTGCATCCACGCCCGGCAGCGTCGCGGCCAGCGCAACTTTGAATGCCCGCTCGTCGCGTCCGGCGGGCAGCTCCGCCTCCGAGAACCACCGCTGCGTCTCGTCCCGTCCCGCGGAGGTGATCCCCCAGTAGGTCTGGCCGCGCTCGTCGGTACCGCGTTTCTCGACCAGACCGTCGCGCTCGAGCCGGTCCAGCGTCGTGTAGATCTGCCCGACGTTCAGCGCCGCGCCGGTACGCCGGGCGTATTCCGCGCGGAGTTGGTAGCCGTAGCACGCGTCCTGATCGAGGATCGCCAGCAGCCCCCGACGTACCGACATGCGACCCCCAATGAATATCGAGTATGTATTACCGAGTATAGGGAGAGTGGAGGCCGCGACGGTCAGCCGCCGATCGCGTTCATTCCCCGCGGCGGCTGGAGGAACCCGGGGTCGTCGATCGCGTGGCCGGCCAGCTTGCCGTGCACGCAGGCCCGGAGGACCTCGCCGATGCCCGCGGCGCGCGCGGCCGAGGACCCGGTCGTGCGCAGGGCGGGGAGGAGGTCGTACTCGGCGACCGAGAAGAGGCAATTGCGCAGTTGACCGTCCGCGGTGAGGCGCAGGCGGTCGCACGCGCCGCAGAACGGCGCCGTCACCGATGCGATCACCCCGACCCGGTGCGGGCCTTCGTCCAACACCCAGGTCTCCGCCGGCGCGCCCCCGCGGCCCGGCACGGGGGTCAGGCTCCACCGCTCGCCGAGCGCGGCGAGGATCTCTCCGCGGGTGACCATGGTGGTGCGATCCCAGGTGTGTCCGGCGTCGAGAGGCATCTGCTCGATGAAGCGCATCTGCGCACCCGCGTCGACGGCGAACTGCACGAGGTCGACGAGCTCGTCGTCGTTGACCCCCCGCATCGCCACAGCGTTGAGCTTCAGTGGCCGAAGCGGGGAGGCGGCGGCCGCGGCGATGCCGGCCAGCACGTCATCGAGTCGATCACGGCGCGTGAGCGCGGCGAAGCGGTCTCGGCGGATCGTGTCGATGCTGATGTTCAGTCGCGTCAGCCCCGCTGCCACGAGGCCGGGGAGGAACTTCGGCAGGCTGATCCCGTTCGTGGTCATCGCGATCTCGACCGGACCGGCCGGGCCGCGGAGCGCGGCGAGACGGCCGACGACCTCCACGATGTCGGCGCGCAGGAGCGGCTCACCGCCGGTCAGCCGGAAGGTGGTCACGCCCAGCGCCGCGGCGGCGGTCGCGACCTCGACGATCTCGTCGGCGGTGAGGATGCTGGACCGCGCGAGCCACTCGTTGCCCTGTTCCGGCATGCAGTAGGTGCACCGCAGGGAGCAACGGTCGGTGAGGGAGATCCGCAGATCACGGTGCACGCGTCCATGCGTGTCGATGAGCGCGCCGGTGTCCGCGACGGGAGCATGCCCGGGGAGGCGCAGCACGACCGGCACCGCGGTCATCCCACCACCACCGGATCGCACATGTTCCGAGCGTACGGGCTCACACCGGCGCAGCGGCGGGCCGGGGTTGATTCGATGACGAGAGATCGCCGGCCGCGGCACTGATCCCGGGTGTTAGCTTGTGGTCAGACCACAGCCGGTGGCGCGGAATCGGAGGACCCCGTGGAGCTGCTCGACCCGCTACTTCTCGCCCGATGGCAGTTCGGTCTCACGACGCTCTACCACTACCTCTTCGTTCCGCTGACGCTCGGTATGGCGCTGGTCACGGCGATCTTCCAGACGGTCTGGTACCGGACCGGGTCGGTGAAGTGGCTCCACCTCACCCGCTTCTTCGGCCGGATCTTCCTGATCAACTTCGCCATGGGCGTGGTGACCGGCATCGTCCAGGAGTTCCAGTTCGGGATGAACTGGTCGGCGTACTCCCGCTTCGTCGGCGACGTGTTCGGCGCCCCGCTGGCCTTCGAAGGTCTCCTGGCGTTCTTCCTCGAGGCCACGTTCATCGGCGTGTGGAT
Source organism: Microbacterium sp. Z10_103 (assembly GCF_058310455.1). Lineage (NCBI taxonomy): Bacteria > Bacillati > Actinomycetota > Actinomycetes > Micrococcales > Microbacteriaceae > Microbacterium > Microbacterium sp. Z10_103. The sequence continues at coordinate 2,199,713 of NZ_JBZEGK010000001.1, forward strand.
CTTCGGCTGGGACCGCCTGCCGCGCCTCGCGCACCTCGCGAGTATCTGGATGGCGGCGATCGGCGCGACACTGTCGGCCTACTTCATCCTCGCCGCGAACGCGTACATGCAGAATCCGGTCGGCTACGAGATGGCCGCGGACGGCTCACGGGCGGAGCTCGTGGACTTCGGGGCGCTGCTTACGAATCCCGTCGCCCTGGCCGCCTTTCCGCATACGATCACGTCGGCGTGGATGTTCGCCGCCGCCGTACTCATCGCCGTGTCCGCCTGGCATCTCCTGCGCAAGCAGAACATCGAGACCATGCGCACATCGCTGCGGTTCGGGATGTGGTTCATGGTGATCTCCTTCGCCGGGGTCGCGCTCTCCGGCGACCAGCTGAGCCTCACGATGGTCGCCACGCAACCGATGAAGATGGCCGCGGCCGAAGCGATCTACGACACCGCGTGCGGGGCCGATGCCTCCTTCTCGCTCTTCTCCATCGGAACGCCGGACGGCTCTCAGGAGGTCTGGTCGCTGCGTGTGCCCTTCCTGCTGTCACTGCTGTCGACGCACACCCTGGACGGCTGCGTCGAGGGAATCAACGACCTGCAGGCGTTGTACACCGAGCAGTTCGGCCCGGGCGACTACGCCCCCGTCATCTGGATCACGTACTGGGCGTTCCGCTGGATGATGGGTCTGGGCGGGGTCGCGGCTCTCCTCTCGGTGGCCGGGCTGTGGCTCACGCGCAAGAAGTCCACCGTCCAGATGCGCCCGTGGATGTGGCGTGTACTCATCTGGTCGGCGCCCCTTCCGCTCCTGGGCAGCCTCGTCGGGTGGGTCTTCACCGAGATGGGCCGTCAGCCCTGGATCGTCTTCAGCCTCATGCTGACCGAAGACGGGGTGTCGCCCAGTGTCCCGGGCTGGAACGTCCTCATCTCGCTGGTGTCCTTCACGGCGATCTACGCCGCCCTGGCGGTGGTGGAGCTGGGCCTGATCCTCAAGTACGCGCAGAAGGGCCCCGACCCGCTTCCCGATCCGGATGCGCCGGCCGAGCCCGACTCCATCGAGAACACCCCGACGACGGTTTATTAGGAGCGGAAAATGGATCTCGCCTACCTCTGGTTCTGGATCGTCGGGTTCTTGTTCGTCGGCTACTTCGTCCTCGACGGGTTCGACTTCGGCGTCGGGATGTCGCTGCCCTTCCTCGGCAAGGACGACATCTCGCGCCGCCAGATCATCAACACCATCGGTCCGGTCTGGGACCTCAACGAGACGTGGGTCATCGTCGCCGGGGCGTGCCTGTTCGCGGCGTTCCCGGAGTGGTACGCCACGCTGTTCAGCGGCTTCTACCTGCCGCTGCTGCTCATCCTCCTGGCCCTCATCGCCCGCGGTGTGTCGTTCGAGTACCGGCATCAACGCGACTCGCTCCGGTGGCGGCGCGGCTTCGACCGCATGATCGTCATCGGTTCGGCCCTGCCGGCGTTCCTGTGGGGCGTGGCGGTGGCCAATATCGTGCAGGGCGTGCCGATCGACGCCGACTTCGAATTCACCGGGTCGCTCCTCACCCTGCTGAACCCGTACGGGCTCCTCGGCGGACTGACGACCCTGCTGCTCTTCTTCGTGCACGGGGTGTATTTCGTCGCCCTGAAGACGGACGGTCCGGTGCATGCGGATGCGCGGCGCCTGGCCACCCGCGCGGGGCTCCTCGCCGTCGCGGTGGCAGCCGTGTTCGTGAGCTGGACGGTGCTCGTGCACATGTCGATCCCGGTGCTGGTGCTGGGCGCGGTCGCGGCTGTCGCGCTGATCGCCTCCGTCGTGTCCAACCTGCGCGACCGGGAAGGACGGGCATTCGGATTCGGCGCAGTCACGATCATCTCGAGCGTGCTCATGCTGTGGTTCGCCCTCTTCCCCAACGTGATGCCCTCCTCCACCGACCCGGCGAACACCCTGACGATCGAGAACGCGTCGAGCACCGATTACACGTTGACGATCATGAGCTGGGCGGCGCTGATCTTCCTCCCGCTCGTGCTGGCGTACCAGGGGTGGACGTACTGGGTCTTCCGGCGCCGCGTCACGCGCTCGCACATCGAGAAGGCCGCGCTGTCCGCGCACTGACCGACGTGCGTTCGGATGAGAAAGTCGCTGCGGTGAGCGGGGGCCGGCGCGGGCCGGTGGACCCCCGGCTGCTCACGTACGCGCGCGCCTCTCGCGGATTCCTCGCCATCACCGCGGCGATCGTGCTCGCCCAGACCGGCGTGATCGTGGGATTCGCGTGGACCCTCACCGCGGCGCTGGGAGGCGCGATCGACGGGGTTCCCGTGTCGGAGCTGTGGCCGCTGGTCGGCACCGCCACAGGCCTCGTGGTCCTGCGCGCGGTCCTCGTCCTCGTCTCCGAGCGCGTGAGCGCCCGAGGGGGTGCGGCGGCGTCTCTGCAATTGCGCGACGCGCTGGTGCGCGCCGTCGGCAAGCTCGGACCGGGATGGCTGGGCAGCCGGAACGCCGCATCCCTCGCCGTCACCGCCGGTCACGGACTGGAAGCGCTCGACGCGTACTTCGGCCGGTACCTCCCGCAGCTGGTCGCAACGGCCGTGACCACGCCGATCCTGATCGGGGCGATCGCGCTCGCCGATCCCCTGTCGGGGCTGACCGTCATCCTCACGATCCCCCTCATCCCGCTCTTCATGGTGCTCATCGGCCTGGCCACGCGCTCCGTGCAGCGTCGCCAGTACGACACGCTCGGGCGCCTCGCCGCACGCTTGGCCGATACCGTGGATGGCCTCGGAACCCTCAAGGCCTTCGGGCGCGAGCACCGCGCTGCCGACGCGATCGGGGAGGTCACGCACCGGTATCAGCGCGAGACCATGTCGGTGCTGCGGGTGTCGTTCCTCTCGGGATTCGCGCTGGAATTCCTCGCGTCGATCTCGGTCGCCATCGTCGCCGTGACGATCGGATTCCGCCTGCTCGCCGGCGAGATGGACCTGCTCGTCGGACTCTTCGTGCTGCTGCTGGCGCCGGAAGCGTACCTGCCGCTGCGCCAGGTCGGCGTGCAATTCCACGCCGCCGCAGAGGGCGTGGCCGCCACCGAGGAGATCTTCGGCGTGCTCGACGCCGCCGCATCCGCCCCGGTGGCTCCGGCGCACCGTGCCCCCGGGTCGCGGGTCCACGCGCGCGGGCTCTCGGTGCGCCGGGGCGAGCGGATGCTGCCGCCGGTCGACCTCGCGCTGGAACCGGGGCGCGTGGTGTGGATGCAGGGTCCGAGCGGTGCGGGAAAGTCCAGCGTTGTCGCGGCCCTGCTGGGCTTCGCACCCTACGAAGGCACGATCCTCGTGGACGGGTCCCCCGCCGTCGATGCCCGTGAGTCGATCGCGTGGGTCGGGCAGCGGCCGGGCCTGGTCGCCGGAACGGTCGCCGCCAACGTCGCTCTCGGCGCCGCCGAGGCCGACGCCGCCCTCGTCCGCACCTGCCTCGCCGACGCGCAGGCGGGAGATGTCGATCCCGGCCGGGATCTCGGTGCGGGCGGCTCCGGGCTGTCAGGCGGACAGGCGCAGCGGGTCGCGATCGCCCGGGCGCTGTACCGCCTCCGCTCCGGCAGTGCGCGCCTGCTCGTGCTCGACGAACCCTCGAGCGCCCTGGACACCGAGATCGAGGCCGCGCTGTGGCGCAGCATCCGCCGCGTGGCCGACAGCGGTGCCGGCGTGCTGCTGGTCTCGCACCGCGCGTCGGCTGCGGCCATCGCCGACGACGTCGTGACGCTCCCCCTGGCCATCGGCGTGGGTGCCGCATGAACCGGAGGACGCGGGAGATGCTGCGGGCCGCGCAGCCGAGCACGCGACGGTTCGCGCCGTCGGTACTGGCGGGGGTGGGCACGGCCGCCAGCGCGATCGCGCTCCTCGCCGCCAGCGCATGGCTCATCGCCCGCGCGGCGGAGCAGCCGCTGCTCCTCTACCTCTCGGCCGCCGTCGTCGCGGTGCGCGCCTTCGCGCTGGGGCGAGGGGTCTTCCGCTACCTCGAGCGCCTCGCAGGGCACGACGCCGCGCTCGGCCAGCTGGCGACCGTGCGCGCGGGGCTCGTGCGCGACATCGTGCCGCTGGCACCGGATGGACTCGGTCGCGCCCGCCGCGGTGAGATGCTCTCGAGCCTCGTCGACGACGTGGAGGAGCTGCAGAACCTTCCGCTCCGGGTCGTCCACCCTCTCGCGGTGGCCGCGCTCGCGTCGCTCGCGAGCGTGGTGTTCGTCGCCTTCGTGTCGGTGCCCGCCGCGCTTTCGCTCCTGGTGTGCCTCGCGGTCGCCTTCGTTCTGGCGGTGGGTCTGGGCTGGGCGGCAGGTGCGCGGGCGGAACGGGCGATCGCGCCGCTGCGTGCGGCCGTGGCCGACGCCGTGTACGACCTCCTCGTCTCCCTCGACGTGCTGACGGCCTTCGGCGGGCTGGATGCTGCGCACGCACGTCTGCGCGGAGCCGACGAGCGGTTACGCCGCGCCGTGGTGCGCCGCGGCGTGGCGCAAGGCGCCACCGCGGCGGCCGTCTCCCTCCTCGCCGGAATCGCCGGGCTGCTCGCCCTCATCGTGGCCGCGCCCGGCGTGGTCGAGGGCACGCTCAGCGGTCCGGGCCTCGCCGTCGTCGTGCTCCTCCCGATGGCCGTGTTCGAGATCTTCGGGCCGGTGCCGCTGGCCCTGGCGTCCTGGCGGCAGGTGCGTGCGGCGGCCGAGCGCATTGCCGCCGCGGTACCCGACCGCATCCCCCCAGGGCTCCCCTCGGACGAGCCCCGCGCCACCGGGGCAGCTCCGGCGCTGGGCGAAGGCATCGTCCTGACCGGGCTCGGCGCACGCTGGCCCGAGCGGTCGGGCGCAGACGCGGGGCGCCTCACCGACCTGAATCTGCGGATCGGGGCCGGTGAGCGCGTGCTCGTGACCGGTCCGAGCGGGGCCGGCAAGACGACCCTCGCCCATGTGCTCGTGCGTTTCCTCGACTACGCCGGCTCGTACACCGTGGGTGGGGTCGAGGCGCGGGAGATCGCCGGGGAGGACCTCCGCCGCGCGATCGGCCTGTGCGAGCAGAGCCCGTACCTCTTCGACGAATCGATCCGCCAGAACATCCTGTTCGCCCGCGACACCGCGGACGACGCCGAGCTGCTCGCGGCGCTGGATCGGGTGGGTCTGGGCACCTGGGTGCGCGAGCGCGGCGGCCTGGACGCGCGTGTCGGTGACCGCGGCGCGCTCGTGTCGGGCGGGCAGGCGCAGCGGATCGCGGTGGCCCGCGCCCTGCTCCGCGACTTCCCTGTGCTCGTGCTCGACGAACCCACCGCGGGGGTGGATCCGGCCGCATCCGACGCCCTCCTGCGCGACCTCCTCGGAGCCGTACCGGGCGACCGGGCGGTCGTGCTCATCTCGCATGTAGAGGTGCCGAATGCGCTTGTGGACCGCACCGTGCGCCTGGAATCCGGCCGGCTCGTCGGCTGACGACCACGCGACGCGGTGTGGCACAGTTCCAGGATGGGTGTGAATGTGCGGGTCGCGACGCGGTCGGATGCGGCAGCGATCGCCCGCATCCGCGTGGAGTCGTGGCAAACGGCCTACGCCGGACTGATCCCCGACAATGTCCTCGGCGCGATGGACGTCGACCGCGAGAGCGTGCTGCGCGCCGATCGGTGGACGACGGATCACCGCGACGGGTCCGTCGACCTGCTGGCGAGCGTCGACGACGACGCCGTCGTGGGATGGGCGAACGTGGGACCGGCGCGCGAAGAGGAGTGGGCGCAGTGGGGAGAACTGCGCGCGATCTACGCCGTCCCGACCTCCTGGTCGCGCGGGGTCGGTCACGCGCTCATGGAAGCGGTCGAGCAATGGCTGCGCGCGACCGGGTCGACGGCTGCGTACCTCTGGGTCCTCGAGGGGAACGACCGCGCCGCCAGGTTCTACGAAGCCCACGGCTGGCGCGAGGACGGTGCGGCGCGCGATGACGCCTGGCCCGCGACCGCCTCTCGTCCGGCTTATGTGCTGCGCGAGCGCCGCCGCACCCGTCAACTCGCCTGAGCGCGCGTCAGAGGTCGCGGGCGAATGCCTGCGCACCCTCATGCGAAGGCAGAGGGGTGAAGCCGAGCCGGCGGTAGAACGCCAGTGCGCCGGTGTTGGCGTCGCCGGCGACGAGGTGCACGCCCGGCACACCCGCCGCCCGCAGGGCGTCGGTGAGCGTGTCGATCAGCCGTCGCCCCCACCCCTGCCCTTGCGCTTCGGGAAGCAGGTCGATGTGCAGGTGCGCGGGATAGGTGTCGCCATACGGCTCGCGACCCGGCGCCCGATCGTAGGCGTACCGGAGGACCCCGTCCTGCCGGGTGCGCTCCTGCGGCGGCTGCGGCCAGCGACCGCCGAACTGCGGCCACCACTCGTCGCGGAACCATGCCTCGAACGCGCGGGTGTCCGGGGCGCCGACCACATACCCCACGACGCGCCCCTCCCCCGCCTCCACGACGAAAGCGAACTCGGGATGGCGCGCCACGTACGGGAGGACGAAGATCTCCGCCCAGATCGCGTCGTCCTCGAGGATCCCCGTGGCATCACCCCCGGCATCGGCGGTCCGTAGGCAGATCTCGGCGAGCGCCGGTTCGTCGCCGGCCCGGAATGGTCGTATCCCGCCCATTCCCCGAGCCTATCCGCGTCGTTTGCCCGGTTCCCCCGCCGGCAGGAATCGCACGTCGGCCGCAGCGACCGTCAACGACACCGACGCGCCGGGGGAAAGGGATGCGGCGGCCGCCGCATCGACGTCCACGGCGCACCATCCCGCCTGCACCCGCACACCCGACGGCGTGGGCTCGAGCCGGTCGACCCGTGCCGTCCAGGTGTTGCCGCCCGGGGCGGGCGAGGCGGTGTCCGGAACAACCCGGACGGACGACGGCCGGAAAACGGCCGCGAGGGGCCCACCCTCGGATGCCGCGATCGCGCGGGACGGTGCATCCTCGGAGTCCAGCCGCACTCCGTCGCGCTGCCAGGCGCCGCCGGACCCACGCCCCTCGACGCGGTTGAGCCCCGCGATCGCCGCCACGAAGCGGGTTCCGGGCTGGGACAGCACGTCGCGTACGGGTCCGGACTGGGTGACGCGACCGTCCTCGATCACGACGAGGCGTCCGGCCAGGGCCGCGGCATCCACCGCGTCGTGGGTGACCGCGACGGTCGTCGTTCCGGCCAGCTGGGCGCGCAGCATCGCCCGGATGCCGGCGGCCGTGTCGGGATCGAGCGCGACCAGGGGCTCGTCGAGCAGCACCGCGCGGGGCGACGCAGCCAGCGCGCGGGCGACCGCGACCCGCTGCTGCTCGCCGCCGGAGAGGTCGGCAGGACGCCGGTCGCCGGCGCCGGGTAACCCGACGCGGTCCAGCCACGCGTCCGCCTCCGCGCGGGCCTGCGCGCGCGGCATCCTCCCCGCGCGAGGTCCGAACGCGACGTTCTCGCGCGCGGTCAGATGCGGGAAGAGCCGCGGCTCCTGGCCGAGCAGCACGATCCCGCGCCCCATCGGGGCGATGCGGACACGGGGGCGGGCCGTGCGCTCGAGGACCCGGTCGCCGGCCCGGATCTCGCCGTCGTCCAGCGGCACGAGCCCGGCGAGCGCGCCCAGGAGGGTGGACTTCCCCGCTCCGCTGGGACCCATGACCGCCACCGTCTCCCCCGCGGAAACATCGAGCGACACGTCGACGGCGAACCGGGCGCGCTGCACGACCACCCGCGCCGACAGCTGGGTCATCGCGCTGCCCCCGGTCGCCATCCGCGGACCAGAAGCAGGACGGCGATGGCGGTGACCAGGAGCAGCAGCGACAGCGCGACGGCGGTGCCCTGCGTCACCCCGGCACCGTTGAATGCCGTGTAGATCGCCAGCGGCATGGTCTGCGTCACCCCGGGGGCGTTGCCGGCGAACAGGGCGGTCGCCCCGAACTCCCCGATGGCGCGGGCGAAGCACAGGACGACGCCGGCCACGATCCCCGGCGCCGCCAGCGGCAAGGTGACCCGGCGGAGGATCGTCCAGCGCCCGGCCCCCAGCGCTGCGGCGGTGCGCTCGTACGCTACGCCGGAGGTGCGCAGAGCCCCTTCCACGGCCAGCACGAGGAAGGGGAGCGCGACGAAGGTCTGCGCCAGCACGACAGCGGTGGTCGTGAACGGCAGCCCCGCAGCTCCCAGCCAGCCGTTGCGTCCGAAGAGGTACAGCAGCGCGACCCCGCCGACCATCGGCGGCAGCACGAGCGGCACGGTGACGACCGCGCGCAGCAGCGCGGCCGTCCGTGCCGTGCTCCGGGCGATCAGCAGTGCCAGGGGAACGCCGACGACGATGCACGCGGCCGTCGCGGTCAGACCGGTCTGCAACGACAACCCCAGCGCCGACAGCGCCGCCGGAGACGTGACGTCGCTCCAGAGGGTGTCCCACTGGACCCGTGCGACCAGGGCGATGAGCGGGAGCACGAGGAAGACCAGGCCCACGCCGGCGGGGAGGGCGAGCCAGCGCGGCGCATATCCATCCGGAGTGCTCACGGCGCCCCGAATCCATGGCGCGCAAGGATGCGTTCGCCCTCCGCCGATCGGACGAACGCGACGAACGTGGCCGCCGCATCCGGATGCGAGGCGCCGTCGATCGTGGCGATGGGGTACCGGTTCACGATCTCCTCGGCTCCCTCGGGCACGGTCGCTGCGACCCCATCCATCCCTCTCACGTCAGTGGCGTACACCAGCCCCGCGTCGGCCTCCCCGGCGGCGACCTTCGTGAGGACCGCGGTGACGTTCTGCTCCAGACTCGCGGGCGTCACCGTCACACCGGCGCGTTCCAGAAGGGCCTCGGATGCCGCGCCGCAAGGGACCTCGGGGGCGCACAGCACCACGGTCGCGCGAGTCAGGTCGGCGAGCGTCTCGATGCCCGCGGGGTTGTCCGCCGGGGTGGCGATCACGAGCGTGTTCGTGGCGAAGACGGCCGGGTCGGTCGCCACGCCGGCGAGGCTCGCCATGCTCGCTTCGTCCGCGGAGGCGAAGACGTCGGCGGGTGCCCCCTCGAGGATCTGGGCGGCGAGGGTGCTCGAGCCGTCGCACACCGCGCGGACGCGCACGCCCGGATTGTCGGATTCCACTCGTTCCGCGATCTCATCGAAGGCGCGGCTCAGGGATGCGGCGGCGTAGACCGTCACCGTGCCGGTGAGGCCGTGGCCGGGAGACGAGGCGCGGTCGGCGGTGGAGCATCCCCCGAGGGGAAGGACGGCCACGACCAATGCGGCGACGAGGGCCGCGATGCGCCGAGCCACGTCAATCCCGCGGTGTCTCGACCACGACGTGCGTGGCCTTGACCGATGCCACCGCGAGCGAACCGACCTCCAGCTGCAGTTCGCGCACGGCTTCGGCGGACAGCAACGAGACCACCCGGTGCGGCCCGCTCTGCAGGTCGACCTGCGCCATGACGCCGTCCACCTGGACGCGCGTGACGATGCCCACGAACCGGTTCCGCGCGCTGGAGAGCACGTCGGTCGGGTCGTCGGCCTCGGCAGCGAGCCGAACGGCACGGTCGGCGAGCGCCGCGCCGGGGATCTCCGCGGGCGATCCGCCGGCCGGGAGCTGTTCCGCATCGATCCACCGCCGCACGGTGTCGTCGCTGACCCCCAGCAGACGGGCGGCTTGGGAGATCCGATAGCTCGTCATCGCAGTAAGTTACCGCAGATGCGGCTCATGACCTATAAAATCCCCGCTTCCGCGGATCCCTCGCCGATGATCCCGAGGCCGTAGCCTGAGGGGATGAAGCCGCTGGTCGAACCGATCGACAGCCTCGCCCCCACCGAGCTCATCCGCACCGCCCGGCACGCGGTGCTGGCCGGGATCGGCGAGGAGGGGCAGCGGCGACTCGCCGCCGCACGTGTCGCCGTCGTGGGCGCCGGGGGGCTGGGCTCCCCCACGATCCTCGCTCTGGCCGCCGCCGGTGTCGGCGAACTCGTCGTCATCGACGACGACGTGGTGGAACTGACGAACCTCCAGCGTCAGATCCTCCACCGCGTCGGCGACGTCGGCTCCCCGAAAACCGCGTCTGCGGCCCGCGCGATCGCCGACCTCGCCCCCGGAACCCGGGTGGTCACGGTGAGTGAGCGACTGACGACCGACAACGCTCGGGACATCCTCCGCGGCGCCGACATCGTGGTCGACGGCAGCGACGCGTTTCCGACCCGCCGCACTGTCGCCGATGCGACCGACGCGCTCGGCGTGCCCCTCGTCTGGGGCGCGGTTCAGGAATGGCACGCGCAGGTGACGGTGTTCTGGTCGCGGCCCCCTGTGGGCGTCGACGCCGTGCGCCTGGGCGATCTGTTCCCGGAAGGCAGTGAGGGCGAGCCGCCCACATGCGCACAGGTCGGTGTGCTCGGCGCGCTCTGCGTGCAGGTCGGGGGCATGCTGGCCACCGAGGTGGTGAAGCTCGTGACGGGAGCAGGAGAGCCGCTCCTCGGTCGCATGATCACCGTCGATGCGCTCCGGGCCCGCGTGGCCGAGGTGCCCCTGCGGGCCGCTCCGACGGGAATCGTCGCGTGACGGCGCTCCGCAGCGTCGAGGATCAGCTCACCCGGGTGCTGGCCGCCGTGCGCCCGGTCCGCGCCGAGTCGCGCCCTGTGCGTGCCGCAGCCGGCCGCGCCCTTGCGGCGCCGGTGCGGGCGACCTTCGACATCCCGCTCTTCGACAACTCCGCGATGGACGGGTTCGCCGTGCACGCGAGCGACGTCGCGGACGCCTCGGCGGAGCATCCCGCCCTCCTCCGCGTCGTCGCCGACCTTCCTGCCGGCACCGACACGGACCCGGCCCTCGCGCCCGGGGAGGCCGCGCGGATCATGACGGGGTCGGCGGTCCCCTCCGCCGCCGACGCGGTCGTGCCGTTCGAAGACACCGCCGGAGGACTCGCCGACTCGCTCGGCGGAATCCGAGTCACGCGGGCACCGAAGCCGGGGAGCTTCATCCGCCGCCGTGGGAGCGACCTCCGCGCGGGCGACGAGGTGGTTGCCGCCGGCACGCGAATGGGCGCCTTCCAGATCGCCGCGTCCGTGGCCGCCGGCGTCGACTCGGTCTCCGTGACCCGGGCGCCGCGCGTGGCCGTGGTCTCCACGGGCAGCGAGTTGACCGGCCCCGGGGAGATCCCGAGCCGTGGCCGCATCCCCGATTCCAACGGGCCGCTCCTGGAGGCGCTGGTGGCCGCCACCGACGCCGACGTGGTGCTCCTCGCGCGGGTGGGAGATGATCCCGCCGCCGTCTCACGCGTGACGACCGAGGCGCAGGCCGTCGGTGCCGACGTCATCGTCTTCACCGGCGGGGTCAGCGCCGGTGCCTACGAGCCGGTACGTGGCGCCTTCGACGGCGGCGGCGACATCGAGTTCGTGGGGGTGGCCATGCAACCCGGGAAGCCGCAGGCGTTCGGCGTGCTCCCCTCGGGCTGCCTCGTCTTCGGGCTGCCCGGCAACCCGGTGAGTGTGGCGGTGTCCTTCGAGGTCTTCGTGCGCCCGGCACTGCTTCGCCTGCAGGGCCGGAACGACCTCGCCCGGCCGCACACGACGCTCCTCGCCAGCGAAGGGTGGCGTACGCCGGTGGGACGGCGCCAATACCTGCCCGCCGCCGTCGACCTCGCCGGCGGCGCCGTGCGCCCCGCGACTGCCGGGGGCTCGGGATCCCACCTCGCGGGGGGCCTGGCCCGCGCCTCGGCGTTCGCCGTGGTCGCCGCCGAGGTCGACGCCGTCGCACCCGGCGACGGCGTCGATGTCATGCTGGTGGGATGAGCTTTCCCCACCTGAACGCGGCCGGACAGGCGCACATGGTCGACGTGACGGCGAAGCAGCCGACCGTGCGGACGGCCACCGCCCGCGGCTTCGTCCGCTGTGCGCCCGAGGTCGTGGCGGCGCTGATCGACGGCACGGCCCCGAAGGGCGACGTGCTGGCGGTGGCCCGGATCGCCGGCATCCAGGGCGCCAAGTCGGCTTCCTCCCTCCTTCCCCTTGCCCACGTCATCGGCGTGCACCGCGCATCGGTCGACCTGGAGATCACGGCGGACGGCGTCGCGATCGAGGCCACCGTGGGGACGGCGGACCGCACGGGCGTGGAGATGGAGGCTCTCACCGCGGTCTCCGTCGCCGCCCTGGCGATCGTGGACATGATCAAGGGACTGGACCGGAGCGCGCTGATCGAGAACGTGCGCATCGTGGCGAAATCGGGTGGGCGCTCCGGCGACTGGACGCGCCCCGGGGAGGCGTCGGCGTGACCCACGTCCGCTACTTCGCGGCCGCAGCCGAGGCCGCAGGTGCGGATGCGGAGGACCGCACCGAGCCGACGCTGACGGCGTTGCGCAACGCGGTTCTCGCCGAGCATCCCGCCCTGGCGGACATCCTGCCTCGCTGCGCGATCCTCGTCGACGGCGTCCGCACGGACGGCGACGCCGATCTCACCGCGGCGTCCCTCGTGGATGTTCTGCCCCCGTTCGCCGGCGGCTGAGCCGGATCAGCCGCCGAGGCCCTTCCAGGCCGTGGTGCCGTCGGCTTCGACCTGACGTTTCCACACCGGGAGGTCGGTCTTGATCGCCTCGATCAGAGCGCGGCACACGTCGAAGGCGACCGCCCGGTGCCCCGAGGCCACGGCGATCACGACCGCCGCGTCACCCACCGACAGCCGGCCGACGCGGTGACTCACCGCCACGACGGCATCGAGCCCGTCGGCGGCCTGCTCGGCGAGCCGCCGGAGCGTGTCGGGAGCGTCCGGGTGCGCGCTGTACTCGAGCGCCACCACGGCGCCGGCGGCATCCGGGTCATGATCGCGCACGCGTCCCACGAAGCTCGTCGTCGCGCCGAAGCGCGGGTCGTCGACGGCATCGAGGTGGGCCGCCACGTCGAGGGGCGCATCGGAGATCGCTGCGATCCGCACCGGGTTCACGCGTGGTCCCTCCCCGCCAGCTGGTCGAGCACATGGGCAGCAACCGACAGCACGACGGGGATGCCGGCCACCACGGCGCGCGGGGAGCCGGGAAGGTTCACCACGAAACCACCCGCCGGGTCGACGACCCCGGCAAGCCCACGGGAGAGGACGGCCAGCGGAGTGTCTGCGAGCCCTCCGCGGCGAATCTCTTCCGCGATCCCCGGGAGCTCGCGCGTGAGGACCCGCGCGGTGCCCTCGGGCGTGGCATCCCGCGGTCCGACACCGGTGCCGCCCGTGGTCACGATCAGCACCGGGGGCCCGGAAAGCGAGCGCCGCAAGGCCTCCTCGACGCTGTCGGCACCATCGGGGACGATCTCGGCGTCGGCGCAGTCCCAGCCGGCGTCGCGCAGCATCCCGACGGCCAGCGGACCACCGCGGTCCTCGCGCTCCCCCGCAGCCGATCGGTCGGACACCGTGATCACCCGGGCGATGCGCTGCATCCGCCCAGCCTACGAGGCACGCGCGGCCGCTGCGGTGATCCGGTTGGCCATCCCGCGGAAGATGAACCCGTGGAAGGGGAGCACCCCCAGCCAGTAGAGCCTGCCGCCGAGCCCGCGCGGGAAGAACACCGCGCGCTGGTCGAAGCGCGCCCCACCGTCGTGCGGGGTCACCCGAAGCTCCAGCCAGGCCTGCCCCGGCACCTTCATCTCCGCGCGCAACCGCAGAAGCCGCCCACGCTCGAGTGCCTCGACACGCCAGAAGTCCAGTGCGTCCCCCACCGCGATCCGCCCACGACTGCGGCGTCCGCGGGCCAGGCCCACTCCCCCCACGAGACGATCCATCCACCCGCGAATCGCCCAGAGGATCGGCGAGGAGTACCACCCGTTCTCCCCGCCGATCCCTTCGACAACGGCCCAGAGGCGCTCCGGCGGTGCCGACGTGAACGCCGTCCGAACGTCGGTGAACGCCGTCCGGCCCGCCCAGTCCGGGTCGCTCGGCAGGGGGTCGCTCGGCACCCCGGAGAGATCGGCATCCTGCCAGCTCGTCTCTACCTCGTCCGCTCGAAGGCGGCCGAGGGCCAGCGCGACGGCCTGCCGGTAGGGGGTGAGACCGGCCTCCGGGGGCGGGATGAAATCGTCCACGGCACCGTCCTTGACGATGCAGTCGTTCTGCAGCGACTCCACGAGCGGCCGGGCGATCGCCCGCGGAATGGGCGTGACCAGGTTCACCCAGTGCGACGCCAGCCGGGGCGTCAGGACAGGCAGAGCGGCGATCGCGCGCTGGCGGAGGCCGGCTTCCACCGCATACCCGTTCATCATCTGCCCGTACCGCAGCACGTCGGGTCCACCGATGTCGAGCGTGCGATTGACATCCTCGCCCACCCGTGCCGCCCCCAGGAGGTAGTGCAGCACGTCGCGGACGGCGATCGGCTGGATGCGGTTGCGCACCCACCGGGGCGCCGGCATGTACGGCAGCACCTCGGTGAGGTGACGGACCATCTCGAACGACGCCGATCCCGATCCGATGACGATTCCCGCCTGCAGGACGAGTGTCGGCACGCCGCTGTCGAGGAGAATCCGGCCCACTTCCACCCGCGATCGCAGATGCGGCGAGAGTTCCGTGCCAGAGGGATGCAGCCCGCCCAGGTACACGATCCGACGAACGCCGGCGGCCAACGCGGCATCGGCCACGGTCTGTGCCGCTCGCCGGTCGGAATCCTCGAAATCCCGTCCTGCCGACATGGAGTGGACCAGGTAGTACAGCACGTCGACGTCGGCCACGGCCCGCGCCATGGCAGCGGCGTCCGTCGCGTCACCCTCGACGATCTCGACGTCTTCGCCCCAATCGAAGGCGCGTGCGCGTTCGGGCGAGCGCACCAGGACGCGCACGCGATACCCGGCGGCGCCCAGCCGCGGCACCAGCCTTCCGCCGATATACCCGGTCGCACCGATCACGAGGGCGCGGGGGGCCGAGCCATCGGATCGCGGGCGGGCGCGCAACGCCGCCTCCCGGCCGGTGGGGGTGGTCAGCGCGCTCACTCTCTGACGCTAGGTGCGCCCGGGCGTCGCGCGGAGGGCTTGACGCGCACGGTCCCGGGCGAGCAGGGCGGAGAAGGCCGCGGCGACCAGGAGGGCGACCCCGGCGCCGGCCAGAGCGCCGCCGATCGTGTCACTCAGCCAGTGCGCGTGCAGATACGTGCGACTGAAGGCCATCAGCACCACCCATGCCGCCCCCACGATGAGAACCCAGGCCCGGGCGAAGAGCACCGCAGCGACCACCGCGATGGTCGCCGCATTCGCGGCGTGACCGGACGGATACGACCCATAGTCGCTCGTGATGAGGATGTCTTCGGGCCTCGCACGCCCGAAAGTACGTTTGAGCACCTGGACGGCGGCGGCACTGAGGATCGAGGCGGCCAGGAAGTACGCGGCTCCCCACGGCCGTCGGAGGAGCAGCAGCCCGACCGCCGAGGCGATCGGGATCAGGTAGACCCCCACCCATGTCCCCCCGAGCCGGTTCATCACCAGCGCGAAGGTGAACAGGACGCTGTTTCCCGCCGAGTCCGCCCACAGGCTGTTCCACCACACGTCGACGACGAAGGGCTCATTGCCGCGGGCGAGCACCCACGCTCCCAGTCCGCAGGCGAGCGCGACCAGCACCGCACCGATCAGGGCCTGCAGACGCCACGCCCGCACGGTTGCGATCTCCATCACGCCATTGTCTCCGGGAGTCACCGATTTGCGCCGGGGGTTGCGTGCAGCGACGACGATCCCGCAAGAATGTCGGGATGAGTCGTGCCGTCGACGTCGTGCGCCGCGCCATTGCGCCCTTCACCCGCACGCGGGTGTTCCGCCGCTTCGCCCCGACCGCGCTTCCGCCTGTCGAGCGCGCGATCGCTCGTGCGACGAAGGGGCGCGTGCAGATCAGCGGGCTCCTCGTGCCTTCGCTCGTCCTCCACACCGTCGGTGCCCGCTCCGGACAGCCCCGCGACGTGCCGCTGATGTACACGCCCGACGGTCACGGCCGGGCGATCGTGGCCGGCTCGAACTTCGCCGGGTCGCAGCATCCCGCCTGGACGACGAACCTGCTCGCGCACCCCGACGCGGAGATCACGGTTCGCGGCCGCCGGATGCCCGTGCACGCCACCCTCATCGGCGACGACGAACGCGACGCCGTCTGGGCGCGCATCGAACGGCAGTGGCCGGGGTACCGCACCTACGAGCGCGAATCCGGTCGCGTGGTGCGGCTGTTCCGGCTGCAGCCCGTCAGGGCGCCAGAAGGCCCACCGTCTTCGGCCGCACCAGGAGCCATAGCCCGAGGACGCCGATAACGGCGCATCCGACCATCACGGAAGCCATCGTCGTGGCGGTGATGCCGGCGGAACCGGAGATCCACCCCACCGCCGGAGAGATGAAACCGGCGACGCCGAAGTTGGTCGCCCCGATGAGGGACTGTGCGGTGCCGGCCGCCTTGCCGTGCCGGTCGAGGGCCAGCACCTGCACGCACGGGAAGGTGAACCCGCACGCGGTGATGAAGAAGAACAACGGCACGATGGTGCCCCACATGCCGAGGCCCAGTTGGTCGGTGACGATGATGCCGATGCTGGCGATGAGGAGGAAGGCGGTGGACCACGCCATCACCCACTGGGGACCGAACCGCGCCGCCAGCCGCGACGCCGACTGCACGCCGACGATGACGCCGAGCGAATTGACCGCGAACAGCATCCCGTACTGCTGCGGATCCAGCCCGTAGGCGCCCTGGAAGAGGAACGACGACGACGAGAGGTAGGAGAACATGCCGCTGAAGGTCATCCCGCCGATGACCAGGACCCCGAGGAAGACCCGGTCGGTCAGGACGCTGCGGTACCGGGCCCAGATGGTTGTGCTGGCCTGCTCGGCCCGCCGCTCCCGGGGAAGCGTCTCGGGGAGGAGGAAGATCGCCGAGACGAGCATGACGGCGCCGTACACCGCGAGGACGACGAAGATCCCGCGCCACGACGTCACCAGCAGGAGCCCCGACCCCACCAGCGGCGCGAGCACCGGCGCGACGCCCGAGACCAGCGCCAGGCGCGAGAGCATCACCACGAGACGCCGCCCGCCGAAGAGATCCCGCACGATCGCCGCGGCGACGACGCCCCCGGCTGCCGCTCCCGCGCCCATGAGGACGCGTGCGACCGAGAGCAGCTCGAGCGAGGGGGCCAGTGCCGCGGCCGTACTGGCCACGACGTGCAACGCGGTGACGGCGAGGAGCGGCATGCGCCTGCCGACCTTGTCGCTGAGGGGGCCGACGATGAGCTGACCCAGCGCGAATCCGACCATCGTGCCGGTGAGGGTGAGCTGGATAGCCGTGGCCGTGGTGCGGAAGTCGCTCTCCAGCGCGGGGAACGCCGGCAGGTAGAGGTCGATCGTGAACGGCCCGAGCGCCGTCAACGCGCCGAGCAGGATGATGTACACCACGCGACGACCCATGGGGAGCGAGTCCCCCGGGTGCAGCATGATCGGCGCGGTCGCCGGGTTCTTTCCCAGGGTGCGGATCGCGCCCGTGGCCGGCCGCTCCGGACGGGTTCCGGCGGCCGGAGGGACGATCGGGTTGGATGCGGTGTCGAGCACGAAGCCTTCGTTCGGAGAGTCAGCGACAAGACCCGGAGAAGGTCCGCGTCTCACAGAGGGGAGGGGACGTTCCGAATCGATTCGGAACGCATCCATGATAGCGGCGTATGGGGAGCCTCACAGCCTCCCCCGCATGCGCGCGAATAGGCTGTACCTGTCGGCGCCCGTCCGACGTGTCCTCGCTCACCAACGGAACGCACACGCCGCACATGACTCCTTCGTCAAGCCCGTCCGACCGCCGCGCGAGCGGGAACCCCGCCGCCCAGGCGACCATCAATCAGACCGTCAAGCAGCAGCGCGAGCAGAAACGCCAAGAAAAGCTGGCGGAGTACCAGCGCCAGCTCGCCAAGCGGCGGCGCGGGAAGATCGTCTGGTGGGTCGTGGGCTCCACCGCTGCCGTGGCGATCCTCGCCCTGGTCGTCGCATCCTTCGTCTTCGCTCCCCGCAGCGCCCCGACCTACGGTGCCCTCGACAGCGAAGGGCTCGAGATCGAGGGGGTCGAGACCTTCGACAACGAGACCACACACGTGGAGGGTGCGGTGGACTACGCCCAGTCGCCCCCGGCGGGCGGCCCGCACAGCTCCATCTGGCTGAACTGCGGGATCTACACCGAGCCGCAGGTCAACGAGAACGCCGTGCACTCCATGGAGCACGGGGCGGTCTGGGTCACCTACGACGCCGCAGCGGTGTCGGGCGAAGACCTGGACACCCTCAAGACCCACCTTCCCTCGACCTACGTCATCCTCTCCCCGTTCGAGGGCCTGGACTCCCCGATCGTCCTCAGCTCGTGGAACCATCAGCTGAAGCTGGATTCCGCGTCCGACGAGCGCATCCCGGAGTTCTTCGAGGAGTACTGGCGCAGCCAAGACGTCCCCGAGCCCAACGCGAGCTGCTCCGGCGCCACCGACGGCCCCGGGAAGTCCTGACCTGACGATGAGCGGAGGCACCGGCGACGCCGCACCCGTCCGGCGCGCCGCGCCGTGGGTCGCCGTTCTGCTCGTCGCGATCGCGGTCGCCGCCACGGCGTTCGCGGTCGGCCGGTTCACCGCCTTCGGCGCGAGCGCCGCGCCGGTGCACCCCAGCACGTCGTCGGCGGAGGCCGGCTTCGCGCGCGACATGCAGGTTCATCACGGGCAGGCCATCGAGATGGCCATGGAGATCTACCGCAAGACCGAAGATCCGGAGCTGCGGGTACTCGCGTACGACATCGCCACCGCGCAGGCCGGCCAGCGGGGCGAGATGTACGGCTGGCTCGTCCGGTGGGGGCTCCCCCAGTCGGGCGGTCCGCTGATGTCCTGGATGGCGGACTCCGCCGAGCACGGGCATGACGCCGCAGCCGTGACCGAGGAAGAGCTCGAGGCCGAGATGGGGATGGCCACGCCGGAGCAGCTCGCCCAGCTCCGGAACGCCACGGGGGCGGACGCGGACTGCCTGTTCCTCGACCTGATGATCCGCCACCACCGCGGCGCCATTCCGATGGCGGAGGCCGTCGTCGAGCTGGGCTCCGACCCGCGGGTCGACACCGTCGCGGAGGGGATGATCGCCGCACAGACGGGCGAGATCGGCGCGATGGAGTCCATCGCTTCCCGCCTGGGCTGCACCGCCTCGCTCCGGTGACCAGCCCCCCGCCCGGGCGACGCCCGGTCATCGTGACCATTGCGGTCGTGCTCCTCTACGGGAGCGGGCTGCTGAATGCCGCCATCGGGATCGTCGTGCTTCTCAGCCGGTACGAGGCGGCCGCCGACGCGGTGCTGACGATCTCACTCCTCGGCGTGGCGATCATCCTCGCCGGTCTGCTGGCGCTCGCCGTTGCCGGGGCCACCGGGCGCGGAAGCCGGCTCGCCCGGGCGCTGGCGTCCGTCGTGATCGCCGCGCTAGCCGCGCTTCAGGTGACCGCGATCGCCACGACCGAGTGGGACGGCGCCGCGATCGCACAGATCGTGGTCCAGGCGTTCGTCCTCACCGCACTGTGGGTTCCGCCGGGCTCTCGCTTCTTCGCCCGGCAGGCGTCGTAGGAGCGTTCAGCGCCTGCGCGACGATTCTCCGGTGCACCCAGCGCACGACCTCGATGCCGGCGATCGTGGACACCGACACGATCGCCACGAGCGTCGACGTCTCCTCCCCCGGATCGGCGAGCTGGAAGAAGGCACTCGTGAGCGGCACGGTGAAGATGGCGAGCAGCGCGACGAACATGCCGCCGATGACGAGGGCCACGACCCGATGGATCGGTCGCGACAGCACCGCCAGGACCCAGATGCCGACGACGGCCAGGATGATCGTCGCCCCGGTGCGGATCTGCTCCTGCGTCACCCCGAAGGTCGCCGCCATCCGCGCGTAGACAGTGAGGGCCACCGCGATGAGAACGCCCGCGGGGATCGCGAACGTGAGGGATCGTCGCAGGAAGCCCGGTACGTACCGCTGCGTGTTGGGCATCAGCGCCAGGAAGAAGGCCGGGATCCCGATGGTGAGGCCGTCCGTGATGGATAGCTGCCGCGGAAGGAAGGGGAATTCCATCACCAGAACACCGAAAAGGAGCGCCAACCCGGTGGCGTAGGCGGTCTTGGTGAGGAACAGCATCGAGACCCGCTCGATGTTCGCGATGACCTGCCGGCCTTCGGCCACAACGGCAGGCAGATGCGAGAACCGACCGTCCAGCAGAACGAGGCGGGCCACCGCCTTCGTCGCCGCCGCTCCCGAGTTCATGGCGATGCCGATGTCGGCCGTCTTGATGGCCAGCGCGTCGTTGACGCCGTCGCCGGTCATCGCCACCGTGTGCCCACGGCTCTGGAGGGCGAGGACGATGCGCTTCTTCTGGTCCGGCGTCACGCGGCCGAACACGATGTGGTCCTCGAGAACGTCGGCCAGCGCGGCCTGGTCGTCGGGGAGATGCCGCGCGTCGAATCCCTCGTCGACGTTGACGCCCACCTCGCGAGCGATCGCCGCCACGGTGTGCGGGTTGTCGCCGGAGATGATCCGAACGGCCACTCCCTGCTCCCGGAAGTACTCCAGCGTCTCCCGTGCGTCACTGCGCACTTCTTCCCGGAAGGTGAGAACCGCGACCGCCAGAAGTTCGCCCGGCAGCTGTTCGGCCCGTACCTCGTCACGGGAGAGGGATCGGGGGCTGTACCCCAGGACGAGGGTCCTGCGTCCCTGGTCCGCGGAATGCGCGGCGGTACGCCCCAGGGGGGTGCGGGGGTCGGATGCGGCGTCCCCGAACACCATCTCCGGCGCACCGAGCACCCACGTGCCCCCGCCGAACGACACCGCGCTCCACTTCCGGGCAGAGGAGAACGGGATCTCGGCCGTCGCAGGCACGGCCGGCGTCCCCGGGTAGGGCTCGCGCAGGCACCGGGCTGTGGCGTTGGCGTCCTCTGCCGCGCCGTACCAGCCGAGGGCCTCCTCCCATCCCGCGACCTCCTGCAGGGGGAAGGTCTCGCCGAAGGTGATGTCCCCGGCCGTCAGCGTGCCGGTCTTGTCCAGGCAGATGATGTCGACGCGCGCGAGTCCCTCCACCGCGGGAAGCTCGTTGACGAGCACCTGACGGGCGGCCAATCTGGCGGCGCCCACCGCGAAGGCGATGGAGGTCATGAGCACCAGCCCCAGCGGAATCATCGCCGTGAGCGAGGCGACGGCGTTGACGGCGGCCTGCACCCAGGCGCCGGTGCGCCACGCGCGGGCCCAACCGCCGAGCACCAGCATCTGCGCGTTGAGTACCAGGAGCCCGATGGGCCCGATGCCCCACCCCACCCACTTGAGCACCCGGTCCACCGACGAGCGCAGTTCGCTGGCCACGAGCGAGAACCGCTTCGCCTCGCGGGCGAAGGTGTTCGCGTAGGCGTCCTCCCCGACGCGCACCACCCGTGCGATCCCCTCCCCGGCGACGACCACCGACCCCGAGAGGGTCTCGCTGCCAGGGCGCTTGTCGACGGCCTCCGCCTCTCCGGTCAGCATCGACTCGTCGACCTGCAGGCCGCGCCCGACGACCACCGCGGCGTCGGCGGTGACCTGGTCACCGGCGCGGAGGACGAGCACGTCGTCGAGCACGACCTCGGGCGGGGCGATGTCGATGTCGCGGCCGTCTCGGCGCACCCGCGCGCGGGGAGCGTTCATGAGCGCGAGGCGGTCCAGCGCGGCCTTCGCCCGGAACTCCTGGACGCACCCGATGATCGAGTTGCCGAAAGCGGCGAGACCGAAGAGGGCGTCCTGCCACCGCCCGAGGATCAGGAGCAGGAAGAAGCATCCGAAGACGATGCCGTTGAACAGGGTCAGAACGTTGGCCCGGATGATCGTCCAGGCGCTGCGGCTGGTGTGCGACTCGAACGCGTTCGTCCGGCCCGCCGCTACGCGCTGCGCGACCTCCGCCGAGGTCAGCCCGGACTCGCCGTCCTCGCGCGTGGAAGCGGTGGAGGAGGCACCCATGGGATCACTGTACGACCGCCCGGATGCCTCCTCGGCCGCTCAGCCCTTCGTCGAGCCGGCCAGAAGCCCGCGGACGAAGAACCGCTGCAGAGCGATGAAGACGATCAGCGGGACGATGATCGCGATGAACGCCCCGGCTGTCAGCAGGTGCCAGTCCTGACCTCGGCTACCGGTCATCTCTGCCAGCAGCTTGGTGATCGGAGCCACGTTGCCGTCGGCGAAGATCAAGGCCACCAGGAGGTCGTTCCACACCCACAGGAACTGGAAGATCGCCACCGAGGCGATCGCGGGCATCGTCAGAGGCAGGATGATCCGGAAGAAGATCTGTCCGTGGCCCGCACCGTCCACCCGAGCCGCTTCGATGACATCCCCGGGAATCTCCGAGACGAAGTTGTGCAGCAGGAAGATCATCAGTGGCAGACCGAAGATCGCGTGCGCGATCCACACCTGCGCGTACCCGGCCTGTCCGATCCCCTGGATCACGGGAACGTTGAACAGCGTTCCCTCCGAGAACAGCTGGAGCAGCGGGATCAGCGCCATCTGGATCGGCACGATCTGCAGGGCGAACACCAGGATGAACAGGATGTTCCGTCCGCGGAACTGCATCCAGGCGAAGGCGTACGCCGCCAGCAGCGCGATCGAGATGGGGATGATCGTCGCGGGCAGGGTGATCGCGATGGAGTTCACGAAGGCGCCCGCCATGTTCAGCTGGCTGTTGCCGGACTGCAGCGCCTCGGAGTAGTTCTCGAGGGTCCATCCCCAGTTACTGAAGACCGTCCACCAACCGGTGGTCTGGATGAGTTCGCGCGGACGGAACGAGGAGATGAACAACCCGAAGGTCGGGAGGGTCCACAGCACCGCGATGACCAGCGCGGCAAGCGTCGCCCAGCGGGATGTGAGCTTTCGCTTGGCGCCCGCGGTCACCCCCCGCTCGGCCCGGCGCTCGCCACGGCGCAGTTCGTCCTTGGTGCCCTCGTCCAGGGGCAGTTCGACCGGCATCACCGCGCTCATCAGCGCACCTCCTGCTGCTTCTTGAGCTGCACCGCGTTGTAGACGACCAGCGGCAGCACCAGCACGAACAGCACGACGGCGAAGGCCGCCGCCCGTCCCTGCTCGAAGCTGCGCATCTGGGTGTACATCTCATTCGCGATGACGGATGTGTTGTTCGTGCCGGCGGTCATGGTGCGGACGATGTCGAACACCTTCAGTGAGGCGATCGAGATCGTGGTGAGCACGACGACGAGGGTCGGACGGATGCCCGGAACGATGACGTTCATGAACCGCTGCCAGGCGTTGGTACCGTCCAGTTCCGCCGCTTCCAGCTGTTCCGTGGGAACGCCCTTGATCGCCGCGGAGAGCACCACCATCGCGAAACCGGTCTGCACCCAGATCAGCACGACGATGAGGAAGAGCGTGTTCCAGGGCTCCACCGCGAGGAAGTTGACGGGCTGACCGCCGAGCCACACGATGATCTGGTTGAGGAAGCCGATCTGGTCCTGGTCGGCCGGCCGGGGCGTGTACACGAAACGCCAGATGATCGACGCCCCCACGAAGGAGATCGCCATCGGCAGGAACACGAGGATCTTGTAGTACTTCTCACCGCGGCTCTTGTCGATGAAGTACGCGTACGCGAGCCCCGCGATCGTCGAGACGATCGGCGTGACGACGACCCACACGATGGTGTTGAGGACGACGCGGATCCCCTGCGGCTGGGTGAAGATCCACACGAAGTTGTCCAGCCCCACGAAGGACTGACCGCTCCGGTTGAAGAACGCCTGGCCGGTCGTCTGGATGGCGGGCACGATGAGCCCGACGACGAGAAGCAGGATCGCCGGGGCGAGGAAGCCGAGGAGCTGGAACAGCGATCCGGCGCCCCTCTTGGCGTACATGTCGAGGAAGAAGAAGCCCAGACCGACGAAGGCCGCGGCGATGATCGCCCACTGGTACGACTGGAGCATCCACAGGATCAGGACGGGTACGGCGACGCACACGGCGAGCCGCAGGAGCGTGTAGCCCCGGCCCCTGCGCGGGGCCAGCTCTACGAGGAAGAGGATGAGCCCGACGACCGCGATGAAGACACCGATGATGATCGGGATCTCCAGCCACGGCGAGAGGGTGCTCAGCCACTGAAGGAATTCGCGCATGAGGGTCCTTCCGAGTGCGTCGTCGAACTCTGCACCGATGACCGCGGGGCCGCCCCGGGAAGGAGCGACCCCGCGTCAGCGGATTACTCGGACGGCCAGCCCGACTCGATCTGCTCGAGCACGGCGGTCGTCGGTGTGCCGTTGACCCAGTCGTTCATGCCCTTGAAGAAGGTCTGCGTTCCCACAGACGACGGCATGAGGTCGGATGCATCGAACCGGAACGTGGTGTTCGGGTCCTGCAGGATCTCGATCGCGGCGGTCAGGATCTCGCTGGAGGCGTTCTCCGGGTCAAGCCCGGTGTTGGCCGAGATCACGCCGCCGAGGGCGACGCGCGAGTTCGCCCACTCGGGGCTGGAGAGGTACTCCTGCACCGCCTGGGTGGCCTCGTCGTCGCTGAAGGCGCCGACGATCTCGCCACCACCGGTGACGACGTTCCCCTCGCTGCCGGCCTCGAACGCCGGCATCAGGAAGGCCCAGAGATCGCCGTCCTCGGCGACGGTGCCGCCCGCATCCGTGATGAAGCCGTCGAAGAACGAGGCCTGGTGGTGCAGCGCGCAGTCGCCGCTGACCAGCGCATTGGCCGCGTCACCGAAGGGCGTTCCCACGATGGTGTCGGTGCCACCGAAGCCGGCGTTGACGTAGCTCGGGTTGAGCGCGATCTTGCCGAACTCCTCGAAGGCGGAGGCGATCTGCGGGTCGGTGAAGGGGATCTCATTGGCGACCCACTGGTCGTAGACCTCGGTGCCGGACTGGCGGAGGACGATGTCCTCGATCCAGTCGGTTCCGGGCCATCCGGTGGCAGCATCCGAGCCGAAGCCGATGCACCAGGGTGCGGCGCCGGTGGTCGACTGGACCTGAGTGGTCAGGTCGAGCAGGCCCTGCCAGTCGGCCGGAACCTCCCAGCCGTTCTCGGCGAACTGCGCCGGGGAGTACCAGACCCAGCCTTTGACGCTGGCCATCAGCGGAGAACCGTACTGGGTGCCGTCGTACTGCCCGTACTCGGCCCAGTCCTCGGACCAGTACTCTCCGACGTTGGAGACGACGGCCTCCGGGGCGGGCTTCAGGAACCCGAGCTCGGCCATGTCGCGCATGAGACCGGGCTGCGGGAAGATCGCGAGGTCGGGTGCGTTTCCGCCCTGGGCGCGAACGGCGATCTGAGCCTCGAACTCCTTCGAGGCTTCGTACTCGATGTCGATGCCGTTCTCTTCTTCCCAGTCGGCCCACGACTCCTCGAGCAGCTCGGCTTCGGTGTCGGCGATCGTGCCGTAGACCGTGACGACGCTGCCCTCGTCATCGCCTCCGCCGCCGCCGGACGACCCGCCCGGCCCTCCCGAACAGCCTGCCAACGCGATGCCGGCGACGCCGACGAGTGCGAGCGGCGCCAGTAGGCGACGGTGCTGTGACATGCCCATGTGGTTCCTCCTCCTTGAGTATCTGCGGTGCGGATCCGTAAGGAACCGATTCCAGGCCACGGTATGCGACTTCATGGCACCGCACAACAATGATTGATCACGAGTAGATAACCACACCCTGGGAGCGCTCTCAAGCAGCCCTGGGAACGGTTCCGTGTCCTCGAGGGCGCGCGGAACCGGTTCCATTTCCCCGAGGCCGCGACTACGCTTTCACGGGATCTGCGGTCGACACGACGATGAGGAGGCCTGCATGAGCGGCATCTCGGAGGTCGCACGCCTCGCCGGCGTCTCGAAATCAACCGCGAGCCGTGCACTCACCGGCAGCGGGTACGTCTCGGATGAGACGCGCCGGAGGGTCGCGGAGATCGCCGCATCCCTCGGCTACGTCGCGTCCACCAGTGCCGTGAGTCTCGCCACCGGTCGGATGCAGTCCATCGGAGTGCTCGTGCCCACGCTGGCGCGCTGGTTCTTCGCCGAGGTCGTCGAGGGAATCCAGTCGGCCCTCCTCGACCTCGACCTCGACCTCACCCTCTATGAGGCGCCGCCGGGCACGGGAGATCGTCGACGCGTGCTGTCGGACTTTCTCCCGCGGCGCCGCTTCGACGGACTGATCGCTGTGGGCCTGGAGCCCGCTGACGGGGAGCTGGAGCAGTTGCTGCGCCTGGGACGACCGCTGGTGAGCGTCGTCGGCACCCCCGAGGCACGGGGCGTGGTCACCGTCGACGACGTCCATGCCGCTCGCCGGGCGACCGAGCATCTCATCGCACTCGGACATCGCGCCATCGTGTTCCTCGGCGGCGACGCCGACGAGCACTTCGCCCACGTCGACCGCCTCCGCCTGCGCGGGTACCGCGAGGCGATGAGCGCGGCCGGACTCGGCGAAGGCGCGCGGCACGCGCATTCCCCTGTGACCATGCCGGGCGGATACGCGGCGGCGGTCGACCTGCTCAGCCAGGCGCGGCAAAGGCCGACCGCGCTCGTGGCGGCGTGCGACGAGGTCGCGGTCGGCGCCATCATCGCCGCGCGGCGGCTGGCGATCCCCGTGCCCAGCGAATTGAGCGTCATCGGAATCGACGATCACGAGTTCGCTGAGATGTTCTCCCTCACCACGCTGCAGCAGATCCCCCGCGAGCAGGGACGCGCCGCCGTGGGGATGCTGGTGCGCGCCATCGAGGATCCTGCAGCCGAGCCGGCCGACATCCGGCTGCAGGCACGCCTGGTCGTCCGCAGCTCGACCGCGCCGACGGACCCCGCGCTCTCGGTCTCCGTTTCCGACACGCGCCTCGGGCGCAGCTGACATCGGCAACGAGAAAGCCCCGGATGCCGCAGCATCCGGGGCTTTCTCGTGAAGAGAGTTACTTCAGGGTGACCGTCGCGCCGGCCTCTTCGAGAGCGGCCTTCGCCTTGTCGGCGGTCTCCTTGTTGGCACCTTCGAGGACGGCCTTGGGAGCACCGTCGACGACAGCCTTCGCCTCACCGAGGCCGAGCGAGGTGAGCTCGCGGACGACCTTGATGACCTGGATCTTCTTGTCGCCGACCGTCTCGAGGACGACGTCGAAGGAATCCTTGACCTCTTCCTCTTCGACGGGAGCGGCGCCACCGGCAGCGGGGCCGGCAACGGCGACCGGGGCCGCGGCGGTGACGTCGAAGGTCTCCTCGAACGCCTTCACGAACTCGCTGAGCTCAATGAGGGTGAGCTCCTTGAACGCGTCGAGCAGCTCCTCAGTGCTGAGCTTTGCCATGATGTTTCTCCTTGATTGGGGTTTCGCTTATGCCGGGGCCCGATGTCAGGCCGCGGACTCCTGCTTCTCGCGCAGCGCGTCGACCGTGCGAACGGCCTTCGACGGGAGCGCGTTGAAGACGTATGCCGCCTTGGTCATCGAGGCCTTCATCGCACCGGCGAGCTTCGCCAGCAGGACTTCACGGCTCTCGAGATCGGCGAGCTTGTTGACCTCGTCCGCGCTCAGGGGGGCACCGTCGAAGTACCCGCCCTTGATCACGAGAAGAGGGTTAGCCTTGGCGAAGGTACGCAGCCCCTTCGCGACGGCGACCGGGTCGCCGTGCACGAAAGCGATGGCAGACGGGCCCTTGAGCTCGTCGTCCAGACCGGTGAACCCCGCGTTGTTCGCGGCGATCTTGGTCAGCGTGTTCTTCACCACGGCGTATTCCGCGTCCTGACGAATGCTGTTGCGCAGCTCCTTGAGCTGGGCAACCGTCAGACCGCGGTACTCGGTCAGCAGAACGGCGGTCGAGTCCTCGAAGTTCTTCGTGAGCTCGGCGACCGATGCATCCTTCTGCGCCATGGCCACTCCTTGTGTGTACGAAACGCTCCGCAATGACGGGGCGTCGGGCCGCAGCATCCGGTCTTCTCCGCCTGGAAAAACAAGAAGAGCTCCGGCGCAAGCGCACGGAGCTCGATTCCCGGTCCGGGATGTCGTTTCGTACACCTGCGCAGGCCCCTGTTTTCACAGAGCTTCGATCGTCATGCGCTCGCGCGCACACCGATGACCGGCGGTCTTTGGCTTGCCCCCAGCATACGCGCCCGCCGCCTCCGGTCCAAATCCCGCCCCTCCCCACCCCGCCTCCCCGCCTCCGCTCCCCTCGGCGAGTGCACGGTCTCTTGCCGAGTGCACGGGTAATGAGCGCAATGAGCTCGTGCATTGGGAACGAACCCGTGCAGTCGGTGTGAGGGCGGCGGAAGGCCGTCGGTGTCAGCGTGGCGGAAGAATGCCGAATGACGCGAGGCGGCGACCCAGAAGCAGAGGCGTTTCGATGTGCGCGGTGCCCCAGCGGGCGAATCGGCGGTGAGTCGTGCCGCGGATCCAGTCCTCTCGCTGCTTCTCTGCGAGCAGCACCTCCTCGACACTGCGTCCCGAGCGCATGGCTTCGTCCAGGTACTTCGTCGCGCCGTCGAATTCACCCCAGGCGTCGGCCTCCTCGATACCGATGTCGACCCAGTACCACCGACCGTCGGGCGCGCGGACCGGCACCTGCAGGCACAGGTGCCGAAATCCCAGGCGGAAGAGCTGAAGCCGGCTGACGCTTTCGCCGGGGAGCTGCGCGCGACCGTCGGCGATCTCCACGATTCGCCGCGCCTGCCGGATGCCGCGGGCTCCAGCCGCGTCCCGAAGCCGACGGAACTGGTCGTCGCGCCAGGCCATGGCCGCGGATTCGTCGTACGCATGGTCGCGGACGGCGATCTGACGCAGCGCCGCGTCGGCCACCGAGAGCGCAGCCTCGGGCGAAAGCGTCCGGCAGAGATCGAACACGGTGCGTTCCACCGTCGTGCAGCGAATCCCGTTCACCTCGGCGATGTCCTGGTCCGGAACGCTCTGCACGTGGCGGAAGACATCGTCGCCACTGGAGATTCGCCCCTCCCGTGGAGTGGTGAGATGAACCTGGCGGAGGGGCGTCCGATAGAGCGGCAGTGCATGCAGCACGGCCGCCGACGCGTACGAGGCCACCGTGTCCTCACTTCGGATGTCGCGGGCCACAGCGCACACGTGAAGGAGATGACGAGACTCGGGCGCGAGGCCGCTGCACGCCTCCCCCTGCACCCACCAACCTCGGCGGATCTTCCGGCGGTGTTCGTCATCGCCGCCACGGCTCGGTCGTTGATTCCGAGGAACCTGAGATCCTCCCGACTGCGCAGGATGCTGTCTGCTTCTTCAGCGGTGAGATGTCGCATCCCTCCACTTCACCGCCCGTGGCACCCCGCCGATCCGTTCCTGTGCGTTCTGTGGACACCCCGTCGCGCCGCGCCCCTGTGGAGGAAGGGCGGCCCGCCGCCGAGTGCACGACTTCGCGTCGAACGCACGGCGAAATCGCGGAGGAACGTCGTGCGCTGGGCACCAAGTCGTGCGCTCGCGGAGGGGCACGCGGAGCGACACGCGGGCGACAGGCGGAGGGACACGCGGATGGGCGGCGGGTCGGGTGGGACGGGTCGGAAGCGCGGGTTAGGGTCGAACACATGTCCCCCGATCTCGCCTCCCGGAGCCCGCAACTCGCGGCGCGGATCGTGGCGGACTCGCGCGACCGGGTGGCATGGATCCGCGCGCGATCGCGCGGAATCACGGCCACGGACGTCGCGACGCTCACCAGCGCGAACGCCATCCCCCGTGCCGCCGACGCGAAACTCATGGGCTCGGGCTTCTCCGGAAACGCCTACACCGCTCACGGCCGCCGCCGGGAGCCGGAGATCGCCGCGTGGGTCGCGGCCACCCACGGCATTCAGCCGTCGTCGGCCCTCTTCCACGCGGTCGTGGAGAAGCGCCACCTGGCCACCCCCGACGGCGTAACCGTGGATGCGGCGGGCCGCGTCGTGCTCGCCGAGATCAAGACGACCAACAAGTCGTGGCGGAGCATCCCACGCACCTATCTTCGCCAGGTGTGGTGGCAGCAGCACGTGCTCGGCGCCGACCGCACCCTGGTCGCCTGGGAAGTGCACGACGACTTCGTCCCGGTGGACGACGAGCCCCGGTGCGAGTGGGTGGACCGGGACGAGAGCGAGATCGCCAAGCTCGTCTCCCTCGCCACGGCGCTCATCGACGAACTCCACCACCGGACGACACGGGCGCGTCAGGATGCAGCGGCCCCTCCCCCGCACCCGAGAGAAGCGTTCCGAGCGCTCGCCCTCTCACAGTGACCGGTCGTTGACGAAAGTCAACGAAAAGGCGTATCGTTGAGTTAAGTCAACTATCGCGCCATCGTCGTCGCCGATCCGTCTCCGTCGTGAAAGGGCCCGCATGGCTCTCGATTCCACCGAGGCACCGGCACAGCGCCGCGTCCTCCCCGCCCTCCTGGGTCTGCTGCTGGGCATGTTCGTGTCCATGCTCGCCTCGACCGTCGTCTCCACCTCCCTTCCGGTCATCGTCCACGACCTCAACGGCGACCAGGCCGTGTACACGTGGGTCGTCACCGCGACGCTGCTGACCACCGCCATCTCGACCCCTATCTGGGGCAAGCTCGCCGACCTGTTCAACCGCAAGCTGCTCATCCAGATCGCCATCCTGGTGTTCGTGCTCGCGACGGCGGCGGCCGGGTTCTCGCAGAACCCGGAGACGCTCATCACC
Source organism: Microbacterium sp. Z10_103 (assembly GCF_058310455.1). Lineage (NCBI taxonomy): Bacteria > Bacillati > Actinomycetota > Actinomycetes > Micrococcales > Microbacteriaceae > Microbacterium > Microbacterium sp. Z10_103. The sequence continues at coordinate 2,230,236 of NZ_JBZEGK010000001.1, forward strand.
TTCCGCGCGGTCCAGGGCGTGGGCGCCGGCGGTCTCGCGGCGCTCAGCCAGGTGATCATGGCGGACATCATCAGCCCGCGTGAGCGCGGCCGCTATATGGGCTTGTTCGGCGCCGTCATGGCGCTGGCGACCGTCGGCGGCCCTCTGTTGGGCGGCCTGATCACCGACGCGTTCGGGTGGCGGTGGAACTTCTTCGTCGCGCTTCCGTTCGCCGTCGCGGCACTCCTCATCCAGCAGCGGACGCTGCACCTGCCGAAGCATCCGCCCCGCAAGGTGCGCATCGACTACCTCGGCATCGTCTTCCTCGCGGCGGCGGTCTCGCTCCTGCTGATCTGGATCACCAACGCGGGGCAGAACTTCGAGTGGGCCAGCATGGAGACCGCTCTGATGGTGGGCGGCGCGGCTCTCGCGACGATCCTGTTCATCATCACCGAGCTGAAGGTGACCGAGCCCCTCATTCCCCTGAACCTCTTCCGCAACCTCACCTTCACCCTCGCCGTGATCGCCTCCATCGCCACGGGCCTGGCGATGTTCGGGACGTCGGTGTACCTCAGCCAGTACATGCAGCTCGCTCGCGGCGCGACTCCCACCGAGGCCGGGCTGCTCACGATCCCGATGATCGCGGGTCTCCTGATCGCCTCGGTCGTCGTCGGCGCGCTCATCACCCGCTTCGGGAAGTGGAAGTCGTACCTCATCGTCGGCGCCGTGCTCCTGACCGCTGGATCGTTCCTGCTGTCGACCATCCACTACGACACGCCGTTCTTCCTCGTGGGCCTTTACATGTTCCTGCTCGGCGCGGGCGTGGGCATGACGATGCAGAACCTTGTTCTCATCGTGCAGAACACCGCCGACCCGAGGGCACTCGGCGCGGCCAGCTCCGGCGTCGCCTTCTTCCGGAGCCTCGGCGGCACGATCGGGGTGTCTCTCATGGGCGCGGCTGTCGCGGCCTCGGTGACCTCGCTGGGCGCCGACCGCAAGGAGGAGATCGGCGCCGCGATCGCAAGCCTCGGACCGGATGGCGCGGCCGTCGCCGACCAGCTCAGCTCCGGCGCCCTCCCGCAGGTGTCGGCGCTGCCAGATGTCGTGCGGGTGATCTTCGAAGAGATCTACGCCACCTCGATCGCGCACGCGTTCCTCATCGCGGTGCCGCTCGCCGTTCTCAGCATCATCGCGATCGCGTTCCTGCCGAACCACGCCTTGACGCGGATGACCACGGCCGAGCGCATCGCTGCCAGCGAGGCGGACCTCGCCACGGTATCCACCACGGAGGGAATGGCCGTCCTCGCCGGCACCGGTCCTGTCCCCACCGCCGACCCGGAGAACACACCACGTCGCTCCCGCGGCGGTCGCCCCGGGATCGGCGAGGATGGCTGACATGACAGCCGCCGCCTCCCCTGAGCCCGCCGTCGCTCCGGCGATCGACGAACGCACAGAGGCGATCCGCGATCTGGAGAACTCGTTCTCCGAACTGATCACCGTGTTCCGTCGCCTCATCTCAGAGGCGGCGGAACTGGCCAGCCCGGGGATGCTCCCGGGAACCTTCAAGGTGCTCTCCGCGGTGCATCGCCACGGCCCGGTGACCCTCTCGGCCCTCGCGGAGAGACTGACGTCCGACAAGGGGCTGGCCAGCCGCAGCGTCAGCGAGCTGGAGGCGCTCGGGTTCGTCGAGCGCACCGACGACCCGAACGATCGGCGTTCGCGCCTCATCGCGGTCACTCCCCTGGGCGCCCGGAGACTGGAGGCGGCGCGCTCTCCCCACGGCGGCCGCCTGTCCGCGGCACTCGAGGAATGGTCGGTCGACGACATCCGTCACGCCACCTCGCTCCTGTCGGCTCTGGCCAGCGGGAGAGCCCCGGCCGACAGCGCATAGCGGATGCACCGGAGCTTCTCCGCACAGTGACCCCCGCGTAACACCGGCGAGACATTGCTCGGGTTGACTGTGTTCGCACCCCAGCCACCTGTGCTGCCGGTGCCGACCGCACGGAAGGAGCGCGGATGAGATTCCGGCCGCTGCGTCCCGAACCCGCCCCGACGGGATCAGCCCTCGTCTCTCCCTCCGACCCGCCCGCCACGATGCGGGCTGCCGTGATCGACTCCGCAGCCGCCGGCACCCTGCGCACCGCCGAACTCGCCGTGCCCGCACCGGTGCTGAGCGAAGTGCTCGTGCGCGTCGTCGCCGCCGGGGTGAACCCGATCGATGCCGAGACGCGCCGCGGCGAGGGGGTCGCCGACGCGATCGCGCAATACCCCGCCGCCCTCGGCTTCGACTTCAGCGGGGTGGTCGTGAAGGCGCCCTTCGAAGCCTTCCCGTTCCCGGCGGGAACCGAGGTGTTCGGGATGGCGGCTTTTCCCCGCACGGGTGGAACCTACGCCGAGTACGTCGTCGCCTCCGCCCAGTCGATCGCCCGCAAACCCGCCTCCCTGTCCCACGTGGAGGCGGCCGGCGTTCCGTTGGATGCTCTGACCGCGTGGGGCGTCATCGTTGAGACGGCTCTCGCACACGAAGGCCAACGGATCCTGATCCACCCCGGGACGGGGGGTATCGGCCATTTCGCCGTGCAGTTCGCCGCCTACTTCGGTGCCCACGTCACCGCGACCGGCCCCGCCGGCAACGCCGACTGGCTGCGCAGTCTGGGGGCGGCCGTCGTCGTGGACCACGCCACGCAGCGGTTCGAGGACGTCGTCGGCGAGGTCGACGTCGTCATCGACCTCGTGGGCAACGGCCCGGACGACACCGCACGCCGTTCGGTGGCCGTGCTGCGCCCGGGCGGCCTCCTCATCGAGGTGCCCGAGAGCGGGTGGCCGGGGCACGCCGATGCCGCGGCCGCAGCGGGCGTCCGCGCGACCGGCTACAGGGTGATTCCCGACGGTGGGGTTCTGGCCACCATCGCCCGGCTCCTGGATTCAGGGGCGGTCCAGGTCTATATCGACCGCGTGTTCGAGCTCGCGGACGCAGCGGCGGCCCATGCCGAACTCGATCGGGGCCAGACACGCGGCACCTTGGTGCTGCGGATCAGCGACGACTAAGGCGCCGTCAGCACGCGCCGGCCCTCGGCCACGACCTCATCGGCGATCGCATCCAGCAGCGGTGAGGTGAGGTTCCACTGCTGCCAGAACAGGGGCACATCGATGGGCGGGCCGCCCAGGGGAACCAGGGCGCCGGAGGCAAGGTGGTCTTCGGACGGAAAACGCGGAAGAAGACCCCATCCCAGTCCCAGAATGATCGCGGTGGCGAAGTCGTGGGAGGCGGGGACGAGATGCCGAGGCGGCGTACCGGTGACGCCGCGGGCCGCGAGCCACTGTGATTGCAGGTCGTCGCGGCGGTCGAAGTCGACGACCGGGGCGACGGCGAGCCGGTCACCGTCCACACCGGCGGGAAACCACCGGGTGACGAACGCGGCACTGGCCACCGCCTCGTAGCGGAGCATCCCGAGCGGCCTGACCCGGCAGCCGGCCACCGCCGTCTCGCGAGAGGTGACCGCGGCCATCACCGTTCCCGATTCCAGCAGCGCGGCCGTGAAGTCCTGGTCGTCGCGGTGCAGTTCGAACACCACACGCCGCCGGTCGCTCAGCCGCGCCAGGGGCGCCAGAAACCACGTCGCCAGCGAATCCGCGTTCACGGCGAGCGGCACCACGGCCGTTCCCGAGTCATCGGCGCCGATCTCAGCGAGCGCGTCGTGCTCGAGGAGGTCGAGCTGCCGTGCCAGACGCACGATGGCGCGGCCGGCGTCGGTGGCGCGCACCGGTTTCGTGCGCAACAGCACCACGCGGCCGAGACGGTCTTCGAGCGCGCGGATGCGCTGGCTGACCGCAGAGGGCGTGATGTGCAGCCGGCGAGCTGCGGCGTCCAGCGTGCCCTCGTCGAGGACGACCGCCAATGTTCGAGCGAGATCCAGCGGAACCGACATGAAGCCATGCTAAAGGTTCAAAAGAATCCTGAACTGGACTTGTCACGATTGCGTCCGTACCGTCACAGTGTGCTCCCCGCCTTCCTCGCCGGCCTCGGTCTCGGCCTCTCCCTCATCGTCGCGATCGGCGCGCAGAACCTCTTCGTGCTGCGTCAGGGCGTGCGCCGTGAGCACGTGTTCGCGGTCGCCGCCGTCTGCGCGGTGTCCGACGCCCTGCTCATCGCCCTGGGCGTCTCGGGTGTGGGCCTGGTGCTGCAGGCGGTGCCGTGGCTCATCGGGGTCATCCGCTGGGCCGGTGCGCTCTTCCTCGTCGGATACGGCCTGCTCGCCGCCCGCCGTGCGTGGCGACCGACGGGCCGCGGGCTCACACCCGCCGAGGCGGATGCTGCGGCCGGCGCGCACACGTCCCGCGGCGGATCCCCGACGCGGACGGCTCCCCGGCTTGCTCCCGTCCTCCTCACCTGCCTCGCCCTGACGTGGCTGAACCCGCACGTCTACCTCGACACCGTCTTCCTCCTCGGCTCGGTCGCCACCGCCCAGGGCGACGACCGCTGGATCTTCGCCGCAGGAGCCATGATCGCCAGCATCCTATGGTTCTTCGGTCTGGCGTTCGGCGCACGCTATCTCGGGCGTTGGCTGTCGACAGCCCGCGCATGGCGCATCCTCGACGCGATCATCGCGGTCGTCATGATCGGCATCGCTGTGAGCCTCGTCCTGCCGCGGTGACGATGCGTCCCGCCCCGACATGCACGACGATGGGGTGATGCAACGGGTCCATGTCGTCGTCCGCGGCGTCGTTCAGGGTGTGGGCTACCGCTACACCGCTCGAGCCGAGGCGCAGGCCGGCGGGCTCAGGGGGTGGGTGCGCAACAGGCGGGACGGCTCTGTGGAAGCCGAGCTCGAAGGCGACACGGCGGCGGTGGAGGCGATGGTCGAGTGGATGCGGCATGGCCCGCCGGGAGCGGAGGTCGCAGAGGTGCAGACCGACCCGGTGGACGCGGAACACGGCGCGGGAACCCGGGCGGCCGGTTTCCAGGTGCTGCCGACGGAGTGATCCGGCTGCGACTCACTCGTCGAGGGGTCGGAGGATGCGGTCGACGAAACGCCGCGTGCGCTCCTCCCGCGGTCGCGTGAAGAGCTCTTCGGGAGCACCGCGCTCGAGGATCGCCCCCCGGTCGAAGAAGAGCACCTCGTCGGCGACCCGCCGCGCGAACTCGAGCTCGTGGGTCACGATGATCATCGTCCAGCCCTCTTCGGCCAACTCGCGGAGCACCGTCAGCACCTCCCCCACCAGCTCGGGGTCGAGCGAACTGGTGGGCTCGTCGAAGAGGAGAAGGTCCGGCCGCAACGCCAGGGCCCGGACGATCCCCACCCGCTGCTGCTGCCCCCCGGACAGCTGGAAGGGATAGACGTCGCGTTTTTCGAGGAGTCCGACGCGCTCCAGCAGCGCGTCCGCCCGCGCGACCGCGTCGGCGCGGGACATCCCGTGCGCATGCACCGGGCCCTCGATCACGTTCTCGAGGACGGTGCGGTGCGGAAAGAGGTTGTGGTGCTGGAACACCATCGCCGATCGATCCCGGAGCGCCGAGCGGTCCGACTTCGCCACGCGCTCCGCGAAGTCGACGACCGGTCCGCCGTCGAAGGCGACCAGGCCGGCATCGGGCGTCTCCAGTGCGTTCAGGCACCGCAGGACGGTCGTCTTTCCCGAGCCGCTCGGCCCGATGAGGACGACGACCTCGCCCCGGCGCACCTCGAAGTCCACGCCGTCGAGCACATGGTTCGACCCGAAGCTCTTCTGCATCCCGGTCACCGTCAGCAGAGGGCGGTCGCCGCCCGCCGCCGGCGGGGCGAGCGGGTCCGGCCCGCGGAGATCATCGCGCGACATAGCGATCGAGCCTCCTCTCGAGGAGATTCTGCCCCGTGGAGAGCACCAGGCAGAACGCCCAGTAGATGGCCGCGGCTTCGAGGTAGATGATCATGAACTCGTAGGTGAACGCTGCGATGTTCTCCGCGCGGCGGAAGAGCTCGGTGACGAGGATGAGGGACGCCAGCGACGTGTCCTTCACGAGGGAGATGAAGGTGTTGGACAGCGGGGGAACCGATACGCGGGCCGCCTGCGGGAGCACGATCCGGGTGAGGGCTCGCGCGGGAGAGAATCCGACCGTGTGCGCGGCCTCCCACTGGCCCTTGGGCACCGAGAGGATCGCGGCGCGGATGACCTCGGCGGCGTACCCGCCCACATTGAGAGAGAACGCGATGATCGCCGCGGGCCACGGATCCATCACCACGCCGATCGAGGGCAGGCCGTAGAAGATCACGAACAGCTGCACGAGGAGGGGTGTGCCGCGGATGACGGAGACGTAGAAGCGGGCCACCGCTGACAGGAGGGCGTTGCCCGATAGCCGGAGCAGCGCGACCCCCAGGGCAAGGACGAGGCCGAGGGCGAAGGAGGCGAGGGCCAGCGGGATGGTGCCGGTGAGCCCCGCCAGCAGCAGCGGCCAGAAGGAGTCCACGACGAGCGTCCACGTCTCGTTCACGGGCGCTCCTCCTCGACGTCGGGCTTACTCGGTGACGTCCGCGCCGAAGTACTTCTCGCTGATCTCGGCGAGCACTCCTTCTTCGCGCAGTTCGGCCAGGGCGGCGTCGACGGCGTCGACCAGCGCCTCCCGGTCCTGGGTGAAAGCGAACGCGTTGTACGCGGGGTCCTCCGTCTCGGCCGCGATCTTCAGACCGGTCGGCCCCTCGCTCTTCTCGTAGTCGAGGAAGGTCAGATTGTCGTTGACGGTGGCATCCACGCGTCCCTGCTGCAGCAGGGCGACGGCCTGCGCCCATCCCTCGACCGGCTCCACGGTCGCACCGCTCTCCGTGGCCAGCTCATACCAGTTGCTCGTCAGCGACTGGGCGGTCGTCTTGCCGGCGAGGTCGTCGAAGCTCGAGATGGATGCGTCGTCCTCGGCGACCACGATGACGCCGGGCGAGACCGTGTACGGCTCGCTGAAGAGATACTTCTCTTCCCGCTCGGGGTTGATCGAGACCTGGTTGGCGATGACATCGAATCGGCCGGCGTCAAGACCGGCGAAGATCGCATCCCACTGCGTCTCCTGGAACGTCACGTCCAGGTCGAGCTTTTCCGCGACGGCTTCCGCGATCTCGACATCGAAGCCGACGAGATCGCCCGACGCGTCATGGAAGGTGAAGGGCCGATAGGTGCCCTCGGTGGCGACGGTGAGTGTGCCGGGTGAGACGAGACCGTACTCCTCGCCCGCGGCCGTGGCGCCCGGCTCCGTCGCGCCGCCGCTGCACGCGGTGAGGGCAAGGACGAAGCCCACGGCGAGAGTGACGGCGGGAAAGCGACGAGAAAGCATGAGGATCCTGACGTCTCGGGAGGAAGGCGGTCCGCGCCGATCGGTGGCATTTTGCGCCGACAGAGGAGTACAGCACGGGATGAACCGAGGCGGAATTCGCGTTACGCCGCGTTGCACGCTTTCCGCGCCCGCACAAGAACGAAGGGCCCCGCCCGGAGGCGGAGCCCTTCGTGAGAAGCGTGGATCAGGCGAAGACGTTGACGTCCAGCGGGATGCCGGGGCCGAACGTGGTCGACACCGAACCCTTCTGGATGTAGCGGCCCTTGGCGCTGGAGGGCTTCAGGCGGACGATCTCTTCGAGCGCGGCGTTCAGGTTCTCGTCGAGCTGGTCGGCGGAGAACGAGGCCTTGCCCACGACGAAGTGCACGTTGGCGTGCTTGTCGACGCGGAACTCGATCTTTCCGCCCTTGATCTCCTCGACGGCCTTGGCCGGGTTCGGGGTGACCGTACCGGTCTTGGGGTTGGGCATGAGGCCGCGGGGGCCCAGCACCTTACCCAGGCGACCGACCTGACCCATCAGCTCGGGGGTGGCGACGGCCGCGTCGAAATCGGTCCAGCCACCGGCCACGCGCTCGATGAGCTCGGTGCCGCCGACCTCGTCAGCACCCGCCGCGATCGCCGCTTCGGCCGCGGGGCCGTTCGCGAACACGATGACGCGGGCGGTCTTGCCCGTGCCGTGCGGAAGCATGACGGTGCCACGCACCATCTGGTCTGCCTTACGCGGGTCGACGGCGAGCTTGAGCGCGACCTCGACGGTCGAGTCGAACTTCTTCGATCCGGTCTCCTTCGCCAGGGCGACAGCCTCGGCGGGAGTGTAGAACTTGTCGGCCGCGATCTTCTCAGCAGCGGCGCGGAATGCCTTGGACTTGGTAGCCATGTTCTTATCCCCCTCAGTCCTCGACCGTGATGCCCATGGAACGGGCGGTGCCCGCGATGATCTTCGAGGCGGCCTCGATGTCGTTCGCGTTCAGGTCGGGCTGCTTGGTCTCGGCGATCTGACGGACCTGATCCTTGGTGAGCTTGCCCACCTTGGACGTGTGCGGGGTCTGCGAGCCCTTCGCGACGCCGGCGGCCTTCTTGATCAGCTCGGCGGCGGGCGGGGTCTTCAGGATGAAGGTGAAGCTGCGGTCCTCGTAGACGGTGATCTCCACGGGGATGACGTTGCCGCGCTGCGACTCGGTCGCGGCGTTGTACGCCTTGCAGAACTCCATGATGTTCACGCCGTGCTGACCGAGCGCGGGCCCGATCGGCGGCGCGGGGTTGGCGGCGCCGGCATTGATCTGGAGCTTGATCAGGCCGGTCACCCGCTTCTTCGGTGCCATGTGTTTCCTCACTGTCGTGCGCCCGGCGGGCGCGCTGCCACGAACCAGGCGAATCCTGGCAGTGGTGGGGGTTCGCTGCCCGATGGGGGCAACCACACAAGTATAGCCGGGGCGACCGCCCGGGGGCACTCCGCGTCCAGGCACGACCCGCCGCTGCGGATCACCCGCCGTAGGTCGCGACCAGGCGCCGGCCGATCTCGGCGAGCTCCCGCCGCACGCTCACCGGTTCCACCACTTCCACCCCGCCGCTCCAGCCGGCGAGCTGCTCGGCGAGGGCCACCGCATTCTGTGCCCGCACCTCCACGCGCGTGCGGTCGTTCCCGGCGTCCCCCATGACGCGGGCGTACCGCCCGAACTGCGCGCACAGCGGTCCGGCGACGGCGGCGTCGGCGAGCACGAGGGCGGATGCTGCGCTGCGATGCCCCTCGACCGCTTCCACCATCTCGTCCCACGCCTGCTCCGGCGAGAAGTCCGCGGGCGCTCGCCCCACCGCGTGCGCCGCGCCCAGCTCACGGATACGGTCCAGCCGATACGTCCGAATCCGCGACGTGTCGGCGATTCCGGTCTCCGGTGCCGGCGGCGCTGCCAACAGGTACCAGGCATCGCCGCGCCGCCCGACGACCAGCGGCACCAGCGCACGCGCGTTCCCATCGCGATACGCCACGTCCACCGCCCGCTGGGTGGCGATCGCCTCCTGCAGCATCCCCGCCGCGGCAGGCGGCTCGGGGGCGGCGTTGCGTCCCCAGGATCGACCGCTGATCGTTGCGGCGACGACCCGTTCGGCCGCGTCACGGAACGGAGGCGGCAGCGCTCGCAGCATCTTCCGTTCGGCACGGACCGCCGCATCCGATTCGGTCGCAGTCCGCGCCAGCCGCAGAACAAGGGCGAAGGCTTCCGGCCCCGTCAGGCCCGTCAGGTCGGTGCGGGCTCCGCCGATCAGCTGCCACCCTCCCCCGCGGCCCGGGCGCGGGTAGATGGGCACTCCCGCCGCGAGCAGGGCCTGCAGGTCGCGCCGGGCGGTGGGCACCGAGACCTCGAGTTCCGCAGCGAGCTGAGCCGCGGTGACGGTGCCGCGTGCCTGCAGCACCAGAAGAGCTTGGATCAACCGGTCGGCTCGCATGCTCCCAGAATCCCAGGAAAAGTGATCGTGCGGTGATCACTTTGAGCGGAAGAGTGGACTCATGACGAAGAAGGAGAACGACATGTTCCGTGGACTGGCAAACCTCAACCTCGTCGCCGCCGATATGGCGGCCGCCGTCTCCTGGTACGCCGAGGTGCTGGGTGCTCCGCCGTACTTCGTGCGCCCCGAGAGCGGACCCGTCGAATACGCCGAGTGGCGGTTCGGCGACGACGAGGACGAACTCGCCCTCATGTCCAGCGCTTACCGTCCCCCGTTGCCGGCGCCGGGCGGCGCACTGGTGAGCATGCACGTCGATGACATCCGCGCGAGCGTCGACCGCCTGGTGGGGTCGGGCGCCGACGTGTTCGACCCGATCACCCCGCGCGGGGAGGGGTGGTGGTCTGCGTCGATCGTCGACCCGTTCGGCAACCTCCTCGGACTCATCCAGAGCCCGCACTGGGCGGCCCGGCACGAGTGACGCGAAACGCCCCGCCGGCCGGAGCCGAGCGGGGCGTTTCGAGGCGTCGCGCCTACAGCTTGGTGACCTGGTCGAAGCTGAGCTCGACCGGCGTCTCGCGCTCGAAGAGGGAGACCAGCACGGTGAGCTTGCCGCTCTCCGGCTTGATCTCGCTGATCGAGCCGGGGAGACCCGCGAACGAGCCCTCCTTGATCGTGATGGTCTCGCCGATCTCGAAGTCGACCTCGGCGGGGATGCTGCGCGCCACGGCCTGGCCGCCCTTGGCGGAACCGGCCTTGGTGGGCGCGACCTCCTTGACCTCCACGAGGCTCTTCAGCATGGTGAAGGCCTCCTCGAAGCGCAGCGGCGTGGGGTTGTGGGCGTTGCCCACGAAGCCGGTGACACCCGGGGTGTGACGGACGACCGACCACGTGTCTTCGTTGAGCTCCATGCGCACGAGCACGTAGCCCGGGATCCGGACGCGCGTAACCATCTTGCGCTGGCCGTTCTTGATCTCGACGACGTCCTCCATGGGGACCTCGACCTGGTAGATGTCGTCCTCCACCTCGAGGGTGGACTTCCGCTGCTCGATGTTGGCTTTCACCTTGCGCTCGAAGCCGGCGTAGGAGTGGATGACGTACCACTTGCCCGGCAGCATCCGAAGCTCGGTCCGGAACGCCTCGTAGGGGTCCGCGTCCTCATCGTCCTCAGCGGCGTCGGTCGCGTCGTCCGCGACGGCAGCCTCCTCCGCGGTGGCAGCGTCCTCAGCGGTGGCGTCGTCCATGGCGACGGAGTCGTCCTGGTCGCCCGCCGTGACGATGTCATCGGGGTTGACCGTGGGGTCGAAGCCTTCGGGTTCTTCCGCGGCGTCGGCGGGATCGACCGAAGCCTCCACCTCGTCCACGACGCCGGCGGCTTCGGTGACCGACTCCACGAAGTCGGGATCCAGCACCGGCTCGTCGGGCTCGCCGTTCACATCCGGTCCGTCGTAGGGGGTCACGTCCGGCTCCTCCGCATTGTGGTCGGCCGCCTCGTCGGCGAGCGATTCGGCGAGCGCCTCCGCGGCGGCTTCCACCTCCGCTGCCTCGTCGATGGTCAGCGCGTCGTTCACGATCGCGTCGGCCTCGGGGTCGTCGATCAAGATGTCCTCGTCCGCGAAGGTGTCGACGTCACCCGTGTCGTCGCCGTCTTCCACGACGTGGATGGCACTCTGCTCGGCCGGTGCCACGGATCGCTCCTCGGCGGCGAGCTGGTTGCCCTCCTGCGCTTCGTCGTCCTCGCTGGACTGCTCGGCGGCCGTCGCCCAGTCGGCGTCGTCGTTGTATCTCTCAGACAATTGTGATCTCTTCCGTTGATGGTGCGGGCGTCGAAGCCGCTCCGCAAGCGCTCACGGCGCAGGTCAGGGGGCGGAGCCGCCTGGCACGCCGAAGACCGCCGTGGTAATCCAGACGAACAGCACGTCCAGTCCGTAGACCAGCGCCATCATGATGACGACGAAGGCGAGCACGACGGCCGTGAACTTCAGCAGCTCGGAGCGGGTCGGGGTGACCACCTTCCGAAGCTCCGCGAACACCTGGCGGACGAATATGGCGATGCGCGCGAAGAAGTTGGGCCTCTTCTCGCGTGGCGCGTCGCGTCCTGCGACCACCTCGCCTCTCGGCTCATCCTGGACCATCGCACCTACCTGGGTTGCCTACCGTGTGCCAGCATGCGCCAGCGCGCAGGGCGGACAGGAATCGAACCTGCAACCTGCGGTTTTGGAGACCGCTGCTCTGCCAATTGAGCTACCGCCCTAGAGGCCGTGAGGCCCCGGGATGCCCGCACTCCGCCACCGTGACCTGTCCGAAAGGGGGTCGGCCCGACCGGCGGGCACGGCGAAAGAATGCAGACTTTCCTGCAGGGGAAGTCTACGTCATCCCTTTCCCACCCGCGAACCCGCTCAGCGAGTGCACGGGGTGAAGACGGCGGTGACCAAGACCGGGTCGTCGAATGTCACGGTGACCACGATCCCGTCTTCGGACGCCCACGCCTGCTGTTCCGGCGCGTCCGACGCCGAACGGATCCGGTCCCACGTCTCCGGGTCGAGCTCGGCCCCGAGGGCGCCCACCTGAGCATCGACGGCGTCCACCGGCGCGGTGACGGGGAGTGTGCCCGTGGCCACGAGTGCGTGCTGCGTCCCCTCGCCATCCTCGCCGCACGCCTGCTCGGACTCCGGCGCCGTCTCGACCGTGCGGAGGATCGCCGGGTCGGCGTCGGAGAGGACCCCGACCAGATCGTCGAAGACCTCCCGCGTCTCGCTGCGCACTTCCGCCGGGTCGGGACCGAAGGTGCACGCAGTCAGCGCTGTCGCGCACACAGCGAGGGCGAGGACGGCTCCGGCGAGCCGGATGCGCGGTTGCCGCGTCATGGGCGGATCACCTCCTGCACTTCGAACGTCGCCGGATCGGGCGCGGCGACGGGCACGCCGAGGCCCGCGAGCTGTTCGACCAGCCACCCGTCGTGCCAATCCGCGACGTTGCACGGCGCGGAGGACGCCTCGAAAGCCGTGGCGGGCACGTCGTGCTGGATCACCGCACGACAGCTGGCGTCAGCCTCGATCTGCGGACGATAGGCGTCCTGGCTCACGCCGGCGCTCTCCGCGGCAGCGAACTGCGTCGAGTAGCGGTCCCATTGATACCAGTGCATGGCTTCGTGGACGAAGATCGGCCAGATGTTCGCGCGGGTGGCACCCGGATCCCAGGCCAGGAAGACCCGGTTGCGGAATTTGCTGTCGTAGCATCCGCCGAGAGCGATCCGGTAGGTCTCGTCGGCCGCCGCGAAGCCGCAGTTCTGCGGGCCGCCGTCGTAGACGATCTGCACCGCCGATGCTCCGATGCCGTCCAGCAGCGCGCGAGCCTCACCATCCCCGCCGGGCATCCCGTCGCCGCCCGGATTGGGCGCCGACACGGCGGGTGCCGCATCCTCGGCCAGAAAGGCCTCGTTCGAGGCGACCGCACCGTTCCACAGCGACTCGGCATCCCGGTACGCGGTGCGCTGCGTCTGGATCTGGGCGGCGATTTCGGCGGTTCCCTCGAAGGCCGCCGTGACGACGGTCTGCTGGCCTGTGGTGACCGCGCGTGCGGCCAGCGCGCGCTCCTGCGCGTCTCGGACTGCCCACCAGATTCCTGCCCCGGCCGCTGCCAGCACCACCACCGCGATCACGGCGACGAGCCAGATCACACGACGCCGGCGCCACCTCCGCACCCCTGAGGCGAGGGCTCCCGAAACGTCGCCCTGGTCGGTCACGGGGACAGGAGCGGGAGCGTCGGCGGGGAGGGTCATCAGGCGACGCGGATGAGCTTCTTATTGACGAACTCGTCGGCACCGAGGAGCCCCAGCTCACGGCCGGTGCCGCTGCGCTTGACTCCGCCGAAAGGCAGCTCGGGCGAATCGGCGAGCACCACGTTCACGTAGACCATGCCCGCGTCGATCCCGTCGGCCACCCGTTCTGCCTGCTCCGGGTCGGTCGTGAACACGTACGACCCCAATCCGAATCCGGTGTCGTTCGCGATGGCGACCGCCTCCTGCTCGCCGGATGCCCGGTAGACGACGCCCACGGGTCCGAAGAACTCCTCGCGGTACGCATCCATGTCGCTCGTGACGCCGGTGAGCACCGTGGGCGCGAAGAACGCGCCGTCGCGCGTACCGCCCGCGACGAGTGTCGCGCCCTGCGCGACGGCCCGCTCGACCTGTTCCGCGAGGCGTTCGGCGGCCGCAGCGGATGAGAGCGGGCCGAGGACCGTGTCCTCGGCAAGCGGGTCGCCGACCTTCGCCGCGCTCATGGCGGCGGTGAACTTGTCGAGAAACGCCTCGTACAGCTCATCGACGACGATGAAGCGCTTCGCGGCGTTGCACGACTGTCCGGTGTTGTCCAGGCGCGCGTCGACGGCGGACTGCACGGTGCCGTCGAGGTCGTCGGTGGACAGCAGCAGGAACGGGTCGGAACCACCCAATTCGAGCGCCACCTTCTTCAGGTTCCGTCCGGCGATCTCGGCGACGGCCGCTCCGGCGCGCTCCGATCCCGTCACCGAGACACCCTGCACGCGCGGATCGGCGATGATCGCGGCGGCCTGGTCGTTGGTGATGCGGACGTTGACGTACGCGCCCTCCGGGAAGCCGGCGTCGCGGTAGAGGAGCTGCAGCGCCTCGGCCGACTCCGGGCACTGCGGAGCATGCTTGAGCAGGATGGTGTTGCCCACAGCGAGGTTGGGCGCGGCGAACCGCGCCACCTGGTAGTACGGGAAGTTCCACGGCATGATGCCCAGCAGCACGCCCAGCGGCGACCGGCGGATCACCGCGCTCCCGTCGCCGGAGATGTCGAGCGGCTGGTCGCCGGTGAACTCCTCGATGTGGTCGGCGTAGAACTCGGTGATGTCAGCGGCGAAGTCGACCTCGCCGAGTGCCGCCTCCAGGGGCTTTCCCATCTCCCGCACGATGATCGCTGCGAGCAGGTCACGACGCTCGCGGTGCAGTTCGGCCGCGCGGCGCAGGAGCGCGGCCCGGTCGGCGACGGAGGTGCGCGACCACGTCCGGTAGGCGTCGGAGGCCGCGGCGATCGCCCCCTCGACGCCACGGTCGGTCAACGTGTCGTATTCGGCCAGCCTTTCCCCTGTGGCGGGGTTGACGACGGCGTATTCGCTCATGACGTTCCTTTCGCTCTCATACAGTCTGCCGCCGGCGGCGCGCGCTCGCGGGGGCGTCCTTCGACAGTGTCTCCCCACGGAAGAACGCAGGACGGCGGACGGCCTGCCAGATCATGACCACGATCCCGAGGCCGATGATCGTGACACCCAGCACGAAGACGCTGCCCACGCCGAACCATTCCGTCCCGCTGCCGTAGTCGGGGTCGAGGCTCTCCACGAGGGTGACGGCGAACAGGCCCGCGAGGATGATGCCGCCCACAAGCGGGAAGAGGAGCGTGAAGAAGACGTCGCGCACCGAATCGAACCACTGCCGGCGGAAATACCACACGCACGCGAAGGCCGTGAGCCCGTAGTAGAAGCAGATCATCAGCCCGAGGGTGGTGATGGTGTCCCACAGCACGTTCTCGTTGACGAACCGCATGATGGCGTAGAAGACCGAGGCGACGACCGCCGACACGATGGTGGCGTAGCCCGGCGTGAAGAACCGCGGGGTGACCTGCGCGAATTTGGGCGGAAGGGCGCCGTAGTGGCCCATCGCCAGGAGCGTGCGCGCGGGCGAGACGAACGTCGACTGCAAAGAGGATGCCGAGCTGGTCAGTACGGCGAGCGACACGAGGAAGGCGAGCGGGCCGAGAACCGGTCCGCTCAGATAGAAGAAGACGTTGTCCTGGATGTCGGGGTTGCCCAGGCCCAGCTCCCCCTCCCCCGTACCCGCGAACGCGAGGAGCGCGAGCGAGATGAGCAGGTACAGCACCACGATCGTGACAACGGTGAGGGTGGCCGCCCGACCCGGAGTCTTCTCGGGATCCTTCGTCTCCTCATTCATCGTGAGGGTGACGTCCCATCCCAGAAGATGAAGATCGACAGCGAGAGCCCCGCCACGACGGCGGTGAACGATCCCACGGCGAAGGGGTTGAACCAGCTCAGCTCCGGTGGGCTCGCGTCGAACGCATTCCCCTGGGCGACGTGGACGAAGGCGGCGATCGAGAAGACCACGAGTACCAGCACCTGGAATGTCACGAGGACGTACTGCAGTTTCTGGGTGGTCTGCATGTCGCGGTAGGAGACCAACGTGGCGCCCAGCATGAACAGGAGGCACACGGCGACGTTGATGAACGGGTTGAAGGCCAGCTCGGCGATCGTGCCCGGGCTGCCCGCGATCTGGTCGATGAGCAGGAAGAGGAACTCCACCGCGATCCCGGCCAGATTGGAGAGCACGAGAATCGTGGCGGCGATGAGGCCCCACCCCGCCATCCACCCCACCCACGGTCCGAAGGCCCGAGCCGCCCACGTGAACGACGTGCCGGAGTCGGGCATCTGCTTGTTCAGTTCGCGGTACCCGAAAGCGACGAGCAGCATCGGGATGAAACCGACGAGGATGATGGCGGGCACCTGGAAGCCGACCTCCGACACCGTGGGACCGAGGGCGGCCGTCAGCGTGTAGGCGGGTGCGATGCACGAGATGCCGATGACGATGGCCCCGAGCAGACCCACCGTCCCCGCAGACAGCCCCTTCTTCGAGAGTCCGCCGGCGCCGTCGCCGGTCGTGGCCGCGGGCGACCCGCTTCTCGGAGCGGTCATGGGCGCCCTCCTTCTTCCGGGCGCGTGCGGGGCACGACGATGAGGGGAACGGGAAGTTCGCGGAGCATCTTGGCCGCGGTGGAACCGAGGAAGAGCCGGCGCGGCTGCGCGAGTCGGCTCGAGCCGACGATCGCGATCTCGCTCTGATCCCACGTCAACGCCCCGACGGCCTCTTCGACGCTGTCGCCGCGGGCGAGGACCACGTCGGCGCTGATCGCCTCGGGGAGCGATGCTCGTGCCTGTTCGAGCACACGCTGGGCGTGCGCGGCGCCGGCGACCCGGATCGCGGCGGTGTCCAGTCCCGCGGGCAGGTCGATCGTCTCGAGCGAGACCAGGCGAAGCGGGACGGATGCTGCGGCGGCGAGGGCGACCGACTCCTCCAACAGCACGTCGGCCCCCGCGCGTGTGCCCACGGCGGCGGTGACCCGGGACAGGCCCGCCGAGGGGTCGATGCGTCGCGACCCCTCGGGGGCGAGGACCACGGGGACGTCGGAGGTGTGCAGCAGCTCGCTCGCGACCGACCCGAGGAAGTGCCGGCCGCGGATTCCGCCGTTCGCCGCGCCCACGACGAGGTACGCCGCATCCACCTCCCGCGCGGTGTGCCAGAGCCCCTCCGCGAACGATTCGCCGTACCGGACGCTGCCCCGGTGGCGCACTGCTTGGCCGAGTTGCTGCTGTGCGTCGGCGAGCCATTCCTCCGCGCGCGCACGGACGAGCCGCCCATATCCGGCGTCCGGGGGCGTGATGACGCTGCGGGCCGCGTCGGGCAGGACGATCACGATTTCCAGTGGCGCGTCGATGGCGGCCGCGAGGCGTGCGGCCACCGCGAGGGCGTCGGCTCCGGCGTCGGTCGCGGTGTACCCCACGGCGATCGGGCGGCTCATGCGCGAGCCTCGGTCACGATCGCGTCGGCCACGCGCCGCCCCATCCGGATGGCGCCGTCGACGTGCTGGTAGCCCGCCCCGGCGAGGTCGCTGCAGGCGAAATGGATCGGGCCGACCGGGGTCCGGGCGTCGGCGTTGTAGCGGGCCAGCCCGCCGAGATCGAAGCTCGCGGCGTAGGCGCCGCGCGTCCATTCCTCAGCCCCCCAGTCGCTTTCGTAATACACGACCGGGTTCTTGGCCTCGGACCCGTAGTAGTGCGACAGCGACTCCAAGATGAGCTCCTTGCGCTGGGCGGCCGGAAGGCGGAAGAGGTCGTCGGCGTGGCGGTCGGAGACGAAGCCGACGAGGGTGCCCCGGGGATCGCCATGGTTGGTGTTGTCGTAGGCCTCGTGGCAGATCTCGTACGGGCTGAACGCCGTCGCCGACAACCCCTGCTCGCGCCAGAACGGCGTCTCGTACACGGCGTGCACCTTGATGACGAAACCCATCGACAGGTGCTGGTGCATCTGCTGCTGCAACCGCGGGAGCGGGGGGTGGAAGGAGATGCGCGGGTACAGCACCGGTGCCAGCGCGAGCACGGCGTAGCGGGCGCGGACGATGACCTCGTCGGTCGTCGCGGTCACGCCACCGGTTCCCGGCCCCGTCGCAGACTCCCACGCGAGTTCGCGCACCGGCTGGCCGAGCACGACGTCATCTCCGAGCCGCTCAGCCAGCAGCAGCGGCACCTGCTGGAGTCCTCCCACGACACGCTTGTCGAGGATGAAGTCGGCGTCGACCAGGTGCGAGAAGCTCCCCGCGCTCGCCGCCATCAGCAGCGCCTGGAGCGCCGAGAACGCGTGGGCGGGCTTGGTCAGCATGGCTCCGGCGATGAACAGCGCCACATTCTCGCGCGCCTCGATGTCGTCGGTCTCGCGCGCCAGCCACTCCTCGAACGAGACGCGGTCGAGCGCTGCCGCGGCGGGGTGTCGCTCGGGGGCGTCCGGGTCGATCTCGGCCACGAGCGCGTCGAGCTTCTCGATGAGTTCGACCATCGCGCGTTCGGTTTCGGGAGCCACCGGGAAGATGTCTCCGGTGAACCGGGTGGGCGTGCCGTCGCGGCCGATGTACACGCTGTCGCCCTGACGGTAGCGGGGGTACGTTTCCAGCCCCAACTCATCGAGGGTCTGGATGAGCGCGTCCTGGTCGGGCGAGACCCACTGGCCCCCGATCTCCAGCATCGCGCCGTCGATGACGTCGGTCCACAGTCGGCCGCCGACGCGGTCACGCGCTTCCAGCACCGCCACCGACAGGCCGGCCGTGCGCAGGGCGTTCGCGGCGGTGAGCCCCGCCGCCCCGGCTCCGACGACCACGACGTCCCTCGTCAGCTCTCTCATGCTCGCCCCCCTCGACCGTTGCGGCGCTCAGGCCTGCTGGAGGACGCCGGAGAGGACGTCGAGGCCCTCGACCAACAGATCATCGCCGATCGACAACGGCGGGAGGAAGCGGATGACGTTGCCGTACGTGCCGCAGGTCAGCACGATCACGCCCTCGGCCAGGCACGCCTTCGCCACGGCGGAGGTGAGAGCCGCATCGGGGGCACCCGAGGCCGGGTCGACGAACTCGGCGGCGACCATCGCGCCGAAGCCGCGGACATCCCCGATCCGGGGGTCCTCGTCCTGCATGGAGCGCAGGCGCCGCTGCAGGATCTCGCCGAGCTCGCGTGCGCGCTCGACGAGGTTCTCGGTCTCGTACACCTCGAACGCCGCCAGCGCCGCGGCGCACGCGATCGGGTTGCCCCCGTAGGTGCCGCCGAGCCCGCCGGCGTGCGCGGCATCCATGATCTCGGCCCGACCGGTGACGGCGGCCAGCGGCAGGCCGCCGGCGATGCCCTTGGCGGTGGTGATCAGATCCGGGATGATCCCGAACAGCTCGCTCGCGAACATCGCACCCGTCCGGGCGAAGCCGCTCTGCACCTCGTCGGCGATGAACACCACGCCGTTCGCCCGACACCAATCCGCGAGGGCGGGAAGGAACCCCTCGGCGGGGACGATGAATCCGCCCTCGCCCTGGATCGGTTCGATGAGCAGGGCCGCGAGGTTGTCGGCGCCGATCTGCTTCTCGATCACCGAGATGGCTTTCGCCGCCGCATCCGGCCCGCTCAGCCCATCGCGGTACGGATACGACATCGGGGCGCGGTAGATCTCCGACGCGAAGGGACCGAAGCCGCTCTTGTACGGCATGCTCTTGGCCGTCAGCGCCATCGTGAGGTTCGTCCGCCCGTGGTAGGCGTGGTCGAAGGCGACGACCGCTTGGCGCCCGGTGGCCTTCCGTGCGATCTTGATGGCGTTCTCCACCGCCTCGGCGCCGCTGTTGAACAGCGCGCTCTTCTTGGTGTGGTCCCCCGGGGTGAGCCGGTTGAGCGCCTCGGCGACGGCGACGTACGACTCGTACGGCGAGATCATGAAGCACGTGTGGGTGAAGCGTGCCACCTGCTCCTGCACAGCTGCGACGACCGCCGGGTGGGCGTTCCCGATGGTCGTGACCGCGATGCCCGAACCGAGGTCGATCAGCGAATTGCCATCGGCATCCACGACGACACCCCCGCCGGCGGCGACCGCCGCGATCGGGGCGGTGTGTCCGACTCCGGACGCCACAGCCGCGGCCTTCCGCTCGAGGATCTCGCGCGAGCGGGGACCGGGGAGATCGGTGACGAGCCGGCGCACCTGAGGCAACGACGGCCCGCCGACGGACGAGAGAACGGCGGATTGGCTCATGGCGGCGATGCTAGGCAGGCGCCACGGGGCCCGCACTCGCCGTCATGTACATTCGACCCGAGTCCGTGTACGTCGCGGACATCCGGACGGAAGGAGAGTGCGTGGTCGACCCCTCCGCCTCCTCCGCGACCGTCCGCACACTGGTCATGCGTCCGGATCTGCACCTGCGCCTGGCCACACCGGAGGAGGCCCTCGAACCCGGGGCGTGGGAGCGGCCGGTGCGGTGGGTGCACAGCAGCGACCTCGCCGACCCGACGCCCTTCCTCTCCGAGGGGCTCGTGCTGTTGACGACCGGCACGCAGTTCGCGGACGGGGCGGACGACGAGGAGACCTTCCGCGCCTATGTCCGGCGCCTGCGCGACCGCGGGGTCGCAGCGCTCGGATTCGGCACCGAGGTGGTGCGGCCCGGGATCCCGCCGTTGCTGGAAGCGGCCTGCGTGGCGGTCGGGATGCCGCTGTTCGAGGTGCCCTATCGCACGCCCTTCATCGCGGTGGCACGCGCGAACGGCGAGGCGGTCGCCGCAGAGTCCTACGCGCGACGGACCTGGGCGCTGGCGGCGCAGCGAGCGGTTTCGCTCGCCGCGCTCCGCCCCGACGGACTCCACGCCACCCTCGCCGAGCTCGCGCGCCAACTCGGGGCGTGGGTGGGGCTCTACGACACCGCCGGCGCGCTGCGGCGCGAGCATCCGGTGGGGGCTCTGGATGCGAGCATCCGGGACGACCTCGCCGCCGAAGTCGCCGCCGTGCTCCGCCGCGGCGCGCGGGCGGGCTCGGCGATGCGCATCGGCGATGTGCCCTTCTCCCTCCAGACGCTCGGCCGCGGGGGGCATCTCCGGGGCGTCCTGGCGATCGCCGCGGGTGATCTGGACGCCGAGAGTCGCGCCGTCGTCACGTCGGTGATCGCGATGGCCGGTCTCGCGCTCGAACAGAACGAGGGCGTGCAGCGCGCTCAGGGGATGCTGCGGGCCGGCGTCGTCCAGGCCCTGCTGGCCGGCGAGGTCGCGCTCGCCCGGCGCTTCGTCCGGGAACTCGGTGGCAGCCTGCCCGCCGGGTCGATGACGGTCATCGTGGCGGAGGGGAACGCCGCGCAGCTGGAGAACGTCGCCGAGTGGCTCGCCGCGTCGACCATGGAGCCGATCTTTTTCGGCCGCGGGCCCGAGGGTCTTGTCGTCGCCGTCGCGCCGGGCTCCGCCCTGCCCGAGGCGCTCGTGGAGCGCTTCCCCGTGCGTGTGGGCGTGTCCGCTCCGGCGGGGTGGCCCGAATTCGCCCGCGCGCACGACGAGGCGCTGGCCGCGCTCCGCCGACAACGTGGGCGAGTCGCACGGTTCGGGGAAACCGCCGCCTCCGGAGTGCTCGGCGCGTTGGACAGCGACCTCGCCCGGGTGCTGGCGGCAGCATCCCTCGCCCCCCTGGTCGATCACGACCGGACGCGCGGCACGGAACTGGTCTCGACCCTCCGCGCGTGGCTGGAGAACGACGCGCGCATCGATGCGACGGCCGCCGCGCTCGGGGTGCACCGCCATACGGTGCGCACCCGGATCGCCCAGGCCGAGTCGGTGCTCGGCTCCGATCTGTCGTCCTTCCCCGCCCGCGCCGAGCTGTGGGCGGCCCTGCAGGTCGCGCGGCTCTGACCTGCGCCGCGGCGGAATTCTTCGGCGCCGAGCGGTTGTTCCAACTCGTGACGCTGGTCGGGTACTACAGGATGGTGGCGACCCAGCTCGCCGTATTCGATATTCAGCCGCCACATGGCGCCTGAGGAGGACGAGATGACCGTGTCCAACGAAACCAGTCGCGACATCATCGACGCCGAGGGCGGACCCGACGCAGAGCCGATGCTCGACGCCGAGGATTTCAAGGCCGCCTTCCGCAACCACCCCGCCGGCGTCGCCGTCATCACCGCCGAGGGCACCGACGGACCGGTCGCCCTGACGGCCACGTCCGTGTCGTCGGCGAGCGTGACCCCGCCTCTCCTGGTCTTCTCGGTCTCGGAGCTGTCGTCGAGCGCCCCGACGATCCGGCAGGCCGAGACGGTGGTCGTGCATCTCCTCGAGGCCGAACAGCTGCAGATCGCGAAGCTCGGCGCGACGAGCGGCATCGACCGGTTCGCCGACACGTCGCTGTGGACCCGGCTCCCCACCGGCGAGCCCTACTTCCCCGCCGCCTCCTCCTGGATCCGCGGCCGTGTCGTCGGCACGGTGTCAGCCGGAGTCGCCACGGTCATCCTCGTTCAGGCGCTCGAGGCGCACACGCAGGATCCGGATGCCGCGGGCACCACGCATCCGCTGGTCTACCACAACCGCACATGGCACCGGCTCGGAGATCACTCGCGCATCGACTGAGGTCGCCCCGCGTCAGCGCGGGGCGTGCGCCTCGAGGAACTCGTAGACCTCGGTGGTGTCGACGCCGGGAAAGGCGCCCGTGGGGAGCGTCGCCAGCAGGGTGCGCGGCGTGCGGACGTTCGGCCACGCGAATGCGCGCCACGACGATTCCAGCCCGGCCGGGGCCCGGCGGCAGCACGTTTCGACCGAATGCTTCGACACGCCGCGGTTCGGGGTGTCGCGGCCGAGGAACCACTTCGTGTCGTCGAAGCGGACGCCCACGCTCACCGAGTGCGCGCCTTCGCTGGAGGCCTCCACCCGCGCCGTGCACCAGTACGTGCCGTTGCCGGTGTCGGTGTACTGGTAGTACGGGTTGAAGCGATCGTCTTCGTCGAAGACCACACGGCTCGTCCACCGTCGGCAGCACATCTGTCCCTCGATCGACCCCAGCCGGTCGGTCGGGAAGTTCACGTCGTCGTTCTCGTAGGCCTTCGTGATCGTGCCCGACTCGTGCACCTTGAGGAAGTGCACCGGGATGCCCAGGTGCACCGTCGCGAGGTTGGTGAACCGGTGCGCCGCCGTCTCGTACGACACGGAGTACGCGTCGCGGAGATCCTCGATGCTGATCGCCCGGGACGCCTTGGCGTCGGAGAGGAAGGTCACGGCCGACTCCTCCGGAACCAGCAGCGCACCGGTGAGGTAGTTCGTCTCCACCCGCTGACGGAGGAACTGCGCATAGCTCGTGGGTTCGCTGTGGCCGAGGATGCGGCTGGACAGCGCCTGCAGCACCGCCGTGCGCGGGTCGCCTTTCGCCGTCAGGCGGCTGGAGAGGTACAGGCGGCCGTTCTTGATGTCCGCGACGCTGCGGGTGGTCTGGGGCAGATCGGGAACGTAGTGCAGCGTGAAGCCGAGATGGCCGGCGATGTCGCTCGCGCTGCGCTGGGTGAGCGGGCCGCCCGGGTGACCGACGGCGGCGAGGATGCTGCGGGCGCTGTCTTCCAGCTCGGGGAAGTAGTTGTCTTGCTTGCGCATGAGGCGCCGGAGCGCGACGTTGGCACGGCGGGCCTCCTCGGGGGTGGCCGCCCGCTCGTCCCGCAGCCGGTCGATCTCCCCCTGCAGCGCGAGCATCGTTTTCAGCACGTCGTCGGGCACAGACTTGCCCACCCGGAAGGGCGCGATCCCGAGTGCCTGGAAGGTCTGGCCGCGCATCGCCTTCTCCAGCGCGATCTCCATGGTTGCGCGCTCATTCAGCGGCTCGGAGGCGAGAAGAGCGTCGAGCGTCGTCCCCAGGGCGCGTGAAATGGCCTGCAGCATCGTGAGCTTGGCCTCGCGCCGGCCGTTCTCGATCATCGACAGCTGGCTGGGGGCTCGCCCGACGGCGCCGGCGAGTTCTTCGAGGGTGAGGCCGCGCGCGCTGCGCAGTTGCCGGATGCGCCGTCCGATCGTCAGGGGGTCCACTCCCTCATCGTCGGGAAGATCGGCGGGATCCGACAGGGCAGCAGCGGTGCTCATGCGCGCAGTCTGTCACGTATGCAGAAGTTTCTGGAAAGTTCACACCGACATCGTCTGCTCGGTGCGGGGAAGGTCACGGATGGTGGACTCACGACCAGCCGCCGAGGCCTCCGCCCCGGCATCCGAACAGGAGAACCGACATGACGATCCACGCCACCCCGGGCTCGGCACCCCTCCGCGCCGGAGACCAGACGCAGACCGCCACCGAGCTCGAAGAAATCTGGGCGACCGACCCGCGGTGGGACGGCGTCGAACGCACCTACACCGCAGCGGATGTGGTCCGCCTGCGCGGATCGGTGCGCGAGGACGCGACGCTCGCTCAGCGCGGGGCGGAGAACCTGTGGAACCTCCTCCACACCGAGGACTACGTGCGGGCCCTGGGCGCCTACACCGGCGGCCAGGCCGTGCAGCAGGTGCGCGCGGGCCTCAAAGCCATCTACCTCTCCGGATGGCAGGTCGCCGCCGATGGAAACCTGGCCGGACAGACCTACCCCGACCAGAGCCTGTACCCGGCCAACTCCGTTCCCTCCGTCGTTCGCCGGATCAACAACGCGCTGCTGCGGCAGAACCAGATCGAGCACGCCGAGGGCCAGGCGACGCAGGACTGGCTCGCTCCCATCGTCGCGGACGCCGAGGCGGGATTCGGTGGACCGCTCAACGCCTTCGAACTCGCCGCCTCCCTCGTCCAGTCGGGGGCCGCCGGCATCCACTGGGAAGACCAGCTGGCCAGCGAGAAGAAATGCGGCCACCTCGGCGGCAAAGTGCTCGTTCCCACGCAGCAGCACATCCGCACGCTCAACGCCGCGCGGCTCGCTGCCGACGTCGCGGGCGTGCCCACCGTGATCATCGCGCGCACCGACGCCCTCGCCGCGGACCTCCTCACCAGCGACGTCGACGAGCGGGACCAGGAGTTCCTCACCGGCGAGCGCACCCCCGAGGGCTTCTACCGCGTGCGACCGGGATTGGATGCGGTGATCAGCCGCGGTCTGGCGTTCGCGCCGTATGCCGACCTGCTGTGGGTGGAGACCGGTGAGCCCGACATCGAGCTCGCGCGGGCTTTCGCCGCGGCCATCCACGAGCGGTTCCCCGGCAAACTGCTGGCCTACAACTGCTCGCCGAGCTTCAACTGGAAACGGCACCTCGACGACGCGCAGATCGCGACGTTCCAGGAGGAACTCGCCGATCTCGGCTACAAGTTCCAGTTCATCACCCTGGCCGGCTTCCACGCCCTCAACTACTCGATGTTCGACCTCGCCCGCGGATACGCCGAACGCGCCATGAGCGCGTACGTGGAACTGCAGGAGGCCGAATTCGCGGCCGAGAAGGACGGCTACACCGCCACCAAGCACCAGCGCGAGGCGGGCACCGGCTACTTCGACGTCGTGTCCACGGCGCTCAACCCCGACAGCGCCACCCTCGCCCTGGCCGGCTCCACCGAGCGCGCCCAGTTCCACTGAGCCCGGGTTCGGGGCGCGTCCCGTGCTTTGGGGCGCAGCATCCCTCGCCCCACCGCACATTCTCCGCCCCACACCCTCCACTGACGTCGAACAGGACATGACATGACCATCACCGACAGGACCATCGCGCGCGACTTCACGCCCCCACCCCCGACGAGCGGGCCACCACCGCCCACCGCGGCGGGCCCGTGGATCGACGTCACCGGCCGCCTCGGCGAGCGCTTCGACGAGATCCTCACCCCTGGCGCCCTCGCCTTCCTCACGGAGCTGCACTCGCGTTTCGCCGGTCGCCGGCACGACCGGCTGGCCGATCGGATGCGGCGGCGCTTCGAGATCGGAAACGGGCACGACCCGGGGTTCCGTCACGACACCGCCCACATCCGCGAGGACGCCTCCTGGCGCGTCGCCGGCGCCGGCCCCGGGCTGGAGGACCGGCGGGTGGAGATCACCGGTCCGACCGACCCGAAGATGACCATCAACGCGCTCAACTCCGGCGCGAAGGTGTGGCTGGCCGATCAAGAGGACGCGACGTCGCCGACGTGGCAGAACGTGATGGGCGGTCAGCTCTCGCTGTTCGATGCCATCCGCGCCCGGCTGAGCTTCACCAGCGCGGAGGGCAAGAACTACTCCGTGACGGCCGGGGAGACCCCCACGATCGTCATGCGCCCCCGTGGGTGGCACCTCCCGGAAAAGCACGTCCACTACACCGACCGCGCGGGGCGCCGGATGGCGGCATCCGGTTCTCTCGTCGACTTCGGGCTGTACTTCTTCCACAACGCCGAGCAACTCATCGCGAACGGGCGCGGCCCGTACTTCTACCTCGCGAAGATCGAGTCCAGCGAAGAGGCCAAGCTGTGGGATGACGTGTTCACGTTCAGTGAGCGGTACCTGCGTCTCCCCCACGGGACGGTACGCGCGACGGTGCTCATCGAGACCCTCCCCGCGGCGTTCGAGATGGACGAGATCCTCTACGAGCTGCGCGACCACTGCGCAGGGCTGAACGCCGGCCGCTGGGATTACATCTTCTCCATCATCAAGAACTACCGCGGCCGCGGCGCCCG
This sequence comes from Microbacterium sp. Z10_103, assembly GCF_058310455.1. Classification (NCBI taxonomy): domain Bacteria; kingdom Bacillati; phylum Actinomycetota; class Actinomycetes; order Micrococcales; family Microbacteriaceae; genus Microbacterium; species Microbacterium sp. Z10_103. Next base: position 2,256,656 of record NZ_JBZEGK010000001.1, read on the forward strand.
CTTCGTGCTCCCCGACCGCAGTGACGTGACGATGACGGTGCCGTTCATGCGGGCCTACACCGAGCTGCTCGTGAAGACGTGCCACCGCCGCGGGGCCTTCGCGATCGGCGGGATGAGCGCCTTCATCCCGAACCGGCGCGATCCCGAGGTGACCGAGCGCGCCTTCGAGAAGGTCGCCGCCGACAAGAAGCGCGAAGCCGGCGACGGGTTCGACGGCACCTGGGTGGCGCATCCCGACCTCATCCCGGTGGCTCGCGCCGAGTTCGACGCCGTGCTCGGCGACCGGCCGAACCAGGTCGACCGTCAGCGCGACGACGTCGAGGTGACCGCGTCCCAGCTCCTCGACGTGCACATCGGCCTGCCGGTGACCGCGGCGGGCGTCCACGGCAACGTGTCGGTGGCTCTCCGCTACCTCGAGGCGTGGTTGCGCGGGCAGGGTGCGGTGGCGATCGACAATCTGATGGAGGATGCGGCGACCGCCGAGATCAGCCGGTCGCAGATCTGGCAGTGGATCCACCAGGACCGGGTCACCGCGGAGGGCGACGCCATCACCCGCGACTACGTCGAGGGCTGGGTGGCGCGAGTGCTCGGGGAGGCGACCCGCTTCGACGGCGACCGGTTCGACGATGCGGCCGAGATCTTCCGCGAGGTGGCCCTGCGCGACGAGTTCCCCGCGTTCCTGACGATCCCCGCGTACGCCCGCTACCTCGACTGATCAGGCCCTCAGCCCCGCGAAACTGCATGCTGCCCACGAGACTGCGTCCGAGGGTCGCTGTCTCGTGGGCAGCATGCAGTCTCGCGGTTCGGCGTCGGGGACGGGGACGGGGACGGGTCAGGATGCGGCGGCCGACAGAAGCGCGAGGAGAGCGGGCGACGCCGCCATGGCGCGCAAGGCGGGGTCCATGAGGCGGCGGCAGCCGTCGAGCTCGACCGTGAACGATGTCGCGTCGGAGGCACCGTCCGCCAGAGGGTGGGCGACCACGATCCGCGTCGCGGTGTCGCGGCACGGCCCACTCGGCCGTGCCGCTGCGGCATCGGTCACGGCGGCGCGCGCGTCGTCGGCGGCGAGCTGAGCCGACCGGACGAAGAGGGCCTCAGCCGAGGCATCCGTCGTCTCGTACACGCAGACGAGCATGCCGTCGACGTCGGCGGGGTCGGGAAGCTCCGGCGGCTCCCACGGGATGACGTTCCCCTCCTCCGGCTGCACGACTTCGTCCTCCGTCACGAGGCCGGAGTCCACGAGGCCGGAGTCCACGAGGCCGGAGTCGACGAGGGCGGAGTCGCTGAGGTCGGCGAGCACGAGAACCCCCGCCTGGGTGCTGCATCCCGCCGACGTCGCGGCCCGCGACTCCACGAGCGTCGAAGGGGTGAAGGTCTCCTCCACGAGCCGCAGCCGCGAGATGCCCGCCTGCACCGCGGCCAGCGCGTCGGCCTTGGGCAGGCTGCAGCCATCCGCCGGCAGACTCACCCGCACGTACTGTCCCCCGGCGTCAGCGACCCAGTACTCCGGACCGGCGTACCCGACGGCCGAGCAGGCGCCGCCCCACCGCGGGTCGTTCGGCGTGGCGAGCGCGTCGAGCACGCGCGCGAGGTCGCCCTCGAACCGCTCCACCCGGGCTCCCGCCCACACGCCGGCGTCGTCCTCGTCCGTCGCGTTCGGGTCGCACCGGTACAGCGCCACCGGGTCGAAGTCGTCCGGAACCGCGCCGGCCATCGGTCCCGGTTCAGCGGCCTCCTCGAACATTCCCGTGCACGTGATGGCGGCAACGGGGGTCGCGTCGGGGCGGGGAGCCGGAACGCCCGGCATGCCCGCGCATCCGGCGAGCGCGAGCAACACGACGGCCAGAGCTCCGAGCACCCGCATGCGCCGCATCCGCACCCCCTCCCGTCACCGTAAGCGACCCTCGCAGCCCGTGCCGCAACGACCCCGTAACGATCGACCCGCGCGAGTACGCTGGGGAGGGTGACATCCCCCGCCCCGCTCTCCCGCAAGCTGTCCGCCATCGCCGAATCGGCCACCCTCAAAGTGGATGCGAAGGCCAAGGCCCTGCAAGCCGCCGGGCGGCCCGTCATCTCGTACGCCGCCGGCGAGCCGGACTTCTCGACTCCGCAGTTCATCGTGGATGCCGCGGCGGAGTCTCTGCGCGACCCGGCGAACTTCCGTTACACGCCCGCGGCCGGTCTTCCCGTGCTGCGCGAGGCCATCGCGGCCAAGACGCTGCGCGACTCAGGGCTCGAGGTGCAGCCCTCGCAGATCGTCGTGACCAACGGCGGGAAGCAGGCCGTGTACCAGGCCTTCCAGACCGTGGTGAACCCGGGCGACGAGGTGCTGCTGCCCGGGCCGTACTGGACCACCTATCCCGAGGCGATCGCGCTGGCCGACGGCGTGCCCGTCGAGGTCTTCGCCGGCGCCGACCAGAACTACAAGGTCACCGTCGAGCAGCTCGAGGCCGCGCGCACCGACCGCACCACGACCCTCGTGTTCGTCTCGCCATCCAACCCGACCGGCGCCGTCTACACGCCTGAGGAGACCAAGGCGATCGGCGAGTGGGCGCTCGCCCACGGGCTCTGGGTCATCACCGACGAGATCTACCAGAACCTCGTCTACGAAGGTGTGCGCGCGGTGTCGATCGTCGAGGCCGTTCCCGAGCTGGCAGGGCACAGCATCCTCGTCAACGGTGTCGCCAAGACCTACGCGATGACGGGATGGCGCGTGGGCTGGATGGTGGGGCCGGCTGACGCCATCAAGTTGGCCGCGAACCTGCAGTCGCACCTGTCGAGCAACGTGAACAACATCGCCCAGCGCGCCGCCCTCGCCGCTCTCACCGGCCCCCAGGACGAGGCCGAAGACTTCCGCCTCGCGTTCGACCGGCGCCGCCGTCTCATCGTTTCCGAGCTCGGGAAGATCCCCGGCGTGACGGTTCCGAACCCGCTCGGCGCGTTCTACGCGTACCCCGACGTCACAGGGCTCCTCGGGCGCGAGTGGCACGGCACGACCCCGACGACGTCGCTCGAGCTGGCCGACCTCATCCTCGAGGAGGCCGAAGTGGCCGTCGTCCCGGGCGAGGCCTTCGGCCCGAGCGGTTACCTGCGCCTGTCGTACGCCCTCGGCGACGACCAGCTCCTGGAGGGCGTCCAGCGCCTGCAGCGCCTCTTCTCGTAGGTCGAGGGGTTAGAGCTCGACGTTCACGAGCACCGGCTCGGGCTGCAGGATGAGGCCGAACTCGGCCTGCACGCGCTGCTGCACGAACCGGGCGAGTTCCGCGAGCTCGGCGGCCGTGGCGCCGCCCCGGTTCGTGAGCGCGAGGGTGTGCTTCGTCGACAACCCCGCGCGTGAGCGGGGCAGAGAGAAGCCCTTTCCCACACCGGCGTGCTCGATGAGCCACGCCGCGCTGACCTTCACGTCGGGCGCGCCGGTCGCCGGCTCCGGCACGACCCCCGTGAACTCTTCCAGCGGGATGACGACGACCGGATCGAGGTCGGGAGCCATCGGCCACCGCGGGCACTCCGGTGGCAGCGTGCGGGCGAACGCCGCGGAGACGACCGCGTTCTGGAAGAACGACCCCGCGCTGGCCGTGTCGGGGTCGTCCGCGTCGAGCACCATGCCCTTCCGCCGGCGGGTGGCGAGCACCTCGTCGCGCACCTGCCGGAGCGAAGCGGATGAGCCGGGCGCGAGGCCGAGCGCGGTACGCAGCTGATCGCCGGTCACCGGCCGCGTGTCGTCCCCGACCTCCTCGAGTTCGAGCGTGACGGTGAGGATGACCGCCGACCGGAGGGGTGCGGAGCCGTAGTGCTGCTTGAGCACGGAGGTGCGAAAACCCAGCCCGAGGTCGCCGGCCGGCACCGTCGACACATCGCCGGTCGCCTCATCCAGCAACTCCACCTCGACGAGGGTCTGCACGATCTCCTGCCCGTACGCACCGATGTTCTGCACGGGCGCCGCGCCGACGGTTCCGGGGATGCCCGACATCGCCTCGATACCGGCGAGCCCTTCCCCCACGGCGAACGCGACCAGTTCGTCCCAGTCGTGTCCGGCCTGCACGCGCAGCCGCGCCGTGCCGGGCCGCGAGCCGGGGAGACGTTGCACCCCACGGGTACGCACCAGCACGACGGTGCCCTCGAAAGGCTCGTCTCCGGCGAAGAGGTTGGAGCCGCCTCCGACGACGAGCCAGGGCTCACCGGCCGACCACAGCTCCCGCAGCGTATCGACGAGTTCGGTCGCCGTCCTCGCCTCGACGAGCCGCTCCGGCACACCGCCGGTGCGCAGCGTGGTCAGTTCTGCGAGGGGAACAGGGTCGAGTGCGGGCATGACTCAGGCGCGCACGCGCACCTGGGCTTTACCCAGGACCGTGGTGTCGGCGTGCGTGACGGTGAGGTCGATGCGCAGGGAGCCCTCGTCGACCGCTCCGACCTTCGCGACGATCTGCAGGTCGGCGCCGGTGTCGGGGTGGACGACGACAGGCCGGGTGAACCGCACCCCGTACTCCAGGATGCGGCCGGGGTCGCCCAGCCACTCCCCCAGGGCACCCACCGCGATGCCCATCGTCAGCATCCCGTGAGCCAAGACGCCGGGAAGTCCGACTTCGGACGCCACGTCATCGCGGTAGTGGATGGGATTGAAGTCACCCGAAGCCCCGGCATACCGCACGAGCGATTCGCGGGTCAGGTGCACCGAACGCTCGGCAACGATGTCTCCGACCGCGGTCACGACGCCGACTCCCCGACCAGCAGCACCGAGGTCGCCGTGACGACGTGCTCTCCCGCCGCATCCCGGATCTCGGCTTCGCTGGTGACCATCGCGTTTCCTCCCATGGTGCGGATTCCGCGGACCGTCAGGGATGCGGTGAGTTCATCCCCGGCGACGATGGGCCGGGTGTAACGGAACCGCTGCTCGGCGTGGATGGTGCGTGCCAGCTCGATTCCGGAGTCGGGCTCGGCCAGCAGCCGCTGGAGGGTGAGGTCTTGGATCACCATCGCGAAGGTGGGCGGCGCGACGACATCGGGGTAGCCGAGAGCGCGCGCGGCTTCGGGATCGGTGTGCGGCGGCGCGTCGGCGAAGACGGCACGAGCGAACTCGCGTACCTTCTCCCGGCCGACGAGGTACGGGGCTGTCGGGGGGAACGTCCGGCCGACGAGCTCGGGATTGACGGGCACGGTGCCATCCTACCGAGCCCCCGCGCGCGCTTCCGGGTCAGCGCCCGCGCGACCGGATCGCTTTCAGCGCCATCTGCACCGAGATGAACACGAGGAACGCGGCGAACAGGATGTTGCCGACGAACGGGTCGACGATCGTGGCGATCCATGCGCCGACCGCCGTCGTGGTGCAGGCGGCGAGTCCCACGGAGGCGGCCGCGACCAGGTCGACGTTGGACCGCCGCAGGTTGCCGATCGTGCCCGAGATCGCGGTGGGGATCATCATCAGCAAGGACGTGCCCTTGGCGATCAGGTCACTCGTCCCGAAGATCAGCAGCAGGGCGGGAACCACGATGATCCCGCCACCCACCCCGAGAAGACCTGCCAGAACTCCGGTGATGAGCCCGAGCACGGCGAGGCCGGGGATGGTCACCCAGTTCAGTTCGAGGACGGCCTCTCGCGAGGGGATGACGAAGAAGAGGCTCACGATGACCGCGAGGAGGAACCCGATGAAGCCCCACCGCAGCGCGGTCTGCGACACGCGCGGCAGGAGCCATGTTCCGACCTGCGCACCGATGACCGCCGCGGCGGCGAGGATGAGCGCGGGAATCCAGGCGACCGATCCCGAGACCGCGTAGGAGATGACTCCGACCGTGGCCGTCGGGACGATGGCCGCCAGCGATGTGCCCGCCGCGCGGCGCTGGTCGAACCCGAGCAGCAACACGAGCAGCGGCACGATGACCGTGCCGCCGCCGACCCCGAACAATCCGGACAGAAGACCGGCGAGCAGCCCGACGCTGACGCACGTGAGAAAGAAGCGCGCCCCTCGGCGCGCCTCAGGTGCCGCGCTCATTCGTCGTAGTCGAGGGCGTCGATGGCCCAACGGTCGCCGTCGAGGACCACCACGTACCGCAGGGTGTCCTCTACAGGCTGCGGCTCGTCGAGAAGCTCACCGGCGTCGTCGTAGAGCAGCTGGTACGTCTCGAGCGTCACGACCTCGATGCGGTCCTCTCCCAGCACCTCGACCCCGGTCACCTCGAGCTCGTACTCATCTGTCGACTCGCCGAAAGACCGGGCGTCCGTCTCGAAGGCTGCGCAGTCGGTCAGGCTGATGCTCTCGCGGTACGCCTCCGTGGTGGAGAGCTCGTAGGCGTCGCAGTCGGCCTCATCCCAGGCGTCGTCGTAGAGTTCGACGGCTTCCACCGCGCGGGTTTCATCGGCTCCGCCTGCCGAGCTCGAGCCCGGGCTCGGAGTCGAGCTCGAACTCGAACTCGAACTCGGACTGAACCAGTTCACCGCGAGCGGGATGAGGATGGCGGCGAGAACGATCATCAGCAGCACGACGCCGCCGAGGACCACCCACAGGATCCAGAGCTTGGATTTCGGGCGCGGGGCATCCGGCGCGGGCGGGCCGGCGGGGTAACCCGGTGTGGGCGTCGCCCCGGCGGGTCCCCCGGCGGCGGGGGCACCGGGGTAGTGCGCCGGGTATACCGGCGCAGCGGGCACGGCCGGTCCGGGTGCGGCGGCCGCCGACGTGACCGGCACCTCCGCAGTGTTCCCCTCCGGCGCAGCAGCGGCGTCGGAGACGGCGGCCGCTTCGGCTTCCGGTGCGTGGACGTGCTCGGTCCAGGATGCTCCGTCCCACCAGCGCAGGGCGCCGTGCCCGTCGTCGTACCAACCCGGGGGTGTCGTGCTCATGACCGTCTCGTTTCGCTCGGGGCGGAATGCCGCGCCTTCACCCTATCGCCGCCGCGCCTGCCCTTCCGGGCGCGCGAACGCGGGCCGAACACGCGAGGTCCTGGCGGATCGTCCCGAAAAAGATCACGACCCCCGGGCGGCAGAAGCCAGAGCCAACCGGGGGTCGTCTTCCCCGGGAACCTCCGCAGGACCGGTGACCCGAACACCAGAACTGGGGGAATTTCGCGGGGGGTGGAACACACTGAAACTAACCGGAAACGCGGGCTACGTATTGCCCGTTGACGCCGGCTCGATGCACTGCTATGGCCCCGGTTGCCGTCAGATCAGAGCAGACTGGAAGATGCCGCCTTCGGCGGGCTCAGGAGGAACCATGACGACGCTCCGCGCTCCCGCGCCGACCTTTCCGCACGTCCGCGCAGATTTTCCGTTCGTGCAACGCCGCGGCGGTTCGATCTACCTCGACTCCGCCGCGACCTCGCAGCAGCCCGCAGCGGTACTCGACGCGCAGCGCGAGTTCGCCGAGACGGCCTATGCCGCCGTCCACCGCGGCTCCAGCGCTGCGACGGGATCGGCCACGCAGGCGTTCGAGTCGGCTCGCGCGCGGGTGGCCCGCTTCGTGGGGGCGGATGAGGACGAGATCGTCTGGACCGAGAACGCCACCGACGCCATCAATCTCGTCGCATGGTCCTTGTCGGATGCGGCGTCGCTCTCAGATGCGGCGTCGCCGGGCGGCGATGCCCCATGGGTCTTGCATCCCGGCGATGAGATCGTGATCCCGATCGCCGAGCACCACGCCAACCTGCTGCCGTGGCAGCGCCTGGCCGCCCGGACCGGCGCAGTCCTGCGGCCCGTCCCCGTGGACGACGACGGCCTCTGGACGATCGACGCGATGAGCGAGGTGGTGTCCGAGCGCACGCGGCTGATCGCTTTCGCACACGTGTCGAACGTGACGGGGTTCGTCGCCCCGGTCGAGGACGTCGTCGCGCTGGCACGGAGCCGCGGAGCGCTGACGTTCCTCGACGCCTGTCAGTCCGCTCCGCACCGGTCCCTTGATCTGCACGCGCTCGGCGTCGATTTCGCCGCGTTCTCGGCACACAAGATGCTGGGTCCGACCGGGATCGGTGCACTGTACGGCCGCGCCGACCTGCTGAACGCCCTGCCCCCCGGACGCACCGGCGGGTCCGCGATCACGACGGTGACGTTCGAGACGGCGGAGTTCCTCCCTGCGCCGCACCGGTTCGAGCCGGGTACGCAGCCGGTGGTGCAGGCCGTCGGTTTCGCCGCGGCCATCGACTATCTCGAGGGTCTCGGCATGGCGACGGTGGCCGAGCGGGAGCACCAGCAGGCGCAGCTTCTCGTCGACACCGTCGCGCGCGTTCCGGGTGTGTCGTTCGTCGGCCCGGCGGCAGGCCTGGAACGGGCAGCGCTCGTCAGCTTCGTCGTGGACGGCGTACACCCGCACGACGTCGGTCAATTCCTCGACGACCGCGGGATCACCGTGCGCACCGGCCACCACTGCGCCCAGCCGTTGCACCGCCGCCTGGGCGTGGCCGCCACGACACGTGCGAGCGCATACGTGTACACGACGGACGATGAGATCGCCGCGCTGGGCGAGGCGCTCGCGGACGTGCGCGACTTCTTCGGAGCCGACCGATGAGCGATCTCAGCGACCTCTACCGCGAGGTCATCCTCGATCACAGCCGGCGCCCGATCGGCCGCGGAGACATCGCGGGGTTCACCACCACCCATCACGAGCTCAACCCCACCTGCGGCGACGAGATCACCGTGGGAATCGAGCTCTCCCCGGACGGCCGCATCGACGCCCTGGCGTGGGCAGGGCACGGCTGCAGCATCTCCACCGCATCCGCCTCGATCATGTCCGACCTCACGACTGGAGCTTCGCGCGAGGAGGCGACGGCCCTGATCGAGGATTTCCGCGCCCTCATGCGGGGCGGGGGGAACGTCGAGCCGGCCGAGAGCCTCGGGGATGCCGCGGCCTTCGCCGGCGTCGCGCGCCTGGTCACCCGGGTGAAATGCGCGATGCTCCCGTGGGTCGCTGTGGAAGCCTGCCTGCGCACCGCCCCCTGACGCCGGGGAATCGAGGAGATCTCGGAAACAGAGGAGCCCGCGGGCCGATCCGCTCCTCGATTCGCGGGATGTCCTCGATTCCGGCGCGCGGATGCGGGGACCGCGGGTTGCACGACCGGCGTCCGCTTGCGCGGGCGGGCCCGGTCGTTATGCTGGGGACGTGCAGACCTGTCGTTGTTGTCGCTGAGCGCGTTCGCGCTTTCTCCGACCACCGACAGCGCCCGCGCCGACGCGCGGCACACCGAAGGAATGCACCCGTGCGCTACGCCTCGAGCGTCACCGACCTCATCGGCAACACGCCCCTCGTCCGGCTGAACCGCGTGACCGAGGGCATCGCTGCCACCGTGCTCGCGAAGATCGAGTTCGTGAACCCCGGCGGCTCCTCGAAAGACCGGATCGCCGCGAACATCCTCGACGCGGCCGAGCGCAGCGGCGACCTGAAGCCCGGCGGCACCATCGTCGAGCCCACGAGCGGCAACACCGGCGTGGGCCTCGCGCTCTTCGCCCAGCAGCGCGGGTACCGCTGCGTGTTCGTCGTGCCGGACAAGGTGTCGGAGGACAAGCGCTCGGTTCTGCGTGCGTTCGGCGCCCAGGTGGTCGTCGCCCCCACCGCCGTCGCCCCCGATGACCCGCGGTCGTATTACAGCGTCTCCCGGCGCATCGTCGAAGAGACTCCCGGCGCCTTCATGCCGAACCAGTACGACAACCCCAACGGGCCGCGCAGCCACTACGAGACCACCGGGCCGGAGATCTGGCGCGACACGGACGGCGGGATCACGCATTTCGTCGCCGGCGTCGGCACGGGGGGCACGATCAGCGGCACCGGTCGATACCTCCGAGAGGTCTCGACCGGGGCGGTGCGCATCATCGGCGCTGACCCGGAAGGGTCGGTGTACTCCGGCGGAACCGGACGGCCCTACTTCGTCGAGGGCGTGGGCGAAGACTTCTGGCCCGGCGCCTACGACCCGGCGGTGGTCGACGCCGTGGAGGCGGTCGATGATGCCGAGGCCTTCGCCATGACCCGTCGCCTCGCCCGCGAGGAGGGTCTGCTCGTGGGCGGATCGAGCGGCATGGCCGTCGTCGCCGCCCTGCGCGTCGCGCGCGACCTCCCCGCCGATGCCGTCGTCGTCGTGCTGCTGCCCGACTCCGGTCGCGGGTACGTCGGCAAGGTCTTCAACGACGCGTGGATGCTGTCGCATGGGTTCGCGATCGAGGAGGCCCCGCCCGGCCGCACGGTGGGCGACCTCCTGTCCGAGCGCGGCGCCCGCCCCCTCGCGGTCCTTCTCCCCACCGCCACCGCCGCCGAGGCGCTGGAGGTGCTGCACCGGAGCGGCGCGCCCGTCGCGCCCGTGGCATCCGCCGCCCAGCCGGTGCTGGGCGAAGTGTCCGGGTCGGTGTCGGAGAGCGCGCTGCGGGCCGCGACCCCGAGCACAGCCGTCGCCGACCTGCTCGCCGACCCGTTGCCGCTGGTGGGCGTCGGAACGCCCGAACACGAGGCGAGGACGCTTCTCCAGACAGCCGACGCCGTCCTGGTGGCCGAAGCCGGCCGCCCCGTGGCCATCCTCACCTCGGCCGACCTGCCCGCTCGTCCCTCCGAAGGAGCTTCCTCGTGACCGCCGATTCCGCCAATCTCTCCTTCGACAGCCTGGCCGTCCATGCCGGGCAGTCGGCCGACCCCGGCACCGGCGCGGTCATCCCTCCCGTGCACTTCTCCACGACGTACGTACAGGACGGCATCGGCAACCTCCGCAGCGGCTACGAGTACGGACGCAGCGGGAACCCCACCCGCACGGCTCTCGAACTTCAGCTGGCGGCGCTCGAAGGGGGGCGGCACGGGCTGTCGTTCGCCTCCGGCCTCGCCGCCGAAGATGCACTGCTGCGCGCCGCTCTCCAGCCGGGTGACGAGGTGCTGCTCGGCAACGATGTGTACGGCGGCACGTATCGGCTCCTGGCCCGTGTGCTCGGGCCGTGGGGCGTCTCGCTGCGTGTCGTGGACATGAGCGACCTCGACGTCGTGGCCGCCGCGGTCGCGGAGCGTGCGCCGCAGATCCTCTGGGTCGAGACGCCGAGCAACCCCCTGCTGCGCGTGACCGATATCGCCGGACTCGCGCGCGTGGGTCACGACGCCGGCGCTCTCGTCGTGGTCGACAACACGTTCGCCTCCCCCGCGCTGCAGCGCCCGCTCGCACACGGCGCCGACGTGGTCGTACACTCCACCACGAAGTACCTCGGCGGTCATTCGGACGTCGTCGGTGGGGCGCTCATCCTCGACGACGACGAGCTCGCGGGTAAGGTGCGCTTCCTGCAGTTCGCCGCCGGAGCGATCGCGGGTCCGATGGATGCGTGGCTGACCTCCCGCGGCATCAAGACGCTCGGGCTGCGGATGCAGCGGCACAGCGAGAACGCGCTCGCCCTGGCCGAGTTCCTCGAGGGGCATGAGCGCGTGGCTCGCGTCTTCTATCCCGGACTCCCCGGGCACCCGGGCCACGAGATCGCCGCGGGGCAGATGTCTGCCTTCGGCGGGATCGTCTCCGTCGCACTCCAGGACTCCGCATCCGCCCGTCGTTTCGCGGAGTCGCTGCGCCTGTTCCAGCTCGCGGAGTCACTGGGGGGCGTGGAGTCGCTGGTGAACTACCCCGACGAGATGACGCACGCCTCCGTGCGCGGCACCGAACTTGCCGTGCCCCCCGAGGTGGTGCGCCTCTCGGTGGGAATCGAGTCGCTCGACGACCTGCGCGCCGACCTCGCTCAGGCCCTCGCCGCCCTTTAACCGCGGCCATCTGGACGGGCGGGAAATTGCACTAAAGAATTCAGAGTGCAAGACTGCACTCTGTGATTGATAGTGCAAGCGGCCTGCGCGAACGTCATCGCGCAGAAACGACGCGCGATCTCATCACGGTCGCGCGGCGCCTCACCGCCGAGATCGGCCTCGCGGGATTCACGATCGAGCGGCTGTGCGGCGAGGTCGGAGTGTCGCGCCGCACCTTCTTCAACTACTTCGCGTCGAAAGAAGACGCCGTCTTGGGCGTTCCGCTCGAGCGCGAAGACGTCGAAGCCGTCAGGAGGTTCCTGGATGCGGGAGCTCAGCGTCCGCCCGGCGCCGCGCTGTCATCCACGCTCCTCACCGACCTCGTCGATCTCGCCGACGCGCGGTGGCGCACCATGGACACCGCCCCGGGAACGCTCGCCGACCTCGGCGCCGCCGTGCAGCGGGAGCCGCGGCTGATCGCCCGCCTCGTCGAACTCGTCCATGAGCGCGAGCAGGATGACGCCCGGCTGATCGCCCTGCGCGAGCATCTGCCCGAGGGCGACCTCCGGGCGGTGGCCGCCGCCCAGATCTTCGCCGCGCTCTCACGCGCGACCGCCGACGAATTCGTCGCGGCCGGCAACTCCGACACCTTCGCCCAGATCTTCTCGCGCCGGCTCACCGCCGCCCACCAGCTGTTCATCGACCAGCACGCCCCGACAGGACGCTCATGACCACCTCCACCACCACGCCACCCGGCGCGGCTCCCCTGCTGCTGACGAAGCGACGCATCTGGATCATCTTCTCCGCGCTCATCGCCGGGATGCTGCTGGCCAGCCTCGACCAGACCATCGTGTCCACCGCCATGCCGACCATCGTCGGCGAGCTCGGCGGTGTCTCGCACCAGGTGTGGATCACCACCGCGTACATCCTCGCGACAACGATCGTGATGCCCGTATACGGCAAGTTCGGTGACATCCTCGGCCGCCGGCGTCTCTTCATGATCGCGATCGCGATCTTCACGCTCGCCTCCATCGGGTGCGCGCTGGCGACCGACTTCTGGATGTTCGTCACCTTCCGTGCGATCCAGGGCCTCGGCGGAGGTGGTCTGATCATCCTGTCGCAGGCGATCATCGCCGACATCGTCCCCGCCTCCGAGCGCGGCAAGTACCTCGGCCCCCTCGGCGGGATCTTCGGGCTCTCCGCAGTCGCCGGCCCCCTGCTGGGCGGGTTCTTCGTCGACCACATGACGTGGCAGTGGGCGTTCTACATCAACATCCCCGTCGGCATCATCGCTTTCCTCATCGCGGTCTTCGCTCTGCGCCTTCCCGACAAGAAGGCGGACAAGCCGATCGACTGGCTCGGCGTGGCGTTCCTGTCGATCGCCACGACGTGCCTCATCTTCTTCACCGACTTCGGTGGCGACTCCGAGTTCGGCTGGGACTCGATGGCGACATGGGCGTGGGGGCTGGGGCTTCTGGCCTCCGCGGCGCTGTTCGTCTTCACCGAGTCGCGCGCGGTCGACCCGATCATGCCGCTGTCGATGTTCCGCAACCCGGTCTTCGTCAACGCCACGGCCATCGGGCTGGCGCTCGGTATCAGCATGTTCGCCGCCATCGGGTTCATCCCGACCTTCCTGCAGATGTCCTCGCGCACGTCGGCGGCAGAATCCGGTCTCCTCATGCTGCCGATGATGGTCGGTCTGCTGGGAACCTCGATCGCGTCCGGTCTCCTCATCACGCGCACAGGGCGCTACAGGCTGTTCCCCATCCTCGGCACGATCATCACCGGCGCGGCGATGGCCGCGATGACGACACTCGCCGCCTCCACGCCCATCTGGCTCATCTGCGTGTACCTGTTCGTCTTCGGCGCCGGCCTCGGCCTCATCATGCAGGTCGTCGTCCTGGTGGTGCAGAACGCCGTTCCGGCCGCGGACATCGGGACCGCGACGAGCACGAACAACTACTTCCGCGAGGTGGGTGCCGCCCTGGGCACCGCCGTCTTCGGCACGCTGTTCACCACGCGCCTCACCGAGAACCTGACGACCGTCTTCACGGACGCGGGGGCCTCCCCCGCGCAGGCCGGCGAGGCGACCGCCACGATCGACCCCGCGACCTTGAACGCTCTGCCCGACTCTGTCCGCGAGGGCGTGGTCACCGCGTACGCGGACGCGCTCGCGCCGGTGTTCTGGTACCTCATCCCCTTCATCGTCATCGCCCTGATCCTCGCCATCTTCCTCAAGCAGATCCCGCTCTCCGATGTCGCGGGGCTTGTTGCCCGCGGCGAGGCCATCGGTGGCGAGGAGGCCGAGCGCCTGGAGGCGGAGCGGCGCGCCACGGCCGAGGTCACCGCATCCGACCCCCGCAAGCCCCGGCGCGTGCGCCGCTGAAGACGGAAATGTCCTGAGCGGGAACGACGCCGGGAAGACTCAGCCCACGGGCCGACCCCACCGCCAGTCGCTGACGGCGGGTTCATCCTCGCCATGCTCGCGCGTGTAGGAGCGCGCTCCCGCTCGACGGTCGACGAGGTCCTGCCGCAGCGCGGCATACCGCGTGGCCGCGCCCGGCACGCGGTCCAGGGTGTCGATCGCCAGCTGGAACCGGTCCAGGTCGTTGAGCATGACCATGTCGAACGGCGTCGTGGTGGTACCGCGTTCCTTGTAGCCCCGCACGTGCAGGTTGCCGTGTCCGTGTCGCCGGTAGGTCAGGCGGTGAATGAGCCAGGGATACCCGTGGAAGGCGAAGATCGTCGGGGTGTCCGGGGGGAAGTATCCGTCGTAGTCGGCGTCGTTCAGGCCGTGGGGATGCTGGTCCTCGGACTGCAGGCGCATCAGGTCGACGACGTTCACCACCCGCGTCGACAGGTCGGGGGCGTACTCCGCCAGGAGCGCGGCAGCGGCCACGGTCTCCTGCGTGGGGACGTCTCCGGCAGCGGCGAGCACGACATCGGGCGTGGCGCCCTCCTCTTCCGTACCCGCCCATCCGAACGTGCCGAGGCCGCGACGGCAGTGCGCGATGGCGTCGTCCATGTCGAGCCACTGGGGTGAGGGCTGCTTCCCCGCCACCACCACGTTGATGTAGTCGACCGAGCGCAGGCAGTGGTCGTACGTACTCAGCAGGGTGTTGGCGTCGCACGGCAGGTAGACACGCACGATCTCGGGGCTCTTGTTCATCGCCACGTCGAGGAACCCGGGATCCTGGTGGGTGAACCCGTTGTGATCCTGACGCCACACGTGACTGGACAGCAGATAGTTGAAGCTCGCGACCGGGGGGCGCCAGGCGAGCGGCCGCGACGCCTCGAGCCACTTCGCGTGCTGGTTGAACATGGAATCGACGATGTGGACGAACGCCTCGTAACTGTTGAAGACGCCGTGCCTCCCGGTGAGGAGATACCCCTCCAGCCATCCCTGGCACTGATGCTCGCTCAACACCTCCATCACGCGGCCGGCGCGCGCCAGATGCTCGTCGAGGGGCGTGATCTCGGCGTTCCACTGTTTGTCGGTCACCTCGTACACCGCCGGGGCGAGCCGGTTGGATGCTGTCTCGTCGGGGCCGAACAACCGGAAGGTACGCGGGTTCCGCCGGATGACCTCGGCGAAGTAGCGCCCGAGTATCGCCGTGGCCTGCGCGTCCCCTGCTCCGGGAGCGGTGACGCCCACGGCGAAGTCCCGGAAGTCGGGCAGGTCGAGGTCTTTCCGCACGCGGCCGCCGTTCGCGTACGGGGTCGCCGACATCCGCCGCTCCCCGTCCGGAGCGAGCGCGACGGTGTCGGGCAGCGGCGCTCCGGCGTCGTCGAACAGGTCCTCCGGCCGGTACGAACGCAGCCACTGTTCGAGCTGGTGCAGGTGCTCCTCGGTATCCCGAGCCGAGGGCAACGGCACCTGGTGAGCGCGCCAGGTTCCTTCCACGGGAAGCCCGTCGACCTCTTTCGGCCCGGTCCATCCCTTCGGGGATCGGAGGATCAGCATCGGCCAGATGGCGCGTTCGGAGGATCCCTCTTCGCGTGCGGCGCGCTGGATGTCGCGGATGCGGTCCAGCGCGGCGTCCATCGCCTCGGCGAAGGCTCGGTGCACGTGCTCGGGCGGGTCGTCGGCCTCGAACGACACGAGGATGGGCTCGTGCCCGTAGCCGCGCATCAGGCTCAGCAACTCGTCATCGGGGATGCGTGCCAGAAGCGTCGGGTTCGCGATCTTCCACCCGTTCAGGTGCAGGATCGGCAGTACCGCCCCGTCGGTGGCGGGGTCGACGAACTTGTTGCCGTGCCACCCCGTCGCCAGCGGCCCGGTCTCGGCCTCCCCGTCGCCCACGACGCAGAAGACGGTCAGATCGGGGTTGTCGAAGGCCGCTCCATAGGCGTGGCTGAGCGAGTACCCGAGTTCGCCGCCCTCGTGGATCGATCCCGGCGTCTCCGGTGCCGCGTGACTGGGGATGCCGCCGGGGAAGGAGAACTGGCGGAACAGCCGCCGCATCCCCTCCTCGTCGCGCGTGATGCGGGGATAGATCTCGCTGTAGGTGCCGTCGAGCCACGCGCTGGCAACCATGCCGGGGCCGCCGTGGCCGGGCCCCGCGATGTACAGCGCGTCGAGGTCACGATCGCGGATCGCGCGGTTGGCATGGGCGTACACGAGGGTGAGTCCCGGGACCGTGCCGAAGTGACCGAGCAGGCGGGGTTTGACGTGGTCGCGGGTCAGCGGCTCGCGCAGCAGCGGATTGTCGAGCAGATAGATCTGCCCGACGCTGAGGTAGTTCGCCGCCCGCCACCATGCATGCAGGTGACCCAGCGTCGCGTCATCCATGGCCCGAACGCTAGTGCACCGGCATGCCTCCCGTCACGGCAATCGTCTCCCCGATGACATAGCTCGCCTCCTGCGACGCGAGGAACACGAACGCCGGCGCGAGTTCGACGGGCTGCCCGGCACGACCGATCGGGGTCTGGGAACCGAACTCCTCGATCTTCTCGTTGGGCACGAAGGCCGGCTGCAGCGGAGTCCAGATGGGTCCCGGTGCGACCCCGTTGACGCGGATGCCACGCTCGATGAGCTGCTGCGACAGCGCCCGGGTCCAGTTGGCGATGCCCGCCTTGGACACCGCGTACTCGGCCAGCGACGGCGACGGCTGGAAGCCCTGCACGCTCGAGGTGGTCACGATGGCGGCGCCCGGCTTCAGGTGCGGGGAGGCGGCCTTGGTGAGCCAGAACAGCGGATAGATGTTGGCCTTCATGACGTGATCGAGCGTCTTCGTCTCGAAGTCGTCGATGCTGTCGACCGTGGGCATCGTCCCGGCGTTGATCACGAGGATGTCGAGCCCGCCGAGCCCCTCCACCGCGCGCTCCACGACCTCGATGTTCGTCTCCTCGACCTGCAGGTCACCCGGGAGGAGGACGGCGGTGCGCCCCTCCTTCTCGATGAGGGCGGCCACCTCTTCTGCCTGCGCCTGCTCCTCGGGGAGATAGCTGAGGGCGACATCGGCTCCCTCGCGGGCGTACGCGATCGCTACGGCGCGCCCGATGCCCGAGTCCGCGCCGGTGATGAGCGCCTTGCGTCCGGGGAGGCGACCGAAGCCGATGTAGGTCGTCTCGCCGTGGTCGGGGGCGGGATCCATCTTGTGGATGTCGCCGGGGCCGTCCTGCTGCTGAGGCGGGAACGGCGGCCGGGGGTACTGCGTGGTGGGGTCCTGGGCGGTGTACATGTCAGCCATGCCGGCCACGCTAGGAGCCGGGGGTGGCCCGCCCACGGGGGTTGCGGCGGGCCACCACGGACGCTATGCCTTGCGGCGCGAGGGCGTGCGGTTTTCGGCGCTGACCATCCACGACAGCTGCTCGAGTCGCTCGAGGACCGCGTGCAGAATGTCGGCGCTGGTGGGGTCTTCCTCATCCACGTCGTCGTGCACCTCGCGGCAGGTCGCCGTGACGGCGTCGAGTCGCTCGGTGATGAGGTCGATGACCTCCGCCGTGTCGATCTCGCCCTGCGGGAACTCCGGCAGGGTCGTCGTCTCGGCGATCGTGTCGCTGCGCCCGTCGGGAAGGGCGTGCAGCGCGCGCATCCGCTCGGCGACGGTGTCGCTGAACTCCCGCGCCGACTCGATCACCTCGTCGAGCTGCAGGTGGGTGTCGCGGAAGTTCTTGCCGACGACGTTCCAGTGCGCCTGCTTGCCCTGGATCGACAGCTCGATGAGGTCGACGAGCACCTTCTGCATGTTCTCGCTGAGTTCAGCGGAGGCGGCGAAGCCCTTCTCGGCGTTCTCCTCCTCGGTCAGGCCCGCACCGGACCCGCCGCGCGCGGGGCGGCGGCGATTGCGGGTGGGGGCGTCCTTGGCGTTCGTGGTGGGCATGGGCGATCTCCTTGCACTCGGGAAACGAGACAAGTGCGAGGTTATCCGCGCCCGTCCTCCGCCTGCCGGGGCTTGTCGGTGGTCCGGCCCGTTGCTATGCGCTTCCGCGAGCCACGCCTAGTGACGTGGCACCGACCGCGCAACCCCATCCTCCCGTGCGCCGGGCTCCGTAGCGTGGCGGTATGGCCTCGAACACCGAGCCCCGTCACGCCGACCTGCGGGAGTACGCGCCGATCGGCGATGGACGCACGGTGGCGCTGGTCGGACGCCGCGGCCAGATCGACTGGCTCCCGCTTCCTCACCTCGACTCCGTACCGGTGTTCGCTGGACTTCTCGACGAGCACACCGGTGGATGCATCGAGCTCGAGCCGACGGAGGACTACACGGTCCGGCGCCGTTACATCCCGCGGACGAATGTGCTCGAGACGACCTTCACCACGGCCGGCGGAAAGGCCCGCGTGACCGATGCGATGGTCACCGGTGTGGCCGGGCGGCTGCCCTGGGCCGAACTCGCCCGGCGCATCGAGGGCATCGAAGGCCGCGTGCCCTTCCGCTGGCGGGTCCAGCCGGGAACGCGGCTGCAGACCGCCGCGCCCTGGATCGAGGAGCGTGATGGCGTCGCGGTCCTGCGCGTGGGTGACCTGTCGCTTGCCGTCGTCGGCGAGGGTTCGGGCACGGCACAAACGCAGCGCGACGGCGGCGCGGGTCCGGCCGTGCACGGTTCATTCACGACGGCCCCGGGTTCCGCGTCGGTCCTGATCCTCGTCGCCACCGAGGGTGAGCCGTTGCACCTCCCCGACCCGGGGAACGTCCAGCGCGGCATCGATCGCACGGTTCGCGCGTGGCGCGCGTGGTCGCGGGAATTCTCCTATGAGGGACCCTGGCGGCCCGCCGTCCAGCGGAGCGCCCTGGCTCTCAAGCTCCTCGTCTACGCCCCGACCGGCGCCATCGCCGCGGCCGCCACGACCTCGCTGCCGGAGAACCCTCGGGGCGGGAAGAACTGGGACTACCGCTTCGCCTGGGTCCGCGACCTGGCGTACACGACCCACGCCCTCGTGCGATTCGGCCTCCGCGAAGAGACGCACGCCGCGATCTCTTGGCTGCTGCGCACCATCCGGCTCAACGGCCCCGAGCTGCACGTGTTCTACTCCCTGCGCGGCGAAGTCACCGGCAGCAGCCGCGAGTACGGGGTCGGCGGATGGCAGGGCATCGGCCCGGTCGTCACCGGGAATCCGGCGCGCGGACAGCTGCAGCTCGGTGTCTATGGCGACCTGTTCGCGATCTGCCGCACGTACGTCGACGCCGGCAACATCCTCGACGTCGCCACCGGCCGTTCTCTCGCCGCGATGGCCGATCGCACGTGCGACCTGTGGCGTTCACCGGATTCAGGGATGTGGGAGCTGCCCGACGTCCGCCATTACACGTCGTCGAAGATGGGATGCTGGCAGGCGCTCAGCGACGCGGTTCTCCTCGCCGAGCGCGGCGCCATCCCCGGGAATCCCGAACGATGGCGATCGGAACGCGACCGTATCGCCGAATGGGTCGGACGCTACGGGTGGTCGGAGGAAGCCAATAGCTACGTCATGTACCCGGGGACGACGGATCTCGACACCTCCGTCCTGCTGCACGCGGAGAGCGGCTTCGACCGCGGCGACCGCATGGCCGCGACGATCGACGCGATCACGCGCGACCTGGGTGCCGGGCCGCTCCTGTACCGCTACACCGGCATGGACCAGGAGGAGCACACCTTCGTGTCGTCGGCTTTCTGGCGGGTGTCGGCTCTGGCGTGCATCGGTCGGCACGAGGAGGCCGTAGCGGCGATGGATGACCTCGTGGGGTACGCGAACGACGTCGGCATCTTCGCGGAGATGATCTCCGAGCACGACGGCGGCTTCTGGGGCAATCTGCCCCAGGCGCTCAGCCACCTCGCGGTGGTCAGCGCTGCCCTGACCATCCGCGATCTGATCCCTTCGGAGGTACTCGGTGAACGGTGAGTTGCGCGTCTTCCGCCGCGTGGAATCAGTGGTGCCCGAGAGCATCTTCTGGGACGAACGCACCCAGGAACTCGCCTGGGTCGACATCCCCGCCGGCACGTTCCATCGCGCACGGCTGGACGGGCCGAGCGACGGCTCGGGCGACCGGGTCGTGCAGCTGCCCGCACCCGTGAGCGCGGTGCAGCCGGCTGCCGGAGGCGGCTACGTGGCGTCGTTGAAGGACCGCATCGTCGAGCTCTATCCCGACGGCACGCTCGGGCGGACGATCGCGCACGTGCGGCACGCGCATCGCGAGTCGCGGTTCAACGAGGGAAAGGTCGACCCCTTCGGCCGTTTCGTCGTGGGGTCGATGGACGGCGCGGGCGAGCCCCACGGCGCCGTCTACATCTTCACCGCCGACGGTGAGGCGTGGATGCTGCGCGACGGCTTCACCGTCCCGAACGGGATGGAATGGTCGGACTCCGGCGACGTCATGTACGTCACCGACACCGAGACGCAGACGGTCTACCGTGCCTCCTACGGCCCGGGCACGGATCCGCTCGGCGACCTCGAGCCGTATCTGCGCGGACGCGACTCCGACGGCATCGCGATGGACACGGAAGGGTCGTTCTGGAACGGCATATACGGCGACGGCGAGGTCGTGCAGTGGAGTGCCGAGGGGCACCCGGTCGGAAGCATCCCCGTCCCCGCTCCCCGTGTCACCTCCGTGGCCTTCGGCGGCCCGGACCACGGCACACTGTTCGTCGGTACGGCGCGCGAGAACATGACCGACGACCAGCTCGCGGCTGCACCGCTGAGCGGTTCGCTGTTCGCCGTCGAGGGTCTCGCGCAGGGTCGTCCGGTGCATGTCTTCGGCAGCGGCGGTTCGAGCCGCTAGGGAAACGGCCGCCGTCAGGGCACGAGGCGCTTACGGAGGAAGATCTGGTCCTCGCCGGATTCGCCGCCGGCACGCTCGGTCTCCTGATAGCCCTCTCGCGTGTACAGCCGGAGGTTCGCTTCGCTCAGACGGCCGGTGAACAACTCGGCCTCGGTCGCGCCGGCTTCCCTGCCCCGGTCCTCGACCGCGGAGAGGATCAACGATCCGAGACCGGCACCCTGGATGTCGGGTGCCACGGCGATGCGGCCGATGAGCAGCAGATCGCCGTCCCGTCGCGCGCGCGCGGCCGCGACCATGCGCTCGCCCAGCAGGGCGACGCATCCGAGGTTGTCCTGCAGCTCGGCCTCGAGCTCTTCGAGCGTCTGAGTGAGCGGCGGCATGTCGGCGTCGCCGTAGATGAGCGCCTCCGACACGAAGGCCGCCCGCTGGAGCGTCAACACCTCCCCCGCATCGCTTACCTCGATGGGGCGCACCCGCGCCGCGGGCTCAGCGGTGTCCCGTCCGCTCATCGCGTCCTCCGGTCGTGTGGATCCGCTCCCGAGTAAACACACCACGGCGCCCCGGTGCCGAAGCGTTGACAACCGGGGCGCCGTTGGTTAGCGAATGTCAGCGGGGAACGTCCGCACGCCACTGGCCGGTCTCGGCGCCGCGGCTCTCGATGAACTCCTTGAAGTTCTTGAGGTCCTTCTTCACCGCGTGCGAGCCCACGCCCACCAGCGAACCGACCTTCTCCAAGAGCCCCTCGGGCTCCCAGTCGATCTGCACGGTCACGCGCGTGGACGTGTCGGAGAGCTTGTGGAACGTCACGACGCCTGCGTGGTCGGTCTCGCCGCCGACGCTCCGCCACGCGACACGCTCGTCGGGATGCTGCTCCGTGACCTCGGCGTCGAACTCACGTTCTACGCCGCCGACCTTCACCTTCCAGTGCAGGTGCGTGTCATCGCGCTGCTCGATCGACACGACCTCGTCCAGGAAGGAGGGGAAGCTCTCGAACTGCGTCCACTGGTTGTAGGCCGTGTTCACCGGCACATCGACGTCGATCGTCTCGATGATTTGAACCATGTCACTCCTCAGTGTTGTATTCGTAACTCCAGCCCACCGCAGGTGATCCACCGACGGGGAGGGATTGACATTCGGCCGGCGTATACCAATACATCCGACCGGTCGGCGTCGCGGATGCTGTCGAACCCCGGGTTCACGCCGCGGCCGGGACGTGCGCCCGGTCAGCGGCCTGCGGCGTATCCAGCACTGCCGCGCGGGTTCGCGGCGGCGGTGAGGGTGCCGGTACCGGCGTCACGCGTCACCGCGGAGAGCCGCCCCAGCGACCAGCCGTCGACGACCACCACCGCATGCCCCCACGCGGCGAGTTCGTCGATCACGCCTGCGCCGAGCCGATCCTCCGCCACGACTCCGCGTGGCTCCCACGCGCGCGGCCAGAACGAGCTCGGCAGGTGCGTCGTGTGGAAGGTCGGGGCATCGATGGCCGCCTGCGCGGAATACCCGCCGATGATCCTCCGCAGGAGATAGGGCAGCTGCCACTGGTCCTGCTGATCACCACCGGGCGTCCCGAGCGCCTCGACCACCACTCCCTCCCGCGCGAGCAGGGTGGGTGACAGTGTCGTCCGGGGGCGGGCTCCCGGACGCAGCGCCGCCGGCGAGCTCTCGTCCAGCCATGTCATCTGCAGACGCGTGCCGGCGGCCAGTCCGAGCCCGGGAACGGCGGGCGAGGACTGGAGCCAGCCGCCAGAGGGAGTGATGCTGGCGATGTTGCCCGCGGCATCCACGACGTCGATATGGCAGGTGTCCCCCCGCGTCTCGCCCGAGCTGCGCACGGTCGGTTCGCCGACGCTGCCCCCGGTACCGGCGTGCTCGGTGAACAGAGGCGGGAGAAACGGCTCGTGGCCGGGGATCGTGCCCGGCTGCCATTCCGCGCTCGCAGAATCTCGGATCTCCGCCGCGCGGGAGCGGGCGTAGTCGTCGCTGAGCAGCACGTCCAGCGCGGGCCGCGCGTCTTCTCCGTAGTAGCCCTCGCGGTCGGCGAACGCGAGCTTGAGCGCCTCGATGGCGAGGTGCGCGCCGCGCGCCGTGGAGGGGTCGAGCTCGTCGTCCGGGAAGACGGAGAGGATGGCGAGCGCTTGCAGCAGGACGGGACCGGATCCCCAGCTCGACGCCTTGACCACGTCCACCCCGCGGAAGCGATAGGTCACCGGCTCCTCCCAAGCGGCCGCGTACCCGCGCATGTCCGCTTCGGTCAGCACGCCCCGGTAGGAGCCGCCGTCGGAGTGCCGGTGCGGCTCGGCCAGGAAGGCCGTCAGCTCGCGGGCGACGAAGCCCTCGCGCCACTCGCGGAGGGCGGAGTCGATGCGGTCGTCGCGCGACAGTCCCGTTGCGGATACGGCGGAGAGGCGGCGCAGAGCATCCGCCCACTGCGGGTTGCGGAAGGCCTCCCCCGCTTCGGGCACGCGGCCGCCGGGCATCCACAGCTCCGCCGAGGTGGGCCAATGGTCACGGAACAGCTCGGCAACCGCGCCGACCGTCCGGGCCCAGCTCGCGGCCACCGGGACGCCCCGCTCGGCGTACTCGATCGCGTACGCGGCGACATCGGTGAACTCCCACGTGCCCTGCTCACGCAGGAGCCGGAGGAGGGCGGGAAAGGCCCCGGGGATGGCGGCCGCCAGGCCCCCTGCGCCCGGGACGGCGTCGAGCCCCAGGCCGCGGTAGTGCGCGATGGTCGCTCCCGCCGGCGCGGGGCCCTGGCCCGACAGCACGCGCGGCTCGGTGCCGCGCGCGGCGACGAGTCCGACGAGGTCACCGGCGGGACCATTGAGGTGCGGTTCGGCGACGTGGAGCACGAAGCATCCCGCCACCGCGGCGTCGAAGGCGTTGCCGCCCCGCTCGAGAACGCTCTGCGCCGTGCCGGTGGCAAGCCAGTGGGTCGAGGCGGCCATTCCGTAGGAGCCGGAGAGGGTCGGCCGCGTCGTGAAGGAGGAGGGGGGAGCCCAGGGGGAATGCGACATCGTCCCATTCTTCCGGGTGTGCCGCATTCGCGTCCTACGTGACCGTCACGAGGGTGCGCTGCCACCCGGCCGATCCGTCGGGGGCGATCGGTGCCGGTTGCTCGATCTGCAGCCGGCCGTTGTTGTCGACGGCGCGGACCGTGACGTAGTGCGTGCCCGGAGTGGCGTCCCACTCGAGGACCCACTGCACCCACGTGTCGTTGTTGATCGGCGCCGCGAGGGTGGCCTCCTGCCACTCCGTGTCGTCGATGCGCACCTCGACGCGGGATATCCCCACGGTCTGAGCCCACGCCACCCCCGCGACCGGGATCCGGCCCGCACTTACTCCCGCGCCGATCTTCGGTGTGTCCACCCGGGAGGAGAACTTGATCGGCGCCTCGGCGCTGTAGCCGCGCGGCGTCCAGTACGCCTCATCCTGCGCGAAGGTCGTGACCGTCAGCTGCGTCAGCCATTTCGTCGCCGATACGTAGCCGTAGAGCCCGGGAACGACCATGCGGACCGGAAAGCCGTGCTCCAGCGGGAGGGGCTCGCCGTTCATCCCCACCGCGAGGATCGCGTCGACGCCGTCGTCGGTGAGCGAAGCCAGCGGCGTGCTGGCGGTGAACCCGTCCACGCTGCGCGAGAGCACCATGTCGGCGTTCGCGGCTGGTCCGGCCATCCGCAGGACGTCACGCAGCGGAACACCGAGCCAGGTCGCGTTGCCGACCAGGTCGCCGCCGACCTCGTTCGAGACGCACGTGAGAGTGATCGCGTACTCGTCGAGCCCCATATCGAGGAGGTCGGCGAAGCTCAGCTCGACCCGCTGGGAGACCATGCCGTCGACCACGAGCCGCCAGGCGTCGGGGTCGACGGTGGGGACGACGAGCGCGGTGTCGACGCGGTAGAACTCGTCGTTCGGGGTGAACAGCGGCGTGAGACCGGGGAGGTCGAGTTCCGCCCCGGCCGGCACGGTCACGCGGGTCCGCGGCGAGGGCAGCCGCACTGCGTCGCGGAGCGCGGTGACGGAGGTCGACACGACGCTGAGCGCGCGGGCACCGACACCCACCACGACGGCGGATGCAGCGACCAGTGCCGTGATCATGAAGAACGATCGGCGGTCGACGTTCCCGGGGTGCTCCGGGCGTGCGGCGTCCGCGGGGTCGCCCTCGCCGTCCTCGTCGACGCGAGCCGCGCCGGCTGCGGTCATCCAGCGCCGCAGTCGCGCGGTGAGCAGGATCAGGGTCGTGATCCCGGCGATTCCGCCGAGGATCGGCGGAATCCACGAGAGACCGGTGGCCCCCGACCGCGTGACGATCGCCGCGGTCGCCGCGGCGGCGCCGATGCCGAGCAGGACCGCGCCCGCGGGCCGCCGGACCAGTTCGAGAATCCCCGCGGCTGCCGCAGCGACTCCCGCGGCCACGCCGAGCCCGGCGAGGAGCACGATCTTGTCCGCCGAACCGAACGTCTCGATCGCGAATTCCTTCAGCGGCCGCGGCACCACGTCCACGACGAAGGAGCCGACCGCCAAGAGCGGACTGGCGGCGGGGGCCACCAGCAGTGCCGCCAGCTCGCTGACGGCGAGCAGGACAGCAGCGCTGACAGCGCCCACGATCGCCGCCCATCCCCACCCGCGCAGAGGTCGTCGCCGAGTCATCCGAGTCCCTTTCTGAAAGAGGGTGGAGCCGCGGCCACCGTTTCCGGCGCCGCGGCTCCCTCCGCGTCGTGCAGTCGCGATCAGGCGGCCGGGGGCATCAGCACCGTGTCGATGAGGTAGACCGTCGCGTTGGCGGTCTGCACGCCACCACAGATGACGCCGGCGCCGTTGACCATCAGCATGTCACCGCTGCCCGTCACCTCGACGTCCGCGCCCTGCACGGTCGTGTGGGTGCCGGCGATGTCATCCGGCATGACCTGCCCGGGGACGACGTGGTACGTCAGGATCGACGTCAGCAGATCGGTGTCGGTCTTGAGCGTCTCGATCGTGGCGGGGTCGATCTTGGCGAACGCGTCATCGACCGGCGCGAAGACGGTGAACTCGCTGCCGTTCAGCGTGTCGACGAGGTTCACGTCGGGGTTGAGCTGGCCGCTGACGGCTGCGGTGAGCGTGGTCAGCAGCGGGTTGTTCGAGGCGGCGACAGCCACCGGGTCCTCCGCCATGCCCGACACCGAGCCGTCGCCATCCGGAACCATCTCGGCATAGTCGGCGCAGCCTGCACCGACGAGGCTGGCGGCCGGATCCATCTGCTCTTCGGTGGCGGGGGCGCTGGACTCCGTCATCGGCTCCGAGCTCTCCTCCGTGGTGTTCGACGACCCACCCATGGAACACGCAGTGAGGGCGAAGGATGACGCGAGAACGAGGGCGAGACCGACGCTGAGGCGCTTGCGGGAAGTGATCATGAGTTCCTCCGAGATCAGGAGCCAGGGGACTCCGGTGTGCTGTGCCGCCCCGGTGGGGCAGGCCCGCCCGGGTGGGCGCGCACTTTCTCTTCGGCGCCGTCCGCGAATCGGATTCCTCGACTTTCGCTCGGCTCTCCGGCCGGGTTTGTGACGACACATGCGGACACGGTCCGCAACCTTCCTCGCGGTGGAGCGGGATCGGCTTCAGGATCAGTGCTCATCAGTCAGGCAGGGATGGGAGCAGACGCATGGCGCGATACATCACCTTCGGCGTGATCCGCACCGCTCGGTCGCGGCCACGATCGTGCGGGGGCTGGGAAGGCTGCGCGCAGCCGTGAGTGAGGGTTTCGCCTCGTCGCAGGTGCACCGCGGCTACACCCCCGGCACCCCGCAGAACGCCGTCGCGCCGCCGATCTACCAGACGACCGCCTACGAGTTCGCGTCGCTGCAGGAGGCCGCCGACATCTTCGCGCTGCGGAAAGTCGGCAACCTGTACAGCCGGTCGGCCAATCCCACCCAGCTCATCCTCGAGGAGCGCGTCGCGGCGCTCGAGGGTGGACGTGCAGCCGTGGCCGTCGCATCCGGGCAGGCGGCCGTCGCGATCACCCTCCTCGCCCTCGCCAAGGCGGGTCAGCACGTCGTGGCGGCTCGGCAGCTCTACGGCGGCACGGTGGATCTCCTCCAGGAGACTTTCGCCGACTGGGGAATCGCCGTCACCTTCGTCGACCAGGACGACCTCGACGCGTGGCGCGCGGCCGTCCGGCCCGAGACCCGCGCGCTCTTCGCCGAGTCGGTGACGAACCCCACCGCGCAGGTGCTGGACGTCTCCGGCGTCGCCGATGTCGCCCACGACGCGGGCGTGCCGCTCGTCGTGGACAACACCGTCGCCACGCCCTACCTGCAGCGGCCCGGCGAGTTCGGCGCCGACATCGTGGTGCACTCGGCAACCAAGTACCTGGGGGGCCACGGGACCTCCATGGGCGGCGTGGTCGTCGACATCGGGTCTTTCGACTTCAGCGCCGACCCCGAGCGCTGGCCGCAGCTGACCCAGCCGTACCCGCGGGTGTCCGACATCGTGCTGTGGGACCGCTTCGGCCCGCAGGGCTTCGCGTTCGCCGCGCTGCTGAAGACGAAGTACGTCCACGACCTCGGCCCCTCGCTCGCGCCGTTCAACTCCTTCCAACTGCTGCAGGGCATCGAGACGCTGGATCTGCGCATCGCCAAGCACACCGCATCCGCCCTCCAGGTCGCGCGCTTTCTCGATGCTCGCCCCGACGTCGCCGTCGTGCATCATCCCGGGCTTCCCGGCAACCGGTGGGCGGAGGCGGCACGGCGCTACCTTCCCCGGGGCGTGCCCGCCGTGTTCTCGTTCGACCTCGCCTCTTCCGGGAACGCGGAAACCGACCGCGCCCGGGTGCATCGCGTGGTCGACGGACTGCGCCTGATCAAACTCGTCGCCAACATCGGTGACGCCCGGAGCCTCGTGGCCCATCCGGCCTCGATGACCCACAGCCACCTCGACGCGGCTCAGCTGGCGGATGCCGGGATCTCCCCCACGACCATCCGCCTCTCGATCGGTCTGGAAGACCCGGCCGACCTTCTCGCCGATCTCGCCCAGGCCCTGGACGCGGCGAGCGCCATCCCCCACCCGGAGGTGTGACCATGAGCATCGATCTCGGCTACTGGAGGCCGGACCCCGTCGACTCGCCACGATCTGTCCTGTCTCGCTCGTTTTCTGCGCGTTTTGTGGCGAGTCGACAGGTTGTCGGCTCGCGGGTTCGGGTAGCTTTTCGGTATGCCGAAAAATCGTGCCGTCGCCGTGAGGCGTCTGGCAGGGATGGCGGCTGCCGCTGCCCTCCTCACAGGATGCGCGGGCGGAAACGCCGCCGCGGGAGGCGATGACCGCCCTCGCGTCCTCACCACGTTCACGGTTCTGGCCGACATGGCGCGGAACGTCGCCGGCGAGCACCTGCAGGTCGACTCGATCACGAAGGTCGGCGCCGAGATCCACGGCTATGAGCCGACCCCCGGCGACATTGCGAAAGCGTCGGAGGCCGACCTCATCGTCGACAACGGACTGAACCTCGAGGCGTGGTTCAGCCAGTTCGTCGAGTCGGCCGATGTGCCGCACGTCGTCGTCTCCGAGGGGGTGGAGGTGATCGACATCGCGGGAGACGCCTACGACGGCCGGCCTAATCCGCACGCGTGGATGAGCCCGGTGAATGCGCAGATCTACGTCGGGAACCTCGTCGACGCCTTCAGCGACCTCGACCCCGAGCACGCAGCGGACTTCGCCGCGAACGGCGCGGCATACGCCGCGGAGGTGCAGCAGATCCAGGATGACCTCGTCGGTGAGCTGTCCGCGATCCCGGAGAGCCAGCGCGCCCTGGTGACGTGTGAGGGCGCGTTCTCCTACCTCACCCGCGACGCCGGCCTCACCGAGGCGTACATCTGGCCGGTCAACGCCGAACAGCAGGCGACTCCGCAGCAGATCGCGTCGGCAATCCGATTCGTGAACGACAACGACGTGCCGGCGGTGTTCTGCGAATCGACGGTGTCCGACCGCGCGATGCAACGGGTGGTCGAGGCGACCGACGCCGAGTTCGGGGGCACACTCTACGTCGACTCGCTGTCGGAGGAGGACGGACCCGTGCCCACGTATCTCGACCTGATCCGGTACGACGCCGCGATGATCCTCGATGCCCTCACGGGCGGCGCGTCGTGACCGCGTCCATCTCCGTCGTCGACGCGACCGTCCGTTACGGCGAGGTGGTCGCGCTCGACAACGTGACGCTCGCCCTGGATCCCGGGCGGGTGACGGGCCTCATCGGGATGAACGGCGCGGGGAAGTCCACCCTGCTGAAGACCGTCCTGGGGATGATCCCGCCCGATACCGGACAGGTCCGGGTGGCAGGTGAGGCCCCCACGACGGCTCGCAAGAAGGGGCTCATCGCCTCGGTGCCGCAGAGCGAGGACGTCGACTGGGCGTTCCCCGTATCGGTCCGCGACGTGGTCCTCATGGGCCGGTACCGCCACATGGGTCTCACCCGACGTCCCCGCGCGGCAGACCACGCTGCTGTGGACGAGGCGCTCGCCCGAGTGGAGCTGACGGACCTCGCCGACCGGCAGATCGGTCAGCTGTCGGGCGGCCAGCGCAAGCGTGCGTTCGTGGCACGCGGCATCGCGCAGGATGCTGCCATCCTGCTCCTCGACGAACCCTTCGCCGGCGTGGACAAGAAGTCGGAGGCCACGATCGTGCGTCTCCTTCGCGAACTCGCCGCCGACGGCCGTACTGTGCTGGTGTCGACCCACGACCTGCACGCCCTGCCGACGCTGGCCGACGATGCGATCCTGCTCCTGCACCGCATCGTGTTCCAGGGGACGGTTGCCGATGCCCTCCTCCCCGAGAATCTCGCGCGGGCCTTCGGACTGGATGCTCCCGTGGGGGGAGGACAGAGGTGAACCCGGTGGACCTGCTGCTGGAGCCGCTGCAGTACGAGTTCATGACGCGCGCTCTCGCGACGACGGTGATCGCCGCCGTCGTGTGCGCCCTGCTGTCGTGCTGGCTCGTCCTGATCGGCTGGTCGCTGATGGGCGACGCGGTGTCTCACGCCGTACTCCCCGGCGTCGTCCTCGCCTACATCGTCGGGGCGCCCTTCGCCCTCGGCGCAGTCGTCTTCGGGCTTCTCGCCGTCGCGCTGATCGGCCTCATCCGCGGAACCAGCCGGGTGAAAGAAGACGCTGCGATGGGCATCGTCTTCACGACCTTGTTCGCGCTGGGTCTCGTCCTGATCTCGGTCACCCCGAGTCAGACCGACCTCAACCACATCATCTTCGGCAACATCCTCGGGGTGTCCGCCGGCGACCTCATCCAGATCGCCGTGCTGGCCGCGATCGCATTCGTCGTCCTCGTGATCAAGCGGCGCGATCTCACGCTCTACGCGTTCGACCCTGCCCACGCCTTCGCCATCGGGCTGTCACCGCGGATGCTGGGCGCGCTCCTCCTCGGGCTGCTGGCGATGACCGCTGTCGTGGCCCTCCAGGTGGTCGGCGTCATCCTCGTCGTGGCGATGCTCATCATCCCCGGAGCCACCGCCTACCTCCTGACCGACCGGTTCGGACGGATGCTGGTGATCGCGCCGATCCTGTCGGCGCTGTCATCCGTGGTGGGCATCTACCTGAGCTACTGGCTGGATGCGTCCTCAGCGGGTCTCGTCGTGGTCGTCCAGGGAATCGTGTTCACCGCGGTCTACCTCTTCAGCCCTGGGCACGGCGTGATCGGCCAGCTGATGCGTCGCCAGCGCGGGCCGCGTCACGCCGGAAACGTCTCCTGACGGGTGACGCCGGCGTCACCGCTCGGCGTCGTCCTCCCCCGTGGCGTCGGGCCCATCGTCGTCCGCGTCATCCCCACCGACCACATCGCCCGTGATCGTGTGCTCGCGCTCGACGTCGTTCACGACGTCGGTCTTCAGTTCGCTGGCCGGGTTCTCATCCTCGGGCGAGATCGGCGGAATGGGAGTGCTCATCATGTTCACGCTCCTTTCATGGAACCCCAGAGTAGGCATCCACGGCGCGGGGTGTTTCCCGGGTTGCGCGCGTGGCCGTCAGCAGGTAGCGGGCGGCCGTCCGAGTCGCTTTCCGACGCCGATACCGCCCGATGTGGCATGCTGAAAGCGGATTCATCACGCGAGTCCCCGCGCGGTGGAGGGAAAGCAATGGGCAAGTTCCTGTTCGAAGGTCAGCTGAAGGCGGACTTTGAGGACCGCCTTCTGGCTCACCTTCAGGTGGTGATCGGCGCCAAGCTGCGGCGCGGGGAGTCCTTCCACTTCAGTTGGAAGGACGATGCGAGCATCGGCAACGGCCGGACATCCATCTGGGTGCACCCGCACAGCGTGATCACGTACAAGTACTACGGCGGCCGCCTTCCGGCCCTCAACCGCGCGTGGGTCGACGCGCTGATGTATACCGCGAACTCTCCCCGCGGGCTGTACGTGGTCCCCGAGCCCGCGCCCGCCGCGGCGTCCACGAGAGAACAGGCGAACGATGAAGCGTATTGACATCGTCTACGGCGGCCAATCGTATTCCGTGGGCAACCGCGACATCGACGAGCTGCGCGAGGAGATCCTCACGGCGGCACGCTCCAACGAGGCGTTCTGGTTGGAGGTCAACTCTGGCGAGGGCGCACCTCGTCCGACCTCCCTGCTCGTCACCGCCGCCACCGACCTCGCTCTCATCCCGATCCCCGGAGACGAGTAGCGGTCCGCACCGCCTGCCGGGTCAGATGTCCTCGAAGTCGGACCAGCCGACCGGTAGCTCATGCTCCCCTTGAATAGCGGCTCCGGGGGACGACGTGCCGAACCGTTCCAGGTTTTCGGTCATCTCCTGTAGCCGTGTGACCAGCTCCCGGTCCACCACCTCCTCGAGCTCCAGGTCCTCGAGGCTGGAGATGACCTGGCTGGCGGGTCCGACAAGAATCTCCGAGCGGCCGGGCTCACCGTCCTCGGTCACCGTCGGGATCTCGACGGTGTCGGACGAACCGACCTGTGCGAGCGCGCGCGCGTATTCAAGGAGGGCGTGAGCGATGTCCGTTCCGGTGAGGATGGAATCGCCGGCGTAGTGAATCCGGTCCATCATTCAGGTGTATCCGCTGGCCATGGATTGTCGCCGACCCTTTCCCTCGGCGCCGGATTCCGCTAAACGGTCGCCGCAGGATCAGCCGATCGCGATGAGAGTCACGGCGAGCGCCGCAGCGGCGAACCCGACGACTTGGATGGCATGCGCTCGCTCGTGCAGACGTGCGCGCGCGAGAAGCACGGTCACCGCGGGATACAGCGCCACGAGCACCGCGGTGATGATGAGGAGACCGGAGCGCGTGGCCAGCAGGAACAGCACGTTCGCACCCATGTCGCAGACGCCGGCTATGACGATCGCACCGACGGCACCGCGATGGGGACGGAGAGCGCGCCGGGCACGCAGGCCGATGCCGATCATGAGCGCGATCGAGCCCAGCCGCGCCCCTACCAAGGGCCACAAGCCGCTGGAGGGATCCGACTGATCCAGGAGCACGAAGAACACCCCGAAGAGCGCGCCGGCGACCAGCGCGCCGCCGCTGGATGTGCTGGTGAACAGTTCGCGAGGACCCGGTAGCCGTCCGCCCTCCGCGCTGACGAGGACCGCCGCCACGACGGCGATGGCGATCCCGATCAGCGCCACGACCGACGCACGCTCCCCCAGAGCCGCGCCGACCACGACAGGGACTCCCGCGCTCCCCAGCGCTGTCAGGGGCGCGGCCACGCTCATGCTCCCCTCGGCGAGGCTGCGGTAGAAGAGGAGGAGGGCCACGCCGCCCGCCAGTCCGGCGCCGCATCCCCAGGCCACCGATGCCGGGTCTGGATCGCCCGGCACCAACGCCAGCGCTGGGACGAGGACGGCCATCCCCACAAGCTGAGAGCAGACGATCACGGCCGTGACGGCAGTGCGGCGGCTGGCGAGCCCCCCGAAGAAGTCGCCGACGCCGAACGCGATGGCGCTGCCCAGGGCCAGGATGATGGACATCTATCGGGCCGATCGTTCGACGCCGGGCTCGAACGGTGAGGGAATCACCGTGCCACGCCCAGGATATCGCGGGGGCAGCGGCTTGCCGCAAGACCCATGGTCGGGCCTACGCTGCTCGGCGTGGACGTGGGAATCGTCGAGCGCCACGCCACCGCAGAGTCGGCCGATCCCCGTGCGGGCGGTTGCCCCTCCCGCACCATCGAGACGCTCCACACCTGGTTCCGGAGACCCGGCTCTGCCGCGGGGGGTGTCCCCGGCATCCGTCCGGCATGATGGAGCTCAGCATTACGGACGGGGGCCCGCAATGACGCAGCACGACTCTTCGGACGGGATATCTGGGCTCGCGCAGCTGATGCGGGGCGAGTACGACCCTGACGCGCCGCGGGGCGCCGACCTCGATCCGGTGGCCCGGCGCCGCCGCCGTCGCCGGGGTTTGATCGTCGCGGCTGTCGTCGTCGCCGTGATGGTCGCCGCGGTCGGGGGCTATACCGGATGGGCGCTGACGGCGCCCGTGAGCGCTCCCGTCCTGTCGTCGCAGACGCCCCAGGTCGCTGTACCTCCCGCGACCACCGTCGCTCTCCCCGCCGAGGGGGCGTCAGCGATCAGCATCTCGGGCGCCGACGAGTACCTCGGCGACGCTGCGAGTGGGATCTGGGCGACCAGCGGAGCGGAGGAACCTCGGCCGATCGCAAGCATCAGCAAGCTCATCACCGCGCTGGTCGTCCTTGACGCCAAGCCCCTCGCCGGACCCGACGACCCGGGGCCCACGATCACGTTCGACAAGGCCGATCATGATCTCTACGACAGGTACTACCTGCTCGGCGCCACCATCGCTGCGATGCCGACGGGAAGTTCGATGTCGGAGCGCGACGCTCTCGCGATGATGCTGATCCCGTCGGCGAGCAACTACGCCGAGGCGGTGTCGACGTGGGCGTTCGGCTCGCAGCGCGCCTTCGTCAACGCGGCTCGGGCGTGGCTGGTAGCCCACGGCCTGACCCGAACGACCATGGTCGAGCCCACAGGGATCGACCGCCGGAACATGAGCACCCCCAGCGACCTCGTGACGCTGGGAAAACTCGCGGCATCCCACCCCACGATCGCGCAGCTCACCGCAACGCCGGCCCTCTCCCTTCCTTCCCTCGGCGGGATGGCGAACACGAACGACCTGCTCGGCGTGGCCGGAATCAATGGGCTGAAGACGGGAAACCTGGGCGAGAATCATTTCCACCTGCTGTACACCGCGTCGTTGGACGTCGGAGCGACCGAACCGCTGGCCGTCACGGGAGTGATGCTCGACGGGTTCTCGCGCGACTCCGTGAACGGCAGTGTCATCGCGCTGCTGGAGAGCATCCGCGCGGGTTTCCACGACGTGCCCGTCGCGGCTTCCGGCGATGACGTGGGTCGCGTGTCGACCCCCTGGGGATCGAGCGCGCGACTGGTCGTTCGCGACAGCGCATCGATCTTCACATGGTCTGACACACCCATCGCCGTGACGATGGAGTTGACGACCCCGACCCGGTATCAGGATGGCGAGGAAGTGGGAACGCTCACCTGGACCGCCGGGCCGAACACCGCCACCGCCGTCGTCATACTCGAGGGCAGCATCCAGCCGCCGACGCAGTGGTGGCGACTCACCCACCCCGGCGAACTCGGCGACCGGTGAGGCCGCAGCGCCCGCTCAGCTTGCCCGCCTTCGGGCAATCCGGAGAGCGATGCCTCGCGACGACTCGCTCTCCGGATGTCGGGCCGCATGCGGCGCGGGTCCTCAGGTTCCGATGCGAATCTCGACCCGGCGGTTCGTCGCCATGGCGCCGTAGTCCGGTTGGCCGCCCGGGTACTCATCGGCGAGGGGAAGGGATGACCCGTGCCCCGTCACCGCGATGGTCACGTCGCCGCGCTGACTCGTGATCACGTCGGCGACCGCTTGCGCGCGCGCCTGCGACAGCGGGATATTGACGGCGTCACCGCCGCGGGAATCGGTGTGACCGTCGACGGTGACGGATGCCCCGTCCGGGAGGTCGGCGATCAGAGCCTCCAGTGCGGCCTGCGCGCTGGTGTCCAGGTCGGCGGAGCCGTAGGCGAAGAGCACATCGGAGCCGAGCGTCAGGCTCTGGTCGTCCGCGCCCTCTTCGACGAGCAGTTCGACGGAACCCTCGATCGAGTACGCGATGATCGACTCGTCGAACTGCTCGGGCGTCGGCTCGGGTGCGTCCTCCCTGTCAACGAAGGCGCCCGCCGCGAGCAGGATGGCAACGCCGACCGCAGCTGTCGCCACCTTCATCGGTCACCGCCGATCGGGATATCGGGCAGCTCGATCGACCACTCGTCGATGGTGAAAGTGATCTCGTCGATGTCGTCTTCCGGCGCGGCGTAGACGAACCAGGACTCGAGCGGTTCGCCTTCGACCGTCTCGGCGCTGGTGTTCGTCAGCCACTCCTGCTGTCCGTCTCCCTCGATCACGCTGTACCGCTTGAGGTTCTGGCGGTCGAGGAGGACCGGTCGCAGGAAGATGTACCCGTTTATCGACGACAGCGTGTAACTCTCGCCTTCCTTGCCGAAGTGCGGCACGAAGGCGGCGCGCAGCGTCATCGTCGTTCCGTTGTCATCCCTCTCCAGGGATCGGACGATGACGTCGACGGTGCCATCCTTCAGCGTCGCTGTGGCCGTGGCCACTTCAGCTTCGGTGTTCGGCGCCTCCGCACTGGCGGACGGGCTGGGATCCGCGGAACTCGTCGACGGGGCGGGTGTCGATGGCGCACATGAGGTGATCAGGAGCACGAACGCCAGCGCGCCGGTCACCACGCCCACCCTCGATGCGGGCGGGTGGACGCGCGGTGAAATCATGCGCACAGCTTAGGGGAACGGGTCCCGCCGCACGGAATGCTCAGGCGACGGCACGAGTGCGTGGCGTGAAGGCCAGCGGGGCCTCGCGTACGCGGGACAGGGCCGACTCGACAGCGCCGAGCACGACGACGTCACTACCGAGCGAACTCGCGACCACCTCGGGCGCGGGAGAGGGGAACTCGTCCTCCAGGACGCGCCGAGCGTGAACGAGGACCGGCTCGACCGCCTCGGCGATCGCCCCCGCGATCACGACGCGATCGATGTCGAGAAGGCTCGCCAGCACGACGACCACCCGCGCGACGCGTGATCCCAGGCGGGAGATGATGTCGCACGCGAGAGGATCTCCGACGCCCGCGGCGCAGAACACGTCCTCTGCGGAGATGTCCGCGGTGCCGACTGATCGGAGGACGGTATCGGCGCCGTCTCGCACCGCCGCTTGCGCCCAGATGCGCGCGAGGGCGCCGATCCCCTCCGGAGATCCCGCGCCCTCCACGATGTTGAGTAACCGCATCTCACCCGCGCCTCCCCGCGCGCCACGCAGGAGCCGGCCGTCCACGATGACACCAGCGCCCAGGCGCTCCCCCGAGAGCACGGTCGCCACGTTGTCGATGCGCGCCCGTCCCCCCTGCGTCTGCTCCGCAACGGCCGCGAGATTCGCGTCGTTCTCGACGATCACCGCAGCGCCGTCGAGGAGCCCGTCGAAACCCGGGTTCATCATCATCCAGAAGTCGTGATCGCCCCTCGGGGATCGTCCCGCAGAGTCCACGGGCGCCGGCACGCCGACGACGCAGAGGAGCACGTCGGTCGGTTCCCTTCCGGCAGCGCGCACCGTCTCGTGGAGCAGGGTGGCCGCGAGATCGCGACGTCCGGCCGCAGCAGAAGGCCCGCCCTCGGCCTCCGCACCCGCCGGCCCGACGAAGGGTGGGGGGATGGCGGTGCGCGTGGCGAGCATGCGCCCACGCAGGGTGGCGACGGCGGCCGTGTAGCGATGCTCCCCCGCATCGATACCGGCCACGATGCCGGCCTCCTCGCGGAGGCAGTAGCGCCGCGCCGGTCGTCCCTTGCTGGTGAGGCCCGCGGCTCTGCTGTCGGCGATCTCCTTCAGCCATCCCGCCGCGACGAGATCGTCGCACACGCCCAGAACGGTCGACCGTGTCAGCGCCGTCGCCTCCATCGCCTCGGCCGCCGTGAACTCGGAGGAACGCAGCGCGAACCGCATCACTGCCCCCGAGTTCATGCGCCTCAGCAGCTGCGGGGAGCTCGCTGACCCTAGACCCATGTACCCGACGATACAAGGTTGACGCGTCCGGCCCCGGGTGAGACAGTGGTCCCGTCGTTTAGATGCACTCACTAGATTTAGTGCCCAAATCTAAGTCGATGGTCGTTGGGAAGGACAAGGATGTCTGGAAGAACGAGGCGCACGGTGCGCCTGGCCGCGGCGGGTCTCACCGCCGTATTGACCGCATCGCTGCTTGCCGGGTGCAGCACGGGCGCCGGTTCGGGAACGCAGAGCGTCCACTTCACCTTCAACAAACGTGAGGCGATCGACTTCATGCAGGAAGTCGTGGCGGACTACAACGCCTCACAGGACGAGTTCCGCGTGAACATGGACACATCGGGCCCTGACCCGATTGCGGCCAGCTTCGTCCGAGGGAACCCGCCCGACCTCATGCTGGCGAACTACAACCACGAGGTGTCGCGCTTCGTCCAGCGGTGCGCGCTGGCCGATTTGTCCGACACCGAAGCGGCGAGCACCATCCGCCCCGAGATGCAGGAACTCCTCGAGCAGTACGGCGTCTGCGAAGGTCGGATCACCGGCCTGCCGTACTCGGTCATGGGCGCGTCGGTCATCTACAACAAGGAGATCTTCGCCGAGCACGACCTCGAGGTGCCGCAGACCTGGAGCGAACTCATCGAGGTATGCGACACGCTGATGGCGGCGGGGATCTCGCCGTTCTACGGCACGTTCGCCGACGCGTGGACCGTCAACCAGGGCTGGTTCGACTACAGCATCGGCGGTGCGATCGACCCTCTCGAATTCTTCGACGAGCTCGCCGCCCAGGGCGCCGACGTCGGGCCCGACTCCCCGGTGTCGTTCCAGAAGGACTTCCTCGAGCCGATCGAGAAGATGCAGCTCCTCGCCAGCGAGTACACGCAGCCCAATGCCAACGGCCGCAACTACGACACCGGAAACGTCGCCTTCGCGCAGGGCGAGGGCGCCATGTACATGCAGGGTCCGTGGGCTTTCAGCGAGATCGCCAAGACGTCACCCGACCTCGAACTCGGCACCTTCCCACTGCCCATGACCGAGGACCCCGCCGACCTCAAGGTGCGCGTCAACATGGACCTGGTCACGCTCATTCCCGACGAGGCATCCAACAAAGAGGGCGCCTTCGACTTCCTGGAGTACCTCTTCCACCCCGACATCATCCAGGCGTACAACGAGTCGCAACTCGGATTCGTGCCGACCACCTCTGGCGAAGACCCCAGCGACCCCCGGATCGAGGGGATGATCGCCTATTACAACGAGGGCGCCGTATACCAGGGCCCGGGCGTCCTCATTCCGCGGGCGATTCCGACCGAGAACTACGCGCAAGCGCTGGTCTTGGGCACGGATCCCCTGCGCCTCCTGCGGACGATGGACGCCGACTGGGCCCGACTGGCGTTCCGCCAGCCGGCGGTATCGACAGAGGAGACGGCAGGATGAGCGCCACCGCAACGATCGTGACCGGCGGCGACCCCCAGGTGCGCCACAGCCGCAAGCGGGTCGAGCCGATCTACTACCTCTTCCTGCTCCCGCCGGTGATCCTGTTCACCCTCGCGATCACCGTCCCCGGCATCATCGGCATCTTCTTCAGCTTCACCGACTCCATCGGCCTGGGCGACTGGAAATTCATCGGCTTCACCAACTACGTCGCCGCGTTCAGCGACCCGGCCATTCTGGGGAGCTTCCTGTTCACCTTCGGGTTCTCGCTGGTGACGGTGATCGTCGTGAACATCGCCGCGTTCCTGCTCGCGGTGGGGCTGACCTCCCGCATACGGTTCAAGGTCGGGCTCCGGGCGATCTTCGTGATCCCCATGGTCGTCTCCGGCATCATCATCGCGTACGTCTTCCAGTTCCTCTTCCAGAACTCCCTGCCGGCCATCGGGTCCGCCCTCGGCATCCCCGCCCTGCAGGAGAGCATCCTGGCCAATCCCGACCTCGCCTGGATCGGGATCGTGATCGTGACCGCGTGGCAGTCGATCCCCGGCACGCTCCTCATCTACATCGCCGGGCTCCTTTCGATCCCCGGCGAGGTCTACGAGGCGGCCGACATCGACGGCGCCTCGAAGCCGCAGCAGCTGCTGCGCATCACGCTGCCGCTGGTGGCCGGGTACGTCGTGATCAACGTGATCCTCGGCTTCAAGAACTTCCTGAACGCCTACGACATCATCATCGGCCTCACCAACGGTGGGCCGGGCACGGCGACCCGCAGCATCGCCATGACGATCATCCGGGGCTTCCAGACCGGCGACTACGCCTACCAGATGGCCACGGCGACGCTGTTCTTCATCATCACCGTCGTCATCGCCATCGGCCAACTCTCGGTGACGCGCGGAAGGAACGCCCTCTGATGACCACGGACACCGCCACCGCAGCGAGCACCAAGAACATCGTGGTTCCCCCATCCGGCGCGCGCCGAAGCGGCAAGGGGGAACGCGTCAGCTGGTCGGGCACCGTCATCCTGCTCCTCTGCGCCGTCACCGTCCTCCTGCCGCTGTACGTCACCATCTCGATGTCGTTCAAGACAGGCGGCCAGGCCGTCGACGGCAATGCGTTCTCGCTGCCGATGCCCTTCAGCATCCAGGGCTTCATCGACGCCTGGCAGCTCACCAGATTCCCCGTCGGTTTCGCGATGTCGTTGCTGGTGACCGTCGGAACCGTCGTCGCCACCATCCTCCTCGCCGCTTTCGCGTCGTACGCGATCGTGCGCAACTGGGATCGGCGGGTCTTCCGCTGGTCGTTCTTCTACCTGCTGGGGGCGATGTTCATTCCGTTCCCGGTCGTGGCGCTCCCGCAGATCCAACTCACCGGCCGCTTCGGCCTCGACAACCCGTTCGGCGTCATCATCCTGGCGACGATGTTCCAGCTCAGCTTCAGCGTGCTGCTGTTCACGGCGTTCTTGCGCTCCATCCCCATCGAGTTGGAGGAGAGCGCGCGAATCGACGGTGCGTCGACGTGGCAGACCTTCTGGAGCCTGATCTTCCCGCTCCTGGCGCCGATGAGCGCAACAGTCGGCATCTTCGCGTTCCTCTACGCCTGGAACGACTTCATGATGCCGTCGCTCATCATCTCCGACGCGAACCTGCAGACGCTGCCCGTGCGTCAGTACCTCTTCCAGACGCAGTTCAGCAGCGAGTACAACGTCGCTTTCGCGTCATACCTGATGGCCATGGCACCGGCGATCATCGCCTACCTCTTCGCCCAACGCTGGGTGATGGAGGGCGTGACCCAGGGCGCCCTCAAGGGCTGACCGACCGACCGCACGGGAGCAGGGCACGCGCCCCGCCCTGCCCTCCCGCTTCGAAGGAGAGACCGATGGCAGCTGAATCCGTCGTCGCCCCCGCCGCCTCGTGGTGGCGCCAAGCCGCCGTCTACCAGATCTATCCGCGCTCGTTCGCCGATGCGAACGGCGACGGCATCGGCGACCTGGGCGGCATCATCTCGCGCGTGCCGTACCTCCGTGACCTCGGCGTCGACGCGGTGTGGCTGAGCCCGTTCTACCCCTCCGCCCTGGCCGACGGCGGATACGACGTGGCCGACTACCGCGACGTCGACCCGCGAATCGGCACGCTCGCCCAGTTCGACGAGATGATGTCGGCGCTGCATGATGCGGGCATCCGCGTCATCGTTGACATCGTGCCCAACCACTCCTCGAACGAGCACCCGTGGTTCCGTGAGGCACTCGAATCCGGGCGCGACAGTCCCGCACGCGACCGGTACCTCTTCCGCGACGGGGCCGGGGAGAACGGTGAACTCCCCCCGGCCGACTGGACGTCGGTCTTCGGCGGGCTCGCATGGGAGCCGGTCGGCGACGGGCAGTGGTATCTGCACTCCTTCGCGAAGGAACAGCCCGACTTCAACTGGGACAACCCCGAGGTGCGCGACGATTTCCTGACGACGCTGCGCTTTTGGTCCGACCGCGGCGTCGACGGCTTCCGCATCGACGTGGCGCACATGCTCGTCAAGGAGCTGCTCGACCCCCTCCCCGCTCAGGCCGACCTGGACCTGCTCGATCCCGCCTCCGGTCGCCATCCCCTCCTCGACCGGGATGAGGTGCACGAGGTCTACGCCGAGTGGCGCGCTCTGTTCAACGAATACGACCCGCCCCGGACCGCCGTCGCTGAAGCCTGGGTCGACTCCGCCGAGCGGCGCGCGAAGTACGCGGCACCGACGAGTCTCGGCCAGGCTTTCAACTTCGACCTCCTCACGGCCGACTTCGACGCGGCACAGTTCCGCACCATCGTCGCCGAAAACCTTGCGCAGTCTCTCATCACCGGCTCGTCCTCGACGTGGGTGCTCTCCAACCACGATGTGACCCGCCATGCGACGCGTTACGGGCTTCCTCCCCTGGACGGCCGCGACGTGAAGCAGGGGACCGAATGGATGCTCGCCGGCGCAACCCGTGACGGTGTCGATCTCGACCTCGGTCTGCGCCGGGCACGTGCCGCGACGCTGTTCGTGCTCGCCCTCCCCGGGTCGGCTTACCTGTACCAGGGCGAGGAACTCGGCCTTCACGAAGTCGGCGACCTCCCCGCCGAGGCTCGGCAGGATCCCGCTTATCACCGCTCGGTGAATCAGCCGGAGTGGAGCTTCGACGGGCTGGGACGCGACGGATGCCGCGTCCCCCTGCCGTGGAAGACCACCGGGTCGTCGTTCGGCTTCGGCGAGAACGGCGCCCACCTGCCTCAGCCGACGTGGTTCGGCGACGTCTCCGTCGAGGCGCAGGAGCACGATCCCGAATCGACCCTCAGCCTCTACCGCGACGCTCTGCGTCTGCGCCACCGACTGCAGACGGCCGAGACGCTGGAGTGGAACGAGGATCTCTCCCGCGGCGAGGTTCTCGGCTTCACTCGACCAGGCGGATGGATGATCGTCACGAACTTCGGCGCCGAGTCCGTGCCGTTGCCCGGTGGCGATGTCCTGCTCGCGAGCGGACCCCTCCCGGCCGGCGAACTCCCGGGGGCGACCACGGTGTGGCTGCGCGTGAGCTGAAGCCGGTGTCGACGTCACCTACCGATCGGTACCAACTCGTTAGAATATTGTCATGAGCGACTCGCGCGGTGGTCGGACCGGGCGGCCCAGAGAGTTCGATGCAGACGAGGCTCTCGACCGCGCGGTAACCCTTTTCTGGGCGCAGGGTTACGAGGGTACGAGCATCACCGACTTAACGGGTGCGATGGGTATCAGCAAGCCGAGCATGTACGCAGCGTTCGGCAACAAGGAGCAGCTGTTCCGCAGGGCCTTCGAGCGGTATACCCACGGTCCGGGGTCGTACGTGGAGCATGCGATGCAGCGGCCGACGGCGCGCGAGGTGGCCGAGGAGCTCTTGCGGGGCGCGG
Source organism: Microbacterium sp. Z10_103 (assembly GCF_058310455.1). NCBI lineage: Bacteria > Bacillati > Actinomycetota > Actinomycetes > Micrococcales > Microbacteriaceae > Microbacterium > Microbacterium sp. Z10_103. The sequence continues at coordinate 2,298,916 of NZ_JBZEGK010000001.1, forward strand.
TCATGACGGCCACCGGCCCCGCATTTCCGCCCGGGTGCATGGGTGTTCAGGGAGCCTTGGCCACGGGCGACGAAGGAAAACCGGCCCACGACGTGCTCGTGGGGTGGCGCAACGAGGCGAATACGGATCTGGAGGAGCGCTTTCGGCGGGCCATCCTGGAAGGGGACCTCCCCCGCGACGCCGATCCCGCACGCCTCGCTCGATATATCGTCACCGTCGGGTTCGGCATCGCCGTTCAGGCCGCCAGCGACGTGGGGCGGGACGAGCTCGACGAGGTCGTCGACGTCGCACTGTCGAACTGGTGCCCGTAGGAGGCCTCCGGGGCATCGTGCCCTCAGAGATCCAGAGAACGCCCCGTCAGTTGCCGCCCCGCATGCGGGCAAGTTCGGCCTGAATGCGGCTCTCCGAGACATCGGCGGGGCGGCGGCCATAAGTGAAAACGCCCCACACGACGACCGCGACCAGGGTCCCCAGGATGGGCCACACCGGCCAGAAGTAGCCGCCCGGTGTCGTGAAGTACCAGATCGCGATCTGAACCACCGCAAGGAGTACCCAAGCGGCCACGACCCACTTGAAGATCGTCTTTGCAATCACGCGCCGACGCGCGAGCTCGTAGGAATCGTTCACTGTTGCCATGTGCGGTGTCCTTTCGATGAGCGATGTGGATCGTCCGGTGTTCTCCTTGCAGGGTTGTTGCTTTTGACGCTGTGGAGCCGGGCGTGCGAGGCCCGCATCCCCCGATTGCAGTGCGGAATGGCGACCAGTAAACCATACCGCTCGGTAAATTAGTGGCTTTCGCCGAGATCGGCCGGAGGTTGCACGGCGTGACGCGCCGGGCATGGAAAAGGCACCGGGAATCCGGTGCCTTGTGAAGGGAACAGACAGAGCCGTACTTCACGCTTCTGTGTTCGACGGAAACCTACCTGTAGCAGTTGCGCGCGCGGGACGGATGGCGTCTGTCGGCACACATGCAGGCACCGCTTGTCCGAGGCGCGCAGCGCCTCAGACAGGAGGTTTCCGGGAGATCCTGCCGACTCCATCGCCGATCATTCGGCGGTTGACTGACGATCCGCAGCCGGGATGCGCAGCCCGCTGACCGTTCGATCAATCCAGTCGCAGATGTAGTGGCGGCCGACTGGGATGTTGTCTACGCTGCAACGCTCTACGCCGCCTTCTCAACGCCGCAACCCCGCTCGCGCCGCACCAGCAGACCGACGACTCCGCCCGAGGGCTCCACGGCCCGTGAAACGCCTGGCGCCGTGTCGCCGCGGCTGTGTCGGCACTCGCCGTGTTCGCCGCCGCGGTCTTTCGTCTCGCGGCTCCCGTCGCCGCCGCGATCGATGCCGCCATTGACCTCCCCGCGATGGACCCGTCGAACCCGGCTGTGACGTTCGGGCTGTGGGCCGGCGGCAACCTTCTCATCGCTCTCATGATCCCCGCGTGGGGCCCCCTCGAGTGGGCGTTCCTCGGGGTGCGGCCGGGATGGCTCTCGACGATCGCCGGTCGCTTCCGCTGGCACCCCCTGGGCCGCGCCGCCGTCGTCGTCCTCCCCATCTGGACGATCTTCTGGGCGTCCTTTCGCCGACGCGCGCTTAGGGTTCGCGATCGCGCTCCTCGTCACACCCGTTCTCTTCGCCCTGGTTCACGCGCCGGGGGCGGCGTGGAGCTTCGTCTACGGTCGGGTTCGGCCCAGTCCCTCGGGACCTTGATCGTCGACGGGGAGCAGCGGATCCTCTGGTAACGGAGCGAGGTTTCTGAGCGGCTTGGACACCAGTACGCCAATGGTCATGATTCCCCAGATACTGGCGGCCGCGATTGCGGCGACTCCCGTTGTGGTGGTCTCGGTGATGATGGCGGCGATCATGACCCCTAGCGGTGGTGCGATGGTCATCACGGCGTTCTGGGTGCCGAGCACACGGCCGCGAACTCCGTCGGGGATGCGCTCGAGCATGAGTACTCCCATGAGGCTGGTGAACAGTCCGCTCGCCAGACCGGTCAGGAACGCACCGATGAGCACGATCGGCACGTTGGCAAGAGTGGCCATGATGGCCAGGCCCACGGTGGCGCCGATCAATCCGGTGCTGAGCCACGCACGACGGCCACGTCCGCGCTGAGCGAAGATGGCATAAATGCCACTGCCCGCTAGGAGGCCGACGGCAAGAGCGCTGAGTACGAAGCCGAGAACCGGGGTCTGACCGAGCTCCGTGAAGTACACCGGCAGGATCAGACCCTGGAACGAGGACAAGACGATGCCGGCCATGAAGGTCATCGCCACAAGCATCATGAGGAACGGGCTTCGGAAAAGGGTCGACCAACCCTCTCGGAGTTCCGCCCAACCGAACCGGCTCGAAGCGCGACCAATTGCGTCGTGTGCACCCAGCCGATGGGGAATGAAGACGGTAACGGCCGCGGCCGCCAGTGAGAATCCCGCGGTGACCCACAGGACCGTGGTCCCGCCGCCGAGTGCGATCAGGGTGCCGGCAAGCGCCGGCCCCAGCACGAGTCCAATCGCACCGAGACTCTCTCTGATGCCGATCACACGCTCGGACGGGAACGAGCTTGCACGGACGACAGCCGGCAGCAGTGTCTCCCGTGCTGTCATCCCCGGGATGTCGCCGAGTGCACCGATCACACCGAAGATGATGAACAGAGCCAGGTTCAGTTCGGTGAACAGAGCAATCAGCGGCAAGGCGGCCACGGCGGCTCCGGAAATCACGTCGGTGACGATCGACGACGTACGCCGATTGACCCGGTCGATGACGACCCCCATCAGCACGCCCGCGAGGAGCGCTGGGATCGCAGTGGTGACGGCGACTGTCCCCGCGCCCAGAGCACTGCCGGTCGTGGTCAGGATGATCAGCGGCAGTGCGACCGCCGCGATGGAGTTGGCCAGCACTGACAGGAAGTAGGAGCTCAAATAGGCGATGGTGATTCTCACCTGTCCACCATGAACGTTGTCCTCGTGACAGGGTCAAGCCCGGATGATCGCGGGGCTCAGTGGGGAATGGCTCGCCGCATCACATCGAGTTGCGCTGGATCGAATGAGCGGGTGATGTAGTCCTCGGGAAGAGCGCGAAGCGCCGGATCCCCGATGCGCACATCGTCGATCCCGGACGCGCCGGCCCGTAACGTCGCAATGACAGCGACGCGTTCGTCCTCGGACGAGTCGTTGGTCACCTCCCGCAACTGACCGGCCATGAGTGCGAGGGACTCGAGACGGCGCGGGTCGGCAAGCTCCCTGCGAAGACGATCGAGAAGACGGTCATCCCGAGTTGCCGCGCAGCAGGCCGACATCACCCTCGAGCTGTCGAACCTCCGGGTCTGAGAACAGAACCTGAAGTGCCTGATGACCCGGGTCGTAGAGCGGCGTCGCTTCCGTGATCGAAGAGGCTTGCGCGGTCACGACTGCGCAGCGGGTGTGCCCTCGGATGTGGCCGTCACGATCAGGTGTACCCGCTCCAGCGGAAGCCCCACAGCGATGAGCCGACGGATCCGCAGGCGCGAGCCATCCGCGCGCGGGGTGGACAGACGGGCGGCGAGCCCACGCCACGGACTTGACCCTGTCCCGACAACACGGCCTTAGCTAGATCGGGTCACGGCACTGCCCGCTCCTGTGGTGTCACCGAATCGAGAAGCGAGAACGGAAAAACCATGACCACACATTTCGAGGATTCGTCTTCCACTCCGGCCGAGGAGCCGAAGGCGACTGCGGGGCTTGAGACGCCAACACTGGCGGAGGACCTTCTCCTGCTTCTCTTCAGGCCCGAACCCGGTTCCGAGGCCGGTACGGGAAACATCGCCGGAGAGGGCACTCTCTACTATGTGCTCGCAGGGGCGGTGCTCGCCGACCTCGCACTCGGAGGCCACGTGAGCACGGGCACCGGCCTGCTCGGAACGACGACCGTAGAGGCTGTCACCGACAACCCTCCGTCTGACCAACTCCTCCGCTTGAGTTGGGAGTACGTCGCGGATAAGCCGAAGGGTGTGCAGACCGTGCTCGCCGCGACAGGCCCGACCTTGCGGGAACCGCTGCTGGACCGCCTCGTCGGGCGTGGGGATCTCCGTCGCAGCGCCCGGAAGGCGCTCGGTCTGTTCCGCTTCACAGCACTCGAGGAGGGCGACAACGAACACCGCGCTGCACTGCTCGCCGACGTCCGTGCCGTCCTTGTCGACGGAGCGGAACCCACTCCCCGCGTCGCAGCGCTCGCCGCGCTTCTGTACGGCAGCGGAACGCTGCCTCAGTTCGACCGTGACATCCCCTGGACCTCGCCGGTCATCGCCCGCGCTGAGGCACTGAAGAACGGCAACTGGGGTGCCGGCGCTGCGGCTCAGGCTGTCGCGCGCACTGTCGCCGCCACCATCGTCAACAACGTCATCATGGCCGCGGTCGTGCTTCCCCGCGCCTAGCGCGACGTCGCAGCTGCGCTATAGACGAGCCCATCCTGACCCGCGAAGCTCCGGCAGTTCGGTCCACCCTCTGACGTGGATCGGGCCGAGCAGCAATTCCCTGTCCGCCACGAGGTACCGCAGCTCGACCGCCCGGTCCGGCTCGGTTCCGAGGAAGAAGCTCGTGATGGAGCGGTCCGCCGTCGTGGGGTCCGCGACGAACGCCCCGTAGGAGAAGTGCTCGCTCGCTGCGGCGGCGTGTCCGAGTGCGATGACCGTCCCTCCGCGCTCGAGCAGTGCGTAGGCTGCGACGAGTTGTTCTCCCCCGATCATGTCGATGCCGCCGTGAAACGCGAGAGTCACGGTAGCGAGGGTCGTGTGTACCTCGTGGGCTCCACGTCTACGGATGGCGTCGTGCTGGCGGTCATCTCGCGCAATCGCTACAAGCCATGCGCCCGACGAGCCGCGAGAGTCCGCGCCGCACACCCGGCGTCCCCGGTTGTCACTCCCCACGACCTGCGTCACGCCGCTCCTAGCCTCGCGGTCTCGGCCGGCGCCAACGTGAAAGCAGTCCAGCGGATGCTCGGCCACGCGTCTGCGGCCACGACACTCGACGTGTACGCCGAGCTCTTCGACGAGGACTTGAACGCTGTCTCGGATGCTCTCGACCGTGATGCGGGCGAGCTTTTCGCGAACGGGCGTGGCCCGTCAGGGTGATGATCCCGTCGTGGCGACCAGCGCAATCGCCGGGCGCTAATCTGCGTTGGGCCCCACGTTCGGGCGAGTTGCCCTCTGCGCCCCGTCGAGGACGAGGCCAAGTGTGGGCAAATGTGGGCAGACTACCGACTTGGCTTCGCTGTGCGCGATTTTAACAAGGTCGAAAAGCCGCTCAACCAAGCTTTTCTCGTTGTAGCAGGAGCGGGGCTTGAACCCGCGACCTCACGATTATGAGTCGTGCGCTCTCACCAACTGAGCTACCCTGCCGCGACGCATCCGCATGGATGCTTCGAGCCCCGAGTCAGGATTGAACTGACGACCCCTTCCTTACCATGGAAGTGCTCTACCACTGAGCTATCGGGGCGCGCCCGGCGTTCCCCGGGCAACTCAACGAGAATACCAGAGCGCTGGGCCTCGCTTGACGCCGGTCAGCCGCCCGCGTGCTGACGCAGCCACGGCAGCGGGTCCACCGCGCTCGTTCCGCCGGCCAGCAGTTCGAAGTGCGTGTGCGCGCCGAATGAGCGACCGGTGTTTCCTGTGCGGCCGATGAAGGTGCCGACGGTGACCTGCTGGCCGGGCTCGACCTGAAGGGAGCCGTACTGCAGGTGCGCGTAGCGGCTGGAGATCAGCTCGCCGTCGACGACGTGGTCGATGACGACCGTCACCCCGAAGGCGCCGCCCGACTCCGTCGCGATCCGCACTGTTCCATCGGCGATCGCCTGGACCGGCGCCCCTGCCCCTGGCACGAAGTCGATGCCCTCGTGCATCCGGCCGGAGCGCATGCCGTATCCGTAGGTGATGGGCACGCCCACCGCGAACGGCCACTGGATCGCCGAGGTCGGGTCGTTGACGAAGAAGCTGGAGAAGTTGGAGATGCCGGATTCCGCGGCGATCTCCGCGAACGTGGTGGTGGTGAAGTGGTCGAGGCGCTCGACGCCCTCGTTCTTCACTTCAGCAGGCGCGACGTACACCTGGATCTCTTCGTCCTCCGCGGCGACAGCGCCTGCGGCCAGCGTGCTGAGATTTGCCGTTCCGCCTTGCACAGCCGCGACGGCCTCGGCCGGCGTGGTCAGCCCGACGGTGAGGAGACCGACGACGCCGATGATCCCGACCGAGAAGGATGCGGCGGCCGCCCGCCGGAACGACGAACCCCGGCGATGCTGCGCTCCCTCGGAGACGGCGGGCGCCTCTTCTTCCTCGTCTCGCAGCGCAGCTGCGGCCACCTGCACGGGCGTCTCACCGGTGAACGCGAACAGCCGGGCGGCAGCCTCGAACTCATCGAACGCGCCATCCTCGCCCGGCGAGGAACGCTCGGCGGCGGCGTGGACGTCGTCGACGAAATCGCGGTCATCCTCATCCGCCAGCGACTCGTCCACCGGGGCAGGAGCGGCGGGCGGTGTCCGGCGCGCGCGCACCTGGGGCAACGCGATCGGCGACGTCGGAAGAGCGACCGGAGTCGTCTCCACCGCCGCGGCGGTCGTCTCGACGACGAGGGCCACCTCGGCGGGCAGGGCGGGAAGCGCGAGGGCTTCAGGAGCCAGGTCGGGCAGGTCCTCGACAGCGACCGTCAGCTCGATCGCATCCGTCGACCCGATGGTCTCGGTCAGAGGTCGCCCCCGGACCTCGCGGGCCGCCGGCAACTCCGGACTCACGGCCGCCGCGGCTTGCGCTTGGGCGCGTCGTCGCAGTTCTGCACGCGTCAGCGGAGGGGCTCCGTTCGCTGGCGCGTCAGGAGTCGGGCTGGTCCACCGTGGGGAGGCAGGCGCAGCCGGGCGGGAGTCGGTCAAGACGTAGTGGCTTCCGGGTCGTGTCGCGAAGGCGCGACGGCATCGGTCAGTACAGCGTTGGCCACCCCCACCGTTCGGGCGGTAAAGGTAACGATCGGATAAACACTACCTCGCGGCGACTGAGAAAGCCATGTGCAGGGCCGCCCCGGCACGGGTCAATAGTCGAGCACCTCGGACAGCGCGTTGAAGACGCCCGGCGACGCAGCAATCGTCATGCCCCGGCCGGGGCGACCCCCGGGAGCCCCGGAAACCAGGCCTCCGGCCTCGCGAACGAGCAGCGCTCCGGCAGCGTGATCCCACGGTTGCAGCCCCCGTTCGTAGTACGCGTCGAGGCGTCCCGCGGCCACGGAGGCGAGATCGAGGGAGGCTGCGCCACCCCGACGAAGGTCCCGTGCGAGAGGCATGACCCGCGCGATCTGATCCAATGCGGCGGCGTGGGTGCTGGGGTCGTACCCGAAACCGGTGCCGATGAGGGCTCCGGCCGGGCCGACGTCGGCGTTCACGCGCAACCGCTGCTCCCCGAGCCAGGCTCCACCGTTCAGCGATGCGGAGAAGAGCTCTTCCGTCGGAGGCGAGTACACGACACCGACGCGCGCCGTCCACGTCTCCGGATCGGGATCCCCTCCGACGGCGGCGATGCTGACCGCGTACGCGGGGAGGCCGTACGCGTAGTTGACCGTCCCGTCGATGGGGTCGACCACCCACGTGATCTCCGACTCACGGGCGCGACCGCCCGATTCCTCCCCGAGGAAGCCGTCAGCGGGGCGAGCCGCGCGCAACCGCGACTGGATGAGCGCCTCCACCTCGCGGTCGGCCTCCGTGACGATGTCGGCCAGCGCCGACTTCGTCGCAGCCACCGTGACGCCCTCCGCTCGCCGGGTCTGCGCGAGCCGGCCCGCCTCCCGGGCGATCTCGGTGGCGAGCTCCAGCAGATCTGCGGTGAGGGTCATGACTCCACGCTAGCGGCGGCCGCGGGCGCCCCGGCTACCGTAGACGCATGAGCGCGCGCATCCCGGGCCATACGCATGACGTCGTCATCGTCGGGGGCGGCCACAACGCGCTGGTGGCCGCCGCGTACCTCGCCCGGGCGGGAGCCAGCGTCGTGGTGGTCGAGCAGCTCCAACACGTCGGCGGCGCTGCCGTGTCGGAGCGCCCATGGGAGGGAATCGACGCCCGGCTGTCGCGGTATTCCTACCTCGTGAGCCTGCTCCCCCGGCAGATCATCCGTGACCTGAAGCTCGACATCGACCTCCGCCGCCGCCGGTATTCCTCCTACACCCCCGATCCGGCCGACCCGTCGCGCGGCATCCTGGTCGACACCGCCGACCACGAGTCCACCGCCGCATCCTTCCTCCGCACCTCGGGCGATGCCGCCGAAGCGGAACGCTTCGCGGCGTTCTACGGGCGCATCTCACCGCTGGCGCGGGCGATCTTCCCGACCATGACGGAGCCCCTGCCGACCACCGCCGAGGTGCAGCAGCGCGTGGACGACGACGCACTGTGGAGCGACATGGTCGACAAGCCCCTCGGGCTGACGCTGCGGTCATCGCTCGAGACCGATATCGCGCGGGGCGTCGCCCTCACCGACGGCCTCATCGGAACCTTCGCGGCGGCGGATGACCCATCGCTGCGCCAGAACCGCTGCTTCCTGTATCACGTGATCGGAGGCGGAACGGGCGACTGGGACGTGCCGGTGGGCGGGATGGGGCGCGTGAGCGACGAGCTTGAGCGAGCCGCTCGCGTGGCCGGCGCCGAGGTGCGAACCGGCGCCCGCGTCACTGCCATCACCCCCGACGGCGATGTCCACGTCGATGACCGGAAGGGCGAGAACCTCCGCGGACGCGTCGTCCTCAGCGGTGTCGGACACGACGTGCTCGTGCGCCTCCTCCGGGACGGCGGCGCCGACGTGGATGCGGCGGCGCAGGCCGAGGGCGCCCAGGTCAAGGTCAACATGCTGTTGCGACGCCTGCCGAGGCTGCGTGACGAGAACGTGCGGCCTGAAGCAGCGTTCGCGGGTACATTCCACGTCAACGAGACCATGACTCAGCTCGACGCGGCGTACGCCTCGGCGGTGGCCGGCGTCGTTCCCGAGCCTATGCCTGCGGAGATCTACTGCCACTCGCTGACGGATCCGTCGATCCTGGGCCCCGAGCTGCAAGCCCAGGGGGCGCAGACGCTCACGCTTTTCGGTCTTCAGGTGCCGCACCGTCTCCTCGCCGGCAAGGATGCGGCGGCCGCCCGTGTCGAACTCTTGGGCGCCGCACAACGCAGTGTGGATTCGGTGCTCGCCGAGCCGCTCGCCGACTGCATCTACGAGACGGCGGACGGCCAGCCGTGCATCGAGGCGCGCACCACGGCCGATCTCGAGGACGACCTGGCGATGTCAGGCGGCGACATCTTCCACGGTCCGCTGTCGTGGCCCTGGCTCGAAGCCGAGCCCACCAGCCCCGCCGAGCGCTGGGGCGTGGCCACGGAGCATCCCCGCATCCTGGTGTGCGGGTCGAGCGCCCAGCGCGGCGGGGCAGTCAGCGGGATCGGCGGGCACAACGCCGCGATGGCGGCGCTGGAGCTGCTCAACCTCTGATCGGCTGTCCGACTTTGCCCCCGGCGGCGGGCGGGATTACCTTCGACCGCGTGAGCAAGCCGAGGAACCCCGCCGCACTCGCTGACTACGACCCCGAGTGGGCCAGGACAGCGTTCCGCCTGCTCGGAGGAGTGAGGAGCGCCCTGGAGGGCCTGCAGGGCGCGGCGGACGCCGCGCTCGATCACATCGGCTCCACCTCGGTGCCTGGCCTCCCGGCCAAGCCGCTCGTCGACCTGCAGGTGCGGATCTCGCCGCTTCCCGCCGATCCCGACCTCATCGCGCGCCTCGCTCCGCTCGGATATGAGCGAGCGCGAGGATCACGCCCCGATTCGCCGGGCGTGTACCGCGACGTGCCGAGGGGCTCTCTCGCCGCGGAGCCCCTGGTGTGGGAGAAGTCCCTGTTCTGGCACCAGGGCGAGCAGGCGATCCTGCATGTGCGCCGAGCGGACTCCCCCTGGGGCCTGTACACGGTGTGGTTCCGTGACTGGCTGCGGGCACACCCCGACCAGAGGGCTCGATACGAGGCGGTCAAACGCCAACTGAGCGAGCGGGAGACGGGCAAGCCCGACTACGACGACTACACGCGGGGGAAAACGGGTTTCTTTGACGCCGTGCAAGTCGAGTTCGAGAGCTGGGCCCGCAACGCACCCGCCGGCGAGCGCTGAGGCCGTTCACCTCGCCCTCGCGTCGGGACGGACCCGGGTCAGCGCGGCGCCGGGGGCGGCGGCGGATACCCTTCGAAACCGGGATGCGGTGGTGCGGGCGGCGGCGGCGGGGACACCGGCGGCTGCTGCAGGCTCGGCTGCTGCGAGGCCGGCTGCTGCTGAGCGGGTGCGGCTTGCGGCTGCTGCCCGTAGGTGGGGTAGCCGGTGTAGTACGCGTTCCAGTCGGGCGATCCGTCCGGGAGCATCGGCAGCGGAGTCGCGCCATCGCCGTACGTCGGCCACGGGGGAAGCGCCGACTGCTGCACGGGCGGGGAGACCGGTCGCGGAGCCTTCGGCGCGAAGAGCGCGTTCATCAGCGGGATCAGTGCCGTACCGACAGCGGCGAGGATGGTGATCGCCACCACGATCCGCCAGTACAGATCGCGGAAGTCGATGAACTCGTGGAAGGTCAGCGGCAGGATCAGCATGACGGTGAGGACGATCACGAGCCCGACGGTGATACCGGCGAGCGTGCGCGTGAAAGCGGTCAGGTGACGGCTGAGTGACTTCAGGTAGAGGCGCACGTGCAGCAGCGCCAGCTGCAGGATGAGCACGACGAGCAAGAACGACACGAAGCGCGTGAAGCCCTCGAAGCCGTATTCCTCCGTCGGCATCCAAATGAGCAACGCTCCCACCAGGAGCGCCACCACCCACGTGATCATGCTGGTCAGCTGGAACCACGGCGGCCGACGCGCGGAGAGGTGCACGTCGAGGATCGCGGCGCCGGCGAAGGCGGCCAGCAGCAGGATCGTCAGGAACGCGCGTCCGATGATGTCGTTCTCCGGGCCGATCAGCACCCAGACGACGCAGACGATGGCAGCAGCGATGAGCGCGCCGATGGCGACCCAGATGGCCAGACGCAGAAGATTGCGACCGGCCTGAGCCGGTGCCTGCTGGGGCGGATGCTGGGGGGTGGTCATGGTGGTACCTCTCCTCGGGAGTCGCTCCATCCTGGCACGCGGTCTCTCAGGGTCGCGGCGCGCCCGCCGTACTGGGGATGATCCGGTCCATCCCCCGCACGGTTATCGCCCACCCCCGGATGCTGCCGGCACCGGGTAGCGACGGGGGGTGCCGAAGCGGTGCGCGGTGATCGACACCGCCTGCTCGCGCAGGTACGGCAGCATCTCGATCCGCCCCGCGGTCACGGCCGGTCCGGTGTACAGGGCGACCGCGGGCGATCCGTCCGTCGCTTCCGCGAACTCCCGCGCCGAACCCCCGAGCAGCCGCACGCGTCCGCCGCGGAGGCCGAGGGAGGCCGCACGGCGGCACCAGGATGCGGTGTCCTCCACCCGCGCGGAGACCCCGGCGCCCTCGAGCCAGGCGCGCACCGCCGGCGAGAGGCCGGCCGCGGTGCTCACCGTGAGTGCAGCACCGGCGCGGATCCCGGCGGCGGCGGTCCGTACGAGCGCAACTTCGTCGGCCTGCTCGAACCGGATCGTCACCGGAACCGGCGCGTAGCGGAAGACGTTCTGCTCCGATGCCAGCGCCGACACGTCGCGGGCTGTGCCGAATTCGTCCGCCCATGCGAGGGCGTCGCTGGCGAGCGCGGCCGACAGCCAGCCGCGGTCGCTGGCGGGCACGGCAGCCAGGGCCGCAGACACGAACCCGTCAGGGCGCACGTGCGCCTGCACGGCTGGGGGCGCGGCATCCGTCCACGCCCCGAAGCCGGTGAGGTAGTTGGGACCGCCCGCTTTCGTCCCCGCGCCCACGACGGACTTCTTCCAGCCGCCGAACGGCTGGCGCCGCACGATCGCGCCGGTGGTGCCGCGGTTGATGTACGCGTTGCCCGCCTCGATCCGCCCCATCCACGTCTGGATCTCGGCGTCATCGAGGGAGTGCAGCCCCGAGGTGAGCCCGTAGTCGATCTGATTGACCAGATCGATCGCCTCGTCGAGCGTGGCGGCGGTCATGACTCCCAGGACCGGCCCGAAGTACTCGGTGAGGTGGAACTCCGACCCCGCCTGCACGCCATCGCGGATCCCTGGGCGCCACAACGCGCCGTCGGCATCGAGCTTCTTCGGCTCCACCAGCCACCGCTGGCCGGGCTCCAGCGTCGTGAGCGCCCGCAGGAGCTTGCCGTCGGCGGGCCCGATGAGGGGCCCGACGCGGCTCGCGGGCTCCCACGGCATCCCCACCTCGAGTGAGGTGACCGCGTCCACGAGCTGCCCGCGGAAGCGGTCGGAGGTGGCGACGGATCCCACGAGGATGACGAGGGATGCGGCGGAGCACTTCTGACCCGCGTGCCCGAAGGCGGAGAACGCCACGTCCTTGGCCGCCAGGTCGAGGTCGGCGCTGGGGGTGACGATGATCGCGTTCTTGCCGCTCGTCTCAGCAAGGAGCGGGAGGTCGGGTCGGAACGAGCGGAAGAGCTGGGCGGTCTCGTACGACCCGGTGAGGACCACCCGCTCGACCGAAGGGTGCGACACGAGCCGTCGCCCCAACTCCCGACCGTCGAGTTGCAGGTAGGTCAGCACATCGCGGGGCACACCGGCCTCCCAGAGCGCCTCGACCATGACGGCGCCCGAACGTCGTGCCTGGCGTGCGGGCTTGATGATCACGGGGCTGCCGGCAGCGAGCGCGGCGAGGGTGGAACCGGCGGGGATGGCGACGGGGAAGTTCCACGGCGGCGTCACGACGGTCAGCCGCGCCGGAGTGAACGTCGCGCCGTCGACCTGTCCGAGCCGGCGACCCTGTTCGGCGTAGTAGTGCGCGAAGTCGATCGCCTCCGACACTTCCGGATCGCTCTGCTCGACGACCTTGCCGCACTCCGACCCCATGACTTCGATGAGGTCTGCGCGGCGGCGCTCGAGGATGTCGCCGGCGCGGTGGAGGATCTCGGCACGACCATCGGCGCCCAGCGCCCGCCAGCGTTCGCCCGCCGTCACGGCCGCATCGATCGCGGCATCCACGGCGGCCTCGTCGGCGAGAACGTGGCCATCCGCCGTCTCGGTGCCGAGGGTCGAGGTCTGCATGCGGGCGAGGATGCCGTCGGCCCAGCCGCGGTTCGCCGCGATCGCCGGATCGGAGTCGGCGGCGTTGTCGAATCCGGGTGCCCGCGCGGGCAGGGCCGGGGCGGTGCGATCCTGCACGCGGTGCGGCGCGGGGACCCCATCGGGCATGGCCGCGATAGCGGCGAGGAACCGGTCGCGTTCACGGGCGAACAGACCCGCGTCGCTATCGAGATCGAACACGGCCGACATGAAGTTCTCCGCCGACGCGCCCTCCTCGAGCCGGCGGATGAGGTACGCGATCGCGACGTCGAACTCCTTCGGGTGCACGACCGGCGTGTAGAGGAGGATCGACCCGACAGTGCGGCGCACGACCGCGGCCTGGGCGGTGGCCATGCCGAGCAACATCTCGACGTCGATGCCGGAAGCGACGCCCCGGCGTTCGGCGAGCAGCCACGCCAGCGCGATGTCGAACAGGTTGTGGCCGGCGACGCCGACGCGGATGTTCGCGGTGCGTTCCGGGCGGAGCGCGTAGTCGAGGACGGCCTTGTACGACGCATCCGATGCCTGCTTGGACTCCCATGTCGCCAGGGGCCAGTCGTGAATGTCGGCGTCGACCCGCTCCATCGGGAGGTTCGCGCCCTTCACCACGCGGACCTTGATCGCCGCCCCGCCAGAGGCCACGCGGTCCGCCGCCCACTCCTGAAGGCGCATCATCGCGCCAAGGGCGTCGGGGAGATAGGCCTGCAGGACGATCCCGGCCTCCAGGTCGCGGAACTCCGGCTCATCGAGGATCCGCATGAACACCGCGAGCGTGAGGTCGAGGTCCTTGTACTCCTCCATGTCGAGGTTGAGGAACTTCCGTCCCTCCTGAGCGTCACGGTAGAGCGGGCGGAGAGCGGCGGCCGCATCCGCCACCGCCTCCTCGAACGCCCACGGGGTGTGCGGCGCGACAGTCGAGGAGACCTTGATGGAGACGTAGTCCACATCATCCCGGGACAGCAGGCGGCGCGTGCCCGCAAGACGGCGTGCGGCCTCCTTCTTACCGAGGATGGCTTCACCGAGGAGGTTGACATTGAGTCGGGTTCCTTCGCCCGCGCTCCGGATGCGTTCGATGGCCGGGCCGAGCTTCCGATCCGTCGCGTCGACGATGAGGTGACGCACCATTGCGCGCAGGACGGTGCGGGCGATCGGCACGACGATGCGCGGGGCGATCGGGGCCGCCAGCGCGCCGAGGCGGATGGCGGCCTTCAGCGGGAGGGGCAGGAATCCCGGAATCAGCGGCGTCAGCGCCGTGAGGTTGCGAGCGGCGACGCGGGTGTCGTCCGGCCGCACCACCCCGTCGACGAATCCCACGGTGAAGGCGAGACCGTTCGGGTCGCGGAGCACCCCGGCCAGGCGCTGGGCCGACGCATCGACCGGTTCGGCACGGCTGGCCTCCAGCCAACGGCGGACGAGCGCGATCGCGTCGTCGGCGAGGTCGATGGGCCGAATGTCGGCCGGGTCGGCGGCAGGGGCGCCGGCGGGGGCTTCGCTGAGGGTCATGAGGGAACCTTCCGTCGTGGGCCCAGTCTGCGCCGCGCACACCAATCGGGAAAAGCGACCATTTATGATGGATACCGTTCGGCTGTGTCGACGAATGGATGCTTCGTGTTCGATCTCCGCCGCTTGCGTCTGCTCCACGAACTGTCGGTGCGCGGCACACTCGCCGCCGTGGCCGAGGCCCTCTCCTACAGCCCGTCGACCATCTCTCAGCAACTGGCGCAGCTGGAACGCGAGGCCGGGGTCGCGCTGCTCGAACCAGACGGGCGACGCGTGCGGCTGACAGCCCAGGGCGAGGCCCTCGCCGCCCACGCCGCCCACATGCTGGATGCCGACGAGGGGGTGCGCAGCGAGCTGGAACGCATGCAGCCGACGCTCGCGCCGGTGCGGGTAGCCGTCATGCAGTCGGCCGCGCACGGGCTCGTCCCGCGGGCGCTCACCCTCCTCGCCCGTGACGAGCCGGAACTGCGCATGGAGGTGGCCGAACTCGCCCCGGAGGACGGGCTGTTCGAACTCGCCGCACGCGGCTTCGACCTCGTCGTCGCCGAGCAGTATCCCGGGCATACGCGCGAGCATCGCGACGGCGTGGAGCGCGTGCTCCTGGGGCATGACGCGATCCGCCTCGCCCTCGCGCCGGGCGACACCTCGGCGGCATTGACGGCGCTGCGCGACCGACCCTGGGTGATGGAGCCGATCGGCACGGCAGCGCGCCAGTGGGCGACGCAGCAGTGCCGCGCCGCGGGGTTCGAGCCCGATGTTCGATTCGAGCTCGCCGACCTCACCGCCCACGTGCGGCTCATCACATCCGGACTCGCCGTCGGCATGCTCCCCGACCTCGTGTTCGCCGGGGACGATCCGCCCGTACGCCTCGTGTCTCTTCCGGGCGACCCGAGGCGCGACGTCTTCACCGCCATTCGGAGCGGATCGGCCGGACGTCCGGGGATCCGTGCGGTCCAAGCCGCCCTGCAAGACGCCTTCGACGACGTCGCCCGGTCCGCCTGAGCCGACCGCCCCATGCCCCCGCGCGCCGCCCGTCGCGCTTGCCGCGTTGATCCGCGCTGCGGCGTTAGAATCGTGGTCTGTTCGACCGCGTCGGTCGGAGTAGGCCGTCCGCACATCGTGCCGCGACGGTCCGAGGCTTGAAACCTCCAGCACTTCGTTCGCCAGAAGCCTGGAGGGCCTTCTCATGTCCATCACTCTGTCCAGATCCCGTGCATGGTGGTCACTCGGCGTACTCGCGCTGACCCAGCTGGTCGTCGTCCTTGACGCCACAATCGTCACCATCGCCCTGCCCGAGGCCCAGCGGGAACTCGGTCTCACGGACGTCGAACGCCAGTGGGTCGTCACCGCCTACGTTCTCGTCTTCGGTGCTCTGCTCCTCCTCGGCGGCCGGATCGCCGATTACTGGGGTCGCAGGCGTGCCTTCATGGTCGGCATGTTGGGCTTCGGCGTGGCATCCGCGTACGGTGGGTTCGCTCAGACGGGCACCGAGTTGATCATCGCCCGGGGCGCCCAGGGACTGTTCGCGGCGCTGCTCGCCCCCGCCGCGCTCGCCCTGCTGACGGTGACCTTCCCGTCCGGCCGCGAGCGGAACACGGCCTTCGCCGTGTTCGGCATCATCGGCGGAAGCGGTGCCGCGGTGGGCCTGTTGCTCGGCGGCGCACTCACGGAATTCGCCGGCTGGCGGTGGTGCCTGCTGGTGAACGTGATCTTCGTCGTCGTCGGCATCATCGGGGGATTCCTCTTCCTCACGGAGAGCACGGCGGAGGGCGACAACCGTTACGACGTCTGGGGAACGATCACGGTGGCGTTGGGCCTCGGCTCGCTCGTCTACGGCTTCAGCCTCGCCGAAGAGAGCTGGAGTTCGATCGGCACGATCGGCTTCCTCGCTCTCGGCGCCGGCCTGCTCGCCCTCTTCGTGCTCATCGAGTCACGCGTCGCGCAGCCGCTTCTGCCGTTGCGGGTCATCCTCAACCGTGTGCGCGGCGGCGCCTTCCTCATTCAGGCGATCGTGGGGAGTGTCCTCATCGGCGCGACGCTCTACCTGACCTTCCACTTTCAGATCGTGCTGGGCATGAAGCCGCTCCTCGCGGGTCTCGCCAACGTCGCGATGACTGTCGTCATCCTCATCGTCGTTCCGGCACTCACCAAGGTGTTGCCGGCTATCGGCCCTCGCCCTCTGCTGGTTGTGGGTCCGTTGTTCGCCGCTGCCGGCCTGTTCTACCTGAGCTTCATCACGCCCGACGGGAGCTACGTCACCCAGGTTCTGCCCGCGCTCGTTCTGCTCGGCGCCGGTCTCGCGGCCCTGTTCGTTCCGTTGCAGAACGTCGCCCTCACAGGAGTCGCGCCGCACGACGCCGGAGCCGCCTCCGCCACGGTGAATGCCGCGATGCAGATCGGCGGCTCGGTCGGAGTATCGGTGTTCACGGCGATCTACGCCCGGGCAGCCGGGGGCTCTGCAGCATCCGGAAACGACCAGTTCGCAGCGTTCACCGACGGCTACTCGTCGGTCTTCATCGCTGCCGCGGTCGTCATGGTGGCGGCGTCGCTCATCGCGGTCTTCCTGATCCGCGGCGACAAGAACGACCTCCTTCCCCAGCGTGACGATGGCTCGGCCGTGCACGTGGGGTAATCCGCCGCCGCCGGCGTAGGCATGTGGGACTTATACCCGGATTTTCGACCCTGGTCCGATGTCGGCGGTGTACTCCTAAAGTCGTGGCCGGCCGGAGATTGGGGACCGGCATGGGGGCAAACCGCCGCTACGCATCTCCGTGTGGCACAACGCGGCCACGCATCGCAAGGCTTGACACTCCCCCCGCTCGCGCGTGCAATCCGATCAGGTGAGGGCACCGAATAATCAACGCTGGCACACACTGGGGGGGACGCCAGCTCGGGTGCCTTCCGCTCCTTTGCGGGCGGAAGGCACTCGAGGCGGGGAAACTACGCAGAGGCTTCTGCCGGGGGGGGAGTAGCCACGAAACCGCCACCGACGACGAAAGCCGCCCTGCCTGTCCGAGGACTGGCAGAGCGGCTTTCGTTGTTTACATGCGGTTAAAAGGGTGGTGGTGGCGAGTGAGGGATTCGAACCCCCGAATGCTGAGCAGTCTGATTTACAGTCAGATCCCTTTGGCCGCTTGGGTAACTCGCCAGGTGCGCACCTGCCCGGCTTTGGCAGTCGGACAGAGGCGCGATCACCGATATTACTCCCCTGTCCGGCTCAACTCGAACCAGACGGCACGCTGCGACGGCCGAAGTCGTCAGAGCGCGGCGGCGCCTGCGTCCGCGACCCGGTGGTCGTCCTCGACCGTGCTCCCCGAGACACCCACGGCGCCGATGATCACACCGTCGACCCTGAGCGGTATCCCACCGGGGAAGGTGATGAGCCCGCCGTTGGAGTGTTCGATCTGGTAGAGCGGGCCACCGGGCTGGGACAGCTCGCCGATCGCTCCGGTGTGCATGTCGAAAAGGCGCGCGGTACGCGCCTTCTTCACGGCGATGTCGATGGAACCGAGCCACGCGCCATCCTGACGCGCGAACGCCTTCAGGTTTCCGCCAGCGTCGACGACCGCGACGTTCATCGGCGTGCCGATCACTTTCGATTCCGCCAGCGCGGCGGCGACGACGGATTGTGCTTGCTCAAGCGTGATGTCTGACACGGAGGTCCTCCAGGGTAGGTTCCCCCACCCTAGACACTTGTGCGCGTCAGGTGCCCAGGTGGTCCAGCTCGCGCCCCTCGAGCTCACGGGGCAGGCGCAGCAACGCCCCCTCGAAGCGGCACGTCGCGGCCGCCACATCCATCGCCCGCTCGAGGACCGCGGCCCACTCTCCCGCAGTGGCGGGCACGCCGTCGCGCAGCAGCGCCACGGTGGCTGCGAGCACGGCGTCGCCGGCGCCCATCGTGTCGATGATCCGCCCGGGCATGGTCGAGACGGGCCGGACGACCGTGTCCCTTCCCGCGTCGATCGCCGCGCCGCCTGCACCATATGTCGCGAGAACCGCAGCAGGACCCAGGGCAGTCATCCGCGGGCGCACGCGGTCGAGTGACTCGCGATACAGCAGTCGCGCATCGTCCTCGCCGATCTTCACCAGCATCGCCCCCGCGGCCAGACGCTCGAAGCCGCGGACGAACTCGTCACGGTCGTGCAGCATCCCCGCCCGCGGGTTCGGGTCGACGGCGAGCGCGACGGATGCGGCGGACACAGCATCGGCGAACTCTTGCGTCTGCGCCCGGTCGTCGAAGGGGAAGCAGCTGACCACGACCATTTCGGCGTCGCGGAGCGCTGCGCGTTCGTTCTCCCCGAACCGGATGCGGCGATGCTGCGCCGCATCGTTGAACACGTACTCGGGCTCACCCGAGCGGGACCGCGTACTCACGGCGCGGGAGGTTCCGTACTCCGAGGGCGACGCGATCAGATCCACGCCGTAGTCCTCGAGATACGTGCGGATGCGCGAGCCGGGCTCGTCGTCGCCGACCATCGCCAGGAGCGTGGCCGGCACGCCCAGCCGTGACAGCCCCACCGCGACGTTGAGCGCGGCTCCCCCGACGAACTCGCGCACCCCCTCGCTGTCGCGGAGCTCATCGATGAGCGCGTCGCCGACCACCACGACACGTCGATTCATACGTCTGCCGTTTCGAGCACCCGCTCGACGAAGGCCTCGGTGCGGCGGCGCGTGCCGTCGATCTTCAGGTCGACGCTCGCTCGGACTTCGCTCGGCGCCAGCGGCATGGCAAGGCGGACGGTCTCGTGGCATGAGAGGTCGGCGCACATGTACGTCCCGACGCTGTCCCCGGCCTTGCCGGCCGTACCCGCCTTGCGCGCGGTGAACAGGGCCACCTGGTCGGCGGGCTGCATGGTGTGGCACAGATTGCACATGGCCGCCCGCGCACTCGAGGAGCCTTCCGCCGCACGCACCACGACGCCGCGCGGTACGCCGTCCCGCTCGATGACGACGTATCCGCGACCGCGGTTGCGGGGGTCACGCCACGCGAGGAAGTCGAGGTGATCCCAGTCGGCCAGGAGGAAGTCCACCGGCATCCCCGCAACCCGTCGTTCGTCGTCGCCCGCGTTCACGAACGACTCCCGCACTTCGTCCTCGGTCAGAGCATGCATGCCGAACAGTCTACGAACGCCCCTCCCCCGCGGGGCCGGGCGCCGGGAGATCGTATCGGTGAGGGAGGGACAGCCGGGTTACTTCACGCTTCCGGCCGTCAGACCACCGACGATGTACCGCTGCAGGGCGAGGAACAGCACCATCGGCAGGATGGCGGCGATCACGGCGCCGGCGGCGAACACGCTCCAGTTCGTCGCCGTCTCCTGCGACACGAACTGGTACAGCCCGACCGCCAGGGTCTGCTTGTCCGGGTCGACGAGGACGACGGAAGCGATGACGAAGTCGTTCATCGTCGCGATGAACGACAGCAGCCCCACGACAGCGAGGATCGGCGCCACCAGGCGCAGGATGATCGTGAAGAAGATCCGCGCGTGACCGGCCCCGTCGATCTTGGCGGCCTCGTCGATCGATGCCGGCACGGTGTTGAAGAACCCGTACATGAGGTACGTGTTCACCCCCAGCGCGCCCCCGAGGTACACCATGATCAGGCCGACCTGGGTGTTCAAGCCGATGGCGGGGAAGATGTCGGCGATCGTCGACATGAGCAGGAAGATGGCCACGAACGCCAGCAGCTGCGGGAACATCTGCACGAGCAGGAGGCTCAGGAGCCCGAAGCGACGCCCGGTGAACCGCATCCGCGAGAACGTGTACGCCGCCAAGGCGCCCAGGAGGACCGTGCCGATCGCGGTCGAAATCCCGATCACCAGGGAGTTCACGAACCACGCGCCGAACGGCTGCGTCGGGTTGGTGAACAGCCGCACGAAGCTCTCGCCGCTGAACGTCTGGAACAACCCGTTCGCCGTCAGCAGGGTGCCGCCGGGGTTCAGCGCTGCCGACAGGACGTACAGAAGGGGGAACGCGGCGAACACCAGCATGACGATGCCGACGATGTGGCGCCATCCGGTCTGCCGGAACCACACGCCGAAGGGTCGGCGCGGCGGGCGGGCGCCGGCGAGAGGAGTCGAATCCAGCGCCATGTCAGTTCAGCTCCTCAAGGGCCTTGGTCTGTCGGAATCCGATGTACGAGATGACACCCACGAGCAGGAAGATGATGATCGAGAATGCGCTGGCCAGCCCGAAGTCACGCATCTGTCCGACGAAGGCCACCTTGTAGACCATCGAGATCAGGATGTCGCTTGCTCCGGCGTTGATGGATGCGTCCGCGAAGCGCGGTCCGCCGCCGGTGAGCATGTAGATCAGGTTGAAGTTGTTGAAGTTGAAGGCGAACGAAGAGATCAGCAGAGGCGCCACCGAGACGAGCAGCAGCGGGAACTTGATGTAGCGGAAGATCTGCCACACGCTCGCGCCGTCCACCCTGCCCGCCTCTGTCACGTCGTCGGGGATGGACTGCAGCGCGCCGGTGGTGACGAGGAACATGTACGGGAAGCCCAGCCAGAGGTTCACGATGAGGATCGCGATCTTGGCGAGCAACGGGTCCTGCAGCCACGGGATGGAGGCGCCGCCGAGGAGAACCTGGTTGATGAACCCGAAGTCCTGGTTGAACAGGCCCGCCCACACCAGCGCCGAGAGGAATGCAGGGAAGGCGTACGGGAGGATCATGATGATCCGGTAGTACTTCCGGCTCTTCATCCGCGGATCGTTGAACACGATGGCGAGGAAGAGCCCGAGGACGAACGTCGTCGCCACCGAGAGGAAGGCGAAGACGAAGGTCCAGATGGCCACCGCGATGAACGGACCGCGGATGGACTCCTCGGTGAACGCACGCACGAAGTTGTCGACGCCGACGGTCACCACCCAGCCGGGCAGGAGCTCCGTGCCGTCGTCCGCGGTGAAGGCACCGGTGCCGATGTCGCGGTACACCGTGCCGGTGCTCGTGTCGGTCATGGTGTCCGCGTCCGGATCCCACTGCAGACTCGACGTGAACAGGTACGCGCTCGAGCCGTCGGTGGTGCGCAGGTACCCGTCGTTCGGGTCATCCGAGATCGGCACGGCGATCGCACCGATCTCGCCCTGGTTCGCGATGACCTGGGCGAACTCGAGGGTGTTGTACCCCTCGGCGGAAACGGCCTTGCCGCCGCTGAACTCCGCCTCGACCGGCTCGAGCGGAGCCTCGCTGTTGCCGACCTCGGCGTCGCCGCTCTCGGGGTCGGTCACCAGTAGGGAGAACACGCCATTCTGTTCGACGACCGTGATGGGGTAGGTCGCAGAATCCTCGACGCGGGCCTGCGACTGCAGGAGGAGCGCGTTGACGGCGTCGTCCTTGGACGAGTTGTGGCCCGAGCCGTAGTTCGTGAAGGCGATGTAGACCGTGTAGCCGATCACGAAGATCTGGAAGACGAGCAGGAAGATCAGCCCGGGTGTGAGGTACTTGGCCGGGAGAAGTCCCGGGGTCAGATAGACGACGTTGACGCCGACGGTGACGAGCGCCACGACCGCCGCGATGATCCACTGGTCGGACACCGCGAGCACCATGATCGCGTAGACCGCGGCGGCGTCGACGATCGCCAGCGCGGCGATCTTGACCAGCCACACCTTCCACCCGAGCGACGCGGCCTCGGCGTAGCGTTCGGCGCGGCGGCGGCGCTTTTCGAGTGCCGGATCTCGACGATCGGCGGGTGTGTCGGTCTCGACCGGGGGGAGGGTCATCCTCGGTGCTTTCTTGTTCGTGCGGATAGTGCTCAGAGAGTGAGGTGGGGCGGCCCGGAGGCCGCCCCACCTGCTTCAGCGGTGACGAAGGGCGTCAGCCGCCGATGTTGCCCTGGATGTCTTCGGCCATCTTGGTCCAGGTGGCGGCGGGATCTTCGCCCTTGAGGATGGCGACCTCCGCCACGCCCCAGAACTCCCAGACCGCACCCATCTCGGGGATGCTGGGCATCGGAGCACCCGTGGCGCCCACGGCGCCGAAGCCGGCGATG
This sequence comes from Microbacterium sp. Z10_103, assembly GCF_058310455.1. Classification (NCBI taxonomy): domain Bacteria; kingdom Bacillati; phylum Actinomycetota; class Actinomycetes; order Micrococcales; family Microbacteriaceae; genus Microbacterium; species Microbacterium sp. Z10_103. Next base: position 2,321,572 of record NZ_JBZEGK010000001.1, read on the forward strand.
ATGGGGTCGGCCGCGGCCTTCTCATACGCAGCGGTCAGTGCCGGCGGGCGGTCGCCCGCCTCGTACAGCGCGGTCTGCACCGGCTCGGTAGCCAGGTAGTTCACGAGGAACTCGTTGGCGGCGAGCGCGTTGTCGGACTTTGCGTTGAGGTAGAAGCCCTGGACGCCCACGAACGGCTTGGCCGTCTGCCCACCCGCGGAGGGGATGGGGTCGATGGCGAGGTTGATGCCCTTGGCCTCAGCGTCGGCCACGTTCCACGGGCCGGTCAGGATGAACGGCGTCTGTCCCGAGTTGAAGGCCTCTTTGGAGAGGTCCTGCGTGAGGTTGAGGTTGATCGTCCCGGCGGCCCCCTGCTGGCCCAGCCAGGTGGCGAACGCCTGGCCGGCGGCGTCGCCGATCGTCAGCTGCGATCCGTCGTAGCTGCCGTCGGCGTTCTGAGCGAAGACCGAGTTACCGAACGAGGTCTCGAACGGGTACAGGTGGTACGGGTCGGCGTTGGCCGGGTCGAGGCCGACGACGAACGGGTACTGCACGCCCGCGGCGGTTCCCTTGGCGATCATGTCGTCGAAGGACGTGGGCGCCTCGGGGACGAGGTCGACGTTGCGCATGAGCGCGAGGTTCTCCGTGGCGTAGGGAAGCCCGTAGACGTTGCCCTCGTTCGTGAAGGCCTGAATCGCGACCTGCTGGAACTCTGCGGCCTTGTCGCCGAGTTCAATGGGAGCGACGAGTCCGTCCTGCACGAAGCCGCCGAGCCAGTCGTGCGCGCCGACGGTGATGTCGGGGCCCTTGCCGGTGGGGACCTGCGCGGCGAAGTCGGCCTGGATCTTGGTGAAGTCGCGCTGAACGAGGTCGACCTCGATGCCCTTCTCCTCCTCGAACGCCGCGGCGACGTCCTTCAGGGCATCGGCGCGGTTCGCGTCGACCCATACGGTCAGCTTCGCGGATGCATCCCCGTCGCCCGAACCGCCGTTGTCTCCCCCGCCGCCGGCGCAGCCGGCGAGGAGCAGGGCGCTCGTGGCGATGAGGGCGCCGAATCCGAGCGCGCCCTTGGTGTTCACCTTCATCGGTGTGTGCCTCTCTGTCAGAAGGGGCCGCTGTCAGCGCAGTACTGGCGGACATCGTCGGCCCCGGGCTTGTTATGCAAGCGCTTCCAGTCTGCGTCCGCCTCCCACGCCATGCAAAGTGCACCCGGTTTCGATACGAAGACGTGATCCGGGGTTCCGCCGGAGGCGTTCGCCGATCCGCGGCCCCGTTCCCCGTGCGCTCCGACGGTCGCGGCTACACTCGCGTCATGGCCGACAGCTCATTCGACATCGTTTCCAAGATCGATCGCCAGGAAGCGGACAACGCGCTCAACCAGGCCCGCAAGGAGGTCGAGCAGCGCTACGACTTCAAGGGCACCGGCGCCTCCATCGAGTGGAGCGGCGAGTCCATCCTGATCAAGGCGAACTCGGAGGAGCGAGCCAAGGCCGTTCTCGACGTCTTCCAGACGAAGCTCATCAAGCGCAGCATTTCGCTGAAGAGCCTCGACTCGGGCGAACCGACCCCGAGCGGCAAGGAGTTCCGGATCGTCTCGACGCTCAAGGAGGGCATCTCGCAGGAGGATGCCAAGAAGATCGGCAAGATCATCCGCGACGAGGGGCCCAAGACGGTGAAGTCCCAGATCCAGGGCGACGAACTGCGCGTGCAGTCGAAGAACCGGGACGACCTTCAAGAGGTCATCCGGCTCCTGAAGGCCGCCGACCTCGACGTCGACCTCCAGTTCACCAACTACCGGTAGCGCGCGGGCCGCCTTCACCGCCCCGCGCGGATACCCTGCCTGAACCGCGGGGGTCCGCCTATCCGATCTCCCTCCAGAAGGCGAGAATCGCGTCCGCCAGCGCCGCCGGCTGCTCCAGAGGCACGAGTGTCCGCGCTCCCGAGATCGTGAGGGCACGGGCATTCGGGGCAAGCGCGGCCGCACGCTGCGCGTCCTCGGGGCTCCAGTCGCCGCGATCGTCGGAGGCGACGAACAGGCTCGGCGCCGTGATGCGCGCGAGCCGCTCCGTGACATCGCGGCGGTCGATGATGAACGAGCGCAGCGCATAGCTCATGCTCTTGCGCGTCGGTCTCGCGAGGCTCTCCGTCACCACACGCAGGATGCGCGTGTCTGTGGCCGAGGCATCCGTCAGCATCGCCGCGATGACGGCCTTCTGCACAGGCCGAACGGGTCCGGCGAGGCGGAGGAGGGGATGAAGGAGAGCGATCTGACGCCGGAGCGCCGCCGGGACGGGTTGGGTGGGCGCGCTGATCGCGACGAAGCTGCGCATCACGGACGAGTCTGTCGCCAACTCGTAACCGACGTGGCCTCCGAACGCGTTGCCGATCCAGTCGACCGGACCGCTCAGGCCGAGCCCCCGCAGGGCATCGCGTGCCGCCCCTGCGGCCTCGACCATGTTGGTGCGCCGCGAAAGAGGCTCGCTGCGCCCCAAGCCGGGCGGATCGATCAGCACGTACTCCCGCCCGGGGTCACCGTCCAGCAGAAGCGGCAGCAGGGGATCCCACGTGTGGCTGTCGACGAACATCGACGACCAGAGCACGGTCGGCGCACCTCGCCCGATGCGCCGCACGGACAGGGAACCAAGGCAGGTTTCGACGCGCCCGATGTGCCCGATGAAGGTATCCATATTTTGATGTTAGCGTGCTTAACATGAATAAGCGAGAGTATCGCATGTCGGCACGTGCGGATGCGGCAGAGCGGACGGCGGAGCGCATCGTGGACGCAATGCTCGCGCTGCTGCGCACCACGCCCTACGAGCGCGTCCGCCTCGAGGACGTGGCCGCGGATGCCGATGTCACCGTGCAGACGGTGATCCGCAGGTTCGGCAGCAAGGCCGCGCTCATGACCACGACGGTGGAGCGCGAGCTCAGCCGCATCGCCGCGAAGCGCGAAGCGGCGTCGCGGTCGACTGCGGCAGACACGATCGCCGCGCTCGTCGAGCACTACGAGGACTACGGCTTGCTCATCCTCAAGACGTACGCCGAGGCGCCACTCGTCGCGGGGCTCCCCGAGATCGTCGCGCGAGGACGCGCCTACCACGTCGACTGGTGCCGCCGCACGTTCGCGGAGCACCTGGACCCGGCGCTCGATGCGCCGACGCTCGTTCGCCGCTCCGCTCAGATCGTGGCATTGTGCGATGCCACGACGTGGCGGGTACTGCGCGTCGACGGGGGCCTCGATGCATCCGGTACCGAAAGAGCGATCGCCGAGTTACTCATCCCGCTTCTGCGTCACCCGGGGGCGCTGGCCCCCTGAGCTGGACGCCGGCAGCCTCGTTCACGGCACGGGCACGGGCACGTCGAGCGCCGCATCTCCCCCGAGCCTCGACTCCGCGCCGGCTGGATCAGTCCTCGGCGACATCCACTTCGGGCTGCGGCGGCTCGGGTGGATCGACGATCTGCTGCTCCTCGAAGACGTCGTCGTGACGGTCGTCGGGGGCGCTGTCTGCGGTGTGGGACATGTCTCGACCATACGAGTGGCACTCCGGGCGCCGCGGGGGCTTGACGCTCGACCGTAACGGCGGGAGGCCCCGGGCGCAGTATGGTGCGACCGGAGGAACTCATGAGACGCGGGTCCAACCTGCCGGCGGTCGGCACCTACAATCAGACGCTCGTGCTCGACCTCATCCGGCGAGCACCCGAGGGCATCAGCCGCATCGAGCTCGCGGCGCGCACCGGATTATCCGCCCAGACGCTCAGCAACGTCGCTCGGCGGCTGGTGAACGAAGGCTGGATCGTGGAGGGGACGCCCATCGCGGCGGGCCCGGGCAAGCCGCGCACGCCGCTGCGGCTGGATCCTGCGGCGCGCTGCGCCGTCGGCATCCATCTCGACCCCGCCGTCGACACGTTCGTGGCGGTCGACCTCACCGGCGCGGTGATCGCCCACGCCGAGCACACTCCCCGGCAGACAGGCACGGCCGAAGATCTGGTCGCGGATCTCACCCGCGCCGTGGAGGAGCTGCTCGCCGCCGCAGGGCTGCCGCGCGACCGTGTGCTGGGGATCGGCGTCGCCGCCCCCGGACCCCTCGACTCCGCGCGCGGCGTTCTCTTCGAACCGCCGCTCCTGGTGCCGGCGTGGCGTCACGTGCATCTGCGCGAGCGGCTGCAGGAGGCAACGGGCCTGGCCGTGACGGTCGAGAAGGATGTCGTGGCCGCGATGGTCGGCGAGCTGTGGACCGACGCGAATCAGGACCTCGACGATGCGATCTTCGTCTACTACGGAGCCGGGGTCGGGGTGGGACTCGCGATGGATGGCACGCCACTTCGCGGGCGCACGGGCAACGCGGGCGACGTGGCCCACCTCGTCGTCGAGCTCGAGGGACCATCGTGTGCCTGTGGGCAACGGGGATGCCTCGGTGCGGCCATCGCCCCGGAGCGCCTGCTCGTCGACGGCGGCGTGCTCGCCCCCGGGGCCTCCCCCACCGCCCCTGAGCTGCGCGCTCACCTCGCCACGCTCACCCAGCGCGCGATGCACGGCGATCCTGCCGCCGTCGCGGCGGTAGAGCGCGCCGGCGAGAATCTCGCTCGGGCGGTCGTACAGGTCAACAACCTTCTCGATGCCGACGTGGTGGTCGTCGGCGGACCGCTGTGGAGCCTGCTCGCCGCAGCCGGCCGCCCCGTGCTGCAAAGCGCGGTGGCCGCGAGCCGCGCCACCGCGACGGTGCGCGGCATCCGACTGCTCGAGAGCTCCCTCGGCACGGACGTCGCGGCCGTGGGCGCCGCCTGCCTGGTGCTCGATTCGGCTCTCACCGCACGACCCACCGATCTGATGATCGCGTCCCGCTGAGGGCGACTCCGACCCGGAGAACCCTTGTCTATTTAATCCATTTGGTTTAGAAAAGACGTGCGCACCCCAACGTGCGTCTGGAAAAGCGAAGGAGCTTTGACCGTGAAGAGATCGAAGGCGGTTCTCGCGATCGCGGGGACGACCGCGTTCGCACTGGCGCTCGGGGGCTGCGGGGCGAGCGGCGAGGGCGGCGGGTCTGACGACACCATCCGGGTGGCGTACCAGAAGACCACGTCGTTTACGGCGATGGACGAACTCATGAAGCTCACGAAGGAGGAGTACGAGGAGGCTCACCCCGGGGCGACGGTCGAGCTCGTCCCGATCGAAGCCGAGCAGGACCAGTACTTCACCAAGCTCGCCCTCATGAATGGCTCGCCCGACACCGCTCCCGACGTGATCTACGAAGACACCTTCCAGATCCGCTCCGATGCCGCGGCCGGCTACCTGCAGCCCATCGACGACTTCGTGGCCGACTGGGACCAGTGGGATCAGTACGACGACGGCGCCCGCCAGGCGGGTCTGGGCGACGACGGCAAGACCTACGGCATCTCCCTCGGCACCGATACCCGTGGCCTCTACTTCAACAAGCAGATCCTCACGGACGCAGGCCTCCCCGAGGACTGGGCACCGACGAGCTGGGAGGACGTCCTCGATGCCGCCCGTGCTGTGAAGGAGAGCGACCCCGACGTCATCCCGTTCAACGTCTACGCATCGCAGGCGCTCGGCGAGGCGACCTCGATGCAGGGCTTCGAGATGTTGCTGTACGGCACGGAGGACGAACTGATGGACACCGATTCGAACAGGTGGCTGACCGGGTCACAAGGTTTCCTCGATGCGCTGCAGTTCTACCAGACGGTCGCCGATGAAGAACTCGGCCCCGACCCTGCGCAGGCGCTCGACGCGGGCTGGGGGACGAAGGTCAGCACCGAGCTGCTCCCCCAAGGCGGCATCGCGATCGCGCTCGACGGCTCCTGGCTGCCCAGCAACTGGATCAACGGCGAGAACGCCTGGCCGGAGTGGGAGGAGACGCTCGGATTCGCCGCCATGCCCACCCAGGACGGCGGCGGCGACGGCTTCACCTCCATGTCGGGGGGATGGACGCTCGCGATGGGTGCGAACGCGTCCGACCCGCAGGCGGCCTTCGACTTCATGGCACAGGCCCTCACCTTCGACAATGCACTGACGTACCACCAGGAAGCGGGCCAGATCGCCGTGCGGAAGGACGTCGCGGAGAGCCAGGAGTACCTCGACTTCAATCCCTCGTTCGAGTTCTTCTCCTCGCTGGTGCCTTACACGCACTTCCGCCCCGCGACGCCGGACTACTCACAGATCTCGTCCAACATCCCGGTCGCGACGGAGGCCGTCTTCACGGGGCAGGCCACTCCCGAGGAGGCCCAATCGGCATATGACTCGGCTCTGCTGGGCATCGTCGGCGAAGACAACACGCAGGCGGGATGACGTCGGGATGACCGCCACCGCCACACTCACCACAGGTGGCCGGCACCGCCCGGACCGGGGGGCCTCCTCCCGGCCCGGGCGTCCCGCCCGCACGGCCGCTCGGCTGCTGCCGCTGTTGCCTGCGACGCTGCTCCTGCTGGCGTTCATGTTGGGGCCGATCGTGTACTCGCTGTACGGCTCCCTCACCGACCGCGCCCTCACCGGACCGCGGGCCGCGGACCCGCAGTTCATCGGCCTGGCCAACTACGCCGAACTCATCGGGTCGCCGGAGTTCTGGCTCTCCCTCGGGCTCACCGTCATCTTCGTGCTCGCCTCGGCCGTGATCGGACAGAACGTGCTGGGCATGCTGCTGGCCGTCCTCATCAGGAGCTCGGTGAAACCGCTGCGCTCCCTCGTCGGCGGGCTCGTCGTGCTGGCCTGGGTGCTGCCCGAGATCGTCGCGGCCTTCGCGCTGTATGCCTTCTTCCAGACGGACGGGACGCTCAACACCTTCCTCGGCTGGTTCGGACTCGAAGGCACCAGCTGGCTGTACTACTTCCCGATGCTCTCGGTCATCCTCGCCAACATCTGGCGAGGCACCGCGTTCTCGATGATGGTCTACAACGCCGCGCTCTCGGAGGTGCCGCCCGAGCTGACAGAGGCGGCGACGATCGACGGGGCCGGCGCCTGGCAGCGATTCACCCATGTGACGCTCCCCGTCATTCGACGGTCGATCTCGACCAACCTCCTGCTGACCACCCTGCAGACCCTCGGCGTTTTCACCCTCATCTGGGTGATGACCGGCGGCGGCCCCGGCACCCAGTCCTCGACCCTGCCGGTCCTCGCCTACCAGGAGGCCTTCAAGTTCGCGCAGGTCGGATACGGCACCGCCGTCGCCACGGTCACCCTCCTGATCGGTGCCGTCTTCTCGGTGATGTACATCAAGATCCTCAAGCCGGAGGTGGACTGATGGCGGGCACCGCAGCGATCTCGGCGCCGCGCAAGGGACCGCAGACCATCCTGTCGTCGGTGATCCTGGCCGTGATCGGCGTCATCTTCCTCATCCCCCTGCTGTGGGTCGTCTTCGCGTCCTTCGACGGTGAGGCGAAGGTCACCATGAAGGTGCCCGTGACGTGGACGCTCGAGAACTACACCCAGGTCATGACCTGGGAACTGACATGGCAGCCGTTACTGAACTCGATCGTCATCTCCTTGGGCACGGCCGTGATCACCGTCGTCGCCGGCGTGCTCGCGGCATACCCGCTCTCGCGCTACGCGATGCGTTTCCAGAAGACCTTCATGTACGGGATCCTGTTCGGCACAGGTCTCCCCATCACCGCGATGATGGTGCCGGTCTACGCCCTGTTCGTGTCGTTCGGGCTGCTCGACTCGGTGTGGGGGGTCATCGTCTTCATGGCGGCGACGTCGCTGCCGATGGCGATCTGGATGCTGAAGAACTTCATGGATTCGGTGCCCATCTCGCTCGAAGAAGCGGCGTGGGTCGACGGCGCGGGATCGATGCAGGCGCTCGCGCGCATCGTCATCCCGCTCATGAGGCCCGGCATCGGCGTGGTGTTCATCTTCGTGTTCACCACGGCGTGGGGCAACTTCTTCGTCCCGTTCGTCTTGCTCTTCACCTCCTCGAAGGTCCCGGCTGCGGTGTCGATCTTCAACTTCTTCGGTCAATACGGCTCGGTCGCGTACGGGCAACTCGCCGCGTACTCCGTGATCTACGCCGCGCCGATGGTCGTGCTCTACGTTCTGGTCCAAAGGCTCTCCGGCGGCGCGTTCGCCCTTGCCGGCTCCGTCAAGGGCTGAATCGACCTCCCCTGTCATCCCGTAGAAAGGAACGCGATGCACGACCGCTCCGCCCTGGCCGCTCTCCGAGTCGAACGATTCATCCGCGAGCGACTCCTGCCCGCCGTGCACCGCGATGCACGACCGCTGCAGCTGGTGTGCTGGGACGCGCCCGGCGAACCCGTGACCATCGCCGAGGCCGCCGCCGGCGCCTACCGGCCGATTTCCGCCGGAGATCTCTGGGGGCGCCCCTGGGGGACGACGTGGTTCCGGGTGAGTGGTGGGGTACCGGACGACTGGCGGACGGACGACGGCGCACTGCCCGACGGCACGCGGGCCGAGCTCGTCGCCGACCTCGGATTCACCATGGGCCAGCCCGGCTTCCAATGCGAGGCGATGGTGTGGTCGGCCGGCGGAGAGCCGGTGCGCGCCATCGCGCCCCTCAACAACGCGGTCGTCGAGGCGGTCGCTCCCGACGGCACCATCGACGTGTACATCGAGGGGGCATCGAACCCGGATGTGGGGAGCCTCTTCAGCTTCGCGCCGACGCCTGTAGGTGACCCGCGCACCGCGGGTACCGACCCGGTCTACCGGTTGCGACACGTGGATGTGCGCCTGCGTGATCTGGAGGTGACGGCCCTCCTGGCCGACACCGTCACGCTGCACGGTCTCGCCGCGCAGCTGGACGCGGGCTCTCCGCGACGCGCCGACATCATCGTGGCGCTCGAGCGGATGATCGACACGGTCGACCCGACCGACGTCGCCGGGACCGCCGCCGCCGGCCGCGCCGCGCTCGCGCCCGTGCTCGCCAGCCCCGCCACCGCCAGTGCGCACACGCTCCACGCCGTCGGTCACGCGCACATCGACTCGGCCTGGCTCTGGCCGGTGCGCGAGACCGTGCGCAAGGTGGCCAGAACCTTCTCGAACGCACTGTCCCTGATGGACGAGAACCCCGACTTCGTCTTCGCCGCGTCGTCCGCGCAGCAGTATGCGTGGATGAAGGAGTACTACCCCGACCTGTTCGCGCGTATCCGCGCCCGTGTCGCCGAGGGCCGGTTCGTCCCGGTCGGCGGGATGTGGGTCGAGGCGGACACGAACATGCCCGGCAGCGAAGCACTCGCCCGACAATTCGTCGCCGGCAAGGGCTTCTTCCTTCGCGAGTTCGGCATCGATACTCCCGAGGTATGGCTGCCCGACTCGTTCGGCTTCACCGCCGCCCTGCCTCAGGTGGCCCGGGCAGCGGGCGCGCAGTGGTTCCTCACCCAGAAGATCTCGTGGAACGAGACCAACCGCATGCCGCATCACACGTTCCAGTGGGAGGGCATCGATGGCACCCGCTTGTTCACGCACTTCCCGCCCGTGGACACCTACAACTCGATCGTGTCGGCCGCGGAGCTGGCGCGCGCCGAGCGTAACTACGCGGACAAGGGACGCGGTACCGTCTCGCTCCTGCCCTACGGCTTCGGCGACGGTGGGGGCGGGCCCACGAGGGAGATGACGGAGGCCATCGCGCGGGCCGGCTCGCTCGAAGGATCCCCCCGCGTCGTCCACTCCACTCCGCGCCGGTTCTTCGAGGCCGCCGAGGCGGAGTATCCCGACCCGGAGGTGTGGGTGGGCGAGTTGTATCTCGAGTTCCACCGCGGAACCTACACGAGCCAGCTCGAGACGAAGAAGGGCAACCGCCGGAGCGAGCATCTCCTGCGCGAGGCCGAACTCTGGGCGACGACGGCCACGGTTCGGGTCGGCGCCGAGTATCCGACCGACCGTCTGGCGCGCGCCTGGGAGATCGTGCTGCTGCAGCAGTTCCACGACATCCTGCCTGGATCGTCGATCGCCTGGGTTCACCAGGACGCGGAGCGCAATTACGCCCACGTCGCGCGGGAGCTGGAGGACGTCATTGCGACCAGTCTCCGTCAGCTGGCCGGCGAGGGCACGCACACCCTGACCGTGAACGCCGCCCCGCACGCACGTGCCGGTGTGCCCGCCCTGGGCGTGGCACTCAGCACGCCACCCGCCCGCGTGACCCCGAGCGCGAGCGGGTCGCAGTGGATCCTCGACAACGGCGTCGTGCGAGTGGTCATCGACGAACGGGGGCTCGTGACATCCGCGGTCGATCTCGCCTCCGGGCGCGAAAGCGTCCCGCCCGGGACGGCCGGCGGGCTGCTGCAACTGCACCGCGACACCCCGACCCAGTGGGATGCATGGGATGTCGACGTGCATTACCGCTCGACCGTCACCGACCTCACGGGGACGGACCGCGTCTCAGTCGTGGACGACGAGGTCGTCGTCGAACGCTCGTTCGGCGCATCCCGTGTCGTCCAGCGCATCGCGCTGGACGCCGGATCGCGCACCGTGGACTTCACTTTCGACGTCGACTGGAACGAAACGCAGAAACTGCTCAAGCTCGCGTTCCCCGTCGACGTGCACACCGATCGCGCGACGTCCGAGATCCAGTTCGGCCACATCGATCGCGCCACGCATACGAACACGTCGTGGGATGCCGCGCGGTTCGAGACGGTGGCGCACCGGTGGGTCCGCGTCGCGGAACCGGGCTTCGGAGTGGCCGTCGTGAACGACTCCACCTATGGGCATGACGTCACGCGCGCGGCTCGCGCGGCCGGCGGTGGCACGATCTCGACGGTGCGCTTGTCGTTGATCCGAGCCGCGCTCTTCCCCGACCCGACACAGGATCAGGGCACCCACACCCTGCGCGTGGGTCTCGTGATCGGCGCCGACGTCGCGGATGCGGTGGTCGAGGGCTACCGCATCAATCTCCCGGAACGGGTACTGCCCGGAGCCGCCGCCACCGAGATCGCACCGCTCATCTCCGTCTCGGTCGCGCACTCGGACTCTCACGCCGACGAGGGCTCGGGGGTCGTCGTCGAAGCGGTCAAGCCGGCCGAAGACGGCAGCGGCGATGTCGTGGTGCGTTTGTACGAGGCGCTCGGACGCCGGATTGCGGCCACGGTCTCGACGGGATTCGCCGCGCACGGGGTGGCGGAGACCGATCTGCTCGAGCGCGTGACCACCGCATCCGCTCTGGTCGACGTGACCGCCGGCGAGGAACTCATCGCGACCCTGCACCTGCGACCCTTCCAGATCGTCACCCTGCGCTTCGCCCGCTGATCAGACACGGGTGATCGTCGACGACCTGCTCACGTTCGTCGCGGGCCTAGCGAGCTGATCGAGGGGGCAGGAGGTCAACGCACTCAGGTCGGAGCGGTGTGAGAATCGCTTCGGCAATGTCCTCCAGCTGCTCGAGCTGCCGATTCTCGAGAAGTGCGAACACGCGGGCGCGGACCTCCGCGACGTAGCCGGGTTCCACCTCCGCGAGAAGGCGCGCTCCCGATGGCGTCAGCCTCGCGAGGGTCTTCCGCGCGTCCGTGGGATCCGCGCTGCGCGCCAGGAGACTTCGTTTCTCCAATCGGCCGACGATCCGCGACAGATGCGACGGCGTCACGCTGGCGGTGGCAGCCAGGCGGCTCATGTGGATTTCGCGGTCCTCGCTGAGCGACAGACAGCGCAATACCCCGTACTCGGCGTGGCTGAGATCCGCGAACCGCTCCAGGTAGGTATCCAGTTCGGCGGGGAGCCACATCATGACGCCCACCAGTAGGGACCAGGTTCGATCCTCCTGCGGCGAGAGGCGATCTGCTGCGGACATGGTCACATCGTAGCGTTGCTTGCCGCGGAAAGTAATTCGGGATAGTGTTCCTTTCCGCAGCAAGTACTTGCTGCCTCATGCTCACCAGAAAGTTGAACTGTTATGCGCGCTGCCCGTTTCCACTCGTACGGTGCCCCCGATGTTCTCGTCGTCGAGGACGTGCCGGAACCTCATGCCGGTGCGGGTTCGGTTCGGATCAAGGTGCGCGCGACGAGCGTGAATCCGATCGACGTCGTCCTGCGCGCCGGCCACCTCGCGCAGGTCCTCCCCGTGACCCTGCCCGCCATCCCTGGCCGGGACGCCGTCGGTGTCGTCGACGAAGTCGGTCCGGGTGTGACGGACACGCGGGTGGGCGACCTCGTGTTCGGCCTGGGCGGGGTCACCGACGCCACCGCGGAGTTCGCGGTCCTGACTGCATGGAGCACCGTTCCTGAGAGCTGGTCGACGGCGCAGGCCGCCGCAGCAGGGCTCGCGTCCGCCACCGCCGCGGCCGTCATCGACGCTCTGGGTGACCTGAACGGCAAGACGTTGCTCATCGAGGGCGCTTCCGGTGCCGTCGGCACCGCTGCGGCAGCGTTCGCCCTCGCCGCCGGCGCCACCGTCATCGGCACGGGCCGCGAGAGCAACCATCCGCACCTGGAGTCGCTCGGTGTTCTTCCCACGGCATACGGCCCGGGGCTGGCGGAGCGCGTGGCCGTCCTCGCGCCGAGCGGCGTGGACGCAGCCCTGCATTCGGCCCCGTCCGACTCCCTGCCGGATCTGGTGAGCATCGTGGGGGTGGCCTCCCAGGTCGTCACCGTCATCGACCACCAGGGGGCCGCGCAGCTCGGCGCCACCTCGGTCAGCTCGCGCAACGACTCGGCGCTCCTGCGGTACGCCGCCGCGCTCGGGCGGGACGGGCTCTACACGCCCCGCGTCGACCACGAGTTCTCCTTGGCCGACATCGCCGAGGCTCACGCCCTGGCCGAAAACGGCGGCGGCAAGGTCGTCATCACACAGCCCTGATCCCCATGCCGTAGATCGAGCGCCCTCGCCCTCACCCTCGCACTCGCACTCGCACTCGCACTCGCGCTCGCACTCGCACTCGCACTGCCCGAGGTCTCGGTCAGATCGGGGTGTCCTGCACCCCGTCCTCTTCCGCGAGCGGTCGGTTGTCTTCCGGATCCGTGTCCGGTCCCGGCTCCAGGTCCGGCTCACCGGCGGAGGAGGTGTCGGGGTCCGGTCCGGATTCGATCGGCGCCCTCTCTCGGTCATCCATGCGGGAATTCCACCAGGCCGGATGTGCCGAGCGCTTCGGGCTTGACAGCGCAGCCGAGCCGCAGCATCCAGGCCCCTCCGCGCCGGAGTGTCAGCGCAGCGCCTTCGGCCACCGGTCGAGGGCCGCGTAGGCGGCGGTGCGCGGACCCGCTCTGGAGAGGAAGACGTCGTGGATGGCACCCTCGATCCGGGCGATCGTGACGAGCTCCCCGATGCGGGTCGCCGCGCGCGCGATGTCGTCGACGACGAGCACCGAGTCGGTGTCGGTCATCTCCTCCGTCCATCGGATCGGCGGCGTCGAGCGCGCGGACAGCAACACGAGGGCGGGGCATCCCACATCCACCCCTTCCGCGATGCGGCGGTGGCCCGCGAGGACGGCGGCCAGCCAGCGCGGATGAGTCGGGAACCCCCGCTCCGGACGCCATCCGTCCGCCGGGATCGGCAGCGAGCCGATCTCGCGCTGGGCCCGCGTGTAGAACCCGAGATCGACGACGGGCTGCGGGCCGAGCGGATCTATGCGGGCTCGCGCGTTGACGAGGGGGGTGAGCGCCTGCCGACCGATGGGGCCGATCTGGAGCTCGAGCCACGGGCTGTTCAGGACGAGCGCGGCGGCACGGTCGGGGTGTCGCGCGGCCCACAGGGTGAGCGTGAGGCCGCCGGTGGAGTGGCCGAGGAGGACCAGCCGACGCGTGCCGCGCTCCCCCTCCCCCATGACGCGAAGGGCCGCATCGATGTCGGCGTCGTAGTCGTCGAGCGAGTGGATATCACCCGGACGCTGACCCTCGCGAAGGCTTCTTCCGTACCGGCGCAGGTCGAGGGCGAAGAACCGGGCGCCCCGGTCTGCCCAGAAGCGGGCGAGCTCGACCTGGAAGAAGTAATCCGACCACCCGTGCACGTACAGCACGTCGATGTCGCGCAGTGCCCCCAACAGGCGAGCCGGTGGCGACGGGATGCTGCGCACAAGCGTCGCGGTGATCTCCTCGCCGTCCTCCCGGCCGAGGGGCAGGGTGCGTTGCTCGAAACCCGGCCCGAGCAGGTCGGGCACCCACCCTGCGTTCATGCCGCCAGCCTAGGGCTGGGCCGGCGGGACGTGTCCGGTCCGGGACTTGGTGCCTGGGGGTGGGCAGGTGCGGTGCGGTTCTCCCGGGGCGGTCAGGTTCTCCGGGGGCGGGGGCGGCCCCGGGGGTCTCGGGGCCCGGTGCCGCCCGCGGGCAACCCGGGAGGAGATGTGCCTTCGGGAGGCGGAGTCCCCAACATCCGCCCCTCCCCACACGCCATCTCCTCCCGAACCGCCCGGCTCCCGGCGCGACAGCTCCCCCGCGGCGGGGCGGGAGTGTGCCCGCGGGCAACCCGGGAGGAGATGTGCCATCGGGAGGCGGAGCCCCCAACATCCGCCCCTCCCCACACGCCATCTCCTCCCGAACCGCCCGCTTCCCGGCGCGACGGCGCCGCCGCGGCGGGGGCTTGCACACCGAGACACCCGCCATCTCGGTGTCAGTCATGCCGCGAGATGCAGACCCTGAGCGACGGCTCGCATGATGCGGTCCTGCACCGCCGCCCAGTCATCGATGACGGCGGCATATCCGACGCGGATGACGTGGTACCCCCTCAACGTCAGCTCAGCGTCGTGGGCGATGTCGGATTCGCGCTGGGCTCCGACGTGGTGGCCACCGTCGATCTGCAGAACGAGGCAATCACCGATGAGGAGATCTACCGGGCGGCCTGCGATCCACACTTGTCGGCGCAGTGGAAGCCGCATCCATCGCAGACGGGGTACGACGAACGTCTCCAGTCCAGAGTCGGCGAACGGTGTTGCCTCTTCGCAGAGCCGTCTCGCGTCCGGTCGAAGGGTAAGGCGCTGAAGCGCCCGTTTGTCGGCCATCCCCTGGCGCAGCGCCGACTCCCAGATCGCCAGCGCGACCTCGTGCGGCTGGCACGATGCCACCGCCGCGAGGAGGTTCTCGATGCCGTCGACGAGGGCACCGGGATGCCGAGGCACGACCGGCGCGGCCCAGTGCACGACCGTGTCCCGCGCGACGTCGATGTGGCCCGCGTGTGCCGGAGCAGCCACGTGCGGCCGGTCATCCCCGAACACCCATAAGCCGAGCCGCCGGGCCTGCGTGACGCAGGTGAGGACGACGCCCGCTCGAGCGGCGGACACCAGGTAGGGATCGGCATCCGGGGTCGCCACCCATCCGCGCCGCACCCGCACGATCTCCCCGCGTGCCAGGGCGGCCTCCACGCGGCGGCGGGAGAACCCACTGTCGCGCAACGTGGATACGCGCGAAACGCCGCCTTGGCTTCTGATCGATTCCGCAAGTGAGAGCATCCCGCCATCGTCGCGGCCGTGGGATGCCCGCGGACGCTCGATGGGGCAGCCCGTGTAAGAAACCCGTCAGCGGCCGACTGGGGAGGACGAGTGGGGGGTTCGGGTTCGGGTTCGGGTGCGCCGGGCGCCGGCTCGGGCTCGGGCTCGGGTTCGCCGGGGCGAGCGCCTAGGGAGGAGAAGTGCATTACGGAGGACCAAAAATCCCCAGATCCACCCTCCCCCAAGCGCCATCTCCTCCCGAAGAGCACGGGTGGGGACCAGGCGGACTCCGGTGCGGCGCCGGGGCGAGCACCCAGGGAGGAGAAGTGCAATACGGAGGACCCAAATCCCCAGACCCACCCTCCCCAAGCGCCATCCCCTCCCGAAGAGCACGGGAGCGGGCCAGGCGGGGTCCGATGCGGGCGCCGGGGCGAGCACCCAGGGAGGAGAAGTGCACTACGGAGGACCCAAACCCGCAGATCCACCCTCCCCAAGCGCCATCCCCTCCCGAAGAGCACGGGAGCGGGCCAGGCGGGGTCCGGTGTGGCGCCGGGGCGAGCGCCCAGGGAGGAGAAGTGCACTACGGAGGACGAAAACCCCCTGTCCCGCCCTCCCGAAGCGCCATCTCCTCCCGGGCCGCTCAAACCGAGCCCGTCAAGCTCAAGCCGCTCAAGCCCGAGCCCGTCACGCCCGAGCCGCCCAAGCCCAACCCCACACTCGAGCCGCCCAAGCCCAAGCCCAAACCCAAGCCCAAGCCCAAGCCCGAGCAGCCCAAGCCCGAACCGGCTCAAGCCCCGAACGGGCTACTCGCCGCGGGAGATCGCGACCATCTCGTCCCGCGGGACGACCTTGATGCGGGCGCGCTCGTGCGGGAGGCCCAGGGCGACCTCGTGCTCGTCGAGGCGGTGCCATCCGGTGAGGTCGGTCCAGCGGACCCCGCGCGAGGCCAGGAGAGCGGGGATCGCACCCTCCGACGGATCCTCCGGCTGCCACCACGATCCCTGGTCGTTGATGAGGTGACGCACGGTCTCCATCGCGTCCGACTTCGTGTGACCGATGAGCCCGACCGGCCCGCGCTTGATCCAGCCCGTCGCGTAGACGCCGGGAACCGGCTCGTTGGAGTCGCCGTGCAGCACCTGGCCCTCGCGGTTCGGGATGACCCCGTGCCGCGTGTCGAAGGGCACACCAGGCAGCGGCGACCCGAAGTACCCCACGGCGCGGTACAGCGCCTGGATCGGAACCTCGCGCAGCTCGCCGGTGCCGGCGACTCCGCCCTCGCCGTCCGGCCGCGTGCGCTCATAGACGAACGCCGACACGTGGCCGGACTCATCCGTCTTGATCTCGACCGGCTTGGCCCAGAAGTGCAGGTGCAGGCGTCGCGACGCCCCGCCGCCTGCCGCGGCGGCGGCATTGTTCGCGCTCGGGCGCTTTCGCCACGACTGGAGTATGCGGTCGATCACCATGACCTGCTTGTTGCTGGCGATCGCCGCCTTCGATGCCTCGTCGTAGTCGAAGTCCTCGTCGTAGACGACCATGTCCACGTCGCGCAGCTCGCCGAGCTCGCGCAGTTCCAGCGGCGTGAACTTCACCTGGGCGGGGCCGCGGCGTCCGAAGACATGCACGTCCGTCACCGGCGAAGCCTTCAGGCCCTCATACACGTTCGCCGGGACCTCGGTGGAGAGGAGATCGTCGGCGTGCTTGGCGAGCATCCGGGAGACATCGAGCGCGACGTTGCCGTTTCCGATCACGGCGACCGACTGCGCATCCAGCGGCCACGTGCGCGGCACGTCGGGGTGCCCGTCGAACCAGCTCACGAAGTCGGCCGCGCCATACGAACCTTCCGCGTCGATGCCGGGGATGTCGAGGCTCGTGTCGCGGATGGCGCCGGTCGCGAAGATGACCGCGTGATAATGCCGCTTGAGGTCGTCGAGGGTGATGTCCTCCCCGAAGCGCACATTGCCGAAAAGGCGGATGTCCCCGCTGTCGAGCACCCCACGAAGCGCGGTGATGATCCCCTTGATGCGGGGATGATCGGGGGCCACACCGTAACGGACCAGGCCGTAGGGCGCGGGAAGCTGCTCGAACAGGTCGATCGACACGTCGAACTTCCGCTCGGCCTTGAGGAGGATGTCGGCGGCGTAGATGCCCGCGGGTCCCGCGCCGACGATGGCCAGCCTGAGCTGAGTCATGAGGATCCTTTCGGATTCGGATGCGGCGGAAGCCGCGAGGTATCGCGCTGTGTCGGATGCGACATCAGCTGGAGCGGTCGGCCACAGCCTGCGCGAACCGGCTCAACGCTTCGCGCACGGCTCCATCTGGAAGCGGGTCCAGGGCAGCGATGGCCTCGGCCGACCAGGCGCGGGCGAGGTCGAGGGTCGCGCGGGTGGCCTGGTGCTCGCGCAACTCGGCGAGGGGACTGTCGAGCAGGGCCGCGTCCGAGCCGTCGGCGATACGGGCCACGCCGTCATCGATGCGCGCCACCAGGTCGCGGGATGCCGCATCCTCGCGCTGTCCGAGGAGCAGGTAGGGCATCGTCGGCACGCCCGCGCGCAGGTCGGTGCCGGGCACTTTCCCGGTCTCGTCCGGAGCGTCGGAGAGGTCGAGCACGTCGTCGAGGAGCTGGAACGCGACGCCGGCCTTCTCGCCGAAGACGCGGAGGGGTTGTTCGAACTCCTCCGGGCCGTGGGAGAAGATCACGCCGGCCTGGGCGGCGGCGGCGATGAGCGACCCGGTCTTGTCCAAGAGCACCTGCAGATAGAACTCGACCGGGTCGTCGTCGGGGTGCGGTCCGACGGTTTCGTGCATCTGCCCGAGGACGAGGCGTTCGAAGGTGTCTGACTGCAGCCGAATGGCGCGGTCGCCGTGGCGTGCCATGATCCGGCTCGCGCGGGAGAAGAGGAGGTCGCCGGTGAGGATGGCGACGTTGTTGCCCCACACCGTCTGCGCGCTCGGGATGCCGCGGCGGACGTCTGCGCCGTCCATGACGTCGTCGTGGTACAGCGAACCGAGGTGAGTCATCTCCAGCGCGGTCGCGCCGTCGACGACATCATCGGTCACACCGTCACCCAGCTGAGAGGTGAGGATCGCGAGCATCGGACGGAGGCGCTTGCCGCCGGCTTCGTAGAGGTAGCGGCTCGTCGCATCCGCCAGGGAATCGGCGATGCGAAGCTCTTCGGCGAGGTTCCGGTCGACGCGCTCGAGACCCGCCTCGACGGTGGCGAGGAGCCTGCGGGAGCGGACGCCCGCGAAGATGCGGTCGGTGAGGCCCAGTTTGCCCGCCATCTGCGAGCCCGCAGCGGAAGGTCTGGGGGTCACCATCCCAGCCTACCCCGCCGCGCTGGGGGCTTCCGAAGCGGGAGCGGTGCCTCGGTGCAGCGCAACGATGCCGAACGAGAGATTGCGGTAGGCCACGTCGGTCCATCCCGCCTCGCGAAGCCAAGCGGAGAGGGTGCGCTGGTCGGGCCAGTCGCGGATGGACTCGTTGAGGTACTCGTACGCCTCCGCGTTGGAGCTGACGGTCTTCGCGATCACGGGCAGCACCCGCCCGTTGTAGAAGCGGTACAGGCCCGCAAAGGGTCGCGACGGGGGGTGGGAGAACTCGCACACCACGATCCGGCCGCCCGGCTTGGTCACGCGACGCAGTTCACGCAGCGCCTTCCGAGGGTCGTTCACGTTGCGCAGCCCGAACGACATCGTGACCGCGTCGAACTCCGCGTCCTCGAACGGCAGTGCGGTGGCATCGGCCTGCACGAACGACAGGTTCGGGATGCCGCCGTACCGACGCCGGCCCTCCGCGATCATCCCCGGGGAGAAGTCGGCGGCGACGACCTCGGCGCCGCTCCGGGCGAGCGACACCGAGCTTGCGCCCGTGCCCGCCGCGAGGTCGAGGATGCGCTGACCGGGGCGCGGCCCGATCGCCCGGGTCGTCGCGACCCGCCAGAACCGGTCGTTCCCCAGACTCAGCACGGTGTTCGTGCGGTCATAGGCCGGCGCGACCTGATCGAACATGCCCGCCACGCGGGCCGGGTCTTTGCCGAGGTCGGCACGGTTCGGCTCGGAGGTCACCCGACGAGTCTAGGCCGGGTCCGCGGACTCCACGGCTCAGGCGAACGAGGCGAGCCGGCTCAGCCAGCGGGCGATCGTGGCGTCGTCGAAGGGGGCGTCGCGACGTCGCACGCGCTGCTCCAGATCGACGGCGACGGACTCGAGTCGCTCGACGATGTCGAGCGGGTATCCGTACTGAACGCGATGCTCGTCCCACTCGTCGCGATCGTCGATCCAGATGCCCCGGCCCTCGTGCTCCACGACGTCGAGGTCCATGTCGATGCCGGTCGGCTCCCCGCTTTCGCCCCACCGGACGTCCCACGCCAGGTCGATGTAGACCCGGGTGGGATGCGGCGCAGCATTCGCCGTGAACGCCCACTGCCCGCCGGGCGGAATCAGCGTGACGTTCGGCTGGGGAGCGGGCATCTCCCGCCCCGGCCGGGCGCTGCGCCATCCGGCCTGCTGCCCCACCCAGTCGCCGTGCTCGTCGCGACCCAGGAAGACGCAGTCGTGCTCCCAGTGCGGCGCACCATCCCATTTCCGCCAGCGGAAGAGCAGGCGCGTGCCGGGTTCGGGCGGTGCAGTCATCCCCGCAGTCTAGGGACAGGCCCTCGCGAGCGGGCGCTTCTCGGACGCTTCGACGGCCCCGCGACGGGGACGCCCCGCGAACCGAGGGTACGGGGCGCGAACTAGGCTGGCACCGTGCAGTCCCCCGCGTCGTCCGAGGTTCCACGGCTCCGCGTCGTGACCCGTGAGGTCGATGACGTCGAGGATGTCCTGGTCTACGCCGACGCCGAAGATCCCCTCTTCTGGAGCCGCCGCGGCGATGCTCTGGCCGCCTTCGGGGTGGCCCTGCGTCTGGAGGCTGTGCCGGGGACCCCGGTGCCCGCGGCGGACCTCGCAGCGCGCTGGCGCGCCGTCGCCGCCGCCGCCGACGTCGACGATCCCGTGGACGTGCCCGGTACGGGTCTCGTCGCACTCGGCTCGTTCGCTTTCGACCCGGACTCGCCGCGCGGCAGCATCCTCACCGTCCCCGCCACCCTCGTCGGCCGGCGCGGCGGGCGGACCTGGGTCACGCAGGTCTCCGTCGACGACCGCTCCCCGGCCGCTGCCGCCGCGGAACTCCCCTCCCCCACGCCGTTCGGCCCGCACTGGTCTGCCACCGTGGGCCCCGGCCGGATGACCGCGGAGGGGTACCAGGACGCCGTGCGGCACGCTCTCGGTGCCATCGCCCGCCACGAGGTCGACAAGGTCGTGCTCGCCCGCGACGTGGTCGGAACGGTGCCGTCCGGCGCCGACCTCCGCCGCTTGGTCCGGGCTCTCCTCATCGGGTACCCGGACTGCTGGGTCTTCGCCGTCGACGGCCTCATCGGCGCGAGTCCGGAGACCCTCGTGACGGTGTCCGGCGGCACCGTCACCGCGCGCGTGCTCGCCGGCACGATCGCCCGCGGCGCGGAAGCCGACGCCGACGCCGCGGCATCCCTCGCCCTGACCGACAGCACGAAAGACCAGGACGAGCACCGCTTCGCCGTGCACAGCGTCCTCGCCTCGCTCCGCCCGCACACCAGCGCCCTGGCCGCGGGCGAGCAGCCCTTCACGCTGCGCCTTCCGAACGTGTGGCACCTGGCGACCGACGTCGAAGGCGTGCTGGATGACGGGTCCTCCTCGCTCGACCTGGTCGCGGCGCTGCATCCCACGGCGGCGGTGGCGGGAACCCCCACCTCCGTGGCCATGGATCTGATCCGCCGGCTGGAGCCGTTCGACCGCGGACGCTACGCCGGCGCGGTGGGGTGGATCGGTGCCTCCGGCGACGGCGAGTGGGCGATCGCGTTGCGCTGTGCGCAGTTCGACCTGCCGCTGGCCAACGGCGCCCTCCCCATCACCGCCTATGCCGGTGCCGGGATCGTGGCCGGCAGCGACCCCGAATCAGAACTCCTGGAGACGCGCGTGAAGTTCCGTCCCATCGTCGAAGCCCTCGCCTGACCCCTCCCGGCAGTGGGTTTCGCCGCGTGGCCCGGCCATGGTCAGGATGCGGCGAGGCGCGCCCTTTCGGCATCGACGTCGTAATCGGCCGACGGCCATCGGGGATTCAGGTCGGTGAGAGCATCCAGGAGCAGCTGCTGCACCGCCAGGCGGGCGTACCACTTACGGTCAGCGGGCACGACATGCCATGGAGCCCCGGCTGTCGAGGTCCGCTCGATCGCGAGCTGATAGGCCGCCATGTATTCGTCCCACAGCAGCCGCTCGTCGACGTCTCCCGAGTTGTATTTCCAGTGCTTGTCGGGCCGGTCGAGGCGTTCGGTCAGGCGCTCCTTCTGCTCCTCCTTGGAGATGTGGAGCAGAACCTTCACCCAGCGGATGCCGCGTGCCGCCGCATCCGCCTCGAACTGCACGATCGCGTCGTATCGCCCTTCGATCTCCTCGGGCGCCGCCAGGGCCCGCACCCGCCCGATGAGCACGTCTTCGTAGTGGGAGCGGTCGAACACGCCGATGCGGCCGGGCACAGGAAGGCGGCGCTCGACGCGCCACAGGAAGTCGTGGGCGAGTTCTTCGTCGGTGGGCTTTTTGAACGACGCGAGCTCGACTCCCTGCGGGTCGACGGCGCCCACGACGTGGCGCACGACGCCGCCCTTGCCTGCGGTGTCCATCGCCTGCAGCACCAGCAGCACCGACCCTTCGGCGGTGCCCGCGACACTCTGCGCGAAGAGGCGCTCCTGCAGCTCACCGAGCCGGGATCCTCCCGCCTTCAGCTCCCGCGTACCCGCGGACTTCCCGCCGGTGTAGCCGGGCGTGGACCGCGGATCGACGTCGGCGAGACGGAATCCAGGATCTGCGCGAAGGACATCTGCGGCGGGGGTGGTCCACGGTGGCGAGGAGCTCATGGAGTCATCCTGCCGCCGGGCGGCACGCCGGCGCATCCTTTTCCTCAGCGGGGTAGCGGCACCTCGAAGAGCTGACGCCCGCCCACGGGAGAGGTGAGCAGCTGATCCAGGGCGCTGCGGGTGGTCGGCCGGTGGTACTCCCACCCGTACGCCAGGGCGAGGTGCTCGAGCCGAACCCCCTGCGGGGTGTACAGCACGCGGTCCATCGCCTGAGCTCCGGCGAGCTCCGCCACCTCGAGTCCGTCGAAGATCGTTCCCCCGCCGTCGTTTCCCACGACCACCTGGATGCGCGGCTCGTGCTCGGCACCCGGGAGGAGGAGCGATCCGACGTCATGCAGGAAGGCAAGGTCGCCGAGGACCACGCGTGTCACGCCGGCGCGCCCGTCGGTCTGGCTTGCCAGCGCGATTCCCATCGCCGTGGCGAGGGTGCCGTCGATGCCCGCGAGTCCGCGGTTGGCGTGCACCGGCACCTTCTTGCCACCCAGCACCGCGTCGGCCACCCGCACCAAACGCGAGGAGCCGAAGACGAGGCGGTCGTGCGGCCAGGTCGCGCGCCACACCGCGTCGACGAGCCCGGCGCGATCCAGCGGCGTGCGCAGGACCGCCATCTCCGCCGCGATCGCCCCCAGACGCTCGTGGGGCTCGGCCGAAGAAAGCCCGTCGGCGTCCGGAGCGGGCGGCGACAGGTCGGTGGATGCGGCGGCGGATGCCCGCATCCACCGTCCGAGCCATTCACGGTCGGCGGGTCCGTCGGCGACACGCACCTCGTCCACCCCCAGCGTCGAGCCGTTGAGGTTCAGGGGTTCGCCCGGTCGGCGTACGGCGATCACCTCGACGTCGTCGCGGGACAGCAGCCTCGCGACCTCGCGGCTGAGGGTCGGGTGGCCGAACACCACGGCGCGCTGGACCGCGCCACCCAGCTCGGGGTTCGACAGCAGGTCGCGGTACCCGTGCACGAGGTTCCGCCCATATCGTGCGCCGCTGACGATCTCCGCGACCAGCGGCCAGCCGCCCGCATGCGCGAGCTCTTCGGCCGCCGGACCGGCATCGGCCCCGGCGACCACGATCGTGCGCGGGCCTCGGGCGAGCAGATGCGGCGCTGTCTCCCCGGGCGCGACGTCGGCTCCGCCGATGCCGCCACCGCCCTGGTACAGCGCTCCCGATTCCGTGCCGGCGGGATCGCCGGGATCGCCGGCGGCCGGCCGGGTCGCGGGCGCACCGGTCAGCCAGGCAGGTGTCGGGCCGGCGAGGGGTTCGCGGTAGGGGAGGTTCAGGTGCACGGGTCCGGCGGGGCGCCCGGTGCCGCCGCGGGCGGCGGCGAGCGCGTCGGCGGCGACGCCCCGCAACATCACCGTCTGGTCCGAGGTGCCGTCGGGGTCGACGGCATCCGGAACCGGCAGGTCGGTGTCGTACCGCGCGTGCGGCGCGAACAACCCCGGCTGGCGTGTGGTCTGATTCGCACCGACGCCGCGCAGCTCGGGCGGGCGATCGGCGGTGAGGAGCAGCAGCGGCACGCCGGCATGGTGCGACTCGAGCACCGCCGGAAGGAGGTTGGCCACGGCCGTACCGGAGGTGCAGATGACGGCGGCCGGGGTACCGGTCTCACGCCCGATGCCGAGCGCCGTGAATCCCGCGACGCGCTCGTCGATCCGGACGTGAAGGTGGATGCGGCCGGCCCGTTCCAGCTCGGCGGCCACCAGGGCCAGCGCCTGCGAGCGCGAACCCGGGCTGAGGACCACGTGCCGGACGCCACCCGCCACCAGCGCTCCGAGGAGAGCGGCGGCGGCGTCCGTGGCGGGAGAGGCGCCTCGGCGCGGGTCGGGGCTGGTCACGCTCAGCCGACGGCGCCGCGCTGACCGCGGGCGTCGTCGTCGCCTTCGTTTCCGGTCGGCGGGGCGGTGCCGGGCTCGTCGCCCGGGAGTTCGGTGGGCGGCGCCGAGCGGAACCGTTCGTCGTCGTCCTCAGCGTCGAGCTGGGCGAGCTCCTCTTCGAGGCGACGGATGCGTTCGTCCTGGTCGGCGATCGTGCCGATGCTGCCGAGGAACTCGGGGTCATCGTCGGGAGCACGGCGGGCGGCAGCGGTGGCGGTGCGGCCGCGGCCGACGACGAACCACAGCAGGCCGCCGAGGACCGGAAGGAGCACGACGATCGCGATCCATGCGCCCTTGCTGACGCCGCGGGCGCGCTGGGCCGGCTGCAGCGCACAGTCGACGATCGAGTACACCCAGAACGCGGTGCCCACGAGCGCCAGAATCAGCAACAGCCTCGCCATGGTCTCATCCTAGGCGCGATGTCTGTGCGTCGGCCGGGCAGTGGGCACGATGATCGCGGCGGCTTAGACTGGCCCGATGATCGCGCGCTCGGCCCTGGTGTACACGGTGCTGCGGCTGCTGGCGTTCCTGGTTCCCTTCGGTGCACTTCTGCTGCTCCCGGTGTTCCGCGACCTGCCATGGCTCGCCGCCATCTTCGCGGCCTTCATCGGCCTGGCCCTGTCGCTGTTGTTCCTCCGCCGCCCGCTGGAAGATGTCACCTCCGGCCTCGCCGAGCGCCGTGCCCAGGCGCGCGGAGCCGCGCGCCGCGGCGCCGCGGCTCGGGCCGACGCCGACGCCGAGGATGCGGCGAGCGACGCAGCATCCCGTCGCCCCGGCACCGACCGCTGAATCCGGCGCTCTTCTCCGAATCCGCGAGTCGGACGGGGGTTCAGCTGACGAAGGCCCAGAAGAGGAAGGCCGCGTAGGCGAGGGATGTGAGCGACGTCAGCGCGAGCGCGATGACGAGTTCGCGCGGCACCCGGTAGGTCCAGACGATGAGGATGGCGGGGAGCCCGGCGAGCAGAGCCATCAGCGACAGCCACGCGATCGGATAGAACAGCGCGAGGAACGCGGCGATGCCGAACGGGGCCAGCACGAGCACCGTGTACAGCACCTGCGTCCACCGCTTGCCGATGCGCACCGTCAGAGTGCGCTTGCCGGCAAGGCGATCCTGATCGATGTCGCGGAGGTTGTTCGCGAGCAGCACCGCGCACGCGAGGAACCCCACACCCACCGCGCCGAACCACGCCTCTTGAGGGAGCGCGAAGGCCTGCACCCACGTCGTGCCGAGGGTGGCCACCAGCCCGAAGAAGACGAAGACGAACACCTCGCCCAGACCCGCGTAGCCGTAGGGGCGTTTTCCGCCCGTGTAGAACCACGCCGCGACGATGCACGCGGCACCGACCGCCAGCAACCACCACTGCTGCGTGCGGATCACCACTGCGAGTCCGGCGAGCGCGGCGAGGGCGAAGAAGACCAGGGCGACGATGAGGACCGTGCGCGGCTTCGCCTTGCGCGCCGCGGTCAGTCGGGCAGGGCCGACCCGGTGGTCGTCGGTGCCGCGGATGCCGTCGCTGTAGTCATTGGCGAAGTTCACGCCGATCTGGAGGCTCACGGTCACCAGCAGGCAGAACAGGGCAATGACCCAGTGGAAGGGCTCCGCCCCGAGGTTGGCAGCGCCCGTGCCCACGAGCACCGGGCTCACGGCGAGGGGCAGGGTGCGCAGCCGCGCTGCGCCGATCCAGTCCGCCGCCGTGGCCTTCCGGGGCGCGGCGGCCGGAGCGGGTCGCTTCTGCGGATTGCCGCCCGGGCGGCGGCGCGCGGAACTGGTGCGAGCGGAAGGTTTACGAGAAGATGCGGCCACGGAGTGCCATCCTAGGCGCGCGTGCAACCCCCTCCCCTCAGCGGGGGTGACTCGGCAGGGTGGAGACATGCTCACCATGGCCACCATCGTGATGACCGTCGAGGACATAACCCGGGCCGGGGACTTCTGGCGCGCCGCGCTGGGGTTCGTCAACCGCGCCGAACCCAGCGACGACTGGGTCATGCTCGATCCGCCCGACAAAGGCGGCTGGGATGGTCCCGGAACGAGCCTCGCACTCTCGGTGACGGGGTACCCGCAGCACTATCCGCCGCGCATCCACCTCGATCTCTACGCCGACGACCACGCCGCGGAAGTGCAACGGCTCCTCGACCTCGGCGCACGAGAGGTCGACTGGCACGGGTATCCCCGGGACGCCGACTGGATCGTGCTCGAAGACACCGAGGGCAACCGCTTCTGCGTCGTCGACACCGGAGAGCGCCCCGCCACCTGACGTCAGCGCAGCGACGTCACCAGGCGGCGGATCGCCTCGCGGTCGGGTTTGCCCGACGCCAGGTGTGCGATCTCGTCCACCAGGACCAGTCGCGACGGGCGGGCAGGCGTGCCGAGGGCGTCGGCCACCGCAGTGCGGGCGTGGTCCAGCTGCTCGGATTCGCTCCTGCGCAACGCCTCGCCCCGGGGTGCGACGATGACCGACGCCTCCCCCCACGTCGCGTCCGGCACGCCCACTACGACGGCCGCCTCCAGGCCGGGGATGCTCCGCACGACGCGCTCCACGCGGTCGAGCGAGATGTTCACGCCGCCGGAGACGATGACGTTGTCCATGCGCCCGTGGATGCGGAGCATCCCGCCGTCATCGACGAGGCCCGTATCCCCGGTGCGGAACCAGCGGGTGCCGTCCGCGTCACGCGGGAAGGCTGCCTCCGTCCGTTCCGGGTCGCCGAGATACCCGTCTGCGAGCACCGGGCCGGCGACCCGCACCTCCCCGTCGACGATGCGGAGGCGGACACCGTCCAGAGGGACGCCGTCGTAGACGCATCCGCCGCTGGTCTCGGTCGAGCCGTACGTGCGGACCACCCGCGCCCCCGCGTCCGCGGCGCGCTCACGGAGGACATCGGGCAGCGACTGCCCACCCACGAGGATCGCCTCGAACGAGCGCAGCGCCGCGGCGACGTCGCTGTCGGTGGCCGCCGCATCCACGATCCGCTGCAGCTGCACGGGAACCAGCGACGTGTACGTGGGAATCCGCTCGCCGTTCTCGCTCGACGCCATGAGCCGCGCGGCGGCGGTGAACGACTCGGGCGAGAACGAGCCCGCGAGGATCGCCGGCTCACGCCCGGCCACGAGGGAGCGGACGAGCACCTGGATGCCGGCGACGTAGGCGGGCGGGAGCGCGAGGAGCCAGGAACCCTCCCCGATCCGGGCGGCGGTGGCCAGGGCGCTGGAGGTGAGGGCGTTGCGGCTGAGCGCGACCGCCTTGGGAACCCCGGTGGACCCAGAGGTGGTGACGACCACGGCGGTTCCGGCGGGAACCTCCGCCGGAAGCGTGCCACGCGTGGATCCGAGCCCGACGGCGGGGCCGGCGCCGAGCGCCGCGCGGAGCGCGCGTAACACGTCGCGCGGCTGATCCCCGTCGATCTCCTCGAGTCTCACGCCGGCCTCACCCTCCGG
Source organism: Microbacterium sp. Z10_103 (assembly GCF_058310455.1). NCBI lineage: Bacteria > Bacillati > Actinomycetota > Actinomycetes > Micrococcales > Microbacteriaceae > Microbacterium > Microbacterium sp. Z10_103. The sequence goes on from NZ_JBZEGK010000001.1 coordinate 2,349,090, forward strand.
TCGGGCGGAGCGGCGTCAGAAGTGCCACGGGAACCCGGTCCAGTCCGGCTCGCGCTTCTCCAGGAACGCGTCGCGACCCTCGACGGCCTCGTCCGTGCCGTAAGCGAGGCGCGTCGCCTCGCCGGCGAACACCTGCTGCCCCACCAGCCCGTCATCGACCGCGTTGAACGCGAATTTCAGCATCCGGATCGCCGTCGGCGACTTGCCCAGGATGACGCGGGCCATCGCGATCGCCTCACGCTCGAGGTCGACGTGCGGGACGACGCGGTTGACCGCGCCGATCTCGTACGCGCGCTGAGCCGAGTACTCCTCGGCGAGGAAGAACACCTCGCGGGCGAGCTTCTGCCCGATCTGCCGGGCGAAGTACGCCGACCCGTACCCGGCGTCGAACGAACCCACATCGGCGTCGGTCTGCTTGAAGCGACCGTGCTCGGCGGAGGCGATCGACAGGTCGCAGACGACATTGAGCGAGTGCCCCCCGCCGGCCGCCCACCCCGGGACCACGGCGATGACGACCTTGGGCATGAACCGGATGAGGCGCTGCACCTCGAGGATGTGCAGGCGGCCGGCGCGGGCGGGATCCGGGGCGGTCGCGGCGTCATCGGCGTACGTGTACCCGTCGCGTCCGCGGATGCGCTGGTCGCCGCCGGAGCAGAACGCCCACCCCCCGTCCTTCGGGCTCGGGCCGTTTCCCGTCAGCAGCACGACGCCGATGCGCGGATCCTGGCGGGCGATGTCGAGCGCGGTGTAGAGCTCGTCCACGGTGTGGGGGCGGAAGGCGTTGCGCACCTCGGGGCGGTCGAATGCGACCCGGGCGATGCGGCCGTCGGAGGAGACATGCGCGGTGATGTCGGTGTAGCGCTCGCTCGCCGGCGCCGGCATCCATTCGGCGGGGTCGAAGAGTTCGGAGACCATCACGACCCGTTCTTCCCGTCGCGCCACCGCAACCATGCACCGACCGTGTCGTAGTCCGGGGTTCCCGGCGGCCACCCGAGCGTGTACAGCCGCACGCCGGCATCGAAGAGGGCGTCGGCGTCGCGGCTGTCGCGCTGCTTCAATTCATTGGAGACGATCACGTCCGAGACGTCGCGCCCCTCGGTCTCCCCCCAGCGCTCGATCACGCCGATCTTGTGCGCGAGCTGGTCGGGGCCGACGAAGCTGTGCCAGATATCGGCATGGCGGGCCACGAGCCGGAGCGTCTTCTGCTCCCCCTTGCCGCCGATCAGGATCGGGATGCGGCGGCTCGGCGCCGGGTTGAGCTTTCCCCACCGCGCCACCACGCGGTCCAGCCCCTCGGCGAGGTCTTTGAGGCGGCTTCCCGGCGTGCCGAACTCGTAGCCGTACTCGTCGTAGTCGCGCGCGAACCAGCCGGCCCCCGTGCCGAAGATGAACCGTCCCCCGCTCATGTGATCGATCGTCCGCGCCATGTCGGCCTGCAGGTCGGGGTTGCGGTAGCTGTTGCAGTTCACCAGTGCGCCGAACTCCACGCGCTCGGTCTGCTCCGCCCACGCCCCGAGCATCGTCCACGACTCGAAGTGCGCACCATCCGGGTCGCCGTGCAGCGGAAAGAAGTGATCCCAGTTGAAGATGATGTCCACGCCCATGTCCTCCAGCCGCCGTACCGCGTCGCGGATCTGCGGATAGGTGGCGTGCTGCGGTTCGATCTGCACGCCGATGCGCACAGGGGTGTCGAGGAGCATGCGTTCAGCCTAGAGCGCCGGGCCGGCGCGCCCGCCGGGCCTTGCGGAAACCGTCGATGCTGTCCCAGGCGGCGATGGCGACGATCCCGAACCCGATGATGGTGGAGAGGATGACCGTGACCGGGCGAGCTGGAGCGGCCGGTCGATGTACTCGGCGGCGAGCTTGTCCGGATCGCCGAGCAAGGTCAGCACGCTTCGCTTGGCCGCGTGCCGGCCGCCGGCGTCCGACTTCCCCGGGCGCCAGACGCGGATCAGCGGGAGGATGGGGTGGTGACCTCCCCGCTTCCCTCCCTCGACGAGCTCCTCGAGGATGCGCACGTCGTCGCGCTGCCCATGGCGACACGCTTCCGTGGAGTGGAAGTCCGCGAAGCGCTGCTCCTGCGGGGACCCGCGGGCTGGACGGAGTTCTCACCGTTCGTGGAGTATGACGACCGCGAAGCATCCACCTGGCTGGCGGGGGCGATCGACTTCGGCTGGACCCCGCATCCACCGGCCCTGCGCCAGAGCGTCGGGGTCAACGCCACGATTCCCGCCGTGGCGCCCGCCGACGTCCCCGGCGTGCTGGCTCGTTTCGATGGATGCCGGACCGCGAAGGTCAAGGTCGCCGAGCCCGGCCAGCTCCTCGCCGACGATGTGGCGCGGGTGCGCGCGGTCCGCGACGTTCTGGGCGCGGAGGGCCGTATCCGCGTCGACGCGAACGGCGGGTGGAACGTCGACGAGGCTGAGCACGCCATCCATGCCCTCGCGCCCTTCGACCTCGAATACGTCGAACAGCCCTGCATGCAGCTGGACGAGCTCGCACAGGTCCGCGACCGGATCCGCTACCTCGACATCCCCGTCGCCGCCGACGAGAGCGTGCGCAAGGCGGACGATCCCCTCCGCGTGGCGCGCGCCGGCGCGGCCGATCTTCTCGTGATCAAAGCCCAGCCCCTCGGCGGCGTGCATCGGGCACTCGAGATCGTCGCCGCCTCCGGTCTCCCCGCCGTTGTCTCCAGCGCCCTGGACACCTCGATCGGCCTCGCGATGGGCGTCGCGCTGGCGGCGTCCCTTCCCGAGTTGGACTACGACTGCGGCCTGGGCACCTCGGCGTTGTTCCTCAGCGACGTCGCCGATCCTCCCCTGGCACCACGCGACGGGATGCTGCCGGTGCAGGCTCTCGCGCCCTCGCCGGAGCGTCTACGATCCCTCGCCGCGCCCCGGGACCGTCGCGACTGGTGGGTCGCGCGGCTGGCCCGGTGCCACGCGATGCTCGCGTCGTCCTGAGAGGTCAGTCCTCTTTGGCGATCAGCAGCGGAACGACGACCGCGATGCTGTTCTGCACCTCGCGCTGAGCGCCGAGGCGGTCACGGCCGGCGATCACGGCGCGCGTCATCGTGCCCTCCCACACGAGGAAGAGCACCCGGGCGGCATCGTCCGCCGGCACGGCCAGTCGCAGGCCGGTCGCCCGCGCGATCTCGCCGATGGTGCGGGCGATGCTGCCTCGCATCGACGCGTCCTGCGCGAGGAACGCCTCCGCCATGGCCGGCGTGCGCAGGGCGCGCATGCGGATCTCACTCATGAGGAGGACTCCGAGCCGATCGTCGCCGGGGAGGTCGAGCACGCGCTCGACCAGTCCCAGCGCCGTCTCCGGGGTGGCCGCGAGCGATCCCTCGCCCTCCAATTGCGCCACCCGCGCCTCGAACTCGGCGATCCGCTCTTCGGCGACGGCAGCAGCCAGTTCGAGGAACATCTCCTCCTTGGAGGCGAAATTGGAGTAGAAGGCCCCGCGGGTGAAACCGGCGCGTTCGCAGACGGCTTCGACGGACGTGGCATCGAGCCCGACTTCGGCGAAGACCTCGGTGGCCGCATCCAGCAACCGCTGGCGGGTGGCTTCCCGACGGCGGGGCCCAGTGACGGGGGTGTCGGACATCTCGTTCCTCCGTTTCACACGAATCGTCCAGCCTAACCAGACGTTCGGTTATTACGATACATCTGTGTATCGGGTACAGCGTTGTATCGGACCTTGACCGATCGGAGCCTTCGTTGTCCACTCTCCTCGCCTCGCTGGGACGCTGGTCGTACCGCCATGGCTGGCGCGTCCTCGTCGCCTGGATCGTCGTCCTGCTCGCCGCCGGCGGCGGCGCGCTCGTCCTGAATCAGGGCACCGACAACTCGTTCTCGATCCCGGGCACGGAGTCGCAAGAGGGTCTCCAGCAGCTGTCCCGCACCTTCCCGCAGGTGTCGGGCACCAGCGCCCAGATCGTGCTCGTCGCCGCTGACGGCGACCGCGTCGATGAAGACCCCTACGCCGCAGGCATCGCATCGCTCGTCTCCGAGCTGGAGGACATCGACGGCGTGCTCGCCGTCACCGATCCATTCGACGAGGCCGTGTCGGGTCTCGTCACCGATGAGGCGGATGCGGCGATCGTGCGCCTGCAGTTCGACGGCCAGGCCACGAGCGTCTCTGCCGAGTCGAAGGACGCCCTGCGAGCGGCCACCGACGCCTTCGCCGCTGACCTGCCCGACGGTGCCCAGATCGCGCTCGGCGGCGATCTGTTCGCCACCTCCATCCCCGGCGTCACCATCACCGAGGCGGTCGGCCTGATCATCGCGTTGCTGGTGCTGATCGTCACGTTCCGCTCCTTCGTGATGGCCGGGCTCCCCCTGCTCACCGCGATTCTCGGCGTGGGGTTGTCCATGGCGCTGATCCTGCTCGCGACGGCCTTCGCCACGATCTCCTCCACCACGCCGCTGCTCGCACTCATGCTCGGCCTGGCCGTCGGCATCGACTACGCCCTGTTCATCGCCGCGAGACATCAGGACCAGGTGCGCGACGGCATGGACCCGGAGGAGTCGGCCGCACGGGCGACGGGAACGGCCGGATCTGCCGTGACCTTCGCCGGCATCACCGTGCTCATCGCCCTCATCGGGCTCTCGTTCGCGAACATCCCGTTCCTCACGACGATGGGGATCGCCGCATCCGTCGCCGTCGCCATCGCCGTCGTCGTCTCCCTGACGCTCACCCCTGCCCTTCTCGGCTTCGTCGGCCGGCGTGCCGCGGGGCGCGTCGGCGGGCGCCGGTCGCGGAGGTCAGCGGCGGCGACCTCGCACGCTGACGCGCCCGTGGAGAAGCCCGGCGAGGCCGTCCTCCCGCGCACGACCCCCGCGACTCGCGCAACGCCCGTATCGGCGCCGAAGCGCACCAACGGCTGGGTCGCGCTGGTGTCGCGGCATCCGCTGGTCACCGCCGTCGCCGTCGTGGTGGGCCTCGGGACGATGGCGATCCCCGCCGGGAGCCTCGCGCTCGCGCTGCCGAACGCCGGCGTTCTGCCCCAGGACAACTCGGCGCGGCAGAGCTACGACCTGGCCGCCGAGCACTTCGGGCCAGGGTTCAACGGTCCGCTCGTGCTCACCGGCACCATCGTGACCTCGACCGATCCGCTCGGCCTCATGGAAGACCTCGCGGCCGAGGTGGAAGCCCTGCCGGGCGTGAAGGAGGTCGCGCTGGCGACGCCGAACGAGACCGCCGACACCGGCATCGTGCAGATCGTCCCGGAGACGGCACCCGACGACCCCGCGACCGCAGACCTCGTGCGCGAGCTGCGCTCGCACCACGACGAGTGGCTCGACGAATACGGGATCGACCTGAAAGTCACCGGCTTCACCGCCGTCGCGATCGACATCTCCGATCGCCTGGGAGCGGCGCTGGTGCCCTTCGGGATCTTCGTGGTCGGACTGTCCTTCCTCCTCTTGATGGTCGTGTTCCGCTCCATCGCGGTGCCGCTGACCGCGGCCCTGGGGTACCTGCTGTCGGTGGCTGCCGCCTTCGGCGCCGTGGCGGCGGTGTTCGAGTGGGGATGGTTCGCCGATCTCCTCCACGTCACCCGGGTCGGCCCGGTCATCAGCTTCATGCCGATCGTGCTCATGGGGGTGCTCTTCGGCCTCGCGATGGATTACCAGGTCTTCCTCGTCACCCGGATGCGCGAGGACTACGTGCATGCGCGCGCTCGCGGCGCGGCGGGTGCCGACGCCCGAGCGATCGCCGTGGAGGCGGTGCGATCCGGGTTCTCCGCCACGGCGCGCGTGGTCACCGCCGCAGCGCTCATCATGTTCGCCGTCTTCGCCGCGTTCGTGCCCGAAGGAGACTCCTCCATCAAGCCCATCGCACTGGGCCTGGCCGTCGGCATCGCCGTCGACGCGTTCCTGGTCCGCATGACGCTCATCCCCGCCCTCATGACTCTCCTGGGTGACAAGGCGTGGTGGATGCCACGGTGGCTCGAGCGTGTCCTGCCGAAGCTCGATGTCGAGGGCGAAGCCGTCGAACGGGAGATCGCGCTGCAGGATTGGCCGGGGCCGCAGTCTCGCGCGGTCGTCGTGGCCGACGGCCTCGCGCTCGGGGCCGGGGATATCGAGCTGTTCGGGGGGCTCTCCCTCGAGGTCGACCCGGGATCGGCCGCCATCCTCACGTCGGACGACCCCCGTCGGGCGCGGGCGGCGCTGTACGCACTGGCCGGTCGCGTCTCGCTCACCGAGGGGCGACTGCGGGTCGCGGGCCACCTCCTCCCCGGACGGGAGGCGTGGGTGCGTAGCCATGTCGGCATGGCGCAGCTGGATGAGGCCGAGGATCCTCTCGCCGAGCTGCGGGATGCGCTCACCGGCCGCCCCGGACTTCTGGCGATCCACGGCATCGACGTCGTCGCGCACGGGGCCCTCCGAGATCAGGCCGCCGCCACCCTCCGGGATGCTGCCGCCACCGGCGATTGGACCCTGCTCATCACTGCGGCCGACGCCGACGCCGCCCGGCGCCTGCTCGCCGACGGCGGATGGGCGACCGCATCCGTCACCCAGGTCCGCGCCCCCTCTCCCCGCTCCACTGATTTGTCCGAGGTGACCGCATGACCCGTTCTGGCTCTCCACTCGCGCTTCCGCTGGAACGCGCCGGTACCCGCCGACCCGTGACCTGGGTCACGATCATCGGTGCACTGCTGCTGCCGGTTCTCCTGGGCGGCGTGCTCGTGGCTGCGCTGTACAACCCCGTCGAGCGCCTCGACGCGATGAGCGCCGCGATCGTGAACAACGACGAGCCGGTCACGATCGACGGCCAGACCGTCCCGCTCGGACGCCAGCTGACCGCGGGCCTCGTCGAGGGGTCTGACGACCTCCCCAGCAACCTCGACTGGACGATCACCAACGAGGAAGACGCCCAGGACGGCCTGGCTGACGGCTCGTACGCCGCCGTCATCACGATCCCGGAGAACTTCTCCGCCGCGGCGACGTCCACCTCGCCCGGCAGCGGCACACCCGAGCAGGCGACGATCGAGGTTTCCACTCCGCCGGACAGCCTCGTGGTCGACGACGCGATCTCCGCGCAGGTCACACAGGCCGCCGCATCCCTGCTCGGCACGTCGCTGTCGCAGGTGTACCTCGAGAACGTCTTCCTCGGCTTCACGACCCTCGGTGACCAGCTCGGCACCGCCGCGGACGGCGCGGCTCAGCTGGCCGACGGCGCCGGGCAGGCCGCAGAGGGCGCCGCGCAGCTGCCGGCCGGTGCCACGCAGCTCGGTGACGGCGCCGGGCAGTTGTCGGCCGGCGCCGGTGAACTGGCGTCGGGTCTCGACACCATCGCCGGCGGCATCGGACAGTCCGCTTCCGGTGTGGGCCAGCTCATCGCGGGCCTCAACACGGCAGCCGACCAGATCGCCGCGCCCGAACTCGTCGCCGGCTCCCAGGCCGCGGCCGACTACACCCAGCAGTCGACGGACCAGGCAACAGCCCTCGCGCAGACACTGGGCGCCCTGGCGCAGCAGTGCGCCGCGGGAACCCTCGACCCGGTCCTCTGCGGGCAGGTCGGCGCGGCGGCGCAGTCTGCCGCGGACCTGGCGTACACGGCCGGCGCCGCCGACTACGCCACCGACCAGGTGTCGGCGGGGGTCTCGCAGCTGACGTCGCAATCGTCCAGCGGACTCCGCTCCGCCGCCGCGCAGGCGCAGGCGTTGCAGTCGGGCCTCACACAGCTCGCCGATGGGACCGCGCAGTCCGCAGCGGGCGCGCGTTCTCTGGGTGCGGGCGCGGGCGAGTTGCAGACGGGAGCCGGAGCGCTCGCGGCCGGGGCGCAGAGCCTCGCCGATGGCGTCGCACAACTGCAGACCGGGACGTCCGACCTGGCCTCGGGCCTGTCGACCGCGGTCGAGGAAGTGCCCTCCTACACCGACACCGAGGCCCAGGACCTCGCCTCCGTCGTCGCCGACCCGGTCGCAGCGGAGGGCATCGGCACGAACCTCTTCGGAGAGTCCGCGGTGCCCCTCGTCGTGATGGTGGCTCTGTGGTTCGGCGGGCTCGGAACCTTCGTGGTGCTGCGGGCCGTCACCGCCCGGACACTGGCCTCCCGCCGGCCGTCGGCGGTGCTTGCCCTCCGCGGATTGGCACCGGCCGCCGCGATCGGCGCTGTGCAGGGCGTGCTCGTGGCGCTCGTCGTGCAGGCCGCCGCCGGCTACGACTGGGCCGATTGGTCGCTGTTCGCGGTGGTCGCCGCCGTCGCCGGCATCGCGTTCGCCGCCGTGAACCAGGCGCTGGTGGCCGTCTTCGGTGGCGTGGGTCGCTGGATCTCCGCCGTGATCGGCGTGCTGGCCGTGGCGACCGGGGTCGTCTCGACCGTGCCCGGCGTGATCTTGAGTGTCGCGGGTCTCCTGCCCACGGCCCCGGCGTACCAGGGGATGCTCGCGGCCCTCACCGCCGCCGATGGTCTGGGCGCGGCCATCGTCGGGCTCGTGGTGTGGGCGCTGCTGGCGTTCGTCGCGACGACGGTCGCGGTCGCGCGGCGCCGATCACTCCCCGCTCGCGCGCTGCTCGCCGCATCCCCCGCCTGACCCGCTCCCCCGCTCCCCCGTCGCGCCGCTCCGCCAGCGAGAAACCACATTCTCGGCGAGACACTACGCGACGCGTCGTGTCTCAGCCGGAATGTCGTTTCTCGCGGGAGCGCGGGGGGGACGGGACGGGACGGTCGGGTCAGGTGGTCAGGCCGGAGTAGGCGTGCAGGCCCTTAAAGAACATGTTCACGATCGTGAAGTTGAACATCACCGCGGTGAAGCCGATGATCGACAGCCACGCCGAACGGGTGCCGCGCCAACCGCGGGTCGCACGGGCGTGGATGTAGCCGGCGTAGAGCACCCAGACGACGAAGGTCCAGACCTCTTTGGTGTCGAAGCCCCAGTACCGGCCCCAGGCGTCGTTCGCCCAGATCGAGCCGGCGATGAGCGTGAAGGTCCAGAAGATGAAGCCGACGATCGCGAACCGGTACGCGAGCGACTCGAGCGTCTCCGATGACGGGATGGTGCGAAGGAACCGGAGCCCGGTCTTCCCGGAAGCGTCTCCGGATGCGGCGGCCGCCGCCACGCGCTGCTCACGGCGCGACTGCATCAGCTGCAGCACCGAGAGCCCGAACGCCAGGGCGAACAGGGCCGTCGCCAGCGACGCGACGAAGACGTGGATGACGAGCCACACCGACTTCAGCGGGTCGGCCAGCGGCACCACCTCGACGAAGAAGGCCAGTGTGGCGCCGCCCAGGAGGACGACGGTGAGCCCGGTGATGAACGAGCCGAGGAACCGCAGGTCGTAGCGGAAGAGCACGACCAGGTACACCGCCACGATGAGCATCGTGCCGGTGAGGGCGAACTCGTACATGTTCGACCACGGCACCCGTTCGGCCGCGATGCCGCGTGTGACGTCGCCGGCCACGTGGAAGAGGAACGCGAGCACGGTCAACGACGTGCCGATGCGTCCCCATACGAACCGCGGCTTCGCGTCGGCCGGGTCTGCCCCGCCGCCGCGGGTGGTCGAGGGCGAGGCAACGGCTCCGGATGCGGCGCCGGCGGTCACGAGCTCGCGCTCGCGCGCAGCATCCTGAGCCTTGACGGCGACATCGGAGCGTCGGGCGAGGTCGACGGCGTAGGCGATGAAGGCGAGAACGTAGATCGCGATGGCGGTCCACACCAGCAGCACGGAGACCGCGTCGAGCGTGAGCGTTTCGGTTCCGGGCATGGTTTCAGTCTACGTCGGGGGTGCGGCGCGATCCCTCGAGGAAGTCGCCGTGACGGGCCGCGAACTGCTCCACCGCGGCGGCGAGCGTCGGGTCTTCGCCCCGCGCCAGGCCGGCGTACTCCACGTGCACCGAGGAACCCTGCGGTGTGGCCTTCACCCACATCCGTCGACGCGGGATGAAGAGGGCTGCGAGCAATCCGAAGGTGGCCAGCAGCGCGAACGAGAGCACCCAGGGCGCGGCGATATCGCGGTGGATCGAGAGCGAGGCGAAACGCTTCACGGACTCGTCGTAACCGGTCGCGCCCTCGGGCGCCTCGTTCTCGAAGGTGATCGTGCCGAGGCCCCCCGGAAGGTCGGTGGTCTGACCGGGGACCAGCTCGATCGAGTCGACGCCGGTGTCACCGCCGCTCAGCTGCTCCATGTCGGTGGTGTTCAGCGTGTACACCGAACGCGCTGTGCCGTCGTCGATGCCCAGGTCGCCGACGAAGACGTTGAAGGTCAGCACCGGGCTGACCAGCGCCGGGTACGCCGACGTGAAGGCGCCCGAACCGAGCGCTGCCTGCGTGGGGTAGAAGAACCCGACGAGTCCCATCTGCTCGGGGAGCCCGTCCGGCACCTTCACCACGCCGAGCGACGTCATGTTGGTGTCCTGCGGAAGGAACGGGACGGAGTCATGGAAGATCTCGACGCCCTCTGCGTCCCGGATGGTGAGGGTGGGGGCGTATCCGTTGCCCATCAAGTAGACCCGGTCGCCGGCCACATCCAGCGGGTGGTTCACCCGCACCTCCCCCTGGCTCTCCGTTCCGCCGACGCGCGTGGTGAGGTTCGCGGAGAAGCTCCCCGCTTGCCCTGCGCCTTGCTCACCGAGCGGGACGTACGCGACCTCGAACTCGTCCAGTGTCAGCGCGTAGGGGGTCAGGTTCTCGGGGCTGACGAAGCGTCCGGGGTTGAACGAGGAGTAGTCCAGCAGCGAGTTGACGAAGGTGGTGCCCTCCACGATCACCCGCTGTCCCGTGTAGGTGAACCCGCCGCCGACGCCGACCGCGATCAGCACGCCGACCAGCGCGCTGTGGAAGACGAGGTTGCCCGTCTCTCGCAGGTAGCCGCGCTCGGCCGACACGGAGAAGGAGCCACGGCCGTCATAGCGTTCGACCCGGTATCCCGCCTTGCGCAGCTGCTCGGTTGCGGAGGCGACCGCCTCGGCGGCACGCTGCTCCGCCTGCTCCGGCGACGCGGCCTCCAGATGGCGTTCGCGGACGTCGTCGAGCCGCGCGAGGCGTGCCGGCGTGCGCGGCGGACGGGAGCGCAGCGCCTTCCAGTGATGCTTCGTGCGCGGGATGACGCAGCCGATGAGCGAGACGAACAGCAGGAGGTAGATCGCCGAGAACCACGGCGACGAGTACACGTCGAAGAGGCTGAGGTTGTCGAGGATCGGCGCGAGGTCGGGGTTGTCGGTGAAGTACTGCGATACGCCGTTGGGGTCGGCGCTGCGCTGAGGCACGATCGATCCCGGCACGGCCGCGATGGCGAGGAGGAGGAGCAGCACGAGCGCGGTGCGCATGCTGGTCAGCTGGCGCCATCCCCAGCGGAGCCACCCGACGAACCCGAGCGCGGGCGAGGTGACGTCGCCGCTCGATCCGTCGGCGGGATCCGGAGCCGACGCGTGATCCGCGGGGCGGAGCGTCCCTTCGACGATCTCGGGAACGGGTGCCTCAGCGGGTGGCGAGTCAGAGCGGGAGCGGGACACTTCGGAACACCCCCTGCAGTTGCGACATCCACGCGCCCCACACGCCGGTCACCATCAGCAGGCCGAGCAGGATGAGGAGCACCCCGCCGGCGATGTTGACGACGCGGATGTGGCGGCGGACGAACGCGACGGAGCGGGTGGCCCAGCCGAAGCCCAGCGCGAGTAGGAGGAACGGGATGCCGAGGCCCAGGGAGTACGCGAGGCCGAGCGCTGCCGCACGGCCGGGGTCGCCCAGGTTCCACGAGATCGAGAGGATCGCGGTGAGCGTCGGGCCGATGCAGGGTGCCCAGCCGATGCCGAGAGCGATCCCGAGCAGCGGTGCGCCGATGAGTCCGACACTGCTGCGGGTCCGGGGCCGGAAGGTGCGTTGCGCAAGGCCGAACAGGCCGATGAAGACCAGGCCCATCAGGATGACGACCACCCCGAGGACGCGCGTGATGGGGTCGGCGTACTCCAGGAAGAATTGCCCGACGGTGCCGCCGAGGACGGTCATCGTCATGAACACGAGCGTGAACCCGGCGATGAACAGCAGCACGCCCCCCACGAGCCGTCCGCGCCCGGGAGCAGCGCCGGAGCCGCCCCGGCGCGGGGCGACGGTGCCGCCGATGAAGCCGAGGTATCCCGGCACGAGCGGCAGGACGCAGGGCGACAGGAACGACACCAGGCCCGCCGCCAGCGCGATGGGAAGCGCGAGCCACAGCGCACCGTCGAAGACGATGGCCCCGGGATTCACGCCGCCTCCGCGAGCGTGTCGCGCACGATCGCCTCGAGGATCGATGCATCCGGCAGCTCGCCGATGATGCGGGCGGCGACGCGTCCCTCGGTGTCGAGGACGAGGGTGACGGGCGTCGCGCTCAGCGGGGCGTGCTCGGCGAAGGCGAGTTTGACGGCGCCGCCGTTGACGTCGATGACGCTGGGGTAACTCACGCCGTTGTCACGGGCGAAGGATGCGGCGGTCGCTGCCTGGTCGTAGGTGTTGACGCCGAGGAACTCCACATCCTGACCCTCGAAGGCCTCGTACGCCGCCTCCAGGCGCGGGGCCTCGACGATGCAGGGGCCGCAGGCGGCGTACCAGAAGTTGACGACGAGCACCTGGCCGGCGAAGTCGGCGGAGGACACCTCGTCGCCGGACTCGGTGACCCCCGAGAATTCGACCGCCTCGCCGCGATCGGCGGCGGCGATCTCCTCGGTCGCGAACCCGTTCGCGGCGATGTAGCCCTTGTTGTCACCCGCCCGGTACTGGTCGGCGAGCGGATCCGCGGCGCATCCGGCGAGCCCGAGCGACAGCGCGGCGGCGAGCGCGAGGGCGGCCCCGCGACGGCGCCCGCGCCCCGGTCGCTGAGCGAGCCCGAAGGGCGAGACGAAGCGACGCATCACACCGCTCCCACGTCGACGGCACCATCCGTGGAAGCCGGCTCGGCGTAGGCGACCTCGACCCAGCGTTCCGAGGTCGACGACTCGCCTCGACGTTCGAAGCTGGTGACGCTCGACAGCGCGCACCGCCGGCGGCGGGGGTCGTGGCGCAGGGCGCCGCCCGCGATGGAGAGATGGGCCACCCAGATCGGCAGTTGGTGCGACACGATCACGACGTCGCCGCCCTCCGAGCGGTCCCACGCGTCATCCATCGCCTCGCGCATGCGCGCCACGATGTACTCGTACGGCTCGCCCCAGCTCGGAAGGGCCGGCTTGGCGAGATGACGCCAGTTGAGCGGGTTGTAGAAGACCCGCTGCATCCGCCTGCCCTCGAAGACATTCGTCGGCTCGATGACGCGTTCGTCGATGAACGGTTCGAGGCCGAGCAGCTCTTGGAACGGCTCCGCCGACTCGCGGGTACGCTGCAGGGGCGAGACGACGAGGGCGGTGACGGGGCGCTCCAGCGACTCGACGTATTCCGCCGCCTGACGCGCCATCCGCCGGCCGTCGGCGCTCAGTCCGAAGCCCGGGAGCCGGCCGTACAGCACGCGTCCGGGGTTATGGACCTCGCCATGGCGCACGAGGTGGAGGCGATCGGCGGGCACGCTCCCAGTGTAAGCCGGGGGCTTCTGTGGGCGGGCTGAGCGGATGCTGCCGCCGCGGCCCCGCTGCACCCCTAGGCGCCGTCGGCCTGCTCCTGCCGGGGCTGCCTGCCTGAGCGCACCCGAGTGAAGACGAACCAGGCGGCGGCGAGCACGAGCCCAGCGATCACGACGTACTGCAGGAAGTCGGCGTACTGCTCGACGATGTGCCACTGCGCACCGAGGAAGAAGCCGGCGAGCACGAAGATCGTGTTCCAGATCAGGCTCCCCGCCGCGGTCAGCAGCACGAACTTCCAGATGGGCATCTTCGAGACGCCCGCGGGAATGGAGATGAGGCTTCGGAAGATCGGGAGCATCCGCCCGAAGAACACCGCCTTGCCGCCGTGCCGGTGGAACCATGCGACGGTCTTGTCGACGTCTTCCGCTTTGACGAGTGGGATCTTGTCGGCGAACCTGCGGAGCCGGTCCGCCCCGAGCAGGCGTCCCAACCCGTAGAGGACGAGCGCCCCGACGATGGATCCGGCGGTGGTCCAGATCAGCGCCTCGGCGAGCGTGAACGACCCGCGGCTCGCCGTGAGGCCGGCCACGGGCAGCACCACCTCGCTCGGGATGGGCGGGAAGAGGTTCTCCAGCGCGATGGCGACGCCGGCCCCGACCGGGCCGATCACCTCCATGAGCGAGACCGTCCAGTCGACGAGGGCCGTGAGCCACGAGCCGTCCCCGCCAGGGGAGGTCACTGCAAGGGTGAGGTCGGTCATCCGGGCCTTCGTCTCGGCGATCGGCACCCGTGGGGATGCCTCGTCCCAGCGTAGGCGGGGCAGGTTACGAGTTCCTGGGGGCTCCCCTGCGTCCTTCCTCCGGCTATCCGGGGGTGGTCCCTCGGGCTATCCGGGCGTGGTTCCTCGGGCTATCCGGAAGGGCCCGCGCGCTACGTGCCGACGGCGGCGCCCACGACCAGCAGCGCCACGAAGAAGGCCGTGATCGTGAGTGCGGCCCCGGCCAGGGGGACCCAGAAAGCCAGTCGCCTCCGGATGAGCAGGATGACGGCAGCGGCGAGCGTCAAGACCAGCACCACCCACGGCGAAATCACCGCGAACCACACGCCGAAGCTGAGCAGATCGTAGTTGCAGTTGTCGTCGAAGCATCCATCGGAGGCCATCGCGAAGAAGAGGCCGAAATACGACGCCAGCATCGCCAAGACGCCCAACAGCAGCACCAGGAGGACGGTGAGGACGATGTCCCACACCCGCACAGGCCGACGGGTGGTCGCCGGCGGGACGGCGAGGGGCGCGCTCGGAGGCGTCGGGTAGGTCACGCGCTCATCTTAGAGACCGGGTGGGGGCGGGCACGGTACCGGACATGCCCGGATCGCGCCCGGGCATGCGCCAGCCGGGGCGGCGGGGGGCGAGGTGGCGGTGGCTGGCGCGAGGTGGGCCGCCGGCGAGCACCCCCGGAGGAGGCGAGCATTTCGGGAGGAGATGTGCACTGGGGAGGGCGGAATAGGGCGGATTGATCCTCCCGAAGCGCCATCTCCTCCCCAGGTGGCGCGGTTCCGTCGCCAGCACCGGAATGAACGCTGACCAGGGAAATATCGCAGGTTCAATGTCGGTGGCCCTCGGCAGAATGGGGGTATGGAAGCACTCGTCGACACCCTCCGCGACCTCGCCGGCCGCGTGGATGCGGTGATCGCCGAGGTGCTCGCGACCGACGCCGTAGGCGCAGCCGAAGACGATGCGCTGCTGGAAGCCCTCGCCCTCACCGGTCGGATCGAGCGCCGCACCGAGTCGGTCCTCGTCGAGCTCGCCGGAGAGGTCGCCGCGCGCTCCGCCTCGCCCGATCGCGACGCGAGGCTCACGTCACGAGCCGGATGCCACGACGTCTCCGAACTTCTCCAGCGCACCACGCGCGTCGCACCGCAGACCGCCACGAAATGGCAGCGGGCGGCTCGCGCGGTGCGCGGACGGATCGCCCCCTCCTCCGGTGAAGTGCTGCCGCCGTTTCTTCCCGCCCTTCGCTGTGCCATGGCAGACGGCGACGTGGGCGTCGACGGCATCCTCGCGGTGAGCGCGCCGCTGTCGGAGTTGGACCGGCGTGTCGCCCGCGATGCCGTCCTGCTGGCCGATGAGGTGCTGGCCGCCGAGGCGCGGGGCACCGGACCGGATGAGGCGCCGGCTGCCTGCGCGGAGCTGCTTCGCATCCAGGCTCTCGCGTGGTCGGCTGCCCTCGACCAGGACGGCGCGGAGCCGCGCGAGCGCGACGCGATGCACCGCCGGTGGCTGACGCTGGGCGCAGCGCAGGACGGCATGGTTCCCCTCCGCGGTCGCCTGATGCCCGAGGTCGCCGCTCAGCTGCAGCGCATCCTCGACGCGATCATGTCCCCGCGCGTCGACGACAACGGGGTCGTCTTTCGCGAGCCTCCGCCGCCCGGTTCCTCCGACGAATCCGAGGAGCTCTGCCCCGTGGACGACCGGCGACCCGCCCAGCGGCGGCACGACGCGCTCGCGACCGCTCTGATGGCGGCCGCAGCCAGCGGCGACCTGCCGACGATCGGCGGCGCGGCGCCCACCCTGGTGGTATCGATTCGCGAAGAGGATCTGCGCA
Source organism: Microbacterium sp. Z10_103 (assembly GCF_058310455.1). Lineage (NCBI taxonomy): Bacteria > Bacillati > Actinomycetota > Actinomycetes > Micrococcales > Microbacteriaceae > Microbacterium > Microbacterium sp. Z10_103. The sequence continues at coordinate 2,365,169 of NZ_JBZEGK010000001.1, forward strand.
CCGGCCGCGGGTGGGCCTACGCCGAGGGCACCGACGAGCCGCTATCGCCTGCCTTCGCCCGGCATGTGGCGTGCAGCGGCAGCATCCAGCGCATCACGCTCGATGCCACGGGCCGCATCACGCGGCTCGGCACCGAGGAGCGCGTGTTCAACCGGCACCAGCGACGCGCGACGGCGCTCCGGGACGGTGGCTGCATCATCCCGGGATGCGGCGTCCCCGCGGGATGGTGCGAGATCCATCACGTCACCGAGCACGCCCGAGGCGGCCCCACCCACACCGACAACGGGGTCCTCCTGTGCTGGTTCCATCACCGCTTCCTCGACCGGAGCGGCTGGGATATCCGCATGAACCGGGGTGTCCCGGAGGTCCGCGCACCGGGTTGGCACGATGCCCATCGCCGATGGCGACCGGTCACCCGCTCGAAGACCCGCCTCCTGGAGAAGGTGGTTCGCCGGACGTAGGCCGCGACGCCGGGATCATCCGGTAGGTCTACGCCCCATCGAGGCTTGAAAGCGGACGAGGTAGCCGTCCGGGTCGGTGACAAGGAACTGTCGCACACCCGCCTCCTGGTGGTCGCCGACGCGGTACCACTTGATCTCCGGGGGCATGAAGAGCGGGTAGTCGGCGTCGCGGAGCGCCGCGAGAATCGGATCCAGCTCCGGGATGCTGATCTGAAAGTTGATTCCCCGCCCGAAAGGCGGGTCGAGCGGCCCCGTGACCCAGTCACGACCGATCCCTCGCTGCTGGAGCATCAGGTGCGCGCCTCCGCAGGAGAGGTAGGCGAAGCCTTCGTCGGGGCGTTCGTAGTCGATCTCGAACCCGGAGAGTCCGCACCAGAACCCGATGCTCTTCCGCACGTCGGTGACCAGGAGCTCGGGGACGAGCGCGGGGTCGACCGTCGCTGCACTCACGTCCCCATGCTGTCAGAGCTGTCCGACCCCGCCGTGCGCAGACCTGGCCTCGCGAACGGGCGGACGATGACTCACGGTCGGGAGCACGCGCACCGCAGGCTCCGGTCGGGCGAGCGAGACCGGCCCGGGAACGGCGTACCTCCGGGGAGGAGATGTGCAGTGGGGAGGGGCGGATCCGGCATTTCCGTCCTCCGGACTTCACATCTCCTCCCGAACGGCACGCCGACCCCGACGGGCACGCCGATCCCAACGGCACGCCGACCCCGAGCCGAGCCGGGTTCAGGCGCCCACCGATCCCCCGCGCCGCCCCACGTAGACTGAACCCTCGTGAGTGAACGCGTTCTCGTCAAGCAGCTGCAGTCCCTCCCCGACGGCCCGGTCTCCGTGTCGGGATGGGTCGAGACGGTGCGGGATCAGAAGAAGGTGCAGTTCGTCATCCTGCGCGACGAATCCGGTGCCGTACAGCTGGTCAACCCCGCGACGCGGGCGCTCGCCGAGCCTTCGACGAGCGGAGAGACCGGAGAAACCACCTCGGGTCCCGGATCGGCCGCTGCTCTCGCCCTGACGGAGACGATCTCCGCCCTGACCACCGGCACGTTCCTCACGGTGACGGGCGACCTCAAGCACGACGAGCGCGTCAAGCTCGGTGGCGTCGAGGTGAAGATCGGCAGGCTCGACATCGCGGCCGAGGCGCTCCCCGAAACGCCCATCGCCGCCGACAGCGGCCTGGACAAGCGCATGGACTGGCGCTTCATCGACCTCCGCCAGGCGCGGAACAACCTCATCTTCCGCGTGCAGACCACGCTCGAGCATGCGATGCGCACGTACTGGATCGAGCGCGACTACATCGAGATCCACTCCCCCAAGCTGATGTCGAGCCCCTCGGAATCCAACGCCGAGCTGTTCAGCATGGAGTACTTCGAAGACAAGACCGCCTACCTCGCGCAGAGCCCGCAGCACTTCAAGCAGATGGCGCAGTCGGCCGGCTTCGGCAAGATCTTCGAGATCGGCGACGTCTTCCGTGCCGACCCGTCGTTCACGAGCCGCCACGCGACCGAGTTCACGTCGGTGGATGCGGAGATCAGCTGGATCGACTCCCACGAAGATGTCGCCCGCATGCAGGAAGAACTCCTGCAGGTCGCCATCCAGGCCGTCAAGGACAAGCACGGCGCGGAGATCGAAGAGCTCTTCGGCATCGAGGTGGTCGTCCCGACCCTCCCCTTCCCCCGCATCCCCCTCGCAGAGGCCCGCGAGACGGTGAAGCAGCGCGGGTACGAGATCCCGCGCACCGACGGCGACCTCGACCCCGAGGGCGAGCGCCAGGTCGCCGCGTACATCGAGGAGACCTACGGACACCAGTTCGTGTTCGTCACCGACTACCACCCCGAGATCCGGCCGTACTACCACATGCGTGACCCCGAGACGGGGATGACCAAGTCCTACGACCTGCTCTTCAAGGGCGTCGAGATCACCACCGGCGCCCAGCGCGAGCACCGCGTCCGGGTGCTCGAGGAGCAGGCGGTCGAGAAGGGCCTGGACCTCGCCGGCGTCGCCGACTACCTCGACTTCTTCCGTTACGGCACCCCGCCGCACGGCGGGTTCGGCATGGGCCTCGCGCGCCTGCTGATGCTGCTGCTCGGCGAATCGTCGATCCGCGAGGTGACCTTCCTCTTCCGCGGCCCGACGCGCCTCGCCCCCTGACCGCTCACGCCCTAGCCTGAGGGAGTGACGGACTTCGATGAACTCGACGGCACGTACAACTTCCGCGACCTCGGCGGCCTTCCGCTGGACGACGGCAGCGCGACCGCGTCGGGGGTCTTCTTCCGCGCGGACGCCCTGCATGCCCTGAGCTCGCGCGGAATCGAGCAGCTCACGGCGTCGCCGGTGGACACGATCGTCGACTTTCGCACCCCGGTCGAACGCGACACCGCGCGTGACCGGCTCCCCACCGGCCGCCGGGTGAAGGAGCTGCATCTCCCCCTGCTGGAGGGCGCGATGTCACTCCTCATCGAGGAAGCGCTCACCGCCCATGCGACGGGCGACCGCGACGCCGCGAACCGCGCCGTCCAGCGCGCCCTGGAGAACCTCCCCAGCCTGGCCGATATGTACCGACAGATGCTGGGGCACGGCGCATCCGCCTTCGCCCGCGTCGCCCAGCTCCTCGCCGATGAGGATGCCGGCGTGCTCATCCACTGCACGGCGGGCAAAGACCGCACCGGTGTCGCCACAGCGGTGGTCCTGGATGCGATCGGCGTGCAGCGGGAGGCGACCATCGCCGATTACGCCCTCTCCCAGGAACGGCTGGGCGGAGCGTGGTTCGACCGGATGAAGGGGATGGTGTCGATGATGGGCGTCGAGGTGACTCCGGCCCTCGCCGACCTCATGGCCGGCAGCCCGCCCAGCGCGATCGAAGCGGCGCTGCAGTGGCTTGATGAGCGCGGCGGCGCTCGCGCGTACCTGCGCTCCGGCGGCGCGAGCGACGCGACCCTCGACCGGCTCCGTTCACGCCTCACCGCCTGACCCCCACCCCCGCACACGGTTACGGCCGACGACGAGGTGTTCCTCCACCGTCGTGCGCACGCACGACGGCACACTCGTGCGGGTGCAGCACGCGGCAGCAGAACGCGTGGAATACGGGCAGGCCGCGCGGATCGCCGTGGTGCCCGCCCCGGTCCTCGCGCGCGGGATCAGCTGAGCAGAACGCACACCTCACCGGCAGCACACCCCCTCGCCAGGCGGGCCGCAGGGTGCTCTCATAGGGGGATGCTTCGCCCGGAGGAGCCGCCGGGCGCGTCACCGAGGAGACCCATGCTGGACAACCCCTGGCTGAACTTCGCGATCACCTTCCTCGTGTGCATTCTCGCCGCGATCCTCTTCACGGCGGTGGTGACGATCACCGCCCGTCTCATCGCCCGCCGCCAGGCGTGGCCCCATCAGCTCGTGCGCCACGCGCGGATACCGTTCCGCACCGCCGTGCTCCTCGCGGGAGTGTGGGCCGCGGTGGGCCTCGCGTTCCCCGAGGCGGCGTGGATGCCGACTCTGACGCAGGTCCTCACGATCCTGGTGATCGCCGCATCCGCCTGGCTGTTGAGCGCCCTCGTGACCTTCGGCACGGATGTGACCCTCGGCCGCTACCGCATCGATGTTCCCGACAACCGGGTGGCCCGCCGCATCCGCACCCAGACCCTCATCGTGCGGCGTCTGGCGATCGCACTCATCATCATCATCGCGATCGGCGCGATACTCCTCACCTTCCCTGCCGTGCAGGCGGTCGGGGCGAGCGTGCTGGCGTCGGCGGGTATCGCCTCGATCGTCGCGGGCCTTGCGGCGCAGTCGGTGCTCGCCAATATGTTCGCGGGACTCCAGCTGGCGTTCAGCGATGCCCTGCGCGTGGACGACGTCGTCGTCGTCGAGGGCGAGTGGGGGCGCGTCGGCGAGATCACCCTGAGCTACGTCGTGCTCGACCTGTGGGATGACCGGCGGCTCGTGCTGCCATGCACGTACTTCACCACGCAGCCGTTCGAGAACTGGACGCGCCGCGGCAGCGAACTGCTGGGCGCGGTGGAGTTCGACGTGGATTGGCGCGTCTCACCGGCCCGGATGCGCGAGCACCTGGACGACGTCCTCGCCCGCACCGACCTGTGGGACGGGCGGACATCGGTGCTGCAGGTCACCGAAGCCACGGGCGGACTCATCCGCATCCGCATCCTCGTCACCGCAGCCGACGCACCGACCCTGTTCGATCTCCGCTGTCAGGTGCGTGAAGCGATGGTGACGTGGATGCAGCGCACGATGCCCGACGCTCTGCCCGTCCAGCGGGTACTCGTCACCGAAGACGGCGAGACCGTGACTGAGCCGGATCCTCCCGCGACAGAGGATCCCGGCGCAGGACTGTTCACCGGCAGCGCCGAGGCCGTGGAGCGCGCCTCGGCGTTCACCAATGCCATCCCGGTGATCCCGGGAGATACCGATCAGCGCTAGGCGGTCGCGTCCAGGATCGCCGTGCGAAGGCGGTCGGCGGAGACCCGCCAGTGGGCGTGCAGCTCACCGTCGATGAGGACGACCGGGATCTTCTCCCACCACAGCGCGTGCAGCGCGCGGTCATCCGCGATCGACGCTTGCTCGATCACCACGGTGTCGGCGACGGCGTCGGGAAGGTCGGCCACCACGGCTTCGACGATCTCCTCCGCCACATCGCACAGGTGGCAGTCCGGCTTGCCGATCACCGTCAGGGTTGTCACCCTTCGATCCTAGGCAGACGCCGCCGGGTGCGAGGCGCGGCACGCGTGCGCCGCAGCGATCAGCGCTCGATGTCGTAACCGGCCTCGGCCCATGCGCTGGTGCCGCCCTCGACGTTGGTGGCCTCGAGCCCCCGCGCCGTCAGCGCCTCGACGACACGGGCCGATCGCCCGCCCACCTGGCAGATGACGTCGAAGGGCCCCTCGGGCAACTCGTCGAGGTGCTCCCCCATGCTCGACATCGGCAGGTTCACGGCACCGGGGACATGGCCCGCGGCGAACTCGTCGGGCTCACGGACGTCGATGAGCGGAACGCCCTCGCGTTCGCGCAGCTGCTGAACGGAGATGGACTGCATGGCGGCTCCTCAAAGGTCAGGCGCGGCGCAGCGAACACGAAACGCCCGCCGCGAAGGACAGGCGCTCGGTGCAGGAGCCGCTTACTTCTTGTTGCGGCGCTGGTGGCGAGTCTTACGAAGCAGCTTGCGGTGCTTCTTCTTCGCCATACGCTTACGGCGCTTCTTGATGACAGAACCCACGGAAAACCTCACAATGTCTGGAGTCTGGGTGCCGATGACCGGCTCCCGGGAACACAAGGCTCAGAAAAAAGGCCTCGGATCAGTCTAGCCGACGTCGGCGACGGGTCGTTGCAGGGCCTCGACCACGGCCGACTCCGGCACGCGATAGCTGCGGCCGAACCGCACGGCCGGAAGCTCCCCCGCGTGCACGAGCCGGTACACGGTCATCTTGGACACGCGCATCAGTTCGGCGACCTCGGCGACGGTGAGGAAGCGCACGTCCGGCAGCTCGGCCATGGCGTTCCTTCCCTCGGGGTGCTGACGACACTCTAGAGCGTCGGCGCGACGCGTGTAAACCCGCGTGGCTGCTGGGACGTGTGGGGTTGTCTCACGCGTGCCCTCGCCCGACAGCCCGGGCGTCGACCCTGGAGTTCGCGGCATTCCCAGCGGACGCTGAACGCAATCATGCGCTGTTCTTAATCTGCCCCGGCAGAGTGGAAGCATGAACGACACGTATGCAGCCGGACACAATCCGGCCCCTTCTCGCACCCCCGAAAACAGCATCCCCACCACCCCGGTCGCTCCCGTCACGAACGAGGGCACCCCCAAGAATCGTGAGGCCAAGAGCCGTTCGTGGCCTGTCATCGCGGCCGCGGCCGCCGGCGGTCTCGTCGTGGCCGGACTCGCGTTCGGCGGCGGCGTCGCAACCGGATGGAACCTCGGCCCCGCCCAGACCTCCGGCTTCGAGCTCAGCAACGGCGGCTCCGACGCGGAGCAGCGCCCCGAGGCCGACGAACGTGGTCCGAACGGCCAGGAGGCCGGCCCCCGCTCCGATAACCCGGGTCAGGACAACGATGCCCCGCGCGACGGCGACGGTGGCGGACGAGGCGACGGCGCGGGCCCTCAGGACGGCGCGGGTCCTCGGGACGGCGCGGGTCCGCGTGACGGCGACCGTCCTCGCGAGGGCGCCGGTCCGCGTGACGGCGCCGGTCCGCGTGACGGCGCCGGACCGGGCGACGGGCCCGACGCGCACAGGGACGCTCCCGACGGCGAGCCGGACGAGTCCGACACCGAGCAAGAGGGCGACTCCACCGACGCGGCCGCCTGAGGCGTCAGCGGCCCGGCAGCTTGCGCAGGGCCGTAGCCACCGCGTGCTTTGCCGAGGCGGCCGCGCGACCGACCACATCCGCGGCGTACGCGGCCGTCTCGGGCAGCACGATCGGACTCGGCGGGTCGATCGTGAAGAACGGCACGAGCCAGTCGTCGATCTCATCCAGCGGCGCGGTCTGGATGCTGTAGTAGCGGTGCTGCCCCTCCTCGCGCACCCACACGAGCTCCACGTCGCGGAGAACCTTCAGGTGCTTGGAGACGGTGGGCTGGCTCACACCGAGCGCCTGCACGATGTGCGACACGCTGGTACCGTCCTGACCGGCGAGGGAACGATCCAGGAGTAGCTGGAGGATGTCGCGACGCGTGCGGTCTGCGATCACGTCGAAGATGTCCGCCATGCCTTCAGATTAGCCGCGCTCGAGCCGGAGTACCATGAGCGGGGTTCACGAGCGAGGCGATGCCCGAAGCGTGCGCAGCGAGACGAAGGGGGTCGGGCGATGGCGGCAGCGCCGGCGCGCCCCCGCGCACTGCGTGGATGGCGCGCTGTCCTCGATGGCGGCTGGGATGCGGTGCGCGACCTCACGACGTCGTCGCCGGCACGGTTCGCCGTCATGGTGTTCGTCGCCCTGATTCTGCTTTTCACGGCGCTGTTCTCGCTGCCGGCCGCCGCCGCCGACGGTCAGCGCACACCGCTTGCCGACGCCCTGTTCTCGGCCGTGTCGACGATCTGCGTGACGGGCCTGGCCACCGTCAACATGTACTCGCACTGGTCACCCCTCGGCCACGTGATCACGTATGTCGGCGTCAACGTGGGCGCGTTGGGCGTCCTGACCCTCGCCTCGATCCTGGGCCTGGTCATCTCCAAGCGCTTGGGCCTCCGCGCCAAACTCATCGCGGCAGGTGACTCCAATCCCATGCGCGTGCACGGCGGCCCGGTGAACGAGGGCCAGACGGTGCGGCTGGGCGAGGTCGGGCAACTGCTGGCCACGGTCGCCCTGTCGACCCTCGTGATCGAGGCGGGTCTGTCGGTACTCCTGTACCCCTCGCTCATCCTCGCCGGCATCGACCCGCTCGTGGCGCTGTGGGAGGCGCCGTACTACGCCGCGATGGCCTTCACCAACACGGGCTTCGTCCCGAACGCCGACGGCCTCGTGCCCTTCGCCGACGACTACTTCCTGCTGACGGTGCTGATGGCCGGCGTGTTCCTCGGTTCGATCGGATTCCCCGTCATCTTCACGCTGTGGAAGCACCACTGGCACGTCCGCCGGTGGTCGCTGCACGCCAAGCTGACCCTCATCACCACCGTGATCCTGTTCTTCGCCGGTGCCGGAGTCATCCTGCTGCTGGAGTACAACAATCCGAAGACATTCGGGAGCCTGGACGCGTGGGACACCACGTTCCAGGCGTTCTTCCTCTCGGCGATGACCCGTTCGGGCGGTTTCTCCGTCATCGACATCGGCGATCTGAACGGGTCGACCCTCATCGTCGGGTCGATGCTCATGTTCGTCGGCGGCGGGTCGGCCTCCACCGCCGGTGGGATCAAGGTGACCACGCTCGCCGTCCTGGCCCTGGCCGTGTGGTCGGAGGCGAAGGGCCGACCGTCCGTCGAGGCGTTCGGCCGCCGCATCCCCAGCGACGTGCAGCGCGTTGCCCTGTCGGTCGTCGCGTGGGGCGCGACCATCGTCGCGCTGTCCACCGTGACGATCGGTCAGATCACCCAAGCCCCGATCGAAGAGGTGCTCTTCGACGTCATTTCCGGGTTCGCCACCGTCGGGCTGTCGACGGGGCTGACCGCCGAGCTTCCCGACCCCGCCAAGTACGTCCTCGCGGTCACGATGTTCATGGGCCGCATTGGTACAGTGACACTCGCCGCGGCGGTGGCTGCGACGTCCCGTTCGCAGCTCTACTCGCTGCCGGTGGAAAGGCCCATCGTTGGTTGACCGCATCCGCAGCGACGCACCCGTCCTCGTCATCGGCCTCGGACGGTTCGGCGCGGCCTGCGCCGGCGAGCTCGATCGCCTCGAGCGCGATGTGCTCGCCATCGACGACAGCCTCGAGCTCGTCCAGAAGTGGTCGGAGCGCGTCACCCACGCCGTGCAGGCCGACGCGCGCAACATCGACGCGCTCAAGCAGATCGGCGCGCAGGATTTCCAGGTCGCCGTCGTCGCGGTGGGGTCGCTGATCGAAGCATCCGTCCTCATCACCGCGAACCTCGTCGACCTCAAGGTGCCGCAGATCTGGGCGAAGGCGGTGTCCCAGGCGCACGGCAAGATCCTCGCCCGCGTCGGGGCCAACCACGTGATCTATCCCGAGCGCGAGGCCGGCGAACGCGTGGCGCACCTCGTCAGCGGGCGGATGCTGGATTTCATCCGCTTCGACGACGACTTCGTGCTCGCCAAGATGTACCCGCCGAAGTTCATCCGTGGCGTCGGACTGAACGAGTCCGGCGTGCGCACGAAGTACAACGTCACGGTCGTCGGAGTGAAGAGCCCCGGCCGGCCGTTCCGTTACGCCGAGGCGAACACGGTGGTCACCAACCACGACCTCATCATCGTCTCGGGGACGAACTCCGACATCGAGCGCTTCGCGGCTCTGGACCGCTGACGGGCCGTTCCCTCAGCCGCCGTCAGGCGCCGGCGGCGAGCTCGCGCGCCCTGGCCAGTGCCGCATCGGTCGCGCGACCGAAAACACCCGCGAGATCAGCCTCCTGCAGCACGGTGATCGCCCGCTCTGTGGTCCCCTTGGGGCTGGTGACGCGGCGGCGGAGCTCCGCAGGCTCTTCGTCCGCAGCATCCAGCAGCGCCGCAGCGCCGATGAACGTCTGCTCGGCCAGCAGCCGCGCTTCGGCCTCGCCGAAACCCTTGGCCACGGCGGCCTTGGTGAGTTCCTCGACGAGGAGGAACACGTAGGCGGGACCGGACCCGGAGATCGTCGACAGTGCGTCGATCTGTGACTCCGGCACCTCCACGACCGCGCCCACCGTCTCGAACAACCGCCGGACGATGGCGATGTCGTCGGGGGATGCGGCGGCATCGGCCGCGATCCCCGTGACGGCTTTGCCGACCACGGCGGGGGTGTTCGGCATCGACCGGAGCACGACGGGGCCGGGGCCGAGGATGTCGACGAACGTCGCGATCGGCACCCCGGCGGCGAGCGACACGACGATCGCACCGTCGCGCAGGTGCGGGGCGATCTCGCGGAGCAGGTCCGGGACCATCCCCGGCTTGACTCCGATCAGGACGATGTCGGCCGACGCCGCCGCATGGAGGTTGCCGTCGGGCTGCTCTTCCAACGCGACGCTGGTGACCCCCTCCAGGCCGGAGAGGTCGGCGGCCTTCGCCGCGGTGCGGTTGGTCGCGGTGATCGACGGAGCAAGCCCCGAGCGGACGAGTCCTGCGAGGATCGCACCCCCCATCGATCCCGCGCCGAGGATCGCGATGTCGGGCAGGGGCGTGGGAGATGGCGCGGTCATGGCGCCATCCTAAGGTTTCGCTCGGTGCCCCCGTTCGGGCTTCGCTCGCACGCACGCCCGGCGCGTTCCGTCGCGTCGGGGCCGGAGATATAGTCGAATCGCAGGTGTCCCGACGCCTGCGACGAAGTGCGGAGGATCTCCCCATGACCGTGTTCGACGGCATCGTTTCGCGTCGCATCGAGACGTCCCGACTGAGTGTGAACGTGCTCGAACGGGAGGGCGACGACCCCGCCACCCCGGCCGATCGCACCGTGGTGTTCGTGCACGGCACCGTCGGGTCATCCCTGTTCTGGCAGGAGATCCTGCAGGACCTGCCGAGTGACCTCCGCGTCGTCGCGGTCGACCTCCGTGGCTACGGCGGCACCGAGAACGTCCCGGTCGACGCCACCCGCGGCGTGCGGGACTTCAGCGACGACCTCGCGGCGACCTTCGACGCGCTCGGCATCGAGACCGCGCACCTGGTCGGCTGGTCGCTCGGCGGGGCGGTGGTCCTGCAGTACGCCCTCGATCACCCGGCGCTGACCCTCACCCTCCAGGCCCCGATCTCACCCTTCGGTCTCGGGGGGACGCGCCGAGATGGCACGCGCCTCACCGACGAGGGTGCCGGGACGGGCGCGGGAACGGCGAATCCCGACTACGTCCGCCGCCTGGGTGCGGGAGACACCACCGACGAGGCGGAGACCTCTCCGCGCAGCGTTTTCCGCGCCGAGTACGTCGCCAGCGGGTACTCCAGCGCGCACGAGGACGTCTGGGTCAGCGCGATGCTCGCCACCTCGACGGCGTCGGGCAACTACCCCGGCGACATCGTGCGAACGGCCACATGGCCGGGCTACGCAGCGGGCACGGCGGGCGTGCTCAACGCGCTCGCGCCCACGTACTTCGACGTCTCCGGCATCGTGGAGCTCGCCGACAAGCCGCCTGTGCTGTGGGTGCACGGCGAGGTGGACGCCATCATCTCGGATGCTTCGATCACCGACCCGGGCAACCTCGGTCAGCTCGGCATCCTGCCCGATTGGCCGGGCATCGAGATTGCGCCGCCGCAGCCGATGGTGGCGCAGACGCGCGATGTTCTCGACGCGTACGCCCGGGCAGGCGGCAACGTGACCGACATGCTCCTGCCCGGTGTGGGGCACAGCCCGCACCTCGAGGCGCCGGCGATGTTTCGCCACGCCCTCCTGACCCGCATAGGCTACGTCGGTACCCCCGCAGACCCGGCCCCTTCCACGGAGGCCATTATTCTTCGATCGGCAGACTGAGTATGAGTGCATCTGGTGGCAACCGCGCCATCATCGCCGCGTTCCTCGCGAACATGGGCATCGCCATCGCGAAGTTCATCGCCTGGATCGTGTCAGGTTCCGCGTCGATGCTCGCCGAGGCGATCCACTCCCTCGCCGACTCCGGAAACCAGCTTCTCCTTCTGCTCGGCGGACGCCGGGCGCGGCGTCAAGCCGACCGGGAGCACCCGTTCGGGTACGGCCGGGAGCGGTACGTCTACGCGTTCGTCGTGTCGATCGTTCTGTTCTCCGTCGGCGGTCTCTTCTCGATCTACGAGGGCGTGAACAAGCTCTCGCACCCGCATGAGCTCGAGAACGTGTGGATCCCGATCGTGGTGCTTGTGGTCGCCATCGTGCTGGAGTCGTTCTCGCTGCGCACGGCGATCGTGGAGAGCAACCACGTGCGCCTGCCCGGGCAGTCCTGGGTGTCGTTCGTGCGTCACTCCAAGGCTCCGGAGCTGCCCGTCGTCCTCCTCGAAGACATCGCGGCTCTGATCGGCCTGATCTTCGCGTTGAGCGGTGTGGGACTGGCGGCGATCACCCACAACCCGATCTTCGACGCGATCGGCACCCTGTTCATCGGGGCGCTGCTGATCCTCGTCGCGATCGTCCTGGGGATCGAGACGAAGAGCCTGCTCGTCGGAGAGGGCGCCACCGACGCCGACCACGAGCGCATCGTGACGGCCATCGAGAACGGCCCCGAAGTCGACCGCATCATCCACGTCAAGACGCTGTACCTCGGGCCCGACGAGCTGCTCGTCGCCGCGAAGGTCGCCCTTCCCGCGGCGGAGACGCTCGCCGATGCCGCCACGAGGATCGACACCGTCGAGCAGCGGATCCGCGCGGCCGTGCCGGTCGCCCGCGCGATCTACCTCGAGCCCGACGTCGACCGGGCCCGGGTAGGCGGCCCGGAGGGACCGGCGGGTTCGGCCACGGCGGACCAGACCGGCACGGCCTGACAGGCGGGACCGGTGGAGTACTGCGTTTTCACCGAGCCTCAACAAGGCGCGACGTACAGCGACCAGCTCGCTTTCGCTCAGACCGCCGAACGTCTCGGCTTCGCCGGTTTCTTCCGTTCCGACCACTACCTCGCCGGCGAAGGCCCGGGGCTCCCCGGCCCGACCGATGCCTGGACGACACTGGCGGGCCTCGCCCGCGAGACTAGCCGCATCCGCCTGGGGACGCTCGTGTCCCCGGTGACGTTCCGCCTCCCGGGCCCGCTGGCGATCCAGGTGGCGCAGGTGGACGACATGTCGGGCGGGCGGGTCGAGCTGGGCCTCGGCGCCGGCTGGTTCACGCGCGAGCACGAGGCCTACGGCATCCCGTTCCCCGACAAGCGCTTCGGGCTGCTCGAGGAGCAACTCGAGATCATCACCGGGCTGTGGGCGACCCCTGTCGGTGAGTCGTACTCCTTCTCCGGTGCGCACTACCGGCTCACCGATGCGCCGGCCCTCGCGAAGCCGGTGCAGCGGCCGCTGCCGATCATCATCGGCGGGGGCGGAAAGCGCCGCACACCGGAGCTGGTCGCGCGGTACGCCGCGGAGTACAACATCGGTTTTCCGACGGATGACGGGATCGGCGAACGCATCGACAACCTGCGCGCCGCGTGCGAGCGGGTCGGCCGCGACCCGGGCAGCATCCGCCTCTCGATCGCGATGTCCACGATCGCCGGGGCGAACGACGAGGAGATCGCGCGGCGGGCGGCGCGGATCGGGCGCACGGTGGGGCAGGTGCGCGACGGCACGAACATCGTGGGCGGCCCGGAGGAGATCGCCGAGCGGATCGCGGTGTACCGGTCGCACGGCATCGAGCGCGTCTACTTCCAGTTCCTCGATCCGCGGGATGTGGAGCACGTGGAGTACCTCGGCACCGAGGTACTGCCGCACCTCCCCCGCTGACCCGCGTCGACTCGCCAAAAAACGTGCAGTTTCGCGCGGAAATCCGACGTTTTGTGGCGAGTCGACGGGCGGGTTAGCGGCGTGACGTGAAGAAGCGCCGGAGCAGGGCGGTGGATGCATCGGCCTCGACACCCGCCACCACCTCCACGCGGTGCGGCAGCCGGCGGTCGCGGACGACGTCGTACACCGAGCCGGCCGCTCCCGCCTTGTCGTCCCACGCGCCGTACACGAGACGCGGCACGCGGGCCTGGAGCACCGCCCCGGCGCACATGACGCACGGCTCGAGAGTCACCACGAGGGTGCAGCCGGCGAGGTGCCAGGTGCCGAGGGATGCGGCGGCCTGCCGCAGCGCGACGATCTCGGCGTGCGCCGTCGGATCATGCGTGAGTTCGCGGAGGTTGCGTCCTTCGCCGATCACCGCCCCCGCCGCATCCGTCACCACAGCCCCGACCGGAACATCGCCGTCGGCCTCCGCCTGGGCTGCGAGAGTGAGCGCCCGGCGCATCGCGGCGAGGTCGGCGGGCGGGACGGTCATGCGGCTCCGAGGTACGGACGGGATCGAGCGGATAGATTGAGCCTATGCGTGTGCACGTCGCCGACCATCCCCTCATCACTCACAAGCTCACAGTGCTGCGCGATGTGCGTACGCCGTCGCCGGGGTTCCGGCAACTCACCGAGGAGCTCGTGACGCTCCTCGCCTACGAAGCCACCCGGAATGTGCGCGTCGAACCGTACGCGATCCAGACCCCCGTGACCATGACGACCGGTGTGCGCATCAGCGAGCCGCGCCCGCTCGTCGTCCCGATCCTGCGCGCGGGCCTCGGCATGCTCGATGGCATGGTGAAGCTGCTCCCCACCGCCGAAGTCGGGTTCCTCGGCATGGTGCGCAACGAAGAGACGTTCGAGCCCACCACCTACGCCGAGCGCCTCCCCGACGACCTCAGCGACCGGCAGTGCTTCGTGCTCGACCCGATGCTCGCCACCGGCGGTTCGCTGGGCGCGGCGATCGACTTCCTCTTCCGTCGTGGCGCGCAGGATGTCACCGCGATCTGCCTCCTCGGCGCACCCGAGGGGGTCGCGGCCATCGAGAAGCAGGTCGACGGACGCGACGTCACCCTCGTCCTCGGGGCGCTCGACGAGCGCCTGGACGAGAAGGGGTACATCGTGCCGGGGCTCGGCGACGCCGGCGACCGCCTCTACGGCACCGTCTGACCCGCTACCCGCCCGCCCGCCCGCTTCTGGGAGAAACCACGATCCGGACGAGAAACGACGCGAGGCGCCGTTTCTCGTCCGGAATCTCGTTTCTCGCGGAGGGGACCGGGCGTCAGGCGGAGATGAGCGAGGGCGTCGCGACGTCGGCGCCCACGAGGCGTGCGAAAGCGCTCAAGCGTGCCACGCCCTCGGGCGTGCGCGGCAGGTCGTCGAGGAGGCCGGGCGAATACACGAGGTACGCGGCCTGCATCGCCCGCGACAACGCGACGTTGATGCGGTTGCTAAGCAGCAGGAACTCGGGTCCGCGCGGAGCATCCCGCCCGGACGACGCGGCGAGCGACACGATCGCCACCACCGCCTCCTGACCCTGGAACCGGTCGACGGTCCCGACCGGAACGGTGGGGAAGCCGGCCGCGGCAAGAGCCTCCTCCACCGCGACCTGCTGCGCGTTATAGGGCGTCACCACGATGATGTCTTCGGGCCGCAGCGGCCGGGACGGCAGCATCCGCACCTGGCCGTCGTCGCCGGTCTCGGTGGCCGTCCAGGTCCGTCCGACGAGGTCGGTGACGAGCCGCACGACCTCGGCTGCCTCTTCGGGCGAGGATGTGGCGTTGCCGGAATGCCGGAGGGCGATGGGATGGACGCCCGCCTCGATGCCGTCGAGCACGCGCAGAGCCGTCGAGGGATGCGACGCGAGCTTGCCCTCATACGACAGCCGTGACACCGGCTCGGCGACGCGCGGGTGCATGCGCCAGGTGCGCGAGAGGAAGTATCCGTACTCGGGCGGCACGACCTCGGCACCATCCATCACCCAGCCGAGCGCGGACGTGTCCACCGGCTCGGGGTGCGTGCCCTGACTCACCTGCGGCAGCTGCTGCGGGTCACCTAGGAGCAGAAGGCGGGGCGCGGCGAGCGACACAGCGATCGTCGAGGCGAGGGAGAACTGGCCCGCTTCGTCGATGACGAGGAGGTCGAGGCTTCCACGCGGAATGCGGCCCTCGTGGCTGAAGTCCCACGCGGTACCGCCGACGACGAATCCTCCGATGGCGTGTTCGGCCGTGTAGGCGGCGAGACCGTTCCGCGGGAGCGCCGTGAAAGACGGCGTGCACTCGGGGTCTTTGGGGGTCTTCGCCACGAGCGCTGCCGGTACGCCGGCCGCGACGACGCGGTCGAGCATGTGCTCCACGACCGCATGGGACTGAGCGACCACCCCGACCTTGAACCCGCGTTCGGCGACGAGACGGGCGATCACGTGCGAGCCGACGTACGTCTTCCCGGTGCCCGGAGGCCCTTGCACCGCCAGGTAGCTGCGGTCGAGGTCGGCGACGCTGCGGACGATCGCCGCGACGTCATCGCCGGCCGACGGCGTGAGCCCGCCGGGCTCGCCCTGAGCCTGCCGCAGCGTGCGGGGCGGGCGGCGCAAGAGGATGTCGGTCGCCGCGTCCGCCGGGAGGACCGGTGCGGATGCCAGCACGCCGTCCGCCCACGCGTCGATGGCCGCCTGCTGATTGCCCGCGCGCGGCGGAGCGGCGGGCGTGAGGGCGAGGGGCAGCTCGTGCCACGTGAACCCCTCGACCGCGGTCTCCTCGAGGATCGCGCCGTCGTCGAGCACCTCGACCACGCGCACCCACCGCGCACCGTGAATCCAGCGCGGGCGCGCCTGGTACGGGAAGGGGACGGGCAGCTCGTACACGGCGAACGGTTCCCCGCCGGTGGACAACCGCGTGCCCGGGGCGAGCTCGCCGCGCAGCTCGAGCGTGCGGCGCTCGCCTCCCTTGCCCGACTCCGGGAAGTGCCAGTCCTCCACCACGCGCGACCGAGCAGCATCCACCACCATGACGTCGCGCGTGTCTTCCCACACCGACACGGGTTCGCGCAGGCGCAGGAAATGTGTCGCCCAGAACGATTTCGCCTCGCGCGGGTAGTAGTCGATCGCCGCGGCGCCCAGGCGCAGGGCTCCGGCGTCCGACTCCGGCGCCTGGGCCGCCCAGCGCTGCAGCGCGGTCGCGCGGGGTGACTCGTCGTAGGTGACCTCGTCGGGGTCGAGTCCCTGAGCGGGACGGAGGCCCGCCTCGCGGGCGCGGTCGACGAGCCAGTCGCGCAGGCGCCGCGTCGAGACGCAGTCGTAGCGGTTGTAGTCGGCCAGGTCCGCGAAGATCGCCTCTGCCGCGGCCGCCTCGCCATCGGCCGCGAGCGCGCGTGCTTCGACGTACCGCACGATCGAGTCGTCGCCGCGCTGCACGTCGGACGTCCGCACCTCATCGCCCATGTAGAGCGGCTCGAGCTTCTTGATGGAGTAGGAGCGCGAACCGACCCGCAGCGCGCGACGGACGATCGGGTACAGGTCGACGAACACCCCCTCGCGCAGCAGCCGGTCGACATCGGCCTCTCGTACGCCGTAGCGCGCAGCCATGGTGAGCAGATGCGTCGGCTCGTACGGCGCGTAGTGGTAGATGTGCATGTCGGGATGCTGTTGCCGGCGCAGGGCGATGAGATCGAGGAAGCGCTCCAGCGCCTCCTTCTCCGCGGCGAAGTCGTGCGCCCAGAGGGCGGAGTACTGCTCCTTGGTGTCGACCCACCCGAAGAGGTAGTCCAAGCCCCAGTGGGCACCTTCCCCCTCGGTGTACAACGGGTCACCCTCGAAGTCGAAGAACAGGTCGCCGTGATCGGGCCGGGGCAGGGCGCCCAGCGCCTTCGGCGCGACGACCTCGTACACGGGGACGAGCGGCGCGCTTCCGACCGTCTCATCGGGGGCCGGGCTGCGCAGCTGCAGCCGCGCCTGCGTCCGCAGCGACCCGAAGGTGTCGACGCTCATCCCCGCCGGCGGCACGTCAGCAGCCGCGAGCGCGTCGATCGTGTCGAGGCCGGCGGCGGCGAGGCGCGCGCGTTGCACGGGGCGCATTCCGGCGACCAGCAGCAGGTCACGGGAGGCGACGACCTCCATCTCGCACGTGGCGCAGCGCCCGCACGCCACGACGCCCAGCTCACCACGGGGGTCGCCCCACGGGATGGGGGCACCCGCGGCACCCAGCTCCACGCGACGATCGGCGATGAGCGCCCGCAGCCGCGCGCGGCGCAACGCGAAGACCGGCAGCAGGTCGTCCACGTCGTGCGAGCTGACCGTGCCGTCGCCGAGGAGGAGCTCGACACGATCGGAGCGCGGCACCCCGAGGCGGTCCAGCTGATCGACATATGCCGCCAGCTGCATGAGAGCGGTGACGCGCGCGCGGCGCGCGAGCTTCGTGTCCTGCACGAGCCACCGGCCCCCGCGTGAATCCGTCGAAGCGGGGTGCGCTGAGCCTGACGAAGCGGGGTGCACTGAGCCTGACGAAGCGTCGCGCACCAGGAAGTCGGCGAACCCCACGAACTCGTCGGTCGCGAACGCCGCCTGGTAGACGACGTCGGCATCGGAGGCGAGAGCCGCGCGCGTGCGGTCCACCGCGTCGCTCAGCGCCGCCGCATCCGATGACCGTGTCTCGGGGATCTCGACGACGCCGGAACCGAACTTCTCGCGGTACATCTCCAGAACCCGGAGCTCGTGCGCCGTGCCGAGGCGTCCCGCGCGTTCCAGCGTCGGATCGTCCGGGTCCTCGACGGCCTCGACGCGCCCGAGCTTCGCGTCGATGGCACGCAGCCACGCGAATTCGCACTCGGCAGCCGCCTTCAGGTCGCTCGCGCTCCAGACGATCCGGCCTTCGTTCCCGATGTACCGCATGTTCCCCTTTTCCGTCTTCGACACTAGCCGCGGCCTCCGACGTCAATCCCCGCCGCCGGCCGGAGGCGCACCTGCCAGGATGGGACGGTGAGCACGACGCTTCCCTTCGACAACGCGTACCGGCATGGGTTCGCCCGGATCGCGGCGTGCACCATTCCGATCTCGATCGCCGACCCGGCCACCAACGCCGAATCGGTTCTCGCCACCGCGCGGGAGTGCGACGCCGACTCGGTCGCCGTGGCTCTGTTTCCGGAGCTGTGCCTGAGCGGGTACGCCATCGACGATCTCGTGATGCAGGACCCCGTGCTGGATGCGGTGGAGGCCGCCGTGCTGCGGCTCGTCGAGGAGTCGGCCGACCTTTTCCCCGTCCTCGTCGTCGGTGCGCCGCTGCGGCACCGCAACCGCCTCTACAACTGCGCCGTCGTCATCCACCGTGGCCGGCTCCTGGGGGTGGCGCCCAAGTCGTACCTGCCGACCTACCGGGAGTTCTACGAACGCCGCTGGTACGCCCCCGGCGACGACCAGTCGGGCCAGCACATCGTGGTCGGCGACCTCGAGGCCCCGTTCGGACCGGACATCCTGTTCGAGGCGCAGGATGTGCCCGGTCTCGTGGTGCACGCCGAGGTGTGCGAAGACATGTGGGTGCCGGTGCCACCCTCATCGAAAGCGGCTCTCGCCGGTGCCACGGTGCTGCTGAACATGTCGGGCAGCCCCATCACGATCGGCCGCGCCGATGACCGCACCCTGCTCTCGCAGTCCCAGTCACTGCGCTGCATCGCGGCGTATGCGTACGCCGCGGCGGGTCAGGGCGAGTCGACGAACGACCTGTCGTGGGACGGGCAGACCATGATCTACGAGGGTGGCCAGCTCCTCACGACCTCCGAGCGCTTCCCCGATGGACCTCGCCGCAGCGTCGCCGACGTCGACCTCGACAAGCTCCGGCAGGATCGCCTGCGCCAAGGCACCTTCGACGACAACCGCCGCACGTACGATCCCGAGTTCCGGACGGTGCCGTTCGACCTCGACCCCCCCACGACGGATATCGGCCTGCGCCGGTCGCTCGACCGCTTCCCGTTCGTTCCCGATGACCCCGCGCGACTGGCGCAGGACTGCTACGAGGCGTTCAACATCCAGGTGTCGGGCCTGGAGCAGCGCCTCACCGCGATCGGGGGGCCCAAGCCCGTCATCGGTGTCAGCGGAGGCCTGGATTCCACCCACGCCCTCCTCGTCGTGGCGCGGGCGATGGATCGCATGGGCCGGCCGCGGAGCGACATCCTCGCCTACACGCTCCCGGGCTTCGCCACGAGCGACCACACCAGGGAGAACGCCATCGCGCTGGCGACAGCCCTCGGAGCATCCATCGAGACCATCGACATCCGTCCCGCCGCCGAAGAGATGCTCCACCGGCTCGGGCACCCGTTCGCGTCGGGCGAGCCGGTGCACGACGTCACGTTCGAGAACGTGCAGGCGGGCCTGCGCACCGACTACCTCTTCCGGCTCGCGAACCACCACGGCGGACTCGTCATCGGCACGTCCGACCTGTCCGAACTCGCGCTCGGCTGGGCCACCTACGGGGTCGGCGACCAGATGAGCCACTACGCCGTCAACACCGGCGTGCCGAAGACGCTCATCCAGCACGTCATCCGCTGGGTCATCTCGGCCGGCGAGGTGGATGAGGCGAGGGACGTGCTGCAGTCCGTCCTCGACACCGAGATCAGCCCGGAACTCGTGCCGGCGGGGCAGGACGGGAAGATGCAGTCCACCGAGGACCGCATCGGACCCTACGCGCTGCACGACTTCACGCTCCACCACATCCTGCGCTTCGGATTCCGGCCGTCGAAGATCGCGTTCCTCGCGCACGAGGCGTGGAAGGACGCCGAGGCGGGCGAGTGGCCGCCCGGCTTCCCGGAGGCGGACCGCTACGCCTACGACCTCCCGACGATCGCGCGCTGGCTCGAGGTGTTCCTGAAGCGCTACTTCGCATTCGCGCAGTTCAAGCGCTCCGCCATCCCGAACGGGCCGAAGGTCTCCCCCGCGGGGTCGCTGTCGCCCCGGGGCGACTGGCGTGCCCCGTCCGACGGCAACGCCCGGGCGTGGCTCGCCGAACTCCACGCCGCGCTGCCCGAGGTCTTCCCCTCCTGACGCCCGCCTGACGTTCGCCCCAGGTCCGCGAGAAACGACGATCCGGGCGAGACACCACGCGACGCGGCGTTTCTCGCCGGGGATGTCGTTTCTCGCGCAGAGGCTTACTCGTGGAGGCCGACGCGGTCGGGGATGTCGAACGCCAGCCCGGGCAGCCAGGACCCGGGGTCCGGCCACGGCCGCGACGTCGGCAGAGACGTGAGCAGGCGCGTGAGGGCCGCATCCCGAGGTGTGGTCGGCGCCGTGGCGGGCAGGATGCGCCGGGGCGCGCGGTGTCCGAGCGCCCCCAGCCACCAGTGGCGCCACGTCGCGTCGGCCTGGTCGGGGTCGAGCACGATGTAGTAGTCCGGCATGATGGCCCGCCCGGCCCCGAAGTGGGCGAGCACCGCCTCCACCTCCACCTCGAGAGTGCCGAGGGTGGCGCGCTCCTCGTACAGCTCGACCCACGCGGACGCGACATGCTCGAGGGGATCGGCGTCGTGCACGATCCAGGGGGCGGATGCGGCGGCGATCCGCCGTGCGGCGAGGGCGGGGTCGGTGCCGTGCAGACTGAGGGTCTCGACCCCGGGCAGCGCGTCCAGGGCGCCGAGCGCCTCGTCGGATCCGGCCCCGACGACGGCCACGATGGTCCCGGTTCGCGATGTGTGCGCCATGCTCCACGGTACGACAGGATCCGCTCCCGAGGTCGGCGACCGCGCCGGAACGCCTCCGAAGCGCCCCGCAACCCGCTGCCGCCGGCGGTGGGGCGCCCCTACCCTCGGTTCATGGACGGCTTCGCTGCGATCGACTTCGGGTTCGCCCGCGAGGTGCTTCAGCGCGGTATCGCGGCCATCTACGTCGTGGCGTTCCTGTCCACAGCCGCGCAATTCCGCGCGCTCCTCGGTGAGAACGGCCTGCTGCCCGCTCCGCAGCTACTGGGCTGGGTGCGGTCATCGAAACGGGCACAGCGGATGCTGCATCCCACGATCTTCCGGTGGTGGCCGTACACCGACCGCCGCCTGCTCCTCCTCTGCGGCGCGGGGATGCTGGTCGCTGCATCGCTCGTGGTGGGACTCCCCCAGCTCGGCCCCGCGTGGGTGCCGATGCTGTGCTTCCTGTTCGTGTGGCTGGCGTACATGTCGATCGTCAGCATCGGCCAGACGTTCTACGGCTTCGGGTGGGAGATGCTGCTGCTGGAGGCCGGGTTCCTCGCGGCCTTTCTCGGCTCGTCCTCGTCCCCGCCGCCGACCGTCGTCATCGTCCTGTTCTGGTGGCTCGTGTTCCGCCTGGAATTCGGCGCCGGGATGATCAAGATCCGCGGCGGATCGGAGTGGCGAGATCTCACCGCCCTCACGTACCACCACGAGACGCAGCCGATGCCCGGTCCGCTGAGCCGGCAGGCCCATCTGCTGCCCCGCTGGTTCCACAAGGGCGAAGTGCTCGGCAACCACTTCGCGCAGCTCGTGGTGCCGTGGTTCTTGTTCGTCCCTCTCCTGGGCGTGTGGATCCCCTGGCCCGGGTTCGCCTGGATCGGCACGGTCGCCGGCGCCATCGTCGTCGCCACGCAGCTGTGGCTCGTGGTCACCGGGAACTTCGCGTGGCTGAACTGGATTTCCATCGTGCTCGCGTTCTCGGCGATCAGCATCCCCGGCGCGGGGGCGTCCGCCGCGTTGCCGCTGCCCTGGCTTGTGGTCACCTCGGCGGTCGCGGCGCTGTACGTGGTGCTGAGCTGGCCGGCGGTGCGCA
This sequence comes from Microbacterium sp. Z10_103, assembly GCF_058310455.1. Classification (NCBI taxonomy): domain Bacteria; kingdom Bacillati; phylum Actinomycetota; class Actinomycetes; order Micrococcales; family Microbacteriaceae; genus Microbacterium; species Microbacterium sp. Z10_103. Next base: position 2,387,381 of record NZ_JBZEGK010000001.1, read on the forward strand.
ACCTCACCGCTCGCCGACAACTCATGAACGCGAGCTTCAACCGCTGGAACCTCGCCAACGCCTACGGCGCCTTCGGTACGGTCACCAAACGCCGTATCGAGTACATCGTCGAGGGCACCGACTCCGAGGACCCGGGCGATCCCGCCACCGTCTGGCAGGAGTACGGGTTTCGCGGCAAACCGGGGGACGTCCGCCGCATCCCGCCCCAGGTCGCTCCGTACCACCTGCGGCTGGACTGGCTGATGTGGTTCCTCCCCCTCGGCCGATCACTCGAGGACTGGTTCGAAGCTTTCGTCGGGAAACTCCTCGAGGCCGACCCGCGGATGCTGCGGCTCCTCCGGCACGACCCCTTCTCCGGGCGCCGACCGACCTGGGTGCGCGTGACCGCGTACCACTACCGATTCACCACGCGCGCGGAACACCGCCGATCGCGCGCGGTATGGCATCGCACACCCCAGGAAACGGTGCTCGGCCCCGTCCGCCTGCTCCCGACCGGATACCCTGGTCGGGATGGATAACGACCGCCCCGCCCGACGGCCCCCGACCGCCGCGATCATCGGCATCGTCATCGGCGTGGTATTCCTGGCACTGGCAGTGCTGGCGTACCTGTTCGGCGGGGGGCCGATCGTCGCCCTGATCGCCGCGATCGGGGGCGTGCTCACGCTCGCCGCCGCCATCTTCACTCTCGTCCGACCCTGAGGACCCCATGCTCCCCGCGAACGACCCGAAAAAACCGTCCCCGGCGCGCGTCGGCATCTGGATCATCGTGGGTGGGATCGGTGTGTACATGCTGGCATCGGGGATCATCGGGATCCTCACCTCCGGTGGCTGAGCCGGAGCGGAAGGAAGATTGATCGCATGAGACTGCTCGTCGCCGCGCACGCGGACGAACTGACCGCCTTCGAGCCCGAGCTCCCGGGGTTCGACCGACTCCTCACGGGGGTCGGCAAACTGCAGGCCACCTATGCGCTGACACGAGCGCTGGATGCTGCGCACTACGACGAGATCGTGGTGGTCGGAACGGCGGGCGCCGTCGACCCCGGTTTGGCGCCGGGCGTGTACGAGATCGACGCGACGGTCCAGCACGACGTACAGGATCTTGCGGGCGTGCGGGGCCAGCATCTCTCCCTCCCCACCCGGGTGGTCGTGGGGGCCAGAGGAGTCACGATCGCGACCGGAGACTCCTTCGTGGACGACGCGGAGGCGGTGACGGTCATCCGCGGGCTGGGGGCAGGCCTGGTCGACATGGAGTCCTACGCCTACGCGTGGGTGGCCGCGCGATTCGGCGTGCCCGTGCGCATCCTCAAGGCCGTGTCCGACCGCGCCCAGGACGGCGCCACCGAGCTGTGGGACACCGCGGTGCTGGAGTGCTCACGCCAGTTGCGCGAGAGCGTGCGCGAGCTTTACGGCGTCTGATCCGCGCCGGCGGGCGTCATGGGTTCGCCTCTGCGCCGACGTGAGGCCAGGTCGACGACACCGGCGATGAGCGCGAGCCCCAGGAAGACGCCGACCGCGATCATCCCGGTCGCATACGCATCGTGGTAGACCACGAGGTCGGGCTCGCTGCCCTGCTCCCGATACACCGTGGAGTAGAACAGCGCCAGCGCGACCGCCGTGCCGACGGCCGTGCCGATGCGCTGACCGAGCTGACCGATGGATCCGGCGACGCCGCCCTGCTGCACCGGGATGTCGGCCAGCATGAGCGTCTGGTTCGGGGAGATCACCAGGCCCGCAGCGAATCCGCCCAGCACCATGACCGCGGTCATCGCCCACGCCGTCCATTCGGGCGGGGTGAGCAGGACGACGAGGACGAGCCCGCCGACGCTGACCAGAAGACCGACGAGGCCCCAGACCACGAGCGGTCGTCCGAGACGGTTGACCAGGACGCCGCCGATCCAGGAGGAGAACGCCGAGGCGACCGCGAAGCCGATGGTCACCATGCCCGCGAAGACGGGTGCCAGGCCGAGCCCGGTCTGCAGGTACAGCGTGCCGAGGAGGAACATGGCGGGGCCGCCGGCGAAGTAGGCCGCTGAGACCATCACCCCGTTGCGGAAGGACCCGGCACGGAAGACGGAGAAGGGGATCAGCGGCAGCTTTCCCCGCCCGGCGTATCGCCGCTCCCAGACCAGGAACAGCGCAATGAAGACCACGCCGGCCACGAGGAACCACCAGCGCCGCGGGTCGTCCCCCGGAGCGCCCGTGGTGAAGAGGAACGGCCACATGAATGCCAGCACGGTGAGACCGAACAGCACGACACCCACGGGATCCAGGTCGAGTCGCCGGTGCGATTTGGTGCGCGTGCTCGGGAGCATCGTTGCCGCGAGGACGATGACGATGAGGGTCAGCGGGACGTTGATCCAGAAGATGAGCCGCCAGCCGTCGGCCTCGCCGCCCAGGGCGATCAGCAGACCTCCGAGGGTCGGGCCGAGGGCCGTGGCGATGCTGATCGTGGCACCGAACAGACCGAAGGCGCGACCGCGCTCGGCGCCGACGAACAGCTGCTGGATGAGCCCGAGCACCTGGGGCATCTGGATGCCTGCCGCCACGCCCTGGAGGAGGCGGAACGCGAGGAGCCACCCGGCGTCGGGTGCCAGCGCGCACGCCAGGCTCGTGACCAGGAACAGGGACAACCCGACGATGAACAGCATCCGCCGTGATCGCAAGTCGCCCAGGCGGCCGGCGGGGACGAGCACAAGGCCGAACGTGAGGATGTAGCCCGACACGATCAGCTGGAGCTCCGTCGGGCCGGCGTTGAGCGCGGTCTCGATGACCGGCAGCGCGACGTTGACCTTGGTCAGGTCGAGGATGGTGATGGCCGCGACGGAGACGGCGATCCAGTACGCACGCCACCGGTGTGCGGGCGAAAGCACGATGTCGCGGGTGGGCGGGTGCCCGCCGGCTGGGCTCGCGGAGCGGGAGTCGGAGGACATTCCCCTCAGGGTACTCTCCCGCGGCGGGCCCTCCGGCCTCAGGCGAGCGCCGTCGCCCCCGAGCGGATGACGCTGGCGCCCTGGGGGCCCGCCTCCACGAGAAGCTGGGCGGGCAGTTGCTCTTTCATCGCGGCGACATGGCTGATGACGCCGACGGTGCGTCCGCCCTGGCGCAGTTCGTCGAGGGCGCGCATGGCGAGTTCGAGGGTGTCGTCATCCAGCGAACCGAAGCCCTCGTCGATGAACAGGGTGTCGAGGCGGATGCCGCCGGCTCGTGCCGTCACGACCTCGGCGAGGCCGAGCGCCAACGCCAGAGAGGCGAGGAAGGTCTCGCCACCGGAGAGCGACTGCGGAGGACGCGCCTGACCGGTGTAGGCGTCCAGCACCTCGAGGCCGAGACCGGAGGCCGCGCCGCGCGCGGCGAGCGCGTCGGAGTGCTGAAGCCGGTAGCGGCCGTTCGACATGTCGGCCAGGCGCAGGTTCGCCGCAGCGACGATCTCCTCCAGCTCGGCGGCCAGCACGAACGTCTCGAGGGTCATCCGGTGCGTGTTCGGCGCGCGGCCGGACACCGTGTTCGCGAGGCGGGTGACGACGGCCGCTCGCGCGCTGGTCTCGGCGATGGCCCGGTGCGCGGCATCCGTCCGCTCGGCGAGGTCGCGCAGGCGGTCGACCACGGCGGTCGTCTCGGCGACGGTCGCGGCCGCCGCCGTGACGCGGTCGCGCGCGTCGGTCAGCGCGGCGCGCACCGGCTCCAGGTCGATCGGCTCCTCCGGCTGCTCGACAAGGGCGAGCTCGAGTTCGAGGAGGCGGGAACGATCGGCACGCTCGGCGCTCTCGTGTGCCCGCACCTTCTCCTCCATCGACGCGCGGTCGCCGGCGCTGCGCAAGGCCGCCCGTGCCTCGTCGGCATCGGCGAAGACGGAGGCGGCGAGGCGCGCATCCCGATCGACGACAGCGTCGCCCCACACCTGGGCGCGCAGGGCACTGTCGGCCGCGCGATCCCCGAGGGCGCGGAGCAGGCCACGGCGCCGCTCGGCGTCGTCGCGGCGCTCGGCGACCGAAGCCGCATCCCCGCGCGCTGCGTCGACCCGGGCGCGGAGGGCTTCGGCACGCTGCCCGGCGAGGGCAGCCTCCTGCCGGCAGCTCGCGGCTTCAGCCACGAGCGCCTCGCGGGCGGTGGCGGCCTCGGCGTCGGCGGCGGCAAGGCCCGCACGCTCGGCGGACAACCGCTCGAGCGAGGCGAGGTTCTGCTCCGCCACCGCGAGCGCCTTATGCGCGGCCTCGGCGGCGCGTTCGGCCTCCTGGAGGGAACCACTGCCGGCCCGACCCATCGCCGCGGCATGGGCGTCGCTGGCCGCACGCAGCGCCTCGGTGGCTCGTCGGTCGGCGGTCAGGGCGTCGTCCTTCGCGCGGGCGGCTGCGTCGAGTTCGGCGTCGGTGACCGGCTGATCGGACGGCGGTGCGGGATGCGGATGCTCCGCGCCTCCGCAGACCGGGCAGGGTTCACCCGCGACCAGTCGGGCGGCCAGGTCGCCCGCGGCCGACGACAGCCGCCGTTGGAGGAGCAGGGTGTGCCGAGCGGTCGCCTCCGCGAGAGCGGAGCCGCGCTCGACGGCGCGGAGTTCGGCCGTGTGCAGGGGCGCCGCCAGGGCATCGGCCTCGCGCGCGGCAGCGAGGCGGCGTTCGGTGTCCGCGACGAGCGCGGCCGCGGTGGCATGATCCGCCGGCGCAGACGCAAGGGCGCTCAGCTGCGCATCGAGGTCGTGCAGGAGCCCGGGGACGGCCGCTCGCTGGGCATCGAGGTCTTCCACGGCCTGCTCGGCGGCGGTGGCCGCCTCCGTGGCGCGGGCGACGTCCTTCTCGGCGGCGGCCAGCTCGCCCTCGGCGGTCAGCGCCTCCGTGCAGGCGGCGACGACCGCGGCCAGCTCGTCTTCGCGTGCCCGCAGCTGCGAGGGCGTGGTCGCAGTCTCCCCCGCAACGGCCCAGGACTCGATCGCCGCAGCCGCCGCGGCGGCGCTCGTGGCCGCGGCCGCTGCCGCACGATCGGCGGCGTCCAGCGCCGCGCGCAGGTCTTTCGCCGCGCGCGCCCGCGCAAGGGTGCCGCGCTGCTGCTCGATCGCGGGCGCCTCGACTTCGAGACGCGCCAGACGCGCTCGCACCTCGAGCCGCTGGCGCTGCTGCTCGGCGAGCGACACGGCGGCTCGCTCGCGTGCGAGAGCATCGTCCAAGGCGGCGTCGACGGTGCGGAGCTGTTGCGCGGCAGCGTCCGCCCGGTAGGCGGCACGCTCCACCGCGCGGACGACGGCGGCCAGTCGCCCCGCGATCCCGGCCTCGGCCGCACCGTCCTCGGGCAGGAGATCGGAGGAGCGGGCGGTACGCTCGGCCTCCTCCAGCAGCATCCGCACGTTCTCACCTTCACCGGCCAGAGCCGCCTCTGCGTCTTTGCGCATGCGGTCGAGGATCTCGGCGTACTCCTCGTACGTGCGGGTGCCGAACAGCGTCCGCAGCAGCGCCTGGCGCTCGTCGTTGCGGGCGAGGAGGAAGCGGGCGAACCGGTTCTGGGCGAGCAGGATGACCTGCAGGAACTGCTGCTGCGTCAGGCCGACGATCTCGTCGAGATGCGCGGCGACATCGACGGGGCGGGCGGCCACGCCGCTCCAGCGGGCGCCGTCGTACTCCTCGAGCATCGCCCGGTGCGGCTCGGTGGTCATTCCGCCGCCCCGCAGCTTGGGCCTTTCGTATTCCGGCGAGCGGGTGACGCGCCAGCGCCGATCGGCCGCCGTGAACTCGAGGACGACCTCGGTGGGGTCTTCGGGGTCGCAGTGGTCGCTGCGCAAGCGGCGCTCACTGCCGTCATAGCGCGGCACTCCGCCGAACAGGGCGTAGCAGACGCCGTCGAGGACGCTGGATTTCCCCGCCCCGGTGCGCCCGGAGATGAGGAAGATACCGTCGTCGGCGAACGCATCGAAGTCGACGAACTGACGCTCGCGGAAGGGACCGAACCCCGCCAGTTCGAGCCGGTGCAGTTTCATGCGTGCGCCTCCGCGACCGTGCGCGTGTCGACGACGTCGCGGATGAGGTCACGCTCGGCGTCGCTGGCACCGTCGCCCGCGCGCACGTGGGCGAGGAAGGCTTCGAACAGCTCGACATCGTCGCGCGCCGCGCGCACGCGACCCGAGTAGTCGCGGCCGTCGGGAGCCGGGACACCCTCGGGGCTGTGGATGACCGTGGCGCAGAACGCGAACCGGCGCTGCAGGCGCCGCAGGGGCTCGATCTGCGGCGTCGGGTCGGTGTACTGCGCACACACCCAGGCGTCTTCGTCGGCGGCGAACCGCGCGTCGTCGAGGAGTTCGTCGAGCGTTCCGCGCAGGGTGACGAGTCGCCGCGGAACCGGGAGCGGCAACCATTCGACGCCGGACAAGCCCGCGGCATCCAGCTCGACCAGCCAGGAGCCGCGCGGCTTGTCGCCCTCGCCGAAGCTGTAGTGCAGCGGTGCGCCGGCGTACCGCACGCGCTCGGACAGCTGCTGGCGCCCGTGGATGTGCCCGAGCGCGACGTAGTCCGGTCCGTCGAAGGCCGACAGCGGCACGACGTCGAGACCGCCCTGGCGGATCTCGCGTTCCACGCCGGGCGTGGCCTCCACACCCGCGGCGAAGCAGTGCGCCAGGGCCACGGAACGGCCACCGCGCTCGGCGAGGTCGGCGCGGACGAGATCCATCGCGTGGATCATCGTCTGGGCCTGGCTGCGCAGCTCGACACCCTCCCAGCGGTGCCGGACGATCGCCGGCTCGAGGTAGGGGATGCCGTAGAAGTGCACGGGACCGTCGGCGTCGGCGATCGTCACCGGGGTCCCGACAGCACCGGGATCGGTGAGAACCGTGATGCCCTCCCGCAGGAGCGCGGACTGGAACCCGAGGCGTGCGGCGGAGTCGTGGTTGCCGCTGGTGACGACGATGCGGGCCCCCGCCGCGGAGATCGCGGCGAGCGTGTCGGTGAGCAGGGCGTAGCAGGCGGGGGCCGGAGCGGCGGAGTCGAACACGTCACCGGCCAGCACGACGACATCCACGCGGTGCTCCTCCACCTGCGCGACCAGCGCACGCAGCACGTCGCGGAGCGCATCGAGGGTGGCATGTCCGTGGAAGGACCGCCCGATGTGCCAGTCGGAGGTGTGCAGGATGCGCATGCCAGCACGCTACGTCGCCCCTCCGACATCGCCCCGGAGGCACCCCGCACCCCCGTCGACTCGCCAGCAAACGCACGGTTTGGCGCGAGACCGCCGCCGATTGTGGCGAGTGGATGGGACGCGAGAGCGCCACACGACGGAAACACGGGCCGGATAGCCTCGACGCGTGGATCTGCCCGACGTGTGCGTCGTCTATCTCCTCCGCGACCGTGCGGACGGCGGCCTCGACGTGCTCCTCGGCTACAAGCGCCGCGGACTCGGGCTCGGCCGCGTCGTCGGCATCGGCGGCAAGGTGGAGCGCGGCGAGAGCGTCCGCGAGGGCGCGGTCCGGGAGATCACGGAGGAGACGGGGCTGCGGGTGGATGCGGACGACCTCGTCCCCGCCGGAGTGCTCGACTACCTCTTCCCGACGCGACCGGCGTGGTCGCAGCGCTCCCACGTCTTCACCTGCCGACGGTGGGAGGGCGAGCCGGCCGAAACGGAGGAGATCGTCCCGGCGTGGTTTCCCGTCGGCGGCATCCCGTTCGCGGACATGTGGGACGACGCGGCGCGGTGGCTCCCCGACGTCCTCCGCGGCGGCTCGGTCAGCGCGACCTACACGTTCGGCGATGACCTGGCCACGGTCGTGGCGGAGGGCCCGCGCTCGGTCGCGTGACGCACGGGGCGCCGGACACCGTCAGGATGCAGCGGCGACGCGCGGCGCGTACCGGCCCGAGCGCTCGGCGCGGGCGCGTGCCTTCGCGGCTTCCTCATCGCGGTCCTTCGGCGGGGCGACGGCCACGAGGTCGTGGAGGAGGTGTTCGGTGGCATGCGCGATGTCGGCCACCGCCCGGTCGAACGCCTCCTGGTTCGCACGGGAGGGCTTGGTCGTTCCGGCGATCTTGCGCACGTACTGCAGCGCGGCCGCGTGGATCTCGTCGTCCGTCGCGGCCGGTGCGAAGTTGTGGAGGGTGTGGATGTTCCGGCACATGCCGCCACGGTACGCGCGTCGCGTCTCCGCATCCAGAGCCGCTAGCGTCGAGGCGTGGAGCCCGAACTGAGCGATGATGCGTCGGTCAGTTCGTTCACTGCTTCCGGGTCGACCCTCGTAGCCGAAGCCCAGGGCACCGGGCCGACGACGTTCGTGCTGGTGCACGGCATCGGCATGGGCCGTACTGTCTTCGCGGACGCGGCACGGCACCTCCGGCGGCACGGCCGCGTGATCGCGATCGACCTGCCCGGCTACGGCGAGGCCCCTGAACCCGCCCGCACGCCCGCGATCGAGCGGATGGCGGACCTCGTCGCCGCCTTTCTCGTCGCGCGCGTCCCTGGCCGCATCGTGATCGTCGGACACTCGATGGGCTCGCAGGTGGCACTGGAGGTGGCCGCCCGCCACCCCGGCATCGTGTCGTGCCTCGTCCTGGCCGCCCCGACCGTCGACCGCCACGCCCGCAACCTGATCGTCCAGGGGTGGCGGCTCCTGCGCGACGTCGCGAACGAGCACCCGAAGGTCATCTTCGCCGGCGCCCGCGAATACGTCCGCGCCGGGCCGCACCTGAGGCGCAAGTTCCGGGCGATGCTGGCGCATCGGCCGGAGAACACCCTTCCGCGGGTGAAAGTGCCGACGCTCGTGCTGCGCGGCGCGCACGATCCGGTATGCCCGCGGGATTGGTGCCGCTTCGTCGCGGATTCTCTCCCCGACGGTCGGCTGGAGGAGATCCCCGACTGCGGACACGAGATGATGATCCGGGATGCAGCGCCCGCGGCGGCCCGCATCCTGGTGTTCGCCACCGCCTGACACGCAGCACGGGCAGAAAATATTGGCGTGCCGTGTCCACCGGTGTCAACGGTCAAATTCCCCGACGTCCAGGCCGCTAAGTTCCGAGGACCGAAGGCGACGACTGGCAGGGGGCAAGCCGTCCGACCGAGGGTGAACGGGGCAGTTCGTGTCGGAAACGAATCGGGCAGACGGAAGCGGACGGCGCGGCGGGTCGAGGAGGCGACGGCGCGCCATCGCGACGACATCGGCGGCACTGGCCGCCGCGCTCGTCATCGCGGGAGCGACGCCGGCGTTGGCGGCACCGGGGGATCGCGCAGAGGCGGAGGGGTTATTCCTCTCCGGCTCGGGCGGCGCCGTGAACATCGACGCCCTGGCGACGCTGCAGGCGCCGTACAACGCCTTTCCGCCGGGCGGGTCGTCGCGCCAGGCGCTGGACGTCACCGCGCTCGGACTTCTGGACCTCGGGCTCGGCGTCCAGCTCTTCGGCGGCAGTGACGTCGTAGAGCTCGGGGCTGTCGATCAGTACGCCCGGACGGACGCGACCGGCGCCTTCGCATCCTCCGGCCTTCTCGCCGCCGACGGCGCAATCGCGGCCGGTACGGGCGCTCCGGGTGAGAACACCACCGTGGACCTGACGCCGGTGCTCTCGGCCCTGGATGCCACGGATCTCCTCAGCAGCGCCTCGCTCGAGCTGGGCGCCCTCGCCGCCGAGGCGAGCGCCACCCGCACCACCACCGGTGCCACGATCGACAGCGACTACCAGATCGCGAGCGGTGACCTCATCCTGCAGTCGCCCGCTCTGGCCGCCCTGTACGCGGGATTGACGACCGAGGTCGCAGACCTCGACGCCGCCGTGGGCGCGCTCGATGTGGACGCATCGGGCCTCCTCGGAGTCGTGACCGGCACCCTGGACGACCTGCTCGCGGGAGCGGTCGTGCTCGGGACCCCGACGGTCGACGTGGATGTGGACCTGGGTGCCGCCCTCACTGCCGCCGCGGCCACGCCCCTGACTGCCGACGGCGTGACGATCGTGCTGTCCACCGGCACCATCATCCTGGACCTGGAGGAGCTCCAGGGCCTGAACGGTCTCGATCCGAACACCGTGCTGCTGAGCGATGCCGCGGTGATCTCCGCGATCGACGCGACGATCGACGGTCTCCTCACGGGAGTGCTTCCCACCGCGCTCCAGAACGCTCTGAACGCCGCGTCTCTCGACATCGAGGTCGCGACCAGCCTCACCGTCGCCGGGGTGCCCCTCGGCGAACTCGTGATCGACGTCGACGGCACGGTGGGGGGCTTCCTCGACCTCCCCGGGGCCGCGGAGCCTGAGGCGAGCGTGGACGCGCCCGGCCTGCCGGCTGTGGTCGACCTCGACCTCCTCCTCGACCCGCTCGCGGACTACGTGACGGCAACACTGGTCCCCGCTGTGGGCGCCGTCCTCGAGCCCGCCCTGAACCCCGCGGCATTCGAGGCCTATCTCGACAGCACCACGAGCGGGGCCGTCACGGCCCTCGCGCCGCTCCTCGGCGCGGTCAATGAGGTCGTGGAGATCACCGTCAACGTGCAGGAGAACCCCGGCACGTTCCGCAACGCCGCCGGAACGGATGCCGGTTCGTTCACGCAGCGCGCGGTGCAGCTGCGGATCGCGCCGGATCTGGGACCGAGCGTGATCACCCTTCGCCTGGCTTCGGCGACCGTGCGCGCCGTGGCACTGGCTCCGCCTGCCGGGCTCGCGATCGATCCGCCCCGCGGCCCGGTGACCGGCGGAACCCCCGTGACGATCACGGGGACCGGCCTCACCGACGTCACCGACGTGACGTTCGGCGGCGTGCCCGGGACGGAACTCCTCGTCAACTCGGACACCAGCCTGACGGTGGTCACCCCGGCGGGAGCAGCCCCCGGAGTCGTGACGGTCGCCGTCACAGGCCCGGACGGTACGAACACGTCACTCGTCTTCGAGTACTACGCCGTCACGGCCGTGACCGCCATTGCTCCCGATTCCGGCACGACGGAGGGCGGAACCGAAGTCACGATCACCGGCGTCTGCCTCACCGGTGCGACCGAGGTGCTCTTCGACGGTGTCGCCGGGACCGATCTCGACGTCGTCAGCGACACCCAGCTGACCGTCACCGCCCCGCCGGGCACCGCCGGTCTCGTCGACGTCACCATCGTCAACCCGACCGAGTGCGGGAACGAGACGGTGCAAGACGGGTTCACCTACGTCAACCCCGGCGCCCCGACCATCATGGGAATCGACCCCGACCGGGGCCCCGAGACCGGTGGCACGACGGTGGAGATCACCGGCGTCGACTTCACCGGTACGACGGCCGTGACCTTCGACGGCATCCCCGCGACGGAGTTCGAGGTCATCAGTGACACGCTGATCAGGGCGGTCTCGCCGCCGCACGCGCCCGGCGGAGTCGACGTGATCGTGACGAACGCCGCCGGCGACTCGGCAGGGTTCGACTTCGAGTACTTCGCCGTCGCGGACATCTCGTCCGTCTCCCCCGACGCCGGTCCGGTGGCGGGCGGCACGACGGTGACGATCACCGGGTCGTGCTTCACGGATGCCACCGCCGTGGAGTTCGACGGCATCGCGGCCACGAGCTTCACGGTCGTGAACGACACGACGATCACGGCGGTCGTCCCCGCCGGAGCGGGCGAAGGCGCGGTCGACGTGACCGTCGTCGGCGCGGGCGATTGCGGCACGGCGGAAGCGCCCGACGCATTCGAGTACTTCCTGCCTCCGGTCGTGACCGATCTCGACCCCGCACAGGGGCCGGAGACCGGCGGCACGCCGGTGACGATCATCGGCTCCGGCTTCGCCGGCACGACGGATGTCACCTTCGACGGCATCTCCGCAGGCACGGTCGAGGTGGTCAGCGACACGGAGATCCGGGTGGTGGCACCGCCGCACGCGCCCGGCCCCGTGACGGTCACGGTCGTGCACCCCGGCGGCGACGTCGATGCCGGCGACTTCCTGTACCTCAACGTGCCGAGCATCGCCTCGCTCACACCCGACCAGGGGCCCGAGGACGGCGGCACGGTGGTCGTGATCACCGGTGAGGGCTTCACCGGTGCGACCGGTGTCACCTTCGACGGGGCGGCCGGCACCACGTTCACGGTCGACAGCGACACGCAGATCACGGTGACGAGCCCCGCGCACGTGCCGGGGAACGCCGCCGTCGTGGTGACGCACCCCAACGGCGACGCGCCGCCGCTGTCGTTCGCCTACATCGAGGGCACCGAGGTGGACGCGGTGACGCCTCCGGGCGGGCCGTTCGCCGGCGGGAACACGGTCGTCATCACGGGCGTCTGCTTCACCGGCGCCACGGACGTGTCGTTCGGCGGCGTGCCGGCGACATCCTTCACCGTCGACAGCGACACCCGGATCACGGCGACCGTTCCGGCGGGCACCGGCATCGTGGACGTGACCGTGGAAGGTGCCGACGCGTGCGGCACCGACACGCTTCCCGATGCCTACGAGTACACCGACGACCCGGTGATCGGGACGATCGATCCCGCGGTCGGCCCCGAGACCGGAGGAACGGTGGTGACCATCACCGGCTCGAACTTCACGGGCGTCACCGGCGTGACCTTCGACGGGGCTGCCGGAACCGGGCTCGTCGTCGTCAGCGACACCGAGCTGCGGATCACCGCTCCCGCGGGCACGCCCGGTACCGCGGATGTCGTCGTCACCGGCCCGGCCGGAATCAGTGACGCCGGCGTGTTCACGTACACGCCGGTGACCGCTGTGGACGCCGTCACGCCGGGGAACGGCCCGACAGGTGGCGGCACCACGGTGACGATCACCGGCTCATGCTTCACGGGTGCCACGGCCGTGCTCTTCGGTGGCACCGCGTCGCCGCGCTTCACGGTCGTCAGCGACACGGAGATCCGTGCGACGGCCCCGGCGCGGGCGGCCACCGGTGCGGTGCCCGTCAGCGTGGTCGGCGGAGGAACCTGCGGTACCGGCTCGCTGGCGGGGGGCTTCAGCTACTTCCCGGGCGCGGCAGTGCTTCCCGCCACGGGAGCCGAGGCACCCGTCGCTCTCGCCGGGATCGCGTTGCTCCTCCTCGGCGGTGGCGCGGCCCTGCGGCTCCTGCGACGCCGCACCGCCTGACCCACACAAAGCGAGGGCCGCACCGGAGTTCCGGTGCGGCCCTTCGCGTGAGACGACGCGGCATCCCTCTCGTGCGGGAGTGCGTCGCATCCCCGACATCCATCCCGGTCCCGGAGGCGACGTGGCACTTCGTGCCCTCCCAGCCCGCACAGATCGACTCGGCGAGCACACACGTCATGGGGCACCGTAACGTGTGTGCTCGCCGAGAGGATATGGGCAGGGGCGAGAGGGGCGCGGCGCGGCCGCCCCGCGAGGGGTCAGCGCTGCGCGATCTCCGCAGCGAGCGCGCGGATGCGGTCGTCCCCGACGTCGGTTCCGGTCTCGGTGAAGCGCTGACGCAGGACGTCGGCGATACGCTCCTCCGGGGCATCACCCACGTCGGCACGCGTCTGAGCCACGATTCCGTTGACGCGGTCTTCGTCCGAGGCGTCGTGCATGTCCATGGCCGGTTCGTCCTGCGTGCCGGGCGACCCCGCCGTCGGGGCGTGGGCGTCCGGAGCGACGGCGCCGCCCTGCACGGTCGATGGCGCCTCACCGTGCTGGATGGTGGCGTCGCCGCCGCGATCCTCGTCCTGCGCGGGTTCGATGGGCGACTCGTCATTGCGGTCGGGGTAGTTCCCACCCGGCTTGTCGAATTCGTTCGCGGTTCCGGACATCGTCAGCTCTCCTCATCCGTGGACATGTCGGGGTCGGCGACCTGAGTAGGCGCGTCGCTCTCGACGGGTGCGACGTCGGTCGCATCGTCGCCGGGCTCGGTCGGTGACAGATCGGAGTCGGTCAGACCCGACGAGTCCTGCGCCTCGCGGTTCCGCTCGGCGGTCTCGCCGTCCGCGGTCGCTCCGCTCTCCCAGCCGCCGGCGGGGTCGGCGTTGATGACACCCTCGGGCAGGTCGCGATCATCCATGGCGTGTTCCTTCCGTCGCTCTCCTACCCTCGCGTGTCCCCCGCGCGGCGGGGAAGGGCTTGACGCTCGGAACCGGGGCGACTACCTGCCGGCAGAACCGGTCGCGGCCCGGTCTCGCGCGACGGCACCGGCGACCACATGCGCCCCGGTCGTGGTGAGCGCTCGGCGCCAGGGCAGGACGGCGGCGACGAGCACCTCGAGCCCCAGGAGGATGCCGCCGCCCAGAGTGGTGCGCACCACGGAGAACGCACGCGCGCCCCCTTCGCCCCGCGTGAGGGCGCGGATGCTGAGCACCACGGCGACGACGAACCCCGCTGCCATGGCGACTGCTCCGATCGCCTCGAAGACGACGGCCACCGCGTCGAAGGCGTCCTTCATGTGCACGCGCTCAGTGTAGAGCCGCGAGAACCTCAGGCGGAGTGGCGGGCGCGCAGGATGCCGGCGCGCTCGGGGTGGGCCGCGAACCAGTCGGCGACGTACCAGCACACCGGGATCACCTCACGGTCGCCCGCCGCCTCGAGCTGCGCGACGGCGCGGTCCACGACCTCGCCCGCGTACCCGTGTCCGCGGAAGGTCGGGATCGTGTAGGCCCGCGTCATCGCGACGGTCCGGCCGTCGTCGCGGTAGTCCAGCACGCTCACGAGGTCGTCGCCGCAGTGCAGCGTGTAGCGCGAGGCGTCTTTCTCGTCGGCGAAGCGCAGTTCGGTCACCCCGATAGGGTACGCCTGTCTCCGGCGCACGGCGTCGGGGCGCGGGGTCCTTCGGGCTCGACTCAGTCCGGAAGCACTCCGGTGCGCGCGAGCTCGCTGTACCAGCGGCCGCTGTCCTTCACGGTGCGCTCGAGAGTGTCGAAGTCGACGCGCACGATTCCGAACCGCTTGGAGTAGCCGTAGCCCCACTCGAAGTTGTCCATCAGCGACCAGACGAAGTACCCGCGCAGGTCCACGCCCTGCTCCATCGCCCGATGCGCGGCGGTGAAGTGACGGCGCAGGTAGTCGACACGATCGGGGTCGGGCACCGAGCCGTCCCCCGCCACGACATCGTCGAAGGCGGCGCCGTTCTCGGTCACCATGAGCGGCTGCCCGGGGAACTGGTCCCGCAACGACACGAGCAGCTCCTCGAGTCCCTCGGGGGCGATGTTCCATCCCATGGCCGTGTACGGCCCCGGCTGCTCGAGGAATTCCACGACACCGTCGCTGCCGGGCCAGGCCGTGCCGCCGTCGGCGGCCTTGTGGCCGTCGTTCTGCTGCTTCGGCGACGCTCCGTCCCACATCTGCACCGTGACGGTCGAGTAGTAGTTGACGCCCAGCACGTCGATCGGCTGAGAAATGGCCTTCAGATCGCCGTCCTGAACGAACGACCAGTCGGTGACGGATGCGGTGTCCTCGAGCAGGTCGGCGGGGTATTCGCCGCGCAGCATCGGGCCGGTGAAGGCGCGGTTCGCGAGGGCTTCGACGCGGCGGACCGCCTCGGCGCCGCGATCGCCGCGCCCGCGGGCGACGTGGAAGTTCAGCGTGACCGAGTAGTCCGGGTCGCCGGTCGAGGTGGCCCGGAGTGCCTGCACGGCGCGCCCGTGCGCGAGGTTGAGGTGGTGCACGGCGGCCAGCGCCGCGGCCGGCTCATGGCGCCCGGGCGCGTGCCCGCCCTGCCCGTACCCGAGGTAGGCCGAGCACCACGGCTCGTTGAGGGTCGTCCACGTGTGGATGCGATCGCCCAGCGCCGCGCCGACGACCTCCGCGTAGCGCTCGAAGGCGTCGGCGGTCGTCCGCGCCGCCCATCCGCCGGCATCCTCGAGGGGCTGCGGAAGATCCCAGTGGTAGAGCGTGGCGACGGGCCGGATGCCGCGCTCGAGCAGACCGTCGACGAGACCGGAATAGAAGTCGAGCCCGGCCTGGTTCACGGCCCCCGTGCCGGTGGGCATGATGCGCGGCCAGGCGATCGAGAAACGGTAGGCCCCGAGTCCGAGGTCGCTCATCAGGTCGAGGTCGGACTCCCACCGGTGGTAATGGTCGCACGCCACGTCGCCGGTGTCGCCGTTCCACACCTTGCCCGGGGTCTTGCTGAACGTGTCCCAGATCGAGGGTCCGCGGCCATCCTCCGCCGCGGCGCCTTCGACCTGGTAGGAGGCGGTCGCCGAACCGAAGGTGAATCCTTCGGGGAAGAGGAGGCCGCTGTCGCGGTAATCGGCGTTGCCGGCAGAGGCGGTCATCGGGTGATCTCCGAACGGTCGGCCGACAGGACGGCGGTGCGTCCATCGGGAGTGGTGACGTGCACGTCGGCGGTACCCTCCCCGCCCGGGAAGACCCGGAGGGTGAGGCCGTCGAGGTAGTCGTAGTCGGGGCGGTCGGCGCGCGCCCCCCACGGGAGGACGGTGCCGGGTCGAACATACAGCGGAAGACTGTCGAACCCGTGGCGTTCGCGGCGCCAGCGGCCCCCGTCCACGCTCTCACCGGTGAGGAGATGCGTCCACTCCCCCGCGGGAAGGTAGAAGTCGACCTCGCCCTCGGCGGAGAACACCGGCGCTACCAGGATGTCCGAACCCAGCATGTACTGCCGATCGAGGTGGGCCGCCGCGGGATCGTCGGGGAACTCCAGCGCCATCGGCCGCAGCACCGGCACACCGGTTGCCGCGGCATCCACGCCCGCCTGGTACAGGTACGGCATGAGCCTCATCTTCAGCTGCGTGAAGGTGCGGGTGACGTCCACGGCCTCCTCGTCGAACTGCCACGGCACGCGGTACGAGTCCGACCCGTGGAAGCGGCTGTGCGTGCCGAGGAGCCCGAACGCCGTCCAGCGCTTGAACACGGCGGCGTCGGGGGTGCCTTCGAACCCGCCGATGTCGTGGCTCCAGTGCGCGAACCCGCTCATCGCCAGGGACAGGCCACCCCGGAGGGTCTCGGCCATGGAGGCGAAGGTCGACGTCGAGTCGCCGCCCCAGTGCACCGGCATGGTCTGGCCGCCGGCCGTGGCCGAGCGGGCGAACAGCACCGCCTCGCCCTCGCCGCGGATCTCCTCGAGCACGTCGAAGACGGCCTTGTTGTAGAGGTGCGTGTAGAGGTTGTGCATGCGGTCGGGGGCGCTGCCGTCGGCGTAGACGACGTCGGTGGGGATGCGCTCGCCGAAGTCGGTCTTGAAGCAGTCGACGCCCTGGGCGACGAGGGCACGGAGCTTGTCCTGGTACCAGCGGGTCGCATCGGGGTTGGTGAAGTCCACGAGCCCCATGCCGGCCTGCCACAGGTCCCACTGCCACACCGACCCGTCGGGACGCTTCACGAGGAAACCCTGCTCGGCGGCCTCGGCGAAAAGCGGCGCCGCCTGGGCGATGTACGGGTTGATCCACACGCACACCCGCAGGTCGCGGTCGTGCAGGCGCTGCAGCATCCCGTCGGGGTCGGGGAAGACACGCTCGTCCCACTCGAAGTCGGTCCACTGGAATTCCCGCATCCAGAAGCAGTCGAAGTGGAACACCGAGACGGGCAGCTCGCGCCGCGACATCTCGTCCAGGAACGAGGTGACGGTGGCCTCGTCGTAGTCGGTGGTGAAGCTCGTGGAGAGCCACAGTCCGTAGGACCACGCGGGTACCACCGGCGGGCGGCCGGTGAGGGCGGTGTAGCGCGAGAGGACGTCCTTGGGGGTCGGCCCGTCGATCACGAAGTACTCCAGTGCCTCACCGGGCACGGAGAACTGCACGCGCTCGACCGCTTCGGATCCCACCTCGAACGAGACATGACCGGGGTCGTTCACGAGCACCCCGTACCCGCGGTTGGAGAGGTAGAACGGCACGTTCTTGTAGGACTGCTCGCTGGAGGTGCCGCCGTCGGCGTTCCAGATGTCGACGGTCTGGCCGTTCTTGACGAAGGGTCCGAACCGTTCGCCGAGACCGTAGATGAATTCCCCCACACCGAGGTCGAGCTGCTCGTGGATGAACGCGCGGGGCCGCCCGACCGGGCTGCCGGCGCGCGCGTTCCCCACGATGCCGGGGTCGACCTGGGCGTCGTCGGTGAGCGTCAGATAGCCCTGGGCCTTGTGGCCGCTGGACGTGAGGGTGCGGCCGGCCGACGAGAACGACAGCGACCACGGTGCGCCGGGCGTGATCTGCGCCTGCAGGTTCCCGGTGCGCAGGCTCGCGCCCGCAGCATCCACCTCAACGGCTGCCGTGTTCTCCGTGGCGCCCGGCAGCCCGAACGACAGTCCGCGGCCACCCCCGACGTGGTGCTCGACCCGCACGCGCACGACCCCCTCGGACGGCGAGGAGAGGGTCACCGTGAGCACGGGACGGTTGAGGGTGTCGCCGCGGCGCTCGATGACCTTGGTCGGGGCGATCACGCGGATGCCGGGGCCGTCGGCCGTCCGAGTCTCCCGGATGTCGTAGGCCTCCTGGCCGTACAGCGCCGTGACGCCCGGTCGGAGCTGCCAGAAACCATCGGTGAACTTCATTACTTGACTGCTCCTGCGGTGATGCCGCGCGTGAGGGTGCGCTGGAAGATGAGGAAGAAAAGGAGGGTGGGGATGAGGCCGAGGAGGGCCGATGCGCTGGTGGTCGTGACATCCATCAGTCGATCGCCCTGAAGGACGGCGATCGCGACGGGCACGGTCTGGTTCTCGTTCGAGACGAGGAACGTGAGGGGGATGAGGAACTCGTTCCAGGTCCAGATGAAGAAGAAGATGAGCAGCACCGACAGGGTGGGGCGGCTGATCGGGAAGATCACCCGCCACAGGATCTGCCACCGGCTGGCGCCGTCGATCGAAGCGGCCTCGAGCACCTCCTTGGGGAACGTGCCGTACACCGACGACAACAGGTACGTGCCGAAGGCGGCCTGGATGACGGTGAAGACGATGATGACCGACCACACGTTGTTGTAGAGGCCGACCTCTCGGAACATGTAGTACAGCGGGTAGAGGAGCGCCTCCTGCGGCAGCAGGTTCGCCAGGAGGAACAGCAGCACGATCCACGAGCGACCGCGGACCCGTCCGATGCCGATCGCGAAGGCGTTCAGCACGGAGATCAGCACCGCCAGGACCGACACCATCCCGGCGATGAAGAACGAGTTCCACACCTTCTGCGGGAAGTTCACCCTCTCCCAGAACGCGACGATCCCGTCGAAGTTCAGGGCCGTGGGCAGTGCGAGCGGACCGCCGTTGGAGTAATCGGTGGGCGACTTGAAGGAGTTGATGAGGATCAGGTAGAACGGCGCGATGATGACGATCGCGGCGACGACCGCGAAGGCGAGCAGCAGCCAGTCCACTCCGCGCTTCTTGGTCATCCCTCCTCGCCCCTTGCCGCCCGCGGGGCGCGGCTTCGCCGAAGTGGGAGCCGCGGTCACGGCTATCGTCGTGGCCATCAGAGCCCCGCCCTTTCCTTGCGCTCCGCGCCGTTCTGCGCGCGGATGAACAGAATCGACACGATCGTGATGACGATCGTCAGCGCCGTGGCGATGGTGGCGCCGTAGCCCACCTGCTGCGACTGGAAGAACTCGCTGTAGGCGTAGTAGGCGGGCACGATCGTCGAGGTGCCCGGTCCTCCGCGGGTGAGGACGTAGACCGGCCCGAACACCTTCAGTGCGGCGATCGTGCACGTGAGGGTGACGACGTAGATCTCGGGGCGGATGATGCTCACCGTGATGGAGCGGAAGCGCTGGAACCAGTTGGCACCGTCGAGCTCCGCCGCCTCGTACAGCTCGGGATCGACGCGCTGCAGGGCGGCCATGAACACCACGACCGGGTAGCCGATCTGGATCCAGACGAGGACGACCATGATCGCGGCGAGGGCGGTGTCGGGTGAGCCCAGCCAGTTGTGCGCCAGGAAGCCCAGCCCGACGTTCTCCAGAAGCGTGTTGAGTGCGCCGTCCTGCGGGCGCAGGATCCAGCCGATGACGATGCCGGCGATGGCGGCAGGAAGGATCTGCGGAAGGTAGTAGGTGGCGCGGAGGAAGCTCGCCAGGCGCCCACCGAACTTGCGCCCGATGACGTCGAACAGGAGGGCGGCGAGGACGAGCCCGATGATCGTCGGAAAGACGACCATCGCGATGATCATCCAGATGCTGTTGCCGAACGACGTCCAGAACTTCGCGTCGCCCACCAGCTCGATCCAGTTCTCCAGACCGATGAACTCCGGCGGCCGGATGCCCCGCCAGTCCGTGAAGCTCAGATAGATGTTCCAGATCAGCGGGATGACCACGATCACGGTGGCCAGCACGAGACCCGGCACAAGGTACAGCCAGTAGGCGGCCGTGCGTCTCCGGCCCTGGGGAATCAGCGGCTCTTCGGGCGGGAGCTTGGTCCGCGGGGCGCGGACGAAGGGAACAGCGGACATCGCCGGCTCCTCGGGCGTGGATGGATGAAGTGTGCAGGGGGGCGGGGTGGCCCGACGCGGCGGGCCACCCCGGTCGATCAACGGAAGTCGTCGACGTACGAGTCGTACTCGGCGCCGAGGGCCTCCTGGACCTCTGCCGCCGTCTTGGTGCCGTTCACCAGCTCCTGCAACTCGGCGACGAGGCTGTCGTAGAAGGTCGGGGTAGGCCAGTCGGGGTAGAACGACAGCCCGTCCTGCTCGTTGACGGCGTTGAAGGCCTGGATGAGCTCGAGGCTCTTCGGGTCGGTGATGTCCGCCTCATCCGCGGCGACGGGCAGACCGCCGTTGTTGCCGATGAGCGCCTGGATCTCGGGACGCATGGTGATGTCGATGAACTCGTACGCGAGCTCCTTGTTCTCCGCGCGCTCGGGGACCACCCAGAGGTTGCCCGACGAGCCGAGGCTCAGGGCGCTGTCGGGGAAGGGGAACAGCCCGAAGTCGAACCCGTCGATCTCATCGACGAAGCGTCCGTACCACCAGCTGCCGGACACGAAGATCGGTGCCGTGCCGTTGATGAACGACAGACCCGCGTCCTCGGCCTTCTGCCCGGTGACGTCCGGCGAGAAGTAGCCCTTGTCGGCGTACTCGAGGACCGTCTCGGTGGCGTACGTGATCTCGTCGCCGGTCCAGTCGACCGGGTTCTCGTACAGCTGGTAGTCGTTGACCCACTGCCGGTCCGCCTGGCTCAGCGCCAGCTGGTACCAGAGCTGACCGAGCGGGTACTCCAAGCCGGCCTCGGCCAGCGGGGTGATCCCCTGCGCCTGGAAGGCATCGAGCACGGCGATGAACTCGTCGTAGGTCGTCGGCACCGCGAGCCCGGCGGCGGCGAAGGCATCCTTGTTGTAGTAGACCGTGACGAACTCGCCGTAGTTGGGAACGCCGTACCAGGCGCCCGAACCCATGACGCCGTCCTCGTCGTAACGCGCGGTGGTCTGCAGGGCCGAGGCCAGCTGGTCGTCCCAGCCGTGCTCCTCGACCGCGTCGCTGATGTCGGCGATGAGGCCCTGGCTGGCGAGGAACCCGGCCGTGGCGTTGCCCTTGTTGAACTCCATCAGGTCGGGCGCTTCGTCGGAGTTGAGCACCTGGCTCGCCGTGGAGCGGATCTGTTCGAAGCTGCGCTCCTCGAATTCGACGGTCGCGCCCGTCTCCTCTTCGAAGACCTTGATCGCCTCCGCCCAGGCGATGCCCATGGCGCTGTTGTCACCCTCGTAGTGCCAGAGGGTCAGGGTGTCGTCTCCTTCGCTGTCGCCCGATCCGCCGGAGCAGGAGGTGAGAGCGAGCGCGGCCACCGCTGCGGTGGCCAGAGCCGCGGCGGCACGGCGCTGGGTGTTCCTGGTGATTCGTGCCATCTTCGGCACTCCTTTCTGAGTGACTTTTCTTGGT
Organism: Microbacterium sp. Z10_103; assembly: GCF_058310455.1. Lineage (NCBI taxonomy): Bacteria > Bacillati > Actinomycetota > Actinomycetes > Micrococcales > Microbacteriaceae > Microbacterium > Microbacterium sp. Z10_103. The sequence goes on from NZ_JBZEGK010000001.1 coordinate 2,409,015, forward strand.
GACGTGCTGGTCGGGTGGGGCGGGGATGACGCGGTGTCGAAGCGCTTCGATGCGAGGCATGCGGATCGGGTTGGGCGGGCGGGTCAGCGGCGGGCGGGGACGACGGGGCGAGCGACCGACCCGCGGTCGACGTACGTCGGCGGGATGAGGTGCAGCCCGGGCACCGGGCGATCGGGGCCGAGCGAGCGCACGGCCAGATCGACGGCGAGGTCACAGGATGCCTGCGGGATGAGCGGGATCGTGTCCACGGGCGTCGGCATCGCCGCGGTATCGAAGGTGGCCCCCACCGCCACGACGGAAACGTCGTCCGGAACGGACACGCCCGAGGTCGCGAGTTCCTCGAGCGCCGCGACGTGGGCCTCCTGCGTGCAGTGCAGCACGATCCCGGTGATGCCCGACTCCAGCAGCTCAGCGACGGCGCGCCGCGTCGCGAGCGGGTCGGTCATCACCGCACCGGAGGAGCGGAACTGCAACTCGACACCGCGCTCGGCGGCTCGCTCCATCGCGCCGTTGCGCACGCGCGGAGGGAAGTTGGATGTGCGGTAGGCGATGTCGGTCTGACCGATGAGCGCGATGCGCTCGTGCCCCGCATCCAGGAGGGCATCCACGGCGAGAGCGGCAGCCCGCTCGAAGTCGAGGTCGACACAGACGAGGCCTTCGTGGTCATCGGGGACCCCGATGAAGATCGACGGCGTCTCGATCGCCCGTGCGAGAGCCACGCGCGGGTCGTCGGGCGCCACATCCAGGACGATGATGGCGTCGACGAGGCCGCTCGAGGCGACGCGGCTCATTCCCGCCTGCGCCTGTTCGTCGGTGAGCAGAAGGATGTCGTAGTCCTGGCGCCGCGCAGCGACCGTCGCCGCCAGCACGAACGCCATATGGGTGGGCGCGTGCGTGTCGGGGCGCAACGGCTCCGTCAGGGCGAAGATGTGCGTGCGGTCGCCCGCGAGCATGCGCGCTCCGGCGTTGGGGCTGTAGCCCAGTTCCCGGACGGCACGCTCGATGCGCTCTCGGGTGTCTTTGGCGACGGGCCGCTTGCCACTGAGCGCATACGAGACCGTGCTGATCGAGACACCGGCGGCCTTGGCCACCTCATCGATCTTCGCCATGCGGACTCCATCGTCAGCGGCCGAAGCCGCGGTTTCCTCGGTGTCGAAGCGCTTACGGGAAGCGCTTCGACAGAGACGTTAAACCTTTGGCCATCTCAGCGCAAGAGGTTTAGCGGATGTTGCAACATATCGGGGATGACCGTCCGACGACCGTCGCACGTCGGCGTCATAGAGCGAAATATTGCCCGCGATGGACCTGACACGTTTGACGCATCGCGACGCATACCGACATAATCGGGCGTATGACTGACAACGCGCGTTCTCTGTCCGCCTGGGAGGCGAACGGGATTGCCGGCATGATGATGGCCGGCCGCGCTCAGTCGTGTCGAATGTGTCGCTGACTCGGTGACTCCGTCGGACGACCGCTCGAGCTTCTGAACGCCGAGCACGCCGTCCCCGAGCGCCCCGGAGCGCGCGTCGATCACGCGCACCCGGATGCCTCGTTCCGGCCATCGCGGCCCTCCCTCCCGCATCCGAACCGCCTCCTCGTGCGAGCGCAGGTTCTGCTTTCTTAGGACAGCCATCATCATGTCGACCTCCGCCCTTCTCGACCGCCCCGCTCCCGTTCGCCACCTGCGCGCCGTTGCCACGCCTCCGGCCCCTCCGGCCTCGGTCGTCGCCGAGCCGCCCGCCGCCGAGCGGCACCTGCCCCCCGGAACCGCCCCCCGCGGGTTCGCCCTCTACGTCGGGATCGACGAGGTGAAGGCCGCCGCCGACGGCGTGAGCCTCGGCACCCTGGTGGAGGCCCTCCGCCGAACCCTGGCCGGCCTCGCCCCGAGCGCCCAGACCTACGCCACCGTCGCGCTCGCCCCCGCCGGTTCCGGCGGTCGCGATGTGGATGTCGTGCGGCTCGCGCTGCACGAACCCTCGGCCGTTGCCCGCACCAAGCAGGAACCGGAGGACGCCGACACCCTCGCCGGCGGCGTCATCGTGGACATCTCCCGCAAGCGCGTGCTCATCGACGGAGAGTCCGCGGCGTTCACCTTCAAGGAGTTCGAGCTGCTGCAGTACCTCGTCCTGCGCGAGGGCCGGACGATCGACCGGAGCGAACTGGTCGCCTCCCTCTGGCAGGGCACGACGGATGACGAGACGCCGGGCGAACGCACGATCGACGTCCACGTGCGGCGCCTGCGCGCCAAGCTCGGTCGCTACGAAGACATCGTCCGCACCGTACGCGGCGTCGGGTACCGCTTCGACCGGCACGCCGACGTCGTTCTCCGCTTCGGGCACGGCACCCCCTCCCCCGACCGCGTCTGAACCACCCCGCACCGCTCTCGGCCGCCGTGTCGTGACGAGGACGTAGGGTGGCGGGCATGGCTTATCCGGGGGTGCGCGCGCGAGAGATCGCCGCCCGGCGCGGTTCGGAGCCGGCCCCCGTCTTCCGACGCCCGGGCCGCGATGCGCCCGCAGCACGCGACCCGCGGCCGGCGCCGCAGCGACCGGTCGAGACCGTCTATCGTCCGCGGCATCCGCTCGACCTCGCGCGGGCCGTCCTCCCCCAGCGTCATGGCCCCGGAGACCCGACGATGACGACGGCCGGCGGCGTCATCTGGCGGGCGAGCCGCACGCCGGCCGGCGTGGCGACCCTCGCCCTCCGCGAGGGCCCGGGTGGCATCGTCCGGGGCGCGGCGTGGGGTCCCGGCGCGGAATGGGCGCTCGACCAGCTCCCTGCGTTGTGCGGAGGGCAGGACGACCCGGCCGACTTCGACCCCACGGGCCATCCTCTGATCGCCGAGGCGCATCACCGCCATCCCGGTCTCCGCATCGGGCGGACCGACCTCTTCTTCGATGCCCTCGCGAGCGCGATCATGGAGCAGAAGGTGACCGCGATCCAGGCGTTCGCCGCCTGGCGGCGGATCGTCACGTGGTACGGCGAGCGCGCGCCGGGACCGACTCCCCGGCCCCTGTTCGCCCCGCCCGATCTCACCGGGTGGCGCCGCATCCCTTCGTGGGCGTGGCATCGGGCAGGCCTCGAGCCCCCGCAGTCGCGGACCATCGTCGAGGCTGCCGCGCGCGGCGATTCCCTCGTGCGCGCCGCGACCGACGCCCCCGACAGCACCACTCGCGACCGCGTGATGACCAGCCTGCCCGGGATCGGTGTCTGGACGAGCGCCGAGACCCGGATCCGCGCCTTCGGCGATCCGGACGCCGTCAGCGTCGGCGACTACCACCTGGCCCATCACGTGGGCTACGCGCTCACCGGCCGGCGCGTGGACGACGACGGGATGCTGGAACTCCTCGCCCCCTGGGCAGGGCAGCGCCAGCGCGTGATCCGGCTCATCTACGCCAGCGGCATGATCGAGCCTCGCCGCGGTCCGCGCCTGCATCCTGAAGACCACCGCGACCGCTGAGTCCAAAGCCTCTCCCCCGATGTCGGCGCCCCGCGTCATCCTGTCGCCATGGCAACGACGCTCAACCCCTACCTGTCCTTCCGCAGCTCCGCGCGCACGGCGATGGAGTTCTACCGTTCGATCTTCGGCGGCGAACTGACGATCGACACCTTCGGTTCGTATGAGATGGGTCAAGACCCGTCGGAGAACGACCTCGTCATGCACGCGCAGCTCGAGACGCCCGACGGCTTCACTCTCATGGCATCCGACACCCCCAGCTCCGTGCCGTACTCACCGCCCGCGGGCTTCTCCGTGTCGCTCAGTGGCGACGACGCGCCCACCCTGGAGCGCTACTGGAACGCGCTGGCGGAGGGCGGCACGGTCACGATGCCGCTGGACACCCCGCCGTGGGGCGGCCGGTTCGGCATGCTCACCGACGGCTTCGGCATCGCCTGGATGGTCTCGATCTCCGCTCCCGGCTGAGCTCACGGGCGGGGCGTGATCGCTCAGGCTCTAGGCTGTGCGTATGTCCGAACCCCGCACCGGCTGGCCGCGCGGCCGCACCCAGTGGCTCCTGGGAACCGTGCTCGTGCTGGCCCTCGGCGTGCTGTTCGGCATGGTCTTCGGAAACGTCTGGCTCGGGATCGTGCTGGGAGCGGCGATCTCGATCGGCTGGCTGATCGCCTACGAGTCGTGGCGCGGGCGCAATTCCGGCGTCAACGACGACGACCGCGGCATCGAACTCTGACGGCGCCCGTGGCCGCTCGGTGGCTGCCGATCAGTGCGATCGGCGTGTCGGTGATCCTGTGGTCCTTCGCCTACGTCCTCTCGGGCTGGGCGCTGCAGACCGCCTCCCCGGCCGTCCTCTCGGTCAGCCGCTTCGGGCTGGCGCTGGTCATCCTCGTGCCGCTCGCCCTTCGCCGCCCGGCGTTCGCGCGCGCCCTGCGACAGCCGCGCACCATCCTGCTGGGGTTCACCGGCGTGACGCTGTACTACTCCCTCTCGAGCATCGGCCTGCTGTTCACCACCCCCGGCACCGCGGCTCTGGTGGCCTCGCTCCTGCCGGTGCTCACGGCGGTCGCCGCTGTCATGGTGATCCGCGAGCGGCTCTCCGGCCGCACCATCGCCGGGTTGACGCTCGCGACCATCGGCGTCGCGCTGGTCGCCGCATCCGGGTTCCGTCTCGACCTCGGCGTGGTGCTCAACGTGGGAGCACTGGCCTCCTACGCGATCTACACCGTCCTGCTCCGCCGGGACGGAGGGCGGGCGGATGCCCCGGACGCGCTGTCGCTCGCCACCGCCACCGGCGTCTGGGGCACGGCCCTGATGCTCCCCTGGCTCGGGTGGGAGGCGGTGACGGGCACCCTCGCCCTTCCGACCGACGAGCGCGGGGTGATCAGCATCCTCGTGCTGGCGCTGGTGGTGACCGCGCCCACGCTCGTGCTCTTCAACTACGGCGCCGAGCGCGTGCCGGCCGCGGTATCGGGAGTCGCGACGGCCGCGATTCCGGCTTTCGGTTATGCGTTCGCCCTCCTGCTGGGTGAGACCCTCGACCCCGTGAAGGCGCTGGGCGGCGCGATCGCGCTGGCCGGCGTGCTGCTGGCGATCCTCGCCTCCCCGCGGGTGGAACCCAGCCCGCCGGGATCGATGCTCCCCGACCCGGCCGACCTCGCGCCCCAGAACCCTTCGCCCATCGAACCCGCGGGAGGCCGCACGTGAGAATCGCCGTCGCCGGGGGAACCGGCACCGTCGGGCGCCACGTCGTTGCCGCGCTCGAGGCGACCGGGCACGAGCCGGTCGTCCTCGCCCGGGCCGAGGGCGTCGACGTGCGGAGCGGATCCGGCCTGGAGACCGCCCTCGTCGGCGCGGATGCGGTGGTGGACGTTCTCAGCGTCACCACCCTCGCGGAGGACGAGTCGATCGGCTTCTTCGCGTCCACCACCCGTCACCTGCTCGACGCGGAGCGCCGGGCGGGCGTCGCGCATCATGTGGCGCTGTCGATCGTCGGCGTGGATCGTGCCCCGCACGGCTACTACGCCGGCAAACTCGCGCAGGAGCGGCTCGTCGAGGCCGGACAGATCCCGTGGACGATCCTCCGGGCCACGCAGTTCCACGAGTTCGCCGCGCAGATGTTCGCCCGCGCGAAGCTCGGGCCGCTGCACGTCGCCCCACGCATGCGCACGCAGCCCGTGGCCGCGCGAGAGGTCGGCGAACACCTGGCCGCCCTCGCCACGGCGGCGCCGGCCGGCCGCATCGCCGACCTGGCCGGCCCCGGGGAGGAGAGCCTGGTGAGGATGGTGCGGGCCTACGCCCGCGCGACCGGACGGCGAGGGTGGATCCCGGCCGTGCCGCTTCCCGGACCCTTCGGTCGTGCTCAGCGCGACGGATCGCTCCTGCCGGATGCGTCGGCCGCGCGCGGAGGTCAGACGTTCGACGAGTGGCTCCGCGCCATCCGCCCCTAGCGAGAAACGACGTTCCGGACGAGAAACGGCGCAGCGCGTGCCGTCTCGCCCGGATTGTCGTTTCTCGCGCTCACATCTCCTCGTGCGTGTCGGGGTCGGCATCCCACAGGCGCCCGCGGCGGAGTGCGGAGACCGCATCCACCTCGTCGGCGGACAGCTCGAAACCGAACACGTCGGCATTCTCCCGCTGGCGCCGCGGGTCGGATGACTTCGGAATCGGGGTCGAGCCGACCTGCACGTGCCAGCGCAGCACCGCCTGGGTCGGGGTCACCCCGTGCGCGGCGGCGATGTCGGTCACGACCGGTTCGCTGAGGAGTTCGCTGCGGCGGGCGAGCGGGCTCCAGCTCTCGGTCCGGATGCCGAGTTCCGCATGCACGGCGCGCAGCTCCTCCTGCGGGAGGTACGGATGCAGCTCCACCTGGTTGACCGCCGGGACTTCACCGGTCTCGTCCACGAGCCGGCGCAGCATCGGCTCGGTGAAGTTCGAGACACCGATCGAACGCACCTCCCCCGATGCCCGCAGATCGATCATCGCCCGCCAGGTGTCGACGTACTTGTCCACGCTCGGGTTCGGCCAGTGGATGAGATACAGGTCGATGCGGTCAAGTCCCAGGGTCTCCAGGGATCGCCGCGCACTGGCCGTGGTCTCGTCGTAGCCGTGGTCACGGCCGGGGATCTTCGTGGTGACGAGGATCTCCTCGCGCGGGATGCCGCTGCTTCGCACCGCCTCCCCGACCTCGGCCTCGTTCTCGTAGTTCACGGCGGAGTCGAGCAGGCGGTAGCCCGCGGTAAGCGCCGAACGCATGGCGTCGATCCCGGCCTCTCCGCGCAGCTTGTAGGTGCCGAGACCCAGTTCGGGGAACGAGGTGCCGTCGTTGAGGGGAAGGGTGGGGATGCTGAGCATGGCCCCATCCTCGCGTGACCGGGATGCTCCCGCATCCGGTTGCCCGGCGGCGCGGGTCGCGCTATCGGGCGGGCGCCTCGATCGCGAAGAGCTCGCAGGTCGTGTCGTAGTACCGGTCGCTGAGACCGAGGTGCCGCATCCCGATCCTCCGGCACACGGCCTGCGACGCGGAGTTCGCCGGGTTGGTCACCGCGACCACGCGGGGGATGCCGCCATCCCACGCCTCCTGCAGCACGGCGGCGGCCGCCTCCGACGCGTACCCGTGGCCCCACGCGTCCGGATGCAGGTGCCAGCCGACCTCGATGTCCTCGGGGGTGCCGGGGGCGACAGCATCCGCCGACCACGGGATGCGCTTGAGCAGGAGGCTCCCGAGCCGGTCGCCCTCGTGCGTGGTGATCGCGCGGACGCCGAGGGGTCCGTCCTCGAGCGCCGTCCACCGCCTCACCGCCGCGCGGGCCTCCTCCACGTCGGCCATGAGGCGCGGCGAGCGCCCGAGGTAGCGCTGCACGTCCCCGCGCGAGTACATGTCGAGCACGAAGTCGAGATCGTCGGGGTCGGTCGTCCAGTCGCGAAGTGTCAGCCGATGGGTGCGGAGCGGGGTCACGGCCGCCTCATCGGGATGTGAGTGACTCCGTCTTCTTCGAAGGGCTCGCCCGAGCGCGCGAATCCGAAGCGCGTGTACCAGCCCTCGAGCCCAAGCAGCGCGTCGAGGTTGATGGGCGCACCGGGGTCGCGCCGCTCGCAGCGCTCGATGGCCGCGCGCATGAGGTCAGCGCCGTAGCCGCGGCCGCGTGCCGCGGCTGCCGTGACCACGCGACCGATGCGGAGTGCGCCGTCATCCTGCAGGATCCGCAGGGTGGCGAGCACGGCCTCACCCTCCTCGGTCCACAGGAGCTCCGCGCCGGGCTCGATCTCACGGCCGTCGATCTCGGGGTAGGCGACGTTCTGCTCGACGACGAACACGCTCACGCGCAACCACAGGATTCGGTAGAGCGTCGTCGGGTCGATCTCGGCGACAACGGAGCGGCGGATTTCGGGCATCTGGCTACGCTACCGTGCCCCGCGGCTGCGGGCGCCTGCACGGGCGCCGTTCACCGCGCGCGCAGCCAGGCGTATCCGGCCTCACCTGGTTGACCGCCGGTCATGAGCGCTTCATCGGGATGTGCGGGATGCCGTCTTCGGTGAAGGGTTCACCCGAACGCACGAACCCGAAGCGCGCGTACCAGCCTTCGAGCTGCATCTGGGCGTCGAGGTCGATCGGGGCTCCCGGGGCCACCTCTTCGCAGCGTTCGACGGCGGCGCGCATGAGGTCGGCGGCGTATCCCCGGCCGCGGGCGCTCCGGGCGGTCGCGACGCGGCCGATGCGCAGAGCGTCGCCGTCGCGCAGGATGCGGAGGGTCGCGGGAACCGCGCCGTCCTCCTCGAGCCACATCAGCTCGGCACCGGGTTCGATGTCGCGGCCGTCGATCTCGGGGTAGGCGACGTTCTGCTCGACGACGAACACGCTCACGCGCAGCCACAGGATGCGGTACAGCGTCGTGGGGTCGATGTCGGCGACGGCCGCGCGGCGGAGTTCGGGCATCCGATGACGTTACCGCGCCCCGCATTCGTGAGGGCACGGTGCTCAGCCGCCGCTTCCCCCGGGAGGAGGGATGGAGGGCTCGTCCCACCCTTCCTGCGGGGTGGCGCAGGTTCCACGGAAGACGTACTGCGAGGGAAGTTTGCGTTGCCCGCTCGTCCAATCGATCGGCGGCCGGCGCTGCTCGGTGGGCAGATAGCCGAGCCGGTACACCGCCATCAGCTCGAGGTCGTCCGGCACCTCGAGCAGGCGGACGATCTCGTCCCAGCGACCCGGGACTTCCATGGGGAAGGAGATGAATTGGATCCCCATGCCGAGCTCGACGGTGGCGAGCCAGATGTTCTCCATCGCCGCGCCCATGCTGAACACGGAGTAGAACGATGACAGCTGACCGGGCCGGTACTCCGACCGGTCCAGCATCACCCCGAGCAGCAGCGGCGAGCCGGAGACCAGCTTGCGGTTCTCCTCGCCCAGGCTCTGAGGCACGCGCAACCCGTTCATCAGCTTCTGCCCCCGCGAGGTGAACACCTGGCTGGTGAACGGGCGGAGCGGTGCCGGGAGCCGGTCGAACAGCATCCCATCTCGACGCCGCTCCATCTCCGCGGCGCTGAAGCGGAAGTAGGGCTTGTACCGCTCGAAGAAGGTGCCGTTGGACATCGCCTCGGTCATGCTCTCGCCGCTGATCCGGCCGATCTTCTCGATCGTGGAGCGATCCTCGACGATCACGAAACGCCACGGCTGGCTGTTCAGCTGCGACGGGGCGCGCCCGGCGACCTCCATCAGCAGCCGCTGATGCTCCTCCGAGACCGGATCGGGGAGGAACGCCCCATTCGTCGTCTTCCGACGACGCACCACGTCAAGGAACTCCATCAGCGCCTCCTCCAGGCCAGAATGACAGCGGTCGCAAACGACGGCGCGGCCGACCCCGCGACCGCGATGTGCCGGCTCCGCTGTCCGCCCGCGTAGGGCAGCACGGCGAGCGTCAGCGCCCCCGGCAGGAGAACGAGGGCCTCAGGCCGACGCTGGACGGCATGGGAAGCGAGCGCGAGCGCGGTCAGCGACGCCGTGGCGAGGAACAGGGCGTGGTGGACCCAGCGGATGCGACTGTTGTCGACGGCACCGGATGCCACGGCCGCACCGAAGGCGACGTTGACGGTATAGCTCGCACCCGCGGCTGTGACGAGGCCGCGGCTGAGTCGTCCGTCTCTCACAGCGCTCATCGGGCGCCTCCTTCGTCGGTGAGCAGGTCACACTGCGGGGCGGGGAGGCGACCGGCCACTCGCACGGTGCGACGCATGCAGCTTACGGCCGCGCCGCGCGAGCCTGCCACCGACGACCCCCTCAGGCGTGTCGCCCGAGCCTGCGGACTCGGCGGACGACGCGGCCGGCGAAGTCCTTCACACGTCCGCCCGGCCACTCGCGACGGAGCTCGACCGCCCCATTGCCGGCTGCCACGAGGACGCACGTGCGGCCGGCCAGGAGCGGCGAGCGCCCCGCCCTGGCGAGGATCGCCGGATCCGCTGTCAGGGGCACGTCGAAGGACCAGCGTGCTCGACGAATCTTCACGACGATGCGCCCGCCGTGGGAGCGATCCTTCCGGCTGAAGACCTTCAGCGGGTCGACCGAGAGGCCGAAGGATGCCCGGCTGTCTCGTCGGCGGTCCGCGAGGCGGCGCTCGGTGCCGTCGGTGTCGTCGTGGAGGAGAACCTCGACACGGTCGCGACGAAGGTCGCGGCCGGCCTTGAGGACGGCCGGAGGAAGGTCCTCGAGGGAGAACGAGGATGACAGCACGAGGCGCCCGGGGTCCGAGCCGGGCGACTCGAAGACGAGCGCATCCTCGCCGTCCTGGGTGATCGTCACGCGGATCGTGAGCCGGAGCCCTCCCCCGCGTGACCACGTGGCGGAGGTCGCCACGGCGCGGCATTCCAGACCGGCCTCGAACGCCGCCAGGCACAGGAGATCGGCGCGCCGGTCGCCGCGGAGCAATGCCGAACGGATCCGGTGCGGCAGCGCGAGGCCGTCGTCGACGCCGGGACCGAACCTTCTCCGCGCGATGGGGATGACCACGTCGAGGAGCTGCGCGCGGTAGTCGTCGGGATATCCGAGCATCTGTCGCCCCGCCAGTCGCTTCAGGATCTTCCCGCGGTACCAATGCCGCAGGAGCGTGTCGCGAAGCGGTCCCGGTTCCGTGTGGGCATCGACGAGGTCGAGGACGGCCTCCAGATGGGGGTAGTACGTGCCGGGATCGATCCGCGAGGAGCTGGCGCTGCCGGGGTGCTTCACCCAGGCGTAACAGGGCTCGCTGGCGAGGACGGAGATCGTTTCGGCCTCGAAGTAGGCGCGCATGACGAAGAGGTGATCCTCGAGGCGCACTCGTCCGTCGGGGAAGCGGATGTCGTTCGCTCGGAGAAACGAGGTGCGGAAAAGCTTGTGCGGGGTGAGGAGTTCCAGGAGGGGATCTTTGCCGAGCGTGGCGCGAGGGATGTCACGGCGGAAGATCTGGCGCGGCAGGCGGCGTCCGATTCCCACTTCCTTGCCGATGACCACGTCGGATGCGTGCAGGTCGGCGTAGTCGCAGAGCTTCTCCAGCGCCGCGTCGAAGAGGTAGTCGTCTTGATCGACGAAGTACACGTAGTCGCCCTGCGCCGCAGCGATGCCGTGATTGCGGGGCGTACCCGGCCAGCCCGTGTGCGCGAGGGTCAGCACCCGCGTGTTCGGTCGATCTCGGGCGACACGGGCGAGACGCGCGCGGGTCTCCTCGCCCGATCCGTCATCGCACAGGAGGACTTCGAATTCCGTGTGCCGCAGGGTTTGGCGGTCAAGAGATCCGATGAGTTCGTCGAAGGCCGGTCCCGGATTGAACACGGGGACGACCACGCTCACACGAACGGGCATGGGTATCGGCGACGTCACAACAACTCCTTCGCTCTCCCCGCGTCTATCGTCACCCCGCGGCGGCGGGTGCGGGGCCGAAACATGCGACGTTCTCCGGTCCTAGACTGTGAACCCCTGGGGAGGAGCGTGTTCGATGGGCTTGGATCCGTTCTTCTCCGAGCGATTGCGGGTGCACCGCCGGTATCTGTTCCGGCAGCGCATCGACGCGCTCCGCCTCCGGGTGGCCGGTTGGCGCCGGCTCCTCGGGCGACGAGACGAGCCCGAAGCGCCGACCAAGGCGGCTGGGTCGGGCCCGGCTCGAACGCCGACGTCCGGCGCCGGGGCCCATACGGCAAGGGCGCGGCATCGCCGTGCTGCGCTGGCATGGGATCGCAAGGAGCTCGAAACGGTCGGGACGCCGGGCCCGGAGTTGCGCACCGTTGAGCACCTCGTCCCCGTTCCCGGTCTGCCGGCCGTCCGTGTGCGCATCTACTACCCCCAGCCGGCACAGGGCCCCCCGAACTCGGCCGGCGCCGAGCGCATCCCCGCGTGGCTCGTTTTCTTCGGCGGGGCATTCCGCATCGGGGGCATCGACTATCCGACGACGGATGCCGCGAACCGCCGCCGGGCGGCAGACGCATCCGTCGCGATGGTCGCCGTGGACTACGCCCTGGCTCCCGAGCACCGGTTCCCGACTCAGATCGAGCAGGCACACGCTGCGCTCGTGTGGCTGCACCGCAACGCCGACGAGCTCGGGATCGACCCCGACCGGATCGGGGTCGCCGGGACGTCGGCGGGTGCCTCGATCGCCGCAGCGTTGACGCTCGCCAATCGAGACCGTTCGGGACCTCCCATCCGTCTGCAGCTGCTGGAGGTGCCGGTCACCGACCTCACCGGCCGACACATCGACTTGCGCGCGACGCGGGCGCTCGGCATCCCTTCTCTCCTCGCGCTACGCGAACTCCGTTCGGTGGCCCGCACCTATCTGGCACAGCCGTCCGATGCCCGCGACCCCCTCGCCTCGCCGCTGCTCGCCGCCTCGCATGCCGGCCTTCCCGAGGCGGTGATCCTCACCGCCGAGTACGACCCGCTCCGCGGCGATGGAGCGGCGTACGCGGAGCGTCTGCGCGCGGACGGTGTCGAGGCGAGCGCGGTGCAGTACCTCGGGGTGACGCATGACGTCGCCATCTTCACGGGGGTCCTCCCGGCGGCGCGCCGCTGGCACCGGGACGTCGTCGCCGCCCTGGCACGCCTCCACGGGGCGCGCGGCACCGCGGAGTGATCCGGTACCGGCAGCGTTATCGTGTGCCGCCCGATTCCCCCGGATCTAGACTCGGCTCTGGAATGAACTCGCTGCAAGGTCGATGCCCCCCGGCGCGCTGGGACGCGATCGTCGATGACCTCTCGGCTCGTGGCGTCTCGGGAGAGCCGGCGCTGGTCTCCGTCGAGGCCGTGACGTGGCCGAGCAGCGCCCTCGGCTGCCCGGCGCCGGGGCGGTCCTACGCGCAGGCGATCGTGGAGGGTATGCGGATCGTCGTCGAGGTCGACGGCACGACCTACGACTACCGCTTCGGACGCAGCGACACGCCCATGCTCTGCAAGGGCTGAGCCCGGGGGCGCCGATGAGCGGCGGCCGGGTCGCCCTACCGTCCAGTTCGGCCCGGCTGAGCCGCGCGATGACGGCGCGACGCTCGGCGATTTCGATACATCACTCCGCTGCCACGGGGCGGTTGCCCTCTCCGATGCACACTCCGGGGATCGACAGACGCCGCAGCAGATGCGGGCTCGCCGTGGCGCTGTCGGGGTAGACGGCACGCAGCGGACCGAACTGTGGCTGCCGGTTCGTCGCCGCGAACGCCGCGGTGTTCTCGAACACCGCGTAGTTCAAGAACAGCCGGCTGCCTCCAATGCCCTTGTGCAGCTGCGCCGAGATGTATCCGGGCTGGGCCTTGAAGAACTCCGCGTCGGCCTTCCAGGCGGAGATGAAGTACTCGTGGTCGCGTGGGTCGACGTCGAACAGGTTGAGCAGCACCGTCGTCTGGCCCGAGGTATCCGCGTACTGCTCGGCAAGACTGAACGTCGGGTCGAGTTCGACGTGCTTCAGCCCGTGTTGCTGCGGCGTTGCGGGACCAGCACTGCGTCCGTCGAACTCGCCGACGCAGATGCCGGCCACGGCCACCCGGCGGAACAGATGAGGGTGGGCCGTCGCGCCGTCGGGGTAGACGCCTCGCAGCGGACCGAATTCGGGCTGCCGGTTCGTGGCGGCGAACGCCGCGGTGTTCTCGAAGACCGCGTAGTTCACGAAGATGCGACTCCCCCCGATGCCCTGGTGGAGCTGCGCGGAGATATAGCCGGGCTGCTTCTTGAAGAAGTCGGCGTCGATCAGCCAGGCGTCTGTGAATTCCGACTGTACGGCCGGGTCGACATCGAAGATGTTCACGAGGATGGTCGGCTCGTTCGACGTGTCCGAGTACTGCGAAGTGAGCGGGAACGTGGGATCCAGCTCGACGTGTTTCAACATTTGCGGTCTCCTTCGGGTGGTGGTGCCACCACTCTGGGCCGGGGTGCTCAGCGCGTCCAACGCATTGTTCCGATCGGCTGCATCGATGAATCCGATCAATGGCCGGCCGCTGGCGAGAGTGACGCCCGGTTCCCTGCTCGCCCACGTCAGAGCCGCGAGAGCGGATGACCGCGGTCTGCGCCGGCCGCTGGAATCGGCACTGTGTGACGGTGACGTTGCGCGGTTGTTAATGTCCGGCGACGCGGGGTGATCTCCGGGCGTGGGGAATTGTAGGCCGCAACAACAATTGCTACTTTCGTCGCGGGCCGACCATTCGGCCGCCATCAATGGAGTCAATCAGCAGGGAGCTGGGACGACGAGCATCCTCTGCTGCTCTCGTGCCGTGAGCGCCCGCGCGGAGCGGGCCGGGCCGGGGGGACCGGCATGCCGCTTCCCGATCAGGGAGACAGCGTGAGAGTCAGAAGAGCAGTCGTCGGTGCCGTCGTCGGCGGAGTATGCCTGGCCGTCCTCGTCGGCGGAATCCCCCCTGTGGCGGCCGCCAGCGAGGACGCCGCCGCACTCCCGACGTCGTCCGAGGAGCAGTCGGGTGATGTCGTGACCTTGATCACGGGCGACCGAGTGACGGTGATGGATGGACCGGACGGCGATCCGGTCATCTCACTCGCGCCCGCTCCGCGGGACGACGGACGGCCCGTGAGCTACAACAGCTTCGGAGAAGACGGCCACCTGTTCGTGATCCCCTCGGACGTCGCCCACCTCGTGCCCGAGCACCTGGACCGCAACCTGTTCGATGTCCTCGCTCTCCAAGAGCTGACAGCGAACCAGCCGGAGAACGGCATGCCGGTCATCGTTCAGACGACCACGGAGCCCGGTGCCCGCGCTGCCGAGCCGAGCTGGGATGCGCTCGGCGTCGAGCCGGAGCACACGCTGGAGTCCATCTCCTCGGTCGCCGGCGAGATCGCACCCGAGGGCGCTCCGGAACTCGTCGAGGCTGTGGGAAGCGCCGACACGGTCGAGAAGGTCTGGCTCGACTCCCCCGTCGAGCTGCTCGACACCGACTCACTGCCGCAGATCGGCGCTCCGCAGGCGTGGGCGGGCGGCGCGGATGGGACCGGCGCGGTCGTCGCCGTCCTGGATACGGGTATCGACACGAACCATCCGGATCTCGACGAGGGGATCGTCACCCTGGAGGCCGACTTCACCGGCAGCGGGACGGCGATGGACCAGGCGGGGCACGGCACCCACGTCGCATCGATCATCGCGGGCAGTGGCGAGGCATCCGGCGGCGACTACCGGGGCGTCGCCCCCGGAGCCCGTCTCCTCAACGGAAGGGTGCTCAACGCCGCGGGTCAGGGCGAGACATCGTGGGTCATCGACGCGATGGAGTGGGCCGCCGCAAACGGTGCGGATGTCATCAACATGAGCCTGGGAATCCAAGGCGATTACACGGATGGCACCGACCCCGGCGCCCTCGCCGTGAACTCGATCTCCGAGCGGTACGACACCCTCGTCGTGGTCGCCGCCGGCAACGAGGGAGAATTCGGGGCGACGACGGTGACCACCCCGGGCACGGCAGACAGCGCACTGACCGTTGCGGCCGTCACGGACGACGACTCGCTCGCGTCCTTCTCCTCCCTCGGACCCCGCTTCGGCGACTGGGCGATCAAGCCCGACATCGCGGCGCCCGGCCACAGGATCGTGGCAGCCCGGGCAGCGGCGGAGACCAACCCGCTCGAGCCCGTCGGCGACCTCTACCAGGCCATGTCCGGCACGTCCATGGCGGCACCCCATGTGGCCGGCGCCGCGGCGATCGTGAAAGCCGCACGCCCGGACCTGGAGGACCAGGCTGTCAAGTCCGTGCTGATGGGTTCGGCGCAGCCGGCCGGCAACCCGGTGTACTCCGAAGGCTCGGGGCGGACCTGGATCCCCGGCGCCCTCGAGGAGACGGTGTACGCGACTCCCGCCTCGCTGTCGTTCGGGGTCTTCTCGTCGCCCCGCGACACCCAGGCCCCGCGGTCCCAGACGGTCACCTACACGAACACCTCCGACATCGACGTCGTCACCCACGTCGCCGTCACGGTCACGGACCCTGACGGCGGCGCGGCACCCGAAGGGATGGTCACGCTCTCGACCGACACCGTGACGGTGCCGGCTCACGGCACCGCCTCCCTGGACGTGAGCGTCGACCCGCGCGCCGATGACCCGGGCGTGTACACCGGCGTGCTCACCGCGGTGGGCGAGGGGGCCCCGCCGGTCCGCACCGTGCTCGCCTTCATGTCCGAGCCCGACCTGCACACGCTCCGGATCGAGGCCATCCAGGCGAACGGCACGCCCGCTCCGCTGGGCAGCGCGGGCTCGATCCACGGGCTGGATGACTCGCAGGTCAACCAGTCGTTCAGCCTCGTCGACGGCGTCACAGAGATTCGGCTGCGGCCGGGCCGCTACGCGCTGCTGGGCCAGCTTCTGAACGTTGCGTCGCCGGATGCGCTCTTCGTCGACGGCTTCACGGGCTTCGCGCGCGACATCGACCTGCAGGGCGACACCACCCTGGTCCTCGATGGGAGCAAGGCGATTCCGGTCGAGATGAAAACCGAGAGGAAGGCCAAGACGACCGGTTTGGAAGAGACCATCGCCCGATGGCTGCCGAACCGCGGCTACCCCGTCACGACCTGGGTGTCGGGCGGCATCGGCGGCGCCACGGGAGGACTCGATCTCGACATCTCCGTCCTCGCGTCCCCGGAGCCGCTGGCCGGCGACACGACCGTCCACTCGCGGTACGTGCTGAACCAGCCGCTGCTCGACGCGAAGGCGGTGGGCGCCCGTCAGAAGATCGACATCTCGCGTGAGCTGAACTACGGCGTGCTGTCCCCTCAGTACCTGGGCAGGCTCGACGCACCGATCGTGAACGCCGGGAAGGGAACGCCGGACGAGTTGGCGGCCGCGGGTGCTCGCGGGGCCGTCGTCCTCATGGAGGATCGTGGAGATCCGGATCTGAACGCTCAGGCGCAGGCCGCGTTCGACGCCGGAGCCGTGGCCGTGCTCGTCTACGGCGCGACGCCCGGTCCGTACTTCGAGTCGGTCGACCCGCGGAGATTCCCCGGCATGGCCCGCAAGGCGCTGCCCACCCTGACGCTGCCCCGCGACCTCGGGCTCCAGCTGGTCGAGCTCGCCCGTCACGGAAAGGCACGGCTGCAGGGCACCGGCATCGCGAACCCCTCGTACCAGTACCAGCTCGGCTACATCGAGGAGGGCGTCCCCACGGATCTGACCTACGAGGCCAACGCGAAGACGACCGCCAAGGTGAACGTCGACGTCAAGGCTTTCGTGCCCGGCACCACGATGGTGGAATACGTCACCATGATCGGTGGGGGCAACTACACCGGATTCGGATTCCGCTTCACCGGGCCGCTGCTCGGGCGTGAGGTGTACTACTCGACAGACGATGACCTGACATTCCAACGCTCCGTGCGGGCAGGGGAAGACTGGAACGCGGATCCCGCGCCGTTCGAGAGCGCGCCGGTGACGTACCGGCCGGGGCAGCGGGCGAGTGAGACGTTCATGGGCCAGGTCCATCACGGTGGACTGCGACCGTCTCCCGCTACGCCGCAGGATGCTGCGGTGAGCCGTGACGGCGATGTGCTGTCGGTCAACCTGCCGTACCGGGTCGATGGAGACGGTCATCCGCAGCAGTGGGGGCCGGATACGGAGTCGACCGGGAGGTTCGAGCTGCGCGAGGGCGAGGCCCTGCTGATCGAGGGAGAGAGCCCCAGCGGAACCCCTTCCGTGCCCGCGGAGAGGAGCACCTACCGGATGACGCTCGACACCCGCCGGGATGTCGCGTGGTGGCCGTTGTCCACGCACATCTCCACCGAGTGGGGATTCACCTCCGCCCACACCCAGAGCCCCACGATTCTCCCGCTGCTGCAGCTGGATTACGGAGTACAGGGGCTGAATGCCTTCAACACGGATGGACGCACGACCGAGTTGGATCTGACCGTGTCGCACCAGGACGGCTCCGAAGGCGGGAAGATCCGAGGCCTCAAGCTGTGGTCGTCCGCGGACGCGGGCGCCACGTGGACGCCGGTCCGGGTGGTGCCGGGCCGAGGGGCGGGCGCATACTCCGCGAAGGTGACCGCTCCGCGGGACGCCACCACGATCTCGCTGCGCTCGGAAGCGTGGGACGACGCGGGGGCCACGTTCAAGGAGACGGTGATCGACGCCTATGCGGTGGACACCGTCGCGCCGCCGATCACCGTGACCACCCCGGCCGGGGGCATCCCCCAGCCGACCCGGTCGAGCACTGTCGCGGGTACCAGCGAACCCGGTGCTGTCGTGTCGGTGACGGCGGGACGCAGCACGTGCGAGGCGACCGCCGGTGCCGACGGCGCGTGGACGTGCGACGTGCCGGTCCGCGACGGCGTGCACCAGGTGAAGGTCACCGCCACGGACGCGGTGGGGAACTCCTCCCCAACCGTGCGACGCGTGCTGTGGCGCGACACCGTCGCGCCACAGGTCCCGACGGTGAAAACGCCCACCGGCACCGTGCACACCAACCGTCCCGCGATCAAGGGGTCGACCGAACCGGGAGCCACCATCACCGTGACGGAGGCGGACCAGACGGTCTGCACCGCCACCGCCGGGCCGCTCGGCGGCTGGTCGTGCACACCGCCGGGCGCACTCAGCCCGGGGCGGCACACGATGACCGTCACCGCCACCGATGTTGCGGGGAACGCCTCCCCGCCACGAACCGTGCGGTTCACGGTCGCCCGCAGTTAGGACCGTTCCTGCCACGCGACAAGGGTGGGCACACCAGAAGGCCGGCTCCTGGCGCGCAGATGAGTCACGGCCTCGGGTCCGACTCGCGCGCGCCCGCGAACTGCCGATGGTCTCGCGGTCCGCGGCCCGGTTGGCCGCACGTCACAACGCGAGCGCGTCGACGATCGCCTGCGAGACCTCCGCGGTGCTCGCGTGGCCGCCGAGATCGGCCGTGCGCACTCCCGCCGCGGTGACCGACCGGAAGGCCGCAGTGAGGTCGGCGGCGGCATCCGCGTGACCCAGGTGCTCGAGCATCATCGCCCCCGTCCAGATGGCGCCGATCGGGTTCGCGATACCGCGCCCCGCAATGTCGGGAGCCGAGCCGTGCACCGGCTCGAACAGCGACGGGAACCGGCGCTCCGGGTTCAGGTTCGCGCTCGGCGCGACGCCGATGGAGCCCGCGATCGCGCCGGCGAGATCAGAAAGTATGTCGCCGAACAGGTTCGAGGCCACGATGACGTCGAACCGACCGGGGTCGAGTACGAGGCGGGCCGCAAGCGCGTCGATGAGCATGCTCTCGAGCCTGACGTCGGGTGTCTCCGCGGCGACCTCAGCCACGACCTCGTCCCAGAACGGCATCGAGTGGGTGATTCCGTTCGACTTGGTGGCAGACGTGAGCCCGCCCCGACGGGCCGCGGCCTGCCCGGTCGCGTAGCGCGCGACCCGCTCGATGCCATGCCGCGTGAAAACGTTGACCTGGATCGCCTCCTCCTCCGGCCGGCCGCGATACGAACGCCCGCCGACCTCGGAGTACTCACCCTCGTTGTTCTCGCGGACGATGAGTACGTCGATGTCGTCGCCGCCGAGGACGGGGCTCGGCACGCCCTCCAGCGCCCTGATCGGGCGCAGGTTGACGTACTGGCGAAATTCTCGGCGGATGGGTATGAGCAGACCCCAGAGGGTCTCGGTGTCCGGTATCGCGGGCAGACCGACCGCGCCCAGGAAGATCGCGTCGTGACCCGACAACTTCTCGATCCCGTCGACCGGCATCATTCGGCCCGTCTGCATGTAGAGATCCGAACCCCAGTCATAGTCGACCCACTCGACCGACGCGTCGTGGCGGGCGAGCGCGGCATCCACGCACGCGATCGCTGCAGGCACGACCTCTTTGCCGATGCCATCACCGGCGATGACTGCGATGCTCATACATACCTCCGGGTCACCGAGCGGGTCGCTGATCGACCGCAGGCTTTACAAGTTGTAAAGTAACACCGATGACGCGACATGCGCGACGCTGGGAGTCCCGATGAATCAGGCAGGTCCGCAGGCACTGCTGCTCGACAGGCTTGCAGCCAACCCGCTCCCCCGCACGCCCGGCATCGCGCTGTACTGGCAGTGCGCCGAACTGCTGAAGCGACTGGTCGAAGAGACCCATTATCCGGCGGCGGTGCCGCTCCCTGCGGAGAACGACCTGGCTCGGGCGCTCGGTGTCAGCCGCCCCACCCTTCGGCAGGCAATGGCTCGTCTCGCCTCGGACGGCATCATCCACTCTCAGCGCGGCGTCGGCGCGTTTGCGCTCCGCACCGGCCTGGTGCGCCCGGTCGGCCTCAGCAGCCTGTACCGCGACCTCGTCGCTTCGGGGCAGACGCCCTCGACCAAGGTGCTCCTCCTCGAAGAGGTGAAGGCACGGGCGGATGTCGCGGCCGAACTGCATGTGCCGCCGGGCGCACCACTGTTGCACGTCGAGCGCGTGCGTTTCGCCGACGGCGTGCCGGTCGTGCTCACCAAGACCTTCCTGGCGCTGCCGGAGGGCGTGACCCTGACCCGTGAGCAGCTCGAGTCCGATGGGCTCTACAACCTGCTGCACCGTGTCGCATCGATCGAGCTGGTCGGCGGGTCGCAGGTCGTGACCGCGAGACATGCGACACCCGAGGAAGCCTCCGCCCTCGAGCTGCCCGCCGACGCCGCTGTGCTGGTCGCGCATCGCGTGGCGTTCGATAGCCGCGGCAACGGCGTCGAGTACGTGCATATCATCTATCCCGAGGGCACCGAGCTCAGCTCCGACCTGCGCGGCACCTCCACGCGCGCCGCCGACCCGGAGTCGCGGCGG
This sequence comes from Microbacterium sp. Z10_103, assembly GCF_058310455.1. Classification (NCBI taxonomy): domain Bacteria; kingdom Bacillati; phylum Actinomycetota; class Actinomycetes; order Micrococcales; family Microbacteriaceae; genus Microbacterium; species Microbacterium sp. Z10_103. The sequence goes on from NZ_JBZEGK010000001.1 coordinate 2,429,659, forward strand.
TGACCGTGCGCACGCTGTGCTTGGGCAGCCTGGTGCTCGACACCATCGCCGTGGTCGGGCGGCTTCCCGGTGAAGACGAGCGGGTCGAGGCCGAACACGTCGTCCTCGCCGGCGGCGGCAACGCCTCGACGGCCGCCGTCGCCATGGCCCGGCTCGGCGTCGAGGTCGACTTCGCAGGCGTCGTCGGTGCCGACGATATCGGCAGGCTCCTGATCGACGGCCTCGAGGCCGAAGGTGTCGGCACGCGCCACGTGGTGGTCCGCGACGACCTGGAGAGCAGCTCGTCGGTTGTTGTCGTAAGCACCGAGACAGCAACTCGCACGATCATCACGCGCCCCGCCGAGGTGCCTGCCTCCATCCCGGCCGGCTACGACTGGCTGCACGTCGACAAAATCGGCTACCGAACGCTGCGGATGCTGGGCGCGGGCACCGCGCGAGTCTCACTCGACGACGGCAATCCGGTGCCGGATCTCGATCTGCGCCTCATCGACCTCTACGTGCCGACCGCCCAGGTGCTGCGCGAGCGCTACAGGATCGACGATCCGCGAGAGGCCGCCCAGCGCGCCCGCGCCGACGGCGCGCAGACGGTCGTCGCGACGGACGGCAGCCGGGGATCGTTCGCGCTCGACGCCGAGACCACTGCGTACGCGCCCGCTCTGTCGATCGTTCCGCGCAGCAGCCTCGGTGCGGGCGACGTCTTCCACGGAGCGCTGCTCGCCGCGGTCGTACTGGGCAAGAAACTGCCCGATGCCATCCGCTTCGCGAACGTCACCGCGGCGCTGTCGTGCCGCGCGATCGACGGCCGCTCCGGCATCCCGGGCCGGGCCGAAGTCGAGGAGACCATGCGCGAGCTTCCCCGCACCCCCGGCGACGCGGCGGTATTGATCCGCGACCTGCTCGGTCCCACGTCGCCGCCGCAGGCATCCGTGAGTTCTCCCACCTGAAGCCGTTCTGGAAGGCGTGAGTCTCCTAGCGCCTGCCGGCCGCCGCATATGCGCCGGCCAGCAGAGCGTACGCATCCTCGGCTACCCGGGTGTCACGGTCGAGCACGTCGCGCCACACCGCGAGGCCGGTCGCGTGGTCCGGTGCGAGGGCCGAGACGGTGAACGCCTCGAGCCCGTAGCGGCCGTCGTAGCCGACCTCGATCGCCGATGCCGTGAGTTCAGCCAGCGGGATGTGGCCGCGACTGAGTTCCCCGCGGTGGTTCTGCTCGAGCTCGAGATAGCCGAGGTGGGGCAGCGCCTCGGCTATCGCGGCGACCATGTCGTCTTCTTCGATGTTCATGTGGAAGATATCGAGATGGATCCCGAGGAGGTTCGTACCGGACGCCGCGACGAAGTCCATCGCCTGACGCGCGGTGTTCACAAGCGCCGTCTCGTAGCGGTTCACGACCTCGAACAGCAGCCCGACGCCCGAGTCCGCGGCCTCTTCGGCGAGGTCACCGAGCATGCGCGCCGTGCGAGTGAAGACCGAGCGCGGAACAGGGGCTGCGGCCTTGCCCAGCACCCCGTAGAGGATCCCGGTCAGTTTGTCGGACCCCAGTTCTGCAGAGACCTCGATGGCGCGGCGGATCCTGCGCACGCCACGCTCCCGCACCTCGCGATCGTCGCTGGCGATGTCTTCGGTCGCGATCTGGTTGGAGTTGGTCATGACCTGCAGGCCGTGCGACTCGACGAGCTGCCGGACGCCTGCGGGGTCGAAGGTGTGTGGGTCCCGCAGCACCACGACGATTCGGCGGTAGCCGATACGCGCGATGCGCGCGACGATGTCCTCGGCGCGATCGGCCTGCCAACCGGTCATCCAGACTCCTGGATTCACCGCGAGGTCGGGCACGCCTCCGGTCACGGCAGCACCCGCCTACCTCGCAGCGCGCCGAAGAGGTCGCGGAACATGTACTCGGAGTCGACGACCTCGGTGAACCCCGCCTGGCGCAGCTTGATCGTGCTCAGGAACAGCGGGAGCGACCGCGCCTCGTGGACGGAGCCATCCGGGGTGTAGGCCAGCATGTCGTCGGCGAACGCGTGCGAGTAGCCGAGGAGCTGCTCGAGGGTGTTGGGGCGCAGTCCGTGGCGCGCGACCACACGGTCCCACACGTCCGCGTGGCGGGGCAGCCACGCGGCCAGGCTCATCGGCTCGTCAGCGCCCGTCTCGACGCCGAGCATGTCTGCGAAGGCGGGCCAGATGTCGGGCCAGGCGAAAACGTCGCCGTTGGTGATGTTGAACGTCTCGTCGTGAGCGTTCTGCGCCCCCGTCGCCCAGTGCATGGCGTTCGCGATCAACCGCGCATCGACGGCTTCGACCGGATACAGGTGACCACCCGGGAAGGAGAACGGCTCACCCAGCTCCGCTCGGATGGCGGCATACGCACCGAGGACGGGCACCATGTTCATTGCGACCCCGATCTGGTCACCGAAGATGGCCTGCGGGCGCCAGATCGTGAAACCGAACCCGCGCTCGGCGGCGGCGGCGGTGAGCAGATCCTCCTGAAGCCAGTAGAAGTTGGGATGCTCGACCCGGGGCTGAGACTCCTTACCGGGGACCCGCATCCGGCCAACGTGGTAGCCGTACGCCTTTGTGCCCTGAAGCAGCGAGACGTGTTCGACCGGATGGTCGCTGAGCGCCCCCATGACGTGCTCGAACATGCGGCCGTTCGTGATCCGCTGCTCGGGGTCGGTCCAGCCGCTGATGAGCGAAGGCTTCTCGTAGAGGGCGGCGTACGTGACGTGCGTGATGGGCCCGGCCGCGCCGAGGGCGTCGGCGACCGCGCCGGCGTCGGTCAGGTCGACCGCCATATGGCGGAGCCGGTCGTGCGGTGCGTATCCAGGTGTGCGGCGCGAGACCGCCACCACCTCGAACCGCTCATCCTGGAGGAAACGGCGGGCGGCAGCACTGCCGACCGTGCCGCTCGCGCCGAGGACGAGCACACGCAGCCGCTCGCTCACAAGTCGCCTCCGCTCATGACGCCTTCTGCCAGGAACGCGTCGACCTCGGCGCCGGTCGGCATCGCTGTCGAGCATTCATACCGGGTGGCGACGATGGCGCCGGCGGCGTTGGCGAACCGCAGCGTGCGCTCAAGGGACCAACCCTCCACGAGGCCGCGGCAGAGTGCACCGCCGAAGGCGTCTCCCGCACCCAAGCCGTTCACCACGTCGACGGGAATCGGGGCGACCTCGACGCGCTCGTCGGCGGTCTTCGCGAGCACGCCCTTCGAGCCGCGTTTCACGATAGCCAGCTCGACGCCACGCTCGAGCAGCGCGTCCGCCGCCCGCTCTGGGTCGCGCTCCCCGACCGCCATCTCGCACTCGTCGGCGTTGCCGATCGCAATCGTCACGTGTTCGAGTGCGCGGCCGACGGCCGCGGAGGCATGGGCCTGGCCGTCCCAGAACATCGGCCGATAGTCCAGATCGAGCACCGTGTGACGCGCCCGGCCACGCGCCACCCACGCCGCGAGGTGCGCGGCACGGCTGGGTTCGCGAGAGAGCCCCGTCGCGGTCGACCAGTAGACGCGGGCCGACGCGATCTCGTCCAGCGGCAGGTCTTCGACGTCGAGGAACATGTCGGGTGCGGTCGGGTTTCGCCAGATGTACAGCGGCGGATCCTCCGGCGGATACATCTCGCAGAACGTCAGCACCGACGGGATACCTGGCATAGGACGGATGTGCCGGGCGTCAACGCCGAAGCGCGTGAACTCCTCGACGACGTAGCGCCCGAAGGGGTCGTCCCCGGAGCGGGAGAGCATCGTGACACCCAGACCCTGGCGCGCAGCCGCGACCGCGACGTTGGCCGCGCTGCCCCCGATCGACTTGGTGAAGGTGCGCACATCCTCCAGCCGCACGCCCGATTGCGTGGGATAAAGATCGATGCAGACCCGGCCGACGACGACGACATCGGTCGGAGCAGAGGTCACGCGACCTCCGCCGCGGACAGCTCCTGCAGCCGGCGCACCGACTCGGTGCGGAGAAAGGCGGCCGGATCGGGCGATGTCGTGGCATCAGCCCAGATCGCGCGTCCTGCGAGGAAGCCCTGGGCTCCCCCCGCGGTGCAGGCGCGGACGGCATCGGGGAAGCGCGCCGCGGGAACACCGGACGACAGCACTACCCACGGACACTCGAGGCTCTCGGTGATGGCGCGTGCTGTTGCGGTGATGACCTCCGGATCGCCGGCACCGTACGACGGCACTTCCGCCTTGTAGAGGTCGGGCGCGGTCCCAGCCAGGTCGCGGGCGGCAAGGACCAGCGCCTCGTTGAGGGCAGGAGCATCCCAGAAGGCGATGTCCTCAGGTCGCACGACCCCCTCGACGATGCCCGGCACTCCGAGCCGTCGACAGAGGTCCATGAACCGGGCGGATAGGTCTACGGCCTCATCTCGACGGTCGGGAAGCCAGGGGACGAGCATCTTCAGCGCTGCAGCGCCGAACTCCGCCACGACCTCGGGTGTCACGTCTTCGTCGAGCATCGCTACGTTGACCGGCCCGCCGGGCACGGATTGGGACAGGAGATCGGCGGCCAGGATGACGGGGCGCGCTGACAAGGCGGCGGCGGGGCCCCCATACTGCCGATCGACGAGCACAGCACTGGCGTGCGGCACGAGCGTACGCGCGACGAGAACCTTGAACGACACGAGTTCGTCATCCCCGACCGGTGTCGGAGCGTCGGCGGACAACATCTGCCGCAGCGATTCGCGCTGGTCGATAGCCAGCATGGAGAAGCGGCCGCGGCCGTCGCGAAGCTGATCCAGCGGGAGGGAGCGGGTCATTTGGCCTTCGATTCATCCTGAGCACCCACGGTGGGGCTTACAACTTGTCAACGTATCCTATCAAGTGAGCATCTGGTAACGTGGCGATTTATGCGTGCAATCCGTTACCAGGGGGAACACCGCGTCATCGTCGACGACATTCCCATCCCCAACGTCGGCCCGACCGACGTCCTCGTCGCTCCCGAGTTCGTCGGTCTGTGCGGCACTGACGCGCACATCGTAGACGGGGAGTATCACAGCGTGCCCCCCGTCACGCTCGGACACGAGATCGGCGGACGGATCGTCGAGGTCGGCTCCGGCGTCCGTCACCTCAACGTCGGCGATCTGGTGAGTGTCGAGCCGCACTACTACTGCGGCGTCTGCGTGCCGTGCCAGACCGGTCGACCGAACATGTGCCCCGACCGCCGCGCTCCCGGCGTGCACCTCGACGGTGGCATGGCCGAATACCTCGCGGTCGACCAGAGCCTCGCCTACACCGTTCCCGGGACCGACGACGCGCGTCGGGCGGCCCTCACCGAGCCGCTCGCCTGCGCCGTGCACGGTCTCGACCGGCTCGATGCGAAGTCCGGTACCTCGATCGTGATCTTCGGCGTCGGCCCCGTCGGGGCACTGCTGATCATGCTGTCCCGTCGCGCCGGCCTTGGCCCGATCGTGGCCGTGGAAGGCAGGCCTTCGCGGCGCGATCTCGCGCTCCGGGTCGGCGCCGACACCGTGCTCAGCCCCGCCGAGGACGGACTGCGCGAGCGCCTGGTCGAGGCAAGCGGCGGCATCGGCTTCTCCTCAGCGATCGACGCGGTGGGCTCGGTCGCGGTCATGGACGCGGCGATCCCTGCCCTCGCGCGGGGCGGGCAGCTCCTGCTCTTCGGAGTCGCGCACCCCGACGCCCGCGCTAGCGTGTCTCCTCACGACATCTACGCCCGGGAGTTGACCATCCTGGGCACGGCCCTGAACCCCTTCACCCACCGCCGGGCCGCGAATCTCGCCCACCAGCTGCCGCTCGACGAGTTGCGCGTCGGCGACTTCCCCATCGAACGTTTCGACGAGGCATTGGCTGCACAGCGTGAGGGCACGTACGACAAGGTGTTCATCACACCGCAGGCGAGGGGCTGAAACACATGCAGACGTTCCGGCTCGACGGACGCACCGCCCTCGTCACCGGCGGCGCCGGGGGGATTGGGCTCGCGTCGGCACGACTCCTCGCGGATGCCGGCGCCCAGGTGTGGGTCGGCGACCTCGACCCCGACATCGGAGAGTCGGCGGCCGCATCCGTCGGCGGCCGCTTCGTGCACATGGACGTGTCGTCGAGCGAGTCGGTCGACCTGGCCGTCGAGGCCGTGCTGGCGTCAGCCGGTCGGCTCGACGTGGCAGTGAACTGCGCCGGCATCCGCCATCTCGGGTCCCACGCCGAAGACCTCACCGACGAGGAGTGGGCGACCGTCATGGACATCAACGCCACGGGGGTGTTCCGCTCGTGCCGCGCAGAGGGACGAGCCATGCTCGGGGCGGGCTCCGGCACGATCGTCAACATCGCCTCGATGTCGGGGCACATCGTCAACCGACCCCAGCCTCAGGCCAGCTACAACACGTCGAAGTCGGCGGTGATCATGCTGACCAAATCGCTCGCCGTCGAGTGGGCCGCACGCGGTGTTCGGGTCAACAGCATCTCGCCCGGCTACGTCGAGACCGCGCTCACCGCTCGCAGCAGGGCCATGCCCGAGCGCCTCGACGTCTGGCTGCAGGGCACTCCGATGGGCAGGCTCGGACGGCCGGAAGAGATCGCCGGGGCGGTACTGTTCCTGGCGTCCGACGCCGCGTCGTTCATCACCGGTGCCGACCTCTCCATCGACGGCGGCTACACCGCCGTCTGAGGCCGGTCACCCCTCCGCGAGCAGTCTCTCCAGCGCGGTGAGCGCCCCCGCCTCGTGAAGCACCGCGAGCGTCTCGAGGTACGGCTCGCGGAAGGCCGGCTGCTCGACGAGGTCGCCGAACAGGGCGCGGTTCTCGATGAACGCCGTGGGACGTTCGCGCTGCGTGCGCGCGATCGCCTGCAACGATTCTGACAGCCGATCGACGATCACGATGGGCTCCCCGGATTCATCGACTGCCTCCGCGTACCGGGCCCAACTGGCCACCACGGCGGCCGCGTAAGGCACCGGGATGCCGGCATCGAGGTCGTGCCGCACCACGGGGAGGAGCCACTTCGGGATGCGGTCGCTGGACTCGGCACACAGGCGTGCCAAGGTGTCGCGGATCTCCGGGTTGGAGAAGCGCTCGATCAGCTGAGCCTTGTACGCGCTGAGATCGATGCCGGGCACCGGGGCGAGGGAGGGCGTTCCCTCGCGATCCATGTAGCGACGCAGGAGCGTCTCGATCCGCTGATCCGCCAGCGCCTCGTGCGCGTACCGATAGCCGGCCAGGTAGCCGAAGTAGCAGAGGGCCTGGTGACTGGCGTTGAGCAGCCGCAGCTTCATCAGTTCGTAGGGCAGCACGTCCCCCACCAACTGCGCCCCGACGAGCTCCCATTCGGGCCGCCCAGCCGGGAAGTGGTCCTCGACGACCCACTGCGTGAAGGGCTCGCACACCACCGGCCACCGGTCGATCGTGCCGAACCGCTGCTCGAGTTCCGCACGGTCCTCGTCGGCTGTCACCGGTGTGATGCGGTCAACCATCGCGTTCGGAAATGCCACCTCCGTCTCGATCCAATCGGCCAGGACCGGGTCGAGCAGCCGGGCGAACCCCGAGATCGCCTGCCTCGCCACGTCGCCGTTCGATTGGATGTTGTCGCAGGACTGCACCGTGAACGGCGGGACGCCTGCCTCCCGGCGACGGCGCAGCGCGGCCACGATCAAACCGAATGCACTCCGCGGAGCACTGTCACCTTCGAGGTCGGCAGCGATGTCCGGGCTCACGGGGTCGAACGCGCCGGTGGAGGGATCGACGCTGTAACCACCCTCGGTGATAGTGAGCGACACGATGCGCACGGAGGGGTGCGACATGCGTGCGATGACCGCCTCCGGGTCATCCGGCGCGAACATGTAGTCGATGATCGACCCGATCACCCGGGCCTCGCGACTGCCGTCCGCGTGCTTGACCATGACCGTGTAAAGGTAATCCTGCGCTGCCAGCGCCTCGGCCATCCGCTTGTCGTGGGGGAGAACGCCGACGCCGCACAGCGCCCAGTCGCTTGCCAGCCCCAGCGACATCAAATCGTCCAGATAGACCGCTTGATGGGCGCGGTGGAACCCTCCCACGCCGAAGTGCATGATGCCCACCGAGAGCCGGGACCGGTCGTACCTCGGCACCGCGACCCGCGGGTCCAGTTCGGCCAGCGACGCCTGCGAGAGCCCGACCCCAGTCATCGGATGGCGACCGGGTTGACCGGAGCACCGCTGGCGCCGTGTACCTTCAGGGGCGCCGCGGTATAGAGGAAGTCCCACCGGTCGTCTGCCGCGCAGGCGGCAGCGAGTTCGTCCAGCCAGACGATCTCCGTGAAGACGACCCCGAGGTTGCGCATGAGGGCGTTGTGCAGGGGAAGCTCGACACCCGACTCGTGCCAGGTCGTCTCGTTCGCGATGAGGTCGGTCACCAGATTGGGGATCTCCATGCGCTGGAACCACTCCACGAGCTCGGGCGACCAGGTCAGGCCCGGCTCATGCCAATCCGCGTAGAACTCCTCAGGCGTGGTCCGGTAGTAGTGCCCCAGCCACCCGGTGCGGATGACGATGATGTCCCGCGGCTTGATCTCGATGCCTTGCTTGGCGGCGGCGTCCTGGAGGTCGATGTGCGAAAAGCTCTCGCCCCGCTCGAGCGAGTCCTTGCCGTAATAGCGTGCCATGTCGATGAGCACGCCGTGACCGACGACGCCTCGCTGGGCGATGGGCAGTATGGAGGCCTTGCGCAACTCGCCGTTGGTGGTCGAGGCGTCGTACCCGTTCCACAGCTGACCGTCGTACCAAAGGTGGCCCAGGGCGTCGTACTGCGTAGAGCCCTGCAGGAACATTTCGATCTTGTCATCGGCCCAGTGGTGCCCACTGGCGGGCTCTTCCGCGCCGCGCTGGAAGAACCCCTCGTCCGAGACCGAGGTGCGTACCGCGCCCGCGCGGCTCGGGTGCACGGGATCTTCGAACCCCGGCATCCCGATCGGAACCTGAAGGGTGAACGACTCGCCGGAGCGGATGGCCGCCACACCGCGGAGGGCTTCCTGCGGGGTCAAGTAGTTCAGGCTCCCCACCTCATCGTCGGGGCCCCACTTGCCCCAGTTCTTCGGGGCGTCATCGCCGAGCAGTTCTGCGATGGTATTCGGCGTCTCACTGGACATCGTGTCTCCTTCGTCTGCAGACGCGTCAGCCGGCGCGGGTGAGCTTACGGGCGACGGTGCTGAACGACACGGCCGCGATGAGCACCAGGCCCTGGAAAAGGAACTGCGCGAACGCCGGCACGCCGATGATCGCGAGGCCGTTGAAGCCCGTGGCGACGGTGAGGACGCCGACCACGGTTCCGAGGATGTGGAACTGGCCTTCCCGCATGACCGCGGTACCCAGGAAGGCTGCGGCGAAGGCCTGCAGGGTGTAGCCGTCACCGCCCGTTGCCTGCCCGCTGCCGACGACTGACGCGAGCAGGATGCCCGTGACGGAAGCGCAGAGCGAGCAGATCACGAACGCGGCGGTCGTGACGGCGCGCACGGGCACCCCCACCAGACGCGACGCTTCGGCGTTGCCGCCGACGGCCTGAATGTTGCGCCCGAGGACGGTGCGGTTCAGCACGACCCAGAGGATCGCGACGATGATCACCATGTAGTACACGTTCTTGGGAATGCCGAACCAGGTCCCGACGGCGAGCTCGGTGAATTCCGGGACGAATGCGCCGTATGGCTGGGCCGCCCCACCGGAGATCAAGTAATTGACGCCGATGGCGACGCTGCCCACACCCAAGGTCGCGACCAGTGCGTTGACGCCGAGGCGTGTGACCAAGAACGAGTTGAGCAGTCCCACGCAGAGACCGATCGCGAGTGCGACCACGATCGCGACCGGGATCGGGACGCCGCCGATGAGCATAGCGGCCACGGCGATTCCCGAGAGACTTGCCGTGTTGCCGATGCTGAGGTCGAACTGGTTGGACGCCAGGACCAGCGTCAGACCGCAGGCGATGATCGCCGCGAGTGCCGACTGGTTGAGAATCTGGACGATGTTGCCCCAAGTGAGGAAGTACGCCGACTCCAACACCCCGAACACGATGACGAGGAGGGCGAGCACGATGAGGGCTCCGTACTTGCCCATGAAAAGGGTGACGGACTGGCCCGCCGATCGACCCCGTCGGGGGTCGATGGTCGGCGCAGGAGCGATGTCGGTCATGCGGCTTCTTCTTTCGGGTGGTGGTTGTAAATCTCTGAGAGCATCTGCTCATCGGTGACGCCGGGTCCTTGCAGTTCACCGATCGTGCGGCCCTCTGCCATCACCACGACGCGATGGCAGATGGATAGCTCCTCGAGCTCCGAGCTGACGACGACGACCGCGTTCCCTGCGGCCGCGAAGTTCTCTATGGTCTGCCAGATCTGCTGGCGGGCGCCGATGTCTACGCCCCGGGTCGGCTCGTCGAGCAACATGACGCGGGCATCGCGGGCAAGCCAGCGGCCGAAAACGACCTTCTGCTGATTGCCGCCGGAGAGCGTCCCGACCTCTACGTGCGGGTCGCGGGCTTTGATACGCAGCTCACTCATCATGCGCTCGGCGGTTCGCTGGGCCTTGCGGTCACTGACGAACGGCAGCAGCCGGCTGATCGCCGTCGCCCCCCACGACCCCATTTGGATGTTGGCGCGTACCGAGTCCGTCATGATCAGTGCCTGCGATCGACGCTCCTCCGGCACGAGAGCGACGCCATGACGGATGGCCTCGGCGACGCTGCCGGCCCGGTACGGCTTGCCGTCCAGGGTCATCTCGCCGCTGACCGGTCGACGCTCGCCGAATACGAGGCCGAGGGTTTCGGTGCGCCCGGCGCCGACGACACCAGCGATTCCGACGATCTCGCCGGCACGCACGTCGAAGCTCACGTCCCGGACGCGCCCCCCATCAGACAGGTGCTTCGCCTCGAACACGACGGACGCATTCAGCGCGACCTTGGCGACCTCGGCGCGCGGGCCGAGCCCCTCGGCCGTCCCGGTGATCCCGCGGACGAGATCGTCGCGGGTGTACCCGCCCCGTTCGAAGCGCCCGGTGACCCTTCCGTCCTTGAAGACCGTGATTCGGTCGCTGAGATCCTCGATCTCGCCGAGCCTGTGGCTTACGTACGCCACCGTTACGCCGGACGCTGCGAGGTCGCGGATGATGCGGAACAGTCGCTGGCACTCGACGTCTGAGAGCACGGCCGTAGGCTCATCCATCGCGATAAACCGGGCGTCGCGGACGAGTGCACGCCCGATGGCAACGAGCCCGCGCTCGGCCGGGCTGAGCAGACGCGCCGGCTTGCGCAGCGAGAAGTTCATGCCGAGCAGCTCGGCTACCTCGCGGGCCCGCCTGGATGCGGCGCGGCGGTCCAGGAAGCCGAAGCGCCCCGCGTCGCGCAGCCCTAGCGTCATGTTGTCGATTGCCGAGAAGTCGGGAATCAGCGCCAGTTCCTGATGGATGAATGCGAATCCGAGCTCATCCGCGTCGCGAGGCCGATCGATGGCGTGCTCCTTGCCCTGAACAAGGATGCTGCCGCTGCTCGGGGTGATCACCCCGCCGATGACATTGAGGAGAGTGGACTTGCCGGCGCCGTTGGCGCCGACAAGTCCATGGATCTCACCCCTGCGAAACTCGAGGCTGACCCCCGAGAGGGCCGCGACCGCCCCGAAGGACCTGGTGACGTCACGGGCTTCAATGAGCGGCGCGTCGCTGACGCTGGCCTCGGTGCGGCGTGCGGGTTCGCTGTTATTCACAGTTGAACGTCCCTCTCGGAGATCGATCCCGGTCAGTTGCGCTCGACCTCGGGATGGTCGGTGAGGAACTGCTCGATGTTCTCACTGGTGAGCACGATGTTCGCCGCCACGACGCCTGTCGGTTCACCGCCGGCCAGGTTGTCTTCCACCAGCTCCAGGGCCTGGGCGCCCATGCCTTCGAAATCGATCCAGAGGTCGGCGGCGACGGCACCGCTGCGGATGCCATCGAGGATGGACACGCTGTAGTCCCACGTGAAGATGGGCAGCTCGTCGGTGCGTCCGGCCTGCTCGATTCCGGCGAGGGCGCCGGCAGTCGAGTCGGAGAAGCACGACCAGATCGCGAACGAACCGGAGCCCGCCGGGTGGGCCGCGAGCCACGCGGCGGTGGCGTTCTGCGAATCCACGACCTGGCCGGGGATCGGGAACTCGTGGTTGTCGACCTCGATGTCGAGACCGGACTCTTCGATCAGCTTGTCGCGGTACTCGGCACGCAGGCGGCACGGGGTGCCCGGCGTGTAGTCGAGCGTGAGGATGTTGGTGACCTTGTTGTCCTCAAGGTACTTGAGGAAGACGTCGTTGATGGGCTCAGGCGCCACCAGGTCGACCGCGCCCGCCATGCCGTCCATCAGGGGGCTGGCCAGGAAGAATACCGGGATGTCGGCCGACCCCGCCTGGGAGAGGCACTGCGCCATCTGGTCCTGCGCGAAGGTCGTGATGATCAGCGCGGTGACCTGCCGGGTGACGTACTGACTGCAGATCGTGTTGGCCTGACCCGCGTCGCCCTTGGGATCCTGCGTGAGGACCTCCCAGCCGGCATCCGTGAAGGCGGCCTTCGTGCTGTTGTCGAACGCCGCGTCAGACGGCGACGTCATGTCGAAGGCAACGAGGCCGAGGACGTTGTCCCCCCCGTCACCGCCGGCGGCTCCGCCGCCGCCCGCGCTGCCCGAACAGCCGACGAGGCCGACAGCGAGGAGGGTGGCGACCGCCAATCCCACAGCGCCACGGCCGCGCCGAGACACCTTGTTGAGGACTTCATTACTGTACATAGCTACTCCCACGTCATTGTCAAGAGTTCACGGTGCGACGAGCGTTGCAACGTTCCAAAATTCTGACAGCTTGTAAACATATCCTATCAACTGAGCATCTAGTAACATCACCCCTTCCGCAGATGCGAAATCGTGACCATGCGACCCTGGCGCCCGTGTGCGCGATCACCCCGTCGGGGCGCGACGGCTTCCAGCGACGCCGGCTCGCGATGTGCGCGAGCGTCAGGCGTGACCGTGCCGTCCACGAGCGAACCGCCCGTGATCACACACCGACGATCGGCACCCGCAGCTGGGCACCAGTGCGGCTGGAATCGATCCGGTAGCCGATGGGCCTCTGCCGATCGGTGGTCACCGAGTCGCTCCTTCGCGTCGTACTGCCAGGTTATGCCAGCTAGAACCAGCCTCCTACGCTGTCGCAGTGCGGTTCTGATACAAATTTTCCATGAAGATGGCCGTCTCCGCTGACCGCGCTGCTCAGCTCCTGAACCGCCCGCCCGAGCTCGAGGTGGTCGAGCGCCATCCCGCACGCTCCATGCGCTGGATGGAGCATGACTACCCGGCGCCGATCGCCCGGTGGAACTACCATCCCGAGTACGAAATCCACCTCATCCGCAAGAGCACCGGCAGGTACATCGTCGGCGACCACATCGGATCCTTCCAACCCGGGCAGGTGTGGCTCGTGGGTTCGGGGCTCCCCCACGACTGGATGAGCGACCTCCAGCCTGGCGAGATCATCCGCAACCGGGACGCTGTAGTGCAGTTCGACGGAGCCCGCATAGAGCGCGCGGCTGCGGAGCTGCCAGAACTGCGTGAGCTGCGCCCGCTGTTGGACGAGTCTGCCCGTGGAATCCTGTTCACCGGCCGCACCGCCGTCGACGCAGCAGAAGCCCTCGAGGCGATGGGGTCGACCGACCACATGCTGCGGCTCGTGCACTTCTTCCGACTGCTGGGCATTCTGAGCAGATCGCCGAGGGAGGACCGGGTGCTGCTGGCGAGGGAGTGGTTCACGCCCCCGGAGGCAGCTTCACCCGCCGCGGCCGCAGTCGAGCGCGGGCTGGACTACATCTTCGCCAACATCAGCGGCACCGTGCGGATGGGCGAAGCTGCGCGTTTGGCAGGCATGTCCGAGACGACGTTCTCGCGATTCTTCCAGCGGGCGAGTGGCCGCACGTTCAGTGAGACGGTCCGAATGCTCCGTATCGCGCGCGCCCGCGTGCTGCTCGAAGAGTCTGACGCCCTGATCGCGGCTATCTGTTACGACGTCGGCTTCAGCAACCTCTCCAACTTCAACCGCCAGTTCCTGCGGGAGGTCGGGATGACGCCGCGCGAATACCGTCAGTCGTTTGGACCGCCGCGCTGATCCCCGATGGGTGCCAGATTCGACGCGCAGCCTGACGTCCGGGCGCGCGATCGCGGTGGTCTTCGCCGTGGAGGTCGAGTAAAACTAACTAGTCGGTTGACAGCGGCGGGTCGGAGAGTTAGATTCCTAACCAACCAGTTAGTCCCGACGAGAGAAGGCCAACATGAAGACCGTTCTGATCACCGGCGCAGGTAGTGGCTTCGGCCGACTCACCGCTTTCGATCTTTCCCGTCTGGGGTACCGGGTGATCGCGGGGGTGCAGATCTGGCCGCAGGCGACGCAGTTGCGTCAGGAGATCGCGGCGGCCGGCTTGGAGAACATCGAGGTCATCAAGCTCGACCTGTTCGACGAGGTCGATGTCGCGCACGCGCTCCGCTACGACGTCGACGTGCTCTTCAATAACGCCGCTGTCGCTCACATCGGGACACTGACCGACCTGCCGATGTCGCTCCTTCGGGCGAACTTCGAGTCGGACGTGTTCGCTCCGATGGAGTTGACGAAGCGCTTCATTCGCCAGATGGCCGGGCGCGGCAGCGGCAAGATCGTGTTCAACTCCTCCATTGCCGGCCTGCAGGCTCAGCCCTTCGGCGGTGCGTACAGCGCGACCAAATACGCGGTCGAGGCGATCGCCGCCACGTTGCGGGAGGAGCTGAAACCCCTCGGCATCGCCGTGGCGACGGTGCAGCCCGGACCCTTTCAAACCGGTTTCAACGACACCGCGATCGAGGCGTCGTCCTACTGGTACGACCCGGAGACGGCGATCCTCCCGGGTTGGGAGCAGCCGACGTTCACCTACCCCGGGCAGGGCGACCCGCAGGAAATGGTCGACGTGATCGTCAAGGTCATCACCGGTGAGATCTCCAGCTACCGCAACGTGTTTCCGTCGTCGACGGAGCGCCAGGCCCGGGAAGCGCAAGCCGCCGAGTGGGACGTCACCGTTTAGTCGAGAAGTCGAATGAGCCGAGAAGTCGAAGAAATCACAAAAAGGTAACGGCCAACTCTTCCGTTCCGTTACCTCACCGTTATAGAGTGCTGACAGGTAGTTGTTTGCTGTGGCAGCTGCCGACATGTGATTGCAGGACACTCTTGGTGCAAGGGACAAGGGCCGGTCGGAAGCCTCTCCGACCGGCCCTTACTCTTGCCGGGAACGGGACTCTTCCTCCCCAGCCTCCGCGCACCGGGAGTTGTCCACCGATTTCTGGCCTGATCTGGGCCTGAGTCGCTCCGATGTCGGTGGCCAGCGGGACAATGGGGTCATGTTCGACAGCGACCAGACAGCCCTCGTGGACTCCCTCCGCGACGGCCTGCGTGCGCTCGTCGGCGGCTTGGACGCGGCAACCGCCTCCGACGACTCACTGCTGAGTCAGGCGGCAGACGTCGAGGAACTGGGTCGGCTGTTGGATGCAGCCCGCGTGGTCCTGGCCGGTGAGGTCGCCGACCGCTCGCGCGCAGAGCTGGGCGAAGACCGGTTGTCTGCGCGACGTGGATGCCGCACCCCCGGCGAACTCCTCGAACGCGTCACCCGCATATCCGCGTCCACCGCGCGGACGCGGATGCGAGCCGCCGCACCCCTGCGCCCCCGCACGGCGCTCACCGGCGGCGAACTCCCCGCGGCGTTCCCCCTCGTCGCCGATGCGGTGACCGCCGGTGCGATCGGAGTGGACGCTGCAGCGGCGATCGCCGCGGAGCTCGCACCCATTCGCGACCGCTGCGCGGCGGTCGACGCGGATGCGTTCGCCGCGGCTGAGGAAGCACTGGTGGATGCGGCCGTCGGCACCGCCGATACCCGGCCGGCCGGGGCGGACGAGATCGCGATCATGGCGAAGACCTGGGCCCTCTACCTCGACCCGGACGGCACCCTCCCCGACGAGGGGCGTGCGCTCAAGGCGCGCGGCCTCACCCTGGGACGCGAGCAGAGCGGTGTCGTTCCCCTGCGCGGGAGCCTGATGCCGGAGGTCGCCGCGCAACTGCAACGCCTGTTCGACGCCTTCCTCAATCCCAAGGTGACCTCGGCTCCCGGTCCTCGATTCGAACCCGACGCCGCGTGCCCTAACGCGGGTGAACCGAACGAGGATGAGGACGCGCCCGTCGATCCGCGCACCACCCCGCAACGCCGGCACGACGCGTTCGCGGGCGTGCTCACGGTCGCTGCGGGGATGGACGGGATGCCCCAACTCGGCGGCGCCGCCCCCACCCTCACGGTCACCGTTGCCGCCGACCAGCTCGCACAGCCCGGCGGAGTGGCGTTCGTCCCCACGCGCGACACCGACGACACCGGCGCCGTCTCCGCTTCCGTCGCACGGCATGTGGCATGCACCGCCGCGATCCAGCGTCTGGTGTTCGACGGCGCCGGCAGCATCGTCGAGCTCGGCACACCGCATCGCATCTACAACGCCCACCAGCGTCGGGCGATCGCGGTGCGGGACGGCACCTGCATCACCCCCGGATGCCACGTCCCCGCCGCGTGGTGCGAAATCCACCACGTGGAAGAGGCCGCCCGCGGCGGGCCCACTCACACCGACAACGGAGTGGCCCTGTGCTGGTTCCACCACCGCACCATCGAGACCAGCGGTTGGGAGATCCGCATGATCCGACGCGCCCCATGGATGCGCGCCCCGAGATGGCTCGATCCCGCCCGGCGGTGGCGCCCCACCGATGGATCACCCGCCCGCCAGCTCGCCACGCTCACCGTCTGACGCTGTGCTCAGACTTTGGGACGGGCGCAGAAATCACGGAACGTCGCGATGGGATTCGGTGCGTCACGAACTGGGCGGGCGAGCCCCGGCCGCCACCGGGACGCGGGAGGGGCTGCACCCCACCGCCCCGCCATCCGACCGCCACCGGGACGCGGAACAGCTAGACGCCGCCGCCGCCACCGCCTCCACCCCCGCCGCCAGCCGACCCGCCCCCGGTCGACCCGCCCGACGTGGACGAGGCCGAGGTCACGTTCGCCGACAGCGACCCGATGCCCGACGCGAACGACGCGGCGCTGAAACCGGAGGTTCCGACGTACCAACCGGGCGTTCCGGTCGAGTCGTACAGCACCGCGAGCCGGTCGGCCCACTGCTTCTCCTGCCCGAAGACCACCGCGTACGGCAGCAGTGCCTCGTAGATCCGGAGCATCTGCCGCGGATCGTTCGCATCGACAGGCGTTCGCTCCGCGCCGCCCGGAGACTGCAGCATCCGGATGCGGTCCGCCTCCGCCCATTCGATGAACTCCTTCAGTCCGGCCAGATGATCCCGGGTCTCGGCACCGAGCGCCGTGAGCGGCTTCCGGGCGATCAGGCCGCCGACCGCGACGACAGCGATCGCGGCCGCGATGAGCAGCACGATCGGAATCCACGGCGTCACGCTGGCCGCGAGCGCCAGGACGCCGAACGTGAACACCCCCGCGGTTGCGACCAACGCCAGCATGAACGGCAGCACTCGCTCCCGCAGGGGCACCTCGCGCCGCAGGCCACGGGTCACCAGTTCCTTCCCCGCGGCCGCGAGGATCGCGCGGGCCGCAGTGGACAGCCGCGTGTCCTGCCGTCCGAAGGAGAACACCGCGCCCGGCGCGGCCCCCTCGCCGAACAGCCCGTCCAGCAGCATCCGGCCATCACCGTCGGCTCGCGCCGGATCGATGAGATGCGCCTCCAGGTCGACGCCCCCCAGCCATCGGCGCTTCCCCTCGACGATGCGGATGCTGCCCACCACGGCCTGTTCGAGAACCTCCGCCGGAATCGCCTTGGCCGATTTCCCCAGCAGCACCGCACTCTCGAGGGCATCGACGGCGCGGGGCGGCGTGTACTCGGCGATGATCGTCGGCCGCCCGGGCGCGTCTGCGAGCCGTCGGACGCGGACCACCACGGCCCACGCCAATGCGGCGAGAAGGACCAGCGCACTCCCGGCCTGCAACCACCCCCACGGCGAGGCGAGATAGGACGCGTCGAACGGGGTGAACGTCCCCGGCGCGAAGCCCACCGCAAGCGTCAAGGTCTCCCCCGGCCCCACGTCGGTCGCCTCCGCCCGCACGGTGACCCCACCATCCGGATCGGGTTCCGCCACGATCGGGCACCCCGCCGTGGAGTCCCGCGGGCCGGCGTAACACGCCTGCGAGCCGGTGAGAGAAGGGGCGAGTTCTGCGTCCACGTAGAGGTTCGCGGTCACCCGACCGAAGGGCTGCGCCCAATCGAGCCCGTTCACGTTCCAGTAGAACTCGTCCGCGCGGGTGTCTTCGAAGGCTCGGACCGCGTTACGCATCGTGTAGGTGAAGACATAGGTCTGCTCCCCGTGCACGAAGTCGTCGGCGCGAGAGGTGACGAGTAGGTACCCGTCATCGCTCTCGGTCTCCACGGGCCGCGACCTGCCCTCCGCGTCCGTCACCGAGACGAGGTCGACATCGAGCGGCGCACCGAGGTAGGTCTCCGGGAGCAGCCGCTGCATCCCCCTGTTCTGATCACTGTCGGGGAAGACCGCGACGAACGTTTCGACCACCCGGACCTCGCTCGCGCCGTCCTCTGCGCGCGTGAGCGTGTAGTCGGCGTTCATGCTCGCGAACGTGAAGTCGTTCACGTCGGCCGAGGCGGGTGAGGCCGGGGATGCGACGACTCCGGCGGTCAGCGCCGCCAGGAGGATCACCAGGGTGACCGCGACGCGTCGGATCGGGTTCATGCCGCTCAGCCTAGGCGGCCTGCAATCGCCGTAATCTGAGGGTATGACCGACCGTCGCCTCGCCGTGGCCGCCTGGGAGAGTCTCTTCCGCGCGCAGCACGAGGTGCTCGAGGAGTTGAGCGTCGACTTCACCGGCACCGACCTCTCGCGAGCCGAGTACGACGTCCTGCTCACCGTCACGCGCGCACGGGACGTGACCGCGCGACTCCGCGACGTCACGGCGAACATGCTGATCAGCCAGCCGAGCGTGTCGCGGCTGGTCGAGCGGATGGTGTCCCGCGGACTCCTCACGAAATGCTCCGATCCGGATGACGGGCGGGGCACCCTCGTGCGGGCGACCGACGCCGGCGCCAGTGCCTTCCGGAAGGTCGCCGCCAACCACGCCACATCCATCGCGGAACGGATGTCCCTGCTCAACGACGAAGAACTGGGGATGCTGCGCGACCTCACCGCGAAACTGCGGAAACCGCCGGAGCCCGAGCCGGAAACCGACTACTGAGCGGGCGCCGCGTCAACACTCGATCACGTTGACCGCGAGACCCCCTTCGCTCGTCTCCTTGTACTTCGTCGACATGTCGATGCCGGTCTGACGCATCGTCTCCACGACCGTGTCGAGTGAGACGTAGTGCGATCCATCGCCGCGCAGCGCGAGCCGCGCGGCGGCGACGGCCGTGGAGGAGGCGATCGCATTCCGCTCGATGCAGGGGATCTGCACGAGGCCGCCGACCGGATCGCACGTGAGGCCGAGGTGGTGCTCCATCGCGATCTCCGCCGCGTTCTCGATCTGCCGGTTCGTCCCGCCCATGACGGCGGTCAGTCCTCCGGCGGCCATCGCGCACGCCGAGCCGACCTCGGCCTGACATCCGCCCTCGGCGCCCGAAATGGACGCGTTCGCCTTGAACAGCGATCCGAGCGCCGTCGCGGTGAGGAGGAACCGGCGGACGCCGCGGCGGCGGTTGGCCTCGGCCACGTGTGCGTCATCCCAGGCGGCGGCTTCGGTCGGCGAGATCGCGTGGCCGTTGTATCCGAGCAGCGCGCTCCCGACCAGCTCGCCGTACGGCGTGACGGCGTTGCCCGCGCCGAGTCCCGAGTCGGCGAGGAATCGCCACCAGTACATGGCCACGGCGGGGAGGATGCCGGCGGCGCCGTTCGTGGGCGCGGTGACCACCCGTCCGCCCGAGGCGTTCTCCTCGTTGACGGCGAGCGCGAAGGCACCGAGCCACTCCCCCGGCAGTTCCCGCCGCCCGTCCGCCTCGACCTCTTCGAGCTGGGCGCGGATGGCCGACGCCCGGCGCTTGACCCGCAGCATCCCCGGCAGCACACCGTCGGCCTGCAGCCCGGCGTTCACGCATGCGGCCATCGTGTCCCAGAGCCGGTCCAGCCCCGCGGCGATCTCGGCGTCGTCGCGGAGCGCCTCCTCGTTGCGACGGGCTGCCTCCGCGATCGTGATGCCGTGTTCGTCGCAGAGCGCGAGCAGTCCTGCGGCGTCGTCGAAGTCGAAGGGGAAGGAGTGGGCACTCACCCGCGGAGGCTCGCCGTGGCGTCGGATGAAGCCGCCGCCGACGGAGTAGTAAGTCTCTTCCGCGAGCACCTCCCCACCTCCCGCGCGCGCGACGAGGGTCAGGGCGTTCGGATGCCCCGGCAGACGCGTGCGCGGAGCGAAGACGACATCCTCCTTCGCGAAGGCGACCGGATGCCGGCCCGCCAGCAGGAGCGGCTGCCCCTCGGGCCATCCGCTCCACGCCGCACGCACCGCATCCGGGGCCACGGTCTCGGGAACGAGCCCCTGAAGCCCGGCGACGACCGCGTCCGGCGTGCCGTGACCGATTCCGGTCGCGCCGAGCGATCCGTACAGTGCGCAGGCCACGGCCGCGGTTCGATCGAGCATGCCGGTCGCCGCAAGTCGCGCGACGAAGTCGCCGGCCGCGCGCATCGGTCCGACCGTGTGGGAGCTCGAGGGTCCTATTCCGATGGAGAACAACTCGAACGCCGAGACGTAGGCGCTCATCCCCCCAGGGTACGCCGCGACCCCGCCGCCGCCCCCGGATACGACCGCGAAAAGGCCGTCTCGATTCGCGGCGGCGGCGGAGTGTGAGGTACTCTCAGTGAGGCCTGCGCGCCGTTTCGCGCGGAGGCCGTGCGCCCGTAGCTCAATGGATAGAGCATCTGACTACGGATCAGAAGGTTGGGGGTTCGAGTCCCTCCGGGCGCGCACTGTGTTGAGACAGTGATGAAATCCCCCGGTTCTCCTCTGGAGACCGGGGGATTTCTGCATCCTTACTCTTCGGCACCCGCCTGAGCTGTCTGCGGCTCTTCACCGGGCTCTGCGTCGGCCGCGGACCGCCGGCGTCGCGCGTGCGATGCGAGCCTCGGAAGATCGACCATGCGGAGCGCATCCATCCGCGCCTTCCGCATCCGCCCGTAGTCCGGATCCGCGTCTGCCGTCATCCCCTCGACCTTGAGGCGGCGCTGAAGGTTCGCCTCCACGTCGCCCCACGCTGCGTCCCGCGCGGCGTCGAGGAGGGCGAAGACCCGTTCCCGGTCGTCGGCCAGGGCACGCAGCTCCTTCGCCACGCCGGCGTACTGCTTGCGGCGCCGGCGAAGGTTCCGGGTGTCGCGCTCGCGGTAATCGTGTGTGCCGCTGGACGTGGAGTGCTTGCCCCACGCGCCGCGGCGAAGCTCCCGCATGCGGTCGGCGGCCCGCTCCTGTTCTCGCGCGAGGTCCAGCAGTGTGTCGCGCGTGAACGCCGCGAGCGCGTCGCGATCGAAGTCGGCACCACCCGAGATCGTCTCGACGAGGATGTGGTTGCGGACGGTCAGCCGAGCCGCGGCCAAGGCGATCGATACGCCCTCCGCGACAGCATCCGACGTTCGCCCCACCGTCCACCTCCTCGCTTCGAGGCTAGCGTCTGTGCGCGGCCCCAGCCGCACGCATACCGCGGCTTCGCCTGCCATGCAACCCCATCGGGTGGCGCCTCGCTCCGCCCCTACGTTCGCCTCAACAGCAGATCCAGAAGGAGGACGCATGGGACTCATGGATGACGCGAAGAACGCCGGTCGCAAGGCGAAGGATGCCTGGGAAGACGCCACCGACGGCAAGGACGGCACCGCCGAGAAGGCCGACAACAGCCAGCCCGCCGCCGACACGCGACGAGCGGACGCCGAAGGCGGCAGCCCGGACCACCACCACGAGATGGAGGAGCAGCTCCGCCGCGACCCGTAAAGTGCGCGACGCAGCAGAACAGGGAAGGCCTCGAAAGAATCGAGGCCTTCCGCCTGCCCGGCCGTCACCTTCCGAGGCACGCACATCCGATTCCTGATCCGTTCCGAACCATCCGCAGGCGCGGTACCGTCCGCGCCACTCATCTGGAGGTCCTCATGGGCTCATCACCGAACCGTCTCGTCGGCGTCATCTTCGGCGCCGTCTACCTGCTCGTCGGCTTACTCGGCTTCACCGTCACCGGAGACGTCGCATTCGCGGGGCCGGACGGCAACCTGCTGCTCGGCATCTTCCAGGTCAACCCGCTGCACAACATCGTGCACCTGCTGGTCGGTGCGGCGCTTCTCATCGGCGGCATCGCCGGCGTGCGTGCGGCCAAGACCGTCAACATCCTCGTCGGGGCGGTCTACCTCCTCCTCGGCATCGTCGGCTTCTTCCTGCAGGGTCCGGCCAACTTCCTCGCGCTCAACGTGGCCGACCACTTCCTGCACCTCGCCAGCGCGATCATTCTGCTCGGCGTGGGCCTGGCCGCCGACAAGAGCGTGCGTGACTCGCGCACTCGCACGGCGTAAGGCGATTTCCCCGTGACGCTCACCGCGTCCGATCCCGCCGTCCCCGCGCGCGCTCTGCGTGCGGGGATGGCGCGGGTCGCGTTCACGGGCTCATGGCCCGCGGTGGCCGGTTGGGGTGCCGGGCTGATCCTCGCCGCCCTGGGCGCCGGGGGCGTCGTGGGTCCCGCCGGCACCGCGCTCAGCCGAGGCGTGGGCCTGCTGCTCTTCACGCTGGGCGTGACCAGTCTCGCCTGGGGCACGGCGAGCCTCGCTCGCACCCGCATCCTCGTCCCGCGTCTCGTCGTGGGCGGCGCCATCCTCGGGATGCTGCTTCTCACCGTCCTGCTGGCGCTCTCGCCCGCCCACACCAGCGTCGTGGCCGCGGCCGCAGCGACCGCCCTGGTTCTCGTCGTCGCCGGCTACGCCGCTGTCGCCCTCCGCCGGCGGCCGGGACGCGTCGGCGAACGCGCGCCGAGTGTGTGGGGCCTCATTCTTGCGGCGGCCGTGCTCTCGGTCGTGGTGACCCCCGCTCTCGCCGCCACGCAGGATGCTGTGCTCATCCGCGGCGACGGCACCGTGCCCGCCGTGACACACGACGGGCACTGATCCGCGTCATCCCACCGGGCGGATGGTCCAGCTCGCTTCGAGCGGTTCGGCGCCGGGCTCCAGGAGGAGAAGACCGGTCTCGAAGTCGTAGCGGGCGGCGTTGAACGCGTCAGGAGCACACGTCATCGGCTCGACCGCGAGACCGATCCGGTGCGCCGGAGAACGCTCGCCGTCGGGCTGATCGGCGGTGTGCACCTGCACCCACGGGCACGCCTCACCCCACGTGATCGCCGCGCCTCGGCCGTCCGCATCCGTCACCGCCACGGTCACGGTCCCGTCCGTTTCGCGCGCGAGCGCCGTGAAGGCGTGGTCGATCGCGACAGGCCCGATCGGGCGGGCGGTACGGAAGTCGAACCGGTCAGGATCCGCCTCGACCGGGACGAGGTCGGTGGGGATGAGGCGGTCCGGGGTGACCTCGAGCACCTGGTCCGCGGGCAGGTGCAGCGTCCAGTCGTCCACGCGGCCCGCCCCTCCGACGAGGTACGGGTGTGGCCCCGTGCCCCAGGGCGCGGGGGTCACACCATCGGTCCGCGCCCGCACGGTCTGCGTCAGCCCCTCCGCCGTGAGGGCGAAGGTGGTCTCGACGAACACCCGCCAGGGATAGCCCGTCTGCGGCTCGATGGTCGCCGCGAGGGTGACGTGGCTCGGCCCCTTGTCGAGCACCGCGTACTCGACCCACGCCAGCAGACCGTGCAGGGCGTGCCCCCGCGCGGGTTCGGTGAGGGCGAGGATCTGCTCCACTCCGCCGAACGAGTACCGGCCGTCCACAACGCGGTTCGGCCACGGGGCGAGCGTCACGCCGCGGTAGCCGGGGCGCACCTCATCCGCATCGAAAGGCACGACGAGGTTCCGCCCCTCGTACGTGTACGAGCGCAGGGATGCTCCCACGCCGGCGATCACCGCTTCGGCGTCGCCGGCGCGGAGGGCATGCTGAGTGCCGGAAAGCGGTGCGCGAGCCATGTCAGAGTCCCTGCGCGAGGCGGTAGTAGGCCTGGTTCCAGCGGAGCTCCCTCTGGAACCCGCGAAGGGTGGTGTCGTCATCGATCACGACGAGTTCGGTGCGCGCGATCTCGGCGAAGTCGCGGAAGACCTCGATGCCCACAGCGGTCGTCATGACGGTGTGATGCGCGGCCCCTGCCGCCAGCCAGCATCCCGCCGACGTGGCGAAATCCGGCTGCGGCTTCCACACGGCGCGTCCGACCGGGAGCTTCGGCAGGTCGGGCGCCGCGACGTTCTCGACCACGTTGGCGACGAGTCGGAACCGGTCGCGCATGTCGCTCATGGCCACGACGAGCGCCGGCCCGGGGTCGGCGGTGAAGACCAGGCGCACGGGATCATCCTTGCCGCCGATGCCGAGCGGGTGGATCTCCAGGCGCGGCTTCGACGTCGTGAGCGACGGCGACACCTCCAGCATGTGCGCGCCGAGAATCTTCTCGTCGCCGGGAACGAGGTCGTAGGTGTAGTCCTCCATGAGGCTGGCGCCCCCGGGGAGTCCGGCGCCCATGACGTTGGCGACGCGCACGAGGATCGCCGTCTTCCAATCGCCCTCGGCCCCGAAGCCGTATCCCTCGGCCATCAGCCGCTGCACGGCGAGGCCGGGCAGCTGGGGCAGAGCACCGAGGTCTTCGAAGCTCGTCGTGAACGCGCCGAAACCGCCCTCCTCGAGGAACGCCCGCAGGCCGAGCTCGATGGCGGCGCCGTCACGCAGCGACTCGTGCCGCTCCCCGTCGGCGCGGAGCTCGGGCGCCACGTCGTAGAGCTCCTCGTACTCGGCCACGAGGGCGTCGATGTCGGCATCGGATGCGGCGGCCACAGCCTCGGCGAGGTCGTTCACGCCCCACGTGTTCACCTGCACACCGAAGCGCAGTTCCGCCTCGGTCTTGTCCCCCTCGGTCACCGCCACGTAGCGCATGTTGTCGCCGAAACGCGCGAGTTTGAGCGAGCGGGCGGCGGCCCACCCGGCGGCCGCGCGCTGCCAGTCCTCGACCTGCGAACGCACCGCCGGGTTCGACACGTGGCCGACGACGGTCTTGCGCGCGACGCCGAGGCGCGTCTGGATGTACCCGAACTCCCGGTCGCCGTGCGCGGCCTGGTTGAGGTTCATGAAGTCGAAGTCGATCTCGGACCACGGCAGCTCGACATTGGCCTGGGTGTGCAGGTGCAGCAGCGGTTTGCGGAGAGCGTCGAGCCCTGAGATCCACATCTTCGCGGGGCTGAACGTGTGCATCCACGCGATCACGCCGATGACCTCGTCCCGGGCGTTCACGTCGAGCGCCAGACGGCGGATGCTGTCGGCATCCTTCAGCACCGGCTTCCAGACGACCTTCACCGGCAGTCCGTCGAGCCCGGCCGCGACCGCCTGCGACTGCTCGGCGACCTGCCGGAGCGTCTCGTCGCCGTAGAGGGTCTGGCTTCCGGTGACGAACCAGACCTCGTAGGCGGCGAGGGAGGAGGAAAGCGGCGTGCGGGTCATGGGATGTCCTTCGGGCGGGGCGGGGGCGTTCGGGGGCCGGTTAGGGGAGGCGTGGTGCGGGGCGGTTCGGGGGCGTGGTGGCTCGGGGGGAATCAGAGGGAGGCGACGGCGGCGACCTCGGCGGCGAGGCCCGCACGATACCGGTCGAGGTAGTCGGCGTAACCGGCGACGTCGGCCGGTTCGGGCGCAAGGGTCGTCGCGGGAGCGCCGGCGAACACGCGTTCGCGGAGGTATCCGGCCAGGTCGAGCTGCGAGGCGTGCGCCAGATAGGCCGCCAACACCGCCGCGCCCCACGCGCCGCCCTCGGACGCCGTTTCCGCCACGGTCACCGGCGCGTCGAGGGCTCCGGCGAGGAACCGCTGTGCGACCCCGGCCGTGCGGAAGATCCCCCCGTGGGCATACATCTGGTCGAGTGCGACCTCCTCCTCCGCGAGGATGCGCATCCCGAGGCTCAGGGTGCCGAAGACGCCGTAGACCTGCGCGCGCATGAGGTTCGCCAGGGTGAGGCGGCTGCCGGGCGTCCGGACGATGAGCGGGCGGCCCTCGTCGAGCCCCGCAATCGGTTCCCCGGAGAGGTGGTTGTACGCGAGGATGCCGCCGGCATCGGCATCCCCTTCGAGAGCTTCGCGGAGCAACACCTCGAACACCGCATCCGAGTCGAGGGGAGCGCCCGCCGCGGCGGCGAACTCGCCGAAGACCCCTGCCCACGCGCCCAGCTCGCTGGCGCCGTTGTTGCAGTGGACCATGGCGACGAGGTCGCCGGCGGGGGTGGTCACGAGGTCGATCTCTTCGTGCACGCGACGCAGCGCGCGCTCGAGCACCACCATGGCGAAGATGCTCGTCCCTGCACTGACGTTGCCGGTGCGTGGCGTCACGGAATTCGTCGCGACCATGCCGGTGCCGGCGTCTCCCTCGGGCGGGCACAGCGGCGACCCGGGGCGAAGCTCGCCGGTGGGGTCGAGGAACATGGCACCCTCGGCGGTCAGTTCACCCGCGGGCATGCCGGCCTCGAGCACCTCGGGGAGCAGTTCCCCCACCGGTGCCGGCAGAACGGTTCCCGCGGCGAGCGCGTCGTAGCGGGCGAGCAGCGCGGTGTCGTAGTTCTTGGTCGCCGGGTCGATGGGGAACATGCCCGAGGCGTCACCCACCCCGAGCACCCGGCGTCCGGTGAACCGCTCGTGGACGTATCCGGCCAATGTCGTGAGGGAGGCGATGCGCGGCACATGCGGCTCGACGTCGCGGACGGCCTGGTGCAGATGCGCGATCGACCAGCGGAGGGGGATGTTCACTCCGAACGCCGCGGTCAATTCGGCGGCCGCCGCGGCGGTCGACGTGTTGCGCCACGTGCGGAAGGGCACGAGGAGGGCGCCGGCGTCGTCGAATGCGAGGTAGCCGTGCATCATCGCCGACACACCCATCGCGCCGTACGTGGCCGGACGAACCCCGTACTGCCGCTCGACGTCGGCGACGAGGTCGGCGTAGGCGGCGCGCAGACCCTCCTCCACCGCATCCAGGGAGTAGGTCCACGTGCGGTCGACGTAGTCGTTCTCCCACGCGGAACTCCCCACGGCCAGGACCGTGGTGTCGTCTGCGACAAGGCACGCCTTGATCCGGGTGGATCCGAGCTCGATCCCCAGTGCGGTGCGCCCCGCGGCAATCAGTTCGCGGATGCGGTCGACCGCGTCAGGATCCAGAGATGTCGTCACGGGTGCTCCATCGTCGGCGGGCGAGGTCTCCCGCGAATGTTACCGGTATCATTGCGGCGGCGCGACCCCCCTCCCGCGGGTCCGGCGCCGGAGGGACGGCCGCGAACCGTCGCGTCCCGGGGAGGCGCATCCGCGGGAGGCGCGTCCTGGCGCGGAGTGGGGCGGGCGGGCTGTCAGGGAGCGCTCCGGGGAGCGGCCGTCGAGGCGCGCTCGACCAGGATCGGCGGCGCGGCGGATGCCCCGGCCTCGGGTTCGCCGACCACGGCGGCCACGACGCGGCGGGCCTCACCGGCGAGGTCGAGGCGCACCGTGGTCAGCGCAGGGGTGTAGAACGCCGCATCCGGATTGTCGTCGAATCCGGCCACGCTCACCTCTCCCGGCACCTCGACACCACCGGCGCGCAGTCCGGCGATGAGGCCGAGCGCCATCTGGTCGTTCGCGGTCACGACCGCGGTCGGGCCGTCCGGGCGCGAGACGGCCGCCGCGACATCCCCGGCGGCGGCAGCTCCGGCGGCGGCGCTCCAGTCGCCCGACCATCTCCCGGCGCTCGCGACACCCCCCTCGGCGAGCGCGGCCGCGACGCCCCGCGAACGAGCGACCGCCTCGGTCCAGTCGGCGGGGCCGCTGAGTTCGGCGATGCGCTCATGCCCCAGGGACAGCAGGTGCCGCACGGCGAGGGCTGCCCCCTCGGCTTGACGATCGGTCCCCGCGCCGCCGTGCAGAGCGACGACCGGCACCCCCGGCCGGGCAGCGTCAACGGCCTCACTCGTCCGCGTGTGCGCGGCGACGAGGATGATGCCGTCGACCCCCTGCGACAGGAGGTGCTGGAGCGCAGCGACCACCGAAGCGGGGTCGGCGGCGTCGGCGTACGCGGTGGCGATCCACCTGCCGCGCGCCCGGGCCGCGGTCTCCAGTGCGGCGATCCCCGCGGAGGGGCCGTACAGCGCAGCATCCGAGGCCACCACGCCGAGGGTCCGCGTGGTGCTCGTTCCCAGCGCGCGGGCGGCGTTGTTCATGCGGTACCCGAGTGCGTCCACAGCCGCCAGAACGCGCGCCCGCGTGTCGTCGCGGATGCTCAGGTGCCCGTTGAGCACGCGCGACACGGTCTGCGGAGAGACGCCCGCTGCCCGGGCGACATCGCGGACGCCGACGCGACCTGCGCTTGTCGGGCGTGCACCTGGCTCCTCGGTCATCCCCCGCCTTCCTGCGTGCTGCGCCGCTCACCCTAGCGCGGCCCGCGCCGGCCGACCCCGCCCTCTTCTCCCGTCGTAGGCTCGATGGAGACCCTGCGGAGGTGCGCATGAGCGACGACCCGAGGCAGGCGGCCGCGCGTTACCGCCTCGAGCAGGAAGCGCGCGCGGGGCGCCTGTCGCCCGAGGATGCTGCCGCCCTGGCCGAAAGCCCGCCGGCCGAGGATGCTGCCGCCCTGGCCGAAGGCCCGCTGGCCGGGGACGCTGCCGCCCTCGCCCAAAGCCCGCCGGCCGGGGCCCCCGAACGAGGGTCGACGGCGGCCGAGCGGGCGGCGTACGTGGAAACGGCGATCCAGCAGGCGATGCGGCGAGGCGAGTTCGAGAACCTCCCCGGGGCGGGCAAGCCGCTGGCGGGGCTCGGCGAGAGCCACGACCCCGACTGGTGGATCCGTCGCAAGATCGCCAACGAGAAGCTCACCGGACTCGGACCGCCGGCGCTGATGCTGCGCGTCGAGCACGCCGAGATGGCGGAGCGCCTGGACGCCCTCACCCGGGCGGCCGACGTGCGCGAGGCGGTCGAAGACTTCAACCGCCGTGTCATCGAGGCCCGGCGCCAGCTACTCGGCGGTCCGCCCGTCGTCACCCCGACCCGCGACGTGGAGGCGGAGGTTGCGGCATGGGAGGCGCGCCGAGATGCGCGCGCGGCTGCGGCCGCCGCATCCCCTTCCCCTCCCCGCCGCCGTCGCTGGTTCCGCCGCCCGGCCCCGTAGCCCGGCGACGTGGCGGGGGGTCCGCGATTCGGCCGTTCCCCGAGCACTCCGGGAGGAGATGGCGCTTCGGGAGGGCCGAATCACCACATCCCACCCTCCCCATCGCACATCTCCTCCCCAACCGCCCGCCGAGCCACACGGCCCCACTCGCCCCGACCGCGAACGTCCCCGAGCACTCCGGAGCAGATGGCACTGCGGGAGGAGATGGCGCTTCGGGAGGGCCGAATCACCACGTCCCGCCCTCCCCATCGCACATCCCCTCCCCAACCGCCCGCCGACTATCCCCCGCCGACCATCCCCACGCAGCCACACGGCCCCACTCGGACCCGACCGAGAACGTCCCGAGCACTCCGGGAGGAGATGGCGCTTCGGGAGGGCCGAATCACCACATCCCGCCCTCCCCATCGCACATCTCCTCCCCAAATGCCCGCCGACCATCGCCGCCACGGTCGTCACGGTCGTGATCTCGCGCCGCCGGGAGCTACTGCCCGCCGTGCTCGGCGCCTCGATCGCGCTTCGACCGGACCGCGCCCGGGCTGCTGCTCCGCCTCCAATCCCTGAAAGGCCCGTGAGACACGCATCCGGCCTGCGGCGCCGCAGCACCGTAGGCCGGATGAACGTCAAGCGTCAGCCTCGTTCGGCAGGCTTCGCCGCCGCTGCGGCTGCCTTCGCCCGGAATGCGTCGAGCTCCCGGGTGTTCACGGGGGTCTCACCCTCGGGGTCGCCGCCGACCTTGTCCTGTTCCTGCGCGGCCGCGCCATGCGGGTCGCCGGTGAGCATGGACTCGTCGAACGGCAGGCGGCCGGCCAGCACCTCGCGTGAGCGGGCCGCGTCGAACTGCTTCGTCCACCGGCCGATCAGAACCGTGGCCACCGCGTTGCCGGTGAAGTTCGTCACCGCCCGCGCCTCCGACATGAACCGATCGATTCCGACGATCACGCCGACGCCGTCCACAAGGTCGGGCCGGTAGGCCTGCAGTCCCCCGGCGAGGGTGGCAAGACCGGCGCCGGTGACTCCCGCCGCGCCCTTCGACGCGATGATCATGAAGACGAGGAGGCCGATCTGCTCTCCGATGGACATGGGCTGCCCCATGGCCGTGGCGATGAACAGCGACGCCATCGTCAGATAGATGGCCGTGCCATCCAGGTTGAACGAGTATCCCGTGGGGACGGTGATGCCCACGACGGGACGGGAGACTCCGAGGTGCTCCATCTTGGCGATGAGCCGGGGCAGGGCGGATTCGGAGGACGAGGTGCCCACGATGAGCAGGTATTCACGGCCCAGGTAGCCCATGAGGCGGAACACGTTCATGCGTGCCACCGCCCACAGGAGCGTGCCGAGGATGACCGCGATGAACAGGAAGCACGTGAGGTAGAACGCAAGCATCAGCACACCCAGACTCACGATCGCCTGGAATCCGGTCTTGCCGACCACGGCCGCGATCGCGCCGAACGCCCCCAGCGGGGCGAGCCACAAGATCATGCCCAGGATGCGGAACACGAGCACCTGGAAGCCCCGGACGGCCTCGACCATGCGCGCTCCGCGCTCGCCCATCCGCTGGAGCGCGAAGCCGACCAGGAGTGCGACGAAGAGGACCTGAAGGATGCTCCCGCCGGTGAACGCGGAGAAGAACGTCGTCGGGATGATGCCGAGGAGGAACTCGTCCGTGCTCTCGGCCTCACCCTCCACCTCGTATGCGGCTCCGCCGATGTCCAGGCCGGCGCCGGGGTGGATGATGTTGCCCACCACGAGCCCGATGGCCAGCGCGAACGTCGACATGATCAGGAAGTACCCGAGCGCCAGGCCCCCGATCTTCCCCACCGTCGCCGCCTTCGCGATCGATCCGATGCCCACCACGATGGTGCAGAAGATGACCGGAGCGATCATCATCTTGATCAGGCTCACGAAACCCTGGCCGATCGGCTCGAGGGCGACCCCGACATCGGGCGCGACGAGCCCCACGATGATGCCGAGCACCACGGCCACGAGGACCGCGATGTAAAGCCAGTGATTGCGATCGATCCTTCTTCGGGGTCGTCCGTTACGTGCAGTGCGGAGTGACAGAGCCATCAGCGCCTATCCCCTCTTCCAACATCGTCGTCGTGACCGGCGGGGGTGCCGGTGCTGCCTCGACTGTGAACCAGCCCGCGTGCAGCGGCCAGTTGTGGTCGTATTGTTCACGGCGCGCGACGAAGCGGCGCGGGAGGATGAGGTTGTGAGACTCACCGTGGGAGGCCGGCTGGCGCTGGTCGCGCTCGGGACGGCCGTGGCCACCGGCGCGGTGCTCTCGATCGTCCTCGGCCTCCAACTGGCCGATTCCGGACAGCGCGAGGCCGAGGCCGTGACACGCTCCGTGGCCGAGACGCTCGCCCACGAACCCGCCGTGGCCGACCTCACCGCGGACGGCGATTCTGCCGGCCTCCAGCGCATCGCCGAACAGGTGATGGCCGACGCCGATGTCTCGTTCGTCACGGTCATGACCACCGACGGCATCCGGTTGACCCACCGCAACCCCGAGGAGATCGGGGAACCCTACCTCGGGTCGACCGCGCCCGCCCTCGCCGGCCGCACGTTCACCGAAGTGTACGAGGGCACCCTCGGTCCGTCGGTGCGCACGATCGCGCCGATCCAGGACAGCGGGGAGATGGTGGGATTGGTGTCGGTCGGCGAGACCCTCGATTCCGTTCAGGCGCAGCTTGCCCCACGGGTTCCGCTCATCGCCGTGGTGACCGGCGTGATCGTCGGGCTCGGGCTCCTCGGCGCCGTCTTCGTGCGGCGGTCTGCGCGACGAGTCGCGGGCGAACTGACGCCGGACGAGTTGACGCGCATGGTGGAGAACTACGAGACCGTGCTGCACTCGATCCGGGAGGGTCTCGTCGTCACCGACGGCGAGGGCCGCATCCGTCTCTACAATGACGAGGCGGCCGACCTCCTCGGTCTTCCGCCGGCGCGCAGCGGACTGGTGACGCTCGATCCGGAGGAGGCGGGGATCGCCGCGGAACTTCGCGATGCGCTTCGGGAAGGGCGCCGCATGGTCGAGGAGACCGTCATGACGGGCGACCGTGTCCTCCTCGTCAACCAGGAGGAGGCGCGCGATCTGCGGGGGCGACGTGCCCCGCAGCGGGGCCACGTGATGACGCTGCGCGACCGGTCGGAATTGCAGGCGCTCCTAGGAGAGCTGGCCAGCGTGCAGACGCTGACCGAGACCCTCCGGTCCCAAACGCATGAGCATGGCAATCGGCTGCACACCCTCCTTGCCCTGCTCGAACTGGATCGCGTGGAGGACGCCCGCGCGCTGCTCACCGAGTCCGCCGACCATCGGCAGGGACTGGCCGATCGCCTCGTCGGCCACACCGGCGACTCCGTCATCGCCGCTCTCCTGCTGGCCAAACTGGACGAGGCCGCGGAGCGCGGGGTCTCGATGGAGATCGACATCTCCGATCCGCCGCCGATCGTGGCGATGCCGCCTGCTGATGCGGTGACGGTTCTCGGCAACCTCGTCGACAACGCCCTGGACGCCGCGTCCGCCGGTGCCGAGGGCCGGTGGGTGCGGGTCGGCATGCACCAGGTGGGCGAGGAGACCGAGGTCACCGTGACGGACAGCGGTCAGGGCTTCCCAGCCGAGCTCTCCGACCCGTTCGCGTTCGGCGCGACGACGAAGCCGGCCGCAGCCACCGCGCCTCGCGGGGTGGGCCTCGCCCTCGTTCACGACATCGTGGCCTTGCATGCGGGCTCCGTGCGCATCTCGGGCCCGCCGACCTGTGTGCAGGTACGGCTTCCGGGAGCACCGGCATGATCCGCGTGCTCATCGTCGACGACGACGCCCTCGCTCTCGAGCTGCACGCGGCCTATCTCGCGCGAGTGGACGGGTTCGAGGTCGCCGGCCTCGCCTCCAGTGCCCGCGCGGCTCTTCCCGCGCTCATCGATCCCGATCGCCGGATCGACCTCGTGCTGCTGGACCTGACGCTCCCCGACGGCGGAGGCCTCGGCGTCGCCCGTCGGGCCCGTGCGCACGGCGCCCAGGTGGACATCATCGCGGTGACCGCGGAGCGGGAAGCTTCGACCGTGCGCGCGGCTGTCTCCACCGGGGTGGTGCACTACCTCATCAAGCCCTTCACCTTCGCGGCCTTCCGCGAGCGCCTGGAGTCGTACCGCGCGTATGTCGACGGAATGACCCAGGCCGAGGGCGTGGCGTCGCAGTCGGAGGTCGATGCGCTGCTGGGAGCGCTGCGTGCCACACCTCCCCCACTACCGAAGGGCCTGTCCGAGGAGACCCTCACGGCAGTGGGCGCTCGCGTCCGCGAAGCGGCGGCGCCGCTGTCCTCGACCGAGGTCGCCGAAGCGGAAGGGATGTCGCGGGTCACCGCGCGCCGCTACCTGGAGCATCTCGTGGACAGCGGACGGGTCGCGCGGGTGCCCCGTTACGGAGCGCCCGGCCGTCCGGAGATCACCTACGCATGGTTGCGCTCACCGTGACGAACCCGGGGACCGAGGATCAGCGCTGCGCGACGCGCGTCGTCAGCTGGTGCGCGTGGGCCAGGAGCGTGCGCCCGAGTTCGGCAAGACGATCCGGTCCGAACCGGAACTGCACGCCTGTGAGGCTCAGCGCCCACTGCGGCTCGCCCTCCCGGTTGAACACGGCGGCGCCCATCCCCCAGCTTCCCTCGACGATGAGCCCGGGGTTGACCGCATAGCCCCGTTCGTGCGTTTCCCGCAGCCGCGCGCGCAGACGCTTCTCGCCGTGCGGTGCACCCCAGGCGTCCCCCAGCTCCGGGTGCCGGTCGAAGTAGGCGTCCACATCGTGGGGCGGGAGGAAGGCGAGGATCGCCAGGCCCGCGGATGCGACGCCCAGCGGGAAGCGCACCCCTTCCGCGAGCACGAACGAGCGGATCGGGAAGCTTCCCTCCTCGCGCAGGAGGCACACCGTCTCGTCCCCCCGGCGGACGGAGAGGAAGGCGCTCTCCTCGGTCCGCACGGCCAGCGAGCGGACGATGTCGCGCGCGGTCGGCGTGATGTCGTAGCGGGATGCGGCGACGGTTCCCATGAGGTACAGCTCGGGTCCCGGCATCCACCGTCCCGTAGCGTCGTCCCGGTCGACCAGACCCTCCCGGCGGAGCGCCGTGAGCAACCGGTGCACCGTCGGCCGCGTGAGGTCGGCCCGCGCGGCGAGGGTGCCGATCGCTGCTCCCTCGACCCCGGCCGCCGTCACGAGGCGCAGCAGGTGCGCGGCCCGAGCGATGGCCTGCGCGCCGGGTACCGCCCCACGGTCCGAGGATGCGTCCACCATATGGACGTTACGACCGACGGCATCCACATCGCAACACGACACGTCGCCCGCAACGTGCACGCCGCGCAGGATGGGAGGACGGCGCATCGCTGCGCCGGGAACACGAAGGAGTGCCACGTGATCGACAAGACGTGGGCCTCGGCTGCCGAGGCCGTCGCCGACATCCCGGACGGAGCTTCCCTCGCCGTCGGGGGCTTCGGCCTTTCGGGCAACCCCATCGCCCTCATCGAGGCCCTGCTGGCGCAGGGGACGAGAGACCTGTCGATCGTGTCGAACAACTGCGGCGTGGATGATTGGGGCCTCGGGATCCTCCTGAATGCTCAGCGCATCCGCAAGATGACGTCGTCCTACGTCGGGGAGAACAAGGAGTTCGAACGGCAGTTCCTCTCCGGCGAACTCGAGCTGGAGCTCACCCCGCAGGGGACCCTGGCCGAGAAACTGCGCGCCGGCGGGTCGGGCATCGCCGCGTTCTACACCCAGACCGGCGTGGGCACCCAGGTGGCCGAAGGCGGCCTCCCCCGCAAGTACGACGGCGCCGGCGGGGTGGCGATCGCCTCGCCCGTCAAGGACGTGCGCACGTTCGACCTCGGTGGGCGACCGCGCGAGTTCGTCCTCGAGGAGGCGATCGTCACCGACTTCGCGCTCGTGCACGCTCTCCGCGGCGACCGCCACGGCAACCTCGTGTTCAACAAGGCCGCGCGGAACTTCAACCCCCTCGCCGCCATGGCCGGCCGCGTGTGCATCGCCCAGGTCGAAGAGCTCGTCGAACCCGGCGAGCTCGAGCCCGACAGCATCCACCTGCCCGGCGTCTACGTGCACCGCATCGTGGGAGTCGGCTCCGACATCGAAAAACGCATCGAGCGACGCACCGTCCGCGCGGAAGGGAAGTGACATGGCGCTGACCCGACAGGAGATGGCCGCCCGCGCCGCGCGTGAACTCACGGATGGCTCGTACGTCAACCTCGGCATCGGACTTCCGACGCTGGTGCCGAACTACGTGCCGGACGGGGTGACGGTGGTGCTGCAGTCGGAGAACGGGATCCTCGGCGTCGGCCCGTACCCTCCCGAGGATGCCGTCGATCCCGACCTCATCAACGCCGGGAAGGAGACGGTGACGACCCTCCCGGGCACGGCCTTCTTCGACTCCGCACTCAGCTTCGGCATGATCCGCGGGGGCAAGATCGACGCGGCCATCCTCGGTGCGATGCAGGTGTCGCGGGACGGGGATCTCGCGAACTGGATGATCCCCGGGAAGATGGTGAAGGGCCCCGGCGGCGCGATGGACCTCGTGCACGGCGCCGCCCGCGTCATCGTGCTCATGGAACACGTCGCCAAAGACGGTTCGCCCAAGATCGTGGATGCGTGCAGCCTGCCGCTCACCGGCAAGGGCGTGGTCGACCGCATCATCACCGACCTCGCCGTTCTCGACGTCACCCCGGAGGGGCTCGTCCTCGTGGAGACGGCACCCGGCGTGAGCGTGGAAGATGTTGTGGCGGCCACCGAACCGCCGTTGCTTGTCCGCATCCCCCAGGAGCAGAAATGATGATTCCCGACGACATCGTCCTCGTGGCCGCGGCGCGCACCCCGCAGGGCCGCTTGAAGGGCCAGCTGGCGGCGCTCACCGCCACGCAGCTGGGCGGGATCGCCATCCGCGGCGCGCTCGAACAGGGCGGCATCCCCGCCGACGCGGTGGATGCGGTGCTCGTCGGGCAGGTGCTGCAGGCCGGCGCGGGCCAGAACCCGGCCCGTCAGGCCGCCGTCGCGGCGGGCCTCCCGTGGGAGGTGCACGCCTCCGCGGTGAACAAGGTGTGCCTGTCGGGGCTGACCGCGATCATCGACGCGGCGCGGATGATCCGCACCGGCGACGCGCGGGTCGTGGTCGCCGCCGGCATGGAGTCCATGACGCGGGCGCCGCACCTGCTGATGGGATCGAGGGAGGGGTGGACCTACGGCTCGGTCGAGGCGCTGGACCACATGGCGTACGACGGACTCACCGACGCGTACGACCACGAGAGCATGGGCGCGTCGACCGAACGGGCCAACGCGCGGTTCGACGTCTCGCGCGAAGCGCAGGATGCCGTCGCCGCCCGCTCGCACCAGCGGGTCGCAGCCGCCCAGGCGGCGGGGATCTTCGACGCCGAGATCGTGCCGGTGGAGGTCCCGCAGCGGAGGGGCGCGCCGGTCGTGGTGACCACTGACGAGGGCGTGCGCCCCGATACGACGGTGGAGACTCTCTCCCGCCTGCGCCCGGCCTTCGCCGAGGGCGGCACGATCACCGCGGGGAACTCCTCGCAGATCTCCGACGGAGCGTCGGCGGTCGTCGTCACCTCCCGCTCTCACGCGGATGAGAACGGATGGGAGGTGCTGGCCGTCGTCGGCGCGACCGGGCAGGTCGCCGGACCCGACAACTCCCTCCACGAGCAACCCGCACGCGCGATCGCGCAGGCGTGCGAGCGGGCGGGGATCGCGCCGTCCGACCTGGCGTTCGTCGAGATCAATGAGGCGTTCGGCGCGGTCGTGGCCCGCTCGCAGGCAGAACTGGGGCTGTCGGACGACGTCGTGAACGTCCACGGCGGCGGCATCGCGATCGGCCACCCGATCGGAGCATCCGGCAATCGTCTCGTCGTGCACGCGGTGCACGAACTCATCCGCCGCGGCTCCGGCACGGCTGCCGTCGCCCTCTGCGGTGGCGGCGGCCAGGGCGACGCCCTCCTCCTCACCCGCTGACCTCCGCGTCCCCGGCAATACGCCGGGCCCTCTCCCGGAGTGCAGGCGTCCGCTTGGTGCTCCGGCGCTGGCGCGACCCGCGCGCATCGTCGTGGCGCCGTCGCACCGCCCGCGACGGCGTCGACGCTGCCTTCGTGGGCGCATCTCCCCCAATCAGGAGTTTGGGCTTGCGACGCGCCGTTGTCCTCCCTATTGTAGGGGTACTAGTTCGTCTACCTGATGAGCAGGACAAGGAAGGAACATCCCCCATGAAGACCCATTCGTTCTCCGGCCGCCGGCTTGCCGCCGCAGCCGCCGTCGCACTGACCGCGGCCCTGGCCGTGGGCGTCGGAGCCGGCGCCGCCAGCGCTGCGGAGCCGGCGTCGAACGCCAAGCCGACCGCCAAGCCGACCGTCGTCCTGGTTCACGGCGCCTTCGCCGACAGCAGCGGCTGGAACAACGTCATCGACGAGCTCCAGCGCGACGGTTACCCCGTCCAAGCCGTCGCCAACCCCCTCCGCAGCCTCTCCTCCGACAGCGCGTACCTCCGCAGCGTCCTGGAGTCCATCCCGGGCGACGTGGTCCTCGTCGGCCACTCGTACGGGGGCGCGGTCATCACCAACGCCGCGACCGGCAACGAGCACGTGAAGGCCCTCGTCTACATCGCCGCGATCGCGCCCGACGCCGGAGACGCCGTCATCGACTTCCTCGACCCCGTGAAGTACCCGGGCGGCGTGGCGGACCCGGCAAAGGACCTCGTTTCGCGTCCGATCGCCGGCGGCGACACCGAGTCGCTCATCAACACGACGCGGTTCCGTGACATCTTCGCCGCCGACCTGCCCAAGAAGGACGCCGCACGCATGGCCGTCACTCAGCGTCCCGCCGCGTCCCTGAGCATGACCGAGAAGTCCGGCGAGCCGGCGTGGAAGACCATCCCGAGCTGGTACCAGGTCTCCACGCAGGACAAGGCCGTCTCCCCCGTCGCCCAGCGCTACTTCGCCGAGAACATCGGAGCCCAGACCTCCGAGGTCAAGGGATCGCACGTCGCGTTCATCTCGCACGCCAAGGAGACCGCGAAGACGATCGAGAAGGCTGCCAAGGCGACCACCAAGTAATACCGACGCGCCCAACCGGGCGCACCTCCGCGGGGAGGGCGATCGACACCTGATCGCCTGAAACCCGATGCCAGAGGCCCAGGTCACCACGCGACCTGGGCCTCTGGCATCGGTGCGCGGGGCCGCGCACGGCACCGCTATGCGGGAAGGTCGAAGACCTCGGGATGCCGCGTCAGTTCGAGGCGGCTGCGGCGGATGTGCTGCGCCAACAGCATCTCGGCGTCGTCGGCGTCACGCCGACGGAGCGCGCCCACCAGCAGCTGGTGGTCGTGGTGCACGCCGCGGTCGCCTTCACTCCAGAACAGCCGCGTCGCGGCGCGCCGGTAGTGCTGCGTGCGGTTCCACAGGCTCTTGACGAGGTCGGTCAGCACGCTGGTGTCGACGTGGTCGATTCCCAGGAGGTGGAATTCGCGGTCCAGCGCCAGGAACTCCTCGACGTCGGCGGATTCCTCCATGCGATCGGCGAGCAGCTGGAGCCGCTCTATCTCGTCGTCGGTGACCAGCTCGACGTTCATCTTCAGCAGCAGCGGCTCGAGCCGCTCGCGGACGAGGTACAGCTCCTGGCATTCTCCGGCGCCGAGCGTGGAGACCCACGCCCCGGTGTTGGCGACGAGGGTGACGAGACCCTCGGCCTCCAGCATCCGCAACGCCTCGCGCACGGGGAGCCGGCTCGCACCGTGACGCTCGGCGAGGTCGTCCTGACGAATGCGCTCGCCCGGGGCGTACTCGCCGTCGAGGATGGCGTCGCGCAGGGTCGCGGCGATCCGGGCGCCGGTGGCGCCGTGCACGCCCGCACGCGGAGCAGCCATCACGGGTCCTCTCACGCAGTCGGGTCGGTGGGCTTCCACAGCAGACGCGGCGCGTCCGCCTCGTACGCCTTGCCGCCGGGATAGCTGACGAGCTCGAACTGCAGCCCCCACGGAGCGCGGAAGTACACCCACCGCTGCCCGAGAGCCGCCTGCGCGCTGGCCACCGGCTCCCCCATCACCTCGACACCGGATGCGCGCAGATACTCGACCGCGGCATCCATGTCATCGACGTACAAGGCCAGATGGTACCCGCCGATGTCGCTGTTGCGCGGCTGCGGGTTCTGCCCATCGGCGGAGTCGTAAAGGAACGTCTCGATGTTCACACCGGTCGCGAGGCGGTAGAAGCGGATCTCGCGAATGACGGTGCGCGGATGCACGCCGAGCTGGACCTGCATCCAATCGTCCTCGGCGCTCTTCTGACCGAGGGTGTAGATGTACTCGGCTCCGAGGACGTCGACGAGGAAAGTGTGCGCCTCGTCGAGGTCGGGCACCGTGATGCCGATGTGATCCGATCCTCGCAGGCCCGGGATTCCGGGGCTGTTGTCCTGAGTCATACGCGACCTCCTCGTCGACTGGTGACCACATCGTATCCATTTGTGCGCCATCTGCCCAGAGTTCTCGCGAACTGTTCTCGGCTCACCCCTTGAATTGGATCAAATCCTCCCTTACTCTCGAAGAAGCGGACCGGCCACATGGGCCGCGGGATGGGATGAGGCGAAGATGCCTGAGCGCAAGAAACTTTCGACCGGCGTGGACTGGATCGAACTCTCCACGACCAAGGACGACTGGAACGCAGCGGACCCCGCACTGCTGGGCACGATGCTCAGCCAGTTGCACCTGATCCGTGCGTTCGAGGAGTCGGTGCTCGAACTGGCCGGCGAAGGCCTCGTGCACGGCCCGGCTCACTCCAGCATCGGGCAGGAAGGTGGCGCCGTCGGCTCCATCGTCGGGCTCCGCTCCAGCGACGGCGTGAACGGCTCGCACCGCGGGCACCACCAGTTCCTCGCGAAGGCACTCACGCACGTCAGCGGCGGCACCATCGACCCGGCGAACCCCGTGGACGACGACATCCAGACCGTGCTCCAGCGCACGCTCGCCGAGATCCTCGGTCTGGCCCAGGGCTACTGCCGGGGCCGCGGCGGCTCGATGCACCTGCAGTGGTTCGAAGCCGGCGCTCTCGGCACGAACGCGATCGTCGGCGGCGGCGCTCCCATGGCGGCAGGCAATGCCTGGGCGCAGAAGCACAGCAGTGCGACCGACACCGACCTCACGATCAACTACTTCGGCGACGGCGCCGCGCAGATCGGGTCGGTTCTGGAGTCGATGAACCTCGCGGCGACCTGGAAGCTGCCGGTGGCCTTCTTCATCGAGAACAACATGTACGGGGTGTCCACGCGCGCCGACGAGATCACCGCGGACACGCGGTTCTCCGTCCGCGGGCAGGGCTTCCACATCCCCTCCTGGCGCGTGGACGGCATGGACCCGCTCGCGGTGTACCTCGCCACGCAGGAGGCAGCCGAGCGGATGCGGTCGGGCGAAGGCCCCGCCGTCATCGAGGCAGAGGTCTACCGCTTCTTCCACCAGAACGGCCCCTACCCCGGCAGCGCCTTCGGCTACCGCACGAAGGAAGAAGAAGCGTCCTGGCGTGCCCGCGACCCGCTCGACCTGACCGCGAGTCGCATGCGCGACCGCGGCCTGATCGACGACGAGGCTGTCGCAGCGCTGCGCACGCGCGTCCAGGAGGCCATGACCGCCGCCGTGAACGCCCTCGTGGAGGCCGACCCCGACCGCCCCGGCAAGCGCCGCATCCGTCCCGAGCTGTGGCCCGAGACGACCTTCGTCAACGTCGGCGTGCGCGGCGATGCCAGCGAGCTGGAGGGTCTCCCCCGCCTCGAGGCCGGCGCCGCTACCCGCCCCGTGAAGTTCGTCGACGCGGTGGCCGAGGTCATGGACCGCCGCATGGAGGAAGACCCGCGCATCGTCGTCATGGGCGAAGACGTCCACAAGCTCAACGGCGGCACGAACGGCGCGACCAAGGGGCTGGCGAAGAAGTACGGTCCCGACCGCGTGATGGGAACGCCGATCAGCGAGAACGCGTTCGTCGGTCTCGGCGGCGGACTGGCACTGGACGGCCGGTTCCGCCCGGTCGTGGAGTTCATGTACCCCGACTTCATGTGGGTGGCCGCCGACCAGGTGTTCAACCAGATCGGCAAGGCGCGCCACATGTTCGGCGGGGAGAACCCCGTGCCGCTCGTGCTCCGCACCAAGATCGCGATGGGTTCGGGCTACGGCTCGCAGCACCTCATGGACCCCGCCGGCATCTTCGCCACCAGCCCCGGATGGCGCATCGTCGCCGCATCCAACGCCCGCGACTACGTCGGTCTCATGAACGCCGCGCTCGCCCTGCAGGACCCGGTGCTCGTCATCGAGCACGTCGATCTGTACGGCAAGGCCGATGAGGTGCCCGAGGGAGACCTCGACTACATCATCCCGCCGGGAAGCGCCGCCGTCGTCCGCGAGGGCGCGGAGGTCACCGTGATCAGCTACCTCTCGATGGTCGACCACGCCGCCGAGGCGATCGAGCAGACGGGCATCGACGCCGAGCTCATCGACCTGCGCTGGCTCGACCGCGCGTCGATCGACTGGGACACTCTCGGCGAGAGCATCCGCAAGACCAACGCGGTGCTCATCGTCGAACAGGGCGCACAGGGGACGTCGTACGGCGGATGGCTCGCCGACGAGATCCAGCGTCGCTACTTCGACTACCTCGACCAGCCCATCGCGCGGGTGACCGGCGGCGAAGCATCCCCCAGCATCTCCCGGGTGCTGGAGCGCGCCGCCATCGCCCGCACTGAAGAAGTGGTCGCCGCCCTCGAGGCCGTCCGCGCCGGATTCGGAGCCTGACATGGCTGAGATCATTCGCATGCCCGAAGTGATGGCCGGCGCCACCGAAGCCGCCATCCAGTCCTGGCTCGTCGAGGAAGGCGCCACCGTCGCGGTGGGCCAGACCCTCGCCGAGATCGAGACCGACAAGGCGACCGTCGAGCTGTCCGCGGAAGCGGCCGGCACGGTCGGGCGCCTCCTCGTTCCGGCGGGCGACAATGTCGCCGTCGGCGACGCCATCATCGTGCTCGTCGCCGAGGGTGAAGGAGCCGACGCGATCGACGACGCCTTGCGCGCCGCCGGCGTCGCCGCCGCAGATCCCGCTCCCGCCGCCGAGCGCGCGCCGAGCGGATCATCGTCGGCGGGCACCGCAGCCCAGCCCCCGGCCGAGGAAGCCCCCGGCGACCCGGAGCCCGACCCGATGGACGGATCCGGAGTGCGCACCGGAGCGGATCCCGCATCCGCGGACACCGAAGACGACGCGGGAGCCTCCGGCGAGCGACTGTTCGCCAGCCCGCTCGTTCGGCGCCTCGCGGCGGAGAAGGGTGTGCCCCTCGCCGACATCTCCGGCACCGGACCGCACGGACGGATCGTCCGGCGCGACCTCGAGCGCCACCTCGCGAAGGCTCCGGCCGAGACGGCCGCCGCCGAGCCCACCGCCCAGGCGCCTGCAGCTCCGGCCGCCCCCAAGGCGCCCGCCTCGTCCGCCGAGGGAGCCGCGACCTACGAAGACGTGCCGGTCGATCGGATGCGGCGCACCATCGCGCGGCGTCTCACCGAGAGCAAGTCGACGGTCCCGCACTTCTATCTCGTCGCGGACTGCCGCGTGGATGCGCTCCTGGAGCTTCGCAAGAGCGTCAACGAGTCGGCGCCGCGCAAGATCTCCGTCAACGACTTCGTGCTGAAGGCCGTCGCTGCCGCTCTCGTCGATGTTCCCGCCGCCAACGCGATCTGGAATGACGACAGCATCCGCCACTTCACCGGCGTCGACCTGGCCGTCGCCGTCGCCACCGAGGGCGGACTCACGACACCGGTCATCCGGGGCGTGGAGCGGCTGCCGCTGTCGCAGATCAGCGCCACCGTCGCCGACCTCGCCGAGCGTGCTCGTGCGGGCCGCCTCCGCCAGCATGAGCTGGAGGGCGGGAGCTTCTCGGTGTCGAACCTGGGCATGTACGGGACGGCGCAGTTCAGCGCCATCCTGAACCCGCCGCAGTCCGGCATCCTCGCCGTGGGCGCCGCGCGCCCGATGCCGGTCGTCGGATCCGACGGCGAGCTGACCGTGGGCTCGGTGATGACCGTGACACTCTCGGCCGATCACCGCGTCCTCGACGGTGCCATCGCCGCCGAGTGGCTCGCCGCGTTCCAGCGCCGCATCGAGAATCCGCTCAGCATCCTCATCTGAGCTTTCCCACCCCCTTCCCCCACCGCATTCTGAGAGGCGCCGCCGTGCCCACCATCCGCAGTGTCAACCCCGCCACAGGAGCCGAACTCGGCATCTTCGAGGAGGACGACGACGACGCCGTCGAGGCGAAGCTCGCCGCCGCATCGGCCGCCGTTCCCGCGCTCGCCGAGGCCGGCTGGGAGGCGCGGGCCACCTGGATGCGGGCCGCCGCCGACCTGCTCGAATCCGAGGCCGAGGAGGTCGCCGCCGCGATCACCGCGGAGATGGGAAAGCCCATCGCGCAGTCTCGCGGAGAGGTGGCGAAGTCGGCGCGGGGGATGCGGTACTACGCCGATCACGCGGAGGAGTTCCTCGCCCCGCGGTGGCTGGAGAACCCGGGCGTCGTGGGAGCATCCGCGGCCGGCGCGCGGTACGAGCCGCTCGGCGTCGTGCTGGCCGTGATGCCGTGGAACTATCCGATCTGGCAGGTCGTGCGCTTCGCCGCGCCCGCGCTCATGGCCGGAAACACCGGGCTGCTCAAGCACGCCTCGATCGTGCCGCGCTCGGCGCTGTACCTCGGTGAGCTGTTCACGCGTGCGGGGTTCCCCGAGGGCGCGTTCGCCACCCTCCTGGTCGGCTCCTCCCGTGTCGAAGCGGTCGTCCGCGACCCGCGCATCGCCGCGGTGACACTGACCGGATCCGAGGGCGCCGGCCGCGCCGTGGGCCGCACCGCGGGCGATGTGCTGAAGAAGGTCGTGCTCGAACTCGGCGGCTCCGACCCCTTCGTCGTCATGCCCTCCGCGGATCTCGACGGTGCGATCGCCACGGCGGTCTCGGCCCGCACGTCGAACAACGGTCAGGCCTGCATCAACGCCAAGCGCTTCATCGTGCACGAAGACGTCTACGACGCCTTCGCCGCGGGATTCGCCGAGCGGATGTCGGCCCTCGTGCTCGGGAACCCCGCGGACGAGTCGACGCAGATCGGACCCCTCGCCAGCGAGTCGGGCCTCCGCGACATCCTCGAGCTCGTCGACGACGCGCGGGCGAAGGGCGCCGACATCCTCGCCGGCGGAGAGCGCCCGGGCGGCGAGGGCTGGTTCTACCCGCCCACGGTCGTTGCCGGCATCACGACCGACATGCGCCTGTTCGCCGAGGAGGCCTTCGGCCCCGTCGCATCCCTCTACAAGGTCTCGTCCCTCGACGAGGCCCTGCAGATCGCCAATGTGCTCGACTTCGGCCTGGGGTCGGCGTTCTGGAGCACGGATGCGGCCGAGATCGATGCGGCGATCAGCGGCATCGAGTCGGGCGCCGTCTTCATCAACGGCATGACGATCTCGTACCCCGAGCTCCCCTTCGGCGGCATCAAGCGCTCGGGCTTCGGCCGTGAGCTTTCG
This sequence comes from Microbacterium sp. Z10_103, assembly GCF_058310455.1. Lineage (NCBI taxonomy): Bacteria > Bacillati > Actinomycetota > Actinomycetes > Micrococcales > Microbacteriaceae > Microbacterium > Microbacterium sp. Z10_103. The sequence goes on from NZ_JBZEGK010000001.1 coordinate 2,474,477, forward strand.
GCCGAGGGCATCCGCGAGTTCTGCAACCTCAAGACCGTCTGGGTCGCCTGACCCCTCCCGACCCCCCTCCTGTCGAGTCGCCAGCATCCGTCGCGTTCCAGCGAAAATTCGAACGGTTGTTGGCGACTCGACGGAGGGACTTCTCCTCCCCAGGGGCGGATGCCACGGGATAGTGCACAGGCACCCCGCCGGCGCCGCCACGGGCGAGGCCGCGAGCGCACGCTGGCGGGATGCTGCCACCTTCTGACCTGCCCGCCGCCTTCACCGTCGCCGACGGGCGGGCGTTCGGGCTGTCGGAGGGGCGGATGCGCTCGAGAGCCCTCGAGTCTCCCTTCTGGGGCACGCGCACGTCACGGGCGCTCGAGGACGAAGAGCGGCTTCGGCTGCTCTTGGCGGCGCTCCCGGGGCACGCCTTCGTGTGCGGAGCGACGGCCGGGATCGTCCTCGGGCTGCCACTTCCCGGGCCGCTTCAGGAGCGGGCATTGACGGAGCCGCTCGTCGGCGTCCCCCTCGAACACAACCGCATCCGACGCCCCGGTGTGCGCGGCCGCGCTCTCGTCGTCGAGCCGGGGGACGTGGTCTCGGTGCGGGGCATGCGCTGCACGTCACCCGAGCGGACGTGGTGCGAGTTGGCGGGCGTACTCGGACTCGGCCAGCTCATCGCCGTCACCGATCGGCTCCTGTATCGGCGTGATCCGCTGTGCACGCGAGACGCGCTCGAACGTGCGCACCGTCGAGTCGGGCGGAGCCGGGGTGCCGCCCAGCGGCCGCTGGCGCTGGAGTGGAGCTCGTCGCGCGCGGAGTCGCCCCGTGAGTCCGAGCTGCGCGTACTTCTTCTCCAGGCCGGTCTCCCGGCGCCGGAATGCAACGTCGACATCTTCGACGGCCGCCGGTTCGTCGCTCGCGTCGACATGCTCTACCGGGAGGCAGGACTGATCGTCGAGTACGACGGCGACTACCACCGCGATCGGGACCAATGGAGCCGCGATATGTCGCGGCGGGCGGAGCTCGAGTCGCTCGGATACCGCGTCACCGTGGTGACGGCGCGCGACTTCGACGACCGCCCGGCGCTCATCGCCCGCATCCGCCGTCTTCTTCGCGCCCGTTCGTAACCGTCGACTCGCCACAATCCGTCGCGATTCGCCGGAAATCCGGACGGTTTGTGGCGACTCGACAGTGCGGAAGGTGTGGATGTCCGAGAGATCGGACCGCAGTTCGGCGCGTGCGGCGTGAATCGACGCACCTGCATGTCGAGGAAGACCGGGGATTGCAGCTCGCTGAAGCCGAGCCCGCTCGCACGCGCTGATCGGGCTGCCGGTGCGTCGACTCGCCAAGATCGGTCCTGAAACGGCGAAACCGCACGCATGATGGCGAGTCGACAGGCGGATCAGCCGTGCGGGAGAGGGCCGGCGGAGTCACGGTCGCGCACGAACCAGATCGCCCGCACCTCGGTGTCGGAGTCGTTCCAGAACCGGTGCGGCTGGCGCGACTCGAAGACGATCGAGTCCCCGGGCCTCAGCTGCGCCGTCGCCCCGGCCACCTCCACGCTGAGCGTTCCGGTCAGCACGATGCCGTACTCGCGGCCTGCGTGATGGATGTGCTCAGGCGGCGCCGCCGTGCCCGGAGCGTAGATCACCTCGAGGAACTCCGCATCCGGCTCACCCACCGCCGTGAGGCGGCTCCACCGCGGACCCGAACTGAGCTTGATCGTCGGGTGGTTCTCGGCCCGCTGCACGATGCCCTCCGACACCAGGTCGCGCGCGCCCTCGGGCGCAGGGGGTGCGGCGGACGCGTCGGGCGCGGAGAGGAGATCGCTCATCGCCACGCCGAGTTCGCTCGCCACGGCGTAGAGGGCGGGGACGCTGAAGGCCCCGAGGCCCCGCTCCACCTGCGACACATGGCTGGCCGACAGCCCGATCCGCCGTGCCAGCTCGCGCACGGTGATCCCCGCCGCGATCCGCGACGCCCGCACGCGCTCCCCGACGAGATCCCACGGGGTGTCGAGGTCGGCCACGCGTCAGTTCCGTCCCGACAGTCGGCTCATCGCATCCAGCACGTCGACGGCATCGCGGAGCTCCCCGGCCGCCTCGGGCTCGGACGAGGCCGGACGCGCATGCCCCGTGACGAACCACACCCCCTCGGCGACCGCGCCGGACTCATTGAGGTAGAGGTGCGGGCGCATCGAGTCGAAACTGAACGAGTCGCCCACCCGGAGCACGTAGGTGTCGAAGTCGAGTTTGAGCGTCAGCTCACCCCGCACGATATAACCGAACTCCACGCCTTCGTGCCGCATGTGACTGTCATCGAGCGAGCTCGCCGCCCCCGGCTGATACGTCACGTGCACCGCATCGACCCCCGGGCCCGATACCGCCAGCCCGCGCCACGTCACGCCGTTGGTCATGGAGATCTCCGGCGCATCCTCGCGGCGCTGCACCGGCTCCCCGAGGGCGGACCGACGGGCGGCAGCGGCCGGGGCGGGCGACTCCGGCGCGACAGGTGTGTCACGCAAGACGTCGTCCACCGACAGACCCAAGCCGGTCACGATCGCCCATAACGTGCTGACCGACGGCTGCACCTTTCCGGTCTCGACCTGTGACAACAGGCTGGGTGAAATGGATGCCGCCGCCGCGGTGGCCCGCAGAGACAGTCCGCGCGCCTGCCGCGCCTCGCGGATTCGTCCGCCCAGTACCGCTGTCATGTGTGTCCTTCCGCTGAACGAACTTTACCCAGCGGGTCAGTAGGGATTCGCCACGAAAAGATCTTGTGCGGGGAACTTGGTGAGCACTTCGATGCCGTAGTCGGTGACGACGACCTCCTCCTCGATGCGTGCGGCCGAGATCCCGTCTGATGCGGGGCAGTAGGTCTCCATCGCGAACACCATGCCCGGGCGCAGCTCGACGGGATCTTTCATCGAGTTCAGCCGCGAGATGATCGGTCGCTCGTGCAGGCCCAGCCCCAGGCCGTGCGCGAACTGCAGTCCGAATGCAGCCAGCTCGTTCGCGAAGCCGAAGTCCTCGGCCCGCGGCAGCACCGCCGCCACCTGGTCCGACCCGACTCCGGGCCGGATCGCATCCAGCGCCGCATCCATCCACTCGCGGGCCTGCTTGTACGCATCCTGCTGGCTCGCGGTGGCCCAGCCGACCCCGAAGGTGCGGTAGTAGCAGGTGCGGTACCCGTTGAAGGAGTGGATGATGTCGAAGAACGCCTGGTCGCCTGGCCGGATGATGCGGTCGGTGAAGTTGTGCGGATGCGGATTGCACCGCTCACCCGAGATCGCGTTGACCGCCTCGACCTGGTCGCTGCCGTACTCGTAGAGACGCTTGTTGGCGAGTGCGACGATTTCGTTCTCGCGCACCCCCGGCTTCAGGGCTTCGGCGATGTCCTGGTAGACGCCGTCGACCATGGCGGCGGCCTGGTTCAGCAGCAGGATCTCGTCGGCGTTCTTGATGACGCGGGCATCCAGCATCGCCTGCTGCGCGTCGGCGATCCGGAGCCCCTGCCGCTGCATTTCGAAGAGGAACGGCGGCTCGACGATGTCGAGGCCCACCGGAGCATCCGCGAGCCCTTCCTCCTTCAGCAGCGACACGATCTCGGCGACCGCGTCGCGCATGAGGCCACCGCCTTCGGGGTCCACCGCACCGCGGAACCCGAGGAACCCGGCCCGGTAGTTCTCGTCGGGCACCCAGTCGGAGTAGAGCTGATGGTGGCGCACGGCCGAGCCGAAGTCCCACAGGATCGGGTCGCGCCCGCGCATCAGCAGGGCGTAGCGGATCATCTTGTCGCCGAGCGCCCCGCCGATCCATGTCTGGGTCGTATAGCGGATGTTGTAGAAGTCGAACAGCAGGAAAGCTCCGCAGTCACTGGCCTCCAGCGCCGCCTGAGCCCGGCCGAGCCGATACGACCGCAACCGGTCGAAGTCGACCCGCCGCTCGTAGTCGACGCCGTTCTGGCCGGGTGCGCCGATCGGCCGCACCCCCGGCGGACGCGCCGAGGGCCGCTCGAAGCGCCGCCCCGGCGAGCCGCCGTGGTCGTGACCGGAGCCGGACGCGTGCGTCATGACTGCGGCTCCAGCCCGTCATCGACTCCGACGTTCTCGGCCTGCAGGTCGATCCCCGACGCCGCCGCTGCGCGCAGGATCATCGAGGCGAAGTCCTGCTCCGTGTTGCCCGCGTTGACCTCGGTCGCCACGATCTCACGCGTGACGGCCGTCACCGGCATGACGACGCCCAGCTCCCGCGCCGCTGCGAGTCCGAGGTCGAGGTCCTTGAGGAGCAGCACCGGCGTGAACGTGGGCGCGAAGTCGAGGTTGACCAGTGCCGGCGACTTGTACCGGCTGTAGGGCGAGCCCATGACCGAGTCGTTGAGGAACTCGAGGAAGTCGGCCCGCTTCACCCCTGCCTTCTCGGCGAGCAGCGTGATCTCGATCATGTTCTGGATGACGACACCGAGGAAGACGTTGTGCGCGATCTTCACGATGCGGGCAGCCTCCCCCTCGCCGACGTACGTCACCCCGCGACCCCACGTCTCCAGCAGCGGCCGGACGAGGTCGAAGACCTCCCGAGGCCCGGATGCGGCGACGGTGAGCTTGCCCGCGGCGATCACCTTCGGGTTGCCCGACACGGGCGTCGCGAGGAAGCCGACCCCGCGTTCCTCGGCGGCCGCACGGATGTGCGCGCTCATCTCCATGGAGACCGTGGAGGAGTCGCCGATCGCTTTCGGGGCCCGCTCGGGATCGGTCAGGAGACCCCCGTCGCCGAGCATGACCTGTTCGAGGTCCTTGGACGCGGAGACCATCACGAACACCACATCCCGTCCGGCGAGCTCCACCGGGCGGTCGACGATCGTCGCCCCGAGTTCGGCGAGCGGTTCCGCCTTCGCGCGGGTGCGGTTGTACACGGCGACGTCGTAGCCCGCCGTCAGCAGCCGGGTCGCCAACTGCGTGCCCATCCGGCCCGCGCCGATCCACCCCACTGTGGGCTTGCTGTCCGTCATGTCGTCTCCTTCTGAATGTTCCGGCGCTGCCGGAGGCGGGGGATGCCGGCGAACGCCGGCACCGGGGGAATCAAGCTGTGGGTCGGGCGCGCGTCACGCGGGGGCGGCGGCGACGACGTGGAACTCGAAACGCAGTCGCGGGTCTGTCGCCAGCCGGGTCACCTGCACGGTAGAGCTCGTCGGGATGTGGCCGCCGAACCACGCCGCCTGATGCGCGTTCACGACGTCCTGGTCGGAGTCCACGTCGGTGAAGAACCGGATCATGTTGACGACGTCCTGGCGCTGGCATCCCGCCGCCTGGAGGGCGAGGTCGAGATGGTCGAAGGCGTTGCGCACCTGGCCCGCAGCATCCATCGGCATCGCATCGAACACGGCGGGCACGTGCGGGTGGTCGTGGTACACGGGCGCACCCGTCACGCCGCTGATGAAGACGAGCCGCGCGTTGGACACGGTGCGGATGGCGGGCACGAAGGGGCTGACGATCTGATCGTCGTACCCCTCATGGTGGATGATCTCGGCGTTGCCGACGCGTCGGGGTTCGGGGACCGCGGTCATGGCGATTCGTCTCCTTCCGGCCGCTCTGCGTTGAGCGTTCCGGCATCGTGGGTGATGCGACCGGCCAGGACGGTCAGGTCGCTGCGGATATCAGGGAGGGCGTCCTCCGCGCACGTGAACGGGTCGAGAGAGGGGACGCAGACATCTCCGTCGAAGCCCGGGAGGAGCCTGCCGCGGTGGCCCTGCTCTCCGGTGAACCACGCGGCGTCGCGCGTGTAGGCGGCGAGCGCCTCGGCCCGCGAGAGCCGGTGACGCTCGTCGCGCACACCGCGTCCGCTGAGGGTGCCCCCGGTCACGAGCCACCAGATCGACGCCCACGGCGAATACCAGTTGGCACGGGTTGCGTCCGTGCCCGCACCGACGAGGATGCCGAGTTCGCGGAGGTCTCCGAGCGGAGGCGCCGAGGCGGTGGCCTCCTCGCCCCAGGCGTCGACGTAGTCGCCGCCCTTCAGCAGGAGCCGGTTCTGCACGAGCACGCCCGCCCCGAGCCGCGCCAGGCGCTCCAGGTTTCCCCGCGACGCCTCGTCGGCGTGCACGATGGAGAACCCGGCGCCGGCCACTCCCCCGCTCTCCCGTTCGACCTCTTCCCAGGCGTCGAGGATGCGTCCGAGGGTCGCATCGAGCACGGCGTGCACGCTCATCCGCCACCCCCGCTGCACGCACAGGCGCACGATGTCGACGAGCTCGCGGTACGGCGCTTCGGCGATCTCGAGCGCCTCGAAGCCTTCCATGTCGTGGCAGCCGAGGTGCGGGATCTCACCCACACCGCTGACCCGCAGCATCCCGTCACCGCTACCGGGCTGCACGAGGGTCGTGAGGCGGTCGATGTTCTCGACCTCCCCGCCACGCGTCCACGCGGAGATGTACAAGCGGGCGCGCACGTCGAGGTCGCCCCGTCGCCACACGGCGTACAGCGGGTCGTAGTCCCGGGGGGTCACCATGAGCCCGCCGCCATCCACCACCCCGGTCAGCCCGTACGCGGCGAAAGCGGCGAACATCTGCCGCACGCCGTCTTCGGGGTCGCCGACGTCGGCGAGAGCCAGCGCGGTGGGTCCGCCGAACTCCCGGATGCCGTGCAGTTCACCGGTGCCGTCGGGGAGGCCGGCGGCACGCAACCCGGCGGTGTTCAGGATGCCCCGGTCGTAGAGCTCCTGCAGGTACACCGGGTTGTCGGGGGCGGCGTCGTCCAGTTCCGCGCGGGTCGGCGCGCGCCCTTCGGCGAGCTGGCTGGAATGCCAGCCCCCGATGGCGCTGACCCACGCGCCCGGACCGCGCCGGGCCGCCTCGTCGCGCACGCGCTGGAGCGCCTCGCCGACCGAGCGGACGTCCTCCCAGTGCATCGTGCCGGCCCACGAGACGCCGCCGCGAACGGCATGGATGTGCGAATCGTTCAGGCCGGGAAGCGCGCGGCGCCCCCCGAGGTCGATGACGCGTGAAGCGAGTTCGGCGTAGGGAGCCAGCTCGGCGTCGGACCCGACCGCCACGACGCGGCCGCCGGCGATCGCGATCGCCTCGACCTCGGCCGGTCCGGAACCGGGGTCGGCGAAGGTGGCGATGCGCCCGCCGCGGAGGACGAGGTCGACGAGAGGGAGAGCAAGAGCGGGCACGGCAGAGCCTTCAGATGCTCAGGTGACGTTCGAGCAGCTCGTCGTCCGCCCGAAGCTCCGCGGGAAGGCCCGACCAGGCGATGGTGCCGGAGTCGTCGATGACGATCACCTGCTCGGCGATGTCGAGGGCGAGGTCGACGTTCTGCTCGGCGATCAGGATGGACAGTCCGGAGGCGCGCAGGCCCGCGAGGCGGTCCTGGATGACATCGAGGATGCTGGGGGCGAGGCCTTCGCTCGGTTCGTCCATGATCAGCAGCGACGGGTTGGTCATCAGCGCTCGGCCGATGGCGAGCATCTGCTGCTCGCCGCCGGACAGCGACCGGGCCATCGACCCCGACCTCTCCGCCAGCCGCGGGAAGAACTCGAAAACGCGCTCGACACTCCAGGGCTCGAGCTTCGTCTGCCGGCGACGCGGCACGACTTTGAGGTTCTCCAGCGTGGTGAGCGACCCGAACACGCGCCGCCCCTGCGGCACCAGGGCGATGCCCGCGCGGGAGATGAGATGGCTCGGCCGCTTGGTGATGTCCACGCCGTCGTACACGATCGTGCCGCTGGTCACGGCGGGAGGCCGGAGGCCGCAGATCGCGCGCACGAGGGTGGTCTTGCCCATGCCGTTGCGACCGAGGAGCGCGACGCTCTGCCCGTCGCCCACGGTGAATTCCACGCCGTTGAGAACCTGCGCGGTGGCGTATCCGGCGCGCAGACCCGAGACCGAAAGAGTCACTTCTTGTCACGCCTTCCCAGGTAGATCTCCTTGACGACGGGATGCTCGCGGACTTCCTCCGGCGTCCCGGTCACGATGTGACGGCCGTTCTCCATGCACATGACACGGTCGGTGAGACCCAGGGCGAGCGTCATGTCGTGCTCGATGAGGAGGATCGGCAGGGTGCGCGGAAGCTCTTCGATGAGGCGGCGGAGCGTCGTGCGTTCGACCGCCGAGAGGCCCGCAGCCGGTTCATCCAGCAGCAGCAGGCGCGGCTCGGTGACCAGCGCCATGGCGATCTCCAGCTGACGCTGCTCCCCGTGCGAGAGGTCGGCCACGGTGTCGTCGCGGCGGCCGTAGAGCCCGACCGAGTCCAGCATCTCCATGGAGGCGCGGCTCACCTCGTCGCTGATGCCCTGCGTACGCCAGAAGACGCGCGCCTTGGCGGAGCCGCCGCGCGCGGCCACCCGCACGTTGTCGAGCACGCTCATCTCGCGGAAGAGGTTCGACACCTGGAAGGTGCGCCCCACACCGAGACGCGCCCGCCGGGCGGTGCTCAGGCGGGTGACGTCGCGCCCGAACAGCTCGATGGTGCCCGCCGAGGGCGGGACGTCGCCCGCGATCATCTTGAACAGGGTCGTCTTGCCCGCGCCGTTGGGTCCGATGACCCCCATGCGCTCGCCCGGGGCGAGGGTCAGGGAGATGTCGTCGACGGCCTGAACGCCGCCGTATCGCTTTCCCAGCCCGCTCACCACGAGCGCGGGGGCGGGGGCCCCGGACCCGCGCGGGTCCGGGGCCTTCGCCATGGTCGTATCGGTCACTACTCGAGTCCCTGGAAGGTCTGCGAGTAGGTCGGCAGCGCCAGCGCCTCTTCCGGCGTGCGGCCGAGCCACTGGTCGACGTCTTCGACCTCTGCGATCGGCACGTTGTACAGCAGCCCGTCGTCGAGCTTCTCGACCTCGCGGATGTACACCGGACCGATCGTGTTGTTGTACTCGTCCCACGACACGCGGCCGAAGATGCTGTCTTCGAACGTGTACTCCGTGATTGCCGCGACGAGGTCCTCACCCGTGACGTAGCCCTGCTCCTCGAGAACCGAGGCCACCAGCGACGCCGTGACGTAGCCGCCGGCAGCGTAGGCACCCGGAACGTTGCCGCCCGAGAACTCCTTGTAGACGTCGACGAACTCCTTCACGACGTCGCTGTCCCGGCCCTCGGCCCAGTAGCTGACCGACCGGAGACCGATGATCTGGTCGCCCATGGCGCGGAGGGTGCCCTGGTCGGCGGCGCAGCAGTTCATCAGCAGCTTGTCCATCGGCAACCCCAGCCCCAGGTAGGCGTTGAGGAAGTTCGGACCGGGCGCGCCACCGGCGGTGGCGACGTAGACGACGTCGGCGTCGGCCGCCTGGATCTGCGAGGCGTACGTCGAGAAGTCGGTGGTGGAGTTCGGGAACCAGATCTGCTCCACGATCTCTCCGCCGTTGGCCACGAAGCCCTGCGCGAACCCGGCGCACGACTCCCATCCGAACGCGTAGTCGGCGCACAGCGTGACGGCCGTCTTCGCGTCGCCCTCGGTGGCCGCCCACTCGCCCCCGGCGTGGTTCGCCTGGGAACCGCCCATCGACCCGGTGCGGACGGTCAGGTCGTTGGCGTTGCGCTGCGTGAGGTCGTCGGATGCGGCGACCGGGTGGAGGTTGGGGATGCCCACGCCGGCGGCGTACTCCGCCACGGCCAGGGCCGTGTTCGCGATGAGGGGGCCGACGAGAACGTCGACCTGGTCCTGGTCGACGAGCTTGCTCGCCTTCGTCAGGGAGGTCTCCGGGTTTCCGGCATCGTCCTCGACGATCGTCTCGACGGTGACGCCGTTGACCTCGGTGCCGTTCGTCTCCCAGTACAGGTTCCAGCCGTCCACCATCTCCTGACCGGCGACGGCGAAGTTGCCCGTCGTCGGGGAGATGAAGCCGACCTTGAGCGTCCCGGTCGCCGATGCCTCGGAGGGGTCTTCGTTCGGTTCCGCCGCTCCCGGGGGAGCACACGCGGCCAGCGCCAGCGCGGCGACGACACTCAGGCTCGCGACCACCGCCCCGCGGCGGCCGCGCTTCGACATCATCGTTGAGGTCATTGCAGGTCCTTCCTTCTTCACTCGTTGGTTGTTGCGGGTTCGGGCACGGTGTGCCCCGGGGGCGCTCCCCGATCACCGGACTCGGGTGTGGACCGCCGCTGCCTCCATCGGTTGATGAGCTTGCGGACGCTTCCGGCGATGCCTGCTCTCGCGAAGAGGATCACGAGGATGAAGATGAGGCCCAGGAGCGTGGGCCAGCGGTCGACGTAGCTGGACAGCACGTTCTCGACCAGGACGACGATCGCTGCGCCGATCAGGGGTCCGAGAAGCGTTCCGATGCCTCCGAGGATGACCATGACGATCAGGTGCACCGAACGGTCGACGCCGGCGGAGGACGGACTCACGAAGTGGGTGTGCCAGACCGAGAGAAGCCCCGCGAGGCCGGCGACCGTGCCGGAGATCATGAATGCGCCGAGCTTGTAGGACGCCACGCTGTAGCCGAGGCTGCGCATGCGGCTCTCGCTGTCGCGGACCCCGCGCAGACTCGCGCCGAACGGCGAGTTCCCCACGACCCACAGGGCGGCGGTCAGGACGACGAAGATCGCGAGCACCACGTAGTAGAACATCCAGTAGGAGCCCATCCACTCCGGTCGCTGGATCCCGGAGATTCCGTTCTCGCCGCCGGTGACCGTGGACAACCGGAAGGCCAGACCGTAGATGAGCATGCCGACGGCGAGGGTCACCATCAGGAAGTAGATGCCGTTCGTGCGCATGGACAGCAGGCCGTAGATCAGCGACACCACCACGGTGATCCCGAGGGCCAAGACCACCTGCATCCCCGGGTCCATACCCTGCCGCGAAGCCCACCCGGCACCGTAGGCCGACGCGGCGGCGATGCCGGCGTGTCCGAGGGAGACCATGCCCCCTTGGCCGGCGAGGAAGTTGACGCTGGAGGCGAGGGTGGCCGCGATCAGGATGGTCGAGGTCAGCGAGACGGCGAAGCTGGAGGCGCCGAGGTACGGCAGCGCGATGCCGATGAGCAGGACGACCCCGAGCAGGATCAGGTTGATCGTGAAGGCGCGCCTGTTGCGGGGCGCGCCGGCGGTGCGAATGGTGCGGGTCTCGACGATGCGGTTGCTCATCACGCCGCCTTTCCGAAGAGGCCCGTGGGGCGAAGCACGAGCACGAGCGCCATGGGAAGGAAGATCGTGAAGTAGGCGAGCTCGGGGATCCAGGCCTTGGCGAACGCGTCGATGAGTCCGATGAGCACGCTCCCGACGGCGGCACCGGGAATGCTTCCCAACCCGCCGATGATGATCACGACGAGGGCGTACAGCAGCACCTCGTTCTGCACGCCGGGGAGGATGCTCTGCACTCCGGCGCCGATCGTTCCGCCGATGGCGGCCAGGGCCGCTCCGACGACGAACATGCCGGTGAAGACCCACCGGATGTTGACCCCCATGGCGGTGATGATCTCGCGGTCGTCGACCCCCGCGCGGACGATCGCCCCCACCCGCGTCTTGTACTGCACCAGCGCGAGGGCGATGCCGATGACCAGCGCGACAGCGATCACGAAGATCCGGTACCAGGGGTACACGAGCTCCCCGATCATGAGGGCGCCCGGGATCTTCACCGTGTTGGGGAGGTTCTGCGGGTCACCGCCGAAGATCGCCAGGCACACGTCGGCGATGACGAAGGACACGCCGATGGTCAGCAGCACCTCCGGCATCTCCTGCCCACGGACGAAGCGCAGCAGGACCACTTCGACCAGGAAGGCCGTGATCGCGACGGTGAGGATGGCGACGAGCACGGCCAGCAGCAGATTGCCGGTGAGGGTGGCGATCACCACGCCGATGTAGCCGCCGAGCACGTAGAACGCGCCGTGCGCCATGTTCACGATGCGCATGAGGCCGAACACCAGCGTGAGGCCGCTGGCCAGGAGGAACAGGAGAGCTCCGAAGCTCAGCCCGTTCAGCGCTTGCTGCGCAAGGAAGACAGGTTCGAACACCGATGTATCAGACCTTCCACGTCGTCGGGGATGTCAGGCGGGTCTTGGTGGCCTAAGTGAAGCAGCGGAAACCCTCATCTGTCAACTCCCACTGCACGATTGTTCAGGGCAGTGTTCACTCTCGCGGAGAGTCCACCGGAGCGCGTGTCAATCCTCACGAACTCGATATCGCCGACGTGCCACCGCACTTGCCGTCCCGAACAGGGCCGCGCCTCCGATTCCGGCCGCGAACAGCCCGCCGAAGGCGTGCGCGTCGATGGCGAGGGCGCCGAGCGCCGCGCCGAGGGCGCCCCCCAGCATGAGGCTGATGGAGAACAGGGTCATCCCCAGCGCGCGGGAGTCCGACGCCGCATCCGTCATCCACGTCTGCAGCGTCGTGTGCGCGAGCGCCCACGCCACGCCCATGAGCGCGGCGCCGGCCAGGACGTTCCACGCCGACACCTGCGCCGTCAGCACGACGAAGGCTGCGGTGGCGCTGACCCCGCCCGCCACGAGGAAGACCCACGCCTTCACGCGCTGCACGATGAGCTTCATGAGCTGACTCACCAGCACCACGGTGACGCCGAAGGCCGCCGTGACGAGCCCCGCCACGAAGACGTCCTCCCCCGATTGCTGCAGCGCGACCGGGAGGATGTTGAAGATCCCGATGAGGAGCGTTCCTTCCAGCGCCACGAGGGCGCACACCGACAGCGCCCAGGGGTTTCGTGCGAGGCGGGACACCTGCGCCAGGATGCGCTCCGTCCCGCGTCCGGGCGCTTCGGGGAGCAGGGCGAGGAACGGCACCAGCACGGCCGTGATCAGCGCGAAGCCGGCGAAGATCCAGCGCCACGTCGTGAGCGACCCGATCGCGCCTGCCGCCACCGTCCCGACGGCCAGCCCGAGCGCCGTCGCGGAGGCGAGGTTGGACATGGCCGATGGCCGGCGCGCGAGCGGCAGCATGTCGCCGACGTAGGTGAGCACGGCCGCGAAGGTGGCGGCGAAGGCACCGCCCGAGGCCGTCCGCGCGAGGAGGAACGTCCCGATATCGGGCGCCAGGGCGCTGGCGAGATTGGCCAGGGCCGCCAGCGACGTCGAGAGCACGAGCACCCGTACGCGCCCCCACCGCGTCGACAGCGGTCCCCAGATCAACTGGAAACCCGCATACGCCAGTGCGTGGGACGTGATGGCGCCCGCGGCCACGGCCACACTGACCCCGAGATCGCCCGCGATCCCCGGAACGAGAGGGAGGATCAGCGAGCGATCGAGGGTCGACCAGAAGATGATGAGCGGAAGGAGGACTCCCGCCGGAGGACGACGCACGCCGGTTCTCCGTCGTCTCGTGCGCGGGTCGGTGTCAGCTGATGCGCCAGCCGCGGTCGACGTAGAGGCTGTGGGCGCTCATACCGCGGTTGAAGAGCAGGAACTTCGTGGCATCGACGACATCGGACATCGTGGCCAGCTCTCCGCCGGGGGTGCGGCTCTCGTACGCCGACAGCACCCCCTCGGGCTTACCTGCCCAGAACGGGCTGTCGCCGATGATGCCGGGGTGAAGCGAATTCACCCGCACGGGCGCGAGTTCGTGGGCGAGGGTATTCATCAGGCCGTCCACGCCGCCGTTGATGCTCGACACGGTCGTCGACCCCGGGTACGGGGCATCCTTCGCCCGGCCGCCGAAGAGCACGATGCCGGTGTCGACGGAAGGCGCCAGCCGGTCCAGCAGCGTGTGAACCGTCTCTGCGTACCCGACCAGCTTCAGCGTCACCAGGCGCACCGCGCGCGCGATGTCGTAGTCGCGGATGGTGTTCGCATCGCGCTCGATGGCCACCATCGCCAGGCCGTCCAGCGGGCCGACGCCGCGGAGCTGCTCGGCGATGCCCTCCGGCTCCGAGACATCCAGGGCGAGGCCCGACGCTCCCGGACCGATGCCGGCGGCGACCTCGTCGGCCGTCTCCTGGCTGCGGCTGGTGAGGATCACCGAATCGCCCCCGGCCACGAGATCTTTCGCCAGCTCCAGCCCGATACCGGACGATCCACCGGCCACCAGAATCGTGCGTCCAGTCATATGTTCTCTCCCTCGAGTCGTTCTTGCAGGTACTCCCAGTCCCGCGCGAAGCGGTAGGCATGTCGCGGCGGCATCTGCGGGGACTGGGACTCCAGCCACCGCACCTCGGCGCCGGTCGCGGCGAACGAGTGCACGCATCCCACGCCCGCCCAGGCGATGTCGCCGGGCGCCAGCACGAACTCTTCACCGTCGAAGGTCGCGGCCACTTCACCCTCGAGGATGAGGTAGGCCTCCTCCAGCGGGTGGTCGTGGGCGCCGGCCTTACCGTCGGGCTCGTACTGCACCATGAAGAGCGTCCCCAGGGTGGCGCCCAGGTCGGAGTCGACCATCATCTTCAGGGTGATGCCGCTGTACACCAGCAGGGCCGTGCGCATGCTGGCGGAAACCGCCAAGAGCTCCTGCGACTGGCGTCCCGCATCCATGTGCTCGGCGCGGATATTGCCGAAGGAGCGGGTGCGGGGGTCGCGCGTGTCGACGTCGACGGGGGCGGAGACGGGGAGCTCCGGTACGCGGTAGGTGTCGTCGCCGCGCCGGGCCCGGGCGGGTGGAGTGAGGAGGTCGGCCCATGCGGCGGCGGCGTCGCCTGAACTGCGCCACGCATGCGGCACACCGATGGGCAGCACGCCGTAGTCGCCGGCGACCAGCCGGACCGTCGCTTCCGGCGTGGCCAGGATGACCTCGCCCTCCAGCACGTGGAAACTCTCCTCGAACGAGTGGACGTGGGTGGCCGTCCGCCCGCCCGGGGCCAGCCGGGTGATCCCGAAGTCGGTGTGCGCGGCGCCGTCGTCCTCACCGACTGCCCGCCATCGGGTGACGCCGACGGCGCCGGGGGCGAGCGCACCAGGGTGCCGGTACTCCGCATCCTGCGCGCGCCGAACGACGAACCTCGACATGCGGGGCCTCCTCGACATGGTTCTCGCCGGCGCGTCCTCGCGCGGCGCTGTCATCCCCGGCAAACCATTGTCCGCCGGAGTGTTAAGTCTGACTAAACCCCATGTAAACGGTCACGCCCCATCGTTGTCAAGCGGGGCGTTCGCGGAACACGGTCCGTGACGCTACAGCGGGACGAGATTCACTTCCCGCAGCACGCCGTCATCGACGACCGCGGTCATGAGGGTATGGCGCGGCTGGCGCCGCCGGTCGGTCGGCGAGCCCGGGTTCAGCAGGCGGAGCCCGCGCGGGGTGGTGGTGTTCCATGGGATGTGACTGTGCCCGAAGACGAGCACATCGACGTCGGGGTACGCCACCTCCATGCGTGCCTCGCGGCCCTTCGCCGGGCCGGTCTCGTGCACCACGGCGAGAGAGACGCCCTCGACGGTCCGACGGGCGACCTCCGGGAGCCGCTCCCGCAGGTCGGCGCCGTCGTTGTTTCCCCAGACCCCGAGGACCTCGCCGTGTGTCTGGAGGTCGTCCAGGACGGACGCTGTCACCCAGTCCCCCGCGTGGATGATGAGATCCGCGTCATCCGCCGCACGCCGCACCGCGTCGGGAAGGGCGCGCGCCCGCCCGGGGATGTGGGTGTCGGAGATGAGCAGCAGACGTGTCGCCATGCCGAAACGCTACCCGCGCGTCAGCCCCCGACCCGCTTCGGGAGCTGGTTCAGTGCACGCACGGCCCGGGCGGCGACCTCGTCCACCGGCGGTGTCACGTCCACCACGACGCCGCGCTCGTCCGCGGCGAGCGGCTCGAGGATCGCGAGCTGCGACGCCAGCAGGGTGACCGGCATGAAGTGCCCCGTTCGCGCCGCCGCGCGGGCGGCGAGGAGTTCGGCGGGCGCGGTGAGGTGAACGAAGACTGCCTCCGGAGCGTGCCGGCGGAGGCGATCGCGGTAGGCGCGACGAAGGGCGGAGCACGCGACGATGATGCCGCCTGCTGCGGCGCCCTCCGCGAGGACCTTCCCGACCGCATCCAGCCACGGCGCCCGGTCCTGATCGGTCAGCGGCTCGCCGGCGCTCATCTTCTGCACATTGGCGGGCGTGTGCAGGGTGTCGGCGTCCGTCCACGGCGTGCCCAGCTGCTCCGACAGCGCGGCCGCGACGCTCGACTTCCCCGCGGCCGACACCCCCATGACCACGATCGCGGGGCCGGGATCCTCCGCGCCCGTGCGGACGGCGGGCGGTGGGGAGGTCACTGGTCCTTCCTAACACGAGAGTCCACAGGGAGGGCGGTCGGGCGGCGGTGCGCGCGCGGCGATCGACTACGTCCGCGCGCCCTGCCCGTTCCCCGGCGTAACCCCGTCCTTCGCACCCTCGACGAGCGACAGCGGATCGGCGATGTCCTCCAGCGACTTGCCCGCGGCGCTGACTCCGAAGATGCCCGAGACGACACCGCCGATGATCATGATGGCCGAACCGAGCACGTACCCCCAGAACAGCGGGACCCGGTCGGTGCCGTCGCCGATGAGCGCGCCGTAGAGCGCCGGGGCGATCGCCCCGACGAGCTGCCCGACGGAGAACACGTACGAGATGACCTGGCTGCGCAACTCGAGCGGGAAGATCTCGCTCACGGTCAGGTAGGCGGCAGACGCGCCGGCCGAGGCGAAGAAGAACGACGCGCACCAGAAGGCGGTGTGGGTGGCGGCGGTGAGCACCCCCGCGTTGAAGAAGAAGGCACTGGCGAGCAGGATGAGCCCCGCGAGCACGTACGTGCCGAACAGCATCCGGCGGCGTCCCCACGTGTCGAAGAAGTGGCCGAGGATGAGCGCGCCCGCGAGGTTTCCGACGGCGAAGATGATGAAGTACTGACCCGCTGACGCCGGCGGAGTGTCGTAGAAGTTCTCCAGCACCAGCGCGTAGGTGAAGAAGATCGCGTTGTAGAGGAACGACTGTGTAACCATCATGGTCACGCCCACGAGCGTGCGGCGCGGGTACTTCCGGAACAGCACCTTCGCGATGACCAGGAACGGCACCTGGCCGTACTCCTTCACGGTGATCGCCTTGGACTCGTCGACCGGCTCGACCGTCTTGCCCTCCTTGCGGATGCGCTCCTCGATGGCGTCGACATTGCGCTCCGCCTCATCCTCGCGACCATGGGTCATCTGCCACCGCGGGCTCTCCGGGATGTGACGGCGGAGCCAGATGATGAGGATGCCGAGCACGGGGCCGACGAAGAAGCTGAGGCGCCAGCCGATGTCTTGCGGAAGAAGATCGGTGTTGAGGAAGAAGATGTTCGCCACCGCGCCCAGCGCCGCACCACCCCAGTAGGTTCCGTTGATGGCGATGTCGACGCGGCCGCGGTACTTGGAGGGGATGATCTCGTCGATGGCGGAATTGATCGCGGCGTACTCCCCGCCGATTCCGGCACCGGCCACGAAGCGCCAGATGTAGAAGAACCACGGGGCGAACGCGAGGCCCGCGATGGCGCTCCCGGCGAGATAGACGACGAGAGACAGGATGAACAGCCGCTTGCGGCCGAGCCGATCGGCGAGGCGCCCGAACACGAGAGCCCCGGTGACCTGCCCGAGGAGGTAGAAGGTGCCGGCCAGGCCGACCTCGAACGGGCCCATCCCGAGCGTTTCGGCGTACCCGTTCGCCGCGACGATCTGCACCTCGAGGCCGTCCAGGATCCACGAGAACCCGAGGCCGACGACGATCATCCAATGGAATCTCGCCCAGGGCAGGCGATCCATCCGTGCGGGAACGAGCGACGTGACTTCCTTGACCTGCACCCCGGACGACGACATCCGCGCAACCCTTCCTCCGGGAGCATCCGTCGCTCCCGCGACGCTTTTCTACTCTCGCGCGCGCGTCGTCCGCGCCGGATTGACCCCAGGCGCGCGGAGCGGTAAATGCCCGGTTCCTCACCCCGTCGACTCGCCAGAAAACGTGCGGTTTCGCGCGCAAATCGATCGATTCTTGGCGACTCGACGGGGGGCGCGTCAGGACTGGGCGCGCAGCGACCTGTTCAGCGCTTGCAGGGCGCCGAGAGCGCCGTCGAGGGTCTCCTGCTGCTCCGGGGTGAGGCGGTCGAAGGCCGACCCGAGGCCCTCCGCCCAGGCGTCGGTGATCGCGGCGTGTTCCGCGACACCGTCGTCGGTGGCCAAGATGCGCACGATCCGACGGTCGGCCGCATCCGGTTCCTTGGCGACGAACCCGCGCTGCTGCAGGAGCCGCACGGCCGTGCTCACGTTCGGCTGTTGCAGCCCCAGTGCGGCGGCGAGTTCGCCGATCGTCGAGCCGGGCGCGTCGATGACCTGCTTGAGGAGCGCGATCTCGCTCGTGGGCACCGGGCCCACTCCTGCCCGTGCCGGCGCGCGGCGGTGGATGGTCCAGGCCAGCTCCCGCAGCGTGACCTTCAGTTGCGCGCGCGACGAGGGCGTCTCCGGCATGCATCGACAGTAGCCGCTCGGGCCATCGGAACCCCAGCGAGCCGCGCTGCGCGCCCGCCCCGGGCCGTTCGGGAGGAGATGGCGCTTCGGGAGGACCGAATCCGCACCATCCGCCCTCCGCAGTGCACATCTCCTCCCGAACAGCCCGCTACTCCTGCGGGAGCCACCCACCGGCCGGGCCGTTCGGGAGGAGATGGCGCTTCGGGAGGACCGAATCCGCCTCATCCGCCCTCCGCAGTGCACATCTCCTCCCGAAACGCTCGCTACTCCCGCGGGAGCCACCCACCGGCCGGGCCGTTCGGGAGGAGATGGCGCTTCGGGAGGACCGAATCCGCACCATCCGCCCTCCGCAGTGCACTTCTCCTCCCGAACGGCTCGCCGCGGCTCGGGGCGAGCGCCACCCCGCCACCCCGCCGTACCTCCACCCCGCCACCCCCGACTCCCCCGCGCCGCGGGAGACGCGACGGCTCAGGCGCCGCGGAACTCCGGGCGGCGCTTCTCACTGAACGCGGCGAAGCCCTCGCGGTAGTCGGCGGTGTCGCGCAGCGCGGCCTGGGCGGAGTTCTCCGCGGCGACCGCATCCCACAGCCCCATCCGCTCGTCGCGGAGCCCGGCGATGATCCGCTTGCTGGCCACGAAGGCGGCCGTGGGCCCGGATGCGGCGGCCTGCGCCGCGGAGACCGTGACGTCGAGCAGCTCCTCACCCGGAAGGCTGCGGGAGAACAGACCGAGCCGCACCGCCTCCTCGCCGGAGAGGAGGCGCCCGGAGTAAATGAGATCGAACGTGCGATGAGCCCCGAGCCGTTCGTAGAACAGCGCGTGACCTCCGGAGTCGAGGGTCGCCCCCAGCGCAGCGAACGGCGAACCGACCTTCGCCGTGTCGGCGATGTAGACGACATCGGTGGCGATGAGCAGTCCGAGCCCGACCCCCAGGCACGCCCCGGATGCCGCGGCGAACGTCGGCGCGGGGAAGGCGGCGATCCGCGTGAGCAACGGCGTCAGGAGACCCTCGAGGTACCCGCTGACGTCGTCGGTGGCCGGATCGACCCCGGAGATGTCGCGTCCTGCGCAGAAGGCGCGGCCCTCTCCCCGCAGGACCAGCGCACGGACCCCGGCGGCCTCGGCGTCGGCGTACGCGGCATCGAGGTCTCGCAGCGCCTGCTCATCGAGGGCGTTGAGCTTGCTCGGATTGTTCAGCACCACATGAGCGACGCCGTCGTCGATACGCGATTCGATCATGTCCGCCTCAGTTGTCGTAGTCGACCGCGACCCGGTCGGAAGTGGGGTGCGACTGGCAGGTCAGCACGTAGCCCCGCTCGATCTCATCCGGCTCCAGCGCGTAGTTCTCCGTCATCGTGACCGATCCGGTGAGCACCCGCGCGCGGCACGTTCCGCACACTCCGCCCGCGCACGCGAACGGTACGTCGGGTCGCACGCGCAGCGCCGCATCGAGGATCGACTCCCGCGCGCTGACCGGCGAATCCACGCTCGCGGACTGCCCGTCGAGGGTGAATTCGATCGTGTGCACCGGCTCGTCCTCGCGCACGACCACAGGCCGGCGAGGCCCGGCCGGAGCGTCGTCCTCGCCGGTCGTGAACAACTCGAAACGGATGTGCGAGCGGTCGACCCCGATGTCGTCCAGGGTGTCGCGGCACAACTGCACGAGCTCGAACGGTCCGCACAGGAACCACTCGTCGACGGTCGCCGGTGGCACGAGGCCGCCCAGGATGCGGCGGAGCTTCTCCTCGTCGAGACGACCCGACAGCACAGGAGCCGCGCGCTGCTCGCGGGAGAGCACGTGGTGCAGCGCGAGGCGCGTGGGGTAGCGGTCTTTCAGATCGGCGAGTTCCTCGAGGAACATGACATCCAGCGTGGAACGGTTCGTGTAGACCAGCGTGAAGCGCGACGTGTCCGAGCGGGCGAGCACCGTCGCGGCCAGGGCCATCAGCGGGGTGATTCCGGAGCCCGCGGCGATCGCAGCGACGTGTGACCCGGCGAAATCGGCCAGTGTCGTGGTGAAGGTGCCCTGCGGGCTCATGACATCGATCTCGTCGCCGGCTGTGAGCTCGGTCTGCGCCCACGCCGAGAACCAGCCGCCGCTGTTGCGTTTGATCGCGACGCTGACCGAACCCGCCGTGGGCGGGCGGCACAGCGAATAGGAGCGGCGCACCTCCTGCCCGTCGAGGTGCGCGCGTAGGGCGACGTACTGCCCCGGCAGGTACTGGTACTCGGCGACGAGGTTCTCCGGCACGGTGAAGGTGACCTCGATGGAGTCCGCCGTGAGCGGGCGCACCTCGGCCACCTGCAACGGATGGAAACGGGCACGTCGGCGTTCGGATGCGGCCGGCCCGCCCACCGCGCTGGCCAGCAGTGCGTCGGCGAGCGACTCGGCGCGCGTCTGCGTGGTCGCGTCGCTCATCAGTGCACCTTGAAGAAATCGAACGGTTCGAGGCACGCGCGGCACTCGTACAGCGCCTTGCACGAGGTCGAACCGAAGCGTGTGACCTCACGGGTGTTCAGCGACCCGCACCGCGGGCACTTCACCCCGAGCTGGATGCGCACGGGTCCGGCGGCTGCGGCGCGGCCGCTCGGCGGGGCGATCCCATACTCGGTCAGCTTTCGCTTCCCCTCGTCGCTCATCCAGTCGGTGGTCCACGCCGGGGCGAGCACGAGCTTCACGTCGACCTGGGCGTACCCTTCCGCGGAGAAGGCGAGCGTGAGGTCGTCGCGGATCGTGTCCATCGCGGGGCATCCCGAGTAGGTGGGCGTGATGGTCACCACGACCCGCTCCCCCTCTTCACGGACGTCGCGGAGGATGCCCAGGTCTTCGATGGTCAGCACCGGCACCTCGGGGTCGAGAACCCGGGCGGCGATGTCCCATGCGTGACTCTTCACCGGTTGCTGAACTCGTCCCTCCGGTTGCTGAGCTTGTCGAAGCATCACCATGTCGCCCCCGGATGCTGACGAGCGAGCACCTGCATCTCGGCGAGCAGAAAGCCCAGGGTGGAGAAGTGCCCGCCGCTGCGTCCCCGCGCCATCGCCGGCGAGACCTCGGGGACCTCGAGCTCGGCTTCGGTGAACACCGCATCGATCACGCGGTCGAAGGCGGGACGGAGGCGCGAGGGGCGCACGGCGACGCCCTCCAGGCGGTCGATGAGGTCTTCGTCGCGGAAGAGCTCATCGACGTAGGGCCAGATGTCGGTGAGCGCCGTCATCATCCGCCGACGGGACTCGGCCGTGCCGCCGGCCAGGCGCAGCGTCCACTGCACGGCGTGATCCCGGTGGTAGTCGACCTCTTTCACGGCCTTGCCCGCGACGGCGGCCAGCGTCGCATCGGTGGAGGAGGACAGCGCGCCGTAGAGCTCGAACATGTAGGTGGATGCCACCAGCTGGCGCGCGATCGTTCGGGCGAAATCGCCGTTGGGCTGCTCGACCAGCCAGGAGCTGCGGAACTCCGACTCGTTCCGCCAGTAGGCCAGATCGTCTTCGGTGCGACCGTCGACGGTACCGGCGTACCGCAGGAGCGAACGCGCGTGCCCGAGGAGATCGAGGGCGATGTTCGCCAACGCGACGTCCTCCTCCAACTCGGGGGCGCGGGCGACCCACCCGCTGAGCTGCTGGGACAGCACCAGCGCGTCGTCGCCGAGCCACAGGGCGTACTCGGCGACGTCCGCCGAACCGGCGCGGCCGCCTTCGCCGGCGAGCTCTGCGCTCAGCTCGATGTCGTCGACGGTGACGTCACCGTGCACGGGGAAGTCGAGGTCGTGTCCGGTCATAGGTGCGGCACCCCCTCGGATGCGGTGTAGTACGACGCGTGCCGATAGTTCTTGCCCGCGGGGCTTTCGAAGAACGCGCCCTTCGCGTCGGGGTCGCTCGTCGTGATCGCCTCGGCCGGCACGACCCAGATCGACACGCCCTCGTTGCGGCGCGTGTAGAGGTCGCGCGCGTTGCGCACGGCCAGGTCGGCGTCGGGAGCGTGCAGCGAACCGGCGTGGACGTGGCTGAGGCCACGCTTGGCGCGGATGAAGACCTCCCACAGGGGCCACTGCTCGGCCGGGGATGCTCCGGGAGCGGTCATCATGCGGCCCCACGCTTCGTCTCGCTGCGCTCGCTCAGCGACCGGTCGAACCGCTCGGCCTGTTTGCGGGCGTACTCGGCAGCAGCCTCACGCACCCATGCGCCGTCCTCATGCGCGTCGCGACGGTGCTGCAGGCGCACCGCGTTCATCGGCCCGCGCCCGGCGAGGATCTCGTGGAACTCGGTCCAGTCGATCTCGCTCGTGTGCCAGCGCGCGTTCTCCTCGTCCCACCGAAGCTCGGGGTCGGGGAGCGTGACGCCGAGGACCTCGGCCTGGGGTACCAGCATCCCGATGAAGCGCTGGCGGAGGTCGTCGTTGGAGAAGCGCTTGATCTTCCACGCCATCGACCGGGCGGAGTTCGGGGACTCGTCATCGGGCGGGCCGAACATCATGAGACTCGGCCAGTACCAGCGGTTCACCGCATCCTGGGCCATGTCCCGCTGCGCTTCGGTGCCCTGCATGAGGGTGAGGAGGATCTCGAAGCCCTGCCGCTGGTGGAAGGACTCCTCCTTGCAGATGCGCACCATGGCCCGCCCGTACGGTCCGTAGGAGGCCCGGCACAGCGGCACCTGGTTGCAGATCGCGGCACCGTCGACGAGCCAGCCGATCGCTCCCATGTCTGCCCACGTAGGGGTGGGGTAGTTGAAGATCGACGAGTACTTGGCCCTGCCCTCGATGAGTTGCCGCGTCATCTCGTCGCGCGTGGCGCCGAGGGTCTGGGCCGCGGAGTAGAGGTACAGGCCGTGGCCCGCCTCATCCTGCACCTTCGCCAGGAGGATCGCCTTGCGCTTCAGGCTCGGCGCGCGGGTGATCCAGTTGCCCTCCGGCTGCATCCCGATGATCTCGGAGTGCGCGTGCTGGGAGATCTGCCGGATGAGGGTCTTGCGATAGGCCTCCGGCATCCAGTCACGCGGTTCGATCCGAGCGTCGGCGGCGATGATCTCGTCGAACGCCGCCTGCGCTTCGGCCTCTTCGTCGGGCAGGACGGCGGCGTCAGTTGCTGTGGTCATCGTCGACTCCTTTACAGAACGATCGTTCAGTTAGTCTAGCCGCCGGCCGCGGCCCGGGCAACCGGCCGCGTCAGCGGTGATCGTAGACGCGCTTGTACTTGCCCTCGCTGCGTGGCAGGGTGCCGGGTTCTTCCACCTGCACGTCCACGGAGGTGCCGATGTGGACCTTGATGCGCTGCTGGAGCACGGCTGCTGCGGCCTCGCATGTCGCGCGATCGAGGTCGGGATGCCGCTCGATCCGCACGGTCATGCAGTCCATGCGTCCCTGCCTGCTGAGCTCGAGGATGAAGTGCGGCGTGAGCGTCTCGATGCCCATGACGAGTTCTTCGATCTGCGTCGGGAAGAGGTTCACCCCGCGCAGGATGATCATGTCGTCGTTGCGTCCGGTGATCTTCTCGATCCGCCGCATCGCGGGGTATGCGGTGCCGGGGAGGAGACGGGTGAGATCGCGCGTGCGGTAGCGGATGACCGGGAAGGCCTCCTTGGTGAGCGAGGTGAAGACGAGTTCACCCAGCTCGCCGTCGAGCACGGGTTCGCCGGTCTCGCCGTCGATCGTCTCGGGGAGGAAGTGGTCTTCCCACACGTGCGGCCCGTCCTTGGTCAGCACGCTCTCACTCGCGACGCCCGGGCCCATCACCTCACTGAGCCCGTAGATGTCGACGGCATCGATGTGCAGGCGCCGCTCGATCTCCGCCCGCATCTCGTTCGTCCACGGCTCGGCGCCCAGCACCGCGACCCGCAGCGACGTCGTGGTCGGATCGATGCCGGCCTCCTGCATCGCGTCGGCGATCGTCAGCAGGTAGCTGGGCGTGCACAGGATGGCGTCGGGCTCGAAGTCGCGGATCAACTGCACCTGGCGCGCGGTCTGGCCTCCCGACATCGGGATGACGGTGGCGCCGAGCTTCTCGATGCCGCCGTGTGCGCCGAGCCCGCCGGTGAACAGCCCATAGCCGTAGGCGTTGTGCACCTTCATCCCCGCCGTGATGCCCGCCGCCCGCAGCGACCGGGCGATCAGCTCCGCCCAGCGGTCGAGGTCGCCGGCGGTGTAGCCCACGACGGTGGGGCGGCCCGTCGTGCCCGACGAGGCGTGGATGCGGCGCACCTCGGCCATGGGCACGGCGAACATGCCGAACGGGTAGGTCTCGCGGAGGTCGGCCTTCGTCGTGAACGGCAGCAGGCGGATGTCGGCAAGGGAGCGGATGTCGTCGGGGGTGACGCCCGCCTCGGCGAACTTCCGACGGTACAGCGGCACGTTCTCGTAGGCGTGCCGAACGCTCCACTGCAGGCGCTCCAGCTGCAGCGCTTCCAGCTCGGGACGTGTCAGCGCATCGACGGCGTTTTCTCGGACCGGCGCGGCGGTTCGGGTGGCGGTTGTCATCTTCGACATGGGGGGCTCCCTGGGAAGGATGGGGATCAGGCGGGGCGATTGGTGGTGAGCGACCGGCCGCGGAACGCCGCGACCGGTTCGCCGGTCTCATCGGTGACCGACACGTCGTAGATGCCGGTGCGGCCGCTCACGACGCGCCGCACGGCGGTCGCCGTGAGCGTCTGGCCGACGACCGTGGACTTCAAGAAGGTGATGTCGGCGCCGGCGGCCACGGTGACCCGCTCGTCTTCGTTGCAGGCGATCGCGAAGGCCGTGTCGGCGAGCGCGAAGACCAACCCACCGTGCGTGATGGCGAAGCCGTTGAGCATGTCGTCGCGGACCAGCATCGACACCACGGCGTAACCGGGTTCGTCGCGATGAACGACCAACCCGAGCGCTGCCGAAGCACGGTCGTTCTGCATCATGGGGCGCTGCGTGGTGTCGGTCATGCCACCGTCACCGCCTCCGGCGGAGCGCCGACCGCCGCCGCGCGATCGTCCTTGGCGACGAGGGTCAGGACGTCGTACGACGCGACGAGCTCGTCGCGCTGGTTCCGGATGACCGCGTCCCAGCGCACCTCGCCGTACTCATCGGTTTCGCGCGGGGTGATCTGCTTGGCGGTGAGGATGACGCGGATCTCGTCTCCCGGTGAGACCGGAGTCACGAACCGGAGGTTCTCCAGCCCGTAGTTCGCCAGCACGGGGCCCGGCTCCGGGTCGACGAACAGGCCGGCCGCCCATGACACGAGCAGGTACCCGTGCGCCACGCGGCCCGGAAAGAACGGGTTTGCCGCGGCAGACACCTCGTCCATGTGCGCGTAGAAGGTGTCGCCGGTGAACTGCGCGAAGGTCTCGATGTCATCCAGCGTCACGGTCCGGGATGCGGAGGCGATCTGGTCGCCGATGCGCAGCTCGGCCAGGGATTTGCGGAAGGGGTGCCGACCGCCGGAGACCGCCGCCGCGCCCTCGTGCCAGACGCCGGTGAGCGCGGTGAGGATCTCCGGCGAGCCCTGCACGGCAGTGCGCTGCATGTGGTGCAGCACCGCACGGATGCCGCCGAGCTCCTCGCCACCGCCCGCGCGGCCGGGGCCGCCGTGGACGAGGTGCGGAACCGGTGACCCGTGCCCGGTCGAGGTGCGCACGTTCTCGCGGCTGAGGAACAGCACGCGGCCGTTGTACGCGCCGATCCGGGTGAGCAGTTCCAGGGCGACGTCGTCGTCGGACGTCGCCACGCTCGTCACGAGCGAGCCGCCACCGAGGGCGACGAGGTCGGCCGCCTCGGCCACCGTGCGGTAGGCCAGCACCGAGGCGACGGGCCCGAACGCCTCGATGTCGTGCGCAGCGGGGGTCGTCGCATCCGCGAAGCCCAGCACCATCGGGGAGAGGAACGCACCGTCTTCGGCTGCGCCGACGCTCCCGTCGGCGCGCACGACCTGCGGCGCCTGGGTGGACCCGAGGAGGAGCTCGCCACCCGCGTTCCGCAGGAGCTCCACCTGCCGCAGCACCTCGTCGCGCTGCGCGCGGGAGACGACGGGGCCCATCGTCACGTTCTCGGCGTGCGGGTCGCCGATCACGACGCGCTCCTCGATCTTCGCCTGGAGCGCCGCCACCACGTCGGTCACCGCATCCGCCGGCACGATGGCGCGGCGGATGGCGGTGCACTTCTGCCCGGCCTTCGTGGTCAGTTCGACGAGGAGCTGCTTGACGTACGCGTCGAACTCCGCAGTTCCGACCGTCGCGTCCGGCCCGAGCACCGAGGCGTTGATCGAGTCGGTCTCCCGGGTGAACCGCACGCGGCCCGACTGGATGCTCTCGTGCCCGCGGAGGCGATCCGCCGTCGAGGCGCTGCCGGTGAAACCGACGAGATCGCCGAGGGAAAGGGAGTCCAAGAGGTCGGGCACACTGCCGCTGATCAGCTGCAGCGACCCGTCGGGCAACAAGCCCGAATCGACGAGGATGCGCACCCACGCCTCGGCGACGTACGCCGTCGGCGTCGCGGGCTTGATGAAGGACGGCACGCCCGCGAGGAAGGCGGGGGCGAACTTCTCCAGCGCACCCCACGTGGGGAAGTTGAAGGCGTTGATCTGCACGGCCACGCCGGGCAGTCGCGTGTACACGTGCCGCCCGAGGAAGGAGCCGTCCTTCGACAGGGACTCCACCGGTCCGTCGAGGTACACCTTCGCGTTGGGAAGCTCGCGGCGAGCCTTCGACGAGTAGGTGAAGAGCACGCCGATGCCACCGTCGATGTCGCTGAGCGAGTCGCGCACGGTGGAGCCGCTGCGCTTGGAGAGCTCGTACAGCTCCTGCTTGCGCTCGGTGAGCGCCAGGGCGAACTGCTTCAGCAGCATCGCGCGCTGGTGGAACGTGAGAGCACCGAGGCTGCGCTGCCCCACGCTGCGCGCGTAGTCCAGCGCACCGCCGAGGTCGGCCCCGGCCGTACTCACCCGCGCGACCTCCTCCCCCGTCGACGCGTCGTGAACGGCCGTCGCACGGCGGGGATCTTCCGGCGTCCACCACGCATCGCGCAGGTAGCTGGGCAGGATGTCGGTCATTCCTCACTCCATTCGTAGAAACCACGGCCGGACTTCCGGCCCAGATGTCCGTCGGCGACCATGTCGCGCAGCAACTGCGGCGGCGCGAACCGGTCGCCGAGCGTGCCGGCGAGCTCTTCGGCGATCCCCAGGCGCACGTCGAGGCCCACGAGGTCGGTCGTCCGCAAGGGGCCGACGGGATGCCGGTAG
The DNA here is from genome assembly GCF_058310455.1 of Microbacterium sp. Z10_103. Taxonomy (NCBI): domain Bacteria; kingdom Bacillati; phylum Actinomycetota; class Actinomycetes; order Micrococcales; family Microbacteriaceae; genus Microbacterium; species Microbacterium sp. Z10_103. The sequence continues at coordinate 2,501,966 of NZ_JBZEGK010000001.1, forward strand.
CCCAGCTCCATCGCGGCGTCGATGTCTTCGGCCGAGGCGACGCCCTGCTCCAGCATCCGGATCGCCTCCAACGCGATCGCGACGCCGAGGCGGCTCGATGCGAAGCCCGGCGAATCCCGCACGACCACGGCGCGTTTCCCGAGGGCGTCGACCCACGCCCGCGCAGCGGCGCCGACCGCCGGATCGGTGGCGGATCCGAGGACGACCTCCACCAGCGTCGAGGCGGGCACCGGGTTGAAGAAGTGCAGGCCGAGGAACCGGGCAGGGCGGTCGAGGGACGCGGCGAGGTCGTCGATGGAGATCGACGACGTGTTGGACGCCAGCACCGCTTCGCCGGGCAGGACGCTTTCGGCCCGGCGCAGCGCGTCGAGCTTGAGTCCGCGGTCCTCGGGGACCGCTTCGACCACGAGGCCGGCCTCGGCGAAGACGGCGATGTCGGTCCCGGTCGAGACCGCTGCCTCCAATTCGGGGAGTGCCCGCGTCGTGGCTTCGCGCTTCACCGAACGGGCGAGGGTTTCGCGGATGCGCTGCGACGCCGCATCCGCCGCCTCCTCGTCCCGCTCCACGACGCACACCCGTGAGCCGGCGAGCGCGAACGCGTGCGCGATCCCCGCGCCCATGCGGCCGCCGCCGAGCACGCCGACGCGTGCGGGGATCGACTCCCTCACTTCTTCCTCCGTTCGAGGAACGCCGTCATGCGCTCGTGCTTTTCGGGCCGCTCGAAGAGTTCCGCCTGCAGGTCGAGCTCGATGGCGGGATGCGCCTCGGGGGGCGCCGCGAGCGCCCGCTTCGTGTACCGGGTGGCGAGGGCATCCCTGGCGGCGATGCGATTGGCCACCGCGTGCGCAGCATCCAACAGGGACGCGACCGGATGGACCGCGTTGAGCAGTCCCCACGCGAGGGCCTCGCCGGCGTCGAGGATGCGTCCGGTCAGGAGCAGCTCGGCGGCGCGCGCCTCCCCCACGATCTGCGGCAGCCGCCAGGTCGCGCCGGCGGCGGCGATGATGCCGAGTCCGGTCTCGGGATTGCCGATCTTCACCGACGGCGTCCCCAGACGGATGTCGGCGGCGTAGGCGAGCTCGGCGCCGCCGCCGAGGGCGTACCCGTCGATCGCGGCGATCACCGGCATCGGCAGCTCGCGGATGCGGCGGAACGCGGTCGTATTGATGCCCGCGCGGGCGTCGGCGGCGCGGCGCTCGCGCAGCTGGAGGATGTCGGCGCCGGAGGCGAACACTCCGTCGGCGCCGGCGAGGATGAGCACCCGTGGCGCGACCTCGAGCTCGGCGCACAGCACGTGCAGCTCGTCGATCATGCCCTGATCGATGGCGTTGCGGACCTCGGGGCGGTTGAGCGTGGCGACGACGCGATCATCCCGACGGTCGATGCGGAGGGATTCAGCCATCGACGCGCTCCACGATCATCGCGGCACCCTGGCCGACCCCGACGCACATCGTCGCGAGCCCGCGGCGTCCCCCCTCGCGTTCGAGGCGACCAAGCAGGGTCACGACCAGCCGGCAGCCGCTGGAGCCGAGCGGGTGGCCGAGCGCGATGGCGCCGCCGTCGGCGTTGACGAGCTCGGCATCGAGCCCGAGGCGGCGGATGGACGCGAGCGATTGCGACGCGAAGGCTTCGTTGAGCTCCACCGCGTCGAGGTCGGAGATGCGGAGACCCGCCTTCGCGAGCGCCTTCTCGGTGGCGGGAACGGGGCCGAGACCCATGATCTCCGGTGCGAGGGCCGCGGATGCCGCGGACACGATGCGCGCACGTGGGGTCAGTCCGTACCGCTCCACGGCGTCGGCACTCGCCACCACGATCGCCGACGCGCCGTCGTTGAGCGAGCTGGCGTTGCCCGCGGTGACCACGGTGCCCCCGTCGACAACGGGACGAAGAGCCGCGAGCACCTCGAGGGAGGTGTCGCGTCGGGGTCCCTCGTCGGTGTCGACGGACCCGCGACGGGTGGGAACTGGCACGATCTCGGGAGCGAAACGCCCGGCATCGATCGCAACGATCGCACGTTCGTGGCTGCGCAGGGCGAAGGCGTCGGCATCCTCCCGGCTGATCCCGTCGAGGCGGGCGACCTCCTCGGCCGTCTCCGGCATGGAGTACGTCGCCTTGTCGCGCGCCAGGAGCGCCGGGTTCGGGAAGCGCCAGCCGATCGACGTGTCGTACGCCTCCCCCGGCTTCCCCCACGCGCGGTCGGGTTTCGCCTGCACCCACGGGGCGCGGGTCATCGACTCCACGCCCCCGGCGACGATCACGTCGGCGTCGCCGGCACGGATCGCCTGGGCGGCCAGGGCGATCGCCGACATCCCCGATGCGCACAGGCGATTGACTGTGAGCCCCGGGATGGAGTCGGGGAGCCCTGCGAGGAGCACCGCCATGCGGGCGACGTTGCGGTTGTCTTCCCCGGCCTGGTTCGCGGCGCCGAAGTACACCTCGTCGATGCTGTCGCCCGGCACGCCCGTGCGAGCCACCACCTCTTTCACGACGAGCGCGGCGAGGTCGTCGGGCCGCACCGACGCGAGAACGCCGCCGTAACGGCCGACGGGGGTGCGCACACCGCCGACGAGGTAGGCCTCGGACATCGTCATCCTCTCGTGCATCAGTGCAGGGCTCGCGTTCGTCTTTGCAGACCGATCGTTCAGTAATAGTGTCAGAGGAGGCTCGCATCGGCAAGACGGCCGAGGCGCCAGGAAGGACGTCGATGAGCGACGCAGTGTGGCAGATCACCCCCGGCGACCTGGACGTCAAGCTCGGCATCGAGGTGCTCGAGCAGTCCCCCGACCGGGTGGTCGCGACGATGCCGGTGGCCGGTAACACCCAGTCGCTCGGGCGGCTGCACGGCGGGGCGAGCGCGGCCCTGGCTGAGGCGATCGGCTCGTGGGCGGCGATGATCCACGCGAGCACGCTCGGCCGGGTGTGCGTCGGCGTCGACCTCAACATCACCCACCACCGCGGCGCCCGCGCCGGGACGATCACCGGCACCGCGACGGCCCTGCATCGCGGCCGGCGCATGGCGACCTACGACATCCGCATCGAAGACGACCGCGGCGCCCTCCTCGCGACCGCGCGGATCAGCAACCTCCTCGTCGACCCCGACTGACCCCCCTCCCCACCGCCCTCTCCCCCTCCCTCGAGTGCACGGGTTCGTGCCGACCGCACGGGATGATTGCGCAGTAAGGGCGTGCGCTCGACAAGAAGCCGTGCACTCGTTGTAGCGCCGGGGCACTCCACTGTGGTTTCCTTTACTCAACGATCGGTCAGGAAACCCGAGACCGATCACCTCGCCCCCGAACGGACAATGGAGTTCACCATGGCGTCATCGACCCAGGAGCGCAGGCCTCACGCTGCGGTCACCCGCGAAGAACGCAAGGTTCTCGCCGGGACCCTCGTCGGCACCTCCATCGAGTGGTACGACTTCTTCATCTACGCCCAGGCCGCCGGCCTGGTGCTCGCCCCGCTGTTCCTCGCCCCGCTCGCCGCATCCAACCCGGGCCTGGCCCAGGTGCTGTCGTTTGCCACGATCGGCATCTCCTTCCTCTTCCGGCCGCTGGGCGCGGTCGTCGCCGGTTACCTCGGCGACCGGCTCGGCCGCAAGAAGATGCTCGTGCTGACCCTCATCCTCATGGGTGCTTCGACGTCGCTCATCGGCGTACTCCCCACGTACGCCGTGGCCGGATTCGCCGCGCCGATGCTCCTCATCCTGCTGCGCATCCTGCAGGGCTTTTCCGCCGGCGGCGAGTGGGGCGGGGCCGCGCTGATGTCGGTCGAGCACGCACCGGCCGGCCGCCGTGGCTACTTCGGCGCCTTCCCGCAGATCGGCGTCCCCATCGGCATGATCCTCGCGACGGCAACGTTGTGGATCCTGACCTCGACGATGTCGACCGAAGCATTCCTCGAGTGGGGCTGGCGCATCCCGTTCCTGTTCTCGATCGTGCTGATCCTCATCGGTTACGTCATCCGCCGCGCGGTCGAGGAGAGCCCCGTCTTCGAAGACCTCGTGCGTCGGCGCAAGGAGTCGTCAGCGCCCGTCCGCGAGCTCTTCCGCAAGAACTGGCGCCAGGTGGCCCTCACCGCCGTCGTGTTCATCGGCAACAACGCCGCCGGCTACCTGCTCATCGCGTTCTTCGCGACCTACGCGGTGAACGTGCTGGAGATGGATCGCCCCACGGTGCTGCTGGCGACGACACTGGCCTCCTTCGGATGGCTCGCCTTCACACTGTGGGGCGGACGCGTGTCCGACCGCCTCGGACGCGTACGCACGTTCCAGATCGGCTACCTGATCCTCGCGTTGTGGGCGGTGCCGATGTGGTTCCTCATCGATACGGCCAACATCTTCTGGTACTTCGTCGCCCTGTTCGTGATGACCATCGGCCTGGGCCTGTCGTACGGCCCGCAGGCCGCGCTGTATTCGGAGATGTTCCCCGCGAACGTCCGCTACTCGGGCGTTTCCATCGGCTACGCGCTGGGCGCGATCCTGGGCGGGGCCTTCGCTCCGATGATCGCCGAGGCGCTCTTCGGTGCGACGGGGATGTCGTGGACCATCGGCGTGTACATCGCCGTCGCCGCGGTCATCTCGCTTGTCGGGGTTTCGCTCATCAAGGAGCCCAAGGGCGTCGACCTCCACGCCTGACCGTCCGCCGACTCCGGCGCGGTGCCGCTCCGGCGGTGCCGCGCCGGAGTGGTTCAGCCTCGGCGCGGGGCCGGCCCGTCGGTGTTCAGTCCATCCAGTGCCACGGTGAGGATGTCGTGGCCGAGGCGGTCGCCGTCGACGGGTCCTCCCGGCTTGTACCACTCCACGACGGAGTTGATCATGCCGAAGATGAGGCGCGCGACCACCGCAGCATCCACGTCGGCGCGCACGTCGCCCTCGTGCTGAGCCTCGGCCACGAGGCGGGTGACGCGCTGGTCGAACAGGCGCCGCCGCTCGAGCGCGCTCTGCTCGACGGGGCTGTTGCCGCGCACCCGCAACAGCAGCGTGACCGACGGCAGTTGCGCGACGAGCACGTCCGCCGCGCTGCGGATGACATGGCGGAGGCGATCGATGGCCGCGCCCTCCTGCGCACGAGGGTCATCGAGCACGGCCTCCAAGCCGCCCAGCGCCTGGTCCAGCGCAACGGAGAGCAGCTCTTCCTTGGAAGTGAAGTGGTGGTAGAGCGCCGACTTCGTCAGCCCGAGCCGCTGCGCGAGATCGGCGACGGATGTGGCGTCATAGCCCTGCTCGTTGAACAGCTGCACCGCGATCTCAAGGACCCGGTCACGGTCGTAGCCGGGGCGCCCCCGCCGCGCCGGCGCGGCCGGTGTCGCGACGGCGTCGGTCGGGGTGGTCATCGCACCAGTCTGGCATCCCGGCAGGGGAGGCTTCGCCGTGGCGGACGGTGGACGAGCACCGTCACGCCATCGAGAGGGCCGGCGAGCGCATCCCGCGCACGGCGGCTCCGATCCGCTCCACCCACGTGGCGGGAAGGAGCGATCCGGCGAATGCGAATGCCCGCACGTTGCCGGCCGCCAGTCGCGCCGCGAGCCGGCGGAGGGCCCCCGGGGTCAGGGCCGGTGAGCGGACGTACCGGATCGTCGTGCGCGTCTCGGCCTGCTCGAGCCGGGTGACGGCGCCGAAGTGGCGTCCGTCCGGCGAGGAGTCGATGACGACGATCTCGTGCGGCGACACGGTCTGATTGACCACCGCGGGCAGGCGCACCTCGAGATCGACGTCGCATTCACCCGCCGGAACGATGACGGAAACCGCGGCGGTCTCGGTGGCGTCGAGGTCTCGCCACGTCACCCAGTCGGTCGACGCGGAGTGTGCAGGAGAGGGGGTGCGGATGTCGGATGTGTCGGCCATGTGATGACTGTCGCAGGCGCGGCCGTCGCGCGAATCCTCCTGGGGAAGACAATCGCGTGGTACTCGGGTAGGGGGTCAGTCGCTACGCCCGGGCGACGCGCGAGCGGACCGCGGGTTCCTAACCTGCCGACATGCACAGATCGATATCCGTCGTCATCCCCGTCCGCAACGATGCCCGGATGCTCGAGCGTTGCCTGGCTTCGCTGGCCGAGCAGTCCCGCCCGGCCGACGAGGTGCTCGTCGTGGACAACGGATCCACCGATGACAGCCGCGCCATCGCCGAACGCTTCGGCGCCACCGTCGTCACCGAACCGCGCCCCGGCATCACCGCCGCCTCCGCGCGCGGGTTCGACGCCGCATCCGGCGACATCATCGCGCGCTGCGACGCCGACTCCGTGCTCCCGCCGACCTGGCTCGCGCGGATCGAGGAGACACTCGGGGCGGACCCCCGCGCAGTCGCGGTGACCGGGCCCGCGACCTTCTACAACCTGGGCGGTGCACGAGGCGCTCTCGCGCGCTTCTTCTACGTCTCCGGCTATTTCGTCTTCATGCGGCTGATGCTCGGGCACACCGTGCTCTTCGGATCCAACTGCGCGGTGCGCGCGGAGGTGTGGCGCTCGATCAGCGCCTCCGTCCCCCGCGACGACACCGAGCTGCACGACGACATGGACCTCAGCTACCGCCTGCCCGCCTCGGCGCGCGTCCGGTTCGACCGGCGCCTCGTCGTCGGCATCTCCGCCCGTCCGCTCGGCAGCTGGGCGTCTTACGGACGACGCCTCGCGCGAGCCGCACACACCTTCTCCGAACACTTCCCCGAGCAGCTCCCGCATCGGCGCTGGATGGCTCGTCGGCACTCGTCCCCGTCCCTCGCGGGGTCAGCATCCACCACCCTCAGAGAGGCACGATCATGACCGCCATCACCTCCTTCTTCGGCACAGTTTTCTCCCTCCTCGGCATCCTCGCCTTCGCCCTGCTCGCCGGCCTCTTCGTACTCATGTACGTCCTCATCGCCGCGGTGGCCGTGACGGTCCGCTGGGGCGTCGATGTCGCGCGGCGCGCCGGCGCTCGCCGCCCGCACCCCCGGCTGCCCGCCCCGGTGCGCTGAGCGGCAGCGTCGTGCAATCGCTGCTCGATCTCTTCGCGACGGTGGACGCATTCCTCGTCGCGGCAGCTGCTTCGCCGTGGGTCCTGCCCGTCCTGCTGGCCGTCTGCGTCATCGACGGGTTCTTCCCACCGGTTCCGAGCGAAGTCGTGCTCATCACCGCCGCCGCGGTGACGTGGACCACGAACCCGCAGTTCATCGTCGCCGTGGTCGCCGCCGCCACTGCCGGCGCGTGGATCGGTGACAACATCGCCTACGCCATCGGACGCCGGGTCGGGCTGACGCCCCTCCCCTGGATGAGGCGCGGACGATCCGGCGCCGCCGCAGACGGCGTGCGGAGGGAATTCCACCGCCGGCCGGAGAGCATCCTCCTCACCGGACGCTTCGTCCCCGTCGCCCGCATCCTCATCAACATGGCAGCGGGCGCGGCGCGCCTCCCCTACCGGCGATTCCTCGTGCTGAGCCTGGCAAGCGCCGCCGCCTGGGCGTGTGTGTCCGTGGTCATCGCGGTCCTCGTGGGCTCGTTCGTGACCCCCGATCCCCTCCTGGCCACGACCATCGCGGTGACGATCGCACTCGTCGCCGGCGTCGCGGTGGATCGGGGCCTAGCCTGGAGGCGCAGGTCCGCGCTGCACAGGGAGAATGCATGAGCAGGCCGGCCGCCGCGCCCGCAGCGAAGCAATTCCTCCGCGTCCTGGAGCGCCGCACGCCCCCTCGGCCGCTCCCCTGGTCGCCCTCCTCGTGGTCCTCGGCGTCCGCGAAGACTGAATCGTCTCCGTCTCCGCGTGGTGGCTCAGTTTCCTCGCCATGACCGTGGTCGTCGCGCTGAACGTGACCGATGTGACCCCGACGTCCGAGTGGGGCACCGATGTCCTCATCAGCGTGTCCGTGACCCTGTTTGCGCTGGGCGTGTCGATCGCGGTCGGCCAGCGCACACGCGTCCGCGAGATACTCGCGTCGGCACAGCGCGACGTCGAGCTCGAGCAGGCGCGTCGCGCGACGGTGGAAGAGCGCGCCCGCATCGCGCGGGAGGCCCTCCGCGCGGGCGCGAGCGGGTTCTTGTTGAAGGATTCCGACTCCGAGACGGTCCTGGCATACGAGACGGGTATCCCGCGCCGGCGAAAAGTAGCGCCGGAACGGTACGGCGGTACGGGGCAGAACGCTACAGCGGGGAGACGCCCGGATCTGCAAGCGGCTTCTAACCTCACGGCATCAACACCCGCCGAAAGGAACGCCCGCATGTCCTCCGTCCTCGAAACCCGCCGACCCGCCCCGCCGCCCACGCGCGATCCCGCCCCCTCGCTCCCGCCTGTCCGGCCGTCGGTCTCGCTCATCATCCCCGCCTACAACGAGGAGGCAACGATCGAGCGGTGCCTCCTCGCCGCGGTATCGCAGATCGTGCCCGCCGCGGAGATCATCGTCGTCGACAACCGCTCCACCGACCGCACCGCCCTCCTGGCAGAGCGCGTCGCCCAGAGGTATCCCGGCGCGGCGATCCGGGTCGTGCAGCAGTCGAACGTCCAGGGACTCATCCCCACGCGCAACGCCGGGTTCGCTCAGGCCACCGGTCAGATCCTGGGCCGCATCGACGCCGACACCATCCTCCAGCCGAACTGGGTCGCGCGCGTCGCCGCGGCGATGTCCGATCCGTCGGTAGCGGCCGTCACCGGCCCGGTCCGGTACTACGACCTACCCTTCCGCGGAGCCGGTGAGTTCTCCGACGACATGGTGCGGCGTGCGCTGCGCAGCGTGAGCGGGAAGTACCCCTTCCTCTACGGCAGCAACATGGCGATACGGGCGGATGCCTGGCGCGCGATCGAGCACGATGCCTGCCTGGATCAGGACGACCTCCTGCACGAAGACATCGACCTTTCCGTACACCTGCGCGACGCGGACTTCCGGGTCGCGTACGCGTCCGACATGCAGGCGAGCGTCTCGGCGCGACGCCTGCAGACCTCGCCCGCATCCTTCCGCGACTACACCGACCGGTTCGAGCGCACCTATGCCCGCCATCAGATCCACCATTGGTACCTCAAGGCGCCGGCGGTGCTGCTGCGCGCGGTCTACTGGTGGACGCGGTCGATGAGGGCGGTCACTCCGGCGCGAGCGGCGGTGACCGCATGATCGGCCGCGGGGGCCACCCCGTGATCGGCCGAGGGGGCCACCCCGCGACCGCCTCCTCGTTCGGCGCCATGATGCGCCGCCCCTACGTCGCCGGCTTCGTCCTCACCGTTGGCGCGCTCACCGCCTTCACCGCATGGACGCTCATCGGCCCGCTCGCTCCCGTGGGGTGGTGCATCGCCCTGGCGGCGTTCTTCGCCATCGGGCTCTCGCCTCTGGTACGGGCACTTCAGCGCTGGGGGATGCCCCGTCCGCTGGCCATCACCGCGGTGTCATCGGCGGTCGCCCTCGCGCTGGCCGGGGTCGTGCTGATGATCGTTCCGCCCGTGGTCGACCAGACCACCCAACTGTTCGCGCGCGCCGACGAATTCGTCGCATCCGGCACCTTGGATTCCGTCGCGGCACAATTGCAGCAGTTCGTACCGGTCGCGGTCTTCGATGTCAGGGCGATGCTCGACGGGATGCTCGACGCAGTCGCGGGCGCGACGGTGCAGACCGTTTCCAGCGGAGTCGTCGGCGCTGGGTTGGCGCTGGGGAACGGGTTCTTCCTGACGACGATCGTGATCGTGCTCACCGTGTACTTCCTCGCGTCCGGACGCTGGTTCCGCGGTCAGTTCGTGGCCCTCCTCCCCCGCCGCCATCGCTACACGGGTGTGCGCGTGGTGAGCCGGGTGAGCTCGGCGGTGGGCCGCTACTTCCTCGGGCAGATGCTCCTGGCTCTCATCAGCGGTGTCACCAGCCTCATCCTCCTCGTCGCGACCGGCTCGGCGCTTCCGCTCCTCTTCGCCGCCGTCGCGCTGATCACGGCCTTGATCCCCCTCATCGGCATCCCGCTGGGGGCGCTGATCATCGTGGGCTCGCAGGCGCTGATCGCGCCCGTCGACCCCGTCCCGTGGCTCGTCCTCGCCGGCTGGTACGTCTTCTACATGGCCTTCGAGGCGTATGTGCTCGCGCCGCGGGTGGTCGGGCGTTCCGTCGCGATCCCCGCGGTCATGGTGCTGCTGGTCACGCTCATCGGCGGGACGCTCTACGGCATCGTCGGCGCGCTTCTCGCCGTCCCCGCCGCGGTCGCCGTGAACGTTGCCGTACGAGAACTGCGCCACGCGAGAGCGCGCGCCTCACGCGACACCCCGCGCATGCCGGCCGCCGTCGCTCCCTAGCCCCGAACGCGGCAAGGGCGCCCTCGCGCAGCTCTCAGGACACGACCCGCGCCGCGGGAGCCGACGACTCCCGTGGCGCGGGCGTCGTCGCGCCCAGGCGCCGCCGCAGCCACCCCACACGCGCGGCACGGGCCGCTCGGCTGAGGGCCGCGTCGGGTGCGAGGGTGTCGAACCCGTGCGCACCCCCCGGCCAGACGTGCAGTTCGGCCTCGCCCCCGCACTCCCACACCCGGGCGGCATAGGTGACGACCTCATCGCGGAAGGTCTCGGCCGATCCGACGTCCAGGAACATCGGCGGAAGCCCGGACAGGTCCGCCACTCGGCCCGGCGACGCGTACGCCGGAACGTCTCCTCGCTCGGCACCGAGGTAGGCGGTCCAGCCCGTCTCATTCGCCGTACGGTCCCACGCCCCGATACCCGCCATCTGATGCGCGGATGGCGTGTCGTTCCGGTCATCGAGCATCGGGCACGCGAGGAGCTGCCCGCGTACGACCGGACCGCCCCGGTCCCGCGCGAGCAGTGCCGCCGCCGCGGCCAGACCGCCGCCCGCGCTCACCCCGCTGAGGATGACCCGCCGGGGGTCGATCCCGAGGGTCGTCGCCTCGGCGACGAGCCACGTCAGCCCCGAGAAGACGTCCTCCAGCGGCACGGGATACGGATGCTCCGGCGCGAGCCGGTAGTCGATCGAGGCGACGGCGCATCCCACCTCCCTCGCGAGAGCCGCAAGAGACGGAAGATCCTCGTACGGCGTCCCCACCACGAGCCCGCCACCGTGGACGTGATACAGAACGGGGAGGGGGGCCTCGGCGTCGCGAGGGCGCAGCAGGACGATCGGCACTGGTGCCCCGTCGAACGACGGCACCACATGCTCCGAGAGGTCGAACGCCCCGCCGAGAGTGATCTCCGCGTCGGTCGGGCGCGTGATTCCCGCCCGGAGGCCGGCGATCCCGTCCGGATTGAGAGTGGTGACGACATCGGTTCGGGCGCGGAGGGCAGCGGCGATCTCGGGGTCGAACGGCGGCGGGGTCCTCATCGTCAGCCCTTCAGCGAGCCCTGGAGAAGGGCGGCCACGAACTGACGCTGGAAGACGAGGAACACGATCAGAGTGGGCGTGAGGATCAGCAGCGACCCTGCGCACAGCAGCGGGATGTCGGTACCCCACTGCCCCTGGAAGGCTCCGAGCGCACCGGCCATCGTCCGCTGGGCAGGGTCGTCCACCAGCACCACGGCGAGGAGGAACTGGTTCCACGTCCACAGGAACAGCAGGATCGCGAGCGAGGACAACGCAGGGACGGAAAGCGGGACATGGATGCGCCAGAAGAGCTGCCACGTGGTGGCGCCGTCCACGCGCGCCGCCTCCGAGACGTCCTGGGGCATGTTGATGAAGTGCGCCCGCATCCATGTGACTGCGAAGGGCATGAAGAGGCCGATGAGGGGCAGGATGATCGCCCACCGGGTGTTCAGGAGCCCGAACTCGCGCAGCTGGTAGTACAGCGGCACGATGATGCCCTCGAACGGGAGCGTCAGCCCGAGCAGGAAGGCGATGAACACCCCGCGCCCACCGGCGGGCTTGAGGTGGCCGAGCGCGAAGCCCGCGAGGGTCGCGATGAGGATCGCAATCGGCACGACCCCGAGCTCGATGAGCGCGCTCGACCACAGCAGCTGCAGCATGTCGGCCGCCTGGAAGGCCAGCACGAAGTTCTCCCAGTGCGGTTCCTCCGGCCAGCTGAGTCCGCCGGGATACGTGCCGGGTTCGTGCAGGGCCGTGACGAAGAGGCTCAGGAAGGGCATCACGGTGATCAGCATGAGCAGCACCAGGAGGGCGCGGCCGAGCCACACCTCACGCGACGAAACGATCACGCGTCCCGTCCTCTCAGCACGCGCTGCAGCGGCAGCACGACCAGGAGCACCAGCACCATGAGCACGACGGCAAGCGCCGAGGCGGTGCCGATATCCCGCTCGAAGAACGCGAGGTAGTAGATCTGCAGGCCGGGCACGAGGGTGCTGTTGGCAGGACCACCCTGCGTCGAGATGTAGATGATGTCGAAACTCGCCAGCGCCGAGATCACGGTGATGGTGACGCACACCGCGATCTCCTGGCGCAGGCTCGGCAGGGTGATGGAGAAGAACTCACGGGCCGGGCCGGCACCATCGATCCGGGCCGCCTCATACAGCGAGGGGTCGATCTTGGTCATGCCGGCCAGGAGAAGCAACAGGCACAGGCCGAACTGCACCCACGCGCCGATGACACCGACCGCGGGCAGCGCCGTCTGGGTGTCCCCCAGCCAGGCGCGCGCGATGCCACCGAGTCCGACGACCTCCAGCAGCTGGTTGATGAGCCCGTTGGTCGACAGCTGCCACGTCCACATGATGCCGGCTGCCACCAGCGGGATCACCTGAGGAAGGAACAACACCGTGCGCGCGACGACGGCGAGCCGGCTCGCCGCGATTCCCCTGATGATGTTCGCCGCGAGCAGCCCCAGGATGACCGGGATGATGCTGAAGTAGATGATCAGCTCGAAGGAATTGAGGATCGCGCCCACCAACGTGGGGTTGGCGAAGACCTCCAGGTAGTTGTCCCACCCCGCCCACGTGGCGAGGGTGATGCCGTCCCAGTCGTACAGCGAGTACTGGGCGGTGCGGATGATGGGCGCCACGACGAACGCGATGTAGAACAGCGCCGCGGGCACCACGAGCACGTACGCGCGTATCGCCCAGGTGAGGCGCCGCCGACGCGCGCCGGGGCGCGATGCCGGCGGCGGCTCTGAGGAAGGGGCTGCGGCGCCGGTTCGGGACACCGGCGCCGCAGCCTGACGAGGGGAAGACATCCGTCAGTCGGCGAGTTCGTTCTCGTAGTCCGACTGGACGGAGCTCAGCAGGCCCGCCGCATCCTGCTCGCCGGCGACCAGACGCTGGATGTTGGGGGTCCAGCTCTGGGCGTAGATGGCGCCCGTAGCGTTCGCGATGAAGTCCATCGCGCCGTTCTTCTCGTTGATGACGGTGCCCGCGGCGAGGGTCGCCTCGGTCACCGACCCGGCGGCCACCTCCGGCATGAACGCATCCGCGGGGCCCATCGGGTGCGACCCGCCCACCTCCACGGTGATCGTGCGTGCCGTCTCATCGGTCGCGACCCAGTCGAGGAAGAAGGCCGCGCAGTCGGGGTTCTCGGCGAACGCGGAGATGCCGTAGGTCAGCGGGGCGGACATGGCACCCTGTGCTCCCCCCTCGTCGACCGGCGGCACGAGGAAGAACCCGGCGTTGCCCGCCATCTGGGTGTCGAGGTTGCCCGACTCCCAGTCTCCGCTGAAGATGAACACGCTTTCCCCGCCGATGAACCGGCTCATCATCTGGGAGTAATCCAGCGAGTTCACGTCAGGAGCGAAGTAGCCGGCTTCCACCCAGCCCTGCAGGTGTTCGGTCGCGGCGAGATTGTCGGGAGTGTCGATGCTCGCGTCGGGTGTCTGGAAGATCCAGTCGTTGACGGGCGCGGTCTCCCCATAGGAGGCCATGAGACCCTGCAGCGGGAAGAGCAGACCACCGGTGGCGCCGCCGTTGAACTGCGCGATCGGTGTGAGTCCGGCGTCCTTGGCGGCCTGGAGGTAGCCGTCGAACTCCTCGAGGGTCTGCGGCGCCTCCGTCATCCCGATCTGAGCGGCGAGCTCCTTGTTGTAGAAGACGCCCGTCATGGAGAAGTTGAGGCCCATGGCGTACAAGGGCCCCTCTCCACGGCGGCCTTCGTCATCCACCCGCAACTGCTCGAGCTGCGACTCGGGCCAGTCGGTCCATCCGAACACCTCGGCGTAGGGGTCGAGGTCGAGGAGGAGATCGCCCTCGGCGAGCTCCGACATCTGCGGCAGGCGCATGAGATCGGGCGGCGAGTCGCGCAGGACGCGAGGCGCGTTCTGGGTGAGAACGGCGAACTGGTCTTCGCGAACGTCGAACGTGACGTTCGGATACTGACGGGTGAACTCGTCGGCCAGTTCCCCCGGCAGCGCGAACCCCGTCTCGGCATACATGTCCAGGACGACATCGTCCTCGCCGCAGGTGGGCTCGCCTCCGCCGAAGACCGGGCCGGAGGAGCTGGTCGGGGCGGCGGTGCCGCCCCCGGGCGGGGCGCACGCCGTGAGGGCGAGTACCGCAAGGACCAGCACGCTCCCCGGAGCGAGTGCGCGTGTGTGTGGACGTTCTGAATGAGACACCGGTGTCTCCCTTCCATCCGGACCAGGATGCATGAACACTGTGCTAAATCGCGTTAGCACGGTCATCATCTCCTCTCGACCCGCTCGCTGTCAACGGTTGCGCCCCGCGGTTCGTTCACACCGACCCGGCTAGGATCTTCGCAGAGCGGAGGGGCCCAGTGAGTCAGAGACGAGTCACGCTCGCCGACGTGGCGCGTGCAGCGGGCGTCTCGCGGACGACCGCGTCGCTGGTGCTGAGTGAACGCGGGGATGAGCTGCGAATTTCGAGCTCGTCCCAGGAACGCGTCCGCCGGGTCGCATCCGAACTCGGTTATCGGCCGAACATCGTGTCGGCGGGGCTGCGGAGCGGGTCGAGTCGCACCATCGGATTCATCTCCGACACCGTGGCCACCTCGCAGCTGGCCGGAGACATGATCAAGGGTGCGCTGAGCCACGCGCATCGCAACGGCTACATGCTGCTCATCGGCGAAACGGAGGGTGACCTGCACGAGGAGGATCGCCTCGTGGATGCCATGCTCGACCGCCAGGTCGACGGGTTCGTCATCGCGTCGATGTTCACGCGGGAGCGATCGCTTCCGGCCGCCCTGCGGAATCGACCCGCCGTCCTCCTGAACGCGCTTCCCGATCCGCTCGAATCGGCCCCCGCCGTGGTCCCCGATGAATACGCTGCGGGCCGGGCGGCCGCCACGACGTTGCTGGAGTCCGGTCACGACCGCATCCATCTCATCGGAGCGGGACCTTCTCTGGAAGACGTTCCCCGGCAGAGCGTCGCCGGACGGGAACGGCTCGCCGGAATCCTCGCGGCGCTCTCCGAGGCGGGCGTCTCACCGGCGAGTGCACTGCTGTGCACGGTGTGGCTGCCAGAGGACGGATGGCGGGCCACATCGCGGTTGCTCTCGGCGGGCGAACGCCGGGGGGCTCTCATCACGTTCAACGATCGCCTGGCGTTCGGCGCATATCAGGCCATCGCGGAGGCGGGTTTGAGTATCCCCGGCGACTTCTCCGTGGTCTCCTTCGACGACCATCAGCTCGCCGGGTGGGTGCGCCCAGGCCTCACGACGTTCGCCATCCCTCACCACGAGCTCGGGCACCGCGCCATCGAGATGCTGCTCGAGGAGCCGTTCCCGCTGGCCCCGCACGTGGACCGGCTGACGATGCCCCTGCGCCTGCGGGGGTCGGTGTCAGCGGAGCCGTCCTGACCGTCGTCGGGAAAAAGAAAACGGGTGCTGCGCGGCTCTCAGCCGTGCAGCACCCGTTGATCACACAGGATCAGGCGTTGTCGCTCACCGCGCCCCGGGCGTCGCGCGCCCGGTCGGTGACCGTCCCGGCCGCATCCGTTGCTTCGCCCTGCACGTTGGACACCGCGTCGGTCGCGGTCTCCTTGACGGCGGCCATCGCCTCCTGAGCGGGTTCCCGAAGGTGCTCCCCGGCCTCCTTGGCGACATTCGTCGCCTCATCGACGAGAGGCTGCGCCTGCTCCTTGACGGCTCCGGCGACCTGCTTCTCCTTCTCCGAGGCGGGGATGAGGGAGGCTACGACGAGTCCGACGCCGAAGGCGATCAGACCGACGGCGAGCGGGTTTCCCTCCGCCTTCGACGCCAGCCGCTGACCGGCGTCGGAGACGCCCGAAGCGGCGGACGAGCCGGCACCCTGCACCGACGAGGATGCGTCGTCGGCGGCGCCCATGATGCGCTCACGGACGGACCCGAAGGCGCCCTTGACCTTGTCGGTCTGGCGCTGAGCGATCTTGGACGGCGTCACCTTGTCGGCGAGCGCGTCGACATCGAGGCCGAGTTCCTGGCGGGTGCGGTCGATGTTGGCACGGATGGCTTCCGGTGAATCGCTCATCGGTTTTCCTCATTTCTCTTCACGGCATCGGGGATCTGCTTGAGCGTGTCCACGGTCTGCGGCGCCCCCTTGGTCTCGTTCAATTGCTTGCGGCCGGACAGGTACAGCACCAGCGCGATCACACCCCAGATGACGGCGACGATCACGGCCGACCAGCCGAGACCGACCAGCCATCCGAGCGCCCACCACAGGGCCACGGACAGGAAGAAGATCGCCATGAGAGCCGCGTATGCGGCGCCGCCCAGCATGCCCGCGCCTTTTCCGGCCCGCTTGGCGGACTCTCGCAGCTCCACCTTGGCGAGCTCGAGCTCCTGCCGCATGAGCGTGGAAAGGTCGCCCGTCACCTCACTGAGCAGTTCGCCCAGCGAGTTCGTCGCTGCCTTCTGTTCAGAGGGTGTCTGATCGGACATCTGTGCTCCCCTCACCGGACCCGGCACCGCGGATCTGGTCGTAGACCGGTGTCCCGACGGCCGGCGAACCGACGGGCGCGGAACTGAACTCACCGGGAACCGGCGGCACGGGCCGGACGCCGGTCCCACCGACGGTGCCCGAGGTCGACCCCGTCGTCACGGTTCCGGACGAGACCGACGATGCGTCCTTGTCGTCCGCCGCCTGCTCGGCGAGGGCACGCGTCAGCCGGCCCGCCGCGAGTCCCGCGATGGTGGCAGCCGCGATGAAGACGCCGGGCTTGCGGCGCGCGTACGACTTCACTTCGTTCAGCAACGAGCCCGGGTCGCGGTCGCCGATCCACGTGGCTGCCCCGCTCAGGCGGGAGGACACCTGCGACACGAGGTCTGCAGCAACCCCGGGCGTCTCCGACTTCTCCGCCATCGAGCCCAGCTCGTCCCCGAGGGAGCGGAGGCCTTCGGCCACCCGCTGCTGCTGCACGGCGGCCTGTTCCTTCAGCTCGCTCTGGGTCTGCGAGTAGAGGTCCTTGACCTGGGTCTTCGCCTCGCGGGCCACGGAAGCAGCCTCGGTCTTGGCCGTCTCTACGACGTGGCCGGCCTGCTCCTTGGCGGTACCGGCGACCTCGCCTGCTTCGTTCTTCGCGGTCTCGACCGTGCCCGACTGAGGCTCTGAAGCCCCCGATGCACCCGCCGACCCGCTTCCATACATTTCTGACATGTCTTCCTCTCGCTGCCGATCGGGGGGACCGGACTCGGTACCGGTCTATGCGACCGCGGGCCGTTCGTGCGCCTGGGTTGACGCGAGCGGCTGGACGTGTAATGCGCGCGGGCGGGCGCAGCGCCGATCGAGAGTGAGATACGCCGCCACGCCGCCTACAGCGCCAGCTCGGCGCGGACGCCGACCGGAAGAACCAGGACCCGATCCTGGATGCGGGCGGCGGTCACGGCTGTCGCGACATCCGCCGCCCCCTCGGTGAAGTGCGCCCACCCGTCCATATGCGCGGGGATGATCACCGCCTCCGGCAGGAGGCCGGCGAGGGCCGCGACCTGCGCACTGGTGAGCGAGAGGTACGCGTCGATGCGCGCCGTGCGGGCGGCGCCGGCGAAGACGATCGCGACGTCGATGGGTCCGAGGTGATGCTCGATGTCTTCGACCACCCGCGTGGAGGCGTTGTCGCCGCTGACATACACGGTCGGAATGTCCTCGGCAGTGAGGATGAAGCCGATCACGGGACCCGACGAGTCCTCGGTGCCGTCGGGTCCGTGGTGGGCCGGGACCGCTGTGACGATGACGGGGGGAAGTCCCTCTCGGGCGAGCTCGGTGTGGTGCCACGGCGTCAGGGCGTCCATGTGGACTCCGGACAGTCGCTCGGACGCGGCATGTGTCGACACGACGACCGGGATGCCGGGGAGGAGCGCGCGTCCGGCCTCATCGAGGTTGTCGGCGTGCTGGTCGTGCGAGAGGAGCACTGCGTCGATGGGACCGAGGCTGTCGGCGGGGAACGCGGGACCGGCGAGTTTCGTGAGGGTCCGGGTGCCGGACGGCTGGGGTCCGGGCGGGCTGAAAGTGGGGTCGGTCAACAGGCGCAGACCACCCACTTCGATCAGCACGGTCGGACCACCGACGACGGTCACCGCGACGGGGTGGTTCCTGCGCATGTGCCGATCCTGGCCCTCCGCAGCGGTCCTGTCACGTGCGTCGCGCACGCGATCGGGACGCGACCTCCAGGATGGCGTCGGCGAACGGGCCGGGTGCCTCCTGCGGGACGTTGTGGCCGATCCCGGGAAGCGCGCGGTGCGTGTACGACCCGGTGAACCGGTCCGCGTACGCCCGCCCGTCGGCGGCGGGGCCGTCGAAATCACTGCTGATCGTGATCGTCGGCACGTCGATCGTCGGGCGCTGCGCGAGCCGCTGCTCGAGATCGTCGTATTGCGGCTCCCCGCCCGCGAGGCTGAGACGCCAGCGGTAATTGTGGATGACGATCTCCACGTGGTCGGGATTATCGAAAGAGGGCGCCGAACGCTCGAACGTCGCGTCGTCGAAACGCCACAGCGGAGACGCCTGCTGCCAGATCAGTCTGTTGAACGCGCGCCTGTTCTGGTCGTAACCGCGCCGACCGCGCTCGGTGGCGAAGTAGTACTGGTACCACCATCCCAGCTCCGCCGCCGGTGGAAGAGGCAGGCGGTTGGCCTCCAGATTCACGACGATGTAGCCGCTCACCGCGACGAGCCCGGCGCACCGTTCCGGCCAGAGCGCCGCAAGGATGACGGCCGTGCGAGCCCCCCAGTCGAACCCGCCGACCACGGCCCGTTCGATCCCGAGCGCATCCAGCAGGCTCACCGCGTCCAACGCCACCGCCGACTGCTGGCCGTTGCGTACGGTCTCGTCACTCAGGAAGGACGTGCCCCCGAAGCCGCGCAGAGAAGGAATGATCACGCGATGACCGGCTGCCACGAGACGGGGCGCGACCTCCTCGAAGCTGTGGATGTCATACGGCCATCCGTGCAGCAGGAGCACCGCAGGGCCGGCCTTCGGCCCGAGGTCGATGTACTCGGTTCGGAGCGGGCCTGCATCGACCGAACGTAACGGTCCGAATTCGACGGACATGTCGACTCCCCTGGTGAGCGGGCCCGAACCCGATCGGGCACCGAGAAGGCCACTGTGCCGTGCGCCGTACCGCGCCGGCGTCGGTGGAATCGCCCATCGTGGGCGGGTTCGGCTCGCCGGTTGAGGAGAACCCCTCAACCCGCGCCCGAGCGTTGACACGGCCCGGGCGAGAGCGGACATTCGATCAGGGAGGTTCACCATGTCCGTGCGCTCGCTCGTCCACCGGCTCTCCGGAAACGACCCGGAGTTGCCCGACGAGGGCCGTCTCGGGCGGTTCGACCGCGGTACCGGATGGCTCAATTCCGCCCCGCTGACACCCGAGGATCTGCGCGGACGCGTCGTCGTCGTGGACTTCTGGACGTACACCTGCGTGAACTGGCTGAGGACCCTCCCCTATCTCCGCGCCTGGGACGACACCTACCGGGATGCGGGACTCACGATCGTGGGCGTGCACACACCCGAGTTCGGCTTCGAGCGAGATCCCCGCAACGTGGCCGAGGCTTGCCGACAGCTCGGCGTCGAGTACCCGGTTCTTCTGGATGCGCACTATGGCGTGTGGGAGGAGTTCGCGAACCACTACTGGCCCGCCGTCTACATCGCCGACGGACGTGGCCGCGTCCGCTACCACCACTTCGGTGAGGGCGAGTACGCCGCCACCGAGATGGTGATCCAGCGACTGCTCGCCGACCAGGGTGCGGAGGTGGGCATGGACCTGGTGAGCGTCGAGCCTGAAGGACTCGAACTCGGGGCTGACTGGCGAACCCTGAGGTCTCCTGAGACCTATCTCGGATACGACCGGAGTGCGGAGTTCTTTCCCGACAGACTGGGCGCCATCGACCAGCGCTCCGCCTACCGGATCGACGACGACATGCCCCTGAACAGCTGGGGGCTGGACGGGGAATGGACCGTCTCATCCGACTCCGTCCGGCTCGAGGGCACGACCGGCCGCATCGCCCTCCGCTTCCATGCCCGCGACGTCAACCTCGTCATGCGGAACACCGGCGCGACGGCGATCCCCTTCCGTGTCTTGATCGACGGCGAGCCGGTGGGTGCGGCGGCCGGCTCCGATGTCGACGCCGACGCCGACGGTCGAGGCGAGTTGGCACGCCCGGGGACCTATCAGCTGGTGCGACAGCCCGGCCCGATCACCGACCGCACCGTCGAGATAGAGTTCGCCGCCGCCGGCGCGGAGGGGTACTGCTTCACGTTCGGATGACCCGCCGAGGCGAACGCATCGACAGAACCATTGTGGCGGGGCAGGAGGTGCATTACTGTCCGGTCACGTGGGGCTTCCCGACCCCGTGGATCGAGCGGATCGATGACAACAACCGACAGCTCCGACGGCGCCAGCCGCGTGACCTTCGCCGGGGGCGTGCTCGACACCTACCGCCACGTCTGTGCGTTCATCAACTCCCAGGACGAGGAGACCGTCGTCCTGGATCCGTTCGTGCGGCAGGGGATCGCGGCGGGTGATCGACTGCTCTTCCTCGTCGACACTGCCCGGTCCGCTGCACCGGTAAATCGCCTCCGGCACCTCGGGTTCGACACCGCGGCGCTGCTCGAACGGCACCAGTGCGAGGTGCGCACCTGGGACGACACCTACCTCCGTGGCGGGACGTTCGACCAGCAGTCGATGCTGACCCTCCTCGACCGGCTTCTCGGCCGGGCGACGCCGTCCCTCGTCCGCATGTGGGCGGACATGGGGTGGGCGGTCGGCCGTCCGGACATCGCGGACAGCCTCATCGAGTTCGAGGCGAGAGCGAACTTCATCCATGCCCGTCACCGCAACGTCGTGATCTGCACCTACGACACCGCCAAGTTCGACGGCGCCTTCATCATCGACATCCTTCGTACCCACCCGATGGTTCTGTTGGGTGGTCTCCTGCAGGAAAACCCCTACTTCGTGCCGCCGTCGGAGTTCCTGGAGGAGCGAGGCGTATCCGCTGGCCACTGAGGAGGATCCGCTGCGATGAGCACCGCGCCGAGTCCAGGACGTTCCTCCGCGCCTGATGCGGAGGCGGGCGGCGTGGATTCGCGACGGTGGCTGCGCGACATGGGGGCGCTTCTCGCTCTTCCGGCGATGTGGGTGGACCAGCGTCCGAGCGAGATCGCGACCGGACTCCTGAGCGTTCTCACCGGGATGCTGCAGCTCCGCGCCGCGTACGTGCGCTTCGGCGGGACGTCCGCGAGCCGGCCGATCGAAACGTGGCTGCCTGCCGGCCCCGACCTGGCGCCCGAGCTCGTCATCGCTCGCGACGCGGGGATGCTCGCAGAACCGGGGATCGTGACGACGGATGTCGACGTGCCCGGGGGCGGGCTGCGGGTGACCTGCATCCCCCTCACCCTGCCCTGGGAGACAGCGGTCGTTCTCGCCGCTGCGGACCGGCGGGACTTTCCGACACCTCTGGAGACCTACCTGCTGCGAGTCGCCGTGGGGCAGGCGGTGATCGCCTTTCACACCGCCCACCGCCTGGCCGCCGAACAGCAGGCCCGCATCGCCGCCGAGACGGCCCTCGCCCGGCGCGAGGCCCTCATCCGCTCACTCGTGGATGACATGGAACCGTCGCTCACCTCTGTCGCGCGTCGGCTGCGGGAGTCGGTGCACGCCCTCTCCGCCGCGGAAGCAGACGTGCGGCCGCCTGTTCTGCGCCCCACCGCGCGGACCACTCCCGACCCACCCCATGTTTCCGATGGCTCCTCCCCCGCGACGGCCGGTCTGAGCCGACGGGAGGCCGAAGTGCTGGGTCTGCTCGCACAGGGGCTCAGCAACAAAGAGATCGCGGGCGTGCTGTGGCTGAGCGACCGCACCGTGGAACGGCACATCACCAGCCTGTACCGCAAGATCGGCGTCGCGCGCCGCAGCGAGGCGACCGCCTTCGCGCTGGGTCACGCGCCCGGCCGGTCGCCTGACGTCCGCTCGTGAGTTGAGGGGTTCTCCCCAACGCCGCCCGACGGCGCCGGCAAGTTGCGGACTCCCTCGGACGCCCCATCCGCCCACGAGCGGGAGCGTGGGTACCGGTGTCGTCCACGACATCGAAGCATCCCCGAGAGGAACCATCATGACCACCACCCAGCCCGAGCGCCTCACCACCTCCGCCGACGGCGACTCGGCCATCCGCCCCTTCCGCGTCGACATCCCCCGGCGTGAGCTGCACGACCTGCACCGCCGCGTGCGCGACACGCGGTGGCCCGAGCGCGAGAACGTGGGCGACGCCTCCCAGGGGGTTCAGCTCCACGTCATGAAGGCCCTCGCGGAGTACTGGGCGGACGAGCACGATTGGCGAGCCGTGGAAACGCGCCTCAACGCCCTCCCCCAGTTCGTGACCACGATCGACGGACTGGACATCCACTTCATCCACGTGACGTCGCGTCATCCCGACGCATTGCCGTTGATCGTCACTCACGGGTGGCCGGGCTCCATCATCGAGCAGCTGAAGATCATCGGCCCGCTGACCGACCCGGTCGCCTTCGGCGGGGATGCCGCGGATGCCTTCGATGTCGTCATCCCCTCGCTTCCGGGGCACGGGTTCTCCGGTAAGCCGGCTGAGACAGGATGGGACCCCATCCGGATCGCACATGCATGGGTCGAACTGATGGGTCGGCTCGGATACGACCGGTACGTCGCGCAGGGCGGCGATTGGGGAAACGCGGTGACCGAGCAGATGGCGCTGCTGGAGCCGGCGGGTCTGATCGGCATCCACACCAACATGCCCGCGACGGTCCCCTCCGACATCGCGGCAGCGCTGGGGAACGGCGCCGAACCGCCCGCGAACCTCTCAGAGGAAGAACGCGGTGCGTGGGATCAGCTCGCATTCTTCTACGCGCACGGTCTCGGCTACGCGCAGGAGATGGCCAACCGTCCCCAGACGCTGTATGCCCTCGCCGACTCGCCCGTCGGACTGGCCGCGTGGATGCTGGATCACGATGCGCGCAGCTACAGCCTGATCGCGCGCGCGTTCGCCGACGCGACCACGGGGCTCACCCGGGACGACATCCTCGACAACATCTCGCTGTACTGGCTGACCAACACCGCCGTCTCCTCGGCTCGGCTGTACTGGGAGAGCAAGCTGGCCTTCTTCGCACCGAAGGGCGTGACGATCCCGGTGGCCGTCAGCGTGTTCCCCGACGAGATCTACGCGGCACCGCGCAGCTGGACCGAGGCCGCGTACCCGAACCTCATCCACTTCCGTCGCCTTGATGAGGGCGGCCACTTCGCCGCGTGGGAGCAGCCCGCCGTGTTCGCACAAGAGATGCGGGATTCGTTCCGATCGCTCCGGTGAACGCGGGGCATGTCAGGCGGTGGCCCCGGGACGCAGTCTCTTCACAGCCTGCTGGAGGTCCGCGACGATGCTCGACGGGGGCGTCATGGGTCCGCGCCCGCCCCACGAGTCAGGCATCGCCCGCTCCCCGACCTCACGGCGGCCGATGACGAACCAGATGCCTCTCGCGGGGCTGTCGGACCGGTTGACGTAGGCGTGCGGGCGAGCGGAGTCGAAGCAGAAGGAGTCACCCGGCTTGAGGTCGTACGACTCGAAGTCGACCCGGAGCGTCAGCCGGCCTTCGAGGAGGATCCCGTACTCCACTCCCCCGTGACGCATCATCTTGCCTTCGACGGAAGACGAGGCGCGCTCCGGGTAGGTGACCAGGAGAGGATCCGCCAGCGTGCTGCCGCCCGCCGCCAGACGCTCCCAGGTCACACCGTTCTCCATCTCGAGCGCCGGGTTGTCTTCCCGCCGCTGCACGACCCCGTCCGTGAGTCGATCTGCGGAATCCTGGGTCGTCGTCGACGTCCACGAGGACGTGAAGGGAGGGTGCGCATCATGCTCGGGATCGCGGAGAAGGCCATCCAGGGAGAGCCCCAGGTAGTTCACCAGTGCGTACAGGGTGCTGACGGAGGGGAGGGTCTTGCCCGTCTCCACCTGCGAAAGCAGGCTTGGCGACACACCCACCGACGTTGCGACGTCGCGAAGACTGAGGCGGCGCGACTCCCGTGCCCGCCGCAACTCCCCGCCCAGATTCAGCAGCATGTCAATACCCTTCCTCGCGCGCGCATTCAGTGCAGGTGAACACCGCACTTACGCTCATGATAGGGTCCCGCGGCGATGGTTGGCCTGCCTCGGCCACTTATCCCGGTAAGTCCGGCCCCTACCCCGGTGGGGGCCGGCTACCCGGCACGTACAGTGACGCTGTAACGTCGACGTCAGCGAACGTGAGTTCCACCAGCGAACGTTCCGTCGACCCGAGGAGGGGTTCCGCGCATGAGTTCACCACGAATCGCCGTCGTCGGCACGGGGGCCAACGGTGCCTCCATCGGAGCCGATCTCGTCCGCGCCGGACATGACGTGACCTTCATCGAACAGTGGCCGGCCCACGTCGAGGCGATGCGCAGCGCAGGACTGACCGTCCACCTGCCGGGGCGGATCCAGACGACACAGGTGGAGGTCTTCCACTTCTGCCAGGTGGCCGAACTGCGTCAGCCGTTCGACATCGTGTTCATCTCCGTCAAGACGTACGACACCCGGTGGGTCACCGAACTCATCAAGCCCCTGCTGCACGAGCGCACCATGGTCGTGGGCCTGCAGAACGGCATGACGATCGACGATGTCGCCTCTCTCGTCGGAGAGGAGCGCACCGTCGGAGCGGTGCTGGGCATCGCCGCCAACATGTTCGAACCGGGGGTCGTCGAGCGCCAGATACCGCCCGAGGGCACCTGGTTCACCGTCGGCACGATGTCCGGCGCAATGACGGACGAGGTGCAGCTCGTCGCCGAGGTGCTACGCAGCTCCGGCACCGTGGAGCTGAGCGACGACATCCGCTCATCCAAGTGGATGAAGCTCATCGCCAACATCCCCGAGATGCTCCCATCGGCCATCCTGAATCTGCCGCTGCTCGCTGCAGTCGAGATCGACGGTGTCCGAGCGGTCATGGATGCCGCGTCCCGGGAGGCCTATGCGTTGGCCGTCGACCAGGGAATCGCGATGCGTCCGATCTTCGGAAAGCGCGAATCCGATGTTCCCGCATCTGATCAGTACGCCCTCGACCTCCTGGACGCCGTGCTGGAGTCGTACTCCCTGCCGGACACACGAGTCGCGGTGCTCCAGGACTGGCAGAAGGGCCGGCGCGCGGAGCTCGACGCCTTCAGCGGGTACATCGTCGACCAGCGGAGGCGGGTCGGTGGTGACGCACCCATCAACGCCGGCATCCTGGAGATCGCCGAACGCATCCAGCGCGGGGATCTCGAGCCGCACCCGCGCAACGCCGCGCTTCTGACCGCCCTCCTGACGGAGTCGCACTTCGCCGGCCAGCCGCACTGACCAGAGACGGCCCCTAGTGTGCGGTGATGGCTGTCGTGGTGCAGCCAGCGCGGATACCGAGCCGGATTCTCGCTCACCGAACGACGCATCATCGCTCTGCGGTTCACTCGCCATTGGGGTCCTATCGGCGCGCCCATTTCGAAGCGGTCGACGGTGATCGAGGCGAGCCTGCGTCGGCCCTCTGGCGTAAGCGGAGCGTTCGCGTGCGTCATCAGCTACCCGCCGCGTCGACGTTGATCATGAGAAACCGCTGCAATGCGTCTGCAATCCGCGTCCCGCCGGCATCCTCCGTTCGGCGTTGCCCGAAAAGCAACCCGAAGAGGATGCCGGTGAGGAAGTCGATCAGATCTAATGCAGCTCCGTCGGCGTCGCTTCCGCCCAGCGCGACGAGCAGCTCTGCGGCCAGCTCTCGGGAGAAGAGGCAACCCGCCAACTGCGCGCGCAACTCGGGATCGCCTTCGACCTCCGGCAGCAGCGAGAACACCGTGAGGGCGTCATCGCGGCGAGGGCCTGCGAGCAAGAGAAGTTGGTCCGCCATGAGAGTCGCAGCCGTCCGCGGAGTGATCGTCACGGATATAGGCGACTCGTCGAACGCAGCGCGCGAGTGCTCCCTTATGCGACCGATCGTCGCAACGACGAGGTCGTGACGGGTGCGGAAGTAGTACGACGTGGACCCCATCGAGAGGCCGGCCGCCCTGTCGACGGCGTGGTGGGAGAGTGCGCGCGCACCCCCCTTGGCGAGCACAGCGATCGCATGATCGGTGATCAACGGACGTCGGTCCCCGGGTCTGGCCATCTGACTCCTCCTCATTACTCTATGTCTATAGAGTAATGAGTATGAGATTGGGGATTCACCGGCACACCCCGAACGAACCAAACAAGATCGCAAGCGCGAGCAGTGGCCCCTTTCGTGCGGCTCTTGGTGACTCAGCGATCACGTTCGATAACGCGCAGATCGCCGCCCTCGACGCGCTCAGCACGCCGGCGCGCCACGGCTACTACCTGTGGGGTGACGTGGGTCGGGGCAAGAGCCTGATCAGCGAGACCTACTTCGCCGCCATCCCCACACACCGTAAGCGCCGCTTTCACTTCCACGACTTCTTCCGTGACCTCCAGGCCCAGATCACCCGCGAGCGTGAGCCTCTCGAGAGATCGTTGCGTCAACTCCTGGGGAACGCCCGTGCAGTGTTCTTCGACGAGTTCCACGTTCACGACGTCGCAGACGGCGTCTACCTGTCCGCCGCTCTCAAGAGCGTGCTCGATGACGGCATACTCGTCCTCGCGACATCGAACTACGCGCCCGAGGATCTCATGCCTAACCCGCTCCACCACGAGCGATTCCGGCCCGCGATCAACATCATTCGCACCGAGCTCGACGTCGTACACCTCAGCGAAGGCCAGGACTATCGCCTGAAACACGCGGCGGCGACTCGAGGCTTCGGCACGGGAACGTGGCGCACACAAACGCCTGCTGCGAAGGACACCCCTGCCATCGAGCTCAACGCTGCCGGCCACATGATCAGAGCTCGCGGCGTTGAGGACGACACCGCCGTCTTCACTTTCAGCGACCTCTGCGCGCAACCCCTCGGAGTCGCCCAATACCTCTGGCTGGCACAGCGATTTCGCGCAATCACGCTGATATCCGTACCCGATCTGGCGAGTGTCGACAGGGACCCACTCGCCCGATTCGCCAACCTCATCGACGTCCTCTACGACCGAGACATCCCACTGCACGTCTGCGCGACTGGCGAACGGAGCCGCATTTTGGAAGCGTCCGAACCGCCACGAGACGCGAAACGAATCGCCAGCAGACTCTCAACCCTCACACCCGCTGAGGCGTGTCCTCTGGTTCGTAACGTCTCGGGGAACTACACCTAGGGCGCCAGCAGATCCTGCAGGTTGCCCGGGCTCGCCTCGCGGGTGCCATTCTCGATCTCGTGGGCGAGCTGCACCACCCGCGCATTGCACGGCGCCTGGCTCCCGCGTCGGGCGAGCTCCGACACGACGAGGCCGTTGATCTGGTCGACCTCGCTGCGACGTCCCTTCATCCAGTCCTGGAGAACCGTCGTCCGAGTCGTGGGGAGGGTGTACTCCTCCAGCACCGTATCGAGAAGACGAACCGCGTAGTCGTACGGGTCGTCGATGTCCGCACCGGTCAATCCGAAGATCGGCACGATCTGGCTGCCGGCGGCGAGACACGCGTCGACTGCCTCCTGGCCCGCGCGGATCATGAAGTCCCGCATCCCGGGCAACCCGACCGCCTCGCCCAGCGGGAGCCCGAGGATGGCAGAGGGAACGAGCTCTGCCGCGTTTGCGACGAGCTTCATCCACTTGGAGGAGCGGATGTCCCGGGAGATCTCCACGGTTCCTGCCGCGCGCAGCACGGATGCGACCTCCTCCTCACGCGCGCCGGCCACGGGAGTGAGCGCTCCCAGCGCGAACCACGACCTCTCCGGAGGGCTCTGCCGTTCGACGACCCCGGGGGCGAACATGTTGGATGACACCTCGATGACCGCACCCATCGTGCGATCCGCTCCGACGATGTCCGCCATGTCGTCGACGCTCATGCCGTTCTGAAGCCCGACCACGATGCCGTCGGCCGCGACGAGGGGCGCGATCAATTCGCACGCCCATCGCGTGTCGTAGGCCTTGACGAGGACGAAGACGACGTCGAACTGTTCGCGCCGCTCGGCCACCTCGCAGAGGTGGATCGCGTCGACGCGCGTGACCTCCACCCGCCCGGGCATCTCCACCCGGACGCCGAGTTGCCGCATGGCTTCGACGTGGGCGGGCCACTGCTCGATGAAAGTGACATCGTGTCCCGCCCGCACGAGGTCTGCTCCGATCCCCGCACCGTTGGCGCCGGCACCCAGAACCGCGATCCTCAGGCCGCCCACTGCGGCCTCAGGCACGGGCGGCCGTACGCCGACGCCGCTGCGAGCGGGCGACGGCATACAGGATCGCAGCGGCGAGGATGAGCACGCCCTGCAGGATGTACTGCCACATCTGGTCGAGCCGGAGGAAGACTGTCGCGTTCAGGACCTGCACGAGCAGAATCGACCCGAGCAGCGTCCCCACGAAGCTTCCGCGTCCTCCCAGCAGACTCGTTCCTCCGAGGACCACGGCAGTCACGCTGGACAGCGTGTACGCCACGCCCTGCGCGGGATCGCCGATGCCGATCTGCGTCATGAGCATCACGGCCCCGAGGAACGTGAGGCCGGACGTGGCGACGTAGGCGAGGACGACGGTGCGGTTGACCTCGACTCCGACGCGACGGGCGGATTCTTCGTCCGAGCCCACCGCGCGCAGTCGCCACCCCCAGCGTGTCCGCTTGAGTGCGTACTCCAACGCGATGACCACCAGCACCAGGACGAGGAACGCCACCGGGATCGGGCCGATCTTCGTCGTGATGATCTGCGAGACGTCGGCGTTGATGTATCCGCCCGCGGTGGGGCGCAGCACGAAGCTCATCCCCTGCAGCGCGATGTACATCGTCAGCGTCGCGGCGATCGCCGTGAACTTGAGGTAGCGAATCAGCGTCCCGTTGATCAGCCCGATGAGCAGCGACGTCCCCAGCATGGCGGCGAACCCGAGAAGGATGGCTGCGGTCGAGGACTCTTCCAGGATGAAGAACGATCCGATCACCACGAGGAAGCCGACCAGCGGGCCGACGGAGAGGTCGATCCCCCCAGTGAGCAAGGCGATGGTCTGGCCGAGAGCGATGAACCCCGCTGCGGCGACCAGCAGCAGCATGGAGGAGATGTTGAACTCGCCGAGGTAACGATCGTTCTGGGCGAAGATGAAGGCGCCCAGGGCAATGATCACCAGGGCGAGGAGGAGCGGCGGGGAGTAGTCGCCCTGAAGGAAGCGTCGGAGCCGTCCGCTGAGGGCGGCTTTGCGCTCGTCTCGCTGAACGTGCGACTCCGGATCAGCATTGACCGTCCGCGTCGTCGAGGTGACGGCCGCATGAATCATGCGCTCTTCCGCTACCTCGCCGCCCGTCAGTGTCTCGACGATGTGTCCCCGCGACATGACGACGACCCGGTCGCACAGACCCTCGAGCTCTTTCGCGTCGGAGGAGACGACGATCACCGGAATGCCGCGCGCTGAGACATCTCGCAAGATCTGGTAGATCTCCGCGCGAGCGCCGACATCCACCCCCTGCGTGGGTTCGTCAGCGAGGACGAGCGTGGGTTCCGAAAGGAGTGCCCTCGCCACCATCACCTTCTGCTGGTTACCGCCCGAGAGTGCCGAGACGGGAGCTTCGAGGGAGGGCGCCTTCACCGCGAGTGACGTGAGGGTTTCGCTCACCATCCCCAACTCGCGCTTGCGGTTGAGGAGCCGTCCCGTGCGGAACCGGGTGAGAGCGGCCACCGCAGCGTTCTCCCGGACGCTGAACCGCATCATGAGTCCCTCGGAAAGCCGGTCGGCGGGGAGGTACGCGGCGTCGCGCACGAGGTCCTTGGACGTCAACTGCGTGCCGTTGATCGTGACGGACCCGTCGAATGGGGTCAAGCCCGCGAGGGAACGCACGAAGTCGCTCTGACCGTTCCCCACGACTCCGGCGATCCCGATGATCTCGCCGCGCTGCGCGGAGATGGAGACGTCGCTGAAGCCGGGACCGCTCAGCCCGCTGATGACGAGGTTCGGCGCTTCCCCGGCAGTCGATGGGTGCTTCGGTGGGAACGTGGACTCGAGTTCGCGCCCGACGATGAGCGAGAGAAGCTCCTGGTCCGAGATGTCCTTCACGTCCGCCGCGCCGCGAAGGCGACCGTCTCGAAGCACGGTCACCCGGTCGGCGATCTCGCGGACCTCCGCGAGCCGGTGGGTGATGTAGACGACGGAGGTACCCCCGGCGACATACTCCCGCACGAGGGCGAACAGCATGTCGACCGCCTGCTGACCGAGGGGGGCCGTCGGCTCGTCGAGGACGAGCAGAGCAGGCTTCACGGCCAGCGCCTTCGCGATCTCCAGGAGGTGCTTCTGCGCCACCGAGAGGCCCTCGACCCTGTCCGAGAGGTGCACGCGCAGGTCCACCTTCGCCAGCAAGGCCCGCGCCGTGTCCTCCTTGGACGCTCCGGCCTCGAAGACCGAGGTGGGCAGAGCCACCAGGAGGTTCTCGTACACCGTCATGTCCGGAAGCACTGCCGGGTGCTGGTGCACGAAGCTGATGCCCAGGCGTGACGCATCCCGCGGGTCGATGCCGTCGATCGACTCACCGCGGAAGACCATCGACCCCGCGTCCGGTTTGAGGGTGCCGGTCGCGACGTTCATCAGCGTCGACTTCCCCGCACCGTTCTCTCCCAGAAGAGCGTGCACCTCGCCGGGACGCACCTCGAGGGAGACGTCGGTCAACGCGTTGACGTTGCCGAACCTCTTGGTGATGCCCGACATGACCAGCGTCGCGACGGTCGACGGCGCCTGGGTGGTCTCTATGTTCACGTGAGGGACCTCATTCTGGGATCGAATTCGTAACTGGTCCGGTCTCCCGGGCCCGCGAGGCGAGCCGGGAGACCGGACAAGGGAGTACCGACGCTCTACTCGAGCAGCGCGGCCTGCTCCTCGGGGTCCATCTCCGCAGAGTTGTACACGTCACCGGGGAGGTCGTCGCGGCAGGTCACCGCGTTGGGCGTGCCACTGACGGAGTCCTCGAAGACGGGCGCGGCGAAGGTGGTCTCCTCCGGGATGACACCGCCGGTCGCGCGTGCGACAGCGTGCTGCACGGCCAGTCGGACATTGTCGTTTCCGGTGGCGACGGTGAACAGCTTGAAGTCCGGGTTCGTCGCGACCTTCTCGTCATGGAAACAGGCCAGAACGTTGCCATCCGACGTGGCGAGGGCGGGGATCGAACGCCCGCTCTTTTCGAACTCGGGCAAGGCTCCCACCAAAGAGGGTCCGAAGTCCGAGATGATCACGTCGATCTGGTCGTACTTCGCGATGGCGGCAGTCAGCACCTGCTGCGTCAGGGCGGGGTCCCAGTTGGTCACCTCGAAGGGCTGCTCACCGACGTATTCGTACTTCTCGTCGGTGAGGACCGATTCCAGGCCGTCACGCTCTTCCGCGCCCTGGCTGCTACCGGCCGGTCCGCCCACGAAGAGGATCTTCGCGCCGTCCGGGAAGTTCTCGAGGATCCACTCGCCCCATGCGACACCGTCGGATCGGAAGTCGGCGCCGATCCAGACGTCGTAGTCCTCGCCGGCGGTGCCACCCGGGTCGGCCCGGTAGGGCACCGTCACGACACCGGCGTTGTAGGCGCTGCGCAGCGCGGGGAGCATCGCTTCCCCGGCGTCAGGGAAGACGACAAGGGCGTTGGCGCCGGACGCGACCATGCCCTGGATGTCCGAGATGGATTTCTGGGTGTCGCCCTGGCCGTCCGCGTAGAGGTACTCCACCACGCTCGGGCACTTCTCCACTTCCTCTTGACCGGCCGCCGTCGTGATGAGCCGCCAGCTGTTACCGCCGAAGCCGTCGAGAAGGCCGACAACGGCCTCGTCGGGACCGCACCACTCCGGCGCGCCCTCGAGCGACGTGCCGGGGCCGTCCGCCTCATTCGAATTCCCGGAGCCGGAGCATCCTGCCAGCGCCAGCGCGGTCATGCCTGTCGCGGCGATCGCTGCGGCGATTCTGCGGTGAATCATGTTTCCTCCATATTGCAAGCGCCAGTCTTGACGCGGGTCTTGGTGTCTCGGGAGCGCGGGTCGTTAGGTCGCCGCGGAAGTCGCCGCCCGGGTGGGCGCGAGTCGACGCCGAACAGCGCCCCAGTCGACGGTGTAGATCGCGACGCCGACGGCGAGCGCTGCGGCTTGGACGAGCGTGCGCACCGCGAAAGGCACCCCCAGCGCGAGCACGACCTGTTCCAGGAGACTGAGGAACAGTGCGGCCACCACCGTGGCGGCGGGGAAGCCGCGGCCACCCAGCAGCGACGTGCCGCCGAGGACCACGACGGCGACCGAGGTCAAGAGGTAGGTGTTGCCCTGGAACGCGGTGGGCTGGTTCATGATGCCGGCGAGGAGAATTCCCGCGGTGGCGAAGAGAAGCTGTGCCCACACGTACGCCGCGCCTCGGTGCGTCTTGTACCGCAACCCCGTGGTGCGCGCCGCAGCGGGGCTGGCCCCGACGGCCTCGAATCGCCTGCCGGCGACCGTCTTCTTGAGGATGATCGTGACCAAGAGGAAGACGGCGAGCGCGAAGAGGACAGAGTTCGGGATGCCGAGAGTCCGCCCGCTCCCGATGGAACTCAGGAGCCTCGTGGTCGTACGCGGGATGCCGCCGGAGATGCCGAGGACCGCACCGAAAAGCAGCGCATTCGTCCCGAGCGTGGCGATGATCGGGTTCAGGCCGAGCCGTCCCACCATGAATCCGTTGAGCAGCCCTGCTCCCAGGGCCCATGCGTAGATCACCAGCACGGCCGGAAGGAGGAGGGCGTCATTTTCGTTCGGCATGTGCGTGGCCAGAACGACCGCGAGAGAGACGGCACCGGGGACGGAGAGATCGATGCCGGCCTGCTGAATCACCAGCATCTGCCCGAGGCCGATGATCGCCAGCACCGACGCGAACGGGAGCATGCCGAGAAGCGCTCCCTGAGACATGCTGCTCGGGGCGAAAAGGAACGCCAGCACGATGAGCACAACGGTCGAGATCGAGACGGTCAGGAAACCCTTGGAGACACCGAAACCTGCGCTCGGCGATCTGCGCGGCGTGGAGTCCACGGTCATGCTTCCCCTTTGAATGCGTTCAATTGGCCAGCACAGGCCGACGACAGTGTTGAGTCACACTGTAACCGCTGAATTTCGACCTCACAACTGAGGCGCTCCTACGCTGGCGATCCGCGGGCCATCGCGGGCCCCGGAGAAGACTCTCCGCGCGACTAGTGTTTACTTCAGCTGAACGCTATTTCTTCAGGAGGAGCCCTCATGGTCAATGAGAACCCGCGTCGCGCCTTGGTCGTCGGTGCGTCCGGCATTACGGGGCAGACCGTCGCACGGCAGCTCACGGACGCCGGCTGGCAGGTCTCAGGACTCGCACGCCGTGCAGGTCGCCTCCCCGCGTGCGCCGATCCGGTGGAAGCGGACCTCCTCGACGCCGAGCAGACCAGGGCGGCGCTCGCGGGTGTTCGGCCCGAGATCGTCATCGTCACCGCGTGGATCCGCCGGGACAGCGAGGCCGAGAACATCGAGGTCAACACACGCACCTTGCGAAATCTCTTCGCCGCGCTCGAACCGGACGGAGGCGTTCGCCACGTCGCCCTTGTCACCGGGCTGAAGCACTACCTCGGCCCGTTCGAGGACTACGCCACGGGCGTCAGGGCGGAGACGCCGTTCAAGGAATCCGAGCCGCGCCTGCCCAGCCCCAACTTCTATTACGCCCAGGAGGACGAGCTTTTCGCCGCCTCGGAACGAATGGGTTTCACCTGGAGCGTGCACAGGGCGCACACGATCTTCGGGTTCGCCGTGGACAACGCGATGAACATGGCGCTCACCCTCTCGGTCTACGCGACGATCTGCAAGGAGCTCGGTCGCCCCTTCGTCTTCCCCGGGTCGCGGCCGCAATGGAACTTCCTCGCCGATGTCACGGACGCCGACCTCCTCGGGGAACAGCTGATGTGGGCGTCCACGCACCCGGCTGGGGAGAACGAGCCGTTCAACATCGTCAACGGAGACCAGTTCCGGTGGCGCTGGCTCTGGCCTCAGATCGCCGAGCACTTCGGCGTCGAGTGGGAAGGGCCCACCGATCAGCCGCAGACGCTCGAGGAATCGATGACCGACCTCGCGCCCGCTGTGTGGGAACGCATCGCCGAGCGGACGGGACTGGTCGAGGCGGATGTCTCCAAACTGGCGTCCTGGTGGCACACCGACAGCGACCTGGGCCGCGAGGTCGAGTGCGTGACCGATATGACCAAGAGCAAGGAAGCCGGGTTCCTCAGCTTCCGGTCCAGCCCGAAGAGCTTCTTCGACAAAGTCGACCGCTATCGGCACGCACGCCTCATCCCCTGACGGATACCGGCTCCTCATGCCCTGGCGTGAGGAGCCGGGTATCCGTTGTCAGACCTATGCGGTGAACTCGATGTGCGCCTTGATGGTCTCCGAGGGCCGCTGCGCCGCCTCCAGCGCAGCGATCGCGTCATCGACGCCGAATCGCTGGGTCACCAGTGACGACAGGTCGATTCCCGTCTGCGCCATGAACCGCAGCGTCTCGGGCCACACGCCGGGGGATCCGATCGAACCGGTGATCGTCAGCTCCTTGGACTGGATCAGGCCGAGCTTCGCCGGAGCGTCCCGGCCAACGTCGATCCCGATGTATCCGATGCGACCCTTGAAGGCCGCGATCTCCAGAGCCTGAGCCATGACTTCCGGTCGACCGGTGGCCTCCATGACCACACTCGCGCCTCGCCCGCCGGTTTCGTCGGCAAGCACGGACTCCAGTTCCTCGGGGGCGATCGCGCGGTACGCGCCCAGTGCCAGAGCCTTCTCGCGACGGTGTGCGCTGGGCTCCACCACGATCGTGCGCCCACCGAGGGCGACCGCACCTGCCGTGACGGCGAGGCCCACCGGACCGGCACCGAGCACGACGACCGTGTCGCTGGCGTTCACGTTGCCGACGCGCATGAGGGCGTAGTAGCCCACGCTGAAGGGCTCGACGAGCGCGCCGTTCGTCCAGGAGACCGCGTCGGGCAGCTCGTGGAGCCAGGACTCCTTCGCGACGAACAGTTCGGCGGCGGCGCCGCTGATCGAGAACCCGAAGTGATCGTCGCCGATCACGCACTCCCCCACGACCCGGTCCCCCGGCACGAAGCGGGTGACCTTCGAGCCGACTGCCGCCACCTCACCGGACCACTCGTGGCCCGGGATGATCGGATACTCGAACGGGATGATGTAGCGGCCCTCGAGCAATTCGATGTCGGAATGACAGACGCCCACAGAACGAGCCGCGACGAGCACCTCGTCCTCTCCGATTTCCGGTGTGGGCAGGTCGACGATGGACGGATCGCCGGCGGATTCGAAGCGCAATGCCTTCATGTGACTACCTTGCCTCTCAGTGTGCGCGAACCAGGACCTTGATCTGGTCCCCCGTGGGGGAGAGCAGGGTTTCGAAGCCCTGAGAGACGATGTCAGCCATGTCGATCCGCGCGCTGACGACCTTCTCGACATCCAGCCGCCCGCGCCCGATCAGGTCGATGATGCGCGGCCAGTCGGTGACCGGATAGCACCAGGTTCCGCGCAGGGTGATGTCACGCTCCGACAGCACCATCGGGTCGATCGCCGCCGGCTTCGTGTGCAGGCCGGTCTGGGCGATGGTGCCGGCGGCGCGAACGGACGCCAGCGCGGTCTGCAGCGCGACCTCATTGCCCGAACATTCGATGACGGCATCGACTCCGATACCGCCGGTACGGTCCTTGAGCTCTGCGGCGACATCCGTGGAACGAGGATCCAGAAGCTCGCCCACGTCGAGCGACCGTGCGAGCTCCTGACGCTTCGGATTCACTTCCGACATGTACACGGTGGCCCCCAGCGAAGCCGCGTACATCGATGCGAGCGCCCCGATCGGGCCCAGTCCCGTCACCAGCACCGTGTCGCCCGGTCGCACGCCGGCCTTGTCCACGCCGTAGGCGGCGACCGCGGTCGGCTCGACGAGAGCGCCCTGGATGTCACTCATGGAGTCGGGCAGCTTGGCGACCTTCGACTCGTGCACCACGCACTGTTCGGCGATGCCTCCCCAGGAATCGCTGAGACCGATGCACGCCATCGAGACGCAGAGGTGGTTGAGTCCGCGCTGGCAGAAGTAACAGGTTCCGCAGAACAGCAGTGGCATGACGGATACGCGATCTCCGGCGCGTACCGAGCGGACTGCTGCACCGACCTCGAGCACTTCCCCGGAGAACTCGTGGCCGAGGATCTGGGGCGCGACCGATCCGTTGAGCCGGTGCGGGCTGGTGGGGATGACGATGGGGCCGACGGCGTACTCGTGGAGATCCGTTCCGCAGATCCCGCACCAGAAAGGCTTCAGCCGCACCTCGTGCGGGCCGACGGATCCCGGTTCAGCGACATCCTCTACTCGGATGTCTTTCGCATCGTGGAAAACAGCCGCTTTCATGGCAGAACCATCTCTCTTTGTCTGATGGGGGTCGTGGTCTGGATGGTGGGACGATATTCGATGGATCGGACGTCGACGGTCACAACGTGCGGGTCGGGTCGAACAGCACCTTGCCGGTGATCTTCCCGTGAGCCAGTCGGGCGATCTGGTCCGGGACCGCGTCCAGACCGTACACGGCCTCGACGAGTTCTTCCCCGAGGTTGGTCGACGCAAGGATCTCGAGGGCCGGAGCCATGTCCTGGTGGCAGACATGGGCGACGGTCGTCGCGATGGTCACCTCCTGCAGCACGAGGTGGTGGACATCGATCTCCTGCCGAGTCGCGGGCAGTCCCACGGCGAGGATGGTTCCGCCCGGCCGCACCAGATCGAGTGCGGCGGCCAACTGGCCGGACGCGCCCGTGGCTTCGATGACGATGTCCGCGCCCCGCGCGCCCACGACCTCGCGGAGGTTGGTGGGCGTCATGGCGTCCACGGGGACCACCCGGGTCGCCCCGAGGCGGAGCGCGCGATCCAGGCGCTCCCCGGCGAAGTCCACCACTGTGATGTCCGCGCTGACCAGCGAGACGAGCCCGGCGAGGATGAACGTACCGATCGCTCCGGCGCCGTAGAGGACGATCCGGTCGCCCTCGTGGGGCTTGGCTTGCCGTGCCGCGTGGAGGCCCACCGCGAGTGGCTGCGCCACCCCGGCGGCGTCGAGGCTGCAGCCTTCCGGGACACGGACCAGCGTCGAGACGGGTACCGCGACATACTCGGCGAGGCCGCCGTCGATATTCAGTCCGTAGGTGGCGTAGCGATCACAGAGGTTCGTCCGCCCCTCCAGGCACCGTGGGCACTCGCCGCACGAGACACCCGCGCCGGAGGCCACACGGTCGCCGACGGCGAATCCGTCGTCGGCGCCAGCCGAAAGCTCGACGATCTCGCCGATGAATTCGTGGCCGAGGATGAGGGGACCTTGGTGGCCGCTCTGCGGGCGGGCGCGCTCGATCGGGAACAGAATCGGCCCGGCCTTCCACTCCGTCGCATCCGTTCCGCAGATGCCGCTGCGGAGGACCTTGAGCAGCGCCTGACCCTCGCCGGCCGTCGGGATCGGACGTCGCTCGATCCGCACGTCGCCGCGACCGTGGTAGACGGCCGCCGTCATCGTTTCGTCAATGCCGTTGGCCATGGTGACGTTCACGTTCTTCTCCAGATCTCTGCGGACGCTGAACCGGTCAGACGAGGATCATGCCGCCTTCGATGGGGATGATCTGGCCGGTGATGTAGTCGGAGTCGCTGGCTGCGAGGAAGATGCCCGTCGGGACGATGTCCTCCGGGTCTGCGGGGCGCCCGAGGATGATGC
Source organism: Microbacterium sp. Z10_103 (assembly GCF_058310455.1). Lineage (NCBI taxonomy): Bacteria > Bacillati > Actinomycetota > Actinomycetes > Micrococcales > Microbacteriaceae > Microbacterium > Microbacterium sp. Z10_103. The sequence goes on from NZ_JBZEGK010000001.1 coordinate 2,539,997, forward strand.
CGCTCGACATGGAGTCGAAGCCGTTCTGACCCTCGCCGATCTCGTCCAGTTCTCTGTCCAGCTTCGTCCAGAGCGGCGTGGCGACCACACCGGGCGCGAAGCCGTTCACCGTGATCCGGTCGGCGGCGAGAGCGCGCGCGGAGGCCTGGGTGAGGGAGATGACGGCGGCCTTCGCGGCGCTGTAGGGCGCGAAACTCGAGAAGCCCTGACGCCCGGCGATCGAAGCGGTGTTGACGATCTTGCCGCCCCCGCCCTGGGCGATGAACTGCTTCGCGGCCTCTTGTGTCCCGATGAGGACTCCGAGCGCGTTCACCTTCATCACCAGCTCGAAATTCTCCTCGCTGATGTCCAGGAACTTCATCGGGGCGTTCATGCCCGCGTTGTTGAAGTACGCATCCAGGCGGCCGTACGCGGCCACCGCAGCGGCGATGCCGGAGCGCACGGATTCGCGATCCGTGACGTCCACGCGGGCCGCCGTCGCCTGACCGCCGGACTCGGTGATCTCCTGCGCGACCGCTTCCGCGGATGAGATGTTGAGGTCCGCGATGACGACGTTCGCTCCCTCGTGGGCAAAGCCCTTCGCAAGCGCGGCGCCGATGCCCGATGCTGCGCCCGTGACCACGATCGTGCGGCCTTCAAGCCGTCCTGTCATTGGATGCTCCTTTGATTCCTGACCAGGTCCGTCGCCATGTGGAAACCGGACCGACAGCTGTTCACTATAACTGAACTGCGCCGACATCCCGATGAGGTCCATTGAACACGCGCTCCTCGGCTCGCCAGCGTGCGCTCGGACTGCATGCCGCCGATCTCTGCTGATTTCCGGGGTCCCGGAGGCCGCGGGGAGCGCGCGGTCTCCGCTGCCTGACACGGTGTGGGCGGATGCGGTGGCAATAGTGTTGAGTGTGAGCGGATGAGAGTCCGCGACGCGGCTGCACACCACAGACGCGGCTGCACACAACAAAGGAGTTGCCATGACCTTCGCCATCCAGGGCGTCCACCATGTCGGCATTACCGTTCGCGACATGAAGCGGTCGTTCGAATGGTATTCACGGATGTTCGGGTTCACTCCGGGGCCGATCAATCAGGGATCCGGGCCGGAGCTGGAGCGCGGAGTGCAGGTGCCTGGAGCCGAGCTGTCGTTCTCGATGATCCGGGTCGGGAACGTCAACATCGAGTTCCTGGAGTATCACCGTCCCGCCGGCAAGGACTGGGATCGCACGAATGCGGATGTCGGCGCCTCGCACATCTGCTTCGAAGTGGACGATATCGAGGCGGCGTTCCGCGACCTGAGCAGCCGCGGTGCGGTCTTCAGCGGCCCCCCGGTCACCCTGACCGAGGGGGATGTCGCCGGGTCTCGCTGGGCGTACCTGCGCGACCCCGATGGGATCCAGTTGGAGATCTGGCAGTACCCGAAGGCGTAACCCCACCCCGGCTGATGGCGCACGTGCTGTCTCAACCGCGGGAGGAGTGACACCGGGCCACTCACCGCGGTCAGGTCAGCTCGCGCTGTCCGCGCGGATGGTGTGGATGATCGCGGAGAAGTCCTGTGCGCCGCCCGCCCCGTCGGCGAACTCGCGATAGATCTCTCGCGCGAGCATGCCCAGCTTCGCGTCCACGCCGGTGAGGTCGATCGCCGCCTCGGCCAGCCCGAGATCTTTCGACATGAGGGCGCCGGCGAAGCCGGGCTGGTAGTCGCGGTTGGCCGGGCTCGTGGGCACCGGCCCCGGCACCGGGCAGTTCGTCGTGAGCGCCCAGCACTGCCCCGACGCGTTGGATGCGACGTCGAACAGCGCCTGATGCGACAGGCCGAGGCGCTCGCCGAGAACGAAGGCCTCCGCCACGGCGATCTGGGTGACGCCGAGGATCATGTTGTTGCACACCTTGGCCGCCTGTCCGAGGCCGGGTCCCCCGCAGTGGACGATGCGCCGTCCCATGCGCTCCAGGAGAGGCAAGGCGGCAGCGAACGCCTCTTCCGACCCTCCGACCATGAAGGCGAGGGTCGCTCCCTCCGCGCCCACGACGCCCCCGGACACCGGAGCATCCAGGCTGCGATGTCCCGCCGCGGCGGCGAGCGCGTGCGCGGCGCGGGATTCGTCGACGGCGATCGTCGACGAATCGATGAAGAGGGTGTTCGGCCGTGCGGATGCGAGCAGACCGGGCGCATCCTCGCCGCCGGTGTACGCGTCGATGACATGACGGCCGGTGGGCAGCATCGTGACGACCACCTCGGCGTCGGCCACCGCGTCGCTGGAGGTGGCCGCCACCGCGATCCCGGCCGTCCGCGCAGCCTCCCGTGCGGCCGGGACCACGTCGAATCCGGTCACGGTGTGCCCGGCGGCGGCGAGGTTCTTCGCCATCGGCAGGCCCATGTGGCCGAGTCCGAGGAACGCGATCGTGGTCATTTCTTCTCCTTCGGTGTGGGGGTCACCTGGGTGCGGAGGGTCATCGGGGGTCCAGGAGACTGCGCCCGACGATGAGACGCATGATCTCGTTCGTGCCCTCCAGGATCTGGTGCACCCGCAGATCGCGCACCACACGCTCGATTCCGTACTCCTGCAGGTAGCCGTACCCGCCATGCAACTGCAGCGCCTGATTGGCGACCTCGAATGCCGCGTCGGTCGCGAACCGCTTCGCCAGCGCGCACGATGCGGCCACCCCGGGTGCCCCGGCGTCGAGGTCGCTGGCAGCGCGCTCGAGGAGGGCGCGAGCGGCCTGCAACTGCGTTTCCATGTCGGCGAGGGTGAACAGCACGCTCTGGTTGGCGGCGAGGGGCGCTCCGAAGGCGTGGCGGTCCTGAACGTACCTGCGCGCACGGTCGAATGCCCACTGCGCCCCGCCCAGCGAGACGGCGCCCATGTTGAGACGGCCGCCGTTGAGGCCCTTCATGGCGATACCGAAACCGTCGCCCTCCTCCCCCAGGCGAGAGGAGACGGGCACCCGCACGTCTTCGAGGATCACCTGACGCGTCGGTTGGGCGTTCCAGCCCATCTTCTTCTCGTTCGGACCGAAGCTCAGACCGGGCGTGCCGTCGGGAACGAGGATGGCGCTGATCCCGCCCGCCCCCGCCGCACCGGTACGGGCCATCACGACGTAGACCGCCGAGGAGCCGGCACCCGAGATGAACTGCTTCACGCCGTTCAGCACGTATTCGTCGCCCTCGCGCCGCGCGGATGTCGTGAGCGCCGCGGCGTCGGAACCCGCGCCCGGCTCGGTGAGGCAATAGCTGCCCAGCTGGGTCATCGCCGTGAGACCGGGAAGCCATTCCTCCCGGTGGGCGGGCGTGCCGAAGGAATCGATCATCCACGCGACCATGTTGTGGATGGAGATGTAGGCGGCGATCGTGGTGTCGCCGCCGGCCAGTGCCTCGAAGATGGCGACCGCATCCAGTCGGGTGAGACCGGCGCCGCCACTCTCCTCGCGTACGTACACGCCGCCGAGTCCCAGCTCGCCCGCCGCGGCCAGCGCGTCGACGGGGAAATGCTTCTGCGCATCCCACTCGGCGGCATACGGAGCCAAGGCGACATCGGAGAAGTCACGGACCGCTTCGACGAGGGCGGCGCGTTCGTCTGTCATCTGCGCGTACATGTTCAGTGCATCGTCGGAATGACGAAGCTTGCTCCTTCCTTGATACCCGACGGCCAGCGGGTCGTGACCGTCTTGGTCTTCGTATAGAACCGGAACGCGTCGGGACCGTGCTGGTTGAGGTCACCGAATCCTGACCGCTTCCAGCCGCCGAACGTGTGATAGGCGATCGGCACGGGAATCGGAACATTGACGCCGACCATGCCCACGTTCACGCGCGTGGAGAAGTCCCGGGCGGCGTCCCCGTCCCGCGTGAAGATCGAGACGCCGTTGCCGAATTCGTGGTCGGATGCCATGGCCAGCGCCTGCTCGTAGTCATCCGCCCGAGCAATGATGAGCACGGGTCCGAAGATCTCCTCCCGGTAGATCGTCATGTCGGTGGTGACGTGGTCGAAAAGCGTGGGTCCCAGGTAGAAGCCGTTCTCGTAGCCCTCGACGGTGTAGCCCCGGCCGTCGGCGAGGAGCGTGGCGCCCTCCTCGATGCCCTTCTGGATGTACCCGCTGACGCGCTCGACGGCGTCCCGGCTCACGAGCGGGCCGTAGTCGACCCCGTCGGCGAGCGCCGGACCGATCTTCAGTGAGGTGACGCGCTCGGCCAGCTTGGCGGAGAGGGCGTCCGCGGTCGCTTCGCCCACCGGCACGGCCACGGAGATCGCCATGCAGCGTTCGCCGGCGGAGCCGTAGCCGGCGCCGATCAGCGCATCGGCCACCTGCTCGAGGTCGGCGTCCGGCATCACGATCATGTGATTCTTGGCACCGCCGAAGCACTGCGCGCGCTTGCCGTTCGCGGCCGCGGTGGCGTAGATGTACTGCGCGATCGGGGTCGATCCGACGAACCCCACCGCTTTCACCCGGTCGTCGTGCAGGAGCGCGTCCACCGCCTCCTTGTCACCGTTCACCACGGTGAAGACGCCCTCCGGAAGGCCCGCCTCGAGAAACAGCTCCGCGATGCGCAGCGGCACCGAGGGGTCGCGCTCGCTGGGTTTGAGGATGAAGGAATTGCCCGCCGCGAGGGCGGGTCCGGCCTTCCACAGGGGGATCATCGCCGGGAAGTTGAACGGCGTGATACCGGCGACCACGCCCAGTGGCTGGCGCAGTGAATGCACGTCGATGCCGGTGCCCGCGCCGGTGGTGAACTCGCCTTTGAGGAGGTGCGGCGCACCCGCGGCGAACTCGATCACCTCGACGCCGCGCTGGATGTCGCCCTTGGCATCGTCGACGGTCTTGCCGTGCTCGCTGGAGAGGAGCCTGGCCAGGTGGTCCATGTCTTTCGCGATGAGGTCGAGAAAGCGCAGGAGCACCCGCGCGCGGCGCTGCGGGTTCCACCCGCCCCACACGAGCTGTGCCTCTTCGGCATTGTCGATCGCGGCTTCGACCTCCGCGGTGCTGGCCAGCGGGACGCGCGCCTGAACCTCGCCGGTCGACGGGTCGAACACGTCTCCGAAGCGGCCGGATGTGCCGGCGACGTGCTTCCCCCCGACGAAATGGGTCAGTTCTCTCATCACGTTCTCCTTCAGTCAGACCATGGTCAGGGCGCGTGCCGGATCCGCGAGAATCGCACCGAGCTCCGCCAACACGGTAGATCCGAGTTCGCCGTCCACCAACCGGTGGTCGAACGACAGCGCGAGCTGGGTGACCTGGCGCGGCACTATTGTGCCCGCCACGACCCACGGCATCTCCCGGATTGCGCCGAAGGCGAGGATCGCGGCTTCGCCGGGGTTGAGGATGGGGGTCCCCGCGTCCACTCCGAGCGCGCCGATGTTCGTGATGGTGAGAGTTCCCCCGCTCATCTCCGCCGGACTGGTCCGGCCCGCCCGCGCCTTCTCGACCAGCTGACCGAGGGCGTCGGCGAGGCCGGCGAGGTCGAGCGTGTCGGCGGCCTTGATGTTCGGCACGAGCAGTCCGCGTGGGGTCGCGGCGGCGATGCCCAGGTTCACATGTCGATACTGGATGATCTCCTGCGCCGCTTCGTCCCAGGAGGCGTTGATGGCGGGATGGCGGCGGATGGCGAGCAGGAATGCCCGCGCCACCAGCAGAAGGGGGTTCAGCCGGACCCCCTGGAATGCTCGATCGGCCTTCAGCCGGGCGAGGAAGTCCATCGTCGGCGTCACGTCCACCGTCAGCCAGACCGTCGTGTGGGGAGCGGTGAAAGCGGAGCGCACCATCGCCTCCGCCGTCGCCTTCCGGACCCCCCGGATAGGGATGCGCAGATCGCCTTCCTCCGACGGGGACGCGGGGCTGGACGCGGACGCCGCATCCTCGCTCGCCGCGGCCGTTGCCAGCAGAGCATCGCGATGCACGACGCCGGACGCATCCGCCGGGACCCCCGCAAGGTCGACGCCCAGCGATCTGGCCAGGGCCCGCACGGGCGGCTTCGCGCGGGGACGGTCGGGTGCGTCGGCGGACAGGGATGCCGCCCCGGAGACTCCGAGCCGCCGCTTGCGCGGCTGGGCTGCGGTGGGCCCGGTGCCGACCAGGACGAGCGGCTTCTCGTCCGCTTCCGTCCGCTCCTCAGCCGTGCGGGCCGGCTCCGCCGCCGAGTCCGGCGCGGCCGGCGCGGAGGGCTGGAGGCCGACGGCGGACACGTCGCTTCTGTCGCCCAGGGTGACGAGAACGGTTCCGACGGGCACCGTGGCGCCGGCATCCACATGAATCGACAGCACCGTACCGGCGATCGGCGAGGGAAGCTCCACGACGGCTTTGGCAGTCTCCACCTCGACGAGCAGATCGTTGATGCCGACGGTGTCACCCTCGGCCACGAGCCAGGTCAGGACGTCGGCCTCGGTGAGCCCCTCTCCCACGTCCGGGAGTGCGAATTCCACGACGGGCATGGTCGGCCTTTCTAGAAGTTGAGCGCGCGGTCGACGGCATCGAGGATGCGGTCGACGTCGGGCAGGAAGTGGTCCTCGAGGTCCGCCGCGGGGTACGGCATGTTGTAGGCGCCCACGCGCAACACCGGTGCCTCCAGCTCGTAGAAGCACGCCTCCGTCACGGCGGCGGCGATCTCCGCGCCGATTCCGAGAAACGTCGACGCCTCATGCACGACGACCATGCGCCCGGTACGGCGGGCGCTCTCGCGCAGCAGCGGCAGATCCAGCGGCGAGATCGAGCGGAGATCGACCACCGACACCGAGAACCCGTCTTCCTCCGCGGCCTGTGCGGCGGCGAGCGCGGTCGCGACCGATGGGCCGTGAGCGACGAGCGTGCAGTCGGTACCCTCCCTGACCACAGCGGCCTCGGAGAGGGCTCGGCTCGGCTGCGTCCGCACGGGGGCCTTCTCCCAGTAGCGCCGCTTGGGCTCGTAGAAGATGACCGGATCATTGGATCGGATCGCCTGCTGGATCATGTGGTACGCGTCATCAGGATTCGAGCACGAGACCACCCGGAGACCTGCGGTGTGCGCGAAGTACGCCTCGTTCGACTCGCTGTGGTGCTCAACGGCCCCGATGCCGCCGCCGGCGGGGATGCGGATGACGATAGGAAGCGCGATGCGCCCGCCCGATCGCGCGCGCAGTTTCGCCAGCTGACTGACGATCTGGTCGAACCCGGGGTAGACGAATCCGTCGAACTGGATCTCGCACACCGGACGGAATCCGCGCAGGGCGAGCCCGATGGCGGTTCCGATGATCCCCGACTCCGCCAGCGGGGTGTCGATGACCCGGCGAGGGCCGAACTCGGCGCGCAGGCCGTCGGTGACACGGAAGACCCCGCCCAGCACACCCACGTCCTCCCCCATGAGGACGACACGATCATCGTCCGCCATGGCCTGGCGAAGGCCGGCGTTGAGGGCCTTCGCGAGAGTGAGGGTTCCCAGGGTGTCCTCCACCGCGTTCACGGAATCGAGCACGGCGCTCACATCCCCTCCATTCCGGCGGCTCGGCGCGCCCGCTCCAGGCGTTCCTCTTCCAGAAGCGGATGCGGTTCGGCGTAGACGGCATCGAACAGGTCGTCGAAGTCGGGACCGGTGAGCGCGCGACACTCGGCACGGGTCGTCTCGGCGAGCTTCTCCAACGATTCGTCGAGGCGATCGAACCACCGGGCGGGTGTCCCGGTGGTCTCGAGGAGTACGCGGAGTCGGGTCAGCGGATCGCGCGCGGTCCACGCGTCCACGTCGGAATCGTCGCGATATCGCTTCGGATCGTCGGAGCTGCTGTGTCCGGCCAACCGGTACGTCTGGGCCTCGACCAACACCGGGCCGTTGCCCGCGCGCGCGTACTCGACCGCCTGGCGGGTCACCTCGTGCACCGCCAGCGCGTCGTTGCCGTCGACGTGGAAGCCGGGGATCCCGAAGCCCGCCGCGCGCCGATGCAGCGGCGATCCCATCTGGGTGTGTGTCGGGGTGGAGATCGCCCACTGATTGTTCTGTACGAAGAAGAGCACCGGCAGCCGCGCGGCGGCCGCCCAGTTGAGCGCCTCATTGACGTCGCCTTCGCTCGCCGCGCCGTCACCGAAGTACACCGCGACGACCTCGTCCGCGCCTTCCAGCGCGACGCCGGCCGCGTAGCCGACGGCGTGGAGCGTCTGCGTGCCGAGCACGAGCGAGTAGATGTGGAAGTTCGACTGCTCGCTGCTCCACCCGGCATGAGTGACCCCTCGCCACTGGGCCATCAGTTCGCTCGGGGTGAGCCCGCGCACGAGCCCCACGGCGTGCTCGCGGTAGCTGGGGAAGATGTGGTCGGAGTCGCGCAGTGCGCGAGCGGAGCCGACCTGAGCCGCCTCCTGCCCCCAGGACATGAGCCACAGCTTCAGCTCACCCTGCCGCTGCAGGGCGAGCGCTTCCCGGTCGAATCGGCGCGCCCGCGCCATGTCGCGGTACAGCTGGCGGGCCAGCACCACGTCGACTCCGTGCTCGGCGCCCTCGACCGTGAGCTGGCCGTCCGGCGCCACGAACTGCGTCGCGGGGAGGGCCGGCTCGGGTCGCGCGGGCGAGATCAGCCGGGGAAGAGCGGGGGCGGTCATGACGGCTCCTGCGACGTGGGCGCGGTGACCTCGTATCCCGTCACGCCGACGGTGTTCGAGAGGGTGAGGGCGAGCGTGTGCAGGCGCGGCTCGGTGGTCTCCACCGTCGCCTCCATCCGCCGGGAGGACCCGGCCGAGGAGTAGGTGGCGTGGAGGATCTCGACCTGGCGGCGATGGAAGATCGACACCAGGCGCAGGAGACCTTCGGCGTCGCTGCTGTGGACCGTGACGGTGACAACGGAGCGTCGGACATCCTCCGTCGACGGCCGCCCCTGCACGACTGTGCTCATCGACGACCTCCTCGTTCAGCGACGCCCCGGCTCGCTCGCACCGATCCGGGAAAACAACTGCAGTGTCAGCTATGTTGGAAATACCTAGGCACAGTGTCAAGTGATGTGTTCACAACTATTCACTTCGGAGACTTAATGCCGACGATGTCCCCCGGAGGTGTGCGAATTGCCAATGATCGACAGGCTCGACGCAGAGATCATCAGCAAGCTGGCCGAGAATGCGCGCATCGGCATCGCCGAACTCGCCGCGGACCTCGGGGTGAGCCGGACCACCGTGCAGCTTCGGCTCCGCAAGCTGGAGGACGAGGGCGTCCTGCTCGGCTTCCAGCCCATCGTCAATCTGAGCAAGATGGGAGCGCCCGTCGAAGCGCTCGTGACGCTCGAGATCGACCAGCGACGCATGGGTTCGATCGTGCGCGGGCTGCATGCGTTACCGGAGGTCCTCGAAGTGCGCATCCAGGCCGGCCGGGAGGACCTGCTCGCGCACGTGGGGATCGGCTCGCTCGAGGAGCTTCAGGTGCTCACGGCGGCGATCGTCGCGATCGAGGGGGTGCGCAAGACGACGTCGACTTTCACGGTCTCCACGCCCGTCCGCTACCGCCTGGCACCGCTCCTGCGTAAACTCACCCGCGAGTCGGGCTGGGGGCGTGCCAATCCGGCGCCGACCGACCTCGACGCGGCCCCCGGCCGCTAGTACCGCTGGGAGCGCATCCGTGTTCGAGGTTGTCGACCAGTCTCCGGCGCAGCCGTGCGAGGTGCTCTTCGTCAGGGGGCGGGTCATCGATCCGGAGACCGGGCTCGATGCGATCCGCAACGTCGGCATCCGCAACGGCTCGATCAGCTACGTCGGTGCGGAGCATCCGGCCTCGGATCTGATCGTGGACGTGAGCGGATGCGTCGTATCGCCCGGGTTCATCGACCTCCACAGCCACGCTCAATCCCCGACCGGGGCACTGCTGCAGGCGCAGGACGGCGTCACCACGGCTCTCGACCTGGAGGGCGGAGCCCTCCCGGTCGGCCTCGTCTACGAGCGCGCCGAGGCGGAGGGCCGACCGATCAACTTCGGGTTCTCGTCGTCGTGGGCGCTGGCACGGATGCATGTGCTGGATGGTGTCGAGCTCCCCGGCGCGAATTCGCCCGAGCCCCTCCCCGAACCGATCCACCTGTTCGAGGACAACCTGACCGGCCCGCGCTGGAATTCCCTCGCCACCGATCGCGAGGTGTCCGCGATCCTGGACCGCGTAGAGGAAGGGGTTTTCGAAGGCGGCATCGGCATCGGGGTCCTCCTGGGGTACTCGCCGCAGTCGGGACGCGACGAGTTCTATCGCACCGCCCTGCTGGCCGAGAAGCTGGGGGTGCCCGCCTTCACCCACGCGCGACAGATGTCGAACGTCGAGCCGGGCTCGTCATTGGACGGCGTTCTGGAGATCATCGCGGCTGCCGCGGGTACGGGGGCGGCCCTGCACATCTGCCACATCAACAGCACCTCGCTTCAGCGCATCGACGACATCGCGGCCGCCGTCGAGGGTGCCCAGTCCCGCGGCAACCGCGTCACGACGGAGGGTTATCCCTACCCTCGCGGGTCGACGGGCGTGGGAGCCGCCTTCTTGGACCCTGGCAGCCTGCATCGCCTGGGGATCACGCCGCAGTCCATCCAGTACCTGCCCACCGGCGAGCGCGTCGCCGATGCGGAACGTCTGGCCGCGCTGCGTCGCACCGACCCGGCGGGGCTGTGCATCATCGACTTCCTCGACACCGACGACCCGACGCAGTTCGCGATGCTGATGCGCGGACTCACCCTTCCCGGCGGGGCGATCGCCTCCGATGCGATGCCTCTCACCTACGGCGCGCGCCGCCTCCACGACGAGTGGCCGGTTCCGGAAGGGGCCGTCGCCCACCCGCGGAGTGCGGGATGCTTCGCCCGCCTCTTCGCCTGGCTCGTCCGCGAGCTGGGCGTGTTCACGCTCGCCGAAGCCGTCCGCCGTGTCACCTATATTCCGGCCTCGCTTCTGCAGGAATCCGTGCCGGCGATGCGCACCAAGGGTCGCGTGCAGGTGGGAGCCGACGCAGACCTCACCATCTTCGACCCCGAGACCGTCTCCGACCTGGCGACGTTCGAGGAGATGAGGGCGTCCACGGGCTTCCGGCACGTCCTGGTCGGTGGGGCATTCGTCGTGCGCGACGGCGGGATCGTCGCATCCAGCCGCCCCGGCCGCGCGGTCCGCAGCGCGGTGCGGTAACGGCCCCCGCAGCACACCGCGGATGTCAGCCCCGAGGATGACGCGCAACTCAGGACGTCACTCCCCCGGACGACGACACCGCGGAGGGCGACGGCGAGGCTGGGACCATGAATTCCTCAGTGCTGCATGCCAGCGGACTCGTCAAGACCTTCGGATCGACCTCGGCCCTCGCCGGAGTGGATCTCACCATCCGCCGCGGGGAGTCGGTGGCGGTCATGGGGGCGTCCGGATCGGGCAAGACCACCCTGCTGCACGTGCTCGCGGGAATCATCCAGCCCGATCGGGGTCGGGTCGCCTTCGCCTCGGCCGCCGGCGCGTCCGTCGATGTCACCGCTCTCGGAGAGACGGGCCGATCCCGGCTCCGCCGGGAGAGCTTCGGCTTCGTCTTCCAGCAGGGTCTTCTGATCCCCGAGCTGACGGCGATCGAGAACGTCGCCATCGCCGTGATGATCACCGGGCGCGGACGTGCCGAGTCGATGGAGCGCGCGTCATCCTGGCTCAGCGCCCTCGGACTCGCCGGCTGGGAAGATCGCCGCATCGGCGAACTCTCCGGCGGGCAGGCGCAGCGGGTGGCCATCGCGCGTGCCCAGGTCACCGGCGCGGAGGTGGTGTTCGCTGACGAGCCGACCGGGGCGTTGGACTCACGGACCTCGTCCGACGTCATGGATGCCCTCCTGTGGGCGACGACCCAGCAGGGGCGCACCCTTGTGGTGGTGACGCACGACGCCGACGTCGCCGCGCGCTGCTCCCGGACGATTTCGGTGAGCGACGGACGTCTCGTCACCGAGGGGGTGTCGGCATGAACCCCCGCGTGCTCATGCTGCTGATGCGGCCGTCCCCGGGCCAGAACGACGTGCTTGCCCTGCCGATCATCGCCTTTGCGACCGTCAGCGCTCTCGTTCTCACCGTCGTGGGCGGCGCGCAGTCGTTCTGGACGTGGACGGACCCCGAGGCACCGATCTATCACGCGCTGGCCGCCATCGCGCTCGTGCTGCTCGTGGTGCCCCTCGTCACCCTCGGTGGGGCGGCCGCGCGGCTGTCGGCCCGGCGCCGGGACGAGCGGCTCTCGACCCTTCGGCTGCTGGGCGTCTCACCCGCCGGCGTGGTGGGAGCGACCGTCGTGGAGTCCGTCGCCCTCGCCGCAGTCGGCGCCGTGGTCGGGTTCGTCATGCACCTCCTGCTGGTTCCGCTGGTCGGGCTCATCCCGTTCCGGGGCGAAGCGCTCGGGGCCGGTTCCGTCCTCCTCCCGGCACCGACCGTCGTCGCGGTCATCGCCGGGGTCGTGCTCCTGGCCGCCGGGAGTGCCGCTGTCGGACTGCGCAAGGTCGTCATCTCGCCGCTGGGAGTGCGCACCTGCGCGGTGGCCGGAAAAGCGCACTGGATGCGCGCGGTCGTCACCGTGATCGCCCTCGTCGCTGCATTCGTGCTCATCACCGTGGTTCCGCATGCGACAGGGATGCTGCCGACCATCGTCGTGCTGACGATCGTGTTCGCGGTCGCCTTCGGGGTGCTCAACGTCGTGGGCCCGTGGGTACTGGGAGTCCAGGCTCGGCGACAGCTGCGCCGCGCGAACCAGCCCCACCACCTGCTCTCGGCGCGGACGGTGCTCGAGTCACCGAAGGCGGCCTGGCGTCAGGTCAGCGGGATCGCGATGACGAGCTTCATCGCGGTGTTCGCCGGAACCGCGGTCGCGGCGCTCGAGGTCATGGGCACCGGTTCAACGGAGGACGTCCAGCTGGCCGCCGACATCGGCACCGGTGTGATGATCACCCTCGTCGCGTCGTTTCTCACGGTCGCGGCGTCCGTGGGGGTGAACCAGGCCGCCGAGATCCTGGACCGCCAGGAGCTGCACCGGAGCCTTCACCGGCTGGGGATGCCCGTCGGAACGGTGGAGCAGGCACGTCGGCGCGCCATCATGAGCCCCCTGCTCCTCACCGCGATCGGCTCCGCCCTCTGCGCGGGCGCGATGATCTTCCCGCTGCTGGGCATCGCGCTCATCACCGCCCCGGTGTCGCTCCTCACGATCACGACGGTCGTGGCGGTCGGAATCGAGATCGTGTGGCTCAGCACCCGGGCGACCCGGCCGATCCTCCGCCGCGCGTTCGCCGCGGCGTGAATGTCGCGGATTCCGCGCATCCTTTCGGCGCGCCGCACGCCGCGGGGAGTTGCCGCGGAGCGGTGGACCTGGTTGGCTCAGGTTATGACTCTTTCGCCGATCTTCAACCGCGAGGGTCGTGTGACGGGCTGGTCCGAAGCCGACCGACTCTACTCCGCCGATGGCCAGCCGATCGGCTGGAGCCGCGACGGGGCTGTGTACGCCTCCGACGGCGCCCATGTGGGATGGCTCGAACGCGGGCAGTTCCGTGACGCCGCCGGATGCGTGGTCGCCTGGACGACCGGAGCGGTGGGTAGCCCCGCGAAGCCGAAGGTGCAGGATCCGGTGCGCAGCCCCGTGACAGGCCCGATTCCGAGGAAACCGAGTTTCTCCCGACGGATGAGCCGGGTGCCTTTCGTTCCGCTGTGGAGCGAGCGCGAGTGGGACACGTACCTCCGTCAGGAGGCCGAGGCGGGCGCCTCGCCCAGCCGTACTCTCGGCTTGTAACGTGCGGGCATGAAAGCGATCGCGTACTCCTCTCACGGCGACTCCTCGGTCCTCTCCCTCGTCGACCGGGAACCTAGCGAACCCGGCCCCGGCGAGGTACGCGTGCGGATCGTCGTGTCCGGCGTCAACCCCACGGACTGGAAGGCGCGAACAGGGTCCACCCGGCGCGACGACTTTCCCGAGATCGTTCCGAATCAGGATGGCGCCGGGATCGTGGATGCCGTGGGCGACGGGGTGAGCGGCCTCAGCGTCGGCGACCCGGTGTGGATCTACCTCGCGCAGCATCAGCGCCCCACGGGCACCGCGCAGGAGCAGGTCGTGATCCCGGCGGAGCGTGCTGTGCGGCTCCCCGACGGCGTGGACATGGCAGTCGGCGCGTCGCTCGGAGTCCCGGCGATGACCGCGCACCGCACGCTCACGGTGCACGAGGACGGGCCGGCGCGTCTGCATCCCGGCGCGCTCGCCGGCCGCACGGTCCTCGTTGCGGGCGGCGCCGGCGCGGTGGGGCACGCGGCGATCCAGCTTGCACGCTGGGCGGGCGCGACCGTTCTTGCCACCGTCTCCTCGCCCGCGAAGGCAGCTCTCGCCCGCGCCGCGGGAGCACAGCACGTCATCGACTACACGCGGGAGGACGTCGCCGCGCGGATCGGTGAGATCGTGCCGAGCGGCGTCGACCACATCGTCGAGGTCTCGATCGCCGCGAACGCCGGGATCGATGCCGCCGTGGCGGCCAATCATGCCTCGATCGCCTACTACGCCGACGACGGCGGCGACCACTTCTCCATGCCCTCACGCCCGACGTTCGCAAAGAACGTCCGCGTGCAGGGAGTCCTGCTCTACACAGTCGGCCAGAAGGCGTGGGAGGCAGCCGCAGCGGACATCACCGCGGCTCTGGATGCCGGCGCGCTCCCCGTCGGAGAGGACGCCGGACTGCCGCTGACCTGGTTCCCGCTCGCCGAGACCGCCGCTGCGCACGATGCGGTCGAGCAGGGCGCGGTCGGCAAGGTGCTCATCCGAGTGACCGACCTGTAAGGCGGTCTCCGATCGGCGCGCTCAGTGGACGAGGTTCCTCTCAGCCCACTCGCCGAGCTGCTGGAGCAGGGGTACCAACTCCTCACCCGCCGGTGTGAGGGCGTACGCGACCGAGACCGGCGGCCCCGGCTCGACGGTGCGGGAGAGGAGCCCCGCGTCGGCCAGCTCTGACAGCCGATCCGACAACACGGCGTCACTGATGCCAGGGACGGCTCGGCGGAGGAGAACGAAAGAGAGCGCCCCGCCGCTCAGCCCGTCGACGATCATGCCGTTCCACCGTTTGCCCAGCACGGAGAACGCGAGAGTCACGGCCGCATCGCAGACGCGCGGGTCGTGCGCCACCTGCAACTCCGCATCCATGCCTCGATTCTACCGTGCTAGCCTCGACGAGTCGCTCTGTTTTTCTTAGCGACTAATACAAACTTCGGGAGTTCACGTGACGTTGTTCCGCCTGGATGCCAGCATCCTTCCCTCCACCTCTGCAAGCCGGTCCCTCGGCGACCTCGTCGAACAGGAGTGGACGTCCGCTCACCCCGACTCGACCGTGATGCGACGCGACCTGGCGGCGAACCCGATCCGGTCGACCGCCTGGCAGGACGTCGTCATCGGCTCCCAGCTGCCGGAGTCCGAACGCACCGAAGGCCAGCGCGAAGCGATCGCCCTCGCCGCCTCCATCGCCGACGAACTCATCGGAGCGGACGCACTCCTGTTCGCCGTTCCGCTCTACAACTACGGCGTCTCCCAGCACTTCAAGATCTGGTTCGACCTCGCCTACGCCGACCCCCGCATCAATCCGCGGGGCACGGCGCTCCGCGGAAAGCCGGCCACACTGGTCACGGTGCTGGGCGGCAACTACAACCCGGGAAGCCCCAAGGAGGGCTGGGACCACTCCACCGGCTGGCTTCGCCGCGTGCTCGAAGACGTCTGGGGGCTTGACCTGCGGGTCGTTCAGCGGCCTTTCACCCTCGTCGGCGTGGACTCCGCGCTCGACGCGTTCACCGACGTGGCCGCGGCCATCAAGTCGGAGGCCGAGACCGGCGCACGCCGGTCGGGTCGCGAGCTGGCCGAGCTGCGCGGAAACCAGTCCGCGGCCTGAGGCACCGCAGGGCGCTCCTCGCCTGAGCCGAGGAGATCGGCTGAAGCGAGGCCCGCTATGGCCGATCTCGTCCTCGCGCCGGCGGATGTCCTCGGCCGGGGCGAGGAGAGCCTGCCGAGTCCCCGTCCACGAAGAAGCCCCCGCCGAGCCGCGTTCTCACGCGACCCGGCGGGGGCTTCTTCGTCGTGCCCGGGCGGACAGGTCAGAGGTCGCGGCGACGAAGGGCCACGGTGGCCGCTCCGAGGACGATGACGACCCATCCGGCGAGAGCAGCGAGCGCGGCCAGTGGGGCGATGGCTCCGGGGGTGGCGCCGATCGCGGTCTGGCTGAGCGTGAGCGGGAGCAGCTGCCCCCACACCGGCTGCGTGCCGGTGGCAAGGCCCACGAAGCTCTGCACCAGCAGCTCGAGCACGACCACGCCGAGCATGATCAACACGCCCGCGAGTTGGTTACGCGCCAGCACGCCCACACCGAGGCCCACGAGGGCCAGAAGCGCGACGACGACGGCACCCTGCGCGAGCACGGTCGCGATCTCGCCCCATCCGAGAACGAGCGTGGCGCCGGCAGCGGGAAGGGAGAAGAGGAGGGTGATGAGGCTCACCAACGCATAGGCCAGCCCCAGAACCAGCCCGGTGGCACCGGTGGCCAGCGCCTTCGCGGCGA
The DNA here is from genome assembly GCF_058310455.1 of Microbacterium sp. Z10_103. Taxonomy (NCBI): domain Bacteria; kingdom Bacillati; phylum Actinomycetota; class Actinomycetes; order Micrococcales; family Microbacteriaceae; genus Microbacterium; species Microbacterium sp. Z10_103. The sequence continues at coordinate 2,556,461 of NZ_JBZEGK010000001.1, forward strand.
GGATCCGGCCCCGACGAGGCTCGGCGAGGGCTGTCGGTACGATGCCGCCGAACCGGAAGTCGGTCGTTCCGGCCAGCACACCCAGCACCAGCACCGCCAGCGATGCGATACCCAGCGATCCGCCCCCTTCGCTGACGCCGAGTGGGCTCAAGGCGGCCAACTGCGCGGCGGCCGTGGTGAGGTCGTACGCAGGCAGGTCACCGTCGAGCGCCGCGGCGCCGGGGCCGATGGCGCCGCTCTCCAGAGCAGGAAGCAGGGTGACCAGCGTGAGTTGCGTGCCGATCAGCCCGATGATCCCGACGGCCAGAGCGACCTTCGTCGCCGCCGTGGTCGTCAGCTTGAGAAGTTCTCCGCGAAACATCAGTGCACTCCATCCGTTGTCGAGGTGACATCGAGATAGAAGCGCTCGAGGTCTCCGTTGTGTGTTGCCACGAGCGACGCCATGTCGCCCGCTGCGGCGACGCGCCCTTGCGCGATCACCACCACGTCGTCCGCGATGAGTGCGATCTCCGACAGCAGATGTGAGGAGATCAGCACGGTGCCGCCTCCGTCGGCGAACGCCCGGAGGCGTTCTCGCAGCCAGTGGACACCCTCCGGATCGAGGCCGTTGGCCGGCTCGTCGAGGACGAGGATCTCGGGGTCCCCGAGGAGCGCGGCTCCCAGCGCGGTGCGCTGTTTCATGCCCAGCGAGTACCCCGACACGTGCCGTCGTGCGGCGGAGGTCAGCCCGACCTCCTCGAGCACGGCGTCCACGCGCTCCGGCGAGGCGCCGATCTGCGACGCGATGATGCGCAGATGGTTTCGGCCGCTGCGTCCGGGGTGCAGGCCGCCGCCGTCGAGCATGGCGCCGACGGTCTGTCCGGGATGCGGCAGCGCCGAGTAGGGGCGGCCGTGGATCGACACCGTACCGGCGTCGGGGGCGACGAGCCCGAGGATCATTCGAAGGGTGGTCGTCTTGCCGGCGCCGTTCGGCCCGAGCAGCGCGGTCACCCGACCGGCGCGGACGTCGAACCCGACGTCCTCCACGGCCGTGTGCGCTCCGAAGCGCTTGGTCAGCCCGCGGACGGCGATGGCTGAGGGAGTGTTTTCGTCCATGCCCTCAGCCTTCTCGCGACGGCCACCGGGCACCCCCTCCCGGAGGACAGTCCGCCCCTGTCCGAGCGGATGGAGAGGCAGCGGAGGTCAGTTCGGCCCTGAGCGATGCCGCGCCGTCCACAGCAGGTACCCGCTCAACGTCGTGACGACGGTGACGCCGGCGCCCAGGAGGGTACTCTGCCGGGAACGCCACCGGGAGTCTCCCGCGATGAGCTTGCCCACGGTGTTGATCACGGCGGCGGTGAGAACCCCGGCGACGAGCCGGTTTCCGATCCGCTCGGCCCGGGCGACGAGAGGCTCCAGCTCTGCCGCCCGCAGGTGCACCTGCAAGCCGTTGCGGTCCAGGTCGTCGATCGCCCGGCGGAGGCGCGTGGGCAGCTCCAGTGCCAGGGCACTGGCGTCGGCGGAGGCACGGGCAACACGGTTCGCGATGGCCGACGGAGCGAACCGTTCTCGCACCAGCCGCCGGGTGTACGGAGTGAGCACGGAGGTCAGGTCGAACTCCGGGTCGAGCTGCACGCCCATGCCCTCGATCATCATGAGGACCTTGAAGATCAGGGACACCTCACGCGGCATCTGCAGCCGTTGCTCCCGGAGCACGACGAGCAATTCGCTCGCCAGGCGGGCGAACCCCACCTCGCTGAGCGAACGATCCGCGTACAGGGCGATGAACGACGTCAGCGCTTCGCGGAAGGCATACCGGTCCACGTTGCCCCTCGTCACCGAGACACCCTCCAGCGCGTCGGCCAGGCTATCGGGGTTGCGGAGGGTGAACGCGATGAGGAAGTCCGCGAACCGGTCGCGAAGTTCCTCGGTGATCTCACCGACCATGCCGAAGTCGATCAGCGCGATGCGCCCGTCCGGGTGCACGAAGAGGTTGCCCGGGTGGGGGTCGGCGTGAAAGAAGCGGTGCTCGAAGATCATGCTCAGCACGATGTCGGCCCCGCTGCGCGCCAGAGCGCGCCGGTCGACACCGGCGGCGTCGAGGGCGGCGAGATCATTGATCTTGATGCCGGTCATCCGCTCGAGCGTGAGGACGCGTGACGTGGTTCTCTCCCAGAAGACCCGCGGGATCAGGACCTCGGGCCGATCGGCGAACTGGGCGGCGAACCGCTCCGCGTTCTGTGCCTCGCGGTGGTAGTCCAACTCGGCCCGGAGGGTCCGCGAGAACTCCCGGACGATACCCCGGATGTCGTAGGCCCGCGCCGGCGCCCACGCGCGGGCCGCGCGGGCAGCGAGGCTGTTGAGGATCTCCAGGTCTTCCTGCACCTGCCGGACGGCATCGGGGCGGCGCACCTTCACCACCACCGAGGTACCGTCCTCCAGCCTCGCGGCGTGCACCTGCCCGATCGATGCGGACGCCAGCGGGTCCCACTGGAACTCCGCGAACAGCTCCTCCGGCTCGGCTCCGAGTTCGTGTGTGATGATCTCCCGGACATCCGCGGCGGGCACCGGCGGCGCCGCATCCTGGAGCTTCGACAGCTCGATGATGTAGGCGGGCGGCAGCAGGTCGGGTCGAGTGGAGAGCAGCTGGCCCAGCTTGATGAAGGTGGGGCCGAGCTCCTCGAGGGCGACGCGGAGCCGCTGCGCCACCGTGTACGGCGGAGTGCTCGGGTGGGCTGCGTCGCGACCGCGACGAGTGGGCACCCACTTGCTGATGCCGGTGGCTCCGGCCAGGAAGCCGAGCCCGTGCCGAGCCAGCGTGTCGGCGATTTCCTGATACCTGCTGAAGTGGGTCCTCACCTGCGGGCAGACCCGGTGCCGGGGAGGGACGGGATGCAGGGGGAAGTCACCCTCGATTGCGCCATCGTGTCATTGTCGCCGACCCCCCTTTGCGCGGGCAAGGATACCCGGTGTACGGCATCCGCGCTGCCGGTCATCGGCACGGCTGCGCGAGGCGTAAAATTGCGATCTTGACGGAGCGAGCCAGATGGGCGCGTTCGACGGAGGAATCGTGGCCGGAAATGCGACCACTCGCTTTGACAATGTCTCACTCTTGTCAGTGGCGAGTACCCTGCCCGGGAGAGTGACGACATCCGAGGAGATCGAGGATCGTCTCTCCTCCGCACTCCGACGACTCAAGTTGCCCGGCGGCCTTCTGCAGCGCGTCGCCGGCGTGCTCGAGCGTCGCAACTGGGCTGCGGAGGAATCGTCGGATGACGCGACGATCGATGCGGGCAGGCGCGCCCTGGCGGAGGTGGCCGTGGACCCGGCCGACGTCGGGCTTCTGATCAACACCTCCGTCTCGCGCAAGCATCTCGAGCCGTCCGTCGCTGTGCGCCTCCATCACGGGCTGGGGCTGCCGAGTTCGGCCATCAACTTCGATGTCGCCAATGCGTGTCTCGGGTTCGTGAGCGGCATGAGCCTGGCGGCGAACATGATTCAGTCGGGTCAGATCCGGTACGCCATCGTCGTCAATGGCGAGGACGCGGACGAGATCCAGGCCAACACGATCCGCCGGTTGTCGCACACGGATGTCGGCCGAGCAGGCTTCATGAGCGAGTTCGCATCCCTCACGCTCGGGTCGGGTGCCGCTGCCGCGGTCCTGGGGCGCACCGATGAGCACCCCGGCGGACACCGCATCCTCGGCGGAGTCACACGCGCCGCAACCCAGTTCCATGAACTGTGCGTCGGCAGCGTCGACGGCATGTTCACCGACGCGAAGGCACTCTTGAAGGGCGGACTGGACCTCGTGGTCTCCGCTTGGAAGGAGGCATCCGGGCCGTGGGACTGGTCGTCGATGGACCGGTACATCACCCACCAGGTGTCCTCCGTGCACACGAATGCGATCGTGAAGGCGGCGAAGCTCGACAGCGCTCGCGTGCCCGTGACCTTCCCGAAGTACGGAAACGTCGGGCCCGCCTCGATCCCCATCACCCTCGCCGAGGAGCAGGCAACCCTGGCCAGAGGCGACCGGGTGCTGCTCATGGGCGTCGGCTCCGGCCTCAACACGGCCATGATGGAACTCGCCTGGTGAGTGCCGGCGCGACCCTCCCCCCGCCTGGTCTCCCCGGCCTCGATCCTCGGTTCAGCCGTATCGTCGCGGTTCCCGGCGTGGGCGGAGACCAGGGCATCGTGCGGGAATGGCACTGTCTCGATACCGGGCCCGAGCTCGCCCGCCTCGGCGTCGCGGCCGTCGGCACGATCCTCGCCGTGCACGGCAACCCGACGTGGTCCTACCTCTGGCGTGACCTCGTCACGCAGTCGGTGCGCGCGGCCCAGCGCGGAGAGCCCGCGTGGCGCGTCGTGGCGGTCGACCAGCTCGACATGGGATTCTCCGAACGCACCGGCGTGGATCGTCCGCTGGCGCAGCGCGTTGCCGACCTGGGGGCCTTCACGGCGGCGCTCGCCCTCGACGCTCCGGTCGTCACGCTCGGTCATGACTGGGGCGGAGTCGTCTCGTCCGGCTGGGCGATCGACCATCGGAAATCCCTTGCCGGTGTGATGCTGCTCAACACCGCCGTTCACCATCCGAACGGCGTGCCGATCCCCGCCCCGCTGCGGCTCGCGGGTGCTCGGGGAATGCTCGCCGCCTCGACGGTCGCCACGACGGCCTTCTTGGACACGACGCTCGCTCTCGCATCGCCCGCATTGGATGCAGCGACCCGGAACGCCTACCGGTCCCCGTACGCCTCCGCCGCGCGGCGTCGCGCGATCGGCGGCTTCGTGGCCGACATCCCGGTCGATGACCGTCACCCGAGTCATCCCGAACTGGAACGGATCGCGGCTGGCGTCGCGGAGCTCGACGTGCCGGCGCTGCTGCTGTGGGGACCCAAGGATCCGATCTTCAGCGACCGCTACCTCGACGACCTCCTCGACCGCCTCCCTCAGGCGGACGTGCACCGGTTCGAGGGCGCGGGTCATCTCGTCGCCGAAGATCGCCCCTACGCGGAGGCGGTGCTGGCCTGGCTTCAGGAGCGGGGCGATCGGCTCATCGCGTCCGAGGCGATCTCGCCGCGCCATCCAGACCGGGCGACGGTGCCGCCTGTCGACGGCACGCCGTTCACCCCGATCTGGCACGGACTGGAGGAACGCCGATTCGACGATGAGACGGCGATCGTGGATATGTCGCCGACGCGCTCGGGGGCCATGCGCCGCGTGAGCTGGCGGCAGCTCGATGATCGCGTCCGGCGCCTCGCCGCGGGGCTTCACCGCATCGGTGTCCGCAAGGGCGACCGCGTGTCGCTCCTGGTGCCCCCCGGTCCGACGCTCTCGGCCATCGTCTACGCGTGCCTTCGGATCGGCGCGGTCATCGTCGTCGCCGACGCCGGCCTCGGCGTCCGGGGTCTGACCCGCGCGGTCCGCGGGTCGTGGCCCGACGCCATCATCGGTGAGACCCTGGGCCTCACCGCCGCTCGCGCCCTCGGCTGGCCGGGAACACGGATTTCAGTCAGGCGCCTCCCGGGACCAGCCGCCGCGGCCCTCGGTGTCCGCTACAGCCTGGGCGACATCCTGGCCCAGGGCACGGGCGAGCCCCTCCCCACCCCGCCCGGGCCGGAGGACGACGCCGCCATCCTGTTCACCTCCGGATCCACCGGACCCGCGAAGGGCGTCGCCTACACGCACGGGCAGCTCGCGGCGCTTCGCGACGTGCTCGCGCAGCATTTCATGGTGACGAACGAGACCGGTCTCGTCACCGGGTTCGCGCCGTTCGCCCTGCTGGGCCCGGCGCTCGGCACCCGCTCGGTCACGCCGGAGATGGATGTCTCCTCGCCCCGGACGCTCACCGCGAGCGCGGTGGCCGCCGCCGTACGCGAATCCGACGCCGGCATCGTGTTCCTCTCCCCCGCCGCCGTCCTCAACGTCGTCGCGACCGCCGGTGCCCTCACCGCGGAGGACCGCGACGCCCTGGCGCGCGTCGACACGTTCCTCTCCACCGGCGCACCGATCAGCGCGCGCTTGCTGGAATCGGCCGCGGAACTCATGCCGAACGCGACTCCGCACACGCCGTACGGGATGACGGAATGCCTTCTCGTCACGGATGTGACGCTCGACGGAGTACGTCAGGCGGCACAGGCCCCGGACGCGGGTGTCTGCGTGGGGCTGCCGATCGGCGCCAATCGCGTGCTGGTGAGCGCGCTCGACGCGGACGGCCGCGCCACCGGCACGCCCACGGCGGAGCCGGGAGTGCTCGGCGAGATCGTCGTGTCGGCGCCCCACCTCAAGGATCACTACGACCGGCTGTGGCTCACCGACCGCGAAGCCGCTCGCGGCACCGACGGACTCGATCCCTTCGAGCCCGGAACCCGCTGGCATCGGACCGGTGACGTGGGGCACCTCGACGCGCACGGTCGGCTCTGGGTCGAAGGGCGGATGCCGCATGTTCTGGTCACCGCGGACGGGCCTCTCGCCCCCGTCGGTCCTGAGCAGGAGGTGGAACGCGTGGATGCGGTGCGCCGCGCGGCCGTCGTGGGCGTCGGCCCGCACGGACTGCGGCAGGCGGTCGCGGTCGTCGAGACGATTCCGCCCACGCCGCGGGCGGCCCTCGCGGACCCCGACCTCACCGCCGACGTGCGAGCAAGCACCGGCATCCCGTTGGTCGCGGTCCTCGCGGTACCGCGGTTACCCACCGACATCCGTCACAACTCGAAAATCGACCGTTCGAAACTGTCCGGGTGGGCCGAGCGCATCCTCGCCGGCGAAAGACCCGTGGCGCCGTGATCGTCCTCGTCACGGGGGCATCGGGCTTCCTCGGACGCGCCGTCGCCGCGCACCTCGTCGCTTCCGGCCACCGTGTGCGCACCTTGCAACGCCGGCCGTCCGGTGTCGAAGGAGCGGCCGACATCCTGGGTTCCATCACGGCCCCGGGCGACGTCACACGCGCCATGGACGGTGTCGAGGGGGTCGTGCACCTTGCCGCGAAGGTCTCGCTCGCAGGAGCGAGGGACGAGTTCGACGAGGTCAACGTGGAGGGGACCAGGGCGCTGCTGGACGCGGCTGAGCAGGCTGGCGCATCCCGATTCGTGCAGGTCTCCTCCCCCTCGGTCGCCTACGCGGGTGCCGCGCTCGCCGGCGTCGGCGCCGAGCCGGCCGATCCGCTCCGCGCCCGGGGGGACTACGCGCGGACGAAGGCGAAGGCGGAGCTGATCGCGCTGGCGCGGAACTCGCCGTCGCTGCACGTCGTGGCGGTCCGCCCGCACTTGGTATGGGGTCCGGGTGATACGCAGCTGATCGCGCGGATCGTCGATCGGGCGCGCGCGGGGCGCCTTCCGCTCCTCAACGGCGGCACCGCCCTGATCGACACCACCTACATCGACAACGCCGCCAGCGGGATCGCCGCCGCCCTCGAGCGGGCGGAGGAGGCCGGGGGCCGCGCTTACGTCCTCACCAACGGTGAGCCGAGACCGGTCGGCGACCTCCTGGCGGGCATCTGCCTCGCCGCGGGCGTGAAACCCCCGCGGCTCAGCATCCCGGCGTGGCTCGGGCGCACCGCCGGCTCTGTGATCGAGCGCGCGTGGGCCATCAAGCCCGGCGCGGATGAACCACCGATGACCCGGTTCCTCGCCGAGCAGTTGTCGACGGCGCACTGGTTCGACCAGCGCGAGACCCGCCGCGCTCTCGCCTGGGCGCCGACGGTCTCCATCGATGAGGGCCTTCGTCGCCTCGCCGCCAGCTACGCGAGCTGAAGGACGCGGGAGGAGTCGCCGCAGTGCGTGCCGCCGACGGGCCGTCACATCTGCCCGCGGGCCTCCCACAGGCGCACGAGTTTCAGCGCGAGATGAAGAGTGCTCCGCTTCATGCCGTCCGCGAGCGCATCCTTCACCACCTGTGGCATCTTCTCCAGCCGGTAGTAGAGCGTCGTGCGGTGGATGAACAGCCGCTGGCAGGCGTCAGCGACATTGGCGCCCGCGTCCAGGTAGGTCTCGACGGTGCTGCGACGAAGATCGTCCGCATCGAATCGAAGGGTGTACGCAGCGGGCGAGATCGTCTTCAGATCCGAGGGGTCTGCCGTCGTCCAGGCGACGAGGAGCCAGCCGCCGATCACGGATGCTTCGGCTGTCGGCCGGAGCTCGTCGAGAAGGGCGGACAGTTCCGCCGCAGCGACGGCCTGTGTTGCGGCGGCCGCCAAGTCCTCGGCCCCCCGCGCCGGTGACGCAGTACCCATACCGACGACCTGAATGCCGTGCGCAGCCGCCTGCTCCACGACCGTCGCGTCGGCCACCGGATCGCCGGGGGCTCCCACGAGAAACACCACGTCGTCTTGCCAACCGGCGATGTACAGCGCGGTGGGACGCATGGTCGACAGTCGCCGCCCCAAAGCCGCGCACTGCAGCGGAGTCGCGGGCGCCTCGGTCATCAGCGCACGCACCACCGTGCCATGGCCCGGTCGTAACCAGCGCTTGGTCAAAGCGGTCGCCCATGCCACCTTGCGCGCCGAGATGCGGTCGGACAGCAGATCCGCCATGACGCCGAGCCGCTCGGACTGGGGAGGCGCCTCACCGTTCTCGAGGGCACGCCGCAGCAGCCCCGCCCCGGCGTCAAGCACGTCCAGCTGGGAACGCGGGATGGGCGGCTTTCCGCCTCCGCCCACCGCCAGGTAACCGAGTACGCCTTCCCCGCCCCTGACGGGCACCTGCAAGTGGTGGTCATCCGCCCCGTCCGAACCCGACGGTGCCTGTACCGTGCCGGACGGGCCGTCCACGTGGGTGCTGGTGACGCGCAGCGACAGCGCGGCATCGCGGACGACCACGGGGCGCTCCAGGATTGCGGCGAGCTCGTCGACGATCTCCTGCAAGGCGAGTCGAAACTCTTCGGATGATGCAACTTCGGTGCCGACCATTTTCCCTGTCCCTCCCGAATTCTCGTGCCAGCGTGCGATGTGGCACCGATCCTCCTCGCTGCGTCGGAAGTCACCGATGTCTAGTCGCCTATAATCCGTTGCCGACAGTGTCGGCGCGCACATACTCTGGGGCATGGACACCCCGTCGCCCGAGCGGGCACTTCCCACGGATCTCGACGCCTGGCTGAACTCGCTGCGCGACCTCAGCGCGACAGTGGCTGCCGGAGGTTCGCTCGAGCATCTCCTCAACAAGGTGGCCGCCTACGCGTGCGTGCTGCTGGGATTCGAGCTCAGCGGCGTGTTCGTGCCGGACGCCCAACGCACCCATCTCACCCTCGCAGGTGCGAGCGGCCTGTCCGCCAACTTCGTGCGTACCGTGAACGAGAGCATCCGCGTCCCGCTGTCAGGCCCGGCGCCGGCAAGTCGAGCCTTTGCAACCGGACAGCCCGTCGCGGTGTGTGACATCTCCGTCGATCGCAGTTTCGCCCCATGGGGCGCCCAAGCTCTCCAGGAAGGGTTTCGGTCGCTCGCGGTCGTGCCCCTGCTCGCAGAGGGAGAAGTGCTGGGTACCCTCAGCGGCTACCATCGCTCGGTGCACCGGTTCTCGGTCGCCGAGCTCGAGCAGATGGCCCACCTCGCCGACCACGCCGCGATCGGGATCGCTGCGGCGCGGATCATCGGCGACCTGCGCGCGGCCAACGCCGAACTCGTCCGTCGGCAGGATCTCCTCGCCCGGTCCGAAGACCTCCATCAGCGCTTCCTCACCGTCGCCCTCAACCTCGGAGGGATGGACGGCATCGCCGGCACCTTGGCCACACTGCTCCAGCGGCCGGTCCTCATCGAAGACACCCGCGGCACCGAATTGGCGACCCGTCGCGTCGACCGGACATTCGCGCCGGCCGCACTGCGCGCGTCGCTGATCTCGGGGAGGGAGTCACGCGTCCCCATCCGACTCGTCGCCGATGAGCGGCGCCTGTGGTGTTCACCGGTCCGATTGGCGGGTGACGAGGTCGCCCGGCTGTGGGTGTCGGAGGGCACGACGGCGTTGGATGAACTCGATGTGCGCGCGATCGAGCATGCGACGCTGGCGACCGCCCTCGAGATGATGCGACAGCAGACCGACGCGGAAACGGAGTACCGTCGCCGCTCGGAGCTCGTCGTCGACCTCCTGCACACGGGGGTGGACGATCGCCTCGTGGAACGCTCGCGCCACCTCGGCCACGACCTCTCGCTGCCGCATGTGGCGCTCGTGGTCGAACCTGTCGCGACCGGCCCCGAGGCGGTCGCGCAACTGCAGCGCGGACAGGCCACGGCCTCGGCGGTGGCGGCCTCGCTTCCCACGCCCCGGCCCCTCGTAGCCGGGCACGCCGAAACCCTCATCGTCCTCTGGCCGATGATGCCGATCGAGGATGATTCGGGCGCGGAGGAGCCGGAAGCACGGATCGCGAGCCTGGAAGCGGAGGTTCGACGCACCGCCGGTGCCATCACGAGCATCGTCACGGCGGGACGGATGTACCGCTCACTCGCGCAGGCGCTCAGAGTCGCGCTGGGTGCGTTGAAGATGGTGCGCCGCGGCGGGCGCCACGGCGGGATGATCCGGATACCCGAGCTCGGCCTCGGCGGCATGCTGCTGCAGATGGAGGACACGGCCTCGCTCCTGGCGTACGTCGAGGAGAAGCTCGAACCACTGACGCAGTACGACCGCGAACACGGCACAGACCTGGTGGACACGCTCGCGGCGCATATCCGGTGCAACCTCGAGGTTCGAGCGACCGGCGCCCGCCTGCGCATCCATCCGAATACCGTCCGGCAGCGGCTTCGGCGTATCGAGGAGCTCACGGGCGCTGACCTGCGCCATCCCGACAGCGTGCTCGAGCTCAACACGGTTCTCACCATCCGTGAGGTCGTCGCCGCGTCATGACGAGCCGGCTCGACAATCGTTCAGCGAGGAATCGACGACCGTTCCTGGAGGCGGCATCCGCGCACGCCTAGCTTCGGTGGCACACCCACCGATCGCTCCGCAGAGCCGTACCCGGGAGAACCGAGCCCATGCCTTCCACCACCATCTCCGGCCCCACTCCGACCTTCGATACCGGAGGGTTCTCGTTCGAGGCCCTGCGCGCGGTCGCCTACACGCCCTACGGGGGCGGGGATATCGGTGAGGTCAGGACGACGTCGGAACGAGTGACGCCGGGAGATATCGATTCGTGGCATCGCGAATGGCACGCGCTCGCCGACCGCATCGCCGCCATCGGCGACGACTGCGCCGCGCGCGGGCACGCCGTCAGCGCCAGCGGCGCCTACCTCCGGGCATCGAACTATTACCGCACCGCCGAGTTCTTCCTGCGAGACGATCCGGCAAACGACCCGCGGGTGGCCGAGACGTCCTCCCGCGCGACCGAGACATTCCGGAAGGCGAGCGAGATCCAGACGCGATGGAGTCATCTGCGGATCCCCTACGAGGGCGCGGAGCTGGACGGGTATTACCTCCACGTGAGCGGCGACGAGGCGGCACCGACGCTGCTGGCGCACGGCGGTTACGACTCGACCGTCGAGGAGATGTATTTCGCGGTGGGGGAGGCTGCGAGGCGGTACGGCTGGAACTGCCTCATCTTCGAGGGCCCCGGTCAGGGCGCCGCCCTGCGTGTGGACAAGCTCCGTTTCCGATACGACTGGGAGAAGGTCGTCACCCCCGTCGTCGATGTGGCCCTCGAGCTCCCGGGGGTCGACCCAGGCCGCATTGCACTCATCGGCATGAGCATGGGAGGGTACCTCGCTCCCCGTGCGGCCGCCTTCGAACATCGGATCGCAGCGTGCATCGCATGGGACGGAGTGTTCAAGATCGCCGGTGCGTTCGGGGCGGGTCCCGGTCCCGACCAAACCGACCCGCAACAGCGGGTCGCGGCGCTCGAGCACCTGATCGCTCACCGGGCGGAAGCTCCGGTCGGGCAGCGCTGGCTGCTGTCGAACTCGTTGTGGGTCTTCGGAGTCGAGACGGCCCAGGATCTGCTGGCAGAGGTCGTGAAGTACGACCTCACCGATGTCGCGAGCCTGATCGCCTGCCCCACACTGGTCTGCGAGGGAGAGAACGATCGGGTGGCCGCCGGCCAGGCCACCATGCTCTACCAAGCACTGCAGTGCCCGAAGACCTTCATGGAGTTCACGGAAGCCGAAGGCGCCGGAGAGCACTGCCAGGAAGGGGCCCTCACTCTCTTCCACCAGCGGATGTTCGACTGGCTCGATGAGACGCTGAGCCCCGCCCCCGGCCCACTCTGAGCTCCTCGGCGTCCGCGGCGTGCGAGGGACGGCGGCTGAGACTGCGGGCGTGGCGGATGTCCAGAAGGAGAGAGCCGAGGCGGAGCATCGGTGGCCGGCAGCGATCGGCGTGATCGCCATCATTTTGAGTTATACCGCGCTCCCCGACGACCTGCTCGGTACCCCGAGATACATGATCGTCGCGATCTGCGCCGGCCTGATGATCACCGAGATCGTCGTGAACCCGCACCGGATGAATCGGCAGACGACGTGGTCCCGGCGCGCGGGGGTGGCACTCGCACTTGTGATCGTGGTCGTGAACCAGGTCATCCTTCTTCAGCTGATCCTGGCGCTCGTGGCCCAGACGGAAGACGGGCCCACGGTGTTGCTTGCGTCTCTGCAGGTGTGGCTCACGAACGTGATCGGCTTCGCTCTCGTGTTCTGGGAGCTCGACCGTGGCGGCCCTGTCGTCCGCACACAACGCCCCCGCACGGAGCTTCCTCCCGCCGACTTCCGGTTCCCGCAGGACGAAGACCACGGCGCTGCCCCGGAGGTCGCGGCCTGCTCCTCGCTGACGAGCAACTGGCTGCCGGAGTTCGTGGACTACCTGTACTTCTCGCTGTCGAACTCGATGGCCTTCAGTCCGACCGATGTCATGCCCCTGACGCACCGCGTGAAGCTCATGATGGGGCTGGAGGCATTAGTCGGATTCGTCCTCTTGGCACTGGTCATCTCGCGCGGCGTCAGCCTGCTGGGGTGACACGGAGCCGGGAGCCGGCCACGGCACGCACGACGAGCCCGTTCACCCGTTCACTTGCGTCCACGCGACGATACGCATGTTCCGGATCTCGAATGAGGCGAAACCCGCGATCTCGTGGGTGTGCGAAATGCCGGGCAAGCGCAGAGTCAGCAGCTCCTGCACCAGGATGACCGGACCGCTCGCCGCGATGCGCATCACCCTCGGGTGGTACACGTCGAACGCCGCCCAGATGGCGTCGCAGACGTCCAGCACGCTCTCGCGGCCCGATGCACCGCATCCGGTGCCGTGGGCGAAGAACACGTCGTCGTCAAGGAAGGGGATCAGGGCGCTGCGGTCTCGCATCCCGAGTAGCTCGACGAAATCGGAAACGACCCCTTCGCGCCGACGGCGGAGCGACGCGCGGGGCTCGTCACCCAGTCTCACGTGAGTCGTCCCCTATCTCGCCGACCAGGCGAGGATGTCCTGGTGGATGCTCATCAGCATGCCCTGGGTTCCATCGGATGTGTTGATGTAGGCCATGGCTTCGTTCTCCCGGAGTAACGGCTCTACTGAGCGACAGGTGGGTGTGCCACCGAAGCTAGGCGCGCACGGATGCGGCCTCCAGGAACGGCCGTCGATACCTCACTGAACGATTGTCGAGCCGGCGCATGACCGGCCGCGCCCATCTGATTCCGACGCGTCAGCTCCCGCCTGCGGCAACCCGGCCCCCCTCGTGCCGGGCGTGCGAGGCGCGTCCGAGCAGGACGGCTATCGCGACCAGGCTCCCCAGCGCGATCAACACCCCCGCGAGGAGGACGCCGCCGCTCGGGTGCACGATCGACTGCCCCAGGAGGGCTTGCACCGTCAGGTTGGCGAGCGTCGCGGAGAACGCCGCGACCACGACTGCCAGCACCGGGAAGCGGGCGTGCGGCGTGGACAGTGCCCGAACTCGCCGCCCGAGGAGTTCGAGCGCGAGAAGCGCCAGCGGGATCGCCTGCAGGGCGTGCATGCCGACGAAGTGCGGGATGCGGAGGTCGCCGCCCACCGTGCTCCACCCCACGAGAGGAAGTCCCGGGCCATCGTCCGGAACGCCGACGGCATGGGCGCCCACGATGCCCTGGAAGTCGTTGATCTGATCGGCGGTCGGCAGCGTCATCAGGAAGCCGAGGCCCATCCCGATCAGGGCGAGGATGATTCCGGATCTCGCCGCGAGAGTGCGCGCGGGATCGGATCCGGGGTTGCGGACCACCGCGATGGCGATGAGCAGCGTCATGACCCAGACCAGCGCGATCGAGGCCGCCATGATGCCCCAGACGATCGTGTGGAACGGCGTCGTGATGTTGAAATGGCTGGACAGTGCCGCGCCTGCCAGAACGAAGATGAGGAAGATCTCCACCGACAGGGCGACGACCACCCAGGTTCCCGCGCGGTCCGCGATGCGTCGTCCCCGGTGCACCTGGCCGATCAGCCACGCGAGCGTCAGCGTGTAGATGGCACCGGACAACGCGAACTTCAGGGGTTTGCTCCACACCCCGGCGCCCGTGACCTGGCGCTGATCGATCACGGCCATCGCCGCCGCCCCGACTGCGAGCACCACCATGGCGATGGCGAAGAAGAGCAGGGGGCGGTGCCAGTGGTCCGGTCTCGGAAGCGGGTCCGCGACAGGAGACGCACTCACGAGGTGACCCCCTGGACGATGAGTCCGATCCCTGCCGAGAGCAGCCCGATCACGAGTACGCCGGCGCCGATCCACAGCAGGGCGATTGCCCGATTCGGACGCACCGGATCCTTTCCAACCACGGAGAGGAAGAATCCCGCCGGCATGAAGATCCCCGCGAACAGCACGGCGATCGATCCGGTCGCGAAAGGTTCGGGGACGTCGTTGGTCTGCACGATCACCATCGTGAGCAGACCGAGGATGACCAGCACTCCGGCATGAGCGTGTCCGGCTCGGAAGAACGACTTCTGAAGATCATTGAGGGGGAGCTTCCCCGTGAGGGCCGTGAAGACGACCCGCCCGCCGTAAGCGACTCCCACAACGGTGAGAAGAACGACGCCGGCGATGACCTGGTGGACGCTGTCGAGCATGTGGGTACCTTTCTCGGGCGGAGGCAGCTGGTCAAACGGTACTGCTCGGTACGTAATCCCCGATATGTCGATGCGCAACACAATGCGCCAACTCCCGTAGCTCGGTTGACCTCGCGGTCAGTGCGGGACGAGCGCCGGACCGACCCGATGGATGGCGTGGAATACGGCGTCGTGATTCGTGACCGCCGCCTCCGCGAGTGAACGCGCGCGATTCTCGATCGAGATGTTCTCGTCGCCGATCGGTCCTCGGTACCCGGTAGCGAAGATCGCCGCCAAGAACCGGTCGACATCGAAATCACCACGCCCCGCCGGCCGGCGGTGATCGATGCTGTCTTGGATCAGGTCACCCCGAAACGGTAGGCGCGCCCCGTCGATCAGTTCGACGCTGACGATCCGGTCAGCGGGAATGCGCCGCAGGACGTCGTGGTCGACGCCTGCGGCGCTAGTCGCCTCGATCCTCACCGAGATGTCATGGGGACTCACCTGACTGCCCGGCTGCACCTCCGGTGACACATCGCCCGCCAGAGTCAGATAGCTCCCGAGGATCACCGGCTCCCCCGCGGTTGCCCTCATGCTGTTCCTGACCGGTTGCCATCTGGACTCAGGAGAGGGGGTTCCGTTGGCGTCAGCGCAATCCGGTCGCGTGGCCCCGCGCCTCGGCTCTCTCGGCCGACGTTCAACCGCTTCCGCCCAAACTCGATAGCAACCACTGCTACCAACAAGGCGCCTGTGACCAGCTGCGCAACGCTGGGCTGGAGCCCCTGGTCCGCCGTGCCGCTGGAGATGAGCGAGATGATCGCCACGCCGAGGGCGATGTTGACCACCGTCCCCCGCCCCCCGGTCAGGGCGACACCGCCGACCAGCACCGCCGTCGGCGCCGCCAGCAAGAGCGTGGAGAAGTTGGTGGGTGACGCAACGCCCGACCCGAGAGCCACGAGCGTTCCGGCTAGCGCGGAGAAAGCACCGGAAAGCACGAATGCGGTCACGACAGAGAGCCCGGTGCGCGCTCCCGCTGCGCGCGCCTCGTCGCGGGCTCCGCCGGTCGCGTACATCTCATGTCCGAGTCGCGTGTAACTCATGAAGAAGCCGACGAGGACGAACAGAACGACAGCTACGAGGCTGCCGGTCGACAGCAACCAGAATCGCTGGAGAAGGGGCTCGCCGAGGGAGAGGTCGTTCGCACTGATGGGCGCTTCCGACGTGATGGCGAGCGCGATCCCCTTGAGCATGATCAGGCTGGCGATCGTCACGGCGAGGGAGCTGATCCCCAGCCGCGTGATGATGATCCCCTGGAACAGCCCGTAGAGCGCGCCGAAGCCCACCGCGATGACTGCCGCCGGCAGCAGACCCAGGTCGGAGAACGTGATGGCAACCACGCCCGAGAGTGCGGCCATCGATCCGACCGACAGATCGAGTTCCCCCACGATCATCGTCAGCCCGATGCCCAGGGCGACAACTCCCAGGAGCGCGAACGACTGCAGAATCGGGTACACGGCCGACGTTCCGCGGAAGGTGTCGCTCGTCGCGATGAAATAGATCCAGATCGCGACCAGAAGCACGACCTGCGGCGCGTACCGCAAGCCGGGAACGTGGCGACGGGTGCCCGTCGAGAACGCGGAACTCATCGTCCAGACCTCCGACCGACGACCTGCAATACGATCACGACCACGAGGACGATCGCCCCCACGACCGCCTGTTGGACGCCGTTGCTCGCATGGTTCAAAAGCAGAATGTTGGTGGCCTGCGATACCAGGACCGCGCCGGCGGCGGAACGGATGGGCGAACCTATCCCGCCGGAGATCGCGTTCCCGCCGATGAGAACGGCGGCGATCGAATTGACGGTCAGGTTGGGGAGGGTGCCGACTCCGGCCACGCCGAGTTGGGCGGCCCACAAGATGCCTGCAAAGGCAACGCCCATCGAGAAAATGATGAAGACCACCAGCGCCACCCGAACGCTGGAGATCCCGCTGAGAAGCGCCGTCTCGCGATTGGCGCCGAAAAGGATCAACTGGCGTCCGAGAACGGTCTTGCGCATGAAGACCACGGCCAGCGCCGTCACGACGAGGAATACGTAGACCGGCATCTGGAGGCCGAGGAAGCTGGCATTACCCCACGGCGGGCCGATGTTCCCGAGAGAGACGTTCGTTCCCCCGGTGATCGTCGCGAGCACGCCGAGGATGACGGTCGCGGTGGCCAGCGTAGTGAGGATCGGGTTGAGGCCGCCCGACACCACCAGTCCCTGAACGACACCGATCGCGGTGAGCAGGCCGATTGTAATCAGGCACGCAAGCACAACGTTCCCGCCCTGGCGGAACACTTCGATGAACAGCACGGCTGCCAAGGCGCCGGAGGCGGACCCGGCGATGGAGACGAAGTGTCCGGACAAGATCATGGGCGTCATCGCGACCGCGACGATTCCGGTGATCGACGCGCTCAGCAAGATCGCGGCGATGTTCTCGCCGCTGGCGAATCCCGGTGTGGTGACCGTACCCCCGAGGAAAATGACCACGACCGCGAGGAGCAGATTCAGCTCCGGCGAGAAGAATCTGCGTAGGCCGCCGCTCGGCGCTGCGGCGTCGCGCGTGGCGGTGCGGGTCTCGATGACCTGAGTGTCGCTCATGCGGGCACCTCCTCTGCCTGCATGACGGCTTTCACAAGACGTTCCTCCGTGAGTTCCTCTGTGCGATAGATGCCGGTGAGCTCGCCCTTGTAGAAGGCTGCGACGCGATCGCAGATACCGAGCACCTCTGAGGTGTCCGAGGAGGCGACGATGACGGCCATGCCGGCCTCGCACAGCGCGTTGATGCGCTGATAGATCTCGGCCCTGGCACCGACATCCACACCCCTCGTCGGCTCCTCCACGATGAGGACGGCGGGATCGACTCCGAGCCACTTGCCCAGCGCGACCTTCTGCTGGTTGCCGCCACTGAGATTTCCCACGAGCGCGTCGATCCGGCTCCCGTCGATCGCGAAGGCGGCGGAATCCGCCTTTACGCGACGCAGCTCCTTGCTGCGCGACAGCCACCCGCCGCGAGAGATCGCGCGCAGCCACGGCGCCGACATGTTGTAGCGCACGCTGATATCGGCAAAAATTCCGTCGCGCTTGCGATCTGACGAGCAGAACGCCACTCCGGCCTTGATTCCGGCCGCCCGCCGTCCCAGCGCCAGCTCACGCCCTCGGATGCGCACGACTCCCGCCGTCGCCGGCACCACGCCGGCCAACCCACGAGCGATGTTCGCGGCGCCGCTGCCGATCTGGCCGGCAAGGCCGAGGATCTCTCCCGCGCGGACCTCGAACGACACCGGTGAGCGCAACGTCGGAACAAGCAGATCCGTCACCTGCACGCTGACGTCACCGAACGAGCCCGATCGCTTCGGATACATCGAGCTGAGCTTGCGTCCCAGCATCATTTCGATGATGTGGTCGGAAGTGAGGCCGGCCAGCGGGCGGGGAGCACTCGCCCGGCCGTTGCGCACGACGGTCACGCGGTCGGCGATCTCGAACACCTCCGGTAGTCGGTGGGTGACGTAAATCACGCTCTGTCCGTTGTCGGCCAGTCTGCGCACGACCTCCAGGACGCGCCGGATCTCGGCATCGTTCAGCGCGGCCGTGGGTTCGTCGAAGATGACGATGCGCGCGTCGTCGGCGAGGACTCGCGCCAACTCGATCAGCTGCATCTCGGCAACCGTCAGTTGTTCGACGGGCGTTGCCGGATCGACGTGCGACAGGCCTACGGCATCAAGAAGGGGCACGGCCTGCTGGCGCAAGCGTCGGGGGGTCCAGGCCGCGGGTGCGCCCGGTCGGCCCAGTGCAAGGTTCTGGGCGACCGTCCGGCATCCGATGAGGCTGAATTCCTGCTGGACCACGGCGATGCCCGCCGCACGTGCGCGCGTCCCGCTGGAGAGGTCGGCAGCGACGCCGTCGATCTCGATCTCGCCGCTGTCGGGGCGGACGAGACCGGTGAGGGTTTTCACGAGAGTGCTCTTGCCGGCTCCGTTCTCGCCAAGCAGGGCCATGACTTCACCGGGTCGAAGTTCGAAGTCGACGTCCGAGAGCGCCCTGACGGCGCCGTACTGCTTCGACAACCCGCGAACTGAGAGACGGAGCGCGGTGGACGCGCCCTCGCTCGAGTCGCGAAGGTCTGGCTCGAGGTTCACTGTGCTTCCTTCGCAGATGTCATCGTGCAGGATCCTGCCGGTCCGGGCGGTGCCGAGGGGCCGGCCAAGAGCTTCCGCACTCGACCGACCCCAGCGCGTCACATCGGGCAGAGCTCTTCGACGGACTTGCCCCAGATCTTCACGCTGTCGAGCTCGTCGATGCCGTTGACGGCGACGACCGGCGGGCTCGTGACCTCGTACGGTGCCTCTTCGGGGTCGAAGGGGGGCGGACCGTCGGGGCTGACCGGAGCCATCGTGCTCCCGGATGTGGCCGTACCTGTCGCGATCGCCTGCAGGATTGTCCGCACCCAGATGTGACCGCTGGCGTCGTGCGACAGCACCGCTTGGGCGGCGACCTTGCCGTCTCTCTGGTCCTGGACCCCGTAGCCGCTGGTGGAGCAGTCGCCCGAGACGATGATCACGTCCTTGCCGGGCTCGATGCCGGCCTGCTCGAACGCCTTGATGACACCGGCCGTCTGATCGCCGTTGTTGGACAGGACGAAGTCGATGCCCTCGTTCTTGATCTGAGGCAGCACCTGGGTCACCATCTCGTACGTGCCCTGGGTCGCGTTGTCCTCGACCCGGAGCTCGCGGATGATGTTGAAGGGCTGATCCTCGAACTGGGCGTACGCTGCCGCCTGTCGGCGCTCGTACTCCGGGTAGTTGGGCATCGCCCCCACCACGAGCAGGTTGCCCTCGGGGCTGTGCAGTTGGCGGCCCGCCGCTTTCGCATCGTCGCGCACCTTCACCAGCGCGTCACCCATCACCTCACCGATCGCCTCCGGGTTGAGGCCGGCGAATGCGGAGATGAAGTCGAAGTCCTCCGTGGGGGGCTCGATCTGCACCTGGACGACGGGGGCGACCCCGGTGAGACTGCGCACCGACGCCGATACGACCTCGGGATTGAGCGCCATGACCATGAACCCGTCGGGCTTCTGCCCGCTGTCGATGAATTGCTGGATCTGCTGCACCTGCGCCGACTGATCCAGTCCCGAAAGGATGTACTTGACGTCGACGCCGAGCTCCTCGGCCTCGTCGTCCACACCCGCATACATCAAGTCGAGGCAGGGGCACACCGCCCGGTCGAGTCCGAAGAACACGATCTGCGGGGCGTCCTGCTCACCGCCATCCCCGGACGCACCGGCGCCTGCCCCGCTGGCGCAGCCGGCTACGAGAACGCAGATGGCCGCACCGGAGACCAGCGCTTTGCCGCTACGGGCGATCGGCGTACGCCGACGTCGCATCGCCGCTCGCACCTGACTCCACAGACGAGCCCACCGATCTGTTTGATCCGCTCTGCTGCTTATCGACATGAATCACTCCTTCGTGATGAGGACGTCGCGTCCTGAGCGTGACGGGTGCCCGACCTGAATATCCACCGACATGCTGCATTTTGTCAACCGCATTGGATACTCGCATTGTCGGATTCTCTTGGTAATGCGCTACTTACATCCCCTCCAGCCGTATATCTTCGATACTACTTGCGCCATGCCTTCCTCTCGTATACTCTTTCCGAAGCTCTCCAGCTCATCGATCGGCCGCCGCCGCAACCGTCACGCGGCGGAGAACCGCCCAGGGGAGGGCGCTCACGGTGGGACAGCCCTCATACGGCGCGAACCCCTCCCTCGCCAGCCACCCGTTGGAGGTCACCATGTTCGAACCATTCCCCGGCAGATACGTATGGAATCTGTCCGTTGGACTTGCCCTGGCCGTCGGCGGCCAGATCGGCGAGGTCGATCGCGCGTGCCGAGAGCTTCAGGGGCGGATTGGAGCGAACGACGACAGCGCCGCGCTCGCCTTCTTCGAGGAATGGTGCCGCCTCGGCGACCGCCTCGTGGAGCTGGCCAAGGACGACGAGGTCGCCGGCAACCACCGCAGCGCCGGCCTGAAGTACGGACGCGCCTCCGTGTACTACCAGACGGCGGAGAGAATGCAGGCGCGAACGTACGCCCCGCGGACCGCTGCCTACGCCAACGCGCTCGACACGTTCGGCCGTTTCCTCGAGTTGTCCGGAGAGCCCGGCAAACGGGTACGTGTGCCTTTCGGCGACAAGGATCTCGGCGGCATCCTGGTCGTGCCCGACCGGCCCGGCCCCGTGCCCTGCGTGCTCTTCTTCAACGGCCTCGACAGTACGAAAGAGCAGATCTACGGAACCGGTACGGCGCAGGAACTCGCTCGCCGCGGTATCGCGACGTTGATCGTGGACACCCCCGGTTCCGGTGAGGCGCTGCGGTTGGCGGACCTGCGTGCCATCCCGGAGAGCGAGGTGTGGGCGAGCGCCTGCATCGACTACCTCGAAACCCGCAGTGATATCGACAGCGAGCGCATCGGCATGGTGGCCTGGTCGCTCGGCGGTTACTACGGCCCGCGTGCGACGGCCTTCGAACCGCGGATCCGATTCGGCGTGGCATGGGGCTCTAACTATGACTGGGGCGAGGTCCAGCTTCAGCGGATGCGCGACGAGGGAGACCGACCCGTCCCGCACTACTGGGACCACGTGCAATGGGTGTGGGGGAGTGACAGCCTGGAAGAGTTCCTGGAGCTCGCGCCGAAGGTGACGCTGCGGGGCGTCGCAGACAAGATCCGAGTACCTTTCCTCGTGGTGCACGGCGAGCACGACCGGCAGATCCCGCTTCGCTACGCCTATCTGCTCTACGACGACCTGGTGAACTCCCCCGCGCCCCAACTGAAGATCTTCACCGACCGCGAAGGCGGCGTGGAGCATTGCAGCGTCGACAACATTCCGGTGGTCCGCGACTACATCTGCGACTGGATCGATCGAACGGTCCGTCAGCTCGATGACTCGTCGGCACCCTTCTCCGTCGAGACGGCGGGCACCACGCCGCGGTGACCGCCCGCGACCGCTCCGCTGCTTCGCGCGCACGGCGATCGCCGTCGAAGTCACGCCGTACTTGGCCGCGAGCGCATCCAGCGCCTCATTGAGCGGACCGTACTCCTCTCGATCGCCGAGGAAGACGCCGTTGAACAGGTCCTTCTGAAGGGCGGCCACGCCTGAATCGTGAGGTCGTTGCGCCGGCTGTAGTCCAGTAGGCCGTTGTCCCGATCGATCGATCGCCCGTTCATGTTGGCGGCCACGCCCGCCGCGACGAGCGGAGCGTGCGTGATGCTCAGCTGCACCCGGTTCGCCACGAGCGGTTGATCGACCGACCGCTTCAGAAGGTCGATCTGGCCGGACGTGTGGTTCGAGACGCCGAAGTACCGCACCCTGGCGGAGGCTTGCAGCTCGTCGAAGGCCGCTGCGATCTCGTCTGGTTCGGCCAGGACATCCGGCCGGTGCAGAAGCAGAAGATCGAGATACTCAGAGCGGGTCGATCCGCATCAAGGCGAGGAACACATTGGACGCGAGGATGTCCGTCTGCGGGAGCGCAATCATCTTCATGGGCGGTCCTCCCCCTCCAGCTGTTTCTTCAGCACGGCACCGTCGTGAATCGCAGACATGTGGCGGAACCTGCCGTTGCTGATGGTGTAGACCGCGAACTCGACGATCTCGAACCTCTTGTTACGGGGCACCACTCCCAGCCACTCCTTCGTAGGGGTGCCGGAGTTGATGAGGCGTGCGCCGAGACGATCGCCATCAACGATCAACTCCTGGGTTTCCCAATGAAAGTCCGGCACCGCGTCGGTGAGGGAGCGGAGGTTGGCGATCAGGATGGCGCGGGAGGCCGGCTCGCCCTGCTGCGATACATTCTCATGGGCGAACTCGTCCATGCGATCAAACTCGTGCGCGTTGAGCGCCTCGATGTACCGGGCGTAGAAGTCCCGCAGATTCACGTCAGTCATCATTTCCGCCTCGCTGTCGCCGTGGAAGATCGTCTTCTCCGCTCGCCGTCGCGGCGCACTTCTCAGGCCTGCTCGGCGGGGTGCTTCGCCAGCGGGTGGACGTCGATGTCCATCCACGGCCACAGGGGCAGAGAACTCAGCACGTCGTGGAGTGCGGTGGCATCCGCAATCGAATAGAGGCTCCAGTTCTCGCGCCTCCCCGGCACTCGCCAGACGCGGACGAGGGTGCCGGCCTGGCGGAGCTCGACTCCTCGCGCCAGCTCCGCCCGCCGCAGCTCTTCCTCCGTCGCCGCAGGCATGTCCGGCGGGAGCTGGATGCGGATGTGCACCAGGAACTCCACGCCGGTCATCCCGCCAGGAAATCGGCGATGGGCTGCATCTGGCCGATCAGCATGTGCCGACCCTCATGGACAGTCAATCCGCGAGCGGCCGCCACGGCCAGGAAGGGCGTCAGCTCGCCGGAGACGATGACGTCGGCCGCGACAGCATCCGCGGCGAATCGCTCCACGTCGAAGACGACGTCCTCTCCGGGCGTCATTCCCACGGACGTCGCATTGACGACCAGGTCCGCGTCGGCGGCCCGGGTTCCGCCGACGCTCACGTCCGCGAACCCCAGGCGATCGGAGAGCCGCTGCGCCAGGGCCTCCGCCTTGGCGGGCGTGCGGTTCTCGATGTCGAGCGACGCGATACCGGCGCCGACCAGGGCAGCGGCTACGGCACTGGCCGCACCACCCGCACCCATCAGCAAGACGGCGCGCCCGGCCGGGTCGATTCCCTGCTCTCGCAGTCCGGCCACGAAGCCCGCACCGTCGAACGTTTCCCCGACCAGCCTGCCGTCCTCCGTCCGCCGGATCGCATTGATGGCGCCGCTGATCACGGCGTCCGGACCCAGCTCGTCGCACAGCCCTGCAGCAGCTTGTTTGTGGGGAACGGTCACCACGGCGCCCGCCGTGCTCCGGGTGGCGCGCAGCATGTCCAGGAAGCCGGGAAGATGCGAGGCAGGTACGTGCGCGGGTACCGTGACGAGGTCGAGCCCTCGCTCCTGCCAGATCGCATTCTGGGCCTGCGGCGTACGCAGCTGGAAGACAGGGTCGGCGATCACGAACACTGTTCGCGTCGCCCCGCTGATCGGCATCGGACTGACCGTCATCTCATTTCCTCGTTTTCGTCTCTTCGGCGGATGGCACGGCGCCGCGCTGGCGTGGG
The DNA here is from genome assembly GCF_058310455.1 of Microbacterium sp. Z10_103. Classification (NCBI taxonomy): domain Bacteria; kingdom Bacillati; phylum Actinomycetota; class Actinomycetes; order Micrococcales; family Microbacteriaceae; genus Microbacterium; species Microbacterium sp. Z10_103. The sequence continues at coordinate 2,580,583 of NZ_JBZEGK010000001.1, forward strand.
ATGACGGCGTCCGTATCGGCAGCGCGAGCGGCGTCGAGTGGTGAGGACCACTCGACGCCGGTCGCGTGAGATTCCGCCGCGGCGCGGCGCCAGGGACCTGGCGTCAGCTGATGCCCCGGATCGCGAAGGGGCTGGTCTCGAGGTCGCCATCGGGGTTGACCGCACCGGCGCGCCCGCCGGGGAAGAGCTCGTTGATGGAGTCGGGCACCGACCGGTTTCGGAACGCGTCCAGCGAACCCTGCTTGGCCAGCCAGCCGATCGGCTCCCAGTCGGGCATGTAGTTGCGGTAGCCGCCGGAGAAGAGCTCGATACGGAAGCCGGAAGGCTCCCGAACATAGAGGAAGGTGTTCTCACCCATGCCGTGCTTGCCGGGGCCGTACTCCACCGGGAAGCCCGCCTCGATGAGCACGTCAGCCGCGCGGTAGACATCCATCTCCTGGTCGAGCCAGTAGGCGACGTGATGGACCGCGCCGGACACTCCGGTCGTGTTGTGCAGGATGCCGAGGTTGTGAGCCTGCTCGGTGGTGCTGACCATCCCGAAGAACGGTGTCTCCGGCGACTCGTCCAACGCCGTGTACTCCATGTACCGGAAGTTGAGCTTGTCGCGGAACCAGGTCACGTCACGGAGAACGTCGTCGGTGCCGAAGGTCACGTGGTCGATGGAGCGAGCCGCCACTCCCAGGGGGGAGAACTTCTGGCGTCGGTTCGGGTAGGTCGAGCGCAGGTTCTCCGGAAGAGCGAGGGGCTTCAGATCCCAGAAGATCTCGTGTCCGTGCCCGCCCGGCGAGCGGAACTGGAACGCGCGGCCGCGCCCAAGGTTCTCCCCGATCCATGCCCCCTCGCGACCCTCGGCGGTGAGGACCTCGACGGCGTGCTCGAGGTCCTCGGCGCTGTCTGCGCGCCACCCGATGCGCAGGGCCTGCGCCTCGGGACCCTCGGTCAGCTGCAGGCTGTAGGGAAGGAAGTCACCCCAGGCGCGGAGGAAGATCCCCGCGTCGTTATGGGCGACCTCGGTCATTCCCAGCACGTTGACGTAGAAGTCCCGCGACTGCTGGAGCTGCGGCGTTGCCAACTCCACATATGCCAGCTGGGAAACCGTGCGGTTTGACATGGTGTTCTCCGTTCGATTGGTAAGGCGACTCGACTGCCCGACGGCGGATCTCCGTTGATGGGTGAGCGGCTCGGATACGACACATCGCTGCATCCAGACGAATCGCGTACGACTTGTATATTATAGGCCCTTGAATCCGCTATCCCAAGCAAATATGCAGTCTCAGTACATGACGAGCCCGGAAGAGACGTTCATGTCCTCACCCGTCACAGACGCGGAATCGTCCGAAGCCAGGAAGACAGCGGCATTGCCGACGTCCTCCGCCGGCGTGAACTGGCCGAGGGGAGACAGGCGGAGGAACTCCGCGTGGACCTCCTCGTACGTGATTCCTCGCGTCTCCGCCTGGCCTCGCAGCATCGCATCCATGCGCGGTCCGTCCGACCCGCTCGGGGAGATGAGGTTGGCGCGCAGACCGTAGGGACCGATCTCCCACGCGAGCGTGCGCACCAATCCCACCAGCCCGAGCTTTCCCGTGGTGTACGCGGTGCGACCGTGCAGCGGGCGCTTTCCCGACGGCGAGCCGATGATGATGATGTTTCCGCTGCGCCGCTCGATCATCGAAGGCAGAAAGGCCCGACAGGTAAGGAAGACCCCGCGGACATTGACGTCGAAGGTCTCGTCCCACTCGGCGGGGTCGATCTTCCACAGCTCCTTCATCGGGCCGGTAACACCGCTGTTGTTGACGAGGACGTCGACGTGGCCGAATCGATCGAGGGTCTGCCGGGCGAGATCGTCGATCTCGTCCTCGGAGCGAAGGTCGGTCGGCACGACGAACGCTTCCCCGCCCGCCGCTTCGATCTCCGCCTGGACGGCCTCCAGGTTCGCGCGAGTTCGCGCCGCGAGGACGCAGCGCGCGCCCTCGCGAGCGAGAGCCAGCGCGATGCCGCGGCCGATGCCCTGACCACCTCCAGTGATGACAGCGACTTTGTCCTTCAAACGCATGGAACCCTCGATTCAGACGTGGGGGAACGGGCAGGTCATCCGTGAGACAGGTCCGGCGAGGGCAGTCGCCCCATCCACGGGTGGAAGAGGCCGGCCGGATCGTACCGGTGACGGATCTCATCCAGGCGCGCCAGGTTCTCGTCCGAGACGAAGCGAGCCGGTCGACGACCGAGGTTCTCGTCAGCCAGCTGGATTCCGGTGGACAGGTGGGCCATCGCGCCGATCCGCTCCTCGGCCCACGTCGCATAGCGGTCGTCGTCCGCGGGATCGTCCCAGACCCCGTAGGCGGCGATGTATGTCTCGTCCTCGACGCTGAACGCCATGGAGGGACGCTCCGGCCAGTCCCCTCCCCAGTGGTTCCACATCATGGCGGAGGGGTAGGGCGGTAGCGTCCGGGCGATCTCCTTCATCCCCGGCAGCAGGTCGGCGGCGCGCGCGTGGGTCCACATGTTGTCGACCGCGTAGCGCGACCCGGCGGGATAGAACCCGCCGACGCCGGCGTACAGGTCGCCCAAAGAGGCTTCGGTGGCTGTCACGACCTCCAGCGCCCGCTCCCGCAGAGGACACTCGGCGACGAAGGCCAGCGCTGCGGCAGCCTCCTCCGCGGTGTCGACCAAGGCAGGAGCTGTGAGCGTGATCTCGGGCTCGCCGTTCTCCGCGCGGTGGATGAAGAGGGAGAGCTCGACCTCGCGGGCGAGCGTCGGGGCGACCTGCTGCACCCACGGGAACAGCTCGTCCGCGACGTCGAAGGGGAATCGCATCAGGCTGCTCGCGATGTAGCCGGGCGCCTTGTAGAGGCGGACATGGAACGCGACCACGACGCCGAAGAAGCCGGGCCCGGCCCCGCGGGCCGCCCAGAACAGGTCAGGATGCTGGTGCTCGTCGGCGTGTACGAGCTCGCCATCGGCGGTGACGACGTCGATCGCCTGAACGCTCATGCATGCCGGACCGTGGACGCGGCCGTTCCAGCCGAAGCCGCCCTGCAGAAGGTAGCCGCCGACGCCCACGTCGAGATCGTGGCCCCCCGGGAAGAAGAGCCCGTAGGGCTGGAGTGCGCCGGCGAGCCCCTTGAACCCGGGTCCGACCACGGCGGTCAGGGCCTCGGAATCCACCTCCAGCTGGTTCAGCCGTGAAACGTCGAGCAGCATGCCGCCGTCGCGGAGGTGATTGCCCGCCCAGCTGTGCCCGCCGGACTTGACGCCGATCAGCATCCCGCGGTCGACGGCGCGGCGCACGGCAGCCACGACATCGTCGGCACTCTCGGCGAGCACGATCTCGTCCGGGTATCGCGCCGGAGTGCGCCCATTCCAGACGGCGTTCCGTCTCGCCTCCTCGTAGGCGGAGTCTCCTTGCGCGAGCACCACTGGTTGCGTTTTTGCCATGTCCGTCATTGGGCACTCCGAGGGTTTTGGATATTTTAGAGATAAAATATGCGTTATCGAGGAAGTATAGACCCTGAAAGACGCGACACGTTAGGCCGACATTCTGACGAGAGGCTTCTCCTCCGGCGGGAGGCTTTCCCGAAGATCACGTGCGAATTGCTCGCGCTCTGTCGCGCCGCCGATCGCGCCCATCATGCGAGCCAACCGCATCCCGGCCTCGATGTGGTGGCGGGCGAGTTCGCGCGCGACCGCTTCGCCGTCGCCCGCCTTGGCCGCGTCCAGGATGGCGCGGTGCTCGGTGAAGCGTTCCTCCCAGAAGCGCGGTAGCCCGGTCGCAAACGCCCATCGGTAGCGGCGTACGCGGTCGATCAGGTCGGCGATGGCTCCGAGGAAGACCGGTCCTGCCGGTGCCACCAGCCCCAAGTGGAACGCGACGTGAGGGCGTTCCAATCTCTCGAAGTCGGCACTGCCGAGGTAGTGCGACATCTCGGCCATCAAGCCCTCCAGCCGTGCGAGATCGTCCATGTCCAGGCGCGGCACGGCAAGCCGCACCGCGGCCGATTCGAGCGCTATGCGAGCGATCTGGATCTCTCCGAAAGCGCTCATCGAGAGCTCGGGCACTTTTAACCGACCGTTCGGCAGCACCTCGAGGAGGCCTTCGGCCTGCACCATGCGCACGGCCTCCCGAAAGGGCGTGCGCCGGACACCGAGCAGTTCCATGACGGCGTCCTGCGAATGCAGGCTGCTTTCCCGCAGGCGACCCTTGAGAACTGCCTCCCGGAGACGGTCCCGCACCTCGGGAACCCCGACAGCACCCTGTTCGTCGACGACCGCCACCCCGCTCCCCGCTTTCATTCCGAGGTGTGGACCCACACCGCAGACGCCCTCAGATCCATTGCTACGCGCCGCACTCGTGCGGGTCAGAGAATGGCGACCGGTCCCGGAGGAGCACCGGCGGACCCCGTGAAGGCGAGGGGCGGCGCAGAGAAGAACACCTCGTATCGCCCCTCCTCCGCGCAGGCCTGTGACAGCCCCTCGAAGTCGAACATCTCACCCAGCGCCAGTCCCATGTAGACCAGTGCAGGGATATGGAAGGGCTGGAAGGCTCCGGGAAGCTCGTTGGGCCGGACTTCGACGCCCCACGTGTCGCTGGCGATCGCCGCGATCCCGTGCGAGGCGAGCCACGGCACGGTGTAGTAGCTGAGGCCCGGGGCGTCGCCACCTGCATACGTACCCCACCCCTCGGCACGGCCGCGCTTGAGCTTGCCCGTCCGCAGCAGGAGGATGTCGCCTTCGCGTATCTCGACGTTTCCGAAGTCCGCCGCCGCATCCAACTGGTCGGCGTCGATGGCGTGCCCGTCCTCGAGCCACTCGACCCCGAGTGTGGCGGGCAGATCGAGGAGCACCGCACGGCCGACCAGAGTCTCGCGCCAGAGTTCGGCCCCGCTGAACTGGGCTCCTCCCGAAGTGACCGTCGAAGCCGGGCGGCCGTTGTACATGCGACCATCGTGGAAGATGTGCGACAAGACGTCCCAGTGGGTGGCCGACTGCAGCGGCATCACGATGACATCGTCGGCGAATCCGAACCCATGTGGCAGCGGCTCCCCCGCCAGGCGTTGCAGTCCTTCGGCATGATCGGTGCCTGTCGCCGAGGAGTACCGCAGGCAGTTGGTTCGGCCCAGCACCCCGGTCTGCGGTCCGTTCTGGTCGAACGGCAAGCCCAGCCCGACGACACGACCTGCGCGCACAGCATGAGCGGCGCCTCGCACGATCGATGGGGTGATGAGGTTGACTGCTCCGAGCTCGTCCTCGACACCCCAGCGGCCCCAGTTCGAGTACTTCGCGATGTACTCCTCGATGGCCTCGGTCGTGACCAGCGGCGTGCCCGCACTCATGCGGACACCGCCCTTTCGTAGTCCTCGACGTGCGGGTAGATGAGGATCTTCGCGTCCTGGCCCTTGAGCGCTCGCTCCATCGCGCCAAGTCCGTCGTCCAGGGGAAAGCGCGCCGTGACCATGCTGGTCAGGTCGAGCTTTCCCGCGGCGTGCAGAGCGATGACCGCAGGGAACCCACCCCCGAGGTGCCCCAGAGTGAAGTGCATGGACGCTGCCCGGAACATCAGCTTGATCGTGTCCACTTCGACCGGTGCCATGTTCGCTCCAACGGAGACGATCTTGCCGCCTACCGCGATGACCGGAACGATCTGCGGAATCACGAGTCGACCTACGCCCGTCGCATCCACCGCCATGTCGACGCCCGCACCACGGGTCACTTCGAGCAGCCACTCCTCCGTCCGCGCGGTGGTCGGGTCGAAAGTCTCCGTCGCGCCGAGCGCGGAGGCGATCTCACGTTTGGAGGGGACCGGGTCGATCGAAAGCACGCGGCCCGCTCCCAGTGCGTTCGCCAGAGCGACCGCGGCGAGCCCGATCGGACCGGCGCCGAAGACCGCGACGGTGTCGCCGGGACGGAATCCCCCGGCGCGGTTGACCATCCCGTTGTACGCGACGCTGGCCGGCTCGACCAGGGCGCCGATGTCGGCCGCCTTGCGCTCGCCGAAACGCTCCGCGACATCGGTCAACGGCCAGCAATGCCGTTCGTGCGCGACGGACATCGTGGCCGTACCGCCGTCGAGCGTGAAGCCGCGGTCCCACAGGTTCTCGCAGGCGGCCTTGAGACCCCGCAGGCACGCGCGGCAGGTTCCGCACTCCACCTGGGCCTCCACGGCGACGAGATCGCCGGGCTTGACGCGGGTCACTTGGCTTCCGACCTCGACCACAACGCCGGAGTTCTCGTGTCCGAGGGCCACAGGAACGCGGAACGGCGCCGGAAGGTCCATGTAGCCGTCCGCGTCAGAGATCACCATATGAAGGTCGCTTCCACAGATTCCGCTGGCGACATTGCGGATCAGGACGTCATGGTCCCCCGCGAGTACGGCGTCCGGGCGCTCGGCAACCGCCAGGCTCGGGTTATGAAGCACCTGGTTGGCCAGCCGCACACGACCGGTTCGTTCCTCCGTAGCGGTGACTCGGTAGCCCTCCTTGGGCTTCCAATCCGCGGATACCACAAGACCTCTCATGCGCCATTGCCCTCTCGTGAGCCTGAATATCCTGAACACCGTACCGCGTTCATCAGGCAAGAAAGTATACAACGGGCTGAATTGGCGAACAAACACCGCGACGCTGTCTGGCCGCGCCCCAACGCGAGCGGCGCCCCGGCCAGTCAGCGCGGGGCGTCACGGAGGACGGCCGTCCGCCTAGCGAAGCTTCAGGACATCCGACCGGACACTCGGCGCAAGGCTGGCCATAACAGCCTCTTCGAATTTGTCCCGACCGGTCGCGCCGTCGGAGGCCTGCGTCAGGTCAGCGAGCAACAACCCCGCTCTCAGGTAGTGCCGAACGAGCTGCGCGACGGCAGCTTCGACGTCCCCGGCGATCGCGGCATCCAGAATCGCCCGATGCTCCGCGGTCCGATTCACCCAGTCGTCGCGCAACTCCACCGCGTGAGCCCACCGATAGCGCCGCACGCGGTCGCTGAGTTCGCCGATCTTCGAGACGATCGTCGAACCAGCGTCGACGATGAGCCCGTGATGGAACTCCAGGTGCGGAGTCTCCACCCGATCGAAGTGATCCGAACTCAAGTAGTGCGACATCTGGGCCATGTATCCCTCGAGGTGCGCAAGATCCTCAGGCCTGAGCTTCGGGATCGACAGCCGGAGGGCCGCTGACTCGAGGGCGATTCGGGCGACCTGCACCTGGGTGAAATCATCCATCGAGAGCTCGGGTATGCGGAGCCTCCCGTTCGGAAGCATCTCGATGAGCTGTTCGACCTGAACCATGCGCAGGGCTTCGCGGAACGGCGTCCGGCCTACGTCGAGGAGTTTTCGCACCTCGTCCTGTGCGTACACCGCGCCCGGCCGCAGCTCCGTGCGCAGCACCGCCTGCCGGAGTTGGTTCCGCGCCTCCGTGACACCCACCGCCCGATCATCGGATTCGACAGCCATAGGCACGGTCACCTCCCGCTCTCTGCACCGGTCCAAGCAAACATATGACCAGTATGCCAGCGCAGGCGAGGAATATCAGGGAGGCTTCTGTCGACGGCACCAGTCCGGGTGCACGTACGATGTCGCCCATGACGACGATGCTCATCACCGGAGCCAACCGGGGACTCGGCCGCGAAGCCGCCCGACGCCTGATCGACCTCGGACACGATGTGTGGGTGGCCGCCCGCGATTCCGAGCGCGGCCGCGAGGCGGCCGATGCGATCGGCGCCCGCTTCGTGCGCCTTGACGTCACAGACGACGAGAGTGTGAACGCAGCGGTCCAGACGGTGCGCGAGGCAGGCACCGGGCTCGATGTCCTCGTCAACAACGCCGGCATCTTCGGGCGATCGGTCGCCGTCGAGGACACGACGGGCGATGACGTCGAGGAGGTGATGCGCACGAATGTTGCGGGCGTGGTCCGCGTTACCAACGCGTTTCTTCCCCTCCTGCGCCACAGCGCGGCGCCTGTCATCGTCAATGTCGCCAGTGGGCAGGGATCGATCGTTCTGACCAGCGACCCCACCCGCGACGAGAACGCGAGCAACAATGTGACGTACGCGCCGAGCAAATCGGCGGTTGTCATGCTCACGACGCAATATGCGCGCGCGCTCCCCGGGGTACGGGTCAATGTCATCGACCCGGGCTACACAGCCACCGATCTCAACGATCACAGCGGCCCGCAGACCGTCAGAGAGGGCACCGACGCGATCGTCGCCATGGCCACCATCGGCCCGGGTGGCCCGACTGGGACTTTCACGGACCGCCACGGACCCGTCCCCTGGTAGCGGCGCGCGCGCGGCGGACTCGCTTCGCGCGGCTACCGGGATGCGAACACCGAGTAGATATACTTACCACCTTGTGGCATATTGCTGACGAATCGATCGATGCGCGAAGGAGCACGCGATGCAGGGCAGAGTTGTCGCCGTGACCGGCGCCGCATCCGGACTTGGAGCCGCGTGCGCGCACCTGCTCGCCGAGCGCGGGGCCACCGTGATCGGCATCGACCGTCAGGCCGCCCCACCGCCGGCCGGCGGGAGTTGGGCACTCCTGGACCTCGCCGAGGTGGAATCGATCGAGCCGGCGTTGAACGAAGCCGTCGCCGTCCACGGCCGCCTGGACGGCCTGGTCAACGCCGCCGGCGTCATGCACACCGAGCGCTTCGACCGGATCACCCCCGACGCCTTCGATCGGGTCTTCGCCGTCAACATCCGCGCCGCGTTCTTCCTCCTCCAGGCCGCGGCCGCGCAGATGGCTCACTCCGGCGGCGGAAGCGCCGTGCTGTTCTCGTCCACAGCGGGTCGCGTGGGACGCCCTCTGGCCGCCCACTACGCGGCCTCGAAAGCGGCGATCGTCTCCCTCGTGAGGTCGACGTCCGTGGCACTCGCGGAATCCGGAATCAGGGTGAACTGCGTCTCGCCGGGGCTCGTGGAGACCCCCATGCTTCAGGGTATCCGCGTCGCCCGCACCGCCCAGGGGGCCGCGTCACCGGACGCCGTCCGGCAGGAATGGGAGAGCCGGATCCCGCTCGGGCGCCTGGGCTCCCCCGCCGAGGTTGCCGAGGTCGTCGCCTTCCTGATCTCGGACGCCTCCGCCTATGTCACCGGTGAAGACCTCGGGATCCACGGCGGACTTCAAGGGTCCTGAGCCCGACAACACCGACCCGATCACGAACGCGAACCGAGAGAGGACCGGCTGATGCGCGGACTGATTCTGACAGCACAGTGGAGGCCCCGCGAGGGCTACGACGTCACCGCCGCTGAGGAGAGCTCCCATCGGGCCCGCCACGGCAATCAGGTGTGGTTCAACCCGCAGATGGCGGTGGGGGAACGGCCCGACGCCGTCATCAGGGATGAGCACGACGTCCTTATCCGCAACCGCGTCTGCGGGATCTGCGGGTCGGACGTGCACATGTACATCCCCGACCAGGACGGCTACCTGAACCACCCGGCGCAGTCCCGGACGCCCATCGCGATCGGCCACGAATATTCCGGCGAGGTCATCGCCGTCGGCAGCGCGGTCACACGCGTCAAACCCGGCGATCTCGTGGCCGTCGAGGCGCAGGTGAACTGCGGACGCTGCCGGCCGTGCCTGCGCGGCATCCCCAGCAGTTGCGACAACATCGAGGACCGCGGCATCACCCTCGATGGGGGAACAGCGACCATGTCCGTCGCCGAGGAACGCTATTGCTGGCCTCTCACCGCGGTGGCCGAACGTTACGGAGAGGCCTTCGCACTGGACGTCGGCGCGCTGACGGAACCCGGCGCGGTGGTGTACAACGGCATGATCTCCCGCGCCGGGGGATTCCTCCCGGGTGACACCGTCGCCGTGTTCGGCTGCGGTCCCATCGGGCTCGCGGCGGTCGGGCTGGCGGGCGCGCTGGGCGCGGGGAGAGTTCTCGCTCTCGAGCCCGAGCAGGTCAAACGCGACATCGCCACCCGACTGGGCGCCTCGGCGACGTTCGACCCCACGACCGGCGACGCCGCGTCCTGGCTGATGGACCAGACGGGCGGGATCGGCGTCGACATGGTCGTGGATGCCAGCGGCGCCGGGTCGCGCGTCATGCCGGCGATCTTCGCCTCCATCGCCGTGGGCGCCAAGATCGTCGTCCTCGGCGTCAACGGCGCGCCGTTTCCGATGGACACCAATCCCCTGATGTTCCGCTCCGCGTCGATGCACGGCGCCGTGGCCCACCTCGGCGGCGGTTACCCCGCGGTGATCGCCCTGCACGCCGCCGGACGACTGGACTTGACGCCGATGATCACCGGGCGGTTCGCCCTGGAGGACGCGGTCGCGGCCATGGACCGCGCCGCGACCGGGCGCGACGCCAAGCTGTTCATCCACCCGCAGGGGCTGCCCGCGTAGCGGACCTCAGATGTGGAAGCCGCCGGCGATGTCCAGGACGCTGCCGCTGATATAGCCGATGCCGGGGCTGACCAGGAAGCACACGGTCGAGGTGACCTCGTCCAGCTCGGCGATGCGCCGGATGGCGTGGTAGTCCATCATCGTCGATGGCACGTTGTGTGCGGCATCCGCGGCCATGTCGGTGGGCATGACGCCCGGCTGCACGACGTTCACGGTGATGTTGCGCGGGCCGAGGTCACGCGCGACGCCTTTGGCGTACCCGGCGATGGCGGCCTTACTGCCGGCATAGTCGGCGACCCCCGTGAAGGCCACACGGCTGGCGATGGCCGAACCGATGAAGACGATCCGGCCGCCGTCGGCGATCACGCGGGAGGCGGCGCGCGTGACGGCCACGACTCCGAGCACATTGGTGTGCCAGAGGTGGTCCAGGTCCTTCCCCCGCAGCTGCGGGTCGTCCACCTTCTGCCCCTGGACGGTGATGGCGGCGTTGTTGATGAGGATGTCGAGCCGCCCGAAGTGGGAGATCACCGCGTCCACCAGCGGCCCCGCGGCGGTCAGGTCCGCCTGGTCGCTCTGGATGGCGATCGCTCGGCGGCCGAGCGCTTCGACGAGCCGCACGACATCGCCGGCCTTCTCGGCCGAAGCCACGTAACTGATCGCCACATCGGCCCCGCGCTCGGCGAGCGCGACGGCCGTGGCCGCTCCGAGGCCCCGGGCTCCGCCCGTCACCAGCGCGACTTTTCCACTCAGTTCATCGGTCATGAGATTCCTTTGCTTGGTTGCTTGGTTTCTTCGTTGCTTATTGGTTGGTGCGCCGCCGGACCAGGCGGCAGCGATCCGAGGGAGGAGAAGTACGTCAGGGGGCCAGTTGGGTGAGCAGCGTCTCCGCATCGTGCATCGACGAAAGGTGGAGGAATCTCCCGTCTCGGACCGTGTACACGGCGAACTCCACGATCTCGAACGACCTGCCTGTGGGCTCCGCCCCGAGCCACGTCTTCGTCGGGGTACCCGTATTGACCAGGCGCACGGCCAGGCGTTCGCCGTCGACCGCGATCTCCTGGATGACCCAGTGCATGTCGGGAACCGCGTCGAGGATGCTGCTGAGCTGCTCCACGACTGCCTCTCGCGTGCTCGGCTCACCGTGAAGGGTGATGCGCTCGTGCACGAATTCGTCCATGCGATGCGCCTCGTGCGCATTGAGGACTGTGATGTAGCGGTGATAGAAGTTCCGAAGGTCGTCGGCGACCATGATGTCCTTTCCGGGGGCCACGGCGCCCGCCGGCTCAATGGGGAGCTACGAGAGCGTCAGTTTCGAACCGGGTTTCGCGGGGGTCGGCGTTGCGGGCTGTGGCCGAAAACACGGCCGGCGACCGTGCCGTTGAAGGCGGCGATCGGTTCCACGAGCTCCGTGTACGGCTCGTCATCCGGACTCTTCAGCCCCCAGCCACGGCTGTAGTTCTCCGAATAGGAGCACCAGTGCCAGCCGATGAGCCACGGCTCGTCGATCACCGCCTCGAAGGCCGCGATGTAGTCGTCGGCGCGGGCGTGCTGATCGGCGAGGCCGCTCGCGCGCTGCGGATTGTGCTCGGTGGCGCACCAATTGCCGATGTCGGCGATGACGACGGGCTTGCCGGTTCGCTCATGCCACCGGGCCAGGTCGTCGCGCATCCGCGTGCGACCGTCATCATCGCCATCCGGGAAATACTGCACGGAGAGCACATCCACGTACGGGGCCATGGCATCGAGCACGACATCGGGGATGCCGACGTTGCCGTTGTATCGGTCTCCGAGGATCAGATGGTGCGGATCGTATGCGCGGATGACGTCGTGGATGCTCTGGTAGTACCGCTCGGCCACGGCCGCGAGTGCGCTCGCGTCCCCCGGCTGCACCCCGGGGAAGTAGGCGCCGGTGGCATGCGACCTCCACGCGGGGATGTCGACGAAGAAGTAGCCGATCAGGAGCGGATCGTCGGCGTGGTCGGCGACGAGAGATCTACCGATGTAGTCGCACCACTGCTCCCATTCCTGGGAGAAGACGTCGGGAAAGGCCGGATGCATGTTCCACTCCTCGAATGCGGCGACAGGCAACGCGATGCAGTACGGCATACCCGCGGAGGCGAAGTCCGCGCGCGCCCATTGCGAGGCATGCCTGGCATCGTAGGGGGCGTCATAGTCGTTGACCTTCACTTCCCCCAACGCCACGCATTCCGTCGTCCAACCGATGGTGTTGAAGCCCCAGGCCGTCAGATCGGGCACGACGCCCTGCGTGATCCACGAGGCACGCGAACCGTACCGCCGCCGCCAGACATCGATGTTGGTCAGGTACTTGAGGTTCGTCTCATCCGCATGGTTGACCCCGAGGCTGAAGAACGGCTCCCCCGCCGGGTCCGTGAATGCCCAACGGCCGTCGATGTCCGTTACGCCGAAAAACCCGCTTGCCTCCGGGCGCATGTCTGCCACGGCGGTCACAGATTCGTGTTCGCGAGCGTCTCCTGCAGCTCGCGGGGTGCGGGACGCAACGGGTCCTGCCCGTCCCAGCTGCCGGCAGCGACGGCCAGGGACGACCAGAACTCGTCGAACATCGGAAAGGGGCGGTGGACCTCGATGGTGTGACCGAGAAGCGGTGCGTCGAACAGAAGCGAGTCGTGCGGCCCATTGGACGCTTCGAACAGCAACGGCAGCCCCATCGCTTCCAAACGCGCCCGTTCGGCGTCCAGATCATCCGTCACGTATGCGACGTGGTTGATACCGTTCGTGCGCTGGTAGGAGGCACCCAGTGCATCCGCGGGCTCGAGCCTGTGCACCTCCTGCAGTTCGACGGCCACGTCGCCCCACTGGCCGAAGGCGGCCGAGTGTTCCCAGATGATCGGGCCGTTCGCGTTGCGGAGCACAGGGATGCGAATGTCGGCCATCAGGAAGAACGGCCCCGCACCCGCGGTGGTCATCAAGAAGTCCACCGCCTGCGGGATGTTCTCGACCGCATACCCGATGTGGTGGACGGGGCGACCGAGGATGCTGCGGCCCTCGGCCTTGTCGAGCGCGGTGGCGGACGTCACGGCGGTACTCCGTTTCACGGTTGATGCGGGCGGTGCGAGGTGGACCATCATGGCGCTGATACCGGGCCCTCGTGATCGGACGCCGCCGAAATGAGCTGAGGCGTGTCGGGGTCTCCGACGTCGCCGACGTTGATGGCTTCCATGAGGACGCTCTCGGACAGGCGATGCCCCTCGATCTCGCCGACCACCCTGCCTCCGAAGAACACGAGCACGCGGTCGCACACCGCTGCCATCTCCTCCAGGTCGCTCGAGGTGTAGAGAACCACCTTGTGACTGGCGGCCATCTGGGCGATGACCGCGTGCATCTCTTCTTTGGCGCCCACGTCCACGCCGCGCGACGGGTCGTCCAGGAGGATGACCGAGGGATCGGCCTCCAGCCATTTGGCGAAGACCACTTTCTGCTGGTTCCCGCCGGACAGCGAGCCAGCCGGCTGGTCCGGTGTGGCCATCGCGATACTGAGGGTCTTGTGCCAATGGTCGGCCCTGCTCCGCATCGCCCGTCGACCGAGGATGACTCCCATCCGCTTGAGCGGGCCGCCGCGGACCGTGCTGATGTTCTCGGCGATAGACACGTCCAACATGAGGCCGAGTCGCTTTCGATCTGCCGGGATGTAAGCAATGCCGGCCTTGACCGCGCGGTTCATCGTTCGCGGCCACCCCCCGCCGCCGGGCAGCGTGATCCGGCCCTGGCTAGGGCGCTGCAGCGCGAAGACGACATCGAGCACGGCGCGGGCGCCGGACCCCTCGAGGCCCGCGAGGCCGACCACTTCGCCCGGCCTCGCGACGAGGTCGATCGGCTCGAGGACGCCCTTGACGGCCACACCCTCGAGGACGAGCGGTTCGGCCGACTCCGAGGCGCCGCTGAAGGGCGCCGAGTCCGCCGATCGACGCTCCTCGGTGGCCGTCTCTCCGAGCATCGCCTGCACCGTCTGTGAAATCGTCATGTCGGTCCGCAGTCGACGCGCGACGACCACCTCCCCCGATCGCAGGATCGTGATCCGGTCGGCGACAGCGAAGACGTCCTCGAGGAAGTGGGAGACGTAGACGACGGCTACGCCACGATCCCGCAGGTTGCGGACCACACCGAGGAGACGCTCGGTTTCGGCGGCTTGTAGAGCCGACGTCGGCTCATCGAGAATCAGGATCTTCGGATCCTCCAGCAGTGCACGCGCAATCTCCACGAGCTGCTGTTCGCCCAGGCGCAGGGTGCCCAGTGGGCGGCTGACGTCCACGTCCAGACCGATGTCCTCCAGCACGGGAGCTGCGGCGCGGCGCATCGCCCGGCGGTCGATGGAGATGCCACCGGCGAGCGGCTCCCGACCCAGGAAGAGGTTCTGGAGCACGTCGAGGTGCGGGAAGAGCGTCAGCTCCTGCGACACGATCGCGACGCCGCGGCGGGCCGCGTCGCGAGTGTTCGAGAAGCTCACCGGCTCGCCGTACAACTCGAGCGCGCCCTCGTCGGGGTGGGCCGCCCCCACGAGCACCTTGATGAGCGTCGACTTGCCCGCCCCGTTGGCACCGAGGAGGGCGTGCACCTCGCCGGGGACGATATCGAAATCGACGCCAGCGAGGGCCTTCACTCCACCGTAGGTCCTGTGTAGATCTCTGACCGTGTACATGAGGTCCTCGCTGACGTCGCTTCTATGATTCCGATTACTTCCAGGCGTCCGCGATCGGAGCAGCCTCGGGCATTCCGTCGGCGAACAGCTCGTCCACCAGCGGCTGGTAGAAGGTCGCCGGATCGTTCTCGCGGACCTCGATCTCATCCGCGTTGGCCGGGGTGAACAGCGAGCCACCGGTCGAGACGAATCCTTCCGGAAGCTCCTCGCCGCGGGCGGCCATCGTCAGCATGCGCGCGGTGGTGTAGCCCATGAGCCAAGTATTGGCCGACTGCACAGCGGTGATCAGGCCGTCCTGCAGGCCCGCCACCCCCTCGGGGGTGAGTTCCATGGCGCCGAGAGCGAATTCGTATCCGCGCTCCTTCTTGAGGCGGTACAGGCTCTGGCCATCGGGCTCGCAGGTGCCGGCGGCGAGGATGGCGTCGGGTTCGGCCGTCAGGGCGGATGACCACCGGTCCTGGTTCTCCTTCACCGAGGGGGCGGTGACGACCGTCACGACGTTGGCGTTGGGCAGCAGCTCCTCGACGGCGTCGACGAAGCCCGCCAACCGCAGCGCGACGGTGCCGGTCGTGTCGGCCGTGCACGGTCCGAGAAGCACGGTCCCGGTGCTGGACTCCGGAAGCCCCGCCTCCTTGATGGTCGCCTCCATGAGGGCCTTCGACTGGCCGCGGTCGTTGTAGCCCACCGTCGTCGTGACGGCGGCGTCGGCGGCGTCCTCCTCCGCGGAGGTGGGGCGCTCACTGAACGCGATCACCTTGCCGTCCATCTGCTCGACGGCGTCCTTCATCGTGCGCACCCACAGGTCGGGGGGCTGCGGAGTGAAGCCGATCGCATCCGGCTGAGTGGCGAGGAGATCGCGGATCTGCTTCTGGGCGACCTCGGCGTCGTAGGCGGGTGGTCCGGTGACCGTCAGATCGACGTTGCCGTCTTCCGCGGCGAAGTCCTTCGCCCCCTGCATCTCCTCCTGGTAGTACTTCGCGGCGGTGTGCAGCACCGTCATGGCGACGATGACTTCCCCGTCGCCTCCGCCCGAGCCGGCGTCCGATCCACTGTCGCTGGCGCAGCCGGCGAGGCCGACAGTGAGCGTGACGGCGGCAAGGCCCGCGAGAGTGCGCGTCGTCCTACCGAGGCTGTTCGTATTCATGCGTCTGAGTTCTCCTTTGACTCGTTCTTGCGTGATTGGGGGAAGTCGTGTGGTGTTCAGCGGCGCCGGGCGTCCCGGCGACGCCGGAGCACCGCATCCGAGCAGACGGCGATGACCACCACGGCGCCTGTGACGAAGCTCGTCCAGTTCGGGTCGACGCGGAAGAAGACCATGCCACTGTTGATCACCGCGACGATCAGTGCTCCGATGAGGGCTCCGGGCACCGTGCCGGTGCCGCCGCTGATCGCCGTTCCACCGATGATGGCCGCCGCGATGACCTGCATCTCGAAGCCCACCCCGACAGAGGGGTCGGCGCCCTGGTAGTACGCCAGGCTCAGGACGCCGGCGACCCCGGCGAGACCACCGGTGAGCATGAGCGCGTACAGCCGGATGCGCCGGGTAGGGATTCCGGAGAACTCCGCCGCCGGGTAGTTCGATCCGCTGGCTCGAACCATGGCGCCGAAGCGCGTCTTCTTGAAGATGAAGGTGAGGATGATCCCGAGGATGAGCGCCGCCCACGCCGCAGCGGGCAGTCCCAGCACGTTCTCTCCGAGCACGCTGAAAAAACTCGCATCCAGGGGCAGGCCGGTGGCGGGGCTTCCTCCCGTGATCACCTGGACGAGACCGCGATACGCCGTGAACGTGCCCAGCGTGATGATGATCACCGGCACGCGGAAGATGTTCGCGAGGAGGCCGTTGATCGCGCCCAGACCGATGGCCACCACAATGGCGAGTCCCGCCGCGATCCACGGGTCGATCGAAGTCATCCACTCGGCCGCGAGGATGATCGCCACGGCGTATGTGCCGCCGACGGAGAGGTCGATCTCGGTCATCGCCAGCAGGAACACCATCCCATAGGCGGTGATCGCGACCAGGCACGCGGTGCGCAGCGTGGCCAGCAGCACGTCTTCGTCGAGGAAGCGGGGTTGGAATGCGCCGATGATCACGACCAGCGCCACGAGTGCCAGGAGCGGACCGAGCTCGTCGAACGACAGGAGGCGGCGCAGGGTGGTCTGCTGTCGGCCACTGCCGAACGGGGCGTCAGTGCGGACAGTCGGCAGCGTGTCCGTTGGCGCCGCGGTAGTACCTCGAGTCTGATCCATCTCTCCCTCGAATCTCGTACGCCGTTGTCACGAGCGGTTCCCACTCACGATCGCCATAGTATACGAATAGGGCCGAAGTCGTCAAAGTGATTTGGATATACCCATACGGGCGGTAACCGATCTAGGCTTCCCGGTATCCGACGACGCTCTTCGGTGCACCCCCGACGACGAAAGTGATTCTCACATGCATAACCATTCTGATCGCGATGGCGCGGTTGGCGGCGGCTCCAGCGGAGCCGTAGGCGAGGCGGCAGGGGGCGACAGTGGCGTTTCCGTCTTCCATATCGGCATGACCGTGAAAGACCTGGACCACGCGATCGAATTCTTCGCCTACGGATTTGGGATGGAGGTCGTTCATACCCAGGTACAGGACAACCCGTACTCGCGCCTTCTCGTCGGCGAGCCGGAAGCTCGCTTCCGCATCGCGCAGTTGCGGTTCACGGATGGCGCCAGGCCGCAGAGCGGACACGTGCTCGAGCTCATCTCCTATGACTCGCCCGAACTGGAAGAGCTCACGTTGCGCAACCCGCAACCGGGGGCGATGCACCTGGCTTTCCTCGTGCCGGACATCGGCCCCGTCTTCGCCCGGATCACCGAGCGGGGCGCCGTTCCGCTGTCGGAGCCGGTCGCGATCACTGCCGGGATCAATGCCGGCGGCTGGGCGTGCTACCTGAAGGGCCCCGATGGCATCACCATCGAACTCCTGCAGCGCCCATCCGCCGGGGCCGTGATCGGCGCGGTCTGAGGCGGGCGGGTGACGCCGCGTGCGTGAGGTGACAGCCGGCAAGACGGGCGCGGAGAAGACCGTCTCCGCCGGGGCAGAGACGACCACGATGCAGGAATATCTCGTGTGCCTGGAAGTGGAGATCCCCGTGTGGGTCTCGCCGTCTGAGGTGCACCATCTCCGGCGACGTGATCGCGAGTCCCTCACCGCACTCGCGGCGCAAGGCTCCCTGCAGCGCGTGTGGGGTGTGCGGGGTCGCTCGGCAACGTGGGGGTTGTGGCACGCAAGAAACCCGGCGGAGCTGGATGCGATGTTGGCGACTCTGCCGCTGCGCTCCTTCACCGAGATCACTGTGCACGAGACGGACGCGCATCCCTCCGACCCTGGCGCCCCGAGAGGGTGTCCTCGCTCGCCGTCGGCGTTACAGTCCGCGACGGAGCGCTGAGCGCAAGCGCCCGTGCGTCAGCGCTGCGCTCCGGCCATGTCGTGCCGGTCGTCGCGCACCGACTCGTCCACGCGCGGCGCGACTGCGGCGAGCATCATGAGCTTCTCGGCATCGGCAGACTGGGCGTCTGGATGGAAGACCACCATCATCATCCCGTCAGCGCCGCCGATGCTCAGGCGCTCGCCGTTGAGGAAGAGCTCACCGACCTCCGGGTGCTGAATACGGAACAGCGCGCCGCTTTGCCCGCGCACCTCATGCCGCTCCCACAGCTGGCGGAAGCGAGGGCTCGCGGCGGAGAGCTCGGCGGCGAGATCCACGAAGCCGGGGTCGTCCAGGTCGCTTCCCATGGCGTGCCGCAGGCTGGCGACGAAGCACTCGGTGACCGTCTCCCACTCGGGGTAGAGGGCGCGCACGGCGGGATTGAGGAAAAGATCCCGCAGGCGGTTGGATCCGACGCTGAGGTCGGGAGACAGCGCCCGTGCCAGATCATTGGAGGCGACGACGGTGAAGTACCGGTCTTCGATCAGGGCGGGCTGGGCCATCGACTCGATGAGCTTCACCGCCCCGGCGGGTGGATCCTGTAGCGCCGGCCGGGGGCGCCGGGGAGCATCCGCCGCCAGGGAGAGCAGGTACGCGAGGTGCGCATCATCCAGGTGCAGGACGCGGGCAAGGGACTCCAGCACCTGCACGGAGGGACGGCGGTCACGTCCGCGCTCGAGGCGGAGATAGTAGTCGGCGCTGATACCGGCGAGCAGGGCGACTTCTTCGCGCCGCAGACCCGTGACGCGCCGACCGCCGGTGTCGTGTATGCCCGCCTGGGCGGGCGACACCAGTGCGCGCCGCGCGCGCAGGAAGGATCCGAGCGGGTTGGTGAGATCAGCGCTGGCCGCCGGGTCAGGGCGCCCGAGCGAGGGAGACGAGGATGCGACCGATATGCGCGAGGTGAGAGCGGACCCGGCGAATGGCTGCGTGTTTCCCATGACCAGCAACAACCCTCTCCGGCTCGGACCTATTCCGGCCGTCACTGAGCCGGCGGCAGACACCGAGGAGGTGGGCAACCGCTTCCGGGTGCTCACCTCCTCGGTCTGCGTGAGATCAGCCCCTGCGGATGCGCAGGCTGGTGATGAGCACAGCGCCCGCGAGGACGGCGACCGCACCCACGACGAACGGGCCGCTGGCCGCGACGTTATCCACGAGGAGTCCGCCGACGACCCCGCCGATGGCCACCGAGACGTTGGACGTCGTGACGATGAGACCGCCGACCTGCTCGAGGCGAGTCGGCTCCGCGCGCGCCCCCCAGGTCAGCATCGCGGTCGGTGTACCGCCGAACCCGATTCCCCACAGGACGGCGCCGATGAACAGCCCCACGGTCGATCCGCCCAGCAGCAGCGCCACCAGGAGTCCTCCGCCGACCAGGGCGGGGAACAACAGCACCGCCACCCGCAGAGCGCGATCCGCCAGCGGGCCGGCCAACGCCGCACCGATCAGGTTCGCGACACCGAAGGTGCCGAGCAGCAGCGCAAGACCGCCGGCATCGATTCCGGCGATGAACTCCGCGGCAGGACGGATGTAGGTGAACCCGCTGAAGTGGCCGCCGAAGATCAGGAGCATGGCGAAGAGCCCAGCCAGCATCGTGCCCGAACGCAGCACCTGGCCGAGAGCACGAATGCCGTGACTCTGAGCAGGTGCCACGGGCGGCAGGGTCACCAGCTGAGCGATGAGGGCGACGGCCGAGACAACCGCGGCGAGCACGAACGAGCCGCGCCATCCCCAGAACTCGCCCAGCCACGCCCCGAGCGGGACGGCGATGACGGTGGCGAGCGCGACACCGGTGTTGATGATCGTCAGCGCGCGGCCCAGGTGGTCGGCACTCACCAGGTGAGCGGCCACGGCCGTCGCCAGGGCCCAGAATCCACCGAACGCCACGCCGAGGAGAATCCTCGACAGCATCACGAGTTCGAAGTTGGGCGCGATGGCCACCAGAAGGTCGGAGACGATCGCGAGAGTCGTCAGCACGATCATCACGCGGCGGCGATCGGCGCGCGGCAGGATCGCCGGCAGCAACAGAGCCGTCAACGCTGCGGCGATGGCGGTCACCGTGACCATCTGCCCGGCGGCGCCCGTGGTGATTCCGAGGTCGTCGCTGATGCGGGGCAGCACGCTCGCCGGCAGGAACTCTGCCATGACGAACGAGAAGATTCCGACGCCGAGCGCGACGACGCCGCCCCAGGCTGGCTTGTGCGGTGTCGACCGCTCGGTCGACAAGTTTGCGGTGGTCAACTTCTTCTCCTGAGTGTGAATAGGGTGGCGCGGATTTCGGCCCGCGACCGCTCCAACGGCACCCTGACGAGTTCGATTCCGCCGGAGAGGGGCCCTGCCGGCCCCCTGGCTCCGGGGGGAACTGGCTGGGGGATGACAGCGCTCGTAGCGTGTTCTCTGCCCCACCCGGGCACGGAAAACAGAAGAAGAAGGAAGCAACATGTCTGACATCGAGACCATGCGTCGCTGGTACGAGCGCTACATCGCGGACCTCAACGCCCACAAGTTCGACGGCATGGATGAGTTCATCAACGACACCACGACGCTGAACGGCGTACCGGCGACCCGTGATGTGCTCCTCACCGTTCAGAAGGCCGACGTGGAGGCGGTTCCCGACCTCCATTGGGAACTGCACGAACTGCTGTTCGACGGTGACCGTCTCGCCGCGCGCCTCACCAACACGGGCACTCCCGTGACGGAGTGGCTCGGCGTCCCGGCGACGGGCAAGTCGTTCTCCATCACGGAGTACGCCATCTACGAGGTGCGTGACGGCCGTTTCATCCACATGACGGCGCTGCACGACGCCGGGACGATGAAGCGGCAGCTCGCGGCCTGACAGCCGGAACCGGCATCGACGACCATGACTGTCGCATTCATCACCGGAGGCGCACGCGGTATCGGTTTTGAAACCGCCAAGCAGCTTCTGAGCGTGGGCCACACCGTTTACATCGGAGATCGCGACATCGCGGCGGGGGAAAAGGCAGCGGCCGACATCGGTGCGCGGTTCGTCCCGCTCGATGTCACCGACGACGCATCGGTGAACGCCGCCCTCGCTACGATCTCGGCCGTCGAGCCGCGCCTGGACGTCTTGGTGAACAACGCCGGGATCCACGGCGACGGGGTCGTCGATGCCGCTACGGCCCTCCGGGTCTTCAACACCAACGCGGTGGGGTGGGTGCGCGTGACGGAGGCGGCTCTGCCGCTCCTGCGCGCGTCCGCCCACCCCACCGTCGTCACCGTGTCCAGCAGCGCGGGGTCGTTCTGGGCCGTCACCAACCCCGAGCGACCGGAGTACGCCGTCGCTTTGCCGTTGTACTCCGCATCCAAATCGGCCATCACGATGCTGACGGTGCAGTACGCGAAGGCCTATCCCGAGATCAAGTTCAACGCCGTGGAACCCGGCACGACCGCCACGGAGATGACGGCCGCCCTGCAGATCGACGGGAGACCGGCTGCCGAAAGCGCGCGCGTTGTCGTCCGACTGGCGACCCTCGCTCCCGACGGCCCCACAGGGACCTTGCAGGACGACCACGGCATCTTGCCCTGGTAGTCAGCGGACACGCGTGAACTGACGGAAACGCCCGGAAGAGAATCTCTTCCGGGCGTTTCCGCGTCGACTCACCGCGCGACGTGGTCAGACGGACGGGGAGCCGTGTCTCTCCGACCATGCCTGTTGCAGCGCATCCGCCATGAGCTGGGTGGGCTGCACGCCGGCCACCCCGTACCTGCCGTCGATCACGAAGAAGGGGACGCTCGTGATCCCGTAGGCTCCGGCAGCCGCTTCGTCGGCGTGGACAGCGTCCACGTACTCCCCCGCTTCGAGGGACCGGACGGCGTCTGCGCGATCCAGGCCGAGCTCGTCGGCGATCTGCCCGAGCGTCTCGACGTCCGAGACGTTGCGACCCTGCGAGAAGTAGGCCACGAACAGCGCCTCCTCGGCCTCCGGCTGCTTCCCGCGCGCCTTGGCGTAGTGGATCAGCTGGTGGGCGAGCGATGTGTTGGTGAGCAGGGCGGTGTCGAAGTTGATGTCGAGCCCGATGCTCCGGCCGCGCACGGTGACCCGCGCCAGAAGCGCGGTGGCCTCGCTCTCGCTCATCCCCTTGCTCTCGACGTTGAAGTCGAAGACCGACTGCGTCTGCCCGATCGGGAGGTCCGGCTGGAGCTCGAAGCTGTGGAACTCGACCTCGACCGCCCGGCCCTCGCCGAAGCCGGCGGCCTCGAACGAGCGAACAGCCTCCTCCAGACGACGCTTGCCGATGTAGCACCACGGGCACATCACGTCGGCCCAGACATCCACTTTTACCCGGCGATTGCCGCGCGATGCGGCGGTGAGTGAACTCACTTCTGTTCCTCTCAACGGACGATGCGTTGTGCGCGCTGCAGGTGGCGGATGAGGTCCTCGCGGCTCTGCCCATCCACGATGTGGCGCCACATCGGTGTGCCGGGGGCACTGCGCCAGGACTCGCTCAGCGGGCTGTTGTCGACGGCATCGAAACCGAGGTCGTCGTAGAAGCGCGTCAGGAGCTCGACGGCTTCCGGGTAATCGCTCGAGACGACCAGCGCCTTCCGGTCCGGGGCGCCGGCAGGCCGGGCCAGCCGCACGATGGCAGGCAGCGCGTCGCTGGGTACGCGGATCTGGAAACGCTCGTGGAACTGGATGTGACTGAACGCCTTGACGACCATCGATCGAGGCAGCTGCTCCTGACGCAACTCATGGATCGTCTTCAGGCCCGAGTCCACCTCTGGGTAGTTGCCGTCGCGCCAGACCATGTAGTTGTTGTTGTCGATGACGACCTTCCCGGCGAGTTCCTCGACCGGAAGGATGGCATTTGGCGTGTACGGGAAGGCCAGGAACGCGAAGTCCCCAGCGGCGGCGGCTTCTGCCGCGGTGGCGGCACGCGCCTGGGGGCCGAGCTCGGCGACGAGACCTCTCAGGGTCTGGGGTCCGCGCGAGTTGGCGATGACGACGTCATAGCCCGCCCTGATGGCGACGCGGGCGAGCGTGCTTCCCGCCTGGCCCGCCCCGAGGATGCCGATGGTGGTCACGAGTGTTCTCCTTGAAGGGTCGTCGGGGTCGTTGTGGTCTGCCCTCAGACGAAAGTAGAGCCTGCGGGCCCGGAGAGCTTCGGGGAGAGGGGGCCCTGTTGCACCCCGGGACCGCGGGGGCAGGACGGCATATGCCTCCGCGGGCACGTCCGGCATCCGTACCCGTTACGTAGTTGCACGGATGAGAGCGACCGTCCTCGCGAGAGTGAATGGATGGGTGCTTCCCCCGGCCTCTCCTTCCTCAGTCCTGCGCGCCCGAACGGCGCCGAACCGCGTGCGCGCCGTCGCAGCGACAGCGGGCGTCATCCTCGCCCTCTCGCTCGCGTCCACCCCGGCCCCTGCCCTCGGGGTGACCCCCGTCGGGGTCGTCGCAGCCGCGGGGGCGACCGACGAGGTGCCGTTCTACGTCGTCCAGACCGCCTTCAACGGTGAGCCGGAGTTCCTCTTCGAAATCGCGCAGCGCTTCCTCGGCGACGGCGAGCGCTTCCGCGAGATCTTCGCCCTCAACGAGGGCCGCGTACAACCCGACGGGCTGGCCATGACCGATCCCGCGGTGGTGAAACCCGGATGGATCCTGCAGCTGCCCACCGACGCGCGCGGAGAGGAACTGGAGTTCGCCCCGTCCATCTCCGAATTTCAGCCCGCGCGGCCGGTGGCCGGCGCGTCACCCTCGGCCAGCGCCCCCGCCGGCGACGGGACGGCGGTCGACGAGTCGACGCCCGACGACGGACAGCCCGAGGCCACCGGTGTTCCCGCATTCGCCGTCATCGCCGGGGCGGGCGCGATCGCGGCGATCGTGCTGGCGGGCCTGAGCATCATCGTGATCCGCCGGATGCGACGGCGCGGGGCCTCCGCGACGCGGGCGACGAGACTCCCCGCCGACCGGTCGTCGTCGTGGATCGTCGACAGCGCGCTGAAGATCCTCCTCGCCGCGTGCGCTCGCGAGAACGTGCGCTTCCCCGGCTTGTACCTGGTGACCGTCGACGATGACGCCGTTCACCTCCTCCTGACGGCCCCGGCTACCCCCGCACCCATCGGGTGGACGGCCTCGGCCGACGGGCGCACCTGGACGGCGACGCACGCGCATCTGCAGGCCCAGCCTGTCCCGGCCGGCGCCGACAGGTCCTTCTCCCGGCTGGTCGGGCTCGGCATGAGTGCGTCCGGCGCCATCCTCCTGGATTTCTCCCGCGCCAACGGTCCGATCAGCATCGACGGCCCGGCAGAGGCGGTGGACGAGGTGGTCGAGGCGTGGATCGCGGAACTCACGACGAGCCCCTGGTCCGACCCGGACCAGCGCGTGGTGCGAGCGGGCGGGCGAGAGGAGAGCGGGCAGCGGAGCCTGGACGCCGTTCTCGAGCGCCTGGAGCAGGAGGGCACCGGGATCATCGTGCTCGAATCCCCTCCCTCCCGCGCGCAGGGTGAGGTTCTTCGCACGCTCTTCGGGTCGAGCGATTTCTCCTGGGTCGTCCTCGTCAAGGGCGGCTTCGGCGCCGCGCCGTGGCGCTTCACGGCGCGTGGCGGTGTGCTCACCAGCGGGTTCCTGCCCGACGTCCGGTACACCGCGCCGCGTGCCACGCCCGAGCCGGCGCACTCCTGATCCTCCCCTCCCCCTGAATGCCGGCGCGCCCGGCCCTGGAAGAAAGAAGGCACATCATGGCCAATCTCAGCGTCACCTACGACGACATGAAGGATGCAGCGACCCGGCTGAAGGCGGGCGAGCAAGAGATCAACGCACGCCTGGCCCAGCTCCGGAGCCTCGTAGACAGCCTGGTCTCCGGCGGGTACGTCACCGACAAGTCGTCGGTGGCCTTTGATCGGGGCTATGCCGAGTTCACGGACGGCGCCAAGAAGACGATCTCGGGTCTCGACGGCATGAGTACCTATCTGACCAAGGCCGCCGAGCTGCTGCAGCAGACCGACAGCGACCTCGCCAACGCACTGCAGAAGTAACCTTCGCCAACCGCGGTTCCGCGTCCGCACGGACGCGGAACCGCGGTGCGTTCACCGGAGCATCCCCCCATGCGCATCATCACCACCCTTCGCGACCTCGATCGGAGGAGCCGCGACTTCCTGGTGGAAGCCGAAGGCGACGCATCCGTCGGCGATGTTCTACGCCGCATGGGAGCCGACAGCGCCGCGGCGGCGGCCGGCGACGAATACGTCATCATCGACGGCCGCGCGGTGGACCCGTCGCTCTCCCTCCGGGACGCCGGGATGCGGCAGGGCGCGGTGATGTCCGTCGCCCGCTCCTCCGCGAGCACGGCCTCGAGTACCGGCGCGGGTCTCGTCGACATCGGGCTCGCCGGCGGACCCGGCAGCGGGCGGGTCGTCCGCCTCGGCCCGGGACGGCACGCCATCGGCGGGTCGGCGACGCGCGGCCCCTCCCTGCCCGGCCTACCCGACGCCGCTCTGATCGTCGAGGTGGACGTCCGCATGCGGGTGCGGGTACGCGCCGCCGCTGTGGGCGTGGCGGCTGCGCTGGACGCACGCGCTCTGGGTGACGAATTCGTCGACTGGCCATCGGGCACCGACATCCGCATCGGCGACCGGCTCGTGCAGTACCGGCCGGCAACGCTCACCGACGCGGTGCTCGAACCGTCCGACGACGGTTCGGTCCAGGAGTTCCACCGCCCGCCGCGCGTGCGGTTCGCCGAGCCCGAGTCGACGTTCACGATCCCGGCGGCCCCGGCCCCTCAGGCGCGCAGCTCCTGGCCCTGGGTCGCCGCCTTCCTGCCGCTACTCGGAGCCGTTGTCACCGCGGTCGCGTTCGGGTCGGCCATGTTCCTCCTCATCGCCGTGCTGAGCCCGGTCATCGCCTTCGCCAACGCGTTCGTCAGCCGGCGGCAAGGGCGCCGCACGCACGCCGAACGCACCACTGAACACGCGACGCTCGTGGCGCAGATCGAGTCCGACATCGACGAACGCCGCACCCAAGAGCGCGCCGCACTCCTGGAAACCGCGCCCAGTGCCGCCGATCTGTGGCCCATCGCAACCGGCCCGGCCGCGCAGCTGTGGGCCCGACGACCCGGCGATGACGACCACCTGCTGCTGCGGCTGGGCACCGCCGACATCCCCAGCCGGGTGGTCGTCGAGGACATGCGCGAACCGCTCGAGCACCGCCGACGGCGGCCGGCGACGCTGCACGATGTGCCCGCGACCCTGCCGCTCGCGGTGTCGGGCGTCGTCGGACTCGCCGGATCGGTCGCGGGGGTTCGATCCACCGCGGGATGGATCATCGCCCAACTGGCCGTCCTGCAGAGCCCCCGAGACCTGCAGCTGTACGTCCTGACCACCGGGGACCGAGCATCGGATTGGGGCTGGACCACGTGGCTTCCGCACGCCGTGCCGGCCCTCGGCCAGGACGCGCGCGCTCTCCTCGGCAACGACGCCGACACGATCGGCCGACGCGTGGCCGAGCTCGCACAGCTGGTCGCCTCCCGCCGGGCCCAGGCGGCCGCCTCCTTCGGCAAACCGGCGCGCTTCACGCCGGACGTGCTCGTGGTCTGGGACGGCGCCCGCCGACTGCGCAGCTACCCCGGTGTCGCCGGGGTGTTGCGCGATGGTCCCGGCGTCGGCGTCTACAGCGTCTGCGTGGACGAGGACGAACGCTCCCTCCCCGAAGAATGCACCGCCGTCGTCGCGATCGGATCCGACTCTCGCGCGGTCATCCGGCGGTCGTCGTTCCAGACGGTGCGCGAAGTACGCCTGGACGGAATCGACCCCGACTGGTTCGAGGATGTGGCGCGCGCACTCGCGCCCCTGCGCGATCCCGGCGACGAGGATGACGCCATCCCGGACTCCGCACGGCTCACCGAGGTGATGGGGCTGGAGCCCGTGGCGGCACCCGATCTCCTGCGCCGCTGGTCAGGTGGTGCCCGCAGCACCCGCGCCGTCGTCGGCGTCTCGCTGGACGGCGCGTTCTCGCTCGACCTCTCCAGTGACGGCCCGCACGGGCTCGTCGCCGGCACGACCGGCTCCGGCAAGTCGGAACTGCTGCAGACGCTCGTGGCGAGCCTCGCGGCGGCGAACCGTCCCGATGGCATCAACTTCGTGCTGGTGGATTACAAGGGCGGCGCCGCCTTCAAGGACGCGATCCGGCTCCCCCACACCGTGGGCATGGTCACCGATCTCGACGCCCACCTGGTGGAGCGCGCTCTCACCTCCCTGGGAGCGGAGCTGACCCGGCGCGAGCATCTGCTCGCTCGCGTCGGCGCCAAAGACATCGAGGACTACGTCGCCGACGCTCACACCGACCCGGACCGCCCGCCGATGCCCCGTCTGGTCATCGTCATCGACGAGTTCGCGTCGATGGCCCGCGAGCTGCCCGACTTCGTCAGCGGTCTGGTGAACATCGCACAACGGGGGCGCTCCCTCGGTATCCACCTCATCCTGGCCACGCAGCGCCCCTCGGGAGTGGTGTCGGCCGAGATCCGCGCGAACACCAACCTGCGCATCTCGCTGCGCGTGACCGACGCCGCCGACAGCACGGACGTCATCGACGCGCCGGACGCGGCCCGCATTCCGGCGTCCGTCCCCGGGCGCGCGTACGTGCGTCTGGGGCATTCCTCCCTCATCCCGTTCCAGACCGCGCGGGTGGGCGGGCGTAGCCGGGGGGCCGCCTCCGCACGCCAGGCGGCGCCCTTCGTCGCGGAGGTGGGGTGGGACACCGCGGGCTATCCCCTGCCGGCGCCACCGCGTACGCCGTCCGCCGACGGCGAAAGCACCGACCTCTCCCGACTCGTGGATGCGGCGCGGGACGCCGCCGACCAACTCGCGCTCCCCCCGAACCATTCGCCGTGGCTTCCGGCGCTCCCCACCTCTGTTCTGCGCGCCGACCTGCCCGTCGACGCCGTCGCCGCAGGGAGCGCTCGGCTGCCCGTCGTGGCCTGGGCCCTGGCGGATGTACCCGCGGAACAGGCGCAGCGGCCCGTGACCGTCGACTTCGCCGACTTCGGCCACCTGTTTCTCGCCGGGTCCGCGCGCAGCGGCCGGTCCCAGGCGCTGCGCTCGATCGCGGGAGGCATCGCCGCGCGGATCTCCAGCGCCGACGTGCACCTGTTCGGCGTCGACATGGGAAACGGCGCCCTCCTCCCCCTCAGCCGCCTGCCGCACACCGGCGCCGTTGTGCAACGGTCCGAGCGGGAGCGCATCACGCGCCTGTTCGACAGGCTGCAGGCCGAGCTCACCCGCCGCCAGGAGCTGCTGGGGCGGCTCGGCGTCGCCGACGTCGGTGAGCAGAGGGCACAGGCCGAGCTGCCCGATCGCCTCCCGCATCTCGTGCTGCTCGTCGACCGGTGGGAGAGCTTCGTGAGCACCTTCGGCGACGCCGACGCCGGGGCTCTCGTGGAGACGGTGCTCGGGTTCCTGCGCGAAGGCGCCGGCGCCGGCCTGCATGTGGTCCTCGCCGGTGACCGCTCGCTGCTGTCGGGTCGCATCAGCGTGCTGACGGAGGACAAGTGGATGCTGCGCCTGGCTGACCGCACGGACTACAGTCTGGGCGGGGTCAGTCCTCGTGTCATTCCGGAGTCCATGCCGGAAGGCCGGATGATCCGGGCGGGCTCCGGCCGTGAGGCGCACGTCGCGCTGCTCGCGGCCGACGTGAGCGCGACGGCGCAGGCGGTGGCGCTCACCGAGATCGCCATGGCGGCACGCGCCCGCGACCGGGACGTGCCGCGCACCTCACAGCCGTTGCGGATCGATCTGCTACCCAGTTCCCTCACCTGGGAGGAGGCGACCTCGTATCCGCGCTCGGGCACGGGGCACACGGCGCTGTGGGCGATGGTGGGCGTCGGTGGAGACGATCTCGCCGCCGTCGGCCCCGACCTGGGAGGTGGCGCACCGACCTTCCTGGTCGCAGGACCTCCGCGCTCGGGGCGCAGCAACGTCTTGGCGGTGATGACGCGTTCCCTGCTGGACGGCGGCTCCGATGTCGTCCTGCTGACTCCCCGCCGCTCCCCGCTTCCGGCGATGTTCGCGCACATGCCCGGCGTGCGCCGGATCTTCGAGCACGCCGACGTCGCAGAGGCCGAGCTCGCCCAGGCCCTCGCCCCCGGCGAGCGCCCGGTCGTCCTCATCGTCGACGATGGCGAGGACACCCGCGACATGCCGGCCAAAGACTTCCTGCGCACGTGGATCCGCGAAGCCGCCGGCGGGGACCGCGGCGTCATCCTCGGCGGCAGCGCGGCGGAGGTCGGCAGTGGCTTCACCGGCTGGCAGGTCGACATTCGCAACAACCAGCGTGGGGCGCTGCTGAGCCCACGGACCGTCCTCGACGGAGACCTACTGGGCGTGCGCCTCCCCCGCTCCCTCACCACGGCACCGATCGCTGCCGGTCGCGCCGTGGTGCACCTGGGGGGCGGGACCCTCCAGACCGTGCAGATCCCCCGGCTTCTGGACTGAACATCTCCGACTCGTAGAAAGGCACCACGATGGCCAATCTCATCGTCGATGACACCCTCGACGACACCAACCGCGACCTCAAGTCGATCCGCGACGAGTTCACGAACGCCGCCCGCAATGCCGACGACAAGGCAGCGATCTGGGGGCAGCGCGACGTGAGCCGCGCCATGGACGAGTTCGCCGACAACTGGCGTGTGCACCGGGACAAGATCCTGGAGCGGCTCGGGAAATTCAGCGACCGCGTCGAGGAGGCGTGCAACACCTGGAGCGAGGCCGACAAGCAACTCGCCGAGAGCATCGAGACGGAGGTGGCCCATGGCTGAGCGTCCAGGACCGTGGGACCTGCTCGGGCTGGATGGCGACCCGGTGGTCGCGGATGTCGTCGCGATCGATGAGCGTGTCTCGCACTTCCGCTCCCTCGCGGAGGCCATGCGGGTGCAGGGCGATCGTCTCTCGCGGATCGCATCCGGCGAGTCGCTCCGCGGCGCATACGCCGACGAGTTACGCGGCTCCGCCGAGCAGGTGTCGAAAGACCTGACCCAGGTGGTCGGTCGGTACGAAGCGGTCGTCGGGGCCCTGACGCAGTTCCGCCCGGAGGTGGATGCCGCTCTCACCGGCTCCAGCGCAGCGCTGGACGACGCCATCGACGCGAGCGGCGCCGCGCGCGAGGCGGAGTCGCTCCCCGAAGCCCTGCCGCAACCCGGCGCCGAGCTCACACCGGAGCAGACGCAGGCGAACACCGATCGGACAGCCGCGGTGGATGCTGCGGCGTCGCGCGTGGCGGCGGCGAAGGCGAAACTGAACGATGCGTTGGCCCGATTCGACGAGGCCGGCGCCGCGGCTGCCCGAATCATACGCTCCGGCTTCGGTGACGGTTTGACCGACAGCTGGGTCGATCGCCTCGTCGCCGCCTTCAAGAAGTTCTTGAAGATCTTCATCCAGGTGCTGACCTACATCGGGATGGCACTGGCCGTGCTGGCGCTGATCATCCCCGGGGTGGGCCCGCTCCTCCTGGCCGGAGCGATCATCGGCGCCGTCGCACTCGTCGCCGAGGTGGCGCTGATGGCCCTGGGAGAAGGCTCGTGGGTCGACCTCGGAATCGCCATCGCCGGAGTGCTCACCCTCGGAGCGGCGAAGCTGTTCGGCCCGTCCCTGAAGTCCGGCTTCCGCGCGACGATGGCTTCTCTGCGTAGCCGTCCGGGGGTGCGACCCCCGACACCCACGCCCCGGCCCGCCACCCCTGACCCGACACCCACGCCCCGGCCCGCCACCCCTGACCCGACACCCACGCCCCCGCCCGCCACCCCTGACCCGACACCCACGCCCCGGCCCGCCACCCCCGACGCGACACCCACCCCGCGCCCCGCCACGCCTGACCCGACACCCACGCCGCGCCCCGCCACCCCCGACGCGACACCCACCCCGCGGCCCGCCACCCCCGACGCGACACCCACCCCGCGGCCCGCGACACCCAGCCCGACCCCAGCGCCTCTCCCCCAGAGCGCGGGACGATGGCGTCCGAAGATGCGGGACAAGCCCACGGAAGAGCTTCCGCCCGACCTGGACGAGTTGGATCCCGACGAGATCCTCAGCCCCGAGGCCGCCGCGATGCACAAGTACCTGGGCGGCGGAGCGACCCCGATGAATCGGTATCTGCGGGGACTTGACGGTCCGCCCAATCCCGCCCGAGATGGAGAGGCGGCACTCGTGTCGGCGGAGTTGCGCAAGCTTCCTCCCCTCGACGAAGCCGTGACCTACCGTGGCGTGAATGTCGACCTCGCGAGCAGGCTGAAACCGGGAGAGACCTTCGTGGACCCCGGGTTCGTCTCGACGTCGCTCTCACGAGGTGAAGCCGAGTCGTTCGTCGTGACCGGCGGTGAGCTTAACGGCAGGAACATGAGTGGGGTCGGGACCGTATTCCAGTTCGAGAGCCGAGGAACCGGGCGCGATGTCAAACCGCTGACGACCGCGGGCGAGCACGAAGTGCTTTTCGACAGGGGCACGCCGTTCGAAGTGGTCGACGTGCGGAACGGACCCCCAGTGCCTGACGGGCGCGGCGGCGAGATCAACATCCAGGAGGTCATCCTTCGAACGCCCGATGGTGTTGCCGGCGGAGCGGGCGGGAGCTGACATGGACCAGGACGACACGATCCTCCGTGCCGCGGGACTGCTGATCGGGCTGGCTCTCGCTGACGAGTGGTCGGCGACGACCGAGATCGCCCTGTGCGTGGCGGACGCGGCCGCGACGGGTCTGCCTCTGGACGACCCACGGGCGATCCACCTCCTCCGGCGCAACCTCCGGGATCGCCGTGCGACGGCGCCGGGTGGCGAACTCGGCGACGCGGTCTCGGCGGACGCTCTGCTCGCGGCGTGCGCCATCGTGGCCCTCGCCCACCATCGCGACACGCGAGACGAGCAGGAAAGTGCGCTGCGCGCGGTGCTGGCCGTCCTGGGCAGCCCGCTCTCTGCCGAACCGGAGCACCTCCTATGGACGGAGACCGTGGCAGCGCTCATGAACGCCGAATCGTTCGATGCCGCCCGCCGCCTGCGTGAGGAGTTCACATTGACGTCACTACGCGCGGTCGCGGACGCGGTGCAGACCGCAAGCGCGCCCCCCGCTGCGAGTCCGCAAGACGTCACGGAGGCGGCTCTCGACCCCCTCTCGTCCGCCATGAGGATCGCGCCGGGTGCGACAGGAGCGCTCGTCGGTGCGCTGTTCGGAATCGGCGCTCTCCCCGGAGCCCGCGTCGCGCGCCTGTCGGGCTGGCCGGATGCCGACGGGGCCGCACTCGTGCAGATCGCCCGCGACGTCGCCGCGCGACGCGAACGCGGGCTCCCGGGGGTAGCGCTCCCCGTCGGCGCGCCGCCCGCGGAGCCCGACGAGGGCACGCTCGATCCCACCGGCGACGGGAGCCGCTGGCGCGCTGTGCGCGTCGCCTTGACCGCACTCGCCACGGAGGGAGCACCATGAGCACGCACGGGGCCATCGAGAGGGTGCGGGTGCACCGCGTTCCGGCGACGTGGCGCACCGGTGAGCGCGAGGGGGAATTCGTCGCCACGGCCCTTCCCCGTGGAGAGCAGACTGCCTTCGTCACCGCGCGCCCGCCCGAAAGCGCCAATCCCGACTATCTGCTCGAACGGTACGGCGCTCGAACGCCGGGGCCGCTCGGTCGCCCGGTAGTGCAGACCCTGCCCGACCTGCTGGCTGACGGGGTGTCGATCGTCTCCTTCCCCGCCGGACGAGACGGCGCCCT
The DNA here is from genome assembly GCF_058310455.1 of Microbacterium sp. Z10_103. Classification (NCBI taxonomy): domain Bacteria; kingdom Bacillati; phylum Actinomycetota; class Actinomycetes; order Micrococcales; family Microbacteriaceae; genus Microbacterium; species Microbacterium sp. Z10_103. The sequence continues at coordinate 2,613,748 of NZ_JBZEGK010000001.1, forward strand.
GCACGCCCGTATCGATCTCGTCCGTCGCGCCTGGAATCTCGATATCGCCGTCTCGGCTCGTGACGTGCACATCGAGAACGCGGACGCGCTGTACTCCGACATGTTGGACCTCCTGTGGGAAGTCCGCCCGGAAGGAACCCCATGACCGCATACGACATCGTCCAGATCCCCGGGTGGGAGAACCTGCCGCTGCAGGCCGCCGACGCGGCCGAGTTGGATCGACGACTCGACGAACTCGCCCACGATGCGGTGCCCGACGACGTGCCGCGCGACTCGGCGACGCCGTTCCGGGGCGAGCTGCGCAAACATCTCGGCCGGCTCGTCGACCGTGCACGATCGGCCGGCGCGGGGATGCTGTGCCTGCCGACCCAGCGGATGGGCGACCTCGCCATGCCCGCCTCCTACACGGTCTCGGAGTGGCGCGACCCGGAGGCGGGAACCGTCACACCCGACGAGGTGATCGCGTCGCTGACAGCCGACAGCGGCGCCGCCGTCGCGAGGGTGGACGTCGACGGACAGCCGGCGCTGCGCGAGGAGGACATCGAGCGCCCCGAGCCGGAGGCAGACGTCCTCGCCACCCACGCGGGGCGGCGCGTCACGTACACGATCGCTGCCCCCGACACCGTGGGCGCATGGCTCGTGTTCTCGTTCGTCACCATCGGCGACGGACACGCCGACGGCGCTCTCGCCGACGTCTTGGTGGAGTTGTTCGACGCCCACATGGGCACGTTGCGCTGGGGGTGACGAGGCCTTTCCACAGGGTGACGTATTCCCGAGCCGGTCCCCTCTGGCGCTCCTAGACTTGAAGGCGATGTGCCCGGACGGACGCAGCGAGGATCTCGCCGCGATGATCTCCCGGGCGGAGCACTACCTCCGGGCATCCCAGCACGCCGAAGCCGCAGCCCTCATCCAGCGCAGCCGCCCCGCGCAGCTCCCGGCGGCACTTCTTGACCGCGCTCTGCCGACGCTGCTCATGGCGGTGAGCGTGGATGCCGGCGAGTTCGAGGCACGTCGCGTTTTCGATGCGATCGCCGAGGCGACCGAGAACGACGCCGCGCGCGGCATCCTGGACACCTACCGCGCCGAGGCCGCCCTCGACCCGGAGCAGCGCGCCACGCTCGCGCGAGCGGCGCTGGGCCGGCTCGATGACGACGCTCCGGTGTCACGGCACCGCGCGCTGGCGGCGCTGTTGATGGCCGAACTCGATCTGGGCCGTGGGCTCGACGAGACACTCCTGGACCGCATGGCGGCTCAGGAGTCACATCTGGAGCTGACCGCGCTCGTGGACAGCGCGCTCGCACACCGCGGCTTCTTCTCCTACCAGGTAGGAAAGCTCGATGAGTCGCGTACGGCGCTGCGCGCCCTGGTGCGCAGCGCTCACGACGATGGTCAGCCGTTCATCGAGCGGGTCTTCCGCACCCACCTCGCCACCGTCGACATCTACGCGGGCCGACTCGACACCGCCCGCCGTGCGCTCGACGATGCGGCACGTGCGGATGCGGGCGCCGCATCGATGTTTCCCGCCGAGGCCCGGGCCCGCGGGCTGCTCGCCATCCGCACCGGCGACGAGGAGACGCTGCAGGCGGTACTGCTGGAGCCCACCCTGCAAGGTTCGGAAGCAGCCGGTGAGTTCTCGCGTGCGGCGCTCACCGGGCTCGCCGCCGCTGTCCGCGAAGACTGGCGCGAGGCGTACGTGCAGCTCGCCCGTGCCAGGGAGATGGCCGAAGGACTCGGCCTGCACGAGCCCGGCAGACGTTTGTGGATCGACTTCGATCTGGCTCGCGCGGCGGTCGAGTGCGGCCTCAGCGACGAGGCGGTCAAGATCGCCGACCGACTCGACGAGATCGCCGAGAACGGGCGTCCGCTCCTCACGGGCCTCGTGCAACACATACGCGGGTTGGTCGAATCGTCGGTGGCGCGCCTGGAGGGAGCGGTGGCGGTCCTTGCCGGTGCGGGCTTCCCCGACCAGCACGCGCTGACACTCCTCGCACTGGGGCGCGCCTATACCGCGGCCGGTCAAGCAGGCCCGGCCCGCCGGGCACTGGACCGTGCGGACTTGATCGTGCGACGCACCGGAGACATCGCCATCGGGAGGCTGGTGGCAGCCGCCCTCTCCGCAGTCTCGTCCGAGGGTCGGCTCGCGATGCTGACGACCCGCGAACGGGAGGTCGCGCAGGCCGCCGCCGCAGGGGCGTCCTCCCGCCAGATCGCTTCATCGTCGTTCACCAGCATCCGCACCGTGGAATCGCAGCTGTCGTCGGTCTACCGGAAGCTCGGCGTGCATTCGCGCACTCAGCTGGCCGCGCTCCTGGCCGACGGAATGCGCAGCGATCGCGCCGGCACGTGACAACGGTAACCAGTAGAACCTCGGTGCCTTAGCCCTCCGCGTTCGCGCGTCGGTGCGCACGTCCTCCGAAATGCAGGTAGCTGGGGAGGCCGTTCTCCTCGGCGGGGTTGAAGAAGACCGCCAGGAGGGCGGCGTCAGCGATGGGGAGCTCGAGGAGGAAGGAATCCTCCCGGGTAACGGGCACCAACGGCAACTCGATCATCGGGGGCCAGCCCTGCTCTTGCGCCACTCCGTGAGACGGCGTCACCGTAGCCCGCAGACGACCCTCCTCGTCCGCTGAGATCTCGAAGGTCAGTCCCTCCCGCTCGTAGCGGCCGGTGTATCGGTCGGGCTCGGTCACTCGCTGGTCGTCGAGGGCTGCGGGGTCAGGTCGCGGACCTACTCCGAGCCGCCGCCCGAACAACCAGTCGGCGAGCTCGCGGTACATGCCCAGCGCACTGTCGACGTTGGTCTGCAGGCAGAACCCGAAGCGCTGCTCGGGGGCGACGCGCATGAAGGCGTTCTGCCCGATGGAGTTCCCGTCGTGGCCGATGACCGTGACATCCCCCCAGCGGTCCAGGATCCAGCCGAGACCCCACCCCTGTCCGAGCACCGAATCGTCCACCAGCTCGACCTGCTGCTCGAGCATGCTCTCTGCCAGCGCCGCGTCCAGCAACCGAGTGCCGTCGGGGGCGACACCGCCGTCGAGGTGCAGTCGCGCGAACGCGAGCACGTCACCCGCCGAGGCCACGAGGGCGGAACCCATCGGCCCGAAGGCGCGCCAGAGCCCCCACGTCGGGCTGACCACCAGCGTCGAGGGATCGTCCTGGTCGGGCACGTGCCCTACCGAAGTGGGGTGGACGATCGCCTCGTCGGCGAAGGACACCGTGTGCTGCAGCCCGAGCGGCGTGAAGATCCGGTCGCGCAGCGCCTGCTCGAATGTCGTTCCCATGAGGACTTCGACGATCCGCCCGAGGATGGAGTAGCCGCTGTTGCTGTAGCTCCAGATGGCACCGGGGGCGGCGATCTGGGGCAGGGCGGCACACCCGGCAACGTAGGCGGCGAGCGCGTCGTTGCCGCGGCCCGTGTCGGTGAAGTGGTCGCCGTCGAAGCCGCTGGTATGGGTGAGCAGATCGCGTGGGGTCACGGTGTCGCGAGCATGCCGGTCGGCCACCTCGAAGTCGGGGAGGTACGCACGGATGGGGGTGTCGAGGTCCAGCGCACCCTCCTCGACCAGCATCATGATCAGCGTCGCGGTGTAGAGCTTGCCGATCGAGCCGGGCAGGAACAGCGAGTCCGGGGTCGTGGGCAGGCCCGTTCGCAGACTCAGCACACCGGCCGCCACCTCTGTGACGGAGTCCCCGTCCAACACGGCCAGCTGCGCGCCTGGGACGCGGTGTTTAGCGATCAGTTCGGCGAGCTTCTGCTCCAGCTCCTGGGATGTGAACATCCGCGTCTCCCTCTCTCATAACCTACAGTGTAGGTGCATCATACCTACAGTGTAGGTATGCGTGTCAAGAGCGTTATGCTCATCCGGTGGCAGCACTGACGCGGGAGCGAATCGTGGACTGCGCGGTCGCCATGGCCGATCGTGACGGCTTGGACGCTGTGACCCTGCGGCGAATAGCCGGGGAATTAGGCGTCCACGTCACCTCGCTCTATAACCACGTCGAGACGCGCGACGCGATCACCGACGGCATCGTCGATTCTCTGCTCGATCAAGCGCACCTCCCCACGACGACGGTGGACTGGGAAGAGTGGGTCCGCACCTTTTTCGCCGCGATGAGCGCGCTGGCCACGCGGCACCCCGGAGCGTTCGCCGCCCTCTCACGCCGCCCCGTGCAAGGCGCCCGCGCGGCGGCCTCGTTCGAAGTAGCCATGGCCGCGTTCGCCGCGGCGGGACTTTCACCCGGCGATGCCTACAGCGCCGTCAAGGCGGCCGTGTTCCCCGCGTTGATGGTGGGCGCTGAGCGCAGCTTGCTTGCCCGAGGCGAGCTGCCGGAGACGGTCATGGAGGATCTGCCGCCGGAGAGGTTTCCGCAGTTCCACGCGCTGGAGGGCTACGACCCCGCCCTGGCGTGGTCGTTCAGCCTCGAGACCCTCGTCTCCGGGCTGCGAGCGCAGATCGCGGAGAGCTCCGCCCCCGGTTAGACCCGCCCGGCCACCCGGTCTCCGCCGGGAGGGTGACGTCAGTCGGGCTGCTCGCTGTGGTCTCGAGTATCGGGCTCGGACCGCAGGACATCGGCGATCCCTTCCTCCGGCCGAGGCGGGATGCTCTCGTCGACCTCGAGCTCTGGGATGGTCGGCTCATCGGAGGCCGGAATGCGCTCATGTGAGGACTGCTCGCTGTGGGAAGACATGCAAAGCCTTTCGATTGGCAACATCCACAGCGTATGACGGCGAGCGAGGCGGATCCTCCTGCACCGGATGCGGCGGCCGGCGGCACGTGCGGCAGCCCCGGCATACACCGGGGCTGCCGCACGTCGCTCGCCTCGCGCGATCACACGGAGGGCGATCGGGGAACGAACCGGATCACCGGCAGGAGCCGCCCGGCGTGTGCCTGATACTGGCCGAAGGAGGGCGCCATCCGAACGAAGCGGGCGAACGCCCGCTCGCGCTCAGTGCCGCTGAGCTCCTCGGCGATCACCGGCACCTCGCGGATGCCGCCCGCCTCGGCGACCTCGATGACGGTGCGGGGATGCGCGCGCAGGTTCGCGACCCACGCGGGGTCCTTCGGAGCGCCCATCGCGGAGCCGACCACCATCCACGAGCCGTTCTCCCGGATCGACATGGCCGGGTTGATCCGGGCGAGACCGGTGCGCACACCCCGATGATGGACGAGAACCAGCTGATCGCCCCACCCTCCCACGACGCCGTTGCTCCGCCGGAACTGCGTGATGACCCGGTCATTGAATTCGGTCATGTCGTCGTCTCCTTCGTGTCAGTTCATGAACATGCCGCCGTCGACGTTCAGCGTCTGCCCCGTGACGAAGTCCGCGTCCGGTGAGGCAAGGAAGAACATCGGACCGACGAGGTCTTCGGCGTGCTGGTCGCGCTTGAGGGCTCGCCCCTTGCGCTGACTCTCGATGAGCTCCTGCGGGAAGTTCTCGAGAACAGGCCCGGTGAGGGTGAGACCCGGGGTGAGGAGGTTGACGGTGATGCCGTCCTCGCCGACCTCGCGGGCGAGACTCCGCGTGAATCCGATGAGTCCTGTCTTGGCGGACACATAGTGCACCTGGCCGGCGACGCCCGGGAACATCGATGCCGAGCCGACGTTGACGATGCGTCCCCATCCGCGGCCCTGCATCAACGGCAGAAGCGCGTGGGTGACGAGGAAGTAGCCCGTGAGGTTCACGTCGATGACGGTGCGCCAGCGGTCGGGGGTGGTGTCGGCGAAGGTGTCGAACGGGAAGAAGCCGGCGACGTTGAGGAGGACGTCGACCCGGCCGAACCCGCGGGCGACCTCGGCCAGAGCTTCGACCTGGGCTTGGTCGGCGATCTCGGCCGCGAGGGTCACGAGGCGTTCGGAGTCGAGGTCCTCGCTCAGCTTCTGAAGCGCGTCTTCGGAGATGTCGGTGGCGATGACGGTGTCGCCGTTGGCCAGGAAGCGGGATACGAGCTTCGCACCCATTCCCCCGGCGGCGCCGGTGATGACGACGACGCGACCGGTGCTGCGGTCAGCGGCAAGAGGAGCGGGGGCGGAAGTGGTGGTGGACATGGAACGGTTGCCTTTCTGGGAGGAGATGTCAGTTGCCGGCCGCGGTATCGGCCAAGCGGGGGTAGTCGGTGTAGCCGGCACTGTTGCCGCCGTAGGCCTTGCTGAGGTCGGGAAGGGCGAGTGCCGCGCCGGCGGCGAGCCGCTCTACCAGGTCGGGGTTGGCGATGAACAGGCGTGCGAACGACACCAGGTCGGCTGTGCCATTGGCGACCAGTTCCAGACGCTCCCGATGGGTGAGCGGGTCGGCTGCGGCGGAGTTGAGGATGAGCACGCCATCCCAGAGCTCGCGCACCGTGGGGGTGAAGCTCGGGTCGCCGGACTCGACGAGGTGCAGGTACGCCAGGTTCAGGGTTCCCAGGCTCGCGATCAGCACCGGGTACACGTCCCGGTAGTCGGTCTCGACCGTGTCGCCGAGGCCGTTGTGGGGGGAGATGCGGATGCCGGTGCGGTCGGAGCCGATCGCCTCGGAGACCGCGCGGGCGACCTCGACGGTCAGCCGGATGCGGTTCTCGATGCTGCCACCCCAGCGGTCGGTGCGCTCATTGGCGTTGGGGGCCAGGAACTGGTGCAGAAGGTATCCGTTGGCACCGTGGATCTCGACGGCGTCGAAGCCCGCATCGATGGCGTTGCGGGCGGCGTCGACGAAGTCGGCGATCGTGGCCTGGATGTCGTCCTCGGTCATGGCCACCGGCACGACGTAGTCCTTCATCCCGGCGGGGGTGAAGATCTGGCCGGCGGCTTTCACGGCAGAGGGGCCGACGGGGAGCAGACCCTCGTTGCCGACAGCATCCGTGGTGGCCGGATGTCCAATGCGCCCGGTGTGCATGAGCTGGGCGGCGATGACACCGCCTTCGGCGTGGACGCGGTCGGTCACGGCGCGCCACGACGCGACCTGCTCGGCCGTGTGGAGCCCGGGGGTGTCAGGGTATCCCTGCCCGACGGCGCTGGGCTGGATGCCCTCGGTGATGATGAGTCCGGCGCCGGCGCGCTGGGCGTAGTACTCAGCCATGTCGTCGCTCGCCGTCGTGCCGAAGGCGCGACTGCGAGTCATGGGTGCCATCACGATGCGGTTGCGCAGGTGAAGGCGTCCGACCGAGACCGGCTCGAAGGCGGAAACGGTGCGCGTGCGGGAATCTGGGGTGGTCATTGCTGTCCTTTCGCGACCCATGGTGGATCGTTACTTGTTCGAACAACGACTTAGCTCATTCCATTCCTTGTTCGAGCAACTTTCTTTGACGCCCGAATTCCACCCGGAGGCCGTCCTCAGGGGACGGGCATCATGAGCCCCGGCTTCCGCACGTCTTCCAGTGCATGCGACCAGGCGATGAGCTGGTCGAACAGGGTGTTCAGCAGGTCGACTTGGAAGGCGCGGGGTGTGAAGGGGCGGAAGTTCTCGAACTCGGTCATGAGCGGGATCAGGCCGCGGCCGGCCTGGGTGAGCCCGCGGCAGCCGAGGCATCGATGAGTTCGCGGAGGTCATCTGCCGGGACGTTGGCACCGAACGTCGGGTTGCCGGGCTGCAAGAGAACGCCTGCAGCGAGGGGACCGGCGATGACAGGGTCGAACCCGAGCGCGTCGATGAACTCTGCGGTACGCGCGAGGTCGACTTCCCGGTCGCCGGCGAGTGCGATCGCCTTCCGGCCCGAAGCGTCAGCCGGGCGCGCTTCTTCCTCAAGGTCGTGGTAACCCATATGGTTCAGCGCCTTCACGACGCGCGACCCCGAGAGGAAGTCCTGGACGACCTCGCTCGTCGAGGTGCGCGGATCGTTCAGGTCGTCGCGAATGCCGTCGGTTTCCCACCAGTAGTTCATGGCGTCCACAACGAGCTTGCCGTGGAGCTGCGCCGCCGGAACAGCCCGGAACTTCCCGAGAGGCAGCGCAAGCACAACGATGTCGGCCTCGCGGGCGGCGACTTCCGCACCGACGGCAGTCGCGCCGGGCGCGAGCACATCGATGGTGAGAGCGATCCGCTCGGGGTCTCCAGAGCCCGCGATCAACACCCGGTAACCCGCGGCGACGGCAAGGCGGGCGAGCACCGTGCCGACCTTGCCCGCCCCGAGAATCCCCACCGTGACGTCTTCGCTGAAGTTGCTGTCCATGTCATTCCTCTCGCTCATCGCCGGAACGCCGCGCCGGTCAGGGTGGGCCGTGTCGGCGTCTCGGCGAGCATCTCGCGGACCATCGGAATCACTTGCGTGCCATACAGCTCGACAGCGCGGAGGCGTGCGCTCGCGGACAGGGCGCCGCCGGCGGTGTAGATCAGGTCGAATCGGCCGACGTCCAGCGTGCGGATGGCATCGGCCATCCTTCGGGCGACGGTCTCCGGCGAGCCCACGTACAGCGACCCTTGCGCGACGTCGGCTTCGAACTCCGACCGCCGCAGGGGTGGCCACCCGCGCAACGCCCCGATACGGTCGCGGATCACCTTGTACCCGGGGTAGAAGATCTCCTTGGCCTCAGCATCCGTCGCCGCGATGAAACCGGGGGAATGCATGCCCACCGGATGGGCAGTCGTGCCCAGCTGCTCGGTTGCACGGCGATACAGATCTACATAGGGCGCGAAGCGGCCGGGGGCGCCTCCGATGATGGCGAGCATGAGCCGGAACCCGTACTGCGCGGTCCGGACGACAGACTGCGGCGTTCCGCCGACGCCGACCCAGGTGCGCAACCGCCCCGAATCGGTTTTCGGGAAGACGTCCGCCTCGTGAAGGGGCGCACGCGTCGTGCCTTCCCACGTGACCGGCTTCTCATCGAGCAAGGCGTGGAACAGATCGATCTTCTCGTCGAAGAGCAGCTCGTAGTCGGCGAGGTCATACCCGAACAGCGGAAACGATTCGGTGAAAGAACCGCGGCCGAGGATGACTTCGGCGCGCCCGTTCGAGAGCGCGTCGACCGTGGCGAAGCGCTGGAATACCCGCACCGGGTCGTCGGAGGACAGCACGGTGACGCCGGAGCCGAGACGGATGCGGTCCGTCGCAGTCGCGATGCCGGCCAGCACGGTCTCCGGGGAGGAGATGGCGAACTCGGGGCGGTGGTGCTCTCCGATGGCGATCGCGTCGATCCCCAGCTGGTCGGCCAGGACCGCCTCCGCCACGGTGGCACGGATCGCCGCTGCGTAGGAGACGACCGCGCCTTGGTCGTCGCGTGGCAGGTCTCCGAATGTATCGACGCCGAACTCGAGGTCGGTGTAGTCGCTCATGATCGCTTTCCTTTCGTGAATGTCAGGCATGGGCGGCTTTACCGCCCTTGATGATTTCGGCCGCGGCACGCCCGGTGAGGCGCCAGTTGCCGGGATCCTCGTGGAGCAGCTCGCGCACCCGAGGGACGACACGTTCGCCGAACAGACGGATGCTGTGCTCACGCGCTTCCCGCGGCATATGCAGCACGTCGTACTTCAGGTCGAAGCGCGACAGGTGGTTGGTACGCACGATGCCCGCGATCTTCTGCGCCACCGTCTCGGGCGATCCGACATACAGCGCTCCACGACCGACCTCCGTCTCGTACCTCTCGGCGGTAGGGGGGTAGAAGCCTCGCTCCTCACTGAGCGCAGCCACGACCGGCTGCCAGTACGTCCAGTGCGTGTTCTTCGCCTCCTCGTCACTGTCGGCAATGAAACCGAGGGAGTGCTGACCGATCGGGAGTTCCGGGCGCCCGAACTGGGCGAGCGCACGCAGGTACAGCTCGGCGTGCCCGGCAAAGCGCTCCGGACGTCCACCGATGATCGCCATCATGAGGGGAAGGCCGTGGCGGGCCGCACGAATGACGGAGTCGGGGCTTCCGCCGATCCCGATCCACGTAGGGATTCCTCCCTGGGGCATTCGAGGATGCAGACGCACGTTCTCCAGCGGAGCGCGGTACTCACCGGTCCACGACACGCGGTCCTCACGCATCAGCCGCAGGAACAGGTCGAGCTTCTCCTCGAAGATCTGCTCGTACTCGGCGATGTCGTATCCGAACAGGGGGAACGACTCGATCGCCGATGCGCGGCCGAGCACCAGCTGTGCGCGGCCCCCCGACAGGCCGTCGACCGTCGCGAACTGCTGGTACAGCCGCACCGGGTCCTGCGTCGACAAGACGGTCACGGAGGTACTGAGACCCAGGATCGAGGTCCCCTGCGCGATCGCCGCCAGGATCACCGGAGTGGCCGAGTCGACCATGCCCTCCCGGTAGTGCTCACCGATGCTGAACACGTCGAGCCCGACGGACTCTGCGCGCTGCGCCTCTTCCACGAGCAGACGCAGCGTCTCAGCATCCGACATCACCCGTCCCCCATCGGTGGCGATGTCTCCGAACGAGTTCAGTCCGAACTCGACGTCCCCGATCTGCATTGCCATGGTCAACGCCTTTCTCGTCACCGGCGGCCCGGATTGACGTGTCAATGAGAGAACATGGGTATTGACATGTCTATTCCCAGAGGAGAAGAGATGGCGCAACACCGGAAGACGCCGTCGCGCGAGCAGTTGCGCATCTGGCGGGACTACATCGAGACCTCGGAGGTGCTTCGCACGCGCCTGGGGAGTCGCCTGCAGAACGAGACCTCGCTGTCGGCCGGCGACTACGGTGTGCTCCTCGCCCTGAGCGAGGCGCCGCAGCAGACTGTGCGGTCGTCCGAGCTGGCGGAGCTCGTCGGATGGGAACGCAGTCGGCTGTCGCACCACCTGGGCAGGATGGAGAAACGTCACCTGATCCGAAGGATCCCCTGCGCCGACGACGTGCACGGGGTGGACGTGACAGCCACCGAACTCGGCCGCGAGAGGTTCCGGAGAGGGTCCGTCCCACATCTGCGCGCCGTGCACGAGCTGTTCGTCGAGGCGCTGACCCCCGAGCAATTCGCCCATCTCGACGACATCTCCGGCGCGCTACGCCGGCACCTCGGCTTGGACGCTGCGGCCGCGGAGGAGTGAAGAGCCCGCACGAGGATCCCCACCCTCGGCGGCACATTACTGATGCGGCCGACACCCGGAGCTGGCAGTGTTCATCGTGTAAACCCTCCCCGTCCCGCACGACGCCCACCCTAAGGAGCACACGATGTCGACTTTCCGTGAACAGTCCGCGCTTGCAGACGCTCGAAAGTACGCCAGTGCTGCAAGCTTCGACATCCAGCAACTCCCGAACGACCTCGAGCAGCAGCAAGCGCTTCGCAACCTGCTCAGTGCGATCGAGTCGTTGATCACGGCCGTCGACGAATTGGCCGAACCCGACGACGAGGAATAGACCGTCCCGACCTTCTTCACCCCGTCGCGCTGCTGATCCCGATGTGCGGTGGGACGGGAAGGCGCGCCGTCACGGTCGTTCCGCCGCCGACGGGGCTCACGACCGACAACGTTCCGCCCCCCGCCTCCACCCTGTCCATGAGGCCGGTGAGCCCGGATCCGCCGGCGGGGTCGGCACCCCCGATGCCGTCGTCCGTGACCACGATGAGGAGCTCGTCGCTCGCGCCGGTGATGTTGGCGGTGATCGCCAGCGCCGTGGCGTTGGCATGTTTGACGGCGTTCGTGACCGCCTCAGCCACCAGAAAGTACCCCGTGGTTTCCAGCGGCGCGGGCAGGCGCGGGATCTCGAGGTGCAGCTGGGCGGGCAGGGCGATGTCGGCGACAAGCGACCGGATGCCGGCGACCAGTCCCGCTCGGGTCAGTGCCGCGGGGAGCACCCCGCGGACCACATCCCGCAGTTGACGATTGGCGTCCTCTGCGTTTCCGATCGCCTCCTCGAGGAGGTCGACGACCGGTTCGCCGGCGCGGGCTTTGTCGCGCGCGAGTTTCAGGCTGAGGATGGCGTGGACGAGCCGTTGCTGAGCCCCATCATGCACGTCGCGCTGCAGGCGCCGGCGCGCATCGTCGCCCGCCGCGATGATGCGCGCCCGGGAGCTGAGGAGACCCTCCCTGTTGTTCGTAGTCGCGACCGCCACCGCAGTGAGGTCTGCGAACGACTTCAACCGGTCGAAGATCCCGTCGGGGGGCGGTGTCGCCCAGTCCAGGGTCAGTACTCCCCACGGCTCACCCTCCACCGTGATCGGGGATTTCGCCCGGAAGGACTCGACGCGGCGCACTCCTGCACCGCGTCCGTCGGGAGCGAGGCCGGCATCCGCCTGCTCTGATCCCGGCTGCTCGGCGACCGCCACCACGCCGAGGGCGCCGCCGGCGCGGCGACTGAGCAACGTCGCCCGTGATGCCCCGAAGACGCGTGCGGCGCTGTGGACGACAGACTCGAAGAGAGCCGGCAGGGGCACTCCCCGCGCCGCAAGCTCGGCGATGCGCCGTAGCGACGCTTGCTCGTCGAGCAGCGTATCGAGGTGCTGTCGGTTGCTTACCGCGAGGACGACGCGGGCGGTGACCTCGCAGAGGTCGGTCAGGCGCTGAACGGTCTGGTCGGGCAGAGCAGGCGCCGTGGTGAGGACGGTGAGCCTGCCCAGGTGGTGCTGCCGCGCCGTCACGGCGAACGTCATGGAGCGGCGTGGGCGGACGGGGGTGTTCGTGATCGAGAGGATCGGATTGACCGCCGACTCGATCACGCCGCTGTGAAGGGCCAAGGCGACGCTCTCCACCCCCTCCAGCTTCGCGGCGTATGCGACCAGGCTTCGGGCAACATCACTGACGGGTGCCCCGGCGGCATACTGCTGGATGGAGCGCATCGCCTCGTCGTGCTCCGCGACAGCCCGCAGCCGCGTCCGCGCGTCAAGACTGTCGAAGGACGCAGTGACCAGTTGCGCAAAGCTACCGAGCCGAGCCTCCGCCTGACGGGGCAGGACTCCGGCATCCGAGGTGGCGGTGAACATCCCCCACGCCCGATCCCCGACGATGATCGGCACCGAGACGGCCGCGACGATCCCGAAACCTCGCGCCATCTCTGCATCCGGCTGAGACCGGTAGTCGTCGACTCGGAAGGGCAACCCGGTGCGGCGGACATGATCGGGGAGCGTGTTCGCTTCGAACGCGATACGAGTACCGGGGGATGCCGGCCCCCCGTGCGAAGCCATGACGACCAGCTCGCGCGGCCCGGCGAAACGGGTCAGGGTCATCGGGAGATCTTCGATCTGCCGGGACGCTTCACGAACGAGGGTGGCGAGGATGTCATCGTCCGCGCCGGCATGGGCGATCAGTTCGGCGACGTCGCGTAGTGCGCGCTCCTTCTCGACGAGTCGCCGGATCTCTTCCCGTTCGACGTCGGTGCCGAAGGTCGCTCCCGCAGCGCGGCGGCTGGCCTCCGATGAGCTGTCTGCGATATGCGGCATGCCGGTTCACTCTTCATGCTCGAGCGGTCAGGTAGCGAAGCACGGCCTGGACTCTGCGGTGCTCTGCCCCTTCTGAGGTGATCGACAGCTTCCGGAACACCGCGGTGACGTGCTTCTCGACCGCCGCCGGGCTGATGAGCAGACTGCGGGCGATGCCACGGTTGGACAACCCTTCCGCCATCGCAGCGAGGACTGCCAGTTCCCGAGGCGTCAACGGGGCGAGTTCATCGGGGACCGGATGCGGCCGCAACATGCGTGCCACGACTTCCGGGTCGAGCGCACTGCCGCCTCGGGCGACACGGGTCACTGCGGCGACGAAGTCGCGGACGTCGCCGACCCGCTCCTTCAGCAGATACCCGACGCCCTCGGGGCGGTCACCGATCAGTTCGAGCGCGAACTCCGGATCGCAGTACTGGGTGAGGAGCACCACGCCCATGGTCGGAATCCGCTGGCGCAGTTCGACGCCCACCCGAAGGCCGTCATCGTCGCGGTGAGGGGGCATCCGGATGTCGATCACCGCAACGTCGGGCCGGTGCACCAGAGTCTGGGCAAGGAGATCCACCGCGTTCCCCGCTTCGGCCACGACGGTCAGCCCGCCATCACTGAGTACGCGCACGACCCCCTGCCGGAAGAGGAGGTCGTCCTCTCCGACGGATGCGCGCAGTGGCGGGGGCGCGACGCCGACGTTCATCAACTCATCCGTCGTCGATGATCGAATGCAGCAGCGCGCTGGTCAGATCGGCCTTGGGGACGAACGCCACGGCTCCTGCCGCGACGGCCTCCTGCGCCGACGCGGCGTCGCTGTCCGAGGACACCAGCACGACACGCATCCGCCACGGCGCGTCGCTCAACACCCTGCTCAATTCCAGCCCGTCGCCGTCGGGGAGGCCGATGTCCACGAGCACGACATCGGGCCGGGATTCCGTCACCTGCTGCAGCGCTTCGGCCACCGTGCCCGCCTCACCTTCTGGCTGATATCCCCAGCTAGTGAGCATTCTCCTCGCCAAGTCGCGGAACCGCGCATCGTCGTCGACGATCAGGACAGTCACGGCCATGGCCCCATCGTGCGACGAAGCCGGACCGCTGACTGTAGGGTTTGCCGGAAATCTTCTCGGGGTTGCCGTGCTGCGGTGGCGGATGCGGTCGAGCACGCTGACTGCGTCACCTAACCCCCACCCGAGGAGTTCCGTCATGAGCACCATCACCGTCGGCCAGGAGAACTCCGCGCCGATCGACCTGTACTACGAGGATCACGGCAGCGGCCGGCCGGTCGTGCTGTTGCACGGCTGGCCGTTCGACGGCCGTTCGTGGGAGCCCCAGCTGCATCCACTGCTGGATGCCGGCTACCGGGTCATCAACTACGACCGGCGCGGTTTCGGTCGCTCGAGCGCCCCGACCCTGGGCTACGACTTCGACACGCTCAGCGATGATCTCGACACCGTGATGCGAACCTTGGAAATCGAGGATGCGACGCTCGTGGCGTTCTCCCTCGGCACCGGGGAACTGGCGAGGTACATCGGCCGGTTCGGAACCGACCGGCTGCACAGTGCCGTCTTCATCGAAAGCCTCACCCCGTCCTTCGCCCAGAGTGCCGAGAACCCGAACGGGGTGGATCAGGCGGGCGTCCGCGGCGTGCAGCAGGCGATTCTGGACGACCGGTTCGCGTGGTTGACCGGCATGATGGGAAACTTCCTCAACCTCGACGACTACCAGGGCACGTTGGTCAGCGAGGACACGGTCCGTGCGATGTGGTCGGCCGGTGCCGAGGCGTCACCTTACGCGACATGGGCGTGCCCGCAAGGGTGGCTCGAAGACTTCCACACCGACCTTGAACGCGTGGACGTGCCCGCGCTGATCATGCACGGCACGGCCGACCGCATCCTGTCCATCGACGGGCAGGGGCGCCGAGCGCACGAAGCACTGCCGGCGGCACGGTACATCGAGATCGAGGGCGGCCCGCACATCCATCCCGTCACCCACACCGCCGAAGTGAACCGTGAACTCCTGCGGTTCCTGGCTGACCCTTCCTGACCGGTACGCCGCGATCGCGGTGAGATCATGTTCGACGCTTTCACGTCTCGCCTGATCGAGGTCGGCCGAGGGGCGATCTTCACACGGACGGGTGGAGAGGGCCCCCCGATCCTGCTGCTGCACGGCTACCCGCAGACCCACGTCATGTGGCACGCGGTGGTCGGACACCTCACCGCAGACCACACCGTGGTGGTGGTCGACCTCCCCGGCTACGGCCAGTCCTTCCGACCCGAAACCACCGCCGATCACAGCGCGTACTCGAAACGCGCGCTGGGGAACGATCTGGTCGAGCTGATGGCCGCCCTCCGGTTCGAGCATTTCGCCGTCGCGGGTCACGACCGTGGTGGTCGGATCGCCTACCGGATGGCTTTGGACCACCCGGCCGTGATCTCCGCCGCGGGCGCCTTCGACGTGGTGCCCACCGGCGAGGTGTGGGCACGCGCGGACGCACTGATGGCTCTCACGTACTGGCATTGGGCGTTCCTGGCACAACCGGCGCCCCTCCCCGAAGATCTCATCAGCGCGAATCCCTCTGCCTTCTTCGACCGTCATCTCCGCGCGCTCGGGCTGGGTCGCACCCCGGACCGGTATCCCGACGCATTGATGGCCCAGTACCGAGCGATCCTCGACGACCCCACCGTGGTTCACGGCATCTGCGAGGACTACCGCGCCGGCGCCGGCATCGATCGTGCCCACGACGACGACGACCGAACCGCCGGCCGCCGCATCCGCTGCCCCCTCCTCGTGCTGTGGAGCGCTGCCGGCGCGCTTCCGAAGTTCTACGGAGAGGTGTTGTCCATCTGGCGGCCGTGGGCGGGCGACATCCGCGGCCGCGGACTCGACGCCGGCCACTTCCTGGTCGAAGACCAGCCTGAGGAGGTAGCGCAAGAGCTGGTCGCGCTGCTTCGCAGCGTGCCGGCGGCGGGATCAGCCGGCGCGGGATCGCGAGGAGTCAGCTCCGCGGGGAAGAAGAGATGACACCGGGGGCAACCGTGGCGTGGGCGGTGGCGTTCGTGCTGCTCGCTGTCACCGTGACCGGGCTGGCGCGACGCGTGGGATGGTCCGCGCCGGTTCTCCTCGTCCCGGTGGGCGCGGCCGTCTCCTTCGTCCCGGGCATCCCCGCCGTCCGACTGGAGCCGGAGTTCGTGCTGTACGGGGTGCTGCCGCCCCTGCTGTTCGCCGCGGCGTTCGGCACCTCGGTCGTCGACGTACGGACACGTCGAGACACCATCCTGCTCCTCTCCGTCGGCCTCGTCGTCTTCACAGCCTTCGCGGTGGGATGGGTCACGTATCTCCTGCTCCCGGCCATCGGATTCGCGGCGGCGTTCGCCTTTGCTGCGGTTGTCGCACCCACCGACGCCAGCGCGGTCACCGCGATCGCGGGCCGCCTCAAACTGCCCCACCGCGTCGTGACCGTCCTCGAGGGAGAAAGCCTGCTCAACGACGCGACGGCTCTCGTGCTGGTGAACACCGCGATCGCGGCCATCGTCTCGACCACCGGACCCGGACGCATCGCCGCCGACCTGGCTCTCGCCGTCGCAGGAGGTGTCGGTGTCGGGCTGGGCGTGGGGTGGGTCATGGCGGCGATCCGGAGCCGACTGCGATCTCCGGTGCTCGACACCAGCCTTGCCCTCATCACCCCGTACTTCGCGTTCATCGCCGCCGATGCCGTGCTCGGCTCGGGGGTGCTGGCCGTGGTCGTATCGGCGCTGTACCTGGGCTTCCGCTCCCCCACCGTGCAGTCTGCGGAAGCTCGCGTCGCCGAGGCCGTGAACTGGCGCACCGCATCCTTTCTCGTCGAGAACGCGGTGTTCTTGTTCATCGGCCTCAACGCCGCGGGGATCATCCGCGGCGCGGCGACAAGCGAGGTGAGCGAGGGGATCTGGAGAACGGTGGGCATCTGCGCGGCCGTGATCGCCGCCCTCTTCGCGGCGCGGGCGGCGTTCATCTTCGCGATGGTGGGGATCTTCAAACACGGCACCCGGTACATGCGCGATCAGGACCTGCGGTGGAAGAACGCCGCGATCGTCTCCGCGGCGAACGTCCGAGGCGTTGTCACCCTCGCAGCCGTTTTCCTGCTGCCGCCAGAGACACCGGGGCGGGCGCTCTTGCAACTGATGGCGTTCGTGGTCGTCGTGATCTCCCTGTTGACGGGCCTCCTCCTCCCCGGTCTCATCCGAGCGCTCCGGCTGCCCCCGGTCGACCGGAGGCAGGAGTTCGCGGACTGGCAGGATCTGATGGCTCACGCGCAGGCCAGCGGGCTGCACCGTCTCGAGTCGGAAGTGACCGACGACGACCACCGACGGGTCGTCGACCAACTGCGCATCAACGCGACTCTTATCTCGGACTCGCTCGAGCACGAGTCGGAACCGTCCACCGAAACACTCCTCACCACCTACCGGCGACTGCGACGGGTCATGCTCCGAGCGGAACGGCAGTACGTGATCACCGCCCGCCGAGAGCACCGCTTCTCAGAAACGGTGGTCGCAGCGGCACTTCGGGCGATCGATATCGAAGAATTGGCGCTCCACGCCGCGCCGGTTCTCGAAGACACCGACTCGTCACCGCGCGGCGACCGTCCCGAACGCCCCGCACCCCTGCACCATCGGGCCCGCCGCCGTCCGCTGCGGACGCGAGCCGCGGAAAGGAACCAGAAATGAACGGGCCGCCTCCGGCAACTCGCATACCGCTGAACACCCTTGCCATCCCGTTCGGGCTCGTGGGATACGCCGGATGCTGGTCCGCCACGGCCGCGGCCTTCGGCTGGCCACGATGGAGCGTCGAGCCGTTCTGGCTCATCGCCGGCGGAGCCCTGGTCTGGCTGATCGCGGCACATGCGTATCGCGGACGCCGCGCGCCGGACACGCTCGTGTCACAACTCCGGCTGCCTGCTCAGGGACCGATCGCGGCGATCGTTCCGGTCATCGTCATGCTTTTCGGTGCCCATCTGTATCCGATCATCCCGGTGCCGAGCACGATCCTGGTGTACGCCGGGGCGGTTCTCGCGGCTCTCTTCGCCGCGTGGCTCGTGGCGCAGTGGATCCAGCGCCCCATCCCCATCGAGTCCCTCCACGGCGGCTACTTCCTCCCGACCGTGGCGGCGGGATTCATCGCCGCCGAAGCTTCGGCCGTCGTGGGAAATGCACACCTCGCCGTCGCGGCCTTCGGCATGGGCACGCTTTTCTGGGTGGTGATCTTCACGATCGTTCTTGCCCGCCTCGCCCTGTTCCCCCCTCTACCGGGCCCGCTGGTTCCCACTCTCGCGATACTGGCCGCGCCGCCCGCGGTCGGGGGAATGGCGTGGTTGGCGATGAACGGCCGGACCATCGACGGGGTCACCGTCGTCCTGCTCGGCGCGACGGTCTTCATGATGCTGGTCCAGGTCGCGCTCGTGCCCCGCTACCGCCGGTTGGAGTTCTCCCTCGGATTCTGGTCCTTCACCTTCTCCATGGCGGCCGTCGCTAGCCAGGTGATCCTCCTCTCCGGCATCTCTCGTTACCCGGGATGGGAGGTCGTCGTCGTGGGTGCGCTCGTCGCCGTTTCCGCCCTCATCCTCTCGATCGCGATCACGTCCATCGCGATCGGTCGCCCCACCGCGGGCGGTGCGGGGTACGAGGAACGTCAACTCGCGTCGGCCGACGAATCGGTCGAGGAGCCTCCGAGGGGTGGCCCCGCCGGGCGCCCACGCAAGGCAGTCGGCTGACACGCTCACTCGCCTGAAGGGCCTGCCCCCGCTCGGCCCTGGCGATCACGGCTCCAGGGTGGCGATGGGCTGACCGGTCTCGACGATGTAGGTCGACAGCATCCGCCCGGTCTCAGGGCCGAGATCAGTCGCGTTGTGCGGCACTCCTGGCGGGATGAGAAAACCGTCGCCCTCGTGAAGGACCTGGGTCGTCCCATCTTCGCGCTCCATGCGCACGGTGCCGGCCACGATGTAACCGACTTCTTCGCCGGGATGATGGTGCCAACCGGACGAAACGTCGACGGGGATCTCGGTGAGGACCTGAACGATGTCTCGGCCGGGAATGGACGAGGACGCGTGCTGGATCTCTGTGCGCGTGAGCTTTCCCCGTAGCTCGTCGGTGTCCGGAGGAAGAGCGTCACCGGCGGGTGACAAGGGCGATTCATTCATGATGCCTCCTTGGGATGTGTGCGCTACCGGCCAGTGGTCGCTTCGGCTGCCTCCCGGATGAGATCGAACACTCTGCCCGCTTCCGGAATGCCGACGGTGTGCGAGCCGCCTTCCAACTCGACCGTCTTCCTGGCACCGGCGCGATCGGCCATGAAATGATGCACCGCGGCGGGGATGTTGCGATCGAGCTCGCCGAAGAGGAACCACGACGGGACCGACTTCCACGCCGGTTCGCGCGCCGCCTCGCCGAACGCGGACTCCAGGATGGGACGCTGGGTCACGCCCATGACAGCAGCGGCCTGGGTCGACGAATCCGCCGCGAACTGCGCGTGGTACCGGTCCTGCGTGATGTACAGGTCCACCCCGCCATCGGCGAGCGCCACCGAGGTCAACGTGTCCGCGAGGGTCGATCCCGGCAGCCGGTTGGCCAACTCCCCCGGGGTCTCACCGGCATCGGGGGCGAAGGCGCCGATGTACACGAGGGCTTTCACGTGCGGGTTACCCATTCCTCCACCGCTGATCACCACCCCACCGTAGGAGTGGCCCACGAGCACGATGTCCCCGGTGATGTCCCCCAACGTCGCCCGGAGGTACTCGCAGTCGAACGCGACGCCGCGAAGCGGGTTCGCCACCGCGATCGCGGGGTACCCCGCGTCGAGCAGCATCGTGATCACCCCGCTCCAGCTCGAAGACTCGGCGAAGGCGCCGTGCACAAGGACGACCGTCGGCTTGGTGGTGGATGGGTCCGTGATGCTCATCTCTTCGTCTCCTTCGGGACAGGAGAGTCTTCATCGATGGAGACGATGCGCGAAGCACCCGGCATCGAGCCCACCGCTGCAACTCTGCTCACTTCGATCGGGTTGTCACAGAGTTTCCGCGGCCTCGCTTCGCAGCGCGCGCCGGTCAGCCGGAGAAGATTTCCGGTGAACCCTACGATCCTCGCGATCGGGCGCCCCAAGCCGGCGCGCTGTCTGAAGGTGCGCGTTCACTTCCCCGGCATCCTCGCGCTCAACGGCGCCGAGGCGTAGATTGCCAGGATTGGTTTGCCGCGGAACTCCCTGGCGAACTTTCATCCGAGGGTGAGGCAGAGCATGAGACGCGACACGGTGAAGATCGGCGAAGACAGGTTCCTGCTCGCCCAAGGCCATGACATCGAGAGCGTCAAGGCCGCCACAGTCGCCGCGCTCCGCGCCAACGGCGACCTCGTGGACCTCGTCGTCTACGGCAACCGGGAAGTGTCCGTCCTGGTCTCCCCCGGCGTCGCGGTCCTCTTCACGTCCGAGATCGTCGAAGAGGAGGATCAGGACAGCCGCGACACCGGCGACGTCTCCTTCCCGTTCGCGGCGATCAGCGACTACGAATACATGTAACGACACCGGGCAAGCGCGGTCAGCTCCACACTCCGGGGTGCAGGTGACGGCGGCGGGCGGCCGCTCTTCGACGGCTACTTGACCTGGTCGTCGCTTCCGTCTGCCACGGGGGCATCAGGAGCGTCTTTGGCCGGGCCTACTCCGACCGGCACGCCGGCCTCGGGGTGGTTCAGGTCGAACGCGGGACGCTCGCTGCGGATCCGCGGGATGGAGGTGAAGTTGTGCCGGGGCGGCGGGGAAGACGTCGCCCATTCGAGCGATCCGCCGTAACCCCACGGGTCGTTCACCGTGATCCTCGGCGCCTTACGGGCGGTGATCCACACGTTGAAGAGGAACGGGATCATCGAGGCCCCCAGGATCATGGCACCCACGGTGGAGACCTGGTTGCCCCACGTGAAGCCGTCCTCCGGCGAGTAGTCGGCGTAGCGACGGGGCATGCCGTCCACGCCCAGCCAGTGCTGGATGAGGAAGGTCATGTGGAAGCCGATGAACAGCATCCAGAAGTGCACGTAACCCAGGCGCTCGTTCAGCATCCGGCCCGTCCACTTCGGCCACCAGAAATAGAACCCCGCGAACATGGCGAACACGACCGTGCCGAACACGACGTAATGGAAGTGCGCCACAACGAAGTACGTGTCGGAGACATGGAAGTCCAGCGGCGGGGAGGCGAGGATGACGCCGGTGAGGCCCCCGAAGACGAAGGAGATGAGGAACCCGAGCGCGAACACCATGGGCGTCTCGAACGTCACGGAACCGCGCCACATCGTGCCGATCCAGTTGAAGATCTTCACCCCGGTCGGAACGGCGATGAGCATCGTCATGAGCGCGAAGAACGGCAGCAGCACCGCGCCCGTCACGTACATGTGGTGCGCCCACACCGCCACCGACAACGCCGCGATCGCGATCGTGGCGTACACGAGCGTCTTGTACCCGAAGATCGGCTTCCGGCTGAAGACGGGGAAGATCTCGGACACGATGCCGAAGAACGGCAGCGCGATGATGTACACCTCGGGGTGACCGAAGAACCAGAACAGGTGCTGCCACAACAGCACACCGCCCGCTTCCGGGTTGAAGATCTGTGAGCCGAGCACACGGTCCGATGCCGCCGCCAGCAGTGCGGCGGCCAAGACAGGAAATGCCAGCAGAATCAGGATGCTGGTGATCAGGGTGTTCCACGTGAAGATCGGCATCCGCCACATCGTCATACCGGGGGCCCGGAGGGTGAGGATGGTGGTGACGAAGTTCACGGCGCCGAGGATCGTGCCGAACCCGCTCATTCCCAGACCCAGGAACCAGACGTTCCCTCCCACGCTCGGGGTGAAGGTCGCATTCGCCAGCGGCTGGTAGGCCGTCCAGCCGAACCCGGCCGCGCCCTGCGGCGTCAGATAGCCCGCGACAGCGATCAGAGACCCGAACAAGAACAACCAGAACGACAGCGCGTTCAACCGCGGGAATGCGACATCGGGGGCGCCGATCTGCAGGGGCATGATGGCGTTCGCGAACCCCGCAAAAAGAGGCGTCGCGAACATCAGCAGCATGATGGTGCCGTGCATCGTGAAGAGCTGGTTGTACTGCTCCCTCGTCGGCACGATCTGCATGCCCGGTTCGAACAGTTCGGCGCGGATCATCAGTGCCATCAAGCCCCCCAGCATGAAGAACAGCAGGGCGGAAATGATGTACATGTAGCCGATCGTCTTGTGGTCAGTGGAGGTGATCCACCGGACGATGATGTTGCCCTTCTGCTCGACGCGCGTGGCGGTCAGCAGCGCTGCTTGCCGTGGCGGGATGGGAGGCGCCTCCACGGTCGCCGTCATCCCCTCGCGAGCGACATACCCTTCCTCCATCTTGGGGTCCTTCCTGCGCGGCGCCGCGGGGCGCCACAGCACTGGGCTACGGGCTGGCTGATCGGTCGATGTGCATGGACAGTAAGCGCGCGCGTCTCCCGCGTCCCACCCGGTTGCGTTACCTCCTCTGACGGAGTAAAAAGTCGTGGCTTCTCGCTGCCCCGTTATTGAAGGCGCTGGAGGGAGTCAGGCCAAGGACTCGTCGCCCTGCGATTCCACGGTGGGCGACACTCTCGCGGTTTCCGGACGAGGTACAGCCCCGTCGGCTGATTGGCTGTGTAGGAGAGTGCATCCAGCCACGGGCCGCTGCTCTCGCGAACGCATGTCACGCACGGGCGAGAAAGGGCCGCACTACGCCCGGGTCGGTGCGTCGTTGGGGGGCTCTGGGATGAGCCGGAGACCTTGCGTGCTGTTCGCGGAGTCGGCCAGGAGTGCGAGCCATCGCCGGTTCAGCGGTCGATCCAGCGGTCGGTCGTAACTGAAGTACAGGGACGAACTCCTCGATATCCACACGGTGCCGTGGAGCCCGGTTTCGGGGACAGCGGCATCCCCGTCGACGTCTGGTTCGTCGTCCCAGCTGAAGATGAAGCTCTCGTTACGCCGCAGCCGTGTGAGCATGACGGACTGAAGATGCCGAAGCCCCCAGTCCTCGATGCCGATGGCGGGCGCCACGCCATAAATCAAGTGGCCCATGCTCCCCCGTTCAATACCTGTACCCGTCTCAGATGCACGCGCAAACGTGCGCCCGCTCCCGGATGACGTGAGCCTACGCCTCCAGGTCCGCAGGACGTGGGATGGGTCGCGTCACGTATGACCTGACTTCGGGGGCGGGCGTCAGCCCTCAAGCGATCTGGTCGTCGTCTAGCTCGACGATGTGCGGTCCCTCGTCGTATCGCGGTGAGGGCGGGTTACGGAGGCGGTCGATTTGGTTCCTCATGTACTCCAGGGCCTGCCCGTTGTCAGCCATCTGGGCGCGGGAGTTGGTGGACTCGGAGATCAGATTGCTGGCCCCGTTGAGCACGAATGTCGCTTCCGTCTCGTTGCCGTCTCGGCTCAACACGTTGACCGTCACGGTGTCGGCGATGTTCTCCGTCCCGAGGAGCGCGGCATACTCGGTCAGGCAATCCGCGGTCTCGTCGTCGACGAACACCGTCTTATCGGCAAAAGTGATGTGTTTCACGGGCCCACTGTGACCCGCTCACACACAGAAGCGTGAAGGGGTTGACAGCCCACCCATCCCCCCAATGCGTTCGGGACGTTCACCATTCGACGTCCCACAGAGGGACCCGGCGGCGCAAGCCCTGCCGACCCTGGTCGGCAATGTCGTAGCTTACGGAGGTGACCGAAGCAGAAACGATGGTGAGGACCGAACTCACGGTCAACGGTGAGAGCTACCTGCTCGCGCAGGGGCAGGACCTCGACGAGTTGCGCCGCGAGATGGAGGAAGCCGCTCGCGACGGGGGGCGCTTCGTCGAGTTCGTCGTGGTCGGGAACCGGTCAGTGTCGGTTCTCGTCTCGCCGCGCACGGAAATCGTCATGTCCGTCCAAACCGTCCAATTCGACTCGCGCGACACGGGCGACGACGAGACTCCCTACGGCGGCTTCTTCGACCTCTGAGAAGCCGCGCCTCGTGCCCGCACGCGCGATCGAATACGTAGACAGAGCGCGCAGCCGCGCGCGGTAGACCAGGAGCCAGAATGGGCAAGTTCTCCTACAACACTCAGGTCAGCGCCACCTTCGATGATCGGCTGCTCGCTCACCTTCAGATCGTCATCGGTACCAAGCTCCGTCGAGCGGAGCCGTTCTTCTTCACGTGGAAAGACGATGTCAGCCTCGGCAGCGGCCGCACATCCCTGTGGATTCACCCCGGAGCCTCGCTGACTTTCAAGTTCAGCGGAAACCGCCAGCCCCAGATCAACCGCGCGTGGCTCGAAGTGCTCACCAGCGCGGCGAACTCCCCGACCGGCCTCTACATCATCAGCGAGCCACAGCAGGTCGAGAGGCCGGCGGACGGCATCCTCTACGGCTGACGCGACACGTCCACCTGACACGGCTGCCATAATCGGTTGTCGGTCGGGAGCCGGTCGACGACCCGTGCGAGTGGACCTGAGGTCGGATGTCTGAGTCTTCCCTGGAGCGATTGCCGCCGGAGATCCCCTCCGGCCGGCTGGCACGTGCAAGGCGCTGGCTGCTTGAGGGGCTTGTCGACGGCCAGGGCAGGCACCAGGGTCCGCACGCGCAAACCACGGGCAGGACGCACTCGTGGTGGCAGGTGATGTGCCTGACCGGGGTGGACTACTTCTCCACCCTCGGGTACCAGCCGGCGATCGCGGCGCTGGCGGCCGGGTTGCTGTCTCCGTTGGCGACGATCGTGCTGGTGCTTCTCACCCTGCTCGGTGCGCTGCCGGTGTACCGCCGCGTGGCGCGGGAGAGTTTCAACGGGTCGGGTTCGATCGCGATGCTCGAGCATCTGCTGCCGTGGTGGGCGGGCAAGGTGTTCGTCCTGGTTCTGCTCGGCTTTGCGGCCACCGACTTCATGATCACCATCACCCTCTCGGCGGCCGATGCCACCGCACACGCCGTGGAGAACCCCTTCGCGCCCGAGTGGTTCGAAGGCAACGAGGTTGCGATCACGCTCTTCCTGGTCACGCTCCTGGCCCTCGTATTCCTCAAAGGCTTCCGGGAAGCCATAGGCATCGCCGTTGTGCTGGTCGCCGTCTTCCTGGCCCTGAACCTCGTCGTCATCCTGGTCTCCCTCGCGCACGTGGCCCAAGCCCCCCTGGTGGTGACCGACTGGTGGGCAGCACTGAACACCCAGAACGGCAGCCCCTGGCTGATGATCGGCATCGCCCTGCTTGTCTTCCCGAAGCTCGCCCTGGGATTGTCGGGGTTCGAGACCGGTGTCGCCGTGATGCCTCAGATCCGGGGAGACGCCAATGACACGGCGCAGAATCCCGCGGGGAGGATCCGCGGGGCCGGACGCCTTCTGACAACGGCCGCCATCATCATGAGCGCCTTCTTGATCAGCTCCAGTTTCGTGACAACGCTGCTCATTCCGCAGGGAGAGTTTCAGCCGGGCGGCAGCGCCAACGGAAGAGCTCTGGCATATCTGGCGCACGCGTTCCTCGGCGACGGGTTCGGGACCCTCTACGACATCAGTACGATCTGCATCCTCTGGTTCGCCGGCGCCTCCGCGATGGCAGGCCTGCTGAATCTCGTGCCCCGCTATCTGCCGCGGTACGGTATGGCTCCGCACTGGGCGCGCGCGGTCCGCCCGCTGGTACTGGTGTTCACCGCGATCGCCTTCCTGATCACGATCGTGTTCGAGGCGGACGTCGACGCGCAGGGGGGCGCATACGCGACCGGGGTGCTGGTCCTGATCACTTCTGCGTCCGTCGCCGTCACCCTCTCCGCACGGCGGAGGAAGCAGCGTCCCGCCACCATCGGATTCGGCATCATCGCCCTCGTCTTCCTCTACACGACTGTGGCGAACATCATCGAACGACCCGACGGCATCCGTATCGCTGCGTTGTTCATCGTCGGGATCATGGTCATCTCTGCCGTGTCGCGGATCGGTCGCTCTTTCGAGATCCGCGCGACCACCGTCACGTTCGACCGGGCTGCGCTGGCCTTCATCGAGGACGACGCCGAAGAGGGCGAGATACGGATCGTCGCCCACGAACCGGATGACGGCAGCCCGGAGGAGTACTCCAGTAAGGACGCCGCCGAGCGGCGGTACTCGCACATCCCGGCAGCTTCCCGGATCATCTTCCTCGAGGTTCACCCCACCGACTCGTCCGAATTCGAGGAAGAACTCCTCGTCGAGGGTGTGAACAGGTTCGGCCACCGCGTGCTGACCGTGAACAGTGCCAACATCCCCAACACGCTGGCCGCCGTGCTCCTGCAGATCCGTGATCAGACCGGCGTGATCCCGACCGCGTATTTCCAATGGACCGAGGGCAACCCGGTCTCGAACATGCTCAAGTACCTGTTCGTCGGCTCCGGCGAGGTGGCGCCCGTGACCCGGGAAGTGTTGCGGGAAGCGGAGCCGAACGCGAAGCGGCGCCCCACCATCCACGTCAGCTGAGCGCCGGCGCGGACAACCGCGCAGGGATTGCGTCAGGATCGATGCCGCTCTCGTACGGGAATCATGAGGACCGCGGTGGCCCCAGGATCCCGACGGTAGACCGGAAGGCGTGACCCTTACCCCGATCATCCCGATCATCCCGATCCTGCGTGGTCCGATCCCGGCCCCGTTCGTCCGCGGGGCACGGTGATGCTGCTGCATTCCATCGTTTTCGCTACGCGCCGCGCGCGCGTGCACGCCGAATTTCTCGCGACGCCTCCGGACACCGCAGACGTGACGAGCCATGCCGAGGAAGACCGATGACGCAGGGCATGGCGCAGCGGTCGGTGGAGCCGGGCCGCGAGACGGACCCCGCCGAGAACGCGGTTCTCGGATACAACTAGGCCCCCTGATGCTCACCGACAGATTCCCCGCGGCTCGGCTGGCGCGGTCGCGGACAGCGATGCGCCACCGTGAGGCCCAGGCCAGCACGTTCACGGTGCGCGTCGAGCGGGGCGGGGCCGTGGTGTATCGCCTGACGGTCAACCCACCCCACCTCGACGCATCGGGTCACCGACGACTGCGCACGTGGCAGGCCTGGCGTCGCGTCGGCCCTTTCGGTGGACTCGGCCTGGGCCTCGGGGTGGCTGTGGTCACCTCACGCGCCGCCGGGGCGTTCGCGGGCGTTATCGCCTACCTGCTCGGGACCGTCGCTCTCGCCTCGCGGGCCAAATCGCAGCGACCCCTCGTTCGG
Organism: Microbacterium sp. Z10_103; assembly: GCF_058310455.1. NCBI lineage: Bacteria > Bacillati > Actinomycetota > Actinomycetes > Micrococcales > Microbacteriaceae > Microbacterium > Microbacterium sp. Z10_103. The sequence continues at coordinate 2,641,220 of NZ_JBZEGK010000001.1, forward strand.
CGGTTACGCGCCACCGATGTCGGTCCCACGACGACCGTGGCGCAACTCGAGGCCTGTGTGCAGCTTCTCCTCCTCGCAAAGGAGATGGCCGATGCCGAGCAGGCCCGCGAGGGTGGCCGTGAGTCCGCCGCCAGGTTCGAGACGACGTGGGACCGGGTCTACTCCGAGCTCGGACGAGTATGACCGGACCCCAGGATCACCTGCTCCGGCACCCCCTGCGAGGCCCTTATCCGCGCTGCGCCCTGGCATGATGCCGGTCGTCGACAACGCCGTGTACGTTTCCGGCCGCCGCATCGAAAACCCTGCCAGCCTCGACGAAACCTTCGAGTACATGCGCGCTCGCAGAGGGATGGCCTGGATCGGACTGTTCCGCCCCACCCCCGAAGAGATCCGGCACGTTGCGGACGAGTTCTGCCTCCACCCTCTCGCCGTCGAAGACGCTCTTTCCGGGCATCAACGCTCAAAGATCGAGCGATACGGGGACGTCCTCTTCGCCGTCCTGCGGCCGGCCCGCTACCTCAGAGAGACCGAAACAGTCGAGTTCGGCGAGCTGCATGTCTTCGTCGGACCCGACTTCGTGGTCACCATCCGGCACGCCGAATCTCCGAACCTCGCACGGGTCCGCCACCGCCTGGAGGAGCAACCCGACTTGCTCTCGCTCGGACCCGAAGCTGTGCTCTACGCGATCCTCGACCAGGTCGTCGATGAGTACCAGCCTGTGGTCGCCGGGGTGGAAGACGACATCGACGAGATCCAAGACATCCTCTTCAGCGGGGGCGGCTCTCTCTCGCAACGGATCTACGAGCTCTCCCGAGAAGTCATCGCCTTCCAGCGCGCCAGCCAGCCGCTGGCCGGCATGCTCGAAGGCCTGCTGCGCGGGGCGGAGAAGTACAAAGTCGACCTCGAGTTGCAGCGGTCCTTGCGCGACGTCTACGACCACTGCCTGCGGGTCACCGAGCGACTCGCGTCGTTCCGCTCGATTCTGCAGAACGCCCTCACGGTGAACGCCACCCTGGTGGGCGAACGACAAACCGCCACCGCGCTGGTCCACAGCGAGCAGGTCAAGAAGATCTCCGGGTGGGCCGCCATCCTGTTCGGCCCCACACTGGTGGGAACCATATACGGGATGAACTTCGCCAACATGCCCGAATTGGACTGGGTCATCGGGTACCCCATCGCCCTCGCGCTGATGGCAGCAACAAGCGTCACCGTGTATGTCGTCTTCCGAAGGAAGCGCTGGCTGTGAAGCCGGCGCCGGGGTAGGGCTATCCAGCTCCCGGCTCAAGATGGAAGCGCTGGTCGACGACCTTCAGACCCACGCCGCACCCATCGCGACACGTACGCGCTCGGTAGTCCGACGTGGGCCACTTACGTAGCTTCTACCGACGCGGCAGGTCCGCCCACGCTGTGATCCTGTCTACAGAGCCGGACAGATGCCGAATCACCTCTCCAACGCCCTCCTCGATGGGGCGCTCGCACAGGCCGGCTCGGCGCTCCTGACCTTCGTCGGCCGGACGCGCAAACGGGACACACCCCAGACCTAGGCGAATAGCGACACAGACCAGAACGGATCCACCGATGATCGAACGATCCATCCAAACCCCGTCCGGCGGCCCTGCTCCCACTCACTCCACGCCGAGCGAGGCGCCTCTGGCCGGCCCACCGGCCACGGCCAGCGAGAAGGACACGCGGTACGCAGCGGGCATCAGTCTGGCTGCGGTGCTGGGCAGCACGCTCCTGGGCGTGAAGGGTCGGAAGGAGTTCGGTTGATGGCCTGGAGTACGCGTGAATTGGCGGAACTGGCAGGCACGACCGTCAATACGGTTCGCCACTACCACCGGCTCGGCATCCTCAACGAGCCCGGGCGCAGGTACAACGGTTACAAGCAGTACGGGGTACCGGACCTGGTGAGGCTCCTGCGGATCCGCCGTCTGGGGGAGCTGAGCGTGCCGCTGTCCTGCATCGACCAGCTCCGCACGTGTGGGGAGAGCACACCAGATGCCCTGTCGGAGTTGGACTCCGAACTGGAGAGGAAGATCGAGCGTCTGCGGCGGGCGCGTGCTGACATCGCTACGCTACTTCGCGAGAATGCGCCAGTCGATTCGCCGGCGGGCTTTGCGTCAGTCACGACGCGTTTGTCCCCATCGGACAACTCGATCCTCCACATCTACGCGCAGTTGTACGACGCGGATGCGATGGCGGATCTGCGGCGCATGGTGGAGGTCGACGCCGATGAAGGCGCGGTCGGGGATCAGATCAATGCGCTCCCACCGGATGCGGATGAGGAGACCCGGCAGCGCCTGGCAGAAGGTCTCGCGCCCACGCTCGCCCGAAACCTCATCGACTACCCGTGGCTGCAAGACCCGTCCCACCACCTGTCCAAGAGTGCGCACGTCGCCCAGGAGACGCTGCTGGAGGCGATGACCGAGCTGTACAACTCGGCGCAACTCGATGTCCTCTCTCGCGCGGGCGCGCTGGCTCACGACAGGTTGCGGACGAGCGGGATGACGACGCCCCGAATCAGAGTTGAAGCTCCTTGAGTTGGCGGCGAGAGGTGATACCCAGCTTTCGGAAGATGCTCCGCAGGTGAGCCTCGATCGTTCGCGGACTCAGGAACAACATCGCGGCCACTTCCCGTGAGGTGGCGCCGCTCGCGACAAGACGCGCGATGTGCAGCTCATGCTCCGTGAGTACCGCACGGGGCACAGAGTGGCGAGCACGAGGGTGCTCGCCCGTGGCGCGCAGTTCCCGGGCGGCGCGCTCGGCGAAACCTCTCGCTCCCATGTCGGTCAGCATGTCATGTGCCGTCCGTAGCTGTTCTCGGGCACCGCGACGACGGCCTTCGCGCCGGAGCCACTCACCGTAGAGGAGGTGAGCACGCGCGAGGTGACCGACCAGGCGTGAGTCGGCCAGCCGTTCGATTGCCTCGCGGTACTGGTTCTCGGCGGCATCACCCGGCGTGATCAGAGCTTGTGAACGTGCTGACAGACCGAGCGCCCACTGCGTGCCACTCGCGCGGGTTCGCGCGGCCAGTTGCTCATACGCTGCTCGAGCTTCCTCAAGGTGACCTGCGCGGGCTGCTGCTTCGACCAACTCCGGCAACGCGAGGCTGACGACCGCGAGTTCATCGGACGCCGCGGCGTGCTGAGCCGCAGTCATCGCCGGCACGAAGTTTCCCGTCGCGTTGTGAAGCACGGCGAGCGCGTAGTGTGCGAACGTGACCTCCGCTCCCCTGCCCTCCGCCGTGGTCCGGACGCTCGCCCGATAGAGCTCCGTGGTCTTTTCTTCCTGGCCGCGCCAGGAAGCGAGCAACAGAGCGGCGAAGCGCAGCGGCACAGCCCCCGTCGCGCGAGCGATGGCCGTGCTCTCAGCTACGAGTTCGGCGGACCGAGTGAACTCGCCGCTCAGGGCAAGAGCGACCGAATGAGCGACCAGAGCGGTATGGAGCGTGGCCAGCGCCCCCGCCCCCCGCGTGAAAGCGACGTTTCGAACGGCCAGGCGGTGCATCAGGTCGTCCTCGAAGAGTGCGACGGCCGTACGGCTGGCGAGCCACAGCCAGCGATCGCTGTCCGTCTGGCCAACGACGTCCCGATCGAGCTCTTCATCGCAGAACAACGTGAGCGCTTGTCGTAGCTCGCCCGCGCCGATGGAGTACCCCTGCGTGTAGGCCGTCACGAGCCCATCGAGCAGAAAGTCCGCCGGCCTGGGCGGCTCCGGCGGCCGGGGCGCCGCTCGGGCTGCCTCGGCCACGTCTCGCACATCCCCGCCATCACCGGCACCAATGAGCATGGACGCGTTGAGCGCGAGCAGGAAGGTCTCCCGAGACATCGCGCGGTCGAGCGGCGCCAGTGCGTGCGCGGCTTCCAGGAACTCCGCGGGAACGTTCCCGCCCTGCGCGAGATAGAAGGTGATGTGCGCTTTGAAGAGGGTGAGGCGCGCAGACTGCAAAGGGTCCAGCGGTCCCTGCGCCGCAAGCGCGAGCAGCTTCAATGCCTCATCCGCGGCGCCGGCCTCATATTTCGCCTGTGCCGCCAGCATTGCGCGCTGTGTGCGGAGAGCGGGGTCCGGGGTGAGTTCCGCCGCACGCTGGATGAACGCGGCCGCCGCCGCCATGCCGCCGCGCGCGAGTGCGCGATGGCCGGCGCGCTCCAGCTCGGTGGCGATTCCTTCGTCTGTACCGAGGATGGCCTGTCCTTGATGCCACGCGCGGCGATCCGGATCGATGCGCGTGTCGGTGACCGCAGCCAGTGCGGAATGGGCATGGCGACGTTCCGACGCGGTGGCAGCGCTGTAGATCGCTGAGCGCACCAGGGGATGCCGAAACCGCACCGCGGAGTCGATGCTCAGTAACCCCGCGGCCTCCGCTGGGGAGGCGGCGGCCCGTTCGATTCCGAGGTGTGACGCTGCCCGGAACAGCAACGTCACGTCGCCCGTCGGCTCCGCCGCAGCGACGAGGAGCATGCGTTGCGTCTCCACCGGGAGTGTTCTCGAGCGGCGCCGGAAGGCCTCTTCAAGACGGTGCGGGATGTCCGGCCGATCGTGCACATCGAAGCCGCTTGCCAGAATCGCCGGCCGGACGATTCGTGGCAACTCCAGCAGCGCCAGCGGATTCCCGTGTGCTTCCGCGATGACGCGGTCCCGCACGGAGTCGTCGATGGGGGTCCGGATCTCGGCATCAAGGAGCGCCTGTGCGTCGCGGTCAGCGAGTCCGGTGAGTCTCATGACCGGTATGCCGGAGAAGGCGGACTCGGTGTCGTCGTCATCCCGGCCCGCGATGACGAAGGCTATCCGTTCGGCAGACACTCGGCGAGCCGCAAAGGCGATGACCTCGGCCGATGACCGATCGAGCCATTGAGCGTCATCGACGAGACAGAGGAGGGGCTGATCTTCAGCGCTCTCGGCCACGAGATTCAGCACGGCGAGACCGACAAGGAACCGGTCCGGCGGGGGACCCGTCTTCCCACCGAAGGCGATGGCGAGTGCGTCGCGTTGCGGCTCAGCCAGCGCGGAACCGTACTCCAAGAGAGGCGCACACAATTGGTACAGCGCGGCGTACGCGAATTGCCTTTCCGACTCCATGCCGATCGCGCGTTCCACTCGGAACCCCAACGCTCCGGCGGCGGCGCGTGCGTAATCAAGGAGCGCGGACTTCCCTATCCCCGCCTCGCCGCGCGCCGACAGAGCACTGCTCCGGCCGGCTTGCGCGTCTGCGAGGACACGATCGAGCGCGTCTTGCTCTATCCGCCGGCCGAACAGCTGCACCCGCTACCCCCGTAGACGTCAGTCGAGTTCGTGACTGGCATAGTCATTCCGGGTCATCGAATCGCACTTGATCATGTGCCTACAACACAGTGCCCACTGAGTGCAAGCATGCCTCCTCCCCTGTTGCGCAGTCTGGGGACTCTAGGATGCGGCTGCCTCGGCACGTGATGCGGCATTGTTCGGTGTCCGTGCCGGCCCGGTGCGCCGGGAGCGCCTCCACACCACCACAGTCGTGCCAGCAGCGTCCAGGTGTCCGGGGAGCCGGCTGATCGGCGATGGCAGGAGGACGGTCATGCCGCTCGCGGGGGTTCGTGCGTGCGCTCCGTCGTAGACGTCGCGGCCTCGAGCACACCGACGACGAGATCACTGAGATCGATGGATACCGTCGGTGGTAGGGCGATGTCGCTGGGTCGTGGTTGGTACATGTCGTGCCTCCTGTAGGGCGAGGGCGGGCAGGCCCTTCACGTCGGTGCGGGTTCTCTACTCGCCGCTGTCGAAGAGACCGCCGTCGAGGAGCCAGTTGTAACGCAGCCGCAGTGCACGCTCGGTGCTCGCCGTGAGCGTCGCAACCAGAAGCAAGATGTTCGCCCACATCGGAAGGCGGAAGGGGCTCGCGAACGTGCCGATAGTCTCCGCGATGAGCGGGACCTGCGTGATCTGCTCGATGACCTGTGGAACCCCGAGCACGAGCGCGACCGCGAGTACGCTCACCGACGCGATACCCAGCGCTCCGCTCAGCGCCGGGTTCGTTCGTTCAAGACGCGCACGCCGCCCCTCCGCTGAGGCGGGATCGGGCGTGAGCTGCCATTCCGCCCCGTCGTGCGTCACGTAGTGGCAGCGCTTGAGTCCGAAGCCGCTGGCAGCGACTTCGATGGTGCCACCCGGCACCGGGAACGCTGCGGGAAGCTTGGAGGTGGCTCGGTGGGCACCGTCGCGGTAAAGCCGCGCGCGCAGCTCGCCGTCCGAATCACCCCCGCGCCGGAAGTCGATGGACCACGTGTCCCGTGCGCCACCCTCGCCGGCGAGATACAGATGAAAAAGGGAGCGCGAGAACAGCTGCCACCAGCGAAAGGGCGGCAACGCGTGTCCGTCTCCGAGCTTCACCGTCTTTTTTCGGGTCACTGGTTCTTCTCCGTGTTGCTCAGAGATGCTGACCCCGAAAGTGATTCGGTTCGGGAGGGCATTCTCGAGCGGATCGTGGAATCGAGCCAAATTCGATTCGATCCTCAGTAGAAACCGTGTTCTCAGAACAACGTCAAGCCGTGTCCTGCCGCGTCTCCTGATCTGGTGTCGCACGTGGCGACGCCACGGCACGCGAGCCTTTCCCGGGTCGGGCCAGAACGGTCGGCGCGCGCCTGTCAGCCACCGGGCTTGACCCTGTGCCCGGCACACGGCCTTGAATAGGCCCGGCTCTCAACCGTGGAACGCACCGCTGGGACCGACGCCAAGAGAGGGAGAGATCGACCGCATGGCATGGAGCACACGAGAGGTCGCGAGTCTCGCCGGCACCACCGTTAACACGGTGCGGCACTACCACCGGGTCGGGATCCTCGACGAGCCGGACCGAATGCCGAACGGCTACAAGCAGTACCAGGTGCGGCACCTCGTGCGGCTTCTGCAGATTCGGCGCCTGCGGGAACTCGGCGTGCCACTCGAAAAGATCGAGCAGGTTCGTGGAGACGGTCACACGTCGGCGGAGGCACTCGCGGCGATCGATGCCGACCTGGCTACGAGCATCGAACGGCTGCAGCGTGCGCGAGCGGAGATCGGAGCGATCCGTCAGGGGTCCTCCGCGACAGACGTGCCACGCGGTTTCGAAGATGTCGCCGCCCGATTGTCCAGCGCTGACCGCGCCCTCGTCCTCATCTACGCGCAGCTGTACGACCAGGAGGCGATGGCCGACCTACGGCGGATGATCGAGGCAGAACGCGACGAGGCGACGGAGGCGTTCGATGCTCTGGCACCGGACACCGACGAAAGTGACCGGCGACAACTCGCCGAGAGGTACGCACCCACCTTGGCGCGGCACCTCGCAGACTATGCCTGGCTGAGTGACCCCGGTGCGCACCTCTCTCGGAGCCCGACGGCCACCCAGCAGATCTTCCTCGAGTCGATCGTCGCCCTCTACAACCCCGCTCAAATCGATGTCCTCAGTCGCGCCAGCGTGATTGCGCAGCAGCTGCTCGCGGACATGGACACGCGTGCGGATCGGCCACCAGGACCCGAGGACGACGCGACTCAGCCATGACCAGCGCATCGCAGTGCGCTCTCACCGCACCCGATGGGTGACGGAGCGGCGGCTTCGGGTGGCGGTCCTACTCGCTGATGCTGCGCACCACACGGGCCGGCGATCCGACAGCGATGGATCGGGCAGGAATGTCCTTCGTGACGATGGATCCGGCGCCGATGACGGCATCGTCGCCGATGGTGACGCCGGGGAGCACGGTGACGTTCGCTCCCAGCCAGACGTTGCGCCCGATGACCACGGGCGACGGGATGAGGTCGCCGCGTCGAGCGGGATGGATGTCGTGGTGGAGGGTGGCGATCACGGCGTTGTGGCCGATGAGACAGTCGTCGCCGATCGTGATTCCGCCTTGGTCCTGAAACCGGCAGCCGGAGTTGATGAAGATGCGCTTTCCGAGCGAGATGTTCTTCCCGAAGTCCGCGGTGAAAGGCGGGAACAATGTGACGGAGTCATCGACGGGGCGCCCGATGAGTTGTGCGAGGAGTTCCCTCACCCGCGTCGGTTCGTGGTATCCCGTGTTGAGCTCACCCGCGATTCGGAGCGCTTCCTGGCTGGTTTCGATCATCGTCGCGTGCGCGGCCGAGCCGCCGATGATGGTCTCGCCGGCGTCGAGGGCGGCGAGAAGCTCGGTGAAGGTCATGCTGTGTCCTCCGCGCGGAGGGATGAGGCGGCGGATGGATGAAAAGGACGCCCGCGTGCGGTCATTCCGCCGTCGCTGCGTCCGCGGGCGAGATACGCGCGCCGGGTCATGAGGAACTCCCGCACCTCCGCCTTGTTGTGCATGGAACCACAGTAGGACTGCCCTCACGTGCAGGGGATGCACAGTCAGTACACCCACCGCCAGGGGCTCCCTGAATGGGTGTGGTCCGGCTGGACTAGCCGCGTGACCGACGCGTGGCTCGACCAGGTCGTCTCACCCCAGGACGAGGGGCTGAGGCTGATCGTCGGGCTGGTCCGCTTCGCCCCGGGACCCGCACCGCGTGGCACTCGCACCCGCTGGGCAAGATCCTCCGCATCTTGGAGGGCACTGCGCTCATCGTTGAGAGAGGAAAGCTCATGCGAGCAACCCTGATGTACAGCGCCGGCGACGTGCGCGTTGCCGAAGTCCCTGACCCCGCCGTCAAGGAGCCGACCGACGCGATCATTCGTGTGACCTACTCATGCGTGTGCGGATCGGACCTGCACCCCTATCACTCCCTGAAGGAGACGCCGGAGGGACGCCGCATGGGACACGAGGCGATCGGGGTGGTCGAGGAGGTCGGTTCCGAGGTGACGCGCTTGGCCGTTGGGGACACGGTGATCGTCCCGTTCGCCTGGTCCGACAACACCTGCACCTTCTGCCGTGACGGTGTGACGACCTCCTGCGTGCACGGCGGCTTCTTCGACGGCGCCTCCTCGGCAATGCAGGCGGAGAAGCTGCTCGTCCCGCAGGCGGACGGCACCGCCGTCGTGATCCCGGAAGGCACCGACGAAGCTCTCATGCCGTCGCTGCTGACGCTCGCCGACGTTTACTTGACCGGTCACCACGCCGCGCACAAGGGTGGCGTCCGCGCAGGGAAGACCGTTGCTGTCATCGGTGATGGCGCCGTCTGCCTGTCAGCCGTCCTCGCCTCCACGCAGCTCGGCGCGGAGACGATCATCCTCATGGGTCGCCATGAGGATGATCGTCGCTCGGACGGGAGTTCGGCGCTACCCACGTCGTCGCTGAACGCGCAGGAGCGGGCGTCGCGAAGGTCCTCGACCTCACCGGGGGTGAAGGCGTTCACGTTGTCCTCGAGGCCGTCGGGCACATGCCGGCGTACGAACAGGCGTACGGAATCGTCCGTCCCGGCGGCGTCATCTCCCGCGTCGGCGTCCCACAGTATGAAGAGGCCCCCGTGGGCTTCGCAACGCTGTTCGGAAAGAACGCGACGCTGACCGGCGGGCCTGCCACCGTCCGTGCATACATCGAGGCAGCTCTGCCTCAGGTGCTGGACGGCACGATCGCCCCGGGCAAGGTGTTCGACCGCGAGCTTCCTCTCGCCGAGATCGCCGAGGCGTACCGCTTGATGGACTCCCGCGAAGCCCTGAAAGTGCTCATCCGCCCCTGAGCGCCGAGCGTCGCGGGGAGGTCGAGCTGCGGTGCGCGGACGGCCGAGACGGGAGTGCCCCACCCCCGGCCAGGCCGCCGGTATCACGCGCCTCCGGGCATGGCAATGCCCTAGGGACACGGGGGTGGCCGGGTGCCTACTGTCGATCCAACAGATGGGTGAACCATGGTTTTTCACCACTACGTTGTCATCGACGGAGCCAGGTACTTCGTGCCGGACGACGGTGGCATAGACACGGTGAGACAGGAGCTACTGGACGCTGTCCGATCGGGCGCTGCATACGTGGCGCTGGGCCGTGAGGGCGCCGGGTACACGGAGGTCTTAGTGACCGCGGTGACGCCCATCCATATCGAGCACATCAACCCGGCAGCACCGCTGCTCGCGGATGACAGCGACCGAGCCGACATGCCGGACATCGACTGGTGGCTTTAGCCCGTCCCTCGCATCGACCGGACGTGCCGCGTGATCTAAGCGGAAACGCCCTCACGACGAGCCGGGCGACGCGGGCTGGGTGTGCCCGATTCTGGTTCGGGAATCAGCCGAAGACCCGCGCTGCTGAAGGCGGCGTCGGCGAGAACATTCAGCCACGCCCTGTTGATGATCTGGGGCTCCGGCGAGGAGTAGGTGAAACGCAGGGGAAGGGACGAAGTGAGCCACAGCACCGACTTCGGGCCGCTTGCCCCTTCCGCGGGGGAGAGCGTGAGGGTGAATCGTTCGTCTCGGCGCAGCTTGTTGCAGATCACGATCTGCAAGTGCGCCAGCGTCCGGTCGTCGATCTCCGCGATGTGTTGAGCGGTGACGTATTCCAGAGTGCCCATTATGATTTCCCGGTCCGTTGGTGCTCGTCCATGACATGGAGTCGACCGGGGTCTGGGGCAACTTCTTTGAAGCTACCGCGCGGAGGCCATCCTTCGCAATCCCTGGGCGGCAGAGCCCGGGCGGTGACGCGGGACCTTGTCCTCTGGCAATCTCTGGTAACACCTCTCAGGAGGATGAGGGGTGGGGGTGTTACTGTGACGGTGACGGCACCAAGACCCTGCGCCAAGTCATTCTGACGAGGACGGGTGGTATCCATGGCTAAGTCTCTACCGGGCGACGATCGTGAGGTCTTCGCCGAGGCCCTCACGCGTCTCACCGGAGCGGGCCACGCTGATGATCTATGTGGACCGTTTGTGGATGCTGCTGATGTGACCGGCGCCGTCATCTCCACCCTCGGCCGACCGCTCGGTAGTCAAACCGTGTGCGCCAGCGACGGCGTGGCCGCGAGGATCGACGAGATTCAGATCGATCTGGGCGAAGGACCCTGCTGGGATGCTCTGCGCACGCGCCGGCCCATCCTCGAGCCGGACCTGCAGCGCGGCGGCGGCACGCAATGGCCCGGCGCGAGAGAGGCGATGCGCGCGCTTCCCATCGGAGCGGTATACGCGTTCCCATTGTTCGTCGGAGAACTCAGTGTCGGGGTGGTCGACCTCTACTCTGAGCAACCTGGGCGACTGTCCCGGCAAGCGGTCAGTGATGTGACGGTGCTCGCCGAGGTCGCTTCCCGGCACTTGCTGCGACGCGCCCTGGACGAAGTCCACAATGTCGATGCCGGCGTCCCGGACGGCCCGCACTCGCGACGAGAGATGCACCAGGCGACCGGGATGGTCGCTGCGCAGCTGTCGATCGGGGTGGACGACGCGCTGCTCGTGCTGCGGGGTCGCGCGTTCTCCTCCGGCCGTACGGTGAGCGAGGTCGCCGCCGACGTCGTTGCGCGGCGACTGGCCTTCGACCGTTGACCTTGAGCGCCTACACTCAACTATGAGCACACGGGAAGATCAGTTGCTTCAGACAGTGGGCACGCTGGCGGACTCGCTCATCGACGACTTCGACATCGTCGAACTCCTCCAGCTCCTGGTAGAAGAGTGCGCGGCCATCTTCGATGCCGCCGCCGCAGGAATCCTCCTCGTCAGCCCGATCGGAGACCTCGAGGTCCTGGTCTCCACGAGCGAGCGCAGCGAATTCGTCGGATTGATGCAGGTCCGCGCCGGCGAAGGGCCGTGCGTCGAGGCGATCTCCACCGGACAGGTCGTATCTGTCGAAGATCTCGGCAACATAGACGCCCGTTGGCCCGCGTTCGCCGCCGATGCCCGCCGTTCCGGGTTCGCCTCGCTGCACGCCATCCCCATGCGACTGCGCAACTCCGTCATCGGCTCCCTGAACCTCTTCCGCGACCGCGTAGGAGAGTTGAACGCGTCGGACGCGGCTGCCGCCAAGACCCTCGCCGACATCGCCACCATCAGCATCCTTCAGCAACGACTTGTCGAGGAATCCGTGGTCGCGCAAGGCCAGCTGCAGCGAGCCCTCGACAGCCGGGTGATCATCGAACAGGCCAAGGGATACATCGCCCAGAGCCACGGACTCGACATGGATGCCGCGTTCCGACTCATCCGCGCCCACGCGCGATCCACCCAAACCCGACTGAGCATCGTGGCAGAAGACGTCACCGCGGGCAGGCTGGTCCTCTAGGCGTGGGACCCGCCTACCGAGCGAAGAGGCCGGGCGTCATCTGACCCCCGGCCCCTTCCTCGTTCCTGCGGCGGGTCCGTTACGCGCCGGCGAACGCCTCCGCGACGACGAGGGTGTCCTCGTAGAGATGCATGCGCACGATCTGGCCGTCCTCGATTCCCAGGTGCACCGCGACCGGGGTGGTGTACGGCCGGCCGGTGTCCGCGACCGTATGCCCGAATGTTGCCAATACGATCGCGTCGCCGCCGTCGACGAGGAGCTTCTCCAGGGTGACATCGCTCTCACCGGGCACGAAACGGGGCCACATCGTGGTGAAGTACGACGCGACCTCCTCCCGTCGGAGGCGACGCCCCGTCCACGGCAACGTGTCGCTCCCGGGGACATACCAGTCGATGTCTGCCGCGAACAGCTCCTGGATGGCGTCCTGGTCTTGCCGGCCCAGTCGCTCCAGGAATTGCTCGGCGACGGCGCGGGTGGTTGGGGTGTCGGTGGTCATAGGGGTGTACCTCTCTTGTGGTGATGGTTGGTCAGGTGAAAGCGCACGGCCGAGTCACGTCTGCGCGAGGAAGTGCTTGCCGCTCAACGCGCCGCCGAGTTGCATCAGCGCACCGCCCTCCCGCAGCGCGCCGAGGTCGACCGGTGCGAACCCGAACGCCGTCACCATCCGCGCGAACGCCTGCTTCGCTTCGGTCTCGTCGCCCGCGAGGAACACGACCTGGTTGCCCTCCTCGTGCCGAGGGTCGGGTGCGATGAAGGTCGCGAACATGGCGTTGAACGCCTTGATCACGGTGGCCCCGGGCAACTGCTGCGCGACCCACTCACTCCCAGTGAAGGGCGAGAGGTCCGCGAATCCGCGGTAGGGGTTGGCCTCGGCGAATTGGTTCGTCATGTCAACGACAACCCGCCCTGTCCAATCACCCAGCCGCCGACCGACAGCCGGCACGTTGATGAACGGGACTGCGAGCAGCACGAGATCTGCTGCCACGGCCTCTTCGAACGTGGCCCCGGTCGCACCGGGTCCGACGGCGTCGACGGCTGCTGCGAGCGTGTCGGGTCCGCGGGTGTTGCTCAGCAGCACCGGGTGACCCGCCCGCGCGGCGTGCGCTGCGACGGCCCGCGCCGCCGCGCCGGCGCCGATCGTTCCGATGGTGGTGAATTCCATGTTTCTCCGTCCTTCCGAGTCGCAGCAGCGGCGTCTCCCTTCTGTCGTAACCTTTGTAGTTACGACAGAGCGAAAAACGATCGGCGCGGCTTCAACGAGCCGACATCAGGCGGCGCTCAGCACATCTCGCAGGACATCCTCGAGCGTGACCTTGGCGAGCTCTTGGTGCAAAGCACTCTCGACATCCGCATACACCGCCGTCATGGCCGCGCCGATGCGTGAGCCCACGACGCAGTCGGGATCCGGCGTCGAGCGATGCAATGCGAACAGCGGGCCGGGCTCGATCGCTCGATAGACGTCCAGCAACGTGATGTCCGCCATTTCCTTCGAGAGCATCCACCCCGCGCCCGCTCCCCGTCGCGACTCGACCAGGCGGGCCGCGCGCATCTCTGTCAGCAGACGGCGGATGACGACGGGGTTGGTGTTGACGCTCTTCGCCACCTGCTCCGACGTGGCGACATCATGACCTCTCCGTTGATAGAGACCAATCCACGTCAGGGCGTGTGCCGCGATGGTCAGCCTGCTGTTGGCACTCACCGGTCACCGCCCTTTCCAGATCCGGTTGTAACCCTAACAGTTACATCCAGCCCCGTCCACCTGAGGGTCTCCCCCGCGCGTACTGCGTCTCGTCGACGAGGACCCTACGGGGTCTCGTGCTTCACGAGGCTAGGTCTGCGCCCTTGCCTGCGGCGTCCTTCGTGGGCAGACCGGAGACGATGGACGCGAACGCGGCTCCGAGCGACTCGGCGATCGCCGTCGGCTCGCCGAGATAGCCATTGACCATCGCGCCGTCACGGAGCAGCATCAGTTGCCGCGCAGCCGAATCCACGTCCTGCACCCTCGCATCGGCGGCGATGGCGGCGAAATACTCCAGGGTCCACCGGCGGTGCGCGTCGACCGTGGTGCGTACCGGATCATCGGGGTCGGAGTACTCGGCGGCCGCGTTGATGAACGCGCAACCCCGGAACCCGGGATGACAGCTGGCCGCCCCGATCACCGCTGCCACGTCCTGCAGCGACCGCTCCGGCTCGCCCTCATGACGGTGGCCCTCCAGTATCTGGCGTTCAGCCGCAGCCTGCTGCTCGAGATAGGCGACCACGAGCTGGCCCTTCGTGCGGAAGTGCCGGTAGAAGGTCACCTTAGTGATGCCGACCTCTTCGATGATGCGATCGGCGCTGGTGGCACGGATGCCCTGCGAATAGAACAAGTCGCGCGCGGCGTCGAGGATGCGCGAGCGCGTGTCTTGCCCAGACGGCGGGCGCTTGCCGGTCTGGCTGGTGTCGGCATTCACGTCTGCTCCTGATTTGTCGTGCGAGCTTGCCCCCGCGGTAGTGATAGTTTACAGTCGCCCTGTAGACGTACTAGTAACTCTACCAGTCGTTCATCACTCATTCCCTCTCTGAAAGAAGCAACATGACCACCGAAAGTCGGGCCGCTTCCGGCCTCAGCAGCGCCCTGCGGCGCCTCTACTTCACCCGCTTCGCCTTCGCAGTCGTCTGGGCCGTGGCGCTCATCATCACCGGCGGCAGCCCGAGTCCCTTCCTGACCGTATGGCTGCTCATCTACCCGCTGTTCGATGCCGGCTCGGTGCTGTACCAGATCCGCTCCGAGGGGCGTTCGAGCTCGCCGCGGATTGCGGAGTGGACCAACGTCGTCCTGAGCGTTGTGGCGGGTATCGCCCTGGCGTTGGCATCCACCGTCTCCACGTCCGCCGCCCTCGTCACGTGGGGCGTGTGGGCCATCGTCTCCGGTCTCCTGCAGTTCATCGTCGCCATCCTGCGTCGCCGCGCCGGCGGTCAGGTGCCGCTCATGATCAGCGGCGCCGCATCGGTCCTCGCCGGTGGCGCCTTCGTCGCGATGGGCGCGGCAGGCGCTGCCACCCTGGCCGTCGTCGGCGGATACGCGATCATCGGAGCCATCCTGTTCCTCATCTCGGCCATCCGCTTGAGCATCCTGCTAGGACGCAAGTCATGAGCGGCGAGACCTTCGACTACGACCTGATCGTCGTCGGGGCCGGCCCGGTCGGCGAGAACGTCGCGGACTACGCGCTCAAGCGCGGGGTCAGCGTGGCGATCGTCGAGGCCGAGCTCGTGGGCGGCGAGTGCTCATACTGGGCGTGCATGCCCTCGAAGGCGCTCCTGCGCAGCGGCCAGGCCCTGCGCGCGGTCCAGCGCCTCGCCGGTGCCCGCGAAGCCGTCACCCGTCCGCTGGATGTCGCGGCGGTTCTGGCACGCCGCAACGCCTTCACCGAGGACTGGAAAGACGACGGTCAGGTGAGCTGGCTCGAGTCCGCCGGAATCGACCTCATCCGCGGTCACGGCCGCCTGGTCGGCGCGCAGGAGGTGCAGGTCGGCAATCGGACCTATCGCGCGAAGGCCGTCGCGGTCGCCACAGGATCAGTGCCCTTCGTCCCGCCCATCCCCGGGCTCGAGGCCGTCTCGCCGTGGGGGACTCGCGAGGCGACGGCGGCCGACCACGTGCCGGGACGCCTCGTCGTCATCGGCGGCGGCGTGGCCGGCACCGAGCTCGCCTTCGCATTCCGCTCCCTCGGCTCGGAGGTCACCGTGATCTCTCGAACGGCGCTCCTCGAGCAGGAGGAGCCGTTCGTCGGCGAGCACCTGGCCAAGGCGCTGGCCGAGGACGGCGTGGACGTGCGGGTGGGCATCGGCCCGGAGCGCGTCGACCGCAATGGGGACGGCATCGTCACCGTGAAGCTCGCGGACGGCACCACGATCGAGGCCGATGAGATCCTCGTCTCGACCGGGCGTCGACCGAACACGGCCGACGTGGGGCTCGAGACCGTGGGAATCGCCCCAGGCCAGGCACTGCCGGTGGATGACACGATGCTCGTGGAGGGCACCGACTGGCTGTACGGGGTCGGCGACGTCAACGGCCGTGCACTGCTGACCCACCAGGGGAAGTATCAGGCGCGCGCTGCAGGCGAGGCCATCGCGGCCCGCATCCAGGGCAGACCCGTGCAGGACGAGCCGTGGGGCGCTCACGCGGCCACCGCCGATCACCAGGCGGTACCGCACGTCGTGTTCACCGACCCCGAGGTCGCCAGCGTCGGACTCACCGAAGCCCGCGCACTGGCCCAGGGACTCAACATCCGCGCCGTCGAGTACGACCTCGGTTGGGTAGCCGGTGCGAAGCTCCACGCCGACGGGTACGCCGGACGCGCCAAGCTCGTCGTCGACGAAGACCGCCACGTGGTCGTCGGCGCGACCTTCATCGGTCAGGACGTGGCCGAGATGCTGCACTCCGCCACGATCGCGATCGTCGGCGAAGTGCCGATCGAGCGCCTGTGGCACGCGGTGCCTTCGTACCCGACGATCAGCGAGATCTGGCTGCGACTGCTGGAGACTTACGGTCGCCCGTAACAGCCCGCAGCGAAAGGATGGCCCCGGCGCACTGCGCCGGGGCCATCCTTTGTGCCCGTGGGCCAGCGCCGTCGAAGGTGAGGGGACAGTCGTTGCCCCTGTGTCTGCGATAGCTGCTGGACCGCCGAGATCGAACTGTCAGTCCGCTTCGATGTCAGAGAAGAGCCCGGTGAAGGACGCTCCCGTTCCGAAGAGCCGCTGGAAGAACCCTCCGGCCGCGGGGGTGGCGACGGCAGCTGACGCATCGTCGTAACTGTCGAAGTACAGGTCGAGCGTGCGATACGCGGGTGTTGGCGTGCCGTCCTCCTTGGGCCAGACCTTCGCCGCCTCGAGCCGGCGGAGCCCGGGGAATTGCCGGGCCTGCGCAGCAATCTCGGTGTAGTCCTTCTCGAAGGCATCGGGGTCGGCGGGATTGTCGATGATGATCGTGATCTTCGTGGGCATGATGTGTTTCCTCTCGGGGGTCGTTCGGATGACTCGGTACGTATCGGGTCCGCCTATGCTGTAGACGAACTAGTACCTCTACCCGAGACTCTACGACTGCACCGCTGCGGGGCGCAACCTGCGGAGCGAAGAGGAACACCAGAGCGAGCCCGCTCCGACCACCCAGAGGTGCTGCGCGCGTACGCGACGTTCTGGCTGCGTAAGTGCCTCGAACTCACCGACAGCCAACAGACCGGGCGCGAGCCGGTCGACATTCCCGTTGCGCGTAGCGGCGGCGCAGCAGGGTCTAGAGGAGACTGCCGCCCGAGACCTCGATGCGTTCGGCCGTCATCCAGCGCAGCTCGCTCGACGCGAGGGCTGCGATGGCATCGGCGATCTCGTCGGGCTGGCCGACGCGGCCGAGCGCGGTGGTGGCGGCCAGGCTGCTACGCAGCTCGGGATCGTCTCGCATGGCGCCGCCGTTGAAGTCGGTGGCCGTCGGGCCGGGGGCGATGCTGTTGATGCGGATGCCGCGGGGCCCGAGCTCCACGGCGAGGCTGCGGGTGATGGCCTCCACCGCCTTCTTCGACGCGGCGTAGAGCGAGGTTCCGGGGCTGACGTGGCGGGTGAGCGAGGTGGATACGTTGATGATGCGACCGCCGTCGCTGATGTGGGGTGCCAGCGCCTGGATGAGGAAGAACGTGCCGCGCACGTTCGTTCCGAACAGGGCGTCGAACTCGTCGACGGTGGCGTCTTCGAGGCGGCCGAACAGTCCGATCCCGGCATTGTTCACCAGTACGTCGATGCCGGAACGCCCCCAGCGCTCGTCGATGTCGCGCCGCAGCGAGACTGTGAAATCGGCGAAGGAGGCGACATCGGCCAGGTCGAGTCGCGCGGCGATGGCATCACCGCCTGCGGCGCGGATCTCCTCCACGACGCGGGATGCCTCGTCAGCATCGCCTCGATAGGTGAGCGCCACGGCGAAGCCCCGCTGGGCGAGGGTGCGAGCGGTCGCTCGGCCCAGGCCACGGTTGGCCCCGGTGACGACGGCGATTCGAGGGGTGTTCTCGGTCATTCGGTGTCTCTTTCCGGGAAGTCCCGCTGATGAGCGACTTCCCTGCATCCATTTGTCGAGGGGTGCGACCGGCCACCGGATGCCGGCCGGGGTCCACGGTTGATTGAGGGCGTCGGGAGTTGACGAGAACACGGCCTCCCGCTGCCCGATGGCGCACCTATGTAAGTAGCCGTTTACTTATAGACTAGATGCGCGATGGACGTCGCGTCAAACGACGGCACTGAACGGAGTGAGCATGCGGCAGCGAGACGCGGAGGCGACTCGGGCGCGGATTCTCTCGGCCGCGGTGACGGAGTTCGCGGCGCATGGCTACTCGGGCGGCAGGATCGACCGCATCGCGAAGGATGCCGAGAGCAATGTGCGAATGATCTACGCCTACTTCGGCAATAAGAGCGGCCTTTTCGACGCGGCGCTCTCCGAAGCGATCGTGCGGATGGCGGAGGAAGTACCCCCTCGTCCGTCCGATCTGGCGACCTGGGTCGGCGAGCTCTTCGACTTCCATCAGCGTCGGCCCGAGGTGCTGCGCATCTGCCTCTGGGCTCAGCTCGAACGGCCGGAGGCCGCCTCCGAGCCGCTCGAGACGTATCTGGCGAAAGTCGAATCAGTGCAGCAGCAAGCATCGCCCGCCATCGGCGCAGTCGACCTCCTCGTCATCATCTACGCCGTCGCCCAAGCCTGGCAGCTCGCCCCGATCGGCCTCCTGGCGGCCGACACGCGTGCCAGCAGCGACACGAGGCGGGCCGCGGCGGTCGAATCCATCACCCGCATCCTCGCCTGATCGCCGACCTGCCCACACTCTTCTCACCAGAGCGTCGAAACTTCGTCCTGGACCGACCTGCCCCCAGCCACACCGTCTTCCTGCGTGTTGGCACGTCGGGTGACACCGTTCTCTGCGCCCTCGACGACCACGTAGTTCCTGAAGCGATGCGGTGAACCCGTCGGTGCAGCCGCGACGTCGTCGGTCCCTGCGCCGTCGGTCCTACGGCGATCACCGTATGCGCCGCCTGCATCTGCACGACGACGGGACGGGGAGGGGTCGCGACGCTGGGAACAGTCCCAATGAGAAGTGGAGTGCTCCCCCATGGCAAGCATGCTGAGTCGTCTTGGTCGTTTTTCCTATCGCCGAAGGTGGCTGGTCGTCGCCGTGTGGCTGCTCGCGCTCGGCGGGGCGGTGACGCTCACCGTCACATCGGAGGGGCCGGTCAACACGCGGGCCACCATTCCGGGAATCGAGTCGCAGCAGGCGTTCGACCTCATCGAGGAACGCTTTCCCGACGCGGAAACGGATGCCGCGTCGGCGACCCTCGTGTTCGTCGCCCCGGCGGGCGAAGAGCTCGCATCCGCCGAGAACGCCCTGGCTGTCGAGAAGGCGCTGGCATCCATCACCGACGGTGATCAGGTCTCGCGGGTGGTTCCACCCTCGCCCGGAGGCACCATCAGCGCCGACGGCGCGACCGGCTTCGCTTCGGTGTCGTACGAGGTGCCCTCGTCCGAGGTGACGGAGGCATCCCGCACAGCCTTGGCCGACGCGGTGGACCACGCGCGCGACGCGGGGTTGACGGCGGAGATGTCGGGGTCGGCGCTCAAGACCGGCACCAAGATGAGCATCATGGAGCTCGCCGGCGTCGCCATCGCCGCTGTCGTCCTGCTCATGACCTTCGGTTCGCTGCTCGCGGCGGGCCTTCCCCTCCTCACGGCTCTCATCGGTGTCGCCATTTCCTTCCTCGGCGTCTGGGTCGTGGCCGGCCCGCTCGAGATGACGATCACGACCGGAATGCTCGCCCTCATGCTCGGGCTCGCGGTCGGTATCGACTACGCGATGTTCGTCGTCTCGCGATTCCGGGAGGAGCGCCATGGTCCCGACGACGCCGAGAACGCTGCGGCTCGTGCGGTGGGCACGGCCGGCTCGGCCGTTGCCTTCGCGGGAACGACCGTGGTGATCGCGCTGGCCGCACTGTCGGTGGTGGGCATCCCGTCGCTGGCGAAGATGGGTCTCGCCGCCGCGGGTGCGGTGGTGATCGCGGTCCTGGTGGCGTTGACACTCGTCCCGGCATTGCTGAGCTTCGCTCCGAACAGGGTTCTGTCGCGCGCACAACGTCGAGGCGATTTCCGTCTCCCGTCGCGCCACCCAGTAGCGCGCTCATGGACGCGGTTGGTGCTGCGTCGCCCGCTCCTGGTGACCGTGGCCGGTGTCGGTCTGCTCGCCGCAATCGCCGTGCCCGCGCTGTCGCTCCAGCTCGGCACGCCCGGGGACGCCTCGCTGTCGGTCACGGAGACGCAGCGGCGCGCATACGATCTGCGGGCCGCAGCGTTCGGTCCGGGGTACAACGGTCCGCTGACGGTGGTGGTCGACGCACGGGATGCGGCGGATCCGGACGTCGCAGTGGCAGCGGTCGTGGACAGCATCAGCTCGACCGACGGGATTGTGTCGGTCTCGGACGCGACCTTCAACGAACAAGGAGACACCGCGATCCTCAGCGCTGTGCCCTCGACGAGCCCGACCGACGAGCGCACCGAGAAACTTGTCGATGAGCTGCGCTCCGCCCGCGCGGATGTGGAGATCGCCGAGCACGTGACCTACGAGATCACCGGCACCACCGCGCTGGACATCGACATGGCGCAGAAGATGCAATCGGCGCTCGTGCCCTACGTCGCGATCGTGATCGGCTTGGCCGTGCTGCTCCTGATGGTGGTGTTCCGCTCCCTCTGGATCCCCATCACCGCGGCGCTCGGCTTCCTGCTCTCCCTGTTCGCCGCGCTGGGCGTGATCGTCGCCGTGTTCCAGTGGGGGTGGGCGGCCGAACTCCTCGGCGTCGAGCAGATGGGGCCGGTGATGAGTCTGATGCCGATCCTTCTCGTCGGGATCGTCTTCGGACTGGCGATGGACTACCAGGTGTTCCTGGTCTCGCGGATGCGCGAGGCCCACGTGCGCGGGCTGCCCGCGCGGGAGGCAATCGTCACCGGCTTCCAGCAGAGCTCGAAAGTCGTGGTTGCGGCCGCGGTGATCATGATCGCGGTGTTCGGCGGGTTCGCGGGAGCACATGAACCGCTCATCAAGATGGTCGGACTCGGGCTGGCCAGCGCGGTCTTCTTCGACGCGTTCATCGTGCGCCTCCTGCTCGTACCCGCCCTGCTGCAGCAGCTCGGTGAACGTGCCTGGTGGCTGCCCCGATGGCTCGATCGCGTCCTGCCGCGGGTGGACGTGGAGGGCGAGTCGCTGGAGAACGAGCCGCGCAATCCGGCGGATGCAGGGCCGGAACATCCCGAACTGGCGGATGCGGGAGCCCCGCAGTCATCTCCCCGGTAGAGTCGGCGCGGTGAACGTGTTGGCGGCGCTGGTCGCGTTCGTCTTCGCGGCCCTCGGTGCGAGCGTGAGCACCGAGGGCATCTTCCGGCCGGCCGCCCTCCTGCCGGGAGCGTTGCTGAGCCTGGTGGCGAGCGCGGCCCTGCTCGTGTCGGTGCGCTATCCGCGGGCCGCGACCGGTGTCGCGATCGGCTGCGGGGCTGCCGCGTGCGCGATGGGCTACCTGCCGACGCCGTTGCTGCTGGCGCCGCTGATCGGATGCCTGTACCGGCTCACGGTTCGCCGCGGCGCCCGCACCGCCGCCGGGTGGACGGGTGTCGCCGTGTTGGCGGTGACCGTGGCCGGAATCGCAACGGAGGTGCGGCCGACGACGGGGGCGGTGCTCCTGCAGACCGTCGGAGTCGCCCTGTGGCTCCTGCCCGCGGTGTTCGCCGGGCGGCTGGCCCACGCCCAGCGGGAGTACCTACGGGTGGTTCAAGCTCGCGCCGAAGACGCCGAACGCAACCGAGACGATGAGGTACGCCGCCGGTTGGACGAGGAACGCCTACGCATCGCCCGTGACCTGCATGATGTCGTCGCGCATCATCTCGCCGTGGCGAACGCGCAGGCCGGGACCGCCGCCCACCTGCTCGCTAAGCGACCCGATCAGGTGCCAGATCTCCTCGCGGGGCTGAGCGACTCTACGTCGGCCGCTCTCCGCGAACTCAAAGCGACTGTCGGATTGCTCCGTGGCGCCGGCGACGACACCACGGAGGCGACCCCGCCGGCGCCCGGCATCGACCAGCTGCCCGATCTGATCGAGGCTTGCCGGGCAACCGGGATGGACGTCAGCGTGGTCAGCGACGGGAACCCGCGGACCTTGCCGTCACTTGTCGGACTCACCGCGTTCCGCGTCATCCAGGAAGCCCTGACCAACGTCACCAAACACGCGGTCGATCCCGTCGTCACGGTCTCGCTGATCTATGACGAGCACACCTTCTCGGTTCGGGTCGTCAACACTTCCGTCGGCGGCGTCCCGGCCGGAGCGGAAGGCTATGGCCTGATCGGCATGCGTGAACGCGCGCGCGCGGTCGGCGGGTCGGTGCAGGCGGGCCCGACCGGCCCCGATCGGTACGAGGTCTGCCTCACCATCCCCCTCGCGCCCTGGCAGGAAGACGTGGTGACCGGATGATTCGAATCCTTCTCGCCGACGATCAAGCGCTCCTGCGCTCGACGTTCCGGATGCTGATCGACTCCTGCGACGACATGGTGGTCGTCGCGGAGGCGGCCAACGGAGAGGAAGCGGTCGATCTCGCGCAGCGGCACGGGCCCGATCTGGTGCTGATGGACATCCGCATGCCCGTCCTCGACGGGCTGGCCGCGACGAAGCGGATCTGCTCCGCCCCCGAGCTCGCGCGCACGCGGGTCCTGATCCTCACGACGTTCGAGACGGACGAGTATGTGGCCCGCGCGCTGGAAGCGGGAGCGAGCGGATTCCTCGGCAAGGACGTGACCCCGGATGTGCTGCTCGCCGGGATTCGCACGGTAGTGGGCGGGGAGGCGCTTCTGTCGCCGACGGCGACCCGCGCGCTGATCGGGCGCTACTTGTGCGGCGCTCGAAGCATCGGCGAGCCGCCCCGGGGTTCACTGGAGACGCTGACCGACAGAGAACGCGAGCTCACGGCTCTCGCCGCCCACGGCCTGTCGAACCAGGAGATCGCCGCGCGGCTGGTCGTGAGTCCTCTGACGGTTCGGACGCACATTCACCGCGCGATGATGAAGGTGGGGGCACGAGACCGCGCCCAGCTGGTCGTCGCCGCCTACCAGCAAGGGCTGGTCAAGGTCCGATGACTCGAGACACCACCTACGTTTGACGTGCGTCGCGGGCCATCACATCCGTCGCACCGAATCGGCCCCTGCGGCCGAAGCCGCGGGACGATCCGGGACGAGAATCAGTTCAGGTCCTCGGTCTCGGAGCGCTCTCCCGCGACGATGTCCGTGAAGATCTGGCCGAGTCCCTCCGCGCGTGTGACGATCATGTCGCCGGGCTGCAGGTACACGCCCGCCTCGTGGGCATCGCGGACGTAGACCTTCAGGGCGGAGTCGACGATGGAATCGGCGTTGGTGCCGAAGCTGGCCGCGTACTCCATGAACCCGAGGACACGCTGTCGGGTGTCGGGGGCGCGATAGATCACGCCCTCCGGCGTTCCGCTCTGGATGATGGTGCCCCGGCTGATCACCCCGGGCTCCGCGGTGAGCGGAGTCTGCACGCCGTCGCTGTCCCACGTGCGGTCGCCGATGGCGAGGGTCTGCTCGATCAGCTCGGCCGCGTCCCAGACCATGTCGGCGGGGTGGGCGCGCTGGCGCAGGTCGCCGTTGACGAAGAGGTCGAGTTCGAGGTCCCGGTAGAAGGTCTGCCAGTCCGCGGGGATCACGAACAGGTCGCCGGTGCTGAAGAAGCCGGGCTGGCTCTTCGCGTTGGTGAAGCCGGCCGCGTCGGTCAGGTTGTCAGGGTCGATCTGGCTGACGAGAAGCTCGCGATCGGTCCAGTCGTTGGTGAGCAGAAGGCCCATGTACTCGGGGATGCCGGTCTCGGCGGTGATGTCGTTCATCGCCACGAGGCCGAGTTCAACCTCATAGTCGAGCAGTCCACCGACGCCGGCGGCCAGCGGCTCGTTCGAATCGGTGATCGCACCCACCTTCGGGAAGAGATACGGCTCGTGGATGGTCGCCTCCTCCTGGTGCTCGACGTAGTTTGTTCCGGTCCCGACATGGTGCTTGTGCGTCTCGATCGCCGTGAGCACCGCGGAGGCCGCCACCGTGACCGTGGGTTGCGACGCGTCGGTCGCGACGTCGTGGAGCGTGTCGTAGCCGAGAGTGTTGAAGGCGGTGATCGGCTCGGTGTGAGCGGTACCGGTGGCAGCACTGATATCGATCCCGGTGATCTCGCCGCCGGAATAGTCGGTGACGGCGAGGACGGCAGGCCCAGTGGCCGTGGCTACCCGCGCGAAGGTCAGCGCGATCGCCGGGTCGGCCAGCGCGACCCCCTCGGTCGCGCCCGGCTCGATGGTCTCGGAGTAGACGAGGGGGAACTCCGGCGGGATGGACCGGAGCACGCCATACGAACCGAGGCTCCCGACGACGAGCCCGGCCGTGACGATCCCGGTGATCATGAGGCCTTTGCGGTGGCGACCCCAGAATGGGTCGGGGTGGCCGGTCTTGCTCACCGGCATGTCGCTGGTCGTGGGACTGGTCCTGCTGATCATCGCGGTCTCCCTGCTCGGGTCGTAGCCGCTCCATGCGACACTTCCCCGAAGGTACGAGCCGGATGCCGGAGGGGTCTTCACCCCGCCGGTGCTCTTTGCCCGTACGCGTGTAGGGGTACCCGGCGATCCTCAGCCGGGCGCACCGGGCCTGACGAGCCCGGTGTCGTAGGCGAGCATCACGGCGTGGATACGATCGCGGAGGTGCAGCTTGGACAGGATGCGGCTGACATGGCTTTTCGCGGTCTGTTCCGCCATAAACAGCTCCTTGCCGATCTCGGAGTTCGACCGCCCGGTGGCGATCAGCAGGAACACCTCGCGCTCACGGTCGGTGAGGCTGTTGAAGACGGTCGTGGACTGCAACCCGGTCGGCTTGCTCGCGACGAAGTCCTCGATGAGTCGGCGCGTCACGCGCGGGGAGAGGAGGGAATCGCCTCCGGCGACGATGTGCACCGCGGATGCGAGCTCTTGGGCGTCGGCGTCTTTCAACAGGAAGCCGCTCGCGCCGGCCTCCAGCGCGGCATAGACGTACTCGTCGATATCGAAGGTCGTGAGCATGATCACGCGTGGAATGTTCGCCGGCCCGGTGGGACGCGTCAGCTGACGGGTGGCGTCGATGCCGTTCATCTTCGGCATGCGCACGTCCATGAGCACGACGTCGGGATGAAGCACGCGGTTCCGCGCGAGCGCTTCCTCGCCGTCGCCGGCCTCCCCGACGACGGCGATGCCGTCCGCCGCCCCGAGGATGGCGGACATCCCCGCCCGGTACATCGGCTGGTCGTCCACGATGAGCACTCGGACGGTCATGACGTCTCCAGTCGGCTGTCGATCGCGGCGGGCAGGACGGCATTCACGAGGTAGCCGCCGTCAGGCGTAGGTCCGGTCGACACGTGTCCTCCTAAGAGGCTCACGCGTTCTCGCATTCCGCGCAATCCCTGGCCACCAAGGTCGGCGATCGGCGTTTCTTCCGCTGTGCCGGTCACGCGGCCGGGTCCGGCGTTGCGCACCTCGATGTAGACCGAATCCTCGCCGACGCTTACTCTCACCGTCGTCGGAGCGCCCGCAGCATGGCGCACGACATTGCTGAGGGCTTCTTGGACGATGCGGTATGCGGTCAGTTGCACGAGCGAGCTGGTTGTGAACGCGCGGGGATCGGTGACGATCTCGACATCGGTTCCGGCGCGCGACGCAGACTGCGCGAGCTCGGACAACTCGGTGAGCTGGGGCTGCGGTACGAGGTCGGCGTCCTCGTCACCGGAGCGGAGAGCGCCCAGCAGCTGCCTCATCTCGGACAACGCCGTGCGCGCGGAGCGGGCGATGCCGGAGAACTCCTCCTCGATGGCAGAGGGTGCGGCGTCGCGGAGGCGGAAGGGTGCGGAGATCGCCTGCATGTGGATGATCGACATGCTGTGGGCGACGACGTCGTGCAGCTCGCGCGCGATGCGCCCGCGTTCCTCGACGTACAGGCGCTGCGCGTGCTCGAGTTCGATATCCCGGCGTGCTCGCGCGAGATCGCTGCGAATGTGGGCTCTCTGGCCCACGGCGATCGCGGCAGCCAGAACGGTGACCGTGTAGCTGCTGTAAATGATCAGATTGGTCCCCCACTGATCGGGTGACGCGTACTGCGCGGGGGATGCGGCGATCACCGCGACGAGCACGACGATGCTCAGCCACCACACGGTCACGGACACGATCCAGCGTTCGCGGATCCCGAGAAGAAGGATCAGGGCGCCCAGCGAGATCAATCCGGTGACGGGCAGCGGCCACGGCCCTTCGGGGAAGCCGCGCGTCGCCAGGGCCAGCGCGACGATGGATGCGAGATGCGCGGCGGCGCCGACGAGCGGCCGGAAGATCGTGAGAATCAACGAGCCGGACTGAACGGTGCAGATCGCGAAGGCCACCAGAAGCGGAACGTCGTAGACCGCGGTCGTGATCGGAACCGAGGCCGTGAAGAGCGCCGCGCAGAATGCGGCGGCCGTGCACCATGCCCAGAACGGCAGTTCCACATTCGATTGACGGCCGGCTGCTCTCCCGTTCGTCGTGCTTGTCACGATCGCCCTCTCCGGCCGGCGGAGCGGCCTTCGCCGTTACGCTACGGCCGATCTCCTGCCGCGTCATCACCCGGCGGTGGGTGTCGGCCCCCTACCGTCGTATGGTGAGGCAGCTGCCCGCGAGACATTCGCCTGCGAGTGGGCGCAGTGTCTCGGCGGATCAGTGGAGGAAGGTCTCAGCGGCGATGATTCCGGCGCCGAAGCCCGCGGTCGTCACCGCCGCGAACAGCGAGCGCCGCATCGAAGCGTGGCGGTTGCGCAGAGACAGGAAGCCGACGATAGCGAGCGTGACAATCCCGGTGGTGAGGCTCACGGCGTATGCCATCGGCGAGGGCAGCACCCCGATCGATGCCAGGACGAGGGGGACGGCGGGAGCGATGCACGCCTCGAGAAGGGGGATGTGACGCCTCATCTCATGCCACACCGTCGCGATGCCGGTCGGCACGGAGGCGCTGGGGGTGTGCTGGTCGGCGAGGACTGCCGAGTAGACGTGTGCGCACCAGAAGAGGACGACAGCGCTCGAGGAGTAGATGAGCATCTTCCACGCGGGATAGTCGGCGACGAACGTCGCACCGACGACGGCGACGAAGAGCACAAGACCGTGGACGGCGTACTCGAGAGCCTCCGGGCCGATGGCCCGAGCCGCCCGCAGCGGGCTCAGGAGCCGTGTCGAGGCAGCGGAGCTCAGCGATGCTGGGGTGGCGGTCATGATGGTCATCCTTCGAATCCGTTTTGGGTCGATGCGGGTTGATTTCGGAAAGGTAGGGCCGCGCGTGCGCCGAGCACGTCACCCCTCGGTACGGACGAGGGGCATACCGCGGACCACGCTGATCGACACCACGGGGGGAGGCGCGGCTGCGGTGCAGATGCCTAGTGTCCTGACACGGCCGGATGAGCCGGCCGAAAAAGAGAAGGGAACACTCTCATGAGCGAGAACAGCCACAAGGCGTACGAGGAGTTCGAAGTCGATGCCGAGGACGCGGTCACCCGCGTTCGCGAGATCGTCCGTGAGGGCAACGTCAGCCGCCTCTTCGTCAAGCGCGATACCGGGGAGACCATCCTCGAAGTGCCACTCACGGCCGGCGTCGCAGTGGCCACGGTCGGTCTCTTCCTGGCTCCGGTCCTCGTCGCCGTCGGTGCCGTCGCGGCGCTCGTGACCCGCGTCACGATCGGAGTCGAGCGCCACGTGGTCACCGAGACCGTGGCTTGACGACCCGGCGCGGATACGCGAAGAAGCCCGGACCCGCAAAGGGTCCGGGCTTCTTCGTCTTCCGGGGTCATCCCGCCTCGGCGGCCTGCTCGATGTAGGCGATCTCTCGGCGGATGACGTCCTCCATGTAGCGCTTCCACAGTGGTGCGAAGACGAAGCGGAGGATGCTTCGCCGGTAGGGCCGGGGGGCGAACTCAGCCATCCGCTCGACGATAGTTCCGCCTGATGCGCCGACGGTGAAGCGGAGCTCGCTGTGCATCTCGGTCGTGAGGAAGCGCAGTGCGTTGGTGAACCCGACGGCACGGTACGTGTACCGCTCGCCCTCGCGGTACTCGAGGAGCGTCTCCTGCACGCTGCCGCCATCGGAGAACAGCAGGTCGCGGGACGAGCCCACCCGGCCCCAGCCGTCGGGGCCCGGTGTGCACACAACGACTGCGGGGAGTAGGCCACGCCCGGTGAAGATGGCTGTGACGTCGCTCGTCAGGATGCGCTCGGAGGCGATCGACGGGCTCGCAGCGGCGACACCACGTACGCTCATCCGGACCGGCTCGGCGTTCATCGGGTCTCCTCCACCCACGCGGCGGCCAGCTGGCCGGCGACGGCGGCTCCGCGCTCGTTGAGGTGCACGTTGTCGGCGGTGACCTGGAGTCCGTGACGGTCAGACATCTCGTTGAAGGTCTTGCCCCACAGGAACCTGTCGAAGGCGGTGCCAAGGATCGGGAACGAGAACTCGGGAGCCTCGTCGTCGAGCAACGGCACGAGCTCCTCGAAGAGCGGCAGGTAGGAGACGCCTCGTTCGGCGGCCTCCTCCTCGAGCATCAGGTTGTAGGCGCGGACCTTGTCGTTGTGCACGCTGCTTACTTGCTCGCCGAGCGGCTGCAGCGACATGACAGCGATATCGGCATCGGTCTCGGTCGTGAGCTTGTCGAGGATGTCCGACATGTTCCCGTGCGACTCGGCGGGGTCGACGCCGTGACGGATGTCGTTGGTGCCGACCAGCAGGATGACCCGCTCGGGGTCGAGATCGATGACATCGTGATCAAGGCGCGCCAGCAGGTCACCCGTCGTGTGACCGTTGACGCCGGCGTTCACGACATCGGTGCCGGGCTCGTACAGGCCGCTGACCCAGTCCGCGCTGATCGTGCCCTGGACGGTGCTGGCTCCTGCCACGACCATGAGCGAGGCGGACGCCGGCCTGTCACGGAAAGCGTCGGGGGTGTTGCTGGGGCGCGAGATGAACGCCTTGTAGAGCACGGTGCCACACGTGATCAGCACCACGGCCAACACGATGGATGTCGCCACGAGGACGCGCCCGAGCACAGCTCGTCGCCCCGTTCCGTCGGCCGGTGTCTCGGCTTTGCTGAACATGTTGGTTCCTCCACTGTTGTTGTCCTCGGTAATCCGAAGTGACGGTTGATCGTCGCGGGGCGACTCGCGTCATCGTCGGGCGAGGGCCGCGGACCGTGCATCACCCGTGCGGTGGGTCCCACGCGCTACGCCGGTACCGCCTGAGGCTGCTGCCGCGGGCGGATGCTTTGCCACCCCTCGTGTAACCCCGCCGCGCGAACGTCCGCGTCGCGTGACACCTCACGGCCTCCGCGGCACTGCGGCACTGCGGCAGGGCGGCAAGCCTCGCCATCAGCGGCGGCGTCAAGAGTCAGCGCGCTTGGATCACTGCGTCGCCGCGGCGGCGTCAAGCAAGGGGTACAGCCAGTCCTCGAGGGTGTGCAATGACCGCGAGGTCAGGCTGTGGAGCGCCTTCCGGTCCGACCGAACGCACTCGACGAGACCCGCTTCGCGCAGGATGCCGAGATGGCGCGACGCCGAAAACCGGCTCATGTTCACGCGAAGCGCCACCTCGGATATGGTCCTGGCGCCCGACCCCTGGGGCCAGGATTCGGCGGCTCGACGTAGCTCCGCGAGTATCGCCAGCCGATCCGCGCTGGCAAGAGCCGAGAACACCCGGGCAAGCTCTGGCGAGCTCATCGCCCCCATGCCGGCCTCGTCCTCACTCACGACCGGATCGCGCCGCGCGCATCTTGGCCTGTGAGCCTCGTTCCGTCCGGCCACCCCACCCCGCGGGCGCCCCTACCGATGACGATCACCTCGCCTGCGACAAGCCATGTGCCGCGCGTTTCCGGCTCTTTTCAGTTGCGGCGGCTCACTCACCGGAAATCTCCTCGAGCGCGCGTTTGGCTGTCCGCTCTCCCAGCAAGCCGATGATGAGCCCGACCACCACCACGATCACCGCCAGGACGAGGTAGAGGCCCTGGAAGCCGATAGCGGCGAAGATTCCCGCGACCACGAGTCCCTGCAGAACGCCCCCGATCCGGCCGACGCCGTTGATGAGCCCTGCACCGATACCGCGAACGTGCGTGGGCAGGATCTCTGGGATATAGGTGTAGAACGCAGCCGAGCCGACTGCCAGCATCGTCTGACCGATGAATGCGGAGACGACCATCACGATCGGAGAGATAGCGAACGAGAACACCGTGAAGCTCGCTGCCGCCACCAGGCAGGCGATCATGATCGTCGTCCTGCGGTTGAGTCGATCGGCGATGGGAAAAAGCAGCACCGGGCTGAGGAAGGACGAGAAGGACAACACAGAGACGAAGCCGAGCGCCTCCGTTTGCGACATCCCGGTCTCGACGAGCACAGTTGCCACCCAGGACAGGTGCCCGTAGACGACGAAGAGGAACAGGAACCACCCTGCCGTGGCAACACCGATGCGCTTCAGGTAAACCGGTGACAAGAGTTCCCGGTAGGTGCCCTTGGGTGTTGCCAGCTCGGGTACCGCGACCGGATCGGCCAGCGGCCGACGGGTATAGGCGACAGCTCGGCTTTCGAGATTCGACACGATCTGGTCCGCGACAGCATGGCGTCCCACGGATTGAAGCCACCGAACCGATTCAGGCAAGGAGATCGCTGCCAGGATGGCGACCACGAGACCTGCGGCGCCCAGCACGAACAGCCACCGCCAGGAGCCGGCGTCGCCTTCGGTTGCGAGCCGGAGCGCGAGGAGAGAGGTGACAGGACCTGCCGTGAGGCCAATGAATGTGAGCGCGCTGAAGAATCGGCCCCGCGAGAGCCGAGGGAACATCTCGGCAAGGTAGACCATGATGACCCCGGTCGCTGCTTGCACTCCGATCCCGGTGATCACGCGGCTCACGGCGAGGATCTCGTAGTTCGGAGCGAGCGCTGACATGAGGGACCCGAGCGAGTAGAGCACCGAGGACCACACGAGCAGGCGCTTTCTTCCGAATCGGTCAGAGACTCGGCCGCCGACGATTGCGCCGATCATCATGCCCACGAACACGGCGGAGGTGATGACTCCGATCGATTCGAGGGGGAGGCCCCACTCGGCCCGGATCGTGGGCGCCGCGTAGGCGAAGACCGAGTTGTCGAAGGTCTCGACGAAGTAGGCCAGGCCCAGCACGATCACCCAGAAGACCTGTATCCGGGTCACCGGGAGACGATCGAGGCGGGCGACGATACGTGCGCCGGTGTCGGGCAACGGTTGGGCAGCGCCGGGGATGGTGGTCATGTCTTCTCCTTTGAAGCGATGGACGGTTTGGGGTTCGGTCAGCTTTTCCGGCGGGCGCTTGCGTATGCCCGGGCCTCCGTGATGCCGGCCTCGTCCCAGTTGGGCGTGGATATGAAGTCGAAGCCTTCATCGATTGCGCGGTGAAGATCGATTGCGGCGGGGTTTCCGACGGGGATGCCCGCTGCCTTGCACGATGCGACGACGGCCGCCCGGTACGGATCAAGTACTGGGTCGGCGACGTCGAAGGTGTGGATACCGAGGCTTACGAGACCGTCGCCCGGTCCCCAGAGGACGGCGCCGACACCGGGCACGGCGACCAGTTCGTCGATGTTCTGCCAGGCCTCGACACTCTCCACGAGCAGCACGAGCATCAGTTCGCCCTGCGGGTTGAGGGGCCAGAGATCTGCTCGGGCGAAATACTCCTCGTGGGAGTCCATACCCAGGTATCGCATCGCCGTACCGGGTAGCGCGCCGCGCCGCCCGACAGGGCCATCGTCCGCCGGCCGGCGATATCTCATCGACTGCACAACCTCGCGGACGTCTTCGGGCCGGGACGCTTGCGCGAGCAGGAGACCCATCGCGCCGTAGTCGAGCGTTTGCTTATGGACCCACGCTGCCCGATCGTCCGCGGTGACAGGGGTTCGCACGATGGGCGAGGCGGGGGCCGGACGGAGATGAGAGGTGCGCCGGCTGAGGAGCCATTGCAACGTGTGGCCGAGCTCGGTGAATCCGAAGCCCGTGTGCTCCATGTCCACGATGACGAAGTCCGCGGACGAATCCCCCGCGCGCTGCGCCGCGGAGAAGTCGCCGTTCTGGAGCCACGCGCCGAAGGCGACATCGCCCTGTTCCAGCGTTGCGATGAGCCCATTCACGCGACCAGACATCAGCGCACGATCCCGAGCATTTCCCGTGCCTCGTCAGGGGTCGCCAGCTCGCGTCCGTGCTTCCGCGCGAGGTCGACGACGGCCTGAGCGAGTTCTTGATTGGTGGGCAGACCGAGCTCGGGGTAGGCGTAGTCGCCGATGCCGATCGAAATGTGCCCGCCGTTTTCGAGGACGTCAGGGGCGATCTGGAAGAGATTGTCCGCGAACACGGTGGCCGACCACTCCCCCCGCAGGTTCTCGGGCACGAGCGAGCGGTAGGCGTGCAGGCCCGCGAGGGTCGGCGGGTGATTGATGAAGGACCGCCCACCGCTCATCCCGAATGTCATCCACACCGGCGAGTCGAGAATCGCCATGTCGACGAAGATCTCGGCCAGCCTCAGGTTGGGCGCGTTCCAGATCTGCAAGTACGGTTTGATGCCCTCGTCCCGAAGGATTTCGGCGAACTGTTTGAGCGTGCCCGTGGTATTCACGTACACCTTGTCGGTCGTCTCGAAGTCCGAGCCGTCCGGGGTCAGCAGATCGAAGTTGCTGCTGCCCATGTCCAGCGGGATCAGATCCGGGCCCAGCCCGTCCCGGACCAAACGAATAACGTTCTCCAGCCGAGTCGCGGGGTCTGCGACCTGCATCTCCGCGCCGAGCGAGGTGTGCACCAGGATGTCCGATCCCGCCCGCACGCGCCGCATCACGTCGCGATAGGTCTCGTAAGAGAAATCGGGCTCGCCGGTCGCGGTGCGCGCATGGAAATGGAACATGGAGGCGCCGATCTCGCGGCAGTCGTCCGCGACCTGGCCTAGTTCCTCCGGGGTGAAGGGGATGTTCGGGTTGACATCGCGGGACGCGAACTCGTTCACGCGCATCTCAAGGATTAGCTTCTTCATCGAACCTCACTCGGTAAGGGAACTTTTACTTCACCATAGGATCGCACCACCGGCCAGGTCAAGAAGAACTTACTTCGCTAGACTTGCCGGGTGGCCTCCTCTCCCCCCGACACCTCGACCCGGATCCTTGATGCGGCCGTGCACGAGTTCGCATGGCACGGGCTCGCGGGCGCGCGGGTGGAACGCATTGCAACGCTCGCCAGCGCGAATGTGCGTTCGATTTACGCGCACTTCGGTAACAAGGAGGAACTGTTCTTCGCGGCGCTGAACTCCGCGCTCGACAGCATGGCGGCGAGCGTGCCGCTTACGGACGACGATCTCCCGCAGTGGGCGGGGCGCCTCTTCGACTACCATCGCGCTCACCCGGAGGCGCTGCGCATCCACTTATGGCGCCAACTCGAGCGCCCAGAGCAGGGTCACAATTCGACTCGGTCGTATATCGACCGCGTGCGAGCCATGTCAGCGGTCGACACCATCTCCACGCAATCCGTCGATACCCTTGCCTTCCTCTTCGGCCTCGCTCAAAGCTGGTACCTGTCCCCCGCCGCACTGCTGACAGCAGACGGAAGCGACCCGACTTCCGTCCAGCGCCTGCAGGATCACCGACGCGCGCTCATTGAGGCCGCAGCAGCCATCTGCGAGCGCACCTCCGTTCACGCTGGCACGACCGACTGATCCCCCGGTGGCCGAGCCCCGCGGGATTCGGGCGGGGCCTGCAGCCACTACGACCCCGGAATCGGCACCCTGTCCCATTCCCCCCTCGACCACGACGGAGAGCCACCAGCCACCATCGAGGAGGCCACACGCGCTAGTCCTCGGAGTTATCCCAGCGCCGCACGAAACCGGACATCGGCTCGATGGCCGACAACAGATCGTTCCCACGCTCGGTCAGGCCGTACCGCACGCTGACGGGTGTGGTCGGAATGACCTCACGCTCGACCAGCTGCGCCGCACCGAGCTGCCGCAGGCGCACGGTAAGCATGCGGGCTGACAGACCGGGGACCGCGGCGAGGATCTCGCTGAACCGTTCCGCCCCGCGGGCGAAGGCGAGCAGGATACTGGCCGACCAGCGCTGCCCGACGACCTCGAGCATCGCACCGGCCCGCTGGCAGTCCCGCTCGTCGGCGTGTTCCCATGCGGTCGTCGGCTTGGCAGAGGAGGCGGATGTCGCAGTCACTTACTCATCGTAAGTCAGTTACGCGGCGTTTGCATCGGTTCCGGGAAGAAGCACAGCATGGCCGCATGCCTGATTACGGTCACCCGCTGAAGTTCGGGAGCTTCATCACTCCCCGAAACGACATCCCCCAGCTCCCCGTCGACCTCGCGGTCCTGAGCGAGGAGGCGGGCCTCGACGTCGTCACCTTCCAGGATCATCCGTACCAGCCCACGTTCCTCGACACCGCCACGCTCCTGACGTGGGTCGCGGCGCGCACCTCCCGCATCCATGTCTCAGCGAACGTGCACAGCCTGCCGCTGCGCCCCGCCGCCGTGCTCGCGCGCGCCAGCGCCAGCCTGGACCTGCTCAGTGGAGGCCGCGCCGCCCTCGGGCTGGGGACCGGAGGGTTCGGCGGCCCCATCGCGGCGATGGGAGGCCCCGATCGCACCGTGGGTCAGGCCGTGAGCGCCCTGGACGAGGCCATCGACGTCATCCGCGGGATCTGGGCAGGGAACGACCCGACACCGCTGTATATGAACGGCGAGTATTACCAGCTCAAGGGCGCCAAGCGTGGGCCCAACCCGGCCCATGACCTGCCGATCTGGGTAGGCGCTTATAAGCCCCGCATGCTTCGACTTGTCGGGCGCAAGGCCGACGGCTGGCTCCCGAGCCTTCCCTGGCTGGAGATGGGTGTGACGCGGGCCAACGAGATCATCGACGAGGCGGCCCGCGGCGCCCGGCGCGATCCGCGCGACATCGTACGGCTGCTGAACGTCTTCCCGCAGACCACCACCGACGAGCTCGCCCGGCTCGCGATCGAGGACGGCGTGAGCACCTTCATCGTCGCGACTGATGACCCCGCCGAGATCCGCCGCTTCGCTCAGGTGGTCGCCCCCGAGGTGCGCCAGCGCCTCGAAGAGCACCGCGCCCGAGAGGCGTCGGCGGGAGGAGGCGGTCGACCGGCACCGAGGTTCGAGGACGATCACGTGCCGGGCTCGCTCGCGGCATCCGCCCTCACCCCGGGCGACACGGGGTACACGCGGTACACGTCGGGGTACTTCCGCGGCGCCCGCCCGGGCCTCGTGCTGCGGCCGCAGACGCCGGCGCAGGTCCAGGATGCGGTGCGCTTTGCCGCTCGTCACCGCGACGTGCCGCTGGGCATTCTCAGCGGGGGCCACGGTCTGTCTGGTCGCTCGCTCAACAACGGCGGCATCGTGATCGCCGTCGACGCGCTGAACCGGGTCGACGTGCGGGAAGGCGGGCGCTTCCGGGCCGGGCCGGGCGCACGTTGGGGGGAGGTGGCGCGCGCGCTCGCGTCGCACGGCTTCGCGCTCACGGCGGGCGACTACGGCGGGGTGGGCGTGGGGGGCCTTGCCACCGCCGGTGGCATCGGCTGGTTCGTGCGCGAGCACGGGCTGACAATCGACCACCTGCGCTCCGTCGAGGTCGTCATTGCCGACGGCGAACTCGTGCGAGCGAGCGCGGACGAGAACGCCGATCTCTTCTGGGCGATGCGGGGTGCCGGCGCGAACTTCGGGGTCGCGGTGTCGTTCGAGTTCGAAGCCCACCCCGTCGGGCCCTCCGTCGGCTTCGCGATGCTCACGTACGCCGTCGACGACATCGCCGAGTTCTTCCAGGACTGGGGCAGGGCGCTGGAGTCGGCGCACCCGAGCGTCACTGGAACGCTCATGATCGCCCCTCGCGGGCGGGCAGCCCCGCTCGGGGTGCAGGCGCTTCTCGTGGTCGACTCGCACGACCCCGACACCGTCATCACGCGGCTGCAGCCCTTCGCGCCGCTCGCTCCGCTGGCCGACCAATCGGTACAACTCGTCCCCTACTCCGCGCTGCTAGAAACGCCGATGGGCGAGCAGCAGCAGGGCCGCGGCGAGCCGCACTCGCATTCCGCCTTGACCAACCACCTGGGCGAAGACGTCGCCGCCGCGCTCGCCGATCTGCTGGGCGCTGATTCGCCGTTCATCCTCTCGGTCCGCTCGGCCGGTGGAGCAGCGGCGGACACCCCTGCGGATGCCACCGCATACGCCTGGCGCGGCGCGAACTTCCTCATCGCGACCATCGGCGGAGGCACGCCCGACTTCGAGGCACGGTGGGCGCGGGTGCGCGACCGCGGGGAGGGCATGTACCTGAGCTTCGAGACCGACACTGGCCCCGAGGTCGTCGCGCGCGCCTTCCCGCCCGCGCACCTCGCGCGCCTGCGAGAACTCAAGGGCCGCTGGGACCCCTCCGGGCTCTTCCGCGACAACTTCTCCATCGATCCCCACATATCCGACGGCGCCCCAGCCTGACCCTCGTCCGAAGGCACGCGCGTCCGCACCATCCGCCGCGCTATCCGGACGAGAACCATGCCCCCTGTTCCGTCTCGAGCCGAACCTGCGCAAGGAGCCCGTGAAGCACGGTTGAAGTCGGCGCTCAGGCTGGCGGGGCCACCCAGCCGCTACGCGGTCGGGATCGGCGCCCCGTCCCATTCCTCACACGTCAGGGTGCCTTCAGCATCCAGATGGGCGCGGACCATGGACGTGTTGGCGAGGCGATGCTCCTTGAGGATGAAGTCCGGCGTCAGGTCGGAGCCTTCGCAAATGGTGGGGAGCATCAGCGAGAGAGTGGCGAAGTGCGCGGCGACCACGACCGTTCCTTGCTCATGGCGGAACTCATCGGCGAACTCGGTCCACCAGGAGTGAAAACGATTGTTCACGACGTCGTAGTCACCCTCCGTGGAGTACTTCTTTTCGCGCTCTTCACCGTCGAGCCACGCGGCCATCCGCCGAGGGATCTCCACAGTCTTATCCGCATCACCGATGCCTTCGTTGAGGTCGACCTCGTTGAGGCGCGAATCCGCGAGGAGGGGGAGGTCGTGGCTCTCTGCGACCGCGGCCCCGGTCTGGAAGGCGCGGGTCATCATGCTGCTGTATACCGCTGCCACCGGCTCGTCCTGCAGCGTGGTGGCCAGGTCCGCCACCTGCTGCAGGCCGAGCTCGGACAGCGGGCCCTGTGAGGGCTTCGCTTCGCCGTGCCGAACAAAGATCATGTCGACGCCGGTCGTGTCAGGCGTTTGGGGTGCCGCCGGTGCTCCTGGAGTCGCGCCGCTGCAAGCGGTGAGAGCCGCAGCGCCTAGGGCCAGGGCGACCACGCCCCCCATCAGCCTTCGGGCCGGCCACCGCCGACGATAGGAAAAACGACCAAGACGACTCGGCATGCTTGCCATCGGGGGCACTCCACTTCTCATGGGAAACGTACTCCCAGCGTCTCTACCCGCTCCCGTCGCGTCATCGTGCAGATGCAGGCGGCGGGTACGCAGTTCGCCGTAGAACCGACGGCGCCGCCAAGCCCACGTGCTGCGCGACCCCCTCACTCCCGGTGAAGGGCGGGACGTCCGCGAATCCGCGACTGGAGCGGGGTTCGCACGGTGCGCGAGGTGGTCGGCGACACGCGCCGCGGGAGCTCCGCTTCGACGATTGTGCGGGACGCCGTCGCGCGGCACCGGGGCAGCACCGGGTCTCTCTCCGACCCGGCTGCTTCGGACCGGGTGTCTTCGGTCTCGGCGCGCCTCGGCTGAACGCAGCGCCACCGCATTGCGGCGATCGCCGTGCCGCGCGATGGTTAGGCATGTGCCTCGCTATCGCGACGAAGTGGACGTGATGCTTCGCGCGCTCGCTGATCCGACTCGTCGCGCGAACGTGGAGCGCGTCGCGAAGTCGCCGGCGGTGATGTCCCAACTGCTGGCCCCGTTCACCTGTCCCGCGCAACCGACGAGGAGACCGGAGAGATGACTCGCGTTCGGATCGACCTGTTCTCGTCACTCGACGGATACACCGCGGCGCCGGACGTCGCATCAGACAACCCGATGGGTGAGGATTGGGGCGCGCTCGCGGCGGCCTACACGGCCACCCGCACGTTCCGGAGGAAGGTCTTCGCCGACACCACCGGCGCAGGGACGACGGGCATCGACGAGGCCCACGCGGCCGCGTTCTTCGATGGTGTCGGCGCGGAGATCATGGGCGCCGCGATGTTCGGGCTCCATACCCATCCCGCCGACGCGGAGTGGAAAGGCTGGTGGGGCGACGAGCCGCCGTTCGGCTACCCGGTCTATGTCCTCACCCACTCCGCACCACGACCGCCGATCGCGATGGCCGGCGGCACCACGTTCCACTTCCGAGCGGGCGCGCTCGAGGACGCTCTTGCCGAGGCGACCACTGCTGCCGCTGGCCTCGATGTTCGTATCGGGGGCGGAATCCGAACAGCGCGCGCATTCCTCCGCGCAGGTTTGGTGGACGATCTGCACGTGGGAATCGCCCCGGTGGTACTCGGCCGCGGGAACCGTGTCTGGGACGATCTCCGGGGGCTCGAGCACACGCATGCGGTGAGATCCGAAGTCGCCGAGAGCGGCACCATCCACGTCACCTTCACGCGATAAGGCGCAACGATGTGAGCGCCTCGCGGACTGCCGCGTCGGCGACATGAGGCAGGGTTGAGCGCATGACCTCGACGACGCCCACGCACGCCCCGGCACTCGACGTCCTGCGTGCCCTCGTCGGCCGCGACGACGCCGAGTTCCACGACGGCCAGTTCGAAGCGATCGAGGCGCTCGTGGACGACCGTCGCCGCGCGCTCGTCGTGCAGCGCACCGGGTGGGGGAAGTCGGCGGTGTACTTCGTCGCGACGCTCCTTCTCCGTCGACGCGGCGCCGGTCCGACCGTGCTGGTGTCGCCTCTGTTGGCACTCATGCGCGACCAGATCGCCGCGGCCGAGCGTGCCGGGGTGCGGGCCGTCGCGATCAACTCCACCAACGCGCACGAGTGGGGCGACGTGCTCACGCAACTCGACCGCGACGAGGTCGACGTGCTGCTGGTGTCTCCCGAGCGCCTCAACAACCCGTCCTTCCGCGACGAGCAGCTGCCACAGCTGGTCGCGAGGATCGGGCTGCTCGTCGTCGAC
Source organism: Microbacterium sp. Z10_103 (assembly GCF_058310455.1). NCBI lineage: Bacteria > Bacillati > Actinomycetota > Actinomycetes > Micrococcales > Microbacteriaceae > Microbacterium > Microbacterium sp. Z10_103. The sequence continues at coordinate 2,680,584 of NZ_JBZEGK010000001.1, forward strand.
GAAGCGCACTGCATCAGCGATTGGGGGCACGATTTCCGCCCCGACTATCGACGGCTCCGCGACCTCATCGCACGCATACCCACGGGGGTTCCCGTGCTCGCGACGACCGCGACCGCCAACAGCCGCGTCGTGTCGGATGTGGCCGAGCAGCTCGGCGTGCCCGACGAGAGCACCGGCTCACCCGAGGTCCTCATCATCCGCGGTGCTCTCGCACGGACATCGCTCCGGCTCGGCGTGCTGCGGCTGCGGGACGCGCCATCCCGGCTCGCCTGGCTCATCAGCCATCTCGGCGAGCTCCCCGGTTCTGGCATCATCTACACGCTCACCGTCGCGGCCGCCAATGACACGGCCCGGCTGCTGCGTGACCGGGGATACGAGGTGCGCGCGTACACAGGTCAAACCGATCCCGATGAGCGCGAAGAGTCCGAGTCGCTCTTGAAGGACAACCGGGTCAAAGCCCTCGTCGCCACCAGCGCTCTGGGCATGGGCTTCGACAAACCCGACCTCGGGTTCGTCGTTCATCTCGGCGCGCCCTCGTCGCCCGTGTCGTACTACCAACAGGTCGGGCGCGCAGGGCGCGCCACCGCCTCGGCCGATGTGCTCCTGCTCCCCGGCGCCGAAGACCGCGACATCTGGCACTACTTCGCGACGGCGTCGATGCCCGACCGCGACCGGGCCGAGAGCGTGCTCTCGGCCCTTTCGACCGCGGGAAGCCCACTGTCGACGCCGTCGCTCGAGGCCCTGGTCGACATCCGTCGCACCCCGTTGGAGCTGCTGCTGAAGGTGCTCGACGTCGACGGTGCGGTCGCCCGCGTGCAGGGCGGCTGGGTCGCGACCGGTCGGTCGTGGACGTACGACGAGGAGCGCTACGACCGGATCGCCGCGGAACGCCTGGCCGAGCAGAAGCACATGATCGAGTACGAAGAGACCACCCGGTGCCGCATGGAGTTCCTGCAGCGCTCCCTGGACGATGACACCGCGACGCCATGCGGACGCTGCGACAACTGCGCCGGCGCATGGTTCCCCACCCGGATCGACGAGGAAGCGACGGATGCCGCATCCGCTGCCCTCGATCGCGTCGGCGTGCCGCTCGAACCGCGGCGGCAGTGGCCGACAGGTGCCGACCGACTCGGCGTGCCCGTGCGCGGTCGCATCCCCGCCGAGGAGCAGGCGAGCGAAGGGAGGGCGCTTGCCCGGCTCACCGACCTGGGATGGGGTGGAACGCTGCGCGAGATGTTCGCGGAGGGCGCCGATGATGCCCCGATTGCCCCGAGTGTTCTCGCCGCCTGCGTCCGGGTGCTGGCCGAGTGGGGATGGACGGAGCGTCCGGTCGCCGTGGTCGCGCTGCCCTCGCGATCAAGGCCGCAGCGGGTCGGCTCGCTCGCGCGCGGGATCGCTGAAATCGGGCGAATGCCGATGCTCGGAGCTCTGGATCTCGTGGAGGACGGCCCGAGGGGTGGGCCGGGCGGCAACAGCGCCTTTCGACTCGCCGGAGTCTGGGCGCGGTTCAGTGCGGCAGGCCTCGAGGTTCCGCCCGGCCCCGTGCTGCTCGTCGACGATCTCGTGGACAGCCGGTGGACGCTGACGGTCGCCGCGCGTGAGCTGCGCCGTGCCGGCGCGACCGGGGTCCTTCCCTTCGCCCTCGCGCTTCGCAGCTGACGCGCGGCCGCTCCGTTCTCCATGCGGCCTCCTCGCCAGCGACGTCAGCGCTCAGCGGCTCGACTTCTCTCTCGTGCCCGCCGTCGGGATTCCCCCGCTGAGCGGCGACTCGGTCGAGTGCCGTGAGGACGAGCCCGCCCAGCCGGTCTCGTAGGAGTCGCTCATCAAGGATTTCGTGCAGCACCCACCGGGTGATGCGACCCCCGATGGGCGCCAGCTCGGCGACGGGCGCGGCTTCACCCAAGCGCGGTTCGACATCGTGCTCGCGCCGGCGCACGCCGAGTGACGAGGTTCTCCCGCTCCCGGCACTGATACCGTCCCGTTGTCGCCCAGGACGGTCAGGGAGTCGCGTGGGTGTGCCCGGCAACAGCCCGGGGGCTCATCGGCTGGGTGACGCCACGCGGCTGTCAAGCAGGCTGACCAGACGCGCCAGCGCCTCCTCTGCTCTCGGCATCTCACTGATTGCTGTCGCGATCCCAGCGGCCGCTTCCCGGTAGGCCGGTTCTGTGATGAGGCGGTGCGCCGCGTCCGCCACGTCCGCCGGATCCTCGATGGCGATCGCTACGCCGGCGTTCGCGAGTCGTGTCGCGTTCCAGGGCTGATCCGCCAAGAAGGGGCGGATGACCATCGGCACCCCCGCGGTGAGAGCGGCGAGCGTCGTTCCGGTTCCCCCCGCGGACACGACCACATCCGCCAGCGGCAGAAGCCGCTGCAGAGGGATGAAGCCGACGCGATGCACGTTCTCGGGAGACGTCCCCGGCTCTGCGGCACCACGCGGGCTGGTGAGGAGGACCTGGAGCCCCGCTCCGGCGAGCCCCTGCACCAGGGCGGACTCGATCTCGGGCTCATCCACGCTCGTACCAAGGCTGACCACCGCGACCGGCCCGGAGCGGTCCAGCTCGAAGCCCAGCGGATACGACTCCGGTTCTCGGTAGACGGCGGGCTGCATCGCCTCGTGAGCGGAAGCTGCCTCCCGCTCCTCCCCGTCAAGCAGGGCCGCGGGGAACGGGTCGACCACCGCGATCGGCGTCGGGCGCGTCAGCTGCCGGGTGCTGAACGACGACGACGCTCGGTCCTCGATCGCCCGCATGAGCGGGCTGGGAATCGGCCCGGAGGGGATGAACTGCACGAAAGGCACTTGCAACGAGGCGGCCACCAGTGGAGCGAGCTGGTCGAGCAGATCGCCGATGACCAGGTCGGCATGGAGTCCGTCGATAGCTTCCAGCACAGCATCCGCGCCGAGGTCGGAACGCACTCCCCCGAAGAGCTCGATCGCACCCGCACCGGGATGCCGACCGTCGTCGCCGACGAGGCGATGCTCGGTCTCCGCCATGCTCTCCGCCACAGAAGGACCCGCCTCCACGACTCGGTGATGCGGGAGGAGCGCAGCGCCACCCGCACCCGTGATCACGATGACGTCGTGACCCGCGGATACAGCCGCATCCATCAAAGGAGTCATGGGGTACAGGTGGCCGGCAGCCGGAACACCCAGGAAGATGATGTGCATGGCCCAATGGTACCGCGAACGTTCATTCGCTTTGACGATGATGGGGCGGCGCTCGTGCCGAGGCTGACCCCGCAGACAGCGGCGTTGCGACGGGCGACGATCATCGACGCTGCGCGACGGGTGTTCGCCGATACCGGATTTGGGAATGCCTCGATGCAGCGACTGGCGGCAGAGGTGGGCATGTCGGTGGGCGGACTTTACCGGCACTTCCCCTCCAAGGCAGATCTCATCGCCGCCGTCGTCCGCGGCCGGGACGGCACTTCCGACCCGGCGGTCGACGAGCCTGCAGGCGCCGTCGCCATCCTCGACAGACTCCTCGAATACATCGACCCATCAGCCGGGGGCGATGACCAGGCGCGGTTGACGACGTTCATCTGGGCCGAGACGCTCACGGACGAGGCGGTGCGCCACCTCGCAGTCGAGCGGCACTCAGCCCTTCACGCGTTGTTCGCCAGGGCGCTGGGCGGCGACAGTTCGAACGCGACGCCGGAGACGAGCGCGGCCATCGACTCCGTCCTCGCCGCCCTGGTCGGATTCAGCGCGATGACGAGTGCCGGCTACACCGTCGACTTCCCGAGGTTCGCCGACATGCTGCGCCGCATTCTCGAGGGGGCCACCGAGACGGTATAAACCGACGCCAGGCACTACGTCGCCGAGGAGCAACCCGAGACCGTGGCCGCCGCGCTGGACAGGTTCGCCGTGGAGGCGACCGCAGCCCAATCCTGATGGCGAAGGGGTCCCGACACACTGGACCGTGGGCTGCGCCCCCAGGCTGACAGCGCCGGTCCTTGCATGCGTGGGAGTGGGGCTCGCCGGGGACCCTCAGCCCGCCACCTCGTGCAGGAGGAACGCGGCGAGGAAACCCAACGTCGCCCACAGGCCGGTGAGAGTGCGCTGCGTCTCGAACGCCTCGGGGATCATGGTGTTGCAGATCATGGCCAGCAGCCCGCCCGCGGCGATCGCGATGACGAATGCAATGAGCGCGGCCGGCGCGGCCTGGAACGCGGCGTACCCGAGCACCGAGGCGATCACGGTGATCAGCCCGATGCTCCCCCACAGCAGCGACACCGAGCGACCGCTGGATCCGCTGCGCTTAAGGGCGGCGGTGGAGCCCAGGCCCTCGGGGAAGTTGCTGATCGCGATGGCCGCAACGATCGGGATGCTGATCTCACCGCCGCGCAGCACCGACAGCCCCATCAGGATCGATTCCGGGATGCCGTCGATGAGCGCGCCGATGGCGATCGCCGCCCCGGTGCCGCTCGCCAGCCGTGCGTCGCGACGCCGCGCGGCGATGTTCGCCGGCGGGCTGGCGGTGGGGTCGGTGGGGCGCGAGACGAACCAGTCCGCCACGATGTACAGCAGCGCGCCGGCCAGAAGGCCGCACGCCGTCGGGGCCACTCCGCCGTCGGCGACCGCCTGGTCGACGAGTTCGAAGGCCACGGTCGCGATGAGCACCCCGGCGCCAAGCGCCATGATTCCCGCCACCACCCACTGTCGGATGTCGACGTACCACGCAATGGCAGCGCCGAGCAGCAGCGTGCCCCCGGCGATCAGTCCGCTCAACGCGGCGAGCCAGAGGCCTGTCATGGCCTCAACCTAGACCTCGCGGGTGCCGAGCGGTCCCGGACGGCCCGCGGTCGCCCGCATGTGCGGCGGCGGTTCCGGTAGCGGCCGCGCGACCCCGCGTCGCTCGAGCCCACGTCGGAGGGGTAGACACTCTGTGGTGCTGGGCGCTAATAGCAGGCCAAAAAAAGTTCCGACCGGTTACAATTTCCCGGTGACCTTCGCACTCGCCCTCGACATCGGAGGCACCAAGGCCGACGCCTGTCTCACTACGGAGGATGGCCAGGTGGTGGTGGGTACCCGAAGTCGCGCTGAGACCGGCCCAGCCACCACAAACGCTTCGCTGGACGCCGCCATATACGAAGTCATCCGCCGCGCGGTGTCGATGCTTCCTGCGCGCGCAGACCTCGCGGGTGTCGGAATCGGAAGCGCAGGGCCCATCGACGTGGTCGCGGGCACGATCTCACCCCTAAACATGCCCAAGGTCGATCGCTTTCCGGTAGTCGACCGGGTGAGGTCGCACCTGCCCGTCGAGTACCGCTCGAAGCCTGTCGCGCTCGCGCACGATGGTCAGTGCATAGCAGTGGCCGAACATTGGCTTGGTGCTGGCCGTGGCGCTCAGTCGATGCTGGGCATGGTGGTTTCGACAGGCATCGGTGGCGGGATCGTTCTCGAGGGCGCCCCCCTCCGCGGCGCAAGCGGGAACGCCGGTCATATCGGGCAGATCGAGGTCGCGAGTTTCGCCCCGCAAGGCGTCACTGGTTTGGAAGCCACAGTCGAGCGCATCGCGAGCGGTCCTAACATCGTGCGGTGGGCCCGGGAAAGAGGCTGGCGAGGCGTCAGCGGCGAGGACTTGTCCCGGGACTACGCGAATGCCGACGAGATCGCCGTCGCCGCGGTTCATCGCAGCGCCGCCGCAGTGGGCGCTGCGCTTACATCAGCGGCGGCCTTACTCGACTTCGACCTCGTCGTCATCGGTGGAGGATTCTCGTATGTATCCGACGACTACATAGACCTCGTCCGCAGAAGTCGGGACACAACGGCCGCGTTCCCGTTCCTCGCGCGCGCCGACATCACCCGAGCTCGCCTGGGCCCCGACAGTCCGCTCGTTGGGGCGTCAGCGATGATCTGGCGACGATGACGCGCAGGGTGGGGGAACCGTCCATGGCGCGCCTCACTGTTCCCGGCCCGGACGGCGCAGACTCCCATCGCCGCATGGTGGCGCTGGTGATCAACGGGCTGCGCGCCTGATCAGCGCAGCGACTGCCAGCCTGCGTTGACGGCCGAGCGACGCACTGCGTCGCCCACGCGCACGGCACGCACGCCGGCGTCGATCGTGGGAAGTCCGTCCACGACCTCGCCCGACATCGCGGCGTAGCTGTCGCGTACGAAGGCCGCGAAGGAGTGGAAGTAGTCCTGCACGGTTCCGGTGGGGGCGAACCCGAGCCGGGTCGCCTGCGCGGAGAGACCGCCCTCGGTGAGGGCGATCGTCGAGCCGGTGCCCTCGCCGGCGGTGCCCTTCCATAGCACGGTCGGCTCCTCCTGGTCGAGCGCGATCCCGGCGAGATGCCCCGACAGCTCGAGTGTGAGCGACTGGCCGCGGCCGGCGGTCACCTGCGACACCAGAAGCGTACCGATTGCGCCTCCCTCGAGCTCCAATGCCACCGCGATCGCGTCGTCGGCCTCCTCGGCCTGACTGCGGCCGGCCAGGACGCTGCGTTCGACCGCGACCACGCGGGCGACGCGCTCGCCCGCAACGAATTCGAGGAGATCGACCAGGTGCGACCCGACATCGCCGAACGCTCGCGACGGGCCGGTGCGATCGAGGTCGAGGCGCCACTCCGACTCGGGCGCCGAGAGCAGCCAGTCCTGCACGTATCCGCCGCGCACCGTGATGAGCGGCCCGAGCTCGCCGGCCGCCACCCTCGCCCGCGCCTCCTGCGCGAGCGGGTGATAGCGGTAGGTGAAGGCGATGGTGCCGATGACGCCGGCGCGAGCCGCCGCATCCCGCAGCTTTTCCGCGTCGTGCAACGAGGTCACGAACGGCTTCTCGCACACGAAGTGGCGACCGGCCGCGATCACCTCTCCGACCTGTTCCGCGTGCCGGGTGTTGGGCGAGGTGATGTGGACGGCCTGGATCGACTCGTCGGCGAGCATCTCGGTCGCGCTCATGTAGGCCGCGGGCACGCCGAGCCGCTCGGCCGCCTCGACCCCGCGTTCGGGCGTTGACGAGACGACTCCGGCGATCTCCGCACCCGCCGCACGGATGGCGCTGGCGTGCAGGTGCGCGATGCGCCCCGCGCCCACGAGCCCGACCCGCTCGATGGCCGTCATTTCATTCCCGAGAACGCCAGACCGTCGATGACGCGGCGTTGCATGAAGAGGAACAGGACGAGGATGGGCAGGCACGCCAGCAGCGCTGCCGCGAGGATCACCGGGTAATCCGTCGAGTACTGGCCCTGCAGACCCGCGAGCCCCACCGACAGCGGCTGCGCACCCGGCCGGGTCGACACCACGAGCGGCCACAGCAGATCGTTCCACGAAAGCAGCACACCGACCACGGCGAGGGCCGACAGGCCGGGGGTCGCCAGCGGCAGCATGACTCGCCAGAAGACCTGCCAGGGGTTCGCCCCGTCGATACGCGCCGCCTCTTCGAGCTCGGCGGGCAGCCCTAGGAAGAACTGCCGCATGAGGAACGTGCCGAAGGCGCTGAACAGTCCCGGGAGCACGATACCGGCGATCGTGTTCAGCAGCCCCAGGCCCTGCACGATCTGGTATTGCGAGAGCAGGAACACCTGCGGCGGCACGAGCAGTATGGCCAGCACCAGCGCGAAGATCACGTTGCGCCCAGGGAACCGCATGCGCGCGAAGGCGTATCCGGCCATCGAGCACAGGATGAGCTGAGCCCCCACGCGAACCACGGTGATGATGATCGACACGGTGAACTGCGAGAGGAACGGCAGGCGCTCGAAGACGGCGACGTAGTTCTCGGGATGCAGCGCCGAGGGGAACAGCTGCGGGGGCACGGCGGTGATCTCGGCGTTCGTGGAGAACGACGCCAGGATCTGCCACGCGAACGGGAACAGCATCACGAGGCTGCCGATGATCAGCACGACGTGTGCGACCGCGTTCCCCCCGGCCCGCTTGGCCGTGGTGCGCTCGAAGGTGGCCGTGGTGCGCTCAGACATAGTTGACCCATCTGCGCTGGAGCCGGAACTGGATCGCGGTCACGATGGCCACCACGACCAGGATGAGGATGGCGATGACCGCGCCGTACCCGCGGTTGTTCGCGATGAACGACTCGTCGTAGTAAAGGAATACGAGCGACTTCGACTGCGCGATCACGGGGCTCTGCGTCCCGATGAGTCCGTAGATCAGATCGAACAGCTGGAACCCGGCGATCACGTTGATGACCGAGACGAAGAAGATCGAGGGCGTCAGCAGCGGGATGGTGATCTGGAAGAACTGCGAGCGCCGCGAGGCGCCGTCGAGGGATGCCGCCTCGTACAGCTCGGGTGGGATGCCGCGCAGCCCCGCCGAGAGGATGATGATGTTGAACCCGATCGACATCCACAGACCCACGATGGACACCGAGACGATCGCGAGCCCGGGCGTCGACAGCCACCGCGGCCCTTCGATCCCGATCAGATCGAGCGTCGCGTTGAAGATTCCGAAGTCGCCGTTGAACAGCACGCGCCATACCAGCGCGATCGCGATCGGCATGGCGAGGTAGGGCAGGAAGAACATCGTCCGGTAGAAGGACGCGAACCTCAGCCCGGGTCGGTTGAGCAGGCTCGAGAGCCATACCGCCAGCGGGATGCCCAGCAGCACAATGACGATGTAGACCGCGGTGTTCAGGAAAGCCAGGGGGATCTCGGCGTCGCCGAGCAGGGCCGCCCAGTTCTCGAGGCCGACGAACTCGACCCCGCCGAACGCGCCCCACTCCGTCAGGCTGAAATAGGCGGTCTGCAGGATCGGGAACAGGTAGAAGACGGCGATCCCGACGAAGAAGGGTCCGACGAAAAGCAGGGTCCACCAGCCGGATCGGTCCGAGCCACGCCGGCGCTCCGGCGCCCGGGTGGGCGCGGCCGCAGCCGCGCCCACCCGGTCAAGAGTGTGCGATGTCATTCGTCGGCCAGCGCCTCGTTCATCTCCGCAGCGAGTTGCTGCGTGGCTTCCTCCACGGTCATCGCCCCGGCGAAGTACCCGCCCACGATGACCGGCTCGTTGGATGCCCACGCGTCGGTGTTGATCGACACCGGCATCGGGTAGGCGTAGTCGATCGCGTCGACGAACACCTGCAGACCGAGCTCCGGGTGACTGTCGACGAACGCCTTCGAGGTGCCCGCGTACGCCGACGGGCTGACGCCGCTCTCGGCCTGCAGCAGCTGCGCCTTCTCGGTCGCCGCGAACGCCTGGAACGCCTGGGCCGCAGCCGTGTTGGCCGACCGCGCATTCACGACGTTCGAGATCGCGTGCCCGACCGTCGCCTTGCGGTCGCCCTGCGGCAGCGGCACCGCGACGTAGTCGGCCGCTTCGGGAGCGTTCGCGATCAGGGCGACGCTCGCCCCCGCGATGCTGGGGAACATCGCCGCCTTGCCGCTGGTGAACCAGTCGTTGCCGCGCGTCTCCGACAGCTGTTGGACGGAGGGAGCCGAACCGTCGGCGATCACGTCGGCCCAGACCTCCAGGCCCTTCGCCGACCCCGGCTCCCCCCAGCCCGAGCTCACGCCGTCCTCGTTCACGACGGCACCGTTGTAGGCGAAGACCGAGCTGTAGTAGGTCGTTTGACCGTAGAGGTAGAACGCCGAGCCATAAACGCCCTCGGAGCCCAGGGCGTCGTGGATCTGCGCCGAAATTTCGCGGAAGTCGTCGTAGGTCCAGTCGGCCTCGGGAAGCGGCACGCCGGCCCGCTCGAAGAGCGCCTTGTTGACCCACATGGCGTTGGTGTCAGCGTCCTTCGGCACACCGTACTGCTCGCCATCCCAGGAGTAGGCCTCGGTGAGGTTCTCGGGATACTTGGCAGGCTCGATCTCTCCGGCGGCAACGAGGTCGTCGATCGGCGCCAGCTGATCGTTCGATGCGTAGAGCTGGAAGTGCGCCATGTCCATCCAGAACACGTCGGGGAGCGTGTTGGATGACGCCTGCGTCTGCAGCGCGGTCCAGTAGTCGGTGAAGGGCGTGACCAGCGGTGTCACGGTGACATCGGGGTACTCCTTCTCGAAGGCCTCGATGATGGACTCCATCGCGGGCTGCTGCAACGGGTCCCAGAATCCGTAGGTGATTTCACCGGAGATGTCTTCGGACGACGGCGTCTCCGACTGCCCTGAGCACCCCGACAGCGCAAGTGCGGCCACCGACAGCGTGGCCACCGCGAGAGCGACGGTCTTCTTCATGCTGCTTCCCTTCATGGAGACGCGCGTGCTCGGGTGATGCCACGTCGCGTCGGTCGAGTCGCGCGTCCTCACCAAGGAGGCGCGCAGGATTTGTGGTTCAGATGGTGGGGTTACCTGCGGCAGCCAGGCCGCCCGGTGTGCACATCGCCGGTGGCGGAGTCGTGCCCCGCCGGCAGCGAACAGACGTGCGGAGCGGTTCTGCTGCGCGCGTTTGAGTGACGACACCGTCATGCATGTGGTGACGGTAACACAAATGTTCCGCTCGGTACTTTGTTTTTCGTCACGATTTGTCGCGGCAGTCGCTACCCGGCGCGTGGGACGCGGGAAAAAAGATCCATACGGAACTTTTCATGTTAGGTTCGCACAGTCGCGGCGTGAAGGAGCCGAGAAGACGTCGAAAGAGAGTCCCCGTGGACGAGTCGCATCCCACATCTGCCACCGCCGTGAACCCCACCCCTCGCAGTCGCTCGGGCGCTGCTGCCACCGGGCTCGACGATCGACCGTCGTCTCGCTATGCCGTGGTCGCCATCCCTCTCGCGCTGCTGGGCTTCTCGATCGCGCTCACCCCGCCGCTGTTCATCACGATCGCGCTGCGGATGCGTGAGCTCGACCTCGAGAACTCGGCTGCGAACCTCGGCATCGTCCTCGGGGTCGGCGCGCTCTTCTCGTTCCTCGCCAACCCCATCGCCGGGCGTCTGTCCGACCGCACGACCGGGCGGTTCGGTATGCGCAAGCCGTGGGTGTACGGCGGCGCCGTCATCGGGTATCTCGGCATCCTGCTCATCGGGTTCGCGCCGAACGTGTTCCTCGTGATCGTCGGGTGGAGCGTCGCGCAGACGGGTCTGAACTTCGCCCTCGCCGCCCTCATCGCCATGGTCCCCGACCAGCTCGCGCCCGCCTCGCGCGGCAGGGCGTCGTCGTTCATCAGCCTGGCGCTGAACGTCGGCGGCGTCGGTGCCGCATTCCTGGTGCAGCTGTTCCCGATCGGGGTCGTGCAGAACCTCGTGCCCAGCGCCGTGGGCGTGATCCTCATGGTCGCGATCATCGCGCCGGTGAAGGACCGCGTACGCACCGAGCCACCGACCGAGCCCTTCGGGTTCAAGACGCTCATCGGAAGCTTCTACTTCAACCCCCGCAAGTACCCCGACCTCGGCTGGGCGTGGCTCACACGCTTCCTGCTCAGCACCACGCAGTTCACCGCGACGAGCTACCTCACGTACTACCTCATCGCCGTTTTCGGCGTCTCCGACGCCGACGCCCCCGCCCTCGTGTTCCAGGCGATACTCGCCAACGCCGTGGGACTCCTGCTGGTCACGCCCGTACTCGGCTGGCTCTCCGACCGCCTGAAGCGCCGCAAGGCCTTCGTCATGGCCTCCGCGCTCATCGCGACGGCCGGCCTCATTGTGATCGCCCTGGCCCCCTCCATCCCGATCGTGCTGCTCGGCGAGTTCATCCTCGGTGCGGGCATCGGCGCGTTCTTCGCCGTTGAACTTGCCCTGCTGACTGACGTGCTGCCCAACAAGGAGGACGCGGGCAAGGACCTCGGTGTGGCGAACCTGGCGCAGTCCCTGCCGCAGTCGCTGATCCCGATCGGCGCTCCCCCGGTGATCGCTCTCTTCGGCTATCCCGGGTTGTTCATCGGGGGCGCGATCTTCGGCATCCTCGGGGGGATCAGCGTGACGCGCGTCAAGAAGGTGCGCTAGCCGTGACGAACGTGAGCGATCCCGAATGGTGGCGTCAAGCGGCGATCTACCAGATCTATCCGCGTTCGTTCGCCGATGGCAGCGGTGACGGTGTCGGCGACTTCACCGGGGTGCTCTCGCGCATCGACTACATCGCACAGCTGGGCGTGGATGCTGTCTGGTTCAGCCCTTTCTACCCGTCCGCGCTCGCGGACGGTGGCTACGACGTCGACGACTATCGCGACGTGGATCCGACGATCGGCACGCTCGCACAGTTCGACGACGTCGTGCGCGCGTTGCACCGCCACGACATCAAGGTGATCGTCGACCTCGTCCCCAACCACAGCTCCGACCGGCACGCGTGGTTCCATGCCGCCCTGCAGGCGGCTCCGGGCTCTGCGGAGCGCGAGCGGTACATCTTCCGGGACGGTCGCGGTCCCGACGGCGCCACCGCCCCCAACGATTGGCAGGCGCTGTTCGGCGGCCCCGCGTGGACCCGCATCGTCGAGCCCGACGGCTCGCCGGGCCAGTGGTACCTGCACCTGTTCACCACGCATCAGCCCGACTGGAGCTGGCAGAACCGCGACGTGCGCGATGACTTCCTGCGCACCATCCGCTTCTGGGGCGACCGGGGGGTCGACGGCTTCCGTGTCGACATCGCGATGGGCCTGGCGAAGGACATGAGCGAGCCCTACCCGACGTGGGAGCGGGTGCGCAGCGGGGCGTCGCTGCTCGGCGGCAGCGACGACGTGTTCGGGCCAGGACGCCACCCGCTGTTCGATCGCGAGGAGCTCGACGACATCTACACCGAGTGGCGCGCGGCCTTCGACGAGTACACGCCGCCGCTGTTCGCCGTAGCGGAAGCGTGGGTGGCGCCCGAGCGGCGAGGCCGGTACGCCAGCTCGGAGGGACTCGGCCAGGCTTTCAATTTCGACCTGCTCACCGCGGGGTGGGATGCGGACACGTTCCGCGCGATCATCGGCTCGAACCTCGCGTTCGCCGAGGCGCACGACACCACGAGCACATGGGTGCTGTCCAATCACGACGTCGTACGTCATCGCACGCGCTACGCCCTCACGGCGGACGGCGCCTTCCCCAGCCGGCGGCTCATCGACGTGGACGAGGCGGAGTCGGCGCGCGGACTGGCTCGTGCACGCGCGGCGATCACGCTGGCCCTCGCCCTCCCGGGCAGCACGTACATCTATCAGGGCGAGGAACTCGGGTTGCCGGAGGTGACCGACATCCCCGTCGATCGCGTCCAGGATCCCTCGGCCGTGATCGAGGACGGACGCGTCGTATCGGGCCGCGACGGGTCGCGCGTGCCTCTGCCGTGGTCGACGGACGACGCGTCCTTCGGGTTCAGCAAGCACGCCGCCCACCTGCCGCAGCCGGCCTGGTTCGCGCAGTACGCGGTGCAGACCCAGGATGGCGACTCCGCTTCCACGCTCGAGCTGTACCGGGGTGCCCTTGCGCTGCGCCGCGAGCTCGTGACCGACGAACGCGCCGAGTGGCTCGACCTCGACCCCGCCACGGTCGCCTTCCGCCGGTCAAACGGATGGGTCAGCTTGACGAACTTCGGCGCGACGGCGATCGAGCTGCCCGACGGCGAGGTGCTCCTGCGCACCGACGGCGATGCGGGCCGCTCACCGCTCCCGCCCGACGCGACCGCGTGGCTGCGCGCCTGACCCATGCGGCCGCGACTCGCCGACTCACGATCGCCGGGGCCCAGCGGAGGTCAGTCGGAGGCCCCCCGCGGGGGCTGCAGGAGGGTCTCGAAGAGAAGCATGCCCTCATGCATGCTGACGTCCGGATCGACGAGCCATTGCGTCGACAGACCGTCCATGGCCGCGATCGCCAGGGACGCGGCGGTCTTCAGTGAGATGTCGGCGCGGAGCACACCCGCTTCGCGGGCGAGGGAGAGGATCTCCAGGGCCTCGGAGCGCAGGCGGTCGTAGCGCTCGGCGAAGAAAGCGCGCGAGTGCTCGTTCTCGCGTTCCATCGCGCGCGCCACCATGCTGTGGCGAAGCGCCATCAGACCGGGCGCGCGGGTCGCGAACGCGTCCAGGCGCTCCGCGAACTGGATGCGGGAATCCCCGCTGGCTTTGGCCTCGGCCAGCGCCTGCCGGTCCTTCTCGCGCAGCACCTCGAGGAAGAGTTCCTCGCGGGTCTCGAAGTACCGACGTAGCGCCGCGTGGCTCACCCCGATGGCCTCACCGATCGCCCGCAGACTCGTGCCCTCGAATCCCAGTTCGGCGAATACCTCGATGGTGCGATCGAGGATCTGCTGTCGCCGCTGGATGCCTTTCGGGTAGCGTCCGCGCCGCGGGGCGGACGTGTTGGACGGATCGATAACGGCATCGTTGGCGACTTCGTGCGACACTGCCTCACCCCTTTCACTGGAGGTCCCATCTAATCAGGACCGTGTTGGTGCGCCCAGACGCCGAAGGCGGCGATGCGGGGGATGATCAGCCGTTGACCCGCACGCGCAGCGTCGCCACCTCGAACGGCCGGAGGTCCAGCTCGACAGCATCCTCGGATCCCCACGCCGCTGTGCTGAGGTCCTGTTCGAGCAAGTCGGTGCGCCACACGGAGGACACGGGAACGCCCAGCTCCAGGCGCGCGCTCGCGCGCGCGCCCTGCGACTCGTACACGCGGACGATGACGTCACCCGACCGGTCTTGGGCGAGCTTGATCGACTCGACGATCACCGACGACGGTGACACGGTCACGAGCGGCTCGACCGTACTCACCGCCGCGTCGGAGACACGGCGCGCGGGCAGGTTGAGGCGGTATCCCGCATCCGCCGCCTCGCGCACCGTGGGCGCGGGGCCCAGCGTGGTCGAGAACGTGTGCTCGCCGCGGTCGGCCTGCGGGTCGGGGTACACCGGCGCGCGCAGCAGCGACTCACGCACGAGCGTCGTGGTTCCGCCGTCGGCGCGCACCGAGCGGGTGATGTCGTGACCGTAAGTGGCCGCGTTGGCGACGACGGCACCGAAGCCGGGCTCTCCGACGTGGACCCAGCGGTGCGCCACGGTCTCGAACCGCGCCGCATCCCACGACGTGTTCACGAACGTCGGACGCACCACGTGCCCGAACTGCACCTCCGAGGCCGCATAGTCGGTGCGCAGGTCGAGTGGGAAGGCGAGCTTGAGCAGCTTCTCCTGCTCGTGCCAGTCGACGAACGTCTCGATGCTCAGGTCGCTTGAGTCGCGGGGCAGACGGAAGCGCTGCACGATCGTCGACTGGCCGTACTCGTGCGTCACGACGACGGTCTCGCTCTCGATCTCGACCGACAGCGGCGTCTGCAGCTCGACGAGCGAGCGCTGATACGACCTGTCGATGTCCCACGCCTCGAAGAGGTTCGGGATGTCGCGGAAGATCTGCAGCCGCGCACCCGCCTCACCGGCCGGGATGAGGTCGCGGCCGCTCGGGAGGTCGATGAACGACACGAGCGCGCCCGCGTCGTCGAAGCGCACCGAGACCACGTCGTTCTCGAGGACGATCCCGCCGTCCGTGCGCACCGGCGGGACGTCTCCACGGGCGTCGGCCCGGCCCGCCCCGAGGGCGCGCACGCCGCCCACGGAGAGGGGCGTGGCGTTGAACGTGAGCGTGTGCTCGCCGCTACCGGCGAGCGCGCGCTGCGCACGGGCGATGATGTCCTCGAGTTCGACTGCCACCGCGGCGTACTTCTCCTCGGCCTCCTGGTGCACCCAGGCGATGGCCGATCCGGGAAGGATGTCGTGGAACTGCTGCAGCAGAACCGTGTGCCAAATCGCGTCAAGCTGCTCGTACGGGTACTCGAACACCCCGCGAGTCGCCCCGGTGCTCGCCCACAGCTCAGCCTCGCGGAGCAGGTGCTCGCTGCGCCGGTTGCCGAGCTTGGTCTTGGCCTGCGTCGTCAGCGTGCCGCGGTGCGCTTCGAGGTACATCTCCCCCGACCACACCTCGGGGTGCGCGAGCGCGCCCTTCGCCTCGGCGAAGAACTCCGCGGGCGATCCCAGCCGCACCTTCGGTGAGCCCTCGAGGTCGCGGAGGCGCTCCGCCGCCGCGAGCATGTCGGGGGTGGGACCACCGCCGCCGTCGGAGAAGCCGTACAGCGTGATCGAGCTGTTGGTGAGGCCCTTCTCGGCGAACTGCCGCTGGGACTTGGCGAGGTCGCCGGCGTTCAGATCCGAGCCATAGGTGTCGTTCGGCGGGAAGTGGGTGAAGATCCGGCTTCCGTCCAGACCTTCCCACAAGAAGGTGTGGTGGGGCAGGCGATTAGCGTCGTTCCACGACATCTTCTGCGTGAGGAAGCTATCCAGTCCCGCGCCGACCGCGATCTGCGGGAAGGCGGGGGTGAAGCCGAACGAGTCGGGCAGCCAGCCCTCGCGGGAGAGCACCCCGAACTCGCGCTCGAAGAAGCTCTGGCCGTACAGGAACTGCCGCACGAGTGCTTCGCCGCCGGGCATGTTCACATCGCTTTCGACCCACATCCCGCCTACGAGGATGAAGCGCCCCTCGGCCACGCGCGGACGGATGCGCTCGAACAGCTCAGGGTAGAACTGCTTGACCCACGCGAATTGCTGCGCGCTGGAGGCCGCGAACACGAAGTCCGGGTGAGCGTCCATGAGATCGAGCACGTTCGAGAAGGTGCGCGCGGCCTTGCGCACCGTCTCGCGCGTCGGCCACAGCCAGGCCGAGTCGAGGTGCGCATGTCCGACGGCGACGATCTCGTGCGCGCTCGCATACGCCGGCGACGAGAGGACGTCGGCGAGCGCCGCTCGGGCCACGTCGGCGGTGCCCGAGACATCTCGCGGGTCGAGCACGTTGCACGCCCGCTCGAGCGCGCGGAGGATCTCCGCCCGGCGGGGCAGGGCGGCGTCGAGCTGGTGCATCAGGCCCACGAGCACGCCCATATCCGTCAGCAGACGATCCACCGCGAGATCCCGCTCGACCAGCGTGATGTGGCGGAGTGTGTAGATGGGGTCGATGCCCGCGGTCGCTTTGTCGCCGAGGTGGGTGACATCCTTGCGGACGGGTCTCGCGAAGTTCGACGGCAGGGCCCCGCCGCCCGCCACCGGGGCCAGCGTCGAGACGAAGAGGTGCTCGAGCATGTTCGGGTTGGAGGCCGCCTCGATGTACAGCCGGACGGAGTCGCCGGGCGCGGCATCGATGTCGATCCCCTGATTGAACGGCTCGATGCCCTTCACGATCGACCCGTCGGGGCGGTACACCAGCGCCTCGGCCTGGAAGGCCGGAAGCAGGCCGCTGAACCCCAGGTCGACCATCAGCTGAACCGTCGTGCCCGCGTCGCCCCATCCCGTCGGCACGTCGGCGTCGACGCGGAACCAGGTGGTACCCCAGGGTTTGCTCCACGCCTGGCCGCTCGCGAACGGCGAGTACGCCTGCTCTATCGCTTCCGTGAACGGCACCGGCTCGTCGGGAACCTCCCACGCGGCGAGGCTCACGGGCTGAAAACGCCGGAAGAGCGCGGGGCCGATTTGTTCGCGCAGCGCCTTGTGGATCCGCATCTCTATCTGGACGGCGATGTCATGCATGGCACGACGGTAGCATGAAAGCTCCATGTGGAACTTTCTGTTCCTCCGCTCGCGTCGGCGCGAACGGAGACGAGCCTGGTCGCCAATCGGGCCAAGGCCAGTGCAAGCACTTGGGCTTGATCAGGTATTTCCTTCAGTCCTCGCGTGACACTCCTCACCCTCTATGCGTGCGGGCAACCATGTTGATCGCGTGCCTCGGCATGCTCGGGGTCACTTGCGGGTCACTTGAGCCCGGTGTGCGCATAGATCATGGACGCGTTTATGGTGGCGCGGGTCGCGCGTTAGGCGCAGTGGTGCCCTCGTCCCAGAAGTCCAGAAGCCACTGATGACCAGCCGGTGCTGCGAGTCGAGCCAGCAGGGCCTCCTCGGCTGAAACCCGGCCTCGCATGGGCTCGTCCTGCTTCCCGAGCCGGTCTCACCGACTCGGGAAGCAGGACCCCGACGAGGGCTGATGGCCCTACCGGCCAGATGCCAGCGGTGTCAGATGTCGAGCTGGTCGCGAACTGCCTGTGAGTCGATCAGGTAGTTCATCTCGTAGAACTTGCCGTCGCGGAGCTTGTGGAACGAGTACTCGGCGAACTCCAACGTCTTGCCCGTCGGCGCGACGCCGAACCACTCCTTGGTGTGGGTGCCCTTGTTGTACAGGCGGGCCACGACGCGGTCTCCGTCGATGGCGATGTCCTGGGGCCGCCACTCGTAGTCCGGCACGGCGTCGCCGTGCCCCTTCAGCTCGGCGATGATGTGCTCGCGCGTGACCGGCTTGCCGTTCTCGACGAGCTCGTCGTGGACGAACTCGGTCATGCGGTCGAAGTCGTGAGCGTTGAGCGCCTCGATGTAGCGCTCGAAGACGTCGCGGATCTCGCTCTCAGACATGGACATGGTGGTCTTCCTTTCTGTCCCCGGGGCCCGGGGGTGTGCACTTGCTGGTGATAGGGACGTCCTCCACGGTCTGGCTGTGGCGGCCGCTTCAGTGGGTGGGAACCGCGCCCGAACGACTTCTATTCCGAGCGTTCCAGAAAGGATGGGTCGAGCGCCTCGGACGGCACAGGCTTCGCTCGGTCGGCATGTGGGTGCGCCGATCGGGGTCGAAGCTCCTTAGCGACGGGCGCGCTGGTTCGAGGACTTCTTCGGACCCGACGACACCATCGACCCCCGATGCAGGTCGGCGCCGACGGCCCAGCCGGCGGGACTCCCGTGGGTGTTGCTCTCGATCAACGGAACGGTCGTCGTCGCTGACGGAGTGATCTCCGCCGTCGCCGAGGCCGACCCCCCATCCCGGAGGGCGCTCGCGTCGCCGACGTCACCGGCCGCTGGGTGCTTGCGGGATTCATCGAGGCTCACGGCCGCCTGAGCGTCCACGAAGACGGCGGGGGTGGTCGGGCAACGACACCAGCGAAAACGACCCGAACGGCGCGCGCTTCGGCGCGCTCGACAGCATCGACATCGAAGAGGTCAGCTTCCGCGACGCCCTGCGCGCGGGAGTGACATGTTCATGCCTCAGTGGTGGAAGGCCGGGTGCTGACCCTCGACCGGCATGGCCGACTCGAGGGCATCGAGGTACGCGGTCTCGGTCTGGATGTCGGCGAGGAGCTCGGCCGCGAGATCCATGCTCAGGCCGTTGCGGACCACGATGCGCTGCACGGTCAGCTGGGCGAGGTCGTCGGGCATCGGGTACGCCGGGACGAGCCATCCCTTCTCCCGCAGCCTGTCCTGCAGGTGGTAGAGGTTCCAGTTCTTCGTGTGCCCGTCCTTCAGGTACCACGCGAAGACGGGGATGTCGCTGCCGTCGTTCCAGAGCTCGAACGCGTCGAGCTTCGCGACTCCGGCGGACAGGTACTTCGCGACGTCCTGGGACGTCTGCTGAACGGCACGGTACCCGTCGAACCCCAAGCGGAGGAACATGTAGTACTGCAGCAGAACCTGGGCACCGGGGCGGGAGAAGTTCAGGGCGAAGGTCGGCATCTCACCGCCCAGGTAGCTCACCTTGAACACCAGGTCGTCGGGCAGCCACTGCGTGTGGCGCCAGACGACCCAGCCCAGGCCCGGGTAGACCAGACCGTACTTGTGGCCCGACGTGCTGATCGAGTGCACGCGCTCCAGCCGGAAATCCCACACCAGATCGGGCTGCAGGAACGGGGCGATCATCGCGCCGGATGCCCCGTCCACGTGGATCGGGATGTCGAGCCCTTTCTCGGCCTGGATGGCGTCGAGCGCCCGGGCGATCTCGGCCACCGGTTCGTACATGCCGGTGTAGGTGACTCCCATGATCGCGACGACCCCGATCGTGTTCTCGTCGATGTACTTCTCCAGGTCGTACCCGTCGAGCGTCTTGTGGTCCATGCTGATCGGCACGAACCGCGGCTCGACGTCGAAATAGTTGCAGAACTTCTCCCAGCACACCTGGACCGCGGACGACATCACCAGATTGGGCTTGGACGTGTCCTTGCCCGCGGCGCGACGGGAATGCTGCCAGCGCCGCTTGAAGGCCAGGCCGCCGAGCATGCAGGCCTCCGAGGAGCCGATCGTGGACGTGCCGATGCTGCGGGACGCGTCGGGCGCGTTCCACAGGTTCGCGAGCATGTGCCAGCAGTTGTCCTCGACGGCCGCGGTCTGCGGATACTCGTCCTTGTCGATCATGTTCTTATCGAAGGACGCCTCGTACACCTGCTTGGCGTCCTCGTCCATCCACGTACCGACGAAGGTCGCGAGGTTGAGCCGCGAGTTGCCGTCGAGCATCGTCTCGTCGTCCACGATCTGCTTGGCAGTGTCGGGAAGGGACTCCTCCTGGGGAATCACGTGGCGCGCGGCGAGGGTAGCCTCGCCCGGCCGCGCGAAACGCGGCGTGAGGTCATTGTCGGCCTGAAGATCGCTCATGGAAGCTCCCGTCTATGGGGTGCGCCGGACGGACGCCGACGCACGGTCATCCCAAATGTGTCGGTGTGAGCCGAGCCCGCGGGCTGGCCACGCGGACAACGGTAGGCCCGGGCACCTTCCAGGGCCAGGGACGCGGGACCAAGTGCTCGGTCCAGCCCGAGCTCTACGCTCACATCCTCGGCGAGGGCCAACGCCGAGCCCATCTTCAGCGTCTCGCCGACGCAGAAGCGGCAGAATCAGCCGGGGGCCACCTGGGGCCTGCACGGCCCGGCTGAGGGGATTGACCGGTAACATCACCAGAACCAAAATCCCCTGGCTTACCGGGGGATTTTTCGCGGAGACGGAGGGCGGTCCGTGACATCCGGCGTCAGTCGGGAGATGTGCCCGCTCGAAGGCACGGTCAGCCGCGCCGGCTCGCACCGGCATCGCCCCGTCGCGCGGCGAACGCGGCGATCAGGGTGACGACGCCGGCGCTGATGACCATGAGTGCCACCGGCCAGTACGCACCGCCGCTCACCGCCACCAGGTACGCCGCCAGAATCGGAGCCGGCGCTCCCGCCAGGAGAGAGCCGAGCTGGTAGCCGACGGAAACGCCGGTGTACCGGATTTCCGCGTCGAACAGCTCCGCGAACCACGCAGACAGCGGCGCGAACACCATCGAGTGGGCGAGAGCGAGAACGATGACGCAGGCGAGGATCACCGCCCACGGGTTCGCGGTGCCGACCAGCCAGAAGAACGGGAATGCCATGGCGATCATCACCAGGGTCCCCGTCACGACCACTGGCCTGCGTCCGAGCCGGTCAGAAAGCGCGCCGAAGAACGGCATGGTGACGAGTTCGATCGCCGATGCGGTCAGCACTCCTGCGAGGGCGACGCTGTTGGGCAACCCGAGTTGAGTCGTCATGTAGGTCAGCCCGAAGGTCGCGAAGACGTAGTACAGGACGTTATCGGCGAAGCGGATACCCGCGATGACGATGACATCGCGAGGATGCTTGCGAAGAACCTCGACCAGCGGCCGCTTCACCTGGGCCGCACTCTCGATGATCTTCTGGAAGGCCGGCGGCTCGCTGATCTTCGCGCGGATGTACAGTCCCGTCGCCACAAGCAACGAACTGGCGAGGAACGGCAGGCGCCAGCCCCATTCCAGGAAGGCGTCGTCCGGGAGCAGGTTCACCAAGGCGAATGCGGCCGAAGAGAGCAGGAGACCCGCGGGGATCCCCATCTGAGGCCAGCTCCCATAGAACCCCCTTCGCGCGGCGGGGGCGTGCTCCACGGCCAGAAGCGCCGCGCCTCCCCACTCGCCTCCCACACCGAGGCCCTGGCAGAGACGGAGGACGACGAGCGCGATCGGCGCCCAAACGCCGATCGCGTCATAGGTGGGCAGCAGTCCGACCGCCGTCGTCGCGATTCCCATGACCAGCAAGGTGGCCACGAGCGTTTTCTTGCGCCCGATCCGGTCGCCGAGATGACCGGCGATCACTCCGCCGAGCGGACGCGCGAAGAAGCCGACGCCGAAGGTCGCGAAGGCCAGCATCGTCCCCGCGAGGGGATCGGCGCCGGGGAAGAACAGTCGCCCGAAGATCAACGCCGCTGCCGTTCCAAACAGGAAGAAATCGTAGTATTCGATCGCAGCGCCGATGAAGCTGGCCGCAGCAACCCGCGCCATGCCCCCACGCGTCTCGGTGGCGGCAGGGGTGTGTGTCGTCGTCATTGATCGCCATCTCCTTGAATGTGCCGCGGGATCCCCGGCTCCGCGTGTCGACTACAGTTTCATTATTGGAACTGTAGGTTCACATGTGATTAATGACACGGACCTAGACTGGTTGTCAAGAGTCCGCACCCCGGCTGCCCGCGCAGGAGGGTGACGAAGACAGGAGACCCCCGTGGCCAGCATCGCCGCCTCCCCAGAAACCGCCCCCTCGGAAGGCACCCGCGCCGTCCATGCCGCCTTCCAGATCCTCGACGTCGTGGCGCTCGCCTCGGCACCGATGCGGATGACAGACATCGTCGCAGCCGTCAACCTGCCGAAGTCCAGCGTCTTCCGGCTCTTACGCGCACTCGAGATGGAAGGCGCCGTCCGACGCGGAGAGGGGGATCGTCGATACCGTCTCGGTCAGAAGTTCGACGACTATGCGCGGATCTCCCAGACGCCGCTGCTGGTGAGCAGGTTCCACGACAAAGCGGCACCGGTATTGCGGCCGCTCAACGAAACCGCGCAGTTCGGCGTCCTCACCGGGAGCGAAGTCACCTTCCTGACCGGGATCGAGTCCACGAAGCCAGTGCGCCTCGTCAGCTACGCCGGCCGGACGCTCCCGGCCCACGCCAGCGCCACCGGCAAGGCGATCCTGGCGTTCTCCGACGAACAGGCGCTCCACGAGACTATGGCCGGAGGCCTGCCCGCCCTGACACCGCGCACGGTCACCGACCGGGACCAGCTCCTGGACCAACTCGACGAGGTACGCCGGCTCGGGTACGCGACGGAGTCCGAAGAATCGACGGCGAATCTCTCGTGCCTGGCAGCTCCCATATGGGGACGCAGTCGTGACGTGCTCGGCGCCGTCACGGTATGCATACCGCGCGCCGACCTCCCCGCCGACCGGCTCCCCGCTATCCGCGAGGCCGCGCTGGACGCCGCACGCCGCATGTCTCTCAGCTGAGATCCTGCTGTTGACACGGTGGTGATCACTGTGTCAACCTCTGTTTCACATTCGGGATCCAAGTTCCAAATGTGAACCGGCTATCCCGGCGACGGTTCACGACATTGCCGCGGAGAGGACAGCAGGATCATGAGCACCACATCCTTGTCGGAGGCCAGCGCCATCGTCGCGGGCACGCGGGTGACGACCGGACTCCACATCTCCGGTCACTGGCAGGACGCCTCCGACACCTCCCGCTTCGAAGTGATCGACCCAGGATCGGGCAGGCTCCTCACCACCGTGGCGGACGCGACGCCCGACGACGCCGTATCGGCCTTGCGCAGCGCGGATGC
This sequence comes from Microbacterium sp. Z10_103, assembly GCF_058310455.1. NCBI lineage: Bacteria > Bacillati > Actinomycetota > Actinomycetes > Micrococcales > Microbacteriaceae > Microbacterium > Microbacterium sp. Z10_103. Next base: position 2,703,794 of record NZ_JBZEGK010000001.1, read on the forward strand.
CGCGCAGCCCGGATGGGCGCGCACGTCTGCTCGTGAGCGCGCGACGATTCTGCAGGCTGCCTTCGCGGCCGTCACGACGCGAAGGGAGGAGTTCGCCGCCGTGATCTCGGCCGAGGTCGGGCGCCCATTCACCCAGTCCCTCGCCGAGGTCGACTACGGCGCCGAGTTCCTGCGCTGGTTCGGGGAGCAAGCAGCACATGTGCACGGCGAGTTCGGCTCATCGCCACGCGGTGACTTCATGATCGCGACGACGCGCGTGCCGGTCGGTCCGTCGCTGCTCATCACGCCGTGGAACTTCCCGCTTGCGATGGGCACGCGCAAGCTCGGAGCCGCTCTCGCCGCCGGCTGCACGACCATCATCAAGCCCGCGGCGCAGACGCCGCTGACCATGGCTCTTCTCGTCGAGGTGCTCGAGCAGGCGGGCGTCCCGGACGGCGTGGTGAACCTGCTGCCGACGACGCGTGCGGCAGCGGTGTCCGAAACACTGATGGCCGATCCGCGGTTGCGGAAGGTCAGCTTCACGGGGTCCACGGCGGTCGGCTCCCGACTGCTCGAGCAGGCCTCCGCCCATGTGCTGCGCTCGTCCATGGAGCTCGGGGGGAACGGTCCCTTCCTCGTCCTCGAGCACGCGCATGTCCCCTCGGCCGTCGACGGGGCGATGATCGCGAAATTCCGCAACAGCGGGCAATCGTGCGTCGCGGCCAACCGCTTCATCGTGCACGAAGCCGTCGCTGACCAATTCATCGACGCTTTCGTGCAGCGCACGAAAGCGCTCCCCGTGGGCGGTGGAACCGACACCGCCCTGGGCATCGGCCCCATCATCGATGAGCGCCAGCGCCTCCGCATCCACGGGCTCGTCGAAGACGCCGTGGCATCGGGTGCGCGTGTACATACGGGGGGTCGCATCATCCCCGGCGAGGGCTACTTCTACGAGCCGACTGTTCTCACCGACGTCCCCGATTCCGCGTCCATCATCCGCGAAGAGATCTTCGGGCCGGTCGCGACAGTGACCGTGGTCTCGTCCGACGACGAAGCGATCGAGAAGGCCAACGCGACGCCCTACGGGTTGGCGGCGTTCGTCTACACGCAGGATCTCTCCCGCGCGCTGGACGCGACGGCCCGTATCGAGGCGGGCATGATCGGAGTGAACCGCGGGTTGGTGTCCGAGGCCGGCGCGCCCTTCGGCGGCCTCAAGGCGTCAGGGCTTGGCCGCGAGGGAGGCCACTTCGGCATCGACGAGTACTTGGAGACCAAGTACCTCGCCCTCGACCCGACCCTCCACGGCTGAGACCACTCGAAGGCAGGAAGAGAACATGAGAATCACTGGCGCCGTCCTCGAAGACGCCGGGCGGCCCCGACCCTTCGCCGCCTCCGCACCCATCACCATCCGGGATCTCGAACTCGACCCGCCCGGGCCCGGCGAGCTGCTCGTCAAGATCGAGGCGGCCGGACTGTGTCATTCGGACCTGTCGGTCGTCGACGGCAACCGGGTGCGCCCGTTGCCTATGCTGCTCGGGCATGAGGCGGCAGGCATCGTGATCGATCTCGGCGAGGGAGTCGACGACCTCACCGTCGGGCAACGGGTCGTCATGGCGTTCCTGCCACGGTGCGGGCAATGCCCGGCCTGCCTCACCGACGGCCGTTTGCCGTGCGAGCGCGGCACGGCGGCGAACACGGCGGGCACGCTGATGAGCGGCTCTCGCCGGCTGCACCTGGACGGCGAAGAGGTGCATCACCATCTCGGCGTCTCCGGTTTCGCCACCCACGCTGTCGTGGACCGCCGCTCGGTCGTGCCTGTCGGCAACGACGTCCCGCCCGATGTCGCGGCCGTGCTCGGATGCGCCGTCCTCACCGGCGGCGGCGCCGTCATCAACACGGGTCGACCCCAGCCTGGTGACAGCGTTCTCGTGGTGGGCCTGGGCGGCGTGGGGATGGCGGCGCTCATCACGGCCGTCTCCCTCGGCAACGGCGCGGTCATCGGGGTCGACGCGGTACCGGAGAAACTCGAACACGCGCTGCGACTGGGTGCTTCCCAAGCTCTGACCCCCGCCGAGGCGCTGGAGGCGGGGATCAGAGCCCCCATCGTGATCGAAGCGGCCGGGAACACGCGCGCGTTCGAGACCGCGATCGCGTTGACGGCCGTCGGCGGCACGACGGTGACAGTCGGACTGCCCCATCCCCGTGCCGAGGCCGTCATCAATCCCCTTGTGATCACCGCGGAGGCGCGCCGCATCGAGGGCAGCTACCTCGGATCGGCGGTGCCGTCCAGGGACATTCCCGCGTACGCCCAGCTGTGGCGCGACGGGCGCCTCCCCGTGGAGCAGTTGATCTCCGGGCGCACGACCCTCGTGGGTATCAATCAGGCCATGGACGACTTGGCCGACGGACGTGCCATCCGTCAGATCATCACGTTCGACGAGCCCGACTGACCGGCGTCATACGTATGGCAGCTTCCCGCCCGTGCGGACGACGCCGGTCAGTTGCAAGCCTCGTCGGGCCGGCGTCACCCGTTTGGCAGGCTCCCGCCCGTGCGAATGACGCCCGCGACGGCCTGGCGAATGGGAACGTCCCCCGCCGTCACTTCGAGGATCTCCTGAGTGATACGCGGCTCGTGAAGGATCTCCACCAGAGCCGCCGCGACGTCGGCGCGGGCGATCTCGTCGTGGATCTCCGCCAAGCCCAGCGCCACCGATCCTTCGCCCGGCCCATCCTGCAGGGCGGATGGGCGAAGGATCACCCAGTCGAGTCCGCTTTGCGAGAGGGCGATATCGGCCGTCTTCTTCACGTGAATGTAGTGGTCGAAACCCTCCCCCAGATTCCGCTCACGCCAGGCCTCCGGGAAGACCGACACCAGCACGAACCGGATGCGGCGCCCGGTGAGTTGTGCGGCGGCGATGGCCTTGGCCACACCGTCACCGTCGATCGCGGTGGTCGCATCCCGGCCTCCTCCGCTCGCGCCGGCAGCGAAGACGATGCTGTCGGCCGTCCCGATCATGGCGGCCAGGTGCTCCGCCGTGAGGGCGATGAGATCGCCGATCTGGGCGCTCGCTCCGATGGCGGCGAGCGAGTCTCGCTGGGATTCCGCCCGCACGAGTCCGGTGACGGAGTCTCCTCCCCTCCGCAGGTCACGCGCGACCAACGAGCCGACGCCACCGGTGACGCCAATGATGAATACGTGCACGATCGCTCCTTGCTTCCGGCGTGGGTTGGTGGTTGTGCCGATCCTCAAGCGGACGCGGCGTGCTCCGACATTCATCTCCGCGTTGAATGGCTGGTCGCCCGACGGCCACGCTCCGACTGTAGGAGTGCGGCAACGGCGAGAAAAAGGGGCAGAAGCGCACAACGTCTCTGCACTCTTGCGCAACGGAGGCCCAACAATGGCACATGAGATCGACATCCGTAGCATCCGCGCAGATGATCTTCGATACCTGGCGGCGGTGGCGGACACGGGTCGCTTGGTGGGGGCGGCTCGCAGCCTCGGTGTGGACCACAGCACCGTCTCAAGACGGTTGCGGGCGCTTGAGACGGCGCTGGGTGCACGCCTGGTGGGGCGCGGTCATGAGGGGTGGGTACTGACGGAAGAAGGGAGAAGGGTCGCCGAGCACGCGCGGACCATCCAGATTGCCGTGGAACGGGCCGCGCAGTCCATCGCAGGGGTCGCCACCGACGGGATCAGTGGAACAATCCGGCTTTCGGCCGCGGACGGGTTCGGCGCGCGTTTCGTCACTCCCGCGCTCACCAGGCTGCGTGTGCAGCATCCCGGACTCAACGTCGAGTTGGTGACAGGTGCCCAGCACCTCACCCTTCGACAGACAAACTTCGACATCGCCCTGATTCTGGGAGCACCTCCTTCGTCGGCCCTCTTCACCGAGAAGCTCTGCCGATACGACTCAGCCTTCTACGCAAGCGCCGCCTACCTGGCCGAGCACGGTGACCCCGGATCCGCCGAGGACCTGGCGCACCATCCACTGATCTACATGATCGACTCGCTGGAACGCGTGAAGGAGCACGAGATACGCTCCTACGTACCTGGCGCGTCGGTCGCTTTCGCGTCGACCAACATCTTCGCGCTGCTCGAGGCCGCCCGGCAGGGCGCGGGAGTTGCACTGCTGCCCAAGTTCATCGCTGACACCGCACCCGAATTGTGGCGGGTGTCCGCCAGAATGCCTCCCGCGCGAGCCGATGTCTCTCTCGCCTTTCGCAAGCAGTCCATCGATCGGGTGGACGTACGAGCCGTTCGCCTGGCCCTGCATCAGGAGGTTCTGCGCCGACGCGACGAGTTGGTGTGGCACGCCTCAGCGGAGCATGCCCCCACGAGTCGCTAGGTGGTGGCGCCCAGTGCTGGGCAGTCCAGGGCGAACGGCGTCTTCTTGCCAATACCGTCGAAGACCACGTCAGCCTTCTGATCATCCGTGGGCCGTGCGACCTCGGCGGGAAGGTCGCACGCCCCACACCAGCACAGCGTCGCACCCGATAGCCCAGCCCCCGGACTAGGCGTGCGAGGGCAACCACCACCACGTAGAAGATTGCACACCGGCGCGGAACACGCTGGTTCAGCGCGCGCCTCAGGCTCCCAGCCGAAACGGTCCCGTGCTGTCACGAGGTGTCGCACCGAACGGGGGGCTGGAGTCACCAGGCGGGGGTGGCGCCGGTTGCCTCGTCGTATGCGTCCCTGTGCCGTTCGACTTCGGCCAGGTGGTCGACCGTCCAGGCGCGCAGGGTCAAGAAGGGCTCCTCGAGCGTGCGACCCAGCGGCGTGATCCGGTACTCCACAGCAATCGGGCGTTGCGTCAGCACCCGGCGCTCAACGAGGCCGTTGCGCTCCAAGCGCCGCAGCGCCTGGGTGAGCGACTTCTGAGTGACCCCATCGAGCTCTCGCTTGAGCTCGTTGAAGCGTCGCGGCTGGTGGCACACCGCGGCCAGCAGCAGCTGACCCCACTTGTCCAGTAGCTGATCGAGGAGCTCGCGCTGAGGGCCGACGATGGTGTCGCGATTGGTGCGATCCTCGCCGATACCAGGTTTCGTTGAAGTACCCATCATGTACCAGGTATACCAGAGATACCTCACGTTAAGGAATCTCATGACTGAACAGTCCCTGCCCACCCTCCATCTCAAGCGCCAGGACGGAGTCCTGTGGGTTTCGATGGATGTTCCGCCCGTCAACCTGATTACGGCCCAGCTCCTGATCGACCTGGACGCCGTCGCAGCATCGGCGGAGAACGATACCGACCTGCACGTCATTGTGCTCCAGAGCTCCAATCCGGAGTTCTTCATGGCACACGGTGACCTCACATTCGTGAAGGACCCCGCGACGTACGCCGCCCTCCCGATCGCGGAGGAGACGCTCGTCGGGACCGGACCGATGATGCGGCTCCATGAACGCTGGCGGCGTCTGCCTCAGACCACCATCGCCAAGGTCGCGGGATTTGCCCGCGGAGGTGGATCCGAACTGGCCTCCAGCCTGGATCTGCGATTCGCGGCCCTCGAGACGGCGGCGTTCGGCCAGTTCGAAGCGCTGATCGGCATCGTTCCGGGATCTGGTGCAACTGCCCACCTCCCCCGCCTCGTGGGTCGCGCGCGCGCCCTCGAGGTCGTGCTGACGGGCGAGCTCGTCGACGCGGCGACCGCCGAGCGGTGGGGATGGGTGAACCGAGCCCTGCCCGCCGCAGAGCTGGACGAATTCGTCGATCGGGTCGCACGGATCATCGCGACTCTGCCCGACGGTGTCCGCGCCGCAGCGACCGAAGCGATCGACGCGGCGGACGGCACGCTCGAGGACGCACTGCGCGCGGAGGACCGCCTGCTCGGGGTGACCTTCACCCCCGCGTCTGGGGAGCTTGCCGCGGCGGCACTCGCCGCCGGGATTCCCACGCGGGAGGCGGAGTTGAATCTCGAAGAGGTCCTGCGGGCGAACCTCGCCCGACACTCGTGACCGCTATCGGCGCTGCGTAGCCGGACTACGGAGGTCGTCCACGACTCGTGTGCGACCCAGACTGAAATGACCGTGCCAGGGTCCGGCTCTCACCGCAGAGCCGGGCCCTGGCACGTCAGGTGCATGTCGGCCTTTGAGACGGCTGCGTGAGCCCGGGTCGCGCAGACGAGACTCACGGCTGCGCGCACCTCTGCAGCGAGGCGGGAGACACCTGGGGGACACCTCGCTCGAGGTCCACGTCGAGAATCGGAGGTCAGTCGCCGATATGGCGACGAAGTGCACCACCTGTGACGGATGGCGGGCCACCCGCTGCCGACGATGCCGAGACCGCCTCGAACCGCGAGTTCACGCGGGCGGGCGCCCCATGCTCCGAGTGTAGGTGGCCCCACCGGTGACCCCCGCAGTGGTCACTTCACCCCCCGAAATGAGGTCGAATGACGCCAGGCAATCGGAAGCGTCCTCGACGGGAATCCAGGCCGGGCCAGGCATTCTTTTGCGGAGACGGAGGGATTCGAACCCTCGGTCCCCGTAAGGGGACTCCACCTTAGCAGGGTGTCTCCCAAGCTCAATTTGGGCCGGACCGCCGCACCGATCTAGTGGAAACCCATCTCGAATTGGACTGGTGATCAGCCGATTCCCAGAATCGTCGCCAGGCTCGCTTGACACGCAGTGCACTCAAGGACACTCAGGTCGATCCCCTCCTCGAGATGCTCGGGGTCACCTGGGGGTCAACTCGCAGGTCGCGGCGCCCCATCCGCAGCGTCGGCTCACCGCAGTTCTGGCCGCGAGTACCCATCTTCGGGTCTCCGCGGTCCGCCGCTGGACGATCGTCGTGTTGGGGCCGCAGAGCGCTCTGACTCGGGTTTTCGTGCTATCTGGGCCTCCCCGAAGTAGCCGCTCCGGGCTCGACCAGGGCGCCCTGGAGGTCGGACACCTCGCCGGGAAGCACGCTGACGTTCGCGGCGGGAACGATCGCGACCTCGGCGAGGCCCCCCAGGCGTAGCTCAGTTCGATGCAGGCCATGCGCTGGCACAAGTGGTTCAGGGCGCGCCGACAGAAGTCGCACTCGCCGCAGAAGAGCAGGGGCATCACCGACACGCGCTGGCCCGCACGGACGTGACTGACCTCGGATCCGACCTCGATCACCTCGGCGGAGAACTCGTGACCGAGGATCTGCGGTGCGATCGAGCCGTTTAACGGGTGGGCTTGCTGGGGATCACGATCGGTCCCTGCGCGTACTCGTGCAGGTCGGTTCCGCAGATTCCGCACCAGCACGGCTTCAGCAGCACATCGCGAGGCCCCACGCGCCCGGGTGCCTGGACATCCGTCACGCGGATGTCGTGGTCGGCATGGAAGACAGCGGCTTTAATGATGCCCCTGCGAAGTGGGGATCGAGGTCCCCGTCGTTGCCGCGCAGCGACACCGACGGGGACGCAGGGATGGTCGGCTTCCTGACGCCGGTCAGAGACCGAGGTCCTCCGCCGAGTAGAAGCCGCTGTCGACCAGGACTTCCTGAACGTTGTCCTTCGTGACGTTCACAACGGGGAAGAGCTTCGCCGGCACTTCGAAGTTGTTGTTATCGAAGGTGGTGTCGGGCTCGGGCCAGTCGCCGCCGTCGAGCACGTCCGCGACCATGCTCGCGGCACCCTCGGCGAGGGTGATGACGTCGATCCAGGCGGAGGAGTACTGCTCGCCGGAGAGGATCAGCTTGATTGAATCGAGCTCGCCGTCACCCCCGGGCAGAATCGGCCAGTCTTCGGTGCCCGGCTGCAGTCCCGAGGATTTCAGTCCGGCGATGACACCACGGGTCATTCCGTCGAAGGGCACCCAGACGGCGTCGAGCTTCGTCCCGTCGGAGTAGTTCGCCGTCACGAGGTCCTCGATGCGGCTCTGTGCGCCCTCCGCGGTGAAGTTCGGCACCGCTGTCTGGTCGAACTCGGTCTGACCGGACGGGATGTTGATGACGCCCTCGTCGACGTAGGGCTTGATCGTTTCGAGGTAACCGTCGAACATGTCGTACGCGACCGAGTCGGTCGGGCTGCCGTTAACGATCTCGATGTTGAACGGCCCCGTCTCGCCCGTCGGGTTGCCGTCTGCGTCCTCGACACCGAGCGCCGTGAGGATCGAGTGCCCGCTGGCGGCGCCGTACGCGGTGTAGTCGAAGGTCGTGTAGTAGTCGACGGCATCGGTGTCCTGCAGCAGACGCGTGTAGGCGAGTACCGGGATGTCCGATGCCTCCGCGTCGGCGAGCGGCCCATTGAGCGACTGCGCATCCACGGCGACGACGACGAGCGCATTCACGCCCGACGTGATCATGTCCTCCATCTGCTGGACCTGCGTGGACGCGTCGTCATTGGCGAACTGCACGGTGGTGTCATAACCGCGCTCCTCGAACGTGTCAGTCATGACGTCCGCTTCGAGTTGCCAGCGGACGCTGGTGACACCCGGCATCAGGATGCCGACCGTGCCTTCACCGTCGCCGCCGGAGCCGGATCCGCCGCTGCAGGCGGCGAGTCCCGCCGCGAGGACAACCGTGGTTGCGGCGACTGCCAACGTCCGGCGGACCGGAAGGCCCTGGGCTACGGAACTGAGCTTCATAGCGTCTCGTCTTTCTGTGCTGTGTTTCGGATGGGACGATCCGCCCTCTCAGGCGAAGTTGGGGAGGAAATCCTTCAGACGGCGCGCGGCACCCGACGACTCTTGTTCCAGATGTCGAACGCCACGAACAGCAGGACGACGATGCCGAGCACGGTCTGCTGCCACTGCGTCCCGAGACCCATGATCGACATGCCGTTGTTGATGATGCCGATCGTGAGGCCCCCGACGAGCGCTCCGGCGATGGAGCCGACACCGCCCTGAACGGCAGCACCGCCCACGAATGCCGCGGCGATGGCTTCCAGCTCGAAGCCCGCACCGGCACCCGAGGTGGCGAGGTTCAGTCGAGCGGTGAGGATGATGCCGGCCAGTGCTGCCAAGACACCCATGTTGACGAAGAGGAAAAAGTCGACGCGACGATCTTTCACGCCGGACAGCTGCGCCGCACGGCGGTTGCTGCCCACCGCGAAGATGTGCCGGCCGATGACCGAACGCGTCATCAGAATTGTGTACCCGGCGGCGAGCACGATGAGGATGAGCAAGACGACGGGAAGGCCGCGAAAACTGGCCAGGGCGTAGGTCACCGCGAGAATCGCGATAGACACGAGGGCCAGCCCGATGATGAATCCGATGAGATTGCCCGCCGGCTCGCCATGCCGGGCCTTGCGGCGCCGGCTCGCGACCTGCCACCACACGATCGTCGCGGCGATCAGGACACCGATGGCCATCGTGACGATGTCGGGACCGGACCCGGAACCGAGATTGATGTACCCGGCGCCCAGGAACACGAAGGGTTCCGGCAGCGAGCCGATGTTGTTACCGCCTATCAGGGCGAGCGTGAGCCCACGGAAGATGAGCATGCCCGCGAGCGTGACGATGAACGACGGCACGCGCGCGAACGCGATCCAATATCCCTGGAACGCGCCGGCAGTGGCGCCGACGACGAGCGCCAGGATGACGGCGAGCCACCAGTCCAGGCGCCACTGCATCATGAGGATCGCCGCGACCGCCCCGGATAGCCCGGCGAGCGAGCCGACCGATAGGTCGATGTGACCGCCGATGATCACCATCACCATTCCGATGGCGAGGATGAGGATGTAACCGTTCTGAGTGACGATGTTTGAGATGTTCTGCTCGCGAAGCAGGATTCCGTCGGTCGAAAACGCGAAGACCGTGATCACGACGATCAGTGCGACAGCCATGCTGTATTTGTTAAGGAAGCGGCCGACGCGCGAGACGAGGTTCGTCGTCCGCACCAATCCGTCCTGGTCCTGCGGCGCAAGGCGGGTGGTGCCACTAGTTGACATGGCGCGTCCTCTCGAGGGTCATCAGCTCCATGAGCTTTTCGGGTGTGGCGTCGTCGATCGGCAGTTCTCCGGTGATCTCGCCCTCGTGCATCGCGATGATGCGGTCGCAGACGCCGAGCAGCTCGGGTAGCTCGGAAGAGATGAACAGAATCGCCTTGCCGCTCGCCGCCAGCTCTTGAATGATCGCGTAGATCTCGAACTTGGCTCCGACGTCGATTCCACGGGTCGGTTCGTCGAGGATCAGCACGCGCGGGTCGGTGTAGATCCACTTGCTCAGCACGACCTTCTGCTGGTTCCCGCCCGAGAGTTGGCCGACCGGCTCGAAGATGGAGGGTGTCTTGATGCGCATCGAAGTCTTGAAACCGTTCGCGGCGTGGATCTCCGCGTCTTCGTCCACCAGGCCGTTGCGCGAGAAGCGCCGCAGGTTCGGCAGGCTGATGTTGCGTACGACATCGTCGTCCAAGTGCAGGCCCAGAGTCTTCCGGTCCTCGGTCGCGTAGGCGAGGCCCGCGCCGATCGCCTTGCTCACGGTGGAGACGTCGCGGACGGAGCCGTCAACGCGCACCTCTCCCGAGATGCCCACGCCGTAGGAGCGACCGAACACGCTGAGCGCGAGCTCGGTGCGGCCCGCGCCCATGAGTCCGCAGATGCCGACGATCTCGCTGGCGCGGACGGTCAGCGACGCGTCGCGCACCTTGAAGCGATCGGGGTCGGCGGGGTCGCGGACGCTCCACGAGTCGATGCTGAAGGCTTCGTCGCCGAGTTCACGCTCGACGCGGTCGGGGAAGAGGTGGTTGATGTCGCGTCCGACCATTCCACGGATGATCCGAGGCTGCGAGATCTCCGCTTTCGTCAGCGTCTCGACGACCGAGCCGTCTCGGATCACGGTGACCCGGTCGGCGATCTCTTCGACCTCGTTGAGCTTGTGGCTGATGATGATGGAGGCGATGCCGCGCTTCTTGAGGTCCGCCACCAGGCCGAGGAGGTGCTCCGACTCCTCCTCGTTGAGCGCCGAGGTCGGCTCGTCGAGGATCAGGATGCGGACGTCCTTGCTAAAAGCCTTGGCGATCTCGACAAGCTGCTGTTTGCCCACACCGAGCTCGGCGACAGGCGTCGACGGCTTCTCGCGGAGACCGACGGTCTTCAGCAGCTCGGCCGCGCGTCGATGTGTCTCCTCCCAGTCGATCAGCCCGAACGCACCCTTGACCTCATTGCCGAGATAGATGTTCTCGGCGATGGACATGTTGTCGGTAAGGGCGAGTTCCTGGTGGATGATGACGATGCCGAGCCGCTCGCTCTGGGCGATGCCCGCCATTTCGACCGGCTGCCCATCGAGGAGGATCTGCCCGTCGTAGCTGCCGTGCGGGTACACACCGCTGAGCACCTTCATCAAGGTGGACTTGCCGGCACCGTTCTCGCCGCAGATCGCCAAGACCTCGTTCGCGCGGAGATCGATCGTGACGTCGCTCAACGCCTTGATGCCGGAGAAGTCCTTGGTGATGCCGCGCATCTCGAGGAGGCTGGAAGGCTCCATTGCCGCCGTTCTTTCGGGTCTGACCGGTGCTCTCGGTCAGCCGAGTGTGCACCTGTAGTGAACTGACATCGCTTACTGAACCCGGCTCGCCCCGTGTTGTCAAGTCCGCGGCGGGGGAGCTGTGTGTTGTGAGTGAACAGTGTGGCAGGATGTTTACGGCGTTCGTCGCTCCCGACGAGCCGAGTGGCAGAGGTCGAGGAGGACCACATGAGCGCAACTACGCGCACCGCCGTCGTCACAGGCGCGGCGGGAGGAATTGGACGTGCAATCGCCACGGCGTTCGCACGTCATGGCGTAAGGGTCGTCGTCGCCGACATTCGCCAGGACGCGGCCGAACGCACCGCGGCGGAGATCGCGGCCGAAGTTGGGTCCGAGCTCGTAGGCATCTCGGTCGATGTAACCGATTCCACCTCGGTAAAGGCGCTCGTCGCCGCCACCGTCGAGCGATTCGGCAGAGTGGATCATCTCGTGAACTGTGCGGGAATGTCGCTGGACGGGGCGTCCGCCGAGCAGCCTGACGATGTGTGGAAGCGAGTGGTCGATCTGAACCTGACCGGCACCTTCTATGGATGTCGAGAGTTCGCGCCCGAGCTCTTCAAGACGAAGGGCACGATCGTCAACATTTCCTCGATCACCGCCTTCGCGGCACCCCGGCCGGAGGTGCACGCCAGTTACGACGCGACTAAGGCCGCTATCGTCGCACTGTCGCGCACCCTCGGAGTCGAGTGGGCCTCCCGCGGCGTCCGGGTGAACGCGGTGGCCCCCGGTTACACGAACACCGAGCTGCTCAAAGACGTCGGGGCGAGTGATCCCGAGATCATGAGCACCTGGATCTCGCAGACGCCGCAGGGTCACCTCATGGAGCCCTCGGACATCGCCGAGGTCGTAGTCTTCCTGTCTTCGCCGGCTTCTCGCGCCATCACCGCGCAGACGGTCGTCGCGGACGGCGGATATCTCGCCGCTAAGTGACACTGATACCCGGGCGAACGTCCGACGGAGCGCTGGCCCCTTTTCGGGCCAGCGCTTCGTCGTATCCGGATCAACTCTGGCCGCGCGCGCAGCGAGCCCATCATCGACAGCACCTCGACGGCGGAAATGATCGGCGTGCCCCGGCTCGCGCTGGCCCCCTCGCCGCCCTGTTCCCCTCGGCGGCCGATTACAGACCACACTCCTCGCGCCGCCGACGAGGTGTGGTTGAAGTAGAGGTGCGGACGTTCGCTGTGGAAGGAGAACGAGTCGCGCACCGGAGACCGGGTCAACGTGCAGGCCCGGACAGCACATAAGGAGCAAGGAATCACCGCGGGCGCGGCCACCAGCTACACCCACGACTCCCGTAACCGCCTCACCCTGGCCCAAGAAGAATCCGGGTCGACGACGACAGCGTCGTGGGCGTACACCTATGACAACAACAGCAACCGGACGCAGCAGATCCGAGCTGGTGCCACCGGTGCCACCGCGGGAACCATCGACTACACGTACGACGCGGCCAACCAAATCACCGCGGCTACCGGACAAACCACCACCTGGACCTACGACGCCGCCGAGAACCAGACCCGCAACGGCCTCACCGGCACCACAGGAACGTTCGGAGACCGCGGCCAGCTGACCGCGCTCGGCAGCAACAACAGAACCTACTTCGGCACCGGAAACACCGACCGCCTTTCCCAAGGCAGCGTCACGTTTAACAGCGGCGCCCTCGGCCTCATGCAACGCACCAGCGGGACCACCGTCGACAACTACGTCCGCACACCCGCCGGGGACGCCGTAGGCGTCCTAGGCGGGTCAGACGACTCCCACAAGTACTACATCCACGACCACCTCGGCTCCGTCGTCGGTATCTTCACCGAAACAGGCACCTACGCGGGTGGCTACTCCTACACCCCCTACGGCGAAGCCCGCACAACCGACACCAACACCGCCGTGTACTCGGACCTCTTCGAAGCCGACCTCGACGCCGTCTCGAGTGCGCTCGACCGCGCCGCCGAGAATGCTGGCATCCGAGGAATATTCAGCGAGGACTGAGCAGGCCGACAGCTCCACGCGTGGTGCCGTTCGACGCGTTCCGCGACCGGGTTTACGCAATCCTTACGCAAACAGCCGTCCTACGAGAAAGCTATGGCCCGTGACCCCAGTGTTTCCAAGGGATCTTGGGCCAAATAGCTGCGCGGAGACAGAGGGATTCGAACTGACGTGACCGCGTTCCGAATCTCGTCGAGGGCGGCGGCCTCACACAGAGTTCCAATGCCGTAACAACTCAGGCCGCAACGCCACCCAAACCATGCTGACAAGCCGCCCTGTGAAGTCCACGGTGATCATGGCCGAGGCCCGCCCATGCGAGGTCACTACAAGGCCGGCCTGACCGTTCACAGAACGCTCCACGACGGAGGCTCCCGGTTGAGCCGCCATGCCATGAATCAGCAGTCCGGTCGCGTCTCGGGGTCCTCGCGCGGTCAGCATTCCGGGGTTTGCTCCCGCATCGGAAACGACCACGACAGCCACATCGGCGTGAAGAAGGGATTCGAGCCGCGGAGCGTCGCCTTCCTGTGCCGCGACCCGTAGGCTGCGCACGGCGCTGTAGTGCACCGGCCGAGCGAACCATTCCCAAAAGGTGTCCCAGCGGGAGGACGCGCGAGCGCGTTGACGCACACTGTCACGTCTGCTGATGACCGACATCTTGCACCTCCGCCCGTCGGCGCGACGGGGATCTCCTAGCTGGGTCCGGTTCGCCCCGCGGTTGAATGGGGTCTCTAGTTAGGACCGCAAACACCGCTCATTTGTGAGGGAATCAAAGCCCGCCCCGCGAGCGTTAGGCGGACCTCCTCGCGACGTCGCAGCCACCGCCGGTCCGTACGGGAGGCTGCAACGGAGCAGGGAATCCTCGGTCGGGGCCTGTGCCTCACCCTGCGGGCAGCATCTCCGCAGGTCCCCAGCGACATGTGCCTTCAGCCAGCGCAGTGCACCGATGCCAGACTCCGGTGCGACCGAACAGATCAAACGGCCGTCCGCCCTCACAGTCCGGCCGGCGAGGCTGTCTTGATAGATATGGACAATACTTCTCGACGAGTGGTCCTGGCCCTCACCATCCTCATCGGCCTTTACGTGGGTCTGTGGGCGCAGTTTTTCCCGCACGCGTTCTACACGTCGTTCCCCGGATTCGGGCTCACCTGGATCAGGCTCGACGGCGCCGAAAACGAGCACCTCATCCGGGACATCGGAAGTTTCTACCTGGCCCTGACCGCGATCAGTATGGCGGGATTCCTGTCCAAGACGGCGACGGTCGGACGCGTCGCCGGACTCGGCTGGGCGGTGTTCGGAGTACTGCACCTGGCTTACCACGTAAGCCACATCATCGGCGGACCGGTCGATGTCGTCGGAACAGCGCTCAGCCTCGGAGTGAGTGCCATCCTCGGTGTCCTTCTGGTCTTGCCTGTACGCACACCTCGCCCTAGGAGAACCGGCTCCGGAGAAGAAAGCGCACGATGAAGTTCGCGTTCGCGGGGCAACGGTGCCGCGAGGCGTCACGTCGTCGCCGGCACGACAGGCCGGCCACACGCCTCCGGTACTCACCCGCCGTACTGGCCTCGACTTGATGCGCGTAGCTGAGGGGCGCGAACGTCGGTCACTATCGGTCGTCGACCGCGACGGCGACGGCGCCGGCGTCGGCGAGAGCACCGCGCCCGCTTCCGCTCCCGAGTAAAGACCCCACGCGCTCCTGGTCCCCTCAGAGGAACGGTTAGATGGGGCAACGAATGCGCACACGGATTTGTCCCCGAACGTAAGCATGGTTCCGCTGTCCCCGCGGGGGGGCGATGGGATCGAGCACGTTCATAAGCATGATGTGGTCTCTCCCGGGCGCGAGCTCCCGTGCCGTCGTTCCCACGCATGACCCTCCTAGCGCCGCAACGCGAATCCCGGAAGCCTCTGCCGGCGACAGGCCGGTGTTCAACGGATTGGGGTGGGGCGCGGCGTCGCCGACGGTGAACCGCACGACACCCGGCATCGGCGTCCCGTAGGCCGAGATAACGCTCCAGCGCCGCTCGCACCGGCCCTCGGGAAACCCGGCCGCACATCGCCTTACCTGCTACAAACTGGTCAGGTTCTCTGCAGCGCGAACGTGATGATCCACCCGTCTCGCGATAGGTCGAGCAATGAATAGTGGGCTCTCATGTCGGGGACCCACCCCGTGGAGCGTAGGGGGTCCAATCTGACGTACTCGGGCCTGAGCCGTGCGCCGCGGCCGTCGGCGTCGAGAACAGCCTGCACCTTCGTCCAGTGCCGCAACAACGAATCGACGTTGTCCTCGTCGAACAGGTGCGAATGCAATTGCATCTCGGCCACCGCGCCCTCATCGGGATAAGGGTCGCGTAGGTCTAGTCCGAGCCGGACGCCGGGTTCCACGAGAGCAACTACCGTTGCGGCTCCGAAGTGCACGGTGCGCATCTTCAAGGGAATCCTCGTATGGGCGATCTCGGCAAAGGATTGCTGCTCAGACCCAAAGCCCGCAGGCGCTTCTCGCAGAACGCCGACCGCCTGCCTCTCCACGCCGAATCGCACCGCTACAAGCTCTCTGGCGAGGGTGCGATGCCGGTCCCAGGCCGACGCCCGCGGGTCGGCACCGAGCCGAGCCTCGATCCCGGCCGGGGTCTCAAGGCGAACTGAATTCATTGCAAACCTCCTGGTCGTGGTCGGGCATTCGGACGTGTCTCCGCCGCCTCTGGCGTGGCGGGTCACTCCCAGAGCGTTCGCGATGGAGCCCCTCTCGCAACCTCGAGCGACGGCGAGCACGGCCGAACCGACAACCCGCCACAGGGGTGTCCGCACTTCGGCAAACCCCGTCGCGCGGTCACCCCTTATGTGATCTGGTAAAACTCAAACGGTTACGGCGATGCTTCCCTGCAGCGGCACGAACCCCATTCTGGGGATGCTCCGCCACACTCGGCCTCTCCTTGATCGCGTGATTCTTTGGGGGCATATCGATCCGGTCCGCGAAAAACCAGCCCGCCAACTTTCCTCGGGCGCGTTCCAGCAGAGTGAGCTGCCCCGCGTCGTTGGGCCTCGCATCGGCAGCGAGGGTGTGCGAGTGCGCAGTCAGTCGCTCCTGCTCGTCGTCGTCAACGGAGTTGTGCACCTCCACGTACTCGCCTCCAGGAAGCCGAACGATACGCCCGGTCTCGTAGCCGTGCAGAACAAGATCCCGATCCTTCTTCTGAAGAGCGAGACACACGCGCCTCGTCAGAACAAAGGCGAACACAGGTCCGAGGATTAAAGTGATTTGGAGCGTCATGATGACCGACTCCAAGCTCAGACGGAACACCAGCGCGAGAATGTCGGCGCTGGCCGCCACCCAGAGGACACCGTAGAAGACGATCCCGGCAACGCCCAGACCTGTGCGGGAGGCGACGTTTCGCGGGCGGTCCAGGATGTGATGCTCTGCCTTGTCGCGAGAGATCCACCCCTCAATGAACGGATAGGCGACAACGGAGAGAAGGAACAGCCCGATAACACCCAACGGCGCCAAGACCGCTAGCGACCACGTGCGATCGAGCCGCACGAACTCCCACCCGGGGGGAACGAGCCGGAGGGCGCCGTCGAGAAATCCGGTGTACCAGTCCGGCTGGCTTCCCGCCGAGACGTTGCCGGGATCTGCGGGCCCATACAACCAGATCGGGCTGACCGTGACGGTGGCAGCGATCAGGACCAGGATGCCGGCAACCATCGAAAACAGACCGCCGGCGCGAGCGACGGCGACCGGGAAGAGAGGCACCCCCACGACGTTGTCCTCCCGACGCCCTCTCCTGGCGAACTGCGGCGGCTTGATGCGATAAGCCGCCCACGCGCGGGCAGCGACGAGCACGACGGCACCGGCGGGAATCACAAGAATGTGGATCACGTACAGGTTCTCCACGATGGTGCCGGGGAACTCGCCGCCGAACAACAACATCGACAACCAGGTGCCGACGAGGGGGATGCCGAGCATGATGCCCTGAACGATGCGAAGGCCTGAGCCGGACAGCATGTCATCGGGCAGCGCGTACCCGCTCCAGCCGCCGGCGAGCGCGATGACGAACAACAGGAACAGCAGTACCCAGCTCGTCCGACGTGGACGGCGGAACGCGCCGGTGAAGAAACTGACGAGCATCTGCAGCATGATCGAAGCAGGAACGAGGAGCGCCGCCCAATGGTGCAGCTGCCGGATCAGGAGGCCACCGGGAACTTCGAAGGACAGCCGCATCACTGAGACGAACGCTCCTGAGGCCTCAACGCCCTGCAAGGGCGCGTACGGTCCGCGATAGGGGACAGGTTCGCTCGACGGCACGTAGACGATCATCAGTAGAACGCCGGTGAGGAACAGCACCGCGATGCTCGCCAGAGTGATGACGCCGAAAAGGTTGGTCCAGTGCAGAGGGACCCTTCGACCACGCAACTCGGCTGCGACCGCAGCGTACCTCCGTCCGAACGGCGTACGCTCCCGGAGGTATTGCGACGCCGTCGCCGTGAATGGCTTGGCGCGACGATTAACCGGCACGACGCGCCTCTGGCGGGGTCGCGTTCGCCGCGGTGGCCACTCCTGCTGTCGTGGTCGGTTCCGCGACGTGCGACGAGGGAAGCGGCAGTGCCGCCAGGAATGCCGCCCGGGGCTGCTGGACCGACTGCAAGGAGATGATGTCGCGGCCGAACAGGAACGCCACCACCCACAGCACCAGCACTCGTGCCTTCCGTTGCCACGTGGGCACGGCGAGTACGTGGTAGCCGCGATGCATGAGCCACGCCAGGACCCCCTTGATGACGATGCTGCGGTACTGGAAGATCCCGTGTCCGAGCCCCAGCGTTGCGATCGTTCCCGCGCTGTGGTGGAGGTAATTCCTCGGGACCTCGCCCTTCATCACGGCCGCGAGATTCTTGGCCAGGAGCTTGCCTTGGCGTACGGCGTGCTGGGCGTTGGGTACTGTTCGGGCTCCGTTGACGGCGACAGCAAGGTCGGGTACAGCGGCATTGTCGCCAGCGGCCCATGCGTCCTCGACGAAGGCTTCGCTCGTACCAATGCGCAAGTCCGGTCTCGTCAGGAGGAGCCCGCGCGCATCGACCGGCAAATCGGTGTTCGTAGCAACCACGGGATTCGCCGCGTTGCCAGCCGCCCAGACGAGGACATTGGTGAAGTACTCCTCGCCCGTGGACAGGACGACTCGGCCACCCCGCGCCGACACCATCTGTGTGTTGAGGTGGACGTGGGCACCGCGTCGGGTGAGGTGTTCGACAACCCAGCGGCCGGGCTGCTCGGTCACCTCGGGCAGAATGCGGCCGCTCGCTTCGATGAGGTGGAAGGCCAGGTCGGAGAACTTCAGCTCGGCATAAGACTTCAGCAGGGAAGAAGCCAAGGAGAGCATCTCCCCGAAAACCTCCACGCCGGAGAAGCCGCCCCCGACGACCGTGAACGTCAGCAGACGACGGCGCTCCGGTCCATCCGGAAGCCAGGCTGCCTGCTCGAACGCGGTGAGGAGCTGGTCGCGGACCGCGACGGCCTCTTCCACGGTCTTCAATCCGATCGCGTGTTCCGCGATGCCCTCGATGGGGAATGTTCGGGTGACCGCCCCTGCGGTTACGACGACGATGTCGTAGTCCAGCGTTCGGGTCGAGCCGTCGGGCATTTCCGCGAGTACTCGCTTGTCCGCGTGGGTGATGGAAACCACCCGCCCGGGGACCACGGACGT
The DNA here is from genome assembly GCF_058310455.1 of Microbacterium sp. Z10_103. Lineage (NCBI taxonomy): Bacteria > Bacillati > Actinomycetota > Actinomycetes > Micrococcales > Microbacteriaceae > Microbacterium > Microbacterium sp. Z10_103. Next base: position 2,722,871 of record NZ_JBZEGK010000001.1, read on the forward strand.
GCGGCGGAGGTTGCTCCGAAGGGAAACAGCCACATGTCGGGGCTCCACCGACCCCGCGACGACCTCCGGTAGGAACGGCTGGTAGGTCATATATGGCCGCGGCTCGACGATGGTGATCTGCGCGCGCTTCGCGTTCACCTTCTTCTCGAGGTGCCAGGCGGCGTAGAAACCGGCGTAGCCTCCACCGACGATGAGAATTCTTTGCATGGCTCCTCCGTGTTGCTCTCACTGTTAAGACCGGGCAGCTTGCTGAAATGTGATCGCCGATGCTCTGCTGAGGAGGTGTCCGCAAGGGAAGGGCGCCGGGCGACTCTCCCCCTCCCCCGCAGGCGCGACAAGCAGCTCCTCACGGCCGGGCTGGCGTGGACAGCACCGGCGCGAGCAAGCGTTGAACGGTCGAGAAGGAGTGCTGGTCTTCCCTACTCGACGAGCTTCCCGTCGGCCGAAACCTCTGTGATCAGCGCCTGCACCTCCGGCGCTACGGGCGGGATCCGCTCGTGTTCGACGGTGTCGTCGGGTGACCACACCAGGTTGACCGTGAGCTTCGGGTCCATTTCGGGATAGTCGCTGCGATTGTGTGCGCCGCGCGTCTCCCGCCGTTCGAGTGCTGCGCGCATGGTCGCTCTTGCGGCGATGGCTGCGGCGCGTAGGTCGAAGTAGTGGGCGAGGGCCTGGAAGCCGGCCACGTCCGGGTGCACGCCGATGTCGGTGAATCGGGTCTCGGTGTCGCTCAACTCTTCAAGACCGACCAGAAGACCTGCTTCGCTCCGAACGACTCCCGCGTGGGTGGTCATCGTGTTCCGGATGGCGCGCTGAAGCACACGGACGTTCTCGGCGCCGTCTGAGCGAAGAGCGGTTCGGATCTCTTGCCGGGCTTCGTCGACGGCGTCGGTTGAGCGCGTCTGTGCGGCGAGCCCGGCGCTGTAGTTTGCGGCGGCTTCGCCGACGATGCGGCCGAAGACGAGCAGTTCGATGAGGGAGTTCCCTCCGAGGCGGTTTGCCCCGTGCAGGCCGCTGGATGCTTCGCCAATGGCGTAGAGACCGGCGACATCGGTCGAATGGTCTTCGGGACGTACCCACACACCGCCCATTGAGTAGTGCGCGGTGGGTGCGATTTCCATGGGTGTCGTCGTGACGTCGAGCATCTGCAGTTCGAGCATGGTCGAGTACACGCGAGGGAGTTTGGTCATGATGGTCTCGCGGGGCAGATGGGACACATCCAGCAAGACACCGCCCTTCTCGGTCCCGCGACCTTCTGCGATCTCTGTATACGCCGCCAGTGCTACGCGGTCGCGAGTCGACAGCTCCATACGCTCAGGGTCGTAGCGGGCCATGAACCGTTCCCCGTGAGCGTTGCGGAGTAGTCCCCCTTCGCCCCGGGCCGCCTCGCTGATGAGAGTCCCGGCCGCGCCTTCCGGCTCGATGATGCCGCTGGGATGGAACTGTACGAGCTCGGGATCCCTGATACGTCCACCGGCGAGGGTCGCAAGCCGGAACGAATCGCCGGTGTTCTCGTCGCGACGAGACGATGTCCGTCGCCAGATCCGGTTGTGGCCGCCCGCTGCCAGGATCACAGCGTCGGCATGGATCAGCACGCATTCTCCGCTGGAGGTGTTGAACCCGTAAGCGCCGAAGACCACGTTGTCCTTCACGAGGAGACGGGTGATGTAGACGTCGTCCATGACAGGTACGTCGAGTTCTTCCGCGCGTTTGATGAGAGTGCGCTGAATCTCCAGCCCGGTGTAGTCCCCTGCGAAGGCGGTGCGACGGTAGGTGTGCGCCCCGAAGAAGCGCTGGCTGATGCGCCCGTCCGCCTCACGAGCGAACGGCATGCCGTACCGTTCGAGATCCTCGATCCCCCGCTGTGCATTCTTTGTCACGATTTCCGCGGTGTGTGGATTCGCGAGGAAGTAGCTCTCTTTGATGGTGTCCGCTGCGTGCTGCTGCCAACTGTCATCTTCATCCATCGTGGCGAGGGCGGCGTTGATGCCGCCGGCAGCGAGCGAGGTGTGCGCGTCCTGTTTCGGTCGCTTGCCGACCGCGAGGACGTCTACGCGCCGCTCGGCGAGTTCGATGGCAGCACGGAGGCCGGAGCCCCCGGTTCCGATCACCAGAACTGTGGTGGAGATGCGACGTTCAGTCGGTTGCATGAGCGGTTCCTTCCGACGCCGGGCCTACTCGGAAGTGGCTGCTGATGGCGACCCGATTCGCGGAATTGATGGCGACGGCAACCCAGGTGGCCGCGGAGATCTGGTGGTCGGTAAGAACCGTGCCCACGTCGATGCCCCGGTCGACCTGCCACGGGGGCGTGCCGATGTGCGTGACCTGCTCGGCAATCTGCAGTGCCGCCTGTTCCTGCGGCGTGAAGTACTGCGACTCCCACCACGCCGCCAACACGGCCAGACGATCCTGGGTTTCGCCGAGTTTGACGGCGTCTTTGACATGGAGCCGCAGGCAGTACGCGCATCCGTTGATCTGTGAGGCACGGATCTTCACGAGTTCGACGAGCATCGCATCGAGCCCGGACTCCTTCGCGGCAGCTGCCGCGCGGGCGTTCAACTCCGTCATGGCCTGATAAGCGGCCGGATGCACCTTGCCCATATGCACTTGAGACATCGATCGTCCTCTCGTTTCCGGGCACGTCAGGTGCCCACATGGAAGACCACGTGCACGGCAGGTTTGTGAGGTTGTGCGGGACTCGGTAACCCGCACCTCACATGCGGAGCGGCCGCGTGGTCCTGATGGGTAAGCGCGTGTCGCGCAGAAGCGCGAATCGGCCAACTCGGAGATCCCGAGCACAGCGTTCACGTCTTCACGAGCGCGCCATGCGAGGCCGCCGCGCCTCGCCGAAAGGACCCGCATGCCCGAGAAGACGAACGCAGCTCGTCAGTCTGCTTCCGCGAAACGGAAAGCCGCCGGTCTCGCCGACCCAGGAATGCCTGTGCGCTTCTACCGGAAGATGGTGCTGATCCGTCGGTTCGAGGAGCGCGCTGCCCGGGCGTACTCGGAGGCGAAGATCGGCGGGTACTGCCACCTGAACCTCGGCGAGGAGGCGACAGTCGTAGGCATCGTGGCTGCCGTCGGCGCCGAGGACTACATCTATACGAACTACCGGGATCACGGCTACGCGCTCGCTCGGGGGATCAGCCCCGGCCGTGTCATGGCCGAACTGTACGGACGGAAGGACGGAGTGTCCAAGGGCTGGGGAGGGTCCATGCACCTTTTCGATGCGGCCTCCCGCTTCATGGGGGGTTACGGAATCGTCGGCGGCCAGGTGCCGCTCGCAACCGGTACCGCCCTGGCCGTGGCGTACCGCGGCGGCCCGGAAGCGGTGGTGTGCCTCATGGGGGACGGGACGACGAATATCGGCGCCTTCCACGAGTCGTTGAACATCGCGGCTTTGTGGTCGCTGCCTGTGGTCTACATCGTCAACAACAACGGCCTTGGCATGGGCACCACGGTGGCGCAGTCGTCGGCCGAACCCGAGCTCCACAAACGCGCGTCGTCTTACCGGATGGCTTCGGCCATCGTGGACGGCGAAGATCCTGCCGCGGTGTACGAGGCGGCCCTAGCCGCTCTCGACAGCGCACGGAACGGCAAGCCATACCTCCTGGAGACGACCACCAAGCGCCTCAAAGGCCACTCTGTCGTCGACCCGGCTCGCTACCGCAGCCGAGACGAGGCGAGCGCCCTGATCGCCGCCGATCCGGTGAGGAAGTATGCGCAGAAGCTGAAAGACCACGGCCTGCTCACGGACGAGACGATGGCGGAGATCGACGCGGAGGCGATGGCTTCCGTCGCAGAAGCTGTGCGGTACGCGGAGGCGAGCCCGCACCCGGAGATCTCGTCGCTGTTTGACTACACCTACGCGACGGCGGTTCCCAACGACTCACGTCGACTCCCCGGCCAGGCTCTCTACCCGGCGGCGCCCCGGCCGGCCGCGACACTCAGGGAGGTACCCGCATGAGCGTCATCAGCTATCGGCAGGCAATTCACGATGCTCTGAGGGAGGAGATGCTGCGTGATCCGAGTGTCTTCCTCATTGGTGAGGAGATCGGAATCTTCGAAGGCTCGTACAAGATCACGGCGGGAATGCTCGAAGAGTTCGGTCCGCGACGGGTGCGAGACGCCCCCATCGCTGAGGAGGGTTTCACCGGCGCGGCGATCGGGGCCGCGGTGGTGGGACTGCGCCCCGTGGTCGAGATCATGACCATCAACTTCTCACTGCTGGCCCTGGACCAGATCGTCAACCACGCGGCCAAGATCTATGGGATGTTCGGCGGGCAAGCGGCGGTTCCCATGGTGATCCGCACACCGGGGGGCGGCGGGCAACAGCTGGGAGCTACTCACTCACAGAACATCGAGCTGTACTACGCGTTCGTCCCGGGGATGAAGGTGGTTGCGCCGTCGACCCCTGCTGATGCGAAGGCGCTCATGGTCGCCGCGATACGCGACGACGATCCCGTGCTCGTCCTCGAGAACCTCTCTCTCTACAACACCACCGGCGAGGTCCCCGATATCACTAAACCGGTTGAGATCGGTCGCGCCGTAGTGGCCCAGGAGGGACGAGACGTCACCGTGGTGGCGTACTCCCGGATGGCCGTCATCGCCCGCCAAGCAGCCGCCCGGCTCGCCGAGGAGGGCATCGAGGTCGAAGTGATCGACCTCCGCAGTCTTCGCCCGCTGGACCGAGAGACCATCATCGCGTCAGTGAAGAAAACCCACTGTGCCGTCGTGTTGGAGGACGACTGGCTGACCTACGGCATCGGCGCAGAAATCGCGGCGACCATCTCTGATGGCGCCTTCGACTGGCTCGACGCCCCCGTGCGTCGAGTTGCGATGGCGGAGGTGCCGATGCCCTACGCGAAGTCGCTCGAGACTGCAGCACTCCCCTCGATCGACGACGCCATCATCGCGATCCTCGAAACCCTCGATTCCGTGGCTCGCCGGACCAGGAAGGACGACCATGATTGACATCCTCATGCCGCGGCTGTCAGACACCATGACCGAAGGCGCCATCGCCGCATGGCGAAAGAAGCCCGGCGACATGGTGAAGCCCGGCGACATCCTCGTGGAGATCGAGACGGATAAGGCTCTCATGGAGCAGGAAGCCTACGACGCGGGCACCCTCGTCGAGATCCTCGTCCCAGAGGGCCAGAACGTCGAGATCGGTACCCCCATCGCACGCCTCGACAACGGCCAGAACAACAACCAACCCGAGAGCGGATCCCGCGGAGCCGCTCCGCCTCCCACCGGCGGCGGGACCGCGGCGGTGAACCGGACGAGCGCAGAGACCACGTCAACGCCACGTGCACGGGAACACGATCCAGAGGATCGCCAAGCCGCTACGCCGCTGGTGCGACGGCTCGCCCGAGAACGCGGGATCGATCTGCACACCGTGTCGGGGAGCGGCCCCGCAGGCCGCATCGTGCGCGCTGATCTTCCAGGAGCAGCAGCGCCGGCCACCGACGTGTCCTCGATCCTCGAAGCCACCAGGGATCGTCGCGAACCGACGCGAGTGCCGTTCGACGCGGTTCGCCAGGCAGTCGCTGCGCGGCTGACGGCGAGCGGCTCAGACATCCCGACGTTCACCGCGACGGCATCCGCGGATGTGGACCACCTCTTGTCGCTGAGGGCGGAGATCAACTCGGCTCATTCGGAGGTAGGTGTCAAAGTCAGCGTGAACGATCTTCTCCTGCGCGCGGCCGCCGTGGCCTTGCGCCTCAACCCTGCCGTGAACGCGTCATACGACCCCGAAGGTGACGGGCACACGCTCCTGCACGCTCGTGTGAATGTGGGGTTCGCGGTGGCCTCACCGGCGGGGCTCATTGTGCCAGTGGTACACAACGCGGATCGCGTCTCGGTCAGCGCAATCGCCATCACCGCCCGCACACTCGTGTCCAGGGCGAGCGAGCGGAAGCTGACGTTCGCAGACATGAGCGACGGAACCTTCACCATCAGCAATCTCGGGATGTTCGGCATCGACCATTTCACCGCCCTCATCAACCCGCCGCAAGGTGCGATCCTCGCGGTGGGAGCCGTCCGGGACGAGCTGGCTCTCGAGAACGGACGAGTGGAGAGTCGCAAACGGCTCACCTTCACGCTCACGGCCGACCACCGCATCATCGACGGAGCCGACGCGGCCCGTTTCCTTGCCACACTCTCGTCTCTGCTCGAAGATCCGCTGCGCGTGATCAGCTGAGGCATCAGACAAGCGCTGTGGGGTTGCACCTCACATTTCTTCCGCTTGCTCGGTCAATTAGGTGACAGGAGGCTCACGATGGCCGGCAACGAGCACGACGGCGGGGACTACGACGTGTGGGACGAGCGTCGCCGATTGGTGTCGCTTGCTTTCCGGATGCTGGGCACAGTAGCGGACGCAGAAGACGCCGTGCAGGAGACTTACATTCGTTGGTATCGAATGAGTGAGTCCGAACGCGACGCCATAATCGTGCCACGGGCCTGGCTCACTCGAGCGACAAGCAGGATTTGTCTCAACGTCCTCGCCTCCGCAAGACACCGTCGGGAGACGTACGTCGGCGAGTGGCTTCCAGAGCCCGTCCCCGCGTTGGCTCTGGCGTCACCCGCGGCGGGGGCGGAGGACCCTCTCGAACGAGTGACTTTGGACGAGTCCATAAGCACCGCGCTGCTCGTCGTACTGGAAGCCATGACCCCCGCGGAGCGCGTCGCGTTCGTCCTGCACGATGTGTTCGCAATGACATTCGACGAGATCGCTGAGATCGTCGGTCGAACTCCGGCTGCGTGTAGGCAGCTAGCTATGTCCGCTCGGGGGCGCGTCCAGAAAAGTCGTAACCGTAGAGCGACGCACAGCGAACACGAAAGAGTTGTGAAGGCTTTCGCGGCAGCAGCCCGCGCGGGCGACATCGCCGGTCTCGTCGCCGTGCTCGATCCTCAAGTCGTCCTCCGCTCCGATGGAGGCGGCATCGTGACCGCCGCTTTGAACCCCATCATGGGGAGCAACAAGGTCGCTCGCTTCGTCCTGGGCGTGTTGAGCAAACACCCCTACGCGTCGGTCGTGGAGCAGGTCACGCCCGACGGGACGGGCTTCGCCCTGCGGGAGAACGGGCGAGTCTTCGGGGTCGTGACCCTGGACGTATTGAATGGTCTGGTAAGTGACGTACGGATGATGATGAACCCGCACAAGCTCACCATGTGGGCCTGACGATCGCGTCACGGCATCGCGTCTACGGCCATCGGTACGCTGGGGCGAGCGATTCGGACCAGTATCGTGCTCTGCCCCCGCACCAATGAACCCCGCGAGAGTGATGGATGCCTCCCGACGCACGTGTGGGCCCGACGGCGGTGGAGAGGGAACGCCCACGTTTGCTCGCTATAGCGTTCCGTATGCTCGGCACGGCGGCCGATGCGGAAGACGCCGTTCAGGACACCTACGTGCGTTGGTACCGCATGCGCGCGGAGGAGCGCGACTCCGTCGTCACGCCGGCCGCGTGGCTCACGCGCGCCGTCAGCCGCGTTTGCCTGAACGTTCTGACATCCGCTCGTCACAACCGCGAGCTCTACACCGGACCGTGGCTACCGGAGCCCGTTCCCGTAGGCGCCTTCGAGCCGACACTTACTTCAGAGCTTTCCGATCCGCTCGAGCGGGTCACTCTGGATGACTCCGTCAGTACCGCACTCCTCCTTCTCCTCGAATCGATGACCCCAGCCGAGCGGGTGTCGTTCGTCCTACACGACGTCTTCGCGGTCCCGTTCGACGAGATCGCCGCGATCGTCGGTCGCACGCCGGCCGGTTGCCGGCAACTGGCCACAGCAGCCCGCCGTCGCGTGAGGGACGGCCGGGGTCAGCCTGTCACCCGAGAGGAGCATGACAGGGTGGTTCGCGCCTTCGCTGACGCCGCGCGGGAAGGGGATTTGGCCGCCCTGCTCGCCGTCCTGGACCCTCGCGTGGAGGTGCGATCGGACGGCGGCGGTCACGTCACGGCCGCGCGCCGACCGATTTCCGGCGCCGACAAGGTCGCTCGGTTCCTCCTTGGTGTGATTCGCAAGTACCCATCGATCACCGTTGAAGACGTGGAAACGGCGGATCGCCTCGGCTTCGCACTGCGCCGCGACGGCCGCGTCGTCGGTGTTGCGACGTTGAATGTCACGGGGCGGACGGTTTCGGCGGTTCGTCTCGTGATGAACCCCTACAAGCTGTCGTTGTGGAACTGACTGCACACAGGCGAACAACCCAGTCAGGTCCTGGTCGTTTTCAACGGTATTCTCACGCGCGCCCGCCCCTTCAAGGCCGGCGTCAGCAAAGGTCCTCGTGCGCACCCTGTAGCTGAATCGCCGCAATTGCTTGGTGGCGGACGGCGACTGACACCGCTGCGATGATACGGCCGTCGTCCCAAAGCGCGAGCCCAAGACCTATGGGACTGTCCTGCGGGAGGACCGCCACGGCCGGACATCTCTCCAGAGAAGACAGAATGTACAACGACGCGTCCGCGGCACTGAGCACTCGCCTCCGCGTCTGCTTCGTGTTCCCGTCGCAGCTCGGCTCAAGTCGGACATGCGGATCCATAACGGCGAGAAGCGCCGCTTTGTCGCGGTTGTGGGCCGCCGACGCGAAAACCGTCACGACATCGTCATGCTGCGCGCGCTCGGTTCGCTGCGTGCGGCTTTCCGTCTTCCGGCGACGAGCGGCGTCGGTGATGCGCTGGCACACAGCCGGCGAGTGGTCCAGGATCTCGGCCATCTGCTCGAACGTCATGTTCAGCGCGTCGAGCACCAGGGAGACGCGTTCTGCTGGGGTCATCGCTTCCGTCACCTCGAAGCGCGTCTCCTCATCATCGGTGTGACGAGACTTGGGCAACCAGGCCTCCGAGTGGTGCGCGCTCTCTCGGTCTGCGTTCGTGAGTTTGCTCAGACAAGCACGAGATACGGCTCGAGTCAGCCATGTTCGGGGTGTCTCGACCGCGTCTTGTTCATCTGCCGTCAGGTAATACCAGCTGATGTAAGACTCCTGCACGGCGTCCTCAGCACCGGTCACGGATCCCAGCATCCGAAAGGCTAGTGATGCGAGGTGGCGTCTTTCCTCCTGCATTGCGGAGTGCTGTTCATTGAATTCGTCCGGCGTCATTGCTGTCTACTCAGCGGACTCGGACCGCGGATTTGCCGTCCGTCCTGGCATGGCCGAAATACATGACTTCCCAGATGGCCTCGTCGGTGAAGGTTTCGGCGAGTCGGTTCCCCGACCATCGTTCAACAGTGAGATCACCGACAAAACGAAGGTATGCGCCGTCGAACCGCATCAGCCGGGCGGCGAGCTTGCGCCACCCGTCCATCTGCTCGACGAAGGTCGCAGCGACGAGGTCGCGTCGTCTCGCGAAGGTGACGACGTACCGGTCGGCGCCGTCGTCGTAGGTATATCGCGTGACGTTGGCAACCGGCTTTCCAGTCCTCGGGTCGATGTACGCGTCGGAGGCGCGAAATCGGACGAACTCCGCACCGTCCGCGACGATGTGACCGTCCTTGGCAAGCATAAAGATGGGAATCCCGTCGAAGTCGAAATCTTCATGAGCAGTGATGTACGACGCGATGACGGAGTACGGTCCGGCCTTGCCGCGGGCCCAATACCAGTCATTGATGATCTTCGTCATGCCGACATTGCCCCAGTTGTGGTCGTGGTAGCCAACCCCCGTCACCTCAGTGCGGATACCCGCCACCTCGTAGTACCCACGAACCGTTCCCTCCGGAACTGCGGGCAACCAGGAGAATTCCCGGTCTCGCTTCTCGCCGAACACGAGGTATCCCGTTTCCGGGCGCCACGGGCGGATCGTCGCGTCCAGAGCCACGCGAACGACGACGTCGTCCAGCTCCACATCGATCTCGTAATGCGAGAGATCACCGACGAAGCGGTTCTCCGCGATACGCACATCCGCGCCCTCCGCGGATGCTGAGAACACGCCGGCCGGGAAGCTCCGGATGAAGCTTCGGCTGCGTCCGTCAGGCAGATCGAGATTCAATCGAATCATCGGCGATAGCGGCTTACCCGGCGTCGACAGATCCTTCGTCATGAAGATCGCGACGAGCTTCGCACCGTTGTCGAGGTGCGCATCGAAGTACCACCACTCGTAGGTCCCTCTGCGTCCGTCCGTGCGTGCTCCGTCTTCTCTCGCCACGATCCGGTCCCGGTCGATTCCGATGCGTCGATAATCGCGCTCGAGGCCCGCGATGCTTGCGGTGTGCATGGTGCTCACGATGACTCCCATCACGGCTGTGTCGGCGCCGCTCACAATAAGGACCAGGACGCGCGCCGCATTGTGAGGCGGCTAAGTCGCGTGGTCGCGAGGATGCCGGTGGGTACGCTAACCGGGTGGCCATGAGCATCCCGACCCCCTACGAAGACCTCCTGCGTGAGGTGATGTCCACCGGCACACCGAAGGGCGACCGCACGGGAACGGGCACGACGAGCGTGTTCGGCCGACAAATGCGGTTTAACCTCGCGCAGGGGTTTCCCCTGATCACGACCAAGCGCGTCCACTTTGCGTCGGTGGCCTACGAACTCCTCTGGTTTCTCCGGGGCGAGTCCAACGTTCGCTGGCTGCAAGAGCACGGCGTATCCATCTGGAACGAGTGGGCCGATGCGGACGGCGAGCTCGGTCCCGTCTACGGCGTCCAATGGCGCTCGTGGCCCACTCCGTCAGGCGAGAGCATCGACCAGATAGCGAACGTCGTCGTTCAGATCAAAAGCAACCCCGACAGCCGCCGGCACATCGTGACCGCCTGGAACCCCGCTGATGTAGACGCGATGGCACTCCCGCCGTGTCACGCCTTCTTTCAGTTCTACGTCGCGGACGGCAAACTGAGCTGTCAGCTCTACCAGCGCAGCGCGGACATGTTTCTCGGTGTGCCGTTCAACATCGCCTCCTACGCGCTGCTGACGTTGATGGTGGCACAGCAGACGAATCTGGAGCCGGGCGATTTCGTTTGGACCGGCGGCGACTGCCACATCTACGACAACCACCGCCTCCAGGTTCAGGAGCAGCTCTCACGTGCTCCCTTCCCTTACCCGCGGATGAAGCTGCGCCGGGATCCGTCCACCTTGTTCGACTACACCTTTGACGATTTCGAACTGCAGGACTACCAGCACCACGCGGCCATCCGGGCTGCGGTGGCGGTGTGACAACCACGTTGCGGGCCATCTGGGCACAATCGCGCTCGCGCGTCATCGGAGCCGACGGCGGACTCCCCTGGTACTTACCGGAGGATTTGGCGTACTTCAAGCGAGTCACCGCAACGGAGCCGGTGGTCATGGGCCGTCGCACCTGGCAGTCGCTTCCGGATCGCTATCGTCCGCTTCCGAACCGCCCTAACATCGTCGTCTCCCGAGACGTCTCATTCCGCGCCTCCGGCGCCACCGTGGTTCACTCCCTCGACGCTGCGCTGGAAAGCGCCGCGGCGCTGAGCCCTGACACCTGGGTCATCGGCGGTGGCACTCTTTACGCCGGCGCCTTGAGCCGGCTCCGTGAAGTGCACGTGACCGAGGTGGACGTCGAGGTCGACGGCGACGTGCTGGCCCCCGAACTGAGCGCGGAGTGGACTCGACTTCTCGTCGACCCGGGCGAGCGCGAATGGCATACCAGCCGGACCGGGACGCGGTACCGCTTCGTCATATACGTCCGTCGCTGATGCGCGAAGGTGTCGTGGAGCGACGCCCAGGTTCGATCAGCGCCCGTTCCCCTCGGGAGAGCGGATCTACCTCGCGAGAACGGCAGGAGCATCCGCGTAGCGGTCGACCAGCGCGTCGAATGCGTGAAGATATCCCACCAGGAACTCGGCTGTACCCTCGCTGGTCACCTCGCCCTCGTCGGTAAACATTCCCGGCAAGGACTGGATGTACCCCTCAGGCTGACCGAGCGTGGGCGCGTTCAGGTGGCTGAGGATCGCCTTCAGGTGCTGTTGCGCTGCGGCGGTGCTGACGGATCCAGCAGAGGTGCCGATGACGGCCGTTGGCTTGCCACTCAGCGAGCTCTGGCCCACCGGTCGCGCGATCCAGTCGAGGGCGTTCTTGAGTACTCCCGGAATTGACCGGCTGTACTCCGGGGTCACGATGATGACGCCGTCAACGTAGTCGATGGCCTGCTTGAACTCTCGGGCGACCTGCGGGATGTCGGCGTCGAAGTCCTGCGAGTAAAAAGGAAGGTCCCTGATGGGGATCTCGACGAGATACATGCCCTCCGGGGCGATCCTTCGCAGTGCCCTCGCGAGACGGCGGTTGATAGAGGTGGAGGAGATACTGCCGACGATGTATCCGATGGTGCGAACAGTCATTATTCAGCCCTTCTGGCACTGGCGGTACCGCAGTGACGGTCACTGCAGGCGCATCAATACTGACCAGGCGACCAGTGGCGTTGTGAGGCCGCGCCGCTCCACGGATTCTGCTCGTACGCGGTTGTCGTTCTACTGAAAGGAATTGGTCTTGCCAGCTTCCCCCGCTCCTAGCCGGCCGAGTTACCTCCGATGCGGGAGGTCCGCTTAGACGGTGTCATGGCGGGCGCCAATGGTCGCCTGAGTTTTACCCGGCGCGGTACCCGTGGCTACACGAGTCGGAGACGACGGTCGGTCCTATCTGCCGCTCGGACAGGATGACCACCCCACCCGGCCAAGCACGGATCGCTGGAAGCATCAGGCGTGGGGATCGCCGGCATCCGATCATGGACGCCTTTCCGCAGCACTCCCGGTTCGCGGCATCACAGTCAAGGCCTGATTGCGGTCAACGTGATGAGAGGTTTCACCTTCATCACGGTCGGGAGACACACATGACGAATTCGGGTAGAGCGCGCTACCACACCTGCGGCAGTCGCAGCATAATCCGAGGTACCAGGCGATGGCCGGGTTCAGCTTTTCTCAATCAGTGAGGGTACGCCGCTCATCCCCCCTGCCCCGGTACGAGCCGCCGAGGGTTCCTGAGGAGGCGCGCGGCCCCGAGCCGACCGGAACCATACCCGTGAAGAACGTCAGGTCGATGGCGGAGGGAGACTTCGGCGGCGGTCGGCTTCTTCTGGTACTCGATCAGATCCAGCGGCAGGGCCCTCCTCGCACGGTCGCCGGCTGGAGGGCCTTGGCCGAACGGCTCTTGGTGGACGAACGCTGTGCTGTTGACCGCAACCGACAGATCTCGTCGTACTACGCCTGGGCCTACATGGCTCTGCCCAGTTCCTTCAAGTGGGCGGGGATGGCCGCGATCGCTTCGCACCACGTCCGCGTCGCCCTTGTTCCGCTACACATCGAGACCGCCCTCGGAGGCACATATGGTCACATGCGCATCATGAAGAGATGTCGGGTGCTCACGACGGACGTGAATACCCTCCGGGCGACGAACAACGACATCTTTGACGATCTGTTCTGGGTCCACCTCGCGTACGTCACCTCGGAGGACGGGATCCAACTGCTCCGCGCCCTGCTGCGGAACGAGCGTCACTATGCGCCTGTACTGGCCGGATTCGAAGCACTTGACCAGGGCCGCCGGGTACTGGAGAACGCAACAGCGTCGCCTGCGGCTCGAGTAAGAGCACAGGCTCTTATCTGGAAGGGCACTCTCCTCCTTCTCGAGCACGAGCAGCGCTTCGTCGTGCAACCCCACTTCGATCGCCTCTCCGGCAGGTACGCCCGGGTCGTCTCAATCGGGTCGACGACGACGTTCGATTCGCGTGGACTGGGCCGGGCCATCAAGTTCTTCACATCGTTCTTCGTCTACACCCTCCTTCGCAAGAACCCACGCGGCCTCGACGGACGACTGTGCCCGCTCATCACCAACTACGACGACCGGTGGCGTTGGCTCGAGTCGAGCGTGGTGCCCCGGTTCCAACGCGTCGATACTGATCCGCACGTGATCCGGGCCATCCTGCGACGCATCCTCGACCAGGACCGCCAGCACCTTCCTTCCCCGTGTGGCACCTCGATCAGGAGAACGTCCACCGACTCACGTTCAACGGAGCCGTCATCGAAGCCGGTACTGTCTCCTGCCGCGTCGCCCGCCCTCTCCCCCTTGCCCTTGGCCGCTGAAGGATGAGTTGGTACTCCCTGCGGGGTCACCTGGGGGTCACTCGCGCTCAAGCGCTACTCAAAGGCGCGGCTCAGAGGGTGTTTTCAGCAGGAGGACGCCACCCTTCCGAAGCCATGCAGGGTGGTGCTCTCCCGGGGTCACCTGGGGGGTCACCTGAGATCGAATCCGCCGCCCCCGGTTGCCCATGGCGGCGGTCTTTCCAATCAGGAAAAATACGCTCACCAGGGCTTTATCTCGCGGAGACGGAGGGATTCGAACCCTCGGTCCCCGTAAGGGGACTCCACCTTAGCAGGGTGCCTTGGCGCGTTCCCGGAGCCGGCGCTCGAGGACTGTTCACGGTGCAACTGCCGTCATTTCTTCCTATTCATCTGGAGTTGCTCACAATCCTCATGTCGCTCATCTCGCACTCCGGAGTATCGGGCTGTACGCACTGCACGTGCGCCTCAGGATGCTCGGGGTCACTTGGGGGTCACCTGACGACGGGGCCGAGGGGGGCGTTGACGGCGACGCCGACATTGCGTTGACAAACACACCGACCCTCGGACCGGCTGCTCTCCGGTGTGTCAGCGAGGTCGCCGTGGTCTACTTTTACAGGCGCAGCTGCAGACGGATAGCCAGCTAAAGGGTCGCTGCGGCAAGCCGACTGCCTCGTTCGCTTTCACGACCGGATTGCCCGGCCTTTCCATTGAGAGAGGAGCCCTCCTCTTGCTCTAACGGATGGGGACGACGTCAGGCGCCCGCAACGACGAGATCCTCGACCATCCCGTGCGGCTGTTCGCCGCGCTGAGGATCGCCGCCTCGTCGTGCGGCTTCACTGGGTAGGGCCCTGTCCGCTCCCACCTCTCATATGCATGGGTGAAGCCTCGATCGTCTACCGCTCCAGTACTACGGCCAGACCCTGGCCAACGCCGACGCACAGTGCGGCGACAGCGACGCCGCCTCCCCTGCGTGCGAGTTCGTGGACGGCGTGACCGATGACACGTCCGCCTGACGCGCCAAGTGGGTGACCGATCGCGAGCGCGCCGCCATGGACGTTGAGCTTCTGCGGATCTATAGGCCATTGCGCGAGGTCAGCGAGGCACTGCGCCGCAAAGGCCTCATTAAGTTCGACGAGATCGACGTCTTCCCACGTCTTACCGGCCTTGGCGAGGGCCTTGTTCGCCGCCTCGATAGGAGCGAGGGGAAACACGTCTGGGTCGACGCCGTGCGTCGCGCGCCCCGCGATCCTCGCGAGCGGCTCAGCGTCGATCGCGCCTTCGGCGCCAATAAGCAGCGCGGAGGCACCATCGTTAATACCGGACGAATTGCCGGCGGTCACGGTGAGACCGCCACCAAAAAGCGGCTTCAACCGGGCGAGCGCCTCGACGGACGTATCGTCACGGATGCCCTCATCCCGTGGAAGTTCGGCGCCCGGCACCTGCACGATCTCCGCTTCATAAAAGCCGTCGGCCCACGCTTTTGCGGCACGGCGGTGCGACCGGACGGCAAACTCGTCCTGAGCCTCGCGCGTGAGCCCGAGCCCGTCGGCGACCTTCTGGGCGGACTCCCCGTTGGAGATCGTCCAGGCCTTCGGGAACGCGGGGTTGACCATGCGCCACCCGATCGACGTGTTCCAAAGCGTCCCGTTTCCGGTCGATGGCCAGCCTTTCGGCGCCTTCTCCACGACGAACGGCGCGCGGCTCATGGACTCGACGCCACCGGCGAGCACGATGTCCGCGTCGCCGGATTCCACTGCGCGCGATGCCTGAAAGACGGCCTCCATCGAAGAAGCGCACAGCCGATTGACGGTCACGCCCGTCACCGTCGTCGGCAGTCCCGCGAGCAGCGCGCCGAAACGTGCGACGTTGCGGTTGTCCTCGCCAGCCTGGTTCGCGTCTCCGAACACCACGTCCTGGATCCTCCCGGGGTCGACGCCGGTGCGCTCAACAATCGCCTTCATTACAACGGCGGCCAGATCGTCTGGTCGCACGCTCGCGAGCGCCCCACCCGCGCGACCAAAGGGCGTGCGCACGGCGTCATAGACGAAGGAGGCGGTCATGGCTGGGTCCTATCGATCAGGGCGAGACCGGTGAGCTGCCTCAACTCGGCCACGGTGGTGTCACCGAACGTCTCGATGACGGCGAACCCGTCTGGCGTGACCGCGAAGATTGCGTGATCGCTATACACACGGCTGACGCATCGCCTGCCGGTGAGAGGTAGCGCGCACTCGTTGACGAGTTTCGACCGACCGTCCCTCGTAATGAGATCCGTCATCACGAAGATGTCCTTCGCGCCGCTGGCGAGGTCCATTGCCCCGCCGACGGCAGGGATGGAGTCCGGCCCGCCAGCCGACCAATTCGCGAGGTCACCGTGCTCGCTGACCTCGAAGGCGCCCAACACGCAAACGTCTAGATGTCCGCCGCGCATCATCGCAAACGAATCGTGCTGCGCGAAGTAGGCGGCACCGGGCAACTCCGTCACGGCCCACTTCCCGGCGTTGATGAGGTCTGGATCAATCTCACCCGGCCCCGGTCTGGGCCCCATCATCAGCATCCCGTTCTCGGTGTGGAGGATGATTTGCTTTCCCTCCGGCAGGTGATCGGCCACGAGCGTGGGAACCCCAATACCGAGATTGACGTAAGCGCCGTCGGGAATGTCTCGCGCGAGTCGCGCCGCAAGGTCCGCACGACTGATCCGGGTCGCCATCAGCGGTCCTCCCCCTCGACCGAGGCCGTCTGATTGACCGCTCGACCGTTGACGTCCACGAGCCCTCCCACGAACGTGCCGTGGGGCGTCCAGGGACGCCATCCGACCGGCACCACGACGTCGACGAAGATGCCCGGAAGAGCGATGGCCTCGGGATCGAGTCCGCCAGGTTCGACGATCTCGTCGACCTGCACGATCGTACGTTTGGCCGCCATCGCCATCGCCGGCCCAAAGTTCCGACTGGTCTTGCGGAAGACGACGTTTCCGAGGCGATCGCCGCGGAAGCCCTGGACGAGCGCAACGTCGGCGCCCAGCGCCGGCACGAGCACATACTCGCGGTCGCCGAAGACCCTCGTTTCCGCGTCACGGTAGAGATCGGTGCCCGCGCCGGTCGCCGTGTAGAACGCAGGGATCCCGGCACCCGCTGCGCGGATGCGCTCCGCGAGATTGCCCTGTGGAACGAGTTCCATCTCTAATGCGCCCGCCCGGTAAGCGGCATCGAAATGCCACGAATCGCTTTGGCGGGGGAACGAGCAGATGACCTTCCGGACGCGCCCGAGCTGGATGAGCCTTGCGAGCCCCTCGTCCCCGTTGCCTGCGTTGTTGCTGATGACCGTCAGATCGCTTGCGCCCTGTTCGATCAGCGCGTCGATGAGCTGCACGGGCTGTCCCGCTCTCCCGAACCCGCCGACCATAATGCTCGCGCCGTCGGCGATGTCGCCGACGGCCGTGAGGGTGTCCAGCGTGGTCTTGTCGATCATGGTTGAACCTTCCGATAGCAAGTCGACTTCGGCCCTTGGGCCGTTCGGCTCACGCGCGCTGCCGCGGGCTCACGGAGGGGCCTACGCGCGCGTGTCGAGGGGCGGACGCGAATCCTGCGACGGAAGCACATTTGAGGGCGTGTCGCCTACGGCCCGCTGCTCCGACGAGGTCGCCACACCGACTCACCGCACCGTTTCGCATCACGCCTTTGTGCGGTCCACCGCCCGCACGAGCAGCCAGGCTCCCGGGACCAGCAAAGCGGCGGCAGCGGCCTTGATGAGGCCCGGCAGGATGAACGGCCACACCGCCGCGTCGAGCACCCCGGCGAGCGCGACATCCTGCCCGAGCACGAGCCCGAGGATCATCGCGGTGTACGGCACGCCGATCAGAAACGGCACGATGGAAGCGCCGGCGAAGCCGACGAACGCCAGCGCCGGGTTGCGATCCCAGGCGTGCTCGGCGAACCAGCCGGCCACGAACGCGGCCGCGATGAACCCGATGATGAAGCCGAAGGACGGCATGAGCACATAGGCGGGTCCGGCTGCCGGGCCAGCGAAGACGGGAGCGCCTGCCAGTCCGATCAGCATGTAGGTCGTCAGGGATGCGGCGGCCCGCTTCGCACCGAGCGCCGCGCCCACAACGATGACGCCGAGAGTTTGACCGGAGATCGGAATCGGACCGATGAAGAACGACACCTTGGCGAGGAGCGCGACAAAGGCAACGCCCGCGAACACGAGCCCCCCGTCGACAGCGAAAGCGTAGCGACGGCTCTGGGGACGTGTGATGAGATCCGCCAGGACGGGGCGGCGGGCGGGGATGGAGAGAGACGACACTGCGAACGCTCCTTGTCAGTTGGTGGTCGAGGTGGTCAGAATCGCGGCCTCGCTCCGACCCGCTATGAGGGCGGCGACGAAAGCGGTGTTGAAGTGGCCGCTGCGGAACCCTTTGCTCTGCAGGATCTCCTGGTGGAACTCCGCAGTCGTGGTGATTCCGTCGATCTGTAGCTCACGGAGGGCGCGAAGAGTGCGCGCGATCGCCTCCTCGCGGTCGGAACCCCAGCAGATGAGTTTGCCGATCATCGAGTCGTAGAACGGCGGGATCGTGTAGCCGGTCTCGACGTGGGTGTCGATCCTCACACCGAACCCACCGGGGGCGCGGAACCGCGTGATGACTCCGGGTTCAGGTGCGAAGGCGCGCATGGGATCCTCCGCATTGATGCGACACTCGATCGCATGGCCCCGCAGCGCGATGTCGTTCTGTGTCAATGAGAGCGGTTCTCCGCCCGCGATTCGCAGCTGCAGTTTGATGAGGTCGATGCCGGTCACCATCTCGGTGACCGGGTGCTCCACCTGGATGCGGGTGTTCATTTCGATGAAGTAGTACTTCCGGTCGATGTTGTCGAAGACGAACTCGACCGTGCCGGCGTTTCTGTAGCCGACCTCGCGGCACAGCGCGACGGCCGCCGCTGTGAGTCCCGAGCGGAGCTCAGCATCGAGCACGGGCGACGGCGATTCCTCGATGAGCTTCTGATTGCGCCGCTGCGCCGTGCAGTCCCGCTCACCGAGGTGAAGCACAGTCTCCCCGTCAGACACGACCTGCACCTCGATGTGGCGGATGTCTGTGAGGTAGCGCTCGATGTAGACCGACGGGTCTCCGAAAGCCATCTCGGCCTCCGACATGATCTCCGAGAGGTCCTGCTCCAGCGTCTGGATCGTCTCCACCACTCTCATTCCGCGGCCGCCTCCTCCCGCGGCAGCCTTGATGAGGAGTGGGAAGCCGACGTCGCGTGCGACTTCGAGCGCCTCGGCGTGCTCGGAGACAGCGCCGAGCGAACCGGGCACGGTGGGAACTCCGGCGCGACGGGCGATCTCCTTTGCCTCGATCTTGTCGCCCATGCGCCGGATGACGTCCGACGATGGTCCGACGAAGCGGATTCCTTCGCGTTCGCACAGGGCGGCGAAGTCGGCATTCTCCGAAAGGAAGCCGTAGCCGGGATGGATGGCGTCCACCTTGAGCGCGAGGGCTGCCCCGACGATCGCCTGGGCGTTCCGATAGCTCAAATTCACTTGGGCGGGACCGATGCATACGGCCTGATCGGCGAGCTTCACCGGCAGAGAGTCCTGATCGCCCTCGGAGTAAGCGAGCACGCTTCGGATACCGAGCTCCTGGCAGGCCCTGATAACTCGCAGGGCGATCTCGCCGCGGTTAGCGATGAGAACGCTCGACAGCGGCTCAGGCATCAGGACGGACCACCATGAGCGGCTGGCCGTACTCGACGGTTTGGTTGTTCTCGACGAAGATACTGGTGACGACACCCGCGATCGACGCCTCAAGGTTGTTCATGAGCTTCATAACCTCGACGATGCACAGGACGTCGCCCACCGCAACGCGGGCGCCAACTTCGACGAAGGCCGGAGCTCCCGGCTTCGACGCGGCGTAGAACGTCCCGACCATAGGCGCCTTCACCACGACGTCGCCGTCGGCAAGCGCCGTCTCGCCGCCCGCGACGTTCTGAGGTGCCACTGGGCTCGGGGCCGGCGCGACGGGACTGAGTGCGGGCGGAGCCGCGGCTGCAACGGGTTCGGACGGTGCCGGTGCCAGGGGGGCCGCAACTGCGGGCGGGCTTGCGACGGCGGGCGCAGAGGAGTGGTTGCGACTGATGAAGAGCTCTACGTCACCGTACTTCAGCGACAGCTCACGCACGTCTTCGCTCAGGTTGGCCCAGTCGATGATGGCCTTCAGTTCTTTGAGGTCTGGCGGGTTAAGCGACATCCTTTACTCCCTTGTCGATGCTGATGCGGATATCTCCGGCGTTGAGCGTGCGGCGTCCCGGGCCGCTCGAAGCGGCGAGCGAGCGGATGAGGTCGAGGATCGGACGCGGGACCTCGTCGGGGTTTCCTCCGGAGGCTGCGGTCGCCAGCATCTCGTCCACCTGGGATCCCGCGAACATGGCGCGGAGCAGGACCGTGTCGATGTCCTCGTCCGGGTGCTGGGCGACGAGATCGTCGAGCATGGGCGGGATCAGCGCTGGCGGCTCGAGGGCGATGTTCGCAGACCCGTTACGGATGATCTTTTCGAGGACGCCTGGCTCGATGTCCGTGAGGAGCTTGCCGAAATAGCCGAGGGCGTACTTCTTAATTTCATTGGGGACGACCGAGTAGCGGTCGCCTGTGATCACATTCATGACCGCCTGGACTCCAACGAACTGGGCGAACGGTGTGATCATGATGGGGTAGGCGAGTTCGCTACGCACTCGTGCAACCTCTGTCAGGAGATCGTGGTAGCGGTCTGACAGTCCCGCGGTCTCGAGCTGCGACCGGAAGTTCGCGAGCATTCCGCCGGGGATCTGGTGCATGTAGTGGAGTCCGTTGTACTCGACCGGAGCGCCCAGCGGCTTTCCCTCCGTTTGGGCGATGGTCACCAGCTGCTCGCTGATGCCGTCCACCCGGTCCAGGTCGACGTTGACCTGGTACCCCAGCGCACGCAGGTCGCGGACGAGGTTCTGTGTCGAGGGTTGCGCATTTCCCGTGGCGAGCGGCCACGTGGAAGTGTGAATCTGGTCGGCACCGAGCTCGACCGCTTCGAGGTACACGAGCGGGGCCAACCCCGTCAGAGAGTGGGTGTGGACCTCGAGCACTCGGTCACCCATCACCTCCTTTAGCGCCGGCACAAGCGTGCGGACACGGTCGGGTGTGAGCAGTCCCGCTGCATCCTTGAGCATGATCGCGTCGACATCCGCCTTCTCGATAAGCTCACGCGCCCTGGCTACGAAGAGCTCGTCGGTGTGCACGGGGCTTTCCGAGAACGAGACCGCACCGAAAGTGGACGCACCCAGCTCCTTCGCTCGGATGAGGCCCGGGATGATGTTGCCCATGTCGTTGAGACCGTCGAAGGAGCCGATCACGCGGAAGCCGTTCGCGTGTAGACGCTCAACCCACGCCATGATGACGTCGTCGGGGAGAAAGTCGAATGCCGCGATGTTGCGCGACCGGACGAGCGCTCGGAGCTTCGTGTTCGGCATGTGCTCATGCGCAAGCCGGACCCGCTCCCACGGGTTCTCCTTGAGATAGCGCACGGCGACGTCGAACTGAATCGGCGCGACCAGATCCACCTGCTCGAACCCAGCGGCGTCGTAGTTGTCGGCCATGGCGATGATGTGATCGGTCCGCATCCGAGTCGCCCAGAGGCTCTGATGCCCGTCGCGCAGCGACGTCTCGACGATCCTGATCTCACGGCGGCTGTTCGCCGGGCGACCACCCCCACTCATTACCGCGGTGATCGACTCCGAGTTCGTCGTTGACATAGCGACCCCTGCCCGTGTATTCGGCGCTCCGGTCAGGGGTCTGATCCCGCCGCTCCATCGCGTCCAGTCGTGGGGCGCCATACCTCCGCACGACGCCAAATGCGACACTACGCGCGTCATGAGCAAATGCAACTATGCTTCCTTGCGTGATACGCAAATTTGAGCCGGTGCAATCCGTGGAGCGCGCGCTCACCCTGGTGAAACTCGTCCTCGACGAGGGATCGATCAGTGTGACGGAGGCAGCCTCTGCACTCGACGTCAACCCGTCGACCGCCTACAGGCTGCTGGGCACCTTGGCGGTGCAGGGATTCGTCGTGCGAGGGAAGCGCAAGCGCTACGAGATCGGTCCTGTGCTCCGCGTCGATCACGCGGCGTATCCCCAACCGTCCCTCGTCATGCAGCTGCGGCCCGCTCTCGAGCAGCTCTTCGAACGCACCGATGAGACAGTGCACATCGCCACTTTGGCAGGGACTCAGATCCAGCATCTCGACGGCATCGAAGCAACCTCGCACTTTCTTCGCTTCGGTTCGAGAGTGGGGGTGTGGCTCCCCGCCCACCGCACGTCCGCGGGCAAGGTGCTTCTGGCGGAGCTGACGGACGACGAGATCGACGCAAGGTACAAGATGGCGATGGCCGGCCCACGTGGGCGTCGCATCACCGTGGACCTTGCAGCGCTGCACGAACAGATTGACGACGTGCGCGACACCCGCATCGGCTGGAATTTCGAGGAGAGCGAACCGGGAATCGCGGCCATGGCGATCGCGACATGCGATCTGAACGGGCAGCGCGCAGCGATCAGCATCTCCCTGCCGATCGTGCGGTTCACACGAGAGAAGGGAGAGATCTGGGCGGCCGAACTCATCCGGCTTGTCGACGAGCTGCGGGCACGCTGAGGCCCCCATCACCCCAGTGCCCGCGAGCCGCGAGCAGCACGATCGAAGGACTGCTCCCATCGTCGCGGCTCCGACAGCGGCATCAGCGTTGCAGCCCGGCCGAGGGGGTCGTGCCGCGGCCCCGGCTGCCCGGTGTGATGTCAATAGCCTCGCCGTACCAGGTCATGCCGTGCGGCACGTCCTTCGGCTGCCAGAGGATCGCCTCCCAGTCGGGATCGTAGACGTGGTACCCGCCCGAGTAGAGCTCGACACGGTGATCGGAGCCCGGGTCGTGGAGGTAGAGGTACATCGCCTGACCGACACCGTGCTTGCCGGGGCCGACTCCCCACGAGACATCGAGGTCGCGGATCTGATCGGCCGCCGTGAGCATGTCGTGGTAGTTCTCGAGGTTGAACGCGACGTGGTGCATCTGCGCGGTCTTCTCGTCGCGGTTCACCCCGATCGCGACGTCGTGCATCTGCGAGGTCACCGACATCCACGATGCCATGAGCGTCGTCGGGTGGTCGGGCATCATGATGTACTCCCGGCGCTTGAGCCCCATGAAGTCCTGCAACCACTGCTCGGCCTGGTTCATCGTGCCCGGGCTGGTCTGGATGTTGAAGTGGTCGATACGGCGGGCGCCGAGCCCTCGACGGGTCGAACTGTTCGACGCGAGCCGTGAGCGCAGCCCCTCGGGCGCGAGCGGCTTCTCGATGTCGTAGTAGAACTCGAACGGATGCTCGCTGAAGGGAGTGAGGAATCGGATGGCCGTGCCGCGGCCGGTCTCGAGGCCGGCCGGCAGTTCGAGCACCTCGATGTCGCTCGCGAGCAGTTCGTCGCGGAACAGCTCGACGTCCTGCGGGCGCTGGGTGCGGAACGAGTACGCGTTGACGGCGGCGGTCTCCTGCTGCGTCAAGACGAGCGAGTGGTGCGCGAGCTCCTGGTAGCCGCGGAGATAGGCGACGCCGTCGGTCTCGGCGACGACCTCCATGCCGAGCAGGTCTCGGAAGAACCAGAGCGATTTCTGCAGGTCGGGGGTTCCGAGGTCGATGCTGCCCGCGTGCGCGATGCGGGGGCCTGGGTCGTAGCCGGGGCGGGTCATGGCGTGCTCCTTCAGGACCGCTGCGCGGCGAGGGTGATGGCGATGTCGATGAGCATGTCCTCCTGGCCGCCGACGAGCTTGCGCGCGCCGGCTTCGATGAGGATGTCGCGGGCGTCGACGCCGTACTGGGCGGCGGCGTTCTCGGCGTGGCGCAGGAACGATCCGTAGACGCCGGCGAAGCCGATGGTGAGCGTCTCGCGATCGACCCGCACTGGCCGATCCTGCAGCGGGCGCACGAGATCGTCGGCGGCGTCCTCGAGGGCGAACAGGTCGCATCCCGTCTCCCAGCCGCGCAGCTGCGCGACCGCGACGAACGGCTCGATCGGCGTGTTGCCGGCGGCTGCACCGTGGCCGGCGAGCGAGGCGTCGACGCGGAAGGCGCCCTCCTCGACGGCGGCGACGGAGTTCGCGACCGAGAGCGAGAGGTTCTCGTGCGAATGGATGCCGACCTGCGTTGCGGGGTCGAGCACGTCGCGGTAGGCGCGGACGCGTTCGCGCACGTCATCGGTCGTGAGCCGGCCGGACGAATCGGTGATGTACACGCAGTGCGCGCCGTACGACTCCATGAGCTTCGCCTGGGCGGCGAGCTCGGCCGGCTCGAGCATGTGGGCCATCATGAGGAAGCCAGAGACGTCCATGCCGAGGTTGCGGGCTTCGGCGATGTGCTGGGCCGAGACGTCGGCCTCGGTGCAGTGCGTCGCGACGCGCACCGAGCGCACGCCGAGGTCGTAGGCCTTGCGCAGTTCGGCGATGGTGCCGACGCCCGGCAGCAGCAGGGTGGTGACGACCGCGTTCTTCACGTTGTCGACGATCGCGCTGATCCACTCCCAGTCGGTGTTCGAGCCCGGTCCGTAGTTCAGGCTCGCGCCCGCGAGACCGTCGCCATGGCTGACCTCGATCGCGGACACCCCGGCGGCGTCGAGCGCCGCGGCGATGCGGCCGACGTTCGCGGGGGTGATGCGGTGACGCAGCGCGTGCATGCCATCCCGCAGGGTCACGTCCTGCACGTAGATCTTCTGCGACATCACGCCGCTCCCTTCACGGTGCGTGCGGCGATGCCTTCAGCGACCCGCATGGCCGCCGAGGTCATGATGTCGAGGTTGCCGGCGTACGCGGGCAGATAGTGGGCGGCGCCCTCGACCTCGAGGAACACCGACACCTTGGTGTCGACCGCACCCGTGCCGTCAGGCAGCAGCGTCGCGACCTCGTCGCGGGTCACCGGGGTGAACTGCACCTGCTGCACGAGTCGGTAGCCGGGCACGTACTCGGCGACCTCGGCCGCCATCGCCTGGATCGACGCCTCGATCGCCGCATGATCGGCATCACCGACGAGGGCGAACACCGTGTCGCGCATGATGAGCGGCGGCTCAGCAGGGTTCAGGATGATGATCGCCTTCCCCCGGGACGCCCCGCCGACGGCCTCGATCGCGTGCGCCGTGGTCTCCGTGAACTCGTCGATGTTCGCCCGCGTTCCCGGACCAGCCGACTTCGAGGACACCGACGCGACGATCTCCGCGTACGGCACCGGCGTGACCCTCGAGATGGCGGCCACGATCGGGATCGTGGCCTGTCCGCCGCAGGTGACCATGTTGATGTTCGGCGCATCGAGGTGGTCGGCGAAGTTCACCGGTGGGATCACCATCGGCCCGATCGCGGCCGGCGTGAGGTCGATGAGGCGCACTCCAGAGCCCTCGAGCAGTTTGGCGTTCGCGATGTGCGCACCGGCGCTCGTCGCGTCGAGCACGATCTCCACCCCGGCGAACTCTGGCATGGCCATGAGCCCGGCGACACCGTCGGACGTCGTCGCGATGCCGAGACGACCAGCACGGGCGAGGCCGTCCGAGGCGGGATCGATGCCGACCATCACCGCGACCTCGAGCGTGGTCGACCCGCGGATGATCTTGAACATCAGGTCGGTGCCGATGTTGCCGGAGCCGACGATCGCGACCCCTGTCTTGTCACTCATACGTACTCCTTCACTTGCCGAACCGGGCCGTGACCGACCCGAGCGGCTCGATGCTCGCCACGAACGCGTCTCCCGGCTTCGCCGCGATCATCGGCCCGAGCGCGCCGGAGAGGACGACGTCGCCGGCTCGCAGCGGGTCTCCGAGCTCGATCGCGGTCGCCGCCAGCCAGGCCAGCGCGTTGAGCGGATCACCGAGGCAGGCCGCACCGCGGCCGTCTGAGACAATCTCGCCGTTCCGAGTCATCGACATCACGGCGTCGACCGGGTCGAACTCGTCGAGGGTCATCCCGCGGTCGGCGATGACGAACACCCCGGACGACGCGTTGTCGGCGATCGTGTCGACGATACCGATCTTCCAGTTCTCGATGCGCGAGTCGACGACCTCGATCGCTGCATGGGCCGTGGCGACCGCGGCGCGCACCGCGGTGGCATCGCCGGCGTCGAGGATGTCGGCCCCGAGCACGAACGCGATCTCGGCTTCGGCGCGGGGCTGCAGCAGGACTGCGGCGGGAATGGGCTCCCCATCGGTGAACCGCATGTCGTCGAAGAGCACGCCGAAGTCGGGACGGTCGACACCGACCTGGCGCTGGATCGCCTCAGAGGTGAGGCCGATCTTGCGCCCGATCACCCGACCTCCGCGTGCGATACGACGGGCCGTGAGCCGCTGTTGCACGCCATAGGCGGCGTCGATGTCGCGCTCGGCGAAGAGGCCGTTGATCGGGGAGCACGGGAGGCGCGTCGACGCGGCCGCGTCGAGCAGCGATGCGGCGAGGTCGAGGTTCTCCTCGCTCGCGCGGGTGGCGCTCACGCGCCACCCCCCAGAAACTCGAGCGCGACGCGGTCGAATTCGACCTGCTGCTCCCACTGGGGCCAGTGCCCGGCGTTCTCGATGAGCCGGAATTCGCCGGCCGGGATCCGCTCGGCCATCGACATGCCGGCGCCGGCCGGCCCTGAGGGGTCGTTGCTCGTCCAGATGACCAGCGTCGGCGCGGCCACGGCCGCGAGTTCCTCGTCGGTCACCAGGTTGCGACGGCGGACGTCTGGATCCTGCAAGCACAGGATGTGCCGCATCGACTCGGCGAAGCCGGGCCTCGAGTAGACGCCGCGGCGGATCGCGACGAGCTCGTCGGTCACCGACGCAGGATCGGCCATGAGCCACTCGAGACGGGTGCGGATGCGCTCCTTGCTCGGGTCGTCGGCGGCGGCCTGGCTCAGCGAGCGGATGCGCTCCATCACCTCGGGCGTCGCCATCGTGCCGCCTGGCGTGTTGAGGAGCAGGCGGCCGACACGGTCGGGGTGCGCCGCCGCGAATTTGATCGCGACCCAGCCGCCGAGCGACTCGCCACTGAGGTGCGCACGGTCGATGCCGAGGGCGTCCATGAGCGCGAGCAGGTGATCGATGTAGGCGTCGATCTCGAGATCGAGCGTCGAGGTCGTCGTCCAGCCGTGGCCCGGGTAGTCGTAGAGCACGACACGGTAGTGCGCCGCGAGCGCCGGGAGGTTCTTGGTGAACGCCTCGAGGTGACCTCCGGTGCCGTGCATGATGATGAGCGGCTCGCCCGAACCGGCCTCGAGGACGCGCGTCGACCATCCGCCGATGTCCACGTGTCGGATCGAGTAGTCGAGCCCCCCGAGGTCTGACCAGATGCTCATTCTGCACTCCGCTTCGCGGTGGGACGGGCGGTGGTTTCACGGTCGGTGGTGGCGATGCGCGCGACCTCGATGGCGTCGCCGAAGGCCCTGACCATGTCGGACGCCGCGAACGCCGGGCTCGCGCCGGCGACGATGCGGTCTGGCCGTACCAGGACGAACGACTCCGACCGATCGTCGAAGTACCGCTTGAGCGCACCGCTCGGGTCGCCGATGTGGATGATGTCGTCGGAGGCCTCGGCGTCGGCGAGCTGCACGGCCGGTCGCGCCCAGACCAGGCGGATGCCGAGCTGCTCGGCCAGCGCGATGGCGTCGTCGTCGAGGATGAGCCTCGGGTCGTTGTTCCAGCCGATGAGGGCGAACCACGGGCCGATCGCGTCGTCGAGCCGCACCGTCGCCCCGCTGATGGTGCGAACCGTCGGCTGGAAGAAGAGGCGACCGACCCCCTCCGCACCGATGGTCGAGCCGACCCGGGTGATCGCACCGGCCTCGATGGTCGGCATCGGCTTGAACTTCATGGTCACGATGTAGCGCTTCGCCCTCGGCAGGATCGAGATCCCCTTGAAGAACACATTGCGGAGACCGGCGACCAGACGATTGCGCACCGAGACCACGGCGCCGACCCGGGTCGAGAGGTCGATCATCGCCTGCGCGTGGTCGCGTCGCTCGAGCTCGTAGCTGTCCAGGACGGCCTCGCTGCCCAGACCGCCTGCCGCGAGCGCGAGTTTCCAGGACAGATTGAACGCATCGCGGATACCGCTGTTGTACCCCTGGCCCTGCCAGACCGGCATGAGGTGGGCGGCGTCGCCGATGAGGAACGCCCTGCCGACGCGGAAGCTGCCGGCCATGCGCGAGTGGTGGGTGTAGACGCGTCGACGGATGATGTCGATCTCGGCGGTCGGCGGGATCATCGGCGCGAGCACCGAGCGGACGAACTCGTCGGAGACCACCTGCTCCTCGGTCTCGCCCGGCAGCACCATGAACTCGAAGCGTCGGATCCCGTGCGGGATGCTGATGGAGACGTACGGGCGCTTCGGGTCGGCGTAGACCCACGCTCCCGGCTGCCCGAGCGGGTCGTTGCGGATGTCGATGACGAGCCAGTTCGCCGCGGATGAACGACCCTCGAAGCTCAAGCGGAGGGACTTGCGGGTCTGGCTGCTGCCGCCATCGGCGCCGACGATGTAGTCGGCCGCCGCGGTGCGCTCGCCGTCGGGCGTGTCGAGGGTGATGGTGACACCGCCGGCGTCCTGGGTGAATCCGGTCACCGCCGACGACCAGTGCACGCGCACGTGCTCGAATCGGCTCAGTCCCTCCATCAGCACCCGGTCGGCGAGCGGCTGCACGAACCCACTTCGCCTCGGCCAGCCGAACTCGGCCGCCGACGGCGCGAGCCTCGCGAGATCGCGGCCCTTCGCATCCACGAACACGAGCAGCTGGTTCGGAATGGTGTGCTGCAGCACGGCATCGGCGAGGCCGGCGTTCTGGAACGTCCGGAGGGTCTCGTCATCCATGCCGACCCCGCGCGGGAAGTCGATGAGCGACGGTCCGGCTTCGAAGACGTCGACGCGGACACCGTGCAGGCCGAGGAGGTTCGCGAGCATGAGGCCCGTTGGGCCCGCGCCGACGATCGCGACCTCAGCACGGTCGGCGGTGCCCAGGGGCATGCTCGCTTCGGACACCATCATCCTCGTTCAATAATTGATATCGTGTGTTCACTAACTGCTCTGACAGTAGTCAGGCCCCTTTGGACTGTCAAGTGGGGCGAGCGAGACCACCTCGTCATTTCGTCGATCGGCTGAATCGAAGGAGATCGCCATGACCGACCCACAGGTGTCACGACTCATCGACGTCGCGGCCGTCGAGCGCACCGTGCTCGACTACGCGGCCGCGATCGACCATCGCGACTACGGCCTCCTCAGAACCGTGCTGGCCGACGAGGTGCGGTTCGGACTCCGTCCGGGGAGCGCGGACGTGGCCTTCGTCGGATTCGGGGCCGGGGCCCGCGTGATCGGTGCCGACGAGTTCGTCGAACGCAATCGCACCCTGTTCCTGGGGTTCGCGGGGACCCACCATCAGGTCACGAACATCCGGATCGACATCGACGGCGACGTCGCGAGGGAGCGAGCCATGCTGCAGGCGACCCACTTCCTCCCCGGCGACCCCGACACCGAGTACACCTTCGGCGCGAGCTACGACAACCGGCTCGCCCGGACGCGAGATGGCTGGAAGCTCACCGACATCGATCTCACGGTCCACTGGGAGCGCGGCGATGCCTCGCTCACGGAACGGGCGCGCGCGGCCGGGGAAGCTCGGCTCGGGATGGGTTGACGGAGCACAGAGCGAGGGTTACGCTCGCGTCAAGTATTGATCATGAGCGTTCATCATATGCACGCTGAAATCATGACCGGGAGCAAGCGACGGAGCTTGCGACGGCACCCGTCGCCGGGCGCCGCACCCCGAATCAGCTCAAGGAGGAGTCGACGATGTCGAACGGCAACGCAGTGGAAGGTCGAGTCGCGATGGTCACGGGGGGTGGGGCCGGGCTCGGTCGGGCCACCGCCCTGATGCTCGCGCGTGAGGGCGCGGACATCGTCATCTGCGACCTCAACCCCGAGACCGGCGCTGCGGTCGCAGCGGAAGTCGAGGCGCTCGGGCGCCGCGCTGTGTCGGTTCCGACCGACGCTGCCGACGAAGAACAAGTCGAGTCGCTCGTGGCGAAGGGGATCGCCGAACTCGGCAAGATCGACATCCTCGTCAACAACGCGGGAATCGTCACGACCGACCAGATCCTCGACCTGTCCGTGGAGAACTGGGACCGGGTCGTCGCCGTGCATCTGCGGAGCACGTTCCTCTGCTCGAAAGCCGTCGTGCGCGACATGAGCACGCGCGACTGGGGACGCATCGTGAACGTCACCTCGCGGGCCGCCTACCGCGGCCGTGCCGGAGTCGGCCCGTACGCCGCCGCGAAGGGAGGCATGCTCGCCTACTCGCGCGTGCTGGCCAACGAGGTCGCGCAATGGGGGGTCACGGTCAACAACGTGGCCCCGGGCACGACCCTCACCCCGATGGTCGAGCGTGCGTTCCCGACGCTCGAGCAGCAGGTCGCCGAGGCGCACTCGTCCGGCGTGATCGCCTCACCGGTTCGACTCGGGGATGCCGACGAGATCGCCGCAGCGGTGCTCTACTTCTGCGGCCCGTACTCCGACCACACAACGGGCACGACGCTGCACGTCAACGGCGGAAGCTTCATGCCATGACCTCGTCGATTTACGTCGTCCACACCAACCCAGTCGAGGGCCGTGAGGACGAGTACAACGACTGGTACTCCAACCAGCACCTCAGCGACATCGTCGCGATCCCCGGCTTCGTACGAGCACGACGGTTCGAGCTCAACGACGATGCGGAGGCGGCGCTGAAGTCGCACCGCTACATCGCGATCTACGAGATCGAGGGCGACCCGCAGGTGGCGATGGCGAACATGTGGGAGGCCGTGTCGGCCGGCATGCACCTCTCGGAGGCGCTCGCGCCCGAACTGCTCGCGACGACGTACACGGCACTCACCGACTGGGTCACACCCGACGGGTCGTAGTCGCGGCCGGCGCCGCTCGCCTCATTCGGCGGCGGCGTCGGCTCGGCCCAGGTACGCGTCGCGGACAGCCTCCCGCACACCGTCGGCTCCGGCCGCGCTCGAGAGCACCAGGGTGCCGAGATCGATCACGACGAGATTCGACGCGATCGCCAGAGCGAAGTCGATCGATTGCTCGACGAGTACGATCGACATGCCGCCATCTCGCAACCGGGTAAGGCTGCCGAGTACCTCGCCGACGATGGACGGCGCCAGGCCGGCTGATGGCTCATCGACGAGCAGCACCCTCGGCTCCGGCATCAGCGCCTGCGCGATCGCGAGCATCTGCTGCTGGCCGCCGGAGAGCATGGCGGCGTTCTGACGGCGCTTCTCCTCGAGGATCGGGAACATGTCGTAGGCCCAGTGGATCCGTTCCGCGAGTCCGGCAGACGAGAACGACTTGGAGTAGGCCCCGAGCCGCAGGTTCTCCTCGACGCTCATGTCGCCGATCAGGCGCTTGTTCTCCTGCACGATTCCGATTCCTCGGCCGACGCGCTTGTACGGAGGGAG
Source organism: Microbacterium sp. Z10_103 (assembly GCF_058310455.1). Classification (NCBI taxonomy): domain Bacteria; kingdom Bacillati; phylum Actinomycetota; class Actinomycetes; order Micrococcales; family Microbacteriaceae; genus Microbacterium; species Microbacterium sp. Z10_103. The sequence goes on from NZ_JBZEGK010000001.1 coordinate 2,754,378, forward strand.
GCGGCCGAGATCATCACCGTCGAGGCGGATGTGCCCGGCGTGGACGGGGTTGAGCCCCATGATCGCCCGGAGGATCGTCGTCTTGCCGGCTCCGTTGCGGCCGAGCAGTGCCGTCACTTCGCCTTCGCCGACCTGGAAGCTGACATCCCAGACCACGCGCAGATCGCCGTACCCCGTTGCGAGGTGTTCGACTTCGAGGATGCTGCTCATGTCGCGCTGCCTTCCGTGGTCTCGATCGGAGCGGCGCCCGCGATGGTCGTGCCGGTGACGCCGGCGCCGGTGCCGAGGAATCGGCGCAGGACTTCGGGATGATCTGCGATCTCGGCCGGGGTGCCATCGGTCAACACCGTCCCTTCGGCGAGCACGACCACGTGGTCGGCGAGCGACTGCACGAGGCTGAAGTTGTGCTCGACGAGCACGATCGTGGCGCCGGCGTCGCGGACTCGACGCAGCACGAGGGCGAGTTCGGCCACCTCGTCGCGGTCGAGACCCGACGCGACCTCATCGAGGAGCACGATCGAGGGTTCCGAGTTGAGGGCCCGCGCGAGCTCGATCATGCGCCGAGTGCCGAGCGGCATCGCGCCCGCTGGGAATTCGGCGACCGCGCTGAGCCCGAGGAAGTGGAGCCATTTCGCGGCGGACTCGCGGTTCTCCCTGGTCACGCGCCCGTACTTCGGCAGACGAAGGATGGTGGCGAACAGCGAGACGCGGTGGCGCTGCAGCCGGCTCGAGGCGACGACGTCGAGCACCGAGAGCTCGATCGGGATCGCCGGCGTCTGGAACGTGCGCGCGACGCCTTGCCGTGCCACCTCGACGGCGCCCTGCGCGGTCACATCGGTGTCACCGATCATGATCCGTCCGCTCGTGGGTCGCATGAAGCCGCTGATCATGTTGAGCGTGGTCGTCTTGCCCGAGCCGTTCGGTCCGATGAGCGCGGTGATCTGCCCTGCCTGCGCGGTGAGCGTCACGTCGCGCACGGCGGCGACCCCACCGAACTGCTTCGAGACCGCATCCAGCCGGAGGGCTTGGCCGGGAAGGGCCGGCAGCTTCATCACCGGGATCGATTCGGCGGCGTGCGCCTCGGCGTCGGCGACCGCGGCCAGCGCGGACTCGGCCGCGGCCGCAGTCCGGCTCCGCTTCGCTCGCGCGATGAACCAGTGGGCGGCTCCGGCGACGCCGCCGCCGAACGCGATACCGCCGATGACGAGGAAGATTCCGAACGCGACGTCGCCGAACTCCCCGAACTTCGTCGAGAGGGAGTTCACGATCTGCACGAAGATCACGCCGACGAACACCGCATAGATGGCCCGCCGGCCGGCAACGATCGAGGCGACGAGTGTCGTCAGAATGAGCCCGAGCCCCATGGCTTCGGGTGCGACGAAGCGATCGTTGAACGCGTACAGCGTTCCCGCGAGACCCATCGGGAGCGAGGCGAAGGTGTACGTCGTGATCTTGAGGCGGTAGCGCGACAGGCCGAGCGACGGCGCGAGGTGATCACCGTGCTGGAGGATGAGCAGCGAGTTGCCGAAGGGCGAGCGGACCGCATTTCGGTAGGCGGCGAACCACAGCGACACCACGATGATGACGACGACGTAGAAGCCGAGGGTGTCGAGGGTGATCCCGAAGAGTTGAGGACGCGGGATCCCGGTGAATCCGGACTGCGCTCCGAGCACGTTGAACGGAATGACCTGCAGCGTCACGGGGATCAGGAGCACGAGCATGAACGTGCAGACCGCGAGCATCCATCCGCCGAGTCGGAGTCCAGGGGCGCCGGCGAGGAGCCCGACGGCGACCGCGGCGAGGGCCGCCAGGATGAAGCAGATGACGAGGTCGTTGAACACCCGGGTGGCGAAGTAGGCGGTGACGTAGGCGCCGGCGGCGTACATCGCCGGGAGGCCCATGTTGAATTCGCCCGCCCAGCCGATGCTGAGATTGAGGCCGCTCACGAGGAGGGCCGAGATGCCGACGAGCAGGATCTGCCGCGTCCAGAAGGGGGGCAGGCCCAGGTACGGCAACACGGCGACGATCACCGTGAGCGCGATCCACAGGATGGGGAGCAGGGGTCGGAAGGGGCGGCGGCCGACGACCGCGGTGCTGGTGCTCACTCAGACGCTCCTCAGGCTGCGCTTGCCGAACAGTCCCTGGCCTCGGAAGACGAGCACGAGGACGAAGAGGATGAAGACCGCGTAGTCGCCGAAGAACGGCCCGACCCAGAGGGCGACGAACGCCTCGACGAGTCCGATGATGAAGCCGGCGATGACGGCCCCGAGCTGGCTCCCGAGCCCACCGAGCGCCATGGCGACGAAACCCTTCAGCGCGATCGTCAGCGCAATCCAGGGACTCGCGGTGGTCGACATGAGCACGAACGGCCCGACGAGTCCGGCGAAGAGCCCGGAGACACCGAACGCGATGATCGAGAGCCATCGCACGTCGACTCCGCGCAACATGGTCGCCTCGCGGTCGAAGGCCTGCGCTCGGCTGGTGAGGCCGAATCGCGTCTTCGCCATGAGCAGGTGCAGCACGAGGCCGAATGCGACCGGCAGCGCGATCAGCACCAGGCTGATCGGCTGGACGCGCCCGCCGAGCAGATCCATCGGCGCCTGCGGGAAGAGGTCGAGCCGCTGCGGGTCGGCCCCCCAGATGATGGCGGTCAGCGCCGTGATCGCCGTGCCGGCTCCGAGGGTCGTGATGAGTTCCGCCTGTGAACCGGAGGGGAGGAAGCGGATCGCGCCGCGCTCGACGATGATCGAGAGCAGCGCGCAGGTGATCGCGGAGAGCAACAGGATGATCGGCAGCGGCAGGCCGAGGCCGATCCCGGTCAGCGCGACGAACCCGCCGAAGACGAGGATGTTCGCGAACGCGAAGTTCACCACGCCGGCAGACGTGAGCGTGATGTTGTATCCGATCGCGACCAGCGCATAGATCGCGCCGGTCGACAGGCCAGCGAACACGGCCGTCATCATGTGAGTGCCTCCTCCGACCGTTCACCGTTGAGCGATCGTCGCGTGTGCATTTAATGCTCCCGCGTATCCAATATGAGCACGATAGTGGTTGAGTTGCGTGCCGTCAATCCCGGTGATGTAGCGTCGCCGGGTCGGTCACCGCGAGCGTGACCCGGATGTTCCCCCTGGTCGCGTTGGAGTACGGGCACACCAGATGCGCCGCCTCGGCGAGCGCCAGGGCGTCCTGCCGTGAGAGGCCGGGAAGCGACACCTCGAGCACGACCGCGAGCCCGTATCCTCCATTGCCGTTGGGACCGATACTCACCCGCGCCGAGACGCTCGAGTCGGCCGTTTCGGCGCGAACCTCCCCCACCGCGACGGCACGCAGTGCCGAGTGGAAGCACGCGGCGTAGCCGGCGGCGAACAGCTGCTCGGGGTTGGCCCCCTCACCGGTGCCGCCCATCGCCCTGGCCACGGCGAGTTCGAGGTCAAGGCGGCCATCGGTCGTCCTGACACGACCGTTGCGACCACCTCCGGTCGAAATCGCCTCGGTCGAGTACAGCTCGGATTCCGAGCATGGCGGCTCCTTTCATTCCCGAGCAGGGGTGGCAGCAACTGGTCCTTGCGTCCGGACTGCGTCGGTGTCATTGTTGCGACCGTGCACATTACGCGCAGCCAAGTGCGCTATGTGCCTAGTCAAAGGAGACTGCACTCATGCACAAGCAATGGAAACTCCGGGGAGCGGCCGCCGGCGTCGCCCTGCTGACCCTCGCTGGCTGCGCCGCCGACGGCGACCCATCCGGCGATGCATCGGGCGAGCCATCGGACGGACCCATCCAACTCGCGGTGATGTACGGCCTCACCGGCCCATACGGCGCCTACGCCGACAGCTTCTTCGCCGGCTTCAATGCCGGAGTCGAAGCGGTCAACGCCGAGGGTGGCGTGCTCGGCCGCCAGATCGAGGTCGAACTCGTCGACACGAAGGGCGATGGCACCTTCGCCGTCAGCGCGCTCACCGAGTTGCTCGACTCCGGCTATGTGCCGGACGTGATCGTGCCGAGCGTCGTCGCGAACGAGACACTCGCCGTCCTGCCGATCCTCATGGAACGCGAGATCTTCTCGATCACCCCGGCGCTCTCACCCCTGCTGGAAGACCCCGAGTCGTTCCCGTACATGTTCGATCTCTCCCTGCCGTCGCGCGAGCCGCAGCGCGTGCTCGCCGAGCTCATGGACGCCGAGGGGGTCGAGACCCTCGGCGTGATCATCGGTGCCGACGCCGACGGTGACGCGTTCTGGAACGACCTCCAGACCGTCGCCGCCGAGAACGACATCGAGATCATCCAGGCTGAGCGACCAGACCCCGCGCAGTTGAGCTTCGACGTCGAATACCTGCGGATCCTCGAGGCCGAGCCCGACGCCGTGTTCTTCGACTTCAACAGCTTCGAGCAGATCTCCCGCGCCTTCACGGCCAGATCGACGGTCGGCGCAATGGACATCCCGGTGTACGTCGGCATCTCCAGCTCGGGATCGGTGCCGTCGTCGTACGCCGATGCCGGCAGCCTCGACAACTGCTCGATGCCGGTCTACGCGTCGACCGTGAAGACCGACGCGCCGGCCGAGTGGATGGAGCCCCTGCTCGACGCCTACGTCGGCAACCCACAGAGCGCAGCCGCGGGCTCGATCGGATTCGACATCGTGAAGCTCATGGCGCTCGCGATCGAGCGAACCGGTGGCGACACGTCGGCGAGCGCGCTCACGGCTGCACTGCTCGATGAGCCGATCCCGTCCGACTACCTCGTCGAGTACCCGGGCGGATTCGCGTACAGCGATGACTACCGGTTCCCGACGGTCGCGGACGGTGACCTCGTGCTCGTGCCGTGCGACTCCACGATCGCCGACGGTCTCTGGATCGCCAACTAGGACGAGAACGGGATGCTCGGGTGCGATCATCGGACCGCACCCGAGCATCCGCTCGTCCCCGGTCGTGCAATTAACGCTCACAGTTGATCACTATTAGGTTGACAACTGGTCCGTCTCTCCATAGCCTCGCCTCACCGTCACGTTTCTCGAGGAGCAAGCATTGAAGCTTGGAATGTTCATCATGCCGTCGCACCCGCCGGAGCGTCCCCTCGCGGACTCCTACGCGTACGACCTCGACATCATCGAGTGGGCCGACGAACTCGGCTACGAAGAGGTGTGGCTCGGATCGCACTTCACCGCACCCTGGGAGCCCGTCCCCGCGCCGGATCTGCTCATCGCCGCGGCCATCGCCCGCACGAAGAACATCAAGCTCTGCCCGGGGGCGCACCTCCTGCCGTTCTACAACCCGGCTGAGCTGGCCCACCGTTTGATGCAGCTGGACCACATGTCCGGCGGGCGACTCATGGTCGGCTTCGGCGCCGGCTCGGTACCGACCGACTTCCCCCTCTTCGGCATCGACTCGAGTACCGGCCAGCATCGAGAGATGATGGAGGAGTCGCTCGAGATCATCCTCAAGATCTGGACCGAGGACGGCCCGTGGAAGGTCGACGGCAAGTACTGGAACGTCGAGCTCGCCCCCGAGATGCTCGGATTCAAGCCCTTCATGAAGCCACTGCAGCAGCCGCATCCGCAGCTCGGGATCGCCGGGTTGACCGAGCGAAGCAGCTCGCTGCGCTTCGCCGGGACCCGCGGGTACATCCCGCTCAGCCTGCTGTTCAATCCGATGTATCTGAAGAGCCACTGGGACGCCTACGAAGAGGGCGCGAAGGAGGCCGGGCGCGAAGCCGACCGATCGATCTGGCGCATCGTCCGCGACGTATTCGTCGCACCGACCGACGCCGAAGCCAAGGAGCTCGTGCTCAGTGGCAACCAGCGGCGCCAGTGGGATGAAGCGAGTGCCCCGCTCAACCGCGCCGCAGGGTGGCCCCGCTTCCTCAAGCACGACCCGTCGATCTCCGACGACGAAGCGCTGACGGCCGAGTATCTCGTCGACCACCTCTGGTCGGTCGGGTCGCCTGACACCGTCGCCCGGCGCTTGTTCGAGACCTACACGCAGGTCGGCGGCTTCGGCACGGTGCTCGTCGAGGAGTACGACATGGCCGACACCCCGGAACTGTGGCGTCGATCGATGGAGCTGCTGGCGACCGAGGTCATCCCCCGGTTCGACGCGCTCGTCGCGAAATCGTGACCGCGATCTCGGCGGGCGACCCACGCGGACCGCTCGACGCCGACGCGGCCGCATTCCTCGCGGGATTCGGAGCCGCCCTCGCCCTCCGGGCCGACGAGGTGCAGACCGACGAAGCCATCGCCGCCTACCTGCACGACGAGCGCTCCCGGCTCACCGCGACGCCGGGGGCCGCGCTGCTCACGCCGCACGCGCGTGCGGTCGACGCTGAAGACCACGACCTCGGCGACGGCCTCCGGGTGCGCACCTACACGCCGGCGAGCGGTGCGACCGGGAAGCCGCTCGCCGTCTACATCCACGGTGGCGGCTGGGTGTCGGGCAGCATCGAACTCCACGACACGACCTGCCGCATCCTCGCCGCCGACGGCGACATGCTCGTGGTCAACATCGGCTATCGACTCGCACCGGAGGCGCCGTACCCGGGGCCGCTCGACGACTGCGACCGGGCACTGAAATGGGCGATCGACGTCGCCCCCCCTCGATTCGGCGCCGACGGGTCGAAGCTCGCGCTCATCGGCGCTTCATCAGGCGGAAACCTGGCGGCCGCGCTCACGCTGCGGTGGCGGGAACGTGGCGACGACGCCATCCGACTGCAGGTGCTGCTCTACCCGGCGCTCGATGCGTCGATGTCTGGTGCCGCCTATGCCCCATCGGTCAACGGCACCGACTACTTCATCTCCACTGAGCACATGCGGTGGTACTGGGATCGCTATCGCGCCTCGCAGCCGGGTCTCGACGAGGATCCGTCGTTCTCCCCGCTCGCCGCCACCGACCTCGCCGGGCTCCCTCCCGCTCTCATCGTGAGCGCCGAGTTCGACATGCTGCGGGACGACGCGATCGCGTACCACGAGCGTCTGCTCACCGCCGGGGTGCCATCGCGCCGACGGCACTACCAGCAGATCCACGGGTTCCTCGCGTTCTTCGACGTCATCGCGGCCGCGTATCCGACGGTGGTCGAGCTCGCACACGAGATCGGCGACGACCTGCGCGCGGCGGCCGAACCGACTGCATGAGCCAACCCCCGGCATCCGCCTACCCCGAACGTGTGCGGTGGCAGGCGTTCGCGATCTGTCTCACGGTCGCCGCGCTGACGATCATCGACATTTCAAAGGTCAACGTCGGTATCCCGGCGATCGAGCAATCGATGGGCGCGAGCCCGACCGCCCTCCAGCTCATCACCGCCGGCTACGCGCTGACCTATGGGCTCGCCCTGGTGCCGGCCGGCCGACTCGGAGACCTGTACTCGCGCCGCACCATGCTGCTCATCGGCGTCATCGCGTTCACGCTCGCCAGTGCGCTGTGCGCGACCGCACCGACCATCGAGTTCCTCGTCGCAGCTCGACTCATCCAGGGCGTCGCCGCCGGCATCCAGATGCCGCAGACCATCGGGCTCATCCAGCAGATCTTCCAGGGGGCCGCTCGAGGTCGTGCATTCGGAACCTTCGGCGCGTCGGTCGGCATCGCGGCGGCGATCGGCCCGACGCTCGGCGGCCTGATGATCTTCCTCGGCGGCGACGTCGACGGCTGGCGCTGGTTGTTCTGGATGAACGTGCCGATCGGGATCATCGTGCTGCTGCTCGCGATCCGATTCCTCCCCAAGCGCCCGGCTCGAACCGAGCCGGAGACCCGCACGCTCGATCCGATCGGAACGCTGCTGCTCGCGATCGCGACGTTCTCGCTCATGCTCCCGTTCGCGCTCACCACGGGCGGGCAGTCCGACTCACCGCTGCGGTGGCTCTGGCTCGTCGCCGCCGCGACCGCGGCCATCGCGTTCGTCTGGTGGGAACAGGCGTACCGCCGCCGCGGGCGCTCCCCGGTCGTCGACTTCGCCCTGTTCCGTCACCGGTCGTTCCGCAATGGCCTGATCCTCGCGACCGGGTACTACGGCGCGATGCCGGCCACCTTCCTCGTGACCACGATCTTCCTGCAGAAGGGCCTCGGTCTCTCGGCGATCCTCGCCGGACTCGTCTCCGTGCCCTTCGCGCTCATGAGCGCCCTCGCGTCGACGATCGCCGGCCGGCACGTGCTGCGGTGGGGTCGGGCCTTCGTCACCGCCGGACTCATCGGCGCGATCGCGGCCTTCGCCCTGCTCCTGGCCATCGCCAGCACCTCATCCGGCGAATCCACGCCGCTGCTGATCGCGGGGGCCCTCGCGATCGCCGGCTTCGGGGGCGGCTTCGTCACGTCGGCGAATCAGACCATCACGCTCGTCGACGTGCCGGTGACGGATGCCGGAGTCGCCGGCTCGCTCTCGCAGGTCGGCCAGCGGATCGGGACGGCGATCGGCACGGCGATCGCTGCATCACTCTTCTTCGCCACCATCGCGAACACGCGTGACACGGCTACGGGATCGGCAGGGTTCGCCACCGCCTACGGCGCCGCGGTGCTCGTGACGATCAGTGTGCTGGCCATCACGATGCTGCTCAGCGTCGTCGACCTCGTGCAGCACCGTCGGCGCGCGCTCTGAGGACGATGAAGGCCCCCGGACGGATCTGGGGGCCTTCATCGTCGTCCTGATCAGACGGGCAGATTCTCGAACGTCCGCTTGCCGTTTTCCTTGCCGAATCGCGCCCACCGCATGCCGGGCACGTGCGATCCCACGAAGGGCTCGCCAGTGTCGACGAGACCGCGCCGCACCACATCGATCTGGTGGGCTGCCGCCTCGCCGTCCTTGTGCGACGGGAGCGTCCAGTCCTCCTCTTCGAGCAGCTCAGGGTACCCGTGGATGAGGTCGCCGAGGATGAGCCCGGATTCCCCACCGTCGGCGATGCGGATCATGGAGGTGCCCGGCGTGTGGCCGGCCGCGTCGACGGTCTCGATGCCGGGGAACAGCTGCGAATCGCCGTTCCACGTCTCGAGGCGGTTCGCGATCGGACCGAGGCGGGGCTGCGGTGCGTCGAACTCCGGCTTCGCCAGGAAATGCTCCCACTCCGGAACCTCATAGCCGGGGGCCATGAAGTAGTTCCAGTCGCGCTCGTCGACCCGGTAGGTCGCATTCTCGAAGAAGGGCTTCCCGTTCAACGACGCCCACCCGATGTGATCGAAGTGCAGGTGGGTGAACAGCACATCCGTGATGTCGTTCGGATGCACTCCGAGCGCCAGCAGACCGGAGCGCAGCGCCCCGCCGGAGAACGGGAACGTCGGATTGTTCCCGACCCCCGCATCCACCAGGATCAGCCGGTCGCCGACCCCCTCGATGAGGAAGCTGCCGACGGTCTGCACCGGATTGTGCGTGATGTGGCAGAGCGAGAACGAGAACTCGTTCCAGTCGTCGTTCGTCTTCCCCTCGTTGTAGTAGTTCTCGGTCGGGATGGAGATCTCCCCGTCGATGACGGAGGTGATCGAGATGTTGCCGATGCGCATGAGGCGTCCTTGCTCTCGTGTGGCGAGGGATTACGAGGTGGTGGCGAGCTGCCCGGACGGGATCTGGCTGATGTGGCCCGGCGTCTGCCAGTCCTCAGGGATCCGACCCTGCAGTTCGGCCTGGATGCGCAGCGCGACGAGCGGCGCGTACCAGCGACCAGCGCAGATACCGCTGCCGCAGATCGCAAGGCGAGGCTGGCCGGCGATCGGCTTGTACTGGTGCCGCTCCGGGTCGCCGTCTTCGTTGTAGCTGCCGACGTCACCGATTCGTTCGGCGACCTCGGCGCCGAACAGTCGCTCGAGCAGCGTCTTCTGGTTCGTCCACCCAGTGGCCATGACGATGGCATCGAACTCGAGTTCCTCGCCGTCCTTCATGACAAGCCCGCTCCCGACGAAATGGTCGAGGTCGGCAGCCTGCTTGACGGTGATGTCACCGCGGATGATCGCCTGTGATGCGCCGACATTGATGTAGTAGCCACCGCCCACCTCGAAGTACTTCGCGAACCAGCCGTACTCCGATTCCTCGAGGACGAGTCCTGCCTTGCGCAGGTCCTCGTGCAGCTGCTTGTCGAGCTCGTTGCCCATCGCGGTCACCGCTTTGAAGTTGTTCAACATCATGGGCTTGATCTGTGACGACATCCACCGCTTGTCGAGCACGTCCGTCGGCACATCGCGGGTGTTGAACGCCCCGTAGTTGAGGTTCGCCGACGGCAGGTCGACCACAAAAGTCGGACCGCGCTGCAGCATGGTCGCCGAGCCGCCCTTGTTCACGATGTCGAATGCGATGTCGTGCGCGCTCGTACCGACACCGACGACGAGCACCTTCTTGCCCTGATAGTCGACACCTGAGCGGAACTTCGAGCTGTGGACGATCTCGCCCGTGAAGTCCTTCAGGCCCGGCAGGTCGGGGATGCGCGGAGTGCCGGCCGCGCCGGTCGACAGGATGATGTACTTCGGATGCAGCACCCGCTCGGAGCCATCGCCGCGACGGACGACGGCGGTCCACTCCTGCTTCTCCTCATCGAACTCGCCGCTGATGAACTCGGTCGACAGCCAGACGTTGAGGTCGAGGGCGGTGACGTAGACGTCGTACCAGTCGGCAAGACGGTCCTTCGAGATGTAGTCGGGGAAGCTCTCCGGGAACGGCAGGTACGGGAAGTGCATCATGCCGTGCGGCATGTGGAGCACGAGCGACTCGTAACGCTTGCGCCAGCTGTCGCCGTTGCGCTCGTAGCGGTCGACGACGAGCGCGTCGATGCCGAGTCGACCGAGGGCTGCGGCCGTCATGACACCGTTGTGTCCACCGCCGACGATGAGCACCTCGGGATCGTGGTCCTCGTACTCGGCCTTGGCGGCCTGCTGCTTGCGCTCGTTCTCGAGCTGCTCCTGGCTGTAGCGACCGAACTTCGGCCACGTCGGCTCGAGATCGCGAAGCTTCTTGAGACGGGTGAAGAGCAGGACGCCCTTGATCCCGACCGGCGACGACTCATCGACGACCACGTTGACGAGGGCATCGGCGTAGCCGGCGACGGTTTCGAACGTGAAGTTGATCTCGTAGGTTCCCTCGGGCGCGAACGGCACCGGGGAGATCGGGTCGACCGGGAACTCCGTGTCGACCGCGAAGTTCGACGGCTCGAGCTCGTCCGCCAAGGCCCAGATGATCTCGCCCATGGCGTCCCGGCTGTGGAATTGGCGGATCGTCAGGGTGAACGCCATGAGGTCGCGCCACATGGCGGTCTCGGTGAAGAGCTGCTCGAATCGAGCGTTGTCGCGAGTTCTGATCGCGCTTTCCAGTTCGGCGAGCCATTCGTTGGCCTGCACCGTGATGTCACCCATCGTTCCCACTTCCTCGTGATAGACAGTCGTGCATTTATCGATCAGCAATGATCAATACTTGGCGAAACAGTAGGGGCGCCCGTCTCGAAAGTCAAGCGTCTCCAATCAGGTGAACTCGAGGCTCGGATACCCGGCGGCGGCCTCGGCGTCGGCGTGGCGGACGTACGAGGGAAGCCCGCCGCCCCACGGCACGTAGACGCGACTGCCGTCGTCGTTCACCTTCACCATGTAGTTGTTCACCTGACGCCTGATGAGCTTCTCTGCGCCCTCCGCCTGGAGCGCGGCCCACCGATCCTGGGCCTCGTCGGTCGGTTGCACCTGCGTCAGGTCGTTCGCCTTCATGTGCGAGATGAGGTTGCCGATCCAGTCCACCTGATAGGTGTTGCCCACGTAGAGGTTGGCCAGTACCGAGGTGCTCCCCGGCGCCATGAGCATGAAGAGGTTCGGGAATCCTCTCGTCTGCAGCCCCAAGTAGGTGCGCGGCCCGCGGTCCCAGAGGTCCGTCGGCGCGATCCCCTCGTCATTGCGGATGTTCGCCTCGATCAGCGTGCCCGTGAACGCTTCGAACCCGATCGCGAAGACGATCACGTCGAACTCGATGTGACGGTCCTGGGTCTGCATCCCCGTCCGGGTGATCCGCTCGATCGGGTTCGAACGCACGTCGACGAGATCGACATTCGGCTGGGCGAACACCTCGTAGTAGCCGGTGTCGAGGATGAGCCGCTTCGTCCCCATCGGGTAGTCGGGCACGAGGCTCGCCTCGAGCGCCGGATCCTTGACGATGTCGCGGACCTTCTGCCTGACGAACTCGGACACGAGCTCGTTCGACGCCCAGTCGGTCATCTGGTCGTTGAAGACCCCGAGCATCGACTGGCTGCCGAAATCCCAGCGCTGCTGCATGAGCTGGTACTGGGTCTCTTCGGTGTACGACGCGGCCGGACCTGCGGGCGGTGGCATGAAGGTCGCCGCGTCCGTCGCCAGCAGGTCGCCGTAGAGCGCCGGGAACCGACCCTTGAGTCGCCGGATGCGCGACGCGTCCGGCGGGCGGTTCTGCGCGGGAATGGAGTAGTGCGGAGTGCGCTGGAAGACGGTGAGCTGCCCCGCGTATCCCGCGATGTCGGTGATCGCCTGCACGCCCGATGAACCGGTGCCGATTACGGCGACGCGCTTGCCGGCGAGATCGACCGCGTCCTCCGGCCAGTGGGACGTGCGGTACCAGTGGCCTTCGAACTCCTCGAGACCCGCGAACGTGAGATCGCGGGGTCGGGCGAGCTGCCCCGTCGCCATGACGAGGAAGCGGGCCTTCACCGACGGACCGGTGTCCGTCTCGACGAGCCAACGATCCTCATCCGGCAGCCAGGTGGTGCCGATCACCCGGGTGCTGAAGCGGATGCTGCGGCGCACGTCGAATCGGTCGGCGACGTGCTTGAGATACGCGAGCACTTCGGGCTGGGTGGCGTACCGCTCGGACCAGGTCCAGTCGCGGTAGAGGTCTTCATCGAAGAAGAAGCAGAAGGTATCGCTCTCGAGGTCGACCCGCGAGCCCGGATAGGCATTGTGGTACCAGACGCCGCCGACCTCGGGTGCCGACTCGATACCGACGACCGAGAAGCCCTCGGATCGGAGCTTGTGCACGGCGTAGATGCCGCCCATGCCCGCTCCGACGACCGCGACGTCCGGGGTGAGGAGACCGGCGTCGGCCCCGGCGTTCAACGGTCTCCTCCGTCGAGTGCCGGCGCCCAGACACCGTGTCTGGCGCCGCTTCGCGCCGCGGCGAGCAGCCCCCTGGCCTCGTCGCTTCCATCGAGCACGCGGTTCCACCTCCTGGCTATTTTCCATCCGTCGTCAGTGCGCACCATCTCCCAACGGTTCGCACTCACCCGCCACTGCCTGAATCCGTCGGCATCGGCGTCGCGGAGCAGCACCTGCTGGTAGCACGTGCCGACCGCGATGTCACCGTCGACCTCGATCATCGGGGCGCTCACGATGTGCGCCGCCCCGTCGTGGATGAAGCGCTGATGGGGGTCGGATGCGATCATGTCGGCGATGCCGGCAGCGCTGTCGAACGCGACGACCTTCGCGTCGTACACGCCGTCCTCGAGCCAGAGAGCACCCGTGTCATCCGGCGAGCCGCTGTCAGCGGCAGGACCGTATGACGCCATGAGCTTGGCCACTTCGAGTCGGTCTTCGAGCTGCGCCACTCGGGCGCTGAGCTCATCCACCACCGCCGACAGATCCAACGTGGACATCGTCGTCCTCCTGCAATAAGATTGACCTGTGCACTATTTGCGTCACTAAGTGCACTTATCGGCCACTCTATCGATCGGGTAGAGGCGGGTCAAGTGGGCGATGCACCGCCTCGATCGACGATGGAGTCGAAAGGAACACATGGGTACCTCCGCATTCCAGACGCGGCTCACCGGCAAGCGGATCGCCGTCATCGGCACCTCACCCGGACAGATCGGTGGGGCGATCGTCGCCCGGCTGACGTCGGAGGGCGCCGAGCTTGTCATCGGTGGTCGCAGTGTCGAACGCGCCCGCGCCGCCGCGGATGCTGCTGACGGCCCTGGGCGCATCCTCGCCGTCGAGCGGGTCGATCTTGCCGATGACGAATCGGTGAAGCACTTCATCGACGGCGCTGCGGAGACCCTCGGCGGACTCGACGGCTTCATCAACAATGCGGCGATGTACGGCGGCCCCGGCCAGGATGTGGATCTCGCCGAGATCGACCTCGACGTCTTCGACCATCTGGTCCGGGTCAACCTTCGGGGGCACCTCGTCTCGGTGCGGTTCGCGGTGCCGCACCTCATCGAGTCCGGGGGCGGCTCCATCGCGCTGACGAGTTCGATGGCGGGGCTCCTCGGCGAACCCACGAGGGTGGCGTACGGGGTGGCGAAGGCCGGGATCATGGCCCTGACCCGCCACGTCGCCTCTCGATGGGGCAAACAGGGCATCCGATGCAACACGATCGTGCCCGGCAGGATCGTGACGGGCGAGCCGAGGGACGACGTCGACGCGATCTTCCGGAACGCGCACCTCGGCATCGCCGCATCCCCGCGGCTCGGACGACCAGACGACATCGCGGCGGCAGCCGCGTTCCTGATGTCGACCGACGCCGAGTTCGTCAACGGCACGAGCCTCGTGGTCGACGGCGGGATGTCGCCGATCTTCGCCCCGGCACCGGCCGATGTCGACGACTTCATCGACCGCTATCCCTTCTCCAAGTCCGACCTCGGGTTCGACTGAACTCGAGCCAATGCGAGAGGCCCCTCCCATGCCAGACGACACCGACATCATCGCGCGCCTCGAGGCGCGAATCGCCGCGCTCGAGGACCGGCTCGCGATCGCAGACTCAATCGTTTCCTACGGCTCGAGCGCCGACGCCGGCGACGCCGTCGCCGCGGCGTCGATCTGGACCGATGACAGCATCTTCGACGCCGCGCCTGGAATGGTCTTCACCGGCCGGGCCGGCATCGAGGACCACGTCGCAGCCGAACCGCACCAGGCGAACATCCGGAGTGGATCGGCCCACGTCATCGGGGCCCACCGGATTGAACTCGACGGCGACCGAGCGACCTCGTGGGGATACTCCGAAGTCTTCCGCTACGACCCCGAACAGCAGCACTACACGTGTTGGCGCATCGCCGCGAACCGCTGGGACTGGGTGCGCACTGACGACGGCTGGCGGGTGCAGCGCCGCATCGCGCGGCCGCTCGACGGCGGCGACGAAGCCCGTGCGATCCTGGGCTCGGCATTCACGGACCGTGCGTGATCGACGACACCGCTGCGGGCTTGACGAGGTCGAAACTCGACGGTAATGTGCGAATACTGCCCATCTGAGTGCGATAATTGAACACCCGATCGTCAGCGGACACTTGGTAGCCCAGAATCGATGAAGATGGCAACCGGTATCGCGGGCGAGGGTCGCTCTCGATCGACGGCGACCGAACCACTCCGACTCCAAAGGATCCCATGACCGACACCCTGTCGATCCCGACGTCGACCCTCTCGCCGACGGAAATCGCCGAGGTCTTCGGCACCTGGCTGAGCCGGTTCGCCGACGCGATCGCCGAATCCGACTCCGCTGCGCTCGGAGCGCTTCTCGGAGACGACATCACCTGGCGGGACTTCATGGCGTTCCTGTGGGACTTTCATCACACGGTCGGTCACGGCCAGACGGTCGACCGCCTCATCGAACTCGCCCGAGAGTGGAACGTCTCGGACATCGGCCTGAGCGCCGAGCAGGCACCGATTGCGTTCAACGGCGGGATCGCCGGCTTCTTCGACTTCACCACCACCGACCGCGTCGACCGCGGCTACGTGCAACTGCGCGCATCGGCGGCCGGATGGATCGCCTCGATGATGCAGACGCAGATCGTGGGTCTTCAGGACTTCCCCGAGCACGTCGGCGGTCACCGCCCCGAAGGGAAGGTCTACGGCATCGTCCCCGGCCGCACACGGTGGTCCGACGACCGCGCCGCCGAGTCCGCATTCGAGGACACCGATCCCGCCGTGCTCATCCTCGGCGCCGGCCACAACGGCCTCGCGCTCGCCGCACGACTCGGGGCCCTCGACGTGTCGACCCTCGTAATCGACCGCGAGGCGCGCGTCGGCGACACCTGGCGCAAGCGCTATTCCTCGCTCGCTCTGCACTCCAGCGTCCACGGCGACCACTTGCCGTACTTCGAACTGCCGCCGAACTGGCCGGCGCACGCGCCGAAGGACAAGGTCGCCGACTTCCTCGAGTCGTACGCCAAGCTCATGGACGTCAACACCTGGTTGAGCACGACGTTCATCGGCGGTCGCTACGACGAGGACAAGCAGCGCTGGGACATCCGGGTCCAGCGCGGCGACGGCAGCATCCGTGTGCTCCGGCCCCGTCACTTCATCGTCGCCGGCGGCCTCTTCGCCGGGCCGAAGATTCCGCAGATCCCGGGCCTCGACCGATTCACCGGGCTCGCAGTGCACTCCGACAGCTTCCAGGACGGCGCGAGATTCGACGGCAAGCGAGCGCTGGTCATCGGCGCCGGGGTCTCGGGGCACGAGCTCGCCCACGACCTGTGGGAGCACGGGGCCGACACCACGATGCTGCAGCGCAGTTCGACCTACGTCGTCACCTATGACACGTACCACAAGTACTGGGCGTCCCTCTTCTACGAGGGTATGCCGCTCAGCCCCGAGTTCGCCGATCAGATCACGTACGCGATGCCGAACGAGCGCTCGGACGAGATCAACAAGGAACTCGTCGAGCTCGCCGCCGAGGAGGACCGCGAGCTGCTCGAAGGGCTCGAGTCGGCCGGGTTCAAGCTGAACCGCGGCCTCAACGGCACCGGCATCCTCGGCAACCACCAGTCGGGCAAGGACTCCTACCAGATCGACATCGGCGCGTCGCAGCTCGTCGCGGACGGGCGGATCAAGCTCAAGCAGGGTGTCGAGGTCACGGAGATCAGGGACGGCAACACGGTCGTCTTCAGTGACGGTACCGAGCTCACCGACGTGGAGCTGCTTGTCTTCGCCACCGGGTACCACCAGTTCTGGGGCCACATCAAGCCGGCGCTCGGTCACATCGCCGACCGCATCGACAAGGCGTACGGCAGGGCAGCGGACGGCGAGTACGCCAACACCTGGCGCCGATCCGAACAGCCGGGCCTGTGGTTCGCCACCGGCTTCATCCGGATGGCGCGCTTCTACACCCCGTTCACGGCGCTCCTCATCAAGGCGATCGAAGAAGGTCTTCAGCCGATGGATCCCGAACGGCCCGAGGCCCGACCGGGCGCATGACCGAGGTCTGGCGCGCGGGCGGCGTCGACACGCTGGGCCTCGACCCGTCGTCGATCGTGGCCGAAGGCTGGGACGGCCAGATGTTCATGGACTCCCAGTCGCTCGGGGGTGATCCGTACGCGCTCATGGGCGTCTGGGCGGCGAAGACGTCATCCCTGCGGCTCTCCACCGGCGTCACGAACCCGCTGACCAGGCATCCGGCCGTGACCGCGGCCGCGATCGCGACGGTGCACGCCGTCTCGGACGGGCGCGCGGTGCTCGGCATCGGCCGCGGCGACTCCGCTCTCGCGTACCTGGGCTACTCGCCGTCCCCGACGAGCCGTTTCGAGACCGCACTGACGAACATCCGGACGCTCCTCAGCGGCGGATCGATCGCGTTCGGGGATGACGGACTCACGGGGGCCGCCGAATCCGCCGCCCGACTCGAGCTCGGCGACCGCCCATCCACGGCCAGTCTCGGCTGGCTCCCGTCCTCGCTGACGCCGGTCGCCGTCGATGTCGCCGCAACCGGACCGCGCGTGATCGACATCGCCGCGCGCGTGGCCGATCGGGTGACCTTCAGCGTCGGCGCCGAGCCCGAGCGGATCCGGTGGGCGATCGCGCGTGTCACCGACGCCGCGACAGCGGCCGGACGACCGACGCCCTCGCTCGGCGCTCAGCTGGTCGTGGTCTGCCATCGAGACCCGTCGGTGGTCCAGTCCGCCGCGGCGAAGCTCGCCCTCCCGCTCGCGCGCTTCCAGGTCATCGGGGGCGGCCGGGCAGCCGGCCCCGGGGGTTCCGCCGACGCGGCGCACTACGACGCCGTCCGACGGGGCTACGCCATGACCAAGCACAGCGACTTCGAGGGCGAAAAGCTCGTCGGCGAAGTGCTCGTCCCCGACTTCGTCAACCGGTTCGCGATCGTGGGCACGCCTGAGCACTGCCTCGAGCGGCTCCTCGAGCTCGAGGCGCTCGGCCTCGACCGGTTCGTCGTGTTCGGCCCCGGCTTCCACGACGACGGCGAGCGCGGCGCGAGCCTCTTCTCGAAGGAAGTGCTGCCGTTCCTCAGTGGCCGATCGACTCGGCCCAATACCCGTTGAGTTGGTCGCCGAGTTCGTCGGGACGCCAGGAATCCGTGCGGGTCGCAATCGAGTCGAGCTCGGTCCGGTAGGTGCTCACCGATCGGCCGTCGAATCGCACGATCCTGCCGGTGACGCTGCTCGTCGAGTCGGAGAGCAGGGCAACGACCAACGGGGCAATCTCGTCCGCGGTCGGGAACGACGTCGGATCGGCACCGCTCTGATCGATGTGCTCCGCCGTCATCGGCGTCATCGCCCACGGGGACACCGCATTGACCCGGATCCCGTGGGGCGCGCCTTCGATGGCCCAGTTGACCGTCATCGCGTTCACGGCACCCTTCGTGGCGCCGTAGGCGCTCATGCCGAGGATGCCGTGCTGGGCGCCGGAGACGATGGTGACGATCGACCCGCCGTTGCCCGCCTCCACCATGGCCGACAGTGCGTGCTTCACCCCGATCATGACGCCGACGACATTGATCTCGACGATCCTGCGCAGCGCGCTCTCGCGCTCGTCCCACGGACTCGCCATGTGCATGACCGCCGCGTTCGCGACGTATCCGTCGAGTCGGCCGAACCGCTCGATGGCGGTGGCGACCACGCGCTCGGAGTCGTCCCACGAGGTGACCGAGCCGGCTTGGGCGAGGGCGGTTCCGCCGGCCTCACGGATCCGGTCGGCCACGGCCTCGACCGCGGCTTCGTTCACGTCGACCAGCAGCGTCGTCGCGCCGGCGGCCGCGGCAGCGAGCGCGTACGCCTCGCCGAGCCCTTGGCCGGCGCCCGTGACGACCACAACGCGGCCATCGAGGGATGCGGCGTCGTGGCCGTCGGGGATGGACGTCGTGACTTCAGGCATTCGAGCTCCTTCGCGCGTGCCACTGCCATCCGCGATCTCGCGAACGTCGTTCCCTGAGAGAACGTTACAGTTCAATAGTTGCATTGAGCGTATTCGCTCCCACGCATCCCGTCAATCGCCCCTCGAAGCGGAGCATGACAGAATCGTGGGAGTTGCACTAAGGTTCGCATTTAGTGCACAGTTGCGTGCAGATAGCGCCGGCCGCCGGACGGGGGCGGAGATCGAGCAGACCACCAAATGGAGGCGGATGTGGACGAGCGCGGCAATCACGACGCCGACCGTGACCTTCCGACTTCGGTCGAACTCATCCCGGGAGTCGCGGTGCGCGTGCTCCCGAGCGTCGAGGTCCGCCTCCGCCCGCTGGTGCTGTGGATCGGCGACGAGGACGGACGCGACGACGTCGGCGCGGATGGACTCGCCGACCAGGCCGTGGTCGTCACCGTCGAGCACCGGCCCGGAGACGAACGGCGATCCGACCTCGATGACGTCGACCGAGCGCTCCAGTGGGTTCGCGCCCGAGGGGTGGCGCTCGGTGGGGATCTCCGACGCCTCGCCGTGGTCGGCATCGGCAGCGGCGCTCCGCTCGCCGTCGAGCTGGCCGACCGGGTGCGTGGTCGCGGCATCCGCGAAATCGCACTCGTCGTCGTGGCCCCCGGGTCGATCGTGATCGGTGACCACGACTCGAGCGCGGCACCCACGGTGACCGTCACCCGACCCGTCGACGTCGCGGCGACGATCCAGAGCACGATCGACACGGTCGATCCCAGCTCGGCCCCGCCGCCGGCGATCGACGTCGACCGACGCATCGAACCACCCAGCCGCGCATTCCTCGATCGACTCGCGCACTGGGACACGTCCAGCATCGCGACGATCCGGGCGACGTACGGCTCACTCCCCAGGCCGATCACCCCCGCATCCGACGACGTCGCCCGATCGGACGACACCGTCATCGGGGCGTCCGGCCACCCGATTCCGGTCCGCTGGTACCGTCCTGCCGACCTCACGAGCCCGGCGCCCGCGATGCTGTACCTTCACGGTGGCGCCTACATCATGGGCACCTTGAACGAGAACGACGAACGGCTCGAGCGGCTCGCGATCGAGCTCGGATGCGCGATCGTGTCGGTCGACTACCGACTCGCCCCCGAGCACCCGTACCCAGCAGGACTCGACGACGCGCTCGCGGTGTGGTCGACGCTCGGCGACGGATCGAATCCCGACATCGATCCGGATCGCCTCGTCGTGCTCGGCTCGAGTGCCGGTGCCGGCCTCGCGGCAGCGCTCTGCATCAGGTTGCGCGAGCTCGGAGCCCCGCAGCCGTTGCTCCAGGCCCTGGTGTATCCGATGCTCGACGACCGGGAGCATCCGTCGATCAGCGCGCTCGAGGGCGGCTCCGGTCACTGGGGGCTCTGGCACCTCAGCGCCGAGCGACTCGCCTGGGACGCGTATCTCGCCGGTGTCGGTGATCGCGGCGCTCCGCCGGTCACCGCCGTCCCCGGCCGGGCCGCACCGGACTTCGTGCGCGATGTCGCTGCGGCGTTCATCGGGGTCGGTGATGTCGACGCACTCGTGGACTCGAACCTGCGGTACGCGGCGACGCTCATCTCGGCCGGGGTGCCGACCGAGCTCCACGTCTATCCCGGGGTCATCCACGGCGGATTCGTCCCGCATCCCGTGACGGACGGCACCCGCGCGTTCCTGCGCGACGTGACCGCGGCGCTGCGGCGCGCCCTCAACGGTCGCGACGACGCGACACGCGCATGATCGGCGAAGCGATGACCTCAACAGAAGGCGAGACACGACCAGTGGCACGAATCGGCATCGTCGCAGAGGGCGACGGCGAGACGAGGGTGTCGGCGACGCCGGCGACGGTGACGACTCTGCTCGCCCTCGGATACATCGTCGCGGTCGAGACCGGCGCCGGTGTCGCATCCTCGTTCCCGGACTCCGCGTACGAGGCGTCAGGTGCTCAGATCACCGATCGACGGTCGGCGTGGGGCAGCGACATCGTGCTGAAGATCGCCGCGCCGTCACCGGCCGAGGTCGCGCTGCTCGCCGACGGCGCGACGATCATCGCGCTGCTGAGCCCCGCCCTCCGCCCCGACATCCGGGAATCGCTCGAGACACGAGGCATCACCGCACTCGCCCTCGATGCCGTGCCCCGCATCTCGCGGGCGCAGTCGATGGACGTGCTGAGCTCGATGTCGAACATCGCCGGCTACCGCGCCGTCATCGAAGCGGCGCACGAGTTCGGTCGGTTCTTCACCGGCCAGGTCACCGCCGCCGGCAAGGTGCCACCGGCGCGCGTTCTCGTCGCCGGCGCCGGCGTCGCCGGTCTCGCCGCGATCGGCGCCGCCTCGAGCCTCGGGGCGATCGTCGTGGCGACCGACCCCAGGCCCGAGGTCGCCGACCAGGTGAAGTCGATCGGCGGCACGTACCTCCCGGTCGTCGTCGACGAGGAGATGGCATCGACCGACGGCTATGCGAAAGCGACCAGTGAGGCGTACGACCGCGCTGCGGCCGACCTCTACTCGACCAACGCGCGCGACGTGGACATCATCATCACGACCGCGCTCATCCCGGGGCGGCCTGCCCCCAGGCTCATCACGGCCGCCGACGTCGCGGCCATGAAGCCCGGCAGTGTCATCGTCGACATGGCGGCGGCCCAGGGCGGCAACGTCGAAGGATCGAAGAACGGCGAGCGGACGGTCACCGAGAACGGCGTCGTCATCCTCGGCTATTCCGATCTCGCCGCCCGTCTCCCCGCCCAGGCCTCGCAGCTGTACGGACGGAACCTCGTCAACCTGCTGACCCTGCTCACCCCCGGCAAGGACGGCCGCCTCGTCCTGGACTTCGACGACGTGGTGCAGCGCTCGATCACCGTCGTCCGCGACGGGGAGTCGACCTGGCCTCCTCCCCAGGTCACGGTGTCCGCGGCACCGATCGCGGCGACCGCACCGCCGGCCCCCAATTCCCCGGCTCGCCGATCGTCGCCGATACGACGCGCCGCGCTCATCGTGCTCGGCATCGCCGCACTCTTCGCCGTCGCGGCGATCGCCCCCGCGCCGCTCCCTGAGCATCTGACGGTGCTCGTGCTCTCGACGGTCGTCGGCTTCTACGTCATCGGCAAGGTCCACCACGCGCTGCACACCCCACTCATGAGCATCACGAACGCGATCTCGGGCATCATCGTGATCGGCGCCATGCTGCAGCTGACCATCCCCGATCTGCCGGTGCAGATCCTGGCTTCGATCGCCGTCCTGCTGGCGTCGATCAACGTCGTCGGCGGATTCGCCGTCACGAGGCGGATGCTCGCCATGTTCCGGAAGGCCGACCGATGACCGCCGCCGCCATCTCGACCGCCGCCTACCTTGTCGCCGCGGTGCTGTTCATTCTGAGCCTGCGAGGACTCAGCACCCACGAGACCGCTCGATCTGGCGTCGTCTTCGGGATCACCGGAATGCTCCTCGCGGTGGGCGCCACCGTCTGGGTCACCGTCGAGAACGCGTGGGGCGATCCGCAGGCGACGGTCGGGCTCGTGCTCCTCATCGTCGCGGTCGTGGTCGGCGGCTCGATCGGTCTGTGGCGTGCGCGGGTCGTCGAGATGACCGGGATGCCCGAACTCATCGCACTCCTGCACTCGTTCGTCGGACTCGCCGCGGTGCTGGTCGGGTGGAGTGGCGCCCTCCATCACAGCGGTCTCGACGGCGCCCTCCGCGACATCCACAACGCCGAGATCTTCATCGGCGTCTTCATCGGCGCCGTGACCTTCACGGGCTCGATCGTCGCCCACCTCAAGCTGTCGGCGCGGATCTCGTCCCGACCGCTCATGCTGCCCGGCAAGAACCTGCTCAATGTCGGCGCCCTGGTCGCGTTCGTCGGGCTGACCGTCTGGTTCGTCGTCTCACCGGCGCTCTGGTTGCTCGTGGTCGTCACGATCCTCGCGCTCGCCCTCGGATGGCACCTCGTCGCCTCCATCGGCGGCGGCGACATGCCCGTCGTCGTGTCGATGCTCAACAGCTACTCGGGGTGGGCCGCCGCGGCCGCCGGCTTCCTGCTCTCGAACAACCTGCTCATCGTGACCGGTGCCCTCGTCGGTTCCTCCGGTGCCTACCTCTCGTACATCATGTGCAAGGCGATGAACCGATCGTTCTTCTCGGTCATCGCCGGCGGATTCGGCATCGAGGCCCCCGTCGTCGGCGACGACGCGGTGGGTGAGCACCGTGAGATCTCAGTGGCGGATGCGGCGGAGCTGCTCATGGACGCCGAGACCGTGGTCATCACCCCCGGCTACGGTATGGCCGTCGCCCAGGCCCAGTATCCGGTCGCCGAGCTGGCCAACCGGCTCCGCGAACGCGGCATCGACGTGCGGTTCGGGATCCATCCGGTGGCCGGGCGGCTACCGGGGCATATGAACGTACTGCTCGCGGAGGCGCGGGTGCCGTACGACATCGTGCTCGAGATGGACGAGGTCAACGACGATCTCGGATCGACCTCGGTCGTCCTCGTGATCGGAGCGAACGACACCGTCAATCCAGCGGCCGCCGAGGATCCGAGCAGCCCGATCGCCGGGATGCCGGTGCTTCGCGTGTGGGAAGCAGGCCACGTGATCGTGTTCAAACGATCGATGGCGTCAGGCTATGCGGGGGTGTCGAACCCGTTGTTCTTCCGCGAGAACACCTCGATGCTGTTCGGCGATGCGAAAGAGCGCGTCGAAGACATCCTGCGGCTGGTCTGACGTCGAGGCTATGCTGAGAAATGTGCAGAATGCGAACAGCAATGGAGCCGTGAAGCCCCGTGATGGCAACCAGACTCTCGCGAGGGGGTTGCACGTCATGCTGGCGATCGCCGACTCGCGCGAGGGACTCACGGTGCAGCGGGTGAGCGAGTTGCTCGGGGTCCACCGGTCGATCTCGTACCGCCTCCTGCAGACGCTCGTCGACTTCGACCTCGCCACCAGGACCCGCGATGGCCTCTATGCGCCAGGGGCTCGGCTCGCGACGCTGTCGGAGTCGTACCTGCCGACGCTGCGCGACATCACCCGGCCCGTCATGCGCACCCTCGCCGATCGGCTCCAATCCACCGTCTCGCTCTTCGTCGAACAGAGCGACGAGGCCGTCGCGATCGCGATGGTGGAACCGACGACGGCCTCGCACCACATCGCGTTCCGTCCAGGGATGCGCACGCCGCTCACTCTCGGCGCTGCCGGGTACGCGCTCCTCGCGGCCAAACCACCGCGCGACGGGGAACCCGAGGCGGTCGCGGTCGCGCGCACCCGCGGGTACGCATCGAGCCATGCCGAAATCGAAGAGGGCCAGTTCGCGGTCGCCGCGTGGATCCCGACCGATGGGGTCACGTCGGCCTGCCTGAACCTCATCACCTACCGCTCCGACATCGCCGAGACGGCCGGTCCGATCATGCGCCAGGCCGCCGACGACGTCGGCGCCCTCCTGCGCGGCGAGTCCTCCTAGACGACGAGGCCGGGCGGTGGAGCATCCGTGCTTCCCGCCTTGATTGCGCGTGCCGTGCCGGATAGGCTTGGTGCAATTAGGGATCAATCGTGCTCTCTATGCGCACGTTCGCCGAACGCCGCGTCGAGCACGATCGCCGGCGCAAAGGTGTGACATGCAGGAATCGTTCGATGTGATCGTCCTCGGTTCGGGCGCAGCCGGCCTCACGGCAGCCCTGGCAGCCTCGGTCGAGGGCGCCAAGGTCATCGTGCTCGAAAAGGCCTCCCTCATCGGTGGGACCACCGCGCTCTCCGGGGCCGGCATCTGGATCCCGGGCAATCATCAGGCCGAGGAACTCGGCATCGACGACTCGGTCGAGCGCGGTCTCGAGTATCTGATGAGCCTGTCGAACGACCTCATCGATCCCGAGCTGGCCGAGGTGCTCGTCAGCGGCGGGCCCGATCTCATCGACTTCCTCGAGCGCGAGACGCGACTCCGCTTCACCGTGGTCGAGGGCTTCCCCGATTATCACACCGAGAACCCGGGCGCCCTGGCCGGTGGCGGTCGCACGCTCGAGCCCGGTCTCTTCTCGTTCGAGCGCATCCCGGAGTGGGTCGATCGGATCAGCGGCGATGCGCGCCGCGTCGTGCTCGTCGAGATGCCGCTCGGCGGTGGAACCGGCGTGATCGCCCCCGAGGTGCTCGCCCAGCGAGAGGCTGCCCTGCAGGAGGGACTCGGTCGAGCCCTCGTCGGGGGTCTCCTCGAGGCCGTGCTCGAGCGCGGCGTCGAGGTGCGCACCGACGTCAGGGGCCTCCGGCTGATCATGGACGACGGCGTCCGAGGCGTGGAGGTGTCGACACCTTCGGGCGACATCGCCGTCACCGCCAAGGCGGTCGTCATCGCGACCGGCGGCTTCGAGTACGACGCCGAGCTCTCCCGGTCATTCCTCCGAGGTCCCCTCACGAGGCGCGTCGGGGCACCGACGAACACGGGTGACGGCCTCAGGATGTCGATGCGGGTCGGTGCCGACCTCGGCAACATGCGCGAGGCATGGTGGTCGCCGGTGATCGCCCTCCCCGGCGAGCGTCGCGACGGCGGCGAGCACGGCCTCCTGGTGGCCAGAGAGCGGGCGATGCCCGGCTCCATCATCGTCAACTCGGCGGGGCGCCGCTTCGCGAACGAGGCGGCGAACTACAACGCGTTCGGCGGCGCCTTCCATCATCTCGACGAATCGCGCCTCACCTACCCGAACCTGCCCGCCTTCATCATCTTCTCCCAATCGGTGGTCGATCGATTCGGCGTCTTCGGCGGCGGCGCCGGCGGCGGCGTTCCCGACTGGGTCACGAGCGCCGACACGCTCGACGAGCTCGCAGCACTCATCGGCGTGGACGCCGCGGGCCTCACCGAATCGGTGGCGAGGTTCAATGCGAACGCGATCGACGGGATCGATCCCGACTTCTCGCGGGGCGTCAGCGCGTACGACCGCTTCCCCGGCGGCCGCATCCTCGACCCCGATTCGGTGTTCTCGACGCTCGGCCCTCTCGAAGCCGGCCCCTTCTACGCGACCGAGCTCTTCAGCTCGGCACTCGGCACGAAGGGCGGACCGAAGACCGATGGGTCTGGTCGTGTCCTGCATGTCGACGGGCCAGTAATCCCCGGCCTCTACGCCGCCGGCAACGCGGCGGCGAGCGCGTCGGGCATGGTCTACGGCGGCGCCGGCGCCACGCTAGCGGTCGCCGGCATCTGGGGTCGCAACGCCGGCCGCGCGGCCGCCACCGACGAGCTCGGGATCTCGTGATCGCCGGCGAGTCCGCCGATCTCGATCGGCTCATCGCAATCCAGGAGGTCCTGCAGCTCAAGGCTCGTCGGGATCGGGCGCTCGACCAGAAGGATTGGTCGACCTATGCTGCCCTGCATGCCCCCGACCACGAGTCGGCGAACGACGGGTTTGAGTCGTGGATCGGCCCTGAGGCGCTGGTCGAGCGGGCGAGCGCGGTGCTCGAGGGCGTCGCGACGGTGCATCACTCGCACACGCCCGACATCACGATCGAATCGCCGGATTCGGCCTCGGCCATCTGGTACCTGGAAGACCAGCTCTACTGGTCGCAGGGCGACGCCGAGCACTGGGCACGTGGGTTCGGGTTCTATCACGAACGCTGCGAGCGCCGCGACGGCGTCTGGCTCTTCACCTACCGTCGCCTCGAGCGCACGCTGCTCATCTCGTCGCCAGGCGCCGAGCATCCCGCCATCAGCGGAGCGAAGGCCGCCGGAGCGCATCGCGTGGCCCCGGTCGCCTGAGCGTCACCCGCTGACGGACAGGTCGGGCAACCAGGTCACGATCTCCGGGAACACCGTCAGCAGCACGATGAGCACGACCGCGGCCGTGATGAACGGCACCACGCCCTTGTACACGTCGGTGAGTCGGATGTTGACGCCGGGCATGCCCTTCGTGCCCTGCCGCGCGATGGAGTGGACGACGAAGTTGAGCACCCCGAGCGGCGGTGCGATGAGGTCGATCTCGGCGATGATGATGAAGAAGATGCCGAACCAGATGAGATCGACGTCGAGCGCCGTGAGTGGTCCGAGCAGCACCGGGAACGTGAGCAGCATCATCGGCAGGGACTCGAGGAAGATGCCGAGGATCAGGTAGAGCGGGATCAGCATGAGCAGGAACCCCGTGCGGTCGAGCCCCATCGTGATGATGAAGTCGGCGAAGCTCTGCGCGAGTCCGCTGAGGGCCATGACCTTCGTCAGCACGAGCACACCGACGAGGAGCAGGAAGATCGACGAGACGGCGGCGATCGTCTCGCGCAGGGTGCCGCTGAAGAAGACGCCGAGGGATCGGACGACCCTCGGTTTCGGCTGGACTCCTGTGCGACGGGCGTTCAGCGTGGTCGTGATGACGGCGACCACACCGACCACGACGGTGATGGCCGCACCGATCGCGCCCGCTTCGGTGGCGGTGAAGAGTCCGAGGTAGATGCCGCCGAGCACGACGAGCGCGATAAGGAGGATCGGGAGCAGGAACGGGAGGACGCCGAACCGCTGTCGCCAGGTGTAGGTCGTGGCGTTCTTCGATCGCACCTTCGCGATGAGGCTCCACACGACGATGACGATGGTGAACAGGATGGCGAGGATGAATCCGGGGACGATGCCCGCGAGGAGCTGCTGGCCGACCGAGGTCTCGGCGACGCCGGCGTAGATGACCAGGAGGATGCTCGGCGGGATCACCATGCCGAGCGAGCCCGTGGCTGCTACCGACGCCAGCGCGAGCGACGGCGGATACTTCTCGCGGATCATCTCGGGGATCGCGACGCGGCCGATCGCGTAGGCGATGCCGATCGAGCTGCCGCTCGTCGAAGCGAGTCCGGCACCGGCGAAGTTCGTCGAGACGGCGAGTCCGCCGGGCAACCAACCGAGCCAGCGGCGGGCCACCTCGAAGGCCTTGATCATCAGGCCGCTCTTGCCGAGCGCGACCCCCATGAGCACGAACATCGGGATCACGCTGTACGACCACGAGGCGAAGGTGTTGAAGAGGGAGTCCTGTAGCGTACCGGTCACCGCTCGAGGGCCGACGAGGACGAAGATGCCGAGGATGCCGGGGAGCGCCATCGAGATGCCGATCGGAACCTTGATGAGCATGAGTCCGAGCATCAGACCGAGGGTGAGCAGTCCGATCGTGAGCTTGTCGAGCTCGACGGCGAGCAGGAGCACGACGAAGAGCACGCTGATCGATCCGGTGATGATGAGGCCGATCGACCATCGGCGCGCACGGACGAGCTGCTTGCGATCCGGCTCGGTGGCGACGGTGGTCATCGGATGCCCCCGCTGCTCTGCGCCGCGTCGAGCGCTTCGTCGAGGTTCGTGACCGGCGGCTGCGAGCCGAGGTTCACGAGTTCGTTGTCGTCTTCGGGGTCGAACTCGGGAACGGTGATCGCGCGCACCAACTGGGCGGCGGCCTGGAGCACGAGACCGAGGACGCCGATCACGAGCACCCATCGGAACGCCCAGATCGGCAGCCACGGGGTCGACGCCGGCGCTTCGGCGATCCCCGTCGCCGTCATCGCCCGCTCCATGCTGAACCACGCGAGTGCGGCGGCCGTGGCGAGGGTGACGG
The DNA here is from genome assembly GCF_058310455.1 of Microbacterium sp. Z10_103. Taxonomy (NCBI): domain Bacteria; kingdom Bacillati; phylum Actinomycetota; class Actinomycetes; order Micrococcales; family Microbacteriaceae; genus Microbacterium; species Microbacterium sp. Z10_103. The sequence goes on from NZ_JBZEGK010000001.1 coordinate 2,782,941, forward strand.
CCATGCCGATGATCTCGATGATGCGCTGAGTGCGCGGGGATGCTTCACCGGTGAGCAGGGTGACCCTGATGTGCTGGCCGACGAGGAGGGCGTACCCGAGACCCAGGCTGATGACGACCGGCATCCACGCGAACTGCGTGAGATCGACGGTGCCGGGCAACGGACGGGCGACTGCCCTCGCTATGACATCGGCGACGATGTTCACCATCATGCCGAGGCAGGCGATGCCCGCGAGGATGGCGAGCGCGGTCGTGGACCGGTCGATCCAGCGGAGCCACCCGAAGCGTTGCTCCCAGCGCTCGCGCTGCAGCACTGCAGACAGCTCATCGGCCATGGCGCCGTACCTCCATCGGTAACTCACGGACTGACCAAGTATCGCATACTGATGTTCGTTATACACACATCGGGTCGCGTGCCCTGCATGGATCCACTGCAACGACTGCTCGACATCGAAGATATCCGGCGTCTCAAGCACCAGTACATGCGCAGCATCGACACGCGTGACTACGTCGTGCTACGCGAAATGCCTCGCGGATGATGTGACGACGGCCTACGCCGACGGCACACTGCAGCTCCTGGGGGCCGACGCGGTCGTCGAGGAACTCCGCACCTGGTCGAGGCGTCACAGCACGCATGTCGTCGCCCAGCCCGAGATCGAGATCCTCGATGAGACGTCGGCGCGTGCGCGGTGGCGACTCGACGAGCTCGTGGTCTACGAGGACGACACCGTCATCCGCGCGGCGTCGATGTGCCTCGACGAGTACGTGAAGCGCTCTGGCCGCTGGGTCATCAGCCACACCGGGTATCTGCGGATCTTCCAGGTGCGCGGTCAGGTGCCCGCCGCGTTCACCGTGGTGGACCCGCTGTCGGTCGACATCATCTCGCCGGCGAATCCGGCCTGGCGGCCGTGGGCTCCGAAGCACTGACGTCCGGCGGAACGACCGCGTGCCGCGGGCTGCTGGCTTCAGCCCCACCACGGGCCGAGCCTGCAGCCCGCGGCACGCGAGTCTGGAGTGCGATCAGACGTCAGTTCGGCAGCGTCGTCAGCACCGATTCTTCACGGAATCGCTCCCAGAAGGGCTCGATGTCGATGTCAGCGGCACCGACGTAGAAGTCGAACACCGCCTCGGTGTCGGCGCCGTCGATGAGCGGGTATCCCAGCTCGACGAGCACGTCACCCCAGTACGCCTTGCGCTCGACGAACCGCTCGATGATCGCTTCCGGGTCGGTGACTCCGGCGGGCGCAGTGGCTGCGAGCTCCGCGAGGGTGTCTTCCTGATACTCAGTGAGCATCGGCAGGAGTTCGCTCACGTCGTTGATCCGCACGGTCTCGTCTTCGAGGAACGTGCCGAAGGCGCTGGTGTCCGCGAGCTCGATGGTCGAGAAGTCGAGCACGGTCGCCTTGGCGGCCTCTTCATAGATGATGTTTTGCAGCTCGGGCGACAGTGACTCCCAGAACTCGAGGTTCGCGGTGTAGCCGCCGAGTGGGGAGATGACGGGCAGTGGGAGGAACTCCGGCGAGACCTCTTCGAACCCGTACGACGCGTAGGCGCCGGGGTTGACGAGCTGGCAATCGATCACACCGCGCTGCAGACCCTCGTAGATCTCGTTGAACGGCAGGGTGACAGGCACGCCGCCGAGTGCCTCAGTGGCGCCGGACTGGTACACGCCGGATGCGCGGGTATTGCGGCCGGCGAACGCATCGGCGGTCTCGCCCGGCTCGACGCAGTACGGCGCAAATGGCACCGTGCTGGTCCAGTAGAGCGGCTTGAGGTTGTGGCCCGCGAACTCCGTGAGGAGGGGCTTGTAGTCCTGCACCATTTCCTGGATTGCTGCGGACCCGCCGACGAAGTCGTGGAGCGGTGAGCCGGTCTGGTCGAGACCGAGGCCGAGCAGCCAGGATGCGACGGGAAGCTCGGCGGGGAAGATGCCGCCGAAGATGAGGGCGATGTCGGCGGTGCCATCACGGACCCCGGAGAGCTGCTCGGGAGCGCCGAGGAGGGCACCGGCCCAGTAGTTCTCGAATGTCACGGCGCCGTTGGTACGCTCGGTGACGCCCTCCTGGAAAGCGAGGCTCATCCGCCCGAACGTCGACGTCTCGGTCAGGTAGTCGGCATAGGTGATGACGAGTGGTTCGAACTCGGTCGCCGTCTCCTCGACCTCGGGCGCCTCGCTGGTCGGGGTGCACCCGACCAGCACAGTCGCCATGACCGCAGTACTGGCGACGAGCGCGGCGAGCGCACGGCGGCGGGGATGAATGGTTCTCATGTGACGCTACCTCCATTGGTATCTCACGGTGCACGGTCTCTAACGCTTCTCAAGCATTCGGGGAGATCGCCACGAATCGGTCGCGGCTGCTGTGCCGCTGAATCCCAATTATTGCACACCCGCGTGCATTATGCACACATGCTCGTGAGGCTGATCAGCGACCCGCGAGCGCCTCGCAGACTCGATCCCGGATCTCTGCGAGAAAATCCAGGTGGTCCCGCAGCGACGTCAGCCCATATCGCGCCGTCGTCACGGTCGCGTCGGTACCTCCCGCATCACGAATTCGCAGCACGGCCGCCACCACATCACCGATGCTCCGACTGCCCACTTCCTCGGGCAGGAGACTGAACGCCGACCGGAATCCCTCGACAGGACGGCCCGCTTCGCCCAGGAGGTCCTGGACTCGCTGCCATGCGGTCAGCGCTTCGTCGCCCAATCCATACCCGAAGATGAACCCATCACCGAGGCGCGCACCGCGCGAATACGCCGCCTCGGACGATCCTCCGATCCAGATGGGGATGGGCTCGTGCGGCGGAGGGACGACCGCGGCCTCGAGAATGGTGTCGAATCGACCGCTGAAGGATTGCGGTTCGCCCGTCCAGAGCCGGCGCAGATACGGGATCTGCTCGTCGAGCCGACGCCCTCTGGTTCGGAAGTCCTGCCCGAGCGCCTCGTACTCGACCGGGTTGTATCCGACGCCGACGCCGAGCCGGAGTCGACCACCGGACAGCAGTGCGACGTCGGCGGCCTGACGGGCGACCAGGGCCGATTGCCGCTGCGGGAGCACGAGCACGGCGGTGATGAGCTCGATCCGCTCGGTCAGGGCTGCAAGGTGCGCGAACGCGACGAGTGGGTCGTGGAACGGGTCTCGCTCGGTATACGCGCGGGGCGGCAGCGGCGGGTCGCGGTCAATTCCGTGCACCGCGTTCACCGGGTGGTCGAACATTACGAGATGGTCGAAGCCGAGCCGCTCGACCTCACCGCCGAAGGCCCTGAACGCATCCGGGTCGCCCCCGAGCTCGCTCTGGGGGTAGGCGATCCCCACGCTGATCGATGGGTCCATCAGACTTCCCTGCTCTCAAGTGGCCGAAGATCGCTCGTCACGTGCTGCGCGGCGAGCCACGCGAAGGTCATCCCCGGGCCGAGCGTGCCGCCTGGACCCCCGTAGCCGGAACCGGTCGGCGACGAGACGTTCCCGGCGGCGTACAGGCCGGGTATCGGCTGACCGTCGAGATCGATGACCCTCGCATCGGCGTCGACCTTCGGGCCGCCCTTGGTGCCGAGCACGCCGGGCCGGAGCTCCATGGCGTAGAAGGGTGCGTCGGTGATCGGGCCGAGCGTCGACGCCGGAGTCCCCTTGTTCCATGGGTCACCCCACCACCGATCGTGGGCGCTTTCGCCACGGCGGAAATCGGGATCCACGCCGTCGGCGACGGCGCGGTTCCAACGCTCCACCGTCGACTCGAGTTCGTCGGCATCGATCCCGAGCCGTTCGGCGAGCGCGCGCAGGCTCGGCGCCGACGTGAGCCAAGGTGGCGCGGACGTGCCGTCGAACGGCGTCCCTCGGGATCCATAGCGCTCGAGGTACGTCTGGTCATGGATGACCCACGCCGGGATGTTCGCCGGCCCGAACGCCGTGACGTCCTCCTGGTGGAACGCACTTCCGAGTGCGTTGTAGTTCGCCGCTTCGTTCACGAACCGGCGTCCTCGACGGTTCACCATGATGCTTCGCGGTCGCGTGCGATCGCCGTTGATCATGTCAAGATTCATCGGGTTCACGCCGTCGGGCAGCATCGCGATCGGCGTCCACCACGCCTCCCGCATGTTCTGCAGGTCGGCGCCAACTCGCATCGACATCCGCAACCCGTCACCGGTGTTCGTCGGGATCGACGCCGGTCGATGGACCCCGCCCCGAAGATAGGTCCTGCGGTACGACTCGTTCCACTCGAAGCCACCGGTGGCGAGGATGACCCCGAGCCGCGCGCGCACCTCGCGCCGCCCCTCCGCATCCTCAATCTGCACTCCGACGACCCGATCTCCGTCTCGCACGAGCTCGAGGCCGCGCGTCGACGTCTCGACCGAGACGCCGGCGCCGAGGGCCGCCCGCAGGAGGAAACCGACGAGGCTGCCGCCCTGGCCGCGTTCATCGGAATCGGCTCGACGCTGCAGCTCGTCAGCGGTCGGCGGCTTCGGCACGCCGGAGCCGATCCCGGTCTCATCCATGCGGAAGTACGGCGAGTAGTACGGCGTGACCTCGACCCGGTCACGCCATTCGCCGAGTTCGCGGAACGGGAACAAGGGAGTACCCAGGGTGCGTCCGCCGCCAGGCCGGCCCCCGGGATGCTCGGGGTGGTAGTCGGGGAGCCCCGGGACCGAGTAGAACTCGATGCCGCCACGAGACTCGAGGTCGTCGATCATCGCGGCGCCGTTCTCGACGAAGGCGCGGACGAGCGGTTCCTCGGCAAGGCCCCGCCCGACGCCGAGCAGGTACTCGACGCCCGCGGCGATGCTGTCATCGAGACCGTGCTCGCGCATTTTCGAGTTTGCCGGGATCCAGACGTGACCGCCGGACCACGCGCTCGTGCCACCGACCCGGTCATGCTTCTCGAACAACGCGACAGTCGCACCGTCTGCCGCTGCGACGAATGCCGCGGTCAACCCGGCAGCCCCGCTGCCAAGCACGATGACATCGACTTCCATGGGTAAGGTCACTGGCCACCTCCGCCTCGTTGCGGGTCGCGCGTTCAGTCGAGCGCCTACTAGCCCACGATATGGGACGAATAGTGATTCGTACAACTCTATAAATGCACTATGACGAGAGGGGCGACATCGTCGTTGCATCCACCCACCCGTCTCGTGCCCCGATGGTGCAAGCCCTCGCACGCGGCAAGCAGCCCTACGAACTGCTCCTCGGCTCCGGCACCGAGCATCTGCGACCGCCGTCCCACAGGACGGGTCACCTGGGGCCTACACGGCCCATCTCACGGTGTCGACTGGTAACACCGTCAAAACCAAAATCCCCCGGCTTGCCGGGGGATTTCTGCGGAGACGGAGGGATTCGAACCCTCGGTCCCCGTAAGGGGACTCCACCTTAGCAGGGTGGTGCACTAGGCCTGACTATGCGACGTCTCCAGGCATCCGACGCCGAAACGGCGGACGCACGCACTAATACTAACCGGCGCGACGCGCCTCCTCGAACGGCGGATGCGGCTACCGGAGGTTGCCGTTGGAGCAGGTGTTCTGCGCTGCGGTCTGCCCGGTGATGTTCGAGGGAAGGGCGACGGCGCTCTCCTCCGGGGCGGGCGTCTCCGTCGCGCCCTCCGTCGGCTCAGCACCCTCGGCAGGCTCGGTCGGATCGGTCGGCTCGACCGGGGTCTCCCCGTCCGGCGCATCCGCGTCGATGACGCCATCGCCGCCGCTGACATCTCCGGTCAACTGCAGCGGCTGATTCGCCTCCAGGGCCGCCCACAGCGCGTCTGCGGCATCCAGGTCGGGCACCACGCGGTTCGGGTCGGCGGGGTCGGGGCCCGTGGGGTACTGAACGAAGACGATCTCTTCGAACGGCACGTTCTTCACGGCGAGGGCGATCTGCACGAGCGTCAGCGGGTTGGTGAGGCTCGTGGACGGGTCGACATTCTCCAGCGCGGTGGAGGCCAGCTTGTAAAGGGCGGCGGGGTTGGAGAGGACTTCCTCGCTGACCAGCTTGCGCGCCAGCTTGGACATGTACTGCTGCTGGTTGCTGATGCGCCCCAGGTCGCCGCCGTCACCCACGCCGTGCCGGGTGCGGAGGAACTGCAGGGCCTCGATGCCCTGGATGTTGCGGTTTCCGGCGGGCCAGTCGATGCCGGTGTGCCGGTCGCGGATGCCGTTGGCGATGCAAACATCCACTCCGCCGACGGCGTCGGTGATGTTGATGACGCCCCCGAAGCTCACCTTGGCCGCGAAGGGGATGTCCTGTCCACTGAGCTCAGACACCGTGTTCACGACGCACGATAGGCCCCCGGTCATGAAGGCGCTGTTGATCTGCTGCTTGCGCGACGCCGAGACGGAGCTCCCGTCCTCGGCCGTGCACGCGGGGATGGGGACCATCAGGTCACGGGGAAACGAGACCACCGTCACGCGACGTGGGTTGTCCGAGATGTGCACGAGCATGTTGACGTCGTTGAGGTTGCCCTCGGCGTCGGGGCCCGTGCAGCGCTCCCCGAAGTACCCGGCGAACTCGGGTTCGCACTCGTCCGTGCCGGTGATGAGGAGGTTCACGCCGCCTTCGATCTCACCGATGTCGGGCGGCACCGGCCCCTGCCCGTCGAGCTCAACGGCGTCGGCGTTGAAGCTCGATGTCAGGTCGTACCCGATGTAGGCGGCGACACCCGCCCCGGCGACCAGAACGACAGCGAGGCCGATGGCGAGGATCCGCATCACCTGGGCGAACGGGCGCGGCGAGGTCAGGCGACCGTGGCGGGCCACCGTACGGCGACCTCGCTGGACGGGCTTGATCGAGCTCACTCGTGTCCTTCCGGGCGTGCGGGCGGCGCTATCCTACGTTCGCCCACCTGAAAGGCCGGTGAGGACCGGCTGAAGAAGGTGATGCTCGGCGATCAGGGCGAGCGACAACTGCTTGTACCCCTGACTTTCGAAGAACACCGTCATCCGGTCATCCTCGACGGCCATCACCGTGCCCTCCCCCCAGATGGAGTGCCTGACACGCTCGTCCACCGCGAACCCACCGGGCTTCCTGGCTCCGGCCTCGACGCGGGGCACGTGGTCTTCGTACGCCGACCCGTCGGCGCAGGTGTCGCAGTTGCCGCACGGCTCGTCGAGAGTCTGCCCGAAGTAGCCGAGCAGCACGTGTCGCCGGCACCGGCGCGTCTCGGCGTAGCCGCGAAGCATCTCGATGCGAGATCGGTCGATCCGCTCACGCTCCTCGGTACGCTCGAGCGCCGCGGAGACGGCTGCCTCAGCGTCCTGCCCGCGCCGCAGCTTCGGGCCATCCTCTTCCGTGCGCACCGCGGCGACGTCCACGAGCAGGGCGACCAGCGCGGTGACCCGCCGCAGGCTCGCGTCGACCACTCGCGCAAGCTCGCTGGGCCTGGTGACGCCGTCTTGCAGCGCGGCGACGAGGCGGCGGAGCTCCGCGGCGTCCGGATGCTTCGTCGCGAAGTAGCGGCGGAGGGCGAGATCTTCGGGGCGATAGTGCAGGGTCGCGTGCGCGGGCTGTCCGTCGCGTCCGGCGCGACCCATCTCCTGCGCGTACGCATCCACGGAATCGGGGGCGTCCGCGTGGACGACGAAGCGGACGTTCGGCTTGTCGATCCCCATCCCGAACGCGGAGGTGGCGACGACCACATCGAGCTCGTCGGCATGGAACCGCTCGTGCACACGCTCGCGCTCGCGCGCGGGAAGGCCCGCGTGATAGGCGACGGCGCGGATGCCGCGCTTCTCGAACTCGCTCGCGTACTCCTCCGAGCCGCGGCGCGTGGCCGCGTACAGCAGACCGGGCTTCGGCAGCTCGGCCACTTCAGCCAAGACGGCGGCGCGCCTGTCGGAGCCTTCCGCGTAACGGTGGACGGTGAGGGTGATGTTGGGCCGGTCGACGTCGCCGGCGAGGATCAGCGGATCCCGCATTCCCAGGCGCTCGACGATCTCCTCACGGACAGGCGTGGATGCTGTGGCGGTGAGAGCGAGCACCGGCGGCCGGCCGAGCCGGTCGGCCACCGCATCCAGGAGCAGGTAGTCGGGCCGGAAGTCGTGCCCCCAGGACGCGATGCAGTGCGCTTCGTCGACGACGAGGAGCGATACGTTCTGCTCGGCGAGCCGGTCGACCACCTCGTCTTTGGCGAGCTGCTCGGGCGCGAGCAGCACGTACTCGACCTCACCCGCGCTCACCCGCCGCCACGCCTCGCGCTGCGCTTTGGCGCCGTGGGCCGAATTCACCGCGACGCCGGTCGGAGCATCCGGAGCCTCCTCCAGCCGAGCGAGCTGATCCTCCTGCAGTGCGATCAGCGGCGAGACGACGGCCGCGAGACCCGGGCGAAGCGCCGCCGCGACCTGGTATACCGCCGACTTCCCCGACCCGGTGGCCCACACCACGAGCACGTCGCGGCCGGCGACGGATGCCTCGATGGCCTCGCGCTGCTCGGGACGCAGGTGGTCGAGGCCGAAGTACTCGGAGGCTACGCGGGCGATCTCGTCGATTGTCATGAATCCGCTACACCGAAATGGGGCTTAGCCATGCGGGTTGCGCGGAGGGTGTGGGATTCGAACCCACGGGACATTGCTGCCCACTGGTTTTCAAGACCAGGTCCATCGGCCGCTCGGACAACCCTCCCGACGATGCTTCGCAGCATCCGTCGACCGGCCGAGTCTAGCCGAGCGCCGGACGTCGCATCCGCTCGCCCGCACTCGCACCGATCTCGAACGGCCGAGCCGTGCGTGTCATGGGCACTCAGGCGTCGTCGAAGGTGACCTCGGCGAGCGGGCTGCCGGCAAGCCAGTCCTCCACATACTGCGGCTGCGGAACGTGACCGGGGTTGCTCGGCTGGTTGAGGTCATCGACAAAGACCTGGAAGATGCGTCGCCGTTCCTCGGGGTCGGTGATCGGCGTGGCGACGGCCGGGAGGTCGGCGTGGATGCCGATCTTGAGATGGAAGATGAAATGCGGGTTCGCCAGGAGGTTGGCGTACCAGTCCCGCTTCGCCGGCGTGGTGCTGAGGTAGATGCGTCCGTAGGCGCGATAGAACCACACCTCGATGCGGTGCGGCTTTCCGCTGCGCCGGCCATAGGTGGTGATGTCCGCCAGCCGATCCTCCGTCGAGGAGGCGGGAGTGATGGCGAGGGCGCGGAGCACTTCGGGTGACAACATGGTTCTCTCCTTGAGAGAGTCGATTCAGAGCGGCTGAGTTGTGGGTGCGTATGCTCGCGCAACGAGTGTCCGCAGCACGTGCCGTCGGCGATCGTGCGCGGTCTCGTCGTCGGCCGAACTGGCCGCGAAGGTCGTGCTGGTCGGCCCCCACGTGAGGGACAGCGCAATCACCGTGGAGTGCACGTCCGCGGGTTCGAGAGTCGCGTCGATATAGCCGGCGCTCTGCGCGGCGGCGATGTCGGCCAGCTTCTCGGGCTCGCTGGGAAGCGACTCGCCTGTGAGAGCGCCTGTCGGTCGTCGCTCCAGCCGCGACCACGTCGCCAGACGAACGAGCTCCGGACGCTCGAGGTACTCGTCGTACAGGCGGGCCGCATAACCGGGAAGGTCGGTGGCGTCGAGCGCCACGGCGTTCACGATCGCGTGCAGAGCCTGGTCGAAGACCGCGTCGAAGAGGGCGTCCTTGCTCCCGAAGTACGCGTATAGCTGCGCCTTGTTCGCCCGGGCGTTCGCCGCGATCCGATCCACGCGCGCTCCGGCGATGCCATACGTCGCGAACTCGTCTGCGGCGGCCTCGAGGATACGGGCTCGCGTCGCTTCACCATCTGCTCTCATGCTCAGACTCTAGCAAACAAACTGGTTGGTTACAAATCGCGCGCGTCTGCCCTTGGCGACGTGTTCACCGGATTCGCGCCGCTCATGTCGCGCTGTGGTTCGCTCCTGGGCGCCCTGCTCTTCGCCGTAGTTGCGGCCCTGTACGCGCGGCGCCGTTCGTTCCGCGGGTACGACGCGGAGCATCCCCTCGCCTGAGCGTGGGGCGGCTCCCCGCCACCCCGCGGCCCGGCCGCGACGCGGCACGAGATCAGGAGATGACGCCGAGGCAGGCTCCTTTCGCGCGGAACGACCTGCTCTCGCCACATCTCCTGAACTCGCGACGGGGATGCCCCGGCGATGCGGCGGGGCGCACACAAGCGCGCGTCGGCCGACGCCCCGACGGCCCCACGCGGCCGCGGGCCGACGCTCGCACCACCCACATCCTCCCCGCCGCCCGCGGCCTCGCCACCCGCGAAACCTCCCAGGCGCCCACGGCACGAGATCAGGCGATGAGGCCGAGGCAGGCTCCTTTTTCCGGAAACGACCTGATCTCGCCACATCTCCTGAACTGGCAACGGGATGCGGCGGACTCGCCACGGGGATGCGGCGGACTCGCTACGGGGATGCGGCGGGCCTCACACGTTCAGAAGCGCGGGCGCACCACGCCGCCGGGCCGGAGCACCGCGCCGCCGAGCGCCACCACGGCGTTGCCCTCAAGGTCGAAGCGCCGGGCCGGAGCACCGCGCCACCCTGCCGCAGCTCCCCGCCACCGGCGACGATGCGCGCGAGGTAGGTGCGTACCGGTGCGCTGCCACGGGGAGCCGCCAGGGCGTCAGCCCGTCGGCATCCACCTCGACCTCGAGCGCTCCGGCGACGGCGTGGTGCGGGATGGCCGTGGCCGGCCGCATCCACGTCAGAGTTCCCGCAGGATGGCAGCGACGCCGCCTTCGCTGACCGACAGCCCGACTTCACCGGCCGCAGCGAGCACTTCCTCGGGGCCTTGCCCCATGGCGATGGCGCGCCCACCGTTGCGTAGCGCCCACTCGAACATCTCGACGTCGTTGCGGCCGTCGCCCATCACCAGCACGTTCGCCGGGGCGATCCCCAGCCAGGTGCGGACGAGCTCGAGTCCGGTGGACTTGTTGACCCCCTGCGGGGCGATGTCGAGCCACGCGGTCCAGCCGATCGCGTACGACACCTGGGTGAGCCCGATGCGCGACACCAGGTCGAGGAAGTCGGTGTCGGTGTGCTCGGGCGACACGACGACCACACGGCACACCGGCCGGTGCGAGAGTTCCTCGAAGGCGACCAGATCGGCCCCGCGCAGGTTCCAGTCCTCCAGGTACTCGGTGTACAGCCGCGTCCCGTCGGGCAGCTCGACCATGTAGCGCGCGTCGGAGAGGTGTCCGCGGAGCAACTCCAGCACCTCGGCGGGATCGAAGGTCTCCACGTGCGCGAGCTCGTAAGCCGCAGCGCCGGTGCCGCCGGCCTGGCGGCGCATCACGATCGCGCCGTTCGAGCACACCGCATAGTCCGGCTCGATACCGAGCAGCTCCATGATGCGGTGCGTCGTGTCCCAGCTGCGACCGGTCGCGAGCATCACCTCGTGCCCGCGCGCCTGCGCATGAGCCACAGCCTCGAGAACCCCCGGGCTCGGACTCTCGTCCTCGAGGATCACGGTGCCGTCGATGTCCAGAGCGATGAGGAGGCGGCCGTCGGGCGCGTCCTCAGCGATCTCCTCGACCAGTTCGGCCGCATCCCCCGGCGACGTCACCTCGACGCTGCCGGTGTCAGGCGGCGATGTGCGCTCGGGCGTCACGCGATGGGCTCCATGATGTCGAGTCCGCCGAGGTAGGGCCGCAGCACTTCCGGAACGACGACGGAGCCGTCGGCGCGCTGGTGCGTCTCCAGGAGGGCGACGATCCACCGCGTGGTGGCGAGGGTGCCGTTGAGCGTGGCGACAGGCTGCGTCTTGCCCTCGTTGCGCGAACGGATGTTGAGACGGCGGGCCTGGTAGGTCGTGCAATTGGAGGTGCTGGTGAGTTCCCGATAGGCGTTCTGCGTGGGCACCCAGGCCTCGACGTCGTACTTGCGCGCGGCGCTGGATCCGAGATCTCCGGCCGCGACGTCGATGACACGGTACGAAAGGCCGAGGTCTTGCAGCATCCCCTCCTGCAGCTCGACGAGGCGGAGGTGCTCGGCCTCGGCCGCGTCGGGCTCGGTGTAGACGAACATCTCGAGCTTGTTGAACTGGTGCACACGGATGATGCCGCGGGTGTCCTTGCCGTACGAACCGGCCTCGCGCCGGTAGCAGGTCGACCAGCCGGCGTAGCGCTTGGGTCCACGGCCGAAGTCGAGGATCTCGTCCATGTGATAGCCGGCGAGCGGAACCTCGCTCGTGCCGACGAGATAGAGGTCGTCCTCGGCCAGGTGATAGACCTCGTCGGCGTGCTCGCCGAGGAAGCCGGTGCCGCGCATCACCTCGGGTCGCACGAGCGTCGGCGGAATGATGGGGGTGAAACCCGCGGCCATCGCCCGGTCGAGCCCGAGGCTCATGAGCGCGAGCTCGAGGCGCGCGCCGATCCCGGTGAGGAAGTAGAAGCGACTGCCCGACACCTTCGTGCCCCGCTCCATGTCGATCGCGCCGAGCTTCTCACCGAGGGCGAGGTGGTCGAGCGGCTCGAAGTCGAAGGCGGGGACCTCTCCGTGCGTGCGCAGCGTGATGAAGGCCTCTTCGCCACCGGCCGGGACGCCGTCGATGACGAGGTTCTCGATCCTGGCGAGCGCCAGCTCCGCCGCCGCTTCCGCCTCGGTCACCGCGTGCTGCGCCGCCTTGGTCTTCTCGCTCAGCTCCTTGGCCTCGGCGACCAGTGCGGCCTTTTCCTCTTTCGGGGCCTGCGCGACCCGCTTGCCGTGGGCGTTCTGGGCGGCGCGCAACTCTTCGAAGGCGGTGATCGCGGCGCGTCGGTCGCGGTCGGCCGTCAACGCGGCATCCACTGTCTCCGGGGCCGCGCCGCGCGCGATCTGCGAGCGCTTGACCCGCTCGGGATCTTCTCGCAGCAGGGTCAGATCGATCACCGTCCAATCTTAGGCCAGGGCTTTTCCGTCGCAGCCCCGTCCGAACGCCTCGCGGGGCCGGGAGCGGCCCTAGGGTGGGAGCATGGCGGCCGATTCCGAAACGCGCGAGAGCGATGAGACAGCCGGCGCGGCACCTGAGCTCGACGAGGCGACGCGCGAGGGCGGCGAGACGGCGGGCGCCGAAGAGCGACCCGACGCCGCGCAGGCCGACGACGCGCCACTCAACAATGAGGCCCCGCCCGGCGCGGCCGAGCGAGCCGAGTTCCACGCCGACTCGCTGCGCGACGACGACGACCGCGACGACAACGCGGCTGCCTCGACCGACGCCGGCGGCACCGCGGATGCGCCGGAGGCACCCGGTCCACGGGGGGCCAACACCGAGACGCCCTCCGCGCACGAAGCCGCGGCGCCCGACGACGTCATCCGCGAACCCGAGGACGTGGCGCCCGACACGACCGACGGTGAGACCGGCGAGGCCGTTCAGGTCACCGCCGACGGCGAGCAGACCACGATGGATGCTCCGCCCACCGACCGAAAACGCGCCGCACTCGTCTACAACCCCACCAAGGTCGATCCCGCGGAGCTGCGCGCGTTGATGGTGCGCCTCTCCGAGGAGGCCGAGTGGGCTGAGCCGCTCTTCTTCGAGACGACGGTCGACGACCTCGGCGACGACGCCGCCCGCGCAGCCCTCGAGGAGGGCGCCGACGCGATCCTCGTGGCCGGAGGCGACGGCACGGTGCGCGCCGTTTCCGAGGCGCTGACCGACACCGGAGTCCCGCTCACGATCGTCCCCAGCGGCACCGGCAACCTGCTCGCGCGCAACCTCGCGCTGCCGCTGGATGACGCGGACGTGATGATCCGCGCGACCTTCGAGGGCGACGTCATCCCGGTGGACGTGGGAGTCGCCCGGCTCCGCCGCGAAGACGGCTCCACCGAAGAGCACGGGTTCGTCGTGATGGCCGGTATGGGGCTGGATGCGGCGATGATCGCCAACACCAACCCGCAGCTGAAGAAGACCGTGGGATGGGTCGCGTATGTGGACGGAGCGGCCCGCTCGCTCGTGTCCGCCAAGCCCTTCCGTATCGTCTACCAGCTCGACAAGCAGCGCCTGCACTCGGCCCGGGTGCAGAGCATCCTCTTCGCCAACTGCGGGTCCCTCCCGGCGGGGATCGCCCTCATTCCAGAGGCCTCGATCACCGACGGCATGCTCGATGTCGCCATCATCCAGCCGGCGGGCGCGTTCGGATGGCTCGGCGTGTGGCGGAAGATCTGGTGGGACAACTCCTTCCTGCGACGCTTCCGTGCCGGTCGCCGGGTGCTCGAGCGGCGCGGCCGCGACACCTCGGTGCACTACCGGAGCGGCCACGGGATCGAGACCGCGACGAGCCCGGCCCAGCCGGTGGAGCTCGACGGCGACGAGTTCGGCGAGGCCACCCGCATCTTCTGCCGCATCGTCCCCGGCGGCCTCCGGATCGCCGTTCCCGCCGGCCACGACACCTCCACCCTCTAACCCCCCTAGCGGACGATTACGGACGCTTTTCGTTCTGCGCGCCCAGACTCCGACAAGAGTCGTCCGTAACCGCAGGGGGAACTAGCGTGGGCGGATGACTACGGTCGTGTGGTTCCGCGACGATCTGCGGCTGGCGGACAACCCCGCACTGTCCGCCGCCCTGGAACGTGGCGAGCCGGTGATCGGCCTGTACGTGCGTGAGGACGGCGAGGGCATCCGCCCCCTGGGCGGCGCGGCGCGCTGGTGGCTGCACGAGTCGCTCGCTTCACTCGCCACCGCTCTCGAGGAGCGCGGCTCGACCCTCATCCTGCGCCGCGGGAGAGCGGCGGAGGTCGTCCCGGCGGTCGTGCGCGACGCCGGGGCCGGCGCCGTCTTCTGGAACCGGCGATACGGCGGAGCGGAGCGCGGCATCGACGCGGGCATCAAGACGGCGCTCCGCGGCACCGGGGTCGCGGTCGCCTCCTTCGACGGCTCGCTCCTCTTCGAACCGTGGACCGTGCGGACCGGCACCGACAGCCCGTACGCCGTCTTCACGCCGTTCTGGCGCGCGTGCCAGAGTCTCCCCGCCCCGCGTGCGCCGCTGCCCGAGCCGGGAGACATCCCCGGCCCGAGTTCGCGCCCCGCGTCCGAGGACCTCGACGCGTGGTCCCTGCGTCCGACGCATCCCGATTGGGCAGAAGGCCTTCGCGAGCGATGGGAGCCGGGAGAGCCGGCCGCCCGCGCACGACTGCGCGCTTTTCTCGCGCACGACCTCGGCGGCTACGACCGGTCCCGTGACGAGCCGGCCGGCGAGGCGACCTCGATGCTGTCCGCACGGCTGCGGTGGGGCGAGCTCAGCCCGCACCAGGTCTGGCACGCGACGGTCGAACACCCCGCGTCGAGTGCCCACCCCGACGCGGCATCGCGGTTCCTATCGGAGCTTGGATGGCGCGAATTCGCCTGGCACACGCTCTTTCACTTCCCCGACCTCGCCACCCGCAACTGGCGGGCCGAGTTCGACGCGTTCCCCTGGCCGCCGCTCGACCCCGGTCACCTCGAGGCGTGGCGGCGAGGACGCACCGGCCTCGCACTCGTCGACGCGGGGATGCGGGAGCTCTGGCGCACCGGCTACATGCACAACCGCGTGCGGATGGTGACGGCATCCTTCCTCGTCAAGAACTTGCTGATCGACTGGCGGCGCGGCGAGGAGTGGTTCTGGGACACCCTCGTCGACGCGGATGCAGCGAACAACGCCTTCAATTGGCAGTGGGTCGCCGGCTCCGGCGCCGATGCCGCGCCCTACTTCCGCATCTTCAATCCCGAACGGCAGCTGGCGAAGTTCGACCCGCACGGGGAGTACGTCCCGGAGGTGGGCGCCGGAGTACCTCGCCGATGACGCTCCCGAGCCGATCGTCGACCTCGCCGGCACACGTCGACAGGCGCTCGACGCCTACGACGCCGTCAAGCGATCCCGCTGACCCTCCCCGGGAATCCGGATAGCCCCCTGTCCATGCCGAGGCCCGGTCCGTACGCTCGAACGCACGCCAGCCCACCAGAGGAGAAGCCATGTCGCAGCCCCAGTACCCCGCCGCCCCGCAGCCCTACGGCGTCGCGCCCGCGGGACTGAGCCCCAAGTCCTGGCTCGCGACGCTCCTCCTGTCGATCTTCCTCGGCGAGCTCGGAATCGACCGGTTCTACCTCGGCAAGATCGGCACCGGCATCCTCAAGCTCATCACCGTCGGCGGCTTCGGCATCTGGTGGCTCATCGACCTCATCCTCGTGATCGCGGGTGCGACGAAGGACAAGCAGGGCCTCCCCGTCAAGTACGTGCCCGGCCGCTGATCCCCCGCGTGACCGTCACTCCGCGACCGGGATCGCCTGCGCTTTCAGGGCAGCGATCGTCGCCTTCTGGGCGGAGCTGAGCGCCTCGAGCAAGGTGCCCCGTCCCGTGACAGCCCTCTGGAATCCGTCCGACACATCGGCGTAGGTCTGCGTCATGGTCGGTCCCCACAGAAAGTCGGGGTTCACCTGCCCCGCGGCGGCGGCGAACACGTCGTAGATCTTCTGGCCGCCGTAGAACTCCACGCCCTCTTGCAGGGAGGGCAGGCTCAGCCCGGCCGTCGTCGCCGGGTAGATGTTCGCCGACTGGTTCAGCGCGGTGAGCGCCTCTTCCGACGTGTTCAGCCAGAGCGCGAATTTCGTGGCTTCGTAAAGGTGCTCGGTTCCCTTGAACACGGCGACGGAGGAACCGCCCCAGTTACCCGCGCTCTGGCCGCCGGCCTCCCACTGCGGCGACGGGGCGACCGACCACAGACCGGCTGTGTCGGGCGCGCCGCTCGCAATGGAGTTGGCGCCCCACACGGCCGCGGTCCAGCTCCACACCTGGCCGGAGTTATACGCGTTGTTCCACTCCTCGGTCCACGCGGGATACGTGGCCACGAGATCCTCATCGAGCAGCTCCTGCCAGTAATCCGCGACCTTGGTCGACTCCTCGCCGGTCAGATCGACCCGCCACTCATCCCCCTCGTCAGCGAACCAACTTCCGTTGGCCTGCCACACGAATCCCGCGAACTGGTTGATGTCCGCGGTGGAGAAGTTCGTGATGTAGCCACCGGCTTCGCGGATCTGAACGGCGGCTTCCTTGTACTCCGCCCACGTCGTGGGGACCCCGATGCCATGCTCCGCGAAGAGGTCGGAACGGTAGAAGAGCGCCATCGGCCCGGAGTCCTGCGGGACGCCGTACACCCCGTCGGCGGAACCGAGCGTGACCTGTCCCCATGTCCACGGGATGAAATCCGACTCCGCATCCACGACGTCTTCACACAGCGCAAGGTTCTCCAGGCCGTCCTGCACCCGGAAGCTCGACAGTGCGTCGTACTCGATCTGACCGAGGTCGGGAGTGTTTCCCGCCGCAATCTGACTGAAGAAGCTCTGGTATGTGCCGGAGTTGCCGTTCGGCCCGGTCTGGACGTCGACCTGGATCTCCGGGTTCTGTTCGTTCCAGATCTCGACGACGTCTTTCACGCCGGGGATCCACGACGTGAAGTCGAGCGTGACATTCCCCTCGGAGGGGGTGCAGGATGCGGCGGCCCCTCCCTCGGCTCCGCCCCCGCATCCGGCGAGTCCGATCGCGGCGAGCACTACGACTCCGGTGGCGACCGCCCTCTTCGTGTATTGCATGATCTTCCTCACTGGATGGCGCGGGTGACCGCGGGAGCATGGGTCATTTCACGGAGCCGGTGCCCAGGCCGTTGCGCCAGAAGCGCTGGAGCAGGAGGAACGCGATGATGAGGGGCACGATCGACAGGAACGAACCGACGAGGACATAGGTGCGCAGCTCGGGGATCTGGTTGAGCTGCGTGTTCCAGGAGTAGAGGCCGAACGTCACGGGGAACAGTTCCTCGCTGCGGAGCATGACCAGCGGCAGGAAGAAGTTGTTCCAGATCGAGACGAACTGGAAGAGGAACACCGTCACCAGCGCGGGCATCATCAGGCGCGACGACACGGTGAAGAACGCGCGGACTTCCCCCGCGCCGTCGATCCGGGCAGCTTCGATGAGCTCATCGGGCACCGACGAGGCGGCGTAGATGCGACTGAGGTACACCCCGAACGGGCTCACGATGCTCGGCAGCAGCACCGCCCAGTAGGTGTTCGTCAGGTTGACCTGGCTGAACAGCAGGAACAGGGGCAGGGCGAGAGCCGTGGCGGGCACCAGGACACCGCCGAGGACGATGTTGAAGAAGGCTTCGCGGCCCCGGAAGCGGTACTTCGCCAGGCCGTAACCGCACATCCCCGCGATGATCGTCGCCAAGAGGGCCCCGAGGCCTGCGTAGCCGAGGCTGTTGACGAGCCAGCGCAGGTAGACGCCGTCGCCGTAGGAGACGAGGTCACGGACGTTCTCGAAGAAGTTCCAGTCCGCGAACCACAGCGCCGGAGTGGTGAGCAGATCGCTGCGGTCCTTGGTGGAGGCGATGAAGAGCCACCAGATCGGCACCAGAAAGTACAGGGTGAAGACGGCCATGACGATCAGCGCCGCCGAGCGGGAGAGGATGCTCTCCCGGGGGCCGCGCGTGGGGGTCGGTTCGTCCGCGGTGGCGCCGCGGGTCCGGGCGAGGAGGCTCATGGGTTCGCCTTCCGCTGGGTGCCCCTGAGGAACGCGAACGAGAGCGCGAACGTCGCCAGGGCGAGCACCACCGAGAACGCCGCGGCGAGGTTGGTGTTGGGAATCGCGCTCGTGGCGTAGATGGTCATGTTCGGCGTGAAGGTCGACGACACGGCGGCGGTGAAGGATCGGAACACCTGCGGCTCGGCCAGCAGCTGAAGGGTGCCGATGATCGAGAACACGGCGGTGAGGATGATCGCGGGGGCGACCATCGGGATCTTCATCGACCACGCGATGCGAATCTGTCCGGCACCGTCCAGGCGTGCCGCTTCGTAGATCTCCGTGGGGATCGACAGCAGCGCGGAGTAGATGATGAGCATGTTGTAGCCGACGAAGACCCATGTCACGACGTTGGCGATCGACCACAGCACCAGCTCGGGAGAGAGGAAATCGATCACGCCCGTCACGTCGGTGAAGGGCGACAGGTTGGGCGAATAGAGAAAGCCCCACATGATCGCCGCAATGACCCCGGGCACGGCATAGGGCGCGAAGAAGGCGAGCCGGAAGAACTTCTTCCCCTTCAGAACCGGAGAATCCAGCAGCAACGCGAACAGCAGCGCCAGCCCCAGCATCACGGGCACCTGGACGACGCCGAAGAGCAACACCCGGCCGATGGACTCCCAGAACGGCCCGTTCTGGAACACCTGAACGTACTGGGCGAGACCCCCGAACACCTGCTGGGGAGCGCCGAAAGTGCCCTCTCGGTGCACGACGAACAGGGACTGCCAGACCGCATAGCCGATCGGAATCAGGTAGAAGAGCAGAAAAAGGATGCCGAAAGGTCCCGTGAAGATGGCGATCGCGCCCTTATGGGGCGTCTTGCGCTGGGGCGGGGCGGGCGGTGGCTGGGAGCGCGTGCTGCTGCTCCTCGTGCGCTCCTGTGTGGCGGTCATCCGGCCGTCCCCTCTCTGGTGCTTCGCGCGAAGCACCGCGCATGTCCACGTTCTGTGGCCGTTTACAGACCCGAGCCCGAAGCCAGCCGCATGCCTGCGAACGGCTGCACAGTACGAACGGGTCTGGTGGGTTGTCAACACGGGTGCGCAGGGGTCTGCTCTGTGCTGGGGGCCCGCGATCACAGGGGGCGCGAGGGCGGCGGGCGGTCGTCGTGCACTCGCCTGGGACCGCAGGCGCTCCCACGAGAATCGAGGGGATCGCGCCGATCGAGGAGCGGATGCTGCATCCCTCTCCTCGATTTCCGGGATGTCCTCGAAAACCGCGGGGGTGCCGCGCCGGGGCGGGGTGCGCGGTGCAGGGAATAGGAAGGGGGCGGCGCCGGGTTGGCATGAGTAATGACTGCTCCCGCTCCCGCTCTCTCCGTCCTCGACCTCGTCCCCGTCCGCGACGGGCAGACCAGCGCCCAGGCGGTCGCCGCATCCCTCGACACCGCCGTGCACGCCGACCGCCTCGGCTATCGCCGCTACTGGTTCGCCGAGCACCACAACATGCCCGCCGTCGCCTCGACGACTCCTCCGGTGCTCATCGCGGCCGCTGCTGCCCGGACAGACCGCATCCGCGTCGGCTCGGGTGGCGTGATGCTCCCCAACCACTCGCCGCTCATCGTCGCCGAGCAGTTCGCCGCACTCGAGGCGATCGCGCCCGACCGGATCGACCTCGGCATCGGACGGGCACCGGGTTCGGACCCCGTGATCACGCAGCTCTTGCACCGCTCGGGGACCACCAGCGACGTCGATCGCTTCCCCGACCACATCGCCGACATCATCTCGCTGACCTCCCCCGAGGGTGCGACCGTTCGGTTCAGTTCCGGCGGCGAGTACACCGTGCACGCGACGCCCGCCTCCACGACCACGCCCGAGGTGTGGCTGCTGGGCTCGAGCGACTACTCCGCTCAGCTCGCCGCGCGCTTCGGCCTGCCCTACGTGTTCGCGAACCACTTCGCCGGAGAGGGTCTGGAGCGGGCGCTGGACCTGTACCGCACGCAGTTCCAGCCCAGTGCGCAGCATCCCGAGCCCCGGACCTTCCTGACGACCAACGTCGTCGCCGCCCCCACTGCCGAGGAAGCCGAAGACCGCGCCCTGCCCCAGCTGCGCATGATGGCACGCCTGCGCACCAACCGCCCGCTGGTCCCGCTCGAGACGGTGGAACAGGTGAAGGCCGATCCGTGGGACGGCATGTCGACGTCGATCATGGATGCCGCGCGCCAGAAGTGGTTCGTCGGAACTGGCGAGCAGGTCACCGCGGAGCTCACCGCATTCGCCGACCGCTACGGCGTGGATGAGGTCATGATCTCGCCGGTCGCCGGCGCGTATGACGGCGAGCCGATGGAGACGGCGCCCGGCCGCATCCAGACCCTCGAACTCCTGGCGACCCCCGCCCGCGTCGGCTGATCGCCCCGCCCGCGTCGGCTGACCTTCCCGCCCGCGTCGGCTGATCTTCTCTGCCGCGTCGGGCTGGCCGCGGTTTTCGAGGGGATCTCGGAAATCGAGGAGCCCCTCCCCGGTTTCGGCCCTCGATCTGCGAGATCTCCTCGATTTCTGCGCCGCCGCAGCGCGTAATCGGAGGAGCCGTCCCGCGCAACCCTGGGCAGCAGGGGCGGTGGTGGCGTAATCTTCACGGAGTGACCGAAGCGACGGCGCCCTCCAGCCCCACGCGTGCCCCGGTGAGCACCGGACGCGCGATCCTCAACACGATCAAAGGATCGGCGGGAAACCTCGTCGAGTGGTACGACGTCTACGTCTACACGGTGTTCGCGTCGTACTTCGAGGCGCAGTTCTTCGCCGAGGATGACCGGAACTCGACGTTCTACATCTACGCGATCTTCGCCGTCACCTTCATCATGCGCCCGATCGGGTCGTGGTTCTTCGGCCGGTTCGCCGACCGGCGGGGCCGGAAGGCCGCGCTCACGGTCAGCATCACCGTGATGTCCGCCTGCTCCTTCTTCGTCTCGGTGATGCCCACCCGCGAGGCCATCGGGGCCTGGGCGGCGATCATCCTCATCGGAGCCCGGCTCGTGCAGGGCTTCGCGACCGGCGGCGAGTACGGCACCTCCGCCACCTACATGTCCGAAGCGGCCACCGCCCGTCGCCGGGGCTTCTTCTCCTCATTCCAGTACGTGACCCTCATCGGCGGCCACGTGCTGGCGCAGCTCACCCTGCTCATCGTGCTCGCCGTGCTGCCGGTGGAGGCGGTCGAGGACTGGGGATGGCGCATCGGATTCTTCATCGGCGGCATCGCGGCACTCGTGGTCCTGTGGATGCGACGGACGATGGATGAGTCGCTCAGCGAGGAGCACCTTGCGGCCGTCCGCTCGGGCGAAGACCGCGGCGCCGGGTCGCTCAAGACGCTCCTGACGTCGTACTGGCGGCAGCTGGTGTGGGTGTTCCTCGTCACCGCCGGTGGCACGATCGCGTTCTACACCTACAGCGTCAACGCGCCCACGATCGTCAAGACGACATTCGGGGAAGACGCCGCGGTCGCCGCGACCTGGACGAACCTCCTCGGCCTGATCTTCCTCATGCTGCTGCAGCCCCTCGGCGGACTCCTCAGCGACCGGGTCGGCCGAAAGCCGCTGCTGGTGTTCTTCGGGATCGGAGGCGTGCTCTACACGTGGGTACTCATCACGTTCCTGCCGCAGACGCAATCGCCGCTCGTCGCCTTCGCCCTGACCGCCGTGGGCTACGTCATCCTCACCGGCTACACGTCGGTGAACGCGATCGTGAAGGCGGAGGTCTTCCCCGCGGAGGTCCGGGCGCTCGGTGTGGGTCTGGGATACGCCCTGGCGAACTCGGTGTTCGGCGGCACTGCTCCGGCCATCTACCAGGCCTTCCTGGCCGGTGAGAACGTGACGTGGTTCATCGTCTACGTCACCGCCGTGATCGCCGTGAGCCTGACGGTGTACATCTTCTTCATGCGCAACCGCGCCCAGACCGCGCTCGACCGTGAGCAAGGCAGCGCGTGGGCCCCGGAGTACACGGACGCCGCACGCCGCTGACCATCCGGCCGGGCGCCTAGAGCGTGTCTTCGATTTCGCGCAGCGGCTTCTCGACGTCGGTCAGCAGGGCGAGGAACTGCTGACGCTGGCCCTCGCTCAACGACCGCGCCGTCAGGGCCTCGAGCTCGGCCCACGCGGCCTCCACATCCTTCCGCAGCGGGGCGCTGGCGTCTGTGGCCTCGACGACGGTGACGCGCCGATCGGTGGGGGATGGACCGCGGCGAACCAGGCCGGCCTTCTCCAGCCGCCCAATGCTGCGCGTCATCGACGGTGCATCCGTATCGAGGGTGCGGACCAGGTCCGTCATGCGCTGCGGGCCGTGCTCCCACAGGGTCATGAGCACCAGCTCCTGCCCCGGCCGCAGCCCCGTGCGCCGCAGCAGCTTCGCCGCGAGCGACTTGTGCACGCGGGCGAGGCGGAAGATCGCGGAACTCAGGGAACCTGTGGACAGCCGCAGCGGCTCACGCATCCCCACAGCGTAGATCACTGCGATCGAGGCGTCAGAGCGGGGAGGCCGTACCGGACACGGTGATGCCGCCGGCGTCGGGGATGTCAGCGATCAGCAGGCTCGGCCGCCCCACGTGCCGGCCCTGCCGGATCACGATCCGCGCGGGCGTCTCCACCGCGCCCAGCGCCCGAAGGTAGCCCCCGAAGGATGCCGCGGCCGAGCCGGTCGCCGGATCCTCGGTGATGTCGCCCACCGGGAAGAGGTTGCGCGCCTCCCAGGCCGTGTCGGCCACGCGGAGCATCACCGTCACGGTGCCTGACCACCCCTCCGCATCCATCATCGCCCGCCCCGCGGACGGGTCGAACGTGAACGCGTCGAAGACGCCCGCGTCCCGCAGCACCAGGACCGGATTGCGGTTGCCCGCGTAGGCGATACGGGGCGGAAAGGACGGATCGAGGTCTTCCTCCCGCATCCCGAGGAGTTCGAGCAGGGAGGCGAGCACGGCCGGGTCGAACTCCTCGACGCGCGGCTCGACGCTCGTGAACGCCGCCCGGAGCACCCCGTCCGTTCCGGGCGAGGTCTCCAGCGGCACGTCACCGACGGGCGTGCGGAAAGTCAGCGGCCCGGCGCCGTCGCGCGCGGCGAGCGCCACGGCGGTGGCGATCGTCGCATGTCCGCAGAAGGGCACTTCCGCCAGAGGCGAGAAGAACCGGATGCTGCCGTCCTGGCTGAGGAAAGCGGTCTCGCTGAACCCGACCTCGGCCGCTATGCGCTGCATCTCGGACGGGCCGAAATCGTCCGCATCCAGCACCACACCCGCGGGGTTGCCGCCGCCCGGCCGATCGGGGTCGGTGAAGGCTGCGTAGCGCAGGACCTCCGGCATCAGACGCCGGGCTCCCCACTGACCAGGCCGCGCACCCAGTCCCGCGCCTCGACGAACACGTCGTCGGAGTAGCGCGGGGGATAGCGGACGATCGCTCGGTCGGCGCGCGCGTACGACCCGAGGTAGATAACCTTCGGGCTGAAGCGGCGGAGACCGAGGAGGGCGTCCGCCATCCGCTCGTCCTGAATGTGCCCGTCGGCGTCGATGACGAAGCGGTATCGCCCGAGGGCGTCGCCGATGGGCCTCGACGCGAGCAGGCTCAGGTTGATGCCGCGGGTGGCGAACTGCTCGAGCAGCTCGAGGAGGGCGCCCGGGTGGTCTTCGGGCAGCTCCACGATGAGGGACGTCTTGTCCGCGCCCGTCGGCGGAGCCGGTGCCACCGTGCGGCTGACCAGGACGAACCGCGTCACGGCGTTCGGGTTGTCGCCGATCCCCTCTGCCAGGACGGCGAGGTCGTGGTGCGCGATGATGCCGGGCGCGGCGATCGCCGCATCCGCATCGGAGCTGCCATCCAGCATCCCCAGCGCGCTGGCGATGTTGCTGGCCGCGGGGATGTGCGCGTGGGCGGGGAGGGTCGCGGTGAGCCACTGCAGGCACTGTGCGTAGGCCACGGGATGCGCCGCGACGAGCGACACGTCTTCCATGCGCGTTCCCGGCCGGCCGACGAGCACGAAGTTCACCGGCACGAGGTACTCCCCCACGATGCGAAGGCCCGGCATCGTCGCCAGCGCATCCTGCGCGGTGGAGACCCCGCCGTCGACGGAGTTCTCGATCGCGATCATCGCCGCATCCGACCGCCCCTCGACCACGTCGGCGAGCGCTTCTCCGACGTTGCGCACCGAGCGCCAGATCTGGTCGCGGGCTTCGGGCACCTGCGCGAGGGCTGCCTCGGTGAAGGTTCCCGCCGGACCCAGGTAGCTGTACGTACGACGGGCAGGCGGGTTCTCGTGCTCGGGCGTCACGGCGATCAGCCTAGACCCGCCCGCTATGCCGTCCCGCCCGCTCGCCGCGTCCGCTCGCCCCGCGCGCTCGCCGAGAAACGACGTTCCGGACGAGAAACGGCGCGACGCGTCCTGTCTCGCCCGGGATGTCGTTTCTCGCTCGGCGCGTGCGTGCCGCCTGACAGAAGCCGACGGATCGTGTCAAACCAGTGCCGCCAGAGGCGACCGCGCGGCAGACTGGTGCCATGAGCAGTCGCGCAGGACTTCCCGCCGAAGCATCCGATCTCATCGACATCGACGAGCTGATCGCGGCGTATTACGACCGCAAACCGGATGCGTCGATCCCCGAGCAACGCGTCGCCTTCGGCACGAGCGGCCACCGCGGCTCGTCGCTGTCGACGAGCTTCAACGAAGACCACATCCTCGCCACCACGCAGGCCATCATCGACTACCGAGCGGCGCAGGGCATCACCGGTCCCCTGTTCCTCGGCCGCGACACGCACGGACTGTCTCTCCCGGCGGAGCGCACCGCGATCGAGGTGCTCGTCGCCAACGACGTGGACGTGCGGGTGGATGCGCGCGACTCGTGGGTGCCGACGCCCGCCCTGAGCCACGCCATCCTCACCTACAACCGGGGCCGGGCGCTCGATGACCCCGGCCGCTCGGACGGCATCGTCGTCACCCCGAGCCACAACCCGCCCCGCGACGGGGGCTTCAAGTACAACCCCCCGCACGGCGGCCCCGCCGACACCGATGCCACCGGCTGGATCGCGGACCGCGCGAACGAGCTCATCGCCGCGGGGCTGGACGGGGTGCGGCGCACCCGGTACGCCGACCTCGACGCGGGAACCCTCGGCGAGTACGACTTCCGCGACGCCTACGTGCGCGATCTCGCGACCATCATCGACATCGACGCCATCAAGCGCGCCGGGGTGAGGATAGGCGCTGACCCCCTGGGCGGCGCATCCGTGGAGTACTGGTCGCTCATCGCCGAGGTGTACGAGCTCGACCTCACCGTCGTGAACCCCGACGTCGACCCGACGTGGCGGTTCATGACGCTGGACTGGGACGAGAAGATCCGGATGGACCCTTCGTCGCCCTCCGCGATGGCTTCGCTCGTCGCGCGCCGGGACGAGTACGACATCCTCACCGGCAACGACGCCGACGCCGACCGCCACGGCATCGTGACGCCCGACGCCGGGCTCATGAACCCGAACCACTATCTCGCCGTCGCGATCGACTACCTCTTCGCACACCGGCCGGGCTGGCCCGCGGATGCTGCGGTGGGGAAGACGCTCGTCTCGTCGATGATCATCGACAAGGTCGCCGCATCCCTCGGCCGGACGCTCCTCGAGGTGCCGGTCGGGTTCAAGTGGTTCGTGCCGGGGCTGCTCGATGGCTCGGTCGCCTTCGGCGGCGAAGAGTCCGCGGGCGCCTCGTTCCTGCGGACCGACGGCTCGGTGTGGACGACCGACAAGGACGGGATCCTCCTGTGCCTGCTGGCGGCGGAGATCCTCGCGGTGACGGGGAAGACCCCCTCGCAGCGTTATGCCGAGCTGGAGGCCGAATTCGGGGCATCCGCCTACCAGCGCGTCGATGCTCCGGCGACCCCCGCGCAGAAGGCTCAGCTGGCGAAGCTGTCGCCGGATGCGGTGACAGCGACCGAGCTCGCGGGCGAGCCGATCACGGCCAAGCTCTCGCACGCCCCCGGCAACGGCGCGGCGATCGGCGGGCTCAAGGTGCAGACCGCCGATGCGTGGTTCGCTGCCCGCCCCTCGGGCACGGAGGACGTGTACAAGCTCTACGCCGAGAGCCTCCGGGGTGAGGAGCACCTCCGCGAGGTGCAGGCCGAGGCCCGCGCGGTGGTCTCCGCCGCGCTCGGCGACGCCTAGCCCGCGCGCCACGCGAGGCGCGCCACGCGAGTGCACGACTTCCTATCGAACGAACGGCCTACCTGCGCCGAGAAGCCGTGCGATCGGCAGGAACCCGTGCACTCGGCGGATGAGGCGGCTCGGCGGCGGCGCCGGGTCAGGGCAGCAGGGTGCGGGCGAGGCGGCTCCCGGCCTCGCGGAGCCAGCGAAGCGGGTCGCCCATCGCGGCCGTGGATGATCCGGCCAGGTCGGTGAGCGAGACGGATGCGGCGAACACCGCGGTGTCGGCATCCGGCGCGATGCGTCCCGCGACGAGACCCACGTTTCGCGAGGGCACGAGGCCGGCGACATACGCGGGTACCTTGCCGGCGGCGGACTGCACGTCGTAGGAGCCTTCCCCGGTGACGACCGCGTCGGCGGATGCGGCGGCCGCGGGCAGCCCGATGAGCTCCGCCACCTCGCGGGCGCCGGGCACCAGGCGCGCGCCCCACGCGGCGAGTGCCCATCCGGTGCCCCCGGCGGCACCGGCACCCGGCAGTTCCGGGTCGATGGACGGGATGAGCGCGGCGAGCCGGGCGAGCCCCGCCTCGGCGCGCGCGATCCCGTCGGCGTCGAGGCCCTTCTGCGGGCCGAAGACCGCGGCGGCCCCGGAAGCGCCGAGGAGCGGATTGGTCACATCAGTGAGGACGACGACTCCGCCCGGCGGCAGCGGCCGGAGGCCTGAGGGGTCAGCGCTCGCGACGACTCCGAGCCCGGCGACCCCCGCGAGGATCTCCGAGCCCGCGGCATCCCGGAATCGCGCACCCAGCGCCGTGAGCAGCCCGACCCCACCGTCCGTCGAGGCGCTGGACCCGATCCCCAGCACGAGGCGCGAAACCCCCGTCGTGAGTGCGGCGGCCACGGCCTGACCGAAGCCGAGGGTTGATGCCGTCTCGGGGAGGCGCCGGTCACCGAGCAGCTCGATCCCCGAGGTCGAGGCGAGCTCGACGACGGCGGTGCCCAGAGGGGCGTCGCGCGTGGGCGGAAGGAGGAGCCAGGATGCGAGCACCGGCGATCCATCCGGGCCGGAAACGGTGACGGGGATGCGTTCGGCGCCAGGAACGGCCGTCGCGATCGCGTCGATCGTGCCCTCCCCGCCGTCGGCCATCGGCCGGAGCACGAGGTCGTCGTGCGGACGTGCGCTGCGCCAGCCCTCCCCCAGAACCTGCGCCGCAGTGGCTGCCGGCACCGTGCCCTTGAAGCTGTCCGGTGCGAGGACGACGCGCGTCATGGCCTCGATGCTATGCGGGATGCGGCGCCTCAGACCGCGCGGCGCCCGGAGCTCGCCCGCACCACGAGTTCCGTGGGGATCAGCGTGCGCTCATCTTCCGGGGGCTGTCCGTCCAGCTCGGCCAGGAGGGCTCGGATCGCCCCTGCTCCGACGCGGTCGAAGTGCTGGCGCACGGTGGTGAGCGGTGGCCAGTAGTTGGCCGCCTCGGGCATGTCGTCGAACCCGACGACGCTCACCTCCGCGGGTATCGCCCGACCGGCCTCGTGCAGCGCGCGCACGACTCCGAGCGCCATCTGGTCGTTGGCGGCGAACACGGCGGTCGCTTCCGCCACCCCAGCGAGGCGTCGCCCGATCCGGTGGCCGGAATCGGCCGTCCAATCCCCCACCTCCACCTCTGGCACGGAGGATCCGCGGGCTTCGAGAGTTTCCCGCCAGGCTTGTCGCCGCCGCTCGGCTGCGAACGACTCCAGGGGACCGGAGACATGCCACACCGTCGCGTGCCCGAGGTCGAGGAGATGCTCGGTAGCCAACCGCGCGCCCAGCGCCTGGTCGTTGTCGACGACGGGATACGCGTACGTGGCGCTGGAGTCGACCACCACGACCGGAAGCCCGGAGGGCAGCGCGAGTTCCGCCTCACCCAGGCGGTGGCGTTCGATGAGGATGACGACACCGTCCACGGCGTGCTCTCGCAGCCGCACGAACGCCCCGGAGACGTCGGACTGCGTCGCTGTGTCGACGGTGATCAGCGTGATCGAGTAGCCGGCTGCCGCCGCGACCGACGCCACTGCATCCAGCGTCCGGCTGTTGCCGTAGCTGGCGAGCGAGAACATGATGACACCGATGCTGCGGAAGCGCCCCGACCGCAGTGCCCTCGCGGCGCTGTTGGGCCGATACCCCAACCGTTCCATGGCTTCGAGCACGCGCGAGCGCGTCACCGGATCGACGTTGGCGCGATCGTTCGCCACTCGCGAGACCGTCTGCCCCGAGACGCCTGCCGCTTCTGCGACGTCGGCCATCGAGACTTCGCGACGCGGTCGCGCGCGCGCAGCAGAGTCGGGTGTGTCGGTATCCGTCACGCGCGCCCCCTGGGATGTTGACGTTGACATGTTAGCGTGACCGCGCGTATGTTGACGTAAACATCGGCCGCGCTCCGCTGCGTGGCCTGCTCAGGGAAGAGGCTTCGGTGCGATGACGACCACGGCGGCACCCCCCACGGTGACACGCGCGAGCACCGGCAGTTCACCCCGCCGCCGACGCCTGCGCGTCGACGATCGCGGCTGGTTGTTCGTCGCACCGTTCGCCGTCGTTTTCGCGCTGGTGTTCCTCGCTCCGCTCGCGTACTCGTTGTATCTCAGCGTCTTCCGCGAGCAGCTGATCGGCGGCAACGCCTTCGTCGGCTTCGACAACTACATCGCCGCCTTCACGGATGCGAAGTTCTGGGACGGCTTCAGGGCGGTGAGATCACGTACTGGTCGTGGACGCCGTCGGCGGAGGCACAGGTCGCGGCGTTCGAGAAGGCGTACCCGGAGGTCACCGTCAACCTCGTCAACGCGGGCACCAACACCGAGGAATACACGAAGCTGCAGAATGCCATCAAGGCGGGCTCCGGTGCCCCCGATGTCGTGCAGATCGAGTACTACGCCTTCCCGCAGTTCGCTCTGACGGACGCCCTGCTCGATCTGGCGCCGTATGGGTTCGACGAGCTGGAAGACGACTACACCGCATCGACGTGGGGGTCGGTGGACTTCGACGGCAAGATCTACGGCCTTCCCCAGGACTCGGGCCCCATGGCGCTCTTCTACAACCAGGCCGTCTTCGACCAGTTCGGCCTGACCGTGCCCGCCACGTGGGACGAGTACATCGCCACCGCGCAGCAGCTCACGGCGGCCGACCCGACGAAGCACATCACCTCCGACACCGGCGACGCGGGCTTCACCACCAGCATGATCTGGCAGGCCGGCGGTCACCCCTTCGAGGTGGACGGGACCGACGTGACGATCGACATCGCCGACGAGGGGTCGAAGAAGTGGGCCGACACGTGGAACCAGCTCGTCGAGAACGATCTGCTCTCCGACACCCCCGGCTGGACCGACGAGTGGTACCAGGGCCTCGGTGACGGCTCGATCGCCACACTCATCACCGGCGCATGGATGCCCGGTGTTCTCGAATCGTCGGTTCCGGATGCTGCGGGCGACTGGCGTGTCGCGCCGATCCCCACGTACGACGGCACCGCCGTCAGTGCCGAGAACGGCGGCGGCGGACAGGCGGTGACGAAGCAGAGCAAGAACCCGGCGTTGGCTGCGGCGTTCCTGAAGTGGCTCAACAACGACGACGAGAGCCTGGCCATCTTCGCCGAGAGCGGCGGGTTCCCCTCCACCGTCGGACAGCTGGAGTCGGAGGACTTCCTGAGCCTGGAGTCGGAGTACTTCGGGGGGCAGAAGATCAACGAGGTCCTCACCGCCGCCGCCGGCGACGTGCGCGAGGGATGGAGCTACCTGCCCTACCAGGTGTACGCCAACAGCATCTACGGCGACACCGTCGGGCAGGCCTACGCGAATCACAGCGACCTGAACGAAGGGCTCGCCGCCTGGCAGGAGCAGCTGATCCAGTACGGCAACGACCAGGGCTTCACTGTCGAGTGACGCCTCGTGCGGGGCGGGCCGCCGGCTCGCCCCGCACCCCGAACCGAAAGGCACCGTGACCACCTTCACTCTCGGCGACACCGACTTCCTGCTCGACGGCGCCCCGCACCGCATCCTCTCCGGAGCGCTGCACTACTTCCGCGTGCATCCGGACGCGTGGGAAGACCGCATCCACACCGCGCGACTGATGGGGCTCAACACCATCGAGACATACGTGGCGTGGAATGCCCATGAACCGGTGCACGGCGAGTGGGATGCGACGGGGTGGAACGACCTCGGACGGTTCCTCGACCTGATCGCAGCGGAGGGCATGCACGCGATCGTGCGGCCCGGTCCCTACATCTGCGCCGAATGGCACAACGGGGGACTTCCGGTCTGGCTCACCGGGATGCCGGGCATCGGTGTGCGGCGGTCCGATCCGCGGTATCTCGACGAGGTGACGACCTACCTGCGACGCGTTTACGACATCGTCGCGCCGCGGCAGATCGACCGTGGCGGCCCGGTCGTGCTGGTGCAGATCGAGAACGAATACGGCGCGTACGGCAGCGACAAAGAGTACCTTCGCACTCTGGTCGATCTGACCCGGGAGTGCAGCATCACCGTGCCGCTGACGACCGTCGACCAGCCCGAACCCGACATGCTGCGCGACGGCAGCCTGCCTGAGCTCTTGGCCACCGGGTCGTTCGGTTCTCGGGTGGACGAGCGGCTCGCCACTCTGCGCGCTCATCAGCAGACCGGGCCGCTCATGTGCTCGGAGTTCTGGGACGGCTGGTTCGACTGGTGGGGAGGCGTGCATCACACGACGGATGCTGCCGCCTCGGCCGCCGAGCTCGATGCGCTGCTGGCGGCGGGCGCCTCCGTGAGCGTGTACATGGTGCACGGGGGGACGAACTTCGCCACAACCAACGGCGCGAACGACAAGGGCCGGTATGCGCCCACGGTCACCTCCTACGACTACGACGCGCCCGTCGATGAGGCCGGCTACCCGACGGAGAAGTTCTTTGCGTTCCGTGAGGTTCTCGCGAAGTACGCACCGGTGCCCGACGAGGTCCCCCCGTCACGGCCCGCCGCACCCGTGCTCACCATGCCGCTGACCGCCACCGGCGAGTGGGCGTCCGCCGCATCCGCCGCCCTCACCGATGCCCCGGCGTCGTTCGAGAGCCTCGGGCAGCTCGGCCCCCTCGTTCGCTACGACGTGACGCTCGCCGACGGCGCGTTCGCCGGGGATGCCGGCACGCTCAGCATCGGTGAAGTACGGGACATGGCGTGGGTGGCGGTGGACGACGCACCTGCCGGCCGGCTGTCGCGCGCTCTCCATGAGCGTTCGATCAGGGTGCCACGGGGTCGGACACTCACCATCGTCGTGGAGGATCAGGGGCGGGTGAACTACGGTCCCCGGCTCGGCGAGGAGAAGGGGATCCACGGCCCGGTGACCCTTGACGCTGCGCCGGTGACGGGGTGGCGAGCCACGCCGGTCGATCTCGTCGCCGCCGTGCGGCAGGTCTTGCACGCGGCCCCCGGCGACGGATCGGGCCGGGCGGGATGGCGCGGCACATTCACGCTCGACACCCCCACCGACCTTTTCCTCGACGTGGCTGCGTGGGGCAAGGGCTACGCCTTCGTCAACGGCTTCTTCCTCGGCCGATACTGGCGCAACGGCCCGCAGCGCACGCTGTACGTCCCCGCTCCGGTCGCGCGCGCGGGCGTGAACGAGCTGGTCGTGCTCGAGCTCGAGGGCTTCTCCGAGCCGGTCGCGCGCTTCGTCGCGGAGCCCGAGCTGGGTCACCAACACGAATAGGGCCGCTTCGCGCCGGCGTCACCCCGGAGCTGAACTCGCCCGCACCACGAGTTCCGGGGGGATGCTGGTCGCGCCGGGCGCAGCGCCGTCCTCGATCATCGCCACCAGTGCGTCGACCGCGCGCTTCCCGAGGACGTCGAAGTCCTGCCGCACGGTGGTCAGCGGGGGGCGGTATTGCGCGGCATCCACGACGTCATCGAAACCCACCACGGCGATGTCTTCCGGGATGCGGCGTCCGGCGTCCGCGAACGCGCGGAGCGCACCGAGAGCCATCTGATCGTTCGCGACGAACACCGCGGTCGCGTCGGTGAAGTCGGCCCCCACCGCGTAGCCGGAAGCCGAGGTCCAGTCGCCCCGCACCACCGGCGGAGCGCCTTTCCCGGCCGCCACCAGCTCGGCACGCCACCCGCGCTCCCGCTCGGCGGCGGCGTAGGAATCCGCGGGACCGGCGAGATGGTGCACCGTGCCATGCCCTTGCCCGAGAAGGTGCCGGACGGCGATCCGGGCCCCGTCGGCGTGGTCGGTCTGGACGACGGCGAACCGGTCGTCCTGCGGCGAATCGACCACGACCACGCACAGCCCCGCGGCGGGGTCGGACTCCCGCAGCAGTGTCGTGGCCTCGTTGAGGACGATCGCCCCGTCCGCGCCCTGGTCGCGAAGGAGGGCGAATGCGTCGGACACCGTCCGTGCGGCGGCGAGCGTCACAACGGTCAAGGCGTAGTCGCGCTGAGCGGCGACCTCGGCGATCGCCTCCAGCATCCGAGAGTTTCCGACCGACGCGAGGGAGGAGACGACGAGGCCGATCGTGCGGGTGCGGCCCGTGCGCAGAGCCCGCGCGGCGCGATGCATCCGGTACCCGAGCGTCGCCATGGCCGACTCGACGCGGGCGCGCGTGGACGGGTCCACGCGCGGGCTGCCGTTCACGACCCGCGATACGGTCTGCGCTGAGACGCCCGCGTGGGCGGCGACATCGGCCATGGAAACCGGCATCCGCACCCCCTCGGTGCTCTCACGAGACGTGTTGACGATAACATGCCCGGCGGCTAGCGTCATAACGTGAACACATCTGCCCTGGCGGAGACGACGCTCGGCGCCGGAGTCGTCAAGCGTCCCACACGGCTCGCCGACGGCCGCGAGCTCATCTACTACGACGATCCCGGTACGGGCCTCGGGCCGGATCGCTCGATCGACGCGCGTGTACTCGACCCGCGCCCGGGCACGGCGACCATGCGGCAGGACGTGCTCACCGGCGACTGGATCTCGATCGCCGCCGCGCGCCAGAACCGCGCGTTCCTCCCCCCTGCGCACCTCGACCCGCTCGCGCCGCAGACGCCGACCAATCCGTCGGAGATCCCCGACCGGTACGACGTCGCGGTCTTCGAGAACCGCTCGCCGTCCTTCGGGCCCGCGCTCGCCCGGGCGACCGGCGACGCACCCGAAGGCGACGACCCACCCCGAGGGCTCGACGACCTGACATCCCTCGGTCTCGGACGCTCGCGCACGTCGGTCGGGCGGTGCGAGGTCGTGTGCTTCAGTCCCGAGCACTCCGGCTCGTTCGGCACGCTCACCCGCACCCGCGCCCGTACCGTGATCGAGGCGTGGGCCGACCGCACCGCCGCACTCTCGGCGCTTCCGGGCGTGGAGCAGGTCTTCCCGTTCGAGAACCGCGGTGAGGCGATCGGCGTCACGCTGGCGCATCCGCACGGCCAGATCTACGCCTACCCCTACGTCACGCCGCGGACGCAGCGGATGCTGGATGCTGCGGCGCGCACGTCGAGCGACCTGTTCGCGCGCATCCTGGATTTCGAGTCGGACTCCGACCGTGTCGTGATGTCGGGCGAGCACTGGACGGCATTCGTGCCGTTCGCCGCGCGCTGGCCGATCGAGGTGCACCTGGTCCCGCACCGGCACGTGCCCGACTTTGCCGCCACCGACGAGGCTGAGCGCGAGGAACTCGCACCCCTCTATCTGCGGCTGCTGCGTGCGATCGATGCGCTGTACGGCTCCCCCACGCCCTACATCGCGGCGTGGCACCAGGCGCCCGTGCGCGCCGGCCGCGATGCCGTCCGCCTCCATTTGCAGCTCACCTCGCCCCGCCGGGCCGCGGACAAGCTGAAGTATCTCGCCGGGTCGGAGTCGGCCATGGGTGCGTGGATCGCCGACATCCCGCCCGAGACCCAGGCCGCGCGGCTGCGCGAGGCCCTCGCGACCGTCCCCGAGGAGCTCGCATGACCGCCGCATCCGACCTGCTCGCCTCGATCACCGATCGCGCCTCGGCCGGGGAATGGTCGGCGCCGGGCCGGGTCAATCTCATCGGCGAGCACACCGACTACAACGAGGGGTTCGTGCTGCCGTTCGCGATCGAGCACCGCACCTCGGCCGCCGTGGCCCTGCGTGAGGACGACCTGGTGCGCGTCTCCACGACCTTCACCGAGGGCGTCGCCGAGGTTCCCCTCGCCGACCTGGACGACGCCATCGCCGGCGGCGATCTGGACTGGGCTGCCTATCCGCTCGGCGTCGCGTGGGCGCTGCGCGCTGCGGCCCCGTCCGCAAAGCCCCGTGGCGTCGACATGGCGATCGCCTCCGACGTCCCGGTGGGCGCCGGCCTCTCGTCATCCGCTGCCATCGAGAGCGCGGTCGCCTGCGCCCTCGACGACGTATGGGCGGGGGGCCTCAGCCGCGTCGCCCTCGCGAGCGTGGGGCGCACCGCCGAGAACGACGCGGTCGGGGCGCCCACGGGCATCATGGACCAGATGGCGTCGATGCTCGGCGAGGCCGATGCGGCGACCTTCCTGGACTGTCGCACGCTCGAGACCCGCTCGGTCGACCTGGCGTTCGCCCGCGAGGGGCTGGAGATCCTCGTGATCGACACGCTCGTCACCCACGCGCATTCCTCCGGCGGATACCGCGAGCGCCGCGAGTCGTGCGAGGCCGGGGCACGTGCGATGGGCGTTCCGGCGTTGCGCGACGTGACGGTGGCCGACCTGCCGCGCGCGCAGGAACTCATGGACGATGTGACCTTCCGGCGGGTCCGGCACATCGTGACCGAGAACCAGCGGGTACTCGACACGGTCGCCACGCTGGATGCTGAGGGCCCGCGGGCGATCGGCGACCTGCTGACCGCATCCCACGTCTCCATGCGCGACGACTTCGAGATCTCCGTTCCCGAACTCGACCTCGCGGTGGAGACAGCTCTGGTTGCCGGCGCCCTGGGTGCCCGGATGACCGGCGGCGGCTTCGGCGGCGCCGCGATCGCCCTGCTCGATTCCGATCGCGTCGATGCCGCCGCATCCGCCGTCGCCGACGCCTTCGCGGCCGCGGGCTTCCGCGCCCCCCGCACGTTCACCGTGCGCCCCTCCCCCGGCGCCCGCCGCGACGCCTGACCCCGCCCGCCCGCCCGCCCCCGCCCGCGAGAAACGACGATCCGGACGAGACGGGACGCGCTGCGCCGTTTCTCGTCCGGATCGTCGTTTCTCGGGGAGAGCGCGGGGAGTGCGCGGGCGGGTCGACTGCGGATTGTCGGACAGGCATACTGGACGGCATGGACTACGTACGGCTGGGACGCAGCGGCCTCGAAGTGTCACCCCTCGCGGTCGGCTCGATGAGCTTCGGAGAGCCGGAGCGCGGAACGCACCCGTGGACGCTCCCCGAGGAACGCAGCCGCGAACTCATCGCGCATGCCCTCGAGCTCGGCCTGACGTTCTTCGACACCGCGAACGTGTACTCCGACGGCTCGGGCGAGGAGATCCTCGGTCGGGCGCTCCGCGACATGGCGAACCGCGACGAGATCGTGCTGGCGACGAAGGTGCACGGCGTCATGGGCTCCGGCCCCAACCGTCGCGGACTGTCGCGGAAGGCCATCGTGCAGGAGGTCGATGCGAGCCTCCGGCGGCTCGGCACCGACCGCGTCGACCTGCTCCAGATCCACCGTTTCGATCCGGACGTGCCGCTGGAGGAGACGCTGGTCGCCCTCGACGACGTGGTGCGGGCCGGCAAGGCGCTGTACCTCGGCGCTTCCTCGATGCGCACGTGGCAGTTCGTGGAGGCGCGTGAGCGGCAGCGCGAGCTCGGCCTCGCGCCCTTCATCTCGATGCAGAACCAGTACAGTCTCATCTACCGCGAGGATGAGCGCGACCTGCTCCCCTACTGCGCGCACGCCGGCGTCGGGGTCGTGCCGTGGAGCCCGCTCGCCCGGGGCAAGCTCACCCGGCCGTGGGGGGCCGAGACCCGCCGCACGGAGACCGACCTCGTCGCCCAAGCCAACTATCGGCAGGCGGTCGACTCCGACCACGCAATCGTCGACGAGGTGCAGGCCATCGCGGCCGAACGCGACGTGCCGATGGCGCACGTGGCGCTCGCGTGGCTGCGGCAGCAGCCCGCGGTCACGGCACCGATCGTGGGCGCCACCGACGAGCGTCACCTGCGGGATGCGGTCGCCGCCCTTGACCTCGTGCTGGATGACAGCGAGATCGCGCGGCTCACCGCGCCCTACCGGCCGCGGCTTCCCGAGCAGTACTGAGGCGCCGCTGCCGAGCGGGGCAACCCGCCGCGCCCCTACGGGGTGACGATCGGTGTGAGTTCGCGACGGTCGCGGGATGCGGCGAGCGTATCGGCCATCGCGGACAGGGGCCGGATGCCGCCGATCAGCGCCTGCGGGTCGACGCGGCCGTCGGCCATCCACGGCAGGAACTGCGCCATGTCACGCGTCATGTCCAGCCGACCGCTCTGCGAGCTGCGCACATCACGGCCCCGGAGCGCCAGGTCGAACAGCGGGAAATCGACCGACGTGTGACGGGTCACGTACGAGGTCAGCGTCACGATCCCTCCCAGCCGGGAGAGGGCGAAGGCGTCCCGCACCGATGCGGTCGTGCCGCCCGCGTCCAGTCCGTGGTCGGCTCCGCGCCCACCGGTGGCTGCGCGCACCCGCTCGGCGACGTCATCCGTCGCGGGATCGAGGGTGAGGGTCGCACCCAGGCGTGCCGCCAGTTCCCGCCGCTCCGCGAGAGGCTCGACGGCGATGATCTCGCCGGCGCCCACCGCGCGCGCGGCCTGCACCATCCACAGCCCGACCTGCCCGCATCCGATCACGACCACCGACTCGCCCGGCGCCACCCGCGCCACGTTGACCACGGCGCCCATGCCCGACACGACGCCGCATCCGAACATCGCCAGCCACTCATCCGGCAGGTCGCTGTCGGTGGGGAAGACCTGGATGTCGCGGATCACCGTGCACTCCGCGTAGGTCGCCGCGGCACCGGGGCCTCGTACCGTCCGGCCGTCCTCGAGCGTTCCGATCGCGGGAGCGGGCGCGAACAGCTCGGCGCACTGGTCGATACGCCCGCGGGTGCACCAGAAGCACCGCCCGCATTCCGGGGTGGCCGTGATCAGCACGCGGGTTCCGGGCCGGTGGCGCGCTTCTGCGCCGGCGTGCGTGATCGTCCCGACCGCCGCATGCCCGAGCACGGCGGGGTACAGCCCGCCCTCGGCGAGCCCCGCATCCCCTCGTAGGGAGATCCAGTCGCTGTAGCAGAAGGCGCTGGCGGCCAGCTCGACGACCACATCGGCGGTCCCGGGGTCGCGCAGTTGCACGGTCTCGACCGAGAACTCCGAAACACCCTCATACGCGACGGCGGCGACGGTGGGTATCGGCATGTCGAGCTCCTCGGGGATCAGGGAAGCGGGTCGGGGGTGGCCGCGCCCATCCGCGACGTACCGACCTGCGGGGCGCGCCGCGAGAGCGATCCGAGACCCGCCAGACCCACCGCGGCCACGGCCAGCGCGGCAGCGATCACCGACGCGGGGGTGAGGCCGACAGCATCCACCGGTGCCAGGAAGTCCACCGCGATGGACCCGAGAGCCTGCCCGGCCGCGATGCACAGCATCAGGCTGAGCACCCCGATGGCGCGGACGGCGAGCGCGGAGGCGACGCCGATCACAGCGCCGAGTGCCCCGCCCAGGGGCGCCCACCACGGGATGGCGCCGAAGTCGAGCGGTTCGACCGCCATCGACACCAGCAGAGCGGTGCCGATGAACAGCGCCGAGACACCGAAGTTGATGACGGACATGACGGAGAACTCCCCCGTCACCTCGATGATCCACGCGTTGGCTGCCTGCTGGATGGCGATGATCGCCCCGGCGACGACGACGATCACGATGACGAAGAGGTTGCCGATCTCGAACCGCCCGAAGGCGCCCACCGCGACAGCCACGACGGCCACCCCGATTCCGCCCAGGCGGAACGGGCTCAGCGCCCGTTTGCCACCCGGACCGAGGCTCCACGAGTCGGCCGCGATGGAACCGGCGAGCTGGCCGAGCGTCACGGCGACGCCCACCGCGACGACCCCTACGTCCGGGGTGACGGCGATGATCGCGAGGACGGCGGCGAACCCCATCACGCCCCCGAGGAACCACCACCACCGGACCTCGCTCCGTCGCCGCCGCAGCGAGCGGGCCGCCCGGGGGAACGCGCCCAGGGCGAGCGCCACGATGAGAGCGAGCGCGAGCGCGCTGCCGTGGTTGATCGCGGTCGCCAGGACCGGCGATCCCACGATCACGCTGGTGTGCCCGTTGATGGAGGTCTGCACCGACACCGCCGCGCCGGCGGCCAGCGCCGCGGCAGTGGCCACGAGCGCACCGCGACGGGTCGTCACCGTGCTGCGCCGAGCATCTCCGCGAGCAGGCTCGGATCAGGCTGGAGGCCTTCCCGCTCGATGCGGTGGGCGAGGCGCACGACGGCGTCGTTCACGGGGGTCGCGATCCCCAGCCGCCGTCCCTCTGCGGCGACGTGGCCGTTCAAGTCATCGACCTCGGAGTGCCGGCCCTTCGTCCAGTCCTGCAGCACGGTCGTCGTCGCGCCGGGCACGACGAAGCCCGCGAAGAGCTTGTCGGTCATGATGTCCACGACCGTGGCGGGGTCGGCGACCTCCTCGGGGGTCAATCCGAAGATCGGAAGGACGGGGTGACCCAGCGCCCTGCCCACCTCGAGGGCTTCGTTCCCGGCGGCGACCATGACCTCCCGGTACCCCGGAGTGTTCAGGGCATCCAGCATCGGCAGGCCGAGGACCGCGGACGTCACCAGGAGCGTCGAGTTGCTGACCAGCTTCATCCACTTGGCCGCTTCGATGTTCTCCATCATCGCCACGGTGCCCGCGTGCCGCAGCAGGTCGGCGATCTCCCCCGCACGATCAGCCGGACCGCCGGGCAGGGCACCGACGGCGAACCAGGAGCGCGAAACCGGGGTGTGGCGATGCACGACCCCCGGTTCGCTCATGGTCGCAGAGCACTCGATGACCGCGCCCATGGTGCGAGCGCTCCCGACCGCCTCTTCCACCGTGCGCGCGGTCATCCCGTTCTGCACACCCACCATCAGGCCGTCATCAGCCAGGTAGGGGGCGACCAGTCGAGCGGCCCACGGCGAGTCGTACGCCTTCATCAGCATCAGCACGATGTCGAACGGCTGCGTCAGCTCGGCCACTTCGCACAGGTTGATCACATGCGGCCGGACATGGAGGTCACCGTCGGGCGAGAGCACGTGCACGCCGTCGGCGCGCATCGCCTCGACGTGTACCGGCCACTGCTCGATGAGGGTGACATCGTGCCCGGCGGCGATGAGGTCGGCCCCGACAGAGGCTCCATTCGCCCCGGCTCCGAGCACGGCGATTCGTGGACGGCTCATGCCGACTCCTTCCCACGCTGGACAGCCTCACTTTACAACAGCCGTTCGACCGATTCGGCGCTACGCTGGATCTGCGCGGCGCGACGCCACAGAATGTAAATCTGCGCTGAACAGCTCGATGGAGAGAAGGAACGGGACGCCCATGATCCTGCACATCGCCGCCTTCCGGTGGAAAGAAGAAGTCACCGAGGCCGACGTATCGGCGCTCACGGACGCCCTCATGGCCATGGCGGAGGGGATTCCCGCGATCCGCTCGTACACCGCCGGCCCCAATCTGCACCTGCGCCCGGCCGGTTCCGACTATGGAGTCGCCGCGATCCTGGATGACCAGGAGGGTCTGGACGCCTACCTCGACCACCCCGACCACCTCGCGGTGTACGAGAAGTTCATCGGGTGGATGCTCGCCGAGCGCGCCGCCGTCCAGCTCCCGATCGACGAGGGCTCCTTCCGATGACCGACATGCAGGCTGCGGTCCTGCACGGAGTCGGCGATCTGCGGGTCGAGTCCAAGCCCGTCCCCACGCCGGGTCCGGGTGAGGTGCTGGTGCGGATCAGCGCGTGCGGCGTGTGCGGCAGCGACGCGACCGAGTTCGGCCGGCACCTCGTGCTCGCCGAGCCGCCGGTCGCCCTCGGGCACGAGTTCGTCGGCACGGTCGAGACGCTCGGCGAAGGCGTCGAGGGTCTTCCCGTCGGCGCGACCGTGGTGTGCGGCGCCGGCATCGCATGCGGGGAATGCAAGCCGTGCCGGTCCGGCCGCACGAACCTGTGCCGCTCGTACAAGACGCTCGGCTTCGCCTTCGACGGCGGGCTCGCCGGATACGTCGTGGCGCCCGCGAGCATTCTGCTCGACGTCTCCGACACCGGACTGACCACCGACACCCTCGCCCTGGCCCAGCCCCTGGCCATCGCGGTCCACGCGGTGCGGCGCAGCGGCCTGCGAGCGGGTCAGGATGCGGTCATCGTCGGCGCCGGCGGAATCGGGACGTTCATCACCGTGGCCGCCGCCGCCACGGGGGCGCGCGTTCTCGCGGTCGACCTGAACCAGGAACGCCTCGACCTCGCTCAGCGACTCGGTGCCACCGCGGGGCTGCTGTCGGGCTCGATGAGCCTGACCGAAAAGCTCGCCGAACTCGGCATGGACCCCGACGTCTTCTTCGAAGTCAGCGGATCGGCACCGGGTCTCGCCTCCGTGCTGGAGGCGGCCATGCCCGGTTCCACCATCGTCCCCGTCGGCATCCAGCGGGGCGAGCCGGCGCTCCCCCTCGGCACGTGGACGCTGCGCGAGTACACCATCATCGGCACGGTGGCGCATGTCTTCGCGGACGACTTCCCGGAGGCGGTGCGCCTGCTCGGGACACGTGAGGACTGGTCGGACATCGCCGGCGAGGTCATCCCGCTGGCAGATGTCGCCGACCTCGCCCTGACCCCGCTCTTCGAGGGCCGGTCGACGCAGATCAAGTCGCTCGTCGACCCGTGGGCCACCGAAGCGCGTCCCGCGCGCCACGGCCGTCGCTGACTCAGGCCAATTCGTCCATCGCACGCAGCACGTCGACCGCCGACGCCGGTGCCCCCGGCTCGGCGGTCGCGTCGTTCCCGGAGGCCGGCGCATCCGGCAGTGAACGGTTCTGCTGACGACGCCCGACGACGAACCAGACGCCCTTGGCGACGGCGTCGGAGCGGTTCGAGTACAGGTGCGGTCGCACGGAGTCGAACTGCAGCGAGTCTCCGGGGCGGAGCACATACGTCTCGAAATCGAGGTGCAGGGTCAGCTCCCCCTCGAGCAGATACGCGTACTCGACACCGGCGTGGCGCATGAGCTTGCCCTCGACGGAGCTGCTGGCGCCGGGTGCGTAGGTGACGAGGAGCGCGTCGGCGGGTCCGCCCGCGCCGGCCGCCAGCCGCTCCCACCGCACGCCGTTCTCCATCTCGATCACCGCGTTGTCCGCCGCGCGCTGCACATCCGGAAGGGGCGGACCGGCGTGGCCGAACATCGGGCTCTCGGGTTCGCGCGTCGAGGGGATGCCGAGGAGATCGTCGAGCGAGACGCCGAGGTGGCTGGCCAGGGCATAGAGGGTGGAGACGGACGGCTGGGTCTTGCCGATCTCCACCTGGGAGATGAGGCTCGCCGAGACACCCAGGGCTTGCGCGACACTGCGCAGGCTCAGCCCTCGTTCGGTGCGGGCCGCGCGGATGCGTTCGCCGAGCCTCTCCGGCATGATGCCGCCTTCCGTCGTCGCGTTCGCCCGCCGTAGCGAGCGCGCTGCCGTCATTGTAGATCGGCTGCTTGCCGGGGGTGTCCAGCGCCAGCCGATGGGCTCCGCAGCGGTGTGCGGGATCCCGCAGCGTGCACACCCCTCTCTGGGCTCGGCGGGCCCCCGGTGTTAAGCTGTACTTCACGCGCGTTCAGCGTTACCGCGACCATCCGCGATCATCCGCGACGAAGGAGAACTCGATGAAGAGCACGGGGACCACCGGGACCAACGGCGTCGACTGGGAGCAGCGGGTCGATTTCGACCGCCTCCGGGATGAGCGCCTGGCACGCCTGAAGGCGCAGCTGGATGCGTCCTCCCTCGGCGCGGTGCTGGCCTTCGACTTCTCCAACATCCGCTACATGAGCGCCACCCACATCGGCACGTGGGCGATGGACAAGCTCATCCGCTTCTCGCTCCTCACGCGCAACACCGACCCCATCGTGTGGGACTTCGGTTCCGCCGCCAAGCACCACAAGCTCTACAACCCGTGGCTCGACACGACCACCGCCGAGATGGACGCGAACCCGAACGCTCCCCACGAGGGCGCCAAGCGCCCGCGCATGGAGTCGGGAGCGCGCGCCGGCATTTCGACGCTGCGCGGGGCCTTCCCGCCCGACGCGGGGATCGCCGAGGGCGTGGCCAAGAAGATCAAGCGCGAACTGGAGAAGTTCGGCCTCGCCGATCAGCCCCTGGGCGTCGACGTCATCGAGCTCCCGATCCTGTTCGCCCTCCAGAAGGAGGGCATCCAGGTCGTCGACGGCCAGCAGATCTTCATGGAGGCCCGGCGCATCAAGACGCATGACGAGATCCGTCTCCTCACGCAGGCCGCGTCGATGGTGGATGCCGCCTACGAAGAGCTGTACCGGTTCCTCCGCCCCGGGGTCCGCGAGAACGAGGCCGTCGGACTCGTCGCCAAGACGCTGTACGACCTCGGCTCCGAGTACGTCGAAGGCGTCAACGCGATCTCCGGTGAGCGCTGCTCGCCGCATCCGCACGTCTTCTCCGACCGCCTCATCCGCCCCGGCGACCCGGCGTTCTTCGACATCCTGCACAGCTGGAACGGCTACCGCACGTGCTACTACCGGACGTTCGCCGTGGGTTCGGCAAGCTCCGCCCAGCGCGACGCGTACACCCGCGCGCGGGAGTACATGGACCGCGCGATCGCGCTGGTGAAGCCCGGCGCCACCACGGCCGACATCGTCAAGGTGTGGCCCACGGCCCAGGAGTTCGGCTTCGCCGACGAGGAGGCCGCGTTCGCCCTGCAGTACGGCCACGGCGTCGGACTGTCGATCTGGGAGAAGCCGATCTTCTCGCGCCTGACCTCGCTCGACCACCCGGAGGTGCTGCAGGAGGGCAACGTGTTCGCCCTGGAGACCTACTGGCCGTCGGCCGACGGGTGGGGTGCCGCGCGCATCGAGGAAGAGGTCGTCGTGACCGCTGACGGGTGCGAGGTCATCACGAAGTTCCCGGCCGAGGAACTCATCGTCGCCGGCCGCCGTTACTACACGATCGACGGCCCGCTGAACCTCGAGCGCGACGCACAGTCGCACAAGAACACGGTGTGGGGGCGCGGAGAAGCGTGAGCACCGTCGGATTCCTGGGCCTCGGGTTGATGGGGCGCGGCATGGCCGCGCGCCTGGTGGACGCGGGGCACGACGTGAAGGCGTGGAACCGGTCCGAGGGCGCGGTCTCCGCGCTTGTCGAGCAGGGGGCATCCGCGGCCAGCGTCGAGGAGGCCCTCGCCGCCGACGTGTCGTTCTCGATGCTCGCGAACGACGCGGCGGTGGAGAGCGTGCTGCATCCGGACGCGCTGGCGGCAGCATCCGGCTGCACCCACGTCGTCATGGCGTCGATCTCCCCGTCGCTCGCCGACCGCCTGGAGCGTTCGTTCGCGGACGCCGGTGTGGGCTACGTCGCGGCCCCCGTTCTTGGCCGCCCGGAGGTGGCCGCCGCGGGACAGCTCAACGTCCTCGCAGCCGGCGCCTCGGACGCCGTCGAGTCGGTGATCCCGTACCTCGAGATCATGGGCAAGCGCGTGTGGCGGCTGGGCGAGACGCCCTCGGCGGCCAACGCCGTCAAGGCCGCCGTGAACTACAACATCATCCACGCGCTGCAGGCCATCGGCGAGACCGTCGCGATGACCGAGCGCGTGGGCGTGCCGCCGGAGCTCTTCACCGAGCTCCTGTCGAACACGCTCTTCGGGGGCGTTGTCTACACCGGCTACGGCAAGATGATCGCGGACGAGAAGTACCACCCCGCCGGTTTCTCGATGACCCTCGGCCGCAAGGACCTCGGGCTCGCCGCGGAGGTGGCCGCCGCCGGCGGCGTCACCCCCGCCACTCTTCCGGCCCTCATCCAGGTGTTCGAAGCAGCCCTCGCCGATCCGGACCTGAAGGATGCGGACTGGAGCGCCATCGCGGAGGTCTCCCGCCGCAACCTCCTCTAGCCGGCACGTCCTGCGCGAAGGCCCCCCGCCACTCGGCGGGGGGCCTTCGCGTTCGCGCGCCT
Organism: Microbacterium sp. Z10_103; assembly: GCF_058310455.1. Taxonomy (NCBI): domain Bacteria; kingdom Bacillati; phylum Actinomycetota; class Actinomycetes; order Micrococcales; family Microbacteriaceae; genus Microbacterium; species Microbacterium sp. Z10_103. The sequence goes on from NZ_JBZEGK010000001.1 coordinate 2,827,627, forward strand.
CGGCCTGGGCCGTCGGCCTCGCCCGGGCCTCGGCCGCGCCTAACTCAGGCCACACGCGGCGACACCCCGCGCCACCAGCCCTGGGAGGCCATGCGGCCCGGATCAGCCTGAGTCAGGACCGGCACCGGCCGCCCGGGGCAGGAACGAAGGACGCCCCCGCCGAAGCGGGGGCGTCCGAGGGATGCGGCGTCAGGCCCCGCGCTTGCGGAACGGCAGGGCGCGGCGGATGGCGCTGCCACGCTTGGCGGTGCGCTCCCACCGGGAGAGCCCGACGGCGGCGAGCAGCGCGACACCGTTGAACAGGTCGCTGACCCAGTTCTGCGCGCCGAGGAGTTGCAGACCCTTGATGCCGACGGCGAGCACGTACACCGAGATGACCGTGCCCCACACGTTGAAGCGGCCACCCTTGAACTGCGTCGACCCCAGGAACACCGCGGTCAGCGCGGGCAGGAGCAGGCCGGGACCGACCGTCGGGTCACCGGCGTTGATCCGGGATGTCAGCAGCACACCGGCGAAAGCGGCGATCACACCGCCCGCGACGAGCGAGAGGATCTGCAGACGGGCCACGTTCACACCCGACAGGCGCGCGCCGTCCGGGTTGTAGCCGGCGGCGTACATGCGGCGACCGAAGGGCGTGCGCTCCAGGGCGTACCAGACGATCAGCGCGATGATCAGCATGATGAACACCGGGTTGGTGATCTTCAGGCTCGGGTTGTCGGGCGAGAGCGGCAGGCCGCCGGTGGCGAAGGCGCGGAAGCCCTCCTCGAGCCCGATGATCTGACGGCTCTCCGACATGAACGCCAGGCCGGCCAGGAGGATCGAGCTCATACCCAGGGTGGCGATGAAGCTGTCGATCTTGCCCTTGGTGATGATGAGGCCGGAGATCAAGCCGATGAGCGCTCCGGCGGCGATCGTCAGCGGGATCGCCATGCCCCACGGCACGCCGAACTTCACCTGGAGGACAGCGACGAGGATGACCGCGAAGCCGACCTCCGCGCCGATGGCCAGGTTGAAGACGCCGTTGACCAGCGGGATGAGCACGGCGATGGCCGCGAGCACCGTGATCGACTGCGCGTCCAGGAGGACGAGCCAGGTGCCGGGGGTGAGGAACGTCCGCGGGGTGATGATCGCGAAGATCGCGAACAGCACGATGAAGATGTACAGCGCGCTGATGTTGCGGAAGGACAGCATCCGCCACCAGCCTCCGCGAGTGACGGTGGCGTTCGACCCGGTGGCCTCCGCCACGGGAATCGTCTCGGTCTTGTTCACTTCTCTCCCTTGCCCACGAGCCCGTAGCCCTCCATGATCAGCGCCGTCTCGGTCAGCCGATCACCTGCCAATTCCGCCGCGACCTTGCCGCCGCGCAGCACCAGCACGCGGTTGCACAGCCGGACGAGCTCCTTGGCCTCGGAGGAGCAGACCAGAACGGCCGCTCCTCCTTCCGCTGCGGCGTCGATGGCGTCGTAGATCGCTTGCTTCGCGCCGATGTCCACGCCCTGCGTCGGCTCCTCCAGGAGCAGCACGACCGGGTTGTTGCGCAGCCATTTGGCGAACACGATCTTCTGCTGATTTCCGCCGCTGAACTGCGCAAAGATCTGCTCGGCGCGCGGCGGCTTCACGTCGTACTTCGCCATGAGCTCGGTCGTGTGTGCGCGCTCGCGGGGGCCGCTGATCGCTCCGAGCGGACCGGTGAGCGATTTGAGTTCGGGCAGCGTCACGTTCTCCCGCGCGGTCATGGGGCGCACCGACCCGAAGCGCGCACGGTCGCCCGGCACGAATCCCATCCCCCGCCGGATGCTCTCTTGCGGGTTGCGGTGCGGGTAGTTCTTGCCCTGCACGGCGAAGGTCTCGGCATCCGAGTCGATCGAACCGAACAGCATGGCGGGCAGCGCTTCGCGGCCGGAGCCGAGCACCCCGGCGACGCCGACGACCTCGCCGGCGTGGATCGTGATGTCGACCCCGTCCAGCGCCGCGCCGGTGAGACCCCTCACGTCCAGCGCGACGGCGCCCAGGTCGCCGCGGAACGGCTCACCCGTCTCGGCCTCGCCCACCGGCACGCCGGTGACGAAGGAGACGAGCCGGTCGTGGTCCATCGTGACCCGCGACTCATCGGCGACCTTCACCCCGTCGCGCAGGATGACCACGCGATCGGCGATCTCCAGCACCTCGTCGAGGCGGTGCGAGATGAAGATGACGCCGGCCCCGGCGGCAGCCAGCGACTTCACGGCCTCGAAGAGCACCTTCACTTCGCTCGCGTGCAGGGCCTCGGTGGGCTCATCGAGGATGAGGATGTTGCGGGGGTGGGTCCAGCCGTCGAGGGCGCGAGCGATCCCGATGATCGAGCGCTGCGCCGGAGCGAGGCTGCCGATCGGCACATCGAGGTCGAACGGCTCACCGAAGCGGCCGATCAGCTCGCGGGCGTGCGCGCGTTCGCGCTTGCTGCGGAACGGAGCGAGCGCCGAAATGCCCTTGTCCTTGGTGATCCCGAGGTTCTCCAGCCCCGTCAGTTCCTTCGCGAGACCGAGGTCCTGGTGGATGACGTAGAGGTTGGTCTGCTGTCCGTCCACCTCGGCCAGCTCGACTGTGCCGCCGTCCGAGGTGTACACGCCGTCGAGGATCTTCACGAGGGTCGATTTGCCCGACCCGTTGTGCCCGACGACGGCGACGATCTCGCCGCTGGCGACGTCGAGGGAAACCTCATCCAGCGCCCGGTTGCCCGGGAAGTCCTTGATGATGCCGTCGATACGGAGGAGCCGCGGGGCGGCCGAAGCCGCCCCGCGTCCGGATGAAACATCGGTCATCGAATTACTTTCCCCACAGGGCTTTGAACTCGTCCTCCATGCCCGGGTACGCCACGTACCCGGTGCCGAGGGACTCCTCGGCGTTGCGAATGGTCACGAAGTGCGAGAGCGTCTGGGCGGTGTTCACCCAGTCGCCGAGGTAGGGCACATCCATGCCCTGCATCCGGCGCAGGCCCTCATCGACCTGCAGCCACATGAACAGGCCGAAGTCCACCGCGTAGCCGGCCACCTGCTGGCCGTCGGCGATCTGCTGGAAGTTCGGCGGCAGCGACGACTGGCCGAGTCCGTAGGCGTTCTCGATGCCGGCGAGGGCCGCCTTGTCCTGCAGCCCGATCTGGAACTGGTCACCCATGCTGATGAAGAACTGCGTCTCGGGGTGCGCCTGCAGGTCCGACACGATCTTGTCGGCCGGGCTCGGGTCGGCGATGGAGATGTCGACGATACGCAGGTTGCACTCGGCGCAGAGCTCCTCGAGCTTCTCCGCGATGCGCACGTTCTGCAGCGCCGAGGAGGGAAGCTCCGGGATGCTGTAGGCCACGAACTCGGTCGCGGTGCCGCAGGTGAGCGTGATGGCCCCGGCCGCGAGCACGTCGCTGTTGACCGTGACACTGCCCACGCCGCCCAGAGAATCGACGAGCCCGAACTCCTCGGCGTTGAGCTGACCGCCGTAAACCACCACGGCGCCCTGATCCTGCAGCTGCTTCAGCTGGTCCTGGAAGAAGATCGCGTCGACCGACTGATCGAAGACGATGTCCGGCTGCATCTCCACGACCGAGTTCATGGCCGAGTTGATGCTCTGAGCGTCCGAGCCGGTGTCGACGTTGACGAACGTGATCCCGGCCGCCGCGGACGCAGCCGCAAGACTCTCCTGGAAGATCGCCGCCACCGGCGTGCCGTTGTTCAGGTACACGGCCGTCGTGTCGGGTGACACCGGCTCCTCCAGCGGCTCGGTCGCGAGGATGGACGTCGCGGGCTCCTCGAACGGCGCGATGAATTCCTGCGCTGACTCGAAGTCGATGCCCTCGATGGGGTCGGTCGCGCAGGTTCCGTCGTCGGCCATGTAGGTGAGCTCGACCTCGGACTCGCCTCCCCCGCCGCCCCCGGCGGCGTCGCCGCCACCCCCGGAGCACCCGGCGGCGAGAAGCGCCACCGTTACCAGGCTCGTGAATCCCAGGACGTTCTTGATGCGTCTTTGCATGGTGTTCGCTTTCTCTCCCCGACGGCCGCGTCTACGCGGCTCGTTTTCAACGACCTCATCGTCCGAAGAAGGATTGTCCGACAATGAGCCAAGCATACAGAAAAGTTGCAAGATGTATACCTATATCAGGCGGGCTCGCGCCGAGTTCCACGCGCTTCACGCGGTGCTTGCCCGGAAAAGGCCGTTTGATCGCCCACCGCGTACGTGCGTACCGTCTGGCGACGGCGGCCCGATGGAGTGCGCCGGAGAGTCCCGAGGAGCACGCCATGACATCCACCCGCCCGCCCGGCCCCGCCGCAGACGTCCGGTTCGCCATCGACGACCTCTACGTGGACTACCTGTGGGCACTCGACACGCAGGACCTCGAGCGTTATCTGGGCACGTTCTGGGATGACGCCGTTCTCGAGGAGACGCAGCTGGACGGGTCCATCGATGCGCGGCGCGGGGTCGGCTCGATCCGGGAGTTCGCGGCCAGCCATTTCGGGGGCTACGCCGGGCACCAGCATCGCGAATCCAACCGGATGTATCTCCCCGACCCGGCGGGGTCACCCGACCGATGGATCCTGCGCTCGTACTGGTTCACGAGCCACCGCGAGAACAGCGAGGTGTCGTTCCACTCCACCGGCCACTCGAAAGACGTCGTGGAGCGGCGCGACGGGGAGTGGCGGTTCGTCTACCGGTGGCTGCAGCGGTGGCCGGGAGCGGTCACGCATCCCCTTTCCGAGCGCTGAGCGCGCCGTCGAACGCCTGCTCGATCGCGCGGTGCCGCGAGGTGACGATGTCGCGCCACTCGATATGGGTGAGCGCATAGAGGCTGTTCGCCTCGATCGCACGGATGGCGACCTCGGCGACCTCGTCGGGGTCCAGCCAGGGCAGGGTCCCACCGTCCTCGACGGTGAGGTCCTTGTCCCGAAGCGCGCCCCGGGAGTCGGCGGGGCGATTGCGGGAGCTCGAGCCCAGCCGGGTGCGCACCGGCCCCGGTGCCAGGAGCGTGACCCCCACGCCGTCGTCGGCGAGCTCGCGTGCGAGTACCTCGGTGTAGGCGGTCAGCGCCGACTTGGTCACGCCGTAACCGCCCGATCCCGTGTCTGCAGCCAGACCGGCCATCGATCCGGTGTTCAGCACGTGCCCCCGTTCGGCGCGGAGATCGGACAGGAACGCCGCCACGCCGTGGATCGGGCCGAGGAGGTTCACCCCCAGCATCCACGCCCAGTCGGCCTCGGTCATCTCCGCCAACGGCGCGGTGGATGCCACGCCGGCGTTGTTCACGAGGATGCCGGCGGCACCGAGATCTCGTCGGACACCCGCCGCCAGAGCCGCCACGCTGCCGGGGTCGCTCACGTCCACCACATACCCCCGGCCCCCGATCTCGCCCGCCACGCGCCCCGCCTGCTCCGCGTCGATGTCAGCCACCGCCACGGCGGCGCCACCTGCGGCGAGGCGATGCGCGATCGACCGCCCGATGCCGGAACCCGCCCCCGTCACGACGGCGACTCTTCCCTCGATACGCGTCATCTGTGCCCTCCTCCGGCGGATCCGCTGTCGAACCACCGTCACCACGTCATCACATGCCCGCGGCGAATACCATGCATCAGACCACCGATAAAGCGAGGAAGCACGACGGCTGCGCCGCGATGTGCCCCGCGGAACCGACCGGGAGCATCGTGCCCAGCAACATCACGCTCAGACAGCTCGAGTACTTCCTCGCGATCGCCGATTCCCGCTCGATGTCGGAGGCTGCCGCCCTGCTCCACGCCTCCCCCTCGGCCGTGGCGGGTGCGCTGACCACGCTGGAGCGCTCCCTCGGCGTGCGGCTGTGCGTTCGGCGCCGGGCGTACGGCGTCTCCCTCACCACGAGCGGGCGTGAGCTGCGTGACCGTGCCCGCGCGCTGGTGGCCGAGGCGGCGCTGCTCGAGCAGGACTTCACCGGCTCTGCGGCTCCCGTCTCCGGCGCCGTGCTGATCGGGGGGTCGGACGAGATGGCACCGACGATCCTGCCGCCCATCATCGATGCTCTCTCCAGGAAGCACCCCGGTCTCGTCCTCACCGCGGAGCTCGGGCTCGAGGAGTCGTTCTGGCCGCGCGTCAGCTCCGGGGAGGTCGACGTGGCCATCGCCCTCGACCATCGGCTGCCGGTCGACCTGGACTTCATCCGACTGCGCCCCATGCCCGTTCAGGTGGTACTTCCCGCCGGTCATCCCCTCGCCGACCGCGAGCGGGTCGAGCTGGCCGACCTGGTCGATGAGAGCTGGATCATGCTGGATACCGAACCGGGAGCCACCCACGCGGCATCGATGTTCCACACCGCCGGCCTGTCGCCGAAAGTGGCGTTCCGCTCCCCGAGCTCCGAGCTGGCGCGCTCGCTCGTGGGCCGCGGGCTCGGCTACACCATCCACATCCACCGCCCGTACGGAGACGTCAGCCACGAGGGCCGCGCACTCGCTGTGCGCCCTCTGGAGACCGGACTCCCCGTCGAGCACGTCGCGCTGGCGTGGTCACGTCGGATGCGGCCGTCTCCGGCCACGCGCGCCGTGATCGCCGCGGCCCGCGAGGTGTGGAAGACGGCGGATCAGCAGCAGGCGGCGCCCGAGAGCGGGTGAGTCATCCCGTCGCGCCAGATGGTCACGTGATGGTGCCGGATCGCCCAGTTCCCCGCCTCCTCTTCGAGGCGGTCGCAGATCCACCCGCTGGCGGCGAGATCCACCTCACCCGTCTGCGGCGAGCGCACGCTGGTGGACCAGTACGACCACACGGTGCAGGACCCATCGGCTCCCGGCACGAACAGGCTGTTCGTCACCCGGTGCTGTGAGCCGCCCGCAGACGAGGCGAGACGGGCGCGGAAGTCGGCGACCATCCCGTCCCGTCCTTCGATCCGGTGACGATCGTCGTCCGACTCGACGACGAAGTCGGCGTCCGGGGAGAAGACGCCCGCGAAGCGCTCGACGTCGCCGGTGTCCAGCGCCCAATTGAGGTCGATGAGAAGATCCTGCACCGCCTGACGTGCTTCCACGGAGAGCATTCCGGCCATCGTCATTTTCCTTCCGTTCCGGTCGGAACCTTCGGCAGGTCGAAGGCCGACTCCTGCACACCGAGGACGGTGGCACCGATCCCCTGCATCCACGCGCCGTACTGCGCGGCCGCGTGCGTGCGGTACATCTGCACGTCCCGCGAGTAGCGTTCCATCCGGCGACCCGGACGCGCCTCGGAAGACCCCGCCGACTGAACGAGCATCTCGGCCGCCTCAGCCGCCAGTCGCCCGGCCTCCAGACTCAGCCCGTTCAGGCGGGTGTCCATGCCGCGCGTGAGCGGCGCCGTGCCTGCGGCGAAGTCTGCCGACCAGCGCTCGATCGTCTCCGCCACCTGGAGGAGCATCGCTTCGGCCGCATCCGCCTTGACCGTGGCTTCGCCGAGGATCCGCTGACTCGCCGGGTCGTGATCACGGGGGACGAATGGCGGAAGGGGACTCATCCGCGTGCGGGACAGGTCCGTCCACTCGTCGATCGCGGCCCGGGCGGTACCCACCATGACGGCGGCAAGCTCGGCGCCGAGGAACGTCTGCACGCTGCCGATGTACATCGGGTTGCCGTGCACGCCGGCTCCGGTCTCCTCCGGCGGGGTCTGCCCCGCCCACGTGGGCGGCACCATCCGGTCGGCGGGAACGAACACGTCGTCGAACGCGACGGAGTTCGACCCGCTCGCCCGCATCCCCAGGACTCGGCCGCCGCCCCAATCGTCGAGCAGCCGGAACTGCTCCGCCGGGATGATGGCCTGCAGGGCCTGCGGAGCCCCCTCTGCCCCCTCGGATGCCGGGTCCGCCACCCGCACCAGCACGATCGCATGTGTCGAGTACGGGGAGCCGGACTGGTACCGGGAGACGCCCGTGAGCCGGTACCCGCCCTCGACGGGGACGGCGACGCCGGCCGGTGCGAGGCTGTGGGACGCACGGAAGTAGCCCGCCGCGGTGCCGAAGAGGTCATCCTGGACGCGCTGGCCGAAGAGGGAGGCGGCCTGGATGTTGTGCGAGTGCCCGAGGCAATAGCACCACCCGGTGCCCGGGTCTCCGGACGAGATCTCCATGACCGTGCGCAGCCAGGTCTTCAGCGACACCTCATATCCGCCATATCGCCGCGGAGTCAGCAGGTGGTAGAGACCGAGCTCGATCATGCGCTCGTGGACCGCTTCGGTGTAGTGGCCGCGCTCCTCCGCCGCATCCTGCTGGTCGCGGATGAGTTCCTTCAGCGATCGCGCCCGCGCGACGACCTCGTCCGCGCTCGGAACCGCTTCGCGTGTCGTCGTCGACATCGTTCTCCTTCTCTGCTGCTTCTCACGTCACCACACCGCGGTCCCGCACCGCCACGTCCGCCACCACGCATTACCCGCGGAACCTCAGTGGGTCGCACGTCCTTGACCGCCGCCGCGCATCATCAGCACGCCGGTCAGGTGGGCGGGGAGGGCGAGCAGGTCGTAGACCTCGGCGGCGTCCTCCAGGCTGCGCTCGGCCGTGAGGATCGACCGGGCATCGAGGATCCCGTCCTCGAGCATCCGCTCCAGCCGCGGCACGAGCGACAAAACGTCGCCGCCCCCGCACTGCGCGCCGGTGATGGTGCGCGAGCCGAGGGAGTACTGCAGGTTGTTGAGACTCACCCGGGCGACCTCGCTCTCGAGGCCCGTGGGCACCACGCGTCCGCCGTATCGGGTCATCTCGAACGACTGCTCCATCGCTGTGGTGGTGCCGGCCGCCTCGAGTCCGACGTCCACGCCACGGCCTTCCGTCAGGGCCCGCACCTGCTGCACCACGGCGTCACCGGGGTCGAGCACACGAGTCGCTCCCATGGCGAGCGCGATGTCGCGGCGCGCGGGATCGGGGTCGATGGCGATGATGGTGCCGGCTCCGGCGGCTCGGGCTGCCTGGATCATCCAGAGGCCGACGTGCCCGCATCCGGAGACCGCCACGGATTCTCCGGAGCGCACCTTCGCGACCTCGCTCACGGCGCCGGCACCCGAGGGGATGCCGCAGCCCAGCATCGCGAGGTGGCGCGGGTCGGCACCGCCGCGGATGGGCACCACGTTGGATTCGGGGAAGACCATGCGCTCGGCGTGCGTGCCGATCCCGCCGTCGGAGAAGATCTCCTCGCCGTCCGCGGCGGTGCCGATCTCGCGGGTCATGTACCGGAAGATCTCGTCGCACGCCCCCGGTGCGCCATGGGTGCAGAAGAAGCATCGACCGCACTGGCGCGTGCCGGTGACGATCACGGGCTGTCCCGGACGCACCCGCTCCACGTCGCCGCCGACCGCGGACACGACGCCCACGGCAGCGTGCCCGAGGATCGTGGGCGGGCCGGGGGCTGCGTCCGGATCGGCACTCCGGCGATCGATCGTGAGCAGCTCGGTGCGGCATACCGCCGCGGCGATGATCTCGACCAGCAACTCCCGCTCCCCCGGCGGGCGCAGGTCGACGTCGATCACGCGCGGACGGGATCCGTCGCCCCGGGCGACGAGGGCCCGCGTGCGGATCACGGGCGGGCCGCCGGGCCGCTGCGGGGCCAGATGCCCTGCTTGCCCGGCGCGAGGATGCCGCGGGGATCCACGGCATCCTTCAGCGTCCGGGTGAACTCCCGCAGCGCGCTGTCGTTCCACGAGAACTGGTCGGCGACGAGGTCCATGAACTCCAGATGCGCGCGGTACTCGCCGTACCCGTGCTCTGCGAGCATCGGGACGAGTTCGGCGAAGGCCTGCGCCACCTTTCGCGACTCCTCGACGTCGGCCGCGTCAAAGAAGATCATGAGCACGTTGACGGCATGACGCTCGGTGGCGAGCCATCCGCCGATGTAGTCGAATCCGGCGGCCTCGATGTGCTGGCGCATGATGCGGGAGACCGCGGCCACGTGCGTCCCGGTGAGGGGTGACACCGGGCACAACCCGATGTGCGCGCCGGTGGGGCCGTTCGCCCGCCACCGCACTCCGTCGGCGAGGATCATGCCGGGGATGCCGGCGGCGAAGTGATCCAGCGGCGGGATGTCAGCGGCGGGGGTGTCACCCGCGTAGCGATTCACCACGACGCTGCCGCCGGGAATGTCCTCGATGGCGGCACGCATCCGCGCCAACTTGAGATCGAGCATCGCGGGGGTCCCGTACACGGCGCACTTGATGTTCCAGCGGCCGAGCCCGAGGTCACCGGCGATCACATCCACGACGTCGTCGGGGACGATCCCGTCGCCGTCGTACCACCGCTCGCGCGGAGCCATCCCGGCGGCCACCCCGACCGCGTTGGCGGCATTGACGACGCCGTCGATGGTTCCGTCGAGCTTGAGCTCGCGGATGACATCCACGAGCTGCGGAAGCTGCTCCTCGCGCTCGATCGCGAGCCGGCACGCAGCGAACTCCTCCGGGCGCGGCATCAGCCACACGCCCATCTTCGTCACGATTCCGAGGTTGGACTGGAGGAACAGGCCCTCCAGGCCCGGGCCGAAGCCTCCGCGGTACAGCGCCCACGCCTCGGACCCGGGGAGGGCGCCCATACCCGTGCGGATGATCTCGCCGGTCGGCAGCACGACCTCCATCCCGCAGATGAACTGCTGGTGGTCACCGTGCGCCGTGTATCCGTAGCCGCGCTCCAGGGCGTTGCCCACGACGCTCCCCCACCCGAGGTCGGGAACCGAGGCCCACAGCCGCGAGCCACGCTCGCGGAGTGCGTCGTAGAGGTCGAAGAACCGCACCCCGGGTTCGACGATCGCGTACGCGGTCTCGTCATCGACGTGCAGCACACGGTTCATGCGGGAGAGGTCCACCGTGACGCTGCCGGAGACGCGCGGTGCGGGCCCGCCGTACCCGAAGTTCTTGCCGCGGCCGAACGGCCAGAGCGCGACGCCCAGGTCGTTCGCCTCGCGGACGATGGCCTGCACCTCCTCGGTGCTGGCGGGGCGCACCGCCCCGGCCGGCGCGAACTTCCCGGGGTCTCCCAGGGCATAGGTGTCCAGGTAGTCGTCCAGGTCGTCGCCGCGCGAGACGTGCTCGTCCCCGAGCAGCTGCGCCGCGAAGTCCAGGAGCATTCCTGCTGGCATGTCCGGCATGCTCATGCCTTTCTCACAGATGAGCGAGGGGGCGCCGCGGGATCCGCGACGCCCCCTCGGATCGGGTTACTTGGTCACGCCCCACAGGGTCGTGAATTCCTCTTCCATACCCGGGAAGGCGACGAAGCCCTGCAGGTAGTCCTCCGCGTTCGCCGGGGTGATCACGCGCGAGACGGAGCGGCCGACGGCCTCCCAGTCCTCGTACTCGGTGAACACGCCCTGCATCTTGCGGAAGCCTTCATCCAGCAGCATCCACATGAAGATGTTCAGGTCGACGCCGAACCCGGCGGTCTGCAGCCCGTCCGCGATCTGCTGCATGTTCGGCGGCAGCGAAGACTGTCCGATGCCATACGCGTTCTCCAGGCCCGCGAGGCCGGCCTTCTCCGCGAGCCCGACCTGGAACTGGTCGGCGGGCGTCACGAAGAACTGCGTCTCGGGGTGCGTCTGCAGGTCGCTGACGATCTTGTCCGCCGGGCTCGGGTCGGCGATGGAGATGTCGACGACGCGCAGGTTGCAGTCGGGGCAGATCGTCGCGAGTTCTTCCTGCGTCGCCTCGAGCTGGATCTGCGAGAAGCCCAGCTCGGGGATGTTGTAGAAGACGAACTCGCTGCCCGTGCCGCATGTGAAGGCGACCGCAGCGTCGGCGAGAACCTTGCCGTTGACCAGGGAGACGTTGTAACCGCCGAGGCTGTCGTTCAGACCGAACTCCTCCGCGTTCGGCTGCGAGGCGTAGACGATGGCGACGTCGTTGTCCATCAGGGCCTGGAGCTGGTCCTGCCAGAAGACGGCGTCGTTGGCGACGGCGATGACGACGTCGGGGTTCATCTCCACGACGGAGTTGAGGGCGGAGTTGATGCTCTGCGCGTCGGTGCCGGTGCTGACGTTGATGAGTTCGACACCCGCACCCGCGGCCGCCTGCTCCATGAACGAGTACATGATGCCGGCGACGGCGGTGTCATTGTTGAGGAACGCGACCGTGGTGTCGGGGCTCACCGGCTCGGGCAGCGGTTCGGTGAAGAGCAGCTCTTCCACCGGCTCGCCGAACGACGCGATGTACTCCTGAGCGGCCTCGAACTCGACGCCGTCCGCGGGGCCGGCGGCACAGTTGCCTTCCTCGTCCATGTAGGTGAGCTCGACGTCGCCGGATCCCTCGGGACCGCCCGGCTCGGTCTCTCCGCCGCCTCCCGCGCACCCTGCGAGCGCGACGATGGATAAGACCGTGCCGATTCCCAGAGCGCTCTTGATTCCTCTGCGCATGTGACTGTCTCCCTGACTTCGTTGTCATGGTCCGACCGCATTGTCGGACAGTGGGGCAATCCTACACAGGAGGTTTCAACGGGTATATATAAATTCGATCACGATCGGGATGCTGCCCGCATGCGCGCCCGGAGGGCGGCCGTCGCCGCCTCATCCACGGCAACACCCTCGGGGTCTTCGGCGGGATCGCCGGTCACCACGACGCCGTAGAGGCGGGCGGCGCCGTCGATGGTGACGTACTCGTCGCGGACGTCGACGCGCACCCGGTCGGGATCGCGCTCCAGTGGGTCGCCCCACCCGCCGGCCCCGTTGGTGATGTACCGGAGCACGGAGTTCGCCGTGCTGACATTGGCCGACGAGAACGGGTAGTGGTACTGGCCGTGCCGGGAGGGCGCGTGGCTCTCCGGGTCCAGCACACCTGCCCAGGGCGTGCCGTCGCGGAAGGAGTCGGGGCCCGTGGCGGGAACGTTGCGGGCTCCTTCGCCGGTCGGCGGATAGATCCACACGCCGCCGTTGACGCCGTGACCGCCGCCATACACGCCGAAGCCGGTGACCGACTTGTGCCGCAGCTCGATGATGGAGTGCGCGGCATCCGTGAGCCAGAGGGTGTCGCGGAGCATCGCGTTGCCGCCCCGGTGGTAGCCCGGCCCCGCCGTGTCGGGCACCGGCTCGTGGCGGAGCATGACGACGGGGCTGTCCTTCTCCACGGCCTCGACCGATGGCGCGACGCCGTTGGCGAGGTACGACATGCACTGCGTGTCGGCGTCGCCGTGCCGGTTCGCGCCGAAGGGCCCGATCTCGCCCCCGCACTGCATGGCCGACACCCACGGGTTTCCGTCCGGCCAGGCGCCGAACGCCGTGTGCAGGTTCGTCCCCCCTCGATCGCCGGCGATGGCCCGATCACCCATGGCCTTCTCCAGCGCCATGAGCGCGGTGGCCAGGATGACCTGGCTCTGTTCGAAGTACAGGAACACCGCGCCATCCGGAGGCAGTGCCGAGACGACACTGCCCTCGGGGATGACGATGTCGATGTTGCGGAACAGGCCGGAGTTGAAGCGGCCGCGGGGATCGAAGTTGTACTTCAGGGCGACCCCGATGGCGGTCTTGACCTCCCACACGGTGGCGTTGATCGACGTGCGCGCCTGGCGGTGCGTGCCCGACAGGTCGACCTCGATGCGGTCGCCGCGCTTGCGGATGGCCACGTGCACGGGGTACGACTCGGTGTCGTCGATGCCATCGCAGTCCACCCCGTGCTCGGCCTCCCAGTCGCCGTCGGGAAGCTCCGCCATCCCGACGGCCATCCGCTCGGCGGCGACGTCGGTCGCGTACCGCATGGCGCCGTGGAACGCCGGCAGTCCGTAGCGGTCGATGGACTCGTTCACGAGCGTCTCGCCGAGCTCCAGGCTCGAGCACACCGTCAGCATGTCGGGGTAGAGCACCTCGGCCATGCGCACGTTGTCGAAGATGACGCTCCAGTTCTCGGGCACATTGACGCCCTCGCTCACCAGCAGCCGAGGCGACAGGACGAGACCGTTCTCGAAGACGTTCTGTTTGGTCGCGCTGAACCCGCCGGGGACGGTGCCGCCCATGTCGAGCTGATGCGCATTGAGCGTCACGAACGCGACGATGCGGCCCTCGCGGAAGACGGGGCGCGTGAAGACCAGGTCGTTGTTGTGGTTGCCCGTGCGGTACGGGTCGTTGGCGATGAGCACGTCGCCCGGCCGCAGCCGGCCGACACCGAACTCTCCGACCATGTTCGGCACGGCGTCGATCGTCGTGCCGGCCATCAGCACGATGCCGTTGCTGGCGGCGGGGACCGGATAGTCGAGCTCGGGCGGGCCGGCGATCGTGCACGCGAGGTCGTAGAAGTCGCGGAGCACCGGCGAGAAGGCGCCGGTCAGCAGGCGCGCACTCATGTGCTCCACGAGGTAGTCGAAGCGGTTGCCGAGCACCGTGGCGGTGTAGCGGTCGCAGTCGTAGCGGTCGCGGAACGCGGCGACGTCGAGGTCGCGGAGGAGCGTGCGCCTCTGCGGTGCGGTGTCGATGGTGCTCACGCGGTCCTCCCCGAGGTGATGACGATCTCTCTGCAGCGGCCGATGACCGCCGTCTGGCCCGGCATGAGGAAGGTGGTGCTGAGCTCCTCTCGGATGACGGCGGGTCCGGTGACGGTCGCCCCCACCTCGAGAGCTTCGCGTCGGTACCACTCGGCCTGGATGGGCTGCTCGGTGAGGTACTCGAGGGTCACCGTGCCCTCCGGTGTCGCTGGGAACGACTCGCGTGCGGCAGCGGGCGTGTACTCGACCTTCTCGGCCGGGACGACGATCTCCACGCGGTAGGTCACCCCCTCCACGGGGAACCCGTCGAAGCGGTTGCCGTTGCGGGATTCGTACGTGTCGTGGAAGCCGGCGACCACGTCGAGGATCGACTCCGCGGTGATGGGTTCGTCGGGGATCCCGACGAACGGGGTCTCCCAGCTCTGCCCGACGAGGCGCCCGTCGAAGCTCCGGCGCACCGGCAGCCCCTCGGCCGCATCGCCGAGGCGGTCGCGCAGCCGGGCCTCCATCGCGTCGTACACCGCGGCGATCTGATCGGCCGAGTCGGGCGAGAAGACGACGTACGCGCTCTCCGATTCGTGGAACACCTGGTCGGCGGAGAGCAGCCCGAGGGCGGAGAACAGCCCCGGATGCGGCGGGATCACGACTTCGCGGAGCGGCAGGAGGTCCAGGGCCGCGGGCAGCAGCATCCCGCCCGCGGCGCCGTACGCCATGAGCGAGAAGTCGCGCACGTCCACGCCGTGGCGGACGGCCACGTTGAGGATCTCCTCGGCCATGTGTGCCACGGCGAGCCGGTACGCCGTGCTGACGCGCTCGGCGAACGGGATCGGCGTGTCCAGCGCATCGAAGGCGCGGCGTGCGGCGGCGGAGTCGAGCGTGAGCTCGCCCCCGGCGAACCCGTCGGGGTCGAGGATGCCGATGAGCAACGCGGCGTCCGTCACCGTCGGTTGCGTGCCGCCGCGGCCGTAGCACGCGGGTCCGGGCTCGGCCCCCGCGCTGCCCGGACCGACGAGCATGCCGCCGGCCGACGAGATGGTCACGAGGCTGCCGCCGCCCGCACCGACGCTCGAGACCTCGGTCGATAGCGCGTTGATGATGAGGTCGTGCTCGATCTCGAAGGTGTTCTGGACGAACGGCTTGTCGTTGATGATGATCGACACGTCTGTGGAGGTGCCGCCCACGTCGGCGCACAGGATGTTCGACCGGCCGATCGCCCGACCGAGGTGGCCGCTGGAGACCGTGCCCGCCGCGGGGCCGGCGAACAGGATGCGGAAGGGTCGCTGCAGCGCCTCCTCCCAGGGCAGGAGGTTGGCCGCGCAGTCGGCGAAGTTCAGCTGGCCACCGAATCCGAGGCCGGACAGGTCCGCGTTCAGGCGTGTGGCGTAGCCGCCGAAGAGCAGCTTCATAATGACGTCCACCACCGTGGTGGAGGATCGCTCGTACTCCTTGGCGAGCGGCGAGGTGGCCGAGGAGATCGACACCTCGATGTCGTCGCCGAGCACCTCACGGGTGAGTTCCCGGAGGCGTTCCTCGTGGGCAGGATTCACGTACGCGTTGATCAGGCAGATGGCCACGCCCTCGACCTCGCACCGGGCCAGGATCTCCAGCTCGTGCCGCGCCTGCGCCTCGTCGAGCTCGAGCAGCACATCGCCCTGCGCGGTCATCCGCTCGACCACCCCGCGGCGGAGGTACCGCGGAATGAGCGGCCGCGCCGCGTCGCCGAACGTGCGGCGCCACGACGGGTCGGTCTGCGCGTCGAGGGGCCGGTGCACCGAGCCGCGGTCGAGCACGTCACGGAATCCGTCGGTCGTGAGCAGCCCCACCTTCGGCAGACGGCGCTCGAGCACCGCGTTCAGCCCCATCGTGCTGGCGTGATTGAACACCGCGCTCTGGTCGACGCCGAGGCGCCGGGCGCCTTCGATGACCGACGCGGCCGGGTCGGTGCGGCCGCTCGGGACCTTGGTGACCTCCACGCGGCCGTCGCGAATGGACACCACGTCGGTGAACGTGCCGCCGACGTCGACCCCGATCATCGCGTTCCTCCCGACAGGCCCTCGACGGTCGTCCCCAGCGGCACGAAGCTGCCGAGCGGGGGCGCCTGGGTGCGCTCCACGGAGTGGAGGCAGTCCTGGCACTTCACCGCATCCCACCAGCCACCTTCGCTCAAGACGCGGTAGCGGCTCAGGTCGGCGCTGCCGCAGTTCGGACAGGTGCCGGAGACGGCAACGCGCTCGACCGAGAGCGTGGCCGTCCGCGGGCGGCTGAAGGTGTGCACGTCGATTTCTCCTTCGAAGTCGATCGGGGCGCGGCCGAGTCGAGTGCCCGACGCCCTGCAGATGCGATTATCGTACGACAATCAGACACTGGCGCAAGGGCAGGTTCGAAGATGAGCGACACAGGGTTCTCGCAGAGCGACGCGTGGCCGGGGATGCGGCGGTTCGAGGGGCGTGTGGCTGCCGTGACCGGCGCCGCACAGGGCATCGGGTTCGCGGTGGCCGATCGGCTTCGCGCCGAGGGGGCCGTCGTGTACGCCCTGGATCTGTCCGCGGACGCGCTGGCGCAGGCGTGGCCCGCCGACTCCGGAGTCACCCCCTTGACCGTCGACGTCGGTGACAGCGGCGCCGTCAACGCGGCCTTCGCGCGCATCGAGGCGGAGCACGGACGCCTGGACGCCCTCGTGACCGCGGCAGGCATCGCGGATGCTCCGTGGCGGCTGACCGAACGCGGCGGCGACCCCGATCCGTCCACGATCGACGACGCCGCCTGGGACCTCGTCATCCGGGTGAACCTCACCGGAACCTTCTACTGCGTCCGCGCGGCACTGCCGCTGATCCGCCGCGTCGGCGAGCGCGGCGGCGCGATCGTCACGATCTCCAGCGTCGGCGCGCTCGCCCCGTACCCCCTGCAGGCCGCCTACCCGGCGTCGAAGGCCGGCGTGCTCGGGATGACCCGGGCTATCGCGGCCCTCGTCGGCAGCGAGAACATCCGCGTCAACGCCGTCGCGCCCGCCGCCACCCGCACCGCGATGCTTCCGCAGGACGAGGAGCTTCTCGATTCACTCGTGCAGCTCCAGCCGATCCCGCGGGTGGTCCCGCCGTCGGAGATGGCGGCCACGATCGTCTACCTCTGCTCGGATGAGGCGCAGTTCATCACCGGTCAGACCATCAACGTCAACGGCGGCATGGTGATGTGACCCCGCCACCCGCGCCCGCCCGGCGCCGTCGCGCGCCGAGTTCAGGAGATGCGGCGGACACAGGAGGATCCGGCCGAAACCGTCCTGCCTCCGCCGCATCTCCTGATTTCGCGCCGGGCGGCGGGGGGGGCCGGAGGCGTGCGGGCCGGAGGCGTGCGGGCCGGCGGCCCCGGGGCGGGCGTCAGGACGGCGCGGCCTCAGGACGCCGCGGCCTCAGGACGCGGTGCGTGCCGAGCGTCACAGCGCCACGCCGCGCACAGTCCGCGGCGCGGGCGCTACGTCGCGCGCCGAGTTCAGGAGATGCGGCGGACACAGGAGGATCCGGCCGAAATCGTCCTGCCTCCGCCGCATCTCCTGATTTCGCGCCGGGGCGCGGGCCGGCGCGCGGACCGGGCCGGGGGGCGGGGAGCGCGGACCGGAGCCGTCAGGACGCGACGGCGGCCCGGCTCTCCTGCGGGCGGCGAGCGTGCAGGGCCAGGGTCTCCAGCACCTTAGCCACGTCACCGGACTCGTAGCCCTCGACGATCGCGGAGTGGTCATCCAGAAGCTTCGACGTGGCTTTCGTCGACTGGCGGATGGTGCGCAGCTCGAGCGACGGGAGGCGCAAGCCCTTGTACGTCTCGGTGAGGATGACGCTGCCGGCGAGCGTCACGAGATACTCGTGGAACGCCGCGTTGGACCGGATCCACCCCTCCGGGTCGACGAACTCGTCATCGTGCACGTACTGGAGCGTGTCCTCCATGAGCCGGCGGAGCTCGGCCAGCTGATCCTCGCCGAGCCGGCCGACCGTTTGTGAGGCCGCGCCCACTTCGATCGCGAGCTTGGCGGCGTAGTAGTCGAAGATCACCTGGTCGGGCACCGGCTCCACTTCGAAGGTGGCACCCGAGCGGCGGACGAGCCCCTCATCCACGAGCGCGACCAGGGCGCGGAAGGCGCGGCCGACCTCGATCTCGAGGGCCTCGGCGATGGCCTCCGCATCCAGGGGCACCGACTGATCGGTGACCGTATTCACGACGTAGTCGCGCACGGCACGCAGGGCCGCGGAGTCCGGGGCGGTCTCCATCGTTCCGAACGATCCACGGAAATACGCCAGCGGGTTACCGGGGTGGGAGGTCACGCGAACGACACGCGCCAGGAAGACGAGGTGGGTTCCCCCGCGCACGGAGTCCTCCACCACGCATTCGAACTGCGCGATGGAGCCCGACAGGAGCGGAGCCCCGCCGTGGCCGCGCTCGAGGGCCATCGACTGGAACTTGTCGGCGCCCTTGCTGGCGAACCGCTGCGCAATGGGTGCGGAGTCCTCGGCCAGGACATTGACGGCGAAGGTGCCGGTGCGGGTGATCGCCTGCGCCGTGGAGGAGGTGACGTTGAGGCAGATGAGGATCATCGGCGGTTCGTCGGAGAGGGAGCTGACGGCGCTGGCGGCCGCGCCGAAATCGACATCTCCCTCGCGCGTGGTGATGACGGTCACGCCGCTGGCGAACCGGCCCATCACGTCGCGGAACTCCCCCTTGGACGGCGGCTCGATGGGGGTGTCGAGAGTGTTCATCGTCGAGCTCCTTCGCGTCTTCGATCGCGACCGCACGGCCGCGTAGCGATGATAGCTTTTAGTTACAACACATACAACTATCTCTGCCGCGCGGTATAGTACTGTCTGACAATCCGGACGATGACGTTCGAAGAAAGGCACCCAGATGCGACTCATTCCGGGCAGATCAGGATCCGCCTCCGGACGCGCCAGCGGCACGTTCACCGGAGAAGTGTGGATGGATCCGGTGATCACCGATTCCCCTGACGTGAAGATCAACAACGTGATCTTCACGCCGTGCGCGCGTACCTACTGGCACCACCACTCGCAGGGACAGATCCTGCAGGTGTTCCGCGGCCGGGGCCTGGTGTGCGGGGCCGACGGCCAGCCGCGCGTGATCACCGAGGGTGACACCGTGTGGATCGAGCCCGGCGAACGCCATTGGCACGGCGGCACCGCCGAGTCCCTGATGGGTCACACCGCCATCACCCTCGGCGACACGGTCTGGCTGGAGGAGGTTTCCGAGGCCGACTACGACGCCGCGCAGCAGGCGGAGGGCACGCGATGACAGACCCCGTCGCGTCCGCGGCGCCGGTGCTTCCGGAGGCGGCGCGCGACGAACTCGTGGCCGTCGTCGGCCGCGAGAACACCCTGTTCACGCAGGAGGAGCGCGACACCTACCGTGACCCGTACTGGTTCCAGGAAGATCGCACGTACGACTCCTGCGGCGCGGTCTTCCCCGACAGCGTCGAGCAACTGCAGGAGGTCGTCCGCATCGCCGGGCGCCACGGCATCCCGGTGTGGACGTCGTCGCAGGGACGCAACAACGGCTACGGCGGTCCGTCCCCGCGGGTGAGCGGGTCGCTCCTCATCGGACTGCGCCGGATGAACCGCATCCTGCACATCGACACCGAACTCGCCTACGCCGTCGTGGAGCCGGGCGTCCGCTGGCTCGACCTTCATGAGGCGCTGCACGAGCTCGGTGACGAGCTGATGCTCTCGGTACCCGACATCGGGTGGGGCTCGATCATCGGCAACTCGCTCGACAACGGCATGACCTACCTGCCGCTGGGAAGCGACTACCAGGCACCCACCGGCATGGAGGTCGTGCTCGCCGACGGGTCGCTCATGCGCACCGGGATGGGGGCGATCCCCGACAGCGCGTCGTGGCACCTGTTCAAGCGGGGTCTCGGCCCGACGCTGGACCCGCTGTTCACGCAGTCCAACTACGGCATCGTGACGCGGATGGGCGTGTGGCTGCAACGCCGCCCCCGGTCCTATCTGCCCCTCTACCTGTCGGTGCCGCGCGACGCGCAGCTCGGGCAGGCCGTCGACATCATCCGCGAGCTGCGTCTGGATGGCATCATCCGCGGCGTGCCCAACCTGCAGAACCTCATCACCATGGGCACCCAGTTCCCCGAGCACATGGGGATGTTCCCCGGTGCGGACCCGACGTGGTCCGAGGAGCGCCTCGACGAGCTGGCGGATGCAACCGGCATCGGCCGCTGGGGCGTACGCACGGCGCTGTGGGGTGATGAGCCGGTCGTGGAGCACCACCTGTCGCGCATCCGCGAGGCGTGGTCGGACATCGACGGCGCCCGCGTCGACGTGCTCGGCCGGTTCACCCCGGACAACTGGGGCGAGATCACCACGTTCATGCAGAAGATCTCCGCCGGCATCCCCTCGATGGACATGATGGAGCAGATGCCCGACTGGGTCGGCCACGTCGGGTTCTCGCCGGTCGTGCCGCTGCAGGGTGGCGAGGTCGTGCGCGTGATCGACCGGATCAAGGAGCGCGTGGTGGCGCGGACGGGCGCGAACTTCGTGTGCGCGATCTTCCCGACCAACGACCGCAGCGCCATGATCGTCAGCGCCATGAGCTTCGACCGCCGGGATGAGGCGCAGGTGCGTGCGACCTTCGATACGGTCCGCGAGCTCATCGCCGAGGTCGGCGCGATGGGGTACGGCGAATACCGCGCCCACCTCGACTTCATGGATGACGCCGCGGCGCAGTACTCCTTCGGCGACCACGCGTACCGCCGGTTCGCCGAGGCCATCAAGGATGCTGTCGATCCCGGAGGGATCCTCTCCCCCGGCCGGCACGGCATCTGGCCCGCGAAGTACCGCGCCTGATCCGCGCGCACCGAGCGGATCAGGGACAGGCCCTCGGGCTGAGCCTTCGGGAGCTCAGCCCGAGGGGGCTCAGTGGTCGAAGACGATGACTCCGCAGACGTCTTCGAGCGACCCGGACCGGTCGCGGGCCGAGTCGAGCTCGGACAGCGCGTAGGTCCGCGTCAGGATGGGCGCAGGGTCCAGTCGCCCGCGCTCGAGCAGACCCGCGTAGCGCTGCAGGTCGCTGCGCATGTGCAGCTGCCCGTTCTGGGAGCTGAGGATGCGGCGGCTCTGCAGAGCCGTCTCCACCTGCGGCAGCGTGAGCTGCGCGCCACCGATCTCGAACCCGGTGAGCACGGTGCGCCCGCCGCGACGCGTCGCCTCCACCGCCGTGCGCTGGGATGCGGTGGGACCGGCTGCTTCGAGTCCGACATCGGCCCCGCGACCGCCGGTGAGGTCGCGCACGGCAGCGACGGGGTCGACGTCGGACGGGTCGATGACGTGGTCGGCGCCCATGTCGGCCGCGAGCAGGCGCCGCCCTTCATGCGGCTCGATGACGACGATCGTTCCGGCTCCCGCCAGACGTGCAGCCTGCAGCATCCACAGTCCGAGGTGGCCGGCGCCGACGATCGCGACCGACTCGCCGGGGGCCAGCTGCGCGACGTTCTCTACCGAGCCCACGCCCGTGCTGACGCCGCACCCGAGGAGCGAGAGCACCTCGGAGGACAGGTCGGACTCGACGGGGAACACCTGGTTGCCCGAGATCGACATGTACTCCGCGTAACCGCCGACGCATCCCGCGCACGAGATGAGCGCGCCGTCGGCACCGCGGGCGATGTCGGGGTAGATCCCACCCAGGTCGAACAGCTCGGAGCACTGCCACGGCTCACCGATGGAGCAGTAGTAGCAGCGGCCGCACTCGGGGGTGCCCGGCACGACCACACGCTGGCCGACGGAGACACCGCGCACGTCGGCGCCGACCTCGACGACCTCGCCGATGGAGGCGTGACCGAGGATCGTGGGCGGGATCTTGTAGAGCTTGCCCTGCCAGTTCTTCACGTCGGTCGAGCAGAACGGGCTCGCGTGGGTCTTCACCAGCACCCGGGTGGGATCCAGCGGCAGCATCTCGACCTGTTCGATCGAGAACGGCTCGCCGATCTGCCGCAGGACTCCGGCAGCACCGAAAACGCTCATGACTCCTCCACGGGGTATTTCTCGAACGCCGCACGGATCGCCTGCTGGCGCACGTCGACGATGTGCCACCAGTCCGGGTGGGTCACCGCGTACAGGTCGTCGTTGCGGATCGCCCGCGTGACGATGCGGCCCGCGTCGATGGGGTCGATCCACCGGAGGTCTCCCGCCGGACCCTCGGAGATGTCGACGTCGGCGAGCGCACCACCCTGCCCCGCAGGGCGATTGCGCAGGCTCGCCTTGATGTTGGTGCGCACGGTGCCGGGGGCGAGGAGCGTGACGTGCACGTTCGCGTCGTCCTCGGCGAGCTCGAGGGCGAGAGCTTCGGTGAGCGCGGCGACCCCGTACTTGGTCACGGCGTAGGCGCCGGCCCCCGACATCGGCGAGAACGACGCCATCGATCCGGTGTTCACGATGTGCCCGCCATCCGGGTTGGCCAGAAGTCGCGGCAGGAAGGTGGAGACCCCGTGGATGACCCCCCAGAGGTTCACGTTCACCAGGAAGCGCCAGTCATCCAGCGTCATCTCGGCCATGCGCGCCAGGGGTCCCACTCCCGCGTTGTTCACGACGATCCCCACCGAGCCGAACCGGTCGACCACCTCGTCGGCCAGCCCCTCCACGCTGGCGGGGTCGCTCACGTCGACGCGGATGCCGGTGGCCCCGATGTCCGCGGCCGTCGCCTCCAGCGCCCTGCGCTCGATGTCGGCGATCACGACAGTCGCGCCTTCGGCGATCAACTGCTCGGCGATGCCCCGGCCGATGCCCGAGGCTCCGCCCGTGACGACGGCGACGCGTCCCGCGATGCTCGTCACGTCAGTTGCCGAACTCGAACACGCCGGCGGGGTCGTGCGCGCGGCGGATCTCGCTCAGGCGCGCGGCGTTCGCCTTCGACCACAGCCGGTTCTGGAAGACCTCGGCGGTGGGGTGGCCCGCCCAGTTGTAGTTCACCTCGGCGCCGCTGTAGGTGGTCAGCCGGTCGCGGATGGCGTAGCCGGCGGCCTCGACGACCTCCCAGGGCGCGATGCCGTCGATGGGCACGCCCAGGACGAGCAGCGTGAAGGGCTCCTTGCGTCCGCCGATCGCGCTCGGGTGCTCGGGATCGCGGGCCAGCGCGCCACCGTGATAGCGCACCTCGACGGTAGCGAGGGGGCAGGCGACGCCCCCGCCGGCGTTCTCGACGAGCACGTCGATCAGCTCGTGGTCCACCCTCCCGAGGAAGTCGCCCCACTCCCACAGCGGCAGCGGGTCGGTGGGCTCGGAGTGGATTTCGGCGATCCGGTCGCTCGGCAGGATCCCGACGGTGTCGAGGATGCCGGGGCCGGCGATCTCCCGCCAGGAGGCGAGGATCGCCTCGCCGCGCTCGGCGAGCTCCTCGTTCGTGGCACCCAGCTCGACGTACGCGAAGCGGATGTGGAACACCGTCGCGCCACCCAGCGGAGCCGGGAGGTCGGGGGGAAGGCGCAGGATCGCGAACGACGTGTTCGCCGAGTCCTGCAGACCGGGCACCCAGTCCAGCCACGCGTGGGCGAGGCGGTCGATGTCCTCCTCGGCGTAGAAGATGCCGCCGCCGTAGACGTACGGCATGCGCGGGGCTTCGACGGTCATCTCCGTGACGACGCCGAGTCCGACCTTGCCGCCGCGGAGCGCCCAGAACAGGTCGTCGTTCTCGGTCGGGGTCGCCACGAGCACGTCGCCGTTCCCGTCGACCACGCGGAATCCGCGCACCCAGTCGCCGGCCATGCCGAGCGTGCGTCCGAGCGGTCCGATACCGCCGCCCAGCACCAGGCCGACCGCACCGACGGTCCGGGCGGAGCCGGTCACCGCGCCGAGTCCGGCGGCGTGCAGGGCGGGGACGATGTCCTGCCAGGTGAGCCCCGCACCGAGGGTGAATCGTGCGTTCTCCGCGTCGACGACGAGGGTGTCGAGGCGGCTGGTCTTCAACAGCACACCGGAGTCGAGCTGGCGGTACGCGCCGTGCCCGGTGGCCTGCGGATGGACGGTCGTCCCCTGCGCGGCGGCCCACCGCACCACGGTCTGCACCTCTGCCTCATCGGCGGGGGTGACGACCAGATCGGGGTTGTTCGGCGAGAGCAGGTTGAACCCGCCGATCTCGGCCGCGTATCCCTCTTCGCCACGCAGATACACCGTGCCGGTGATCGTGCCGCGGAGTTCATCGACGGCGCTGTCGAGTTGGGCTCCCATGTCAGTCCTTTCGTCTGTTCGCCGGCCAGATGCCGTGCCGGCCCGGTGAGAGGATGCCGCGCGGGTCGACGGCGTCCTTGATGCGTTCCACGAACCTGCGGTACGCGAAGTCGTTGAACGAGTACTGTTCGGCGGCGAGATCCATGAAATCCAGGTGCGCCCGGTACTCGCCGTAGCCGAGCTTGCCGGCCTCCCGGACCATCGTCTTCACCGTCGCGTAGGCGGTGCGGGACTGCTCTTCATCGGATGCGTCGAAGGCCAGGCCGCTGACCACGATCGCGCTGCGCTCGCTGGAGACGCAGATGCCGACGACGAAGTTCACTCCCGCCTCCCGCACGACGATGTCCTCGAGGAGATCGACGACCTCGCGGATCGCGGCGCCCTGCAGCGGCACCGCCGGGGAGAACCCGACGTGGCCGACGTTGTCTGGCATCGCCTCGAGCATGTCCAGGCTCGGGATGCCGCCCTGCACCTTGTCCACGAAGTGCTCGATCTGATCCCACTCGTCGTGGCGGTAGGTGCGGGCGTGGTCCACACGAGATCCCTCGATGGCAGACCAGGCGTGCGTGATCATCTCGACGTGGCGGGCCACGACCGCCGCATCCCCCCACACGGCGGTGCGCATGCCCCACCGGCCGACGCCGGTGAGATCGGCGATCTCGTCGAGCTTCTCGGAGCTGAGCGTCGTGTCCGCCCCCTGCATCTTGCCCAGGAGCTCGGGGAAGTGCGAGGCGAGGGTCACGGTGTTCTGCATGACCGGGACGCCCCGGATGACTCCGGCCAGGCGCAGCTCGCGAAGGATGTCGATGGCCTGCTCCAGCTGCCCGTCACGGGGCACGGTGAGGAAGAGCGGCGCGTACGCATCGGGCTTGCGCATGAGCCAGTAGCCCATGCGCGTGACGATGCCGAAGTTGGACTGCACGAACAGGGGATCCAGCACCGGGCCGAGCCCGCGCTTGTAGACGTGCCACGACGGGGAGTCGGGAATGGCACCCATGCCGGTCCGCAGCAGCGATCCGTCGGCGAGCACGACCTCCATGCCGGTGGGGGCCTGCCAGTCCATGCCCAGCGGCAGGTACGTCACGCCGCTGTCCATCGTGTTGCCGATGACCGATCCCCACCCGAGGTCCGGTATCGACACGAGCAGGTCGTAACCGGCCTCTTCGATGGCGGCGTGCAGCTCCATCCACGTGACGCCGGGCTCGACGACCGCGTAGGCGAGTTCGTCGTTGATCTCCAGCACGCGGTTCATGCGCCGCAGGCTCACCAGAACCGAGCCCTTCACCCGTGGCGAGGGCCCGCCGTAGCCGTTGTTGCGGCCCTGCGACGACGTCCACAGCGGCACACCGAGGTCGTTCGCGATGCGGACCAACGCCTGCACTTCCTCCGTGGAGGAGGGGTACAGCACGGCCGAGGAGTCGTACGTGCGGTCTTCGGGAAGCCAGTACGGGTCGCGGTACTCGTCGCGGCCGGCCTCGTCGACCACGACCGCCTCATCACCCAGCGCTTCGCGGAAGCGCTGCACGGCTTCGGCCGGCAGGGCATAGCTCGCGTCCCGCTGGGCGATGCTCATCGTCCCGCTTCCTCGGCGAGGATCGGGGCCGCTTCGAGCACGCCGTGGATGCCGAGGGTCGCGGCGATCTCCATGACCTCGATGAGCTCCTGCGCCGTCGCGCCATAACGCACCGCGTTCTGCAGGTGGAGCTTGAGTCCCGAGGTGTAGAGGTGCGTGGCGGCGGTGTCGAAGGCGATGTAGATGAATTCCTTCACCTTCGGTTCGAGCGGCCCACTCACCCACGGCACGGAGGAGAACTCGGTGTACGCGTCGAAGAACTCCGGCGCCAGCTCGAGGATCTCGTTCCAGAAGTCATGCCAATAGCCGCGCTTCTCGGTGAAGTCGGCCTTGAGCTTCTCCTGGTAGTCCGTCAGCGCGGCCGCCTCGGTGCGGATCCCGGCCTCCTCGAGCACCTCGACGAGGATCGGCACACCGATGTTCATGGCGTGGATTCCCAGCGTCGCGCAGCACTCGAGCACCTCCATCACCTCGGCCGGCGTCGCGCCGGCATCCAGCGCCCGGCGGATGTGGCCGCGCACCGGCGGAAGATAGAGGTGGGTGGAGTTGGCGGCGACGGCCAGGCGGATGAAGTGACGCACCTTCTCCGGGAGAGCGCCGGTGCGATCGGGGACCCCCGCGAGCCGCCCGTAGGCGGAGAGGAACTCGGGATCGAGGTCGAGCACGGCCTGCAGCCGTCCGTCCCATCCGCCGACGGTCTCTTCGACCTCGGTGCGGATCTGCTGGCGGCGTTCGGCGTCGGTCATTGCTGGGCTCCTTCCTTCGTCGTGGGGGCCTTCTCGGCGCGCAGCCAGCGAGCGACCTCGGTGTGATCGGCGCGCGGGCCGAGGTCTTCGGATGCGGTGGCCCAGTGCGCGACCGCCGCGTCGCTCAGTTCGTGCGGCACCCCGAGGCGCTCGGCGAGGCCCGTGGCGATCTTCATGTCTTTGAGCATGAGGCTCAGGCCGAACCCGGAATCGTAGGTCTCCCCGACGATGAAGTTCGGCCACTTGTGCTCGGTGGATCCGCTGCGACCGCTCGAGCGGTTGATCGCCTCGAGCATCACCTTCGGGTCGAGACCGAAGGCCATCCCGGTGAGCATCGCTTCGCTGGTGACCCACAGGTGCGCGGCGGACATCAGGTTGTTGAGAGCCTTCAGCGCATGCCCCGCGCCGATCGCGCCGACATGGGCCGGTCGCCCGAGCACCTCGAACACCGGCGTGGCCTCGGCGACGTCGGCCGCGTCGCCGCCGACCATGATCGTGAGCGTGCCCTTCTCGGCACCGCCGACGCCTCCGGATACCGGCGCGTCGATGAGTCGCGCGCCGCCGACGGCAACGAGGTCGGCGAGGGCCCGCGTGCGCAGGGGTTCTGACGAACTCATGTCGACGAACAGGGTGCCGGCCGGAGCGGCAGCGAGGAGTCCGTCGGGGCCGAGCACGGCCGCATCCACGATGTCGGAATTGGGCAGCATCAGGATGACGATCTGCGCATCCCGGACCACGTCGGTTGCGCGCGCGACGGCTTCGCCGCCCGCGGCGGTGAGGCGCTCACGCGCCGATTCCGCGATGTCGAAGCCGACGACACGATGCCCGGCCTCGACCAGGCGGCGCGCCATGGGCGTCCCCATGTTGCCGAGGCCGACGAAACCGACCGTGGAGACGCTCACAGTTCGCCCGCCGCCTTCATCTCCTCGAGCTTGGCCTCGGCGATGCGGAACGACTCCAGCGATGCCGGCACCCCGACGTAGACGGCGACCTGCATGAGGGCTTCCTGGATCTCTTCCGGGGTGACACCGTTGCGGATCGCGCCGCGCACGTGCACGCCGAGCTCGTGACCGCGGTTGAGCGCCGACAGCATCGCCAGGTTCAACAGGCTCCGTGTGCGGCGGTCCAGCCCAGGCCGGGTCCACACGGCACCCCAGCAGTACTCGGTGACGAGCTCCTGGATGGGGCGGGAGAACTCGGTGACCTGCCCCAGCGAACGGTCCACGTGTGCGGTGCCGAGCACCTCGCGGCGCACCTGGAGGCCGTCCTCGTATGTCTCACGTCGGGTGGGGTCGTCGTTGTTCGCCATGTCGCGGTTGTTCCTGTTCTGGAGGGGGGTGTGGGGCGCGCGAGCGGGGATGCTCACGCGGGATCGGTCAGGCGCACGTGTCCCGAGACGTCGCCGATCGCGTCGACGACGCGGTTGCTGATCTCGTCGGCATAGCCCAGCGCGTTGGCCAGTCCGAAGGCCGCCAGCGGGGCGGCGGAGTTGAGCGAGGCCACGCCCAGCTCGTGGAGGTGATCCACGTAGAGCACCACGTCCTTCGTCATGAGCGCGTTCGTGAGGCCGCCCTTGAGGTAGTCGCCGTGGATGATCTTCGGGAAGCGGTTCTGGGTGGCGAAGTTCACGCCCGAGCTGGAGTTGAGCACGTCGAGCACGGTCTCGAGGTCGAGCCCCGCCTTCTTCGCGGCCACCATGACCTCCGCGGTGGCGGACAGGCTGATGGCGTTGAGGAAGTTGTTGAGCAGCTTCATGCTGTGCCCGGTGCCCGAGGCGCCCATGGGGTGGATGCCGGTGGCGAAGTGGGCCAGAACGGGACGTGCTCGCTCGAGCGCCTCGGCCGAGCCGCCCACCATCAGGGTGAGCGTGCCCTTCTCCGCAGCGGCCGCGCCGCCGGAGATCCCGGCATCGACGTAATCGACGCCGCGCTCGGCCAGCAGCGCCGAGATGCGGACGGTCGAGCTGGGTGCGGCGGTGCTGAGGTCGACGACGACGGTGCCCTCGCGGAGGGCCGGGATGAACGCCTCGTCACCCAGGATCACGCGCTCCACGACCTTGCTGTCCGGGAGGGACAGGAAGACGATGTCGGACTGGGAGGCGACCTCGACGGCGCTTCCGGCCGGATCGGCGCCGGCGGCGGTCACGGCGTCGCGCACCATGTCGAAGCCGAGCACGGGAACGCCGCCGTCGACGATCCGCCGCGTCATGCGGCCTCCCATGTTGCCCAGGCCGATGAATCCGACGCGATCGGTCATGCTGTTCCCTTTCGTGATCCGGCGGTGCCGATGGTCGCTGCGACCCCGGCGAGCGGTCCCGACTCCACCTTGCGGAATCGGCCCAGTGTGTCGGGGTCGTGGCCCGACACGAGATGCCGCACCCCGTCGCCCATCAGTGCCCGCACGCGGTCGAACCCGGCGTACATCTTCGGCAGGTCCGCGACGAACGCGAAGGGCAGGTCGTCCTCGTACTCCTCGTAGTAATGGACGGCATCCGACGCGAGCAGAGCATCGCCCTCCGAGGTGCGCACGCGCACCGCGCACTGGCCGGGCGTGTGCCCGCCGAGTTCGAGCAGCTCGACGCCGGGAGCGAGTTCCAGCCGGTCGCGGAACGTGCGCACGCGGCCCTGCGCGTGCGCCGCCCGCAGCTCATCGATCTCGGCGTCCTCGGTGGAGTAGCGGAACTGGGCGCGCCGGCCCATGTCGCCGGTCCAGAAGTCGAACTCCGACTCGGCGATCACGATCTGCGCGCGCGGGAACAGGCCGAGGTTGCCGATGTGGTCGTAGTGGGCGTGGGTGACCACGATCGTCTGCTCGGCGTCGGTGTCGATCCCGAGCGCCGCGTAGATCTCCGGGAGCTCGCGCACGAACGTGCGATGGCGGTTGCGTCCGCCTTCCTCCGAGAACCCCGTGTCGACGAGGATCGTGCGCTCGTCGTTGCGGAGCACCCAGACGAAGTAGTCCATGCCGATCGGAGCATCGTCCTGGCCGTAGATGTGGTAGTTCAGGAAGACCTCGGAGCGGCGCCCTCGTCGTGTGCCGTACTGAACGATGACGACCTCGTACTCGTCGCTCATCCGGCCACCCCCTGCGGGGCCGACGGCCAGCCGGCTCGGCGCTCCTGCATGAGGTCGATCAGGCGCCGGGGCTTGCGCCCCGTGAACCGCTCGACGACGTCGGTGACCTTCGCCATGCTGCCCATCCGCACCATCTGTCCGAAGGAGACCATGCCGTCGCTGCACCACGGAACGGGCGAGGAGGAGAAGTCACCCGTCGCCTCGCGCGGAACCCCGAGGGCGTCCCACATGGCGTACATCTCGTCATCGCTGAGGTCGACGATCTGGATGGGCGCCCCGCTGAGCTCGATGATCATCTCCCCCACCTCCCGGTAGGTGAACATCTCCGGGCCGGTGACGTCGTACCCCGTGTTCGGTTCGCCGGCGCCCTTGAGGATCTCGGCGGCCACAGCGGCGACATCGTCGCGGGCCACGAAGGCGACCTTTCCGTCGGCGGTGTTGCCGATCGACTGACCGCTCGTGATGGCGATGGCGGCCTGGTTCTCGGCCATCGCGTCGGCGTACTGGTTGTTGCGCAGCATGTTCCAGCTCATGCCGCTGTCCATGATGAGCTTCTCGGTGAACTTGTGGTCCGCGACCTCGTGCGACATCACGTCCGGCCGCTCTGTTCCGATGAACGACGTGTAGATGATGTGCTGGATGCCGGCATCCTTCGCCGCCTCCACCGCGTTGCGATGCTGGCGCTGGCGGTTGGGGCCCGCCTCCATGGCGGAGACCAGGAACAGGCGATCTCCGCCGGCGAAGGCCGCCCGCAGCGAATCGGCGTCCTCGTAGTCGGCCGCGCGAGCCGCGACCCCGCGTTCGGCCCACCGTTCGAGCACGTCCGGGTTGCGGCTGGTCACGATGATCTGATCAGCGGGGACGGAAGCGAGAAGGTTCTCCGCGACCGCGTTTCCCACGTATCCGCCCACACCAGTAATGACGTACATGGCGGCTTCTCCCTTGAAACAGCGCGGATGGGTGTCCCCCATCCTGTCTGACAGTTTGTGTGATGTAAATACCGTATGACAATCTATGGGCGGTTCCCGAACAGCTGATGAAGGTCGGCATCCACCGCAGCGGTATCCCACAGGCCTGCCCCTCCGCCATAACGGTTGGTGTTCTGCACGCTCGCCCCGCCGTCCACCGACAGGACGGTACCCGTGATGTACGAGCTGTCGTCACTGAGGAGGAACGCCACGGCGGCTGCCACCTCATCGGGGGTGCCCGCGCGGCGCAGCGGCGACGTGCTCGCGCGGTGGTTCATGTCCTCGATCCCGGCTGCGCCGAAGATCGGCGTCGGAACGATGCCCGGCGCAACCGCATTGATGCGCACCCCAGCGGGCCCGGCGTACACGGCCGCGCCGTGGACCAACCCGATGACGCCGTGCTTCGACGTCGTATAGGCCAGCAGGTCGGCCGCGCCGCGCAGGCTCGCAATCGAGGCGGTCACCACGATCGACCCCGTGGTCCCGGTGGCGGCGTAGTGGCGGATCGCCTCGCGGATGCCGAGATAAGGGCCGCGCAGGTTCACTCCCATGACGGCGTCCCACTCCGACACGGTGGTGTCGGGAACCTGAAGTCCCGGCTTTCCGGCGATGCCCGCGTTGAGGTGGTGGAGATCGGCTGAGCCGAACTCCCCGAGTGCCGCGTCGAGGTACGTCCGGACACCCTCTTCCGTCGACACGTCGGCGCCGACGCCGATGGCCTCCCCTTCGACGGCGTCCGCCGCCGCCTTCGCCCGTGCTTCGTCGATGTCGACGACCACGAGCTTTGCGCCCGCCTCGGACAATCGCGTGACGACGGCCGCGCCGATCCCGCCGGCTCCTCCGGTGACGATGGCCACCTTCCCCTGCAGACCCGCGTACGACATCGTCCCGCCTTTCCGCGCCTCCGTCGACGCCCGCATCCGCCGGGCGAGCCCCGCGCAGATTGTCTGACGATAATATAGGTCAGCGGAGCGGCGCCTTTGCATGATTGCCCGACGATCCCACCCTCCCGCGGGTATGATCTGTGTCACCGCCCGCAGTGAGGATGCCCCCTGATGTCGACAACGAACCCCGTGGCAGCATGGTCAGGATCGCCGGTCGACAGAGTGGCCGCCCCGCTGCGAGAACAGGTCATCATGGCCCTGCGCGCAGCCATCCTCGACTTCCAGTTGCGGCCAGGACAGCGCCTGGTCGAACGCGAACTCATCGAACAGCTCGGGGTCTCGCGCACCACCGTCCGTGAGGCACTGCGCGAACTCACCAGCGAGGGCCTGGTCACCGTCGTCCCCCAGCGCGGCGCCGTCGTCAGCGCACCCTCGCTCGCCGAGGCCGAGGACATGTACGACATCCGCGCCGTTCTCGAATCCGTGCTGGTGGAGCGCTTCGTCGAGCGCGCCACCGACGCACAACTCGACCGCCTCGACGCGAGCGTGGAAGACTTCGCCCGCCTCACCGCGGGCACCGACGACATCCGCATCGTCCTGGACGCCAAGGACAAGATCTACGAGGTTCTCGTCGAGGGAGCCGCCAGTCCGTCGCTGCAGAACATCATCGAGGGGCTGCAGGCCCGCGTGCGGCTGCTGCGGGCGACGTCCATGAGCGAACCCGGCCGCGCCGAAGTGGCCGCCGAAGAGCTGCGCGCGGTGGCAGCGGCAGCACGAAAGCGGGAGGGCAAAGCCGCGGCCGAGCTCTGCGCCACCCACGTGCGCAATGCCGCGAAGACCGCCCTCAAGCACCTTCGCGCCGCCGAGAACGCCGAGTAGCGGGCCCCGCCGGGCGCCATACAGGCGCTCCGGAGCAGGTTAGTTATAGCGGGTATATTGACCGCATCTGTCCGCCGTATTATTGTCGGACAAGGCCGCGCGTTGCACTCGCCGGTTCTCAATGGAGAGGAATCGCATGTCTTCCACGCACACTCGACACCGTTCGCGACTGGCTGCTGTCACCGGTGTCATGCTCGCGGGCGTACTCGCCCTGTCCGCTTGCACCTCCGGGGCCGGCGGCGACGACGACGCGTCCACCCCCGAGGCCACCGGCGACCCCACGGCGGCCGAGGTCACCGATGTGACGCTCACCGGCATCCGCGGCCCGGGCACCATCCCGTTGCAGTTCGCCGCCGACGAGTACGGCAGCGAATACGGGCTGACCATCGAGCCCTCCTTCGTCGACAACAGCGGAATCGCGGTCACCTCGGTGATCTCCGGTGACGCCGCAGCGGCCAACACCAGCTACTTCGGCGTGATCGACGCCATCAACCAGGGCCTCCCGCTCGTCGTCATCGCCGAGGGCTGGGCGAGCACGCCGGAGACCGGCTCGCTCGAAGCGCTCCCGGATTCGGGCATCGAGGGCATCGAAGACCTCGCGGGGAAGACGGTGAACGTCATCTCCCTCACCAGCAGCCACGCCATCAAGCTGCGGGACGCGATGCTCCAGGCCGATCTCGATCCCGAAGAGGTCAACTGGGTCGAGCTGCCCTATGGCGAGGTCGCCGCCGCCCTCGAGCAGGGCACCGTCGACGCGTCCAGCGCCGTCGGCCCGACCCTTGCCGCCGTCCGCGGCATGGGTAGCGTTCCCGTGTTCGACTACGGCTCGGGCGAGTACGAGGGCATGGCCGAATCGGGCTGGGTCGCTTCGCGTGACTTCGTCGAGAAGAACCCCAACACCGTCGCCGCCATCCAGTGCTCGATCTTCGCAGCGCAGGGTGCGCTGGCGGAGGACCGCGCCCTCTTCGAGGAGCAGTTCTCGGCGTTCCTGGGTGCGCCTGCCGAGGTCGCTGCCAACGAAGTGATGCTCGACTACCAGACGGAGAACCGTCTGGTAGAGATCCAGCGCAACGCGGACATCTACTTCGCCAGCGGCAGCCTCGAGGAAGAGTTCGACTTCTCTTCCCACGTCCTGCCGGCTCCGTCCAACTGCTGACCCGGTGCGGCGGAGCGGGTGAACCTCGCTCCGCCGCACTCCCCCGACCGAAGGAACCACCCCGTGACCAGTCCGACCACCGTGGCGCCTCGCCGCGCGGCGCGTTCGGCGCAAGGGCGCGCAGCCTCCCGGCGCCGGACGACGGCCATCCTGCGCGGCGTCGCCGGCGTGGTGGGTCTTGCCGTCCTGCTCGAGATCATCTCGCGCTCGGGATTGGTCAGCACGACCTACCTGCCACCTTTCTCGGCCGTCGTCGTCGAGGCGGTCGCCCTGTGGGGCGATCCCGTCTTCCGGGCCGACGTCGGCTCCACGCTCCTGACCTACATCCTCGGGATGCTGATCGCCTGCGTCATCGCGATTCCCCTGGGCGTGGCCTTCGGCATCTACCAGCCCGCGTACCGCGGCGCGCGCGCGATCGTCGAGCTCGTCCGCCCCATCCCGCCGGTCGCCCTGGTGCCGCTCGTGCTGCTGATCCTCGGGGCGGGCATGGAGATGAAGCTCGTCATCGTGGTGTTCGCCGCCGTCTGGCCCATCGTCTTCAATACCCTCTACGGCGTCCATGACGTCGACCCCTACGCCAAAGACATGGCGCGCACCTTCGGCATCGGCCGATGGGGAATCGTCCGGCGCATCGTCGTCCCCTCCGCCGCGCCGTTCGTGATGACCGGCATCCGCATCGCCAGCTCGATCGCGCTGATCGTCGTCATCACCGTGGAACTCATCGCCGGCGGCGCCGAAGGCATCGGGGCGTTCATCTCGCGCGAGCGTGCCTACGGCGACGCCGGCGCGTACCTCGCGGTCCTGGCCGCGACCGTCACCGCCGGCGTGCTGGGCCTTGTCATCAACCTGGCCATCGGCTGGGTGGAGCGCCGCTTCTTCGGCTGGGAAGCCACGACCCGAGCGGAGGGGCGATGACCCAGATCCAGGCAGCGCCGCACTCGCTGCTCACCCACGGCGTCCCCACGGTCCGGCGTCCTCGTCGCAGCCGACGGTTCCTGGTAGGACTCGCCTACTTCCTGGTGCCTCTGGCCGCCGTCGTGGCGGTGTGGCAGGTGGCAACGACACTCGCACCCTCCCCGTTCTTCCCCCCGCCGCTGGCCATCGCGGCGAACCTGTGGCAGCTGCTCTTCGGCGGCCCGGGGTTCTTCACACCGCTCTTCTTCGGCGACTTCCTCGCCACGGTGGGGCGCATGGTGCTCGGCTTCGCCATCGGAACGGTCTGGGGCGTCATCGTCGGCACGGCGATGGGTCTCAACCGCGCCGCCCGCGAGACGGTGACGCCGATCGTGGAGTTCCTCCGCTCGATCCCCGCGACCGCCACGCTGCCGTTGTTCATCATCCTGCTCGGCGGCGGCGACGACATGCGCGTCGCGTTCATCGCCTACGGCGTTTCCTGGTTCGTGCTGATCAACACCGCATCCGGCGTCGGTTCGATCGCGAGCACGATGCTCGACATGGGCCGGGTCTTCAAGATCTCCCCCGCACGGCGACTG
Source organism: Microbacterium sp. Z10_103 (assembly GCF_058310455.1). Taxonomy (NCBI): domain Bacteria; kingdom Bacillati; phylum Actinomycetota; class Actinomycetes; order Micrococcales; family Microbacteriaceae; genus Microbacterium; species Microbacterium sp. Z10_103. The sequence goes on from NZ_JBZEGK010000001.1 coordinate 2,863,006, forward strand.
TTCTCGATCATCCTGCCGGGGGCGATGCCGAAGATCTTCGCGGGCCTGCGCATCGCGAGCACCGCGGCACTCCTCCTCGCGATCGTCTCGGAGTTCATGCTCGCCAGCAACGGCATCGGATTCCTCCTCATCCAGGCGCAGGGCCGCTTCCAGCTACTGGACATGTGGTCGTGGATGCTGGCGCTGGCCATCCTCGGACTGATCATCAACTCGCTACTCGACCTCGTGGAGCGCCGCACCCTCGCGTGGCACCGGCTCTCCCGTGCTCGGACCTGAAGGACGCAGCCATGACTGACACCACTCCCCAGACCGCGGGCACATCGCCCGCCACCTCCGACGCGATCGTCGTCGTCGACAATGTGTCGCACGTCTACGGCTCGGGTCCCACGGCTCACCACGCGATCCAAGGCCTCGCGTTCTCGGTGCAACCGCGCGAGTTCGTCTCCATCGTCGGCCCCTCCGGCGCGGGGAAGACGACACTCCTGCGCACCCTCGCCGGGCTCCTCACCCCCACCGAGGGTGCGGTCTGGGTGGGCGGGAAGAAGAGCGCGGGCGTTCCCGCCGGCATGGCCATGGTGTTCCAGGACTACAGCCGCTCGCTCCTGCCATGGCTCACGATCGAGAAGAACGTCGCCTTCCCGCTGCAGGGATCGAGCATGTCGAAGGCCGAACGCGCCGCGCTCGTCACCGAGTCGCTGGACGCGGTGGGCCTCACGGGGATGGCCAAGCGCTACCCGTGGCAGCTTTCCGGAGGGATGCAGCAGCGCGTCGCGATCGCGCGGGCTCTCGCGTACCGCCCGAAGCTCCTCCTCATGGACGAGCCGTTCGCCTCGGTGGATGCGCAGACCCGAGAGGGCCTGGAGGATCTCGTCCTGCAGATTCGCGAGCGGTACGACATGACGATCCTCTTCGTCACGCACGACATCGACGAGAGTGTCTATCTCGCCAACCGCGTGCTCGTTCTCTCCCGCCCTCCGGCACACATCGTCGAAGACATCGCCGTGCACCTTCCCGAACCGCGGAACCAGATCACGACGCGCGAGAACCCCGACTTCATCCACCTCCGCGGACACGTCGCCCGCCTCATCCACGGCGACGACCGAGGCCACTGACGTGCGGGCACGCGCAGCCGTCCTCACGGCCTTCGCCTCGCCCTTCGAGGTGCGCGATGTCGAGCTGCGGGAGCCCGACGCCGGCCAGCTGGTCGTCCGGACGACGGCGGCGCCCTTCTGCTCCACGGATTGGATGGGATGGCGCGCGATGCGCCGCAAGGTGCCCCCGGTGATCCTCGGTCACACCGCCATCGGTGTCGTCGAAAGCGTCGGCAGCGCCGTGGATGGTCTCCGCCCGGGGCAGCGGGTGATCGTCTCCGCCACTCCGCAGTGCGGCGAGTGCTTCTATTGCGCGGCCGGCAGACCCGACCAGTGCTCCGTCCTGATGGACGGCTCCGACCCGATCGTGGCCGATCTCCCGGACGGGCGGGAGGTGCGTGCGGCGGGCCGTGTCGGCGCGTACGCCGAGCTGCTCCGCGTCGACCGTGTGCAGGTGCATCCCCTCTCCGACGCCCTTCCGGATGAGGTGGCGTGCCTGCTGGGGTGCGGCGTCAGCACGGCGCTCGGCTCGGTCTTCACCATCGCCCAGGTGCAGCCCGGCCAATCGGTCGCCGTGGTCGGGCTCGGCCACGTGGGCCTGTGGGCGGTGCAGGGCGCCCGTCTGGCCGGAGCGGAACGGATCATCGCGCTCGATCCCGACCCGCATCGCCGCGCGGTGGCACGCCGGCTCGGCGCCACCGACGACGTGGATCCGGCCAGCACCGACCCGGTGGCGGCCGTGCGCGCGCTCACGGAAGGGCGCGGCGCCGACGCGGTCATCGAGGCAGCCGGGCCTGCGCGCGCCACCCGGCAGGCGGTGCTCATGGCGCGCCGCGCCGGCACGGTGGTGCTCGCGGGCGTGGACCACTCCGACACCGAGGTCGTGTTGCCCCAGCTGGAGCTGACGGTGTACGGCAAGAAGGTCGTCGGTTGCCAGAACGGCCAGATCGTTCCGGCTCCAGACCTGGCCCGCTGGGCGGGCATGCTCGAGCGCGGCGAACTCGACCCGAGCCCGATCGTGACCCGGACCTACGCGCTGGGAGATATCGACCTCGTGGTGCGCAATTCGCTCACCGCGGAGGACATCACCGGTGTGTTCGTCGGATTCTGAGCGCGCTCAGCGCTCCCGGGTGCTGCGGCCTGAGCGCGCTCAGCGCTCCGGCGTGCGGCGACCGCCGCGTTCGAGCCCGTCGGCGATCTCGGCGATGACCTGTGCCGCCACAGCCAGGCGCTCGTCGTCCTCGGGCGCGACCGGCGCGAGGTGCTCGGCCCACACGGAGCGGTACTTCAGGAGGTTCTCGCGCGCGAGGTCGGTCGCGAAGACGCGGACCTCTCGCCCGTCCGCCTCCGCCGAGGCCTTCCGGGCCAGCCCTTTCTCCACGAGAGCGGCCACCCGCGTGCTCGTGTTGCTCTTGTGCTGGCCGAAGGCGCGGGCGATCTCGGTCACCGTCGTTCCCGGCGACTCCATGAGGATGCGCATGATGTCGGCCTCGGAGCGGGTCACGTGGATGAGGCCCTCGCGGGGCACGGTCACCTGGCCTTGCAGCGCCCGGAAGACCTCGATGATGCGGTCGCCCAGCTCGCCGAGCAGCTCGTCGCGCGTAGGGGATTGCGGCATGCCCCGAGCTTACCGAGCGGCGGCTCGACGCCTTGCGCCCCCCACCGCGCGCCGGTATCGTTATAGTTGGTATATACATTGCGCACCGCTACGCGATGAAGCGAACGGAGATCCACATGACGATGGTCGAGGAACGCGACGCGACCGAGCAGCCGACCGCGGACGAACTCATCGCCCGCGCCCGGGCGCTGCGCGAACGCCTGCGCGAGCTGCAGCCGGAGCACGCGCAGCTCGGGACCTACTCGCCTGAGATCCACGAGGCGTTCCGCGAGGCCGGGCTCTATGACCTTCTTCGCCCGCGCCGCTACGGCGGGTTCGAGACCGACCTCGAGACCTTCTTCCGCGTCGCCATCGAGATCTCGCGCGGCGACCCGGGCGTGGGCTGGTCATGGGAACTGGGAGCCAGCCATGCCTACCAGTTCGCCTCGCACTTCCCCGCGCAGTCGCAGGACGAGGTGTTCGGGTCGGCGCATCCGTTCATCTCCCCCTCCCGCGCGTTCCCGCAGCGCGCCGAGGTCACCGCCGTGGACGGCGGCTACCGCCTGACCGGCCGGTGGGACTACAACTCGGGATGCACGTACGGCACGCATTTCATGCCGGTCGCCCCGATCACGCAGGAGGACGGCAGCAAGGCGCTGTACATGTTCATCCTGCCGCGCGAGGACTTCACCATCCTGGATGACTGGGGCTTCGGAAAGACCATCGGCCTGCACGCGTCCAGCTCCAACTCGATCGAGATCGACGACGCGTTCGTCCCCTCCCACAACGTGGTGCCGTTCAACTTCAAGGACATCGTGTGGGGCGAGAAAGGCACGCCCGGCTACCAGCTGCACGGGAACCCGCTGTACCTCGGTCGCACGTCGGCGTTCTTCATCGCGGGCCTCACGCAGACCCAGGTGGGCGCAGCCCTGGCCTGCATGGACGAGTACGAAACCCTCATGCAGCGCGGCTCGAGCTTCCCCCCGCGGATCCCCCGCTCGCAGTCACCGGAGTACCAGCTCTGGTACGGCAAGGTCACCTCGCTCGCCGAGGCGTCGCAGACGCTGCTGCTCGGGGCCATCCGCGAGTTCGAGCAGCTCAACCGCGCGTGGAGCGAAGGCGGCGCGGAGTTCACCACCGCCGATGACGTCCGCATCCGCGGCCAGATCGTGCAGGCCGCGCGCCTCGCACAGGAGGCCATCGAGATCGCCTTCACCACGGCGGGCAGCACGTCGGCCGGACTGGCAGGGACCCGGATGGGCAAGTACTACCAGGATGCGGCGATGTACCGCACGCACATCGGCGCGCAGCACGACGTGCTGCTCGCCTCCCAGGGCCGCGTGATGCTGGGTCAGCCTCTCACGATGTAACGAGGGCGCACATATGTATAAGGAGGGGTGGAGCGCTCAGCGCTCCACCCCTCCTGCTCAGTCATCAGCGGGTGGGCCCGCGGGCGGTGCGAGCCACCTACCAGGGCAGTTCGCCATCTTCGTCCTGGAAGGTGCCGCTCTGGCCGTTCACGCCCAGAGTCACGGCGCGCACGACGACCCGGGCGCTCTCTTCGGGCGACCTGCCCGTTCCGAAGCGGGCGGTCATGTCGGTCGCCGTCGTTCCCGGCTCCAGGGCGTTGAACGTGATGTCCGGATGCGCCTTGGCGTACTGCACGGTGAGCATCGTTGCCGCGGCCTTGGACGCCGAGTAGAGCGCGACGGACAGGCCCGACTCCATCCGATCCGGGTTGTTCACCGCCCAGAACGAGCCCGCACTGCTGGAGAGCGTGACCACGGTGGGCCGCGACGCCGCCCGAAGCAGGGGGAGGGCCGCCTCCGTCACCCGCACGATCCCCACGGCGTTCGTGTCGAACATGCGCAGGGCGGTGGGGCCGTCCATCTGCAGCTCCAGGATGCCCGCATTGTGCACGAGCACGTCGATCACCCCTTCGGCCTCATCGATCACGGAAAGCGCCCGGGCCACCGACGCGTCGTCCGTCACATCCAGCTGCACGGATCGGGCGCCCAGGGATGCCGCCGCCTGCGCGCCCCGCTCGGCGTCGCGAGCTCCGAGGTAGACGATGTGCCCCTGTTCCACGAGCTGTCGCGCCGTCGCGAAACCGATGCCCTTGTTCCCTCCGGTGATCAATGTGACTGTCATGCGTCTCCTTCGAAATAGACGACCCGAGCGGGCCGTTACGCACGCTATGCGTGCCTCTCTGCGTGAACCAGTACCGCCGCGTGACCGGGGAATGAAACTACCCCCCGCGTCCCGGCAGGGGCGTCCGGTCGAGGTGCACCGGAGATCCGCGCAGGAATTCACCAACCCCCTGGGTGCGTTCCTGCGGGCGCGGCGAGGACTCGTGACGCCGCAGCAGGCCGGGATCCGCGGCGAGGCGGGGCGACGGGTTCCGGGGCTGCGCCGGGAGGAGGTCGCGGTTCTGGCCGGCATCAGCGCGGACTACTATCTGGGGCTCGAGCGTGGCCGCCACCGCAATCCGTCGCGCCAGGTGATCGACGCCCTCACCCGCGTCCTGCGGCTCGACGAGGCCCACGCCGCGCACCTGCGGATTCTGGTCGATGCGGCTCCGCACCCGGGGTCACACCGCCCGCCCGCCGCGGCCGTCCCCGCCGGTGCGCTGAAGCTCTTGGAATCCCTCGCGCAGCCCGCCTTCATCGAGAGCCGCTCCTTCGACGTGCTCGCCGCCAACGCTCTCGCGGCGAGGATCGACCCCCGCCTCGTCGTCGGCCGGAACCAGCTGCGCGATATGTTCCTCGACCCCGCCGCGCAGGCGTTGTATCCGGCGTGGGAGAACGTGACGGAGTGCCTCGTCGCGAACCTCCGACAGTCGGTGGGAGGCGACCTGGACGATCCCCGATTCGTCGCCCTGGTGGTGGAACTCGCGCAGGCCGCTCCCCGGTTCCGCACGCTCTGGGCCCGGCACGAGGTGAGAGGACAGCACGGCGCACCGATCCGCCTCAATCATCCCGACGTCGGGGCGATGACCCTCAACCGGGAGCGATTGAGCATCGGCGGCGCCGAGGGAATGATGCTCGTCGTGTACCACCCGGATCCCGGCTCCGGCGAGGCCGAGAAGCTCGCGTTCCTCGCCTCCCCGGGGCTCGCAGCGCGCGCCTCCGAGGCCTGAGCGCGCCCGCCGCGGGGACGACTCCCGGCGGTCCTCCGCGGCGGGCCGTCAGTCGATGCGGGCGATCCAGTCCAGGATCGGGCCGATGGATGCGTCGGAGTTGGCCTCGAGCATCATCGCGTGGCCGTTGCCGGGAACCCCGGCTTCACCGAGGTTCAGGAACTCCGCGTCGGATCCGGCGGCCCGGAGGAACTCGACCACCTGCGGCTCCCACTCGGTGAACGGCGAGGTCTCCCCCACCACGACCACGACGGGGATGCCATCGAGGGACGGCAGCCGATACGTCCCGGGCGCTGCCGCCTCGAGCTCGGCGGGATCGGACACGGCGGGCTCCCATTTCACGGGGGATGCCGTGAGGCCCCAGTCCAGGCGAGAGCCCGGACCGAATTCGAAGAACGGCGGGCCCATCGGCTCGATGGCCACGATCGCCCGCACGGCGTCCGGTCGCGCGTCGGCGGCGAGCCATCCGGTGGGCCCGCCCGCCGAATGCGTCACGACGATGGCCGGCCCCGTGCGGTCCAGAAGGCGCGCGATGCGATCCTGGTCCATGCGGTGCGACTCCGCCAGATCGGCCGGCAGGAACCCCATCCCGGCGATCAGCTGGTCCAGCATCGGGTCGCCGATGCCTCCGCTCCACGTGGACTGGTCGTGACCGGGGATCGGGGTGTCGAACAGCCCCATCGCCATCTCGTAGCTGAACTGCGCCCCCGGCTCGCCGAGCACATCGGGGTGCGCCCACGAGCGGCCATGGCCCGGGCGGTCCACGCGGTAGACGAGGTACCCCGCATCCACGAAGAGGTCCGACCAGCCGGGCCGCCCATCGGGCGTTCCGGTCCAATCCGTGATCTGCCCGCCGCCACCGTGCACGAGGATCAGCGGGTACGGCCGCGTGATCTCCTCGGGTGCCTCCCACTCCACGAACATCGGCGCGCGCTGCACCGTGCCGCGCTCACCCGGAATCCGTTCACCCGCGATCCAGAAGTGCCCGCGCCGGACCGTCCGCAGCGGGTACTTCGCGAAGGCGTCGGGAAGCTGCGCCGCCATGTCAGGCGCCCTTCAGAGCGTCGAGTGCGACCATCTTGAACGCGACATCCCGCAGCTGCGGGTTGCGGTGGCCGGCGGCCTGCGCCATGTCGCGGAAGATCCGTTCGAAGCGCTCGCCCTTCTTCGACGCGGAGGCACCGATGGTGCGGTAGAGGTCTTTCTCCACGACCTCCCATGCCTGGAGCATCACCTCGCGGCCGATGCCGCCGAGGAGGTTGTCCATCGCTCCGCTGAATTCTGCGACCCCCGCGACGTTGTCGCTGGCCGCCTTCTCCCACGTGCCGAGAGCGTGGAACACCGCGGCCTCGGCCGTCGCGAGCTTCACGATCGCGCCGCCGTAGTAGCGCTGGAAGTCGGGGTCCTCGGCGCGCAGCACGAACGGCGGGATCGTGATCTTCCGCGCGGTCATCCCGTCGGCGTACTCGTCCAGCGCACCGTACGCACCACCGACGCAGAGGACGCCCAGCGCGAGAGCGAAGGAGCTGCCGTGACGGGCCGAGTACATGGTGTTGCCGTACGCGGCCGAACCGGGGCTGTCACCGCTGAACGCGTAGTCCATGAGGTCGGCGTCCTCGACCATGAATCGCGCCGGGAGGAACGCCTTGTCGAAGCGGATGCTGTTGGAGCCCGAGGAGTTCAGGCCCATCATGTTGCCCCAATCATCCAGGATCTCGTACGAACCGGCGGGGGCGATGTACAGCCCCACGCGCGGCGTGCCGTCCTCGCCCTTGGGCAGGCGCGCCTGTCCGAGGAAGAACGTGCTCCAGGGGATGCCCGAGCAGTAGTTCACGACACCGTCGATCTCGTATCCGCCATCGACGGGAGTCGCGGTCACCGTCGGGGCGTACATCGATGCGGCACGGAAGTTGCCCCCGTCGTACACCTCCTCGTGGATCTCCGCGGGGAACCAGTTCGCCAGCATCAGGGCGTGGTTGGACGAGAGGCAGAGGCACCACGCGATGCCCATGTCGGCGCGCGCGACCTCCATCACGACACGGAAGAACGTGGTGGGCGACACCTCGAGACCGCCGTGGGCCTTCGGGATGAACATCCGGTAGAAGCCCACCTCCTCGAAGCGGCGGTGCAACCCCTCGGGGATGTGGGTCGCCTGCTGCCCCTCTTCGGAGTACGAGATGATCTCGTCGCGCATCGCACGGGCCGTCTGGACGAGAGCCTCTTCGGGGTCCAGCGCGGCATCGAGGTGAGGCGGCGCCGTCACGGAGGTGTCGGTCATCGACGGTGTCCTTTCATCGTTGGAAGGGCGCGACCCGTGGGCCGATTCACACTCGGTGCGTCTCGCGTCGGTTCATCATACAATCTAGTTATAGAGTGCACAACGAGTGGCCGCGTCAGCGGTCCTTCGCAAGCCAAGTGACACTGGACAACCATGTTCAGCAGTGCTTAATTTGAGTCAAGTCGACCCGCACGACGCAAGTCAAGCGACGGCGCGCCGTCGCGCCGCCCGAGCGGGGCCACCCGACGGCAATCAAGGAGGATGAACGTCTCATGACCGGTACCCCGGCACCGCAGCCAGGCCAGCCCATCGTGATCCGCGACGCCATCGTGCTCACGATGGACGACGCGCACACCGTGATCCCCGAGGGCGACGTTCTCGTCGTCGACGGGAAGATCGCCGAGGTCGGTGTCGACCTCGCCGCACCAGACGGCGCGTTCGAGATCGACGCCAAGGGCGGCATCGTCCTGCCCGGCATGATCGACACCCACCGCCACATGTGGCAGACCGCCATGCGCGCCTACGGTGGCGACTGGACGCTGACGCAGTACTTCGTCTGGTACTACCTCGAGCACGGCATGAAGTTCCGCCCGCAGGACATCGCCTCCGGCAACCTCCTGTCGGCACTGGATGCGGTGGAATCCGGCGTCACGACCAGCGTCGACTGGTCGCACGGCCTCCGCACCCCCGAGCACGGCGAGGCGGCTCTCGAGGCGCTCACCACCTCACCGGGGCGCTTCATCCTCGCCTACGGCAACATCCACGCCGGTCCGTGGGAGTGGACCCAGGACCCCGCGGTCCGCCGCGTGATCGAGAAGGCACGCGACGACTCGCGCATGTTCGGCGCACAGGTCGCCTTCGACGTTCCCGGCGACGAGAGCTTCCCGGAGGCTGCGGCCTTCAAGGCCGCGCGCGACCTGGGCGTCTCGGTGACCACCCACGCCGGGGTGTGGGGCGCCACGAACGACAACGGCATCCGCCTCATGTACGACAACGACGCCATGCAGCCGGGCAACGTCTACGTGCACGCCGCGACGCTCAGCGACGACTCGTACATGAAGATCGCCGCGACGGGCGGCACCGTGTCGCTCTCCACCGAGAGCGAGCAGACCTGCGGTCAGGGCTACCCGCCCGCACATGCGCTGCGCCGGCACGGAATCGGAGCATCCCTCTCCGTCGACACGAGTGTGTGGTTCAGCGCCGACATGTTCTCGGCCATGCGCACGACGATCGGCGCCGACCGGTCGCTCGAGCACTACATCGCGCACCAGACGGATGAGACCATCACGCACGCCACCATCCGCGTCGAGGAGGTCGTCGACTGGGCGACCCGCGGCGGCGCGAAGGCGCTGGGCAAGTGGGATCAGGTGGGCAGCCTCGAGGCCGGAAAACTGGCCGACATCGTCGTCATCAAGAACGACAACTCCCCCACGATGTTCCCGATCCTCAACCCGTACAGCCACGTGGTGTACCAGGCACAGCGTGGCGACGTGCACACCGTGCTCGTCGGCGGCGAAGCGGTCAAGTTCGACGGCAAGCTCGTGGCCGGCGACCTGCAGGGCGTCCGCGCGAAGATCGAGGACACCGTGGAGTACCTGCGTTCGGAGCTCGGCGAGGAGACCTGGAAGTCGGGGATGAACCCGGAGATCCCCGAGAAGGAGATCCTCACCAACCCCTACCAGTACCGGCGCGAGACCGAGCCCTCGCACTGACGCTCGTTCCGTGAACGGCCCGCTCCCTGTCGGGGGGCGGGCCGTTCCGCATGCAGGTCAGGCGGCGAAGGAGCGGCGGAAGATCGCCCGCGCCCGCACGGCGACGTCGTCCCGGTCGGCGGGCCCGGTGCGGGCGAGTTCGGAGGCCAGCATGGACACCGCGAGGAGAACATCATCGGTCTGAACGTGGGCGCCGATGCGTGCCGCGGCACTCTCGCGGGCGACCAGGTGCGCGACGACCTCACGAAAGCGCTCGCCCAGGCGCAGGACGGCGGGGTCGTGCCGAGCGGACGTGGTCAGTTCGATGAAGGCGGTCGCGGGGGCCGCCTGATCGACGATCGAATCGAAGAGATCGGACAGCCGGGCGTCGGGCCGGTCGGCGAGGCGCTCGAGTTCGGCCACGTTCTCCTCGAACACGGCGGCGGCCAGCGCCACGGGCGTCGGGAAGTGGCGATACAGGCTCCCCTGCCCCACGCCGGCGTGGCGCGCCACCGCACTGAAGGGCGCCCCGAGCCCGCGCTCGCGATAGACCTCCCGCGCGGCGTCGAGGATCGCGCGGCGATTGGCGGGACCGGCGGCCGGTCCGCGATTGGCCTTGACGACCTCTTCCTCTGAACGCGGCACGGGGGCAGCCTAGTACCGGACAAACTTGTCCGGTAGAGAGGAGCCACCCATGGCATCCAACGGAGCACCGCTCAGCGGCGACTCATCCATCGCAACCTGGCTCGACGACCCGGTAGGCGGGGCGATCCTCCGCGATCTGCTGGCGCAAGGCGGTCAGAGCGCGGAAGTCTTCAAGCCGGTGCGCCGGCTGGCGATCAAGCGACTCGTGAAGATGAGCCGGGGCGCGTTCACGCAGGAGATGCTCGACGACCTCGTGCGCCGCGCCGCCGCGGGCGACGTGCCATCCGGCGCCGCCGCCCCCGATGCGGCAGCTCCGTCCGCCACCCCCGCCCCGTCCGAGGATGGCTCCGTCGCGGCCTCGCCGACCGCGGGAGAATCCGCGCCGCTGCGGGAATGGTCCGAGCGGATCGACGGGGGCCGCTTCGCCGACCGTACGGTGATCGTCACCGGCGCAGGCTCCGGTATCGGCCGCGCCGTCGCATCGCGCGTCGCGCGTGAAGGCGGTCACGTCATCGCCGTCGACATCTCGCAGGAGCGCCTGGACGAGCTCGTCGCCGACCACGCGGGAGCCGCGATCGACGCGATCGTGGCCGACATCACCGACGACGACGGGGTCGCCCGGATCGTCGCGACAGCCGGCGACACGATCGACGGCCTGGCGAACATCGCCGGGATCATGGACGACATGACCCCCGTCGGCGATGTGAGCGACGCGGTCTGGCAGCGGGTGTTCCGGGTGAACGTCGACGGCACGATGAAGCTCATGCGCGCCGTCATCCCGGCCATGCTCGCTCAGGGCGGCGGCTCCATCGTCAACACCGCCTCCGAGGCCGCACTGCGCGGCTCCGCCGCCGGCGCTGCCTACACCGCGTCCAAGCACGCGGTGGCCGGGCTGACGAAGAGCTCGGCGTTCATGTACGGCCCGTCGGGCCTCCGGGTGAACGCCGTCGCGCCGGGCGCGACGATCACCAACATCGAGGCGTCGTTCGCATCGCCCCTCGGCGCGGAACGCGTGCAGACCGCCATGGCCGTCATGCCCGATCCGGCCGAAGCGGAGGCCGTCGCCGCATCCATCACGTTCCTGCTGAGCGATGACGGAGTGAACGTCAACGGCCAGATCCTCGCCAGCGACGGAGGCTGGTCCGCCGCCTGACCGCTGCCCCACTCCGTCGACTCGCCACAAAACGTCCGAATTCGGCGGAAAACCGAACGGATTGTGGCGACTCGACGGAGAATGCCGGGATGACGGCATCCCCCGGCCCCGTGGTCCGTACCCGTAAGGGGTCGGTGCGCGGGCTCGCGCGCGAGGGCTCGGCGGCGTTCCTCGGCATTCCGTTCGCCCAGGCGCCGGTGGGCGCGCTGCGTTTCGCGGCCCCCGTGCCGCCGGATCCATGGGAGGGGGTCCGCGATGCCACCGCCTACGGCCCCACACCCCAACGCGGAGACACCGGGGTCACGCTCATCCCCGAGCCGAGCATCCCGGGCGAGGCGACGCTCAACGTCAACGTCTTCACGCCGCGGCCGGGGGATGAGGACGCGGCGCTCCCCGTGCTCGTCTATCTCCACGGCGGCGCCTACGTCTCGGGGTCGCCGGCCAGCCCGTGGTACGACGGCGCGGCGTTCGCGCGCGACGGCGTCGTGACCGTGACACTCTCGTACCGCCTGGGCTTCGACGGGTTCGGCGTCATCGACGGGGCGCCGTCCAACCGAGCCGTGCGGGATTGGCTCGCGGGGCTCGCGTGGGTGCAGGAGGAGATCCGGGCGTTCGGAGGCGACCCTGCGAAGGTGACGCTCGTCGGTCAGAGCGCCGGCGGCGGCGCCGTCCTCACCCTCCTGTCGATGCCTGCCGCGCGAGGGCTCTTCCGCTCGGCCCTCGCGATCTCCCCCGCGCTCAGCGATATCGACCGCGAGCGCGCCGGCGCCGCGGCCGGGCGCCTCGCAACAGCAGCCGGGGTGCCCGCGACGCGGGCGGATTTCGCGAGCATCCCCGAGGAACGGCTGCGAGAGTTGCAGGACAAGGCCGGAGAACCCGAGACCCGCAATCGGCTCGACGTGCTCACCTCGCTCCTGTCCGAAGGCCTGCCGTGGGGGCCGGTGGTCGACGGTGACCTGATACCCGCGCCCGTCGTGGACGCACTGGCCCGGGGCGAGGGCAGCGGCATCCCGCTCGTCCTCGGCTCGACCGATGACGAGTTCACCATGGCGACCCACGGGGCCCGTCGGCTGCTGCGGTTCCTTCCCCTCGGACTGGTGCTGGCACGGCTCGGCCTCCGCGGGACCGCCCAGCGCGCATACCTGCAGGCCAACCGCGCTCAGCGGCGGAAGGGCAACGCGGCACTCCTCGGGCGTTACGCCACCGACCGGGTGTTCCGCGCCGACATCCCCCGGGTCGCCACGGCCCGCGGGGATGCCCCGACGTGGGTGTACCGGTTCGCGTGGCCCTCGCCGGTGATCGGGTGGGCGTGCCACTGCCTGGACGTGCCGTTCTGGTTCGACTGCCTGGATGCCCCGGGGGTGGCCGACATCGCCGGCGACGCACCGCCGCGGAGCCTGGCCGACGCACTGCACTCCAGCGCCGTCGCATTCGTGCGCGAGGGGATGCCGGGATGGGGGGCGTGGTCGGCGGTACCGGGCACGACGCGCGTCTTCGGCGGGCCGGCATCCGCACCCGAGGTGGTGCGCGACGGTTATGCCTCGGTGACCGCACTGCACTGAGGTCCTCGGCGCACCCCCGCCGGCGTCCGCCTGCACGCTTTCAGGCGCGCAGTCGGGGCAGGCGACGCACCGCGCGATCGCGTCAAGGGGCCTCCCCGCGCACGCACGCCGGGCGATGATCGAAGTCGCCGACGCCAATCCGGGCGCTCCAATCGGAAGGCAGGACACGCACATGACGGAATCATTCGACGGCAAGGTCGCTCTCATCACCGGAGCCGCCTCGGGGATCGGCCGGGCCGTCGCGCTCGACCTCGCCGGCCTCGGCGCGAAGGTCGTCGCGGTCGACCTCCAGGAGGATGGGGCGCAGAAGGTGGTCGACGAGATCGTCGCCGCCGGCGGCGAGGCGCGCCCGGTGGCCGCCGACGTCTCCGACGCCCGGCAGGTGAAGGCGGCGGTGGACAGCGCCGTGGAGGCCTTCGGCGGCCTGCACCTCGCGTTCAACAACGCCGGCATCGGCGGACCGCAGGGCCTCCTCGGCGACTACGACGACAGCGACGACTTCGCGGCATACCAGCGCCTCATCGACATCAACCTCAACTCCGTGTACTACGGCATGCGGTACGAGATCCCGGCGATCATCGCCGCGGGCGGCGGTGCGATCGTGAACACGTCCTCCATCCTCGGCCTCGTCGGCGAGGCGACGGCCGCGCCGTATGCGGCGGCGAAGCACGGCGTGGCGGGCATGACCAAGTCGGCCGGTGCCGCCTATGCCGCCCAGGGCGTGCGGATCAACTCGGTGCATCCGGGATACATCGCCACCCCCCTGCTCGACGGGCTGCCGCCGGAGGCGTACGACGCCCTCGTGCAGAAGCACCCGATCGGACGCCTCGGCACCGCGGAGGAGGTCTCGCACCTCGTCGTCTTCCTCCTCAGCGACCGCGCCTCGTTCATCAACGGCTCCCAGCACGCGGTCGACGGCGGCTACACGGCCGTCTGAGCGGGCGCGCGATGTCGGGAGCCGGCGGTATCGTCCTCGCATGAACGGCGACGAGGTCATCGCGTGGCTGCGCGGCGCCGATCCCAGTCTCCGCTGGCAGGTCGAGCGCGACCTGGGCCACGCCCCCGACGCGGTGTGGCAGCGGACCCGCGAGCGGGTCACGACGGAGGGACACGGCGCGGCGCTGCTGACGAAGCAGGCGGATGACGGCCTGTGGGCGGGGGGCGCCTACTTCCCCGCCGACGCGCGTCGCGATGAGCCGGGGCAGCCATGGACGGCGACGACATGGTCGCTCAACTCCCTGCGGGAGTGGGGCGTCCCCCCGGACGCGCTGCGTCCCGATACCGCGGTTCTGCTCGCACGCAACGCGCGGTGGGAGTACGACGACCTTCCATACTGGGGAGGCGAAGTCGACGCGTGCATCAACGGCTACACGCTCGCCAACGGCGCGTGGCTCGGCGCCGACGTGACCGCGATCGCGACATGGTTCGTCGAGCACCGCATGAGCGACGGCGGCTGGAACTGCGACTGGGTCGAAGGCGCCACCCACTCGTCGTTCCATTCGACGCTGAACGCCCTCATCGGAATCCTCGAATACGAACAACGCGCCGGCGGCACGCCGGAGCTGGCGGCGGCACGCCGGGCGGCGGAGGAGTACCTCCTCGAACGCGGCCTCATGCGGCGACTCTCCACCGGCGAGGTCCACGCCCCGTGGGCGACCCACTTCGCGTATCCGTACCGGTGGTTCTACAGCGTGCTGAAGGCCGTCGACTACTTCCGCGCGGCGTCGCTCCACGACGGTACGCCGCCCGACGAGCGGATGTCCGACGCGATCGCGCTCGTGCGCGATGCCCGGGACGCCGACGGAACGTGGCATCAGCAGCTCCGCCACGAGGGACGAACCTGGTTCGACGTGGATGCCCCGCCCGGCGAACCCTCGCGCTGGCTGACGTTCCACGCCCTGCGCGTTCTCGACTGGTGGGATGCGGCACACCGGCCCGTTCCCGTCGCGTGACGTGCGACCCTGGACCATGCGCATCGCACTGACCGGCTCGTCCGGAAAACTAGGCACCGTCGTCGAGCGCGAGCTCCGTACCGCCGGGCACGACGTGATCGCACTGGATGCGGTCGGCCCGCGCCGCGACGGGTTCGTACACGTCGACCTCACCGACTACGGCCAGGTGATCGACACGTTCGGCGGTGTCGGCGATGACCGGGGCGAACTTGACGCGGTCGTGCACCTCGCGGCGATCCCCGCTCCGGGCCTCCGGCCCGATGTCGCGACTTTCCACAACAACATGACGGCGACGTTCAACGTTTTCTGGGCGGCCGTGCGCTCCGGCGTCCGGCGGATCGTCTACGCGTCGAGCGAGACCGTGCTCGGGCTCCCGTTCGACGTACCGCCGCCCTACATCCCGGTCGACGAGGACTACGCCGCGCGCCCGGAGTCGGTGTACTCGCTCGTGAAGCACCTCGAGGAGCAGCTCGCGACCGAGCTGGTGCGGTGGCATCCCGACCTCTCGATCACGGCGCTACGGTTCTCGAACGTCATGGTGCCGGAGGATTACGCGGAGTTCCCCTCCTTCGACGCCGATGCGCGGCTGCGGAAGTGGAACCTGTGGGGCTACATCGATGCGCGCGACGGCGCGCAGGCCGTCCAGCGCGCGCTCGACGCGGCGCCCGCGGGGTTCGACCGCTTCATCATCGCCGCCGCCGACACCGTGATGAGCCGCCCCAACGCCGAGCTCGTCGCCGAGGTGTTTCCGGACGTGCCGGTGCACGGCGACCTCGGCACGAACGACACGCTCCTGTCGATCGACAAGGCGCGGCGCCTGCTCGGGTACGACCCGCAGCACTCCTGGCGCGACTCCTGATCCGGTGAGTGTCCACGCCGTGCACACGGCGACGCCGCCGCATCCGCGGGTCGTGGACACCCACAGAGGGCCCCGCCGGGGTCAGCCGAGCTGAGGAACCACCTCGCGCTCGAACAGCTCGATGCCCGAGCGGTCGTACGCCGCCTCGGGGAAATAGTGGATGGCGTAACCGAGACCGCGGGCCGCGCGCTCGGCGAGGCGCTCCGCGATCTGCTCCGGGGTCCCCACCCCGGGGGAAGCCCGGTACTCGCGCTCGATGACGTCGGCGCGCTCCGGTCCGACGAAGGGGGCCAGGCGAGCGATGACCGCGGTCAGTCGCTCTTCGACCTCCGCCTCGCTGGAGGCGATGATCGTGTTGAAGTTCGACGAGCGCGTGATGGAGTCGAAGTCGCGCCCGAGGGCGTCGCAGTGACCGCGCAGTACGTCCGACTTGTGGTCGAACTCCTCGAGGGACCCGGCGAAGTTCGTGTACGACGCATACTGCGCCGCGATCTTCAGCGTGACCTTCTCGCCGCCGCCGGCGATCCACAGCGGGATGCCCCCGTCCTGCAGCGGCAACGGCCGCACGATGGCGCCATCCACGGTGTAGTACTTCCCGTCGAGCGTCGCGGATCCGGTCGTCCACGCCTGGTGCATGATCTCCACGCCTTCGCGCAGGCGTCCGAGTCGCTCGGCGATCGGCGGGAATCCGTAACCGTAGGCACGCCACTCGTGCTCGTACCATCCGCCGCCGATACCCATCTCCGTGCGCCCCCCGGAAACGGCATCGACGGTCGCGGCCACCTTCGCCAGATACGCCGGGTTGCGGTAACTCATGCACGTGCACATCTGGCCGAGGCGGATGCGGTCGGTGGATGCGGCGAAGGCCGCCATGAGCGTCCACGCCTCGTGGGTGGCCTCCTCGCTGGCGACGGGGGTGGTGTGGAAGTGGTCGTAGACCCACAGCGACTCCCACGGGCCGGCGTCGGCCTGCTGAGCCAGGTCGCGCATGGTCGCCCAATGCCGGGCCGGGTCGATGCCGACGAGGTCGAAGCGCCAGCCTTGGGGAATGAAGAGTCCGAATCTCATGCCCTCACCCTAGGGATTCGTGGCAATTTTGGCCGCTGGGCTGGACATGACGCAGATCATGTCTCACTTCTGCAGCTTCTGGGGCTCGGAAACCTGCGGAAGTGGGACATCAGGCAAAGGGATGAGCGTGGCATGCGGCATCCGCGCCCGCATGACCGCCACGGCCTCCGGATTGTCGTCCACCAGCACCGCGTCGCGCCCGAGGGCGCTCGCCACTGCGCCGGTCGTCCCGCTGCCCGCGAAGAGGTCCAGCACCCGGTCTCCGGGGCGGCTGGACGCCTGCACGATGCGGCGGAGGATCCCCTCGGGCTTCTGCGTGGGGTACCCGGTCTTCTCGCGTCCCGACGTGGGGACGATCGTGTGCCACCACACATCGGTGGGGAGCTTGCCGCGCGCCGCCTTCTCGGGGGTGACGAGCCCTGGCGCCATGTACGGCTCGCGGTCCACCGCATCCGAATCGAACCAGTACTGCTGCGGGTCCTTGACGTACACGAGGATCGTGTCGTGTTTGGTCGGCCAGCGGCGCCGTGACTTGGCGCCGTAGTCGTACGCCCACACGATCTCGTTGAGGAACCGCTCCCGACCGAACAGCGCATCCAGGAGCACCTTCGCGTAGTGCGCCTCGCGATAATCCAGGTGCACGTAGAGCGTGCCGTCGGGCGCGAGGAGGCGCCACGTCTCCAGCAGCCGCGGCTCGAGAAAACCCCAGTAGTCATCGAAGCGGTCGTCGTAGATGCGCAGATCGCCGCGCAGCTTGTCGTACTCGCGACCGCGGAAGCCGAACCGCGGTCCCATCGGGATGGACGGTTCTTCGCCCGCGGACGCGGGCTGCGGCACCCCCACAGCCGTACTCAGGCTGAGCGGTGCCGGACCCGCCGCCGAACCGGATGTTTCCGCGGCCTGGTCCGACGCCGCGTGCGACGGGGCCTGAGTACGGTCGCGCGGACGCATCGTCTCGACCGCGCGTTCGCGGGAGCGCCCGGTGTTGAACGGCGGGTCGAGATAGATGAGCGTGAACGACGAATCCGCCAGTCCGCGGGCGACCTCGAGATTGTCGCCCTGATGGATGCGGACGGCCCCGGCCGGCGACGCGAAGCCGGGCTCGCCTGCGCTCACGGCACCCGCTGGAGCCACGCGTCGGTGGCGAACTTCGACTCCACCAGCGCCTCGGCCTCGGCGTATTCCTCTTCGGTGATATGCCCCGGGACCGCGCCGTACAGCTGCGTGAACGTGTCGATGAAGCGCTCGATGATCGCCTCGCGAGACAGCCCCGTCTGGCTGCGCAGCGGATCGACCCGCTTGGCGGCCGAGACCGTGCCCTTGTCGCTCAGCTTCTCCCGCCCGATGCGGAGCACGTCGGTGAGCACTCGCCCATCCATGTCGTAGCTCAGCGTGGCGTGGTGGAGCACCCCGCCGTTGGCGAGGCGCTTCTGCGCAGCACCGCCGATCTTGCCGTGCGGACCGGCGATGTCATTGAGCGGCTGGTACGTCGCGTCGATGCCGATGGAGCGGAGCGCCTGCAGCACCCAGTCGTCGAGGAAGGCGTAGGAGTCGGCGAAGGTCATGCCCGCCACGAGGGATGCCGGGACATAGAGGGAGTACGTGACGATCGAGTTCGCCGCCATGAGCATCGCCCCGCCGCCCGAGATGCGGCGCACGACCTCGAATCCGTGCCGCTCCGCGGCCTCGGGATCGACCTCGTTGCGCACGGACTGGAAGGAGCCGATCACGACGGCGTTCTCGTTCCATTCCCACAGCCGGAGAGTCGGGTTGCGCCGCCCGTCGCCGACCCGGGTGGTGAGCACCTCGTCCAGTGCCAGGTTCATCCGCGGGGAGACGGGACGGTCGTGCACGACCTCCCACGAGAAGTCGCGCCATCCCGGTGCTGTAATGAGCGCGCGGCGCACCGCCGTGCCGACGGCCTCGGGCGTGAAGCCCAGCAGCTGAGCGCCCTCGGGGAGCGCGGCGCGGATGGCCGCGGCGATCGTCGTGACATCCGATTCGACGGGAAGCCCGTTGACCGCCGCGTCGATGTCGGCGAGCGCCGAGTCCGGCTCGAGGAAGAAGTCGCCCGCGAGGTGGAACCCTGCGATCCGCCCGTCCCGGTCTTCCAGGTCGACCACCACGAGCTTGCCCCCGGGCACTTTGTATTCGCCGTGCATGCCCCTCAGCCTACGGCGGCGAGCGGCGCGTTCACCCGAGAAACGACATCCCGGGCGAGACGGCACGCATCGCGTCGTGTCTCGCCCGGATCGTCGTTTCTCGCGGGGGTCAGGCGAGGGTCAGGCGCGGGACGGGAAGCGGGGATCGAGCCAGGCCAGGAGGTCGGCGCGCACGTCGGCCTGCATCACCTCGTTGAAGATCTCGTGCCGGGCGCCGGGGTAGACGAGCGTCGTCACGTCGGTGAGCTTCGAGCGGCTGCGGTACGCGTCGGCGAGGCGGTGCACGCTGCGCGGACCGCCCACAGTGTCGTCACCACCCACCATCAGCAGCACCGGGATGTCGCGGCCGAGGTCGCGCCGCGGTCGGCCGTACAGCCGGACGCCCTCGGCCACACCGAACAGGCGGGCGATCGGCACGGAGGTGGTCAGCGGGTCTTCCACGAACGCGGCGCCGACGGCGTCGTCGGACGACAGCCACTGCATCCCGTGGCCCTTGGCGCTCTTCCACGGCTTGTTGAGGTCGCCGGCGTTGAGCGAGACCGGGGTGCGCAGCCCCGATCCGCTCAGCACGAGCGCGTCATAGGCGTCCGGGTGCCGGTCGAGGAGGATCTGCGCCAGGAACGATCCCCACGAGTGCCCGAGCAGGATGAGGGGGAGGCCGGGATGCTGCGCACGGATGCGCTGCGTCAGCATCCACACCGCTCCGACGGCCGCGCGGTGTCCGCCCGGACCGAGCCGGCCCAACCTGCTCGCGTCACCCCGGTGCTGGCGGAGGCCGGTGCGCCCGTGCCCGCGGTGATCATCGGCGTAGACGGTGTAGCCCGCGTCGGTGAGCGCCGCGACGAGGGCGCCGTATCGGCCGGCGTGCTCACCCACTCCGTGCAGCAATTGGACGACTGCCCGGGGGTGCGCGGCCTCGGCGACGTCGTAGACGATCGCGATCCCGTGCGCGTCGGTGAACTCCGGCATGCGCCGAGTCTAGGGTCCGACCGACCCCGCGCAATTTCCCTTAGCAAGGCTAATGAGCTATGCTAATGACCGGCATGACAGAGTCGAACACACCCTCCCCCGACCTCCGTGCCGCAGCATCCGACGTGCGGATGGCGACCTTCCGCCTCGCCCGTCGCCTTCGCGCCGAACGCGCCGTCGACTCCATGAGTGACGGACAGTTCGCGGTGCTCGCGGCACTCACGGTGCACGGTCCGCACACCCTCAGCGCGCTCGCCGACCGCGAGCGCGTGACCTCGCCCTCCATGAATCGCACGGTGAATTCCCTGCAGGAGTCGGGCTACATCACCCGCGCCCCCGTCGATGACGATCGCCGCAAGGTGCTCGTCGATCTCACCGACGCCGGCCGGAATGTGGTCGAGGAGACCGTCCGCCGCCGTGACGCGTGGCTGGAATCCGCGCTCGGCGAACTCACCGGCGACGAGCGCGACCTGCTCGCCGGCGCCGCGGAAGTCATGCGGAAGCTGGCCGAGCGATGACCGCGATGTTCCGCTCGTTCGCCGTCTTCAATTACCGGCTGTGGTTCATCGGAGCCCTGGTGTCCAACGTCGGAGCGTGGATGCAGTCCACCGCGCAGAGCTGGGTGGTCCTCACCGAGCTGACGAACAACGACGCCGGCGCCATGGGCGTCACGATGGCCCTGCAGTTCGCCCCTCCGCTGCTTCTCGTGGGTGTCACCGGCTGGGTCGCCGACCGGTTCGACCGCCGCAAACTCATCATGCTCACCCAGACGCTGATGCTGCTGCTCGCCGTGGCACTCGGCATCCTGGTGCTCTCCGGGGCGATGACCCTCCCCCTGATGTACTGCTTCGCCTTCGGGCTCGGCATCATCACGGCGTTCGACAACCCGGCACGTCAGGCCTTCGTGTCCGACCTGGTGGCGCGCGAGAACGCCTCCAACGCCGTCGCACTGAACGCGGCGTCCTTCAACACCGCTCGCCTCGTCGGCCCGGCCGCCGCGGGCATCATGATCGTGCTGATCGGCAGTGGATGGGTGTTCCTGGTCAACGCCACGACCTTCACCGCGATGATCATCGCTCTCGCACTCATCCGCGTGCACGAACTCATCCCGCGGGCCACCGGATCCGGCCGCTCGCGTCTCGCCGACGGGTTCCGCTACGTCGGAAAGCGGCCCGATCTCCTCGTGATCTTCACGATGGTGTTCCTGCTGGGTGCGTTCGGGATGAACTTCCCGATCTTCGCGTCCACCATGGCGCTGGAGTTCGGTCAGGGCGCCGACGGATTCGGCCTGCTCAGCTCCATCCTCGCGATCGGGTCGCTCGCCGGCGCGCTGCTGGCCGCCCGGCGAGACCGTGCCCGCATGCGCGTGGTCACCCTCGCCGCCGGCGGATTCGGGCTGGCGATGATCGCCTCATCCCTCGCGCCGACCTACCTCACCTACGCGATCACCCTGGTGTTCACCGGCTTCGCGGTCGTCACGATGCTCACGACCGCGAACGGTTATGTGCAGACCACGACCGACCCCGCTCTCCGCGGGCGCGTGCTCGCCCTGTACATGGCGATCCTCCTCGGCGGCACGCCGATCGGCGCACCCGTCGTGGGATGGATGGTGGACCAGTTCGGCACGCGCGTGGCGATCTTCGTCGCGGCGATCATGGCGCTGGTGGCCTGCGGCATCGGCGTGGCGTGGACGCTCGCATCCGGACGCCTGCGCCGGCACGAGTCGCGGCGGTTCCGGCTCACCCTCGACGAGACGCGGCCCATCGGCACCATCCCCGCCGCGGTTCCGGAGGAGTTCAGCGACGAGGTCGCCGGTACCACGCCGATCCCGCTTCCCCAGTCGGCCTCGGCCCGCGCTCTCCGCGACGCGCGTGAGCGCTCGGCGTAAAGGCCTCGGGCCGGCCCGCGGGATCCCACGGGCCGGTCAGCGGCGCGGCGACGTGGAGGCGCGTGCCACGAGCTCGGGCTGGAACACCGTCTGCCGCGGGATGCTCGTCGGATCGGCGGCTTCCTCCAGGAGGATCCGCAAGGCCGTCCGTCCGATCATGCGGCTGGGCTGACGCACCGACGACAGCGGCACGGCAGCCGCGGCGGCGAACGGGATGTCATCGAAGCCGATGACCGCGATCGTGTCGGGCACCAGCATCCGCCCGTCGACGACCAGCGATTGCAGGAGACCGAGAGCGAGCAGGTCATTGGCGGCGAAGATCGCGTCGGGGCGCTCTTTCGGCGGCCGCGCCAGGATGCGCGCGCCCGCGCGGGCACCTTCCTCGACCGTCATCGCCTCCGTGACGATGACCTCGAGCTCCGCATCCACATCGCCGTTTTCGACAGCGGCCCGCCCGCCGGCGAGGCGGTCCGTGACCTGCCGGATATCGAAGGGCCCCCCCACGAACGCCACCCGCCGGCGTCCGCTCGACAACAGGTGCTCCACGGCGAGCCGGCCCCCCGCGACGCTGTCGACCGACACCGACGAGAAGCGGCCGTCTCCGCTGAACCGGTCGACGAGCACAGCGGCGATCCCGCGGTCGCGGAGACGGTGCAGCCGCCCCGTCACATCCCCGTAGGGGGCGATGAGGAGCCCGCGCACCTGCTGCTCCTCGAACAGGTCGATGTACAGGCGCTCCCGCGCGTGGTCCTCGTCGGTGTTGCCGTGAAGGAGCGCCATCCCGTGGCGGATGGCCTCGTCCTCGGCTCCGCGCACGACATCGGTATAGAAAGGGTTCTGCCCGTCCAGGACGACGAATCCGACCGTGCTGCTCACACCCGCGCGAAGTTTCCGGGCCGCGTCGTTGCGGACGTATCCGAGCTCCTCGATGGCACGGTTCACGCGCTCGACGGAGTCGACGGAGACTTCGGAAGGACGGTTCAGCACGTTCGAGACGGTGCCCACCGAGACGCCCGCGCGCTGGGCGACATCCCGGATGCTCGCCGCCATCGTGCCGCCCTCTCCGTCGAATCACGATCGGGTCTCGTTCGCTCTGCGACTTGACCCGCTCTGGTGCGCTCCTTAGAGTATCTGAAACCCACCTGAATCGATTCAGGTACTTTTCATCCTCAACGAGGAGGCCGAATGGCAGTCGCAGCGGACGCCCCTGCGCTCCCCGCCCACGCCCTCGAGCTGCGCCGCGTGGTGAAGTCGTTCGGCCCCGTCATCGCGCTGCGATCGGGCACGCTGACCCTGGACCGCGGGTCGATCCACGCGCTCGTCGGCGAGAACGGCGCCGGAAAGTCGACGCTCGTCAAGATCATCGCGGGGTTGTACCGCCGGGATGCGGGAGACTTCCTCCTCGACGGCGAATCCGTCGACTTCACGACGACCGCGCAGTCCAAGGCCGCCGGTATCGCCGTCATCTACCAGGAACCGACGCTCTTCCCTGACTTGTCGGTGACGGAGAACATCTTCATGGGTCGCCAGCCCGTCGGCGCGATCCGCCGCATCGACCGGAAGGCCATGCGGCGCGAAGCATCCGAGATCTTCCAGCGGCTCGGCGTCGCGCTGGATCCCGACCGCATCACCGAGGGCCTCTCGATCGCCGATCAGCAGATCATCGAGATCGCCAAGGCCATCTCGCTCGACGCGCAGGTGCTGATCATGGATGAGCCCACCGCGGCCCTGAGCGGCGTTGAGGTGGAGCGTCTGTTCGCCGTCGCCCGGAGCCTCCGCGACGAGGGCCGCGCGCTTCTGTTCATCTCCCACCGCTTCGACGAGGTCTTCGCGCTGTGCGACACGGTCACCGTGATGCGCGACGGCACGTACGTCGACACGACGCTCATTGCCGAGACCACCGTCGACGATCTGGTTCGGCAGATGGTGGGTCGCGACGTGACGGAACTCTTTCCGAAGCTTCCCTCCACCGTGGGAGAGGTCGTCCTCGAGGTCGAGGGCCTCACCCGCACCGGGGTGTTCCGCAACGTCTCCTTCACGCTCCGCTCCGGCGAGATCGTCGGACTCGCCGGCCTCGTGGGTGCCGGCCGCAGCGAGGTCGCGCGTGCCGTCTTCGGCGTCGACCCGTACGAATCGGGGACCGTCCGTCTCCGTGGCACCCCGCTCCCCAAGGGCAACCCCCGCGCGGCGACGGCCCGCGGGATCGCCCTCGTCCCCGAAGACCGCCGCAAGCAGGGTCTTGTGCTGGACGAGAGCGTCAGCCGCAACATGACCCTCGCCATCCGCGGGAAGCTCGCCAAATGGGGCCTCCTGTGGGGCGCCGCCGAGAACCGCGCGGCCCAGGTGTGGGCGAGCCGGCTGGAAGTGAAGACCGCCGCCCTCGACGCCGAGGCCGGCACCCTCAGCGGCGGTAATCAGCAGAAGGTCGTGCTCGGCAAGTGGCTCGCCACGGAGCCCCGCGTTCTCATCGTGGACGAGCCCACCCGCGGCATCGATGTGGGGACGAAGGCCGAGGTGCACCGCTTGCTGTCCGAGCTCGCTCAGCAGGGCATGGCGATCCTCATGATCTCGTCCGAACTGCCGGAGGTACTGGGAATGGCCGATCGAGTCCTCGTGATGCGGGAGGGACGCCTCACCGGCGAGTTCGACCGCGCTGCTGCGACTCCCGAGGCGATCATGTTCGCCGCGACGGCGGATGCGGAGGCACTCCGGTGAGCGCTCCGCTGACGACGTCTGCCCCGCCCGTCCGCCCCGGATCAAGCTCCGCGACGAAGTTCGTCTCGCACGTCGCAACGGCCCGCGAAACCGGCATCGTCGTGGCGCTCGTGCTCATCGTCGTCATCGCCACGACCCGCAACCCGTCGTTCGTCTTCTCCTCCGACGGATTCCGGGACCTGCTCCTCACTCCGTCGCTGCTGCTGCTCGTGGCCGTCGGCCAGGCGATCGTCATCATCACCCGCAACGTCGACCTGTCGGTGGGCTCGGTCGTCGGGCTCACCGCGTACCTCACCGGCCGGTTGTTCGTCGACATCCCGGGCATCCCGCTGATCGGCGTGTTCCTCGGCGGCCTCATACTGGGCGCGGTCCTGGGCCTCATCAACGGCGCACTGGTGGCCTACGCCAAGGTGCCCGCCCTGGTGATCACGCTCGGGACGATGTACATCTACCGGGGCATCAACGTGGCGTGGGCCGGCAGCGACCGCATCAACGCGTCTGACCTCCCTCGCGACTTCCGGGGCCTCGGCACGGGGCAGCTCCTCGGCATCCCGATCCTCACGATCATCGCTGTCGTCGTGCTGGTTCTGGCGGCGTGGTACCTGCGCAACCTCCGCAGCGGACGGGAGCTCTACGCGATCGGCTCCGATCCCTCGGCCGCCCACCTCTACGGGCTCAAGGTCACGCGACGCGTCGTCGGAGCATTCGTCGTGAGCGGTGCCCTCGCCGGCCTCGCCGGTGTTCTTTACGCCGCCCGCTACGGCACGGTCAGCTCGGGCGCCGGATTCGGGTGGGAACTGCAGGCGATCGGTGCGGCGGTCATCGGCGGCGTCGCCATCTCGGGCGGCGTGGGCACCGTGTGGGGCGCGGCGATCGGCGCGTTCCTCCTGCTGACGATCAACCGCGCCCTGCCGATCCTCGGGATCGACGACTTCTGGCAGCGCGCCGTCGTGGGCGCGCTCATCCTCGGCGCCATCGTGCTCGACCGTGTCCTCGCCGTCCGGCAATCCCGAAGACTCACCGCACAGAGGGAGGCCGGCCGATGAGCGCCCCGGCCGTCGTGACCCCGGCACGCACCTACCGCACCCACGCGCGACCGCTGTGGCGCCGCATCCTGCTCACGCGGGAGACCGCGGTGATCGCCCTGCTGCTCCTGGTGATCATCGTGTCGCTGGCGACCGTGCGCAATTTCGACAGCCCGCTGACCGTCACGTACCTGCTGCGCGACGTCGCACCGATCCTGTTGATCGCTCTGCCGATGACCCTCATCATCATCACCGAGGAGATCGACCTCTCCGTCGCCAGCATCGTCGGGCTCACCAGCGTGGTCACCGGTGTCCTCACCGCGGGCGGCTGGCCCTTCGAGATCGCCGCTCTCCTCGCGATCGTGGTGGGCGTGTCGGCGGGGGCCCTCAACGGGTTCCTCGTGACGGTGGTGGGGCTCCCTTCGCTCGCGGTCACGATCGGGACGCTCGCCCTCTTCCGCGGCATCGCGGTCGGGATGCTGGGCACCGAAGCCATCACCGACTTCCCCGAGTACTGGACCGACCTGGCCAAAGCCAACATCCCCGGCACGCCTGTTCCCGTCATCATGATCCCGTTCGTGATCCTGGCGATCGCGTTCGCCGTGCTGCTGCACCTCACGCCGTTCGGGCGGTCGTTGTATGCCATCGGACTCAATAAGGAGGCGGCACAGTTCTCGGGCGTCGACGTCGGGCGGACGAAGTTCACGCTCTTCGTGCTCAGCGGCGCGGTGTCCGGGTTCGCGGGGGTGTACTTCACGCTGCTGTACGGCAACGCGCGAGGTGAGAACGCCATGGGACTCGAGCTGCAGATCATCGCCGCGGTGCTGCTGGGCGGGGTGTCGATCTTCGGCGGCCGCGGGGCCATCCACGGCGTGATCGCCGGCGTCCTCCTCATCGGCACCCTCGGCAGCGCGCTGCGCCTGGCCGGCGTGACGAGCGACATCATCAACGTCATCACCGGAGTGCTTCTGGTGCTCTCGGTGGTGTCCGCCAGCCTCCTCGCCTGGCTGCAGGCCCGGAGGTCGGCAGCCCTCGGCAAGAGGAACGGGAGAGCTCGGCGCGACGCGGAGGCGTCGGGCGCGTCTCTCCCTTAGACCCCACCCGCACCACGGAAGGAAACAATGATGTTCGGACTTCAGCGAAAGGCCCGCGTCGGCACCGCCGCGGCCGCGCTCGCGCTTGCCGTGACGCTCGTCGCGACGGGCTGCTCGGGCGGCAGCGGCAGCGGCGGGAGCAACGGAGGCGACGGAGGTGGCGAGGGCGGCGACCTGTCGATCACGTTCCTGCCGAAGAACCTCGGCAACCCCTACTTCGACACCTCCAACTCGGGCGGCGAGGAAGCGATCGAAGAGTTCGGTGGCACATTCGAGGAGGTCGGACCCAGCGAGGCGACCCCGACGTCGCAGGTGAGCTTCATCCAGACCGCCGCCCAGCAGGGCGTCGGCGGCCTCGTCATCTCGGCGAACGATCCCGAGGCCATCTGTGACGCCTTGGATGAGGCGCGCTCGGCGGGTGTGAAGGTGGTCACGTTCGACTCCGACACCAACCCCGAGTGCCGCGACCTGTTCATCAACCAGGCCTCGGCCGAGGGTATCGCCAAGGCACAGGTCGACCTGATCGCGGAGCAGATCGGCGACGCCGGTCAGGTCGCGATCCTGTCGGCGGCGGCCAACGCCACGAACCAGAACGCCTGGATCGAGCTCATGCAGGAAGAGCTGGCCGCGAACCACCCCGACATCGAGCTCGTGGATGTCGTCTACGGTGACGACGACGACCAGACCTCGTTCGACCGCACGGCGGCACTCCTGCAGACCTACCCCGAGCTCAAGGGCATCGTCTCGCCCACCACGGTCGGTATCGCTGCAGCGGCGCGCTACCTCTCCACCTCGGAGTACAAGGGCAAGGTCGCGCTGACCGGGCTCGGCACGCCGAACCAGATGCGGGAGTACGTCGAGGACGGCACCGTCACCGCGTTCGCCCTGTGGAACCCGGCCGACCTCGGCTACCTGGCCGCCTTCGCGACGAAGTCGCTCATCGACGGCGACATCACCGGCGAGGCCGGCGACACCTTCGAAGCCGGCAAGCTCGGCGAGTACGAGGTGGGCGAGGACGGCGTCGTGCTGCTCGGCGACCCCTTCGTCTTCGACGCGGAGAACATCGCCGAGTTCGACTTCTGATCCATCCGCCTCGGAGCCCCGGTCGTCTTCGGACGGCCGGGGCTTCGGCGTCCTCGGCCACACTCCCGGTCGCTTCGCGGGCCGGGAGCCTTCGCGTTCGCGGGGCGACGCCGCCCGCTTGCGGATCTCCTGGGTTTTGACGGCAACGAAATCGGCCATCCGGCCGATAGCTAGATAAGCTAGCGATATGCCGCACTCGTCGCGTCGCCGCTGGCTCGGACTCGTCTTCATCAGCATCGCCGTTTCGCTGATCATCGTCGACTCGACGATCGTCAACGTCGCGATCCCCTCCATCGTGGACGAGCTCGGCATCACCTCCACCGAGGTTCAGTGGGTGCAGGAGTCGTACACGCTCGTGTTCGCCTCGCTGCTGCTGGTCTTCGGCAGCCTTGCCGACAGGTTCGGGCGACGGTGGATGCTGCTGATCGGCGTCGTGATCTTCGCGGTGGCATCCGTGGCCGCCGCCCTCGCTCCCACCGGAGAGCTGCTCATCTTCTCGCGCCTGATCCAGGGCGTGGGCGGTTCGATGATCCTGCCGACGACGCTCTCGATCATCAATGCGACATTCCGCGGACGCGAGCGGGGCATCGCGTTCGCCGTGTGGGGCTCGACGATCGGTGGGATGGCGGCGCTCGGGCCGCTCCTCGGCGGCTGGCTGACCACGGCGTTCTCCTGGCGCTGGGCCTTCGGCATCAACATCCCACTCGGGCTCATCATCTTCATCGGCGTGCTCCTCACCGTGACGGAGTCGCGCGGCGAACGCACGCAGCGCACGGACGTCGTCGGAGCACTCCTGTCCGTGATCACGATGGCCACGCTCGTCTTCGGACTCATCGAAGGGCGCACCTATGGCTGGTGGCGCACCGACACCCAGCCGCAGATCGGCGGGTGGACGTGGCCCTGGGAGCTCTCTCCCGTGCCGATCGCCTTCGGAATCTCGCTGGCCGGCTTGATCGCGTTCATCGCCTGGGGGCTCCGTCGTCAGCGGCGCGGAGAATCCACGCTGCTCGCCCTCGGCCTGTTCCGCATCGCGTCGTTCCGCAACGGCAACATCGCCGCGATGGTGGTCTCGCTCGGTGAGTTCGGCATCATCCTGGCCCTGCCGCTGTGGCTGCAATTCGTCCTGGGCTTCGATGCCCTGCAGACCGGGCTCGTGCTCCTCGCCCTGGCCGTCGGCTCGTTCGTCGCGAGCGGGGTGGCTGCCGCTCTGGCGAACCGCGTCGCCCCCGTGTGGGTGGTGCGGGTCGGATTGCTCGCGGAGGTCATCGGCGTCGGCGGGGTGGCGTTCGCCATCGGCCCCGACTCGTCCTGGGGTCCGCTGCTGCCCTTCCTCTTCGTATACGGGTTCGGTGTGGGGCTGGCCACCGCACAGCTGACCGGCGTCGTGCTCGCAGACGTTCCTCCGGCCGAGGGAGGGCAGGCGTCGGGTACGCAGTCGACGTCGCGGCAACTGGGGGCGGCACTCGGTGTCGCCGTGCTCGGGACAGTGTTGTTCTCAAGCACCGCCGGCATCCTGGACGCGAAGCTCGCGGATCGGGGCATCCCCGACACCCAGAGGGAGCAGACGGTCTCGGCCGTGGTCGACAGCGCGGGCGGCGCGATCGCCGGGCTCGCCGCATCCCCCGAGACCGCCGACCTCGCCGAGGACGCGAGAGCCGCCTTCTCCGAGGGCACCCGCGCTGCGGGCTTCACAGCGGCGGGTTTCCTCGCCCTGGGCCTGCTGTCGACGCTTTCGCTCGGCAGCGCGGCATCCCGTCCACGTCCGGAGGAGGAACCAGCCAGCGCCGCCCCCGCCCCCTGACTCCGCCGCGCCTCCGGGTTCATGCGGCACACCTCGGCTTGACGTGCCCGCCGGCCCGCGGCACGCCGCCGGCTCGACGCGTCCGACCGCCCCGGCCCACGCACGCCGTCAGCCGGAGGTGGAGGCTCGCACGACGAGCTCGGGGCGGAAGCGCACGGTCGACTCGGCCGGCGCCAGCACCCCGGCGGCTTGCCGCAGGGCGAGGTCGACCGCCGTCCATCCGATCAGTTCCGCAGGCTGGCGCACCGAGGTGAGCGGCACCACCGCGGCCGCCGCGAAGTCGATGTCGTCGTAGCCGACGAGCGCGATGTCATCCGGAACCCGCACCTGAGCCAGCATGGACAGGGCCTGAAGCACACCCATGGCGAGCAGGTCGTTGGCGGCGAAGACCGCGTCGGGGCGGTCGGTCGCAGCCCGCTCACGCAGCTGCTCCCCCGCGGTACGTCCGTGGAGGACGGTCATCCCCGCGCACTCGACCACCTCGAGCACGGCGCCTCCGACCGCGGCCACCGCGCGCCGGGCGCCGGCGAGCCGGTCGGCGACCTGGCGCGTGTCCGATGGTCCGCCGAGGTACACCAGCCGCCGACGGCCGAGGGAGAGCAGGTGCGCCGCGGCGAGGTACCCGCCCTCCTCGTCGTCGACCGCCACCGACGCGAGCCCCGATCCCGGCGCCTCCCGGTCGACGAGGGTGACGGGAATTCCGGATGCGGTCAGCCGCGCCAGCGCGGAGAGATCCTCGGATACGGGCGAGACGAGCACCCCGTTCACGCGCTGCTCGCGGAAAAGGTCGAGGTAGGAGGCCTCACGCCCCGCGGATTGCTCGCTGCTCCCGAGCAGCACCACGAGCCCGTCCTCGGCGGCGCGGCTCTCGGCACCGCGTGCGACGGCCGCGAAGAACGGGTTCCCGACATCGGGCACCACGAGGCCGATGCCCCGGCTGCGGCCGGCCCGGAGTTGCCGCGCAGCATCGTTGCGGACGTACCCGAGCTCGGCGATCGCCGCTCGCACGCGCTCGACGGCGTCGGGGGCCACCTGCGTCCGGGCGTTCAGCACGTTGGAGACCGTGCCGACCGAGACGCCCGCGCGCGCGGCGACGTCTCGGATGGTGGCGGTCATGCGGGCGCGGACCTTTCGGGCTCGGGGTGGCTTGACTGTACCGCAGCCGCTCTCCGCCGAGGATGGCCTGATTGACGGAGCGAAGCCACCCGTCTACTCTGGTATGAAACGATTCACCCGCGCAAAGACGCCCGCCCCTCACCGAAGAGACCCGCCCATGTCCTCTCCCGCTCGTCCGGCCCGTGTGTGCTTCACGCTGCAGGTGCGGCCGGAGAAACTGGACGAGTACCTCGCGCGCCACGCGCCCGTGTGGCCCGAAATGCTCGCCGAGATCGCGGCTGCCGGACGGCGCAACTACTCGCTCTTCCTCGGCGAGGGTGGCCGCCTCATCGGCTACTACGAAACGGACGACGACGCGGCCGCGCAGGCGTACCTGGCAGCATCCGCGGTCGCCGCCCGCTGGGAAGAGGACATGGCCCCCTTCTTCGTGGGGCTCGACGGTCGGCCCGACCAGGCGGCCACGCCGCTGGCCGAGGTGTTCCACCTCGAAGACCAGCTCGCGGATGCGGCGCCCCCGGCATCCGCGCCTCCCGCAGTCACTGCATCCACCTCCACCGAAAGCGACCACGCATGAACTCTCTCTCCCCCGAGATCTTCTCCACTCTCGAAGCCCAGAAGATCGAGCTGCCGTCCTGGGCTTTCGGCAATTCCGGCACGCGCTTCAAGGTGTTCACGACCCCCGGGACCCCGCGCGACCCGTTCGAGAAGATCGCCGACGCCGCAGAGGTGAACCGCTTCACGGCCCTCGCCCCGAGCGTCGCGCTGCACATTCCGTGGGACAAGGTCGAGGACTACGCCGCCCTCCGCCGGCACGCCGAAGACCTGGGTGTGACGCTCGGCACGATCAACTCCAACACCTTCCAGGACGACGACTACAAGTTCGGCGCGCTCACCCACGCCGACGACACGATCCGCCGGAAGGCCATCGATCACCACCTCGAGTGCATCGACATCATGGGCGAGACCGGCTCGCGCGACCTGAAGATCTGGCTGGCGGAGGGGTCGAACTACCCCGGCCAGAACGATATGCGGGCCAGACAGGATCGCCTTTCCGAGTCCCTCAGCGAGATCTACGCGCGCCTCTCGGGCGACCAGCGCCTCGTACTCGAGTACAAGTTCTTCGAGCCGTCGTTCTACCACACCGATGTTCCCGACTGGGGGACGTCCTACGTGCAGGTCGCCGCCCTCGGCGAGCGGGCTGTCGTGTGCCTCGACACGGGACACCACGCCCCCGGCACCAACATCGAGTTCATCGTGATGCAGCTGCTGCGTCTGGGAAAGCTGGGGTCGTTCGACTTCAACTCGCGTTTCTATGCCGATGACGACCTGATCGTCGGTGCCGCCGACCCCTTCCAGCTCTTCCGCATCCTGGTCGAGGTCGTCCGCGGCGGAGGCCTCAACAATCCGGACGTGGCGTTCATGCTCGATCAGTGCCACAACATCGAGAAGAAGATCCCCGGCCAGATCCGCTCGGTACTGAACGTGCAGGAGATGACTGCGCGAGCGCTGCTGCTGGACCGCGACGCGCTCAGCGCCGCGCAGGATGCCAACGACGTCCTGGCCGCCAACGCGGTGGTGATGGATGCCTTCTATACCGACGTGCGTCCGGCCCTGGCCGAGTGGCGCGAGTCGCGCGGGCTGCCTGCCGATCCGATGGCCGCCTACGCCGCATCCGGATACCAGGAACGCATCGAAGCGGAGCGCGTCGGCGGAACCCAGGCAGGCTGGGGGGCGTGAGGTCCGCTCACGCGGCGGGTCTTGCCCGCCCGAAGTCGCACCTCCGCGCGGGAACGGACCTCCCCGCCGAACCCGCCTCTCTGCCCGCCTCCTGACTCGAAGGATCCCCGAATGACGAACCCCACCGCCGCCGAGCTGATCGCGCGGAGCAACCGCCTGGGCGCCGACCCCAAGAACACGAACTACGCCGGCGGTAACACCTCCGCGAAAGGCACCGAGACCGACCCCGTCACGGGCGAGCCGGTGGAACTGCTGTGGGTGAAGGGCTCCGGCGGAGACCTCGGGACGCTCACCGAGAAGGGCCTCGCGGTGCTGCGGCTGGACCGCATGCGCGCGCTCGTCGACGTCTACCCGGGCATCGAGCGCGAGGACGAGATGGTCGCGGCGTTCGACTACTGCCTGCACGGCAAGGGCGGCGCCGCCCCCTCCATCGACACCGCGATGCACGGCCTGGTGGATGCTGCGCACGTCGACCATCTGCATCCCGATTCCGGCATCGCGATCGCCACCGCCGCCGACGGCGAGGCGCGCACGACGCAGATCTTCGGTGAGAAGGTCGTGTGGGTGCCGTGGCGTCGGCCCGGCTTCCAGCTCGGCCTGGACATCGCCGCCATCAAGGCGCAGAACCCGCAGGCGATCGGGTGCATCCTGGGCGGTCACGGCATCACGGCGTGGGGTGACACGTCGGATGAGGCGGAGGCGAATTCGCTGTGGATCATCCGCACCGCGGAGGCCTACATCGCCGAGCACGGCCGGCCCGATCCCTTCGGCGGGGTGCGCGCCGGCTTCGAGGCGCTGCCCGAGACCGAGCGGCGGGCAAAGGCCGCGGCCCTCGCCCCCACCATCCGTGGGCTCGCGTCGACCGACAAGCCGATGGTCGGGCACTTCACCGATTCGGCGGACGTGCTGGAGTTCCTCGCCGCGGAGAAGGCCCCGGCGCTGGCCGCCCTCGGCACGAGCTGCCCCGACCATTTCCTGCGCACCAAGGTCAAGCCGATGCTGCTCGACCTGCCCGCCGCGGCGACCGTCGAGGAATCCATCGCCCGCCTGAAGGAACTGCGCGAGCAGTATCGCGCCGACTACCAGGCGTACTACGACGCGCACGCGGATGCGGACTCCCCCGCCATGCGCGGAGCCGACCCGCTCATCGTCCTGATCCCCGGTGTCGGGATGTTCTCGTACGGCGCGAACAAGCAGACCGCCCGGGTGGCGGGAGAGTTCTACGTCAACGCCATCCACGTGATGCGCGGCGCCGAGGCGCTGTCGACCTACACGCCGATCTCGGACGCGGAGAAGTTCCGCATCGAGTACTGGGCGCTGGAGGAGGCGAAACTGCAGCGGATGCCGAAACCGAAGTCGCACCAGGGCCGCGTCGCGTTCGTCACCGGCGCCGCATCCGGAATCGGCAAGGCCATCGCCACCCGCCTGGCGGCCGAAGGCGCGTGCGTCGTGGTCGCCGACCTGGACCTCGAGAAGGCACAGGCCGCGGCGGCCGAGCTCGGGAACACGGATGTCGCGATCGGCATCGCCGCGAACGTCGCAGACGCCGATGCCGTGCAGGCAGCGATCGACGCGACTCTGCTGGCGTTCGGCGGCATCGACCTCGTCGTCAACAACGCGGGACTCTCCCTGTCGAAGCCGCTCCTGGAGACCACCGAGAACGACTGGGATCTGCAGCACGACGTCATGGCGAAGGGCTCGTTCTTCGTGTCGAAGGCCGCGGCTCGCGCGCTCATCGCGCAGAGCATGGGCGGCGACATCATCTACATCTCTTCGAAGAACTCCGTCTTCGCCGGTCCGAACAACATCGCGTACTCCGCGACCAAGGCCGACCAGGCGCACCAGGTGCGGCTGCTGGCGGTCGAGCTCGGTGAGTACGGCGTGCGGGTGAACGGCATCAATCCCGACGGTGTCGTGCGCGGTTCGGGCATCTTCGCCTCCGGCTGGGGCGCCAACCGCGCCGCGACGTACGGCGTGAAGGAAGAAGACCTCGGGCAGTACTACGCGAACCGCACCATCCTCAAGCGCGAGGTCGTGCCCGAGAACGTCGCCGACGCCGTGTACGTGCTGACGGGACCCGAGCTGTCCCGCACGACGGGACTGCACGTGCCGGTCGACTCCGGCGTCGCCGCCGCGTTCCTGCGATGAGCGATCGGCCTCGGGTGTACGGCTTGCCGCCGAACGCACGACGTGCCGACGCCAGCATGCCGTGCACTCGGCGCGACGTCGTGCATTCGGCGGGCCGGGCCGCCGCTGCGGCAGCCGCGGTCCGTGCGGCAGGAGCGGTCCCCGAGCGTGTCGAAGGGCCCGCGACCGGCACCGGACCCCTCGACACGCTCAGCGACCGGCGCGGAGTCGCCACGTGACAGGCGCCGTCGCCGCGGTGGACCTCGGAGCCACCAGCGGGCGCGTCATGATCGGCCGGGTCGGCCCGGGAGTCCTCACCCTCGAGGCGGTCGCGCGCTTCCCGAACGGACCCGTCGAGCGCCCGGACGGGTGGCACTGGGACTTCGACTCTCTCTTCGGTCATGTCGTGGCTGGGCTGGCGGATGCCGTGCGCACCGAGCCGGGCGTGGCCAGCGTCGGCATCGACTCGTGGGCGGTGGACTACGGATTGCTGCGCGGCACGCAGCTCCTGGCCGAGCCGTTCCACTATCGCGACGGACGCACAGCGGCCGGCGTGGCGGCGGTGCATGCCCGGGTGCCGTTCGCGGACCTGTACCGCCGGAACGGCCTGCAGCACCTGCCCTTCAACACGCTCTACCAGTACGCGGTCGAGGCGCGCCTGTCCGAGGCGGAGACGAGCCTTCTCATTCCGGACCTCTTTGCCTACCTGCTGACGGGGCGGGCCGTGGCCGAGCGGACGAACGCCTCCACGACCGGCCTTCTGGACGTGCGCACGCGCGAGTGGGACTTCGCCCTCGCGCAGCGCCTCAGCATCCCCGCTGCCCTGCTCCCGCCCCTGATCGACCCCGGCGCGGTCGTGGATTCGCTCACTCCCGCGCTCGCGGAACGGATCGGCGCGCCGCTCGACGTGATCGCCGTCGGATCGCACGACACCGCCTCCGCCGTGGTGGCAGTCCCCCTGTCGATGCCGAACGCCGCGTACATCTCCTGCGGCACGTGGGGGCTCGTGGGGCTGGAACTCGACGCCCCTATCGTGACGGAGGCCGCCCGCGAGGCGAACTTCACCAACGAAGGCGGCGTCGACGACCGCGTGCGGTTCCTGCACAACGTGACGGGGCTGTGGCTGCTGAGCGAGACCGTGCGGGCGTGGGAACAGGAGGACGGGGCATCCATCGACCTGCCGGCGCTCCTCGCTGCGGCGGCACGGGAGGGTGCTCCGCCCACGCTGTTCGACGCCAACGACCCGTCGCTGTCAGCTCCGGGCGAGATGCCGAGCCGCATCGGATCGGTGCTGCGTATGGCTGGCGGCCGGGTGCCCGAGGGGCGCGCGGCGTTCGCCCGCGTGATCGTCGAGAGCATCGCGGCGGCCTTCGCCGACGCCGTGCGGACGGCCGCTCGTCTGGCCGACCGGGAGGTCGACGTCATCCACATGGTCGGCGGCGGGTCGCTCAACGAGCTCCTCTGCCAGGCCACGGCTGATCGCGCCGGCGTTCCGGTGCTCGCCGGCCCGGTCGAGGCGACCGCCCTCGGCAACGTCCTGGTCCAGGCACGCGCGCATGGCTGGTTCGGCTCGGATGCTCCGCTCGAAACGTTGCGCGCGGCGGTCGCCGGCGCGTTCCGCCTCCGCCGGTACGACCCGCGCTGATCTTCGCGCGCGGGGCCGACACCGCCGGCTTCGGCTCTGGAGGCCCCGGAGGTCCCGGAGGTCCGCGGCGCCGGCGAGTCTCGCAGCGCACCGGATTCCGAGGGGATCCCGCGAATCGAGGATCGGAACGGCCATAGGCGTCCTCGATCCGCGAGATCTCCTCGATTTCGCGGCCGAGCGCCGCCCGATCCTGGGACACGGATGCTGACCACCCAGCCGTTGTGCCACCGGCCGCGACGCTCAGCGGGCCGCCCCGAACCCCGACACGGAGCGGGCCGCCCCCGAACCCGGACTCTGAGCGCAC
The DNA here is from genome assembly GCF_058310455.1 of Microbacterium sp. Z10_103. Taxonomy (NCBI): domain Bacteria; kingdom Bacillati; phylum Actinomycetota; class Actinomycetes; order Micrococcales; family Microbacteriaceae; genus Microbacterium; species Microbacterium sp. Z10_103. Next base: position 2,899,707 of record NZ_JBZEGK010000001.1, read on the forward strand.
GGACGCGGAACCGCGACCCTGGACGGGCGACTCCGACGGGCAGGGCGCGGCCGGGATACGGAAGGGACGGAGCGAGACGGGGGGACCGGGGGTCAGCGACCAGGGATCGGCTGACGTCCGAACACTCCGCTGCGGGGTCTCGGCAGGCCGGCAACATCCACGGTCGGCCACCCCTCGTCGCGCGTAAGCACCTCGATGCCGCCGGTGCTCACCACCACGGTGTCTTCGATCTTGGCGCCCGGCGCCGAGGGGTTCCAGGCGAAGGCATGGGTCTCCTGCACGCGGTCCCGCGTGCGCGGAGTGGCCCGCGGGTCGCGACCGGCGTATCCCGTCGGACCACCCTGATGGTGGTTGCGCCACTCATCGGCCGCGAAGCCCGCCGCGGCATACCCCGCCGTTCCACGTGCGAAGACCTCATCGAGCGCCGCACCGGGGACGGTGGCGGCGAAGAATGCCGCCTCCACGTCCCGGATGCGGCGGTCACCTTCGTCGGCCGCAGCCGCCTCATCCTCCGTCGCTATCCAACGAGTCGCGTTCGCAATCAGTCCATGCCGTTTTCCGCATACGACGAGCATGGCGCGGTCACCGAGGCGCCCCGCTGTCGGAAGCGGGTGTCGGAATCCCAGACGCTCCACCCCGGCGACGAGCACCACGAGCGGGTCGATGCCCTCCCCGCGCAGCATGCCCGCCGCATCCGCCGCCAGCGCCTGCTCACTCTGAGCCGGGTCGGCGCGTGACAGCACGGTCGTGAGAACGCCGGCCGTCGCCGAACCGAGCTCGCGATACCGCTGCAGTTCGGCGGGCAGGAGGCTCGCCCGGATGCTGCGCAACTGGGCCGCGAAGGCCGACTCCCGCGCGCCCTCCACGGCCTCCGCGACGGGTTCGTCCCAGGGCACGCGCTTGATGCGGGCTGCGTCCTCGGGCAGCAGCTCCTCGGCGGCGAGGCGGTCGGCCTCGTTCGCGGCGACGTACAGCTCATCGCCGTGACGGCCCGCTCGGACGGCGAGTACGGGCGGGCCGGCGAGCGACACGTGGGTGCGCGCGCCCTCGAGGTACCAGGAAAGCGCCTCGTGCGAGGTCAGCACCACCGCATCCGCGTCCCGCTCGCGCAGCATCCGCTGCATCCGCTCCCGCTTTTGCGCGCGATCCTCGGCCGATCCGGTCACCGCACTCCCTCCGTCGCCGTCCATCCACTCGTGAAGCGTTTTCTCACGTTCGGCACCATTGTGCCGGTCAGTCTGGCAGAACCCCGGTCGCCCCTGGACATAATGGGTCCAGCCCAGCAAGCACAGATCGGAGGCGGGATGGTCCGCTCACCCGTCAAGTCAGCCACGATCGCCGACGTCGCACGTCAGGCGGGCGTCTCGCTCGCGACCGTTTCGCGGGTCATGAACGGCAACACCCAGGTGGATGCCGCGATGAGCGAACGCGTGCGTGCGGCCGCCGCGGACCTGAACTACCGCGCGAGTCCCCTGGCGCGGAGCCTCGTTCTCGGAAAGACGCAGACGGTGTCGGTCATCGTGCCCGATCTCGCCAACCCCACGTTCCAGGCGGTGCTGCGCGGCCTCAGCCGGGCCGCGGCCGCCGACGGTCACCACATCCTCATCGCGGATACGGCCGAACAGGTCAGCGAGGAGCGTGTGCTGGCCGTGGAGACGCGCCGCCGCACCGATGGCCTCATCCTCGTGGCGCCGCGCACCCCGGCGCCCGAACTGGCCGAGCTGGTGGCGGAGAACGCACCGGTCGTACTGGTCAACCGCGAGGCGTACGACGGTGTGCCCACGATCGCTGCCGACTACCGGGCGGCCCTCCGCGCGATCCTCGACGAGCTGTACAGGCAGGGGCACCGCCGGATGCTGTTCCTCTCCGGCATCGTCGTGAGCGCGTCCAACGCCGCTCGTGTGGCGGCTATCGAGGAGTTCACGACGGCGCATCCCGATACCCACATCGCCATCCGCCAGACGGGCGTCGACTTCGACGCAGGCTTTGACGCGGCCGACGCCGTGCTCGCCAGCGGTGCGAGCGCCGCCGTCGGGTTCAACGACCTCGTGGCGATGGGGCTCCTCAGCGCGCTGTCGGAGCGCGGTGTCCGGGTGCCGGAAGACATCTCGGTCACCGGCTTCGACGACATCCCTTTCGCGCGGTTCACCACGCCACCCCTGACGACGGCAGCCGTTCCCGCCGCCGACCTGGGCGCCGGCGCGTGGGAGGCGATGAGCGCGCTGCTCGGCGGAGCATCCGCCCCCGAGCGCCGGGTGCTGCAGGCGGATCTGGTCGTGCGGGGTTCGACCGGCCCCGCGCCGGCCTGAGGCGGGCGCATCTTCGGGCCCTGCCGCTCGCGTCTGTGCCGCCCGCCCGCCGCGCTTGCCGCCGGCCGGCCCGCTTCACATCCCGGCCGCGTTCCCAACTCAGGCCCAAACATGGGCGAGCCGCACGGGTCCCGCGTCATCACGCGAATCCTTCCGCGCGCCCTACCATCCGGCCTGAGTTACGCGCGAGCCATGGCGGAGAGTCGGGCCGGCACACGGGCGCCGCCCCGCCGTGACCACATGCTCGCGCACGCCAGGGCGCGGGCTCGCGCATGTCGGGGCGCGGGCTCGCCGAGGGGGTCGTCACGACCAAGATGCGTGGCCCTCTTGAGGCCCCCGGGGGCCTGCGTGCTACGCTGAGAAAACGTTTCCTGAGGAGTGACATGAGCCATCGCCGGTACGCCGTCGTCGGGGCCGGGCATCGCGCACAGATGTACATCGACGCCATTACCACCACCTACGCCGATCGCGCGGTGCTCGCCGCGATCTGCGAGCCGAACCCCGGCCGGGCGCAGTTCTACGCCGACGAAGTCGTGGGCCGCGGCGCTGCGGCGCCGAGCATCTGGAGTCCCGACCGGCTCGAGGAGATGATCACCGCCGAACGCATCGACCGCGTCATCATCACCGCCCGCGACGACCTGCACGCCGAACTGATCGTCCGTTCGCTGGAGGCGGGCGTCGACGTGGTGGTCGAGAAGCCGCTCACCATCGACGCCGCAAGCGCCGCGCGCATCGAGGACGCCGTCGAGCGCACGGGGCGCGACGTCGTCCTGACTTTCAACTACCGCTACTCCCCCCGCAACAGCGCGCTGCGCCAGGTCATCCGCGACGGCCTCATCGGCGAGGTCACGTCGGTGGACTTCTCCTGGATGCTGGACACCAAGCACGGCGCGGACTACTTCCGCCGTTGGCACCGCGAGAAGGAGCACTCCGGGGGACTTCTCGTCCACAAGGCCAGCCACCACTTCGATCTCGTCAACTGGTGGATCGGCGCCGCTCCGCGCCGCGTCTTCGCCTCCGGCGGTCTGCGGTTCTACGGGGCGGACAACGCTGCTGCGCGCGGCATCGGACCGCGCCCCGAGCGCGGCACCCGCGACGGCGAGCACGACGGGTTCGAGCTCGACCTGCGCGACGATCCCCGCCTCAAGGCGCTGTACCTCGATGCCGAGCAGCACGACGGCTACCTCCGCGACCGTGATGTGTTCGGTCCCGGCATCACCATCGAAGACAACCTCGCGCTCGTGGTCGACTACGACTCCGGCGCGACGATGAGCTACTCGCTGAACGCGCACGCCCCGTGGGAGGGCTACCGCGTCGCGGTCAACGGCACGCTCGGTCGCGTCGAGCTCGAGGTCGTCGAACGCGGCGCGGTGCTCGCGGACGAAGGCCTCCACCCCGTGCTCGACCCCAGCGCCGTCGACGCGGGCGCCTCCGGATCGCTCCGCCCGGAGGGCGAGCGTCTCCTGCTGCAGCGCCATTGGACCGACGCCGTGGAGGTTCCGATCGAGAGCGGAGCGGGTGGACACGGCGGGGGCGACGCGCTCCTGCTCTCGGACGTGTTCGTCGGTCCCGGCGACGACCCGCTCGGCCGCCCCGCGGACTGGCGCGACGGAATGCGGTCGATCGCCGTGGGCATCGCCGGAAACCGCTCGCTCGAGACGGGCCTGCCCGTGCAGGTCTCCGACCTCGGCATCGCGCTCCTCTCGGCCGCACGCGCATGAGCCGGGTCGTCGTCACCGGCGGTGCCGGGCGGCTCGGGCGCAGCATCGTCGCGGGCCTGGGCGCCACCGGGCATGAGGTGGTCTCCTTCGACCGCGTGCGCTCGGACGCGGCGGAATTCGCCGACGCCGAGCAGGTGGCGATCGATCTCACCGACGCGGACGCCACGCACGCCGCCATCGCCGCCGCACGCCCCGACGCCCTCGTCCACCTCGCCGCCATCGCGGTGCCCTTCAGCGCACCCGAAGACGTCATCCTCCGCACCAACGCGCAACTGGCAGCGTCCGTGCTCGGCGGGGCCGTCGGCGCCGGCGTCACCCGTATCGTCGCCGCATCCAGCCCCACCGTCCTCGGGTACGGGGCACCCACCGGCTGGACGCCCGAGCGGTTGCCCCTGGATGAGGACCTCCCCGCCCTCCCCTGGAACGCGTACGCGCTGTCGAAGCACCTCATCGAGCAGGCACTGCGGATGCTGCGCCGTCAGACCGGCGACGGCACCAGGTTCGCCGCGTTCCGCCCCTGCTACGTCATCGCCCCCGAGGAGTGGGACGGCGCCCCGACCCAGCAGGGACACACGGTGCGCGAGCGATTGGACGACCCGGCGCTGTCGGCGCCCGCGATCTTCAACTACGTCGACGCCCGGGATGCCGCGGACTTCGTGAACACGCTCCTGTCGGCCCTCCCCGAGATCCCCAATGCCGAGGTGTTCTTCGTCGGCGCGGACGACGCACTCGCGCGCGAGCCTCTCGCCGACCTCGTGCCGCGGTTCTACCCCGGCACGGAAGAGCTCGCCGCGGGCCTCACCGGCACAGCACCGGCTTTCTCCACCGCCAAGGCGCGCCGGCTCCTCGGCTGGCGTCCCCAGCACGACTGGCGCACCGAACTGGCCGGCGCCACCGTCGATGCCCCCCGACACGCTCGAAAGGACGACGCCACATGGACTTCGACGGCATCCTCTTCTTCCCCGTAACCCCGTTCGACGCGCAGGGACGAGTCGACACCGACCTGCTGGCACAGCACGTCGCCACGACGCTGGAGCACGGCCCCGGCGGCGTCTTCCCCGCCTGCGGCACCGGCGAGTTCCACGCGCTGTCGGCGACCGAGGCCGCGCAGGTGGTCGCCACCACCACCCGTGCCGTCGACGGCCGCGTCCCCGTCGTCGCCGGAGCCGGGGGTCCGCTCGGCCACGCCCTCGAGGTGGCCCGGGCCGCGGCCGAGGCCGGCGCCGACGCCCTCCTCGTGCTGCCGCCGTACCTCGTCGCGGGCACCCAGGCCGGTCTCGTCGCGTATGTGCAGGCCATCGCGGATGCGGCGCACCTCCCCGTCATCGTCTACCACCGTGCGACCGCCCAGTACACCGCCGACACCGTTCGTGCCCTCGCGGAGGACCCGCGGGTGGTCGGGTTCAAGGACGGCACCGGCGACATCGGTGTGGCACAGCAGATCGTCCGGGCCGTCGCCGACGCCGGACGCACCGACTTCGCGTTCTTCAACGGCCTGCTCACCGCCGAACTCACCCAGGCCGCGTACCGGGGTATCGGCATCCCGCTGTACTCGTCCGCCGCGTTCGCGATGGCCCCCGACATCGCCAACGCCTACTACCGTGCCTACGTCGACGGCGACGAGGCGCGGAGGCTCGCGTTGCTCGACGGTTTCTACACCCCCCTCGTGCGGCTGCGCGATGAGACTCCCGGTTTCGGCGTCTCGCTCATCAAGGCGGGGCTTCGGCTTTCCGGGCTGCCCGTCGGCGGCGTCCGGCCGCCGCTGGTCGACCCGACCCCCGACCAGGAGGAGCGCCTCGGGGCGATCCTGGAAGCGGGGCGCGCACTGCTGTGACCGCGATCGTCCGCTTCGAGGCGCACCCGATGCGCATCCCGCTCCGCCGCCCCTGGGGCACCGATGTGACGAGCATCGGCGTCGTCGCGACGCACGTCGTACGCGATGACGGCGCCGAGGGGTGGGGCTTCTCGTGGACGCCGCAGATCGGTCTCGAGGCGGTCACCGCGCTGCTGCAGCACGACATCGCCCGAGCGGCCCCGGGGCGGGATGCCGAGCCCGGCGCCGCGTGGCAGGGAATGTGGGAGCACCTCCACGAAGCGGGCGGCGGCGGGGTCACCACCATCGCCCTGGCGGGGCTCGACCTCGCGCTGTGGGATGCCGAGTCCCGGGCGCGCGGTCGGTCGGTGTCGGCGCTGATCGGGCGACGGCGCGACCGGCTGCGCGCCTACGGCAGCGGCGTGAACCTGCACTATTCCGCCACCGACCTGTGCGCGCAGGTGGAGCGGTGGATCGCCGCCGGGTTCGACGCGGTCAAGGTCAAAGTGGGAAAACCCGACCTCGCCGAAGACGTCGACCGCGTGGCCGCGGTGCGCGGCCTTCTCGGGCCGGGCCGCGCCCTCATGATCGACGCGAACCAGCGGTGGGACCTCGACCGTGCCACCACCGCGATGGAGGCCCTCGCCGCCTTCCACCCCGCCTGGATCGAGGAGCCGCTGCGCGCCGACGACCTCCCCGGTCACGCCGAACTGGCCGCGCGCATCCCCGTGCCGATCGCGGTCGGCGAGAACCTGCACACCGCCTACCGTTTCGCGGAGTTCCTCGACGCCGGAGCGGCGCACATCGTGCAGCCGAACATCGTGCGGGTGGGAGGCATCACGCCGTTCCTGCGCATCGCCCGCATCGCCGAGGAGCACGGCGCGGCGCTGCATCCGCACCTTCTTCCCGAGCTGTCCGGCCAGCTGGCCCTCACCCTTCCCGGAGACCCGCTGGTCGAGGATGTCGAGGACGCCGATTTCGGTGCACTCGGGGCGCTCGATGGCATCAGCCCCGGCCGCATCGCCGACGGCGAGTTCACCGAGGTCGAGCATGTCGGCCTCGGCCTCCGTTTCCTTCCCCCTGGAGAGGACCCCTCATGACCACCACCACGGAACAGCTCGAGCGCGTCGCATCCGCCGCCGCCGCGGCAGCGCCGGTCTGGCGTACGTCCACCGCATCCGAGCGCGCGTCGTGGCTCCGCGCCGCCGCCGACGCGCTGGATGCCGCGCACGACGAGATCGTCGCGATCGCCGACGAGGAGACGCGGCTCGGGGCCGGACGGCTGAGCGGCGAGGTGGCCCGCACGACGGGACAGCTGCGCCTGTTCGCGTCGGTGGTGGAGGAGGGGTCGTACCTCGAACTGACCGTCGATGACGCCGACCCCTCGGCCACGCCGCCGCGTCCGGAGCTCCGCCGGATGCTCGTGCCGGTGGGGCCAGTCGCCGTGTTCTCGGCGTCGAACTTCCCGTTCGCGTTCTCCGTCGCCGGGGGCGACACCGCCTCGGCCCTGGCCGCCGGCTGCCCCGTGATCGTCAAGGCCCACTCCGGACACCCCCGCCTGTCGGCGCGCACCGCCGAGATCCTCGCGCAGGCCCTCACCGCCGCCGGCGCGCCGGAGGGTTCGATCGCCCTCGTGGAAGGCCGGGAGGCGGGCAACGCGCTCGTGCAGCATCCCGTCATCCGCGCCGCAGGGTTCACCGGATCGCTCTCGGGCGGGCGGGCGCTGTTGGACCTCGCATCCGGACGGCCCGACCCCATCCCGTTCTACGGCGAGCTCGGCAGCGTCAATCCGGTCGTCATCACCTCCGCCGCGATCGCCGCGCGGGGCGACGAGCTCGCCCGCGGCCTCGCCGCATCCTTCACCCTGGGCGTCGGGCAGTTCTGCACCAAGCCCGGCGTGGTCTTCATTCCGCGGAGCACGGGATTCGAGGATGCGGTGGCCCGCGGCGCCGCGGACGCCTCGGGCGGCCCGCTCCTGACCGACCGCATCACCGCCGCCTTCCCCGCGGGGGTGGCGCACCTGTCATCGGATCCATCGGTCGAGGTGCTCTTCGGGCAGGCCGAGGAGGGAGCATCCATCGCCACGCCCGTCGTGCTGGCGACGACCGCTGAGGCGGTTGCCGAGCGCCCCGACACCCTGCTCGAGGAATGCTTCGGGCCGGTGACGCTCCTGATCCGCTACGACGGCGACGACGACCTGCGCCGCGCCCTCGAAGCCGTCGAGGGCGCGCTGACGGCGACGCTGCACAGCGAGCCCGGCGACGACGTGGACGCCGTGCTCGAGATCCTGCAGCAGCGCGCCGGCCGCGTGCTCTTCGCCGGATGGCCGACGGGAGTCGCCGTGACCTGGTCGCAGCAGCACGGCGGCCCGTGGCCGGCGACCACGTCCCTCCACACGTCGGTGGGCGCCACCGCCATCCGCCGGTTCCTCCGCCCCCTGGTCTTCCAGGATGCTCCGGAGCGGCTCCTGCCGCCCGTGCTGCGCGACGATGCCCTCGCCGCGCTGCCGCACCGCCGCAACGGCGTCCTCCGCGCCTGACCTTCCCCGCACCCTCCCCGAGAAACCACGTTCCGGACGAGAAACGGCGCGACGCGTCCTGTCTCGTCCGGAATGTCGTTTCTCGCGCAGTGGCGCGAGGGAGGGCGGGTCAGGCGGGGGGAAGGCAGGAGTCGCGCTCGATGAGCCTGACGTCCACGACCGCGGGGAGCGCCTCGGCGTCGGGCGCGGAGAGGCGCGACAGGACGCGCTCCGCGGCGAGACGGCCCAGCCGCTCGGGGTTCTGATCGATCACCGTGATGGCGGGCAGGAGCAGATCCGCGAGCGGGAAGTCGCCGAAGCCCACCAGGGGCAGAGGATGCTCGCGCTGCCCCCGGGCGAGCGCCATCGTCGTCCGAGCATTGGCCGAGAAGACCGCGGTGGCCGGGTCGGCGAGCCCGAACACGCGCGCGACGGCACTCTCGGCGTCCGTGGCGGTCGCGACGCTCCCGGCGACGAGCTCCTCGTCGACCTCGATCCCCGCATCGCGGAGTGCGGAGCGCCATCCGGCCAGGCGCGCCTGTTCGGTCGAGCGCTCCAGCACGTCACCGAGGTACGCGATGCGGCGGTGCCCATGCTCGACGAGGTGAGCGGTCGCCATGCGGGCGCCGCCCTCGTCGTCGGCGGTGAACGTGTCGGTGCGGAGGCCACGAGGTGCGCGGTCCACGCACACGATCGGCGTGGACTCCTGCCAGCGGTCGAGGTACGACTGGTCGTCGGCCACGGGCGCGACGATGAGCCCGGAGAGCTTCCGGCCGAGGAGCGACTCGATCGTGGCCCGTTCATCCGCGGGGTCATCGCCGAGGCTCGTGACGAGCGTGGACATCCCGGCCTGCCGGGCCACCGCATCCACCGCCCGGGCGATGGCGGCGAAGAACGGGTCCACGATGTCGGGGACGGCCACCCCGATCACCGACGAGCGCCCGGCCCGGAACGTCGTCGCCAGAACGTTGGGCACGTAGTTCAGCTCGCGCATCACTGCCTGCACGCGCTCCCGCGTGGCGGGAAGCACATGGGGATCGTCGTTGAAGACGCGCGAAACGGTCTTGGCGCTGACCCCGGCACGCGCGGCCACTTCTCGCATGGTCGTCACGCCGTCATCCTGCCATCCCGCGAGCGACCCTGCGGCGCGCCCTGCACAGGGCCGCGCTCACCGCCCGCCGCCGAAGCGCCGGGCCGGCGTGATCGGGTGTGCTCAGCGTCCGTCGACCACGTCGGCCAGTTCGCGAAGGCGCACCAGAGCGCGCGAGGTGAGAAGCTCCTCGCGGGTCTCTGCCGAGTACGACAGGCTGTCTTTCCACAGTGAGCGGCCGGCCATCGCTCCGGCAGCGCCGCCGGCCATGGCGGTGCGGACCTGGCCGATGAAGGTCTCATGGTCGACTCCGGCGGAGAGCACGGCCCACGGCACACCCAGGGCGGCGGCGGTGACCGCTGCGCACCCCTCGGCACTGCCGGGGTACTGGAGCTTGAGCACCTTCGCCCCGCAGGCCACGGCCAGCGCGGCACCGTCGGCGACCAGGCTCGGGAACGCGGCGGCGTACTCCTCGTCGCTCTCCCCCTCGAGCTGGTAGGTCAGCAGCTCGACGATGAGCAGCACCCCTTCGGCCTCGCACGCGGCAACGAGGTCGCGGATCTCGTCCGCGACGCGGGAATCCGCATCCTGTCGATCGGGGCGCACGTACCAGAGCATCTTCGCGACGTTCCCGCCGAGATCACGGACGGTCACCGCCGTGGCGCCGTCGACGAACTTGGTGAAGCGAAGGCCGTCGACCTCCTCGAAACCGGATGCGTCGAGCCCGACCACGAGCGCCGTGTCTCGCGCGAGCACGCCGTCGTCCACGATCGCGGGAAGGGCGACCTCGGGATCGAGCAGGATGGCGGGCGCGTGGTTGGCGAGGTGACGGACGAGGTCGGCCTTGACCTCGGCCAGTTCGGCCTTCGTGATCGCCGACGACCCGTTCGGGGCATCGAGGATCGCAGCCTTCATCCCGTTCCGCTGGTCGGCCGCCACGATCAACATGTGGCCGTCGGGCGTCGAGATCGCCTGCATGCCACGTCGCTCGGGTGTGGTCAGTGCGTTCATGCGCGTTTCCTTTTCGGTGAAGTCAAAACGACAAACCCCGGAAATTCAGCCATGACACCGGTGACTTGCGCTCCCCCTATGGTGCCTCTCCGGAGCCCCCGTGTCAATGCGGGAGGTGCTCGGCGGCCGCGGGCGTGGGGTCCGGAGCGTTGCCACCATCCGCGGCCGGCGGGTCAGGACGCGGGCTCGGACAGCGGTGTGGCCGGATCGGGGGTCGGCGTCACCGTCGGCGTGGGAGCGCCATCGATCCCGGGGAGGATCGTGCTGTTCTGCGCGACGGCGTGCGCACCCCAGGATGCCGCGCGTGCCACGGCCGACGCGAGTGGGTCCGACCCGCCCTCGCCGAGACCGACGAGAAAGCCGGCGAGCGAGGCATCCCCTGCGCCGGCGGTATTGCCCAGACGGACGGGTCTCGCGATCGCGTGCACGACCTGGTCGGGCGAGACGGCGAGCGCACCGTCGGCGCCCATGCTGATGTACGCCAGCCGCAAGCCGCGCCCGAGGAGCTCCCGTGCGGCGGCGACGACGTCGCCGATGGTCGACAGCGCGCGGCCGGTGAGTTCGGCGAGCTCGGCGGTGTTCGGCTTGATCAGATCGAGGTCGGGCGTGCGCTCGAGGAGGCGTGCCAGGCCCGCACCGCTGGTGTCGACGGCCACGCGGATGCCACGCTCCCGGGCACGGGCGAACAGCGAGGCGGGGTCGACGGGGTCGTCATCCACACCGGCGAGGCCGGGCAGCGTTCCGCAGAGCACCAGCCAGTCGCCCGCGCGGCCTTCGGCCACGGCGGTGTCGACCGCCCGCTCCCACGCGTCGGCCGGCAACGGCGGAGCGGGAGCGTTGACCTTGGTCGTGGCACCCGTGGAGTCGAGGATCGCGGTGTTGACGCGCGTCGCCCCGGGGATGGGCACGATACGCAGGAGCGGGGCCTGCGGCGACCGGCCGGCGAAGGCGAGGTCATCCTCTCCGAGCACGACGACGGCGGACGTGGGAACGCCGGCGAGGTCGATCGCGGCCGAGAGGTTCACGCCCTTCCCGCTGACTTCGCGGGTGTACCCGGAGGCGCGCACCAAGTCGCCCCGCTCGAAGCCGGCGACCACGTAGGTGGCGTCGATGGCCCCGGCGGGGGTGAGCGTCACGACCCGGGATGCCGTCACGATTCGGCCCCCGCCGACGGATCGCCGTGCGTGATGAGGCGCAGCATCCGGGCGACTTCCCCGGCGACCGCATCCCGCGCGGGCCGGACGTACGTGCGCGGGTCGACGACGGACGGGTCGGCGGCGAGCGCCGCTCGGACGGCACCCGTGAAGACGACGTTCAGGTGCGTGCCGATGTTGATCTTGCGCATTCCCGCCCGGATGGCGCCGTCGATGCCCGCGTCGGGCACCCCGCTCGATCCATGCAGCACCAGTGGTACCGGAAGGCGCGCGGCCAGGCGGGCGATCAGCCCCTCGTCCAGCGTCGCGGCGCGCTCGGTCATGGCATGGCTGCTGCCGACGGCCACCGCGAGGGCGTCGACCCCGGTCGCGGAGACGAAGGCCACCGCATCCTCGACATCCGTACGCACACCGGGCGTGTGCGCACCGCCTTTGCCGCCGATCTCCCCCAGCTCGGCCTCGACCCATGCGCCGGCGGCATGCGCGCGCTCGGCGACCGCACGGGTGCGGGTGACGTTCTCCGCGTCGGTCAGGTGCGCGCCGTCGAACATCACCGAGCGCACCCCGACGGCGAGCGCCGCATCCACGAGCTCCTCGTCGGTGGCGTGGTCCAGGTGCACGAGCACGGGGACACGGGCGGATGCCGCCAGCTGCAGCGCCGCGGATGCTGCGGGCACGAGTCCGCCGTGGAAACGCACGGCGTTCTCCGACAGCTGCAGCACGACGCCCACGCCCGCCCGCTCGGCGCCGGCGACGATCGCCTCCGCGAGTTCCAGCTGCACGAAGTTGAAGGCGCCGACGGCGCGGTGATCCTCGAGGAGCGCGGACATGTTCGTCAGCGTCATGCGCGGACGTCCCTTCGATAATCGACCGCGAAGACGCGGTCGGCGCGGTGCGCGGTGGTCTGCACCAGTTCGGCGTTGCGCTGATCGGTGCCGAGGGCCCACGCGCGAGCGGCGTCGGGGTCGCGGCCGTAGCTTTCGTGACGGGCGATCAGCCACCGCTGCCGCTCGGCCTCGTCGGGCTGGACGAACCAGACCTCGTCGAGACAGGGGCGCACCCGCTCCCATCCCCCGTCGGAAAGCAGGAGGTAGTTGCCCTCGGTGATCACGACCGGCACTTCGGGATCCACACGGACGGAACCGGCAATCGCCGCCTCGAGCCCACGATCGAACACCGGCACGTAGACGGGGCGGTCGCGCGCGCGGATGCGGTCGAGGGTGGCGACGTAGCCGTCCACGTCGAACGTGTCGGGCGCGCCCTTGCGGCCACTGCGGCCCAGGCGAGCCAGCTCCGCGTCGGCGAGGTGGAACGCATCCATTCCGACGAGCACCGCGTCCCTGCCCAGGGCGCTCAGCAGGGCGTCGGAGAGCACGCTCTTGCCCGCGCCGGGGGCACCGGTGATGCCGAGCACGATCCGCTCGGTGCCGGCGGCGAGCGCGCGCACCCGGGCCACGAGATCGTCGATCGCGACGGTCGGCACGCTCATGCGGGGCCCCCGGCCGAGTCCGGCGCCGCCGCGGCGGCCGCCGCGCCCGGTGCGACCGGCGGCACGTCGCTGAGGTCGAGCACGATCTTCGGACGGCTCGTCCGCCCGCCGGCCAGGATCTCGAGCGCCTCGGCCGCACGGTCGGCCGGCAGCACGGCGTCGATGATCGTGTCGGGACGCACCACACCGTCGGCGAGAAGCCGCACGGCCCGCGCGAGGAAGGGGATCCCGCCGAGGATGCCGGTGAGCTGGAGGCCCTTGACCACGACGGGCATCGCGTCGAAGCCCTCGGGGCGACCGGGGACGCCCACGAGCGCCACGCGCCCTGCCGGACGGGCGAGTCGCACCGCCAGACCGAGCGATCCGTCGCCGCCGGACGCTTCGATCACGGCGTCGTGGCGGTCCTCTTCCGCATCGGCGGTGCGGACGAAATCGGCGTCGCAGTCCCGCGCGCGCTCGGCCCGGTCACCGCGCGCGTACATCGTCACGCGCGCACCGGTCGCGCGGGCGACCTGGGCAGCCAGCATCCCGAGCGTTCCTGCACCGATGACCCCGAGTGATTCGCCCGCCTCCAGCCGCAGCGACGAGAGGGCGTGGAGCACGGTGACCAGCGGTTCGGCAAGCACGGCGGCGGACGGGTCGACGCCCGCGGGGACGACCGCGACATTCTCGACCGGGACCGCGACGTACTCCGCCAGGGCTCCCGGCGCATCGCCGCGCACCCCCATCTCGTCGCGCGTCGGGCACTGGTCGCGCCGCCCGGCTCGGCACAGCGCGCAGCGCCCGCAGCTGAGGAAGGGCTCGCCGACCACGCGATCACCGACCCGGACGTCGGTCACGTCATCCGTGACGGCGACCACGGTGCCGGACCACTCATGGCCCGGACGCATCGGGTAGCGGGTCAGGCCCGACTCCACGTAGCCCATCGATCCGTCCAGGAGGGCCAGGTCCGTGCCGCAGATGCCTGCGCGCTCCACACGGACGAGCACGGCGCCCTCCCGTTCCGGCGGGATCGGCACCTGTCGCCATTCCGCGACACCGGGCGCCGCGAAGACGAGAGCCGCCATGCCGCCAGTCGGCCACGCCATCAGATGTCCTGACCGGTCGGAAGGAGGACGAGGTCGCGGACGACGACGTGGGCGGGGCGGGTGAGCATGAACACGATCGCCTCGGCCACATCGGAGGACCGGATGCCGGTGCCGGCCGCGATGCGCTCCGCCTCCTCCGGCGAGTCGTGGGCGAACCCCCACAGCGGGTTGAGCACGACACCGGGCGCGATGGCTCCGATCCGCACGCCGGTGGCCGCCGTCTGGCGACGCACGGTGTGGACGAACGACTGCACGGCGTGCTTGCTGGCGGAGTACACCGGCTCCCACTCGATGTCCTGATGGCCCGACACGGAGCTCGTCACGAGGATGTCGCCGGAGCCCTGCGCGATCAGGTGCGGGAGCGCCGCCCGCACGAGCGTCATCACGCCGGTGACATTGGTGGCCACCAGCGCCGCGATGTCGTCCTGGGCGGCGTCGACGAGGTCGCCGCCGACGTAGATGCCGGCGTTCGGCAGCACGATGTCCAGGCGCCCGTGCCGCTGGAGGGTCGCTGCCACGACGCGATCCGCGGTGGTGGGGTCGGCCACATCCGCCACCAGAGTCGTCACGCGATCACCGAGGTCGGCCGCGAGATCGGCGAGCTTGTCCTCCGAGCGCGCGATGGCGACGACGTCAGCGCCCTCGGCCACGAGGGCGTGCGCGGTGGCCAGTCCGATCCCCGAGCTCGCGCCCGTGAGGAGCACCACCTTGTCCTGCAGCGTCGTCATCGGATCTCCTTCCCCGCGAGCAATGCTCGCCGGTATTTCTCGTCGGGTCGGCTGTCGATGCGTGCGACCTCCTCGGGCGGCATGAAGTGCACGCCCCCGACGGCCCCTGCCCCGAGGATCACGCGCGCGCACTTCTGCGCCATCGCGGTGATGCCGAGCACCTCGGCGCCGGTGGCACCCAGCGCGAACATCCCGTGATTGCGGAGGTAGATCGCCTTCGGTGGCTCCCCGTGCACGTCCCGATGCCGGCGCAGGAGCGCGCGGACTTCGCGGGCCAGCCGCACACCCGGGTCGATGTACGGCACGAGGAGCGGAGTGGCACCGAGCACCACGATCTGGTCGGGGAAGAGCGCGCCGTCCACGAGCAGCTCGGCCGAGCGCGAGCACAGCAGCGCGTTCACGCTCGTCGGGTGGCTGTGCGCGACGACCTGCGCGTCGGTGGCGTCGTACGCGACGACGTGCAGGAGCGCCTCGACCGAGGGCCGCCGACCCTCCCGGGCGGCGATGGCGGTGAACAGCGCGTCGACCTCGGCGTCGCCGGCACGGTCGTCGCCGATGACGGCGAGAGCCTCGGCGAAATCCATGCGCACGAAGTCCTCCGCTTTCGCGTCGCCGAGGACAGCGCCGCTCGCCTTGACGAGCATGCTCTCACCCACGCGGACGGAGGTGTTGCCCTCGCCCAGCAGGGCGGCGTCGGCCGCAGGATCCCCCAGCCGGCGCGACAGGTCGACGACGGTTTCGCGGGCGTGGTCGGTCATGAATCTCCTTGGGACGGGAACGCGGATGACGCGACGGCCGTCGCGGCCGATCGGCGGGTAGCGGGGAAGAGACGTGGCGACGGCTCGCCGTCGTCCACGTCCATACGGCGCGCGGCAGTGAGGTCGGGCACGATTCCGGCGGCGACAGCGAGCTGCAGCAGCAGCCCCCGCACGGACGCCTCCGCGGGTCCCGCGGTCACCGGCAGGCCCGCGGCGCTGGCCGTCAACGAGCCCAGCAGCTCACCGCGGGAACCCCCTCCGACAAGGCGCAGGGCGGTCACGGGGCGACCGGTGACCTGGGCGATGTCGGTCATGGTGCTCGCATACGCGCGGGCGAGACTCACGAGGATGGCGCGAACGAGGTCGGCCCGCGTAGACGGGGGCGCTCCGGCATCTGCAGCGCACCGCGCCGTCAGGCGACCGATGAGCCCGCCCGGCGCCTGCAGAGCGGTGTCGGCGGGATCGAAGCATCCGGCGTAATCGGAATCGGCGGCGTCTGCGAGCAGCCGGTCCAGGTGCGGGAGGGGCGCGTCGCCTGCACCATCCTGCTCCGCCCACTCCCGCGTGACCTGCTGCAGGAGCCACATGCCGCTGAGGTTTCGAACGAGAAGCGTCGCCCCTTCCGCGCCGGTCTCCTGCGTGAACCCGCGTGTCCGCGCCGCCTCGGTGAGCACCGGTGCGGGCAGCGCGACGCCCGCCACCGCCCAGCTGCCGCACGCCACCACACCGGTGAGGTCTGCGCCGTCGTCCGGGGAGACCACGGCAGCGAAGGCCGCCGCGGTATCGTGCGCCGTGACGTGCCACACCGGGACGGGCTCGGGAGCGCCGATCCGCGTCGTGACCTCGGCGGTCGTGTGCCCCGCCGATTGCCCGGCGGTCACCAGCGGGGGCAGTGTGGCGGGAAGGCCCGCAGCGAGCCCGGCCGACCAATCGTCCGGGGTGCGAGCGACCAGCGCCGTGGTGGAGGCCAGAGAACGCTCGGCGGCGACCGTGCCGGTGAGGAAGAAGACGAAGGCGTCGGCGACGAGGAGGATCGTGTCCTCCGGCGCCCCGATGCCGTCGCGGGCATCCTGGCGCAGCTGATGCGCGGTGTTGATCGCCTGGTCCAGGACGCCGGTCACGGCGTAATCCGCCGCGACGTCGCGCTCTGCGGATCCCCCCGCCGCGAACGCCGCATCGACGTCGCGGTGATGGCGGGAGAAGGGCCGGACCGTGCCGTCCGGGCGCACGCGGATGTAGTCCACGCCCCACGAATCGATGCCGATGCCCCGGATCTCGGCGCCGAGGGATGCGGCAGCCCGGCAGCCGTCGGCGAGTCCATCGAGGACGCCCTCGCGGAGGGCCTCGAGGTCCCAGCCGAGGCCCTCGGGGAACGCCGCGGGACGGTTGGCGAATCGGGCGACCTCGCTGACCGCCATCCGCCGGTGTTCCCCATCGAGGACGCCGAGCATCACCCGCCCGCTGGACGAACCCAGATCGACGGCGAGAAAGGCGGCGGACGTCGTCGCAGACATGCTCAGATGGCGGTGTAGCCGCCGTCGATCACGAGCGTCTGCCCGGTGAGATACGACGAGGCCGACGAGGCGAGAAGGAGAACGAGGCCGTCGAGGTCCGCGGGCTCGCCCATGCGGCCGGCGGGGATCGCGGAGACCCACTGGGCTGCCAGGTCGGGGTTCGCCTCGGTGAACTGACGCGTCATGTCGGACAGGATGTAGCCCGGCGCGATCGCGTTGACGCGCAGCGCCGGCGCCCACTCCACGGCGAGCGACTTGGTGAGCTGGTCGACCGCAGCCTTGGAGGCGTTGTACGACGCCTGGCGCTGCGGGACGTTGACGATGCGGCCCGACATGGAGGAGATGAGGATGGCCGATCCCTCCCGGCCTTCGGCCAGCAGCGGACGAGCGAAGGCCTGGGTGCTGTAGAACGTGCCGCTGAGGTTGACGTCGATCACCTTCCGCCAGGTGGCCGGCTCGACCTCGGCCGAGTCGCCCCAGATCGTGATGCCGGCGGCGGTGATGAGGATGTCGGCGACACCCAGGCGCTCCTGCACGCGGGCGAACGCTGCATCCACCGACGCCGCGTCGGTGACGTCGACGACGGCCGACGCCGTCTGCACCGCGTAGTCGTCGGCGAGCTGTTCGGCCGAGTCCGCGACCTCGGGCAGGAGATCGAGCAGGCCGATGTGCACGCCCTGGCGCGCGAGGGCGGAGGCGAGCGAGTAGCCGATGCCTCGGGCGCCGCCGGTGATGACAGCCGTGCGTCCGGCCAGGTCGGGGAAGTTCATGTTGCTCCGTAGGTGGTGCTGCGCGCAGAAGATGCCGTGGCGGCCGGAGCGGAAGGCTCCGGCCGCCACGACCGGATCAGCAGGAGGAAACGTAAGCGGCTTCGCCGCCCTCGCCGTCGATGTTGTCCTCGGTGATGATGGTGAAGCCCGTCTCGATCTTCTCCTCGGTCTCCTCACCGTCCAGAGCCGCGATCGCCTGCTCGACGCCGTCCTTGCCGATGGTGGCGGGCTCCTGCGCGACGAGCGCCTGCACGATGCCACCCCGGAGCTGCTCGACCTGGGCGGGACCAGCGTCGAAGCCGACGATGGTGACGTCACCGGTCTTGCCGGCCTGCTGCACACCGGTGGCGGTGCCCTCGGCGGCGAACAGGTTGGCCGCGAAGATGCCGACGATGTCGGGGTCCTTCTGCAGCGCCGCCGTCACGATCTCTGCCGCGGTGGCCGGCTCGTTGTGGCTGTACTGGATGCCGAGGAACTCGAAGTTCTCGTCTTCCGCGACCGCCTGCTCGAAGCCTTCCGCGCGAGCGTCGGACGTCGAGATGCCCGGGTCGATCGAGACGACGAGCACCTTGCCACCCTCGGGGTGCGCCTCCTTGATGGCGTCGAAAGCGGCAGCTCCACCGCCGACGTTGTCGCTGGAGATCTGCGATACCGCCATCGAGGGGTCCTCGAGCGTGGTGTCGACGAGGACGACCTTGATGCCGGCGTCGGCGGCGGCCTGGATGGGCGCTGCCATCGCGGTCACGTCGGTGGGCGCGACCAGCAGCGCGTCGGGCTTGGAGGCCACGACGGAGTCCACGAGCGGCTTCTGCAGCGTCGGGTCGAACTTCTCCGGGCCCTGCACGGTGACGGTGGCACCGGCGGCCTCGGCCGCCTCCTTGATGCCGCACTCCATCGAGATGTAGAACTCGTCGCCGGCGACGCCCTGAACGAAGGCGATGCTGTAGCCCTCGTCCGAGTCGCCTCCGCCGGAGCCGCCGGCGTTTCCGCCGCCTGACGAACATCCCGCGAGCATGAGCGCGGCGGATGCGCCGAAGACAGCGATGCCGAGACCTTTCTTACTCCACTTCATTGTGATCAACCGTTTCTCTTGTGGTGGGTGGTGTCAGTCGCCGCGGTCACCCGCGTCGACCTCCGCTGACGAACTTGCGCCAGAGGCTTTGGGTGTTGCCCCGCATCGCTGCGGAGCGGCGGGCCTGGTCGATGTAGACCGCCGTGATGAGGACGGCGCCGACGGCGACCTGCTGCCAGAAGGGCTGCACGCCGGTGATGACGAATCCGTTCTGCAGCACGGCGGGGATGAACAGACCCACGACCGTGCCGAAGATCGTGCCGATGCCGCCGAACAGCGACGTGCCACCGATGACGACCGCGGCGATGACGTTCAGGTTGGTCTGCGACTGTCCTGCGATCGCCGTGGTGGAGAACTGCGAGAGCGACAGGATGCCCGCGAAGCCGGCGAGGCCGCCCGAGAGGGTGTAGATGGCGATGAGCTGGCGGTCGACCTTCACACCCACGCGCCGTGCCGCGATCTCGCTCGAGCCCACCGCGAAGGTGTGGAGGCCGAAGCGGGTGTAGTGCAGGATGATCGCGCCGATGATGATGAGCACGAGTGCGATGACGGAGATCGTGGGAATGGTGCCCAGGATGTTCCCGTAGCCGATCGAGGTCGTCAGGACCGTCGGCACCTGGCGGATGTCGACACCGCCGGTGAGGATCTGCGAGAAGCCCAGCGCCATCCCGAGGGATCCCAGCGTGACGATCAGCGGCGGGATCTTGCCCTTGGCGATGAGGAAGCCGTTGAACAGTCCCCACGCGACCCCCGAGGCGATCGCGACGAGGATGCCCACGATCGCGACGCCCCATCCCTGCCCGCCCATGGCACGCATGACCATGGCCGACACGACCCCGGAGAACACCAGGACCGAACCGACCGAGAGGTCGATGCCGGACGTGATGATGACGAAGGTCATCCCGATTCCCAGCACGGCCAGGATGGAGGCGTTCTGGATGATGAGGCGGAAGTTCGACCACTGCGCGAACGTGTCCGGCGCGAGGGCGCTGAAGATGGCGACGATCACCAGGAGCACCAGCAGAATCTGGAACGCCTGCGCCTTGAGGAGGTGCTTGAGGAAGCTCTCCTTCGGTTCGGCGGTGCCGATGGCCATGGTCTCCGTCGGCGGACTGGACGTGCTCATCGGTTCCCCTCCTTCGTGATCGCGCCGGTCATGAGACCGACGAGCTCCTCCATTGATGTGCTCTTGGCATCCAGGACCGCGGCGCGGGTGCCCAGTCGGAGCACCTGAATGCGGTCGGCGACCTCCATGACGTGCGGCATCGAGTGGCTGATGAGCACGACGGCGATGCCCTTGTCGCGGACACGACGGATGGTGTCGAGCACGTTCTGGGTCTGGC
Source organism: Microbacterium sp. Z10_103 (assembly GCF_058310455.1). NCBI lineage: Bacteria > Bacillati > Actinomycetota > Actinomycetes > Micrococcales > Microbacteriaceae > Microbacterium > Microbacterium sp. Z10_103. Next base: position 2,920,085 of record NZ_JBZEGK010000001.1, read on the forward strand.
GCACGCCCAGCGCCGCGGTCGGCTCGTCGAGGAACACCAGGCGGTTGGCCCAGTGCACCGCGCGAGCGATCGCGATCGCCTGACGCTGCCCGCCCGACATCTCGCCGACGGGCGAGGTGAGCGAGCGGACGGTCGCCCCGAGATCGGCGAAGGCCGCGCGGGACTGATCGCGCATCTCTTTGGTCTTCATGAAGCCGAAGGCGCCGCCGATGCCCGACGCCGGCAGCTCGCGGCCCAGGTACATGTTCTGCACGGGGTCGAGGTGGGGGGCGAGGGCGAGGTCCTGGTACACCGTCTCGATCCCCAGCGCGCTGGCCTGGGAGGGGGAGGTGAGTTCGATCGGTTCGCCGTCGAACTTGATCGTGCCGCTGTCCACGGCGAGGTTGCCGGAGAGGGCCTTGACGAGGGTGGACTTTCCGGCGCCGTTGTCACCGATCAGTGCGGTGACTTCGCCGGGGTACACCTCGAAATCGGCCTCGTTGAGCGCGCGGACGTGTCCGAACTGGCGGGACAGTCCCCGTGCCTCGAGTACTGGGGTGGGCATCTCAGCTCCTTTCTCTGCGGTGGGTGATGTGCTGGTTGTTCACGATCGCTCCGTTCATTCGAGCCGCCCCGCCGGCCCGGCGGCGGAAGCGGAGTACGTGCGGGGGGAGTAGGCGGCGAGGAAGGATGCGGCGAACTCGGCGAAGTCGTCGGTCGCGCCGGATGCGGCGTAGGCCGCGAACAGGGCGGCGCCGTAGGCCGTCCCCTCGTCGTGCGTGGACAGGGAGACACCGGGGAGGACGAGCTCGCGGGCGCGGACGACGCTGGCCATCTTCGACCAGCCGCCGGTCAGGAGCGTCGCCGTGGGAGCCGGCACTTCACGGTCCATGACCTCCATGACCTCGGCGCACATGTCGTTGCCGTGGAGAAGTGCCGCGATGAACAGCTCCTCGGGCGAGAGCCCATCACTGTTGGCGACGACCTTCAGAACGCCGTCGTCGTTGCGTGCGCCGCTCACGGCCAGCCCCCCGTCGGAGAGTGCACCACGCACCGGCAGCGTCATGACTCGCGCGTCGAGGTCGCCGCGACCGCGCTCGTCGGTCACACCGAGCAGCTGCAGGACCCGCCTCATCAGCAGGCCCGACTTGGTGCCGGCCAGCAGCACGTATTTGCCGGGGAGAACGTGACGGACGGTGTTGATCCCGGCGACGGCCAGGCGTTCGCGGGCGTCGAAGGGGAGCGCGGCGTCGAGGACCCGCACGAGCGCCTCGGCGGTTCCCATCGAGTCGTAGAGCTCGTCGCTCGCCGTGGCCCCCGCAGCGACCGCCGAGACGAGGTGATCGTGCCCGGCGACGGTGAGTGCCGCCCCGGCGAAGGCCCGCGGCATCCGCTCGTCGGAGAGGACCCCGACCGGAGTTCCGGCGCCGACGCGTTCGGCGAGGACCTCCGGACCCACGCCGAGGACCTCCAGCGCGGCGTCCCACGGGCGGCTGTCGTCCTGGTCGATCATGCCGGTGCGGGAGACGAGCGAGTACTCGGCCACGCGTGGGCCACCGAGGGAGCGGACGACGTACTCGGGAACGTTGAGGAAGGTGCGGCCGCGCAGCGCGACCCCCGCGTCACGGAGGTACAGCAGCTTCGAAATGGTCGCGAGCGGCCCGACGGGCAGGCCGGTGCGGCCCAGGAATTCGGCGCGGAACTCCGGCGGCGTGTTCAGGATCTGCTCGCCGCCGCGGGGGTCGAACCACGCCATGATCGGCGCGGCCGGCACGTCGGCAGCATCCAGCAGCACGCCCGCTTCGGCCATGCCCGAGACCGCGAGCGCGGTGATCCGGTATGACCCTTCGGGCGACAGGGCCGCGTCCACCTCGGAGGCCAGGTCGTGCACGACTCCGAGCACCCGCTCGGCGGGCATCTCGGCCTGACCGTGGTCGAGGCTGATCCACGGCGAGCGGCGACTGACGACGAGAACCTCACGCCCGTCGGGAGTGGCGACGAGCATCTTGATGCTCGTCGACCCCACGTCGATGCCGACGACGTATTCGCTCACGGCAGTTCCCCTCGGGAGAGGGTGGCGGGCCAGCCCGCGCCGGGCCGGGACACCAGCACGACAGCGTCGCCCTCGATGTGCCATGCGCCGAACGCGTGCGGGACCGCGACGGCCTGACCGCGCTCCAGTGCCAGCGTCTCCGTGCCCGACACCAGGGCGCCGGAGCCGTCGGTGACGAGCACGACCGCGAACCCGGCATCCACCGGGTCGGATGCGGAGCCCGCGCCGGTGGCCACGGCCAGGCGGAAGTACGGGTCAGCCGCAGCGGGCAGCACGCTGCGGATGTCGCGCCCCGGGCGCGCGGCACCCGCGGTCGTGATGAGCGAGGCGAGCTCCTCGGCGCCGAGCGCGGCGGTGCTGACGGCGGGCATGACCGTGTCGAACCCCAGGTCGAGGTGCGATTCCTCGCGCGTGGAGGTCGTGACCGACCACTCCAGCAGGATCGAGAAGTCCGTGGGTTCCTGGACCTCGGCCACGAAGATGCCCCCGTCGATGGCGTGGGCCGTGCCGGCGGGCACGAGCACGCCCATGCCCTCCCGCACCTCGATGCGGTTGAGGTGATCCAGCATCCATTCGCTGTCCTGTGCGTCGCGGCGGCGGTCGAGCTCGTCGCGGTCGACGGCTTCCTTCCATCCGACGTACACGGCGCAGCCCGGCTCGGTGTCGAGCACGTACCACGCCTCCGTCTTGCCGTACGGGCAGTCCAGGTGCGCGGCGGCGAAGCCCCGCTGCGGGTGAACATGGACGGGGAGACGCTGGCGCGCGTCGAGGAGCTTCACGAGGATGCCGACGTCGGAGGCGTTGCGACCGGCGCCCTGGCCGATCCATGCCGCGGGGTCCGCGGCGACGAGATCGCGCAGGTAGTCACCGTCGGAGGTGATGGCGAGACCGATCTCGGCGTCGCCGAAACGGGTCACCGTGGAACCGAGCCACTCCTCGGGCTGACGATCCGTCTCGGGGACGATTCCCCGGAGGGCGGCGATGCGGTCACCGCCGAGATAGAAGTGCTGCACGGGGTTCGGCGGGAGGAGGACGGGCTTCATGATTCGGCTCCGGAGAGGGTTGCGGCAAGCGGGATGCGCGGCGGGAGTTCGCCGGATCCCCGCAGGACGAGCGAGGTGGGCAGGACGATCTGCTGCGGCTCGGACGACGGGTCGTCGATGAGCTCGAGCAGCCGCTGGAAAGCGGCCGTGGCGATCGGACGGGGGGTGTGGTCGACGACGGTGATGGCAGGGGTGAACAGGTCGGCCAGCTCGAAATCGCCGAAGGAGATGATGGCCAGCCCTTCGATGCCGGCCGCGCGGATCGCGTCGATGGTCGCGATGGACGCGCGCGAGGTGGCGCACAACACGGCGGTCGGGGCATCCGGTCGCGCCAGCAACGTGGCGGAGGCCGAAGCCATCGCGGCGCGGGTGCGGGCGTGGTGAACGACGAGCGACTCGTCCACGGGGATCCCGGCCTCGGCCAGCGCTGCGCGGAACCCCTGCATCCGCGCGGTGTTCGTCGGATACTCGGGATCTTCGCCGATGAAACCGATGCGGCGGTGTCCGTTCGCCACGAGCTGCCGGGTCGCATCGCGCGCGGCGCCGAAGTCATCGACGAGCACCGAGTCGATGCCGTCACGGGCGCGGTCGACGCTGACGATGGGGAACCGCCGGCGGAGCAGCTGCAGCTCGTCGGCCGTCACGCCCACCGGCGCGATGATGAGCCCGCGCAACTGATGCCCGGCGAGGCGTTGCAGCTGTTCGCGCTCGCGGTCGGCATCGAAGCCGGTGCTCGCGAACAGCAGGCTCATCCCCCGCTCGATGGCGAGTTCTTCCAGCACGCTCACCAGGTCGGCGAAGAACGGGTCGGCGATTGCGTCGATGACGACGCCGATGGCATCCTGGCCCCCCGTTTTGAGGGAGCGCGCGGTGGTGTTCGGGAAGAAGCCGAGTTCGCGGATGGCGGTGAGAACGCGCTCGCGCGTGGCCTCACGAACGCCCGGCTCGTCGTTGACGACGCGCGAGACCGTCTTGATGCTGACCTTCGCGCGGTCGGCCACGTCGGTGATGCGGGCTCGGGGGTGGGCGACCGCACGAACGGCGTTCGTCGCTGTCCCCGCCATCTCGTCCTGCGCCATGTCCTTCTCCGACATCGTTGTCATTTCGGGTCCCCGCCCACTCCGGCATCCACCCGTCGATATAGTGGGCCTCGCACGACAACGTTGTCAAGTCCCATGGAAAGTGACCGGATGATTTTCCTCGCTGTGACCGGCGCCGCCGGTGCGGGCAAGTCCACGCTCGGGCGGGCGCTCGCCCGTTCCCTCAGCCTTCCCCTGCTCGACCTGGACAGCCTGACGAACGCCCTCCTCGAGGACGTGGTGAGCCCCCGTCTCGGGGACGCGCACTGGAACGACCCCGCCCTCCGGTCATCCGTGCGCCCCGCGCGCTACCGCGCACTGCGCGACGCCGTGGCCGATCAGCGCAGCGTCGGACTCGGCGCCGTCGTCGTGGCGCCGTTCACGGAGGAGCTGTCCGGCGGCGAGGCGTGGACCGCTCTCGTCGAGGCGTGCGGGCAGGAACCGACCGTCGTGTGGATGACGGGAACCCCCGAGACCCTCGCGGCCCGGCGAGCGACGCGCAGCGCCGACCGGGATGCGCACGCGATGGCGGCACCGCCGCATCCGCCGACGGTCCCGCACGTCCGGATCGACGCTGCGCTGTCGACCGCGCAGCAGGTCACGCGCGTCCTCCGGGCCCTCGGCATCCACCGCGAGATTCCCGCGGACGCGCCACTGTGGTCGCGGCACTTCGATGCCGCCCTGTTCGACCTCGACGGGACGCTCATCGACTCCACCCCGGCGGTGCTGCGGTCGTGGACCATGCTCGCGGCCGAGTACGACATCGACCTCGACCTGCTGGCTTCCGGCCACGGCCAGCCCGCGGCGGCACTGATCGCACGGATGTTCCCCGCTGACCGGGCAGCCGAGGCCCTCGCCCGCATCTCCGCGATCGAGACCGCGGAGGTTTCGGACGTGGTTCCGATTCCGGGATCTGCGGAGTTCTTCGCCTCCGCGCCGCGGCGGGCGATCGTGACGAGCGGCACTCGCCCGATCGCCGACAGCCGTCTCCGGGCGGCAGGGCTGCCTCGCCCGGAGGTCGTGGTGACCTTCGATGACGTGACCCGCGGCAAGCCGCATCCCGAGCCCTTCCTCGTCGCCGCAGAACGCCTGGGCGTCGATCCGCGGAGCTGTGTCGTGTTCGAGGATGCACCCGCCGGCATTGCCGCCGCGCGCGCGGCTGGCTGCGCGGTGGTCGCGATCACCGGCACGCACGACGCCGAAGAGCTCACCGCTGCCGACGTCATCGTCGACCGCCTCGACCAGCTGGAGGTAGTCGCGGACGCGGGCGGCTTCCGCCTGCGCGTCCGCGCCTGACCCGGCCGCGCGCGGTGCGGGGGCCTCGGGCCGTACGGGCGGTACGGGAGGAGATGGCGCATCGGGAGGAGGAAAACCGGCATCTAGGCCCTCCGAAACGCACATTTCCTCCCGAGGCGCACACCCCCGCCGCACCCCACCCCACCCACCCCACCCACCCGGGCAGTACGGGAGGAGATGGCGCTTCGGGAGGATGACATCCGGCATCCAAGCCCTCCGAAACGCACATCTCCTCCCGAGGCGCTCGGGGTCCGCCGCATCCACCTCGCCCACCCGGGCCGTACGGGAGGAGATGGCGCTTCGGGAGGCTGAAATCCGGCATCCAAGCCCTCCGAAACGCACATCTCCTCCCGAGACGCTCACCCCACCGCGCGGCAGGGGCCCCTTTGCAGCGGTAAGCGGGCGGTCAGCGGGCGGTGTAGCCGCCGTCGATCGGCAGCGAGACAGCGGTGATCATCGCGGCCTCGTCGCTGAGGAGGAACGCGATGGGTCCCGCGATGTCATCCTCAGTCGCCCAGCGACCCAGCGGCATCTGCTCCAGGAAGGGGCCCTGGATGTCGTCGCGACCCCAGTACCACGCCGACATCGGCGTCATCACGACCGTCGGGTTGACGCTGTTGACGCGGATGCCGTAGCGCCCGAGTTCCAGCGCCGACACTCGGGTGATGTTGTCCAGGGCCGCCTTGGACGAGCCGTACGAAATGTGGCCCGTGAGGGCCACGAGGCTCGCTTGACTGGAGACGTTGACGATCGCGCCGCCCTTGCCCAGACGGATCATCTCGCGGGCGGCGTACTTGATGACCAGCAGCGAACCGCGGGCATTGACCGATATCACCTTGTCGAAGACCGCGATGTCGGTGTCCTGGGGCGTGGCGATCTCGCCGCCGAAGCCGGCGCAGTTCACGACACCCCACAGGTCCCGTCCTTCCAGAGCCTCGCGGACCGAGTCCTCCGACTCGAGGTCGAACGCCAGCGGTCGGGCGGCGGTCTCCTCGACGATCGCCGCGAGCGATTCCTCCGTGCGACCGGCGGCGATGACATCCGCCCCTCGAGCAACCAGATGACGGACCGTGGCGCCGCCGATACCTCCTGCCGCACCCGTCACCAGGACGGTACGACCCTCGAAGTCTCGCATTTCTTGTGTTCCCCCTCGTTAGACTCTCGGCCGTGACCGATTTGAAAAGCTCGACGCTGAGTTCCGTCAACGACAACGTTGTCATCCCACCGTACGATCGAGACGCGACTCTATCCGGGATTGTGCACTTCGGTCTAGGCGGGTTCAGCAGGGCGCACATGGCGATGTACCTCGACCGCGCCCTGAGCGAAGGGGGATCCCCGGAATGGGCGCTGTGCGGAGTCGGGTTGATGCCCGGCGACGCGCGGATGCGTGACGTCATGGCCGCGCAGGACCGGCTCTACACACTCGTCACTCGCGCCCCGGACGGAGCAACGACGGCGCGCATCATCGGGTCGGTCGCGGAGCACCTCTACGCGCCGGATGATCGCGAGGCGGTGATCGAAAAGCTCGCCTCCCCCGCCGTGCGGATCGTGTCGCTCACGGTGACCGAAGCCGGGTACGGGGTCGACGACGCGACAGGACTCTTCGATCTCGACCGGGCCGGCGCACGCGCCGACACCGTCCCCGGCACGCTGCCGACCACCGTCTGGGGATTCCTCGCCGCCGGACTCGCCCGACGCCGGGAACGGGGCATCCCGGCCTTCACGGTGCTCTCGTGCGACAACATCCAGGGCAACGGCGCCGTGGCCCGCGAGGCCCTGGTCTCCTTCGCGCGGGCAATGGATGCGGAACTGGCGGAGTGGATCGCCGCGGAAGTCGCGTTCCCCAACTCGATGGTCGACCGCATCACCCCGGCCACCACGCCCGACGACATTGCGACCGTCGCCGAACTGACCGGCCTGCGCGACGGGTGGCCCGTGGGCGCCGAGGAGTTCGCGCAGTGGGTCATCGAGGATCGGTTCCCGGCCGGACGCCCCGCCCTGGAGGCCGTCGGCGCACAGTTCGTCAGCGACGTGGCGCCCTACGAGAAGATGAAGCTGCGGCTGCTCAACGCGTCGCATCAGGCCATGTCGTACCTCGGTCTCCTCGAGGGCTTCACGTATGTCCACGACGTCGTCGATGACCCCGACTTCGCCGCCTTCCTCGCCGGCTACATGCGCGAGGAGGCGGCGCCGACGCTGGATGCGGTGCCGGGAATCGACGTTGTGGCGTACCAGGCGCAGCTGCTCGAGCGATTCTCCAACCGGGCGATCGCAGACACCCTCGCTCGGCAGATCGTCGACGGGTCGGACCGCATCCCCAAGTTCCTCGTGCCCGTCATCCAGGACCGCCTTGCAGCGGACGGCGAGCTGGCACGGTGCGCCCTCGTGCTCGCTGCCTGGCAGGCATGTCTGGCGCGGGGTGCCCGCCATCCGCAGGAGCGACTCATCACCTCGGACGCGCGGCTCGAGCTGCTCGAGGCAGCTGCAGCGGCCGACGACGAACAGCCCGGGGCGTTCCTCACCCTCGTGCCGACGCTCGGAGTCGACGATCCTCGCCTTCGCGCCGCCTACCTCGCGGCGCGCTCGCTCCTCGCGGAGCGCGGGCCGCGCGGTGCCGTGCGCACCTTGGCCTGACCCCGGGCGGGGCTCATCCGACTCGGACACTTCGTCTCGCTGCGCTCGCTCAGTGTCCGGGAGCGTCCGGGTCTCCGTTCCGGACCCTGAGCGAGGAGCGTAGCGACGAGACGAAGGGTCGAGGTCGCGCGGGGACACTTCGTCTCGCTGCGCTCGCTCAGTGTCCGGGAGCGTCGGGCTCTCCGTTTTCTAGGACAGCGAGCCGGTCGCCTCGATCTCCACGCCCAACGCGATCGATGCCCCGGGGGCGAGGGGGCGGAGCAGCCCCTGCTCCCGTGCCGCGCTTCGGCCGAGGATCGTCGGCACGAGGGCGGGCTCGATACCGAGAACGAACGTCCCCGGTTCCGCGACGCGCCACTGGAACAGGCCCGGCAGCTGGGCGGTATCGAAGCGCACGGCCACCGAAAGCCCGCGCGGATTCACGACCTCGACCGCGACCGGCTGACCCGGAGGCAACTCATGCGCGAAGACCTGCTCGGGGTACGGCAGATGCGGAGCGGGGAGGGTGTCCCACGTGTCGGCTCCGGCGGCCGCATCCGCGTCGCGCGGCAGCACGGCCGTCGCGGGGCTGCGGAGGCGCGTGCCCTCGTCGATCAAAGGCCATCCGAAGTTGAGGTGGTACAGCACCATCGGCTCGACCGGATGGGCGCCACGGTTGCGGACGACGTCGTGAACCCGGATGCTCCGTCCTCCGACCGGCACGGAGATCCGTCGGCGCAGCTCGAGGTCGGCGCCGAACACCGCCGCCTCACGGATCACGCCCTCCACGACCACCTCGTCCTCGGTCGCTTCGGCCCGGACGATGGCCGCCGACAGGGACGTGAACCGCCCGTGCATCGGATGCTCCGCGCCCTCGTCCTGCGCGGCCGGCCCGACGTTGAGGAGGCCGCAGGTGGTCAAGAGCCCGCCGCCGAACGCCCGCATCCATCCGCGGCCATCGGCGTCGTGCACGCCGGCGCGCGGGAATCCGGTCGGCGAGATCCACGCGAGCGGGACGCCTCCCACGCGCACCTGGCCGAGGTCGAGGCCTCGGTCGGGCAGGAGCTCGACGTCGACGTCGCCCGCGACCATCCGGATGCGCCGCATGCCCGCCGACGGTCCGTCCGTGATGATCGACGCTTCGACCGATGCGGTCTGCAGAAGCGACCCGCGACGCTCTTGGGCCTCCCCGATGGGCCTTCCGTACAGCTCGGACACGATGCCATCCCTCCGTCGATGCGCCACGGTAGCAGCCCGGGCACCTGCCTGGGGGCGCGCGCGTCCTCGTATTGACAACGTTGTCTCACGCTGCTCATACTGTGAGGGCCGCCGCATCGGAGCGGCCCCGCATCCAGCTCCCGGAGAACGACCTCCCATGACGAAGCACCGGCTCAACCGCCTCTTCCACCCGCGATCCGGTCGCGCCCTCGACGTCGCCGTCGATCACGGCGCGTTTCACGAGCACGCGTTCCTCTCCGGCATCGAAGACATGGCGGCCACCATCGCCACCCTCGTCGACGCCGGCCCCGACGCGATCCAGCTGACCCTCGGGCAGGCTCCGCTGCTGCAGTCGGTGCCGGGCAAGCAGAAGCCCGGTCTCGTGCTGCGCACCGACATCGCGAACGTCTACAACAGCCCGCTCGAGTCGCCGCTGCACAGCATCCACGTTCCCGACGCGATCGAGGTCGCGGTGCGACTGGATGCGGTGGCGGTGTGCGTGAACCTTCTCGACCTTCCCGGGCACCCTGAGGTGCGCGAGCAGTGCATCCGCTCGATCCTCGCTCTCCGCACCGACGCGGAGCGCTACGGGATGCCGCTGATGATCGAGCCGCTCGTGATGCAGACCAACTCCGGCCAGGGCGGGTACATGGTCGACGGTGACACCCGGAAGATCGTCACGCTCGTCCGCCAGGCTCGCGAACTCGGGGCCGACCTCATCAAGGCCGACCCCACCGATGACATCGAGGACTACCACCTCGTCGTGCAGGCCGCCGCCGACACCCCCGTTCTCGTGCGCGGCGGCGGGCGCGTCGATGACCGCACGCTCCTCGAGCGCACCAAAGCCGTCCTCGCGCAGGGGGCCCGCGGCATCGTCTACGGCCGCAACGTCATCCAGCATCCGCATCCGGCCGGCATCACCGCGGCGCTCATGGCCGTCGTGCACGACGACGCCTCGGTCGACGACGCCCTCGCCCTCATCGGAGGTCAGCGATGACCGAATCACGGCGCGTGAACGTCGGCATCATCGGCGGCGGCCTGATGGGACGCGAGATCGCGGCGGCCCTCCGGCGCTGGCCCGCCCTCCTCGACCATCCCGCCGACCCGCAGCTCGTCGCGGTGTGCGACATCAACCCCGCCGCGATGGAGTGGTTCGACCGCATCGAGACCGTGCGCCTCAAAGTCACCGACTATCGCGAACTGCTCGCCGATCCCGGCATCGACGTGGTCTACATCGCCGTGCGGCACGACCTGCACGAGCAGCTGTACGTCGACACCATCCGCTCCGGCAAGGCCCTCCTGGCTGAGAAGCCGTTCGGAATCGACGGGGCGGCGGCGGATGCGGTGGTCCGCGCCATCGACGAAACCCCCGGGTCGTTCGTCCGCGTCTCCAGCGAGATGCCGTTCTTCCCGGGCGCCCAGGCCGCCGTCGACTACATCCGCAGCGGGGCGCTCGGTCGGGTCATCGAGGCGAAATGCACCTTCCTGCACTCCAGCGACCTCGATCCGGCGAAGCCGCTGAACTGGAAGCGGCAGAAGCAGTTCTGCGGCGAGGCCGGTGTCATGAACGATCTCGGCATGCACACCTGGCATGTTCCCCTGCGGCTCGGGTGGGTGCCCGAGCGGGTGGTCGCACTGCTTCAGGACATCGTGACCGAACGCGCCGGACCCGATGGCGACCTCCTCCCCTGCGACACGTGGGACAACGCGGTCATCCACAGCTGGACCACCCACGAGGGCGCGCCGTTCGTGCTGACGACCGAGACCAAGCGCATCGCTCCCGGCGAGAAGAACACCTGGGAGTTCGAGGCCGTCGGCATGGATGGCGGCGTGCGGTTCAGCACGAAGAATCCCAAGTCGGTCGAGGTCTTCGCCGTCGTGGACGTGCCCGGGGTCGGTCGCGAGCAGAGCTGGCAGCGCATCGACTCGGGGAGCCAGTCGGTGTGGCCGACGGTCACCGGCGCGAACTTCGAGTCGGGATTCTCGGACGCCATCCTGCAGATGTGGGCCGCGTTCCTCGCCGAGTACACCGGTGACCTCGGCGACCGGTTCGGCACCGTCCGGCCGGAGGAGGCCGCCCTCACCCACCGCATCTTCGCCGCGGCGATCGCGTCGCGCGACGAAAGCGCCCTGGTCGCGGTGGCACGCTGATCTGCGCCGTGGGCGGCTCGGCTCCGTAGGATCGATCCGAAACGTCGCGGGAGGGAACTCGATGCGCAAGAGCGGTCGCCCCACCATGGTGGACGTCGCCGCCGATGCCGGAGTGAGCCTCAAGACCGTTTCTCGGGTCATCAACGCCCAGCCCAACGTCGACGCGGCGCTCATCGACCGGGTGAACGCATCCATCGCCCGACTCGGTTTCCACCGCAACGCCCTGGCGGCGAGCCTGCGGTCGGGCAGCCGGGACACCATCGGCTTTCTCGCCGCGGACCTGTCGAACACGTTCTATATGACCATCGCCGCCGCGGTGTCGGCGATCGCGGTCGGTCGGCGGATGCAGGTCATCATGGCCTCGAGCGAAGAGGATGCGGCCGCCGAGCGCACCCTCGCGCTCGACCTGTGTCACCGACGTGTGGGCGGTCTGCTTCTCGTCCCGGCGGGCGATGATCAGTCCTACCTGTCCGGCGAGATGGCGACGACGCCCGTGGTCTTCCTCGACCGCCCCGGCGGCGGGCTCGACGCCGACGCGGTGCTCATCGACAACCGCGGCGGTGCGCGGGATGCCGTGGCCGAGCTGCTGCGCGACGGCCATGAGCGCGTCGCGATGCTGTTCGACTCCCCCTCGATCTTCACCATGGCCGAGCGCCGGCAGGGCGCCCTCGACGCATTCGCCGATTCCGGACGCACGCCGGATCCTGCCTTGGTGATGACGGGCTTGCACACCCCTGCGGACGCACGGGAGGCCATGGAGCGCCTGCTGGGAGCGGAGCATCCGCCGACCGCCGTCTTCTGCGCGAACAACCGCTCCACGATCGGGGCGCTGGAGGCGATCCTCCCCCGCAACGCCGAGGTGGCCGTGACCGGGTTCGACGACTTCGAGCTGGCCGGGGTGCTGCCCCGCCGCATCCGCATCGTCGACTACGACATCGAGCGCCTCGGCACGGTCGCGGCCGAGACGCTCTTCGCCCGCATCGACGGCTCGGCCGGCGCCGAACCGTCACGCTTCTTGCTGCCGACCCGCCTCATCACGCGCGGCGGCTACGCGCGCTGACCCGGTGCGCCGCCCCGTGCCACGGCGAGAAACGACGATCCGGGCGAGACGCCCCGCGACGCGGGGTTTCTCGTGCGGGATGTGGTTTCTCGCGGCGAGCGAGCTCGCGGCGGAGAGGCGAGCGGCGCTAGGCCTCGCGGGTGATCGTCACCTTCACGCGCAGCTGGCTCTTGAACGGGCCGGCGTAGACGCCACGCAGCGGCGGCACGTCGTTGTAGTCGCGACCTCGCCCGACCAGCACGTGCCGGTCACCGATCTCGATGTTGTTCGTGGGATCGAACCCCTGCCAGTCGCCGGCGAACCACTCCACCCACGCGTGCGACTCGCCAGTCACCGAAACGCCGACCTCGGCGTTCGGGCGCGGATGCAGATACCCCGACACGTAGCGGGCCGGGATCCCGACCTCCCGAAGCGCGCCGAGAGTGATGTGCGCGAGGTCCTGGCAGACGCCCTTGCGCGCCTCCCACGCCTCCGACGCCGTGGAGTGCACACCGGTCACGCCGTGCATGTACTCCACCGCATCGCCGATCGCCTCGGCGATCGCGTGCGCCGCGCGCCCGGGGTGGTCGTGCTGCGCCGCGATCGACCGGGCGATCTCGGCGACCTCGGGATGCGGCCGCGTGCGCCGCGTCTGGACCAGCTGCTCGACCGTTCCGATCGACCGCCCCGCCTCGGCGGCGAGCGCGTCCCAGGTGAGGTCGACGTGGGAGATCGGGCGCGGACGGACCTCGACCAGCGAGCGGGCCGCGATCGCCAGAGCCGAGTGCGGCGACAGCACATCGAAGGCGCTCACCCGCGTGCCGAAGTAGTCGACGTACGAGTTCACGCTCGTGGACGGCTCGATGTCGAGGGCCGAACTCAGCACGAACTGGCTGTCGGTGGAGACCGGCAGCATCCGCGCCTCGTTGTACGACGCCGAGACGTCGCCCTGGTACGCGAACCCCGTGGAGTGTTCGATCCGGAGCCGCTTCATGAGATCTCCCCGATCCAGCTGGGTTCGGCCTGGGCCGGGAAGAACCGCGAGCGGATGGCTTCGGATGCTTCGCGCGTGACCTTCTGCACACGCTGCATGTGCAGCGGCAGCTCACCGAGGATGTCGCTGATGGGGCGGTACTCGAGATCGTTGCGGATCTGTCCGAGCGCCCGCAGCACGGTGTTCGAGTGACCGACCCGATCGGCCCGCGGGTCGATGGCGCTCATGCACTCCTCGGCGCGTTGGATCGAGTAGATGATCGAGCGCGGAAAGAGGCGATCCAACAGCAGAAACTCCGCGGCGTTGCGGGCGCTGGGCATGCCGCGGTACGTGCGCAGATACGCCTCGTACGCGCCGCACGACCGCAGGATCGTCGTCCAGGACGGGCCGGACGCCTGGGTCAGGGAGCGGGTGGCCAGGAGCCGCGCGGTCATGTCGGCACGCTCGATGCTGCGGCCCAGGGTGAAGAACTGCCACGCTTCATCGCGGCTCGTCGAGGAGTCCACGATGCCGACCGCCAGGGCGGAGCGCTCGCGGACCCAGCCGAAGAACTCGTGCACCTTGTCGGTCTGCAGGCGCCGCGGCATCCGCGAGTTCGTCGTGTTCAGTGTTTCCCACAGCTCGCTGGAGACGATCTCGCGGGCACGGCGAGCGTTCTCGCGCGCCGCGGTGAGCGCGTACGCGATGCTCGCGGGGTTCATCCGGTCCACCGCGAGGCGCTGCAGCACATCACCGCGGCGCACCTTGTCGTCGCCCTCCGGGACGACCGACCCCATCACGCTCAGCAGCGATCGGCACGCGGTGTCCTCGTCGATCCAGGGGTCCTCGAGCAGGAGCTGAAGGTGGATGTCGAGAATCCGCGCTGTGCCGTCGCTGCGCTCGATGTAGCGCCCGATCCAGAACAAACTCTCGGCGATGCGGCTCAGCATGCGCCGTCCTTCCCGGTCGGCCGAGTCATGTCCCGCAGTCGCAGGTAATCCGGGCCGGAATCCTGCACGACTGAGACATCATCTTCGCGCTGCTGTTGCTGCTGCTCGTGCTGAGGGCCGTGCTCCTGCGGGCGGTCCTCCTGTTGCTGTTGCTGCTGCTGCTCGGTGCCCGTGCGGGGACGGTCCTGCGGTGAGTGCGTCACCTCGGGCTGACCGTCGTAGATGATCGGAATGGATGCCGTCACCGTGGCCGCCTGGTCCGCGACGAGCCCGGCGAGGCCATGCCCCTGCCCGTACTCGACGTGCGTGGGCGCCGAACCACCGACGATCCATGTGTCCTTCGACCCGCCGCCCTGGCTCGAGTTGACCACGAGCTGACCCTCGGGAAGAGCCACCCGGGTGAGGCCCCCGGGAAGAACCCACACGTCGTCACCGTCGTTGACCGCGAAGGGCCGCAGGTCGGCGTGGCGCGGCCGCATCCCGTCCTCCACGAGCGTCGGGATGGTGGAGAGCATCACGACGGGCTGTGCGATCCACCCGCGCGGATCGGCGATCAGGCGCTGCCGGAGCTTGTCCAGCTCCGACGGGGATGCATCGGGTCCGACGACGAGCCCCTTGCCGCCCGACCCGTCGACGGGTTTGACGACGAGTTCGTCCAGGCGGTCGAGCACCTCTTCGAGTGCCCCCGGATCCTCCAGGCGCCAGGTGTCGACGTTCCGCAGGATCGGCTCCTCGGCGAGGTAGTACTGGATGAGCTCGGGCACGTAGGTGTAGAGGAGCTTGTCGTCGGCGACGCCGTTGCCGACCGCGTTGGCGATCGTGACGTTGCCCAGACGCGCGGCGAGCATGAGCCCCGGCGCTCCGAGCATCGAGTCGGCGCGGAACTGCAGGGGGTCGAGGAAGTCATCGTCGACACGGCGGTAGATGACATCCACCCGCCTGGGTCCGTGGGTCGTGCGCATGAAGACCTTGCCGCCCATGCACAGCAGGTCGCGCCCTTCGACCAGCTCGACGCCCATGAGGCGGGCGAGCAGGGTGTGCTCGAAGTACGCGGAGTTGTACACCCCCGGGGTGAGCACGACGACATTCGGGTCGTCGATGCCGCCGGGGGCGGAGGCGCGGAGGGCGGCGAGAAGCTTGTTCGGGTAGTCGCCGACGGGCCGCACGCGGAGCGACGTGAACAGCTCCGGCAGCGTCTGCGCCATGACACGGCGGTTGGAGATGACGTAGCTGACGCCGCTCGGCACGCGGACGTTGTCCTCGAGCACCCGCATCTCGCCGTGCTCGTCCCGGATGAGGTCGATGCCGGCGACTTG
The DNA here is from genome assembly GCF_058310455.1 of Microbacterium sp. Z10_103. Lineage (NCBI taxonomy): Bacteria > Bacillati > Actinomycetota > Actinomycetes > Micrococcales > Microbacteriaceae > Microbacterium > Microbacterium sp. Z10_103. The sequence continues at coordinate 2,935,795 of NZ_JBZEGK010000001.1, forward strand.
GATGCGGACGCCGTTGGCGCTGTGGATGCCGGCGGCCTGCCGGTAGAAGTACTGCGACGAGGCGATGAGCTGCGCGGGGAGGATGCCGTCGCGGACCGCGTGCTGGTTTCCGTACGCGTCGTCGAGGAACGCCTCCAGGGCCCGAACGCGTTGCTTGACCCCCGCCTCGACGCGCGACCACTCGTCGTAGTCGATGATGCGCGGCACCGCGTCGAGCGGGAACGGTCGTTCTTCGCCGGCGAAGTCGAAGGTGACACCCTGCGCGAGGTAGGAGCTCGCCAGTGACTCGGTGCGCCCGCGCAGCTCGTCCTGCGTCATCTGGGCCAGTGCCTGGTAGAGCTCGCGATACGCGTCGCGGGATTCCGCGTGAGCCCCCGGATGCGCCGGATCACCGAACATCTCGTCGAAGGGCGGGATCCCGGACGGGGTCTTGCGTGGCGCCAACGTGGCGCCGTAGCCGTCGAACAGGTCACCCATGTCATGAGCCTATCCGGGGCCGTGTTGCCGAAATGTTTCCGACCCAGGGGCTTGCGCGTCGCCCTCTCGCCGCCCAGGGCTCGCGGAGATGGCGCACGTGCGTCACGGCGCATATGCGGCACCGCCATCGGGTTCACCTCGATGAGACGCGGCCACACTGGAGGCACCATCCCCCTGGCCGCTCAGTTCGGAGACGCATGTCCACGCGCCGCACTCGCACCCTCTGGCGAGGTTCCCTCGCCGCAGCCCTGTCGACCACGCTCATCGTGACGGGAACGACCGCCTCCCTGGGCGCCGCATCCCCGCCTCCCCCATCGCCCGATCTCGCCGCACCGGCGGCTGCGGGCGGGGAGCAGCGGGTGACGCTCATCACCGGTGACGTCGTGACCGTGGGCGACGCCGGTGGCGGTCGCAAGACGGTCTCGGTCGCCCCCGCCGAGGGGCGCGAGAGCGTGACCTTCCAGACCACCGAGGTCGACGGAAAGTTCCTCGTCATCCCGAGCGACGTCGTGCCGTACCTGGGCGAATCCATCCTCGACCGTCGCCTGTTCGACGTCACCTCCCTCATCGAAGACGGCTACGCCGAGCGTGATGCGCTTCCCCTCATCGCGACCTACGCCGACCCCGAGGCCGTCCGCACCCAGTCCTTCCCGGAGGCGACGGCCACCCGCCTGCTCCCCTCGATCGACGGCACGGCCCTCGAGACGCGAACCGATTCCCTCGCCGAGCTCTGGCGGGCGCTGACGCCCGGCGAAACCGGCGTGGCCGACACGTCGGGCGGCGCCGCCCTCGGCAACGGCATGTCGGGTCTGTGGCTCGACGGGCTCGTGCGCCCGACGCTGGAGCAGAGCGTGGGCCAGATCGGCGCACCCGACGGCTGGGCGGCCGGCTACACCGGCGACGGCGTCAAGGTCGCGGTGTTGGACACGGGTGTGGATGCCACGCACCCCGATCTCGCCAACCGGGTCGCGGCGGCGGAGGACTTCTCCGAGAGCGCGACGGGAACCAGCGACCTCTTCGGCCACGGCACTCACGTGGCCTCGACGATCGCAGGGTCGGGGGCGGGCAGCGAAGGCCGCGAGCGCGGCGTCGCCTACGACGCCGACCTCCTCATCGCGAAGGTCTTGGCCGACGACGGGTTCGGTCAGTTCTCCTGGGTGATCGCCGGCATGGAGTGGGCAGCGGCCGAAGGCGCCGACATCGTGAACATGAGTCTGGGTAGCGGACCGACCGACGGCACCGACCCGCTGAGCGTCGCGCTCGACCGCCTCGCGGCCGAGACCGGCACGCTGTTCGTCGTCGCTGCCGGGAACGAAGGCGGTGTCGAGACCGTCGGTGCCCCCGGTACCGCGGCCCGTGCACTCACAGTCGCCGCCGTGGACGCCGAGGGCGCGATGGCCGACTTCTCCAGCCGTGGACCACGCTATGGAGACGGAGCCCTCAAGCCCGACATCTCGGCGCCGGGAGTGGACATCGTCGCCGCCCGAGCGGCGGGCACCGACATGGGCGACGCGGTGAACGACCTCTACACAGCGGCCTCCGGCACCTCGATGGCGACCCCGCACGTCGCCGGGGCAGCAGCGCTTCTGGCCCAACAGCGGCCCGAACTGACCGGCGCCGAGCTGAAGGAACTGCTGATGAGCTCGGCCACGTCCGCTCCCGACGCGTCGGTGTGGGAGCAGGGCGCGGGCGAGGTCGACGTGACCCGCGCCATCGGCCAGCAGGTGCGTGCCAGCGGGTCGGTCGACTTCGCGCACGTGAGCGAGGATGCACCCGTCACCCGGACGATCACCTACCGCAATGACTCGGCCGACGCCGTCCGGCTGACGCTCGCACTGGATGTGCGCAACGCGGATGATCGCAGCGTGACGTCGGACGCGTTCACGGCGCCTGAGAGTGTCGATATCCCCGCCAAGGGGTCGGCGGACGTCACGGTGACCCTCGACTCGGGTCTCCTGCCCCACGCCAACTGGTCGGGCGCCCTGACAGCCGCCTCGGCCGACGGCGAAGTCAGCGTGCAGACCGCCGTAGGCGCGATCCGCACCGGGCCGAAGCACCGCGTGACGGTCACCGCCGTCGGTTTCGAGGGTGAGCCGGTGACCACTCCCGTCGACTTCTTCGGCGAGCGACTGGGGACCGATGTGTTCGATTGGGTGGGCGAGAACGAGGGGCCACGGCAGATCTTCCTCGAGGAGGGCTCCTACCTCCTCAGCGGTCTCATCACTAACGGAGGCGGACAGCACGCGCGCACGGCGGCGATCGTCGATCCCAACGTGGAGGTCACCGGCGACATGTCGATCGTGCTCGACGCTCGGAAGACGCGTGAGGTGACCGTGCGCACCCCGCAGCTCGCCCAGCAGCAGACGGTGCACAGCTTCTACGCCTACCGGAAATTCGCGAGTGGTCGCGCCGTCAGCGCAGGAGTCCGCGAGTTCGGCGAGACCGGCGTGTGGGTCACCCCCACGAAGGAGGTCACCGACGGTGCGTTCGAATTCTCCTCACGCCGGCAGATGGTGCGCCCCTCCGCCGTCCTCGAGACCCGCGGTTTCGGCGGGGTCCCCGTGACGAACCTGATCGCGACGTCTCCCCAGTGGGATCGTCCGCGGACGCTGGGGCTCGTGGCCCCGGGACCCGACTTCGCCGGCGTACGCGGGCGAATCGCCGTCGTCGAGGCAACCGACGCCAGCGAGCAGGGCGACCTGGTCGCCCGGGCGGCCGCGGCGGGTGCGGCAGCGGTCATCCTCGTCTTCCCCGAGGAATTCTCCATCCGCGACGTCTTCGACCCGAGTGCCGAACGAGATCCCATCCCGGGGATGGTGACGAACGCCCGCGACGGCGAGAAGCTCCTCGCGCTCGCTCGAAAGCGCGGCGCGACGGCGAAGCTCGAGGTCAGTCGGTCGAGCCCCTACCTCTACGACATCCAGCACTCCGTCTCGGGCAGCATCCCGGACGGGATCGAGATCGAGGTGACGAAGGCGAACACTCACCGCGTCCGCACCACCTACTCCGACACCGGCGGCTTCCCGTGGACGGATGAGCAGCGATTCAGCTGGCGGCCGTGGCAGGAGTATGCGCTGAACGACACGTCGCGGATCGTGGCGACACCCTCGACGCGGGAGGAGTGGGTCACGGCGGATGACTCGCTGTGGCAGCACAGAGTCCTCGCATCGCGCTTCGACCTCAACTGGGGGGCTCTGCAGGGCGGGGTGGCGGGGCTGCCCCGGACCTACGAACCCGGACGCTCGGAAGAGACCTGGTACGGCACCGTGATGCGCTCAGCCGGCGTGGCGGGCGTGCCCTCCGCGCGCACCGACGATGTGATGTCGCTGCGGATCCCGGAGTACGTGGATGCGGAGGGCCACTTCTCGATCGGCGAGACATCGAGCACGGCGGCGCGGCTCTACCGCGACGGCGCCCTGATCGCCGAGACGAACTCGGGGGTGGCGGACGTGGCGGTGACGGGCGGGTCGGCGCAGTACCGGCTGGAGCTGTCCGTCCGGCGGGATACCCCCGAGTGGCGCTGGTCGCCCGCGGTCGACACGGCGTGGACGTTCCGCTCCGACCGCCCGGCGGACGGGAAGACGGCGGAACTGCCGCTCATCCATGCGGCGTACGAGCCTCCGGTCGACGACACCGGAACAGCATCCCGGCGCTCGCACACGCTGCCCATCCGCATCACGGATGCAGCCGGCGCGACGGTCCGCGACGCGAAGGTCGAGGTGTGGCTGTCTTCCGACGCCGGGGCGACGTGGAAGCCCGCGCACGTGCGCGGCCACAAGGGCGAGCTGAAGGTGGAGGTGCCGCGCGGAGACACGCCCGTGTCCGTTCGGGTGGTCGCGTCCGCCGGTAAGGATCGCCAGGTCGAGCAGACCGTCGTCGACGCCTACGGGCGAGGCTGACTGCGCAGAGGCTGACGCACGGAGGGGCTGGCTCGGATCAGAGCCAGCCCCTCCGGGCCGCCTGATACGCCAGCGCCGGCCGGCTGTCCACGCCCGCGATCGCCATGAGCCGCAGAAGGCGGCGCTGCACCGTGCGGCGGCTGATGTCGAGCAGCGTGCTGAGCGACTTGTCGGGCATGCCGGCGACGAGAAGCGAAAGCAGAGCCCGATCCTCCTCGGTCACTTCCGCACCCCCCGCATGGCCGTCGTCGCGCCCACCGGCCAGCCGGAGCGGCGTGGCCCCCTCCCACACACTGTCGAAGAGGGCCAGAAGTGCGTCGAGGAGCTGACCGGGACCGATCACCGCGGCCGTCGGTTCGGCCACGCCGCGCTCGGCGTCCGGAAGCAGCGGGCAGAGGGCCGTGGTGCGGTCCACGATCGCCAGCCGCACGGGCAGCGACGCGACCACCCGGCTCTCCTCCCCCCACCCGATCGCTTCGGCGACACCGTCCATCTCCCCCGGCATCTCGAGCAGTGCCCGTTCGTACACGGCTCGATAGCGCACGCCGCGCTCCAGGGCCGCTCTCTCCTCACCGTTCTCGGTTCCGGCCATCGCCAGCGGGTTGGCCCGGCAGAACCAGAGGATCTCCTGGCGCGCGGACGACTGCAACGCGCGCAAGGTCTCCCGGAGCGGCTGGGCACCCGTGACCACCTCGACGACGAAGCGCGGATCGCGACGCCGGTTCGCGGTCCGGTAGGTCTCGCTCAACGAAGCGACCAGAAGGCGCGAGGCATCCAATTCCTGCTGCCGCCGGGCGAGAGGCGCGGCGAACGCGACATCGGGCGACATCGCCTCCACCGCCCCGGCGACCGCCCCGTGGTCGCTCACGAGCCCCCTCCGGCGCAGTCGCTCCAGCAGCCGCCGCGCGTCCGGCAGCGGCACGCGCATCGCCTCGGCCACCCGTGCCGCGTCGGCCGTGCCCGACCCGAGGATCACCCGGTAGGCCGCCTCCTCGTCGTCGTCGAGAAGACCGCCGGCCTGCACGGGGCCACGGTCACCCGCATGCGGCGCCGAGCGCCACGTCTCCGTGTGCGCGAGAGCGCCCCAAGGGGTTCCATCCGAGGTCAGAGCTGCGCCATGGCCGTCGAACGGTTCACCCATGCAGCGAGCGTAATCGCCCGCTCATTGCGGAGATGTTTCCGTACACAGGCTCGGCGTCAGGCGGCCAGGACGTGCCTCAGCTGTTCGACGGCCCAGTCCAATTCGGTCGCGCGGATGACGAGGGGTGGGGCGACGCGGATCGTCTGCCCGTGCGTGTCCTTGACGAGAACGCCCCGCGCGAGGAGCCGCTCGGCGATCTCACGGCCGGAGCCCACCGCCGGGTCGATGTCGACGCCGGCCCACAGGCCGGCGATCCGCACGGCCGTGACCCCGTGCCCGACCACCTCGGCCAGCTTGCCCTCGAGGTGCTCCCCCAGCGCCGCAGCGCGGGTCTGGAACTCGCCCGACGACAGCATCTCGACGACCCGCAGGCCGACGGCGGCCGCCAGCGGATTGCCTCCGAAGGTCGAGCCGTGCTCGCCCGGGCGGATGACGCCCAGCACGTCGCGGTCGGCCACGACGGCGGACAACGGCAGGATGCCGCCCCCCAACGCCTTGCCGAGGAGATAGACGTCGGGCACGACCCCTTCGCGATCGCACGCGAAGGTCGTGCCCACCCGGCCGAGGCCCGACTGGATCTCGTCGGCGATGAACAGCACGTTGTTCTTCGTCGTCATCTCCCGCACCGCACGGAGGTAGCCCTCCGGCGGAATGATGACGCCGCCCTCGCCCTGGATCGGCTCGATCAGCACCGCGGCGGTGTTCTCGTCGATCGCCGCTGCGATCGCCGCCGCATCCCCGTAGGGAACCCGGATGAAGCCGGGCGCATACGGACCGAAATCGTCCCGGGCGGTGGGGTCGTCGCTGAAGCCGACGATGGTGGTGGTGCGGCCGTGGAAGTTCCCGTCGGCCACGACGATGGTCGCCGCATCCGGGGCGATGCCCTTCACGCGGTACCCCCAGGCGCGTGCCACCTTGATGCCGGTCTCGACCGCCTCGGCGCCGGTGTTCATGGGCAGGACGAGCTCTTTGCCGCAGAGCTCGGCGAGAGCTGCCGCGAAAGGCCCGAGCTGGTCGTTGTGGTAGGCGCGGCTCGTGAGGGTCAGGCGCGTGAGCTGCTCCTGCGCGGCGGCGATGAGCGCGGGATGCCCGTGGCCGAAGTTGAGCGCGGAGTAGGCCGACAGGAGGTCCAGGTAGCGCTTGCCCTCGACATCGGTCACCCAGGCACCGTCGCCGCGAGCGATGACGACGGGCAGCGGCGAATAGTTCGAGGCGAGGTGCTCCCGCTCGGCGCCGATGATGCGCACCGTCCCGGTGTCGAGGGAGGTGCTCATCGAGCCCCTCCCCGCAGTTCCAGGGTGCAGCACTTGATGCCACCACCACCGAGGAGCAGTTCCGAGAGGTCGAGGAGGATCGGGGTGTAGCCGCGTTCGCGGAGCTGCGCCTCGAATCCGGCGGCGCGGGGGGAGATGATGACGTTGCGGCCGTCGCTGGCCGAGTTGAGGCCGAAGACGGCACCGTCGGCGTCGGAGACCTGGATGGCGTCGGGGTAGCGCTCGCGCAGGATCGCCTGGCTGCGGTCGTCGAACGCGTTGGGGAGATACGCGATGTTCGCGCGCTCCACGCCGCCGGCGCCCTGGACCGGGTCCAGCACGGCGATGGCGGTGTCGAGGTGGTAGAACCGCGGGTCGGTCAGCGTGAGGGAGACGACCTCGCGGCCGAAGACCTCGCCCACCTCGCGGTGGCTGTCGCCGGTCGAGCGGAAGCCGGTGCCGGCGAGGATGGTGTCACCCACGAGGAGGAAGTCGCCCTCGCCCTCGTTCACCTCGACCGGGTCGACGACATCGAACCCGTTCTGCCCGAACCACTCCATGAACGCGGGGCCTTCGGGAACCCGCTCGGCGAAGCGGAACTTCGGCCCGTACGCGATGCCGTCGATGACGAATCCGCCGTTGGCGGTGTAGACCATGTCCGGCAGTCCGTCGATCGGGTCGATCAGCTCGACCTCGTGACCGAGCTCGAGGTACGTGTCATACAGCGTCTGCCACTGCGCGACCGCGCGAGCGGTGTCGGTGGGCCGGGTCGGCTCCATCCACGGGTTGATGCTGTAGCTGACCGTGAAGTGCTCGGGGCGGCACATCAGGTAGCGCCGGTACTGCTGGACGCGCTCGGTGCGGAGGGTAGGGGCGATCGATTCGTGCGTGGACATACGGCTCCTCGTAGAAGATCGGCGGACGCTGTCCACTGGCCCGGCGGAGCTCTTCGAAGCCGGCGATCCGGGCACGCCGCGACCATTGTGCCACGCCGCATCCCGGAAAGACGAGAGCCGGCTGCCCCCGCGAGAAATGGCATTCCGGATGAGAAAGGATGCGCCGCGTCGTGTCTCATCCGGATCGTCGTTTCTCGCCAGCAGGAGCGGGCGATGGCGGGGGCGCTCACTCCGGGAGACGCACCCGCCCGTCGTGCAGTTCGAGGACGCGATCGGCTCGCTGGACCAGCAGAGGATCGTGGGTCGTGACGATGGCGGCGATGCCGCGGCTGTGCACGAGCTCGCCGATGAGGTCCATCACGGTCGCGGCGGTGCGCGAGTCCAACTGTCCGGTGGGCTCGTCGGCCAGCAGCACCCGTGGCCGCACGGCGAGCGCGCGGGCGATCCCGACGCGCTGCTGCTGGCCGCCCGAGAGCTCATCGGGGCGTTGGGCGGCGTGGTCGGCCAGGCCCACCAGACGCAGCGCCTCGGCGACCCGCTCGTCGCGCTCGGCCGGCGGCGTGCGCGCGATCCGCAACGCCAGCTCCACGTTCTCGGCTGCCGAGAGGATGGGGATGAGCCCGAAGGCCTGGAACACGATCCCGAGGTTCTCCCGCCGGAGCCCGGCGACCTCGTCCTCTCCCAGCCCGGTGAGCTCGGTGTCGCCGATCCACACCCGACCCGACGTGGGGGTTTCCAAGCCCGCGAGCATGTTCAGGAGCGTGGTCTTTCCCGCACCCGAAGCCCCGCGCACCACGACGAGTTCACTGGCGGCGACCTCGATGTCGATGTCGACGCAGGCGTGCACGTCGCCGGCCGGGGTGGAGAACGTGCGGCTCAGGCGCTCACCGCGAAGGGCGACGGTGCGAGTGGATGCGGTGGTCATCTCTCCTCCTCGGACGGGGACGCGGCGCGGTCGCGGTTCTGCCCCGGCCAGACGCCGACATGGTCGGTCTCGAGAGCCAGACGCACCCGGTCGCGGAGATCCAGCGCGGCGACGAACTCGTCAGGCAGTTGCAGCCGGCCCACCCGGTCGAGCACGGCGTACTCCTCGGCGACATGGTGCTCCGCACCGTGCTCGTCGCGACGGGTGGAACGGAGTACTTCGGTGGAGGTGCGCCCGTCGCGGATCTGCACGGTGCGGGCGACATGTTCGGACACGCCGGGGTCGTGGGTCACGATGAGCGTGGTGACGCCCAGCTCCCGGTTCACCGCCCGCATCGCCTCGAGCACGTGGGCGCTCGTGGTCTCGTCCAGCTCACCGGTCGGCTCGTCCGCCAGCAGCACCCGGGGCCGGTTGGCGATGCCCACCGCGATCGCCACCCGCTGCTGCTGACCTCCGGACATCTCCGCGGGCAGGCGTTCAGCGCAATCCGACACCTCCAGGAGGTCGAGGAGTTCGCGCACTCGGGCACGGCGGGCGGATCCGCGCACCTCACCCGGGATGGCAAGTGCCGCCGCGACGTTCTCCGCCGCGGTGAAGTACGGCACGAGGTTGCGTGAGGTCTGCTGCCACACGAAACCGACGCTCTTCCGCCGGAAAGCCACCCGCTCCTTCTCGCCCATGGTGAGGAGGTCGTGCCCCGCCACCCAGGCGACGCCGGCGGTGGGCTGGTCGAGACTCGACAGGATCGACAGGAGGGTCGACTTGCCCGAACCGGAGGCGCCGACGACGGCCACCAGCTCACCGGGGTCGACGCGGAGATTCAGACCCTGCAGCGCCTGCACCTCGACGCCCGGCCCCGTGCTCGCGCGCACCTGGAAGATCCGCACGAGATCGACGCACAGGATGTCAGCATCCGGGACGGCACGTACAGCCATGGTCTTCTCCTTCCTTCAAGCTTCCTCTACCCCGCGCAGCGCAGGGTCGTTCCGGGAACCCCGCCCGGCCATCAGCGCGACCGCACTGAGGACGCCTGCTCCCACGACGAAGCCGAGGAGCGTGAGAGCCACCGTCGCGGGGTCGGCCACGTAGGCGGGGGCGACGGATGACCCGGTGAAGGGGCGCAGGTCGACCGCGGCGAGGACGAGGAGCGGCAGCGCCGCACCGAAGAGGGAACCGACCACCACCGCGGCGACCGCCGGTGGTCCGATCTCCCAGGCGATGAGGCGCATCCGCGTGCCACGGCCTACCCCGAGAGCGCTCAGCAGCGCCAGCACGCGCTCCCGGGAGCGTGCCACCAGCGTCAGGGTGAGCACGACGGCCAGCGCCGCGAGCGCCGCCGCGAACCCGGTGGCCGTTGCCAGGGCGGTGCGCAGACCGCTGACGGCCGGGCCGTCCTCGATCTCGCGCAGGATGTCGCCGGGCGCGTCGATCCGCACGAGCGGTCCGAGCATGGCCCGCAGCTCGTCTTCGACGGAGCCGAGGGACGCGCCCGGGTCGAGTCTCAGGAGAACGAGGCGGATCGGGGCGTTTCCGCCGAGCAGCGCCTCGGCGTACGCGGCGTCCACCGCGATCCAGTTCGCCCGAGAGCTCAGGGGCGCCTGTCCGGTGGCGACCCCGACGATGTCGGACGCCACTCCTTCGATCGAGACCGCTTCGTTCCCGACGAGTCCCGCAACGCCGGCGGAGACGACGATCGGCACCGGCCCGCTGCCGGGGACGAGGGAGGTTCCCTCGGGCAGGATGCCCGGGCCGTCGCCCTGCGCCTCGGCGAGCGCGCGCGCATCGACCAGGTGGACGGAGGTCTGTCGCGCGCTGCCACCGATTTCGAGCTGAACGGGTTCCGCCCCCGACACCCCTGTCGCGACGGCGACCCCGTCCAGGGCCTGGATCCGCTCGAGAACCGCGGCGTCGAAGCGGGCGCCGTCGACCCGCACGTCTGCTCCGACCTCTCCCTCGGCCGACGTGCGGATGCCGGTCTGAAGCGTCGACAGCAGCACGGCCGACGAGACGGCGACAGACACCCCCACCACGAGCGCGACGACCGGGACCAGGCCCAGCGCGGGCTCACGGATGGCGCGCGCCGCTCCGAGGAACGATGTCATCCGTTCTCCCCGCCGCGCGCGCTCGAGGACGGCCCGCAGCGGCAGAGGGTACAGCCGCAGAGTCACCATCGACCCCGCGATCGCGACCAGCAGCGGCGCCGCCGCGAGGAGGGGGTCGGCCCGGGCGCTCGAGTATCCGCGCAGCACCAGGAGGGCGACAGCCGCGGCCGCGAGAGCGAGGGCGAGCGCCTCGATCACGGCGCGCAGACGCGGTACGCGCCGGCCGAGGTCGGCCCGTGCCGTCCGATCGGCGGCGGAGCCGGCCACCGCAGTGAGCACGACAGCCGGCGCGAGGGCGAGGAGGACCGGGGCGAGGAGCATCCCCGGTTCGGGGGCGGTGCGGGCCAGCGCGAGCGCGGCGGCGGTGCCGACGGCGGCGGGGATGACCCCGAGCGCCAGCCCCTCGACGCCCAGGAGGGCGCGGAGCTGGCGGCCCGAGCCGCCGCGAGCCGACAGCAGGCGCAGCGTGGGCCGGCGACGTTCCAGGATGAGGCGGCACCCGAGCAGCAGGACGAGCGCCGCCACGCCCGCAGGGCCGGCGGCGATCATCGCGAGGATCGCCGCCGTCGCACGCGACTGGTCCAGCGCGATGTCGATGGTCTCGACCACGGGAGCCTCGAACCGCAGGCTGGTGATTCCACGTCCGGCGTCAGGAGCTTCGGCGACCGGGTGCGCCTCGGAGGCGAAGCGGCGCAGTGCCGTTCCCGCGCCCTCGGCGTTCGCGCCGGTGATGCGGGCCGTGTCGACGGGGTACCACACCGCCGTCTCCGATCTGCCGGAGAGGAGGTTCGCCGCATCCACGGCAGCGGGGTGGGCGAAGCCGGTTCCCGTGACGACGGGAGCGCGATTGCCGTCGTCCACGACGTCCGGGGCGAGCACCGAGCGCACGTGCTGCCAGTAGTCGTCGCCCGGGTCGACCGCCGCGAAGGTGCCGACCAGACGCCACACGACCGGGTCGGCGACGGCCGCGCGCTGAGGAACCGCGCGCGTCTCGCCGATGCTCCATCCCATCGCCGTCGCGGTGTCCGCCGACACCACGATCTCGAGGGTGCCGGGGAGCAACTCTCCGCGGTCCGAGAAGCGGAGGACGGGTGTCGCCGGCCAGGCGCCGTCGACGAGCGTGACCCGCTCCCGATATGCCGGGTCGAAGGCGACCGTCAGCGAGCGTGTGCGCTCCTCCCCGACGAGGACGTTGCCGATCGACCGCGTCACGGCGTGCGCGGGCGCGAGAACGTCATCGAGCGGGGGTTGCGCCGACGTGCGGACCTCTTCCAGTCCCTGGATGAAGGGTCCCCACGCCCCCTCGGTCGTCGGTGACCCGCCGTCCCGCGCCGTGGCCGCCGCCGGCGCGCCCGGGGCGACGGCTCCGACGTCGCGCTGGTTCGGTCCGGTCTGCGCGAGCTGGTCGCGCAGGGTGCCGCGGTCAAGGCCGGCCACGGCGATGGGCAGGAAGGTCGCGACGGCGGCCAGCACCGCGACGAGGACGGCGACGACGGTCGCCGCGGGGAGACCGCGCGCGAGGTGCCGCAGGAACAACCCGCCGATACCCGTCCGCCGGCTCATCCCGACGCCTCCACATCCACGGCCCTGCGCGCATCCCGGTCGACCCGTCCGGCGGCACCCGCCACGATCACGGTGAGTCCGGCCACGAGCGCCGCCATGCCGACGATGAGCGGGACGGGCGCGAAAGCCACAGGTGTCGCCAGCGGAGCCGGGACCCCGGCAGCGGTGGCTCGCACGAGGTCGGGCACGACGAACCACGCCGCGAGCGCGCCGATCAGACCGCCCGCGATGAGGGCGAACCCGGTCACCTCTCCCAGCTCGGCGGCACGCATCCGGGCCGAGAGCCGCGGGGTCACCCCCACCGCCCGCAGTGCGGCAAGCTCCGCCCGCCGCCCGCGTGTCAGGGTCTGCACGATCGCGAGCACCGCGATCAGGGCGAGGACGAGCCCACCGGCGGTCGCGATCCCCCACGCCGGGACGAGCGCACCCGCGATGGATGCGGCGACGCCGGGTGCGGCCGTCCGCACGAGGCGGTCGCCCGCCGCCGCGCTGACCTCGTCGGCGGAAGCGGGATCCCCTGACGCCCACACCGAGCTGGGGGCGATAACCGAGACGTCGCTCTGCAGCATCGCGGCGCGGAGCGTTGTGAGATCGGCGAAGACCGCCGGAGCGCCGCCCGCGCCGGGCACCGCATCCACGATGCCTGCGACCACGAGCGACCCGGAGCGGCCTGACCCGGCGTAACGAATGTCCACGGCGTCGCCCTCGACCAGTCCGAGCAGATCGGCCAGCGCCGAGCTGGCGACGACCGGCACGCGCACCGGCGCGTCGGCCCGCACCGCCGGGTCGGCCAGCCACAAATGCGATTCCGGCGCGTCGTCGGTCAGCTCGGCGGTGCCGGCGATGCCGAGGTCGCCGGCGCCCCCGACGCCCTCGACGGAGGCCACCGTGATCGTCGCGGCCGGCCGGAGGATCGACGCGCGGAACTGCGCGGTGAGGGCGAGGACGCTCCAGGGCGCGGTGCCGTCGGGCAGGACCGCCTCGCCGGTCACCCGGCGGACGCCGTCGGCTGCGGGCGTCGCGGCGCCCGTGAAGCGCAGACGCGCCGTCGCTCCGGTGGCGTCGGCGACGAGGGCGCCCAGTTCGACGAGATCGGCCGCTTGGCTCTGCGTCGAGGCGACGTCGACCGTCAGGCGCAGGGCGGTCGCCCCGTCCCCCAGGTCCACCGCGTGCGTCTCCGCCGCGACGTCGTGCTGCACCTGCAGCGGATCGACCGCGCCTCCGGCCGGCGAAAGGAGTTCCGGGATGCTGCTTCCCGGCAGCGCGATCAGCTCGAAGGCGGTCGATCCCGCCTCCACGGGGGCGATGAGCGCCGGGCCGGCCGCCTCGATGCCGTCGACGGCCGCGATCTCGGCGACCAGGCCCGGGGTCGCTGCATCCGTATCGAGGTCGACACGGATGTCGGCTCCGGTCTCCACCGCTGCGGACAACGCGACGAGGTTCTGCCACGTGGCGGTGACGGCCGCGCCGAACACGGCCTGCGCTGCCGCGAAGGCGACGAGCAGCACCGCGACGCGGTAGACAGCGACCCGGCGCGCTGCGTGGCGGGCGGGCAAGGCGGGAACGAGCCCCGGACGACGTGCCGCGATGCCGGCCACAGCCCGGGAGAACGGCGCGAACAGCGCGACGGTCAGGATGCCCGCGGTCGAGAGCAGAACCGCGGGGGCGATCGCGACCACCGGGTCGAAGCTGCCGGGCGCCGCACGCACGAACCGGAGCTGCCACAGCACGAATCCGGCCGCGAGGAGCACGGCGACCACCAGCGCGACACTCGCCGCCCGGGCCGCCCGCCCGAGCGGCCGCCGGTCGGGGAAGCGGCTCGACCGCGCGGCGACGCAGCCGAGGAGGCCGGCCAGCGCGACCGCGGCGAGGACGACCGGTCCGGTTGCCGGGTGTGCCCAGACGTCGCCGGTCCGTTCGCCGGTGACGGTCCGCGTTCCGGCGGCGATCCCCCACCCCGCGGCGATCCCCGCCACCGCGCCGGCGGATGCGACCGCGGCACTTTCGACCGCTGCCGCTCCGAGCGCCTGCCGCCTCGACAGCCCGCGGGCGCGCGCGAACGTCGTCTCCGCCTCCCGTGCGATGGCGAGGAGCCGGCCGAGCTGGGCGACGGCGATGGCCGCGAGCAGCACGACGACGAGCACGAGGCCGGGCGCGCCGGCGGCGAGGGCCCGCACTCCCTCATCGATCTGGGCGGCGTATGCGTCGTCGCTCATCCCGGCGGGCCGGAGCATCCCGGGTGCGGCGGCGCCGCGGACCAGCCACATGCCGAGAGTGAGCGTCGTCGCGACGGCGACGGCGATCGTTCCCGCGAGGCTCGCGAGGAGCCCCGCGCGAGCCCCCGCGCGCGTTCGAAGCAGGCGGCCGGTCGCGAGCGTCGACGGGCGGGGTGCGGGCATATCCCCTGGATCCTATCGGCGCTCCGCGAGCGCCCGAGAAACGGCATTCCGGACGAGAAAGGATGCGACGCGTCGTGTCTCGTCCGCATTGTCGTTTCTCGCCGGGAGTGCGGGGCGGCGAGGCGGGCGGGGCGGGGACGGGCGGGCTAGGCGGCTCGGACGACGACCTTGCCGACCGTGTGACCCGCGTCCACCGAGGCCAGCGCCGCGCGCGCCTCGGACATGGGCCAGGTCGCCTCGATCACCGGGGTGAGGCGACCCGCGGCGGCCAGTTCCAGGAGCGAGGCGGTGACGGCGGGCTTTGTGGTGGCGGCGATCGGCCGGAAGCGCGCGCGGACGACAAGGGTGCGCAGCATCCGCGGAATCGGGCCGAGGATGCCGTCCCCTCCGCCGACGAGAGCAACGGTGCCGCCCGGGCGGAGCAGGCGGCGGAGGATGCGGAGCGGCGGCAGGCCGGCGATGTCGATGATCGCGTCGAACGACGCGGCGGGAAGATCCGTCAGGTCGGTGCGGCGGTAGTCGAACGTGTGTGATGCGCCGAGGCCACGGAGCGTTTCCTCCGCGCGGGCGCCACAGGTCGCCCAGACCTCGGCGCCGCGCTCGGCGGCCAGCTGCACCGTGAAGGTTCCGACTCCCCCGCCGGCGCCGACGACGAGCACGCGGCTCCCGGAGCCGACCCTGCAGGCGTCGAGAGCTGCGACGGCGGTGTTCCCGGCGATCGGGAGCGCGGCTGCGACCGCCACGTCCACGGCCGGTGGCCGGTGCGTCAGCCGGGCGGCGCGGACCATCGCGTAGTCGGCGAGTGTCTCGCTCCCGGCTCCGACCACCCGATCGCCGACGGCGAAGTCTTCCACGCCCTCGCCCAGCGCGATGATGGTGCCGGCCACGTCCATGCCTCGGCCGCGCGGGCGAGGACGGCGCAGCCCCGCGAAGAGGCGGATCAGGGGCGGGTCGCCCCGCATCATCCGCACGTCACCGGAGTTGAGCGAGACGGCCTCGACCCGCAGGAGCACTTTCCCCCGGCCGGGAGGGCGAACATCTGCGGTCTCGGCAGCGACCGCGTCGGCCGAGCCATAGGCGTGCTGGCGCCAGACGGTGCGGGTACGCGGCAGTGGGGCGGCAGCATCCATGGGTCTACTCCTCGGGGTAAGAGAACACGTCGTCCAGCGGAACGCCGAAGACGCGGGAGATCTGGAAGGCGAGCTCGAGCGTGGGCGAGTAGCGCCCCTGCTCGATCGCGATGAGGGTCTGGCGGGTGACGCCGACGCGGCGGGCGAGTTCGGCCTGTGTCATGTCGCCGTGGGCGGCGCGGAGGGCGCGGATCTCGTTGGTGACACGGGTGGGCTTGACCATCAGACCAGCCCGCGACGGTAGGCGATGACCCGGGCGATGCCGCCGACGAGGGCGGAGAGCGCGAAGCCGAAGAAGAGGGTGTTGGCGATCCAGAAGCCGTCGACTTCGACCGCGCACAGCACGATCCCCCCGAGGCCCGCGACGACCATGAACGCCTGCCCGACGCGGTCGCCCATCTGGGAGATGTCGCGATCGCGCTGGTCGGACCGGCCGACGCCGTCGGGATCGCGCATGCCGGCGAAGATCCCCCACAGGATGCTGAGGAGGATCGCTCCGACGATCGAGATGCCGATCGTCCAGAACATGAGGGGCGCCCAGTCGACCTCGGTCAGCTGGCCGCCGTCGGCCCGCTGCAGCACCAGGACGACGTAGACGGTCAGAGCCACGATCGTCACCACCAGGCTCGACCACGTGTTGCGCTCTTGGTAGACCATGTCATCCTCCGATGTACAGAATTCTTTACATCGGAAGCATGCCACGCGCGCACTCCCGTGTCAAGAATTCTTTACACCCTCGTTTCCGGCGCCTCTTCGCCCCCCGAGAAACGACATTCCGGACGAGAAAGGATGCGCCGCGTCGTTTCTCGTCCGGATCGTCGTTTCTCGCGGGAGGGAGGGGGGACGGGCGGGAGGGCGGGACGGGAGGGCGGGAGGGAGGGGCGGGCGGGTCAGATGACGGCGGCGGTCCAGGGGTCGGGGGTGCCGTAGCGGTGCGCGGTGATGCTGATCGACTGCTCGTGGAGGAAGGGCAGCAGCTCGATCCGGCCGGCCGTGGTGACCTCGTCGGCGTAGACCGCCACGTCGGGGTCGCCCTCGACGGCGTGGGCGAGCGCGCGGTGCAGGGCCGCGACCGACTCGGCCGCTCCGACCAGCCGCACGCGCGCCGGACGGGGGGATGCGTCGCCCTCGGCCGCGTCGACCCCTCCGGCCCCCGCTGCGATGCGCTGGAGCCACTGCTCATCCGTCTCCACCGAAACCGGCACACCGAGCTCCCCGAGCGCGCGCCGCACGTCCGCCGGAAGGCCGACCGGGGCGCTCAGCGTGAACCGGCCGCCCGCCCGCACGGCGGCCAGGACGACGCGCAGCACCGCCTGCCACGGGGCGTCCGCGGTCGCTCGGATCGCCGCATCCACCGGCCGGTAGCGCAAGAGGTTGCGCTCGATCCGCAGGTGCGACACATCCTTGACGCGCCCGAACTCGCGGTCCCATGCGACGGCGTCCGAGAGCGCGCCGCGGCGGAGCCACTCGAACGCGTCGTAGTCCAGCGACGACTGGGCGGCCTCGATGACCCCGGTGATGCGGGAGTCGAGGCCGCGGAGGTGCAGCGTGGAGGACGGCGCCCCGCCCGTCGTGCTCCGCCACGATCCGAGCCCGACGAGGTAGTTCGGCCCGCCGGCCTTGGCGCCCGGCCCCACCGACGAGCGCTTCCAGCCGCCGAAGGGCTGCCGCTGCACGATGGCGCCCGTGATGCCGCGGTTGACGTAGAGGTTTCCGGCCTGCACGCGCTCCAGCCACAGGGCGAGGTCATCGGGATGCTGCGTGTACAGCCCGGCCGTGAGCCCGAACTCCACCGCATTCTGGAGTTCGACCGCCTGCGCGAGCGAGTTCGCGTGCATGATCCCGAGCACCGGACCGAAGAACTCTTCGCGGTGGAAGCGTGATCCCGGCGCGACGCCCGTGCGGATCCCCGGCGTCCAATACCGACCTGCCTCGTCAGGGCCGAAGTCGAGTTCGCGCGGGGCGACGAGCCAGCGCTCGCCCTCGTCCAGGGTGGTGAGCGCCCACTGCAGCTTGCCTTGCGGCGCCTGGATGACCGGGCCCACTTCGCTCAGCGGGTCCGACGCCGGACCCACCCGCAGCGAGGTCGTGGCGTCCACCAGCTGCTGCGCGAAGCGGCGGGAACGGGCCACGGGTCCGACGAGGATCGCCAGGGATGCCGCCGAGCACTTCTGCCCCGCATGACCGAAGGCGCTGCGCACGAGATCGGATGCGGCGAGGTCGAGGTCGGCCGATGGCATGACGATGATCCCGTTCTTGCCGCTGGTCTCGGCGAGGAGCGGCAGATCGGGACGCCACGAACGGAACAGCTGCGCGGTCTCCCACGACCCGGTCAAGACGACGCGTTCCACGTCCGGGTGCTCGATGAGCGCGCGGCCGAGGAGGTCTTCGTCGAGGTCGACGAGAGCCAGCACCTCGCGCGGGACGCCCGCATCCCACAGGGCCTCGGCCACCACCGCGGCGCAGCGTCGCGCCTGCGGGGCGGGCTTGAACACGACCCCGCTTCCGGCGGCGAGCGCGGCCAGGACGCCACCGGCGGGGATCGCGATCGGGAAGTTCCACGGAGGCGCGACCACCGTGACGCCGGCCGGGACGAACACGGCCCCCGCCACCCGATCGAGCTCGCGCGCCGTCGCGGCGTAGTAGTTCGCGAAGTCGATCGCCTCGCTCACCTCGACGTCGGCCTCGGCGAACACCTTGCCGGTCTCGGATGCGGCGACTTCGATGAGCACCCCCCGACGGGATGCGAGCGCACGGGCAGCCCGGGCGAGCACCTCGGCACGCTCGGCCGCAGGACGCGCGCCCCACGCCGTCGCGGCATCCCGTACCCCGGTCACCACGGCGTCCAGGGCCGCGGCGTCATCAACCTGCGCCGCCTCCAGCGTCGTGTCTCCCGCGACGCTGGTCGCCACACGGGCGAGCACGGCGGTGCCCCACTCCCGGTTCGACGGGAGGGCGGGATCGGAGTCGGCGGCGTTGCGGAACCCCGGGGCGCCCACCGCATCCACTTCGTCCTCGCGCGGCGAGAAGACGGCCGTCTCCACGAACGCCTCACCCCCGAAGATCACCTGAGCGGGATCGGTGTCGGTGGCGGACGCCGACCGTGCGATGCCCAGCACCGCCTGTGTGAGGCCCTGCGCGGCGTCGGCCGGGTCGCGCAGGATGCGCGGCGCGTCAGGATCCAGGTCGACATCGCGCTCCTGAGCCCGCTTCGGTCCGAGCGCCAGCCTCGGGTCGGCCGCACGGTCGACCGAAGCGAGGTAGCGGTCACGTTCTCGGGCGAACAGTTCGGGATCGTCGTCCAGGTCGAACGCGGCGGAGAGGAAGTTCTCACCGGAGGCGTTCTCCTCCAGGCGGCGGACGAGGTAGCTGATGGCGACGTCGAACTCGTCCGGGCGGACGACCGGGACATACAGCAGCACGTGCCCGACCTCGCGCGTGACCGCGGCCACCTGCCCCTGCGCCATGCCGAGCAGCATCTCGAACTCGACGTCCGCCCGCACGCCCCGTTCCCCGGCGAGCAACCAGGCGTGCGCGATGTCGAAGAGGTTGTGACCGGCGACACCCACGCGCACGGCGGCGGTGTTGGAGGGTCGGAGCGCCTCGTCGAGGCACCGCAGGTAGTTCGCGTCGGTGTCGAGCTTGCTGTCGTAGGTGGCCAGCGCCCAGCCGTGAAGGACCGCATCCACCCGCTCCATGGCGAGGTTCGCGCCCTTGACGAGGCGGATCTTGATCCGCGCCCCGCCGTCGGCCACGCGGTGCCGCGCCCAGGCGTTCAGCTCGCGCAGCGCCGGGAGCGCGTCGGGAAGGTAGGCCTGCAGCACGATGCCCGCCTCGAGGGCGCTCAGGCGCGGGTCTTCCAGCAGCCGCGTGAACACCGCGATCGTCAGGTCGAGATCGCGGTACTCCTCCATGTCGAGATTGACGAACGTGCCGTCGGCCGCGGCACTGAGATACAGCGGCAGAAGCCGCTCGGTGATGCGCTCCACCATGTCGTCGAACGCCCACAGGGTCAGGTGCGACGCGATCGCCGACACCTTCACCGAGACGTAGTCCACGTCGGGGCGGCGGATGAGGTCGTGGATCCCCTCGAGCCGGCGCTGCGCCTCCGCCTCGCCGAGCACCGCCTCGCCCAGGAGGTTCAGGTTGAGCCGCGCGCCGCCTTCCCGCAGCTTCGCGAGGGCGGGGCCGAGCTTGTCCGGTCGCGCGTCGACGACGAGGTGCCCGACCATTTCCCGCAGCGCCCGGCGCGCAATCGGTACGACCGGGGCGGGAAGCGCAGGGGCCACCACCCCGCCCAGCTGCACGGCGCCGCGCAGGTACCACGGCAGGAAGCCGGGCACGAGCGGGGCGATCCGGTGGAGTGAGGATGCGGCGGCCGAGAGGCTCTCGGGTCGCATCACTCCGTCGACGAAGCCGATCGTGAATTCCAGACCGCGAGGGTCGCGCAACACGCCCGCCAGCCGCGCCGCCGCCGGGTCGACGGGCTCGCCGGCGGCCTCTGACGCCCAGCGCCGGGCGAGCTCCACGGCGCCATCCGGCAGATCCGGAGAAGGCGGCGCGGGCGCTGTCGTGCTCATGATCCACAGCCTAGGCAGGGCGTCCGAGGGCCGGCATGCGGCGTGCCGCGGCGGACGCAACTCCTCAACCCCGGCCCGTCCTGGACCCGGAATCGGGCCAGGGGGCCGTCTGCTGAGGAGTTGTGCGCACGGCGCAGGGGAGACGACGCTCGACGCCGGCCCTTTCGGATCGGGCGCGCGTCAGTGGTCCCAGACGCTGGGCGCGGGGCGGCGGGTGGACGGAAGGGCGGATGCGGCGGCCCACTCGTGCACCCACGGCTCGACATCCGGAAGCCCCTCCGGCTGGCCCATGGCGGCGAACAGTTCCTCGTGCGGGAGGGTGCCGCCTTCGCGCTTGAGGAAGCGCGCGCGGATGATCGCGCGGGCGTAGATCTCGCCCCGCACCACGGCGCGGTGCTCGAGGTAGAGGGCGCGGTCGTCGTGCCCGAGGAGGCGCGTCTCCAGCTCGAAGCGCTGCCACAGGTTCAGCGACTTGCGGAAGGTCACCGTCTCACTCGACACCACCGGATACCACCCTCGTTCGCGCATCTTGTCGGAGATGCCGGTGCGGACGAGCAGGTCCCACCGGCCGAGGTCGAACAGCGACAGGTACCGGCCGTTGTTCATGTGCCGCAGCATGTCGATGTCGGTGGGGAGCGTCGTGAGGCGGATGCGGCCGACCTCGGTCAGGGCGAGGCGTCCGCCGGGACGGCGGGCCTTCCGGCGGGCATGGGCGATGACGAGGAGGGTGCGCCAGAGCAGGTTCACGATCCGCGAGCGTAGCCGACCCCGGCCCACCCCGGGGCCGCGAGACTCCACCTGCGCCACGAGACCGCATCCGCCGCCGGCAGTCTCGTGGCGGAGATGCAGTCTCGCGGCCCGGAGAGGGGGTGGGGGGTCAGGAGCGGGTTACGTCGAGCTGCACGACGGACCACGACAGCGGCGGAAGCGTCGCGCGCAGCGTGCCGTCCTCGAGGCCCACCGATCGCAGGGGCACAAGACCCACCGTGTCGGGGGCGTCCTGGGTGTTCGCGGCATACCGGTCACCGCCGTCGGGGAGGGTGAGCACCTCCGCGTCCCGCACGCCCGTGGCACCCAGACCGCGCAGTTCGATCGAGACGTCGGTCGCCTCATCGAGCGAGCGGTTGGCGAGGAAGAGCGCGACCCGGCCCGACTCCTCGTCCCAGGTGGCCGCGGCATCCACCGCATCCACATCGCCGAATTTCACCGTCGGGATCTGCGACGATTCCACGGCGAGACGGAGGATGCGGCCGCGGGCGAGCTCGGCGATCCGCGCGAACGGCCAGAAGATCGTCTGCCGCCAGGCCGGGCCGTTCTCCTCGGAGCGGATGGGCGCGATGACGTTGACGAGCTGTGCCTGGTTGGCGATGCGCACGCGGTCGCCGTGCCGCAGCAGGCTGTGCAGGAACGTTCCGACGACGACGGCGTCGGTGACGGAGTAGGTGTCTTCGATGAGCCGGGGATGCTCCCGCCACTGCCGTGCGACCAGATGCGGCTGGTCCTCGGTCTGCTGACCCTCCTGGTACCAGACGTTCCACTCGTCGAACGAGATGTGGACCTGCTTCGTGTGCTTGCCGGCAGCCTTCACGGCGTCGATCGTGGCGACCACTCCGTCGATGAAGGCATCCATGTCGACGGCCTCGGCGAGGAAGGATGCCGCATCCTCGTCGCGCTCCTGGTAGTACGCGTGCATCGAGATGTAATCCACCTCGTCATACGCGTGCGTGAGGACGGTGTGCTCCCACGAGCCGAAGGTCGGCATCTGCCGGCCGGACGACCCGACCGCGACCAGTTCCAGGTCGGGGTCGATGAAGCGCATGGCCTTCGCGGTCTCCTGCGCGAGGCGGCCGTACTCGTGCGCCGTCTTGTGTCCGATCTGCCACGGTCCGTCGAGTTCGTTGCCCAGGCACCACAGGCGGATGTCGAAGGGTTCGGATGCTCCGTTGCGCCGGCGCAGATCGGACCAGTACGTCCCGCCGGGATGATTCGCGTACTCGACGAGCGCGCGCGCCTCCTCGACGCCGCGGGTGCCCAGGTTCACCGCCTGCATCACCTCGACGTTGGCCTCACGGGCCCAGTCGACGAATTCGTGCAGACCGAAGGCGTTCGTCTCCACCGTGTGCCACGCCCCGTCCAACCGTCGAGGACGATCGGCCACGGGCCCGACACCGTCCTCCCACAGGTAGCCCGAGACGAAGTTGCCTCCCGGGTAGCGCACGACGGTCGGACCCATCTCCTTCACGAGCGCGAGGACGTCCCGTCGAAACCCGCGCTCATCCGCTTCGGGGTGCCCCGGTTCGAAGATGCCGGTGTACACGCAGCGGCCCATGTGCTCCACGAAAGAGCCGAAGAGCCGTCGCGGCACGTCGGCCACGGTGAAGTCACGGTCGATGACGATGCGGGCGCGGGACATTGTTCTCCTGTTACGACGGATGGGGCGGGGGAACGGCGGGACGGCGGAGACGGCTCAGGTGCCGCCGAAGCCGGTGGTGGCGACGCCGCGGACGATCTGCTTCTGGAAGATCAGGAACAACACGATCAACGGCACCGAGGCGAGCACCGCCTGAGCCATTATCTGGGCGTATTGCACGCCATACGCGCTGATGACGGTCTGGAGGCCGACGGGGAGGGTCATCAGGTTCGTGTCGTTGATGATGAGGAACGGCCACAGGAAGTTGTTCCAGGTGGTGATGAAGACGAAGATCGCGACGGCCGCGAGGATGCCGCGGGACAGGGGCAGGACGACGGACCAGAAGACCCGGATCCGGCCCGCACCATCCACCCGCGCCGCGTCCTCGAGCTCGATCGGCACCTGGTCGAAGAACTTCTTCAGGATGAACACCATCGGCGGCGCCACGATCTGCGGCAGGATCAGCCCGAGAGGCGTATCGACGAGGTTGAACGCGAGCATCTCGTAGAACAGGGGGATGATCAGCACCTGCGGTGGGACCACGATCGACGCGATGACGGCGCCGTACAGGAAGCTCTTCCCCGGGAAGTCCAACCGGGAGAACGCATAGGCGGCGAGGGCCGAGATGGCCAGAGTGATGAACGTGACCGCGGCCGACGTCCACAGGCTGTTGAACGCCCAGACGTAGACGTTCCCCTGCGCCAGGATCGTCTGGTACGCGTCGATGGTGGGACCGGACGCCCCGATCCAGCTCCCCCCGGACGCAGCATCCGTTTCGGTCATGAACGAGGTCGCCACCGCCCAGAGGAACGGCAGCAGCCAGCCCAGAGCGAGAAGTGCCAGTGCCACGAAGGCGAGCACATTGAGAAGGCTGAACCGGCGCCCGCCGGGCTTTTTCACGCGGTCGGGGGCGGTTCCTGCCCCCTCCGGCGTGGCGAGCGGTGTGCGGGCCTGAGCGGTGGTGGTCATGACTGCTCCCCCCGGCGGCGCAGAGCGAGCGCCTGTATGACGCCGATGACGACGATGATCGCGAAGAAGACGTAGGAGATGGCGGCGGAGTAGCCGAAGCGGTAGCCGACGAATCCCGCCTCGTAGATGTACTGCACGATCGATCGGGTGGTGTCGCTCGCGATGCCCCCGAGCATCTGGTACGCCTGGTCGAAGAGTTTCAGCGAGGCGAGCACCTGCAGGATCACGATGAGCACGGTCACCTGCCCGAGCTGCGGAAGGGTGATCGACCACAGCTGACGCCACGGCCCGGCACCGTCCAGCGACGCCGCCTCGTACTGCTGGTGAGGGATGTTCTGGAGCGCGGCGAGATAGAGCAGGAAGTTGAAGCCCACGGTCCACCACACCGTGGCGATGACGATCGCGTACATGTTGGTGTCGGGGCTCTGCAGCCACGCGAGCGGCTCGAGCCCGAAGGTCTGCAGGATCCGGTTGGCGGCACCGATCTGGGGGTTGAAGATCCACACCCAGATCTGCGAGATCACGGTGGAGGCGAGCAGATACGGCATGAAGAACGACAGTCGCCACAGCCATTGGCCGGGGAGCCCGCGATGCACGAGCAGCGCCATCACCAGCGCGAGCAGCACGAGCGGCACCGTGGAGAGGATGGTGAACCATGCGGTGTTGCCGAGCGAACGCCACATCACCGGATCGGTGAGCGCCTCGGCGTAGTTCGCGAATCCCACGAAGGATCCGCCGGCGCCGGTGAGGGACTGGTTGGTGAAGCTGAGGTAGAGGCCGTGCAGAAGCGGCCAGACGAGGAAGAGCGCGAAGGCGAGGAGGAAGGGCGCGAGGAAGCCCCAGGCGGCGGCGGCCTCGCGGCGGTCTCCGGCGTGGCGTCGGACACGGGGGGCCGGGCGGCCGGTCACGACCGTGGTGGTCGAGGTGGCGGGTGCTGTGGTGGTCATGCCGTGCCTCCCTCGGGATTGGCCGGGTTGGGCGTTTTCAGTTGCGCGTCCAATCGGGAGCGGAACCGGGCGATCGCCGCGGACGGGTCGTCTCCGCCCAGCAGCACGTTCTGCACCGCCGAGCCGAACTCGGCCTGGAAGCGCGACCCGGAGCCGGTGAACCACGCCGGCGGGTCGTAGACGACGTACTCCGCAGCCTCGGCGTAGTGGGCCTGCGGGAGCAGGTCGGCGTAGTCGGGCGCCTCGGTCACCGGGAGGTACGCCGGGATGTGTCCCGCCCCGGCCCAGTCGAAGGATCCTTTGAGGATGTCCGCGACGAACCGGTAGACGAGGTCTCGCTTCTGCGGGTCGGGGGAACTCTGGTGCGGCAGGGTGAACGCGTGCGAGTCGGCGTAGACGCTCGGAGTGCCGAAGAGCGTCGGGATGATCGTCGCATCCAGCGGGAGGTCCTGCTCCTGCATCGATCGCAACTCCCACACGCCGGTGAGGAAGAGCCCGCTGCGACCGGTGGCGAATTCGGCGATCGCGGACTGGTAGTCGTTCTCGCGCGCCGCGATCTCGCCGTCGAGGAGCTCCTGCATGAAGCTCAGCGCCGTGACCGCGACATCGTCGTCCATCTCGGCGTTTCCGCCTTCGGGCAGCTCGATCTCCATCCCGTGCTGGGTGTAGAAGGTGTAGAACAGCCGCCACATCTGGGCGCCGTCGCCGAGGTATCCGTACGACAGGCCGTGGCCCTCCGACTCCCCCGCCACCGCCCGAGCCAGTTCGAGGAAGTCCTCCGGGGACGACACCGGCCGCAGTCGCCCGTCACTGTCCAGGACGCCGGCCCGCTCGCAGATCTCGGTGTTGTACATCAGGATGAACGGGTGCGCGTCCAGCGCGACACTGTAGAGGTTGTCGCCGACGAACCCCTTCTCCCAGATCGCGGCCGGGAACGTGCTCTCGTCGAGACCGAGTTCGCCCAGCCGCTGCACATCCCAGGTGTCCAGGAGTCCGCCCGGGGCGTAGCCCACGACGCGCGAGGCGTGCATCACCGACAGGTCGGGCGCTCGCCCGCCGGCGGCCGCCATGGCGAGCTTCGTGTAGTAGGGCTCCCCCCACGACAGCACGGTGGGGTGGACGCGGTATGCGCTCTGCCCGGCGTTCGCGGAATCGATCAGACCCGACATCGTGACGCCGTCCGCGCCGCTGAGCAGGTGCCAGAACTCCAACGGTCGCGCGCCCGACGCCGATACGGCGCCCGGACTGCACGCCGCGAGCGCCGCGGTGCCGGCCAGCGCCGTCGCGAGGCTGAGGAACTGCCTTCGGGTGAAGGCTGAGGGTGCCGTCATCGCCACTCCTTCGTGACCAGTCCGCGGTGAGAGTGACAGCATCCTTACATCGATGTAACCGGGGAGCAAGAGCCAGTGGCCGACGCGCCGTCTCAGCGGGCCTACGCGGCCGGCTTCACCGTGCTCTCCCGCTCGATGACGCGATGCGGGATGGTGACGGCCTCCGGCTCCTGTCCCGGCCGCGCGATCCGCTCGACGAGGAGGCGCAGCGACTCCTGCGCGAACAGGCGCCGGTCGAAGCCCACCGTGGTGAGCGAGGGGGTCGTGAACCGTGCGACCTCGATGTCGTCGAATCCCACGATCAGGACGTCATCGGGTACCCGCACCCCGCCCTCGGCGAGTTCGCGGACGGCCCCGACGGCGAGGGAGTCCGTGAACGCGACGACTCCGTCGACGGGGATGCTGCGCCGGCGGAGCTCGCGGACGGCCGCGGCGCCGGCGGCCATGCTCCATGGCAGGAGATTGACCTCGCTCGCCGGGTCGGAGCTCATCCCCGCCTCGGCCAGTGCGTCCCGGAACCCCGCCAGCCGGAGACGACTGGTCGCCGTGGCGTGTTCGGCTCGGTCGTCCCCGCCGATCGCGGCGATGCGGCCAGCCCCCCGAGCGATGAGGTGCCGCGTCGCATCCTTCGCCGCCTGGCGACTGTCGATGAGCACCCGGTCGGTGCGGTGCTGCTCGACCTCGCCGATCAGCACCACCGGTGGCAGGTCGTCGGCGCGATCGATCACGCTGTCTTCGAGCCGGATGGGGTTCAGGATGAGACCGTCCACGAGGTGCGCCCGGGCGCGGGAGAGCAGATCGCGTTCGCGTTGAGGACGGGCGGCCGTCTCCTCGATCTGCACCGCGAACCCACGCTCGTGCGCCGCCTCGACCAGGAAGTGCAGGAGGTCGGCCGAGAAGGCCGTTGCCAGGTCGGGAAGGGCGACGGCGATGACTCCGGACCGGCCGCTGCGCAGACCTCGTGCACTGAGGTTGGGCACGAAGTCCAGTGCGGCCATGGCCTGCTCGACGCGTGCGCGGGTCTCGGGGCGGACGTGCACGGTGCCGGTGAGCACGTTCGACACGGTCTTGGGTGACACGCGCGCGAGCGCCGCGACGTCTTTGACCGTGGCGCGGGCCGTACGCATCTGCTCAGGATAGGGGCGGGGGCACCGCGCCCGTGCCGCGTACCCAGCTCGGCCGGTTCGCCTCTAGGCTGGCGCCGTGGACTCGGGGGCGCCGCAGAGCGAGGGTGGGAGGGCTCCGT
The DNA here is from genome assembly GCF_058310455.1 of Microbacterium sp. Z10_103. Taxonomy (NCBI): domain Bacteria; kingdom Bacillati; phylum Actinomycetota; class Actinomycetes; order Micrococcales; family Microbacteriaceae; genus Microbacterium; species Microbacterium sp. Z10_103. The sequence goes on from NZ_JBZEGK010000001.1 coordinate 2,963,063, forward strand.
CTCCCGCGCCCGGCGGCCGGTTCCGGTGGGTGCACGCCGCGACCGACCGCATACCCACCCGGTGGTTCGGCGGGTTGGGGGCCGCGGCGTTCCTCGCAGCGACAGCCGGCTTCGGCGGTTTGGCGACCGTCGCCGCGCCGGCGATTCCCGAGCTCACCGCCGGGGACGAGCACGTCAACGAGCAGCTCGCGATCACCGTGGAGCGGGCCGTCCTCATCGACGATCTCCCGGAGGCGGGGGTGACGGTCGAGCCATGGGAACGGGTGCTCGTACTCGTGGTCACCGCCGAGAATCGGTGGACCGAGGCCCTCGCCACGACAGGCGACTCCAGCGTGTCGCAGAACTTCCGCATCCCGGAGCTCGGTGACCGACCTCCCAGCGCGGTCGCGCGCTTCGATGACACGACGCGGTCACCGTATCTTCAGCCGGGAGTTCCCGCCGAACTGGCCATCGTGTGGCGAGTGGAGGCCGGCCGCTTCCGAGAGGGGGCCGAGCTCGTCGTCGAGCTGGGCGACGCGGAGTTGCACACCGGCTCCTTCGTCACGGCCGGTCAGTCGTGGATCGACCCGGTCGTCGGAGCCCGCGTGGCGGTTCGCCTCACCGACGTGGGCGCGGGCGCCTCGGCGGGAGCAGAGGAATGAGGCCGTGGCTGGCGTGGTCGATCGGCGTGGGGCTGCTCGTGGTCGCGTGGATCATCACCCTGATCACACCGCCGGAAGACGCGGCCGAGGCGCCCTTCCCCGTCGTTGCGGTGATCGGCGAGGAGGTCGCAGCCCGCACGCTCACCGCGACGATCAGGGACGCGCGCGTGGCTGAGCGCGTCACCGCCGAGGGATGGAGCGCGGAGGGGACGTGGCTCGTGGTCGATCTCGACATCGCCGCACGGATGGACGAGCAGGGAGCACTCCTCCGCGGCGCCACCCTCACCATCGGTGATCGCACCTTCCGCGCCAGCGAGAGGCCCGCGTCGCTGTTCCGGGAACCGCTCTTCGTCGGCATCCCGCTCTCCGGCAGCATCGCTTTCGAGTTGCCCGCCGATGCCGCTGCCGATGTGGGGATCCTGCGCCTCTCGGAGGACACGGAGACGCGGCTGGACGCGCTCATCGAGCTGACGATCGACCTCGGGGCTGTCGAGCACCTCCCCGAGACGGAGTTGCTCCCGACCGAATGGGCACAGGCATGACCTCCTCCTGGCTGCGCCGCAACAGCTTCGCCCTGACGGCGGCGGCCCTCCTCGTCCCCGCGAGCGCTGTCGTCATCGGCGGCAACGAGTGGTGGGGGTACTACTCCGGCCGCGAGGTGTTCCCCGTCGCCGTCGACGCCGGGGAAACGGCCGACTTCTCCGGAGCCACGTACGGACCGGCGACGGTCACGGAGCTGCGGGAAGACCCGGACTGGGAGCTTCCGCAGGGAGTGAAGGTGCTATCGGTGGAGGTTCCGGTGCGAACAGACGATGCGCCCGCACGGTGCGGTTCCCCGACCCTGCGCGAGCTGTCCGGTGAAGGCCGACGGTGGACCAACGCCACCCTCACCATCGATCTGCCCTCCGACGAGGACGCGACGTGGTCATGCGACTCCGAGCGGATCGGCGGCTACACCGTCGCCGTCCCGTTCCTCGTTCCCGACGACGTCTCCGGCTCCGTCGGCCTCGACTTCACGGTCGTGGACGAGCTCCCGCGCTTCCTGCGACTCGTCGTCGACGTGCCCTGACGACACCACGGGTGCGCCGATCAGCGCGCCGATCGTCGCGTCGTAGGCGCTGGCGACCAGTACCGCGCGCAACGGTTCGATGACGAGCGGGACGGCGAGGAGCACGAGGGTGTCGGCCACGATCCAGAACGAGTAGAAGTCGTGCGGGCCCAGCGCCCGCGTGAGCCCGACCGTCAGCAGCCGCTCGCCCAGCAGCAGGACGGTGTACAGCAGGACGTACCCGCCGACGAGGATCGGGCCGCCCCGCCACATGAGCACCAGTGCCCGCCAGATCGGCTGGAACCGCGACCCCAGCCCCGAGCCGATGTCGCCCACGCGTCGGCGGAGTCGCTGCGGGAGGCTCGTGTACCGCCCGCGCACCTTCTCCACGAGAGGCGCACGCACCGCGACGCCCTGCGGTGACACGGCCTGTCCGTAGATGACGCCGGCGATCGTCAGCCACGCAAGGGGCAGCAGGACGACCGCGCCGACCTGTCCGATCAGCCACTCCGCCGCATCCCACGCCCACGCCACCGGGGCCACGGCGCCGGCAAGCCAGCCGCGCATGTCGGCGAGCCACGCCATCGCCTGACGCGTGTCGATCCATTCGGTCACCCAGCCGACGGCGTCCGAGATGAGGAAGAGAGTGAGGAAGACCCACACCGCCTCGAGGTACACCGCGCCGACCGCGAACCAGCGCGGAACCCGGGACGCCCACCGCTTCCACGCCCAGCGCCCCGTGAAAGCCAGAACGATGGCGGCGGCGGTCCAGGGCTCGAAGCCGAGCTCCAGGACGGTGCCACTCGTGTCCACCTCCGGCCCGCCGGAGAAGGTCGAGACGATGATGCGTTCGGACTGCACCTCGAGAGCCCGGTTCATGTACGCCGTGACGTCTTCCCGCAGGAACCCCCACGCGGTGTAGACGGCGAAGAACGGCAGGATCGACGCCAGCAGAGCGTCACGGAACGCCCGGCGGCGTCCGGCGGGCTCGGCCGGCACCGGCGCGATGGCGCCCAGGCGCGCCATCCCGTCGCGCAGGACGAGGAACATCGCGACGAACCCGATCAGGCGCGCGAGGATCGCCAACGGCAGCAAGAGGAAGCCGCCGATCGCGGTGTACGCGCCGACGAAGCCGGCCAGCTCGATCGCGAGGTAGCGGCCGAGGATGCCCGCGAAGAACCAGGCGATGAGCGCGGGCCAGTGGGCGACGAGGAGCCGGCCCATCGTCACCACGACCGTCCGCACGCTCTCACAGTAGCTTCGCGGGGGCGGCGAACGGCACCCCGGAATCGCGACACGAGACACCTTTGTATTGAATTTCTCGCCCCGCACCCGCGCGCGTAGAGTCACGCCCATGGACGCCGAACTGCACACCGACATCGTCGTGCGACCCGTACGCGACGTGGATATCGAAGCCCTCGGACGTGTGCACGCGACCTGCTGGCACGAGACGTACGACCACCTCATCAGCAAGGCGGCGCTCGAACGGGTCTCGCCGAAGCGGATGGCGGAGCTCTGGACCCACTGGGCCGTCCAGGGCCCGGAGTTCACGATGCGAGCCGCTCTCCTCGATGGCGACATCGTCGGATTCGCCGGCTCCGGACCCGCCCGCGACCGGGACGCCCCGCGCAACCGGGAGCTGTATTTCATCTACCTCCTCGACGCGTGGCACGGCACCGGCATTGGCCAGCAGCTCTTCGACGCCGTCGTGGAGAAGGACGAGCCGGTGTATCTGTGGGTCGCCGAAGACAACCCCCGCGCGCACCGTTTCTACACGCGCAACGGGTTCACCCTCGACGGCGCCTCACACACCGAGCCCTTCCTCGGCGAGACGCTCACCGAAGTCCGCTTCGTCCGCTGACGTGTTGCAGGTCTGGGCCCTCGAGGGCATCGGCGAGGTCGCACCGGGGACCGATCTGGTCGCGGTGATCGCGGATGCGGCGCGAGATGAGTTGCGCGACGGCGACATCGTCGTGGTGACCTCCAAGATCGTGTCGAAGGCCGAGAACCGTTTCGTCATCGCCGAAGACCGCGAAGACGCGATCACCGCCGAGACGGTGCGGACCGTGGCGACCCGCACCGCGCCGACCGGACATGTCACGCGGATCGTCGAGAACCGACTGGGGATGGTGGCGGCCGCCGCCGGCGTCGACGCGAGCAACACCCCTGACGGTACCGTCCTGCTGCTGCCGGAAGACCCGGATGCGTCGGCGCGCGCGCTCGCGGAAGGCCTGCGCGAGCGGACCGGCGCCCTGGTGGGGGTCCTCATCTCCGACACACTCGGGCGCGCGTGGCGCGAGGGGCAGACCGACTCGGCGATCGGAGCTGCCGGCGTGCTGGTGTTCGAGGATCTCCGCGGGGGCGTGGATGCGGAGGGCCGGCCGTTGGTCGTCACGATGCCGTGCGTCGCCGACGAGCTGGCATCCGCCGCCGACCTCGTGAAGGGCAAGGCCTCGCGCCGCCCCGTCGCGGTGGTCCGGGGCCGGGCCGACCTCGTCGGGTCGCTGGACCTTCCCGGTGCCCGCTCGATCGTCCGACCGACCGAGCGCGACATGTTCCGCCTGGGTGCCGACGAGGCGTACGCCGCCGGCTACGCCGACGGCGCCGCATCCCGCTGACCTGCCAAGAAGTGCGGTGTCCGGCGTGCGGCTCGCATCGGGCCGTTATCGAGATCCCTCGTCCGTGACGCCGGCCGCGCGAAGCACCCCACCGGAGGCGACGAAGTCGGTCGCCGCGGCGATCTCCGGGGCGAGGTAGCGGTCGGGACCTGCGCCGGGCACCGTTTCGCGGAGCGCGTCGACCACGCGGCCGGTCGCTGGAGCGGCGCCTTCGCCGCGCATTTCGATGCCGCGCGCCGCGGTGAACACCTCGATCGCCAGCACCGTGGTCAGCCCTTCGATTGCCCGGCGGAGCTTTCGGGCCGCGCTCCATCCCATCGACACGTGGTCCTCCTGCATCGCGCTCGTCGGGATGGAGTCGACGGATGCGGGCACCGCGAGCCGCTTGAGTTCGCTGACGATCCCGGCCTGCGTGTATTGGGCGATCATGTGTCCGCTGTCCACGCCCGGGTTATCGGCGAGGAACGGCGGCAGCCCATGACTGCGCGTGCGGTCGAGGAAACGGTCGGTGCGCCGCTCGCTCATGCTCGCGACGTCCGCTGCGGCGATCGCGAGGAAGTCGAGGACGTACCCGATCGGAGCGCCGTGGAAGTTCCCGTTGGACTCGACCCGGCCATCGGGCGTCACGACGGGGTTGTCGATGGCGCTCGCGAGCTCGCGATCGGCGACGAGCCGCGCATGGTCGACAGTGTCACGCGCTGCGCCGTGCACCTGGGGCGCGCAGCGCACCGAGTACGCATCCTGCACGCGCGTGAACCCCGCCGTCTGATGGGCGGCGATGACCGGCGATCCGTCGAGCATCCCGCGCATCACGGCCGCCGACGCGGCCTGCCCGGGGTGCGGCCGGAGGGCGTGGAGGTCGGCGGCGAAGACCCCGTCGGTGCCCGCCAGTCCCTCGACGCTCATGGCCGCCGCGATGTCGGCGGTGTGCAGCAGTGCGTCGAGATCGGAGATGGCGAGCGCCAGCATCCCCAGCATCCCGTCGGTGCCGTTGATGAGCGCGAGCCCCTCCTTCTCTTGCAGCACGAGCGGGGTGATGCCGGCCTCGGCGAGGGCGGATGCGGCGTCCCGGCGCGTGCCGGACGGGTCGTGCACCTCGCCCTCGCCGATGGCGGCCAGCGCGAGGTGAGCGAGCGGGGCGAGGTCGCCCGAGCATCCGAGTGACCCGTACTCGCCGATGATCGGGGTGATGCCCGCATTGAGCATCGCGGCGTACGTTTCGGCAACGACCGGGCGGACTCCGGTACGGCCGGTGGTGAGCGTCGCCAGCCGGAGGAGCATCGTGCCGCGGACGACCTCGCGCTCGACCTCCGGCCCGGCGCTGGCGGCGTGGCTGCGCACCAGCGAGCGCTGCAGCCGGCGGCGATCGTCCGGCGGGATGTGCGTGGTGGCCAGGGCGCCGAACCCGGTCGAGACGCCGTAGTGCGGCAGCGGGTGGTCGGCGAGCCGGTCGATGACGGCGCGGGTGTGCGCCATCCGGCCGAGGGCGTCGGGATCGAGCCGCACGGGCGCGGCATCGCGCGCCACGGCGACGACGTCGGGGATACGGAGAGGACCTGCGCCCACAAGAACATCCGGCATGCCCTCAGTGAAGCCCCGCCGACCGCGTCGCGCATCGGCGGGGCGCGCTATTCTGTCTGAAATCCCAGACAGCCAGGAGAACCCGTGCCTCAGGTCCCCGCTGCACGGAACGCGCTGCGGATGCTGCGGATCCTCGCCGAACGCACCGACCCGGTGCCCGCCTCCACGCTCGCGCGGGAGCTCGGCATCCCCCGGTCGTCGCTGTACCAATTGGCGCGGGCGATGATGGACGAGGGGTTTCTCGTGCACTATCCCGAGGAGCGCGCCTATGGTCTCTCGGCCCTGGTCGCAGAGATCGGCGCAGGGTCGCTCCAGACCGATCGGCTGCGGCGGATGGCGCGCCCCCTCGTGGAGCAGCTGGTCGCCGGTGCCCCGGTCCCCGCTGCGGGGCACCTCGCGGTCCTCATCGGAGCCGAGGTCACCTACGTCGACGCGCTCTCGGCGCCCCGCGCGCCCACCACGGTGTCGAACGTCGGAGTGCGGCTGCCGGCGCACCTGACGGCAACGGGACGCGCCGCGCTCGCCGTCCTGTCGACCGATCAGGTGCGCGCCCTGTACCCCCACCGCGAGGCCCTGTACCGCCGCGTCGGCCCCGGACCGTCGACGCTCGGGGAGCTCGAGGGGCTCTTGCGTGCCGCTCGTCGGCGCGGCTGGGCGACCGAGGACGGCGACATCACGCCGGGATACGCCTCGGTCGCCACCGCCGCGGTGGACCGCAACGGCTACCCCGTGGCATCCGTCGGTCTCACCTTCCGCGCGCGGGAGGAGGAGGGCCTCGTCGAGGCCCTCGGCGGCGCCGTCCGCCACGCCGCGGCGGCTCTGACGGCGCGCCTCGCCGGCCACTGAGCGGCGGAACGGTCGTCGCGGGGGTTTAGCGGCCCTTGATGTCGCCGAACAGACGCGCGATCGGAGCGAGGATGAGCGGGCGGGCGGCGACCCAGGCTGCCGCGGTGACGGCGATGGATGCCACGAAGATCCAGAACCCGGTCCAGTTCACCGCATCCTGCGCCGCATACATGTGGTTGAGGTTGCGCAGCGCCCCGGTCGCGAAAACGAGCGCGACGTGGGCGATGATGAACAGGACGAAGTAGATCATCACCGGGAAGTGGATGCGGCGGGCCCACTCGAGCGGATAGATCCGGTTCAGCGCGGTGGCGTTCGCGGGCCAGATGCCGCTCATCCGAACCCCGGTGATCACCGCGAGCGGGGCGGCGAGGAACACCGTCGCGAAGTACGCCAACTGCTGCAGCGAGTTGTAGTTGACCCATCCGTTCTCGGTGGGCCAGTTCAACGACACGTACTGCAGGCCCGCCGAGATCGCGTTGGGGACGACCTCCCACGAGGTCGGGACGATCCGCATCCACTGCCCTGTGACGAACAGCAGCACGACGAAGATCAGGCCATTGGCGAGCCACAGAATGTCGAGCGACTGGTGGAACCAGAGGGCAAGGCTGATCTTGCGCTTGGAGTTTCCGCGCGGTGACCAGAACACGCTCGGACGCTTGTCCCGACGCACCTCCAGGCCCGATCGGATGATGAGGACGATCAGGAACGCGTTGAAGAAATGCTGCCACCCCAGCCACGCGGGAAAGCCCACAGGGGCACCGGCGGGCAGGTGGTACTCGCCGGGGTAGGCCGCGAGGAACCCCGTTCCCCACTCGGTCGAAAGCAGCCACCGCACGAGCGCGACCGCCATCCCCGCGGCGACGAGCAACCCGCCGCCGGCGACCACCGCGGCCCCGGCCCACTGCACGCGGGTGAAGGGTCCGTACCGCTTCGGCTCCGGCCGCGGGATGCGCGGCCCGGATGCTGCCGGCCCGGGCCAGACGGTGGGCGGGAACGGCAACGGCGGCCGCGGACCCGCCGGCACCGCTGCGGATGCGGGGACGGCTGCGGCTGCGGCGACGGGGACGGCCTCGGCGGGCAGTGTCGTCGCGTCGCGCCCGCCGGCGGACTCGGGCGCGGACGCGGCCGGCGCCGCGGCAGCCACGACCACGGCGTCCACCGGGGGCCACGGCTCGCCGCCGGGCTCGCGCGGCATCCCCCGGCGGAGGCTCACCCCCGCTCGGGTGACGGCCACCTGCGGCGCAACGGACTCCGGTGTCGCCGTCGACGGCGTCACACGTCCGGGAGAGAGTGCGGCCGGCACCGCGGCCACCGCATCCGCACCGACGTCTGCCGTCCGCGGCGATTCGGATCGGCCCGCGTTCGCCGACGTGCCAGTACCGGGCGACGCGGTCGCCATCACTGCCGATGCAGGAGGCCACGGCTCCCCGCCTGGCACACGCGGCAGTCCGCGGCGCAGACCGCGCGGCCGCTCGGCCGCACTCTCCTGGGGCACCAGAGACGCGGCCTTGCGCGGCGCGGACGTGCCACCAGAGGCCGGCATCGTCGCTGCGCCCGGCGCGGCCGCGGCCGGGACATCCTTGCCCGGCGCTTCGGCCTTGCCCGCCGCAGCCTCCCCCGGCACTTCGGCACCCTCGGGTATCCCAGGCGGGCGTGCTCCCGCGGCCGTATCCGGCGTCGCCTCCGCCCCGACCGCGTCACCGCGCGCAGCGACCCCGGGCTCCCCTGCCACGTCGGCGAGCGCACCGGGAACCGGCACGCCGGCGGGAGGCCACGGCTCGCCGCCCGGAGTGCGCGGCAGGCCTCGGCGGAGGGTGCGGGTCGGACTCACGGGCGGCCTATCCCTTGCGCTGTTCGAGCGCCGCGATGAGTTGCGGCACCACCGTGAACACGTCGCCCACGACGCCGAAGTCGGCGATGGAGAAGATCGGAGCGTCGCCGTCCTTGTTGATCGCGACGATCGTCTTGGCCGTCTGCATGCCCGCGCGGTGCTGGATGGCCCCGGAAATCCCGAGGGCGACGTAGAGCTGCGGCGACACGGAAACTCCGGTCTGCCCGACCTGCGCCGAATACGGGATGTATCCGGCGTCGACGGCGGCGCGGGATGCGCCCACTGCGGCCCCGAGCGCATCGGCGAGCTGCTCGACCAGCACGAACTTGTCCACCGATCCCAACCCGCGGCCACCGGAGACGACCTTGACCGCACCACGCAACTCCGGTCGGGCCGATGTCGCCACGGCAGGGTCGTACCCATGAACGGATGCGGCGGGGGCACCGGATGCGTCCACCTCCAGCCGTTCGATCACCGGCTCGGCGACGGCCTCGGCGCGCGCGTCGATCGCGCCCTGTCGCACGGTGACCACGAGCGTGCCGAAGGTCGCCGCCGACTCGGTGCTGTACGCACCGCCGTAGACGGAGTGCTGCGCGAGGATGCCCTGGTCGTCTCGGGCCACCCCCACCGCGTCCGCCGCGATCGCCAGCCGCAACCTCGCCGCGAGACGGCCGGCGATATCACGGCCCTCGATCGAATTGGCCACGAGCACCGCATCGGGCCGCACCGTGGCGACCGCCACGGCGAGGGCGTCGACGACCGGCACGGTCAGGTGCGAGGAAGCCCTGTCCAGCTCGGCCACGAGCACCCGCCGGGCGCCGAGGGAGGCCGCCTCCTGCGCCGCCGCGTCGCCGGAACCCGCGCCTGTCACGACGACGCCGACGGGCTCCCCGACCGCCGCTGCCGCGCCCAGCAGGCCGGCGGCCGTGGAGACGACCGTGCCGTCGGGGGTGGTCTCGATCAGCACGAGGATCGGGTTGGAAGTCATCGCATTCCCCTCACGCCAGCCGGTTCGCGATGAGGAATTCGGCCAGCTTGGTGCCTGCATCCCCCTCATCGACGATCTTCATGCCGGCCGCCCGGGCAGGGCGCTCGGCGACCGTCACCAGGATCGACCGGGGCACCGAGAAGTCCTCCGGATCCACACCGAGATCAGCAACGGTCAGGGTCTCGTACGGCTTCTTCTTCGCGGCCATGATGCCCTTGAAGTTCGGGAACCGCGCATCCGGCAGCGCCTCCGTGATCGAGATCACCGCCGGATAAGGCGCCGAGACCGACACCGCTCCCGCATCCGAGGCCCGCGTCCCCGACACCGACCCTTCCGCGATCTCCACGCTCGATAGCGCCGTCAGCTGCGGCATCCCGAGGTGTTCGGCGAGCATCGCCGGGATCACCCCGCCGGTGCCGTCCGTCGATAGATTTCCCGTGATCACCAGATCCGGCTGCGCCCGGCGCACCGCTGCGGCGAGCGCCTCCGCCGTCAGGGACATGTCGGCACCCCGCAGACCGTCATCCACGACATGCACCGCCGACGTAGCTCCCATCGCCAGGCCCTTGCGAACCGTCGTCACCGCCGACGCCGGCGCCATGGTCACCAGGACCACCTCGGTACCGGCATGCGCATCGGCGTACGTCAACGCGACCTCGAGAGCACGTTCCCCGATCTCGTCCAGCACCGCGTCACTCGCGCCCCGATCGGCCAATCCCGTCTCCAGGTCGAGCTTGCGATCCCCGTACGTGTCGGGGACCTCCTTCACGAGAACCACGATCCTCATCGATTCCGCTCCTCACGTCGGATCGAGTCTAGGCGGCGCGCACTCTCGCCCTTCGGCCGTCCCGCCGCAGCCGCTCCGATGCGCCTCACCGGCCGATGAACTCCGGCGCGCGCTTCTCCCGGAAGGCCGACATGCCCTCCTTCTGGTCGTGCGTGGCGAACAGCGACGAGAAAGCGGCGCCCTCATAACGCAAGCCCTCACTGAGCGTCGTTTCCAGCGCCGCATCCAGCGCAGCCTTCGCGGCATACAGGGACGGCAGCGACTTCGCAGCGATGGTGCCGGCCACCTCCTCCGCAACCACCAGGAGTTCGGCGGCCGGGACGACGCGTGACACGAGGCCCGCGCGCTCGGCCTCTTCAGCGGGCATCCGGCGCCCGGTCAACACGAGGTCGGCCGCCTTGTAATAGCCGAGGGCGCGGACCAGCCGCTGCGTGCCACCCATGCCCGGGATCACCCCGAGGTTGATTTCGGGCTGGCCGAAGGCAGCTGTGTCGGCGGCGAGGATGACGTCGCACATGAGGGCGAGTTCGCAACCGCCGCCCAGCGCATAGCCGGAGACGGCAGCGATCACCGGTGTGCGCACGTCGGCGAAGCGGCGCCACGCGCCGAAGTGGTCGTCCAGCACCATGTCGACGGAGGTCTTCCCCTCCATCTCCTTGATGTCGGCACCTGCAGCGAACGCCCGCTCTGATCCGGTCACGACGATCGCGCCAACGCCGGGATCGTCGTCGAATGCCTCTGCGGCAGTCACCACCTCGTGCATCGCCCGGGTGTTGAGCGCGTTGAGCGCATCAGGACGGTTCAGGGTGATCCATCCGACCCGTCCGCGCTGTTCCACGAGGATGGTTTCGTAGCTTGTCACATCGGGCTCCTTACGTCGCACTGCCGGACCGGATCGGTGGTTCGATCCCGGACAAATCCTGCCCCGCCATCGGCCCGCGCGCGAACCGACCGGCTTTCCCCGTCCACTCCTGCCCCGCCTCCCCCGGGCCTGACTCAGGCCCGATCAGCAGTAACGCCTGCAGCCCTGCCGTAATCTCGGGCACCTCGCAATTCAGGCGGTGATTCAGCCTGAATACGGCGCGCGGGAGCCGCGAAGGTCAACCGTCCCAGCGGCGAAGCAGCGCTGCCAGCGCCTGGCCGCCGCCGATGCACATGGTCACGACGGCGTACTCGAGGTCACGACGGTGCAGGTCCATCGCCGCGCGGACGGTGAGAATTGCGCCGGTGGCGCCGACCGGATGCCCGAGGGCGATGGCTCCGCCATACGGGTTCGTCTTCGCCGGATCCAAGCCCGCATCGCGGATGACCGCAACCGCCTGCGACGCGAAGGCCTCGTTCAGCTCGACCGTGTCGACGTCGCTGGGCGACATCCCGGTCTGCTGCCAGAGCCGCTCCAGTGCGATGACCGGCGCGTAGCCCATGATCTCCGGCTCGATGCCCGCTGTCGCGACCGCCTCGATCGTGGCGAGGCCCGTCAGCCCGCGGTCACGCGCGTCCGACTCCCGCATGAGCACGGTTGCCGCGGCTCCGTCGTTGATGCCGGAGGAGTTACCGGCCGTGACACTGCCGCTCTCCTCGAACGCGGCGCGCAGACCCGCGAGCACCTCTACCGTCGTCCCGGGGCGGGGATGCTCATCGACCGAGACCTCGACCGGCTTCCGACCACCGGTCGTCACCGGCACGATTTCCTCCGCGAATGCCGCGCGCGCCGCATCTGTGGCCGCTCGCCGCTGGCTCTCGACGGCGAACTCGTCCTGCGCCTGCCGGCTCACGCCGTAGCGCGTCGCGACGGTCTCCGCTGTCGTCCCCATATGCCGGCCACTGAAGGGATCGGTGAGGATCGCGAGAGTCCCATCGAGGAGCTTCCGGTCGCCCAGACGCGCGTTGCCGCGCGCGCCGAAGTCGAGGAAGGGCGTCCGCGACATGCTCTCGTCGCCGCCAGCGACCACCACGTCCACGCCGCCCCACAGGAGTTCCTGGGCTCCCGACCAGATGGCCTGGAGACCCGATCCGCACAGGCGGTTCACTGTGAAGGCCGGGATGCGGGGATGCAGCCCGGCCGCGAGCGCCACCCGCCGCGCGTTGTACGCGTCGGGACCGTTCTGGGCGATGCATCCCATCACGACCTCGCCCACGTCGTCCCCGGAGACGCCGGCCCGCGCGAGTGCCGCGGTGACGGCGGTCGCGCCGAGCTCGTGCGCGGGGACGCTCGCGAGCGACCCGCCGAAGCTTCCCACCGGCGTGCGCGCGCCGGCAAGGATCACGACCTTCTCGTGCGCCGTGGAACCCATCAGTCCGCCGCCTCCTCCGCGCGTTCGGCGACTTCGATGACCGCGGTGTCGGGGACGTAGCCCGGGATGTGCCGCTCATCGGGACCGTTGTAGTGGGACAGCGGCCGGATGAGGGCGTTGGATGCCTGCTGCTCCATGATGTGGGCGGTCCAGCCGGTGATCCGCGCCGCCACGAACAGCGGCGTGAAGGTGAGGATGTCGAACCCCATCAGGTCGTACGCGGGACCGGACGGGTAGTCCAGGTTCGGGTAGATGCCCTTGCGCTCGACGAACTCGCGCTCGAGGGTGTTGTACAGGTCGGCGACGTCGGGCCGGTCGTAGTGGGCCACGAGCGTGTCGAGGGCCGCCTTCATCGTCGGGACCCGGGAATCGCCGCGCTTGTACACACGGTGACCGAAGCCCATGATCTTGCGCTTCTCGGCGAGCGCCGCATCCAGCCACGGCACGACGTTGTCAGCCGTGCCGATCTCCTCGAAGATGTGCAGCACCGCCTCGTTGGCCCCGCCGTGCAGCGGGCCCTTCAGCGCTCCGATGGCTCCGACGACCGCGGAGTACAGGTCGCTGAGGGTGGAGGTGATGACGCGGGCGGTGAACGTCGAGGCATTGAAGGAGTGCTCGGCGTAGAGGACCATCGACCGGTTGAACGCGTCGACGACCACCGGGTGCGCCTCCTCGCCGAACGTGAGCCAGAGGAAGTTCGCGGCGTAGTCCAGGTCGTCGCGCGGCTCGACAGGCTCCAGGCCCCGGCGGCGCCGCTGCCCGTACGCCACGATCGCCGGCAGCTGCGCGAACAGGCGGATGCTGCGTTCGAGGTTCTCATCGGGGGTTCCCACCGCATCCATGACGTTCGCGATACCGGCGGTGTCCTGCGCTCCGATGACGCTGACGGCGGTGCGCACCTCGTCCATCGGGTGGGCGCTGGTCGGCAGGATGTCGATCGCGGCCTTGACGTGAGGGTGCAGTGCCCGATGCCGCCGCTCGGTGGCGCGGAGTTCCGCGAGCTGCCCATCGGTGGGCAACTCGCCGTTCCACAGCAGGTACGCCACCGCTTCGAACGGCTGGGTCGCCGCCAGCTCGTGCACCGGGTAGCCGCGGTAGAGAAGGCTGTTGGTGTCCGGGTTGACCTTGCTGACCGCGGTGTAGTCCACCACGACGCCCGCGAGGCCCTTTTTGATGTCGGTGTCGGTCATTGCCGTGTCCTTCGAGGATGCCGCGTCAGCGGGCGACGGTGAAGTTGAAAACGCTCGTGTCGAAGTGGTTGTAGCCCTCGTAGTCCATCAGGTCGTAGAGGTCTGCGCGATGTTGCATCTCGTCGAGTTTGGAGGTGAGGTGCCCCTCCTCGACGAGCGTGTCCAGCGCGCGCTCCGCGGCGCCCATCGCCATCCGCAGCAAGGAGACGGGCCAGATGACGATGTTCACCCCGACGTTGCGGAGGGCATCGACGCTGAACAGCTCGCTCTTTCCGAACTCGGTCATGTTCGCGAGGATCGGCACGTCGACGGCGGCACGTACGGCGGCGAACTCCTCCAGGGAGCGCATCGCCTCGGGGAAGATCGCGTCCGCCCCGGCATCCACGAGAGCCTTGGCGCGGTCGATCGCCGCATCCATACCGTCGATGGCGCGGATGTCGGTGCGCGCCATGATCAGGAAGTTCGGGTCGCGGCGGGCGTCGACGGCGGCGCGGATCCGCTGGATGGCGGTGTCGGCATCCACGACCTGCTTCCCGTCCAGGTGCCCGCACCGTTTGGGGTTGACCTGGTCTTCGATGTGGGTGCCGGCGAGGCCCGCATCCTCGAGGGTCTGGATGGTGCGTGCGACGTTCATCGGCTCCCCGAAGCCGGTGTCGGCGTCGATGATCGCCGGCAGCTCCGTCATGCGCGCGATCTGCTGCCCACGGCCGGCGACCTCGGTGAGGGTCGTGAGGCCGATGTCGGGAAGACCGAGGTCGGCCGAGAGCACGGCACCGGAGATGTAGACACCCTCGAAGCCCTTGCGTTCGATGAGCCGTGCCGAGAGCGGATTGAAGGCCCCGGGAAAGCGGAGCACCTCGCCCGAGGCGAGCCGCTCCCGGAACAGGCGGCGCTTCTCGGCCGCGGGAGTCTTGGCGTACAGCATCAGAACAGGCCCTTCGGGGCGGGGGCCATCGCGAGCACGCCGGGTTTGGCCACGATGTTCAGCTGCTGCACTTCCGCAGCCGTCAGCTCGGGCAGCCGCTGGGCGAGGTCGAGGAACCGCTCGATCTCCTCGGGGAGCATCACCGGCTCGGCGAGGAGGCGGAACTTCCGGAGGTAGTCCTCGCGGGCGAACGGCCGTGCCCCGAGCGGATGGGCGTCGGCGACGGCGATCTCGTCCTCGATCGTCGAGCCGTCGGTGAGCGTGATGACGACCCGGCCACCGAAGGCCTTCTCGTTCGGGTCCTCCGAGTGGTAACGCCGCGTCCACTCCGCGTCCTCGGCCGTGGTGACCTTGCGCCACAGCTCGACCGTGTCGGGCCGGCCGGCACGCTCGGGCGTGTACGAGTCGACGTGGTGCCACGCGCCGTCCTGCAGCGCGACGGTGAAGATGTACGGAATCGAGTGGTCGAGAGTCTCGCGAGAGGCCGTCGGGTCGTACTTCTGCGGATCGCCCGCGCCCGACCCGATGACGTAGTGCGTGTGGTGGCTCGTGTGCAGCACGACGGAGGCGACGTTCTGCGGGTCGCGAAGGGCGGGATGCTGCGCGCCGAGCCGACGCGCGAGGTCGATCCACGCCTGCGCCTGGTACTCAGCGGAGTGCTCCTTCGTATAGGAGTCGAGGATGCCGCGCTTGGGCTCGCCCTCGCCCGGCAGCGGCACGTCGTACGCGGCAGCCTTGCCGTCGAGCAGCCACGCGATGACGCCGTCTTCGCCCTCGTAGATCGGGGACGGGCTGGTCTCGCCGCGCATCGCGCGGTCCACGGCCTCGACGGCCATCTTTCCAGCGAAGGCCGGGGCGTGCGCCTTCCACGTGGAGATCTCGCCCTTGCGCGACTGGCGGGTGGCGGTGGTGGTGTGCAGCGCCTGGCCGACGGCCTGGTAGATCGTCTCGGCGTCCAGGCCCAGCAGCGTACCGATACCGGCCGCGGCCGAGGGGCCGAGGTGGGCGACGTGGTCGATCTTGTGCTTGTGGAGGGAGATCGCGCGCACGAGGTCGATCTGGATCTCGTAGCCGGTGGCGAGGCCCCTCAGGAGCGCCGCGCCGTCGTGCCCGGTGTGCTGGGCGACAGCGAGGATCGGGGGGATGTTGTCGCCGGGGTGCGAGTACTCGGCGGCGAGGAACGTGTCGTGGTAATCCAGCTCGCGCACGGCCACGCCGTTGGCCCACGCCGCCCACTCCGGGCTGGATCGCCGGTCGAGCGCGCACCCGAAGACGGTCGCACCGACCCCGCCAATGGACACGGCGTGGTCGAGCGCCTGCTGACGAGCCGCGCTCACGGGGCGGCGGGTGAGGGATGCCGCGGCCACCGCCGCGTTGTCGATGATGCGGTTGATGATCATGTCGGTGACGTCGGCATCCACGGCGACCGGATCGGCGGCGACGCGCGCGATGGCCCAGGCCAGCTGACCCTCCCGGGGCAGGTTCTCGTCGCTGCGGTGCACCCGAACGTGGTGGGTGATGGTCATGGCTGTTCCTCCGGGAGGGAATCGAGGATGGTCGTGAGGGCGTTGTGCAGGTGCACGTGGGTGGCGTGTGCGGCGAGTTCGGCATTGCCGTCCGCAATCGCCCGGGCGATGAGTTCGTGCTCCCGCGCCGACTGCTGCAGCCGCGCGGGGTTGTCGCGTGCCATCCGGCGCACCCGCACCAGGTGCGTGCGCACCGTGCGCAGAGCGGACGTCAGGTAGTCGTTACCGAGAGCGGCATCGATCGCCGCGTCGAAGCGGGCGATGAGGGCGTAGTAGGCGTCGGAGTGGTCGGCCACGTCCGGGTCCGCTGCGGCGAACTCCTCGGCGAGCGCCGCGAAGGCGTCGGCGTCACCTCGAGCCGCGGCGATCCGGGATGCGGCCTCCTCCAGCGCCCGGCGGAGCTCGAAGAGCGCCCGGATGTCGTCGGCGTCGACGTCGCTGACCACGGTGACGCGCGGTGAGAGCTGGGAGACCAGTCCGTCGCCGGCGAGACGGCTCAGCGCTTCGCGGAGCGGTGTGCGGCTCACGCCGAGTCGCGTGGCCTGCTCGACCTCCCCGAGCACGGCGCCAGGGCGCAGCGATCCATCCTGGATTTCACCGAGGAGGGTCGCGTACGCGCGATCACTGGCTCGCATCCCGCACCTCCTCGTGGTTTCGTCTCATTGTATACATAGACGGCGCAAAGGCCGCACTTTTTCCGCCCTGTTGCACCTTCTGGTATACATCCCGCCCCTCAGCGGGAGGGATGCTGCGGCGGTACGTTCACCGGCGTAGCGTCCCGCCTATGGAAGCTGTCATCCGCACCCGCGGGCTGGGGAAGCTCTACGGCCGCGTCCGCGCGCTGGATGGGCTCGACCTCGACGTGTCGCCCGGCGAGATCCACGGGTTTCTCGGTCCGAACGGCTCCGGCAAGTCGACGACGGTCCGGATCCTCCTGGGCCTCGCGCGCGCCAGCAGCGGCGAAGCATCCGTCCTGGGTGGTCATCCGTGGCGCGATGCGGTGCAGCTTCATCGCCGCATCGCGTCCGTGCCCGGTGACGTGAACATCTGGCCGAACCTGTCCGGCGGCGAAGCGATCGACTTCCTCTGCCGCCTTCGCGGGAGCGGGCGCTCCGCCGCCTACCGCGACGAACGCGCCCGGCTCCAGGAGGCGTTCCAGTTCGATCCGCGCACGAAGGGCCGCGCCTACTCCAAGGGCAACCGGCAGAAGGTCGCGCTGATCGCCGCGTTCGCCGTCCCCGCCGACCTCTACATCCTCGACGAACCGACCAGCGGGCTCGACCCGCTGATGGAGGTCGTGTTCCAGCGCGAGTTGATGCGCGTGCGCCAGGCCGGAAGTTCTGTGCTGCTGTCCAGCCACATCCTCTCGGAGGTCGAGCAGCTGTGCGACCGGGTCAGCATCATCCGCGCCGGTCGCGTGGTCGAAAGCGGCAGTCTGGGCGACCTGCGGCACCTGACCCGCACCGAGGTCTCGTTCGCAGCCCTCGACGGGCGGGTGCTCCCGCCCCTCCCGGACGCTCACGACGTGGTCGTGAGCAACGGCCGGGTGCGATTCACCGTCGACAGCGACCGCGTGACGGCCGTGCTTCCCGCGCTCGTCGACGCCCACGTCGCGGGGCTGCGCATCGAGCCGCCTTCTCTCGAGGAGCTTTTCCTGCGTCACTACGGCGACGACGTGACAGCCTCCGAGGCACTGTCGTGACGCGATTCTTCCTGCTGCTGCGTCACCGCGCACGACGCGACGTCATTCAGCTGGCGCTGTGGATTCTCGGCACGGCAGCCCTTGCTGCCGCCGCCTACGCCGGCGTGCGGGAGACGCTCGGGACCGAGCAGGATCGCACCGCGTTGCTCGCGACCGCGATCGCCAATCCGGTCATCCTGCTCTTCCGGGGGCTGCCGTCGGGTTCCGCGGAGGGGTCGTTCATCGCCTTCGTGATCCTGCCGTTCCTCGCACTTCTGGCCGCGTTCATGAGCAGCTTCCTCGCGGTGCGCCACACGCGGGCAGATGAGGAGCTCGGCCGGGCGGAACTCGTCGCGGCCACGCCCGCAGGGCGCATGGTCCCGCTCCTCGCAACGATGGTGCACGGCGTCCTGGCCAATCTCGTCCTCGCAGCTGCGGTGTGGCTGGTGCTCCTCGCGCTGGGGCTCGGCGGAACGGGAAGCCTCCTCATCGGCGCGGCCAGCGGCGGCACCGGCATCGTCTTCCTGAGCGTCGCGCTGCTGGTGGCGCAACTGGTGCGCACCGCACGCGCGGCCAACGCGGCCGCGGTGTGGGCGATCCTCCTCACCTATCTGGTGTGCGGGGTCGGCAATGCCGTGGGAACACCCAGCGCCGACCTGCAGCGGATGACCAGTGCGCCGCTCGCGTGGTTCTCGCCGTTCGGCTGGGCGGAGAACACCCGCCCGTTCGACACCGACGACCCGCGCCCGCTCGTGCTGAGCGCGCTGCTGGCGACGGTGTGCGCCGCCGCGACCGTCGCGCTGCAGTCGAGGCGCGACCTCGGCGGCAGCCTGCTGCCCGAGCGTCTCGGCCGTTCCACCGCGACAGTCGCACTCTCAGGCCCGTGGGGATTGAGCTGGAGGTTGTCCCGGGGCGCCATCCTGGGATGGGCCGTCGGCGGGCTGGTCGTGGGGATGCTGTCGACGCGGCTCTCCGATGTCATCTCGCAGATCGGTGACAGCATCCCATCGGTGGATGCCCTCCTTGCCTCGCTCGGCGGCGACGGAACGCTCCCGCAGGGCACCGTGACGATCTTCTTCACGCTGGCCGGCGTCCTTGCCGCCTGCGCCGCCGTCCAGACCGTCGTCCGCGCGCGCCAGGAAGAAATCCGCGGCACGGCGGAACCGGTGCGTGCCGCCGCCGTCGGCCCGGTGCGGTGGCTGGCGGGCTACCTCGTCATCGCGGGAGTCGGCATCCTGGCCACTGTGGGCAGCGCGATCGTGGGAGCGATCGTGGGCCTGTCGTCGCTGTCCGATCCGGATTGGTCGCTGGTGGACGTGACCCTCGTCGCGGGTGTCGGTCAGGTGGCTGCGGCCGCGGTCTTCCTGATGGCGACCGCTGTGGTCTTCGTCGCCGCACCGCGCCTGACCATCGCCCTCGGATGGACGCTGATAGCGCTGGGAACGGTCGTCGGCCTGTTCGGGCCGCTCTTCGGTTTTCCCGACGCCGTCGTGAACCTCTCGCCGATCGCCGTGACACCGACCCTGTCGGGGAACGACGTCGACGTGCGCGGGCTCTGGTGGCTGGTTCTGATCGCCGTCCTCGGCATCGGCCTGACCCTGGCGCTCATGCGCCGGCGGGAGCTCGCCACCGCCGAATGACCCGCCCCGTCCCGCCCGGTCGACTCGCCACAATCCGTCGCGATATGCGCCGAAACATGACGGTTTGTGGCGAGTCGACGGGGGTTAGAGGTCGGAGAGGTGCGAGAGCAGGGCATCGAGGGCGGGGCGCTGGCCCTTCACGAGCCGCTCGCGTGCCTCATCGGGGCTGCACCACTCCGCCCGATCGACCTCGGGAAACCGCGCCGTCTTGCCCGATCGAGGGGGCCACTCCAGGTCGAACTCGCCGAAGACGAACGCGGTCGCCGTGAACGATGCCCCGTCGGCGACGAAGACGACGACCTTCTTCCCCGACGAATACGGGAAGGTCCCGAGTTCGGCGTAGTCGGCCTCGGGCGGCTCGACCCCCAGTTCCTCGCGGAACTCGCGGCGCGCCGCATCCAACGCCCCTTCGCTATCGGGGTCGTACTCGCCTTTGGGGATCGACCAGGCGCCGGCGTCTTTCGCCGCCCAGTACGGGCCGCCCATGTGGGCGAGGAGCACCTGCACATCGCCCTGCCCGTCGAGGCGGTACAGCAGGATGCCGGCGCTCCTCGCCGCCACCTCAGGCCGGTCGCTTCTTCGGCGACACCGTGTAGGTGTCCTCGGAGTCGCGGTTCACAATGCCACCGAGCGCACCGTCGATGGCGGTCAGGGTGTCGGCATCCAGCGTGACACCCGACGCCTTGACCGTGTCGGCCAGCTGCTCGGGTCGGGATGCTCCGACCAGCGCCGCGGCGACGTTGGGGTTCTGCAGGACCCACGCGATCGCCAACTGCGGCATCGTCAGGCCGGCCTGCTCGGCGATGGGCTTGAGCCGCTGGACCGCGGTGAGCACCTCATCGGTCATGAAGCGTTTGATGAACGCCGCGCCGCTCTTCTCGTCGGTCGCGCGGGAACCCTCCGGGAGCGGCTGCCCGGGCAGGTATTTGCCGCTGAGCACGCCCTGCGCCATCGGCGACCACACGATCTGCGAGATGCCGAGCTCTTCGCTGGCGGGGACGACCTTGCCCTCGATGACCCGCCACAGCATCGAGTACTGCGGCTGGTTCGAGATCAGCTGGATGCCCAGTTCCTTGGCGAGCGCGGAGCCTTCACGCAGCTGCTCCGCCGTCCACTCCGAGACGCCGATGTACAGCACCTTTCCCTGACGCACGAGGTCGGCGAACGCCTGGAACGTCTCCTCGAGCGGGGTCTCGTAGTCGAAACGGTGCGCCTGATACAGATCGACGTAGTCCGTGCCGAGCCGCTTCAGCGACCCGTGAATCGACTCGAAGATGTGCTTCCGGCTGAGGCCGGTGTCGTTCGGGCCCTTGGGTCCGGTCGGGAAGTAGACCTTCGTGAAGATCTCCAGCGACTCTCGGCGCTGACCCTCCAGCGCCTTGCCGAGGATGACCTCCGCGGCCGTGTTCGCGTACGTATCCGCGGTGTCGAACGTCGTGATCCCGGCATCCAGGGCCGCGTGCACCGTCTTGACTGCGGCGTCATCCTCGACCTGGGAGGCGTGCGTCACCCAGTTGCCGTACGTGATCTCCGAGATCTTGAGGCCGCTGTTGCCGAGGTATCGATAGTTCACCATTCCTCCACGCTAGCCGCCGTGCCCCGTCCGCGATGCGGGGTTGCGCGGGGGGACGCTGCGCGGGTGGGACGAAGGCTTTCGGGCGAGACGCGGGCTTTCCGGCCGCGATCGCCCGCGTCCGGGACGATTGCCCGCGGCCGGACGGCGGCGGGGTCACCGCGCCACGACGGCGGGGTCACCCGATGGCGGCGTCCTCGGCTGCCGGAACCGCGCCGCTCGCCGCCGCGAGCTCGTCGTCCGGGTCGGATGCGGCCTGCTGGAACTGGGCGTTGTAGAGCCGGTAGTACGCACCGCGGGCGGCGATCAGATGCTCGTGCGTTCCCTGCTCGACGATCGCACCGTTCTCCATGACGAGGATGAGATCGGCATCCCGGATGGTCGAGAGACGGTGGGCGATGACGAACGACGTGCGTCCCTCCCGTAGTGCGGCCATCGCGCTCTGCAGCAGAAGTTCGGTCCGCGTGTCGACGGAGCTCGTCGCCTCGTCCAGGATCAGCACGCTCGGCTGCGCAACGAACGCCCGCGCGATCGTGATGAGCTGCTTCTCCCCGGCCGAGATGTTCGAGGCATCCTCGTCCAGAAGCGTGTCGTACCCGTCGGGAAGGGAGTGCACGAAGCGGTCGACGTAGGTCGCACGGGCGGCGATGAGGATCTCGTCATCCGTCGCGTCGGCGCGACCGTAGCGGATGTTCTCGCGGATGGTCCCGGCGAACAGCCACGGGTCTTGCAGCACCATCCCGGTCTTGGCGCGGATGTCGTGGCGGGTGAGCTCCGCGATGCTCTGCCCGTTGAGGAGGATCCGGCCGCCGTCGAGCTCGTAGAACCGCATGATGAGGTTCACCAGCGTCGTCTTGCCGGCGCCTGTCGGCCCGACGATCGCGACGGTCTGCCCGGGTTCGACGCGGAAGGACAGGTCGGTGATGAGCGGTCGCTCGGGCGAGTAGGAGAACGACACCGAGTCGAACTCGATCGTTCCGTCCCCCTCCACCGGCGCCGGCGCATCCTCGGCGTCGGGCTCCTGCTCGGTTTCGTCGAGGAGCTGGAAGACCCGCTCGGCCGAGGCGGTTCCGGACTGGACGACCGCGGCCATGCCCCCGAGCTCCGACAACGGCTGCGTGAACTGCTGCGAGTACTGGATGAAGGCCTGCACGTCGCCGAGGCGCAGCTGACCGGCGGCGACCATCAGCGCACCGAACACGGCGATGCCCACGTAGGTGAGGTTCCCGATGAACATCATCGCCGGCATCATGATGTTCGAGAGGAACTGCGCCTTGAACGCGGCCTGGTAGAGCTCCTCGTTCTCCTCGCGGAACGCCTCGCGGGAACTCTGCTCCCGCCCGAAGACCTTCACCAGCGCGTGACCGGAGAACGACTCCTCCACGCGCGCGTTGAGGCGCCCGACCTTGCGCCACTGGATCCCGAAGGCCTTCTGCGAGCGCGGGCCGATGACGCCGAAGAGCACCGCCATGAGCGGGAAGCTCACCAGCACCACGAGCGTCAGCTGCCAGGAGATGGACAGCATCATGATCAGCACCCCGAGGATGGTGAGGATGCTGGTGAGCGCCTGCGACAGCGACTGCTGCATCATCTGCGTGATGTTGTCGATGTCGTTGGTCACCCGCGAGATCAGCTCACCGCGCTGGACGCGGTCGAAGTAGCTGAGCGGAAGGGCGTTGATCTTCTCCTCGACCCGCTCGCGGAGGCGCCACATCGTGCGCACCATGATCACGTTGATGACATAGCCCTGCAACCACGACAGCACGGAGGCGGCGATGTAGAGGGCCATGACGCCGGCGAGCACCTGGCCCAGGCGGGTGAAGTCCACCCCGACGCCGGGCTGGAAGTTCTGGAACGCCGACACGATGTTCGCCAGATCCTGCTCGCCGGATGCGACGAGCCCGTCGATCACCTGCTGCTTCGTCGCTCCGGCCGGGGCCATCTGCGACACGACGCCTTCGAAGAGGATGTTCGTCGCCTCGCCGAGGACCTTGGGTGCGAGCACGGCCAGCAGGACGCCGATCGCGCCCATCAGCGACACGAACACGAAGGCGACGGCGTTGGGGCGCAGCAGTCCGATCAGGCGCCGGAACGACGGACCGAACTGCGCGGGCTTTCCCGGCGCCACCGCTCCGCTCCAGTCATCGGCACCGATGCGAGCCTGCTCGGCCAGCTCCAGTTCGAGCTTCTCCTCGTCGGTGAGCTCTTTCTCGCGGCTCATCGGGTCACCTCCGCACCGAGCTGCGATTCGACGATCTCGCGATAGGTCTGGTTCGTCTCCAGGAGCTCCTCGTGTGTTCCGAGCCCCACCATCCCGCCGTCATCGAGCACGACGATGCGGTCGGCGTCGGTGATCGTCGACACGCGCTGGGCGACGACGATCTTGGTGACCTCGGGAAGTTCACGCCACAGCGCCTGCCGCAGGCGGGCGTCGGTGGACAGGTCGAGGGCCGAGAAGGAGTCATCGAACACCAGCACCTGGGGGCGATGGACGATCGCGCGGGCGATGGCGATCCGCTGGCGCTGGCCACCCGACACATTCGTGCCGCCCTGCGCGATCCGTGCATCCAGACCGCCTTCCATCTGGGCGACGAAGTCGCTGCCCTGCGCGATCTCGAGCGCGTGCCACAGCTCGGCATCGGTCGCCTCCTCGCGACCGAAACGGAGGTTGCTGGCGACGGTCCCCGTGAACAGGAACGGCCGCTGCGGCACGAGGCCGATCGTGCTCCACAGCGCCTCGAGGTCCGCCTCCCGCACATCCACACCGCCGACCCGGACCGCCCCGGCGGTGACGTCGAAGAGGCGTGGGATCAGGGAGACGAGCGTGGTCTTGCCGGCGCCGGTGGAGCCGACGATCGCGACGGTCTCACCGGGTTCGGCCGAGAAGGAGATGTCGGAGAGGATCGGGGCTTCCGCGCCGGGATAGACGAACGCCGCCTCGCGGAACTCCACCCTTCCCGGGGAGGGGAAGACGCGCACCGCGTCGGCGGATCGTTCCAGCGCTGCCGAGGTCTCGAGCACCTCGCTGATGCGCTCCGCCGACACCGCGGCGCGGGGAATCATCATCGTCATGAAGGTGGCCATCATGACGCCGCCGAGGATGATCATCACGTACTGCATGAACGCGAACAGCGTGCCGATCTGCACGTCGCCGCTGTCGACCTGCATACCGCCGAACCAGATCACGCCGACGACGGTGAGGTTGAGGATGAGCATCACCGCGGGGAACAGCACGACGAACAGCGATCCGACCTTGCGGCCGACGACCATGATCTCCGTGTTGGCGTCGCGGAAACGTGCCTCTTCGATCGGTTCGCGCACGAACGCGCGGATCACCCGGATGCCCGTGAGCTGCTCCCGCATGATCCGGTTGACCGCGTCCAACTTCGTCTGGAAGCTGCGGAACAACGGGACCATGCGGCTGATGACGAGCACGGCCACCAGGAGAAGCACCGGCACCGCGACCGCGATGATCCACGAAAGCCTGACGCTCTGGGAGAGGGCGAGCACGATGCCGCCGATCGCGAGCAGCGGCGCCGTCACCAGGAACGTCGCGGCCATCATCGCGAGCATCTGCACCTGCTGGACGTCGTTGGTGTTGCGGGTGATCAGCGATCCTGCGCCGAAGCCGGTGACCTCGCGCTCGGAGAAGGAGGAGACGCGATCGAAGATGTCGTCACGCAGGTCGCGACCCAGGCGCATCGCCGCGCGCGCAGCGAAGTACGTCGCGATGATGGACGCGATGATCTGGCCGAGCGACACGGCGAGCATGAACGTGCCCGTGCGCCAGATGAAGTCGGTGTCGCCGCGGGAGACGCCCTCGTCGATGATGTCGGCGTTGAGGCTGGGCAGGTACAGCGAGCCCAGCGCCGAGACGAACTGGAAGACCAGCACGCCGGCGAGAAGCCAGCGGTACGGCTTGAGATAGCGAATGAGGAGCCTGGCCAGCACGTTTCTCCCGGGAGGCGGCGGGGGCGCGATGCGGAGCGCCGAGGGTGACCAGCACAGCCTGCCACGGACGTGCGACATCCGCACCGGGGAACGGTGCGGAGGAGGACGTCAGGAGTCCTTGCGGATCCAGCGGAAGGTCAACCGCACCAGGATCAGGCCGCCCACGAGCCACAGGAGGCACACCAGGAGCGTGAGCGGATGCTCCCACGATCCGGACGGCTCCGCCGCGGCGAACGCTTCCGGGAGGAACACCGACCGCATCCCCTGGGCGAGCCACTTCAGCGGGAACACGCTCGCGAAGTTCTGCAGCCACTCGGGGAGGGCCGAGAAGGAGATGTACACCCCGGAGATGAACTGCAGGATCAGGACGATCGGGATGACGACGGCCGTGGCGCTGCGCCCGGTACGGGGCAGGGCGGCCAGCCCGATGCCGAGGATGGCGCAGGTCGTCACCCCGAGGAGGAAGACCCAGGTGAAGGTGAGCCAACGTTCCGCGTCGGTGGGAAGGGCGACCCCGAAGCCGACGGCCGCGACAGCGATGAGGAGGGCGGACTGCAGGAGCCCCGTGATCAGCACCTGCCCGAGCTTGCCGATGAAATACGACACGGGGCTCAAGGGGGTCCCGCCCAGTCGTTTGAGCGTGCCGTCGCCGCGCTCCATGGCGATGTCGATGGACATGTTCTGCAGCCCGGACAGCAGGAGACCGGCCGCGAGCAGACCAGGCAGGTAGAACTCCGCCGACGACACCTCTTCCCCGGGCGGCCCGAACGTCTGGGACGTGAAGGCGACCGAGAAGATGAGCAGCATCACGACGGGGAACAGGAACGTGAAGAAGAGCGTGTCACCCTGTCGGAAGTACGCGCGGACCTCGTACCGGATCCGCGATGCGCCGAGCCGCAGGGTCCGGGCGACGCCGAAGACCGCCGACGTCGCCGGGGTCTGGGACGGCACAGTGCTCTCGCTCATGCTCCCACCTCGGCGGACCTCTCCACCGCCGCGTCCCCGCCGAGGAAGGACAGGTAGATGTCCTCCAATCGGGGGCGCACCACTTCGAGCCGCGCGGGCTCCCCGCCGGCGGCCATGATCTCCGCCACCCGCGCGCCCGGGTGGACGGTGCGCTCCTCGTGCGTTCCGTCATCATCCGTCCAGCGCACGATGGGAACGCGCGCCTCGGCGCCCCCGAGCCGGTCGATCGGCCCGACCGAGGCGACCCGACCGTCGACGAGGATCGCCGCCCGCTCGGAGAGCTCGGCCGCCTCATCCAGGTAGTGGGTCGTCAGCAAGATGGTCGTACCGTCCTGCTGGAGCCCCCGGATGAGACTCCAGAATTGACGGCGCACCTCAGGATCGAAGCCCGTCGTGGGTTCGTCGAGGAAGAGCAGTTCCGGGCGGCCGATGATGCCGAGGGCGACGTCCACGCGCCGGCGTTGCCCGCCGGAGAGCTTGCGCACGCTCACGCGGGCCTTGCCGGTGAGGCCGACCGCGGCGATCACCTCGTCGACGTCGCGCGGACGTGGGTAGAAGCCGGCGAAGTGCGCCAGCATCTCGCGCACGGTGGCGGACGGGGCTTCGCCGGTGTTCTGCAGCACGATGCCGAGGCGCGCCTTCCACGGCAGGCCGCCTCGGTGCGGGTCGACGCCCAGGACGGACACCTCACCCGATGTCCGGTCGCGGTAGCCCTCGAGGATCTCGATGAGCGTGCTCTTGCCGGCACCGTTGGGGCCGAGGAGCGCGAAGCACTCCCCGCGCTGGATGTCCAGATCCACACCGCGGAGCGCCTCGAACCCGCCGCGATAGACCTTGCGCAGGCCGCGCACGCGAACGACGTCCTCTGTCACGCTTCCCAGTATGAGTCGCCGCCGCGGGTCGACGGCTCGTACGAGCTCAGACCGCGGGTGCGGCCGCGGCGGCGACCTCGTCCTCGGCGGTGGCGACCAGTTGGCCGCACGCGCCGTCGATCTCCTTGCCGCGGGTGTCACGCAGAGTGGTGGGGATGCCGGCGGCGTTCAGTCGACGGACGAACTCGTTCTGCACCGGCACCTCGGATGCGGTCCAGATCGAGCCGGGCGTCGGATTGAGCGGGATCGGGTTGACGTGCACCCACCCCCGGCCACGCGCGTTGAGCTTGTCGGCCAGAAGGTCGGCGCGCCACGCGTGGTCGTTCATGTCCTTGATGAGCGCGTACTCGATCGAGACGCGCCGCCCGGTCTTCTCGAAGTAATCGCGCGCGGCGTCGAGCGCCTCATCCACCTTCCACCGCGAGTTGACCGGGATCAGCTCGTCACGGAGGTGATCGTCGGGCGCGTGGAGGGACAGCGCGAAGGTGACGGGGATGTTCTCGTTCGCCAGCTTCGTGATGGCGGGCACGAGGCCGACGGTGGACACGGTGATTCCCCGGGCACTCATGCCCAGGCCGTGCTCCTTGTCGACCATGACCCGCACGGCCTGCATGACGCGGGCGTAGTTCGCGAGGGGTTCACCCATCCCCATGAACACGATGTTCGAGACCCGCTCGGGCGACTGACCCGGCCCGTCGGATCCGCGGAGGGTCTTGCCGCCCAGTCCGCCGTCGGCGATGAGCCGGTTGGCACGGACGATCTGCTCGATGATCTCGGCCGCCGACATGTTCCGGGTGAGGCCGGCCTGCCCGGTCGCGCAGAACGGGCAGTTCATGCCGCATCCCGCCTGGCTCGATACGCACAGGGTGATGCGGCCGGGGTAGCGCATCAGCACCGACTCCACCAGCGCGCCGTCATGCAGCTTCCACAGGAATTTGATCGTGTCGCCCTTGTCGGTCTCCAGTCGCCGCACCTCGGTGAGCAGGGGTGGCAGCATCCCCGCGACGAGTTCGTCGCGACCGGCGGCCGGGAGATCGGTCATGTCCGCCGGGTCGGACGTGTAGTGCGTGAAGTAGTGCTTCTCGAGCTGCTTCGCACGGAAGCCGGGGAGTCCCAGCTCCGTCACCTTGGCGACCCGCTCGGCGGCGGTGAGGTCGGCCAGGTGGACGGGCGGCTTACCGCGCTTCGGACTGGCGAACTGCAGCAGCGGCCGGCCCGCGTCATCCTTCTTCTGCGACCAGCCCTCTGTTCGGGGCCGCACCTGCGGCGCCGCGGGGCGCACCTGACGGGGCTTGGTGGTGCGCACGGGGGGCTGATCGGTCATGGATTCAGGGTACCGGGGCTCGCCTGCACAGGACCTGGTCGCCTCGAGCCCGCGCGGACGGGGGTGGGGCCCGCGCGGGAGCGGGAGCGGGCGGGAGCCCGCGAGACTGCACCGTGCCCACGAGACCGCGGCGGAAAGCCGCTCGCTCGTGGGCAGCGTGCAGTCTCGCGGTCCCCGGGGTCAGGCGGGCACGGGAGCGCCGAGGTAGAGGGGGTTGCCGTCAGGGTCGCGCACCTGCGCGACACGCTCACCCCATGGCATGTCGTCGGGCGGCTCCTCCGACCGACCACCGGCGTCCAGCACCGCACGGTAGGCATCGTCGACATCGTCGACGTAGAGCCAGATGGCCACGCGGCCGGATGCTGCGACATCGGGCTCGAGGCCGATGCCGATCGCCCCGGGGCCGATGTCCAGAGCCACGTACACGTCCTCGAACCGGTAGCGCTCGACCGCCCCGAACGCCCGCTCGTAGAAGTCCTGCAACCGCGGCAGGTCGGGTGTGCGCAGGATGGGGAACAGTGACCGCACCGTCATGCGCGCCACGGTACGCCGCCCTCACGCGCCCGTCACCCCTCCCCGCGGCCGGCCGGGCGGATGGGCGGCGCGCGGGCCTCAGTCGAGGAAGATGTCCGGGAACAACGCCGCGTCGGGGGTCCCGGGCACCGCGGCGTACCGGGAGAAGTCGGTGACGCCGGCCTCGGCGAGCACGTCCTCGACGATCAGCGTCTGCCCGGTCCGCTCCCCTGCAGGCGTCGTGAGCACCTCGTACGCGGCATCCGCATAGATCTCGGGTGTGCGGCTCGCGGCCATGATCCGGTCGCCGCCGAGGATGTTCTGCACCGCGGCGGTCGCGATGGTCGTGCGCGGCCACAGGGTGTTGGCGGCGATGCCGGCGCCGGCGAACTCCTCCCCCAGGCCGAGGGTGACCATGGTCATCCCGAACTTCGCCAGGCTGTACCCCGGATGCGCTCCCAGCCACCTCGGCGTGACGTTCAAGGGCGGCGACAGCGTCAGGATGTGCGGATTCTCGGCGTCCTTCAGAATCGGGATCGCCGCGCGCGAGAGCAGGAACGTGCCCCGCACATTGACGTCCTGCATGAGGTCGTACTTCTTCGTCGAGAGGTCGAGCGAGCCCGACAGGTCGATGACGCTGGCGTTGTTCACGACGATGTCGATGCCGCCGAACTCGCCCTGGGTGGTGAGCACCGCCTCGGTGATGTCGTCTTCGTTGCGCACGTCGCCTACGATCGGCAGAGCCTTGCCGCCCGCCTCGCGGATCGCGGCGGCCGCGGTGTGGACGGTGCCCTCCAGGCGTGGATGCGGGGTGTCGGTCTTCGCGAGGATCGCGACGTTCGCCCCATCCCGCGCCGCCCGCAGCGCGATCGCGAGGCCGATCCCGCGGCTGCCGCCCGACATCAGGATGGTCTTCCCGGCGAGGGTGTTCTCGGTCATGACGTTCCCTTTCCCCGTGATGTCTCACTCGTGCAGGTTTCCAGCGCACAAAACCTGCGTGTGCGGGACATCATGTGCGTTTCTTGGCGGATGCGGCGGCGAAGGCGCCCACGCGAGCCTTCGCGTCGGCCGTGTCGAAGGCGGCACCGATCGTGCGCGCCTCGTCGTCGAGATTCTCGGCGAAGGTGCGCTCGGCACCTGTGCGCACGAGCCGCGCCGCCTGGCCGAAGGCCGCCGTAGCGCCGGCGAGCCAGAAGCGCGCCACCTCTTCCGTGCGGGCGGCCACGCCCTCGGCCGGCACGACCTCGGCGACGAGCCCCCACTCGAGGGCTTCGGAGGCGGACAGCGAGCGGTCCTGGAGCAGCAACTGCAGCGCGCGGCGCTGCCCGATCGCCGCCGGCAGAAGCGTCGTCACCCCGAGATCGGGGGTGAGGCCAATGTTGGCGTACTTGCTGACGAACCGAGCCGCGTCCGAGGCGACCACGTAGTCCGCGGCGAGCATGAGCCCGAGGCCACCTCCGGCCACCGCCCCCTGGACAGCCGCGACCACGGGGACCGGGGCTTCCGCGAACGTGCGGATGCCCTCGTGGATGATGTGCGCGGTCGCCGTGAGATCCGCGCCGGACGCACCCGACGTGGCCATGGCCACGACGTCGCCGCCGGCGCAGAAGGCCGGCCCCGCCGCATCCAGGATCACGGCGCCGATGCCGGGAGCCGTCGCCGTGCGGGCCGCATCGCGCCACCGTTCAGCCATCTCGAAGTCCATGGCGTTCAGCGACGCCGGCCGGTTGAGGGTCACCCGCGCGAGGTTGCCCTCGACGGTCACCAGGATGCTGTCGCTCACGCTCGTCCTCCTCTTTCGGCCTCGCGAGGCGCGGTCATTTCGGGGCCATCCGGATCGCACCGTCGAGGCGGATCGTCTCACCGTTGAGATAGCCGTTGTCCACGATCGCCATCACGAGGCGGGCGTACTCGTCGGCGACGCCCAGGCGCGAGGGGTAGGGCACCTGCTGCCCCAGTGAATCCTGCGCGGCCTGCGGCAGGCCCCGGAGCATCGGCGTCTCCATGATCCCGGGCGCGATCGTCACGACGCGGATCGCGTGGCGGGCGAGCTCGCGGGCGATCGGCAGCGTCATCGCGTGGACCCCGCCCTTGCTCGCCGAATACGCCGGCTGTCCGATCTGACCGTCGAAGGCGGCAACGCTCGCGGTGTTGACGATGACTCCGCGGTCGCCGCTTTCCGTTTCCGGCTCGGTGCGGGCCATGACCGCTGATGCCTGGGCGATCACGTTGTAGGTGCCGACGAGGTTCACCCGCACGATCCGCTCGAACGCGTCGAGCGGAGTGGGGAGGCCCTCGCGGTCGAGGACCTTTCCGGGCGGCGCGATGCCGGCGCAGTTGACCACCACCCGCAGCGGACCGGCCTCGGCGGCGACCGCCACGGCGGCAGCGATCTGCTCGGGGTCGGTGACATCCGCCGCCACGAACCGGCCGTCGATCTCCGCCGCGGCTTCTTCGCCCGGCGAAGAGGGCAGGTCGACGATGGTGACGGTGGCCCCGGATGCGGCGAGCCGACGTGCGGTCGCCCGACCCAGGCCGCTCGCACCACCGGTGACCAAGGCAGTCGCGCCTGCGATGTCCATCCGCTCTCCGTTCGTCGTCGAAACCGGGACCGGGTTCCAGCCTAACCGGCACTCAGGTTCGCACCCCGCTCCGCCCCGTGTTCCCCCACCTTGCCCGGCCGGAGGCAGGATGGGAAGGTGACGGTACGCATCGAAGAGGTCGGCGTCGACGATCCGCGGGCGGTGACCCTGCGTGACCTCCTCGACGAGGAACTGAGCACCCGCTATGCCCACGTCGTGACCGGCGAACCGCCCGAACTCTCGGCAGCGCGCAACGCGGCCCTCCGCGTCCACCCCGAAGACGTCGTCACGACCTTCCTCGCGGTCGACGAGTCGGGCACGCCGCTCGGTCATGTGCTCCTGCGTCGCCTCGGCCAGGAGTGGGAGCTGAAGCGCCTCATCGTGCCCGCAGCCGCGCGCCGACGCGGGGTGGGCCAGGCCCTCACGGCGGCCGTGGTGGAGCGGGCCCGCGCCGGGGGCGCGCGGCGCGTGATCCTGCAGACCGGGGCACCGCAGCCCGAATCGATCGCACTGTACGCCGGAGCCGGCTTCACGCCCATTCCCGTCTACGAGCCGTACGTGGCGACGATGCCGGAGTCGCTCTGCTTCGAGCGCACGCTCTGACCTCGACCTCGACCTCGACCTCGACGCGGACGTCGACCTCGACCTCGACCTCGACGTCGACGTGGACGTCCACGCCGACGCCGACGCCGCAGCATCCGAATCAGGAGATCTGACCGACACAGGCCGATCCGCCCGCAAACGTCCTGTCTGCGCCGCATCTCCTGATTCGGGCACCGGGCAATCGCCGGAAGCGGGCGCCGGGCGCAGCCCGAAGCCGGCGGAAGCGGGCGCCGGGCGCAGCCCGAAGCCGGCGGAAGCGGGTGACGCCGACACATCCGAATCAGGAGATCTGACCAACACAGGCCGATTGGCCCGCACGCGTCCTGTCTGCGCCACATCTCCTGATTCGGGCACCGGGCGCAGCCCGAAGCCGGCGGAAGCGGATGACGCCGCAGCATCCGAATCAGGAGATCTGACCGACACAGGCCAATTGGCCCGCAAACGTCCTGTCTGCGCCACATCTCCTGATCTGGGCGCCGCGCAGCGCCGGAAGCGGACGGGAGCGGATGATGGGGCCATGAGCGAGAGCGCACCGGCCACGTCGCAGCAGTCCTTCATCCCGCCTGCCGTTCCCGCCCCCGCTCGCGTGCGCGAGCTCGCGGGCGGCGCCTCCCTCGAACCCGTGTGGGAGAACGAGCTCGGCGGCGTGACCTTCCGCGCGAGCGGACGCGACGGCATCCGATACATCAAGTACGGTCCGCGTAACGCCGAGACGTCGATGGCGGCGGAGGCGGAGCGCATTCGATGGGCGGCGCCGTACACGCCGGTGCCGTCGGTGCTCACGGCCGGGGCGGACGAGACGTCCGAGTGGCTCGTCACCGTCGGGATCGACGGCGACAGCGCCGTCTCACCCCGCTGGCTTCCCGACCCCGCCACGGCCGTCCGGGCCATCGGGAAAGGCCTGCGCGCCCTGCACGGGGCCCTGCCGGTCGATGAGTGCCCCTTCGACTGGAGCATCCCGGCACGTGTGGCGAACGCCGAAGAGCGGGGCATCCACCTGCCGTCGGCCCTGCGCGACACGCCTCCGATCGACCGGCTCGTGGTCTGCCACGGCGACGCGTGCGCCCCCAACACGCTCCTCGGCGAGAACGGCCAATGGGTGGCGCACGTGGACCTCGGTGCCCTCGGTGTCGCCGACCGCTGGGCCGACATCGCCGTCGCCGCCATGAGCACCGAGTGGAATTACGGCCCCGGATGGCAGGACGCCCTGGTGGAGGCCTACGGCATCGCGGACGATCCGGTTCGGATGGCGTTCTACCGCGACCTGTGGAACGCGACCTGACCGCCGGAGTCAGAGACCGAAGATCGGGCGCCACGCGCCCACCATCACCGACACGACGACGGATGCTGCGGCGATGACCGCGGCCACCAGCACAAGCCCCGCGTCCCGGCCCCGGAAGCGCGACGGACGCGCCCACGTCCGCTTTCCCGGGGCGCCGAACCCGCGAGCCTCCATAGCCGTGGCGAGCTTGGAACCGCGCCGGATCGCGAGGACGAGGAGCGCGAACATCTGGCCGAGCAGCCTCCGGATCCGTCCGGTGTCGGCGACGCCGCGCGCACGGCGGGCGAGCGACAGCTCACGCCAGTCCTCCAGGAGGAGCCCGACGAGGCGCAGACCGGCGAGCGCCCCCAGCACGAAGCGCGCGGGCAGGCGGAGATTCTGCGCGAGCCCGTCCGCGAGGTCGGTGGGATCGGTCGTCGCGAACAGCACGACGCTCGGCACCGCGATGGCCAGCACCCGGAGGAAGATGGCGAGGGCCAGCGCGATCGATCCGTCGGTCACGCGCAGCACCCCCCACTCGACGTAGACGGCGCCGGAAGGCCGCCCGTAGAGCACCGTCGCGGAGGCCGCGATCACCGCCCCGACGACGATCGGCCACACCCGGAGCCACAGGTCGCGGACACGGATGCGGGTCAGCGGAAGGAGAAGGAGTGTCGCCCCCAGGGTGACCCCGGCCGACACCGGGTCGATCGACGCGAGCAGCGCCCCGGTGAGGACGAGCGTCGCCGCGAGCTTGGCGACCGGGTTCATCCGCGCCAGCAACCCGTCGCGCGGACCGAGCGAGATCAGACTCACGCCGCCCCCATCACGAGTTCGTCGTCGGCGAGCGCGTCCACCAGTGCACGATCATGGGTGACGAACGCCACGGCGGTGCCGCCGGCACGCAGAGCGTCGATGAGCGACGCGATCTCGCGCCAGGTCACCGCATCCTGACCGAAGGTCGGCTCGTCGAGCACGAGCACCCGCGGGGCCGTCGCGATCGCTGCCGCGACGGTCAGCCGCCGCTTCTCCCCGCCCGACAGCGTGAACGGGTTGACGTCGGCGAGCCGGGTCAACCGGAGCTTTTCGAGCAGGTCGTCCACGAGCGGCGCGATGTCGGCGGGATCGCGGTGAAGCGCGCGCGGCCCGACGGCGAGCTCGTCGCGCACCCGTGTGGTGAGGAGCTGATGCTCGGGCTCTTGGAACACCATCCCGATGCGAGTGAGCAAGTCGCGGGCGCGCCATCCCGTCGGAGCAGGCCCGAGCCGGCCGGCCAGCTCGGGTGTTGCCGCGAGCTCTCCGCCGGCGGGGCGCAGGAGGCCGGCCAAGGTCAGGGCGAGCGTCGACTTACCGGCACCATTCGGACCCGTCAGGGCGAGGGCGCGGCCCCCACGCAGCTGGGTCGAGATCCCGGATGCGGCCACCGCCGCCTCGCGCGCACCGAACCGCCGGCGCCCCACTGCCAGGTCTGCGGCACCGAGCAGAAGAGGCGCCGACGCGGCGCGGACGGTGCGCTCGATGCCGGGCGCCACACCGGGAACCCACACCCCGGCCGCGGTCAGAGCAGCCGCGTGGCCGCGGAAGACGGCATCCGGAGAACCGTCGGCGCGCACCCCACCGTCCCCGAGCACGACGACACGGTCGACGGCGTCCGCCCACAGCGACACGCGATGCTCCACGACCACCAGGGTCGCGCCGGTTGCTGCCGCAGCGGCCACGACCGCGTCGCGCACCTCGACCGCGCCCTGCGGGTCGATGTTCGCGGTGGGTTCGTCCAGGAGCAGCAGCCCGGGGCGCATGGCGAGGAGACCCGCCAGTGCGAGACGCTGCTTCTGCCCGCCCGACAGCTGTGCGGTCGGATGGTCGCGCGGCACCGGAAGCCCTACGGCCTCGAGCGCAGCATCCACCCGTCGCCAGATCTCCTCGCGCGGCACCCCGAGGTTCTCGCACGCGAACGCCACGTCATCCCCGACCCGGGCGAGGATGACCTGTGCGTCGGGGTCTTGCAGCACGAGCCCCGCACGACCGCGGGCGTCGCCGGCGGGCACGCCGTCGATGGTCAGCGAGCCCGCGCTCTCGCCGTCCTCGGCGTCGCCCACCACCCCGGCGAGCGCGCGGAGGAGCGTGCTCTTGCCCGATCCGCTGGCACCGAGCAGCAGCACCCGCTCCCCCGGCTGCACGTCGAGGTCGAGACCGGAGACCGCCCAGCGCCGCCGCCCGGCGTGACGCCACCCCCACCCGCGGGCGCGGACGCCGGCCGGAGCGACGTTCACGCGGGTTCGGCGGAGTCCGCCTCGCGGATGCGGTGCTCCCGGCCGGCCGCGAAACGGTCGAGCGCACCCGTCGCCGCGAGCGCCCGGGCGAGCACCCACGAGACGAGGCCGGCCAGCAGGAGCCCGGAGGCGACCGCCGCGACGAAGTAGACGACGCGGGCCTCGAACGCCAGGGCCGCCACGGAGGAGAAGGACGTGTCCAGCAGCCCGACGGCGAGCCCGGCGAGGGCACCCGAGACCAGCGCCGCGCCCAGGCGCCAGTTGGCGTAGGCGAACAGCGCGAACCCGAGCTCGGCTCCGAGGCCCTGCACCACGCCCCAGATGAGCGTCGTGAAACCCCACTGCGTGCCGATCGCCATCGACACGACGGCCGCGACCACCTCGGCGTACAACGCGGCGCCGGGCTTGCGGATGATGAGGCCGCCGAGCACGCCGGCGAACAGCCATCCACCGGCGAGAAGCCCCGACATGCCTGGCGTGAACGCCAGAAGTGTGTCCAGAGCGGGCCAGGCTTGACCCCACAACCAGAAGATGACGCCCGCTGCGACGCCGATGACGCTGGCGACGACGATGTCGACGACCCGCCACCGGAAGCGGCGGGTTCCGGTCCCGGTGCGGGCGGATGTGGACGTGGAAATGTTCATTTCGCTCCTCCCTGCGCTGGCATGACCCAGATCAGGTTCGACGGTCGAAGCGTGGATCGCTTCCTCTCAGCCCGGCTCACCGGACTCCCGTGGTTTGTCGCGCCTGAGTATACCGGCGCCGAACGGTACGTTAGGCGGGTGACTGCCGAAGCGCCTCCGCCCACCCGGCGGGCTCTGCGCACGGAGGGCCCCGCCGCGGAGGAAGACGCCTCATCGGGCGGCGCAGAGAGCCCCGGCACCCTGGTGATGCAGGAACCTGCCGACCCGCCGGTCGCCGCCAGACCTTCCGGACCGGTTGCCCTGGCGTGGGTGGATGAAACCCGGGTCACCATACCGGTGTCGACGACCGACGCCGCGTCTGCGACCGCGCCCGCTTCGGCGCCCGACCTCCTCCGCGGCGCCCGGCGACGCTCGCCGTGGCGCACGGGAGTCCTGGCACCGGGGGGTGTGCTCCTCCTGGTCGCCGCCGCCTACGCCGCGATCACGCTGCTGTGGCCGCTGCATGCCGTGGCGCCTCGCATCGAATCGGTGGCGGTGCAGACCATCGCCGCGCCGCCGGCCGCACCGGCCTGGCCCGCGGAGGGAAGTGCCGCCATCTCGGTGGCCGGCATCCCGGGGGCACTCGCCTCCACCGGCGACGCGTCCTCCATTGCGAGCATCACGAAGGTCGTCACGGCGCTGCTCGTCCTGGACCGCCTGCCGCTGGCCGTGGGCGAGAGCGGCCCGGAGTATCGCTTCGCCGCCGCCGACCGCACGCGGTACTGGCAGTACCGGGCCAACGGCGAATCTTCCCTGGACGTGCCCGTGGGCGGGGTCCTGACCGAGTACCAGCTGCTCGAGGGGATGCTGATCGGATCGGCCAACAACTACGCCGACCGGCTCGCCGACGACCTGTGGCCCTCCGACGAGGTGTACGCCGCCGCCGCAAGCGCGTGGCTGGCCGCCCAGGGCATCGACGGCATCACGATCGTCGACCCGTCCGGCATCAGCCCGGGCAACTCCGCCACGCCCGACGCGCTGCTCACCCTGGCCTCCCGCGCGATGGCGAATCCGGTCATCTCCGAGATCGTCCGCAAGGAGTCGACCGAGATTCCCGGTGCGGGAACGGTGCGCAACTCCAATCCGCTGTTGACGGATACCGGAATGGCCGGGATCAAGACCGGCACCCTCGACCGCTACAACCTCCTGACCGCGAAGGATGTCCCCCTCGGCGACACCACGGTGCGGCTCTACGCCGCCGTCCTCGGACAGCCCGATTCCGCCCGGCGCGACGAGGCCACCCGGGCCCTGTACGCGCAGGCGGAGTCAGAGCTGCAGCTGCGGCCGTCGGTGACGGAGGGGACGCTCGCGGGGCACGTCGTGACGCGGTGGGGGGAGAGAGTCGACGTCGTCACCGCCGAAGACGCCACGGTCGTGCTGTGGAACGGCGCCGCGGCGAGCGCCGCCTCCGATTTCGCGCTCGGAGACTCGGCGGCGGACGGCGACGTCGTCGGCACGCTCGCGGTGTCGGGGCCGGTGGACAGCACGAGCGTCGACCTGGAGCTGGCCGACGACGTCGAGGCCCCGAGCACGTGGTGGCGCCTCACCCACCCGCTCGACCTGCTGGGGCTCAACGACTGAAGCCGACGTCGCGTCAGACGTGGGCGACGCGCTGCTGCAGGCGGCTGCGGATATCGAAAAGCTCGGTCCCGCCGATCTCCCGGGCGCCCGCGACGCCCTGCCGCAGCAGCGTCGACAGGGCGCTGCGGGATGCCACCGCCACGGGTGTGCCGCGCACCTTCCCGAGCTGAGTGATCGCATCGAGCGTGTCGCCGTCGGGGAGGACCACGATCGCGCCACTGAAGCGCACACCCGCCGCGCGCCCGATCAGGCGCAGTCCGCCGACGAGCTGCGACACGGGAGACCCGACGACGTTCGGCCCCACGATCTCTCCCCGGCGGAAGCCGACGGGCCCGCCGAAGTCTTCCGAGAGCACGGCGTACAGTCCGCTGGGTCCGAGCACGACGTGGTCGATCTTCTCGTCGGGATTCCCCTCGCGGGATGCGGCGACATCGTGCCACACGGTGTACCCCATCCCGAGGTCGGCGACGATGCGGGCGGTGGCCTCCTCGGCGAGGGCGTCGGCGAGGAGGCGGCGCAGGTCGTGCGGTGCCGAGCGCACCAGCGACGGTTCGTACGGATCGGGGATCTCGACGCCGCGACCCACCCACTCGCGGATGAGCGTGAGGTAACGCTCTCGGCGCCATCCGCCCGGCTGACCGTAGGTGCGGGCGCGCGGCCGGGTGTCGGGGCGGGGTGCCGACGCCGAGGCGGGACCTGCCCACTCCGGGCTCGCGGAGCCCCGGCCGCGATCGTAGGCCGCCCGCGCTGCGGGGGTTCCGATCAGCTCCCACGCCCGCTGCACCTGGATGAACACGGCCGCGTCGCCGCCGGCGTCGGGGTGGCTCTGGCGCAGGCGCAGGCGGTACGCACGACGAAGCGTCTCGTCATCGGCGGCCGGCTCCACACCGAGCACCTCGTAGGCAGACGCCGACACCGGGCTGTCGAACACGAATCCTCCCCCGCGCGCTGTGCAGCGCAGCATCCATCAGGCTAACCGCCGCAGACTGGACGCGGGCTGTCGACGGCGCCGGTTCCGCTCAGGCCCGGAACTGCGGCGAACCCAGCACGCGTTCCACCGTGATCTCCAGCACCACGCGCTCCGGGTTGGGCGAGGGCTGCCGGTAGCGCCGTGCGTACAGCGCGACGGCGTGGGCCACCGCATCCGGGCTCTCATCGATGCGAGCAGGTCCCTCGAAGCTGATCCACCGACGGCCATCCACGGTGTTCACGCTCGCGCGTCCGGTCCGCTGGACGTTGAGGAACTTCTGCGAGCCGCGACTGCCGATCACCCGCACGGAGCCGTCCTCATAGGTGATGCCCACCGGGACGGAGTGGATGCGTCCGTCGCGGCCCAGGGTGGAGAGCGTAGCCAGGTGGTACTCGCTGAGGAAGGCCAGCGCTTCGTCGGTGATCACTCCCTCAGGGTGCCATGCCTCGCCCGGCGGACGTCACGCGCGAGGCGTGGCGGTCTCGCTCCGCCTGCGCCGACACGTCACGCGTCCCAGAGGGAAAGCGCGGGCGTATAGGCGAAGGCGTCGGCGATCAGCTGCTCCGGAGCATCCGGCTGCCAGCGGGGAGAGCGGTCTTTGTCGATCAGCTGCGCGCGGATCCCCTCGACGAGGTCGGGCTGTGACGTGACGAACCACATCACCAGCCCGTACTCCTGCGCGAGGGCCGATTTCAGGTCGGGCAGCGCCCGCGCCCGGCGCACCGCTTCCAGCGTCACGGCGAGCGACACCGGCGACAGTGCCGTGAGGATGTCGGCGGCTTCGGATGCCTCGGGTTCGGGCCGCGTCCGCAGACGGTCGACGATCTCGGCCACCGTTTCTCCGGCGAACGCCTCATCGATCCACGACCGTGCCGCAGCCAGCGCTGAGGGCGCCGGCGTGTCGTCGAGGAGGAGCACGAGTTCCGCCGGTCCGGTCGGATGCGCGCGCGTGGCCAGTGCGTCGCGGAGCGCTTCGATCCGGGCCGTCGGCACGAGATGGTCGGCGAAACCGGCATAGATGGCGTCCGATGCATCCATCGCCGCCCCCGTGAGCGCGAGGTATTCGCCCAGCCGGCCCGGCGCGTGGGCCAGCAACCACGACCCGCCCACGTCCGGGGTGAATCCGATCCGCGTCTCGGGCATCGCCAGGCGCGAGCGTTCGGTGACGACGCGGATGGCGGCGTGTCCGGCGAGTCCGATCCCGCCGCCCATGGTGATGCCGTCGGCCAGCGCCACGACCGGCACCGGCGACGATGCGATCGCGGCGTTCAGCCGGTACTCGTCGCGGAAGAAATGCGCCGTGTCTTCGATGCGGCCCCCGACGATCTGCTGGTACAGCTGACGGACGTCGCCGCCCGCGCAGAAGCCGCGGTCGCCCGCGCCGTCCAGCAGCACCACGTCGACGGCCGCGCTGGACTGCCATCCGGTGAGGGCTGCAGCGAGGTGCTGGATCATGCTGTGACTGAGTGCGTTGAGCGTCTTCGGCCGGTTGAGCGTGAGCCGTCCGAGGCTCCCCGCGACGCGCACGAGGACGTCAGCATCCTCCGCGTCCATCGTGTTCACCACGCCGCCACGTTACCGGCCGCCGCACCCGAGCCG
Source organism: Microbacterium sp. Z10_103 (assembly GCF_058310455.1). Lineage (NCBI taxonomy): Bacteria > Bacillati > Actinomycetota > Actinomycetes > Micrococcales > Microbacteriaceae > Microbacterium > Microbacterium sp. Z10_103. Next base: position 3,003,410 of record NZ_JBZEGK010000001.1, read on the forward strand.
GGCGAAGTCCCGCGCAATCCCGGGGAATCCGGGAAGATAGGGGCAATCGCACAACGACGAGAGGTTCGGCATGCCCGAAGGACAGGTGCTGGAATTCTCCGGCGTCACCAAACGCTTCGGCTCCGTCACCGCCGTTTCGGATCTGACCACGCGGGTCGAGCCCGGCCAGGTGACCGGGTTTCTCGGTCCGAACGGCGCCGGCAAGACCACGACCCTGAGCATCCTGTTGGGTCTCGTCCGCGCCACCGAAGGCTCGGCGACGATCGGCAGGGTCCCCTATGCACAGCTCCGCCGGCCCCTGCAGTCGGTGGGCGCGGTGCTGGAATCGTCGAGCTTCCACCCGGGCCGCACCGCCGCGAACCATCTCACCGTCTACGCACAGGCTGCCGGCATCCCCCGTGCGCGCGTCGACGAGGTGCTGGGCATCGTCGGGCTGGCGGATGCGGCGGGCCGCAAGGTCGGCGGATTCTCGCTCGGCATGCGCCAGCGACTCGGCCTCGCCTACGCGCTGCTCGGCGACCCCGGCGTGCTGGTGCTCGATGAACCGTCGAACGGCCTCGACCCCGAGGGCATCCGGTGGATGCGGGGGCTGCTGCGCAGCCTCGCGGCCGAGGGGCGCACCGTGCTCTTCTCGTCGCACCTGCTCGCCGAAGTGCAGCAGACGGTCGATTCGCTGCTGATCATCACGCAGGGAAGGCTCGTCTTCCAGGGCGGCATCGAAGACCTCGCCGACGCGTCCGACCACGCGACGGTCGTCGACGCGCCCGACCGCGACGCGCTGGAGGCGGCGCTGACGGCGGCCGGCCACTCGTTCGAGGTGCTGCGAAACGGACTGACCGTGCGGACGGCGGAGCCCGCGGAAGTCGGGGCTCTGGCCGCCGCCGCCGGGATCCCCCTCTCCGGCCTGCAGCGCCGTGGTGCGACGCTCGAGGACGTCTTCCTCGAGCTCGTCAGCGGCGCCCGCATCCACCCCAGCGCCGGTGGCGACCCCAGCGCCGGAGGCGACCCCGGCTCCGTCCTGCCCGCCGCCGTCCCGTCCGACGCCGCATCCACCCCCGCCGCCGTCGTGTCCGACGCCACATCCACACCCACCGGCCCCGCCGCATCCACCCCCGCGGCCGTCGCCGCATCAGGAGATGTCGCGGACACAGGACACATCGCCGAAGATCGGCCTGATCTCGCCGCATCTCCTGATCCGGATGCACCGGACGACGACCCCACCGGGATCGCCCCCGCCGCGGCCACTCCCGCCCCCTTCCCCGCCGCATCCACCCCCACCGGCGACGCCGCATCAGGAGATGTCGCGGACACAGGACACACCGCCGAAAATCGGCCTGATCTCGCCGCATCTCCTGATCCGGATGCACCGGACAACCCGGACGCCACGGACACCCCCGACACCCCGGACGGGGCGTCACCAGAGGTCGAGCCGGGCCGGGCGCGTCACGAGCCGCCCCTGGTCACCGCCTCCTTCGCTGTCGCCTCCACCGGCGTGATCGACATCGTCCCGCGAGAGGCGAACAGCCCCGATCCCGTGAACGCCCCGCACACCGAGGAGGGGGACCAGCGATGAGCCTCATCTCCGCGAGCCGTTCCGAGCTCACGAAGCAGTTCACCACCGCCATCTGGTGGATCCTCGGGCTCGTCATGGTGCTCTACATCGGACTCACCGCGGCCGGCTTCGGCTTCCTCCTCGCCTCGCTCGCGACGGGCGCCCTCGGCGGCGCCGCCGAGGGCCCGCAGGTGCCGGCCGACATGCTGCCACCCGTGATCTACAGCATCGCCACGTCGTTCGGCTACGTCTTCCCGCTCCTCGTCGGAACGCTCATGGTGACGACGGAGTTCCGCCACAAGACCCTCACCCCCACCTTCCTGGCCACCCCCCGCCGCGGCGTCGCGCTGGCCGGGAAAGTCGTCATCGGCGTGGTGATGGGTGTGCTCTTCGGCGTCCTGGGCCTGATCGCGACGGTCGTGCCGGGCGCGATCGTCCTCAGCGCATCGGGCCTGGAAACCGGCCTCGGCTCGTCGGACACCTGGGCGCTCGCAGGGCGGATGGTGCTCGCCTTCGTGCTGTGGACACTCGTCGGTATCGGGGTGGGGTCAGTCGTGCGCAACCAGGTGGTCGCGATCGTCGTCGTGCTCGCTTTCACGCAGTTCATCGAACCGATCGCGCGGCTCGCGGGCGGCTTCGTCGACGCCCTCGAGCCGGTCGTGCGGGTGCTCCCGGGCGCCGCCAGCGACGCGCTGGTGGGGGCGAGCGCCTTCTCGATCAGCATGCCCACGACCAGCGACCCGATCCCCTGGTGGGCCGGCGGCCTCGTGCTGCTCGCCTACGCGCTCGTGTTCCTCGTCGTCGGACAGTTCACGAGCTGGCGGCGCGACGTCAACTGACGCCGGGTACGACGACCGGACGCTTCGGCCGCGCCTTTCCGGCCTTCGCCGGGGTGGGGGCGGCGAGGATGGCGACGTCCTCCGGCTCGTCGGCGACATCCTTGAGCCGCAGCGCCTGTACGAGCGCCACCCCGTGACGGGTCGTGAGCACGAGCCGCTCGAACTCCTCGTGCTCGTGGAGGTCGATCACGACGCTCGGCCGGCGACGGCGGATGACCGCGAAGTCGGCGCCGGACGCCGACTTCCACGTGCCCATGGCGAGCGCTCCGGGCAGATAGGTCCCGGGGCTCGGCACGCCGCGCAGCCACGTCCACGCGTCATCCGTCAACTGCGCCCGGACGATCTGCTCGCGAGGCACAACGACCTTGCGGTGGCGGAAGGACACCGCCCTTTCGACGGTCGAGAGCACGACCTCCAGCTGCGACGAGTCGAGCAGCAGGGTCACCATGCGTCTAGTCTGCCAGCGCGCCCCGACCGCCACACGCGCGGATGCTCACAGGTCGGCAACGATCCGCCCCTCCCCGCCCCCGGGACCTCGCACTTTCCTGCCTGAGTCGACGCCGCCGCAGCGGAGCCGCCCCCTCCCCCAGCGGGATAGCCTGAAACCATGACCACCGGCAGCGCGGTGCCCCAGGCGAGACCGCAGTATTCGCCGGTTCGGGATGTTCGCGACGTGCTCGCGCGATCGGCGGCGGGTCACGCCCTGGACGCCGACGACGCTTCCGTGCTCCTGACCGCGAACGGCGACGATCTCGACGCCCTCCTGCACGCCGCGGGCGCCATGCGCGACGTCGGCCTCGCCGCGGCCGGGCGGCCCCGCGTGATCACCTACTCCCGCAAAGTGTTCGTGCCCCTGACGACGCTCTGCCGCGACCGGTGCCACTACTGCGTCTTCGTCGACACCCCCGGTCAGCTGTTCAAGAAGCGCAAGCCGGCGTACATGTCGCCCGAGCAGGTGCTCGCCGTGGTGCGCCAGGGGCAGGCTCTCGGCTGCAAGGAGGCCCTGCTCACGCTCGGCGACCGGCCGGAGGATCGCTGGCCGGAGGCGCAGGCGTGGCTCGACGAGCACGGTTACGCGTCGACCCTCGACTATGTCGGCGCGATCGCGCGGCTCATCACCGCCGAGACGGGGATGCTCGCGCATCTGAACCCCGGCGTCATGTCGCACGACGAGCTCGGGATGCTCCGCCCCACGGCCCCCTCGATGGGCATGATGCTGGAGACCACGTCCGAGCGGCTGTTCCGCGTGCCCGGCCAGGTACATTTCGGTTCCCCGGACAAGGACCCGGCACTGCGGCTCGCGGTGATCGAGGACGCCGGGCGCCAGCGCATCCCCTTCACCACCGGCATCCTCGTCGGCATCGGCGAGACGCTGCGCGACCGCGCCGAGTCGCTCCTCGCGATGCGCGACCTGCACGAGCGGTACGGGCACGTGCAGGAGATCATCGTGCAGAACTTCCGCGCGAAGCCGCACACCGCGATGCAGGGGGCGCCCGATGCCGACCTGCTCGAGTACGTCGCCGCCGTCGCCACCGCACGACTCGTCTTCGGACCCGGCATGCGCATCCAGGTGCCGCCAAACCTCTCCGACCCCACGGAGTTCGCGCTGCTGATGCGCGCCGGCATCGACGACTGGGGCGGGGTGTCGCCGCTGACGGCCGACCACGTCAACCCCGAGCGGCCCTGGCCGCACCTCGACGACCTCGCCCGCTTCACGGCCGATGCGGGGTTCGTCCTGCGCGAGAGGCTCACGGCGCATCCCGAGTTCGTCCGCGATGCCGTGGGATGGATCGACCCTGGGCTCCACGACGCCGTCGCGGCGCTGGCCGAGCCCGACGGGCTGGCGGCCGATGTACAGCCGGCCGCGCTTCCCCGTGTCCGTCATTCCGGAGACGCGCCGAGCCGACGGGCCGCCACGACCCCGGATGCTCCGGATCTCCTGAGTTCGGCGCGCTCGAGCACCGTGACCGCGCTCGCCGAGCGGGCCGCGAGCGACCCCCTCACCCTCGATGACGCGGAGTGGGAGACACTGCTCACCGCCACCGGCGCCGACCTCGACATCCTCGCCGCGACCGCCGACGACGTACGCCGGTACACCGTCGGCGAGACCGTCAGCCTCGTGGTCAACCGCAACCTCACGTCCGCCGGATTCCTTGCGGCCGGCCGCACGGCGGCGGGCACGTTCGGCCTCGCCGATGTCGCGGCCATCGCCGCGGATGCCGCGGACCTCGGCGCTACAGAGCTCTGCATCCAGGGCCGGCTTCCCGACACCGAGGATCCGGCCGCGTACCTCGACATGGTGCGCGCCGCGAAAGCCGCTGCGCCCGGGCTGCACCTGCACGCCTATCGACCGCAGGATGTGTGGGACCTTGCGGACCGCTCGGGCCTCGGCCTCGATGGCGCGCTAGCCGCGCTCCGCGACGCCGGTGTCGACACGGTTCCGGGCACGGGCGTGAAGATCCTGAGCGAACGCGTCCGCGCACTCGTGGCGCCCGGAGATCTGGACATCGACCGCTGGGTCGAGGGGATCACCGCGGCGCACCGCGCCGGGTTCTCCTCCACGTCGGTGCTCTTCTACGGGCACGTCGAGACCGCGGGCGAGCGCATCGCGCATCTGCGGGCGCTGCGCCGCATCCAGGACGCTTCGTCAAGCTCAGCGGCCGGGAGCGCACACTCGGCGGGCGGGAGCGCACACTCAGCGGGCGGGGGCGGCTTCACCGAGTTCGTCCCGATCCCGCTCCCCGGGCACGGCACCCCCCTCGTCCCGGGCCGGGCGCCCCTGGACGAACACCGGGCCATGGTCGCCGTGTCGCGGCTGATGCTCTCCGGCAGCATCCCGCACATCCAGATCGCGTGGACTCGCGTGGGTCGCGAGGCTGCCGCGACGCTCCTGGGCGCGGGGGGCGACGACCTCGGCGGGACGCTCCTCGACGGCCGCGTGCTGCCGGACACCGGCATCGAGCAGGGCCTCGAGCTCCCCCTCGCCGACGCGGAGCGAATCGCCGCACGCCTGTTCCGCCCGTTCCGCCAGCGCACGACCGACTATCGGACGCCCCATCAGGCGCACGGTCCGGACGCCGCGCAGGCGCACGGAACGGCTCAGGAACAGGCACCAGGCGCGTCCCCGGGGCACGTCCCCGCGTACCGATCGACGGCGGCCCCCCGGTGACCCGCACGCAGGTCGCGATCATCGGCGCGGGCTTCGCCGGAATCGGCATGGCGATGGCGCTTCGCCGAGCCGGCCGGGAGGACTTCGTCGTCCTCGAACGCGGAGCATCCGTCGGCGGCACGTGGCGCGATAACACCTACCCGGGTGTCGCCTGCGACGTTCCGTCCCACCTGTACGGGTTCGCCGCGCATCCGAATCCGCGGTGGTCGGCCAGCTTCGCCCCCGGCCCCGAGATCCACCGGTACCTCGCGGATGTCGCGGACGCGGAAGACCTCGGCGATCGCCTTCGCCTGCGCACCCCGATGCTCGGCGCGGAGTGGGATGCCGATTCCTCCGTGTGGCGGATCGACACCGGTGCCGAGCCCGTCGTCGCCGACGCCCTCGTCCTGGCGTGCGGGCGCCTGACCGAGCCCGAGGTTCCCGCCATCCCCGGCCTGGAAACCTTCCCCGGGCCGATCTTCCATTCCGCCCGCTGGGACCACGAGACACCCCTCGCCGGCGCGCGCGTCGCAGTGGTGGGCACCGGCGCCAGCGCCGTGCAGATGGTGCCCGAGCTTGCGCGCCTCGCCGCCCACGTCACCCTCTTCCAGCGCACTCCCGCGTGGATCGTGCCGCGGGGCGCGTCGGCGTACACCCCCGACGAGCAGCGCCGCTTCGCCGAGCACCCCGGCGAGCTCGCGCGCCTGCGCGCCGAGCTGTACGCGGACGGGGAGGCACGCTTCGCGTCCCGCTCGGGGGATGCTTCGGCCGCGGCCGAGGCCCGCGACGTCGCGCTTGCACACCTCGCGGCGCAGATCGCCGACCCCGCGCTCCGGGCCGCGCTGACCCCCGACTACGACTTCGGCTGTAAGCGAGTGCTCCTCTCCGATGAGTTCTACCCCGCCGTCGCATCCGACGCCGTCACCCTCGAGCCCTCCGCCCTCGCCGAAGTGGCAGGCTCAACCCTCGTCTCCGCCGCGGACGGGCGGTTCACGGCCGACGTGATCGTGCTCGCGACGGGGTTCGCGGCGTCACAGCAGCCGTACGCCGACGTCGTTCGGGGCGACGGTGCCACGACGCTTGCCGAACACTGGGCCGCCGGGATGACGTCGTTCGGGTCGACCGCCGTGTCGGGATTTCCCAACATGTTCGTGCTGAACGGACCCAACGCCAGCCTCGGACACAACTCCTCGGTGCTCATGATCGAAGAGCAGGCCGCGTACGTCGTCCGCGCCCTCGCGCTTCGCGACCGCCGGCCGGACAGCGTGCTGCGCGTGCGGCCGGAGGCGGAAGCGGCCTACACCTCCGAGATCGTCGCCGCCGCCGCATCTACGCCGTGGATGACCGGCGGATGCCGCAACTGGTACGTCGACGCACGGTCGGGGCGGCTCACCCTGCTCTGGCCGGGCACGGTGCAGGCGTTCCGCGAGCGCCTGGCGGGCGCCGACGGATCCGAGTTCGAAACCGATCACGCCTCCATCCGCGGGGCAGCAAGGGGAGACACATGAGCGTTCCGCTGAGGTTCGGGTACAAGGCCTCGAGCGAACAGTTCGGTCCGACCGAGCTGCTCGATTTCGCCGTCCTGGCCGAGGAGATGGGGTTCGACTCCGTTTTCCTCTCCGACCACTTCCAGCCCTGGATGCACGACGGCGGTCACGCCCCGGCGGCACTGCCGTGGATGGGTGCGCTCGGACAGCGCACGTCGCGGATCATCATGGGGACGTCGGTGCTGACGCCGACCTTCCGTTACCACCCGGGCGTGATCGCGCAGGCGTTCGCGACCCTCGGGGTGATGTACCCCGGCCGCGTCATCCTCGGCGTGGGCACGGGCGAAGCACTGAACGAAGTGACCCTGGGGCTGGAGTGGCCCGATCCGCCCGAGCGGTTCCAGAGGCTCAAGGAAGCGATCACGCTCATCGAGAAGCTCTGGGACGGTGAGCGGGTCACCTTCGACGGCACGTACTACTCGGTCAAGGACGCCACGGTCTACGATCGCCCGCCCGCCGACCAGAAGGTGCCGATCTACATCGGCGCGTCCGGGCCGGCCGCCACGCGCCTCGCCGGCCGCGTCGCCGACGGCTACATCACGACCAGCGGCAAGGCGCCCGAGCTGTACACCGACACGCTGCTGCCCGCGCTGAAGGACGGGCTGCAGAAGGCCGGTCGCCCCGAGGACGCGATCGACACGATGATCGAGGTCAAGGTTTCGTACCACCCCGACGCGGACATCGCGCTGGAGAAGACCCGGTTCTGGGCGCCCCTGGCCCTCTCGGCCGAGGAGAAGATGGGCGTGCACGATCCCATCGAGATGCAGCGCCTGGCCAAGGAGCTGCCGATCGAGCGCGCCGCATCCCGGTTCATCGTGTCGACAGACCCCGAAGAGCACGTGGAGAAGATCGCGCGATACGTTGAACTCGGCTTCCGCCATCTCGTGTTCCACGATCCGGGCGCGGATCAGCGCGAATTCTTACGCATGTACGGCGCGGAGATCCTCCCCCGCCTCCGCGCACGCTTCGCCTGACCCGCTCCCCGGCCGCCCGCACGCCCGGACCTCGCGCACCCCGCACCCGCTTTCCCGCACCCGCACCCCGCACACCCCGCCCCGCAGCCCGCTTTCCCGCACCCGCACCCCGCACACCCCGCCCCGCAGCCCGCTTTCCCGCACCCGCACCCCGCACTCCGGCCCCCGCAGCCGACTCCCGCGCCGAACTCAGGATGGACGTACCGAATGACCCCGAAACGACCCGTGGAACCGGTTGGCGACACGAACGAGCCTGAGTACGGGCAGCGGACGGACGGGTGGACCGTGATCGTCCCGGTCAAGGCGGCCGATACCGGCAAGTCGCGCCTCGCCGATGCCGGCGGCGACCGGATGGCCCTGGCCCGCGCCATCGCCCTGGACACGATCGCCGCCGTGGCCGAGGCGACGCAGGTCGCGCGCATCCTCGTGGTCACCGACGATCCCGAGGTCTCGGCCTCGGCCGCACGGTGGCGTGCGGTCGAGGTGGTGCGCGACGGGGATGCCGCGGGGCTGGACGCCGCCGTGGCCCTCGGTGCGCAGGCGGCGGGCACCGGGGTGCCGCGCGCCGCCCTGCTGGGCGATCTGCCTGCATTGCGGCCTGCCGATCTGGATGCCGCCCTCGAGGCGGCCGCATCACTCGAGCGGGGGCTGGTTCCCGACGCGGAAGGCACCGGGTCCACACTCGTCACCGCGCGAGCCGGCGCCGTGTGGACATCCGCGTTCGGCGAAGGGTCGGCCGAGCGGCACCGGCTCCTCGGCTGCACCGTGATCGATCTGCCGGAGGACTCGTCGCTGCGGCGCGACGTCGACACGCCGGCGCAGCTCTCCGAGGCCGCGGGCCTCGGCCTCGGCCCGCGGACATCCGCCCTCCTCGGCGCCGCCTACGCCCGCTGACCCGCCTCCGCCCTTCCCGTTCGCGCGAGCGCACGACCTCGTGTCGAATGTATGACGTTCCTCCGCGCACAGGCCGTGCGGTCGGCACGATGTCGTGCACTCGCGTGCAGCGCGGCGGGGTGGGGCGGGGCGCGGTCGGGTCAGGATGCGGCGGCGAGGGCCGCGTCAGCGATCGCGGATGACGCCGAGACGTCGGTCATCCACAGCGGCGCGACGATGCAGCGGATGCCGGATGCCTCCACCGCAGGCGAGGCGGAGGCATCCTCGTCCGCGATGAGCCACGCGTCGAGCACCCCGCCGGCCGAGCGCGCGCCGTAGTGGGCGGCGACGGCAGCGGCGGAGGTTTCCACTCCGATCGCGGTGAGGCACACGTCCGCCATGCCCCGCACCACCCGTCCGCCGATGATCGGAGAAACGCCCACGACGGCGGATGCCCCCGCCAGCGCCTCGCGGATGCCCGGCACAGCCAGGATGGGTCCGATCGACACGACCGGGTTCGACGGAGCGATCAGCACCACGTCCGCAGCCGCGATGGCCTCGACGACACCCGGGGCGGGCGTCGCCGCCGCGATACCCGGGTTGTCGAAGCGTACGGGGGTGAGCGCCGCGCGGTGGCGCGTCCACCACTCCTGGAAGTGCAGAGCCCGCTCGGCGGCGCCGTCGTCGTCGCGCACGGTGACGATCGTGTCGACTTCGTCGTCCGTCATCGGCAGGAGACGCGCTCCGAGATCCCAGCGCTGCGCCATCCGGGCCAGCACCTGGGTGGGCGTGAGGCCCTCGCGGAGCCATCCGGTGCGGGCGAGGTGCGTCCCCAGGTCGAGGTCGCCGAGCGTGAACCACGGCCAGCCCGCGCCCCACGCGGAGAGCTCCTCGTTGACCCGCTCGGTGTCGCCGGCCCGGCCCCAGCCGCGAGAGGTGTCGTTCACGCCGGCCAGCGCGTACGTGATCGAGTCGATGTCGGGCTGCAGCCGCACGCCCGAGAGCCACAGGTCATCGCCGGTGTTGACCACGACCGTGGCCTCGGGGGCCCCGCGCCGGGCCAGAGCGGCCCGAACCCCGAGCGTGAATTTCGCCCCGCCGACCCCGCCGGCCAGCACGACCACGCGCGGTCCGCTCACGCGGCACCGCCCGCCGGTGTTGCCGCGGGCGCCCCGGCGTCGATCACGCGGACATCGCCGGCCGAGGGGCGGATGCGGCCGCCCGCGCCGCGGCGGGAAGGGCCTCGACCACGCGCGCCACAGCGTCGTCATCGTGCGCGGCGGTGAGGAACCACGCCTCGTAGACGCTCGGCGGCAGGGAGACGCCCGCGTCGAGCATCGCGTGGAAGAACGGCGGGTAGCGCCACGCGTCCTGGGTGAGGGCCGTGGCGTAATCGCGCGGCACGTCGGGGAGGAACGCCACCCCGAACAGCGACCCGGCACGCGGCACGGCGTGGATCACGCCTTCGGCGGCGAGCGCGGCCGAGAGGGCGTCGGCGATCGTGGATGCCGCGGCATCCACCCGCGCGTACACCTCGGGGGTCGCGAGCCGCAGCGTGGCGAGCCCGGCGGCGACCGAGAGCGGATTCCCCGACAAGGTGCCGGCCTGGTACACCGGTCCGGTGGGGGCGAGGGCATCCATCACGTCGGCGCGTCCGCCGAGCGCCGCCAACGGCATCCCGCCACCGACGACCTTGCCGAAGGTGAACAGGTCGGGCGTGTAGTGCTCTCCGGCGGCGGCCTGCAGTCCCCAGAAACCGGCGGGATGCACGCGGAAGCCCGTGAGCACCTCATCGAGGATCAGGAGCGCCCCGTGCGCGTGGGCGATGTCGGCCAGCGCGGGGTTGTATCCGGGGAGCGGCGGGACGACCCCCATGTTCGCGGATGAGGCCTCCACGATGATCGCTGCGATCCGGTCGCCGTGCGCGGCGAAGGCCTCCCGCACGGCGTCGAGGTCGTTGTAGGGCAGCACGAGGGTCTGCGCCGCGATGGGAGCGGGGACGCCCGCCGACCCCGGCAGGGCGAGGGTGGCGACACCGGAGCCGGCGGCGGCCAGGAGCCCGTCGGAGTGCCCGTGGTAATGGCCGGCGAACTTCACGAGGAGGTCGCGGCCGGTGACACCGCGGGCGAGGCGGATCGCGGTCATCGTCGCCTCGGTGCCCGTGGAGACCAGACGCACCTTCTCGACCGGGTGCCGCGTCTCGGTCGCTCCGCTCCCTGGATCAGCGACCGGCGCCGCGGTGACACGGGAGACGATGAGGTCGGCGAGCTCCACCTCCGCCGCGGTGGGTGCCCCGAACGACAGGCCGCGGGATGCCGCATCCTGGACCGCCGCGACCACCTCGGGATGGGCGTGCCCGAGAAGCGCGGGCCCCCACGAGGCGACGAGGTCGACGTAGGTGCGACCCGCCTCATCCGTCACCGTGGCGCCGGAGGCCGAGGCGAGGAACCGGGGCGTACCGCCCACGGATCCGTACGCCCGCACGGGCGAGTTGACCCCGCCCGGGATGACAGCCCGTGCCCTCTCGAACCAGTCGTCGTTGCGGTCGGTCATGTGCGGTTTTCCTTCCAGCCACGTCGGAGAATGTCGCGAAGGTCGGAGGATGCGAGGGAAATCGTCCGACGACGGCGCGATCCTCCGACGTTCACAGGTCGGCGCGGAGCCAGCGGGCGGCCTCGGCTGCCCAGTACGTCAGGATGGCGTCGGCACCGGCGCGGCGGATCGCCAGGAGGCTCTCCGAGATCGCACCACGGCGGTCGATCCAGCCGTTGGCGGCGGCGGCTTCGACCATGGCGTACTCGCCCGAGACCTGGTACGCCCACACGGGCACGTCCACGGCGCCGCGTACCTCGGCGAGCACGTCGAGGTACGGCAGGGCCGGCTTCACCATCACGACGTCGGCGCCCTCGTCGACATCGATCAGCGCCTCGCGCACACCTTCGCGGCCGTTGCCGGGGTCGAGCTGGTACGTGCGGCGGTCGCCGGTGAGCTGCGAGTCGACGGCCTCACGGAAGGGTCCGTAGAACGCTCCCGCGTACTTCGCCGAGTACGCCAGCAGCAGCGTGTCGGTGTACCCCTCGGCATCCAGTGCCGCGCGCACGTACGCCACCTGGCCGTCCATCATGCCGGAGAGCCCGAGCATCACCGAGCCGGCACGGGCCTGCGCGAGACCCATGGCGGCGTACCGCTCCAGCGTCGCGTCGTTGTCGACGCCTCCGCGGCCGTCGAGGACGCCGCAATGCCCGTGGTCGGTGAATTCGTCCAGGCACAGGTCGGTCTGCACCACGAGCGCGTCGCCCACCTCCGCCACGATCGCCTCGGTCGCGACGTTGAGGATGCCGCGGGGGTCGTCGGCTCCGGATCCGACGGCGTCGCGCACCGCCGGCACGCCGAACAGCATGACTCCGCCGACGCCGGCCTCAGCCGCATCCACGGCCGCCGCGCGAAGTGAGTCGAGCGTGTGCTGATGTACGCCGGGCATCGACGAGATCGGCGCGGGTTCCGCGATCCCCTCGCGGACGAACAGGGGCAGGACCAGCTGCGACGGAACGAGATGCGTCTCGCGGACCAGCCGCCGAACGGCGGGGGTCTGGCGGAGGCGGCGCGGCCGATGCGAGGGAAAGCTCACGGCTGCAGTTCGTCCGCGGCGTGCGGGAGGGAGAAGCGGGAGACCGCGTCGATCAGGGCATCCACGGTCTGCTGGTCGGCGATGACATCGACGCTCAGTCCGGAGCGACGTGCGTCCTTCGCGGTGCGCGGGCCGATCGCGGCGATGACGGTCGTCTCCGGAATCTCAGTGAATTGCTCGTGCACCTGCTCGGCGACGGATCCGCTCGTCACGAGGATCGCATTGATCCTGCCGGACGCGACGTCCTGCGCGATCCGCTCGGTGACGGGCACGCCCACCGTCCGGTACGCCACGACACTGCGCACCCGGTGACCGGCTTCGGCGAGGAGGCGGGTCAGCACGGGCTTCGCGATCTCACTCCGGAGCGTGAGCACGTCACGCGGCTCGCTCTCCCGTGCGATCATCTCCTCCGCCAGTCCCGCAGCGGAGTTGTCGCGCTCGGGGACGAGGTCGACGCGATATCCGACGGCCTGGAGCGCGGCGGACGTGGTCTCGCCCACCGCAGCGATCTTGGTGTTGCCGGGGATGAGCGCGCGGTACGCATACAACACGTCCACCGTCGTTGCGCTGGTCACGGTGAGCCAGTCGAACGCCCCGGCAGCGAGCTCGGCCAGCGCCTGCTCGAGCGAGGCTTGATCGTTCGTCGGGGCGAAGTTGATGAGCGGTGCGATCACCGGCACGGCCCCCTGCTGACGCAGGGTGGCGGCGACGCCGTCACCCCACGGCCCGCCACGCGGCACCAGCACCCGCCAGCCCGCGAGGGGCTTCTCGGATGTCGGCGTATGCCGGGAGCTGTGGTTCATGGGGTCGACTCTCGTGGTACCAGGTCGGCCGCCCCGCGTTCGAGCAGCCGACGTGCAATGTCGTACCCGGTGCGCGCTGCTCGCGCGATCGGGTCCGCGCCGTCGGCAGCAATCGCACCATCGCCGCTGCCTGACTTCCCACCATACCCCGGGTCGGCCGCGGGAAGGGGCTGCATCCGGACGGTGCGGTCAAGACCGATCCGATGAGCGCCGTCCAGCGCATAAACGATCGCGCGGACCCGCAGATCGCCGTCCCGCACTTCCGCGTGCGTCCCGACGGGAGCGGAGCATCCCGCGTCCAATCCGGAGAGCACGGTGCGCTCCGCCGTCACGGCGATCCGGGTGTCGAGGTGATCGAGGGTGGCCAGCGCGGAGAGCAGTTCGGCGTCCGCGTCGGCGCGGGTCTCGACCGCGAGGGCGCCCTGGCCCGGGGCTGTCGGCCAGTCGGCGAGGCCGAGCGACTCGGCGTGCAATCCGCCGAGGTCGCCGCCGAGTCGCGAGAGTCCGGCGGCGGCGAGGATGACCGCATCCAGCTCTCCGTCGCGCACGCGGCCCAGGCGCGAGTCCACGTTGCCGCGCAGATCCTGCACGCGGACACGGGGATTGCGACGCCGAACCTGAGCGACGCGGCGCGGGGATCCCGTGCCCACGACGGTGCCGGCCACGAAGTCCGCCAGCGGCGTCCCGTCGCGGGTGATGACGACGTCGCGAGCGTCTTCGCGGGCCGGGGTGGCGGCGAGGACGAACTCCTCGGGCTGGGTGGTGGGCAGATCTTTCAGCGAGTGCACCAGCAGATCGCACCGCCCGGCGAGAAGTGCCTCCCGGAGGTTCGTGGCGAACACGCCGCGCCCGCCGATTTCCGAGAGCGAGGCGCGCGACACGTCGCCTTCACTGACGATGGGGACGAGTTCGACCTGTTGCCCGGATGCGGCCGCCAGCGCGTCGGCAACCTGCTGCGACTGGGCGAGAGCGAGCGCGCTCCGGCGGGTGCCGATCCGGAGGCTCATCGCCAGCTCACTGCAGGACCTCGGGCACGTCCTCCGGCCCGATGAGGCGTCCCGTGAAGAACGGCACCTCCTCGCGCACGTGCCGGCGAGCCTCGGTGTAGCGCAGCTCCCGCATCATGTCGACGAGGTCGGTGAGCACATCGGCCTCCATGGGAAGGAGCCACTCGTAGTCGCCGAGGGCGAAGGAAGCCACGGTGTTGGCGGTCACGCCGGTGAAGGCCGCACCCTTGCGCCCGTGGTCGGCGAGCATCGCGCGGCGCTCCTCATCGGGGAGGAGATACCACTCGTAGCTGCGGACGAACGGGTAGACGGTCAGCCACTGCTTCGCGGGGATCCCGCGGAGGAACCCCGGCACGTGGGCGCGGTTGAACTCGGCGTCGCGGTGCACGCCCATCGCGTTCCACACCGGCAGGAGCGGACGGAGCAGTTCGGTACGGCGAAGACGGCGCAGGTCGCGCTGCAGGGCTTCGGCATCCGGCCCGTGCATCCAGATCATCAGGTCGGCGTCGGCGCGCAGTCCGCTGACGTCGTAGAAACCGCGGATGCTGACACCGCCGTCCTCGATCAGCGTGACGATGTCGGCCAGCTCGGTGGCGTCGGGCTCGGACACCGGATTCTCGGGGTCGCGCCGGAGAACGGCCCAGAGCGTGAAGACGGATGCAGGGGACTCCTCGGACATACCCCCAGTCTCCCCCGCAGGCCGCGCGCGGCCAAACGCGCTCAGCGCGTGTAGGCCCGGACGGCCAGCCAGACGAGGCCGCCGACCGTCGCGGCCACCCCGACGACCGCCGCAGCGGCTCCGGCAGGATTGGTGCGGCGGAAATCGCGCGCTCGGGCGACGGCGCGATCCACGCCGTGCCCGAGGCGACGCGGCACGTTCCCCTTGATCTCGATGGCGGCCAGCGTCGCCTTCAGTTCGGCGCGGGCCTTCTCCACGGGGTCGGAAATTCCCAGCGCCACGCCCGTGCGGGGGACGGGGATCGGACGATCAACGCTCATCGCCAGCCTCCTTCACGATCCGAATGTCCTGAGCCACCGCTGATCCGGGGTTGTCCCGCGAGCTCAGCTTGCGGAAGCGCATGATCCCGAGGATCGCGAGGATGGCCACGATCACCAGCATCACGCCGAAGACCACGAGCGCCGACAGCCACACGGGCCACCAGGACGACAGCCCCGCGATCACGAACGCGAAGAACACCGGCAGCGACCAGAACAGGACGAACAGCGCGCCCACGAACCAGCCTGCGCCGATTCCAGCGTCCTTCGCCGTCTTGGCCAGCCACTTCTTGGCGGCGTTGATCTCGGCGACGACGAGATTGCGCACCAGGTCGGGGACATCCCCGAGCAGAGTGAAAAGGCTCTCGTCGGCGCGATCGCGGAACCCGCGAGGCGTCGTCATATCAGTCAGCTCCCGGTGCTGGAGGCGCTCTGGTTGCCGTTCGAGCCGCCCTGCGAGCCGTTAGAGCCGCCCTGCGAGCCGTTCGAGCCGCCCTGCGAGCCGTTCGAGCCGCCCTGCGACCCGGTGGATGAGGTGCCCGAGGTGCCCGTGGACTCGTCGGCGGCGGCCTTCTCGGCCTCCTCCATCGACTCCTCGACGGCCTCGGCAACGTCACGCGCGGCAGACTTCGCGGTGGAGGCGGCGCGCTGGGCCTTCTCCTGGACGCTGCCCGAGCCGCTCGCGGCGCTGGTGACGCGCTTCGCGCCGTCCCACAGCGCGCCCGGGACCACCTTCGCGGCAGAGGCCCCGAAGGCCTTGGCCTTGTCGACCTTCTTCTGCACCGGGTCGGTGTTCCAGACGTTTGCCGCCTGTTCCTTGATCTGCTCGTAGCGTTCGCGGCCCGCGCGACTGCCGAGTACGTATCCGGCGGCGAGGCCGATGACGATTCCTACTTTGCCCTTCATGGGGCGCTCCTCACGATTGATGATGGGAGGTGACGTGGGATCCCACAGTAGCGCCGTATGCCGCCCGCGGCATTCGCCCTTGACATCGCCGGGCGACCGGGGCAGGGTCACGCGGGCGGCGCAGACCTCCCCCACAGCAGCGCCGAGCGGATGCGGTCGGCTTCGGTGCGCGCGTCGGGCACGACCTGCGCGAGTCCGGTGCCCGCGAGCCACGCGCCCACGGCTCCCAGCCCACCGACGGCGGAGATCGCCCCCCGCGCGGCGGAGGTTGCCGCAGCGCGGCCGATCGTGGCGGCCGGCTGCGCCTGCGGGTAACGCTCGCGACGGGCACCGCGCAGATCCGCGGGGGCCAGGCGAACGCCGAGCAGCGCGGACGCCTCGGCCAGCGCGAGTTGTGCCGCCGCATCCTCGTCCAGGGCGGCGGTGGCCGGCTCCTCCCCCTGCGCACCGAAGGACACGCGGATGACGTGCCGGCCCGGTCCGGCGGCCTCGGCCACCCAGCTCCACTTCGCCGTGGAGTGCGTCAGCGCCTTGGCCGCGCGCGCACCGGGCACGGTCAGCACCCCCGAGCCACGCGGGACGGCATCCAGGTCGGCGCTGTCCACGACCAGGGTGACGACTTCGACGACGGGTGAGAGGGAGGTCTCCGCATCCAGCGCGGGAACGACCGGCGCGAGCATCGCCCGTGCGGCGCGCTCGGGGACGGCGACGACCACCGCGTCCGCTTCGACGGCGTCGTCGTCCGGGTTCTCCAGGAGCACCCGCCACCCAGCATCCCGCGGCTGCACAGCCGCGACCCGTGCGCCGGTGCGCACCTCTCCGCCGAGGTCGCGCACGCGCGCCACGAGCGCATCGACAAGGGTCGCCATCCCGCCGACGAGCCCTTCCACGGCACCACCCGGCGCCGTGGTGCGGCTCCCGCGGAGGTCGGCGACCGCGCCGCCGAGCGATCCGGTACGGGTGAGCGCCGCGTTCAATCCCGGAGCCGCCAGGTCGACGTCGATGTCATCGGGCCGGGCCGAATACACCCCGCCCGTCACCGGTGCGACCAGACGCTCCAGCACGCGGGATCCCATGCGGGTGCGCACGAGCTCGCCGAGGCTGTGCCGATGCCCGATCGTCAGCGGCGGTCGCAGCCGGTCGAGATACGCGCGCCACGACCCGGCCCACCCGATGATGCGGCGCACCTCCGGCGCCCACGGGTTGTCGGGGATGCCGAGGATGCCGCCCCGCGGCAGCGGGGCCGCCGCTCCACCGGGAAGGCCGGCGACCCACGCGCCGCCGGGGTTGGGGGCGGTCACGGCATCGCCGAGTCCGAGTTCGTCGATCAGCGCGCGCACCGTGCCGCCGCGCGTGGCGTAGCTCTCCGCACCGACGTCGAGGGTGAGTCCGTCGACCTCAGCCGACCGCACGACGCCGCCGGGGCGGTCGTCCTGCTCCAGCACGGTGACCCGCACCCCCACCTTCGCGAACTCCCACGCCGCGACCAGACCGGCGATACCGCCACCCACGATGGCGACGTGCGCCTGGCTCGCCTGCGCAGCGAGTCGGTCGAGGTCGAGTCCGCTCACGCCGACTCCCCGTGCGCTGCGGCCACGATGCGGGTGAGGACACCGGGGTCGGTGTCGGGCGGGACCCCGTGGCCGAGGTTGAGGATGTGCGCGCGAGCGGCACGGCCCCGGGTGAGGACGTCGTCCACGTGCGCGAGGAGCACCTCCTCGGGTGCGGTCAGGAGCGCGGGGTCGATGTTGCCCTGCACCGTCGTTTCCGCGCCGAGCACGGCCGCCGCCTCATCCAAAGGCAGGCGCCAGTCGACACCCACGGCGTCGGCGATGCCGCCCAGGCGCATGTCGGCCAGGAACGGTCCGGTTCCGATGCCGAAGTGGATGCGGGGCACGTCGAGTCCCTCGAGGGCTTCCCGGGAGTGCGGCGCCGCGTAGGAGCGGTAATCGGCCGTGGACAGCGATCCGGCCCACGAGTCGAACAGCTGCACGGCGGCGGCTCCGGCATCCGTCTGCGCCCGTAGGAAGGCCGCCGACACTGCCGCCAGCCACCCGGCCAGCCGGTGCCAGGAAGCCGGGTCGGCATGCATCATGGCCCGCGCGCGCAGGTGCTCCTTGGATGGCCCGCCCTCCACGAGGTAGGCGGCGAGGGTGAAGGGAGCGCCGGCGAACCCGATGAGCGGGGTGTCGCCGAGCTCTGCGGTTACGATCCGCACGGCCTCCCGCACGGGTTCTGCCGCCTCGGCGACAGCGGACGGGTCGATCGCGGTGACGCGCGCGACATCGGATGCGGTGCGCACCGGGTCGGCGAACACCGGCCCCCGTCCGGGCTCGATCTCCACGTCGATGCCTGCCAGGCGGAGCGGAATGACGATGTCGCTGAAGAAGATTCCCGCGTCGACGCCGTGGCGGCGCACCGGCTGCAGGGTGATCTCGGCCGCGAGATCCGGCGTCAGGCAGGCGTCCAGCATCCGGGTGCCCACCCGCAGCTCGCGGTACTCCGGGAGCGAGCGCCCGGCCTGCCGCATGAACCACACCGGGGTACGTTCGGGGCGGTCGCCACGGAGGGCGCGGAGGAGGGGTGCGTCGGGGGCGGGCATGTCCTCCATCCTCGCACCCGGCATCCGCGCGTCCGCTGGGCGCCGGGCGCCTGCGGCCTTCCGGCGCCCTAGTAGAGCGTGTTCCCGCCCGAGACGTTGATGGTCGCGCCCGACACGAACGAGGCGCGGTCGGAGCACAGATACACGGTCGTATCCGCGATCTCTTCCGGGCGACCGAAGCGGCGCAACGGAGTCGCGGCCTCCATGGCCGCCCGCTCCTGCGACGACAGCCCCTGTCGCATCATCGCGGTATCGATCAATCCCGGCGCGATGCAGTTGACACAGATGCCCGCGGGCCCGTACTCCTTGGCGAGACTCCGGGCCATCGTGGTCACCGCGCCTTTGGATGTCGCGTAGGGCAGTCGGGTCGACATTCCGCCAGACAGCCACGACCCCGAGGACATGATGAGGATGCGCCCTGGGATACCTCGGGCCCTCATCGCCTCGGCGGCCGCCCGCGTGAGGAAGAAGGTGGCACGGACGTTGACGTTCATGTGCTGGTCCCACTGCTCCTCGCTCACCTCGGGAACCGGGATCGCCTCGAGCATCCCCGCCAGATGTGCGACCACGTCCACGCGACCGTGCTCTCGCAGAACCCGCTGGATGACCGCATCCGCCGTCGCCTGGCCCGTCAGCGTCGCGGCGATGTGGCTGTGCCCGGTGCCGGGGAGCTCCGGCACCAGCCGCTCCAGCACCGTCTCGTCGCGATCGACGGCCACCACCGTGGCACCCTCCTCCGCGAACCGGACCGCCGTGTGACGTCCGATCCCACCGGCGGCTCCCGTCAGTAGGACGACCTTCCCTGTCAGCCCGAGATCCATGAGCCGGCGACCTAGCCGACGGGCGGAGTGAAGCTCGGGGAGAAGGCCGTCGGCTTCAGAAGCCGGCTCTCCTGGCTGACCAGCAGAGGCAGGGACACGTCGAGATAGGCCTGCCAGCCCGGGTCGCGCGCAAGAGCCGCGCGACGGGTGTCGCGATCCGCGGCGTCGGCATACCCCCAGAGATGCACCACCTGATTGAGCGCGCCACTCTCGGACGTGAAGTAACCGATCAGCGTCCCGCAGTACCGCGTGTACAACGGCAGCCCCTGCGCCGCGAACGTGTCGACGAAGTCCTGCAGGCGCCCCGGTCGAGTGGTGTAGGTCCGTTGATCGACGATCATCTCGCTCCTCGGTGCGGGTGGGTGCTGACTACTCGGGACAGAGAAGAGCCGCGACGGCCGGCTCGATGCGGCGTCACAGCGTCAGCACCAGTTTGCCGACGTGGTCGGATCGCTCCATGACCTTGTGCGCCTCGGCCACGTCTTCCAGCTCGAACGTCTGGTGCACGACCGGTCGGATCACTTTGTCGGCCAGCAGCGGCCACACGTGCTCGACGGTTCTGCCGACGATCATGGCCTTCTCCTGTGGCGACCGGGCCCGTAGCGACGTAGCGGTGACCGAGCCGCGTCGTACGAGCAGCTGCCCCAGATCCAGTTCACCGGTCGCCCCACCCTGTAGGCCGATCACAACGAGCCTCCCGTCCGTGTTGAGCACCTCGACGTTTCGCCGCAGGTAGGACGCACCCACCATGTCGAGGATCACGTCAGCCTTCATGTCCCGAGAAACCATCTCTGCCACGAAATCGGCCGTGCGGTAGTTGAGTGCGAGGTCGGCTCCGAGATCACGGCAGATCTGGAGTTTCTCGTCCGAGCCGGCTGTCGTGACGACCCTCGCTCCCGCTGCGGCGGCGAGCTGGATCGCCATCGTGCCGATTCCGCTCGACCCCCCATGCACCAAGAATGTGTCGCCGCGGCCGAGCCCACCCACCCAGAACACGTTCGACCAGACGGTCGCGGCCGTCTCCATCACCGACGCGGCCTCGACCATCGTGAGGCCGGGGGGAATCGGTGCGACCTGCCCCGCCGGCACGGTCACGAATTCGGCGTATCCGCCGGCGGAGAGCAGGGCGCACACTTTCTCGCCGACGTGACGGTCGAGCACACCGTCCCCGAGCTCCACTATCTCTCCAGCGCACTCGAGACCGAGCACGTCGGACCCACCAGGTGGGGGCGGGTAATTGCCCGCCCGCTGCACGATATCCGCGCGGTTGACGCCGGCGGCCTCGACCCTCACCAGGATCTCGCCGTGTGAAGGAACGGGCCGGGGCCGATGCACCACGGCGAGCACATCGGGTCCGCCAGGACGCACCGCGACGACCGCGCGCATCGATCCACCGCCGTCAGGTACCGTCATGGGCGCCTCGACACCACCCGAGTTGTACGCGTCATGCAAGGGCTTCGTAGATGGCCGTGATGTAGGTGTCCGCAACGTCGGAGGAGATGATGGTGCCATCCGACATCTTGTTCATCATGTACGAGATCGTGAGACCACGGTCGGGGTGCATGATGATCATGGAGCCGCCCCAGCCGCCCCAGAAGCAGATCTTCTCGTCGGGGATCGCAGGCACAGTTTCCTGCTGCGGCAGGGCGTAGCCGATCCCCCATCGCAGGGGAACCCCGAGCACCAGGTCGACCCCGTTCGCCTGCTCCTGGAAGATCAGGTCGATGGTGTCCGGGCTGAGGAGCCGGACGCCGTTGACGGTCCCCCCGAGCGAGATGGCGGACAGGATTCGAGCCATCGACCGGGCGTTGCCGTGACCGTTCACCGCACCCATGTCGGCTCGTCGCCACTCCGGGGCGTTGGCTGAGTTGGGATCTCCCTTGGGGCCGAAGAAGGTCTTCTCCATGGGGCTTCCCGGTGGCAGCTGGCTGAGGTCGAAGGCACGGTTCTTGAACGGGATGATCTCCGCCACGCGGTGGTCGTCGTGGGGCAGCGCTCCGATCTGGAAGTCGGCTCCCAGCGGCTCGGAGATCTCCGTGCGAACGAACTCCTTCAGCGTCTTGCCGCTGACGCGTCGCACCACCTCGCCGATCAGATGTCCCATGTTCGAGGCGTGGTAGCCGGAGGCGGTGCCCGGCTCCCACCACGGAGCCTGCGCTGCCAGCTGACTGGTGGACTTCTCCCAGTCGAACATGTCCTCGATCGAGAATGGAGTGTCCCACCCGGAGACGCCGGACGTGTGCGACATGATGTGGCGCACCTGGACAGCTTCTTTGCCGTTCGCGGCGAACTCGGGCCAGTAGGTCGCGACCGGTTCGAAGACGTCGAGATCGCCGCGGTCCACGAGCATCAGCGCTGCGAGGGCCGTCACGGTCTTGGTGCTGGACCACATGTTGACGATCGTGTCGGCCGTCCATGGTTTGGTGCGGTCGGCGTCCGCATACCCGCCCCACAGGTCGGCGATCATCTCGCCGTGAAGGTCGACGGCGATCGACGCGCCGACCTCTACGCCGGATTCGATGTTCTCCGCGAGCAGCGAGCGGACCTTGTCGAAGCGGGCGTCCGCGGTCCCCTGAACGGTCGGGGTCCCCTGAATGGTGTCTGTCATGGCTGAGCGCTTTCGGATAGCGGTACGGGTGCCGACGACTGCATCGGCCACGTCCTGGATGGTGGTCACACTGAATTCCTGTTTCGTCATCATGCCGAGCGGTTCGCGCCACTCTCGAGGCGGCGGGCAAGCGCGGCGTCACGGGCGGACGAGAGCGCCGCGCCTTCGCCGTTCTCGTAGGAGAAGACGCCCTGACCACTCTTTACGCCCACGTCTCCCCGATCGGCAAGGTTTTGAAGCAGGGCGGGGACGGCGAAGCGTTCCCCGAGGGTTTGTGTCAGGTAGGTGAGGATCGACGCGTACGTGTCGAGACCACCCATGTCGGCCAGACGTATCGGGCCGAAGTCGCCCAGCCTGATGCCGAAGGTTGATCGGGCGATCTCATCGATACTCTCCGCAGTCGTGAGACCCTCTTCGAGGCACCGAAAGGCCTCGGCGATGAGCGCGAACTGCAGGCGATTGCCCACGAAACCGGGGCTGTTCTTCACCACGAACGGCTTCTTGCCCACGGCTGTCATGAGCGCAAGCGCCCGAGTGACGGTTTCGGGGGAAGTGACTTGGCCCGGGACGATCTCCACTCCCGGTATCAGCTGAGCGGGGTTGTACCAGTGGATGCCGAGGAACCGGCCGGGAGTGCCGACAGCCACGGCGATCGCGTCGATGTCGAGCGCTGACGTGTTGGTGGCCAGCATCGTGTGGTTGCTCGTGGCGGCGGAGATCTCGGCCCATACGGTGTGCTTGATGCGCAATGTCTCCGGGACGGCTTCGAAGATCACGTCTGCCGTGGAGCATGCTTCGCCCAGGTCGTCCGCGATGCGGATGCGCCTCAACGCGTCCTCGGCACGCGACGCCGGCAAGCGGTCGGCCCCGACAGCAGCCGACAGACTTCTCTCGACTTCGCTGAGCCCCTTCTCGGCGAGCTCAGGAAGTCGGTCGACGAGCACGGGCGACCATCCGCCCAGGGCGAACGATTGGGCGATGCCCTGCCCCATCAGTCCGGCGCCGACAATGCAGATCTGTTCTGTCCTCGCTGACATAGTGTCATCACCGTAACCGCGGCCCTGCGGGAAAGCTATGTCGACGAGCGCCATACTCAGCGGGAATGTGTATCTGAGTGACCTACCCCATCGCGAGGTCGCGGATGACGGTGTGGATCACCAGTGACAGTTGCACGTCCAGTGACGGAGTGCCATCGCGCCAGTTGGGGCCGAGCAGGTGGTCGATCCTCGCCAACCGTTGCGTCACCGTGTTCGGGTGAACGTGGAGTGCCTGCGCCGTCTCGTTCACGCTCCGATTGGTACGGAAGTAGGCGTCGAGGGTGGCGGTCAGGTCTGTCCCACGGCGCCGGTCGTACTCGAGAACGGGGCCGAGCTGATTGGTCACGAACGAGTTCAGGTCTCTGGAATCCGACAGCAGCAGGCCCGCCACTCCGAGGCGAGTGCGGTCCGCGCCTGTGCGTTGACGACCGAGAGCGTGCAACACCTTGAGACACATGCTCGCCTCTTCGTAGGCGTCGCGCAGGCCGACCAGACCCGCAGTGCTCGTCGCTTCGCCGATCGTCACATCGGCGTCGAGTTCTGCAGCCAGCCTCGGGGCCAGATCGGCAGCGCTCAACACCGGGTCAGGCGACCAGAACGCTACGACCAACTCGTCGGCGTATCGGACGTGCATCACGTGCTGCGAGCCGAGCCGCCGGCTGAGAACAGAAAGCACGCGGCGGTCAGGGACCTCGCTCCGAATCGCATACACATGCCAGTCCGCGCCGTCGGGCAGGCTGGAGCTCGCCGACGGCAGGTGCGCGGGCTTCACTCCGGCCGGCCGGGAGACGGCCTCGATCAGAAAGGCGCTGCGGTCTCGATCACTTGTCTCGGCCACGGATCGCCGCCAGAACAGCAGGAGGGCTGCGACCGTCGCGGCTCGCGCGGCGATCCGACCGTTGACGTCCGAGAGCGGTGTCGGATGGCTCAATGCCAGGGCCCCCAGCCGATCATGAACAGCATCGATGGGAATGACGAGCCACTCCCCCTCGCGATCGGTCTGCGGAGTCCCCGCTTCGGGATCGCGAGGAGGCACTCTCGGGAGGCTCTCCGGGCCCCGGGGAAACCCGACCGAAGCGAGAAGCTCGCCGTCGGCATCCAGGATCACCGCCGGAACGGCCAGCACGTCGTGCAAGGCCGCGGTCAACTCTTCCAAACCCCCGCCCCGGAAGATGATCGCCGTGAACAGCTCGTGCGCAGCAGCTCCGCGATCAATCGCCGCCTGGTGCTCAACTGTCGCCGCGTGAGCGCTCTCGATCTCCGCGAGAGCCTCACGAGACTGGTCGAGCAGCTGTGTCTTCTCGATGGCAAGCGCAGCGAGGGTCCCCAGCGAGGAGAGCATCTCCACCTCGTCCGCCGCGAAGGTGCGCCGCGATCGATCGGCCGCGAACAGGATGCCGATCAGATTGCCCGACACCTTCAGCGGGACGCCCAGAATGGCCTTGATTCCTTCAGCCGCCACGGCAGCATCGACGTCGGCGTTGTGGGAGATGCGTTCGTCGCGCAGGTAGTCAGAACTCTGATGGGACATACCGGTGAGGGCAACGGGGCCACCAACGCCGACGTCGATCGGCAGTCGGAGGTGTTGCAGGAGGGGAGACACGGTCCCGTCCGTGACACGAATACTGGTCTCTGTGCCGGACTCGTCGATGAGGCTGAGGTAGGCGAGATCGGTGCCCAGCAATTCCCTGCCTCGGGCCGCAATCGACGTGAGAATCGCTGTGAGGTCCTTCAACGACGCCAGGTCCTTCGCGGTGTCGAACAGCGCGGACAGGTCGCGGTCTCGACGGGCCCGACGATCAAGGAGATCTTTCACGCGCAGTGTCTGCTCTCGGAGGCTTGCCCCCGCCGCCTCGGAGGGCGCCCGTCTCGCGATGGATTCGGCCACGGCGAACACCTCTGAAGCGGGGGCTGACTCAGCCAAGAGAGTCATGAGCGCCACCTGCTCGGCGAGCATGTCGTCAAGCGCCTGCTGCGGCCCATCGTTATCGGTCACAGACACATTCTGCGGCAGTTGAGCCGCGGGTGTTCGAGTGCGGGGCGATGACATGCGACACAGGTGCAACGCTCGGGCCGAAGCGGCGTCATGCCACTCCCACACTCAGCCTCCACCTGTCGCGGGTGATTCCCGCCGCCCTCAGCGATCTTGGGATGGGGTAGCCCATCCGGCTACATACTGCGACCGAGTGTGGCGCTCATCGACATAGAACTTCCGAAGGGGCGCCACTACGGTGATCACACCCTGTCGACGAAGACAGACCCGTTGCATAGGCGCACAGGAGGAAAGAGTGACCCACAGCACATCGCGCATACGCGCCCTTGCCGTCATCGCGGGTGTCGGCGCAACAGCCGTCGTTCTTGCGGCTTGCACCACGACCCCCGAAGTGGGGCCGCCCGAAGAGGTCGTCGGCGCCCAGGTCGTGATCGCAGAAACCAACGAGTTCTTCAGCGCGAACGCCGAGAGCGCGACCGGTCTCAGCGAGATCAACCTCAAGCTCGCCTACCTGACCCGGCCTGGCTTCTACTACATCAGTGACGACTACGAGGTCGTCCCCAACGAGTCCTTCGGCTCGATGGAGATCGTCAACGAAGACCCGCTCCAGGTGAAGTACACGCTCAACGACGGTATGGCTTGGTCGGACGGCGCCCCCATCACCACCGACGACCTCGTCCTCGGCTGGGCGGCTGCGTCAGGCATCTTCGACGACGCGACCTTCGGCGCCGACGGCGCCGTGACCAGCGGCACGCAGTACTTCACGTTCGCGGGCAGCACCGAGGGCCTCAACCAGTCGACGATCACCGAGGTCGGCGACGACAAACTCTCGCTCACTCTCGAGTACGACAACCCGTTCGTGGACTGGAACCTCGCCGGCCTGATCGGCCAGCCCGCGCACGTTGTCGCAGAGAAGGCCGGTGTCGAGCTCGACGGCCTCGTCGACACCATCCTGACGTCGCCCCGCGGTGATGCTGCGAACCCGGCGCCGGTGAATGAGACGCTGAAGACCGCAGCGGACTTCTGGAACACAGGCTTCGACATGTCCTCGCTCCCGAGTGACCCGTCGTTGTATCTGTCGAGGGGGCCATGGGTCATCGACTCGTGGGAGCCGACGAGGTCGATGACGCTCAAGATCAACCCCGAGTACAAGGGTGCTCTCACCCCGCAGTTCGACACGCTGGTCATCCGCTTCATCGGTGACCCGAATGCACAGGTCACGGCGCTCCGCAACGGCGAGGTCGACCTCATCGTCCCGCAGGCCAGCGGCGACACGCTCGCAGCTCTCGATGCGATCTCGGACATCACGGTGCTGGAAGGCAGTCAGCTCACGTACGACCACCTCGACCTGACCTTCGCGGGTCCGTTCGCGGATCCGAACGTGCGCGAGGCTTTCCTCAAGACGATCCCGCGCCAGCAGATCGTCGACACGCTCATCAAGCCCGTCGTGGCCGACGCAGAAGTCCTCAACTCGCGGCTCTTCATCCCTGCGCAGGAGTCGTACACGGCTGCGGTGGAGGGCAACGGGTCGGACGCGTACTCGGAGGTCGACATCGAGGGTGCCACCAAGCTCCTCGCCGGTGCGACCCCGACGATCCGCCTGCTCTACAACATCAACAACCCGAACCGCGTGGCGGCGTTCGAGGCCATACAGGCGTCCGCTTCGCAAGCCGGATTCATCATCGAGGACGTCGGCCGTGAGGACTGGGGTTCGCATCTAGGAAGCGATATCTACGACGCGGCCATCTTCGCCTGGTTCGACACCGGCGTCGGCAACACCCGAATCCCACAGCTCTACGCCTCATCCGGCGGGTCGAACTTCAACAAGTACGCCAATGCCCGCGTCGATGAGATCGCCCGCGAGCTCTCGACGACGTTGGATGCCGACGCCATCGATGACCTCAACATCGAGGCGGACGCCGAGATGTTCGCCGACGCCTACGGTCTGCCGCTCTTCCAAGTCCCCGGCCTCACGGCCCACACCGATCGCCTCCAGGACGTGACGTTCATGGGAAACCTGACCGGCCCGCTGTGGAACTTCTGGGAGTGGACCGTCTCGGAGTGATCCGCTCCTGACCGAAACAGAGCCAGGGGCGACGAGCCCGTCGCCCCTGGCTGTCAACTCATGCTCGACCCTCTGAAGGGGGCGCACCTCCTTGCTCTCGTACGTTCTGCGACGCATCGGCGTGTCCGTGCTGATCCTGGTCGCCGCCTCCTTCGTCATGTACGCCATGGTGGCGTGGGCACGCGACCCGCTCTCAGACCTCTACGCGTCGAACAGCCCCAACCGCGACCAGCTGATTGCGCAGCGCATCGACTGGCTCGACCTCGACCAGCCCGTCATAGTCCGCTGGTTCAACTGGCTCATCGGCGCCGCTCAGTGCGTCGTCCCGTTCCGCGGCTGTGACCTCGGAGTCACGATTGAGAATCAGCCCGTCACGATCCTCCTGGGCCGAGCCGTGGGATCGACACTCCAGCTGGTGACGGCCTCCACGGTCTTCGCCATCGTGCTCGGCATCCTGGTGGGCATCGTTTCGGCTCTCCGCCAGTACAGCGCCGTCGACTACACCTTCACGTTCGCGAGCTTCTTCTTCTATTCGCTCCCGTCGTTCGTCATGGGCGTCTTGCTCAAAGTCTTCGTCGCCCTCGGCTTCAACGACTGGCTCCGAGCGCCCGTCTTCTCCTGGACATGGATCATCGGCCTGTCGCTGGTATCGGGCTTGTTCTGGCAGGCGATCATCGGCGGTCATCGCCTGCGGCGGCTCGCGGTGTTCGCCGCATCCGTCCTCACGAGCGCCATCATGCTCTACGCCATGTCGGTAACCGCGTGGTTCCTCGACCCATCGCTGGGCCCCGTTCTCGCACCGCTGTTCATCGCGGCCCTCGCCGCCGGTGCGGTGCTCATCATCGCGGGCCCCCATGCACGCTTCGCCTGGCGCACGGCCGGTGCCGTGACCCTTGTTCTCATCGCCGCGTACTTCGTCCTGCAGCCTGTGCTCAGGGGGTTCGGACCGTGGGGCGTTGCGCTGCTGTTCGTGCTCGCGACCGGCGTCGGCGTCCTCGCGGGATGGATCCTCGGCGAGTACGACAAGGGGCAGGCGATGCGCATCGGCGCGTTCTCGGGCCTCCTCGGCACGGGGGTCATCATCCTCGACCAGTACATGCAGCGATGGAACGACTACATGACCAACCCCGGGGTCCGTGGACGCCCCATCGCGACCGTCGGGTCGCAGACGCCGAACCTGCAGGGCGACTTCTGGATCCAGAGCATCGACTCGTTCACGCACCTCCTGCTGCCGATGATCAGCCTGATGCTCATCTCCTTCGCGGGATACACGCGCTACGCACGAGGCGGAATGCTCGAGACGCTGAACCAGGACTACATCCGGACAGCGCGGGCGAAGGGTCTCCCCGAGCGCACGGTGATCGGACGCCATGCCTTCCGCAACTCCCTCATCCCGATCACGACCATCGTCGCGGCGGACGTCGGCGGCCTCATCGGAGGCGCCATCATCACGGAGCGGATCTTCGCGTTCTCGGGAATGGGAGCGCTGTTCGCGCAAGGCCTGAACGCGGGCGACCCGAACCCGGTCATGGCGTATTTCGTCGTCGTGGCCATCTTCGCCATCACGTTCAACTTCCTCGCCGACCTCAGTTACTCGGCGCTCGACCCGAGAGTGAGGGCCAGGTGATGACAATTCCCCTCGATCCCGGAACCACGCCGGCGGGCACCACACCCGCCGGACGTTCCACCGTCCTGACCGAAGAGGAGAAGGGCCGGAGTCAGGGCAGCCTCATCCTCCGCCGGTTCCTCACCCACAAACCCGCGCTCGTGAGCCTGATCCTGTTCCTGCTCGTCATCGGGCTGGCTGTCTCGGCGAGCGGCGCTTTCGGGATTGCGGGCTGGTGGAAGCAGGATCACACGAGCCTTTATCCGATCCAGAACGGCGGAAAGCCCACCCTGACACTGTTCCCCTTCTCCTTGGGCGACCACCCGTTCGGGCAGAACACCGTCGGCAAGGACTACTTCGCGATGACGATGCGCGGCACGGCCAACTCGTCCTACGTCATGTTCATCATCGGGCTGACGGCTGCGTTCATCGGGGTGATCGTCGGCGCCATCGCGGGCTACTATCGCGGCTGGGTCGACTCCGCGCTCATGCGCCTCACCGACATCGTGATGGTGATCCCGGTGCTCGTCATCGGCGCCGTCGTCGGCACCGCGGTCGGCGGTCTCGGGCCCGTGCCGCTCGCGATCTTCCTCGGGTTCATCGCGTGGCCGGGCATCGCGCGACTCGTGCGCGCCGAATTCCTGAGCCTGCGCGAACGCGAGTTCGTCGAAGCGGCGCGCCTCGCCGGGGCTTCGGATCTCCGCATCATCTTCACGCACATCCTGCCGAACACGACGGGTGTCATCATCGTCTCCACGACGCTGCTCATCGCGGTGGCAATCCTCTACGAGACGGCGCTGTCTTTCCTCGGCTTCGGCGTCCGCTCGCCCGAGGTGTCGCTCGGTCTTCTCATCAGCGCCAACGAGTCGGCGTTCCAGACGCGACCATGGCTGTTCTGGTGGCCGGCGTTCTTCATCGTGCTGCTTTCGCTCCTGGTCAACTTCGTCGGCGACGGCCTGCGCGACGCGTTCGACCACCGGCATAAGCGCATCAATTTCCGTCGCGTGAAAGAGCTGCCGAAGGATGCCGCGATCATCAGCACCCAGGACGTGGTCTCGGACGTCCCGGTCGGTCCGATCACAACGAACACCGGTTCGACGACGGCCGTGGGACTGTCCCGCGATGAGCCGCACCCGTACGCGAGGCGCGAATCGTGACGCGTGACGAGCCGTCAGCCGGTTGCGGCGAGCGCCCCGACGCTCGCCACCGCCAAGGCGGCGAGTCCCGTGAGCACCGGCGTATCCCACTGGCGGCGAACGGGAACGTCGTCGGCGATCCCGGTCTGCACCTGCCCGCTGTCGAGGCGCCGGCGCCACTGCTCGCGCACGACCGTCGCGGGGCTGCCCGACTCCGTGCCGAGGAGGTCGCCTGCGCGCAGCGACGCGTCGGCCGCGCGGGTCTCGCGGTTCGTGGCATTGCGGCTGGCGCGCATCGACCCGATGAGGCCCGGTGCGGGCGCGGACCACGCGGCGAACTTGCCGGACGGCGTATGCAGCGTCAGGGCGTACCGCGTGTCGACATGGATGAGCGCGGTCCACGGGATGGTGACGCGATGGGTCACGTTCTGAATCACGACGCCCGCGTCGTCGACCCGTACACCTGGGCGCCACAGCCCGGCCCATCCGAACAGCGACAGCAGCGCCGCGGCCGGGGAGAGCGGCACGAGCCGCTCGTCGCCCAGCAGGGCGCCCACCGCAATGAGCCCGCACACCACCCAGACCACGACCGCCAGGGTGCGATTGAAGCGCGAGTGGAGCGTGACCGATTCGCCCATCTGATCATTCTGTCAAGCCAGGAAGTCAGGAACGACCGATGAACCAGCTCCGCGACCGTCACGGCGTCACAGGCCCGCTTCTCGAGGTGGACGGGCTGTCCGTGGACTTCGCCGTGGACAACTACTGGGTGCCCGCTGCCAAGAAGCTCCGCTACACGGTAGAAGCCGGCAAGGCGCTCGCGATCGTCGGCGAGTCGGGCTCTGGTAAGAGCGCGAGCTCGATGGCGATGCTGGGGCTCCTGCCGAAGAACGCACGCGTTCGCGGCAGCGTCAAGTTGGCCGGACGGGAAATCCTGGGGCTGCGCCCGAGCGAATTGCGGCGTGTGCGCGGGAGCGAGATCGCCGTCATCTTCCAGGAGCCCATGACGGCACTCAATCCCGTTCTCACGGTCGGCTTCCAAATCATCGAGACGGTGCGGACCCACTTCGGGGTGTCGCCGAGTCAGGCGAAGAAACGCACACTCGAGCTGCTCGATCTCGTCGAGCTGCCCGACCCGGTCAAAGCGTTCCACTCGTATCCCCACCAGCTCTCCGGCGGCCAGCGCCAGCGCGCCATGATCGCCCAGTCGATCTCGTGCGACCCCTGGCTGCTCATCGCCGACGAGCCGACGACGGCGCTCGACGTCACCGTGCAGGCCGAGATCCTCGACCTCATGCGCGACCTGCGCCACCGCCTGGACTCCGCGATCCTGCTCATCACCCACGACATGGGGGTCGTCGCCGACCTCGCCGACGACATGGTCGTCATGCGCGACGGCGAGATCGTGGAGCGCGGCAGGGTCGGAGAGGTTTTCACCCAGCCGCAGCATCCCTACACGAAGCAGCTGCTCGCGGCAGTCCCCCGCATCGGCGACACCCGCGGGGACGAGATCGACACGACCGCCGCACTCGCGGGAGACACGTCGGCGATCCGACTGGCCGAAGTCGCGGCGCGTCAGGACGTGGAGCGTCGCGCGGGCCTCGGCGACCCCGTGCTCGAGTTCACGAACGTCTCGATCGAATACCCCAAGCACGGGCCTGTGCCCGCCTTCCGCGCTGTCGACAACGCGACGTTCGCGATCTACCCCGGCGAGGTCACCGGGGTCGTCGGCGAGTCCGGCTCCGGCAAGACGACCGTCGGTCGCGCGGCGATCGGACTGGTCCCGATCGCGGAGGGGCGGGTGACCGTCGTGGGCACCGACATCTCGCAGGCGGACCGGCGGGTCCTCCGCACCGTGCACAAGGACGTCGGCATGGTTTTCCAGGATCCGTCGTCGTCGCTCAATCCCCGTCTTCCGATCTGGCAGTCGATCGGCGAGCCTCTTCTGCTGGCGGGAGCGGCCAAGGGGGCCGCGCTCGACAAGCGCGTGCAGCAGCTGCTGGACGCCGTCGAACTGCCCAGATCGTGCCGCTCCCGCTACCCGCACGAGCTCTCCGGCGGACAGAAGCAGCGCATCGGCATCGCGCGGGCGCTCGCGCTCGAGCCGAAGCTGCTCGTGGCCGACGAGCCGACGTCGGCGCTCGACGTCTCGGTGCAGGCGACTGTCCTCGAACTGCTCCGGCGGCTCCAGGCCGACCTGGGCTTCGCGTGTCTGTTCATCAGCCACGACCTCGCCGTCGTCGACACCCTCGCCGACCGGATCGTGGTGATGCGTCACGGCACCATCGTCGAGACGGGCGCGACGGGCCAGATCCTGCGAGCGCCGCAGGAGGCGTACACGCAGCGTCTCATCGCCGCGGTACCCGTGCCGGACCCCGCCGAGCAGCGACGACGCCGCGAGGCGCGCACCGCACTCCTGGAAGCCGAGCGCGACCCCTCCTGATCCGTGGACGGACACCACATCCCTGCACAAGAGAAGAGGAACATCGCATGACAGATCTATCCGCACTCGTCCTTCCGAAGGCGCTTCACTCACTGAAGGTCGTTCAGATCGGCCTGTTGGTTCCCGACCTGCAGGAGGCACTGGCCCAGTACAGCCTCCTCCTCGGCAGAGAGGACTGGTCGATCTTCACCTACGGGCCGGAGAACCTTGAGGGGCTCACCTACCGCGGCGAACCGAGCTCCTACAAGATGCGCCTGGCCTTCGTGGAACAAGGGCCGCAGATCGAGCTGGTCGAGAGCATCGACGGCCCGAACATCTACACCGAGTGGATCGCCCGCCATGGCTACGGTATGCACCACTTCGGGTTCTATGTCGACTCGATCGCCGAAGCGACCGCCGCGATGCAGGACGAGGGCTTTGAACCGATTCAGACGGGACGGGCGACCGGGCGTGACGGCGACGGCGGTTACGCCTACTTCGATACCGAGGACCTCCTCGGCGTCATCACCGAGCTCATCGAGATTCCTTCACGGCGCCGGGACAGCGAACTGATGTGACGGATCGATCGGTTCCCCGACGCCCGCGTCGCCAGAGCCGCTACGCCTCGCGCGGCGGCATCCCGAGCCCGTCGATCACCTCGGCATGCGGGAGCGCGGCGAGGACGGAGCCGGGGAGGAAGAGTTTGGCACCGCGGATGCCGGCGCCCACGACGACGTCGGGGGCGGCGGCGACGGCCGCATCCACCAGGATCGGCCAGTCCGACGGAAGCCCCAGTGGTGTGATGCCGCCGTACTCCATGCCGGTCAGCTCGACCGCTTCGGCCATCGGGGCGAAGGAGGCGCTGCGCACATCCAGCCGCCGGCGCACGGTGCCGTTGACGTCGGCGCGCGTGGTGGCGAGCACGAGGCATGCGGCGTACCGGATGTCGCTGCCGCGCTTGCCCTTCACGATGACGCAGTTGGCGCTCTGCTCGAGCGGTGACCCGTACCGCTGGACGAACGCTGCCGTATCGGCCAGGTCCGGGTCGATGTCGGCGACGCCGACGAGTGGCGCGAGATCGGGGTCGAGGGCGACGAGGGCCGCCGCGACCGTGGGCGGCAGCGAGGCGAGGCGATCCAGGGCGGGGACGGGCTCCAACGAGCCGGCGGAAGACCAGTGCACGTCACCAGTGTAGGAAGCCGCGCCGGGGGTATCGCTCGTCGTCGAGGCATAGCGCCAACGCCCAGCCGCCCGCGGGTAGAATCTTGTCTCGTGCTGCTGTGCGTCTCCGCGAGTCATAAGACCGCGCCCTTCGAGCTTCTCGAGCGCCTCAGCGTCTCCTCGGTCCCCATCGCACCGCTCATCTCCGCGCACTCCGAATTCGTGCAGGGTGCCGTCGTCGTCGCGACGTGCAACCGCTTCGAGGCGTATGTCGACCTGGACGAGCCCGTCACCGCATCCACGGCCCTCGGCGTCGAGGCCACTCTCGCCGCGATCGAAGCGGCCACCGGTGTGCCGGCGGGCGAACTCACCGGGTCGTACGAGGTGCTGGGCGGCGATGACGTGGCCGAGCACCTGTTCGCCGTCGCATCCGGTCTCGAGTCCGTCGTCATCGGCGAGGGTGAGATCGCCGGACAGGTGCGCCGCTCTCTCAAGGAGTCCCGGCGCCTCGGCACCACCTCGGGCGACCTGGAGCGGCTGTTCCAGCGCGCGTCGGAGGCTCAGCGCGGCGTGAAGAACGCCACGGCGCTCGGGCGCGCCGGTCGCTCGCTGGTGCGCCTCGCCCTCGAGCTCGCCGGAAGCCGGATCGCCGACTGGTCCGCTCTGCGCGTTCTGCTCGTGGGCACGGGGTCGTATGCCGCGGCCACACTGGCGGCGTTGCGCGACCAGGGCGCCGAAGACATCTCGGTCTACTCCCCGTCGGGCCGCGCCGCGAAGTTCGCGACCAAGCACGGGCTGCAGGCCATCGCGGCCGAGCGCTTCCCCTCCGTCGCCGCGCAGGCCGACCTCATCATCACGTGCACGACCGCTGAGCACACCGTTCTCAGCGCCGCGACGTTCGCCGCCGGCGCCCTGGAACCGTATCCCGCCGCAAAGCGGCGTCTCGTGATCGACCTGGGCCTCCCCCGCAACGTCGAGCCGGACGTGGCAACCGTCGCGGGTGTCGATCTCCTCGACCTCGAGACGATCCGCCTGCACGCGCCGCTGGAGGAGCTGCAGGCCACGGATGCGGCGCGCGAAGTCGTCCGCGACGCAGCCCGCCGCTTCGCCGTCCTCGGCGAGCGCCGCAACGTCACCCCCGGTGTGGTGGCCCTGCGCGCCCATGCGTTCGCCGCCCTCGAATCCGAGATCGCCCGCGCGAAGGCCCGCGGTGACGAGGACGGTCGCACGGAGCAGGCGCTCCGCCACCTCGTCGGCGTGCTGCTGCACACTCCCACGGCCCGCGCGCACGAGCTCGCGGAACTCGGGCGTGGCGAGGAGTACTTCGCCGCCCTCTCGACCCTCTTCGACATCGACGTCGACGTCGCGGACGAGGACGAGCGCGCCACCGACGCCGGCTCCGGCGTCGCCTGACCCCTGCAGGACCGCCGGCCCCCCAAGGTCGGCCGGGCGGAGACCACGGGGAATTCGCGAGTCACGAAGCCCTGTCGACTCCGCGGTTCGCTCAGTCCCGTCGACTCCGCGAGTCGCCCAGCCCCGTCGACTCGGCGGTCACGCGCCCGGCGCTGACGGAACAGCCCCGAGCGCGGATGCCTTCGGCGCTGCGGTGACCACGGGGCCGAGATAGAACCGCGCCCACGACACGAGACCGTCGTCATCGGTGCGCCAGATCACCGTGCCGGCCAGCGTGTCCGCCCCTCCGTCGCTCGCCGTGCCGGACATCGTCCACTCCGACCACACCTCGTCACCCTGCACCGCCCAGCGGAGCAGATCGGCTTTCAGATCCGGGAGTCTCCCGAGGATCGCCTGCCAGTTCCGTTCCACCTGTGCGCGACCGGTGAATGAGAGGTG
This sequence comes from Microbacterium sp. Z10_103, assembly GCF_058310455.1. NCBI lineage: Bacteria > Bacillati > Actinomycetota > Actinomycetes > Micrococcales > Microbacteriaceae > Microbacterium > Microbacterium sp. Z10_103. The sequence continues at coordinate 3,038,982 of NZ_JBZEGK010000001.1, forward strand.
GGGATCCCTAGGAGCCTCGACGGAGTAGTCCTCGGAGAAGTTCGCCGCGATCCGCGCAGCCTCGTGGGCGTTGACGGCATCGCGGAGGCGGTGGAGAGCAAGGAGGTGGTCCATTCCGCCCAGCCTATGTCGCGATCTCTCTCCCGAGGTCGCGCGCAAGGGCCGCGCAGCCCGACGCGGAGACGCCTCGACCCGGCAGCCGCATCGGTGGGTGGGCGCCCGGGGAGGTGGGTGGGAGGATGGCGGCATGACGTTGCGCATCACCGACGATCCCGCAGCCGACGCGCTGCTCAGCGACGACCCCCTGGCTTTGTTGATCGGGATGCTGCTGGATCAGCAGATCGCGATGGAGACGGCGTTCACCGGCCCGCTCAAGATCCGGGAGCGCGTCGGCTCGGTGGATGCCGCGACCCTCGCGCACTACGACGCGGAGGCGTTCGCGGAGGCTTTCAAGACGCCGCCGGCCGTGCACCGCTACCCCGGCTCGATGGCCGCTCGTGTCCAGGCACTGTGCGCGGCGATCGAGCAGGAGTGGGGCGGCGATGCCGCCGCTCTGTGGACACGGGGCACCCCGACCGGGCCGGAAGTGCTGAAACGCCTGAAGGCGCTGCCCGGCTTCGGCGAGCAGAAGGCGAAGATCTTCCTCGCACTCCTCGGCAAGCAGTGCGGCTTCACCGGGGAGGGGTGGCGCGAAGCATCCGCCCCCTACGGCGAGGACGGATCTTTCCGCTCCGTCGCCGACATCACCAGCCCCGAGTCGCTCATGAAGGTGCGCGAGTTCAAGCGGGCAACGAAGGCCGCCGCGAAGGAGAAGTGACATGGACGTTCCTGCCGATGTTCAGGCGCTGGTCGACCGAGTAGAACCGGCCAAGCGCCGGCGCGATGCGGAGACTCTCTTGGACGTGTTCGCTCGGGTGACCGGCGAGGAGCCCACCCTGTGGGGGTCGATCATCGGATTCGGGTCGCACCACTACAAATACGACAGCGGCCGCGAGGGTGACACCGCCGCGGTCGGCTTCGCTCCGCGCAAGACGGCCACGACGATCTATCTGGCCGACGGCGTCGATGCCCACGCCGCTGAACTCGAGCACCTCGGCCCGCACACGACCGGCATCGGGTGCCTCTACGTGAGGGATGCCTCCACCGTCGACCTCGACGTCTTGGCGGGGATCATCGGCGACTCCTACCGCGCGACGACCCGCTGACCGCCGCCCGCTGACCCGGGGGCGGGGCGCCGACCCGGGGGCGGGGCGCCGGCCGCCGGGCGCGGGATGCGGCGGGTCAGGCGCCGCGCAGGCGCTCGGCCAGGTACGTGTGCAGGTTCTCCAGCGGCACGCGTTCCTGCGCCATCGTGTCGCGGTCGCGGACGGTGACGGCGCGGTCGTCGAGCGAATCGAAGTCGACGGTCACGCAGAAGGGCGTGCCGATCTCGTCCTGGCGGCGGTAGCGACGGCCGATCGCACCGGCGTCGTCGAAGTCGACGTTCCACAGGCCGCGGAGGCCGTCGGCGACCTCGCGCGCCAGCGGCGAAAGCCTCTCGTTGCGCGAGAGCGGCAGCACGGCGACCTTGACCGGCGCCAGGCGCGGGTCAAGGCGCAGCACGGTGCGCTTGTCGGTGCCCCCCTTGGCGTTGGGCACCTCTTCCTCTTCGTAGGCGTCCACGAGGAACGCCATCATCGCGCGCGTCAAGCCGAACGAGGGTTCGATGACGAAGGGCGTGTACTTCTCGCCCGAGGCCTGGTCGAAGTAGGTGAGGCTCTGACCGGATGCCTCGGAGTGGTTCTTCAGGTCGAAGTCGGTGCGGTTGGCGATGCCCATGAGCTCGCCCCACTCCTTGCCGGGGAATCCGAAGCGGTACTCGACGTCGATCGTGCCGGCGGAGTAGTGCGCGCGGTCCTCGACGGGGACGTCGTAGCGGCGCATGTTCGCGGGGTCGACGCCGAGGTCGACGAACCAGTTCCAGCACGCCTCGACCCAGTGGTCGAACCATTCGTCCGCCTCTGCGGGCGGCGTGAAGAACTCGATCTCCATCTGCTCGAACTCACGCGTGCGGAAGATGAAGTTTCCGGGGGTGATCTCGTTGCGGAACGCCTTGCCGACCTGCCCGACGCCGAACGGCGGCTTGCGACGCGAGGCCGTGAGGACGTTGCTGAAGTTCACGAAGATGCCCTGCGCGGTCTCGGGCCGCAGGTAGTACAGGCCGCTCTCGTCGTCGACGACGCCGAGGTAGGTCTTCACGAGACCGGAGAACGCCTTCGGCTCGGTGTACTGGCCCTTCGTGCCGCAGTTGGGGCACGGGATGTCAGCGAGCCCGTTCTCGGCCGGCCGGCCCTTGCGCGCCTCGAAGTCCTCGACCAGGGTGTCGGCGCGGAAGCGCTTGTGGCAGTGCAGACACTCCACGAGCGGATCGGTGAACGTCGCAACGTGACCGGATGCCTCCCACACGCGCTTGGGGAGGATGATCGACGAGTCCAGGCCGACCATGTCCCCGCGGCCGCGGACGAACGTCTGCCACCACTGGCGGCGGATGTTCTCCTTCAGCTCGGTGCCGAGGGGGCCGTAGTCCCACGCCGAGCGAGAGCCGCCGTAGATCTCGCCCGCCTGGAAGACGAACCCGCGGTGGCGGGCGAGGGCGATGACCTTGTCAAGGCGGGACTGTTCGGCCACGGTGGCTCCAATGGTCGCAAAGAGGGTGGGATGCCGCGGAAAGTCGCGGTACCTCGATTCTATCGAGCGGCGCCTGCGGCCCGGCTCACGCCCGTCGGCGGCAGCCGCGCGGAAAAGGCCTGGCTCACGCCCGCCGGCGGCCGCCGCGCCGAAAGCCGCGGGTCACGCCCTCGCGTCGCGCAGCGCAGCCGGGCCGACCTGGGCGACCGTCGTGAAACCAGCGAGCCCCAGGGTGATGTCGAGCTCGGCGAGGACGTTTCGGACCACCTCCCGCACGCCTGCCTGCCCCGCCACCGCCAGCCCGTACGCGTAAGGCCGTCCCACCGCGACCGCCGTCGCCCCGAGCGCGAGGGCGGCGAAGACGTCGGAACCCTGTCGCACACCCGAGTCGAAGATCACCGGAACCGCCCCGCCGACACGGTCGACGACGGCGGGAAGAGCGTCCAGCGTCGGCACCGACAGGTCGATCTGCCGGCCGCCGTGGTTCGACACCCACACCCCGTCTGCGCCGGCATCCATCGCGCGGGAGGCGTCGTCGGGATGGACGATGCCCTTCAGCACGATCGGCAGAGAGGTCCACTCGCGCGCCCGGGCGAGGTCATCCCAGGTGAGAGACGGGGTCGAGAAGACGTCGAGGAACGTCTCCACGGCCGCGCGGGGCAGGGGGGAGCGCAGACCCTCCCGGACCCCGCCTCCGGTCAGCGCCGAGCCTTTGCGGGCGACCGTGATCCCCGCGGCGATCGCCTTCGGGGTGATCCGCACGCCCGGGGCGCCGTCGGCATCCCTCCTCCCAGCCCGCTCGGCGACCATCCGCCGGAACACCGGATCCGAGGTGTACTGCGCGATGCCGAGTCCCCGCGTGAAGGGCAAGTAGGCGAGGTCGAGGTCGCGCGTGCGCCATCCCAGGAGGTGGGTGTCGAGCGTCACCACGATCGCGGAGCATCCCGACTCCTCGGCTCGGCGCAGCAGCGACGCATTCAGCTCGTCGGACGACGACCAGTACAGCTGGAACAGCCTCGCTGCTGCCGGCGTTGCCGCCGCGACCGCCTCCATCGCGACGGATGCCTGGTTGCTGAGCGTGTACGGCACGCCGAGCTCGGCCGCGGCGCGGGCCACCGCGAGGTCGGCGTCGCGATGTGCCATCTCCATCACCCCGAGGGGCGCGAGAAGCAGCGGCGTCGGCAGTCGCCGGCCGAACAGCTCGATCGACAGATCGCGCTCGGCGACATCGCGAAGGGGCCGCGGCCACACCTGCCACCGCTCGAACGCGGCGCGGTTCGCCGCGACGGTGCGCTCCGCTCCCGCGCCCCCGGCGAGATAGGCGAAGGCCGCGGCGCTCAGCCGGCGTCGCGCCGCTTCCTCCAGCGCCGTCGCGTCCACCGGCACCTGGGGCCGGGTTCCGCTGATCCCTGCGCGGTAGATGTCCGACTGCGCGAGCCGGGAGATCCCGCGCGCGGCGGCGGCCGGGTCGAGCGGAGCGATGTCGCCGTGTTCCATGGCGACAGCGTACGGATGCGTCCACGCCGCGTCATCCGGGCGTGCCGAACCCGCACCACTGGGCCACCCACGACAGCATCCGCGCTTTCATGCGCGGCGGCGCGGGCAGATCGACATCCCCGGTCACGCCGTCGACGGCGACATCGACCGTGAAGATCGTGCCGCGCTTGTCCTCCTGCACGACGTGCGGGTCGCAGCGCTGGGGCACGAGCGGGATGTCGAGGGTCGTCGCCGGCGAATCCGGCCTGATCTCGACGTCGAGGGGGTACGGGGTTGCGGGAGCGTCGGCCGCGAACATGAGCAGCGGCGTCGAGTCGACCGCGGACAGCCGGGCCGAACCGCCCCCGGTCGGCGCGATGGACAGGGTGAGCGTTCCCGTGCCGCCCGGCGGGGCCGGGGTGAAGCCTTCGATCGTGACGGTGGCGACGGCGGCCAGCGCGGCGCCCAGGCACTCGCGCGCGTGCAACCCGGGAAGGAAGGCGAGCGGGTCGGGGATGTCGGCGACCACGGTGCGCAGGGCGCCGCCGATCTCGAGCTTCACCGTGACCGTCGGAGCACCCGCATCCGCTGTCGTGCAGTCCATGGCGGGGAGCTGCACCCGCACATCCACAGCGCGGCCCGGCGGAACGGTCGTCACCCGGTCCACCACGCGCTCGGCGGTGCCGGCGAATCCAGGGGATGCCACCTGCACCGCCCCGACCGCGAGAGCCGCATCGCCGTCGTTGCGGATCTGCACCTGCGCCTGCCGCGCGGCGACATCCGACCGCAGTTGCACGAGGCTCACGCTCACTCCGTCGGGAGGCGCCGTGGATGCCGCATCCCCCGGGGCCGCGCAGCCGGCCAGCACCATCGCGGCGAGCACGACGACGACCCCCGTGGGAGGCCGCCTCGCGCGCATGGCGTCAGGCTACTCGCGGTCTCCGTCATCCCGCGGTCGGAGCGTTCGAGGCGGAGGCCAGGGCAGTTCGAAACGCTCCACGGGAACGTCGATGGCCCCGAAGTCGTCGGTCTGCACGACGACGCGCTCAGGTGTGACCTCGACCAGCTTCACCCGGAGCGGTCGATCGGCCACGCCCTCCAGCATCCAGATGCCCGCCATCCACGCCAAGCCCGTCTGCTCGAGCACGGCCTCCGCGTCGAGCCACTCGACCGCCTCGCTCACGTCGCGTCCGAGGAGAGACACGGCGACCCACGCGCCCCCCGCGGGGCGGATCCATCCCACGAGTTCTCGGTCGTCCGGCCGGCGGTGCGGGGTCCAGTCGGCGGGGATCACGGCCCCACGCTAGTGCGAACCGGGAACGCTAACGCCGCGGTGAGCGGATGTAAAGGGCGTCTGCGCGGCGCCCGGATGCTCGTAGCGTCGAGCCATGCATACCGACGACTTCTCCCCCCGGCACGCGATCGTCACCGGTTCCGACTCCGGCATCGGCGCCGCGTGCGCCGTCGCGCTGGCCGAAGCGGGCATGGACGTGGGCATCACGTGGCACTCCGACGAGGAGGGGGCGCAGCGCACCGCCGAGGCCGTCCGCGCCCGCGGCGGCCGCGCGGTCGTGACCCAGTTCGACGCGACCGACCTGGAAACCGCCGGCCACGTCCTCGACGCCCTCGCCGATGAGCTCGGCGGGGTGGACGTGTTCGTCAACAACGCCGGCGGCGGCGTCGGCGGTCACGTGCTCGATCTCGACCTTGCCGGCTGGCGTCAGGACGTCGGTCTCAATCTCGATGCCGCTTTCGTGGGCATGCAGGCCGCTGCCCGCCGGATGGCAGCTGCCGACCGGGGCGGACGGATCATCGCGGTCTCGAGCGTGCACGAGCACCAGCCGCGCGTGGGGAGCGCCGCGTACGTCGCCGCCAAGCACGGCCTCGGCGGTCTCGTGAAGACCATGGCGCAGGAGCTCGGCGCGCAGGGCATCACCGTCAACGCCGTCGCCCCCGGCGAGATCGCCACACCGCTGAACGACATGGATGCCGAGGATGCCGAGAAGACGCATCGCCCGGGCATCCCCCTCGGCCGGCCGGGACGCCCGGAAGAGATCGCGGCGGTCGTCGCATTCCTCGCCTCCCCGGCCGCGTCGTACGTCACGGGTGCGAGTTGGGTCGTGGACGGTGGGATGCTGCAGATGGGACCCCAGGCCGGATCGCACCTCACCAGCGACGAGTGGCGCACCGCCTAACCCGAACCGACCCTTTGGAGATGCCATGAGCGACCCCCAGACCGACGACGAGAAGCGCACCGATCAGCTGACGACGGCGCCCGATGCCACCGAGGCCGACGCCGCACCGCGGATCGACGTCACCCACCGCGAGGGCGTGACGCGCGTTGACATCCGCGACGATGCCGCCGTGCGTCCTGGCCCCGGCCAGGGCGACCCCGCCGCCGAACACGAGTAGCGCGCACAACTCCGCAAAAACCGGCACCGACACCGGTGTCTTCCCCCACCCAGGCGGACCTGGCCTGAGTTAGGCACGCCCGGGCGGCCTCCGACGCGGCGAACCAACGCGCCAGCTCGGCGTCCGCCCGCACGGCCGACATCCCGCAGCCGGATTCCCGCCGCCGCGCGACCGCACCGCCGAACACGGTGCAGCGCGCCCAACTCAGGAAGAACCCGCCCCGACACCGGTGTCTTCCCCCGCCCGGGCGGGCTTGGCCTGAGTTAGGCACGCGCCGGGGACTTCTTCCACGTTGGGCACGCGCGAGTGTCCTCGGTCGGCCGCAAGGGGCCGGGTCAGCGCGACAGCTCGGCGAACGCGCGCACGGGGAACGTCCCGAAGCCCTCGACGGCGGGGGGCGCCGCGGTGAACCGCGCTCCCCGTTCGGGGAGATCGCCCAATCGCGTCAGGTGTTCTACGACGTGCACACCCGCGGCGAGGAGCACCGAGTGGGCGGGTCGCTCACCGCCGGACCCGGTGTCGTCGATGTTGACCGAGTCGATGCCCACGAGAGCGACCCCCTGGTCGACGAGGTACCCGGCGCCCTCGCCGGTGAGGAACGGTGCCCCGACGCCGTACTCCTCACGGCCGAACCACCGGTCCCACCCGGTGTGCAGCAGCACCGCGGCGCCCCGGAGGTCGCGGCCGGCGAGGAGTTCCGGTCCGATGCCACGATGTTCGGCATCCCACGCATCCTCGAGGTGGAACACCTCGGTGGGTAGCCCCACGAGCGTCGCCAGATCGAGTCCGGCCAGATCCGCCCCCTCCGCATACCGATGGAACGGCGAGTCGAGGTAGGTGCCGGTGTTGCCGATGAAGCTGATCACGTCCATCGCGAACTCGGTGCCGGGCGCGTACCGGGCACGAGAGTCGGCGCGCGTGAGGTAGGGCTGGATGGTGGGTGCCGGAAGCCCTGGATAGGTGATCAGCCCTGCGCGGATCCGGTGGCTCAGGTCAACGATGCGCCGCTCGGTGGCCGGGCGGGCGCGTTCGGGCGGGTCGGAGGGTGCGGACATGGCGTCAGCATACGAAGTCCACGGTCTCGCCACGTCGTCCGCGACCGCCATCACCCGCAGGATTCCCGCCGATGCGGCAACGCCGTCGGATGCCGCGGAGAGGATGCCGCGGAGGATCTGCCGGTCAGGCCGACGTCACGGGAGCGAGGTGGTTCGCGATCACGTAGCGGGCGATGGCGATGGAGCTCGTGGCCGCGGGTGACGGCGCGTTTCGCAGCAACGTCACGGCCCCGACCTGGTCGACCTTGAAGTCGTCCAGGAGTTCGCCCCCGCTCCCCCACGCCTGCGCGCGGACGCCGGCCGCGCTCTTGTGTGTGAGGTCCGCCATCCGCAGCTCCGGAACGAACCGGCGAGCCTTGCGGTAGTAGAGCGGCTTGAGGAGCGACCCGCTGATCTCGTCCACACCCATCCGCCAGTGCTGCTTGGCGAGCGGCCACGCACCGGGCCACCTCAACGACTCCCAGGTGTCTCGTGCCGACATCTGGAGCCACGTGTACCCCTCGCGGGCCAGAGCGGGCACGGCGTTCGGGCCGACGTGGACGTTGTCGTAGACCCCGCGCGTGAAGTGCACGCCGAGGAAGGGGAATCGCGGGTCCGGGACGGGATAGATCATGCCCCGGACGAGGTCTGTGCGCTCGGGGGCGAGTTCCCAGTATTCGCCCCGGAAGGGCAGGATCTTGGGCGCCGGGTCGGCGCCGACGAAGCGCGCGACGACGTCGGACTGGAGACCCGCGCACACGATGACGCGGTCGAACACGTCTTCGGAGACCGCCGTGAGAACACGGACCGCGGCTCCTTCCGCGCGGATGCCGGTGACCTCGTGCCCGAGGCGGATCGTGCCACCCGCCGCGCGCACGTCCTGTGCCATCGCCTCGGTGATGGCGGCGTAGTCGACGATCGCGGTGTGCGGCGAGTGCACGGCCGCGACCCCCGCGACGTGCGGTTCGATGTCGCGCATCCGTGACACGTCGTCGATGCGGGCGAGATCGGGCACGCCGTTCGCGATCGATCGGCGCTCGATCTCTGCGAGGGCAGCCAGCTCGGTGTCGTCCACCGCGACGACGAGCTTGCCGACTTCGCGGTACGGCAGCCCCTTGTCCTCACAGAATTCCCGGATGGACACGCGGCCGGCAGCGCACAGCTGAGCCTTCAGCGATCCCGGCGTGTAATACAGCCCCGCGTGCACGACTCCGGAATTCCGCCCGGTCTGGTGCTGGGCGAGCCGCTTCTCCTTCTCCAGGACCGTGACCTGATCGCCCCGTGCGCTCAACTCGCGCGCGAGTGCCACTCCGACGATGCCACCGCCGACGATTCCGACGCGATCACCCACGGGTGTGAACCGTCCTGCCGGCTCCGGATGCGGATGGCGCGGTGAGCGGTTCTGAGCATCCGGCTGATGCGGACAGAGCTGTATTCATGAAATTTCCCCCCAGGTGCGCGCTTGTGCAGCGGTCCCACCCGCGGCTGCGCTCTCCCAGCATCCCTGGGGAGCGCTTCATCCGCAAGCTGCGCTAGTCGCCGGCGACCACGAGGTACCCGCGTTCGTCGTCGAATCCCCCGATGCGCAGCCCCGCATTGAGGTGCCGCACCAGCGCGCCGCGCACAACGGTGCGCCATGCTGCTGCGGCGGCGGGGGTCTCGCGCCGCATCCCCTCGATATCACGGGGGATCCTGACCTCCGCCTCGACCGCACCGCGATCGGGAGTGGCGACCGGCGGCTCGGCCAGAGCCCACGAGACCAGCAGCCGGTCCGAAGCGACGCCACGGTTGAGCTCGTCGGGCATCGGCCCGTACTGGTCGACGAGGTAGTCCGTCACCCGGGCACCCAGCACTCGCAGGTTGAAGTGCGCGTTGCGCGCGATCAGCGGATCGAATGTCCACGTGATGCGGCCGACCCCGCGCGCGAAGGCCCACTCCCGCTGATGCTCCTTGAGCGCCCGTCCGACACCGTGTCCCTGATACTCCGGCAGCACGCCTGTGATGTGGGAGTGCAGGGTCCGCGCCGATGGCGCCCCGAACCACCCGGCGGATGCGCCGACCATCCGCTCGCCGGAATACACCCCGACCACGTAGTTTCCCGAGTACTGGAGCGCGCGCAGGGTGTTGGCGGGCATCGCCTGCCGATCTCCGGGCCACACCGCCGCAAGGACCGCCGCGCCTTCGTGCACCTGCTCGACGCTGGTCAGTTCGCGGATCTCGATGCCGGAGGCCTCGTCGCTCACCCCCACAGTCTCGCACCGACCTGCCCCGCACGACCCGACCACTTCCGGACCACCGATAACCTGAATCGGTGAGTCGGGACGAGGGCAGACGGCGCCTGACCCGGATGCCGCCACCGACGCTCATCGTCGTGGTCCTGGCGATCGCCGGCCTGAGCTCGTCGTTCATGTTCACCCTGGTGGTGCCGATCCAGGCCCAGCTGCCCGAGCTTCTGAACGCCCCACGCGAAGACACCGCGTGGGTGGTCACCGCCACGCTCCTGTCAGCCGCGGTCACGACACCGATCGCCGGGCGGCTCGGCGACATGTACGGCAAGCGCCGCATCGTGCTCGTCCTCGTGGCTCTGATGGTCATCGGATCGGCCATCGCCGCGCTGTCCACCGACATCGTGGGCGTCATCGTGGGGCGTGCGTTCCAAGGGGCTGTGACCGGGGTCGTCCCCCTGGGAATCTCGATCCTGCGCGACGTGCTTCGCGAAGACCGGATCGACTCGGCGATCGCACTCATCAGCGCCACGCTCGGCGTCGGTGGCGCCCTCGGCCTGCCGATCAGCGCGCTGGTCGCCGAACGCGCCGACTGGCACCTGCTCTTCTGGATCTCCGCCGGCCTGGGCATCACCGTCTTCGCCCTCGTCCTGTGGATCGTGCCGGTCAGCGTGCTGCGCACCGCCGGGCGATTCGATGCGGTGGGAGCGGTCGGCCTCACCATCGGACTCATCTCCATCCTGCTGGCGATCTCGCGCGGGAACGAGTGGGGATGGACCTCCCCGCTCACCCTCGGGTCCTTCATCGCCGGGGCGCTCGTGCTGGTGGCGTGGGGCTGGTTCGAGCTGCGCATCCCCGAGCCGCTCCTCGATCTGCGCGTCGCCGCGCGCCGCCCCGTGCTCCTGACGAACCTCGCCTCGGTGGCGATGGGCTTCGCCCTGTTCAGCTCGCAGGTGTCGTATCCGCAGATTCTGGAGCTTCCGGTGGCCACCGGTGTCGGATTCGGACTGTCGCTGCTGGCGGCCAGCCTCGTCATCATGCCGTCCGGCCTCATCATGATGGTGCTCTCGCCCATCTCCGGCCGCCTGGCCCGCGTGGTCGGTCCGCGCGCGCTCCTGATCGCCGGCGCGGTCTCGCTCGTGCTCGCCTACGGGTTCTCCCTGATCTGGGACACCGAGGTGTGGCACCTCGTGGTCGCGAACGTTCTCATCGGGTTCGGGATCGGGTTCGGTTACGCGAGCATGCCGATGCTCATCATGCGCTCGGTCCCGGCCCATGAGACCGGCGCCTCGAACGGTCTGAACGCCCTGGCACGCTCACTGGGGACGAGCACGGCCGGTGCCGTGGTCGGTGCGGTGCTGGCGGGACTGTCCACGACGCACGACGGGATGCAGGTGCCCACGGCGGCCGCCTTCCAGACGTCCTACGCGCTGGGCATCGGGGCAGCGGTGGTGGCGCTCATCTTCGCCCTGTTCCTCCCGTCGCGTCCGAGCGCGGGGCAGGGCCGCCCGTCGCTGCCGGAGCTTCCCCGCCGCTGACCCGCCCCGACGAGCTCAGCCACCGGCGCCGGTGCCGCGTGGCCTCCGGGGTGAATCCAGTCCGAGGTGAACCCGCGTGCGCTTGCGCTCGACGACGATCATCGTCGCCCCCAGCAGCCACAGGGGCACCTGCGTGAGGAACGCGAGACGGAACGCGTCGAGCGTGTACGTCGCGGGAGTGCCGGCGCCCTGCACGTCCATCGCGATGCCGATGAACAAGATCGCGAGGAGCCCGGAGAAGAATCCGCCGCCGTTCACGATCCCGGTGGCCGTGCTGAGGCGATGACTGGGGTTGTACGCGCGGGCGTGGTCGAACGCGATCATGGATGCCGGCCCGCCGGTGCCGAGCGCGAAGGCCAGGAGAAGCAGCAGCCACAGCGGCGCCGGCCCCGGCCAGGCGATGACAGCGAGCCACACCGCCGCCTGGAAGCCGATCGCCGGCAGCACCAGCAGCCGCGAGCGCCGCATGGGATGCCGCGCCGACAACGCCCCTATGACCGGACCGAGCGCGATCAGCGACACGATGAAGAACGTCACGACGAGCGACGCCGTCGCGGGGGACAACCCCTCGCCCGCGGTGAGGAACGGGAACCCCCACAGCAGCCCGAAGGCGGTGCCCGCGAACGGCGTAGCGAAGTGCGACCAGAACGCGAGCCGGGTCGCGGGGTGCGCCCACGAGTCGCGGAACCCCTCCCGAAGGTCGGCCGCGGAGCGCACGACACGGATGGCCCCGGTGTCGGTGTCGACCGCGACATCCGCCGTGCGACCGGGTGGACGGCTGCGGATCACGACGACGGTCAGCACCGCGAACAGGGCGCCGAGCCCGGCCAGGCTTCCGAACGCGATCGACCACGATGTCGCGTGCAGCAGCAGCGCGAGGGGGATGACCGACAGGATCTGCCCGAACTGGCCGATCGTCGAGGTCAGCTGGACCAGCAGCGGGGCACGCTGCGCGGGAAACCACAGCGCGATCACGCGGAGGACGCTGGGGAAGACCGCCGCATCCCCCGCCCCGATCAGCACCCGGGCGAGCAGCCCGATCCCGACATCGGAGGCAAGGGCCATGACCCCCTGACCCACCGCCATCAGGATCATCCCGATCGTGACGATGGGACGGGCACCGTAGCGGTCGAGGAGCAGGCCCACCGGAATCTGCAGGCCGCCGTATACGGCGAGCTGCACCACCGCGAACATCGACAGGGCGGATGCGTCGGCATCGAATCGCACCGCAGCATCCACGCCCACCGCCGCCAGCGAACTGCGGTTGGTCACCGACAGCATGTAGGCGCCCACGCCCACGCCCCACACGAGCCACGTCCGCCATCCGGGAGCGGGAAGGGGCACGGCGGTGGTCACGGCGATTCCGGGTTCGACGGGTGCGGGTACGGCGCGGATCGGCCGGCGCCTCCAGCGTAGCTCGCGGCGTACCCCGCTCCCGGGCGCGCACCTCGAGGGCTAGCCTGGGCGCATGTCGGACTTCTCCCACCCCGACGCCGGACCGCCGTCCGCCGCATCCGCCCCCTCCGCCGGTGAACCCGGCGACCGCGACACGCGCTTCTTCGGCCAGCCGTGGGCGCTCGCGCACGTGTTCGGCGTGGAGATGTGGGAGCGGTTCAGCTTCTACGGCATGCAGGGCATCCTGCTCATCTACATGTACTTCACGGTCACCGAGGGTGGCTTGGGGATCGACCGCGCGGTGGCCACCGGCATCGTCGGCGCCTACGGCGGCACGGTCTACCTCTCCACGATCCTGGGCGCGTGGGTCGCCGACCGCCTGCTGGGGTCGGAGCGCGTGCTCTTCTTCAGCGCCATCGTCATCATGTGCGGCCACATCGCTTTGGCGCTTCTCCCCGGGTTCTGGGGCCTGGGGGTCGGCCTGGTGCTCGTCGCCGTCGGCTCGGGCGGCCTGAAAGCCAACGCCACGTCCGTCGTCGGGACGCTCTACACCGAAGCCGACCCGCGCCGCGACGCCGGGTTCTCGCTCTTCTACCTCGGTATCAACCTCGGGGCGTTCTTCGGTCCGCTGATCACAGGCGCTCTGCAGTCCACGGTGGGATTCCACTGGGGCTTCGGCGCGGCGGCGGTGGGGATGGCGCTCGGGCTTGTGCAGTACTCCTTCGGACGCAAGCAGCTGCCGGCATCCTCACGCGCCGTCCCCAATCCCCTGCCGGCCAACCGACGAGCGCTGGTGATCGGCGTCGCCGTCGCGGGCGTCGTACTGCTGGCGCTGCTCGTGCTCACCGGCGTCATCCGCGCCGACAACCTCGCGCCGATCGTCATCGGCGTCACCCTCGTCGCGGCCATCGCGTACTTCCTGGTGATCCTCACCTCGAAGGCGATCAGCGCCACAGAGCGTTCGCGTGTCTTCGCCTTCATCCCGCTGTTCATCGTGAACGTCGGGTTCTGGTCGCTGTACCAGCAACAGTTCACCGTGCTGACGATCTACTCGGACGAGCGGCTCAACCGGAACATCTTCGGATGGGAGATGCCGGTGTCGTGGGTGAACTCCATCAACCCGATCTTCGTCATCATCCTCTCCGGCGTCTTCGCCGCCGTCTGGACACGGCTCGGCCGCCGGCAACCGTCGACACCGGTGAAGTTCTCCCTCGGCTCGATCATCATGGGCTTGGCGTTCCTGATGTTCCTCATCTGGGCCAACGGCGCGCCCAACTCCACCCCGCTCCTCGGGGTCACGGCCATCCTGCTGGTGTTCACGATCGCCGAGTTGTTCATCTCGCCGGTGGGCCTGTCGGCCTCGACGAAGCTCGCGCCGGAGCGGTTCCAGACGCAGATGGTCGCCTTGTACTTCCTGTCCGTGGCGCTGGGTACGTCGCTGGCGGGAGAACTCGCCAAGTACTACGACCCGAACAACGAGGTCCCGTACTTCTCGATCCTCGGGATCATCGCGATCATCCTCGGCATCGCCCTGGTGGTGGCGGTCAAGCCGGTGCTGGCGCTGATGAAGGGTGTGCGCTGACCCGACGGCGGCGGGGAGGCGAGACTGCGGATCTCGCGCCCATATGACGCACGGCGTCATGCGAATCGGCGCCCCCGCGCGCGGGGCGATAGGTTCGGCCTGGCATCCCGAACCGCAGGAGTAGAGCACGCACATGACCGAGATTCAGACGACCACCGCCGGCAGCCTCCCCCGCACCGAGGCCCTGATCGCCGCCAACGCGGCGCGGCGCTTCGCCGCCGACGGGTTCACCTTCGAGCCCGACCCGGCCGTGGACGCGCTCACCGCAGAGGCCGTGGCCGACGTCGTGCGCCGCCAGCGCGAGGCCGGCATCACCCAGCCCGGAGACGGCGAGTTCGGCAAGGCGATGTCGAACGCCGTGGACTACGGAGCGTGGTGGTCGTACTCGTTCCAGCGCGTCAACGGCCTCTCGCTGACCGAGGTCAACGCGTTCAACGAGCCGCCCGCGCGGTCGGAGCCCGGCCACGTGCGCCTCACCTCCTTCCTCGATCGGCGCGACCGCGCCGTCTTCGCCGAGGCGTACGCCGATCCCGACAGCGGCATCCCCACCGGCAAGAACGCCACGGCGTTCCCGAGCACGACCGGCCCGATCACCTACCGGGGCCAGGATGCGGTGGCCGCCGACGTCCGTCACCTGACCGCCGCGCTCGGCGAAGGCCAGACCGGATTCCTCACGGCGATCGCGCCGGGCAGCGCCGCTCGCGTGCGCAACGAGTACTACGCCACCGACGAGGAGCACGTGTGGGCGTGGGCGGAAGCGCTGCGCGAGGAGTACCGCGCGATCGTCGACGCCGGCCTCATCCTGCAGCTCGACGATCCCTCGCTCGCGGAGAGCTGGGACCAGATCAACCCCGCACCCTCGGTCGCCGACTACCAGGCGTTCACCCGCACGCGCATCGAGGCGCTCAACCACGCCCTCGAGGGACTGCCGCGCGACCGGGTGCGCCTGCACCTGTGCTGGGGGTCCTGGCACGGACCGCACACCACGGACATCGAGCTGCGCGACATCCTTCCCGTCGTGCTCGAGGCGAACGTCGGCCAGATCTCGTTCGAAGCGGCCAACGTGCGCCATGAGCACGAGTGGGCGGTGTGGCGGGATGCTGCCATCCCCGATGACCTCGTTCTCGTGCCCGGTGTCGTGGGCCACGCGACGAACGTCGTCGAGCACCCCGACCTCGTGGCCGAGCGCATCGCGCGCTTCGCCGGCATCGTCGGCCCGGAGCGCGTCCTCGCCGCGACCGACTGCGGCCTCGGCGGGCGCGTGCACCCGCAGATCGCGTGGGCGAAGCTCGACTCGCTCGGCGAAGGCGCCCGGCGCGCCGCCGCGCTGGTCTGACACCGGCTTCCCCCCGGGCCTAACTCAGGCTGAATCGCCGCCCGGGCCACCGCAGACGCCGATTCGGGCTGTCTGGCCTGAGTTAGGTCCGCCGGCCGCGCGCAACCCGCGGGCGCACGGCCGGCGCGGGGCGGGCACAGGGATGCGGGGCGTCCGCGACGCCGGACCTGCCTGCGTCCCGCGAGCGCGACGCGTCCACGGCGGCGGGCGCCGCCGTCCTCGTGCCTAACTCAGGAAGAATCGCCGCCCGGAACGCCGCAGACGGCGATTCGGGCTGTTTGTCCTGAGTTAGGTACGCCGGCGGGCGGCGGGCACGTCGGGGACGGCGTCCGAGGCACGGCAGAATGAGGGGATGGCCGCGCACAGCCCTCACCTGCACCCCGACCACGCCTGCCTCATCGTGCACGGACGTGACCAGCCGGGGATCATCGCCGCCGTCTCCGCGCTGATCACGCGCAACGGCGGCAACATCGTCGCGTTCGACCAGTACTCCGACGACCCGCGCGGGGGCGCGTACTTCCAGCGTGTCGTGTTCCACCGCCCCGACCTCGCCGCGGCCATCCCGGCGATCGAAGCCGATCTCGATCGCACGCTCGGTGGCGCGTTCGACCTCGAGTGGTCGATCACCGATCAGTCCGTGCCCAAGCGCATGGCGATCCTGGCCTCCAAGCAGGACCATTGCCTCCTCGACCTGCTGTGGCGGCACCGTCGCGGCGATCTTCCCGTCACCGTCCCGATGGTGGTGTCGAACCACACCACGTCGGCCGAGGATGTCCGCTCCTTCGGTGTGCCGTTCTTCCACGTGCCTTCGACCCCTGGTCCCGACAAGAGCGCCTCCGAGGCGAAGATGCTCGAGCTGCTCGTCGGCAACGTCGACTTCGTCGTCCTCGCCCGCTACATGCAGATCCTCTCGGCCGACTTCCTGCAGCAGCTCGGCGTGCCCGTCATCAACATCCACCACTCGTTCCTCCCGGCCTTCATCGGCGCCGAGCCGTACAAGAAGGCCAAGGAGCGGGGCGTGAAGCTCATCGGCGCGACGTCGCATTACGTCACCGACGACCTCGACGAGGGACCGATCATCGAGCAGGACACCGTGCGCGTCACGCACGGAGATTCGCTGGCCGAGCTGGTCCGCCGGGGTGCCGACGTCGAGCGTCAGGTGCTCTCGCGCGCCGTGCAGTGGCATGCGCAGGACCGCGTCATCCGAAACGGCAACCACACGATCGTGTTCTGACCGCTCCACTGGCGTGCATCGGCTGGGCGACGACGGGCCGGCGGGTCAGAAGATGTACTCCATGAGTTCGAGGCCGAGCACGCGGAACGCGTCGTGCGCGCGCAGGCGGTGTGCGATCGAGAGGTCGTCGAAGTTGACGATCAGCGCGTACGACACGCCCGCTCGCGGACCGGCGAGCACCCCGGCCTCCGCACGTACCCCGTTCGCTCGTCCGGTCTTGTTCACGAACAGCAGGCCGTGATCATCGTTGTCGTGCGCGAACGGGTCGAGCCCGGTGGCGGATGCCACGAGGCTGAGGTCGGTGTTCAGGCTCAGCCATTCCGCGACCTGGGCGCTGACGCGGGCATCCACCGCCTGGGAGTTCACGAGCGCTGCAAACAGCGTCGACAGCTCGCGCGCCGACGCCAGCGCCACCTGCGGCGCATCGTCGGGGCCACGACGATCCCGGAAGCGGTCCAGGAGCGCCGACCGCTCGAGGCCCAGCGCCTCGATCCGGGCACGCACGGCGGGGAGCCCCACCCGCGAGATGAGCGCGTTGGCGGCGAGCGCGTCGCCGGCCGACGCCGCCAGCACCGCCAGATCGACGAGCGGGAGCGCCGGCGCCTTCAGCTGGTGCCACACGCCTGAGACGCCCACCGGTTCGAGGCCTGCGCGGTCGAAGATCTCCAGCGGGTTCAGCCGGCGCTCCTCGAACGCGGCAGCCACCTCGATCAGCAGGGGGACGATGCCCACCCCGGCGACGGGGAGCGTGTCGTTGTCGTCTCCCGCGAGCACCTGCGTTCCGCGGTCGAGGTCGTCCACCCGCACCGCCACCCGCGCCCCGGAGGCGGCGAGGTCGTCGAGCGAACGCCACGTCGAGGTGAACGAGCGGCGACCGGTGGCGGTCCGTCGCGGCGGCCGGCGGCTTCCCGACCGCCCCGTGCCCCGCAGCGGTGCGGTGTCACGGGGGGAGTCGGGGATGGTGCCCACGGCGATGCTCCTCGGCGGTTCAGGCGCTCAGTCGAGCACGTCCGGGTGACCGGTCGGCGACTACCAGATCGTCACCCGGGAACCGGGATCCAGCCACAGGGCGTCGGAGGACGTGACACCGAACGCGTCGTAGAACGCGTCGATGTTCCGCACGATCTGGTTGCAGCGGAACTCGTTCGGCGCGTGCGGGTCGATCGTCAGCAGACGGATGGTCTCGGCATCCCGTCCCTTCTGCTGCCAGATCTGCGCCCAGCTCAGCAGCAGGCGCTGGATGCCGGTGAACCCGTCGATCACGGGACCCTTCGTCTCGCTCCGCTCGCTCGGGGACCGGTCGGGGTTGAGCGACAGCTCGTAGGCCTTGATCGCGATGCCCAGCCCCCCGAGGTCGCCGATGTTCTCCCCGATGGTGAGCGCACCGTTGACGGTGTTCTCGTCCGGGAGTCCCTGCGGCACGAGGGCGTTGTACTGCTCGATGAGAACCGAGGTTCGCTCCTCGAACGCGGCACGGTCGGCCTCGGTCCACCAGTCGCGGAGTGACCCGTCGCCGTCGAACCGGCTCCCCTGATCATCGAACCCGTGACCGATCTCGTGCCCGATGACCGCCCCGATGCCGCCGTAGTTGGCCGCTGCATCCCGGTCGGCGTCGAAGAAGGGGTACTGCAGGATGGCCGCCGGGAAGACGATCTCGTTCATGAGCGGGTTGTAGTACGCGTTGACCGTCTGCGGGGTCATGTACCACTCGTCGCGATCGATCGGCTGGCCGACCTTGGCCAACTGCCGGTCGTGGTCCCACACGTGAGAGCGGCGGACGTTGCCGACGAGGTCTTCCGCGTCGATGTCGAGCGTGGAGTAGTCCTTCCACTTCACCGGGTAACCGATCTTCGGCGTGAACGCATCGAGCTTGGCCAGCGCCCGCTCGCGCGTCTCCGGGCTCATCCACTCCAGCTCGGAGATGCTCTCGCGGTACGCCTCGACGAGGTTCGCCACGAGCTCGTCCATCGCGACCTTGGCCGACGGCGGGAAGTGGCGGTCGACGTAGACCCGTCCCACCGCCTCACCGAGGGCCGCCTCGACCAGGCTCACACCGCGCTTCCAGCGCTCGCGGTTGACGGGCACGCCGGTGAGCTGGGTGCCGTAGAACGCGAAATTCTCGGCGACGAACGGCTCCGACAGGAACGCGGCGGCGCTGTGCACGACCTTGAATCGCAGCCAGGCCTTCCAGTCCTCGAGTCGCTCCTCGGTGAGCAGCACGGCGAACGCCTCGAGGAAGCTCGGCTGGTAGATGACGACCTCGGCGAAAGCGTCGGGATGGCCCGGGGCCACGCCCTCGCGCCACGGCCCGAGGTCGACCCCCGCCAGGGCGACGGTGTCGTCCCACGAGCGCAGGTTGTAGGTCTTCACCGCGTCGCGGCTGTCTTCGCGGCTCCAGTGGTGGACGGCCAGCTCGGTCTCCAGTGCGAAGATGCGGTCAGCCGCCGACGAAGCACTTGTGCTGAGCTCCGACGAAGCATCCACCACCCCGGCGAGCCCCAGGATCCGCTCGATGTGACCGCGGTAAGCCAACCGGGTCTCCTCGAAGTTCTCCAGCCGGTAGTAGCTCTCGTCCGGCAGCGAGATCCCGCCCTGATACAGCACCGGAAGGTAGCGCTGGGGGTTGCCCGGATCGGGCTCGACGAACAGGCTGATCAACCCGCTGACCCCGTCCCGTTCGAGCTCCCCGATCGTGCGCAGAAGGCTCGGGATGCTGTCTACAGCGTCCGCGCGGGCGAGCTGATCGGCCAGCGGGGCCGCACCGAGCTCTTCGATGCGCGCGGTGTCCAGAAAGCTCGTGTACAGGTCACCGATCTTGCGCGTCTCGGTCCCCGGGTCGGCGTCCTGCGACTCCTCGATGATCGCCCGGACGTCCATCTCGGCCTGCTCGGCGATGAGGTGGAACGACCCCCAGCGGGCCTTGTCTTCGGGGATCTCGGTCCGCTCGAGCCAGCGGCCGTTGACGTGGCGGAAGAGGTCGTCCTGCGGCCGGATCTCGTCACTGAGCTCCTCGAGCGCGAGGCCGGAGCGGAGGGTGTCGGTCATCCCTCAAGGATATGCATCGCTCCTGGGGATGCGGCGGACACCCCTAGGCTCGACGGGTGACCGCCCGGGAAACCTCGCTCAACCGCGACATCCTGCGCCTGGCCGTACCGGCCCTGGGCTCGCTCATGGCCGAGCCGCTGTTCCTCCTGGTCGACTCCGCGCTCGTGGGTCACCTGGGCGTCGCCCCCCTGGCAGGACTGGGGATCGCGGGAGCCGTGCTCCAGACGATCGTCGGGCTCATGGTCTTCCTCGCCTATTCCACGACCCCCGCCGTCGCGCGCCGGTTCGGCGCGGGCGATCCCACCCGGGCGGTCTCGGTCGGCATCGACGGGATGTGGCTGGCTCTCGGCATCGGCGCGCTGCTCGCGCTGGCGGGGTCGCTCACCACCCCGCTCCTGGTCGGCGCGTTCGGCGCCGGCTCCGAGGTGACCGCGCACGCGGAGGTGTATCTGCGCATCTCCATGTGGGGCCTCCCCGCCATGCTCATCGTCTTCGCCGCGACGGGCCTGCTGCGGGGGATGCAGGACACCGTCACACCGCTGTGGATCGCCGGCGCCGGCTTCGCGGCCAACGCCGCGCTCAACGTCGTGTTCATCTACGGCTTCGGCTGGGGCATCGCCGGATCGGCGGTCGGAACCGTCGTGGCGCAGTGGGGGATGGTCGCCGCCTATGTGGCCGTCATCGGCCGGCTCGCCCGCACCCACGCGGCGTCCGTCCGGCCGCAGCGGGACGGCGTGCGCGGCTCCGCGCGCTCGGGCGGGTGGATGTTCCTGCGCACCGTGAGCCTGCGGGCAGCGCTCCTGGCCACCGTCGCCGTCGCGACCGGTCAGGGCGTCACCGAACTCGCCGGATGGCAGGTCGTGTTCACGATCTTCACCGCATCGGCGTTCGCCCTCGACGCCCTCGCCATCGCGGCGCAGGCTCTCGTCGGCAAAGGACTCGGCGCGGGGAACGAACCGGAGGTGCAGCGGGTGCTCCGGCGGACGACCGCATGGGGCCTGTGGTTCGGCTTCGTCGTGGGCGCGCTCATCGCCGCGCTCTCCGGCGCGATCGGCCTCTTCTTCACCGGCGACGCGGAGGTTTCCGCGCTCGTCCAGCCGGCCCTTCTCATCCTCGCGATCGCGCAACCGGTCTCGGCGATCGTCTTCGTCCTGGACGGCGTGCTCATCGGCGCCGGGGATGCCCGGTACCTCGCTCTCGCGGGTGTGCTGAACCTCGTCGTGTTCATCCCGGCCCTCGGCGCGGTCGCCGCCCTCGGCCTCTCCGGGGCCAGCGGGCTCGCGTGGCTCGCGGCGGCGTTCTTCGGCGCGTACATGCTCGCGCGCCTGGCCACCCTGGGCTGGCGCGTGCGCGGGCGGAAATGGATGACCGCGGGCGCGTGAAGCTCACACGCGGCGGCCGTGGATGACCGCCGCACCTGAGGCACCGCCGCATCCCGAGCCCAGCCGTCAGTCGCGCAGCGCGGGCAGGAGCGCGGAACGATCGGGCGCAGGGATGCGGGGGGCCTCCGCGCCGCGCAACGCCCGGAGCGCGTAGAGGATCGTCGTCAGATCGACCAGCTCCTGCACGAGCGCGCCGGCCACCGCCGGGATGACTCCGGTCATGGCGACCACCATGAGCCCGACGCTCAGCGCGATCCCCATCCAGATGGCGGTGAGCGCCACCCGCAGCGTGTGACGCCCGATGGAGACGGCATCGACCACCCCGCGGAGCGAATCGACGGTGATCACGACGTCGGCAGCATCCCCCGCCGCTGTCGCCCCCTTCGCACCCATGGCCACGCCGACGTCCGACGCGGCAAGGACGGGGGCGTCATTGACACCGTCGCCGACCATCATGGTGGGCCGGGGCCGCAGTTGTGCGGCCAAGTGCACCTTTTCCGGAGGCAGCAGTTCGGCGTGCACCTCGTCGATCCCCACGTCGCGCGCGACGGCCTCGGCCGTGGGCAGCGCGTCACCCGTGAGCATCACCACACGATCCACGCCGTGGGCCCGCAGCCAGGCGATCACCGCGGCGGACTCCGGCCGCGCGCCGTCGGCCAGGACGAGCGCGCCGGCGTACACACCGTCCACGGCGACGTAAGCTGCGGCCTCGCCGGCCCGCAGGGGCACCCGCGTCACCCCGCGCGCGACGGAGGCCACGTACGCCGGTTTCCCGACGACGACGGACCGCCCGTCGATGACGGCCGTGACGCCGTTGGTCGCGATCTCGCTCGCGCGGGCGGCGGGGCGCAGCTGCAGTCCGCGGGCCACCGCCGCCCGACGGATGCCGTCGGCCAGCACATGGGACGAGTACTGCTCCGCAGAGGCGGCCCAGCGCAGAAGCGCCTCGGCGTCGAAGCCCACGGACGGCCGGACGTCGATGAGATCCGGGCGCCCTCGGGTGAGAGTGCCGGTCTTGTCGAAGCAGGCCGAGCGCACGTGCGCCAGCTGCTCGATGACGGCACCGCCCTTCATGATCACACCCGCTTTGGCGGCTCGGGACAGCCCGCCCAGGAACGCGACCGGCGCGGCGATCAACAGCGGGCACGGTGTGGCGAGCACCAGCACCTCCGCAAACCGGACCGGGTCTCCCGACAGCCCCCACGCCGTGCCCGCCAACGCGAGCGACACCGCCGTGAACGGCACGGCGAAACGATCGGCAAGACGCACCACGGGCGCCCGCGAGGCCTGCGCCTCACGCACGAGAGCGACGATCTGCTGGTACTGACTGTCGGCGCTTCTTCTGGTCGTTCGGACGCGAACCGCCCGGGTGCCGTTGACCGCCCCGGAGAGAACCTCTCCCCCCGTGGTGCGGGTGACCGGCAGGCTTTCGCCCGTGAGTGAACTCTCGTCGAACGAGGCGCTGTCGCTTTCCAGCACACCGTCGACCGGAACGATCTCCCCCGGCCGCACCAGGATCAGGGTCCCCGGCACCACGTCCTCGACCGCCACGTCCTGGATCTCGTCCGCATCCGAGGAGTGCGGGTGCTCGAAAACGTGTGCGATGCGGGGCGAGCGGTCCAGCAGCGCCGTGAGATCGCGTTTCGCCCTCCGGGCGGCGAAATCCTCCAGCGCTTCACCACCGGCGAGCATCAGAACGATGATCAGCGACGCGACGTACTCCCCGACGGCGAGAGTGGCGACCATCGCGACGACGGCGAGGATGTCGAGTCCGACGTGACCGCGAAGCACGTCGCGGACCATGCGGAGGATCGTCCAGGCGATGAACAGCGAGACGTAAACCGTCGCGGCCGTGCGTCCTGCGCGCTGCGCATCAGTGGCGTGGAGCACGATCACCAGAGCCAGGACGACGAGCGTGACGATGATCGCGGGGTACCGCCCCACCGCCCGCAGTGCGCTCATGCCGCCCAGCCTGGACCAGCCGCCGTTCCGTGCCCAGGGGCGGATGTCCCGCGGCGGTTTCACGGCGTTCCCAGGGTGGCGGCCTACCGTGTGCGCATGACGAGGCTCCCCCGGGCGATCGTCGCCGTCCTGCCGGCGGCGGCGCTGCTGTCGGCCTGTGCCGCCGGGCCGAACGCCACGCCGTCACCGAACGACGAACCCCGACCCACGCCCTCGCTGTCGGCGTCGAGTCCCGCAGCATCCGACGCCCTGCCGCACGCCGGCGCCGACGTGACCGCGTGGGCGCAGATCGCCCTTCCGGAGAACCGCCCCGGCGGTGGCGGCTTCCTCAGCCGCTCAGCGGGCGCGGTCGGGCCCGAGGGGGTGGCCATCGCCCTTCCCACCGATGCCGGTCTCTGGGACATCGTGATCACGTGCCAGAGCGAGGACGGCTCGCCCCTCGTTCTGCAGCTGGAATCCGCGGTCGCCACGCCCGAGGCGACCGCGACCGAGCTGGCATGCTCCACACCCGGGGAGCCCCAGCCGGCCACTGCCTCGATCCTCTTCGAGGGCGACGCGGAGGGGAGCATCCGCGTCGACGCGACGGCCGACGCCGTCTACGCCTACGAGATCCGCCCGCACGTCGAGCCGGGCACATGAGGCATTAATTTCTTGCCGATGCCATCTCTTGCGTCACCGTGAAAGCGTCTTGACCTGGCTATCGCTCGACGGCTCTGAAGTGCGTCCACCAGGTCGCGAGAGGCGTGTCGTACTCCGTCCGAAACTTCTCGCTGAGCTCGCCGACGAAGCGGATGTCGAGGAGCTCCGTGGATTCTCCCCACGCCTTCTGGCCTTCGGCGGTCACTTCGAGATGCTTGACGATCGCGTCCTCGTTCTCGTAGCGCTCGTGCTGCAGCACGATGCCGTCGGCACCGCGCGCCATCTCGTACTCGAGTACGTAGGGTTCCTCGCGTTCGGTGAGGGGGAGCACGATCGCGAGGTAGTCCGCGTACCGCGCGTCGTCGGTGACGCGGTAGCGGAAGTACATGTCGATCCGAGTTGTCATCTGCTTCGTCCTTGCCTTATCAGGGTGCGGTTCTAGGGTGATCGGTGATGCGAGGACGGCGGTCCCGTGCATTCGTCATGCGAGGCGTCAGGTGCCGTCGAAGTGCGCGAGTCCGGCGGTCTCACCGCCGTCAATGACGAACTCCGCGCCGGTGGCGAAGCTCGATTCGTCGCTTGCGAGAAAGAGGACGACATCGGAGATCTCACTGGCACGCCCGATTCGGTGCAACGCCACGTGACTCTGCAATGGATCGATATCCCCGAGCATCGGCGTCCTCACCATTCCCGGGTGGACGGAGTTGACCCGGATGCCGTAGCGGCCGAGATCGAGAGCCGCAGCCTTGGTCAGGCCTCGGATTCCGAACTTGGATGCGGTGTAGGCCGGCAGTGATTCGTAGCCCATCAGACCGGCGCTGGACGAGATATTGATGATCGATCCCTGGCCGCGCAGCTTCAGCGCGCTGACGGCGCTGCGGATCCCGTAGAAGGTCCCGGTGAGGTTGACCGACATCACCCGATGCCACGAGTCGACGTCGAGTTCGTCGACGGGAGCGAAATGGACGATGCCGGCATTGTTGACCAACACGTCAAGGCCGCCAAAATGCTCGACCGCCGCGCGAACCGCCCCCTCCCATTGGGCGACTACGGTGACATCGAGCGGAACGAAGAGCGCGCGGTCCCCGAGCTTCTGACTCAGAGCGCGGCCTTCGTCCTCGAGGACGTCCGCGATCACGACGCGGGCACCCTCTTCCAGAAGTGCGGTCGCATGAGAGGCGCCCATTCCGCGGGCTCCGCCGCTGATGAGGACCACTTTGTCGTCGAGCCGTCCCATCAGGGAGCCTCCCTCAAGCTTCGAGCGCTGTCGGCGCTGTATGGGTCACTCATCACGCGCATCTCCAGAATGAGATTCTTCATCGGAGTTCCTCCGCATCAGGGACTGTCTCCTTCGCCATAAGAGTCCATCGACTCCATGGCTCAACGCGCTCCTCAGTGGAGCGCGTCGAGCCATGTCGCCCGTGGCCACGTCACGTCGCACCATGTCGGCACTCTCTCGACCGATCCGCGGTACGGGTCAGCTGAGCAGGTTGACCTGGTCGTCGCTGGTGAAACCGACCAGGATCGGCTCCCCGATAAGAATCGAGGGCATGTCAGCGAAGCCTTCGCGCGCGTGATCGGACGCCATGTGCGCCTCCAGATCCTCGCGGGACTGCCACACTTCGATGGAGTAGAACTGCTCGGGATCGTCGAGGCTCTGGGCCCAGTCGTACGAGACGCATCCGGGCTCGGCCCGCGTCGCGATCAGCAGCGGCGACAACGTGGCACGCAGCCCCTCGAGCGCATCGAGTGGGATACGGAATGACCCATGCACGATAAACATCGTCAGCACTCCGATTAGGCGGTGGGTACCGGGCCGAGCAGCAGCCCACCGTCCGCGACGAATTCGGCGCCCGTGATGAAGGACGCCTCGTCCGAGGCGAGGAACAGCACCAGGTTGGTGATTTCGCGCGGCTTCCCGAGACGCGGGATCGCGAGACCATGCGGCGAGTAGTTCGCCGTGACCGCCGGGACCCCGGGCGCCATCGGCTCCGTGATCAGCGGCGTGTTGATCGGTCCCGGGTTCACGGCGTTGACACGGATGCCGTCCTGCGCGAGTTCCATGGCGGCCGTCTTGGTGATCCCACGCACCGCCCACTTGCTGGCGTTGTACGGCGAGAACATCGCATCACCCTGCATCCCCGAGATCGAGGCGGTGTTCACGATGACACCCCCGCCTGCGCGACGCAGCGACGGAGCCACCGTGTGCATACCCAACCAGGTGCCGTAAAGGTTGGTCTCGATCACGCGTCGAAAATCTGCGAACTGCCCGGCTTCGATGGAGGCCGGAAG
Organism: Microbacterium sp. Z10_103; assembly: GCF_058310455.1. Taxonomy (NCBI): domain Bacteria; kingdom Bacillati; phylum Actinomycetota; class Actinomycetes; order Micrococcales; family Microbacteriaceae; genus Microbacterium; species Microbacterium sp. Z10_103. The sequence goes on from NZ_JBZEGK010000001.1 coordinate 3,065,201, forward strand.
CGACACGACTCCGGCGTTGTTGATGAGAATCGAGATGGGTCCGAAATGCTTCTCCGCCTCTTCCACGGCAGCGGCCCACTCCGTCTCGCTGGTCACGTCGAAGCCGACGAAATGCGCGTTCTCTCCGAGTTCGGTCGCGAGTGCGCGCCCCTCGTCCTGACGCTGATCGGCCACGACCACGCGGGCACCTTCCTCGATGAACGCGTGTGCGTGCGAGGAGCCGATGCCGCCTGCGGCGCCGGTGATGAATACGGTCTTCCCTTCAAAGCGTTTCACTTTGATCACCCTTCGTTGATTGCCTATCCTTCACAGTAATTACTTACTTACTAAGTGTCAAGGAGGTGTTCGTGACGGGATGCAGCGACCTGCACCGAGCGGCCCGCCGCGCCGCGTAGTCTGTATGTAACCTGTTACTTACTAGGAGGGGAATATGGACGAAAGAGTACGCCGGGCCATCGCGATCACCCCGGCATCTTCCGCGCGCGAGCGGACCATTGACATCACGACGATCGGTGCCAGAACCGGACGCGCACGGCGAATCGAGGTGTGGTTCTACCGAGCCGACGGCGAAATCTACCTGTCGACCACGCCCGCACGTCGCGACTGGTACGCCAACATCGTCGCCAACCCTGAGTTCACCTTCCACGTCAAGAACGGCGTTCGCGCGGACCTCCACGCCATCGGTACCCCAGTGCTGGACGACGAGACTCGCAGGCGGGTGTTCACCTCGATCATCGAGGACCTCAACCAGCCCCGCAATCCCGCCGGACTCCCCCAGCCGGTCGCGCCACTGTCACAGTGGATGAGCCGCAGCCCCCTCGTTCACGTCACCTTCCCGGAGGGCGACCGGTGATCCCGCCGGCCTGATTCCGGGCAGCTAAGCCCACCTTCGGCACCACTCGTACATCACCACGGCCGCGGCCGCCGATGCGTTGAGCGAACGGGTCGAGCCGTATTGGGTGATCTCCACGACACCGGATGCCGCGGCCACCGCCTCGGGCGACAGCCCCGGGCCCTCCTGGCCGAACAGCAAGACGCACGCGCGCGGGAGCTCGGCGCGGTCCACGGGCACGGCGCCCTCGACGTTGTCGACGGCGAGAACGGGCAGCCCCGCCGCATCCGCCCACGCCCTGAATGCCGCGACATCCTCGTGGTGGCGCACGTGCTGGTAGCGGTCGGTCACCATCGCGCCGCGGCGGTTCCAGCGGCGGCGGCCGATGATGTGCACCTCCGCGGCGAGGAACGCGTTGGCGCTGCGGACGATCGACCCGATGTTGAGGTCGTGCTGCCAGTTCTCGATCCCGACATGGAACGGGTGCCGCCGCTCATCGAGGTCGGCGACGATCGCCTCCATCCGCCAGTAGCGGTAGGCGTCGATGACGTTGCGGCGATCGCCTTCCGCCAGCAGGTCGGGGTCGTACCTCTCGTCGGTCGGCCACGCGTCGCGGCCGCCTGGCCACGGCCCGACGCCGTGGGGAAGGACTGCTTCCCCCGTCTCGCCGTCGGTTCCCGGACCCGCGTCGCGTTCTCCCTCTCCCACACCCTCACGCTATCCCGCTATCCCGCGGGTCGACTCGCCAGCATCCGTCGCCTTTTCGCCTCAGATGTCGCAGATGCTGGCAAGTGGACGGGTGGGTAGCCTGAAGACGTGGCATCCCCCGCCGTCGACGACTACCTCAAGACGATCTACCACCACACCGAGTGGCAGGACGAGCACATCACGCCGTCGCAACTGGCAAGCGTTCTGGGACTTGCCCCCTCGAGCGTGACCGAGATGGTGCAGAAGCTCGCCGCGCAGGGACTCGTGAGCCACCGTCCGTACGGTCCGGTGTCGCTCACGCAGGCCGGCGAACGCCGCGCGGCCGCCGTCGTGCGGCGGCATCGACTCATCGAGACGTGGCTCGTCCAGGAGTTCGGCTACGGCTGGGACGAGGTGCACGACGAGGCCGAGGTGCTCGAGCACGCGCTGAGCGACCGCCTCCTCGAGGGGATCGACGAACGCCTGGGGCGACCGACGTTCGACCCGCACGGCGACGCGATCCCGGATGCTGAGGGCATCGTGCACCGCGCTCCCTTCACCCTGCTCGCCGACGCGGCGCCGGGCCACACGGGCCGCGTGCTGCGGGTGAGCGACCGAGACCCGCACCTCCTGCGGGCTCTCGTGGAAATCGGCGTTGACGTCGGGCACACCGTCGAGGTGGGACGCGCGGGGGTCGCGCGAGTGGATGGTGTGCCGGTCACGCTTCCGGACGGCGCGGCATCGGCCGTCTGGTTGTCCGCCTGACCCCGGCGCCTCGCGACGCCTTCTCGAACGGCCACCGGACGCCCATCGCTTCCTCGCACGTGCGCCACAGGCGCGCCACGACCTCGGGGTTCCGGGTGAGTTCTGCCGCCACCGCCTTATGGGGCATGCCGCGGACGACCAGGCGCGGACCCCAGAGCTCGCCACCGTGCACCTCCGGGGCGGTCAGGGCGTGCACCAGCGACGCGGCGCCATCCTCCTTGGACTGTGCAATGGGGGCCTGCAGGTTGCCGACGAACCGCTTGAAGCGGGAGGGCTCGTTGATGCCGCGGATCCCGGCCGTGCGGCCACCGATGGAATACCCGGGGTGTGCGACGACGCTCGCGACGGGCACGTCGGCTTCGCGCAGTCGCCGGTCCGCCTCCAGGCCCACCGCGGTGGTGGCGACCTTCGACTGCACGTACGCGCGCCACGGCGTGTACCCCTCGACCAGCTGCGGGTCCACCGGGTCGTACCGCCACAGCGACGTGGAAACGCTCCCGACCCACACCATCCGCCCCTGGGCCGCCGCGAGCGACGTGAGCAGTTCGCCGGCCAGCGCGAAGTGCCCGAGCACGTTGGTCGCGAAGACGAGTTCGTTTCCGTCGACGGTTTCCCGCCGGCGCGGCGGATGCACCACGCCCGCGTTCAGAAGGAGGCCGTCCAGACGCCCCCGCGCGCGAGCCGTCGCAGCGGCCGCACGCACGGAGCCGAGATTGCTCGTATCCAGGAGAAGGGTCTCGATCGACGCGTCCGGATCCCGGGTGGCGAGCGCGGCCTTCGCCGCGGAGAGTCTGTTCGGATTGCGCCCGGTGACGATGACGTGCGCACCCGCGCGAGCCAGTCGATCGGCGGAGAAGAACCCGAGACCAGCCGTGGCGCCGGTGACGAGGTAGGTGCGTCCGGAGAGGTCGGGCAGGCCTGGGGGAGGCTCCGCCGCGCGCGTCATCCTCAGAGATTACCGCTCGCGGGAGGGCGCCGTCGCGTCTCATGCCGATGACGGCATAAGACTGTTAGAAAGGGAGGGTGAGCACTCCCTCCGCCGCTCCGGCACCCCGGTCGCGCAAGGCGCAGATCATCTCGATCGTCCTCGCCGTCATCGTCCTGGGCGGCTTCGGCCTCTTCGTCGCCCAGGCCTACATCCCCCTCCCCGGCGTCACCGACTGCACCGTGACCGACATCGTCGAGGAGGAGGGCCGGCGCGGCAACGACATCACGCTCTATGTCACCTCGTGCGGCGACTATTACACCGACTTCGGCGACGGCATCGAGATCGGCGAGACCTACGATTTCGCCCTGCGGGGGTTGTTCAAGACGAACATCTCCGAGTGGACGCTCTCGTCCTGAGGCGGCATCCTGCCTGTCCGGAGTCGGGCATAGGGTGGGGCCATGCGCACGCGGGCCGATATCGAGTGCTGGCTGACCGACATGGATGGCGTGCTCGTGCACGAGAGCACGCCGATCCCCGGAGCCGCGGAGCTGCTCGATCAGTGGCGCGACGACGGCACGCCTTTCCTGGTTCTGACGAACAACTCGATCTTCACGCCCCGCGACCTGAGCGCGCGTCTGCGCGCATCCGGGCTCATCGTCCCGGAGGAGTCGATCTGGACGTCGGCGCTGGCGACCGCCGATTTCCTCGCCTCCCAGATGCCCCATGGCACCGCATTCGTCGTCGGTGAAGCCGGCTTGACCACGGCCCTGCATGAGGCGGGGTTCATCATGACCGAGTCGACCCCGGATTACGTCGTGGTCGGGGAGACCCGCAACTACTCGTTCGAGGCCATCACCAAGGCCATCCGATACATCGGCGCGGGGTCGCGTTTCATCGCGACGAACCCGGATGCGACGGGGCCCTCGGTGGAGGGCGTGGTGCCGGCCACCGGAGCGATCTCGGCGCTGATCACGAAGGCCACCGGCATGGAGCCGTACGTCGTCGGCAAGCCGAACCCGATGATGTTCCGCTCGGCGCTCAACCGCATCGGCGCGCACTCCGAGAACACCGGCATGATCGGCGACCGCATGGACACCGACGTGGTCGCCGGTATCGAGGCGGGGCTGCACACGGTGCTCGTGATGACCGGCATCAGCGACGAGGCCGAGATCAGGCGGTACCCGTTCCGGCCCGACGAGGTGCTCGACTCCGTCGCCGACCTCGTACGGGCAGAGCCGGTCGAATCGGAGCTTCCCGACGCGGATCCCTCCCAAGGCCTCTGATGGGCGTGCTCGACGACGGCGAGAGGGTCGAGGCGCGGGATGCCTCCACCTGGCGCGCGTGGCTGGACGACAACCACGCCACCTCCACGGGCGTGTGGCTCGTCCGCCCGCGGCCCGGTTCCGAGCTCGCGCTGATCAGCTACGAGGACGCGATCCTCCACGCGCTGTGCTTCGGCTGGATCGACGGACCGGTCCGCACCTTCGACGAGCACCGCGGGGGCCTCTGGTTCGCACCGCGGCGCCCCACGAGCGGCTGGGCGGCGACCAACAAGGCGCGGGTGGCGCAGCTCGAAGCGGCCGCACTGCTCGCCGAGGCCGGCATCCGTGCCATCGAGGTCGCGAAGGCGAACGGCGCGTGGAGCGTGCTGGACAACGCCGAGGCGCTGCGCGAGCCCGACGACCTGGCCGCCGCGCTGGACATGCTGCCGGCGGCGCGGGCGGCATGGGACGCGTTCCCTCCGTCCGTTCGCAAGATGGGTATCACCAACGTCGACACCGCCCGTCGACCCGAGACACGCGCCGCGCGGATCGCGAAGCTCGTCGCCGATGCCGCCGAGGGACGCCGACCCTGATGGATGACCGCACGCTCCTGCTGCTCGTCGGGCTCGTGATCCTCTCGGGCACGCTCGTCGCGTTCATCGTGCAGTTCGTGCGCTCCCGCCGCCGCGACCGCGACTGACCTGCCGCGCGTCGCGCCCCCTCCCGCCCCCGAGTGCACGACTTCTCGTCGAGTGCACGGGCTTGCGGCGCTGGAAAGCCGTGCAGTGGACAGGATGCCGTGCATTCGGCGCTGGCGGGGCTACTGCGGCTGGAGGCCCAGGTCGTCGAGGTCGATCGCGGCGAGCCACCGCAGCCCCTCCGCCTCGACGGCGGCCTGAGCGCCGGTCTTTCGGTCGACGATGACCGCGACGGCGACCACCTCGGCACCTTCGCGGCGCAGTGCCTCGACGGCCTTCAGCGCCGACTGCCCGGTGGTGGACGTGTCTTCGACGACGACGACGCGCTTGCCCGCGACATCCGCGCCCTCGATCTGGCGGCCGCGGCCGTGGTCCTTGGGCTCCTTGCGGACGACGAACGCATCCAGCGGCCGGCCCGCGCGTACCGACTCGTGCAGGACCGCGTTCGCGATCGGGTCGGCGCCCAGCGTCAGGCCGCCCACGGCGGCCACGCCGTCGAGGTCGCCGATCAGATCGAGCATGATGCGCCCGATCGCGGGAGCCGCCCGGTGGTCGAGCGTGAGCTTGCGCATGTCGACGTAGTACGTCGCCTTCTTGCCGCTGGAGAGGGTGAAGTCGCCGTGGAAGACCGCCTCCGCAGTGATGAGGTCGATGAGGTTCTGGCGGTCGGCTTCGAGCTCGGGCGTGGAGGCGATCGTCATGCCCCGAGTCTATTGAGCGGCGCGCGCCGGCTTGTCCGCGGCGTCGGCAGGCGCCCGTCGCGCGCCGTGCCCATGTCCCAGCATCCGCACCAAGTCTCAGCATCCGCGGTCCATGTCTCCCTTCCTGCAGGAATCGACCCGGATCCTTGCAGGAAGTGAGACATGGAGGCCAGGATGCGGCAGCGGCGCGTCGGCGGGCGCCCGTAGGGTGGGATTCATGCGTCTGGCCACCTGGAACGTCAACTCGATCCGCGCTCGCCTCCCCCGCATCCTCGACTTCGCGGTGCGCGAGCACATCGACGTGTTGGCGATGCAGGAGATCAAGTGCAAGACCGACCAGTTCCCCACTGAGGCGTTCGAAGAGGCCGGGTACCACGTCGCCGCGCACGGCCTCGACCAGTGGAACGGCGTCGCGATCGCCAGCCGTGAGCCGCTCACCGACGTCGAGATCGGGTTCCCGGGCATGCCCGGCTTCGCGAAGGGTCACGACGGTCCGGATGCTCCGCAGGAGGCCCGCGCGATCGGCGCGACTGTCGGCGGGGTGAAGGTGTGGAGCCTGTACGTCCCCAACGGCCGCTCCCTCGGCGACCCGCACTACTACTACAAGCTGGAGTGGCTCAGCGCGCTGCAGCAGTACACCTCCGACACCCTCGCGCGGACGCCCGATCTCGCGTTCGCGCTGACCGGCGACTTCAATATCGCCCCCACCGACGCCGACAACGGTGTCCCCCAGATGGTGCAGGGCTTCTCGACCCACATCTCACCTCCCGAGCGCGAGGCCTTCGCGGCGCTGGAAGCAGCCGGCGTCACCGATGTCGTCCGGCCGCTCATCCCCACCGGCTACACCTACTGGGACTACAAGCAGCTGCGCTTTCCCCGCAACGAAGGGCTGCGGATCGATTTCATCCTCGGCTCCCACGCCTTCGCCGACGCGGTCACCGGCGCCCAGATCCACCGCAATGAGCGCAAGGGCCAGGTGCCGAGCGATCACGTGCCGGTGGTCGTCGACCTCGATCTCACCGGCCCCGAAGCCGACGACGACCGGCCCATGATCTTCGGCTGATCCGCCTCACGCCGCGTACGCGTCGGCCCCGGCGAGGCGCTCGAGCTGGGGAAGCACGTCCTGCAGCCCCACCTGGATGCGGCTGTACACCTCGGCGTTGAGCACCGTCCCCCCGTCGATGTCGCCGGCGTTGACGTAGAAGCCGACCGGCATGACCGCCGCCTGGAAGAACCCGAAGAGAGGGCGCAGTTCGTGCTCCAGCACGAGCGCGAACCGCTCGGATCCCCCCGTGGCAGCCAGGATCACCGGCTTATTCGCGAGCGCGTACTGGTCGACGAGGTCGAACACGTGCTTGAACATGCCCGGGTATGAGCCGCGGAACACCGGGACCGCGACGACCAGGACGTCGGCCTCCTCGATGGCGCGAAGCTCCGCCTCGACGTCGGCGCTCACCTCGCCCCGTTCGGTCGCCTCGGTGAGCCCCGGCCCGAGCCGGTAGACATCCACGCGGCGAACGGACACGGGCAGGAGCTCACCGAGGGTTCCGGTGATGAGGTCGGCGAGCGCCATGGTCTTGGACGGCACGTGGGGACTGCCGTTGACGACAACCACCTCCAGGCTCATACGACCCTCCCGAAGGCGTCGACCCGTCCGGTCTCGCGGCGGAGGACGGGTGCGACCTCGGTACCGATGCGTTCGATGGCAGCCAGGTGGTCGGCCTGCGAGAGCCCGCCGTAGCCGATCTGGAAGGTCACGCGGCTCGCGCCGTAGACCTCGCGGTAGGTCATGAGCTTGTCGATGATCTCCTGCACGCTTCCCACCAGCAGTCCACCGGCGGCGGTGGACTGCGCGTCGAATGCCGCGCGCGGAAGCGGGAACCCGGCCCCGCGCTGATGGTTGTTCTCCATCATCCCGACGCGGAACGCGGGATACATGAGGTCGCGCGCGCTCTGGCTCGTGGCCCCGACGAACCCGTGCGCCCCGATGCCGACGCGCAGCGAATCCGGGTCGTGACCGGCATCGGCGGCCGCTCGCCGGTAGATGTCGGCCATCGGAGCCAGGCTGTTGAGCGGTCCGAGGAGGAGGCCGAGCGCCATCGGGAGCCCCAACTGGCCGGCGCGCACCGCGGACGCGGCCGTGCCGCCCACACCCACCCAGATCGGCAGATCCCCGACCGGACGCGGAGCGATGTCGATGCCGCGGAGGTCGCGCGTGTGGAAGCTCCCCGGCCAGGACGCGGGGTTGCCGGCGCGGATGGCGAGGAGGGCGTCGAGTTTCTCGCGGAAGAGGTCCGCGTAGTCGGCGAGGTCGTAGCCGAACAGCGGGAACGACTCCAGGAACGAGCCGCGCCCGGCGATGATCTCGGCGCGCCCGCCCGACAGCAGGTCGACGGTGGCGAAGTTCTGGAAGACCCGCACGGGGTCCTCCGAACTGAGCACGGTGACGCCGCTGGTCAGGCGGATGCGCTTCGTGCGCTGCGCGACAGCGGCCAGCACGACGGGGGGCGAGGCGATCACGAAGTCGGAGCGGTGGTGCTCCCCCACGCCGAACACATCGAGCCCGACCTGATCGGCCAGTTCGGCCTGCTCGAGCACCTCCTGCATGCGGGTGAGGGGTGACGGCGTCACTCCCGTGCGGGGATCGGGTGAGATCTCTCCGAACGTGAGGACACCGATCTCAAACGGATGGGTCATTTCCCAGCCTTCCAAATAGGTGAAGTTTCATCTTCAACCAGTGTAGGTGAAGTTTCACCTAGGTAGGCCGCGGGCCTACAATCGTGGAGTGGCGAACGCGACAGGCCTGACGGAAGACGATTGGGCGCTATGGCGCGCCTTCCTTGCGGCCAACGCCCGCCTGACCCTCCGGATCGACCGTCAACTGCAGCAGGGAGCGGGCCTGGCGCAGGGCGAGTACGGCACCCTCGTCGCCATCCTGGACTCGCCCGATCGGGCACTGCGCATCGGCGAACTCGCCGCCCAGCTGGGGTGGGAGAAGAGCCGAGTGTCGCACCTGGTGACCCGGATGCAGCGGCGCGGGCTCATCGAACGAACACCGACGGCCGAGGACGGACGCGGAACCCGCATCACCGTCACGCCGGAGGGCAGGCGCGCCATGCTCGCTGCGGTCCGCGGTCACGCCGACGAGGTGCGGCGCGCCTTCCTGGAGAACATCGATCCCGGCGAACGCGCCATCCTCCAGCGGGTGCTGCAGCGCATCGGCGATGCCTGAGGCCTACCCGAAGTAGGAGTCGGCCTCCGCCTCGGTGATCGGGTAGATCGCCGTCTGGTCGCGCACGATGTGCCACCCCGATGCGTCCGTCCGGCGCCACACCTGCGAGTTGTAGCAGCGCACGCGGGTCACCGCACCCTCGGGAGAGACCAGCACGGCGATGAAGACCATGCGCGCTGCGGCGAGGTCACCGGCGACGAGCACCTCCGGTTCTTCATCGATCGCGTGCCGGGCAGAGCGCAACGCCGAGAAGGTCGGCCAGAACGCGTCGGCATAGTCGGCCACCCGCCGGTGCGTCCGAAGCTCGGGATCGGCGTCGTCGAAAAGGAGGACGTCCGCGTCGAAGTCGTAGTACCGCCCGAAGACCTCCTCGAACCGCCGGGCGGGCTCGCCCTCCACGCGGTCCCATCCGAAAATCCACTCGCGCTGCAGGGCGCCGACATCCTGTGCGGCGCGCCGGTCGATCTCACTCGTGTCGTTGACCATGCGTCTTTCCTAGCGGCGGACGACGCGCGCATCCAGGGTCCGGTGAACCCAGGGTCCGGTGAACCCAGGATGCGATGGAATGTCAGCTCTCCATCGTGCCGGTGGTCACGGAGCCCCCGGGGCCGTACCGCAGGAGGAGCGCGCCGTGCTCCCCCGCGACCGGCGGCTCGAGGAGTGTGAGGCCGAAGGCCGGGCCATCCGCGGGAAACAGCCGCTTCCCCGCGCCCAGGACGACCGGATACACCCACAGGTTCAGCACGTCGAACAGCCGTTCGCGCACGAGCGTGCGGGCGAAGTCGATGCTGCCGATCACGTGGATCTCGGAGTGCTTCTCGCGCAGCCCGGCGACGGCGGCCGCGGTGTCGCCGTCGAGCAACGTCGATCCGTCCCACGCGAGCTCCGGCCTGCCGCGGGACGCGACGTACTTCGGCAGGGCGTCGAACCTCCGCGCGATCTCGGCGGCCGGGCCGTCGCCGTAGACCGGCCAGTAAGCCGCGAAGATGTCGTAGGTCTTCGCCCCGAGGAGCAGCGCATCCATGCTCCGGATGCCCTGCATCACCCGCTCTCCGACGGCATCGTCCTCGATCGGAGCCTGCCAGCCTCCGTAGGCGAACCCCCCTTCGGGATCCTCGTCGGGGGCACCGGGCGCCTGCGCGACGCCGTCGAGCGTGGTGAACAGGTCGATGTGGATGACGCCGGCCATGGCGTTCTCCTTCGGTCTTATGCCGCTGAGACAGCGACGGCGATGTGGAATGTTGCCGCGAACCGCTCCAGGAGCGTGGCGTCGCCGCGGATGACCGTGACGATGTCACGCTCGAGGGCTTCGGCGGGAGTCACCTCGCCCGAGATGAGAAGGCGGATGCCCGGTCCCGCGGCGATCACGACGTCGGGGACGCCGCCCGGCGCGGCTCCCCCCACGGGGGGCGCCGGCGGCGCGATCTGCTGCACGCTCAGCGAGCCCCGGTCCACCCGGGCACGCAGGGCAACGTCGCCCACCCGCAGCTCGTAGTCGGCGGTCGGCAGCAAGGCCGCCGCATCCGGCTGGAAGGCCGTCCGCAGCGCCATCGTGAGCGAGTCGGCGGTCACCACGTCGCCGGGGTCCGGCTCGCCCATCTGGGCGAATCCCCAGCGCCCGAGGGCGAGGACGATGGGTTCGAGCTGGCGGCCATACGACGTGAGCTCGTACACCAGGCCGCAGCTCGCCAACGGGACCCGGCGGACGACACCGCCCTCCTGAAGCTCTTTCAGCCGACCGGAGAGGATGTTCGTCGGGATCTTGGGCAGGCCCTGCTTGAGGTCGGTGTAGCGACGGGGCCCGACGAGCAAGTCGCGGACGATGAGCATCGCCCACCGCTCGCCGATGAGCTCAACCGCCGTCGTGACGCCGCAATACTGTCCGTAACTGCGCGCGGTCACGCGTCAGGCCTGAGCCTGATCCGTCACGTACGCATCCGGGCCGTTCTCAGCGGCGGCAGGGTCCATGTAGAAGAAATCGAGAAGGTTGCCGTCGGGGTCTTCCAGGCTCCGGCTGTACATGAAGCCGTAGTCCTGCGCGGGCCGAGGTTCGACCCCGCCCGCGGCCACGCCCGCCTCGAGCACCTCATCGACGCCGGCGCGCGAGTCTCGGCTGAGGCCGATGAGGGCCTGCGCCGTCGTCGTGGTGTCGGCGATCTGCTTGTCGGTGAAGGTCGCGAAGAACCCCCGCGTCACGGCCATGAAGTAGATGTTGTCGTCCCACACGATGCACGCGGCGTTCTCATCCGTGAAGAGCGGATTGATCCCGGCACCGAGCGAGGTGTAGAACGCCTTCGCGCGGTCAAGATCATTGGTGGGGATGTTGACGAAAATTTTGGTCATCGCAGCCTCCGGCTCGTCGGGCGCCACGCGGAGGCGGCGCTGACGCCATGGTTGCAAATAACAAGGCTACTTGTCCATAACAAGCAGAAACCCGGCGGGCCGAGACGGCTCCGCCGGGTTTCCGGGTCCGGGATGCGGTGTCAGGCCGCGCGGGCCTCGCCGCGCTCGTCGGCGACGGCGTAACGAGAGATGAGCGCGGTGAACGCGTCCAGGTACGCCCGCAGGAACGCGGCGGTCGTCTCATCCGTGATCTCGCCCTTGTCGCTGAACAGGCCGGGGGCCGACTGCACGTAGCCCTCCGGCTGGCCGAGGGTCGGCGCGTTCATGTGACTGAGGATCGCTTTGAGGTGCTGCTGTGCGGCGGCGGTCGCGATGGGGCCGCCGGAGGTGCCGATGACGGCGGTCGGCTTGCCATCCAAGGACCCCTGGCCGTACGGGCGAGCCGCCCAGTCCAGCGCGTTCTTGAGCACGCCGGGGATGGAGCGACTGTACTCCGGGGTCACGATGATCACGCCGTCGACGTCGGCGATGGCCTGCTTGAACTCACGTGCCACCGGGGGGAAGTCGGTGTCGTGGTCGGTCGAGTAGAACGGCAGGTCGGAGATCGGGATCTCGACGAGATCGACGCCTTCGGGTGCGACGGATACCAGCGCCTTCGCCAGGCGGCGGTTGATGGACGTGCTGGAGATGCTGCCGACGATGTAGCCGATGGTGTACTCGGTCACGAGTGTCCTTCCTTCGAGATGGAGCGGGGGGCCCGCAGGTCTATTCACGTGCAAGTACTTTGTGCACGGATCTATTCCCGCACGTCCGGTGCTCCCCCCACAGGCGGATGTCCCCGGCTGGCCGCGCCCGTACCGTGGAGGGATGCCGCCTCTGACACCCGCCCAGCAGCGCAACGACGTGATCCTCGCGGCCGTCGTGTTCGTCGGCGCCCTCCTGAGCGCTGTCCTGTCATCGATCGCCGGACTGTACGGGTCGGACAGCGCCGGGATGCCGCTGGCCGTGGCGTACGCGTTCGCCCTCGCCGTACCGCTGGCCGCGCGACGTCGGTGGCCCGCGACGGTCGCCGTCATCGTCTCGATCGCCTATTTCGCCGCCGTCACCCTGCGCGTCCCCGAACTGTACGCCGGGAACATCGCGATGTTCATCGCGTTGTACACGGTCGGCGCGTGGTCGGACGACCGACGTCGCGCGACCATCGTTCGGGTGGCGATCATCGTCGGCATGTTCTTGTGGCTGACGGTCGTCACCTTCCAGGATGCGACGGCCCCGGCGAGCGACGAAGGCCTGTCTCGGGCCGGCGGGTTCTCTCCGTACGTCGCCTACACGCTTCTGAGCGTGCTCCTCAACGCGCTGTACTTCGGTGGGGCCTACTACTTCGGCGAGCGCGCCTTCACGCAGATGCGCGAACGCCGGGCGCTGGAGGAGCGCACGCGCGAACTCGAGCTCGAACGCGAGGTGACGGCCGCCCAGGCGGTGGCGCTGGACCGCGTGCGGATCGCACGCGAACTACACGACGTCGTCGCCCACCACGTCTCGCTCATGGGCGTGCAGGCCGGCGCGGCGCGCACCATCATGGGGCGCGACCCCGAGCAGGCGCGCACCATCCTGGAGGGGGTCGAGGCGTCGGCGCGCGAGTCCCTCGGTGAACTGCGGCACCTGCTGGAGACGTTGCGGACATCTGGCGCCGATCCGGGACCGGATGCGAGCGCGAGCACGCGGGGGCTGGCGGGCGTCCCCCAGCTCGCCGAGGAGGCGACATCGGCCGGGCTCCCCACGGCGTTCACCGAGGTCGGAGAGCCCCTCGACGTGCCCGACGTCGTCCAGGTGAACCTCTACCGGATCGCCCAGGAAGCGCTGACCAACGCCCGACGGCACGCCGGGCCGGATGCGACGGCCGACGTGCGGCTCCGGTACGGCGCCGACGCGGTCGAGCTGGAGATCGCCAACACCGGCCGGGTCGGACTTTCCCGCCCGGGGCTCGGCCAGGTCGGCATGCGAGAACGCGCGTCGGCGTCGGGAGGCACCGTGGAGATGGGCCCACGGGGACGGGGCGGGTATCTCGTGCGCGCGACGGTACCGCTGGCCGGACGGGTCGCCGCAGATGCCTGAGATCCGCGTCCTCCTCGCCGATGACCATGCCATGATGCGCGCAGGATTCCGCACCATCCTGTCGCTGGAAGACGACATCGTCGTGGTCGGGGAGGCTTCCACCGGCGCCGAGGCTGTGGCGGCTGCATCCGCCCTCGCACCCGATGTCATCTGCATGGATGTGCAGATGCCCGACATGGACGGACTGGAGGCGACGCGAGCGATCGTCGCCGATCCGGAGGTGGGCGCTGCGGTCCTCATCGTCACGACCTTCGACCGCGACGACTACCTCTTCACGGCACTCGGCGCGGGGGCCAGCGGATTCCTGTTGAAGAACGCCGGTCCCGAGGAGCTCGTCTCGGCGGTGCGGGTGGTCGCGGCCGGGGATGCGCTGCTCGCCCCCGAGGTGACCCGGCGCGTGATCGAACGGTTCGCCGTCTCCGACGCAGCCGCCCCGGAGTCGCCCCGGCCCGCTCTTCGTCTCGCCGAGCCGCTCACCGAACGCGAAAGCGAAGTCCTCCGTCTCATGGCGGATGCGCTGAGCAATGCCGAGATCGCCGGGCGCCTGTTCATCGGCGAGGCGACGGCGAAGACGCACGTGTCGAACGTGCTGCAGAAGCTCGGCGCGCGCGACCGCGTGCAGGCCGTCGTGCTGGCCCACCGCTCCGGCATCGCCTGACTCTCGCGCTTCCCGACCGTGCTGCAGTGCCGGGCGGAATGTCAAGGGTCCAGACACGTCCGAGTGCGCACATAACCTCGCAGTCATGAACTCCGACGACCGACACGAGTACACGACGGATACCGAGCTCTCCGAGAGCGATGCGGTGCGCAAGGACATGTCCTACAGCCCCGCGAGCGACACCGACACCCAGCACAAGCAGGAGGACCCGCTTCCCGACACGATCGACGACGACATCGACCCGGACGACGTGCGAGCCGTCCCCGGCACCGGCGGGCCGGACGACTTCGGCGACGTGGATGTCGACCCGGATGATCTGAACATGCCCTGGCGGGAGTGAGAAGGGGCGACCTCCGGCATCGCGCCTGAGCGTCCTCCCCCGCACGGGGGAGGACGATGACCCTCCCCGGGGTGGATGCCCCGTCCCCGCGTCCTCCGTAGCGTGAATGCCAACGGCTCCGCACCGGTGCCGAAGGAGGAGGACACGTGCTGCAGCTCGAAGGCATCACGAAGAGCTACGGCGGTCGCCGGGTGCTCGACGACGTGAGCTTCACGATCACCCCGGGGCGTCTGACGGGTTTCGTCGGCGGAAACGGCGCCGGCAAGACCACGACGATGCGCATCGCCCTCGGCGTCTTGGCCAAGGACGCCGGCCGTGTCGTACTGGACGGCCGCGACGCATCCACCGCTGACCGGCGGCGTTTCGGGTACATGCCAGAAGAACGCGGGCTCTACCCGAAGATGAAGGTCGGCGAGCACATTGCCTACCTGGCCCGCCTCCACGGATACTCCAAGGCGGATGCCACGGCCAACGCCGAGGCACTCCTCGACCGTCTCGGGCTGTCGGAGCGCCTCGGCGACCTCGTCGAGACGCTGTCTCTGGGGAACCAGCAGCGCGCGCAGATCGCCGCAGCCCTCGTGCACGAACCCGAGGTGCTGATCCTCGACGAACCGTTCTCGGGCCTGGACCCGCTCGCGGTGGACGTGGTCGCGGGCGTGCTCCAGGAGCGCGCCGCGGCCGGAGCCGCCGTGCTGTTCTCGTCTCACCAGCTCGACGTGGTCGAGCGGCTCTGCGACGACCTCGTCATCATCGCCGGCGGGACGATCCGCGCGGCCGGCTCGCGGGACTCGCTGCGCGCCGAGCACTCCGCGAACCGGTTCGAGCTCGTCTCCCGCGGCGACGCCGGCTGGGTGCGCACGCGACCGGGCATCTCCGTCCTCGACTTCGACGGCGGGTACGCCCTCTTCGAAGCCGAGGATGCCATCACTGCGCAGCACGTGCTGCGCCAAGCCGTCGAGCGCGGCGACGTCGTGAGCTTCGCGCCGCAACGCCCATCGCTCGCCGAGATCTTCAAGGAGGTCATCCAGTGAGCACGCCCCCCACCTCACCGAACGAGCTGCAGAGCATGTGGCTCGTCGCCGAAAGAGAGATCGGCTCGAAGCTCCGCAGCAAGGCGTTCGTCATCTCGACAGCGATCCTGCTGCTGGTCGCGCTGGCCTCGGTCCTCTGGGGCGGATTCGCCGCGAACAGCAGCGGCGACGACGGCATCCCCGTCGCCGTGACCAGTCAGACCGAAGCCGACGTCACGGGCGTCGACGGGATCGACGTCACGGTCGCCGACGACGCGGATGCCGCGACCGCACTGGTGAAGGACGGCACAGTGGACGCCGCCCTCGTGCCCGACAGCTCGGGCGGCACGTTCGACTACAAGATCGTCGCCGACGACAGTGTGCCCAGCACTCTGATGGCCCTGCTCAGCCAGTCGCCGGCAGTCGAACTGCTCGACCCCCAGGGGGCGGCCGACGAGATCCTGCGGTACTTCGTCGCCCTCGGCTTCGGCATCGTGTTCCTCATGGCCGCGTCGATCTTCGGCGGCACCATCGCGCAGAGCGTCGTCGAGGAGAAGCAGACCCGCGTCGTCGAGATCCTCATCTCTGCGATCCCGGTCCGCACCCTCCTGGCGGGCAAGGTCGTGGGGAACACGATCCTCGCGATGGCGCAGATCATCGCTCTGGCGGCGATCGCCGTGGTCGGGCTCTCGGTCACCGGTCAGTCCGAGGTGCTCGCGGGGCTGGGCGCACCCCTGCTGTGGTTCGCCGTCTTCTTCTTCTTCGGCTTCGTGCTGCTGGCGTCGCTGTTCGCGGCCGCCGGTGCCATGGTGTCGCGCCAGGAAGACATCGGAGCAACCACCACGCCGCTGACCATGCTCATCATGGCGCCGTACTTCCTGGTGATCTTCTTCAACGACAACCCGCTGGTGCTGGGCATCATGTCGTACGTGCCGTTCTCGGCACCGGTGGGGATGCCGCTGCGGCTGTACCTCGGAACCGCCGAGTGGTGGGAGCCCGTCGTGTCGCTCGTGATCCTCATCGCCACCTGCGCGGCGGCGATCTGGGTCGGCGCCCGCATCTACGAGAACTCGCTGCTGCGGATGGGCGCGCGGGTGAAGCTCGCCGAAGCATTGCGCGGCTGACGATACGCCGTCGGCGGGGAGGCGCAAGGGTCCCAGCGCCTCCCCGCCGCGTCGCTAGGGTGGCCCCATGGCGGCGGACACGACGACCCTTCTCATCCTCGGAGCATCCGGCGACCTCACTTCACGACTGCTGCTCCCGGCGCTCGGGCAGCTCATCGCCCGCGAGCCACAACGCTCCATCAGCCTGCGCGGCGCAGGCATGGAGGACATCTCCGACGAAGCGTGGCGCGACATCGTCCGCACCTCCTTCGCGACCACCGACTCGTCGAACGCCTTCGACGCCGTCGCATCCACCACGTACACCTGCGCCGACATCACCAACGTCGAGGATCTGAGGGCGCTCCTCTCCGACGTCGAGGGACGCATCGCGCTGTACTTCGCCGTTCCCCCCGCGGTCGCCGAACAAGCCTGCGAGGCGCTGACCGAGATCGACGTGCCCGAAGGTCTGATCCTCGCCCTCGAGAAGCCGTTCGGCAGCGACGAGGCCAGCGCCCACCGGCTGAACGACACGCTCCGGCGGATCGTCCCGGAGTCGCAGGTGTTCCGCATCGACCACTTCCTCGGTCGGTCCACGACGCTGAACCTCGTCGGCGTGCGTGTCGCGAACCGCCTCATCCAGCCTGTGTGGTCGGCCGACCACATCGAGTCGGTGCTCATCCGCTACGACGAGACGCTCGGGCTCGAAGGCCGCGCCGGGTACTACGACCACGCCGGCGCCCTCATCGACATGATCCAGAGCCACCTGCTGCAGGTGCTCGCCATCCTCGCGATGGAGCCTCCGGCGACCTTGAACGAGATGGACTTCCGGGATGCCACCGCCGCGGTGCTCCGCGCCACGCACGTGTGGAACGACGACCCGAAGACGTCGTCTCGGCGTGCCCGGTACACCGCCGGTTCCGCGAACGGGCGCGAGCTTCCCGCGTACGTGGACGAGCCCGGTGTGGACGCCGCCAACGAGACCGAGACCCTCGCCGAGGTGGTCTTCGAGGTACGCACCGAACGCTGGCGGGGAGTGCCCATGACGCTGCGTTCGGGCAAGGCGCTGGATGACGCGGATCGCGAGGTGATCGTCCGTTTCCGCCCGGTGCGCCACCTCCCCGACGGCCTGACGGGAAGCATCGAGCCCTCGGTGCTGCGCTTCTCGCTCGGCCCCGACCGGGTGGCGCTGGAACTCAACCTCAACGGCGGCGACGATCCGTTCGAGCTCGCGCGCGCGTCGCTCCAGGCCGACCTCGGCGCCGGCGCGCTGAAGGCCTACGCCGAAGTGCTGTCGGGGATCCTCGACGGCGACGCCACCTTGGCCGTCCGCGGGGATGCCGCCGAGCAGTGCTGGCGGATCGTGCAGCCGGTTCTGGATGCGTGGCGCCGGGGAGATGTGCCGCTGGACGACTATCCCGCCGGTAGCGAGCGGCCCGCCTCCTGGCCGCGGCATCCCGACGGCGCCCTCGGCGACGCCTGAGCTGCGGAGACTAGTTCTCGTCGGCCTGCAGCACCGAGAGCACGTTGCCGGCGGGGTCGCGGAACCACGCGATCGCCGGCCCGTCCTCTCCCCGGAGGATCCCCTTCGAGTCGGTGGGGAACTCGTGGTCGTCGTAGATCTTCGTGATCACGCCACGCGCGTTCAGGTCGTCCACGGCCGACTCGATCTCGGCCACGGGGAAGTTCAGAATCGTGAAGCTCGCCGGCTCGTGATTCGGCTTGCCGTAGACGAGGACGTGCGCGCCGGAGTCGAGGAGGAGTTCCAGGAACCCCATGTCGTTGTCGACGACCTCGAGCCCGAGCGTGTCGCGGTAGAACGTGCGCGCCTCGTCGATGTCATCCACGGAGAATCCGCTGTACGCGGAGGTCGGGTCGAACATGCTGCCTCCTTCACGGCGCCCTCCGCCGTTCCTCGATGGTCCGCCAGTCTGGGGCGCGTGTCCAGACATGTGGCCCGCCACTCGCGGACCGGATGCCGGGCCGAAGTCGGTCATAACTCAGCAAAAACCCTCACCTGGGGGCCCTGCCGCGGCCTTGGGGCGACGGATCTTGCGGATTTGTGACCGGCTCGGGCGGCGGACGGGTCGGTGCGTCACGATAACGAGCGACGCCGCCTCCCCGTCGCGGTCGGGCCCCAGTCCTTGAACTCCGAGCCGAAGCCGGTCATAACTCAGCAAAAGCGTCGCCCGGAGGCCCTGCCGCCGCCGGGGGCGACGGAGCTTGCGGAGTTGTGACCGCCCCGGGCGGCGGATTGAGGTCGGGATGCGTCACGATGACCAGCGACGCCGCCTCGCCGTCGGGATCGGGGCCGCGGTCCTTGAACTCCGAGACGAGGTCGTACAGGCGGCGGTCCAGCTCCTCGCGATGCTCGGCGTTGAGACGCAGACCCATCCACATCACCTGGACCTGCTCCGGATCCACGCCCTGCAACTGCTGCCGCATCGTCTCGATGAGCACGACCGACTGACCGGGAATGCGGGTCTGCCACGACAGACCGGTCGCCAGATACGGCACCTCCCGCGCGCCGCGGGCGCCGATCCGCTCGGCCTGGGGCGCCAGCATCCCGGCCTGGACCAGCGTGCGGACGTGATGGAGCATGGTGCCGGGGTTCACCTGCAGAAGCTCGGCCAGCTCCTTGTTGGTCCGGGCGTCGAACGCGCAGAGGCGCAGCACACGCAGCCTCAGCGGTGAGCTGAGGGCGCGGGCGATGACCTCGGCCTCGCGCTCTTCGTCCCGATCGGGCATCTGCTCACGATAGCGAAGTGGTTGACAAGTCTCAATCGGTCTTCGATACTGATTTGCATGTCCCAATCGCTCCCGCCGGAAGCGACCTCGCCGGATGAAGCGACCTCGGCCCGGCCCGCCCCCGCCGGTTCGCTGTGGCGCGATGGCAACTTCCTCACGCTGTGGACGGGTCAGGCGCTGAGTCAGTTCGGAGCGGAGATCGCCGGACTGGCCATTCCCGTGCTCGCCGTGCTCCTCCTGGATGCGACGGAGTGGGAGGTGGGCGTCCTCAACGCCGCGCAGGTCGCGGCTTTTCTCGTCGTGGGGCTGCCCGCAGGCGCCTGGATCGACCGGATGCGCAAGCGCCACGTCATGATCTGGGCCGACGCCGTGCGTGCTCTCGCCCTCGGCATGGTTCCCCTGCTCTGGATGCTCGGCACGCTGCAGATCTGGCACCTCTTCCTCGCCGCGCTGGTCGTGGGAGTGGCCATGGTGTTCTTCGACGTCTCCTACCAGAGCCTCATCCCCTCACTGGTGCGCCCCGGCCAGATCGCCGAGGCCAACGGCAAGCTGGAATCGACGCAGCAGCTGGCAGGGCTCGCCGGCCCGGCGCTCGGCGGTGGACTGATCGCGATCATCGGCGCTCCTCTGGCGATGCTCACGACCGTGGGGACGTATCTCGCCTCGTTCGTGGCGTTGCTGTTCACCCATGACTTCGAAGAGCCACGGCAGATCGAAGATCGGGCGCCGCTGGCACGCGAGATCGGCGAAGGGCTGCGGTGGGTCTTCGGCAACCCGCTGCTGCGCCGCATCGTCGGAACGACCGGGTTGTCCAACTTCTTCAGCACGCTGTCGTTCACGTTGCTGCCCGTCTTCCTGCTGCGCGAGCTGGGCCTCTCCCCCGCAGCGATGGGCGTCATCTTCTCGCTCGGTGCGATCGGGGGCCTGGCCGGAGCGGTGGCGACGCCCCGGATCGTCCGCTGGCTGGGCGAAAGGCGCGCCATCCCGATCAGCTCGGTCGGCTTCAGCGTCGTCGCCCTCCTCCTCCCCTTGGCCGCCTCCGTGCCGTCGATCGCCTTTCCGCTCCTCGTCGCGCAGGGGTTCGTCTCCAGTTTCACGCTGCTCCTGTACAACATCACCCAGGTGACCTTCCGCCAGCGGATCACACCCGCCCGTCTCCTCGGCCGGATGAACGCGTCGATCCGCTTCTGCGTGTGGGGCGTCATGCCGATCGCCGCGCTGGCCGCCGGGGCGTTGGGCTCGGCGCTCGGGGTCGTGCCGACGATGTGGATCGGGGCAGCCGGGAGCGTGCTTTCCGCCCTGCCGGTCGTCGTCGGACCGTTCTGGCGAATACGCGACCTTCCCCAGGCGGCGCCGGACGGGGCCGGGAAGTAGCACGGGCGGCCTCTCCTCACCAGCCCCGGCCCAGGGTCGGCTGCAGATGCCTAGAGTGAATCATGACCGCCAGCATCTCCGGGCTCGGAACTGCTCTGCCTCCGACGCGTCTCGAACAGGATCAGGTGCGCGCGATCATGGCCGCGCAGCCGGATCTCGACCGACGGACGCGCCGCTGGATCGATGCGGCCTTCGCCGCATCGGCGATCCAGACGCGCCATACCGTCCTCGCTGAACTCGGCGGCACCGCATCCGGTCTGCACATCCAGCACGAGGGCCGTCTCCTCTTCCCCTCGACCAAGGAGCGCAACGACGAGTTCCGCCGCGCGGCCCCTCCTCTGTTCGCCCAAGCCGCCCGCGCCGCGCTGGAAGCCGCCGACACCGACCCCTCGGAGGTGACCCACGTCATCACGGTGTCGTGCACGGGCCTGTTCAGTCCCGGGCCGGACGCCCTGCTGGTGCACGATCTCGGCCTCAGCCCCTCCGTCGAGCGCGACCATCTCGGCTTCATCGGCTGCGCCGCCGCGATCCCGGCGTTGCGCCTGGCCTCGCGGATCGTGGCCGCCGACCCGGATGCTGTCGTCCTCCTCTCCGCGGTCGAACTGTGCTCGCTCCACATCCGCAGTTCGAACGACCCCGAGCAGATCGTCTCGGCATCGCTGTTCGCCGACGGCGCGGCGGCCGCCGTGGTCTCCGGCGACCCGTCGCGCGGACGAGGGCGACGGCTCGACCTCCACGGTTTCGCCACCCGCCTCACCGGCGAGGGCGAGGAGGACATGACCTGGATCGTGGGTGACAACGGGTTCGAGATGACGCTCACCGCGCAGGTGCCACGCATCATCGGCCGCGAGATCGGCGCGATCGTCGACGACGTGTTCGGCGGCTCGGACACGGTCGACACGTGGGCGGTGCACCCGGGCGGTCGGAGCATCCTGGATCGGGTCGAGAGCGGGCTGGGGCTCGCCCCCGATGCGCTCAGCGCCTCGCGCGCGGTGCTGCGCGACTACGGCAACATGTCGAGCACGACGCTGCTGTTCATCCTGCGCGCGATGCTCGAAGACGAATCCCGGCCCGACGGCGAGCGCATCGGTGCGCTCGCGTTCGGCCCGGGGCTCACCGTGGAATCGGCGCGTCTGGTGGTGCGGGATGCGTCGGCGCCGCAGCATCCCCGAATCGACCGGCAGCCGGTGCTTGCGCAGCGATGAACCTGCGGGAACGCGACGTCATTCTGACCGAGCTCATGGACGACCCGGCGTGCGACCCCGCCCTGCTCGCCGCGACGTATCGCCGATTCGGCCTCGTGAACCGCCTCATCGCGGGGTGGGGGACGACGTGGCGCACCCGGCTGCGCCCGCACCTGTCGGCGCTGGGTCGTCCCGCCCGGGTGCTCGACCTCGGTTCGGGGGGAGGCGACCTCGCCGTCCGGCTGGCCGCGTTGGCGCGGCGGGATGGCGTCGACCTCAGCGTCACCGGCGCCGATCCCGACCCCCGCGCCCACACCGCCGCCTCCGGGCGGGCGAGCGATGCCGTGCGGTTCGTGTGTGCGGCTTCGCGCGAGCTCGTGGCATCCGGCGAGCGGTTCGACGCCGTGGTGTCCAACCACGTGCTGCATCACCTCGACGCGGCATCCCTCGCCACCTTCGCCGCCGACTCGCGCGCCCTGTCGCGCGGCGTCGTGCTGCACAGCGACATCGCCCGCAGCTCTGTCGCGTATGGCCTGTACGCCGTCGGGATCACCCCGCTCGCGCCGGGAACGTTCCTCCGCACCGACGGGCTGCGCTCCATCCGCCGCAGCTACCGTGGCCACGAGCTCGCGCAGGCCCTCGGCCCGGGGTGGAGGGTCGCCCCAGGGGCGCCGTTCCGGCTCCTCGCGGAGGCGCGCGGCGATGCCTGAGGTGATCGTGATCGGCGCGGGGCCCGTCGGTACGCTGCTGTCGGCAGAACTCGCCCGGCGGGGCGTCGATGTCACCGTCGTGGAGCGTCGCGCCGACGCATCCGCGGGCTCCCGCGCGATCGGCATCCATCCCCCCGTTCTCGCCGCCCTCGAGGCATCCGGCGCCACCGAGCGGTTGCTCGCGTCGGCACGGCGGGTCTCGGCCGGAGAGGCGCGCTCGGGCGGCCGCGTGCTCGGGGTGGTGCGGTTCGACCGGTTGTCGCGGCGCTTCCCGTTCGTGGCGACCTTGCCGCAGCCGGCGACGCACCGTGCGCTGGCGGTGGATGCTCCGGACCCGGTCGTCGGCGAAGTGACCGCTGTGCGCGATGGCGGCCGGCCCCGGGTGAGATACCGGACGGGATCCGGCGAGGTGGAGGTGGCGGCCCGGCTCATCGTCGTGGCCGGAGGGCCACGGTCACGGGACCTGCTCTTCCGCACCGGAGCGGTGCGCGTGCAGCCCTACGCCGACCGGTACGTGATGGCCGACATCATCGCCGACGGCCCGGCGGACGCCGTCGTGCACCTCGATCGCGAAGGCGTGCTCGAGTCGTTGCCACTGCCCGGCGGCGTGCGCCGGTTCGTGGCGCCGGCGCCCGACGGAGCGGAGGACCCTGCCGCTCGTGCGGTCGTGCTCCGGGCGGCCCTGCACGCGCGCGGCGAGCATGCCGCCGCGGAATCGATCAGCGCGGCCGACGGGTTCGCCATTCGCCACGCGGTCGCCCCACGGATGAGACGCGGACCGCTGTTCGCGATCGGCGACGCCGCGCACGAGGTCAGCCCGATGGGCGGGCAGGGCATGAACCTCGGGCTGCTGGATGCCGCGACCCTGGCTCCGCTGCTGGCCGCGTGGATGCGATCGGGCGAGGCGCCGGAGGCGGATCTGCGGCGATGGGAGCGGCGGCGGCGCGCGTCGGCGCGTACCTCCGCCGTCATCGCGAGCGTGAACACGTTCCTCGGGCGGCCCGCCTCGGCGGGGGTCGACGCCGTGCGCCGAGCCGCGATGCGCGCCGCACTGGCGACCCCGGCGGGCACGCTCCTCGCCCACGCCTACGCGATGGGCTTCGACCGCGACGCCTGACCCCGCCCCGCCGCGGACGTTCCTCGGTGTTGCGGGCGCAGCGCCCCGTTCCCCGGACGCTGAGCAAGCGCCACGCCCCCTTCCCCGGACGCTGAGCGAGCGCAGCGCCCCCTCCCCGGACGCTGAGCGAGCGCAGCGAGACGAAGCGTCAGCGTCGCACGCCCTCGACCCTTCGTCTCGGTCGCTGCGCTCCCTCGCTCAGGGTCCGCAGGCCACACCGGAGAACACTCCCCGACCCGGACGCTGAGCGAGCGCAGCGCTCCCTTCCCGGACGCTGAGCGAGCGCAGCGAGACGAAGCGTCGCTCCGCCCGCCGTCGCTATGCGGTCAGGGCGGCGCCGGTGGCGACGAGCTGAGCGGCCAAGAGCAGCGCGGCGAGCATCACGAGACGGAAGACGGTCCGATCCGGCGGTCGCACGATCACCCGCACGAGTGTCGCCACCGCGACCCCCACCGCAGCGGCGAAGAACCCCCAACCCAGCACTGGCACGGCGGTCAACTCTCCCCCGGATGATCCGATGAGGACCGCCACGGCACCGCCTCCGACCCCGGCCGCCGCGAGGACGGCGCTCCACCGCGCACCGAGCCGGTGCGGCAGGCCGCGGATGCCGGTGGCGCGATCATCCTCGAGATCCGGCAGCACGTTCGTCAGGTGCACCGCGGCTCCGAGGACCGCTCCGGCCACCCCGGCCCAGGCGGGCGCGAGGGCCGCCGAAGGCAGCGCCAGCGTCGCCAGGGACGGGAAGAGCCCGAACGTCACAAGGAACGGAACGATCGAGAACAGCGTGGCCTTCAGCCCTGCGTTGTACGCCCACGCCGACGCGAGCGCGACGGCGTGAGCGGCCAGCATCCCGGCGCCCAGCGGTGCCGACAGCGCGAGAGCCACCACGACGGCGCCCACAGCGGCCGCCAGCGCGCCGCCCGCGGAGACGACGCCCGCGGCGACCGGCTTGTCGGTGCGGCCGACGGCCTGATCGCGGCCCGCGTCGATGGCGTCGTTCGACAGCCCGATCGAGACCTGTCCGCTGAAAACGGACACGACCAGCAGCACGAGCCGCCACGGCTCCAACCCCGCAGCGATGCCCAGCGCGAGCGAGAGCGCCGTCACGACGAGGGTGGGGCCCGGATGCGTCGAGCCCCACAGAGCCCGGATCACCCGCATGCGCCGCATCCCCCGACGCTACCCTGCACGCGAGAAACGACATCCGAGTTGAGAAAGCACGCAGCGCGTCCTGTCTCGCCCAGGATGTCGTTTCTCGCGACAGCAGGAGGGGTCAGTCGTCGAGGATGGCCTCGATCACCTCGTCGTCGTCGGACACATCGGGCACCACGGAGGGGCCGTCGGTGGTGAGTGCGAGCGACGAACCGTCGCTGGCGACATCGACCCGCACGACGTCGCCGTCGCGCACCCGCCCCGCGAGGATGGCCATGGCGAGGCGGTCCTGGATCTCCGACTGAATGAGGCGGCGTAGCGGCCGCGCTCCGAACATCGGGTCGTATCCGCGCTCGGCGAGCCACGCACGCGCGTCCGGGGTCACCGCGAGGGTGAGCCGGCGCTCGCGCAGGCGCCGCTGCAGCGCATCGACGGCGAGTTCGACGATCTGCGCCAGGTCGTCCTCGGTGAGGGCCTGGAAGATCACGATGTCGTCGAGACGGTTGATGAACTCCGGCTTGAACGCCTGCCGCACCAGCCCCTGCACCTGCTCGCGCTTCTGCTCGATCGACAGGGTCGGGTCGATGAGGATCGGCGAACCCAGGTTCGAGGTGAGCACCAGGATGACGTTCGTGAAGTCGACCGTGCGACCCTGGCCGTCGGTGAGGCGGCCGTCATCCATCACCTGCAGCAGGATGTCGAAGACCTCTGGATGCGCCTTCTCGACCTCGTCCAGCAGCACGACGCTGTACGGACGCCGGCGCACGGCCTCGGTGAGTTGTCCGCCCTGCTCGTAGCCGATGTACCCCGGAGGGGCGCCGACCAGCCGCGAGACGGAGTGCTTCTCTCCGTACTCCGACATGTCGATGCGGACCATCGCGTGCTCGTCGTCGAAGAGGAAGTTCGCGAGCGCCTTGGCGAGCTCGGTCTTTCCCACCCCGGTCGGGCCGAGGAAGAGGAACGAGCCGACCGGGCGCCCCGGGTCGCTGATACCGGCACGCGAGCGCCGGATCGCGTCGGAGACGGCCTTGACCGCTTCCTTCTGTCCGATGATGCGCTTGCCCAGTTCGGCCTCGAGGTGCAGCAGCTTCTCGGTCTCGCCCTGCAGCAACCGGCCGACCGGGATTCCCGTCCACGCGGCGATGACGGCGGCGATGTCTTCGTCCGTGACCTGGTCGTTGACCATGCGGTCGCCCGCGGGCTCCTCCTGCTCGGCGGCCATCAGCTGGCGCTCGAGGGCGGGGATGTCGGCATACAGCAGGCGGGACGCCTTCTCGAGGTTGCCCTCGCGCTGGGCCCGCTCAGCCTCGACGCGCGCAGCATCCAGGCGGGTCTTGAGATCGCCGACGCGGTTCAGCGACGCACGTTCGTGCTCCCATCGAGCCTGCAGCTCATTCAGGCGCGCCTGCTCGCCCGCGAGGGTTTCGCGCAGCGCCGCGAGGCGCTCCTTCGACGCGTCGTCCTTCTCGCGCTTCAAGGCGAGTTCTTCCAGCTTCAGCCGGTCGACGTGCCGGCGCAGCTCGTCGATCTCCAGCGGTGCCGAGTCGATCTCCATCCGCAGCCGCGAGGCCGCCTCGTCGATGAGGTCGATGGCCTTGTCGGGCAGTTGCCGCGAGGGGATGTACCGGTTGGACAGTGAGGATGCCGCCACCAGCGCAGCGTCGGCGATCGCCACCTTGTGGTGCGCCTCGTAGCGCTCCTTCAGGCCGCGCAGAATGGCGACGGTGTCTTCCACGCTCGGCTCGCCGACGTACACCTGCTGGAAACGGCGCTCCAACGCGGCATCCTTCTCGATGAACTCGCGGTATTCGTTGAGCGTCGTCGCACCGATCATGCGGAGCTCGCCGCGGGCGAGCATCGGCTTGAGCATGTTGGAGGCGGCGACGGAACCCTCGCCGCCCCCTGCGCCCATGAGGACGTGCAGCTCGTCGATGAACGTGATGATGCGGCCGTCGGATTCGGTGATCTCCTTCAGCACGCTCTTCAGGCGCTCCTCGAACTGCCCGCGATACATCGCTCCGGCCACGAGGGCGGAGATGTCGAGGGCGACGAGCTCCTTCCCCTTGAGGCTCTCGGCGACATCGCCGGCGACGATGCGCTGGGCGAGACCTTCGACGACGGCGGTCTTGCCGACGCCGGGTTCACCGATGAGGACCGGGTTGTTCTTGGTGCGGCGCGTCAGCACCTGGCTGACCCGACGAATCTCCGAGTCGCGTCCGATCACGGGGTCGAGCTTGCCCTGACGGGCGCGGTCGGTGAGGTTGATGCCGAACTGCTCGAGGGGGCTTTGCGACTCCTCCTGTCCGGGCTGTTGTGTGGCGTTCATGTGTCTCCTGAAACCTGTGGTGCTCAAAACTTGAGCGTTCTTGACTCAAGTTTAGCAGTCGAGGAGTCCATCCACCAGTCCGGCGCACCTGGCCTCCGCCCGCCCATCGAGACGGGGGCGGGCTCGCGCCGGAGCGCTCAGGCGACCGGCACGAGGTCCGAGTCGCGCGCAACCTCGGCCTCGCGAGCCATTTCGGCCTCGCGAGCCACGGCCGCGGATGCTGCGCCCTCCGCCTCCGGGACGCAGCTGAACCGTGCGCGGTAGGCGGTGGGTGTGAGGCCCAGGGTGCGGGAGAAGTTCTGCCGCAGCACGGCTGCCGACCCGAATCCACTCTCGTACGCGACCCGGTCGAGCCCGAGATCGCTCGTCTCCAGCAGGCGCTGGGCATGGATGATCCGCTGGCGCGTCAACCAGGCCGCCGGCGTCGCGCCGAAATCCGCCTTGAACCGGCGCGCGAAGGTGCGCGGCGACATGTGCGCCCGGGCAGCCAGCTGCTCGACGGAGAGGTCGGCCCGCAGGTTCTGCAGCATCCAATCGGTCACCGGCGCCAGCGACTGGGATGCCGCGGCCGGCAGCGGTCGGTCGATGAACTGCGCCTGACCGCCGTCACGCTGGGGCGGCACCACCATGCGCCGCGCGATCTTGTTCGCCAGTTCCGCGCCCAGCTCCTGACGCAGGAGGTGGAGGCACGCGTCGAGGCCCGCCGCGGTGCCGGCGCTCGTGATGATGCGGCCCTCCTGCACGTACAGCACATCCGGGTCGACCTCGACCCGCGGGTACATCGCCGCCATCGTGGGTGCGTACATCCAGTGCGTGGTCGCGCGCAGCCCATCCAGCACTCCGGCGGCGGCGAGGATGAAGGAGCCGCTGCAGACGCTCAGCACCCACGCCTCGCGGTCGACCGCGTGCCGCACCACATCGAGCACCCGATCGTCGGTGTGTGCCCAGTACTCGCGAGGAGTCGGGGAGACGACGACCAGGTCGGCTTCATAGGCGAACGACAGGTCGTTCTCGACGTTCAGCGAGAAGCCGAGCTTGGACCTCACGACACCGGCCTCGGGTGCGACGACACGGAAGTCGAAGCGGGGCACCCCGTCGTCGGTGCGATCGAGCCCGAAGGCTTCGCAGGCGAGGCCGAATTCGAACGGCGCGAACCCGTCTGAAACGATCACGGCGACGGTTCTCATGGCTCTCCTCGATGTGGCAGATCGTGCGGGGTATGGCCATGCTGCCACTCGTGGCAGCATTCACGCAATCGTAGTGTTTCTGCCATGCTCATCCTCCTCGCCTTTGCCGCTCTCGCCGTGGCGGCGGTCGTTGCGACGATCGCCGGCCTTTCCCATGACGGATACCGCGCGGTCCCCACCGACGCCGCGCGGGTTCCGATCCCCTCCCTCGATTCCCCTCTGCCCCAGCCGCGGCTCCACGTCGCGCGGCGGGCTCGCGCGCCGCGACCCGCAAGGAGAGGTGTGCACGCTCGAGCGCAGGCCTGATCGGGTGGGGTCCTGGCCTCCGTAGACTCGAGGCCCGCAGAATCGAGGATCCGTGACCACTCCGCCCGCTTCGCCGCCCGCCCAGCCCTCTCGACCGCCCGGCCTTCCGCCCTACGGCTCGGATCAGCAGATGCCGGCCGCGCCTCCGCCCCCGGCGGGCCACCCGGCCGCTCCGGCGCAGCAACCCGCCCAACCTCTCCCGCGCCCCACCGCAACGCCGCAGTACCCGGCCGGGCCCCCCTCCGCCTATCCCGGCGCCCCCGGCGCGCCCGGCGCGCAGCATCCCGGCGCCCCCGGCGCCCCCGGCGCCCCCGGCGCGCAGCATCCCGGCGCGCCGCAGCATCCCGGCGCCCCCGCGCCGCAGCCCGCAGCGTCACCGCGCCGCGGCAACCCGTTCGGGCTGGTGTCGATTCTCGCCAGCGCGGTGATCCTGCTCTCGATGATGGTGCAGCTGGCCGTTCAGGTGTCCATGGTCGCCAGCGGTGATTATGAAGCGCTGGCCATAGCAGGCGGCGTGAGCGCTGTCCTCGATGGGCTTCTTGCGATCACCGCGATCACCTTCGGCGTCATCGGGCTCACGCAGCGCGGCCGCCCGCACACCCTCGCGGGCATCGGCGTGGGGATCGGCGTCGCGACGCTCTTCTCGACCCTCGTGTGGGGCCTCATCTACCCGGGCGTCCTGAACCTGGTCTGACGGATCACGCCCGCCGGGCGATGGCGCGCTCGTACACCTGCACCATCGCTGCCGTCCGCGAGGACTGACGGAAGAGCTCCGCGATCCGCGGTTCGGGGACGGGCGCCGTCCGCGAACCGATGTCGTCTGCCGCGCGGCGCAGAGTGGCGGCGAGCGCCTCTCGCGAACCGTCGGCGACGAGCCAGATGCCCGATCCGAGTTCGGCCGCGATGTCGGCGTCGCTGACGATCGAGGGCGTTCCGAGCGAAGCGGCTTCGAACACCGTCATGCCCTGCGTCTCGAATCCGATCGAGGTCTGCACCACCGCATCCGCCGCCGCGATGCGGCGCAGTGTTTCGGGGTACGGCAGGCGACCGGCGAAGCGGACGGATGCCGCGGGCCGACGCCGCCGCATGAGCCGCCGAGCGGCGCGGAGTTGTCCCCCGCCGCCGATCACCTCGACGTCGGCGACGACACCGGAGGCCGCGAGGGCGTCGAGGAAGGGCAGGAGCCGCTTCTCCGCGCTCATCCGGCCCACCCAGACCAGCCGCGGCGGACCCGCGGTGCGCTCCGCGCGGGGCGCGGCACGCGTGGCGTCGAGCACGTCATCGTCGATCCCGTTCCACACCACGTCGACCGACGGGTACACGTCGTGGGCCTCGAGGCGCCGCGCGAAGTGCGCCGAGGGGGCGGTCACCGCATCCGCTCCCGCGGCGAGCCTCCGCAGGTACGCCCATCCGTCCGACCCCGCCGCATCCCGGCGCCCCGGATCCGGAGTCCGCATCTCCGCGTCGAGGACGCGGCGCGCCCAGGAGTTGAGCACGCGCAGCACGAGACGGGGAAAGGGCGCGACAGCCGCGATGCCCACGTCGACCCGATTGTGCATCGTGTGAACGACGGGAAGCCCGTGCCGCCGGGCGAAACGGTGCCCGATGAAGGCACCCCAGAAGTCCGCCTGAACGTGCACGAGGTCCACGCTCGGGCGGCGTGCCATCGCCGCATCCACGAATCGGTCGGTGCGCGCGCCGGGCCAGCTCATCGAGTACTCGCGATCGACCGTCACCGGTACCGACGGAAGGTCGACGTAGGCGGGGTCGGGCTCGTCGGACGATCCCCCGCCGTGCATGCGGGGGGCGACCACGGTCACGGTGTGACCCGCGCGCTCGAGGAATCGCCGCTGCAGCCGCATCGACACCTGGGCACCGCCGGATGACTCGACGTGCTGGTCGCCGAACATCACGACGTGCACGTTCTACTCCGGCAGCGGTGTGCCGCGATACAGCGCTTCGAACGTGTCGAGGGTGCGTTCGATGTCGTGGATGACCACTCCGTCGAGCGATGCCTGCTGCATCCGCACGCGCTCCTCCGCGGTCGCGGTGAGCACGTCGGTGAGACGCGCGGCCATCTCCTCGTCGTCGCCCGGTTCGAAGAGGTAGCCGTTCTCACCGTCGTGGACCAGGTGCGGGAGAGCCACGGCGTTGGCCGCCACGACGGGCAGGCCGGATGCCATGGCCTCCATGGTCGCGATGGACTGCAGCTCCGCGATGGAGGCGATGGCGAAGACGCTCGCGCGCGTGTACAGCGCCCGCAGCTCGTCCTCCGGGGCCGGCCCGTGGAAGGTCACGCGGTCGGAGATCCCCAGCTGCTCGGCGAGCTGCTCGAGGTTATTGCGCTGGTCGCCGCCGCCGACGATGTCGAGCGACGCGTCCAGGGACGGGTCGAGGCGCGCGAACGCCTTCAGCAGGACGTCGATGCCCTTCTCCGTCGTGAGCCGGCCGACGAACAGTACTCGGTTCTCGGTGCGGGGCGTGAGGTCGGCGGTGTAGTTGCGGCGGTCGATCCCGCAGCTGACCGGGATGACCCCGGTGATGTCGATCGTCGACTCGAGGAAGTCGGCCGCGTTGCGTGTTGGCGTGGTCACCGCGCGCGTGAGGTCGAAGGTGCGCTTGGCGTCGGCCCACGCCAGCTTCAGCGCGACGTCGTTGAGAGCGTCGGGCAGCGCGGTGAAGTCGATGATGTTCTCGGCCATCACGTGGTTGGTCGCGACGACCGGGATGCCGCGCTTGCGGGCCTCGCGGGTGAGCCCGCGACCGATCACGATGTGCGACTGGATGTGCACGACGTCGGGCTTGACCGCATCCAGTACCTTGCGCGCGTAGTGCTTCGTGCGCCACGGCCAGACGAAGCGCAGCCAGTCGTGCGGGAGCCAGCGCACAGAGGGAAGCCGGTGCAGCGTCATCGGCTGTCCCTCGATGACCTCCGTGTGCGGCGGCGTGTGACGGTACTGCCCATTCGGCGCCATCACATGGACGGCGTGGCCGCGCTCGACCAGACCGGCCGACAGGCGCTCGGCGAACCGGGCGGCGCCATTGATGTCGGGAGAGAAGGTATCGCAGCCCACCACGATGGTGAGAGGGCGGGCGGCGTCGGTCCTGTCAGGCGTCGCAGGGGTGGTCACGGCGGGTGGCTGCCTATCTGTGCGGCGGGTCGGGTCGCACGGTGCGGTGCATGCGCAAGGCCACTGTACCCGAGGCACTTTCCCACGCTCCGGAAGCGCACCCGCACGTCCTACCCTGGAGTCATGCCGCGATTGCAGGCCGACGCCGATCCCGCCCTCTGGGTGCCCGTCACCGGATCCCTCGGGTTCCGTGGACGCAGACATCGCAAGGCGGCGATCCGGATGCTGCTGAGCCAGGCCGGGCGGGCGATCGGGGCGGGCGACCGGCCGGGGAGCGGCTTCCTGGCGTGGGCCATGAGCCAGGCGACGCCCCTGCTGCTCCGCCGCGCCGACGGCCGGGTTCTCGTGTGGGTGTGGAAGGAAGACCCCGAGCTGCTCGTGGCCATGGCCCAGCTGCAGGAGGCGACCCCGCAGCTGCGGGCGGCCCGTGCCTCGATGCCCATGGAGTACGACGACACGGAGGACTTCCGAAACCCGCACCTCGGCGTGGGCGAGAAGCTCGTGATGGACCTCCCCAGCGATCCCCGCACGCCGCCCTTCGCGAGCTACACGTGGGACACCGGCACGTCCTTCGTCTCGCTCACGGCCGTATGCTCCGACCGCGAGCGCTTCGGCACGGTGCTCGGCGCGGTCGACGCGATCGCGCGATCACTCCGGGTCGTCGAAGACCTGTCGCTCGACGAATCCGCCAACATCCTCCGCCTCGACCCCTGATCCGCCCCGGGGCGCGAATGCACGGCCTCGTGTCCATTGCACGACCTTCCCGCGCGGTTTACCCGTCCGTTCGGCGGGAAGCCGTTCACTCCCAGGGATGACCGTGGAGGCCGCATCCGCGGGACGGCGCTGGGGCGGGCTAGCGCCCCAGCGCATCGGCGTACGCCGGGATGACCCCCTTGCTCAGGATCGCGTTGGCGAAGGTCCGGGTCTCGGCGCAGCGCACGACGAGTTGCGCGGATGCCGCGATCTCGTAGAACTCGAAGCGGTCCACGGCGCGCGCCGCGCCCTCCGCAACGTCGGCCGCCGCGATGATCTCCTCCTGCGCGGCGTTCCACGTCTCTCCCGAGCGCATGAGCGTGACCGGATCCAGGTCGTCCAGTGTGAGGACCGTGCGGATGGCCCGCGTCACGCGGGGCGCGTCGGCGGCGACCTCCACGACCGCACGGCCGAGCCGGAAGGCGGGGAAGTGGGCATCCGTGATGACCACGAGGTCGGAATGGCCCATGTGGTCGAGGTGGCGAAGGAGGTCGCCGCTGAGAAGCGGATCTATGCCGAAGAGCATGCCGGCCTCAGATTCCGGCCACTCGACCGACGAGGTTCACGGCGATGCCCATCCGGTCGAACATGGCGGCTTTGGCCAGAAGCGCCTTATCGGCGGTCTCCGCATCCGGTGCGTAGACGACCTGGGCATGGTTCGCCTTGTGCCGCGCCATGAACTGGTCGCGGGAGACGTCGTGAAGGACGACGTGGGCGATCGGCCACTCGGGGTTGGTGGCGCGCTTGCGTCTCTCGGTCTCCGCGGCCGGGAGTTCGATGGCGGTACCCCGGAAGATGTCGGCCTGCAGCACCCCTTCGGCGATGAACACGCGCGAGAGGACCAGCTCCCCGGGCTTGGACACGCCGTTCACGGTCGAGCCTCCCGCAGGGAAGAACACGGGGTCCTGGCGCCAGCCTTCGGCCCGGTCCCATCCCCCGAGGTGGGAGCCCGGCACCGAGCCGGAGATCTCGTACACCCACACGAAGCGGCCGTCGTAATCCTCACCCCAGCGGACGTCGTGAAGGGTGTTATCGGGCACGAGACCCATCGCGGTCCACACCCGGTCGGTCACGAGCGCGTCGACGGCGACGCCCTCATCGGCCTCGTTGAAGTGAGGCAGAGCGCGGGCGGCGAAGAGTTCCCGCTCGCCATCGCGTGAGAATACCGGCGGCCGCTCCGTGGAGTTGAGGAGGCCCTCGGCGAGGTCGGACGCCGGAACCAGGTCCTTCAGGCCCTGCTGGTACTGGATGCCCACCGCATCCAAACCGAAGTCATCCGCCATCCGCAGCGCGGCGATGTACATCTTGAGCTGCCACTGCACCTGTTCGCGGGTGAGCTCGGTGGCTTCGTCCGTTCCCAGCCGGAACGTCATCCCCCGCGAGAGCAGCCAGTCGAATGCGTCGTCGGCCTCGCTGTCGGGAACGCGCAGCATCTCCGCGTACAGCGCCGACTGGGACAGCCTCTCCTTGTAGATCCCGGTGGGGTTCAGCAGCTCGTCGTCGAAGATGGCGTTGTACATGCCCATGCAGCCCTCGTCGAACACGCCGATGATCGCTTTCTCGGCGAGCAGCTGGTCGCCCAGTGCCCGTCCGAGCTCGGTCTCGGGCGAGTCCGGAAGCGGCGGCAGCGACCGCACGTGGGAGGCATCGTGGGTGATGCGACCGGTCTGCGTCCACTCTTGGATGCCTCGAACGAACCACTCGTCGGTGAAATCCACCGACCAGATGGTCGCGTAGTCCTTCCCCATCTTGGTGAGGCCGGCGTTGAGTCCCAGCAGCCCGACGAGTCCCGGCCAGTCGCCGGCGAAGTTCGCGACGGTGAGAATCGGGCCACGGTGTGTGCGCAGTCCGGCCAGAACGTGGTGCGAGTACTGCCACACCGCCTCGGCGACGATGAGGGGGGCGTCCACGGGTATCCGCGTGAACACGTCCAGCCCCATCCGCTGACTCGAGATGAACCCGTGACCCGTGGCCGGGTCGACCTCGTTCGCGCGCACGACAGCCCAACCGAGATCGTTGAGGACGCCGGTGACGCCGGCCTCCAGTTCGACCTGAGTCGTCCAGCCGGCGACGTTGGCGGATTCACGCAGATCGCCGCTCGCGATCAGGTACGCCGTCTGCGGCGCGGACTGGGGTCGGACGAGGGGGGCTGGCAACGTGTACGTGCTCACGAGGGGGATCCTTCCGTTCGCTGTCGGGCAGCGAGAGTGTGGACGACGGGTGTCGTCGCTGAGTAGAGGTCGAGGTAGTCGGCGAAGAGGCCGTCGTACAGGCCCCCCACCGTGGGGTCTG
Organism: Microbacterium sp. Z10_103; assembly: GCF_058310455.1. Taxonomy (NCBI): domain Bacteria; kingdom Bacillati; phylum Actinomycetota; class Actinomycetes; order Micrococcales; family Microbacteriaceae; genus Microbacterium; species Microbacterium sp. Z10_103. The sequence goes on from NZ_JBZEGK010000001.1 coordinate 3,100,152, forward strand.
GGTGGACCGTGGACACGACGGGGTTCCACAGGTTGATGTCGGGGGGCGAGTCGGAGACCGCGGTCGCGGCCAGGAAGGCCGCTCCGAAGCTGGCGCCGACCGTCGTACGCGGAACTTCTTGGACGAGACCGGTCACGTCGGAGACGATCTGCAGCCACAAGGCGCCTTGCGTCCCGCCGCCGACGGCGACGACCCGGCGAACGTCCGCACCCGCCGCCCGCATCGTCTCCACGTTGTGGCGCACACCGAACGCCGTCGCCTCCAACGCCGACCGGTACAGGTCACCGCGGCCATGGCCCAGGGTGAGACCGGCGATCACGCCGCGCGCATCCGGGTCGAGGATGGGCGTGCGCTCACCCGCGAAATAGGGCAACGTGAGCAGTCCCCGCGCACCCGGGCCGGACTCCTCCGCCTCGGCAAGGAGGACCGGATAGTCGGCGCCGGTGAGGTCCGCCAACCACCCGGTGAGCGCGCCGGAGGTCGCGAGGCCACCGGCGAGGTTGCGTGATCCGGGAAACGCGCCCGCCGTGGTCCACATCGACGGCGTCCGCAGCGTCTGCGTGCCCGTGGCGATGAGGAACATCGTCGTGCCGTACATCAGCATCAGATCGCCGTCCCCGTGCGCGCCGACACTCACCGCCTCCGTCCAGGCATCGATGCTCCCCGCGATCACCGGTACGCCGGCGGGGAGTCCGGTCGTCTCGGATGCAGCCGCGGTCACGCGCCCGACGATGTCGCCCGCCCAGGCGAGATCGGGCATCTCGATTCCGGCGGCGTACCGTTCCCACCACGGCTCGTACCAGGCGGCACTCTCTATGTCATAGAACGGCGTCATCTGGCTCGCCGATTGGTGGTCGAGGACGTACGCCCCCGTCAGGTGATGACTGAGCCACGATGCCGGCATGAAGAGCCGGCGTGCGCGGGCGGAGATCGCAGGCTCCTCGTCGGCGACCCAGACGATCTTGGGTCCCCCGGCCTGCGTGGTCAACGCCGAGCCGCCCACCGCAGTGATGTGTTCCTCACCGAGCTCGCGCGTCATCCGTTCGATCTGTGCCGTTGCGCGCGAGTCGACCCCGTACAGGATGGCGGGCCGCACGGGGCGTCCGTCGTCGCCGGTAAGCAGAACGCAGGGGCCCATACCGCTGACGCCCACGGCCCGGACTGTCGCGTGCGGGACGGCCGCCGACAGCGAGCGTGTGAGGGCGACGAATTCCTCCCACCACACCTCCCCGTCCATCTCCACCCAGCCGGGGCGCGGCCGTGAGACGGCGTGCGCGATCGACTGCGACGCGAGGACCTCGCCGGAGGAGATGTCGACGAGCACACCCTTGCTGCTGGATGTGCCGACATCCACCCCGAGGACGCACGAGACAGCGGTCATGCCGTGGATCCTTTCGATGGCGGGGCGAGTTCAGGCGCGGGCGTATCTTCGGGCGACGGTGGACAGGGCCACGGCGAGAACGAGGATTCCGCCCTTGAAGATGAACTGCCAGAACGTCGGAGTTCCCAGCAGAGCAAGCCCGTTGAAGCCGACGCTGACCACCAGGACCCCGATGAGGGTTCCGACGATGTGGAACTCTCCGTCGCGGAGCGTCGCGGAGCCGAGGAAGACGGCGGCGAAGGAGTCCATGAGGTAGCCGTCGGCGGCGCTGACGGTGCCGCTTCCGAGGATCGAGGCGAGGAGGATGCCGGTGATGGCGGCGCAGACGCCCGCGATCACGAACGCGGTGATCTTCGACCGGTCCGTGCGGATGCCTGCCAGGCGTGCGGCCTTGGTGTTGGCCCCCACCGCCTGAATGCGCTGACCCGACGCCGTGCGGTTGAGGATGATCCACAGGAGAGCCACGACCGCTGCCATGAACCAGATCGGGTTCTGAATGCCCAGGAAACGCGCCAGCGTGATCCACGTGAACTCGACCGGAACCTGCGTGATCGGAGACCCCGCCGTGTAACCGAACGCGAGACCGGTCAGGATCGTCCCGACACCGAGGGTCGCGACGACGGCGTTGACCCGGGCTTTGGTGACCAGCACACCGTTCACTGCGCCGATTCCGCCGCCCACCATCAGGGTGACGAGGATGGCGAGGATCAGCGGAAGGCCCTGATTGGCGATCAGTCCCGTCACCAGCACGCCGGCAAGGCTCGCGGCGTATCCGACGCTCAGGTCGAACTCCCCCACGACGAGCACCATCGTCAGGCCGCAGGCGATGATCGCGGTCAGGGCGGACTGGTTGACGATGCTGAGCAGGTTGTTGGGGCTCAAGAACGCCCCGTTGGGCACGAGGAGGGCGAAGATGATCACCATCAGCGCCATCGCGATGAGCGTGCCGTATTTGGAGACGATCAGGAGCGCCACGTTGCCCGCGCGGCTCTTCGCCCGAAGGGGTTTCGGCGCCGGCGCCACCGGGCTGGAGCCGGTCGGCTGCGCCGCCGGGTCGGCTGTGGTCGAGGTCATGCTGCGTCCTTTCCGTTCTCCCGCTCGAAGCTGAGCGAGAGGAGGCGATCGGTCGTGATCGCCGGTCCGACGAGTTCGCCCGTGATGCGGCCTTCTGCCATCACCAGGACCCGGTCGCACAGACCCACGAGTTCTTCGTTATCTGAGGAGATGGCCAGCACCGCGGTCCCGCGCGCCGCGAGCTCACGGACGACACGGTGCACCTCCGCGCGGGCGCCCACATCCACGCCGCGGGAGGGTTCGTCGAGGATCAGCAGGCGCGGTTGATCGAGCAGCCATCGTGCGATGGCCACCTTCTGCTGGTTGCCTCCGGACAGGGAGCCCACCGGGTCACTGACGTCGCGTGCCTTGACGGTGACCTCGCGGGCGATGGCCTGGGCGCGCTTGCGCCCTGCCCTCAGCCGGAGCAGCGGCCACACCCGCGACCAGCGGAGGCCGGCGAGCTTGGCCACGTTGATGTTGAAGTCAATGGAGCGGTCGAGGAAGAGGCTTTCTGAGCGACGCTCCTCCGGCACGAGGCCCATTCCCGCGCGCACGGCGTCGGCCGGCTCCCGGAACCGCACCTCACGGCCGTCCAGACGGATCGACCCCGCGGTGCGCGCGGCCTCGCCGTAGATGAGACGTGCGACCTCGGTGCGTCCTGCGCCGACGAGCCCGCCCAGCCCGACGACCTCTCCCGCATGCACCGTCAGAGACACGCCCCGCACGAGACGGGCGTCACTGACGCTCGTCACCTCCAGCACGGGCGATCCGGTGGGCGCGGGCTCGTGCCCGTGCTCCGCGATCTCGATGTCGCGGCCGACGATGGCGCGCACGAGGTCGGCCTTGGAGGAGCGTTCGGCGACGGTGCGCCGGGTGACGGCGCCGTCCTTGAAGACGGTGACGTCATCGCAGAGCTCGCTGACTTCGTCCAGTCGGTGCGACACGAAGACGACCGCCGTCCCCGAGGCCGCCAGCTCGCGGATGATCGCGTGCAGGCGGGTGGCTTCCTCCGCCGAGAGGGACGCCGTCGGCTCATCCATGGCGATCAGGCGCGCGTCCCGCATCAGCGCCCGCCCGATGAGGACGAGCCACTGGTCGGCGGTGCTCAGGTCGTCGACGTTCGCGGAGATGCTGAAGCGCATGCCGAGGCGCTCCGCGACCCGGCGGGCCCGTTCGCGAGCGGGGCGCCAGTCGATCAGCCCCACCGTGGTGGGCGGCTTCTGACCGAGCATCATGTTCCGCAGCACGCTCCAGCCGGGGATGAGACTCATCTCCTGATGGATGAATGCCAGCCCCCGAGCGGACGCGTCATCGGGCGTCACGATGCGCACCGGCTCGCCCTCGAGAAGGATCTCCCCGGAGTCGGGCGTCTCGATGCCGGCAAGACACTTGATCAGCGTGGACTTGCCTGCACCGTTCGCGCCGATCAATCCGTGAACGACGCCCGGGCGGATGTCGAAGCTGACGCCGGCGAGCGCCTGCACGCCTCCGAAGCTCTTGCTGATCTCCCGCACCGACAGGAGCGGGGGGAACTCCCCGTGCCGCCCGTCGGCGACACGGGGAGGTAGTACGGATGCGCTCATCAATCGAGCGCTTCCGGGTGCTCTTCGAGGAATTCGTCGATGTTCTCCGAGGTCACCAGCACACCCGGCACGTCGATCCGCTGGGGGGTGAAGTCCTCCGCCTCGATCGCGGCGAGGACGGTCTCGAACATCGTGCGGCCCTCGAGGAACGCGTCCTCGTAGACCGTCGCCGTCAGTTCGCCATCCTGAACCGCCTTGATGGCGGTGCTGGAGCCGTTGATCCCATAGGTCAGGATGTCGGTGCGCCCCTGCTGCTTGATGGAGGAGATGGCGCCGAGGGTGGGGTCCTCCCAGCATCCCCAGACGGCCAGGTTCTTGCTGCCTGCCGGGTGGGCGGCCATCCAGGCGTTGGCGTAACGTGCGCCGTCCTGGAGGAAGCCGGGGATGTTCACCTCGTTCTTGGTCACGGTGATGTCCGGCGCCGACTCGGCGAGCATCTCATCGAAGAGCACCTCGCGGTCGCGGCAGACCTGGCCGGTGCGGTAGGTCAGGGCCAGGACCTCGCCCTCGCCCTCCATCGATTCGATGAGGGCCTGGGTCGCCGGCTCGGCGAAGGGCGCTCCATCTCCCGCGGTGAGGACGACTCCGGTGCCGTCGCCGCCGCCCCACGTCGCCACCGGGATGCCGGCCTGCTCCGCTGCTGTCAGACCCGCACCCAGAGACGTCGTCGGGAACACGAGGTCGAAGATCATGCCGGCGTCTTTGTTCACGAAGTTCTGGATGGCCGTGTTGGCCTGGTCGGCGTTTCCTGCCGCATCCACCACCTCGACGGTCCAGCCGGCCTCCTCCGCCGCCTCGGTGGCGCCCGCGATCACGCGGGCGTTGTTGGCATCGGTCGCACTGATGGTGACGATGCCCAGCAGGGTGCTGTCGCCTGCGTTGCCGCCGGCTTCGGGCTCACTGCCCGATTCGCTCGGGACACTGCAGGCCGACAGGGCCATCAGGGCCGTGACGCTCAGCGCTGTAGCGAGAACCGCTCTGTTCTTGCGCATTTCTCTCCTTCTTGGTGGTGGGGATGATCCGGGCTCGGGTGCCCAGTCGTCTATGAGGGGTCCCGGGTCGTGATGCGCGAGGGGACCCCCGACGCGAGCAGAAGCTCGGCGACGCTCAGGCCGTCCTCGTACGTGCGCGACGGGTGGCGCCGGAACGTGTCGTACTCGTGCACGATGACGAGTCGGTCGGTGTCGCGGGCGGTGCGGGCCATCTCGTCGATGATCTGGAGCCCTCGCCACCCGCTGCCCCCGCCGAAGCCGATGTTCACCGGCACACCGGAGCCGCCGATCCCTTCGGCGTTCTCGTAGGAGTACATGGCGTCACCGGTGATGACCCAGCTGTCGTCGCCGTCGTCCACGACGACGTACTGCCCGCCCATGGTGTGGGTATCCAGCGCCGTACGGATGTGCAGGCCCGGGAAGAGGTTCTCGACGGGTCCGTCCAGGAGGCGCAGCCGCCCATCCGCGGCCATCTCCTCCAGCATCGACACATCCTCAGGGTCGAGGGCGCCGATGATCGAGGCGTAGAGGTGGGCGTTCTCCAGGGCCCATCGCGAACTCTCCAACTCGACGCGCTGCAGATAGAAGGTCGCGTTGGGGAAGTAGCGTGCCGCGCCGGCATGGTCGTAGTGAGCGTGCGTGAGGATGACGGTGTCGATGTCCTCGGGCTTGACGCCCACCTTCGCGAGCACCGCATCAGGGGCTTGGAAGTCGACGATGTCGTTCACGTCGTTGTAGGCCTTGTTCGAGCCGCGGTTGTCGTGGCCGACGTCGACGAGGATCTTGTGACCGGCGCCTTCGACGTAGACGTACGAGTACGCGAACATGCGCGTCGAGCCGTCCCACACCCCGTAGAAGATGCACCCCATCGGCTGCTCCAGACAGTGCGAATACTCGAGCATCCACAGGGAGTACGACGTCATCGGGGCCCTCTCTCGCTCGGCCGCCAGTGGCCGACTTGGCGACTCTAGGAAGCAGCGGGAGGGAGAGTCAAAGTGGGAACAGGCCGTTTTCGTCAGTACCGACCACAAGGCCAGTCATGTGGTCGGTACGCAGCAGAGCCGATCGCAACCGGGGCCTTATTATCGGATGCGCAGCTATCCAGAACAGTAGTCTGGACTCATGACGGGGAGCACCATGACGTGGCCAGCCGTCTCGTACGAGGAGCGCACGTGGGAGCCGGCCGCGGACGTCCGTGACTCCTTCAGCCCCCATCGCGCCGTGTCCGGACCCTACCGAGCTTCTGTGCCGCCGTCGGTCTCCTCGCGCGCGCTGCCGCTGGCACCCGACACGCTCTCGCGCGCGTTCGACGCGACCGGCGACCTGATCCGGCTCGACGCCGAGTTGGGAGGACGGGATGCTGCGCTCCCGGCGCTTCTGCTGCGCGCCGAGTGCACGGCCAGCTCAGCGATCGAACGCGTCACCGCGTCCGCGGGCGCTCTCATGCTCGCCGGTATCGACGAGTCCCTCGAACCGGCCGCGCGACAGATCGCCTCCCATGTCCGTGCGGATGAGGTGGCGCTCAGTCTCGCGGGGTCTCTCACCGAGGACGCGATCGTTCAGATCCAGCGGACACTGATGGCCTCCACACGGCCCGATCGGCGTGGCCGATGGCGGGACCAGCAGGTATGGATCGGCGGCGGTTCGCTGGGGCCTCAGCGTGCCTCGTTCGTCCCGCCCCACCAGTCTCGCGTCGCCGAGCTCATGACCGACCTGGTGGGCTTCATCCGCCGCACGGACGTACCGGCTCTCGCACAGATCGCGATCGCCCACGCGCAGTACGAGACCATCCATCCCTTCCTGGAGGTGAACGGACGGACGGGACGAGCACTGATGCAGGCGATGCTCCGGCGCGCAGACGTCACGCGCGCCGTGGTCATCCCGCTCTCCGCCGGGCTGCTGCAGGACACCGCGGAGTACTTCGACGCGCTCACCAAGTACCGCGCCGGCCACGTCGATCCCATCGTGGACGTGTTCGCCGGCGCAGCCCATATGGCAGTCGCCTCCAGTCGCGTGCTCATGGACGACCTCGACGCGGTACGCGCATCCTGGCGGGATCGCGCGACGTCACGTCAAGGGTCGGCGGCCCGCCGCCTGATGGAGTTGTTGGAACGCCAGCCCGTGATCAATTCGCGTCTGGCGGTGTCGCACCTCGGCGTCACAGCGCCGAACGCCCTCCTCGCGATCGACCGCCTGGTCGACGACGGCATCCTCACGCAGGTCGGTTCGGGGCGGCGGAACCGCACATGGGCGGCTCGCGATGTCCTGCAGGCCCTGGACGCGCTCGCCGAACGCGCACGCCGCCGGCGTTGACCACCCTCACTCGGGAGTAAGGAACCCCCCGCCCCGGGGCGCGAATGCACGGCCCCGTGTCCAGTGCACGACCTTCCCGCGCGGTTTACCCGTCCGTTCGGCGGGAAGCCGTTCACTCGCAGGGATGAGCGACCCGCGGAGGGCCGCATCCGCGGGCGGCTCAGTCCTCTTCGGCGGGCGACTCGGAGTCGGAAGAGGGATGCCGCGGACGCCACAGCACCACGTCGGTGGCCCGCCGCACCCGCACGCCATGACGCAGCGGCACGACAGCGCCTGTGGCGCCGGCGGCGAAAACTCGGGCGCCCGGGCGGGTCTGGCGCTCGACCGTGAGCTGGCGCTCCAGGTCGGAGACCCGGCGGTGCAGCTCGTGCACCTGCTGTTCGAGAGTGAGCAGCCGTGCGATCGCCGGCAAGCTCATGCCCTCGCTGGACAGCCGCGCCACTTCACGCAGCTGCTGGACATGCCGCGTCGAGTAGCGGCGCGAACCACCCTGCGTGCGCGCGGGGACGACGAGGCCGATGCGGTCGTACTGCCGCAGCGTCTGCGGGTGCATGTTCGACAGCTCGGCGGCCACCGCGATCGCGAAGATCGGGGTGTCCTCGTCGATGTCGCCGTTACCCACGTCGTGCCAGCTCTTCTCCGGTCATCAGCCGCGAGCCTTCGCCATCAGGTCGGCGCGCGGATTCTCCCGGGGTTCCAGCTCGGAGAAGCGCTCCAGTGCCTCTCGGGCTGCGCCGTCGAGATGCGAGGGCACGACCACCTGGACCTCGGCGAGGAGGTCGCCGGTGCCCTTCGACGTCTGAACGCCGCGACCCTTGACCCGCAGAACCCGACCCGACGGTGTGCCGGGGGCGACCCGGAGCTTCACCGGATCTCCGCCGAGCGTGGGCACCTCGATGGTGGCCCCGAGCGCGGCCTCCGTGAAGGTGACCGGCACGGTCACCCGAAGGTTCAGCCCGTCACGGGTGAACACCGGATGCGGACGCACCGCGACCTGCACGACGATGTCGCCGGGCTCGCCCCCGTCCGGAGACGGCCGGCCGCGCCCGCGGAGGCGGATCTTCTGCCCGTCCGAGACGCCCGCGGGGATCTTCACCTTGAACGGCTTGCCGTCCTCGCCCTGCAGCGAGATCGTTTCGCCCTTCGTCGCGGTCACGAAGTCGATCGTGGTGCGCGCGGTCACGTCAGCGCCGCGCTGCGGACCGCCGAAGCCGCGGAATCCTCCGCTGGGCTGTCCGAACCGCCCGGTGCCGAAGCTCGCGCCGCCCTGATCGAACATCGTGAAGAAGTCGTCGAAGCCGGCGTCGTTCGCCCGGGCGCGGGTTCCTCGACCCTGCCCGAACGCACTGAACACGTCTTCGAAGCCGCCGGTGTTGCCTCCAGCCGCCGTGAAACGGGCGCCGGAGCCCATGGCCCGGATCTGGTCGTACTCGGCGCGCTGTTCCGGATCGTTCAGCACGGCATACGCCTCGCTGATCTCCTTGAACGTCGCCTCGGCCTTGGCATCCCCCGGGTTGGAGTCCGGGTGATACTTCCGGGCCAGCTTGCGGTAGGTCTTCTTCAGGTCGGCTTCACTGACGTCCTTGTCGACGCCGAGGACCTTGTAGAAGTCCTTGTCGAACCAATCCTGACTCGCCATACCTGCTCCTACTCAGCCGGGACGGCGACGACGACCTTCGCGGGTCGCAACTCCACGGAGCCCAGACGGTAGCCGAGCTCGACCACCTCGAGGATCGTCGGCACGGTCGTGCCCGGGGTCGGTGCCTGGAAGATGGCCTCGTGCTGCTGCGGGTCGAACGGCTCGCCGGCCTGCCCATAGGACACCACGCCCAGGCGCTCGGCCACCGTACGGACCTTTTCGCCGATCGCAGCGAACGGGGTGCCGGCTTCGATGTCACCGTGCTTCGCGGCGCGGTCGAGGTCATCCAGCACAGGGACCAGGCCCTTGGCGGCCTCGCCCTTCGCGCGCTCGATCTCCCGCTCACGCTGCTCCTCGGTGCGACGGCGATAGTTCGCATACTCCGCCTGCAGACGCTTGAGGTCGCTGAGAAGAGTCGACTCGCGCTCGTCGATGGACGTTCCCTGACCACCCTCGAGCGGCTGGTCCTCCGCGGCGGCTTCAGCGGTCTGCTGAGCACCGAGGATGTCGTCGATGGTGAAGTCTTCTTGCCCTTCCGCCTCGCCCGACGGCGCGGGGCCGGATGCCGCGTCGGGCTGTGCACCCGAGGCATCCGACCCCGTCGTCTCGTCAGGAGCGGCGCCCGAGCCCTGAGCCTCGTTCGGTTCAGGGAACGTTGCGTCGTCCTTGTCTGCCATAACTCCTACTTATTTCTTCTCGTCTTCGTCGTCGACGACTTCAGCGTCGATCACGTCCTCCTCGGGGTTCGGCGTGGTGCCGTCTCCCGGGGTGCCGGCCGGAGCTTCGTCCGACGCGGTCGGCTGCTGCGACGAGGCGTAGATCGCCTCGCCGATCGCGCTCTGGCTCTGGCTGAGCTTGTCGAACGCCGTCTTCACGGCGTCGTCATCCTCGCCGGCGAGCGCCGACTTGAGGGCGTCGACGTCGGCCTGCACCGACGTCTTGACCTCGGCGGGCAGCTTGTCCTCGTTGTCCTTGAGGAGCTTCTCCACCGAGTACGACAGGGTCTCGGCCTGGTTGCGGGTCTCGGCGGACTCGCGACGCTTCTTGTCCTCGGCGGCGTGCTCTTCAGCCTCGCGCACCATGCGCTCGATGTCGTCCTTGGCCAGCGACGAGCCGCCGGTGATCGTCATCGACTGCTCCTTGCCGGTGCCCTTGTCCTTCGCCGAGACGTGAACGATGCCGTTCGCGTCGATGTCGAAGGTGACCTCGACCTGCGGGATGCCGCGGGGGGCCGGGGCGATGCCGGTCAGCTCGAACGTGCCGAGCGGCTTGTTGTCGCGCGTGAATTCACGCTCGCCCTGGAAGACCTGGATGGCGACCGACGGCTGGTTGTCGTCGGCGGTCGTGAAGGTCTCGCTCCGCTTGGTGGGGATGGCGGTGTTGCGCTCGATGAGCTTCGTCATGATGCCGCCCTTGGTCTCGATACCGAGGCTCAGGGGGGTGACGTCGATGAGGAGGACGTCCTTGCGCTCGCCCTTCAGCACACCGGCCTGGAGCGCGGCGCCGACGGCGACGACCTCATCCGGGTTGACGCCCTTGTTGGCCTCCTTGCCGGCCTCGCGCTTGACGAGCTCGGCAACGGCGGGCATACGCGTCGAGCCGCCCACGAGGACGACGTGCGCGATGTCTTCGACCTTGACGCCGGCCTCGCGGATGACGTCTTCGAACGGCTTCTTCGTGCGGTCGAGGAGGTCCTTGGTGAGGTCCTCGAACTTCGCACGCGTGATGGTCTCGCTCAGCGACACCGGGCCCGAGTCGGTCAGCGACAGGTACGGCAGGTTGACGCTGGTGGAGGTGGAGCTCGAAAGCTCCTTCTTCGCCTGCTCAGCGGCCTCCTTGAGGCGCTGCAACGCGATCTTGTCGCCGGAGACGTCGACACCGGTGGTGTCCTTGAACTGCTTGATGAAGTACTCGACGAGGCGCTGGTCCCAGTCGTCACCACCGAGGCGGTTGTCACCGGCGGTGGAGCGCACCTGGATCGTGGAGAAGTCGTCGTCCTTGCCCACCTCGAGCAGCGACACGTCGAACGTTCCGCCACCGAGGTCGAAGACGAGGATGAGCTCGTCCTCCTTGCCCTTGTCCAGTCCGTACGCCAGAGCGGCCGCGGTCGGCTCGTTGATGATGCGGAGGACGTTCAGACCGGCGATCTCGCCGGCTTCCTTCGTCGCCTGGCGCTCGGCGTCATTGAAGTACGCCGGCACGGTGATGACCGCGTCGGTGACCGAGTCGCCCAGGTACTCCTCGGCGTCGCGCTTGAGCTTCTGGAGGATGCGCGCGGAGATCTCCTGCGGCGTCCACTTCTTGCCGTCGACGTCGAACGTCCAGCTGGTGCCCATGTGGCGCTTGACGCTGGACACGGTGCGGTCGACGTTCGTGACGGCCTGGCGCTTGGCGGTCTCGCCGACGAGCACCTCGCCATCCTTCGTGAATGCGACGACCGAGGGGGTCGTGCGGAAACCCTCGGCGTTCGCGATGACCTTCGGCTCGCCGCCTTCGAGGACGCTCACGACCGAGTTGGTCGTACCGAGGTCGATTCCCACTGCACGGGGCATATGTGTTCTCTCCTTCGTATGAACCGCCGGATGCGGCGGCTCGTGGTTGCTGTGAAGTCTGCGCGGCCCGACATCCCAGGGGTGAGCCCGGGGTGATGCTCGCACCGACGAGGGGTTGAGCCGCGATGACTCAAGGTTACCGGGCAGCGCCGAGGCCTGTCAAATGAACTTGATATGGATCGGCTCAACTTCGCGGCCGAGCCGCGAGACCATCGGACCTGAGGGAACGCTGAGGAACGACTGACCGGGGGGTAACGGTGACCTGAGGTGCAGCCGTCATGGTGGGAAGCGTGGGAGACCCACCTCTCGCACCCCGAATTTCATCCCCAGCATCGGAGACCCCCATGAAGAACTACCTCGACGCCCTCAAGCGTCGCAAAGAGGAGACCGGCGAGTCCGGCTTCTCGCTCATCGAGCTCATCGTCGTCGTCGTGATCCTCGGCATCCTCGCCGCCATCGCGGTGCCCGTGTTCATGGGCCTGCAGGGACAGGCCCAAGACAGCGCCGACCAGACGCTGGCCGCCAACGGCGCAAGTCAGGCGGCCGCTGAATTCGCGCGCGACACCGAGCCGTCAGCGACCTCCCTCGCGAACCTCAACACCGATGACGTCACCCTGAGCATCGCCGTCGGCCCGAGTGGCACAGGCACGACGCTTTCCATCGAGAACTTCTGCGTGACCGCCACCCGCACCGGCGACCCCACGCCTCAAACCTCCGGGCCTGGCTGCTAACTAAGCCCCCTCCCCCGGCCGGGCCGACGTCCCCAGCGTCGGCCCGGCCGTTCCTCATCCCCCCTCCCCCCGAAGGACGCAGCGCATGCGCGGCGAACACCGTGTTCACGACCTCGACGACGGCATCGGCCTCGTCGAGGTCGTGATCGCGATGCTGCTGTTCGCCGTGATCGCCATGGCGATCCTGCCGCTGGCCCTGCAGGCGACGAAGCTGAGCGCGGGTAACCGTGACGCCGTCGCCGCCGATGCCTTCGCCTCCGGTGAGCTCGCCGCCGTCCGGGCGCTTTTCCCCGATGAGTCCGCGAACTCGTGCACCGAGGTGCGGGGCACAGCACGCACCGCTTTCCCCGATCCCGCCGGCTCGGGCCTCGTCGCCGACCTCTCCCCGGCCGCGTGCCCGGCGGCCTACCCCGCAGCGCTCACCGTCACCGTCGTCGTGCGCGACCCCGGAGCATCCGACCCCGCGGCGGCCGTGGTCACCATGGCGACCAAGATCGTGGTGACCGCGCCGTGACCGCCCCCTCCGGGCCGGCCGGCGCCGACGCCGGCCTCACCCTCATCGAGCTGCTCATCACCGTCTTCGTGAGCGCCGTGCTGCTCGGGCTCGTCGCGACGATCTTCGTGACCACTCTGCAGGCGAACGCCGCCACGCGCGATCGCGACCTCGCCACGGGCCGGCTCCAGGCGATCAGCACGTCGCTCACCACGAGCGTGCGCAACGCCTCCGCGGTCTCGGTGACGGCGACGGTGGGCGGCGGCACCGTCGTCCGCGCGCGCGTGGCCACCGGGGGCTCGGGCTGGGAATGCCGGGCCTGGGCCGTGGTCGATCTCGAGACATGGGATGCGGCCGGCCGCCGCGCCGGCGCGGACGGGCGGTTCGAGGTGCGCGCCCGCACCTACCCCGGTCTGAGCGCCACGGCGGCCGTACCCGCCCCCACCGCGACGTGGGGCGCGTTGGCCGAGCATGCCCAGTCGGCCACCGACTCGGCGGGCTCCCCGCGGCCGTACTTCACGTGGGACGGGAGCCGCCTGTCGTGGAATCTCACGATCGCCGCGGCCGAGCAGCCGCAGCTGAACGAGCGGAGCCTCGCCTCGGTGGCCGGCTCCGCCGTCGCGCGGGCACGCCAGAACGGAGCGCCGATCCGATGCTGGTGAGCCGCCCCCTTCGTCGGGCGTCGGTGGACGATGACCGCGGCGCCGCCCTCATCTCGGTGATCGTGATCGCGCTGGTGCTGGGACTTCTCACCGTCACGCTTTCGGCCGCGGTCGTGAACACAACCCGCAGCGCAGTCGGCGTCCGCGAGAGCCTCCAGGCGCAGGCCGCCGCCGACGCAGGGATGGCCGAGGCCGTCGCCGCAGCCAAGGCGGGCGAGGTGTGCGCGACCGCCGTTCCCGGCGGGTCCCTCCCCGGGAACGGCGGCGGGGCGAACTACACCGCGACCGTCGTGTGCGACGCCGCCCGGACGGCGGCGACACTCACGGCGACGGGCACGGCGTCCGGAGCATCCGCCACCGTCCGCACCGTGTACTCCCTGGTCGCCGAAACCACCGAGATCGTCGACCCTTCCCTCACACCGGTGGGGTTGGTGCTGTACGAGGGGTCGACGATGGGGCAGGTCACGCTCCTGGCCCACGGCGGCAACGAACCCCAGCTCGTGTCGGTGAAGGGCCCCTTCGGCTGCCGCCTCGGCATCCCCGGCAACCTCATCGTCGGCGGCGATGTGACCTCCTCCGACGGATGCCACGTCACCGGCGACATCTACGCCGGAGGCACCGTGACCTTCAACGGTGGCGCCACCACGGTGGCCGGCGACATCATCGCCGCCGGCACGGGCGTCTCCCGCATCAACAGCAGCATCGGCGGCCCGGCCGGCTCACCCCTGTCGACGGTGCGCGTCGGCGGTGCGCTCGATCTTCTGTGGAGCGGCGCACGCATGCACACCGACGTCATCGCCCGTGGAGCGGTCACGATCAACAACCGCGACATCGAGGGCAGGGTGACCCTTCCGACGGGTCAGACGCCATCCATCAACGGCGGGCGTGTCCAGGGCGGCGTCGTCCAGAGCGCCGCGATCCCCGCCGTTCCGCCGCCGACGCTGCCTGGCTGGTTCGACTACACGTACAAATCCTCGGACTGGCCGGGCGCTGCCGTCATCACCCTGCGGAACGCCTCCGACATGAGCACCACGTCGTGCCGGTACTTCAATGAGAACAACGGCACCTTCGCCAACCAGGGGTGGAAAGACCTCGCCAACTACACCGGCACCGTCGTCGTCGACGGTCGCGCGTGCCCTCACCTGACCTCCAACGCCGGCGGCAATCCGTCACCGGTGCTCAAGGCCTCGCACGTCGTGCTCCTGGCCAAGAAGTACAACACCACCGGTCTGACGATGAAGTCGGCCGCCGGGGCGGCGCCGCGGGTGTGGTTCATCACCGAAGACACCGTCGACGACGACAAGCCGAGCTGCCCCCATGGTGCGACGGCGACGAACTTCGACACGAACGGCGCGAACCTCGATGGGGTGCGCTCCCTCATCTACACACCCTGCCGGCTGTCGGTGTCGGGCGGCGGCGTGCTGCTCGGCTCGCTGTACACGAACGGCTTCAACTCCGGCGGCCAGATCACGATCAAAGGCGAACTCATGAACCTTCCCGGGATGCCGGCACCGGACGGCGGCTACGGCGGCGTCCCGGCCGTCGTCGAGACCGGCGACTACGCCCTCGGCGCTGTCGTGTCGCGCCGGGATGTGGGGATGCCGTGACCTCCGCGCCCATCCTCATGTTCGTCGCGGTGCTGGCCGGCGTGCTCGGTCTCGTCATCGGGTCGTTCCTCAACGTCGTGGCGTACCGCGTGCCGGCCGGCGTCTCGCTGCTGCGCGAGAGCCGCTGCCCGGCATGTGACGCTCCGGTGCGCTGGTGGCAGAATCTGCCGCTGCTGTCGTGGCTCGTGCTGCGCGGGCGCTGCGCCTCGTGCGCCACCGCCATCCCCGTGCGCTATCCGCTGGTCGAACTCGCGACCGGCGTCGTCTTCGCCGGGGTGGCCGTGTGGTGGGCCGCGTCGACCGGTCTGCTCGGCGGCACGCCGCCGCCGCCGAACACTGCCGTCGATGTGCTGGGTGCGCTGGCGGAGGCGCAGCCCTTCGCCGGCCCGGTCACCGCACAGCTGGGCGTGCTTGCGGCGTACCTCTGGTTCGCCGCCGCCGGGATCGTCCTCACCGCCATCGACCTCGACACCCGCCGCCTGCCACACGCGATCACCTCCACGACGCTCGTGGTGTGCGCCGGCTTCCTCGCCGTCGCGTGCGTCCTCGGCGCGGACGGCTGGGCGTTCGCCCGTGCCGTGATCGGCGCCGGCGCGCTCCATGCCTTCTATTCGATCCTGCGTCTCGTGCGCCCCGACGGCATGGGCGGGGGCGATGTCCGGCTGGCCGCGGGGGTCGGGCTCATGCTGGCGTGGCTCGGCTGGTGGCCGCTGGTGATCGGCGCGTTCGCCGCGTTCGCGCTCGGCGGCGTGTTCGGCATAGCCCTGCTGATGGGACGTCGGGCCGGCCGGCGCTCGGCCATCCCCTTCGGTCCGTGGATCGTCGCCGGCGCGTGGGTGGGCCTCTTCGCGGGCGAGGTGATCGGGCAGTCGTACGCATCGCTGTACCCGGTGCTGTGAGGGAGGCGAGCTGATGGCGAAGACGCAGGTGGCGGTGGAGATCACCGAGACGAGCGTGCGCGCCGTGGAGGTGACCACGGGGCGCACACCGATGCTCGTGGCCGCGGGCGAGGTGGCGCTTCCGCCCGGAGCGGCGAAGGACTCGGAGATCCTCGATCGTGACGCCGTCGCCGTCGCATTGCAGCGCCTCTGGGCCGACGCGCGGATCTCCAGCCGCGACGTCGTGCTGGGCGTGGGAAACCGCCGCATCCTCGTCCGGGAGCACTCCACGCAGCTGACCAACCCGGTGCAGATCCGGCAGTCGCTGCCCTTCGAGGTGCAAGACCGCCTGCCCGTGCCCGTCGACCAGGCGGTGCTCGACTTCGTGCCCACGAGGCAGGACGAGCGAGGGGTGCACGGGCTGCTCGTGGCCGCCGTCGCCGAGCACATGGAGGAACTCGTCGGGGCGCTCGTCCAGGCGAAACTGCGCGCGACGTCGATCGACCTCGTCGCCTTCGGCTACTCCCGGGCGCTGGCGGCCCTCGCCCCGCCCGGACGGACCGCCCTGTTCCTGGGGATCGGGGAGCACACGACCCACATCGTGATCGCGACCGACGGCATCCCCCGCTTCGTCCGCGTGGTGCCCATCGACATCGTCGCTCCCCCCGTGGATGCTCCGCCCCCGGGGGGCGCGGAGGTCGCCCGGCCCGCGGCGGGCACCGCGGGTGAGAGCATCACGGTCGTCTCGCGGGCCACGCTCCGACGCGAACGCACCGGCGCCGCAGAGCCGCCCGCGCGCGCCGTCGCGCCGGAAGCCGCGGGCGACGAGCCGCTGCATCCCGACGTGCAGGCGGCGCTGATCGACCTCGTCGGCCGACTGAAGGGCACCGTGAGCTTCTACCGCGACCGCCCAGAGTCGGTGCCGATCGACAGCACCTGGGTCGCGGGCGCCCACGCCGCCCACCCGCGCCTCCTCGAGGCCGTGGCACGGGTCATGGGAACCCCGGTCACGCCCGTGACCGCCACCGACCTCGTCGGCCCCGCCGGATCGTTCGCGCTGCCCGCTGCGGCCGGGCCGCGGCTGGCCGGCACCGTATCGCTTCTGCTGGGAGGACTTCGATGAGCCTGCTCACGTCGCGCGCGCCCGTCCTCCCCCTGGGCGCCCTGCCGCGGGTCGATCTGCTTCCTCCCTCCGAGATGCGCCGCCGCGACATGCTGTCCCGGGCGCGCACGTGGGGGTACGTCGGTATCGCCGCCCTCGCGGTCGCTGCCCTCGCCGTGGGCGGCGCGTTCGCCTACAACATGGCGGCATCCCTGCGCCTGGCCGCCGAGCAGGCGCGCACCCAGCACATCCTCAGCGGCATCGCCGAGCTGTCGGACGTCAGCCGGGCGCTGTCCACCCGCCGCGCGCTGGAGTCGATGCGCACGGACTCGATGGCCGGCGATCTCGCGTGGGAGCCGGTGATGGACGTCATCGCCGACCATCTTCCGGCGGGGGTCGTCATCACCGAGTACGCTCTCGACGCGGGGCCGGCGCCCGTGGCGGGCTCCGATCCGGCCACGGGCACGGGAGTCTCGGGAACCGTCACGTTCACCAGCCCCGTAGCGATCGACTTCGCGGCCACGCGACTGCGTTCGGCGCCCGGCATGCGCGCGGCCGACCTGGCCGAACTGACGTCGGCGGACGGCGTCTTCACCTATACGGTGCGGGTCGACCTCGACCAGTCGGCCTACACGGGGGCTTTCGCCCCGGAATCGGAGTGAGCCGTGAACAAGAAGCTGGTCAACCTCATCGGCGCGCTCGCGTCGCTGGCGATCCTCGGCCTGGGGATCGCCGTGTTCGCACTGCCCCTGTTCTCCGCGGCCGGCGCGACCGCCGCATCCGCCGACGACGTCGCCCGACAGAACGCCACTCAGCAGATCGTGCTCGATACCCTCACCGCGCAGTCCGCGGACATGACGGACCTGGATGAGGCGGTCTCCGAGCTGCGCGCCGAGATCCCCGAAGCCGCGCACGTCGACGACGTTCTGCTTCTGGCGGTGCGGGCGGCCGAGGACAACGGGGGCATCGTGACCTCGCTCACCCCGGCCACCGCCGAGGCGTTCGCGCCGCGCGCCGCCGCCACCGATGAGGCTGCGAGTGCCCCCGCGGCGAGCGAGGAGCCGACCACGGCGGAGCCGAGCGCGGCTCCGGAGGAATCCGCCGGCGAATCGGCGACCGGGGGAGATGCCGCGGGCAGTGCGGGCCTGGGTGCCGATGCCCCGCAGCAGATCGCCGTGACGGTGGTCGTCGAGGCCCCGGATGTCTCCGCAGCGACGCGCATCGTCGACGCCCTGCGCGACGGCCCGCGGCTGGTCGCCGTCACGCAGGCGTCGGTGACCACGCCGACCGAGGGCGGCGTGACCCTCACGGTGACGCTCCTGGCCTTCTACCGGCCCTGACGTCCCCGAGGGCTGGGCGCTACTGCTGTCCGAGCTGGTCGTACATGGTGAACATCGGCATGTAGAGGGCGACCACCATGCCGCCGATGAGGATGCCGAGCACCGTCATCATGATCGGCTCCATCATGCTCGTCAGCTGCTCGGACGCCGCATTGACCTCGGTCTCGTAGAAGTCGGCGATGCTCTCGAGCATGTCGGGAAGCGACCCGGATTCCTCCCCGACCGACACCATCTGCGCGACCAGGGGCGGGAAGACGGCCGCTTTGGCCAGGGGGGCGGAGAACGACCGGCCCAGGCGCACGGAGTCGCGCACGCCCTGCAGGGCGTCTTCCACCGCCTTGTTGTTCGCGGCGCGGCCGACGAGGTCGAGCGCCTGCATGAGCGGCACACCCGCCTTCAGCATCATCGACAGGTTCCGCGCGAACCGTGCCACGGCGATCTTGGTCACCAGGGCGCCGAAGATCGGCATCCGGAGGCGGAACGGGTCGACGACACCACGGAAGCGGTCGGTGTTCTTGACCCGCTGGTACCAGAGGCTCCCACCGACGACGAGCACGGCGAGCAGCGGCAGGATCCACGCCATGTTGGCCGACAACGTCACGAGGATCTGCGTCGGAAGGGGCAGTTCGCCGCCCATGCTGGCGAACATCGCCTCGAAGATGGGCACCACGAACGTGATCATCGCGATCACGCCGACGATGGCGATCACCAGCACGATGATCGGGTACGTCATCGCCGACTTGATCTTCTGCTGCAGATCGACGTCGGCCCGGTAGGCCCGCGCGATCGCGTCGAGCGACGCCGCGAGGAATCCGCCGGTCTCGCCGACGCTGACCAGGCTCACCATGAGCGGGGGGAAGACCCGGGGATGCTCGGCCAGAGCGGCCGAGAACGACCGGCCCGACTCGATGTCGACCTGCACGGCTCCCAGCGCCGAGGAGAGCTTCTTGTTCTCGGTCTGGTCGGCGATGATCGCGAGCGCCCGCATGAGGGGAAGGCCGGCGTGGATGAGGCCGGCGAACTGCTTCGCGAACACCGCGAGGTCTTTCGTGGCGACGCGCTTGTCGAACCCGGGAATGGAGATGTCGCGGTTGAGCCCCGACTTCGACATCGGGACGACGCTCAGCGGCGAAAGTCCTTGCGCGCGCAGCTTCGCCACCACGGCGTTTTCGCTCGCCGCCTCGACGGTTCCCTTGGCCTCCGCACCCGCCAGGGTGACGGCCCGCCACTGATATTCCTCGAGCGGCATATCACACGGTCCAGTCGCCGGATGACGCGACCGGCGTCGCAACCGGCTGGGCTGTTCCCGCCGCCAGCCAGGCCTCCGCATCCAGATCGCGCGGCCGCACGCGCACGTCGTCGAGGGCGTGCGCGTCGGTGAGGTAGTGCCGAGCGGTGGATGCGGCCAGGTCGCCGTCGGCGACCAAGCGCTTCAGCGACTGGTCGAGGGTGTGCATCCCGTGGGCGTCGCCGGCCTGCATCGCGTTGTACAGCTGGGCGATCTGGTTCTCGCGGATCAGGTTGGCGACCGCCGGGGTCGAGACGAGCACCTCCGTGGCGATGACCCGGCCGCCGCCCTGCGCCTTCGGCAGCAGCGTCTGGCTGATGACGCCCTGCAGGGTGTCGCCGAGCTGGCTGCGCACCTGATTCTGCTGGTGGGCCGGGAAGGCATCGACGATGCGGTTGATGCTCTTCGCCGCCCCCTGGGTGTGCAACGTCGAGAGCACCAGGTGGCCGGTCTCGGCCGCCGTGAGGGCGGTGGAGATCGACTCGGGGTCGCGGAGCTCGCCGATGAGGATGACGTCGGGGTCCTGCCGCAGCACCCGGCGGAGCGCCTCCGCGAACGACCGGGTGTCCGAGCCCACCTCTCGCTGGTGGATGAGCGATCGCCGGCTGCTGTGCACGAACTCGATGGGGTCTTCCACCGTCACCACGTGCGCGGGAAGCGTCGTGTTGATGATGTCGATCATCGCGGTGAGGGTGGTCGACTTGCCCGAACCGGTCGGTCCGGTCACCAGCACCAGCCCGCGGGGGCGAAGCGCGAGATCGCGGGCGATGTCCGGTGCGCCCAGCTCGTCGAGCGTGAACGCGCGCGAGGCGATGAGCCGGAAGGCCGCGGCGACCTGACCGAGCTGGCGGTAGACGTTGACACGGAACCGCCCCACGCCCGCCACCTGGTACGACAGGTCGACCTCGCCCGACGCGCGGTAGTCCTCGCGGTGGGTCGGACCCATCGTGGCCAGGAGTTCGTCCAGCAGCACCGCCGACGAGAGGGGGTGGGGGAATCCGGCGACCGGCATCAGGTCGCCGTCCAGGCGCTGCAGCGCCGGAGCGTCGGCGGAGAAGTGGATGTCGGATGCCCCGGCATCGGCCGCCGAGCGGAGGATGCCGTCCAGCAGCTGACCCGACGGATCTTCCGGTGGCATGCCGAGACCCATCCCCGCGATCGCCCCGACCGGGGCGAGCCCACCGCCCGCCGACCGCTCCGCCGCCTCCGCGGCCGCCCGCATCCGCATCTCAGACCGTGACACGCAGCACCTCCTCGATCGTGGTGAGTCCTTCGAGCACCTTCGCCCAGCCGTCGGCGCGCAGTGTCGTCATGCCCTGGGCGAGGGCGAGTTCGCGCAGCTCGCTTCCGGTGGCGTTGCGCACCACGAGCGCCTCGAGTTCGTCGGTCATCGCCATGACCTCGTGCACACCCACCCGTCCGCGATATCCGGTGCCCGAGCACGCGGGGCACCCGCCGGCGCGGTACAGCACCGGGGGGTCGCCCGGATCATGCGGCACTCCCAGGCGGACGAGCACGCCGCCGTCTTCGCGGTAGGGCTGCCGGCAGGTCGCGCACAGGCGCCGCGCCAGCCTCTGCGCGACGACGGCTGACAGCGCCGTGGCCACGAGGTAGGGCTCGGCCCCGATCTCGGTCAAGCGCGATATCGCTCCGGGCGCATCGTTGGTGTGCAGGGTGGAGAGCACGAGGTGACCGGTCAGCGCCGCCTCGATCGAGATGATGGCGGTCTCGGTGTCACGGATCTCACCGACGAGGACGATGTCGGGATCGGCGCGGAGAATGCTCCGCAGCGCCGACTGGAACGTCAGCCCCGCCTTCGCGTTCACCTGCACCTGGTTGATGCCGGCCATGCGGTACTCGACGGGATCCTCCACGGTGATCACGTTGACGGTGGCGTTCGCCACTTCCCGCAGCGCCGTGTACAGCGTGGTGGACTTCCCCGATCCGGTCGGCCCGGTCACCAGCACCATTCCGTGGGGGCGCGTGATCGCGCCGCGGAATCGCCCGAGGTTGGCCCGCCCCATCCGCAGATCGCCCAGAGACAGACTCACGCCGGTGTTGTCGAGGATGCGCAGAACAAGCTTCTCGCCCCACACCGTGGGCAGGGTGGCGACCCGCAGGTCGACCTTGCGCCCGTTGTGCGACACCGAGAGGCGTCCGTCCTGCGGGCGACGGCGCTCGGCGATGTCGATGGACGCCATGATCTTCAAGCGCGAGATGACGCCGTCCTGGATGTTGCGGTCGGCCCGCTGCATCTCGTGCAGTACGCCGTCGATGCGGTAGCGCACCGTGAGGTGGGACTCGCCGGGTTCGACGTGGATGTCGCTTGCCCGGTCGTCGATCGCCTGGGTGATGAGCAGATTGACGAAGCGGACGATGGGGGCGTCGCTGTCCTGCCCCTCGATGCTCTCCGCGGCCGCCGTCTGGGTCGCGGCGCTCTCCTGCAGGGTCGCGGAGAGGTCCGACAGCTCTTCGTCCGATCGCACGTAGCGCTGAAAGGCCATCTGCAGGGCATCGGCGGCGACGACCACCGGCTCCACGTGCAGGTCGGTGAGGGTGGCGACATCGTCCAGGGCGATGATGTCGGTCGGGTTGACCATCGCCAGGATGATGCGGTCGCCCCGGCGCTCGACGGGGAGTACCTGGTACTTGCGGCAGAGGCTCCCCGGCACGAGCCCCACCACGGCCGGATCGAGTTGCGCGGTTCCGATGTCGAGGAAGCGATGGCCCGTGTGCCGCGCGATCGCCTCGCTGAGCTGCGCCGGAGTCACGATGCCGCGGGCGACCAGCTGACGCAGGAACTCATCGGTCTCGCCGAGTTCGGTCAGCAGACCGCTGAGATGCGCCGCCCGGGTCGCGCCGGTCAGAACGAGGGTCTGTGCGATACCCCGCATGATCCGATCACCCCCGTCGACGTGCTCCGAGCTGGGGCCGCTCCCGCGTCTTCAGCGTGACGCGAAGACGGGACCACGCTACGTCCCGCCCTTCGCATATGCCCTTCCCGGGGCTGGATGCTGAGCCAATGCTGGTCGTGCTGAGGAAAAACTGAGGAACGAATCAGTGCGAAAGCTATGAGGATTCTGAGAAAGATGGGAATTATGAGAAAGTACTCATAAAGAGTGCTTCGTTCTCATCAACGACGTCCGACCCCCCAGCGCCGCCGAAAGACACTCCCCCGAATGCGCCCGATCGCAGCCCACCCGCTCTCCGACCCCTACGCCCGGTCGGCCGTCGTCGTCGACCCCGACGTCGTCCACGCCGAGCGACTGGCCGGATCGCTCCGACAGCAGGGCTTCACGGTGCACACGGCGCGTGACGGCTTCACGGGACTGGAAGCCGTGCGCCGCTTCCGGCCCGAGCTCACGACGGTCGATGTGAACCTGCCCGGCATCGACGGTTTCGAAACCGTTCGTCGGCTGCGCGCATTCTCGGACGGCTTCGTCCTCATGCTCACCGCGGACGACTCCGAGTCGGCGGTGGTCGAGGGTTTTCGCGCCGGCGCCGACGATTACATCATCAAGCCCTACGGCCCTCACGCGCTCCGGGCGCGCATCGACGCCCTCCTGCGCCGATCGCGGTCGTTCGTGGGCGCCGCCCGCCCCGAGGACGAGTCCGCCTGGCTCGAACAGGGCCCGCTGCGGCTGCATCCCGGTTCGCGACGCGTGGAGGTCGACGGTACCGAGCGGGAGCTCACCCGCTCCGAGTTCGACCTGCTCTTCACGCTCATGCGCGCGAAGGACCAGGTCTTCAGCAAAGCCTCCCTCGCCCTCATGTTGCGTGAGACGAACGGCCTGCTCGGTCAGCACATCACCACCCACGACCGCCACGCGGTCGAGGTGCACATCATGAACCTGCGCCGCAAGCTCGGCGACGACCCGCGTAGTCCGCAGTGGATCGAGACGGTGCGCGGTTTCGGCTACCGCCTGGCGCCCGCCTCGGCGGCAACGCCCGTGCTGCTGCGCGCCACTGCCGGTTGACTCACGCCGGGCGCTGCAACCCACTAATCTGAGCTGGCGGCAGCGGCGCCGCAGCCTCCCCCCCCGGGCCGGCAACCGGACGTTCACTGAAGGGGCCCATCGTGGCAGACATGACCTCTCCCGACGCCCCGAGAACACCGCCGCCGTCGGCGGCGGCTAGCAGCGGCGCCATTGGGACGATGGGGCTCGACCTTCGCTCAGACATCGCGACTCCCCGGCGCACCGTGATGGCCTGGGCCCTGTGGGATTGGGCGACGCAGCCCTTCAACTCCGTCATCCTCACCTTCATCTTCGCCTCCACGCTCTACCTCACCGGGGAGGCATTCCTCCCACCCGACATCGCGGCCCTGCCGGCGGACGACCCGCAGCGCACCGGCGCGCTGGCAGACCTGGCGTCGGGGTACGGGTGGGGAGGCACGGTCGCGGGCCTCCTGATCCTGTTGCTCGCCCCCGTGCTCGGACAGCGCGCGGATGCGTCGGGGTCTCAGAAGCGCTGGCTTGCCGGCGCCACCGGCCTGCTTGTCGCCTGCATGTTCGGGCTCTACTTCGTCCGGCCCGAACCGCAGTTCTTCTGGCTGGGCGTGGGGCTGATCGCGGCGGGAAGCGTGTTCAGCGAGATCGCCGGCGTCAACTACAACGCTCTCCTCATCGGCATCGCGACGCCGAAGAACATCGGCCGGGTGTCGGCCCTCGGGTGGGGGTTCGGGTACATCGGCGGCATCGTGGCGCTCACGCTCGTCGTCATCTTCTACTCCGCCGACTGGTTCGGCATCCCCGCCGATGACGGGCTGCCGTTCCGGCTCATCGCCGTGGGATGCGCGGTGTGGGCGATCGTGTTCTCGGTGCCGCTGTTCTTCACCGTTCCCGAGCCCAGCGCCGGCCGTAAGCGCCCCCGAACCGGGTTCTTCCGCAGCTACGCGATCCTCGTCCGCGACATCATCGCCCTGTACCGCGACCCCGGCACCCGCCCGACGTTCTGGTTCCTGGTCGCCAGCGCGGTCTTCCGCGACGGACTGGGCGGAGTCTTCGCCTACGGCGCGATCATCGCCGGCGCGGTGTTCGGGTTCGGCTTCACGTCGCTGGTGATCTTCGGTATCGCCGCGAACCTGATCGCCGGTATATCGACGCTTCTCGCCGGTCGTCTGGATGACCGGTTCGGCGCCAAGGCCATCATCGTCACGGCGCTGTCCGGGATGATCGTCGCCGGCCTCGCCGTCTTCTTCCTTCGCGATGGCGGCGACATCGTCTTCTGGATCGGCGGACTGATCCTCTGCGCCTTCGTCGGCCCCGCGCAGGCGGCGGCGCGCTCGTTCCTCGCCCGCGTCACCCCGGCCGGGCGTGAGGGCGAGATCTTCGGCCTGTACGCCACGACCGGGCGCGCAGCCAGCTGGATCTCGTCGGCGCTCTGGTCGACGCTCATCGTGCTCACGAGCGTCACCGCCTTCGGCATCCTCGGGATCGTCATCGTGCTCGCGCTCGGGCTGCTGCTGCTGCTCCCGGTTCGCACCGTCGCACGGAAAGCCGGCTGATCAGGCAGGCAGAGCAATCCCACTCGGGGGTGCACGACATCCCACCGGGCGCACAGCCTCCGGCTGCGGATGCGCCGTGCACTCGATGGGATGCCGTGAGCTCGCCGGCGGCCGGAAGCGGATGCGCGCCCGTGCGAGACCTCCGGCCGACGACAGCTATCCGGCCGCGAGATCGAACACGAGCCGGGCGGGGACAGTTCCCTCGAGCACTTCGTCCATCGCCTCGGCGGCATCCTCGAGCCGCCGCCGTTCCGCGATGACGGTGGTGCGGCCGAGCGCGTGCAACCGGAAGACCTCCCGAAGGTCCTGACGCGTCCCGACGATCGAACCGATGATCGAGATGCCGCCGAGCACCGTGTCGAAGACGGGAACGGACAACGTCGAGTCGGCGGGCAGCGAGACCAGCACCATCCGCCCGCCCCTGTTGAGGCTGCGGAAGGACTGATCGAACACCGAAGGAGCCACCGCGAGGACGAGCGAAACGTCCGCGCCGCCCAGGGCGCGGATGGCCTCGACCGGGTCTTCTGTGGCGGCGTTCACCGCGTGGTCGGCGCCCAGCTCCTTCGCCAGCCGCAGCTTCTCGTCGTTGACGTCCACCGCGATGACCTCCGCCCCGAGCAGACGCGCGTACTGGATCGCGAGGTGTCCGAGGCCGCCGATACCGACGATGGCCACGCGTTCGGACGGCACGATGTGCG
This sequence comes from Microbacterium sp. Z10_103, assembly GCF_058310455.1. Lineage (NCBI taxonomy): Bacteria > Bacillati > Actinomycetota > Actinomycetes > Micrococcales > Microbacteriaceae > Microbacterium > Microbacterium sp. Z10_103. Next base: position 3,125,973 of record NZ_JBZEGK010000001.1, read on the forward strand.
CAGCCTTGAGCGCCGCGTAGGTGGTCACCCCCGCGCATGACAGCGGGGCAGCGTCGAAGGACGAGACCTGGTCCGGAACCGGAACGGCGAAGCGCGCGTCTGCCACGGCGTACTCGGCATAGGCGCCGTCGATCGAGTACCCGGTGTTCTGCTGTGCCTCACAGAGGTTCTCGCGCCCCGTCTCGCAGTAGCGGCACGATCCGCACGCGCTGCCCAGCCATGCCAGCGCCACACGCTGCCCGATCGGGGGATCGGTGACGCCCGGACCCTGCTTCTCGACCAAGCCGATCCCCTCATGACCGGGGGTGAATGGCAACGTGGGCTTGACGGGCCAGTCGCCGTGCGCGGCGTGGATGTCGGTATGACACAAGCCGCAGGTCTCGATCCGGACGAGGACCTGCCCCGGCCCCGGCTCCGGGACAGGGATGTCCTCGACGGCAATCGGTGCGGTGAAGGATGAGACGACTCCGGCCTGCATGGCGGTTCTCCTGACATCGGGGGGACGGCGATCTGTCCGAGCGCCACCTCAGTGTGCGCTGCTTCACGACGAGGCAGAGGAGTCTTTGGTCCTGACCGGGTGGGGGGGGTTCCGGGCCGCCTCAGCGGCTCGGCCAGGCGTCGGCGAGCTTGGCGAGCAGGCGGGCGAGTTCGGCCCGCTCGGCGTCGGTGAAGCCCTCGAGCGCCGAGCGCACGGCGTCACGGCGTTCGCCTCGAAATCCGCGCACGAGCGTGGAGCCGGCCTCGGTGAGGGCCACCCGGATGCGGCGGGCATCGTCGGGATCGGGCTCGCGCCGCACGAGCCCGAGCTCGACGGCCTGTTGCACGAGGCGCGAGGCCCGTGGCTGATCGACCCCGATGGCCTCCGCCGCTTCACTCACGCTGAGCGGGTGGGAAGCCGCGGCCAGAGCGTCGAGCAGCCGCATCCGCGCGGGACCGCCCGCCCGGCCGTGGCCACCGCCCCACGGCGGACCGCCATGCCTGCCGCCGTGCGGACGCTGCCCGTGCTCTCCCCCGCGCGTCGGGTCGCCGTGCGCCCAGGGCCCCCGCGGTGGCATTCCGCCTTCCCATGGCGGCCGCGATCGTGCGCCCCGCAGGCGGAGGAGGGCGGCCGCGATCTCATCGGCGGGGTCGGCAGTCACAGCATCCAAGTTACATGCACATTGACAAGTACCTCTAACGCATGTCATAGTGCATGTACTTGCTTGTCATAAGACATGCAGTTTGCGGTCACTCCGATCGCACATCGAAAGGACTTCCATGCACACCTTTGACACTTCCCACACACCGACGCACCAGCGCCCGCTGGGGTTCTGGCTCCGCACCGTCGACGCCCTGCTCGACCGCGCCTTCGCGGAATCGCTGAGCGACGAGGGCGTCTCCCGCCGCGACTGGATGCTGCTCAACGTCATCGACGGCACCGTCGATGCGCCGTGGCTCGCCGAGCGCCTGGCACGTCGCAGCGGCCGCGTCCGCCGACTGGTCGAGCGCGGCTGGATCACGCAGACCGACGACGGCTGGGCGCTGACCGACGAGGGACGCGCCGCGCGCGACCGCCTCCAGGCGCTCGTGGACGGCATCCGCGAACGCGTGTCCGGTGCAGTCTCGCCGGAGGACTTCGCCACCACGATGGCCTCACTCGAGGCGATCGCCCGCGAACTCGGCTGGGACGAGAGCCGGCCGATCGACTTCGGCGGCGGCCGCCCCTGGGGGCGTGGCTTCGGTCGCGGGTTCGGCCCCCGGCACGGCTTCGGTCCGCACGGACACCGCCCGCACCCGGGTCACGGCTTCGGCGCGCACGGTCACCCCGCGCACCTGGGCCACGGTTCCACCGACGAGCGTTGCGCGGAGCACAGCAGCCCAGATCGCGCGCACGGCCGCCGCGGCCGTGGCGCCGATGCGGCGTTCGAACGCGGCTTCACCGCGGGATTCGCTCAGGGTCGCGGCGCCGCATCCGGAGATGCGACGAACGCCCAGGCTTCCTGACCGCCAGCGGCGGAGCGGTCGCCACGGTGAGCACCGGCACGCGCGTCCAGCGATGCGCGGCGCCGGGCCCGCCGCGGCGATCTCGCCCCGCGGTCCGGCGCCGCGAGGGGGCTCACGTCCGCCCGTCGCCTGCCGTGGTGCGGGCAGAGGCGAGGTCGACGGCTTCGCGCAGGGCAGCGGCCGCCCGCGGGTCGACCCCGGCACCGGCGGCCACGCCGGCGCGGGTGGCCGAGCGGGCCGAGGCGTGCACCGCATCCACTCCGGCGCCGAGGAGGACGGGCACGTGAGCGGCGGTCACTCCGCCGCCCGCCATGATCTCGATGCGGCCGGCCGCGTGCGCAACGAGGCGGCGTAACCGGTCGGACGCCGTGGCCGCGACGGCGGCGCCGCCGGAGGTCAGCACCCGATCCACTCCGAGGTCGACGAGGGTGTCCAGAGCGACGCGGCGCCGGGAAAGCGTGTCGAAGGCGCGGTGGAAGGTCACCGTCGCCGCGCCCGCCGCATCCTTCAGTGCACCCACCAGCGCCACGTCCACCATGCCCTCGCGTACGCCGCCGACCACGACGCCAGCCGCACCCGCCCGCACCGCGGCATCCACGTCGCGGCGCATGACCTCGAGCGCGTCCGCGTCGTACTGGAAGCCGCCTGCGTGCGGGCGCACAAGCACGTGCACCGGGATTCCGACCGCGATCGTGCGCTCGATCGCCCCGATCGACGGGGTCACCCCGTGGACGGCGAGGGCGGCGCACAGCTCGATGCGGTCGGCACCCGCCCGCGCGGCCACGACCGCGGACGCCGGTCCCTCCACGGCAAGTTCGAGCGACACGGGGCGCCGTCTGCCGGTCGTCGTCACTTCACGCTGCCCGCGGTCAGCCCGCCGACGAGCCGCTTCTCGATGAGCATGAACAGGATGACCACCGGCAGGATGGCCACGATCGACAGGCCGAACACATAATGCCAGCTCGTCTCGTACTGCCCCACGAACTTCGTCAGTGCGACCGATAGCGGCTGATTGCCCGCCGTCGAGAGGATGACGAGCGACGCCGCGAACTCGTTCCAGCAGGCGACGAACGTGAACACGATCGCCGTGACGATCCCGGGCCACACGAGGGGCAGGTTGATGCGGAAGAGCACCGTCAGCCGGCTGGCGCCGTCGATCTGCGCGGCCTCGTCGATCTCCTTCGGGATGCCGGCGAAGAACGAGTGCATGATCCAGACCCCGAACGACAGGTTGAACGCGGCGTTGATGAAGATCATCGCCGCCCACGTGTCGATGAGACCGAGCGTTGCGAACTGACGGAACAGACCCGACGTCAGCACGGCCGGCTGCAGCATCTGCGTGACAATCACCACGAAGAGGAACGTCATGCGGAAGGGGAAGCGGAACCGCGCCGTGTAGTACGCCGCGGGCATGGCGACCAGCAGCACGAGCAGCGTCGCAACCATAGCGATCACGACGGTGGAGACGAGGTTCTGCAGCAGCGGCGTCTCGGGGGTCGACCACATCGTGACGTAGTTCTCCCAATGCCACTCCGTGGGGAAGTACGTGGGCTCCACCGAGCGGATCTGCGCCTTCGTCTTCACCGAGCCGAAGAACATGATCGTGTACGGGAGGATGAAGAACACCAGCACGATCGCTCCGGCCAGCATCCGCAGCAGCACCCGACCCATCGGCACCTGGTCGGCGGTGTACCGGCGCTTGCGGGGGGCAGTGATCGTCTCGAACGCGGGGGCGGTGACGGCCACCGATCACACCTCCCGCATGGGCTTGACGACCCTGACATAGATCGCCACGATCACGATCACGATCACGAAGGCGACGACCGACAGGGCGCTGGCGACGTCGACCTTCTGCTGGTTCTGGATGTACTTGAAGATCATCGTCATGATCGTGTCGGCGTCGTAGCCGGGGATCGAGTCCGTCATCACTCTGAGGATCGGGAGCGAGTTGAACACGTTGATGATGTTGATCAGCACGGCCACCGACAGGGCACCGCGCAGCTGAGGCAGCACGACCGAGAAGTAGGTGCGCGCGGGGCCGGCGCCATCGATCTTGGCCGCCTCGATCGCGTCGGCCGGCACGGTCGCGAGGCCGGCGAGGATCGTGTAGGTGGTGAACGGCAGGGAGACGAAGATGGCCACGGCGATCGACCACATGAAGGCCGTCGCCGGGTTGCGCGTCCACCCGTAGCCCTCGGGCGTGGCGACCAGCCCCACGTCGACGAGGAAGGTGTTGATGATGCCGAAGTACGGTTCGAGCCCGTAGTAGACGACCATCGTCGTCATCACGACCGATGCCGCCCACGGGATGATGACGACGAGCCGCACGATCCGGCGGCCGGGGAACGCCTTGTCGAGTACCTGTGCGATCACCAGCGACAGCAGCACGGTGATGGTCACCACGGCCACCACCCACACGATGGTGCGCCCGAGGATCGGCCAGAAGTGGGGAAAGGAGAAGACCTCGACGTAGTTGTCCAGGCCCGCGGAACCCCTGTCCACGCCTGACACCGAGATGTCCCGCGTGGAGTTGAAGAACATCACCCCCGCCGGGAAGAACACGACGCCGAAGATCAGGATGAGCGCGGGTCCGATCCACGGCAGCGCTGCGAGCAGTTCGCGCCATCCCGGCACGCGATTGCTTCTCGTCGGGCGGTCGGGGGCGTGGCGGGGACGGCTTGCAACCGCCCCCGCCGGGCTCGATGACCGCTGCATCGTGGTACTCATCCTCCGACTCACCGTGCCCTTGCCGCCGCCGTCGCCGCCACGTGCCGGAATCAGCCCGCGGTGTCGACCTGCGCCTGGATCTCGGCCAGCACGTCCTGGGCGGGCCTCGTCTGAAGCTGCCCGAACAACGCCTTGAACGCGGCATCCGTCGCCGACCACTGCAGGTTGGTGCTCGGATAGAACTGCGCGTCGGGGAGCACCTCGAGGAACGGCGCGAGCGCCTCCTCGCCCGAGAGCTGCTCGGCACCGGTCTCGGTCACGGGAAGGAAACCCTCCGCCTGCACCCACGGAACGTAGACATCAGCGGTGTAGAAGTAGTCGAAGAAGGCGGTGATGGCCTCCTGCTTGTCACCGTCGTTCTCGAACGCCATGAGCTGATCCATGACGCCGAGGGTGAAGGGCGAGCCGTCGGCTGTCGGGATGGGCACGATCGAGTAGTTCAGGTCGGGATTTCCTTCTTCGATCTGGCCCACTATCGGGGGCAGACCGACCTGCATGCCGATCTTGCCCTGGACGAAGATGTCCATCAGCGGCGAGCGCTGGGTCGAGCCCGGGTCGGCCTGCGTGGCGCCGGCGTCGATCATGGCCTTGATCTGCTCGGCGCCCGGCAGGTTCGCCGGGTCGTCGACCGTGATCTCCGTCCCGTCGCCGAACGATCCTCCACCGCCCCACAGCCAGACGGCCGCTTCCGCCTGTGCCTCTTCCGAGCCCAACGGCATGCCGTAGCCGGCGATGCCGCCGCCGAGGCCCGACACCCTGGTGGCCGCATCCAGGAGTTCGTCCCAGTTCGTGGGAGCAGCCGCGACGCCCGCCTGCTGGAGCAGGTCGTCGTTCACGAACAGCGCGCGGGCCGATGCGATGAGCGGGAGAGCGTAGGCGGTGCCGTCGACCTCGGCGTTGGCGACGAACGCGTCTTGGAAGTCGGCGTAGGTCTCCGGCGAAACGACGTCTTCGGCCGCATAGAGCAGCTCGTCGGCCGCGAAGCCGGCGAAGGGGCCGCCGTTGTAGATGTCGGGCGCCTCACCACCCTGGATCTTGGTCGTGATGACCGACTCGAGGTTGTCCCACGACTGCACCTCCAGGTTGACCGAGATGTCGGGGTTCTCCTCCTCGAAGCCCGTGATCACGTCCTCCCAGAGCGCCTGGGTGTTGTCGGAGTAGCTCGGCACGAGCAGATCGAGCGTGGTGCCGCTCGAGTCGCCACCGCCGCCGGTCGATCCGCCGAAGCCGCACGAGGCGAGCGCCAAGGTGGCGGCGGCCGTGATGGCCACCGCCCCGAGTCGGATGTAGGTCTTCATTGCGCATCCTTCACTGTCGAGTGGTGCGCCGCTGCCCGCGTGTTCTGCAACGGCGGGTGTCTGGTGACTGATCGTTGGTACGACTAACAGGCCCTGCAAACACCCAGCGTCGGTCACAAACACGTCGCGCATCACTGAGTGGGACAGCTTCTCGGCCCCTCAGTCCGAGGGGGTCAGCGAAATTTGTTTAACGGTAGTACATACTCCGAGGGCCGACAAGAGAGGTGGTGGGGTCATGTCGCGGAGTGGTCCACGACCGCTCAGATGATGCCGAGGACGCCGCTGAGGACGAGGATGACCGCTCCCCGGAGCATGACGTCGTCGCCGAGGTCCGAGCCCCGCAGGGTCAGCGTGGCAGACAGCTCCGCAGGGATGCGGCCGGACAGCGACGCATGGGTCGCCGCCAGCAGATCATCGGCGTAGGAGGGCGGCAGCCCGCTCACCACGACCGTGGTCAGCGCGAGAGCCCCGACCAGGGGGGCGAGCACACCGCCGAGCTGGTGACCGGCGTTCTCGAGGACCTCCCTGCGCCGTTCGGGCGAACCGTCGCCCCCGCGCAGGAGCGCGGCGAGCCGCGGCACGGACAGCGTCGCCTCCAAGCACCCGAAGCGGCCACACACGCAGCGGGGGCCACCCGGGGCCGTGGTGACGTGGGCGATCTCACCCGCCGAGAAATCGTGACCGTGGAGGAGCTGGCCGTTCGCGATGATGGCGGCGCCCACACCGGATCCGACCCGCACGAACATCAGGTCATCGCGCCCCTGCGTCACCTCGCGTTCGGCCAGCGCTGCCGCATTGGCGTCGTTGGCGACGCACACCGGCAGCCCGGTGTGCTCCGACAGCCGAGCGCGCAGGGGCAGGCCAGACCACCCCCGGTTGAGGGAGGTGAGCACGACGCCGTCGAGGTCGACGATGCCGGGGACGCAGACCCCGATGCCGAGAACAGGAACCTCGGCGCGGGCGAGCAGCAGGTCGATCAGCTTACGCGCCATGACGAAGGCGTCCTCACCGCGCGCCCCGCCCAACGTCACGGAAGCGCGATCGTGGATCCGCCCACCGAGGTCGATCAGCGCGGCCATGAACTCATGATCGGGCGAAAGGTCCACGGCGAGCACCACCCACGACGTCCGCGCCACGTCGAGGTCGACTGCTGGTCGTCCGGGCCCATCCACCGGGCGCTGCCGCGTCTCGACGACAAGCCGGGCCTCGAGCATTTCGGCGATGAGGCTCGACACGGTGGCCTTGGTGAAACCGGCCGCACGGGCCAGGTCTGCTCGCGAGCGGTTGCCGCGTCGGTAGAGCAGCTTGAGCAGGCGCGCGTGGTTGCTCCCGGGGATGCTCCGCTGAATCTCCAGGGGCGTGGAACCGGCGGCGCCGGCACTCGTTGTCATGGCGCCATCCTCGCCCGCTGCGACGGCGGACGCCGCGTCAGCGCCCGGCTGAGCCGGCGTCCGTCACGCCGACGTCGGTGCGATGGAAGTTCAGGAATGACCGGGATGCGGTGGGGCCGCGCTGGCCCTGGTACCGGTTGCCGTACGGGCCGGAGCCGTAGGGGTTCTCCGCCGGCGACGACAGCCGGAAGAAGCAGAGCTGGCCGATCTTCATCCCCGGCCACAGCTTGATGGGCAGCGTGGCGACGTTGGAGAGCTCGAGGGTGATGTGCCCCGAGAATCCGGGGTCGATGAAGCCCGCGGTGGAGTGGGTGAGGAGACCGAGCCGTCCGAGGGAGGACTTGCCCTCCAGCCGTGCGGCGACGTCGTCCGGCAGGCTCACCTGCTCGTAGGAGGAGCCCAGCGCGAACTCGCCAGGGTGCAGGATGAAGGGCTCGTCGGGTGCGACCTCGATGAGCCGCGTGAGTTCGGGCTGGTCTTCGGCGGGGTCGATGAACGGGTACTTGTGGTTGTCGAACAGCCGGAAATACCGGTCCAGGCGCACGTCGACGCTCGACGGCTGCACCATCGTGGCGTCAGAGGGCGCGAGCCCGATGCGTCCGGATTCGAGTTCGTGGATGATGTCGCGATCGGAGAGCAGCACGCGCTCAGCCTAGAGCCGCCGCCGGTCCCCTGCGTCCGTGAGACTGCATGGTGCCCACGAAACTGCGGTCGTGCGCCGCAGTCTCGTGGGCAGGATGCTGTCTCGCGGTGTGAGGGGCGGGGAGTGCGCTGTTATGCTGACGAGGCGCCGAAAGGCCGCTCGGGGATGTAGTTCAATGGCAGAACTTCTGCTTCCCAAGCAGATAGTGCGGGTTCGATTCCCGTCATCCCCTCCATTGCCCGTTCTCCCGCTGAATCTGCCATCGCGGCGCGGGGAGAGAAGCGACCGACGGCCTCAGCGGCCAGAACGCACGAGCCGGTAGGCCAGGAAGAGGATGGCGCCGGCGAGGACCACGGCGCCGGCGGGGGTCATGACCGCAACCCCGAACGAGGCCTCACCCGCGGTGGCGCCCACGTGGACGAAGAACCCGCCGGCGAGGAGTCCCACGCCGACGAAGTAGACCACGTAGCTGGCGATCTGCGTGCGGGTCGAGGCGCCTGTGCGCGCCATCGTCATCACGTACAGCATGCCGATCACGGTCAGCACTCCCGCGTGGCCGTGGCCCGCACGGAAGAACTGCTCGGCGTGGTCGCTCATGCCGGCGCTGATGAGCCGGAGCAGGGAGTAGCCGCCGAACATCACGCCGAGAAGCGCGATCCAGTTCACGGCGAGGAGGATGTCGGTCACAGTGCGTTGGCGGGGGCGAGTGTCGGTCGCGGTCGTCACGGGTTTTCCTTCTTCAGGGCGCTTCTCGGGTCGGTCACGTCATCGCTAAGTGAACAGTGATCACTTGCGAATGCGTCACGGTACCAGCAAAATGTGATCAGTGTCTACATCGCGCGGGTATCATCACGGCGACGCTCGCGAGAGCCTGCTCGCGGCCGCGGAGCGGGCCTGCGACGCGAACGACATGCGATCGCTGAGCCTTCGCGAACTCGCCCGCGACATCGGCGTGAGCCCTGCCGCGCCCTACAAGCACTTCGCGACGAAAGAAGCGCTGCTGCGAGAACTCGCCGAGCGATGGATGGCGCAGTTCGTCGACTCGCAGGTGGCCGCGCTGGATGATCCGGAGCGGACGGTCAGCGCAGCGGAAGCAGCCGGTTGCGCCTACGTGGCGTGGGCCGTCGCGCACCCCCGGCGGTTCGCGTGGATCTACGATCCCGACGTCGTCGGTGACCGGAGTCCGGAATTCGCCCTCCAGATGGCGCGACACCGCGACGTGCTGCGACGCGTCGCCGCGGAAGCGGGTCCCGCCGCCGACGCGAAGGCAACGCCTGGGCTGGCCACGCGGATGTGGGCCACGGTGCATGGCCTCGCGGTGCTCTCGAACATCGGCCTGGTGCCGGAGGCGGAGGCCGTCGACGCGATCCGGCTGAACCTGCGTCGGCAGCCCCGATCGAGCGACTGACCTCAGAACCCAGCCGACCTGAAGTGGGGCATCAGCCGTCCCGCGACGCGCCAGAGGTCGACCACGACGGGGATTCCCGTCATCCCCTCCCTGTGAGTTCTCCCACCGGTACGACCACCACCCGCGCCGATACCGACGGCGGCCGATCAGGCGCGGCGGCGGGTCGCGCCGTAGACGGCCGCCTGTGTGCGACGCTCGAATCCGAGCTTGGCGAGGAGGCCGGAGACATAGTTCTTGACGGTCTTCTCGGCCAGGAAGAGCGACTCGCCGATCTGCCTGTTGGTCAGGCCATCGGCGATCAGCCCCAGGACCTGGTCCTCACGCAGCGTCAGGCTGGGTCCGGTGGTGACGAGCCCCCGCGATCTCTTCGCAGACGGACGCGACGCCGGCAGGAGGTGCTCACCGCGGGAGACCCGGATGACCGAATCAAGGAACGTCCTGCCGTCAGCGCGCTTGAGGACGTAACCCGACGCACCGGCGGCGATCCCCGCGGCGATGGTCTCCGGCTGCTCGTCGGAGGTGAAGATGAGACACCGGGTCTGAGGGCGCGCAGATGTGATGGCGCCGCACAGGTCGGTCCCGCTGCCATCCGGCAGGTGCGCTTCGATGATCACGACCTCGGGATCGGCGGCAACGACCTGGGCCGCGGCCTCTCCGGCCGAGGTCGCCTCTCCGACCACGACAAGACCCGCGTGCGACCCGAGCAGCTTGGTTATCCCGAGCAGGAAGATCTCGTTGTCGTCCACGACGAGCACCCGGACCGAGCCATCCTCTGAGGGGCTTCGGACGGGCGGGCGTTCGACGCGACGCGCCGGAGCCGGAGCGTTCACGTCACCGGCGCTCATCACGCGCAGCACCGGCTGCGCCCAGTGCTGGCGGTTCACGATGACCTCGCCGCGGATTTCTCCGCGGCGACCGCCGCCAGGATGAGCGCGGTCACGTCGATCGGCTGGGTGGGCGGAAGGTGGAGATCGGCCGGGCCGACGGCCCCCAGCCGCCGCTCGGGCGCGGGGTACCCGGAGAACTCAGCCATTGCCGGCTCCTCTCCGCTCGCTGTGGCTCAGCGCGGTCTCGGACCTCATCGGGGGGAGGGATGTCTTCGGTGTCAGGGTCATGGTCGCCTCTCGGGGGGGGAGGTGGCAGCCTCGGATCGAGGATGCCGGGGACGACAAGGTTCACTCACGACGCGCGGCATGGTAAGGGCCATAGGTCCCAGCGCGCGACACCGGTGACATGCATGCGGCGGATCACGCCGACACGACGCCTTCGCACGCGCGCTCGCGATGGCGTAACGGCACGTACGACAAAGCGCGGTGCCGGGACCCTGAAGGCACCCGGCACCGCGCGTCAGCCCCTGCCCGTCAGCGTCGAGCCGCCGGGTCGGGTGCGACGGTGACCGCAGGGCTTCGCAGCGCATCGTGCTCGCTCGTGATGTCACGACCGGCCGTCTCGGGAAGCCACTTCCACAAGAACGGCAGCGCGAGCACAGCGAGCAGCACCATGTACCAGGCCGGCGAGACCGGGTTGCCGGTGGTGCCCGCAAGCCACGTCCCGATGTACGCGGCCGGGCCGGCGATGAAGGCCAGCGCGATGTTGAATCCGATGGCACTCGCGCTGGACCGGTTGGACGCGGGGAACAACTCCACGAGCATGACGACGGTCGTGACGCTCACCAGCGACTGGGTGATCGTCAGCAGGATCATGCCGGCGACCACCGGGACGCCCTGGCCGCTGGACATCATCCAGAAGACGGGGATCGGAAGGATGATGTAGCCGATCGTGCCGATGATGTTCAGTCGGCGTCGACCGAACCGGTCACTGAGCGCACCCGCGAGCGGGCACAGGATCATGTAGACGGTGAGACCGATGGCGCTGAACGTCAACGCAGGTCCGCGCTCGAGACCGACGGTGGTCGTGAGGTAGTTCACGACGTACGTGGCCAGGTAGTAGAAGCCGGTGCCCTGCACCGCGGCGATCGCGAGGGTCAGCAGGATCGGACGCAGGTTCTGCCGGAGGCTGCGCAGCAGGGGCGACTTCTCCACCTCACCGCGGGATTCGACGTTCTGGTAGACGGGCGTTTCCCCCAGCCGCAGCCGGATGTACAGCCCCACGAGCGTGAGCGGGGCGGCCAGAAGGAAGGGGATGCGCCAGCCCCACGAGAGCAGGTCGGTCTCGGAGAGCACGTTGTTGAGGAACAGCGCGAACAAGCTGCCGACGATCGTGGCCAGGGCGGCGGTGGCGGAGATCACGCTGCCGAACTTGCCTCGGTGCGGGGTCGGGGTCGATTCGATGAGGTACGCGGCCGACCCGGTCCACTCCCCTCCGGCGGACAGGCCCTGAACGCACCGGCACAGCACCAGCAGCAGCGGCGCGAGGACACCGACCATGCTGTACACGGGAAGCAGGCCGATGATCGTGGTGGCGATGCCCATCGAGACGATCGAGATCACCAGCGCGGTCCGCCGACCGTAACGGTCCCCGATCGGTCCGAGGATGAAGCCACCCAGGGGGCGCATGAAGAAGCCCACGGCGAAGACGCCCAGCGACGACAGGATCGCCACGAAGGGGTCGGTGTCAGCGGGGAAGAAGAGCTGGCCGATGATCACGGCGAAGAAGCCGTATACGGCGAAGTCGAACCACTCCATGAAGTTGCCGACCGCGACAGCGACGGCGACGCGGGCCTTGTTGGGCGGGGACGCGACGGACGACACGAGTACCTCCTTGTACGGGGACCAACCAAGACGAACTTCGCAATCTTGGCCTATCGTCTGACAATCCGTCAAACCCGCCCGAACCGGTTGGTACCCGCTGCGTCCCTCGCACAGCGCTTCCCCACGGGTCGCCCCGGCGGGCGCCTTCGCGCACGCCGGGGCAGTACCCGTCGGGGATCAGCGCCCGATCACGACTCGATCGCTGCCAGGACGCGCTCGTCGCCCTTGCTCACCGCCTTGACAACGGCGTTGAAATCGCCCTTGTCGACCGCCTTGGTGACGCTCTTCGTCGCCTTCGTGAACGCCTTGTCGACCCGGTCGAGGTAGCGATCGTCGATGACGGCGACAACGGCGGACGACCCCGCCGGCAGCCACTCCTCCACATCGACACCGATCTCCTTCTCCTGGTGGCGCTTGACGATCTCGCCCACCCCGGCTCCGATGCCGGCGCCGATGACCCCCGAGAGCAGGAGCGGAGGGGCAAAGAGGCCGACGACCACGCCGACGGCAGCGCCCGCGGCGGTGCCGTATACGAGCTGCCTTCCGCCGTGCTCCTTCACGGTGACTTTGCCGTCGGAGTCGCGGGCCAGCACGGCGGCGGCGACCACTTTGACGTCATCGACCGACTTCAGTTCGTTGAAGCCGGTCGACGCGGCGTCCTGGTCGTCGTATGCCGCGATGAGCAATGAATAGTTCCGGTCTGACATGGCATGCCTTTCGTTTCCCACACTGTCCGCTTCGGCGGGGGCGGGAGGCCAGGGGATTAAGTCCCGCTGTCCGGAGGGACACCGCACTGCGCGGCCGTGTCCGCGCCGTCGAACGCGACCGCCATCCGGCGAGTGCCGGACCCGTCCCCGGGAGGCACTCGGACGCGCAACACCCCTGCGGAGAAGTTCGCCGTCACCCCTCCGAGCCCGAAATCATCGGGGAGCGCGATCGTATGGGAAATGGCACTGGCCGCCTCGCGCAGAAAGTACTCGCGACGCCCGTCGGGCGCGGCACTGTTCCGCTCGGCTTCCACGACCAGCCGACCTCCCTCGACCTTCACCACGACGTTGTCCGCATCGAAGTTGGGCAGGTGCATCTCGATGACGAAGGCTCCCCCGTCGTCGGTGTACATATCGGTGGTCGGGGGAACCACGCCGGTCACACGCCCCGGATCATCCGCATCCGTATCCACATCGAGGCGGTCCGGAACGCCCTCCGTGCGCGAGCACTCATAGGCGATGTGGCGAGGCATTCTGAGCCGCAGCCGCTGCCTGGATGAGCGCCGAGACGTCGATCGGCTCCGTGGGCGGCAAGGAAATGTCGGCCGGTCCGATCGGGCTTCCGCGGACCGCTGACAGGTGGTGGGCGAACGGGCCACTCACGACGTGGACGATCCGATCTCAATGCTGCGCGCGGACTCACCCGCGCTGAGCGGCACGGTGACCTTCAGCACCCCGTTCGTGAAGTCTGCCGAGATCGCACCCTCCTCGGCTTGTTCCGGAAGAAGGACGCTGCGGTAGAAGCTGGTGCTGCTCTCGCGGATGACGTACTTCTTGTCCTTGTCCTCCTCCTTCTCGCGCCGCTCGGCGTTGATCACCAGAGCGCCGCGATCCACCGTCACGGAGACATCCTTCTCATCGAAATTCGGCAGATGCGCCTCGACGATCAGGGACTTGTCGCCCTCCATGTAGATGTCGGTCGTCGGGAGCTTTCCCCCCGAGCGGGCCGGGAGAAGGTCCTCGACCAGTGACCGGCGCACCGCATCCAGTCCCATGAACGGGTCGAACCTCGTCAGACTACGGGCCATGTTCTGTTCCTTTCGCACGGGGCGACAGCGGTCGCTTCGATGGAGCACGCTTCGCGCCCATGCCCACATTCACTCAGAAGGCGTCACGCGGTAAGTGCCATAGGTCCCCGCGCGACGGCGGGCCGGCCCGTCAGACGAGCGGCTCGGCGAACCGCTCGTCGTCGGGCGCCGCCCGCTTCGGGGCGCGGGTGGCGGACCACACTGCGCCGATGGATGCCGCGATCACGAGCGCGATGCCGACGATCTCCAGCCACGCCAGGTGCTGGCCGAGGAGGAAGAACCCGGCGACGGATGCGGTGGCCGGACCGAGGCTCATGAGGATCGCGAACGCGGCCGCCGGGAGTCGGCGCAGCGCAATGAGTTCGAGCGCGTACGGAATGGTCGACGACAGGACGGCCACGGCGGCGCCGAGCGCGAGAAGGTCCACGCGCAGCAGCGCGGAGCCCGCATCCACGATCCCGAGGGGGAGCGAGAGGACTGCGCCGATCACCATCGCCAGGGCGAGACCGTCCAGGCGCGGGAACTCGCGGCCCACACGTGCCGAGGCGAGGATGTAGAACGCCCACGCGGCCGCAGCTCCCAGCGCGAACAGCACGCCCAGCAGATCCAGGCGCTCCCATCCTCCGCCACCCAGCGCGGCGACCCCGACCAGGGCGAGTCCTGCCCAGACGAGCGCCGAGGCGCGCCGGCTGGCCACGATCGACAGTGTCAGTGGCCCCAGCACCTCGATCGTCACGGTGACGCCGAGCGGCAAACGCTCCAGTGCGAGGTAGAACAGTCCGTTCATCACGAGCAGCACGAGGCCGAACAGCACCACGGAGGTCCAGCCGCGGCGTGAGTGGCCCCGCAGTCGCGGGCGGGCGATCGCCAAGAGGAGAAGCGCGGAGAAGACCAGCCGCAGCATCACCATTCCCAGCGGGCCCACCTCGGGGAACAGCATCACCGCGAGCGCTGCGCCGACCTCCTGACAGGCGAGGCCGACGACGACGAGCAGCACGGCGCTGCTGGGTCCGAGGCGACCCGCCCCGCCGGCCGGGGTCACTGCGGGGGTGCCTGGCAGATGGCGTTCGCCGCGATCGTGTCGTGGAACTGCTGCGCCGTCCATGGCAGGCCTGCTTCGGGGATGCTCTCCCCTTCCGCCGCCGGCGCCTGGGAAGCGATCGCGGCCAGCTCCCACGCGAGCCACGCGCTCATCGAGGGGTTGGCGCCGGAATTGTTGAGCACGACCGCGACGGTCAGCCCGGTTCGCGGGTCGGCGAATGCGGCGGTGAGATACCCGGGGATCGAGCCGTACTGCCCGATGAGCGCACCCGCCTGATACGCGCCGCCGGCGGCGGTGAACCAGGTCGGCTGATCGGCGGCGACGGGCAGCGGGTTCTCGAAGCGATCGGTCGCCTCCGGGGTGAGCGCGCCCGTGGCCAGGGCCTGCGCATACCGGCCCAGGTCGGTGATGTTCGTCACGGCACCGGAGTCGGCCCAGCCGATGCTCGCCGACATCCTGGTCACATCGGGCGGCTCGGCGCAGTTCCACGCCCCCGCAGCATCCGCCGTCGACCAGTACCCGTGCAGGGATGCGTCGTCCGAGGGTGCTGCGGCCGGGCGGGTAGGCAGCTCGGTCACGGTGAGGTCGAGGGGCTCTGTGACCCGTTCCGCGAGCAGATCCCGCATGCTCTCCCCCGTCGCGCGCTCGAGCGCCGACCCCAGGAGCAGATACCCGGCGTCGGAGTCGCGGTAGGCGGTCCCCGGTTCGATGCGGTCGAGGCCGAGTCCGTAGCCGGCGAGCTCGCGGGGGTCCCACTGCCGTTCGATGTTGGAGAAGATCAGCGACTGCAGCTGCGGCGTGAACGAGCCGACACCCGCGGTGCCGTCGCACAGCTGACGCAGCGTGATGTTGTCGAGGTCGGGGAAGCCGTTGACGTAGTGGACGACACTGTCGTCGAGATCGACCGTTCCTTCGGCTGCGACCTGGAACAGGACGTCGCAGGTCATCGCGCGCGTGACATCTGCCGCCCGGAAGGCCATGTCGGCATCGACCGCGCCGCCGGCACCCCCCGGAGCCTGCGTGCCGAGGCCCGAGACCCAGCTTCCGCTCCATGGAGCCCACACACCCACGATGGCGCCGGATGCGCCGGCGGCGCCCATGGCAGCGGTGACGGCGGCCTCCAGCTGCGATGCCGTCTCATCGGGGAGTCCGCGCTCGGTCTGAGCCGGCAGATCGATCTCGACCGCCTGAGGAGCGGAGCATCCGTTCAGCGCTGTGGCCAGGGCAGCTACGCCCAAAGCGACGGCGAGAAGGCCGCGACCGCGATGGAACCGCATCCTTACCCCCGGGAATTTCAGCGCGTCGCATGACGTGCACATGAATTCAAACACACCCGCTGGACGCGCCCAGAGGCTTTCGGCCGGGTGCGGGTCACGTCTCCATCACGACTGTCCCTAATGTGGTCCCCATGCCGCACACCTTCGACGACGGGGCCCTCGCGGGCGTGCTGCGTCACATGAACGACGACCACGCCGACGACAATCTGCTCATCGCGCAGGCGTTCGGAGTGGCGGATGCGCGCGACGCGACGATGACCGGATTCGACGGGGATGGCGGCGAGTGGACCGTGGTGGCGGCCGACGGCACCACGACCTCGCTGCGGGTCCCGTGGCCGGGCGGTCCCATCACCGAGCGGCGCCAGGTCCGGCGGGAGATCGTCGCCCTGTACGACGAGTCGTGCCGGCGGCTGGGTCTGGAAGCCCGACCGCACGACTGAGACCGAGCCACGTGATTCTCGCACTTAGGCTTGCCTAACTCTTGCCTTAGGATGGCGCACATGAGCGACGTCCTTTCGTTCTCGGCAGCGTTGCGCGAGCGTTCCAGCGCGGCCCACTCCTCCAGCGAGTACTCCGGATTCATGTCCGACCTCATGCAGGGCGAGGGCACACGAGACGACTACGTCGCGCTCGTGGCACAGCACTGGTTCATCTACGCCGCGCTCGAGGAGGCGGCTGAGCGGATGCGCCGCGACCCGGTGGCGTCGGTCTTCATTTCCGACCGCCTCACCCGCCTTCCCGCACTCGAGGCCGATCTGGAGTTCCTCCTCGGACCCGACTGGCGCGACAGCATCCACCCCCTCCCCACGACCCAGCGATATGTGGAGCGCATCCGGAAAGTGGGCACCACCTGGGCGGGTGGCTTCGTCGCCCACCACTACACCCGCTACCTCGGCGACCTCTCGGGCGGACAGTTCATCGGGCGGCTCATGCAACGCCGCTTCGGCTTCGAGACCAACGGCGTGGGCTTCTACGTCTTCGCCGACATCGCCGACCCGACGGCGTTCAAGGACGTCTACCGCGAGCAACTCGACGCGGCCCCCTGGGATGCACCGGAGCAGGAACGCGTGATCGACGAGGTGCTGCAGGCCTACCGCTTCAACACGGAGCTGTTCGAAGACCTCGCTCGCGCGAAGGCCGCCGTAGCCTGACCCGTCCGCCCTTCCGCCCCTCCCCGTCGTTCGCCGAGAAACTACGATTCCGCCGAGACATGACGCATCGCGCCGTTTCTCGTCCGGAATGTCGTTTCTCGACGGGACGGGACGGGACGGGCGGGCGGGCGGGACGAGGGCGGGGGCGCGCGGGTTACGCGCGGGCGCGGAGCGCGGTGCTCATGAACCGCTGCACGTCGGGATCGACGCGGATGTCGCTGGGCCGGAGCGGCCGCGACAGGTAAAGGCCGTCCAGGCTCGTGAGGCGGCTGAGCGCGACGTAGGTCTGGCCGGGCGCGAAGGCGCCGGAGCCGAGGTCGATCACGGCGCGCTCGTACGTCTTCCCCTGCGACTTGTGGATCGTCACCGCCCACGCCAGGCGGAGGGGGAACTGCGTGAACTCGGCGACCACGTCGCGGGACAGCGTCCGCGTGCCGGGGTTGTACGAGTAGCGGAATCTCTCCCACACCGCCGGCTCCACATCGTGCTCGGTACCATCCACCTCGACGCGCACCGTGCCGCCGGCGATACGGGTGACGGTGCCGATCGTGCCGTTGACCCAGCGAGGCGGTTCCCCGTACGTCGACACGTCGTTGCGGAGGAACATCACCTGCGCCCCCACCTTGAGCTTCAGCTCGACATCGGCGGGATAGTTCCCCTCACCCCGCCCGAAGTCGCCACTGACATCGGCGTTGGCCGTCTGCATCCGCCCGACCAGTTCGTCCAGGTGCCGCCGGTTGATGGTGTTCACGATGTCGTTGCGGGTGGCGAGCGTGATGATGGGATGCTCCCCGTCGGCCGGGCTCGGAGGCGTGCGTGCGCCGGCGTTGTTGAGCACCCCCGCCATGTCGGCCGTCACCCGCCCGTAGCGGACCGCGTTCAGCAGCGCCTTGAACGCGGGGTCGGACTGGCGGTGGATCTCGGCCAGCTCCCGCACGTTGAGGTCGGTCCCGTAACGGCCGAGGTCGAGCGCGCCGTCCGCTCCCTCCGAACCCGCCCACACCTTCGCATCGAAGAACCAGAACGACCGGTAGTGGTCGCGGATGTAGCGCATCTCGTCGCCCCGCGGCGGCACCGGCGCGAGTTGGTAGGGGTCGCCGAACATGACGATCTGCACGCCACCGAACGGCTCCGCGCGCCGGCCGCGAGCCTGCCGCAGCGACCGGTCGATGCCGTCCATGAGGTCGGCGTTGACCATGGAGATCTCGTCGATCACGAGCGTGTCGATCGCGTTCAGCAGCTTGCGGGTGACGTCGGACTGCTCGATCTCACTGGTGGCGATGAGCCCGATGGGCAACCGGAAGAGCGAGTGGATGGTCTGGCCCTCCACATTGAGCGCGGCGACGCCCGTGGGGGCGCAGACGGCGATCTGCTTGCTCGTGTTCCACGCGAGATGCTGCAGAAGCGTGGACTTGCCCGTGCCCGCACGGCCGGTGACGAACACATGCTCGCGCGTGTCTTCGATGAGCCGGAACAGAGCCTCCTGCTCGGCGGAGAGGGACGGCGTGCTCACCGGTTCATGGTAGTTCCCGTCGCGCGCCGTCGCGCCACGGTACGCACCGGACGCCGGCGGACATCCGGCTGTGCACAGGTGCCGTCACGCCGCGGCGCGCGCCCTTCGCCCCCGCGCGGTGCGTGTGCGATCGTCCGGAGTGCCGACGGACAGCTCCGAGACGTGCACCTGGAAGCGGGGACAGGTCGCAACATCGCGCGCACGGCAGTGCAACGCATGCTCGGCCATCTCTCGCGCGCGCTGGATCTCCGCGGCTCGGCGGTCCAGTTCGGCAAGGTGCTCACGCAGCATCCGGTTGCGGCCGGCGGGAGCCGCGTCCAGCAGCGCGGCGATCTGATCGAGGCTCATCCCGGATGCCTTGCTGCACAGGATGACGGCCACACGGACCCGATCGCCCTCCGAGTACCGCCGCCGGCCGGCGGGGTCGCGGGCGGGGTGCAGGAGACCCATCTCTTCCCAGTGCCGGAGGACGTGGGTGTCGAGCCCGAACTGCGCGGAAATATCGCCGATCGCCTCACCGTTTGACTTCATGTTGACATGAAGTCACAGGATCGTCTCCTACGCAAATTGAAGGAGTGACATGTACGACACGGTGATCGTCGGCGGGGGTCCCGCCGGCCTGCAAGCAGCCCTCACTCTCGGCCGCGTGCACCGCCCGACGGTGCTCTTCGATGAAGGCGGATACCGTAACGACCCCACCGCGCACGTCCACAATGTGCTGGGATTCGACGGCACCCCTCCGGCCGAGCTCCGGGCGCGGGCACGCGCGGAACTCGCCGCCTACGAAACGGTCGAGGTGCGCGACGAACCGGTCACCGCCATCACGCGGGAAGATGAGGGCTTCCTCGTCACCACCGGCGACGGCACGACGGTGCACGCACGGACGGTGATCCTGGCCACGGGGATCACGGATGCGCTTCCCGACATCCCCGGTCTCGCCGCGCAGTGGGGCCACAAGGTGGCGCATTGCCCCTTCTGCCACGGACATGAGTTCGCGGGCCGCCCGGTCGCGGTCATCGCGGAGAACCCCCACGCGGCCGTTCAGGCCGCCAAGCTCCGCCCTGTCGCTTCGGAGGTGCACGTCGTGGCTCCATCCGCCGTCGAGCGTGTCCACGAAACATCCGACGGTCTCACCCTCGACCTCGCCGACGGATCGACCCTCGAGGTGGCGGGTGTCTTCGTTCACCCGCGCTCATCGCAGCGGGCGCCGTTCGCCGAGCAGCTGGGCCTCGCCGTGAATGCGTTCGGGCTCGTGGCGGTGGATGGGGTCGGACAGACCAGCGTCGACGGCGTCTCTGCGGTCGGCGACATGGCCCAGAGCGAGGCGTGGCCGGCTCCGCTGGCTTCGGTCGTCCTCGCGATGTCGACGGGCCAGCTCGCCGCGTTCGGCATGGTCCAGCGGTTCGCCATGGAGGAACTCGCCCATGCAGCCCCGTGACCCTCACGGGGCTTACGGAGGCACGGGTTCCTAGACTGAGACCGTGCAGACGCCCTCGCCATCGGACACTCTGCGGCCGGAGGCGACCGCAGAAAGCGGCGATTCCGCCCCTCGGCGCCGTTCGCGTCGTCTGGCCCGTGACCTGACCACGCTGGCCGTCGTCGGGGTGCTGCTGGTGGCGGCCCTCGCCGCCGCCGGGGTGACCCTCTACCGCGAGGTGTACAGCCCCACCGCCTTCGTGCTGCGGTACCTGGATCTCCTGTCCGACGGGCGCGCAGCCGATGCGCGCGCGGTTCCCGGCGTGACGATGGATGCGGCGGCGCTGCAGGCCGCGGGGCTCAGCCCCACCGCATCCGATGTGCTGCTGCGCCATGACGCCCTCGCCGCCTTGACCGACGTCGAGATCATCGACGAGAAGGTCGAGGGGGAGCTGACGGAGATCACCGTGTCTTACCACGCCGGCGGCCTGCCGGGAAGGACCACCTTCTCCGTCGTGCAGGACGGATGGACCGGCATCGCCCCGTCCTGGCGCTTCGCCACCAGTCCTCTCGCCATGATGGACCTCACTGTGCGCGGGTCGATGCGGTTCGACGTCAACGGCTTCGAGATCGACAAGCGGCAGGTGTCGCCGGACGGTGCGGAGGCGGACCCGCTGGCCCCCCTGCCGCTCCTCATCTTCTCCCCCGGCCTGTATTCGGTCGGAGTCGACACCGCCATCTCGGCGACCCCCGGCGTGGCGGTGCTCGCCGACGCGCCGCGGGCCGCCGTCCCGGTCGACATCCAGGCCGAAGCGACCGAAGAGTTCGTCGCCGTCGTGCAGCAGCGGATGAACGAGTTCCTCGCCGCGTGCGCCGCACAGGAGGTGCTGCAGCCGACCGGCTGCCCCTTCGGGTTCCAGGTCCGCAACCGCATCGTCGACGCGCCGGCCTGGTCGATCGTGCAGCAACCGGAGGTGCGCGTGGAGCCCGATGGTGCGGGATGGCGGATCGTGCCGGCCGAGGCCGTGGCTCATATCGCCGTGGACATCCGCTCGCTCTTCGACGGCTCAGTGCGCAGGGTGGAAGAAGACGTGCCGTTCTCGGTGTTCGGATCCATCACGGTCCAGGCGGACGGCACCGCATCCATTCAGGTGCAGGGGCAGAACGCCGAGTAGCCGGCGGTTCAGGGGCGCGCGCGGGCATCGCGCTCGGCGAGCGCCGCCAGCTGAGCGTTGTACTCGTGTAGCTCGGCGTCGCCCGTGCGGTCGGCGTGCCGATCGCGGCGGCGCTGCGTCCGCTCGTCCGATCGGCTCCACTGGATCGCGACGGTGATCGCCAGGATCAGGGTCGGGAGCTCGCCGATCGACCACGCGACACCCCCGCCGATGTACTGGTCCTCGAGCGGATCGGCGCCCCAGGTGCGTCCCATGGAACCGAACCATTCCGCGATCATCAGGCCGCTCTGCATCATGATGGCGATGCCGAAGAAGGCGTGCATCGCCATGACGACGATGAGGAGCACGAGCCGCAGGGCGTACGGCAGCCGGTACGGCACCGGGTCGATGCCGATCAGGGAGAGCACGAAGAGGTAGCCCGTGAGCAGGAAGTGCGCGACCATCCATTCGTGCCCGAGGTGGTCGTACAGCGACCAGCGGAACAGGTCGGTGTAGTAGAAGATCCACAGCGATCCGATGAAGAGGCCTGCCGCGATATACGGATTGGTGAGCACCCGCGCGACGGGGCTGTGCACGGCCCAGAGGATCCACTCGCGGCCGCCTCGGGTGCCGTCATCGCGACGACGGATCGCGCGCGCGGCGAGGGTGACCGGGGCCCCCGGCACCAGCAGGAGCGGGATCGCCATGGTCAGCAGCATGTGACCCACCATGTGCACGCTGAACAGGTAGTCCTGGTACGCGTTGATCGGCCCGCTCGTCACCCACAGCAGCAGCAGCATCCCCGCCACCCACAGCACCGTGCGGTACACCGGCCACCCGTCACCGCGGCGGTGCAGGCGCCATACTCCGGCGAGGTAGAAGAAGAGTCCGAAGGCGACCGCGAACAGCCAGAGCAGGTCGATGTCCCACGTGGTCAGCCACCGTCCGATGGTCAGCTCGGGCGGAACGGGTGAGCCGGTGAGGATCTCGGCCGGGGAGTTCAGCGCGGGGGCGCCCGCCGAACCGGGCGGAGGAGTACGCGCGAGCGCTGCTGCGGCGCCGCTGGCGATGCCCATGAACGCCAGCTCGAGCCCCACCAGTCCCCAGAAGCGGCGGGATGCTCCGTCCTCGCGCGTGCGCGAGATCAGGCGCTTGCGATACCAGGCGCCGAGGACTCCCATCGCCAGCAGCGCGATGACCTTGACGATCACGAGCACCCCGTAGGGGCTCGCGAGCGCCGCCCATCCACCGAGGCCCACCGAGGCACGAACCGTCCCCGACACGGCGACGACGACGAAGGCGACCAGCGCCAGACTCGAGTAGCGGAGGAGAACCCGGCTCAGCATCTCCCGATCGAGGATCGGGCGGATGATCACGAGCAGGATCAGGCCGCCCAGCCATACCGCGGCGCCGATGATGTGCAGCACGAGCGCCAGCACGGCGGAGTCGTGGTTGGCCTCCTCACCCGAATGGCCCTGCGTTCCCATCGGCACCAGCGCGACGATGGCGAGGAGGGCGACGAAGAACGTGGATGTCCACGAGCGGACCGCGAACGTCAGCACGGTCAGCACGGCACCGGCGACCGTCGTGAGCAGCCACGTGCGGCCGAGCTCGACCTCGACGAGGAACCGGCCGAGCTGCTGGCCGAAGAGCGCATCCGCGCTCGGGGCGGCGTTCATCGTGTTCACGAACGTGAAGAACCCGGTCAGCGCGGACGCGACCGTGAACAGCGCGGCACTGGCCGATGCGGTGTCCAGCGCCACGTCGAACGCGCGCTCACCGGCCGGAAGAGCGTAAAGGGCGAGGACGAGCGACCCGATCATCCCTGCGGCGGTGAGGTTCACGGCCAGGGTCGCGACGGGCAGACCCCAGCGCACGACCGGACCGGGGTCGCCGAGCGCCAGCGGCGCGGCACCGCCTCCGTAAGCCAGGCCCCAGAAGAGGGTGACGACCGCGGCCACGACCAGGATGATCGGGCCGGCCAGCCGCAGAGCTCGCCGCGGGCGTTCCGACCCCACGGCCCCGCGCGGCGCCTCGGCGCGGCGCGGAGGGGAAGTGAGGGTCACCCCACCAGCCTACGTGCGCGTTTCTGGGGAAAGGACGAAGGGGGGATGCCGCAGCATCCCCCCTTCGCTTCGCGTGACGTCGTCTTACTTGACGGCGGCCTTCAGCTTCGAACCCGCGGTGACCTTGACGCGCTTGCCGGCGGGGATCGCGATCTCCTCGCCCGTCTGCGGGTTGCGGCCCGTGCGCGCGGACGTCTCGACCTGCTCGAACGCGATCCAACCGGGGATCGAGACCTTGCTGCCCTTGGCGACTGCCTCGGACACAGTGGAGAAGAGGGAGTCGAGTACGCCCGACACAGCGGACTGGCTCTGCCCCGTCGCGCTGGCGATGCTCGCGACGAGTTCGGTCTTGGTGATGGACTTGTCAGCCATTCGGTGGTCCTCCCGGGCGGCCGAACTGGCCGCCTGCGTTACATCGGACGGGGGCGATGCCCCCGGTGGTCGGATCGACCGCCTCGAATCTATCAACGAACCCGCGGAATTCCGCGGATTTTTGGCCCTTTCGGCGCGGATCCGTGGGCGTGTCGCGCCCGGATGTGACGGATGTGACCGATGGGACGCTCTCCCACCCGCCCGAGGAGAGGAGATCTGCCCGCGCGAGGGTGCATGCTGCGCTTCGGCTCCTCGCTTCGGCGGATGTCCTCGCCTGGGCCGAGGACTTCGCTCACCCTCCCCAGGGGCGCTCCGCGCAGCGCTTTCCACCGAACGACCGCACCCATCCATGCAGGGGGAAGCGGGACCGAATGATGAGCTCATGCTGAAGACCATCCACGCCGTCGAAGCCGTCCGTGCCGCCGGAGGGGTGGCGCAGCGCGACGCTGATCGCGCGGGGACCTCCAAGCACGAGATCGCCCGCGCCACGGCGGACGGGCGACTCATCCGGCTGAGGAGGGTGTGGGTCGCGCTCCCGGACGCGGACCCTTTTCTCGTCAGCGCGGCCCGCGACGGCGTCCTCCTGACCTGTGTCACGCAAGCCGAGCGATCGGGAAGCTGGACGCTGTCCGACGGCCGGACTCACGTGGCGGCGCCGGCTCACGCGGGGGCGGTCTCGGTCGCCCGGGCGACCGTTCACCGTCACCGCCCGCTGGTGCCCCGGCATCCGGATCGCCTCGAGGATCCCATCGAGAACGTACTCGCTCTGGTCGCGGCGTGTCAGCCCCACGAGCGCGCGCTGGCCATCTGGGACTCGGCTTTCCGTCTCGAGCTCGCGGATCCTCTCGCCCTCGCCGGCTACGACCTGAGCGCGGGCGCCCGGAAGCTGCTCAGTGAGGCCAGCGCCTACCGCGATTCGGGCCTGGAGACCTTCGTCGTGGTGCGCTTACGTTTCCTGCGTCTCCCGCTGGTGTCGCAGGTGTGGATCGCCGGACATCGCGTGGATCTCCTCATCGGGGAACGTCTGGTGCTGCAGATCGACGGCGGGCACCACGTCGGGGCGCAGCGCGCGGCGGATGTCGAGCATGACGCCCGGCTCCGCCTTCTGGGGTCATCCGCGTCACCTATACGCAAGTGGTCGGTCAGTGGTCGACGGTCCTGGATCTCGTTCTCCGCGCGGTGGGTCAGGGGCTCCATCGCGCCCGGCGCTGACGCCGGGATCCTCGCCCGAGACGAGGCGAACGGCCGGAGCGAGGACGGATTCAGCCCGAGGGGTCCTCGCTCGGGCTGAATCTCCTCGGCTCAGGCGCGCCGGATGCGGAAAGGGCGGGAGTTCCGGAGAACCCCCGCCCTTTCGCGGATGCTGTGGCAGCTGCTTGTCGGAGCCTTACCAGCTCGACTTGGTCACGCCGGGCAGCTCGCCCCGGTGCGCCATGTCGCGGAAGCGCACACGCGAGATGCCGAACTTCGACAGGTTGCCGCGGGGGCGACCGTCGATGGCGTCGCGGCCGCGGACGCGCACGGGCGAAGCGTTGCGGGGCAGCTTCTGCAGGCCGACACGGGCGGCCTCGCGCTGCTCGTCGGTAGACGTCGGGTCGACGAGCGCCTTCTTCAGTTCGGCGCGCTTTGCGGCGTAGCGCTCCACGACAACCTTGCGCTGCTCGTTGCGCGCGATCTTGCTCTTCTTGGCCATGAGATCAGCGCTCCTCTCGGAAGTCGACGTGCTTGCGCACGACAGGGTCGTACTTTTTCAGCACGATGCGGTCGGGGTTGTTGCGGCGGTTCTTGCGCGTCACGTAGGTGTATCCCGTGCCGGCGGTCGAGCGCAGCTTGATGATCGGACGAACGTCCTGAGCCTTCTTCGCCATTAGAGCTTCACACCCTTCGCGACGAGGTCCTTCACGACGGACTCGATGCCCCGTGCGTCAATGACCTTCATGCCCTTGGCGGACACGTTGAGCTTGATGTTGCGACCCATCGACGGAACGAAGTAGGTCTTCTTCTGCACGTTCGGGTCGAAGCGGCGCTTCGTCCGGCGGTGCGAGTGCGAGATGCTGTGACCGAAGCCGGGAACCGCTCCAGTCACCTGGCACACTGCTGCCATGGTGATGTCTCCTTCTGTACCGTGAAGCCGGACGGCCCCACCCAAGATCCCTTGTCTGCACCCCATCCCGCGGCGAACGCACCGGAACTCGGGGGCAGAAGCCGCCGGTCGCTGAGCGAGCAAACGAGACGAAGCACGAACCACGCGCTGGAGTGCGCGCGGACAAGGGGTCAGTCTAGCACGGGCGGTGTGCCGGCCGAGCGCGCTGCCTCCTCGGCGCCGCGGCCCCACCGGAAGGGCGACACCGTCGGGTCTCCCGCGATCCAGAAGCGCCACGGGAACGCGGCCGTTCCGGCCACCCCGGCCACGCCCACGCGCGGCCCCGTGGCGATCTCCGAGGGGAGTTCCGTCGGCAGTTCCAAGCGGGCGGTCGCGCCGGCCTGCTCGGCCCCGGTGACGGCGTCGATCCCGTCGTGCACGGGATGGCGGAGGCCGATGGCGTCGCCGAGGCGTCCCGGGCCGCGGGCGAGGTCGCGCGGCGAGCGCACCACCCCGCGCCTCTCGAGGCGGCGCCGGGTCGCGGCATCCTCGCCCTGAACGATCTCGCCCCCGCGCAGCAGGATTCCGCCGGCCACGCCCTCCGGGCCGGACACGACGTTCACACACGAGTGGATGCCGTGGCTGAGATACACGTAGAGGTGCCCCGGCTCGCCCCACATGGTGGCGTTGCGGCGCGTCGGTCCACCGCGGGCGTGGGAGCCGGGGTCGCCGATCTCGCCCGTTCCGAGACCGTGGTAGGCCTCGACTTCGGTGAGGCGCACGACGACGGTGTCGTCGCCGATGCGGGTTCGCAGCAGCCCGCCGAGAAGGCGCGGAGCGACCTCGAGCGGGAGACCGAGGAGATCGGCCCGCGTGGCGGGACGGTGCGTGCTCATGACGGCGGCGCCTGACACCACGACGGGCCGTATCCGCCGAGCCCCGCGGCCTCGTCAGCGGTACGGATCTCGATCACGCGCGTCTCGAGGCGTTCGGGCAGCGGAAGCCGGTAGCGGTCGTACGCGTTCTCGGCCGCGTCTGGAGCAAGGACCACAGCGGCGTAGCGACCGCTGGGCGACACGCAGGTCTGCACCAGCGCATCGGCGCGATCCAGCGTCAGGAGCGGCGACACCGTTCCATCGGCGCTCACGTGCACCACCGAGTTCGACACCAGCGCGCCGGCGTCGCTGATCGCGGCGGCGGCGCGGATCGTCCCCGCGCGGTCACCGGGCACCGGTGTGACCGTGCCGAAAAGCCCGATGTCGTCGGTGGCGGCGGCCAACGGCGTCTCGCTGCCGTCGCTGAGGTCCAGCACCGCCATCCCCTCGTTCCGTTCCACGATCGCCTGCGTGGAGCCGCGGGCGATCCCCTCGATCGCCAACGCCGACCCCAGCGGCGCCGCATCCGACCCGTCGGGTCCGGCCAGCAGCAGCCGCCCGTCGAAGGTGAGGGCGAGGATGCGGTCGGTGTCGGGCACGAACCGCCAGTCCGCGACACGGACATCGTCGCCGGGCAGAGCCACCTCCTCCGGCGACTCATCAGCGGCGGCATCGGCGAGGGATGCCGTGAACAGAACGCTCTCCCGGCCGCTTTCGGCGCTCAGGGAGGCGTCGGAGTAGGTGTACCCGATACGGTCCCCGCGGTCGGCGGACTGCAGCGCGGAGACGAACCCGTTCCCCGGCAGCGGCAGAGCGCGGTCGGCGCCGGTGGCGGGATCGACGACGAGGAGCACCGCAGTATCGTCCTCCATCGCGGACACCACCAGCTGCGTTGCCGTCGCACGGTAGTCCTCGATGTGCGGATGCGAGAAGACCGCGGATGCGGCGTCGCCCGAAAGATCGGTGCGGTAAATCGTGTCGGCGCCCTCCCCCGATTCGCGCTGCAGGAGGTAGAGCTCGAGCGGCGGCGTGCGGAACGTGCTCTCCAGCGTGGCGGCGGGTCCGGCCCCGAGGCCACGGACATCGCGGACGCGAACGGTGTACCGGGTGTCATCGGCGAGCGGATGCGTGAACCGCACGCCGATGCTGCGGCCGGACGTGTCGACGGTGAAGGGGGTGACGGGGTCGACCTCCACCTGCGCCGCGTCCACCTCCCGCAGTGACTGGGTCGTGGTGAGGATGACGCGCGACCCTGACGCCTCCACGGCGGCCCCGGGATCCGCCTGCACGTCGGTGAGGCGCGGACCCTGCGCGACGCTCACGGCGGCACCGACCCCCGCGACCAGAACGAGTGCGCCGAGGACGGCGGCGAAGGCGAGCCGGAAGCCGCGGCCGCGCCGCCGCCGCGAACGGGACCGCCGCGAATCAGTACTCATACGGGTCCCGGGGTTCGTCGATCGCGGTGATCTCGTCTGCCTGCACCCGCAGCGCACCGTCGGCGTCTGAGCGGATCGTGCCGGAGATCGTCACCCACTGGCCGGTCTCCGGCGCGCGGGCGGAGGAGGACACCGGCAGGCTGGCCGACTGCGCGTCGATGACGCAGTGCGTGATCACGAGCCTGCTGAGCGCGAAATCGCCGTCGCCGCCGGGAGTGACGAATCCGGTGAGGGTCACCGGATCGCCGTCGAATCCGTCGGGGTTGGTCGCCGACGCGAACACGCCGGCCCACTCGCCGACGCCGAACCGCGAGGTGTCGCCGGAGGCCGCGAGGGTGACCACGTCGTTACCGGCGAACAGGGGGGCGGTGTCGACATCACGTGACATCGCCAACTCCGCCGAGAGCGACGCGGGAGGGGTGGCCACCATCGTCAGGACGATGCCGGAAGCGAGGATGCCGCCGGTCGCCGACGCAGCGGTCGCCATCCCGGATGGGCGCCCGGGGTGGGGATGGCTCCCGGGCGCAGCATCCGCACCGTGATCGTGGCCGTGCTCGGCCTCATCGCCGAGGGGCAACGCGAAACTCGCCACGGCGCCGGCCAGCACCACGATCGCCATACCGACGGTGAACCAGGCCGAATCGGGGTTGACGTAGAGGGCCAGTCGGCCCGTAGCGGCGAGCCCGATCGTGACGACGGCGAGGCTCGCCGACAGGCCCACACCCAGCCAGCGGGTGGTGAGTGATCGACGCACGGACTCACGCAAGGAGGTTCACCACCGCTCCCAGGGCGAAGGCTGCGGCGACGACGATCGCCGTCATCCCGATCAGCACGCGCGTGGTGAAGGTCGTCCGCAGCAGCGCGAGCATCTTCACGTCGACGAGCGGCCCGACGAGCAGGAACGCCACGAGCGACCCGGGAGTGAACGCCGAGGCGAAGGAGAGCGCGAAGAACGCATCGACGTTCGAGCAGATCGAGACCACCATCGCGAGCACGATCATCGTGGCGATGGACAGAGCGGGATCAGACCCGATCGCCAGGAGCGTGGCGCGAGGGACGAGCACCTGCACCGCTCCGGCCAGAGCCGAACCGATCACCAGTGCCGGCATCACGGCGCGCAGTTCAACGACGAACTGCGCGAGGCTCCGTCGTCTCCTGTCGCCGACGCC
The DNA here is from genome assembly GCF_058310455.1 of Microbacterium sp. Z10_103. Taxonomy (NCBI): domain Bacteria; kingdom Bacillati; phylum Actinomycetota; class Actinomycetes; order Micrococcales; family Microbacteriaceae; genus Microbacterium; species Microbacterium sp. Z10_103. Next base: position 3,155,483 of record NZ_JBZEGK010000001.1, read on the forward strand.
CCCGGATCCGGATCCCTGCCCGACTTCGCAGGCCTGACGGAACCGGTCCGTCAGCAGCGCGTCGGGATCGGGGTGGCGGCTGTAGAGCCAGCCGAGGAGATTGGCGACGAGGTAGCCGCCCACCAGGCGGGCGATCAGGATGCCGTCGCTCCATCCGAACGCGGCATGCGTTGTGAGGATCACGATCGGGTTCACGATCGGGGCGGCCACCAGGAACGTGAGCGTCTCGGAGACCGAGAACCCGCGCATCATCAGGCCGCGCGCGAAGGGGACATTACCGCACTCACACACCGGCACCAGCATGCCGAGGAGCGAGAGCACCGCCCGCCGCGCCCAGGCGCGCCGCGGCATCCACCGTTCGATCGCACCAGGCGGCACCCACACCTGCACGACCACGGACAGCACGACGCCGAGCACCACGAACGGGAGCGACTCGACGAGCACGCTCAGCGCGAGGGTCAGCCCGTCCTGCGCCCGCGTGGGAAGGGCCTCGGCGAACAGGGCTGGGGCGAACGCATCGATCGCGAACAGCGCCAGGACCGCCGCGGCGCCGGCGAGGAGCCACGGCGTCGGGCGGGAGGGTGAGCGCTGCCGGGCGGGCTGCGAGCGGGTCTGCGTCACGCCTTCTCGCGAGCCGTCTGCGCACACGACGCGCATCGGCCGAAGATGTCGACGACGTGCTCGGCGTCGCTGAATCCGTGCTGGGATGCGGTGCTCCGCGCCCACTGCTCGACGTCGGAGGCCTCGATCTCGACCGTGAGGCCGCACGATCGGCAGATCAGGTGATGGTGGTGCCCGGTCGACGTGCAGGCGCGAAAGAGGTTCTCCCCCTCGGGGCTCTGGAGCGAGTCGGCCTCGCCCTGCGCGGCCATCCCCGCCAGGGTGCGATAGACCGTGGCCAGCCCGATCCCGGTGTCCTCATGGCGCAGGGCAGCGTGCAGCGACTGGGCGCTGACGAATCCCCTGGCGTCGGCGAGCGCCTCGCGGACGCGTTCGCGCTGCCACGTGTTGCGCTGGATCATGCCCGGAATCCTACCCGCGCGGCCTCCACGCGACCCGGGTGCCCGACCCGCAGGCGGGCGGGGATGAAGCGGGGCGAGGCGGGGCAGAAGCCCGGAGCGGATGCGGCGGCTGCGTCAGGCCGTGCGCGCCACGCGCCCGCGGCGACTGCCGATCACGCGGCAGACGAGGTAGATCACGAACGAGATCGTGGTGATGTAGGGGCTCACCGGAAGAGTTCCGGCCACGGCGAGGAGAATGCCGCCGACCGCCGAGACGAACCCGAAGACAGCGGCGAGCACGGGAACGACCACGGGGCTCGAGGCCACCCGCATGGCGGCGGCGGCGGGTGTGACCAGCAGCGCCATGACCAGCAGCGCCCCGATGATGTGGACCGCCACCGCGACGACGAGACCGAGCAGCAGCATGAACGCGAGCGACACCGCCGTGGTGGGCACTCCCCGCGCCGCAGCGGATTGGGGGTCGAGCGAGTCGAAGCGGAGCGGCCGCCAGATCATCACGAGCGCGATGAGCACGATGGTGGAGATCGCGATCAGCCAGCCGAGCTGCCCGCTCTGCACCGAGACGATCTGCCCGGTGAGCAGGCTGAACCGGTTCGCGCTGCGCCCGTCGTAGAGGGACAGGAACAGGATGCCGAGCCCCAGGCCGAAGGGCATGAGGACGCCGATGATCGAATTGCGGTCGCGGGCGCGGGCGCCGAGCCATCCGATGATCCCCGCCGCCACCAGCGATCCGATGATCGAGCCGGTGACGACGTCGAACCCCAGGAGGAGGGCGGCGGCGGCGCCCGTGAACGACAGCTCGCTGATCCCGTGCACGGCGAAAGCCATGTCGCGCTGCATGACGAAGACGCCGATGAGCCCGCCCACGAGCCCGAGAACCGCCCCCGCGATCACCGAGTTCGACACCAGCGCGAGGATGGCGCCGTAGTCGGGCAGCCCGCCGAACAGGGCGTCCCACGCATCCGCCCCCATCAGTGCTCGCCCTCATGGTGATGGTGCGACTCTTCGGCGTCGGGGGCACCCACGACGATGAGGCGATCTCCCGCGCGGAGCACGTAGACGGGCGCGCCGTAGAGCTCGGTGAGCACGCGCGAGTTCAGCACGTCGTCGGGGCGGCCGAGCATGAACCGTCCCCCGGCGATGTACAGGATGCGGTCGACCTTCCCGAGCACCGGGTTGATGTCGTGGGTGACGAGGAGGACGGCCGCGCCGGTGTCGCGGCGATGGCGGTCGATCAGCCGGACGACGGCCTGCTGGTTGGCGAGGTCGAGACTCGTCAGCGGCTCGTCGCACAACAGCAGGCGCGGCTCGTCGGCGAGCGCCTGCCCCACGCGCAGTCGCTGCTGCTCCCCCCCGGACAGCACTCCGACGGGCCGGTCGGCGAAGCCCTCCGCCCCGACTTCGCTCACGAGCGCGTCGATCCGTGCGCGGTCGCCGCGGCGCGGGATGGGCAGGCCGAACCTGTGCCCATCGACACCCAGGGCGACGAGGTCACGCCCCCGCAGAGCCGTCTCAGCCGGAAGCGGACGTTGCTGGGGGATATAGCCGATTCCGCGATTTCCTCGCCGGTGCACCTCGGTTCCCAGGGCACGGATGCTGCCGGCGCTGAGCTTCTCGAGGCCCAGGATGGCGCGGAGGAGCGTCGTCTTTCCCGAACCGCTCGGCCCGAGCACGGCGATGAGCTCGCCCGGCTCCACGTCGAGGTCGAGGCCGCTCCACAGCGTCCGGCCGTTCCGCCGGAGGGCGGCCCCGTGGATCTCGAGCGGGCGTGCGGATGTCACCGACCCAGCGCGGCGGCCAGCGCCGCGACGTTCTCGTCCATCCACGAAAGGTAAGTCTGACCCTCCGGGAGCGTCTCCGCGAACTCGACGACGGGGATGTCCGCGCTCTCCGCCTCCCGCAGCACCTCGTCGGTCTCCGCTCCCCCGGTCTGGGCGTTGGCGATGACAGCGCGCACCTCCCCCGTTTCCAGGAGGTCGAGCGCTTCGAGGAGCGTGGCGGGCGGGACATCCTGACCCTCCTCCACGGCTTCCGTGAAGGCCTCGGGAGTGACGTTCTCCAGCCCGGCGGCGGCGGCCAGGTAGAGCGGAACCGGCTCGGTGACGAACACCGGTGCACCGGCGTCTACGGCCGCGATCTCGGCGAGGGCGTCCTCGAGCCCTGTCACGCCGGCCGAGAACTCCTCCAGCTGCGCGGCGATGTCTGCGGCGCTGTCCGGAGCGAACTCGGTGAGTTCGGCGGCGATCGCCTCGGCGAAGTGCGCCATGGTGCGCGGGTCGTACCAGACGTGCTCGTTGAATCCTTCGACGTGCTCATGGTCGCTGTGGTCGTGCCCGGGCGCCGCATCGGTGTCGTCGTGTCCGCCGTTGCCCGGCCAGTCGTGGGAGTATTCGGCGGCGGTGAGGACCGCCGCATCCGTGCCGGAGGACTCGATCAGGGCATCGATGAAGCCGTCGTAGCCGCCGCCGTTCTCCAGGATGAGCTCGGCGCGGCTGACGGCGAGCTGATCGCGCGCACTGGGTTCGAACGAGTGCGGATCCTGCGACGCCGCGGTCACGATCGAGGTCACCTCGACGGCATCCCCGCCGATCGCCTCGGCGATCTGCCCGTACACATTGGTGGATGCGACGACCTGGACGGTCCCATCATCACTGTCGGCCCCCGCCGCGTTGCCGGCACATCCCGCGAGAACGAAGGCGGAGGCCGCGAGCAGAGCGGAAGCCGAGCGGAAACGCGTCATGCGCCTACCTTAGCGGCTATTGATAATCGTTCTCACCCGTCACCGGGGCAGATGCCGCGGCCGCAGGTGAGAGACCCGGCGCCCGCCGCGCCACGGTGACCGAGCGTCAACTGGCCGCGTCGTCCCCGAAGGCGCGCACCTCTTGCGCGCACCGGCAGGCCACGGCGAACTTCGCGGCCCACTCCAGCGCCGCCTCTCGGGAGGGCACTTCGAGCACGGTGTAGCCGCCTTCCAGGCGCGCCGTCTGCGGATAGGTGCCCTCGGTCACGGTGCCGTCCCCGCCGACCATGACAGGCGGGATGCTCTCGTCGATGCCGCCGCCGAACACCCAGACTCCGGCGTCCTTCGCCTCCTGCACCACAGCGTGGGCTTCGTCCGCCACCGTCTGCAGATCGACGCCGGAGAGGTCCATGGCGCCACTGGGGAACGAGATCAGGTACTTCGTCATCGCGTCGACTCCTTCGTCGTGCTGCCGGAACCCGACCCATCCTCGCCGTCGCCGTACCGGCCCGCAACCGGTCGTTCTCGCGCGGGAGAGCAGCGTGTCAGCCGAGGAGAAAGCAGCGTGTCAGTCGAGGAGAAAGCAGCGTCAGTCGAGGAGAAAGCAGCGTGTCAGTCGAGGAGCAGGCGTGTCAGTCGAGGAGGAGGGCGGGTTCCTCCAGGATCGACGCGACGTCGGCGATGAAGCGGCTCATCTCGTCCCCGTCGATCACGCGGTGATCGAACGAGCCCGCCACCGTGGTGACCCACCGCGGGCGCACCTCGCCATCGACGACCCACGGCTTCTGCCGGATCGTGCCGAGCGCGACGATCCCGGCCTCACCCCCGTTGATGATCGGGGTCCCCGCATCCATCCCGAACACACCGATGTTGGTGATCGTGATGGTGCCGCCCTGCTGATCGGCGGGAGTGGACTTACCCTCGCGCGCGGTCACGGTGAGCTTCTGCAGGGCGCGGGCGAGATCGCGCAGGCTGAGCTCCTGCGCGTCTTTGATGTTCGGAACCAGAAGGCCGCGCGGCGTGGCCGCCGCGATACCGAGGTTGACGTAGTGGTGCAGCCGGATCTGCGCCCCGTCTTCGGTGTCGATCCACGCCGCGTTCACCATCGGCGTGCGACGGACCGCCCAGATCACCGCCCGCGCCATGATCAGCAAGGGTGAGACCTTGACGTCCGCGAAGTCCGGGGACGCCTTGAGCCGCTTGACCAGTTCCATCGTCCGCGTGGCGTCCACGTCGGTCCACACCGACACGTGTGGGGCGGAGTAGGCGGTGCGGACCAGCCCGGTGGCCACCGCCTTGCGCACTCCTCGCACCGGGATCGACTCCTCGCGAGCGTCGGTGCCGGCGGATGCAGCGGCCGGAGCAGGAGCCGCGGCCGGTGCGGCCGGCGCAGCCGGAGCGGACGCAGCCGCCGGAGCCGGGCCGCCGACGGGGATCGTCTCCTCGCGCACATCCCCCCACTCGGGAGTCTCGATGTTGCGGAAGACGCTCGCCTGCGACGCCTGCTTCAGCACGTCCTCCCGCGTGACCTCGCCCGCCGCGCCACTCGGAGTGACGTCCGTGAGGTCGACACCGAGGTCACGCGCGAGCTTGCGGATCGGGGGTTTGGCCACCACCCCGACGGATGCGGCGACCGGGCGCTCGGCAGTCCGACGACGGCGCGACTGCACCTGGCCCCCGGTGCCGTAACCGACCAGCACGGCGCCGCCCGGGTCTGTGGATGCGGGGACCACGGCCGGCGCGGCGGACCCACCGGCGTCGGCGGCCGTGATCGTGATGATCGGTGCCCCGACATTCACCGTGTCGCCCTCGGCAGCCAGCAGCTCGCCGACGGATCCCTCGAAGGGCGACGGCAACTCGACCAGCGACTTGGCCGTCTCGATCTCCACCAGCACGTCGTTGACGGCGACGGTGTCGCCCGGAGCGACCCGCCACGAGACGATCTCGGCCTCGGTGAGGCCTTCACCGACGTCCGGGAGGAGGAAGGTCTGGGTGCTCATCCGAGTGTCCTTTCGGGACGGGTCAGTAGGCGAGGGCGCGATCGACGGCCTCGAGGATGCGGTCGGCGTCGGGCAGGTACGTCGCCTCGAGTTTTGCCGGGGGGAAGGGGGTGTCGAAGGCCGACACCCGCAGAACCGGGGCCTCCAGGGAGTAGAAGGCGCGCTCCGCGACCGTGGCCGCGACCTCGCTCCCGAGGCTCGTGAACCCGGGCGCCTCCTGCGCGTAGACCATGCGGCCCGTGCGCCGCACGGAGTCGAGGATCGGCCCGTAGTCCACCGGTGACAGCGAGCGGAGGTCGATGACCTCGCAGCTCGTGCCCTCCCCCTCGGCGAGAGCGGCGGCCTGCAGCAGGGTCGTGACCATCGCGCCGTGGCCGACGAGGGTGATGTCGGTGCCTCGGCGGACCACGCGGCTGGCGTGCAACGGCAGGGCCGGTGCGGTCGTGTCGACCTCGCCCTTCTGCCAGTACTTGCTCTTGGGCTCGAGGAAGATCACCGGGTCGGGCGATGCGATGGCGGCCTGGATCATCCAGTACGCGTCGTTCGAGGTGGACGGACTCACCACGCGCAGGCCGGGTGTGTGCGTGAAGTACGCCTCGGGGCTCTCCTGGTGATGCTCGATCGCGCCGATGTGACCGCCGTAGGGGATGCGGATGACCACGGGCATCTGCAGGGCCCCTTCGTGGCGGTACGTGATCTTCGCCAGCTGAGAGGTGATCTGGTCGAACCCGGGGAAGACGAATCCGTCGAACTGGATCTCGCACACAGGTCGGAATCCGCCCATGGCCAGACCGATCGCGGTGCCCACGATGCCCGACTCGGCCAGCGGCGTGTCGATGACGCGCTGCGGGCCGAAGTCGGCCTGCAGCCCCTCGGTGATCCGGAACACCCCGCCCAGCGGACCGATGTCCTCGCCCATGAGGAGGACGCGGTCGTCCTCCTCGAGCGCGCGGCGGAGCCCCGCGCCCAGGGCCTTGCCCAGCGGCATCTCGGTGCTCATGACGCGCCTCCCTCGAACGAGGCCTCGTACGCGGCGAGCCACCGGCGCTCCTCCTCGACGAGCGGATGCGGCTCGGAGTACACGTTCGCGAAGATCTGCTCGGGGTCGAGGGTCGTCGCCGCGTTCGTCGTGCGGGTACGGATGTCGTCGGCGAGCGCCTGCCCCTCCGCATCCGCCTCGTCGAAGAACGCCTCCGAGGCGCCGCGGGACTGCAGGAACGCCCGCATCCGCGCGATCGGGTCGCGGCCGATCCAGGACTGCTCCTCATCGGAGGTGCGGTACTTGGTGGGGTCGTCGCTGGTCGTGTGCGCCCCCATGCGGTAGGTCATCGCCTCGATGGCGCGCGGGCCATCCCCGCCGCGGGCCTCGTCGAGGGCGACCTTCGTGACGGCGTAGCTGGCGAGCACGTCATTGCCGTCGACCTGCACGCTCGGGATGCCGTAACCCTCGCTGCGCCGGTAAAGCGGCGAGCGCGACTGGGTCGCGACCGGAACCGAGATCGCCCACTGGTTGTTCTGCAGGAAGAAGACCTCGGGGGCACGGAAGCTGGCCGCGTAGACCATCGATTCGTGCACGTCACCCTGGCTGGATGCGCCGTCGCCGTAGTACACGATGACGGCTTCGTCGCGCTCCACGTCGCCGGTGCCGCACTTACCGTCGAAGACCAGCCCCATCGCCAGCCCGGTCGCGTGCAGGGTCTGCGCCCCGAGCACGAGGGTGTAGAGGTGGGTGTTGCCGTTCGCCGGATCGAACGGATTCCAGCCGCCGTGGGTGAGACCGCGCATCAGCCGCAGGATGTGCAGCGGATCCACGCCGCGCACCTGGGCGACGACGTGCTCACGGTACGAGGGGAACAGATGATCCTGCGCACGGGCCGCGCGCACCGACCCGACCTGCGCGGCTTCCTGGCCCCAGCTCGGCGGCCACAGGGCGAGCTGCCCCTGCCGCTGCAGGTTGGTCGCCTGACGGTCGAACGCGCGGATGGAGATCATGTCGCGATAGAACTGCTCGAGTTCGGCGTCGGTGAGCGCATCGATGAGCTCGCGATACGGCTCCGCGGCCGGGGTCGGCGCAAGCGTCCCATCGGCGGCGAGCACGCGCACCAGTGCCGGGTCGTCGAGCGTTCCGGTCATTTCGGGCCCTGTCACAGTTCCCACGCTAACCCGCGGCCCGCGTGGCCTTCCGGGAGGGTCCGGACAACGGATGCAGCAATCCGTAGGACCTTCTCGACAGACTCTTCCTCGCCGACCGACACGCGAAGGCCGTCCCCGGCGAACGGGCGGACGATCAACCCTTCGTCCGCGAAGGCGGCGGCGAACTCGTCGGTGTGCGCACCGGCGGGAAGCCACACGAAATTGCCTTGCGCCTGCGGCACGCTCCATCCCGCGTCGCGCAGCCCTGCCGCGAGGCGGTCGCGGCGCTCGCTGATCACGCCCACGCGCTCCAGCAGGGCGGCTTCGTGGTCGAGGCACGCAAGCGCAGCGACCTGGGCCTGAGCGGTGACCGAGAGGGGGATCATGGTCGCGCGCGCCGCATCCAGCACCCGCGGGTGCCCGATCGCGTACCCGATGCGGAGGGCGGCCAGCCCGTACGCCTTGGAGAAGGTGCGCAGCGCCACCACGTTCGGCCGCCCGAGAAGACCGAGCACCCGCAACCCGTCCACCGCGTCCGGGTCGGTGACGAACTCGGCGTACGCCTCGTCGAGGATGATCATCACGTCGGCCGGCACGGCGTCGAGGAAGGCCGCGAACTCGTTCTGGGTGACGATCGGGCCGGTCGGGTTGTTGGGGCTGCACACGAGAATGACCCGCGTGCGCTCGGTCACCGCTGCGGCCATCGCGGGCAGGTCATGGCGGGCATCGTCGGTGAGGGGCACCTCGACCGCCGTGGCCCCGGCGACGTTCACCAGGGTCGGGTACGCCTCGAAGGAACGCCACGCATAGATGACCTCGTCGCCGGGTCCGGCGGCGGCGAGGATCAGCTGCGCGATGATCGACACGCTCCCCGCTCCCACATGCACGCCGTCGACGGAGACGCCGAATCGCGCGGCGAGCCGCTCTCGCAGAACCGTTGCCGAGGCGTCCGGATAACGGTTGAGCTCGCCGGCGCCGGCCACGGCCTCCAGTACGCCGGGAAGCGGGTCGAAGGGGTTCTCGTTGCTCGAGAGCTTGAAGGCGTCGGCGCCGGCCTGTCGTCCCTGCCGGTACACCGGAAGCGAGGCGATCTCCGGTCGGATGCGGGGGAGGATGGGCGCGTCATCGTCGGCGGTCACCCGTCGAGCCTAGCCGCGGGCCACTGCACACGTGCCGACGGCTCTGGCATAGTGGCCCCGTGCGTTTCATCGTCCGCGTTCTCATCAACGCCTTCGCGATCTGGGTGGTCTCACTCATCACGGTGCTGCAGGTGCGCCTCGTGGCCTTCCCTCCGGGCGAGTGGCTGCAAGTGGCACTGACCGCCTTGCTGGTGGGCGCGATCTTCGCCGTGGTGAACGGCATCATCGGCACCGTGCTGAAGGTGCTCGCCTTCCCGCTGTACATCCTCACGCTCGGGCTCATCTCGCTGGTGATCAACGGGTTCCTGCTGTGGCTGACGGCATGGATCACGACGCTGTGGGACTTCGGCCTGCGGGTCGAGCACTTCTGGTGGGGCGTGCTGGCCGCCCTCATCATCACCGTCATCAACGCGATCCTCGGCGCTCTGTTCCGCCCGAGCCGGAAAGACTGACCCGCTCCGCCGCGTAATCGCCCCCCACCCCTCGTTCGGCCTCGCCCAGGTCGCGGAACACCGCGTGCAGGCCCGCGGCACGGGGGTCGTCCGACGCATCCAGGAGCGCCGCGGTTTCGGCGTAGGCGGTCATCTCATGTGCGGGGGCGGTGAGGTCGTGCCATCCTGCCGGGGCGTCGGCAGTGCGCTCGACGATGAAACTTCCCGGCGCTCCCACCGTGACCGGGTGCCCGCCGCCCTGCAGCGCGGCCACGGGATCGTCAGTGTGCCGGATCGTGACCGCCAGAGTTCCCGACCCCACGTCCGCCTGGATGGGCGCGCCGAACGACACCAGCGTTCGCGTCTCATACGGCCCCTCGAGAGCGAGGCGCTCGCCGACCATCGCTCCCTGGGAGTAACCGAACACGTGCACCACGTCGCCCGGCTCGGCACCGGCGTCTTCGAGGGCGGCGAGGGCGGCCCGGTACGAGGCGGAGCGCTCCCCGCCGTAGAGCTGCACGTTGGAGCGCAGATCGAACGGATCGGCACCGGCCACAGACTGCGTTCCGGCGACATAGACGGTGAACTGCCGCGCGCCCCCGGGCATCGTGTAGCGCTCGACACGCACACGGGCGTCTTCACCCCCGGGGATGCGCGCGGCTGCCGCGGCGAGCGTCGCGGGCGGCAGAGAGGGCGCCGACGCCATCCGTCGGATCGCCACCGGATCGCCTGCCCCGCGGAGCCGCTCGCGGGTGCCCACCGGCCCGAGCCGGAGCGCGTCGACGCCGGCCCCGAGGGTCGAAAGGAGGACCGGCACGAGCGACCCGACGAACGGTCCGGCTCCCAGCGACCCGAGCCACGCCTGAGACGAAAGGTCACCCCGCTCCGGGCCCTTCGCGAGGAGTTCCTGCGCCTCCAGCCAGAGATCGGGGTCGTCGGGGCGGGCGGCGGCGATCCGCTCATCCCATCGCGCGACGGCGGCGTCGTCGCCGGCCGCTCGGGCCGCGGCGCGCTGGGCGAGCATCTCGACCGCCTCGTACAGATCGGCCGCCTGGTCCACCGCCGCCGCGAGGTCGGCGGCCAGCTCGGCGGCGTCGGCGAGGACGACGCCGACCGTGTAGAGCTCTTCTGCCGGCGGCTGGCCCGCGACGCCCGCGAGCCTCTCGGGCGCGCCCCGGAGGACATGGATCGCGTCATCCGTCTGCTCCGAGAGCGATCGCAGACGCGAGGCCGCCTCCCGCAGGCTTTCGGTGTCGACCTCGATGACCCCTCCGGCGAGGATGGTGAGTTCGCTCACGGCATCGGCGCTCCGACGATGATGCGCGCCCGCGTGGCGGCCAGCCCGTCCAGAGCCCCTTCGATCTGGGCTTGCGCGACGCACAGCACCCGTTCGATCTCCTCGGCGCGGCTTCCGAACGCACGAGCCGACGGCGCCTGCCAGCGCACCGCGTCCTGGAGACGGGCCGACCGCAGAACGAGGGCGTCGACGCGATCCTGCACCGCCCGCACGGTCTGAAGGACGTCGCCGACGATCTCGAGGCTCGCCAGCGTCGAGGCCGGGAGAAGGGCGGGAGGGGCGAGAATCGGGATCGTCACGCGTCCAGCGTGCCGCTCCGCGCGGCGCGACCGCGGGCTCTCCCGGGGATCGGTGAGGGACGCGGGAAGAACCGGGCCTGTGCAGGAGCGGTCGGTCACGACAGAATGTGGGGATGACTGCGCGCGCGACAGAGCCGTTCCGCGTCGTCTTCGTCTGCAGCGGCAATATCTGCCGGTCGCCGATGGCGGACATCGTGTTCCGATGGTTCGTGGATTCTTCCGGGCTGGGAAGACACGTGGCCTCCTCCTCGGCGGGTACCGGCGATTGGCACGTCGGCGAGCGGGCCGACACGCGCACCCTCGAGGCGCTCACCCGACGCGGCTATGACGGCGCGCGTCACCGGGCCCGTCAGTTCACGGCCGCCGACTTCGATGCCAGCGACCTCGTCGTGGCCCTGGACCACAGCCACGAACGAGTGCTGCGCGGGTGGGCGCGCAGTGAAGGCGACGCCGACAAGATCGCCCTCTTGATGTCGTTCGACTCCTCGGCCAAGTCTCTCGACGTGCCCGACCCGTACTACGGCTCACCGGCGATGTTCGACGACGTGCTCGGTATGATCGAGGGCGCGAGCCGGGCGCTGTTCCGCCAGCTCGAGCCCGCGATCCGCTCCGCGGTCTGACGCTCCGACCGCGACCCGAAACGGGAGACCCGTGACCTCTCTTCCTCCGCAGCCGCTCAGCCCCCTGGACGGCCGGTACCGCGCGGCCGTCGCGCCGCTGGCCGACTATCTCTCCGAGGCGGGGCTCAACCGCGCCCGGGTCGAGGTCGAGGTGGAGTGGCTGATCGCGCTCACCGACCGCTCGCTGTTCGGCACGCACCCCCTGGGCGACGACGACAAGGGACGCCTCCGCGCGCTGTACCTCGAGTTCGGGGCGGCGGAGATCGACTGGCTCGCCGAGCGGGAGGCGATCACCCGCCACGACGTCAAAGCGGTCGAGTACCTCGTGCGCGATCGCCTCGCGACCCTGGGCCTGGACGCCATCGCCGAACTCACGCACTTCGCGTTGACCAGCGAAGACGTCAACTCCGCGGCCTACGCCCTCACCGTGCAGCGCGCCGTGACGCGCGTCTGGCTCCCTCAGCTGGAGGCGGTGACGGATGCCCTCGCCGCGCTGGCCCGCGAACACCGCGACGCCGCCATGCTGTCCCGCACGCACGGTCAGCCGGCGACGCCCACCACGATGGGCAAGGAGATCGGCGTCTTCGCGTGGCGTCTGCGCCGCGTCGCCGGCCAGGTCGCCGCATCCGAGTATCTCGCGAAGTTCTCCGGGGCGACCGGCACGTGGTCGGCCCATCTCGCGGCCGATCCCGACGTGGACTGGCCGGGTGTGTCCCGCGCGTTCATCGAGTCACTGGGGCTCGGATTCAACCCGGTGACCACCCAGATCGAGTCGCACGATTGGCAAGTGGAGCTGTATGACCGGGTGCGCCACGCCGGCGGTATCCTGCACAACCTCGCCACCGACATGTGGACCTACATCTCGCTCGGCTACTTCAGCCAGATCCCCGTTGCCGGCGCCACCGGCTCGTCGACGATGCCCCACAAGATCAACCCGATCCGCTTCGAGAACGCCGAAGCGAACCTCGAGATCTCCGGAGGGCTGCTCGGCACGCTCGCCTCGACGCTCGTGACCTCGCGGATGCAGCGCGATTTGACCGACTCGACGACCCAGCGCAACATCGGCGTCGCGTTCGGCCACTCCCTGCTGGCCCTGGACAACCTGGCGCGCGGTCTCCGCGAGATCTCCCTGGCCCCGGGCGTGCTCGACGCCGACCTCGACGCGAACTGGGAAGTGCTGGCCGAAGCCATCCAGACCGTGGTCCGCGCGGAGATCGCGGCGGGCCGATCGTCGATCGCCGACCCGTACGCCCTGCTGAAGGACCTCACGCGCGGTCGCCGCGTCGGAGCCCCCGAGCTGGCGGATTTCGTCCGCGGGCTGGATATCGGCGACACCGCGAAGGCGCGACTCCTCGCCCTCACTCCCGCCACCTACACGGGTCTGGCCTCCACGGTCGTCGACCAGCTCTGACGCCGGCCTCGCCGACGCCGGCCCGGGCGGGTCAGGGTGCGGGAGGGGTGCCGCCGTCGCGATCCTTCGGATCGTCGCTCGGAGACTGCGGAGCATCCTCGGGAGGCAGAAGCAGCGGACGATCGAGGGTCTTGCCGACCTGGGCCGGATCGACGGCCAGCAGAAGCAGGGCCACGATGACGAGCACCGCGATGAACGTGATGCCGGCCACGATCGCCCCGAGGACGAGGGCACGCTCGGTCTTACCGTCCGGCCCGCCCTGGAAGACGCCCATGCTGACGACTGTGACGATGCCGGCGAAGAGCGCGGAGATGAAGGCGAGGCCCAGCAGCTGGACCGGCCGCATGAGGTCGCGGCGGGTGGGCTTGTCGGTCATGCGCCGACCTCCTCGGATGAGGCGGCCGCGACGGGCTCGCGGCGCGGAGAGAAACCTGCGATGCCGAGGTACACCGCGACGATCGCGGCGTACCCACCGAAGATCCCCACCGCGATGATCGTTCCGGTCAGGGTGAAGGACTGGCCGGCTTCTTCGATGTAGTACTCGAGCGCGTATCGCGTGGGGACGAAGGCGACGGCTGCGGCGAGCGCCGCCGTGAGGATGCCGACGGTGAGGGAATCGCGGCCGGATGCTGCTCCCTCGTTCCGCCGCCGCGCACGGGCGCCGACGACGATCTCGGTCACTCCGGTGGCCACCGCCCACGCGATGAGGACGGCGAACAGCAGCTCGGTGGTGCGCCAGGGGCCGATGCCCGCGACCATGCCCGAGGCGAGGTTCAGCACCGCCATGAGGATCGCCGGTCCGCGTCGGCCGGCGGGATACACCATCCATGCCGCCAGCGCGAACACCAGTCCGGTCGCGATCGCGAAGCCGCTGAACACCGACAGGCCGACGGCGGCGGAATGGTCCGGCGAGAACGTCACCATGACCGCCGCCAGCGCGGCGAACAGCGCGCGGGCGATCTGCAGATGCCGCACCTCGAAGGCGCGGGCGGATGGTGAAACGGTCACGACACGTCCCGGGGAGGCGGAAGAAGGATGCCTCCAGTCTAGGTCGTGCCTACCGTTGCCCTTGCCCGGGGTCAACCGGCTGACCGCTGACCCGTGACCCGTGTGCGGGGAAGGCGGCCGGCCTGAGAGGAGCCCGACAGGGTGTCCCCGTCGATCGTGACGTCGTAGGAGAGGTTGAGGCGGAGCGGTCGCGTGATCCGCTGCGTCCACGTCACGTGCTCGCCGTCGGGTGCCTTCGAGACGGCCACGTTCTCCAGGACGACCTGCTCACCGGCACCGGTGGCGGTGCCGGTGAAGCCGTCGAGGGTCTCGGTGAAGGTGTAGTCGGCCTCGATCGTGCCGATGGGAGTGGCCATGCGCAGCCGCCAGCTGCCGGAAAGAGCGCTCATGGTCGGTGCCCCCTCACGCCGCCGCGACCGGGATGGCGCCGGTGCTCTTCCACGTGGTGCCGCGGCGCTCGTACTCGAACAGCACCTCGACCGATCGCGCGATCTGCGGGCCGAACTCGCGCTCGAGCAGGTACAGCCCGAGATCGAGCCCCGAGGTCACGCCGCCGGCGCTGACCAGGTCGCCATCGTCCACCACGCGGGCGCGCACCGCGTGAACCCCCGAGGCATCGAGCAGGTCGATGCCGAGCACGTGCGTCGTGGCGGTGCGTCCCTCCAGGAGGCCGGCCATCGCCATGGCGAGCGATCCGCCGCAGACCGGGGCCACGGTGATGTCGGCCGCCGCGAGGCATCGGGCCAGGAGCCCGGCGGCATCGCTCGCCGCAAAACGCGCCAGCAGCACCGGGACGGTCTCGATGCCCTCATCGGGGTCGCCGTCCACGGGCCCGGAGGCCCCGGGAACGAGAACGAATCCCGGGATGTCGGGATCCAGCGTCCCGGTCGCAGCGAGGGCGATGCCGGGTGTGCCCGACCGCACCACGCGTGGCCCCTCGGCGGTGACGAACTCCAGTTCGATGCCGCCGCCGAGCGCATCGCGGCCCGCCGTCAGGACCTCGTAGGGGGCGATCACATCGAGAGGGTCGAAGCCATCGAACAGGACGAATTGGAAGCGTGGGAAGGGCATGTGCCCATGCTCCGTGACACCTGCGGCATGACCCCAGTGACCTTCTGGTCACGATTGGCCGGATTCTGGCCAACGGTTCTCGGGCATCACGCTGCCGCCCACCCTTATCATCAGGGCCATGCACACCGTCGCCGTGCTCGCCCTCGAGGATGCGATCGCCTTCGATCTGGCCACGCCCATCGAAGTCTTCGGGCGGGTGCGCCTTCCCGACGGCCGCCCTGGCTACCGGATCGTCGTCGCCGGTCCGACGTCGACGGTGACCGCGGGACCGATGCGCCTCTCCGTCGACGCGGGGTTGGATGCCCTGGAACGCGCCGACGTGGTGGCGGTACCCGGGCGCAACGACCCCCACCACGCCACTCCCCCGGCCGTCCTGGACGCGCTCCGCTCCGCCGTCGAGCGGGGCTCCCGCGTCGCATCCATCTGCGTCGGAGCGTTCAGCCTCGGGGAGGCCGGCCTGCTCGAGGGGCGCGACGTCACGACTCATTGGCTTGCCGCCGCCGAGCTCGCGCGTCGTTATCCGGGTGCGCGGGTCGACGCCGATGTCCTCTACACCGACAACGGCTCCGTGCTGACCTCGGCCGGTGCCTCGGCCGGGCTCGACCTCTGTCTGCACATCGTCGAGGCCGACTACGGCGTCGCGGTGGCCGCGGATGCTGCCCGCCTCGCGGTCGCGCCGCTGCAACGCACCGGGGGGCAGGCGCAATACATCCTCCGCAACCGTCCGACGTCGCAGACCGCGACGCTCGAACGCGTCCTGGGGTGGATCGAGGAGAATGCGTACCGGCCGCTGACACTCGCCGAGATCGCACAGACCGCGGGCAGCAGCATCCGCACCCTCACCCGCCGATTCGACGCCGAGGTCGGGCAGAGCCCCATCCAGTGGCTGTCCGGCGTCCGGATCCGTCACGCGCAAGAGCTGCTGGAGACCACGGACCACACGGTCGAGCGGATCGCCGCACAGGTCGGCTTCGCCTCGCCGAGCAGCTTCCGCACGCAGTTCGGCCAGGTGGTCGGGGTGACGCCGGGCGCGTACCGCAGGACGTTCCGCCCGGCTCGCGTCGGTCATCCCTGACGGAGCGGCGTTGCACGTGAAACCGCCGGGGCGTCAGGCGTCCTGCGCGAGCCGGACCGTTCCGTTCTCCTGACTCAGCCGGCGGAGCACGGTGCGTTCGTTCGGGGTGTCGTTGGGCTGATGCAGTGTCAGCAGCAGTTCGCCGTGGAGGGTGCGCCCGATCATCCCGTGGCCGCCGTCCGCCGCCCAGATGGGCTCAGGTTCCTGCTCCCAGGGACCGTCGATGGCGCCGCTGGCCGACCGCGCGATCCCCATGGCGTACCCGGAGTCGCCGAAGCTCGACCAGAGCATGATCAATCCGCCGTCATCCATGCGGTGCAGAAAGGGGCCGTCGGTCACGAACGCCGACACCTCCGGGGGCACCCGCCGATGCGTGATCGGCCGCGCCCACGCGGCGCTGGAGGCGCGGAACAGGACGAGCGGGTCGCCGATGGTCTCCCTCAGGTCGGCCGACAGGGGCTGTGCCACGACCTCCCCGTCCCACACCTGTTCCCATTCGTGGCAGAAGACGATCCACGGGACGCCGGCATCGTCGACGTGCAGCGTGCCGTCGAGGCATTCCCACTCGCGCGGGGTGACCGGGCCATCGCTCCACAGCGCATACGGGCCCTCGGGGCGCTCCGCGACGAGGATCTGCGTCCCCCGGCGCACGCCTTCGGCTGTGAAGGTGGCGAACATGAAGAACCGCCCGGCGTAGCGGTGCACTTCGGGCGCCCAGTAGTTGCGATCCGACCAGAATCCGGCAGGCGGGCGGAAGGCCTCGATCGGCCCCTCCCACGACTCCAGGTCGGTGCTGCGGTAGCAGTCGAATCCCGTCGCCGGCGGATTCCAGATGTCTGGGTCCGTGGAGCCGAAGAGGTAGTACGCACCCTCCCCGGGAACCGTCAGCAGGAACGGATCGCGGATCTGGATGTCGGCGAGGGTCTGAGTCGGAGAGGTCATGGCGTCTCTACTTTCGCACCTCACGCGGTGGTGTGAGAAAACGCTTTTTTCGCGACGTCTTCGCCACCACTGCCGTGGTGGTGGAATGGACGGATGACCTCTTCCCTCGGCGCCCTCTGTGTGGTGGGCAGCATCAACGTCGATGTGACGACGACCGTCACCCGCCTTCCCCAGCCGGGTGAGACCGTGCTGGCGGCCTCGTTGCGGCGAGACTTCGGGGGGAAGGGCGCCAATCAGGCGGTAGCGGCGTCGCGGCTCGGCGCCCGGGTGCGCATGGTCAGTGCGGTGGGCGATGACTCCGACGGCCTGGCCGCGCTGGCGAACCTGCGCGACGCCGGGGTCGATGTGGGCTCGGTCTGGCTGGGCGACGCCCCGACCGGCACGGCGCTGATCACCGTCGATGAGTCGGGCGAGAACCAGATCGTCGTGCATCCCGGCGCGAACTCCGAGGTCACACTGGACGGAGGATCCTTCTCCGCGGATGAGGCCGTGCTCACGCAGCTCGAGATTCCGCTCGCCGTGGTCACGGCGCTGGGTGCGGTGCCCGGGTATCTCGCGGTGAACGCCGCGCCGGCGCATCCCCTGCCCGCCGAGCTCGTGGCGCGCGCCGATCTGTTCATCGTCAACGAGCGCGAATACGAGGCGCTGCCGGAGCTGGCCGACGCGAGGCTCGTCGCGGTGACCTACGGATCAGCGGGCGCGGCGCTCCTTCGCGACGGGACGGAGATCGTGCGCGTTCCTGCACCCCGCGTGACCGCCGTCAGCTCGGTCGGGGCCGGGGACGCCTTCTGTGCGGCCCTCACGGTCGCATTGCACGCGGGTTGGGATGCGGAGACGGCGCTGCGCGCCGCCTGCGCCGTCGGGGCGGACGCCGTCACGCGTTCGGGCGCACAGCCGCCGCTGCGTCGGCTGGACGAGTACGCCCGACCAGCCGCTTCACCACCGGACTGAGGCACCCTCAACGAGGAGTCGGCGTGAACCAGCCGTCCGTCTCGAGGTCGGCCCACAGTTGCCTCACGACCTCCGCGCCGCGCCGGATGATGCGGGTTTCGTCGTCGACGACGAGGTGCCCGTCGCTGACCTGCAGCACGCCTTCGGTCATCACATTCCGTACCATCGGTCCACTCGCGTAGAGCAGGTTGTTCAGGGGTTCCGGACCGGCTTCGCCCGCTCCCACGAGGAAGCCGCTCACGTCTATGGACGTCAGATCCGCCAGGGCACCCACCTCGATGCGGCCGATGTCGGTCCGCCCGAGCCCTCGTGCGGGATTGGTCGTGACCGACTCGATCATGTCCCACACCGTGGGACGCTTCACCGGTACCGGGCTCGTCTCGTGGATGATGTCGTAGCGCAACCGGCCATAGAGCACCGCAAGCTTCGCGTTCTCCAGCATGTCGTTCGAGTGTGAGTCCAGTCCGACGGCGACGTTGATGCCCGATCCGAGCGCCTCGATGAACGGCTGCCGCCCCTCGCCCGATCCCGCGCCCGCACCGGAGGGACAGTGCACGTAGGTGAACAAGGCCTTCTGAGCGAGGAACGGCGCGTCGGTTGCCGCGTCCCACCCGCCCATGTGCGCCCCGAAGAAGGGCACGTCGTACCAGCCGTGTCTTCCACCCATCGCACCGGGCCTTTGCCCCACATCCGCTCGATGCGCGCCGAATCGGCCGACAGCGTCGCGAGATGCGTGTGGATGCCGGTCCCCAGCTCTCGCGCCGCAGCGAGGACCGCATCAAGCGTCTCGGGTGTCGCCGTCTCTGGACCGTGCGGCGCGATCATCGGTTGGATGCGTCCCCCTTCGGCGCCCTTCACCGACCGGGCCCACGTCAGATAGGCGTCGATCTCATGGATCGTCCCGGGGGCGGATTCCACGATCGTCGAGTCGTCCGGTGCGAACCAGATCGGCAGCATCTGAGAGAACGTGGGGAGCATCCCCGACGCGTAACCGCGCACTCCCCAATTGCGGGCCACCCGGACGTACGATTCGGCGTGAGCCAGGGAGAGCGACTGCTCGAGCTGCGTCGTGCATCCGCCGCGGAGGATCTCGGCGAGGTTGTACGCGGTGACCGCATCCAGGTCGTCACCCGAAACCCCCTCGAGCAGCACGGCGGGCTGACCGTACGACCGGCCCCCCTCGATGAGCCCACGGGTCGGCGAACCGAGCGCGACATGCGTGTGTGCGGAGATCATGCCGGGGATGAGCAGCTGCCCCGTCATGTCGATGCGCACGTCGTTGCCGGGGATGCGACCCTCCACGATGTCGGCGATTCGCCCGTCCCGAATGACGATGCTTCGATCGCGGACCAGCTCGAGTTTGCCGTCGCGGTGTACCAGCGTCCAGGTCGGCTCGAGGATCACCGTTCCCGCGTCTCGAACTGATCGGGACGCGGCGAGCGCCTCCTCGGCCGCCTGCTCGGAAGCTCCCTCTGCCACGTCGTTGTGACCCATGCCGACCCCCGTCGAACTCAGACGGGGCCACCATGGCGTCCGTACAGTGTCAGCAGAGTATGTGCAGGCACACTGCACGCACAAGGCAAGGGCGCGAAGCGCGGGTCGGCAGAGGCGGCGGGAACGCCGGGCCGGCTCGCTCGAACCCCAGTGGGGCCGGCTCGCCTCACAGGTGCGAACCGGCCCCGGCGGGAAGCGGACTGCGCTCAGCGACCGACGCGCAAGGCGGCCTTCGCGGCCTCGTCGATGGTGTCGGAGACGACCCCGGCCTGGGTGATGAACACATCATGACTGGCGGCGACCCGGGTGATCTTCGCGCCGCTCCTCGTCGCCATGTGCTCCAGCATCGCCGGGTCGAAGGACTTGTCGTCCGTGGCGATGACCGCCCAGGTGGGCTTGTCCCGCCAGGCCGCGTTCGTCACCGCCGCGCCGAAGACCGACATGTTGATCGGGATCTGCGAGTCACGGAGGAACGCGGCATCCTCATCACTGGCGTCCGCCGCGAACCCGGCCTTGAACTTCTCGTGGTTGAGGAATCCGTACCCGTCGTCCGCCACGTCGATGACGAAGTCCGGCGTGGGGGCGAACCCCTCGTACTGCTGACCCGTCGTCTGGCCGGCGTCGGGCGCCAAGGCGGAGACGTAGACCAGCCCGGCGACGTTCGGGTGCACGCCCGCCTCGGTGATGACGGTGCCACCCCAGGAGTGCCCGACCAGAATGGTGGGTCCGTCTTGCCGACTGAGAACCCGCGTGGTCGCCGCGACGTCGTCTTCCAGCGACGTGAGTGGGTTCTGCACGACCGTGACCGTGTATCCGCGCGCCGTCAGGTTCTCGTAGACGCCGCGCCATCCCGACCCATCGGCGAACGCCCCGTGCACCAGCACGACGTTCTTGACCCCCTGATCTTCCGTGTTCTCTGAAAGGACCCCCGCCTGGGCGTCGATCGTGCTCACGTCGTTCTCCTCTCCCTGCCGTACCGGCCCTCGCCGGACGGGTCATCGTCAGACCGGTGATCATCGGTCCGATGTGCAATATATTGCATATCGTATTCATCGGCAAGGCCCTGCGGGAAATTCGGCGACGGGCGCGACGTGTGTGC
The DNA here is from genome assembly GCF_058310455.1 of Microbacterium sp. Z10_103. Taxonomy (NCBI): domain Bacteria; kingdom Bacillati; phylum Actinomycetota; class Actinomycetes; order Micrococcales; family Microbacteriaceae; genus Microbacterium; species Microbacterium sp. Z10_103. The sequence continues at coordinate 3,176,215 of NZ_JBZEGK010000001.1, forward strand.
AATATGTTGTATGCCGATTCCGCGCGACACCCCTGCCGTCGACCGCACGCTCCTGCGCGATGACGTCTACCGACGGCTGCGGGACGCTCTCGTGGATGGGACGTTTGCGCCGGGAGAGCAGCTCAAGGACGCCGAGCTCGCGGGATGGCTCGGGGTGAGCCGGACGCCGGTGCGCGAGGCTCTGCTCCGCCTTGCCGCGAGTGGGCTGGTCGTCGCCCTCCCGGGTCGTTCCACGACCGTCAGCGCCATCGACGCTCCGATGGTGCGCGACGCGAGAGATGTGGTCGCCGCCATGCACGAGCTGGCGGTCCGGGAGGTGACCGGCCGCCTCAGCGAGGCGGAGATCGCGCGCATGCGGGGCGCGAACCGCCGGTTCGCCGCTGCCGTGGCCTCAGGGGATGTCACCGGGGCGCTGGATGCGGACGAAGAGCTCCACCGGGTTCCGATCGCCGCGCTCGGCAATCAGGCCGCGGAAGCGGTGCTGGAACAATTCGAGCCGCTGGTGCGCCGCGCGGAGCGGCTGCGCTTCGGCGCCGACGGCTCTGGTTCGGTCGATCGACATGAGCAGCTCATCGATCTCATCGAAGCGGGGGATGCGGACCGCGCGGCATCGGTGGCCTTCGACATCTGGCGCAGCCTGGAGCCCGCCGCGGAGGTCTGACGTGGTGTTCGACGGCGAGAACGCCCTCCAGCCTCTCGGCGTGGCAGGGTGGGCCACGCTCCGAGTTGCGGATCTCCGGGAGCGCCGTTCCCCGCAATCCACTGCTCATTCTCGAGCGCGGCCACGGGCGTCCGCTCGTGCGGCGGAAAGCGGTGGTGCTCGGGTACGGCAACGAGGAGTTGCGGTCCGGGAACGCCCATACCGAGCGCTTACGCGCGCGGGCGAGTGATCACATCGCGGGCGCCATGTCGGTGAAGCGAGAGTAGTGACCCTGGAAAGCCACCGTGATCGTGTCGGTCGGGCCGTTTCGGTGCTTCGCCACGATGAGGTCGGCCTCACCCGCACGCGGGCTGTCCTTCTCGTACGCGGCCTCGCGGTGCAGCAACACCACCATGTCGGCGTCCTGTTCGATCGAGCCCGACTCACGCAGGTCGGACAGCGCCGGCTTCTTGTCGGCGCGCTGCTCGGGACCACGGTTCAGCTGCGACAGCGCGATCACCGGGCACTGCAGCTCCTTAGCGAGGAGCTTCAGCGCACGGGAGAACTCGCTGACCTCCTGCTGTCGCGACTCGACCCGCTTACCGCTCGTCATGAGCTGCAGGTAGTCGATGACGACCATCTTGAGCCCCTCGCGCTGCTTGAGCCGACGGCACTTCGCGCGGATCTCGACGAGCGTCATGTTGGGACTGTCGTCGATGTAGAGAGGCGCATCGTTGATCCGCCCGCGGGTGGCGGCGATCGTCGTCCAATCGCGTGAGTCCAGAGTGCCCTTACGCATGCTCTGCAGGGGGATGGCGCCCTCCGCGCTGAGGAGGCGCATCGCGATCTCGCTGCGACCCATTTCGAGCGAGAAGAAGATCGTCGGCATGTTGTGCTTGATCGCCGCGGCGCGGGCGAAGTCGAGCGCCAGCGTCGACTTACCCATGGCGGGGCGCGCGGCGATGATGATCATCTGCCCGGGGTGCAGGCCGTTGGTGAGCTGGTCCATCCCGGAGAAGCCGGTGGGGATGCCGGTCATCTGGCCGTCACGGCCGCGAGCGGCCTCGATCTCATTGACGGCAGCATCCACCGCTGTGGTGAGGGGGACGTAATCCTCCGCGGTCTCCGCGCCGGAGACGTTGTAGATCTCGGCCTGCGCGTTGTTGACGAGGTCGAGCGCGTCTCCCTGACCCGAGTAGCCCATCTGCACGATGCGCGTTCCGGCTTCGACGAGTCGGCGAAGAAGCGCACGCTCAGCGACGATCGACGCGTAATACCCCGCGTTCGCCGCCGTCGGGACGATGGATGTCAGCGTGTGGAGGTAGTCCGCCCCGCCGGCCCGCTGGAGCTCACCGGTCTTGATCAGCTCGTCCGTGACGGCGACGACGTCGGTGGGCTCCCCGTGGGAGTACAACGACAGGATGGCCTCGAAGATCAGCTCGTGCTTCGGGATGTAGAAGTCCGCGCCGCGCAGCGTCTCGATGACGTCGGCCACGGCGTCCTTGGAGAGGAGCATGCCGCCCAGCGCGCTCTGCTCGGCAGGCAGGTCGTGCGGAGGGGTGCGTTCGGCCCTTCGGGGTCCGCCGAGGCGTTCTTCCGAGATGTCGGCGATCGACACGCGCTCTCCATTCCGTCGGGTACGGGTAAGGTCCGCTCAGACAGGGCGAATCTCCGCTGCGATCACCGGTCGGCGGCGCGCGTCACCCCGTGCCCTAATGGCAACACGGACCCCCGACACGCCCCTGGCGCGACCCTCAGCGGTTTGTCCTGGTGGGCTGGACCCACGGTAAGCACGCCCCCTGGCAGGCGCAAACCGGGCTGTGGATAACTATGTGGAATCTCTGCGGGAAACGCCGCCGCGCCTGTGCACAACGCCTGTGGACAACGGCGGATAACTATTTCATTCGACCATATGAACCGCCGCTTGACCGGCCCTTTTTTCGTCCACATGCTCTTTCCACGGATGTGATTGAAGCGTGGGTTGAAGGTTGCGTCCGACATGCCGGTGGTTGTGTACAACCCGGGGGATAACTTTCGAGCCGGTAGTGAAAGTATCGCCCGCTGTCAAGTTCTCTTGCCCTCAGGCTTTCCTCAGCGCTATCTTCACACCAGGGGCTCACCGCCCGTGCCATCGCGAGGAGGTGAATACGTGAACATCGCATACCACCACCGTCGGCTTCAGCCGGCGCGCGTCGTGCTGCTTGCGCTGCTCGCCGGCATCGCCTGGTGCGTGCTGTGCTTGTTCGCGTCCCCCTCCTCTGCGTCCGCGCAGGAGGGCTCCTCCGCTCCGAGTTCGGGACTGCTCGGGACCGTGGTCGAAACCCACGGCGGCGCCGGACAGACCCTGCAGCAGACGACCACCGCTATCGATCAGGCCGTCACGCATGTCGCCACTGCTATCGCGCCGGCGCCCGCGCGCGTCGCGCAGCCGGTCGCCGAGGTGGTGCCGCCGGCCACCCAGGTGGTGGAGACGACGACTCAGGCCGCGAATGCAACGGTGAACGACGTCGCAACCAGCACCGTGGGTACCGTCGCAACGGCCCTGACGGAGGTCGCCGACGCCGGTGCCGTCACCGCTGTCGTGAAGCCCGTCGTCGGCGTGACATCGAGCGTCCCGGTCGTGGCAGACCTCCTCGACCGAACGCGCGTCCACCAGAACCTCATCGGGATCGCTTCCGCCGTGGACAGCACAGTATCCGCTGTCGTCGGCCACGCCGCCCCGCTGGCACCCCTGCTCCCCACGCTCCCGGTGATGGGCCTCACCCCGATCACGGACACGCTCGAGGTGACGGTGCCCGGTCTCGGCGCGCCGCTTCCCGAGGCTCCTCTTCTGGCGCCCTCGGGTCTCCCCGGCACGCTGCCACCGAATGCGGCGGTTTCGGGCGTGGGCTCCGCCTTCGGTGCGCTGGCTTCGCCCGCGCGCTGGGTGAGCAGTGCCCCAGTATTGACGTCGGCCGTTCCAATGGAGACACCGGGGGCATCCAGCGCAGGACTTCTCGGCGCTACCGGCTCGATCAACACCGGCGGTGCGGCCGGCACCGGTCTTCTTCTGGCCGTCGGCCCCTCCGACGCGCGCAGCGCCGCGCCTTTCCTTACCTCGGTGCAGCAGCACGTGAACGATGCGCTTCCCGGCGCACCGGTCTACGACACCGACATCTCCCCTGACTGAGTGAGTGATCGCGCCGCGCCTGTGCGCGGCAGACGGTCCCCGCGCGTTCGCGCGCACCATCCAACTCACTCATTTAGGGGTACATCATGCGTAGATTCATGAAGAAAGCGCTTCTCGGAGCGCTCGTCGGGGGCGGCATCGCCGTCCTCGGAGCAGGGGTCGCATCCGCGGCCGAAACATCCGGCGACGGCGGTGTGCTGTCGGGCACACAAGCCCTGGTCTCGGTCGACATTCCGGTGACCGTCAGCGGCAACGCCATCTCCGTCGTCGGCGACTCGTCGTCCGACTCCGCCGCCACAGCGGCTCCGGCTCCCGCTGCCGCGCCGGCGGCGATCACCACGGGGTCGGAGGGCATTGCATCCGGCACCCAGGCGCTCGTGAACGTCGGCGTTCCCGTCAACGTTTCGCGCACCGCGATCTCGGTGCTTGGCGACAGCACGTCCACCGATGCGACCATCGCCCCGGCGGCGCCTTCGGTCGTAGCCGCACCACCGTCGCGGACCTCGGGTGATGACAGCATCCTGGGCGGCACGCAGGCCCTTATCGGCCTCACCGTGCCCGTGACGGTATCGGGCAACGCGATCTCCGTCCTCGGGGACGCTGAGTCGGCGGACGCGACCACCACCACCACGGCGGCGCCTTCCGGCGCAACGGGGAGCCCGACCACCGGCGGTGCGGACAGCATCGCCGGCGGCACCCAGATCGTCGCACCCATCACCGCACCGATCACCCTCGGCGGCAACGCCATCTCGGTGCTCGGTGATGCCACCACCGAAAACAGCACCACCGTGGTCGCACCGAACGCCGGTTCCGGCGCAACGGGGGCCCCGACCACCGACGGTGCGGACAGCATCGCCGGGGGCACCCAGGTGCTCGCACCGATCACCGCACCGATCACCCTCGGCGGAAACGCCATTTCGGTGCTCGGCGACGCCACCACCGAGAACAGCACGACCCTGGTCGCACCCAACACCGGATCGGGTGCCTCGGATGGGCCCACCACTGGCGGCAGCGACAGCATCGCCGGCGGCACCCAGGTCGTCGCACCGATCACCGCACCGATCACCCTCGGCGGCAACGCCATCGCAGTGCTCGGTGACGCCACCACCGAAAACGGCACCACCGTGGTCGCACCGAACGCCGGTTCCGGCAACTCGGAAGGCCCCACCACCGACGGTGCGGACAGCATCGCCGGCGGCACCCAAGTGGTCGCACCGGTGACACTGCCCATCACCCTCGGCGGCAACGCCATCGCGGTCCTCGGTGACGCCACCACCGAGAACAGCGCCACCGAGGTCGCACCGAACGCCGGTTCCGGCGCAACGGGGGCCCCCACCACCGACGGTGCGGACAGCATCGCCGGCGGCACCCAGGTCGTCGCACCGATCACCGCACCGATCACCCTCGGCGGAAACGCCATCTCGGTGCTCGGTGACGCCACCACCGAGAACAGCGCCACCGAGGTCGCACCCAACACCGGTTCCGGCGCAACGGGGGCCCCCACCACCGACGGTGCGGACAGCATCGCCGGCGGCACCCAAGTGGTCGCGCCGGTGACACTGCCCATCACCCTCGGCGGCAACGCCATCGCGGTGCTCGGCGACGCCACCACCGAAAACAGCACGACCCTGGTCGCACCGAACGCCGGATCGGGTGCCTCGGATGGGCCCACCACCGACGGTGCCGACAGCATCGCCGGGGGCACCCAGGTGGTCGCACCGATCACCGCACCGATCACCCTCGGCGGCAACGCCATCGCGGTGCTCGCTGACGCCACCACCGAAAACGGCACCACCGTGGTCGCACCGAACGCCGGTTCCGGCAACTCGGCAGGCCCCACCACTGGCGGCAGCGACAGCATCGCCGGGGGCACCCAGATCGTCGCGCCGGTGACGCTGCCCGTGACCGTCGGCGGAAACGCCGTCTGTGCCGTGGGGGACTGCACCACGGCCGGTTCGACCACGGTCGTTCCTCCCGCCCCGCCGGTCGGCCCGACCGACCCGACGGACCCGACGGACCCGACCGACCCGACCGAACCGACCGTTCCGACCACCCCCGCCGCTCCGGGAACCCCCGGAACCCCGGGTGGCGCGGATGACGGCGTGATCGGCGCTCCCGCGGGCCTCACGGCCGCTGGCCTCACGGCCGGTGGACTCACGGCCGGTGCCACGGCCTCCGCTGAGCTCGCTCAGACCGGTGGCGGCTCGGCACTGGCGGGCCTGCTGATGGGAATGCTCCTCCTCGGCGGGGGTGCGGTGATGTTCGTCCGCCTGCGTCGGGTGGCGTAAGCCGGGCGAGGAGGGTGGGTCCACATGGGCGCACCCTCCTCACCGGATCCACAGCCGTGAAACGACGGATGCCGCGGTCCCCGAGGGGTCCGCGGCATCCGGTGTGCGTCCGTTACTTCGCAGCAACCACCTGAAGGGTGATCACGGCGGTGACGTCGTCACGGAGACGAATCGTCGCCTCGTGCTCACCGACCGCCTTGATGGGCGAGGTGATGTGGATCTTGCGCTTGTCCAGGTCGCCGAATCCGGCGGTCTTGACCGCGTCAGCCACGTCGCCGGTCTTCACAGAGCCGAACAGACGCCCTTCGGCGCCCGCCTTCACTGTGAGCTTGACCTTGTTGGACTCGAGCGTGTTCTTCAGGGCCACGGCCTCTTCGTGGTCGTGGATGGCGCGAGACTCGCGGGCCGCGCGAATGGACGCGACCTGCTTCTCGCCACCACGGGACCACGCCACCGCGAAACCCTGGGGGATGAGGTAGTTACGGGCGTACCCGTTCTTGACCTCGATCACGTCGCCGGCGCTTCCGAGCCCGGCGACCTCATTCGTGAGAATCAGCTTTGCCATGCGGGTGCCCCTTAGCGGCCGGCGCCGGCGTAGGGCAGGAGCGCCATCTCACGCGCGTTCTTGATCGCGCGAGCGATGAGACGCTGCTCCTGCACCGAGACACCGGTGATACGACGGGCGCGGATCTTTCCGCGCTCCGAGATGAACTTGCGGAGGGTGGGGATGTCCTTGTAGTCGATGACGCCGACGCGGGTCGGCTTCGCGGGAGCGGTGGGCTTGCCACCCTTCCGCGGCTTCCGGCGATCGCCGGTGGCCTTTCCAGCCATGTTTCCTTCTTTCGTATGAAACGCGGATGCTGCAGCTCAGCGAGCGCGGCATCCAGCGTGAATCAGAACGGGGTGTCGTCTCCGTAGTTACCGGGGGCGGACCACGCGTCAGCGCCGGCGGCGCTTCCGCTGGCGGAGCCGGGCGTGGACCACGGCTCCTCCGTGACCTGCTGACGGGGCTGGCTTCCGCCACCGCCGCCACCGCCGCCGCCGGCGCCCGAGCTGGCCGCGCGCGTCACCTGAGCGGTGGCGTAACGCAGCGAGGGGCCGATCTCATCGACCTCCAGCTCGATCGAGGTGCGGTTCTGGCCTTCGCGATCCTGGTAGGAGCGCTGCTTCAGGCGACCGGTCGCGATGACCCGAGCGCCCTTGGTGAGCGAACCCGCCACGTGCTCGGCGAAGTCGCGCCACACGGATGCCCGGAGGAACAGCGCCTCGCCGTCTTTCCACTCGTTCGCCTGACGGTCGAACGTGCGCGGAGTAGATGCGATGGTGAAGTTCGCCACCGGAAGCCCGTTCTGCGTGTAACGCAGTTCGGGGTCGGCCGTGAGGTTTCCCACAACGGTGATGACGGTTTCGCCGGCCATCAGGCGTCCTTCTTAGCCGTCCGGGTCTCGGCAGCCGCCGCCTTGCGGGCAGCCTTGGCCTCCTTGCGGAGCGCTTCCGAAGCGACCAGAGCGATGGCTTCCTCGGCCCGAAGGACCTTGGTGCGCATGATCTGCTCGTTCAGCTTGAGCTGACGGTCGAGCTCCTGCGTCGCCTCGCTGGTGGCCGTGAAGTTCACGACGGCGTAGATGCCCTCGGTCTTCTTCTGGATCTCGTACGCGAGACGGCGGCGGCCCCAGATGTCGACGTTGTCGATGGTGCCCCCGTCGGTCGTGATGACCTTGAGGAACTTGTCCAGGTTGGGTGCAACCTGGCGCTCGTCGAGCTCGGGATCGAAAATGACCATGAGTTCGTACTGGTGCGTCACTAACCCACCTCCTTCGGACTAGAACGGCTGCCGGGCATTTCCCGGAAGCAGGAGGGTGTGTGCATGTCGTCCGCGTGCGCGCGAATGGCGTCGCCGACAACCTTCACAGTGTATCCGATGCCCAGCTCCGCTGCATCCGCACCCCTCAGCTTGGCCGCGAGAAACCACACTTCGGGCGAGACACCACGCGACGCGGTGAGTCTCGCGGGGAATGTGGTGTCTCGCGCGGAGGGGCGGTGGGTAGCGTGGCGTGCATGGAGTGGACAGAAGACGTCAGCGCCGGCGACTGGATACGCGCGCGCCTGGACGACGGACCTGCGTGGGACGCCACGATGCACGGCGTCATCCCGCGAGGCTTCCCCGCCTATGCCCGCCTCTTCCACCCGGGGCTCGCCGACGACACCGCGGTGACCTGGGAGGCGGCGGCCGCGGCGTTCGGCACGGAGATGCACGGCACGGCTCAGTGGAACCGCATCGTTCGGCGCGGAGGCGGTGGCCCGCACGCGCGGGACGCGGACGCGGTCAAGGCCCCGGACGGGCGCGTGTACTCCGCGCCGCAACCGGGACGGCTGGATGCGGCGCAGCTGAGTGCGACCGCGCGCCACCTCGCCGCCCACACCAGCACCCCGGAGGATGTGTACATCGCAGTCTGGGAGGGGTGGGGCGGCATGCTCGGATTCTTCGGCGAGGCGCCCGCGCGCGCGACGCTGACCCTGGTCGGTGGCGACGACGACCCGGAGCTGTTCGCCCGCCACAGCGCGATGCTCGCGCGCAGCATCCATGACCCGTTCAACAACGTCTTCCGAAAGCCCGTGTGGCAGCCCGGCCTGCTTTCGGACGAGATCTCGCGCGGACCACGACTGCGCCTCCCCAATCGCGACCATGTGCTCTTCCGCGGCTCGATCGCCGACTTCGTCGACCCCGGATGGGCGTCGCGCGTGCCCTGGGCGGAGGACAGTCCGGACTGGACCGCGTCACCCAGCCTGATCTGGCCGGCCGACCGCGCATGGATCCTCGTCACCGAGGTGGATGACGACTCGACCATCATCGGCGGGAGCCCCGACCTCATCCGCGCACTGTGCACGGACCCCGCCCTCGAGGCGCATGCGGTCCGCGAGGGCGCCGACCTGTCATGGGACGCGGATGAGGTGAACCGATGAGCGCTCCTGCACCGATCACGTTCAACTCGCAGCCGCTCACAGAGCCGGTCGATCGGGCGACCGCCAAGGCATACGTCCGCGAACTCCGCGCGCAGGGGAAGGGCTCGGGATCCAGCGCGACGGCGATCGTCGTCATCTGCGTCGTCGGCGTGTTCGTGCTCGGGGTGTTCGGCACGGTCTTCGGCTCCTTGCTCAGCCTGATGTCATCCTCCGGAGGCGGCTTCAGCTTTCCGCTGATCCTCCCCTTCCTCTTCGTCGGTGCCGTGGTGGCCGTATTGATCGTCTCCCTCGTCCGCGGCGGCGGAAGCTCGGTCCGGTGGTACCGCCTGGACCGCTTCGCGCGCGCGAACGGCATGGCCTTCACCCCGGTGATTCCGGCACCGGCGCTCCCCGGCATGATCTTCCAGCGCGGCAGCTCACGCCAGGCCAGCGACCTGGTGCGCGGCGAGCAGCCCCGTTTCGTAGAGTTCGCGAACTACCGGTACACGACGGGGTCGGGGAAGAACCGCACAACGCACAAGTGGGGCTATGTCGCGGTGAAGCTCGACGTGCCGCTGCCGCACATCGTCCTGGACGCGGTGGGAAACAACGGCCTCTTCGGCGCCTCCAACCTCCCGGCCGCGTTCGATCGTGATCAGCGCCTCAGCCTCGAGGGCGACTTCGACAAGTACTTCTCGCTGTACTGCCCCGCGGACTACGAGCGCGACGCGCTGTACCTGTTCACCCCCGACATCATGGCCCGCTTCATCGACAACGCCGCCGCGCTCGACGTCGAGATCGTCGACGACTGGCTCTTCCTGTATGCCAAACGCGATCTCTCCACCCTCGACCCCGCGACGTGGGCGTGGCTGTTCTCCGTCGTGGGAGCACTGCTCGACAAGCTCGCACAGTGGGCCCGCTGGCGCGACGAACGTCTGGTCACCACAGCGGTACCGGCAGCGGATGCGGTGGCCTCCGGCATCCCCGGCGCCGTCGACGGCCCGATGCCGGTGCTCACGCCGCCTCCACCGGGCGTCGCCCCGGAGGGTCGCCGCCTCAAGCGCGGATTCTCGTGGGGAACGGTGATCGTCTTCGGACTGGTGATCGGCTGGTACGTGCTCACGGGCATCATCGAGGCGCTCGGCAACTGAGGACGGCACCCGCGGCGCGCCGGGTTCTGAGATCGTCCGCGGATCCGGGGCATCCGGCGTACCTCGTCCGACCCCGGCGACATCCTCCGAATCCGCGAAGGGCGGCCGGGCGGTCAGCGGTTCATGTCGGCGAACAGCTGCACCGACGCATCCAGCGCCTCGTCGTAGCCCATCTCCGCGAAGCGGTAGAAGGCGGGGCGCCCGATCGCGGCGATGGAGCCCGCCCGAGCGGCCTTCGCCAGCCACTCCCCGGCGACGGCGACGACCTGGTCGGGTTCCGCGAGAGCGTTGATCAGGCCGATTTCCCGAGCGCGCTCGGCGGTGAACGGCTCTCCCGATCCGACGTTCTCCATCGCCGCACGGGCGCCCAGCCGCTGGATGAGCGGCACCTGCGCGACCATCGGCCAGATCCCCAACGACACCTCCCGCGTCCCGATCAGCGCACCCCGAGCCGCGACGGCGTAGTCGGCGACAGCGACGATCGAGGCTCCGGATGCCACGGCGTCGCCGTTGACCGCCGCCACGACAGGGGTGCCGAGGGTCGGCACGTACTTCAGCAGGGCGGCCAGCGCGGTGGCGAATTCCACCGGGTCGCCGCCGGCCCGGATCGCAGGGATGTCCAGCCCGCTGCAGAACACGTCACCGGCACCGGTGAGGATGATGCCGGTCACCTCCGGGTCGGCGTCGGCCGCGCGGAGCTGCTCAGTCAGGTCGGCGAGCACCTCGGGGTTCAGGAGGTTCCCCTCGCCCGACGGATTGAGGATGGTGATGGTCGCGATGCTCACGGGAGCGCCCCTTCCTGGCGAGACGGCCTGCGTCGATGCAGACGTGGCTTCATTCTGCCTGCTGCCGCGCCGCCCGGCCCGCGGTGCATCCGGAGCGCGACCGCTGCCGCGGTCTGCCGGCACGTCATGACGTCGGAGGATCGCGCCGATGTCGGAGCATTTGGCCGTTATCCTCCGACCGAGGTGCGATCATCCGACGATGACGCGGCGGGGCGGGCGGCGCGGGCGCGGCGAGCGGCGGCAGGCGCAGACGCGGCGAGCGGCGCGGGCGCCCAGCGGGTCAGGCGCGAGCGGCCCACCATTCGCGGAGGCGGCGCTCGGCCTCCTCCTCGCCCAGCGGCCCCTCGTCGAGCCGAAGGTCGAGCAGGAACCGGTAGGCGTCGCCGACCTCGCGACCTGGGCGGATGCCGAGGACCTCCTGGATGCGGTTGCCGTCGAGGTCGGGCCGCACCGAGTCGAGCTCCTCCTGCTCGCGCAGCGCGGCGATCCGCGCTTCGAGGTCGTCGTACGCCCCGGCCAAGCCCGCGGCCTTGCGCTTGTTGCGGGTGGTCACGTCGGCGCGCGTGAGGATGTGCAGCCGCTCGAGTTCGGCACCGGCGTCCCGCACGTAGCGGCGGACGGCGGAATCGGTCCAGGTTCCTTCGGCGTAACCGAAGAAACGCAGGTGCAGCTCGATCAGCTTCGCGACCGACCCGATGGTGTCGGAGTCGAGGCGGAGCGCCTGCAGGCGCTTGCGCACCATCCGCGCGCCCTTGATGTCGTGGTGGTGGAACGTGACTCCACCGCCGGGCTCGAGCCGGCGCGTCGCCGGCTTCCCGATGTCGTGGAGGAGCGCCGCCAAGCGCAGGGGAACGTCGGGGGCGGCACCGGGATGCCGCGACTTCTCGAGTGCGATGGCTTGACGCAGCACGGTCAGGGAGTGCTCGTACACGTCCTTGTGGTGATGGTGCTCGTCGATCTCGAGGCGCAGCGCGGGCACCTCGGGGAGGAAACGTTCCATGAGGCCGGTGTCGACGAGGATCCGGAGTCCGCGGACCGGATCGTCGGTGGTCAGCATCCGCACCAGCTCCGACTGAATCCGCTCGGCACTGACGATCGACAGGGTGTCGCCGAGTTCTGCCATCGCGGCCAGCGTCTCGGGGTCGACCTCGAACCCCAACTGGGCCGCGAATCGAGCGGCGCGCAGCATCCGCAGGGGGTCGTCACCGAAGCTCACGGCGGGTTCGATCGGCGTGCGGAGGCGCCGCGCGATCAGATCCTCCACGCCACCGGCCGGGTCGACGAGCGTCTTCCCCGGTATCCGCAGCGCCATGGCGTTGACGGTGAAGTCGCGCCGCGACAGATCCTCCTCGAGGGTGTTCCCGAAGGCGACGGTCGGCTTGCGTGTGAGCCCGTCGTAGCTGTCGGCGCGATACGTGGTGATCTCGACCTGCTCGCCCGATATCCGCGCCCCGATGGTGCCGAACTCGCGGCCGACGTCCCACCGTGCCGAGGAGATCGGCGTGATGATGCGGAGGATGTCATCGGGACGCGCGTCGGTGGTGAAGTCGAGGTCATGCGTGACACGGCCCAGGAGCGCGTCGCGCACCGGGCCCCCGACCACAGCCAGTTCATGCCCGGCGTCGGCGAAGGCGCGCCCAAGGCGGGCAACGACGGCGGAGTCGGCCAGCGCGTCCAGGCGCGCGACACCCTCGGCCATATTGAGCATGCGTCGAGCCTAACCGGGCCTCAACCCGTCGAATCCGCCGAGCCCGGGATCGCCTCCGAGGCGCCGTCGGCGAAGCGGAGGAATCCGGTGAACACCAGCTCCCTGACCCGCGGGTACAGGTCGTCGCGGAGGGCACCGGCGTCGACCTCGAGGAGTTGGGCGATCGCGTCCACGAGCGCGCCGAGCGTCAGGTCGCCGTCGCACGCGCCCACGAGCGCAGCGAGCGCCGAGTCGACCGACAGGGCGCGGCCGAATCCGGCGCCCTGACGCAGCTCGATGACCGTGGGCGCCTCCTCACCGGGCCGGTGGTGGCGGGCTTCGGTCACGTCGGGGGCCACGGCGAACCGGGAGGCGGCGAGGGCATCGTCATCGAGGTGTGCCAGCCGGTCGTGAGCGGCGAGCGCGGCGGCCAGATGAGCGCCGGGGGCTGCCCCGACCGCCCCCACGAGGCGCTCGTAGCGGGCGAGAGAAGGCGCGCCTGCCCCTGGTCGCCGCAGCAACACGTACCCGAACCCGATCTCGGTCACGCCGCGGGCGTCGAAGTCGTCGAGCCACGCGTCGATCAGCTGGGCGAACTCCGCAGACCCCGGCACGGTGCCGCCGTCGCGCACCCACAGCTCGGCGTACGCGAGCGGGTCGAGTCGTTCCCGCTCGATCACCCACGCATCGACCGGCACCTCGGATGCGGCGACCCACCCCCGCACCCGATCGAGGCCGTCTTCGTCCCCTCGGTACTCCCAATTGCCCAGCAGCTGCGCGACGCCGCCCGGCGTGAGGTGCGCTCCCGCCCCGCGCACGACCTCCGCTACAAGACCGTCCCCGACGCGACCGCCGTCGCGGTACTCGTATGCGGGCACGTCGGCGCCCCGGGGCGTGATGACGAAGGGCGGATTGGTGGCGATGCGGTCGAATTGCTCGCCGGCGACCGGCTCGAACAGGCTGCCCTGCCGGGTCTCGATGCCGTCGACGTGATTGAGAAGCGCGTTGAGCTCGGTGAACCGCAGGGCACGCGCGGACACGTCGGTCGCGATGACCCGCGCAACGTTCCGCCGCATCCGCAGCGCCTGGATGCCGCATCCGCTGCCGACATCCACCCCCGTCTGGGCGCGCCCCGCGATCTGCAGCCCGGCGAGCGTGAGGGATGCTCCGCCCACGCCGAGCACGTGATCCTCCGGCAGAGCGCCCCCGAGCGCCGCCTCATCCAGGTCGCTCGCGATCCACCACTCCCCCTCTCCGGCGTCGTCGGAAAAGGCTTGCGGGCGCACGATGGCGCCCGCGTGGACGGTGTCGCCCCGAACCTCGGCCAGTCCCAGCCCGGCGAGACCCTCCGCGCGCGTCTGCGGCAGCGCCGCATCCACGTCTGCCACCGACTGCGCCACACCCAGGCCGAGGAGGCGCGCGAGCACGGTGAGCGGATCACGCCGGTCGCCGAGGGCGCGGAGGGCCGGACCCCGCAAGCCCCGGGCGATGGCGGCATCCCCCTCCGCCGTCCAGGCAGAACGCAGTGCCTCCGAGCTGTACTCGGCGGCACGCAGATCGATGGCGAGCGCCGCGGCGAGCGCGGAATCGGGGTGCGGCAGCATCCGTCCATTCAATCGTTCCGCGGGGCGCACGGTGACCTCGAAGGGACCGCCCATAGAATCGCTGCGGTGCGGTCGCCCTCTGCCCGCGCCGGAGCCTCATGATCCCAACATCTCCCGCCCCGGCCCGCGCGCCGCGTCACCGATGGACGCGACGCGTCTTCGCGACGGGCTTGGCGGCACTCCTCGCCCTGTCCGGAGCTGCGTCCGCCGCTGCCACCGGCACGCCCTCGCCCTCCCCCTCTCCGACGGGCCCGCCGCTCAGCGGGGTGGTGGAACTCACGCTCTCGCCGGTCGGCAACGGCATCCTGCGTCCCGGGCAGCAGTTGTCGGTATCGGCGACCATCGAGAACGGCACGCCCGACGCCCTTCCCGTCACCGACGTGTCACTCGAACTGGGATCCGCTGCACTCCCCGACCGGGACGCGCTGGGCGCGTGGCTGTCCGACGACGACCCCGCCGCCCTCGCGCCGGTGGGAACGGCATCCATCGACGCCGTCCCCTCGGGCGCAGATTCGACCTCGGGCGTGGTGGTCGCCGCAGACAATCCGGCCCTCGCCGCCCGCCCGCCCGGGGTCTACCCCCTACGGGCGACCGCTGTCGTCGGCGGCACGACCCTCGTGTCCACGAGCGTGGTGGTGGTGCCCGACGACGCGGTGACAGCGAGGGTCGGAGTCGTCGTACCGATCACCGCTCCTCCCGGGTCGGCCGGGCTTCTCGATGCCGAGGCACTGGCGGGCCTCACCGCATCCGACGGTGAACTCACCGCACAACTGGATGCGGTGGAGGAGACAGCCGCCATCCTCGCGGTCGACCCCGCGCTTCCGGCCGCCATCCGCGCCCTCGGAACGGCCGCTCCACCGACCGCGGCGCAGTGGCTGGCCCGGCTCGAAGCCCTGCCCCAGACGCGCTTCGCGTTGCAGTTCGGCGATGCCGACCTGGCCCCGCAGATACACGCGGGACTTCCCGCTCCGCTGCAACCCACGTCGCTCGCCTCGTACATCTCGGCGCAGGATGTGGTCACACCGGCGACCCCGAGTGCCACCGCGACACCTGGCACCGACGATCCCTCCTCCCCGGCGCTCCCCGACCTGGCGCAGCTCACGGCGATCGGGGCGAACGCTCATTCCGGGGTGCTCTGGCCCGCGACCGGCAGCGCCGGCGCCGACGTCGTCGCAACGCTGGGTGCCACGACCGTGGGGGGCGCACCTTCCCTGACCCTCGTGCCCTCCGCCACCACATCCGCCGGATCGGAGAACCGCACCGCCGCCGCACGCGCCACAGCCGGCGCGGCGCAGCTGCTCGTCTACGACTCCGAGGTTTCCGCCGCGCTCCGCGACGCCGCGGACGAGCCCGACACTTCGCTGCGCGGCGCCCCCCTCACGGAGGCGACCGCGTATCTCTCCTTCGCCGCCCGGGAGAGCGGCGGCCAGCCGCTCCTCGTGACGGTGGACCGCGGGGTCGGCCGCGATCGCGTGAGCCTGCGCACGGCCATCACCGCCGCATCCCTCGCCCCGGGGGTGAGCACGCTCGGGATGCCGGAGCTCGCCGCAGCGTCGCCGACCGAGGTGAGCGTCACGGAGATCCCCGCGGATGCGGCCCGCGTCGGGGAAGTGACGCAGCTCCTCGCCGACGAGACGGCGGTCGCGAGTTTTGCGACGATCCTCGACGACGCGTTGCTGCTGACCGGACCCCAGCGCGCCGAGATCCTTCAGCTGCTGGCAGTGGGATGGCGGAACGACCCCGTGGCCGCCTCCGCCGCCATCGCGGAGCACCGCCAACAGACCAGCGCAACGCTGGACGCGGTCGGGATCCTGCCCTCCAGCGTGTTGAACCTCATCAGCTACGACGCGAACTTCAGCCCGTGGATCCGCAATGACCTGCCCTATCCGGTGAATGTCGTGCTCGTGGCGCAGCCGGATGACCCGCGGCTCATCGTCGCCGAACGGACGGAGGTGCCCGCATCCGCCGCCAGCAACACGCGCGTGACCGTCCCGGTGCAGGCCCGTGTCGGCAACGGCACGGTGACCGTCACGATGCAGCTGTACAGCCCCACGGGCGTTCCCGTCGGCGCGGTCCAGAGCGCCGAGGTCGAGGTGCGCGCCGAATGGGAGACCATCGGCCTGGTCGTCCTCATCGCGCTCATGGTGCTGTTCGTCGGACTCGGTATCGTCCGCACCGTGCTGCGGCGCCGCCGCGCACGGATCACGGAAGACGCGGATGCTGCGTTGACGCCCGAGGTCCGTACGGACGAGCGGCCGCCGGGGGCTGCGGAATGAGCGGTCTCGGGCGCGCCAGCATCCTCATCGGCGCCGGCACCATCGTTTCCCGACTGACGGGGTTCGTCCGCTCCGTCGTCCTCGTCTCCGCCGTGGGCGCCACCGCCGCGGGCGGGAACGCGTTCGCGATCGCGAATCAGCTACCGAACAACATCTATGCGATCATCTCGACAGGTTTGCTCAGTGCCGTGGTGGTGCCGCAGATCGTCCGCGCGGCCGCTCACGACGACGGAGGCCGCGCCTTCGTGTCCAAGCTGTTCACACTCGGGGCGGTCGCGCTTCTCGCCGTCACCGCCGCGGCGACCCTTGCCGCCCCCTGGCTGGTCGCGCTGTACGCGCCGGAGTTCTCCGCGCAGCAGCAGGCGCTGGCGGCGGCGTTCGCGTATTGGTGCCTGCCCCAGATCCTCTTCTACGGCCTGTACGCGCTCGTCGGCGAGTCACTGAACGCCCGCGGTGTGTACGGCCCGTTCACGTGGGCACCGATCGTGAACAACCTGGTGTCGATCGCAGGCTTCGGGGCCTTCATCGTGCTGTTCGGCACCGAGCCCGCCCTGAGTTCCTGGACCCCCGAGATGGTCTCCCTCCTCGCCGGGACCGCCACTGCGGGCATCGTCGTCCAGGCCGCCATCCTGTTCGCCTTCTGGCGCCGCACCGGCCTTCACGTGCGACCCGACTTCCGCTGGCGCGGGGTGGGGCTGGGGCAGATCGGTCGGCTCGCGGGGTGGACGTTCCTCATGGTCGTCGCGGGGCAGCTCGCCGGACTGGTGCAGTCGCGGATTCTCTCCATCGCGGCCGAAGACCACCCGGGGGTACTGGTCTCGCAGAACGCATGGCTGCTGTTCATGCTCCCGTACTCGATCATCGTGATCTCCATCGGCACCCCCTACTTCACCCGGCTGAGCGGCCACGCCGCCGCCGGCCGGGACGACGATGTGCGCGCCGACATCGTCAGCAGCATCCGCGTGCTGGGTCTGTTCGTCGTCGCGGCCACGGCCGCACTCGCGGTGGCCGCAGTGCCCGCGTCCCGTATCTTCACCGACAGCGCCGACGAGGCGCGGGGGGCCGCGGGCGTTCTGCTGTGCTTCCTCGTCTGCCTGGTGCCGCTGGCCGTCCTGTTCGTGATCCAGCGCACGTTCTACGCCTACAACGACACCCGCACGCCCTTCCTGTTCACGCTGCTGCAGAGCGCTCTCGTCGTCGCCACAGCGCTGTGGGCACAATCGCTTCCCGTCGAGCAGCTCGCAGCGGGAATCGCCCTGGGACAGTCGCTGGCGAGCACCGTCCAGGTGATCATCGCGACGCTTCTCCTCCACCGACGCCTCGGGGGCATCGGTGTCGCGCGTTGGATGAGTTCTCTCGCGCGCTTCGCTCTGGCCGCGATCCCCGCGGCCGCAGCAGGGTGGGGCGTCCTGGTGCTTCTCGGCGGAGACGAGGGGTGGACGACGGCCGACAAGCTTCTGGGCGCCCTCGGTGCCGCGGTCATCGGTTCCGTCGTGCTGGTCGTGTACCTCGGCATCCTGGCGCTTTTCCGCGCTCCGGAGCTGACCCCGGCGGTGGGGATGCTGCGCCGTTTCCTGCCCCGCCGCTGAGGCCTCGGGCCGTGGAATATCCCCGGGCTACGATGGGTTTACACCCGAGAACCTACGAAGGGGGCGACGCACGTGCGTCACGTCATCATCATCGGATCTGGCCCCGCCGGCTACACCGCGGCGATCTATGCCGCGCGAGCGAACCTGGAGCCGTTGGTCGTCGCAAGCTCGGTCGAAGCCGGCGGCGAACTCATGAACACCACCGACGTGGAGAACTTCCCGGGCTTCCCGGAGGGCATCCAGGGGCCCGACCTCATGACGAAGATGCAGGAGCAGGCCGAGCGCTTCGGTGCCGAGGTCGTTTACGACGATGTCGTCGACCTCGACCTCGACGGTGACGTCAAGACGGTCACGCTGGGGAGCGGCGCGGTTCACACCGCCGCATCCGTCATCTACGCCACCGGATCCGCGTACCGCAAGCTCGGTCTCACCGGCGAAGAGCGACTGTCCGGCCGTGGGGTGTCGTGGTGTGCCACGTGTGACGGCTTCTTCTTCCGGGACCGCACCATCGCCGTCGTCGGCGGCGGCGACTCGGCGATGGAGGAGGCCACCTTCCTGACGAAGTTCGCCTCGAAGGTCTACATCATCCACCGCAAGGACTCGCTGCGCGCGTCGAAGATCATGCAGGAGCGCGCATTCGCGAACGAGAAGATCGAGTTCATCTGGAATGCCCAAGTGGCAGACATCCTGGGTGAGGATGCGGTCAACGGCGTCGTGCTGCAGTCAACCGTCGACGGCTCGACCGTTGAGTTGCCCCTGGACGGGCTGTTCGTCGCGATCGGTAACGACCCGCGCACCCACCTCGTTCACGGCAAGCTCGATCTGACCCCCGAAGGCACCATCTGGGTGGATGGGCGTTCCTCGCGGACCTCCGTCCCGGGGGTCTTCGCCGCAGGGGATGTCATCGACCCGACCTACCGCCAGGCGATCACCGCAGCCGGCAGCGGAACGGTGGCCGCGCTCGACGTCGAGCACTTCCTGGCCGCCCGCGGCGAAGCCGGCCTGCCCGAGGTGACCGAAGACCAGATCGACGGTCTGCCCGGCGCTCAGGCGGCCTGAGGAACAAACACGAGCGTCGGCGCGTTGTCTTGGCTGACATTCTTTCCCGATAAGGAGATCACAATGAGCGCAAAGGCCACCACCTCTGCCACTTTCGAGCAGGACGTGCTGAAGGCGGAGGGTCCCGTCCTCGTGGACTTCTGGGCCGCATGGTGCGGACCGTGTCGGATGGTGTCGCCGATTCTCGACGAGATCCAGTCCGACCACCCTGACAAGATCACGGTTCTCAAGCTCAACGTCGACGAGAACCCCGACCTCGCGATGAAGTATCAGATCACTTCGATCCCGGCCATGAAGGTGTTCCAGGGCGGCGAGGTCAAGACGACGATCATCGGCGCGAAGCCGAAGTTCGCCCTCGAGAAGGACCTGGCTGACTACATCGGCTGAGAACCTCCGAACGCAAACACCCCGTCGAGCTCCGGCTCGGCGGGGTTTTTGCGTGCCCGATCCATCATGACCCGAGGGCCTAGGAGGCATCCAGGCGCACGGAGGCGTCCCAGCGGCGGTGCGTCTCCTCGTCGCCCAGCAGACGCCAGACAGCGCGCGTGAGGGCTGGGTATTCGAGGGCGATCTGGCGCAGGACGCGGTAGTGACGGGCGCGGTTCGGCCGCACGCCGCCGTTCTCCGCGATGTTCTCGGCGCGCAGCGTCAGGACGACGAGCTCATCCACGGTCGGGAGGTCTTCCATGAACTCCCACGGGTCCTCGCCGTCGAGAAGACGTTCGTGCACGAGCACCGAAAGCTCGTCGGCTGCCTCCGCGCGCAGCAACTCCAGGCTGGCCCTCCTCCGGGGCTGGTCGTCGTGTGTCGCCATATATCCAGCGTACGACCGACCACCCCTACGAAAGTCCCTGCTCGTCATTCCATGGGGTGCGAATCAGCGTATGCCGATCGCCGTATGTTACCGATCGGTCAGGCGCCGAACCCGTCTTCACCGAGCTCAGAGAGGATGCGGTTCAGGTCCTCAATCGTGGCAAAATCTATCACGACCTGGCCTTTTCTTGCGGACAGGGACACTCGCACGCGCGTATTGAGGCGGTCGCCCAGGCGTTCCGCCACCTCCTCGAGGTGGCCACGCCGCGCGCCTGCCTTGGGCGCGGGACCCCGCCGGTTGCCGGCGTGAGCACCCTTCGCAATCGCCTCAGCGGCGCGAACCGAAAGGTCTTCGTTCACGATCTTGTCGGCAAGCTTGCGCATCGCCGTCTCGTCCTCGAGCGACAGGATGGCACGCGCATGACCCGCGCTGAGGACCCCGGCTGCGACCCGCTGCTGCACGGGGAGCGGCAATCGGAGCAGGCGGATGGTGTTGCTGATCTGCGGTCGCGAGCGTCCGATGCGTGAAGCCAGCTCCTCCTGCGTGATGCCGAAGTCTTCCAGCAGCTGCTGATATGCCGACGCCTCTTCCAGAGGGTTCAACTCCGACCGGTGAAGGTTCTCCAGGAGCGCGTCCCGCAGAAGGTGCTCGTCGGCGGTATCGCGCACGACGGCCGGGATGGTCTCGAGACCCGCCTCACGCGCAGCGCGTGTGCGGCGCTCGCCCATGATCAGCTCGTAGCGCCCCTCCCCCACATCCCTGACCACGATCGGCTGCAGCACGCCGAACTCGCGGACGCTGTGCACGAGCTCAGCGAGGTCGTCCGAGTCGAAATGCGACCGTGGCTGACGCGGGTTGGGGACCACGGCATGCGGGTCGACCTGGATGAGGCGTGCCCCGGGTACCGCCACGAGATCACCGGGAGCCGCCGGCTCGGGCGTCTCAGCTGCCTGCGATGCCCCCGGGAAGAACACATCCACGGGCCGCGCCTCGGACGGCTCCGCCGTCGGGATGAGCGCGCCGATCCCGCGTCCCAGTCCAGTCCTCTTCGCCATCAGGAGCCTTTCTCTTTCTTGCCACGTGCAATGATCTCGACTGCCGCTTCGCGGTACGCCACCGCTCCGGCCGACGCCCCGTCATAGGCGATCACTGTCTGTCCGAAACTCGGAGCCTCCGACACGCGCACAGAGCGTGGGATGACCGTGCGGAGGACCTCGTCGGGGAAGTGCGTGCGCACTTCCTCCGCGACCTGCTGCGCGAGGCGGGTACGCCCGTCGTACATCGTGAGCATGATGGTCGAGACGTGAAGGTCGGTATTCAGATGGCGCTGGATCATCCGCACACTACCGAGAAGCTGGCTGAGGCCCTCGAGCGCGTAGTACTCGCACTGGATGGGGATGAGGACTTCCTGCGCGGCGGTGAACGCGTTGATCGTCAGCAAGCCCAGCGACGGGGGGCAGTCGATGATGACGAAGTCCATTCGCGGATTCTCCGCGGCCAGGTAGTCGTCGAGCGCCGTTCGTAGGCGGTGCTCGCGCGCCACTTGGGAGACAAGCTCTATCTCCGCGCCGGCGAGGTGGATGGTGCTCGGTGCACAGAAGAGGTTCTCGGACTCCGGGCTCTGCTGCACGATGTCGGCGAGGGGGAACTCGTCGATCAGTACGTCGTAGACGCTGGGCGTATCCGCCGTGTGGGGGACACCCAAGGCGGTGGATGCATTTCCTTGCGGATCGAGGTCGATCACGAGGACGCGTGCTCCCACGGCGGCCAGCGCAGCGGCGAGGTTCACTGCGGTGGTCGTCTTACCGACGCCACCCTTCTGATTCGACACCGTGAAAACCCGGGTCGTCGTCGGCAACTCGACCGTGACCTCCTGCAGCGCCCGCCGGCGGGCGGAGAGATCCGCGAGCTCACGGGCGATGGGGGAGTCGAACGTGACGCCGGACCCGGAGTCGTCGGATTGTTTCACGTGAAACGCTCTCCCTTTGCACTCGGTTCCGGACGGTTCAGTCTACCTGTGACCGCGCCCTCCGCCCGCCGCCGAGCCGCGCGCGGCCCGCGATGTTTCACGTGAAACATCGTCCCGTGCGCCCGCGAACGCTCGCGTATCGGGAGTTTCTTTAGCCGACCCGCAACGAGGTGGGGGAATGCCCGTCAGCTCCGGAGCGCGCGACCTCGGCAGGCGCGACGCGGCCTCGAAACCCCCGTCGAATCACGGAGTTCGGCGAGGGAGGCGGATATCGGCCCGCCACCGACGAACGCTACCGGTCCACGGTCAACCCACCTCATGCGCGCGCGTCAGCTAGCCGTTTCCACCCGGCGTGGACCCGCGGTCTTGCCCGACGGACAAGGGAAGCGTGAGACCGAGTGCGGAGGCCACCCCAGCCCAACCCTAGGTCCGGCGCCAAGCCCGGCGTCGAAACCCAGGGCCACACCCAGAACGGCGCACCGCTGCACCGCTAAGCCAAACCGGCCAGCATTGCGATGTTTCACGTGAAACATCAGGCGCGACGCGCGCGTGGAGTTTCACGTGAAACATCAGGCGCGGACGCGCGCGCGGACCACCCGGGTCGGCTCGGCGAGGAGCCCTTCACCGAGTGTCTCGATGTGCACGTCCGACAAGCGGTGTGCGCGGATCTGCTTACGCGCAGCGTCGATCTCTGCCGGTGCGTTTGCGCCCTTCAGGAGGATCAACTCGCCGCCATCGCGCACCAGCGGGGCGGTCCAGGGAATCAGCGTACGGAGGGCACTCACGGCACGCGCGGTCACCGCATCCAGCGTCCCCGCACCACCCCAGTCTTCACTGCGTGACCGAACCACCTCGACGTTGTCCAGACCGAGGTTCTCGACCTGCTCCGACAGCCACTGCGTCCGTCGCTCCATCGGTTCGATGAGAACCCAAGAGACGTCGGGCCGCATGATCGCCAGCACCAGGCCGGGTAGGCCGGCGCCGGACCCGACATCACCGACGCGACCGGAGAACAGGGGTGCGGCAACCGCGCTGTTCAGGATGTGGCGCGTCCACAGCCGCGCCGGCTCCAACGGCCCGATCAGGCCGCGTTCCTCACCATGGGCTGCTAACGCGTCCGTGAAGGCGCGCGCCGTGTCGATCCAATCACCGAAGATCGCCGCGGCCGCCGAGGGCTCTGGTTCGACGACCGTCATCGATGTTTCACGTGAAACATGTCACGCACGCCGAAGGACCGTGTGCCTGTCGGCACCCTCGCCGTAAGACTCGGACACGAGGCCACGGTCGGCAGCGACGTCGTGGACGAGCTTCCGCTCGTAGCTGGACATCGGCGGGAGTGAGGCCTGTGAGGCCCCTGCGTCGAGGCGCTCCATAGCGCGGTCGACAAGTTGCTCCAGCTCACGCTGGCGCATGTCGCGGGAGCCGCCGACATCGAGGATGAGCCGCGAGAAGCGGCCTGTGCGGTTCTGCACCGCGAGGCGCGTGAGTTCCTGAAGGGCCTG
Organism: Microbacterium sp. Z10_103; assembly: GCF_058310455.1. Lineage (NCBI taxonomy): Bacteria > Bacillati > Actinomycetota > Actinomycetes > Micrococcales > Microbacteriaceae > Microbacterium > Microbacterium sp. Z10_103. The sequence goes on from NZ_JBZEGK010000001.1 coordinate 3,199,691, forward strand.
CACCGTCTCCGGCTCGGACAGCTTGACCAGCGAACCGGACGACTCCGCCTCTACGGACACATACGCACGGCCGCCGCGGACATCCAGGGCAAGATCACCGTCGATGTCGGCGATGTCGAGGAGTTCCTCGAGGTAGTCGGCGGCGATGTCGCCTTCCTGCTCGAGCTGTTCGTCCGTGACGACCGCATCGGAGGCGGGCGCGACGTCGGTGGAGTCAGAGGTCATGAGAATCCTTGGTACGTCAGGAGGTGGGCGAGGAATCGGGGGTACCGGGGGAGCGTGGGTTATCCGGCCCGGCAGAACCGCCGCCGGGCGCCGGCTTCTTGGCCCCACCCTGCTGCTTCTTGGCACGCTGCTTACTCACGGGCTGCTGCCGCTTGGGGCTGGCGGCCCGGGCGCGCTCCGCCTCTTCGAGGAGGCGCTGCTGTTCGGCCTGGTACTTCTCCATCGAGATGACCTTGCCGCTGGAATCGATGGCCTTCCCCTTGCGCGCGAGGCGCTCCTCGCGTGCCTTCGCCGCATCCGATCCCGGTGTCGGCATTTCACGGATGACCACGAACTGCTGGACCATCGTCCACAGGTTGCTGACGAACCAGTAGATGACGACGCCGAGCGGGAAGAAGACGCCCGAGAAGATGAAGGCCAGCGGAAGGATGTAGAGCATCACCTTCTGCATCTGGTAGGCCTGGCCGGTCTTCGCCTCGGGGGAGAGGTTCTTCGAGATGATCTGAAGCTGGGTGAAGAACTGCGACGCGATCATCAAGACGACCAGTACGACGAGGATGGCGATGGCCACACCGTTGCTCGTCTCGAAGGCGTTGATGAGCGTCTCGTGGAGCGAAGCCACTCCGAAGAGTTTGGCGTCGTAGAACTCTTGGGTCAGGTCATTGTTCAGCAGCCCGACTCCGGAGAAGTCGGGGTCCCTGCGGATCTTCTGGACGTCATTGAGCACACTGAACAGAGCGAAGAAGATCGGCATCTGCACGAGGAGCGGCAGGCAGCTGGACACGGGCGTCGTCCCGTGCTTCTTATACAGCGCCATCGTCTCGCGGCTCATCGCCTCACGCGAGAGCTGATCCTTCTTACCGCGGTACTTCTCCTGAACTTTCCGCAGTTCAGGGGCTATTTCCATCATCTTTCGCTGGCTTTTGATCTGCCGGACGAACAGCGGGATGAGGGCCGAACGCAGGACGATCACCAGGCCGATGATCGACAGCACCCAGGTGATGCCATCCGCGGGCGGGAGCCCGATGAAGGTGAAAAGCGCATGCCACCCGACGAGCACGAGCTCGACCAGCCATTTCAACGGCCAGAGAATGGTTCCAATGAGGTCGAATCCCACGGATTCAGTCCTTTCCAGGGGGCACGACGAAACCGTGCGGGGTGAGCTCGTAACGGAAAGCGCGGCGCGGCTTCACATCGTCGATGCCGCCCTGAGCCCAGGGGTGGCACCGTGCGAGTCGGGCGGCCGCCAGCGCGCTGCCCTTGACCAGTCCATGCTGTTGGACGGCCCCGACCGCATAGGCCGAGCAGGAGGGATAGTACTTGCATACATCGCCGTATACATGGGAGATCGTTGCACGGTAGCCGTGAAGAAGAGCGAGCCCGGCATTCCGAGGTAGAAGCGGAACCGACTCCAGAAGGTTGGATGCTGCGAGATGGCCGCGCCCGACGAACGCGACCGGCAGGGTCGAGGTACTCACGCGGCCGCCTTGCGTCCCAGGCAGCGGACGACCTCGTCACGCAGCACGGAAAAATCGACCGTCGCTGCGCTGGGCAGCGCGCGGATCACCACGTCGGCATCGGGTCGGAGACCCGGTAGCGCCTCGGCGCACACAGCCTTCAGCCGGCGCCGGATGGTATTGCGCACGACCGCAGACCCCACCTGCCGGCTCACGATGAAACCGAACCGCGCGACGGTGGAATCACCGACGCTACCCACGTAGGTCACCGTGTGCGCGCCCGCACACCGCTGGCCCCGCCGGACGATGGCCTGGTAATCCGATCCGCGGGTGATCCGGTTCGGTCTGGCGAGCACTGGTGCGAGTCAGGCGGAGAGCTCGGTGCGCCCCTTGGCGCGGCGAGCAGAGAGGATGCCGCGGCCGGCGCGCGTGCGCATGCGGGCACGGAAGCCGTGCTTCTTGGCGCGGCGACGGTTGTTCGGCTGGAACGTACGCTTGGTCATGAGGTCACTCCGGAAGTGGTGTTCCCCGAGAGCTCATACCGGGGACGATGCGGATGGGGACTGCCGTGAAGGCATAAGTCAACCGACTAAGGCTACGTCGCAGCCGGAGATAACTCAAACCCGCCGTCCGCAGGCGCACATTATCCCCAACCTGGGCGTTTACCCTGGCCCGGACACGCGGACCGGATCTACAGTGGGGTTTGCTCTCCGAACGGTCGCTGGCTAGCGTGTGTGCGTCAGTTATCCACAGGCTCGGCGCCTCGCATCCCGCCGATTCGGCGCACCGACCACCCCCGGGGGGACCATGTCACAGCACGATGTCTCGGACGTCCCCATCTGGCCCGTTGTGCTGGAACGTCTGCTCGAAGACGAGCGCGTCACCCCACAGCTGCAGGGTTTCCTGAACCTCGTGGTTCCGAGCGGGGTCTACGCCGGTGTGCTGTACCTCGACGTGCCGAACGACCTCACCGCGGCCCAGATCAACAAGCGCTTGCGACTTCCGCTCATGGAGGCCCTCAGCAAGGTGGATACTCCCGAGCCGGCCACTTCTTTCCGAGTGGCGGTGAACCCCGACCTCATCGATGCCCATCTGACCGCACCGATCTCGGTCCAGTCGGCCCCCGCACCCACCCAGGTGTCGCGACCGGCGCCGGATGATGCCGGCGAGGCCGCGTCGCCCGCATCCCGCAGCGACACACGCCTGAACCCCAAGTACACGTTCGACAACTTCGTCATCGGCCAGTCCAACCGGTTCTCGCACGCCGCCGCGGTCGCCGTCGCCGAGGCACCGGCGAAGGCCTACAACCCGCTGTTCATCTACGGCGACTCGGGCCTCGGCAAGACCCACCTCCTGCATGCCATCGGCGACTATGCCGTGAGCATGTACGCGGGAATCCGCGTGCGATACGTCTCGAGCGAAGAGTTCACCAACGACTTCATCAACTCGATCGTCAACAACCGCGGTTCCGCCTTCCAGGCCCGCTATCGCGACGTCGACATCCTGCTCATCGACGACATCCAGTTCCTGCAGGGGCGCGCGGAGACGCAGGAGGCGTTCTTCCACACGTTCAACACGCTGCACGACCACGACAAACAGGTCGTGATCACCAGCGACGTGGCGCCCAAACTCCTCACCGGCTTTGAAGACCGCATGCGCAGCCGGTTCGAGTGGGGGCTCATCACCGACGTGCAGGCGCCGGACCTCGAGACGCGCATCGCGATCCTCCGCAAGAAGGCGCAGAGCGAGCGCCTGCAGATTCCCGACGAGGTGCTCGAGTACATCGCGAGTGTCGTGTCCTCCAACATCCGCGAACTCGAGGGCGCCCTCATCCGCGTCTCCGCCTTCGCGAGCCTCAACCGCTCGAACCTGGACATGTCGCTGGCCCAGACGGTGCTGCGCGACATCATCGATCAGGATGACGCGAACGTCGTGTCTCCGACCGACATCATCAGTGCGACCGCCCAGTACTTCAAGCTCTCCGTCGACGACCTCTACGGGTCGAGCCGGTCACAGGCCGTCGCCACGGCTCGACAGATCGCGATGTACCTGTGCCGTGAGCGCACGAGCCTGTCTCTCCCCAAGATCGGCCAGCTGTTCGGAAACCGTGATCACACCACGGTGATGTACGCCTACAAGAAGATCAGCGACCTCATGAAAGAGCGTCGTTCGATCTACAACCAGGTCTCCGAAATCACCACTCAGCTCGGCCGATCGCGCTGATTCGGGGCGACTCGCCCGGCCCCGCCGCCTTCTTGACACAGGCCGGCGGTGCCCTCATCATGCAGTTCTGCACAGTGTGGATAACCTGTGGATAACGTCCGTGACACGCCATGCCTCATGTGCAATCTCGACGATCCCCTGTGGAACACGGACGACGCCGAAGGCCCGCCGGACCGAGTTGTCCTGTTGTTCACGGCACCCGTCCCACATCTCACACTCGTGTAGTTCCCATTCGCCCACTAGCGTGTCGGGATCTATCCACAGTTTCCACAGCTGTTAACAAGATGAAGAGATATCCCTTCATGAAATTCGATCCGATCACCTTTACCCGCCGAGGGCGCGCTTCCAGGCGGACGCGACGCGGGCACTAGCATGGGTACGCCAGACCCGATGCCGAGGGAGCACCCGTGAAGTTTCACGTCAATCGCGATGTGTTCAGCGACGCCGTGTCGTTCGTCGTCAAGCTCCTCCCGCAGCGGAACCCGCAGCCGATCCTCGCCGGTGTGCTGATCGAGGCATCCGATGCCGGCCTCTCGCTGGCCGCATTCGACTACGAGGCATCCGCACGCACGACCATCGAAGCCACCGTCGACGAGCCCGGCACGATTCTCGTCCACGGACGCCTGCTGTCCGAGATCGCCAGCCGTTTGCCGAATGCGCCGATCCAGATCGTGGTCGACGATGACGGCGGCATCCTGCTCACGTGTGGGTCCGCGCGCTTCACCCTGGCGTCGATGCCGGTACAGGAGTACCCCGCGATCCCCGAGGTGAGCGGGCAGTCCGGCGTCGTTCCGGCCGAAGACTTCGCCACGGCCATCGCGCAGGTCGCCTTCGCGGCGTCTCGGGACGATGTCACGCCGGTTCTCACCGGTGTGCAGCTCGAAGTCACGGGCACCACCCTCAGCCTGGTCGCGACCGACCGCTACCGTGTCGCCCTTCGTGAGATTCCGTGGGACGGCGGTTCGGCGGCAGGAGACGAGCCCATCACCGCCCTGGTTCCGGCACGCACGCTGCAGGAGGTCGGAAAGACCTTCGCCCACGGCGGCGACATCGCCATCGCGTTCTCCGGATCGGGTGACCGCGAGATCATCGCGTTCACCGCAGGCAACAAGACCGTGACGTCGCTGCTCATCAAGGGCAACTTCCCCCCGGTCCGCCGGCTTTTTCCCGCGCAGACGGAGCACCACGCGGTGGTCAATACCGCCGACCTGGCCGAGGCCGTCCGGCGTGTGTCGCTGGTGCTGGATCGCTCCGCTCCGCTGCGTTTCACCTTCGCGACAGACACCGTGTCGATGGATGCGTCGGGCACCGAACAGGCGCGAGCGACCGAGTCGGTCGACGCGACGCTGCTCGGCGACGATGTGACTCTGGGACTCAACCCGCAATACCTGCTCGAGTCGCTCGGCGCTGTCAAGAGCGAGTTCACGCGGGTGACGTTCACCTCGAGTGAGAACGCCAACAAGCTCAGCCCCGTGCTCATCACCCCGCAGACCTCGGTCGACAAGGGTGGCGCAGAGACATTCAAGTACCTGTTGCAGCCCAACCTCCTCCTCCGCTGACCCGCACCCAGGAGCGTCCGCGCACGACACGGAGCGAGCGCGCACGACACGGAGCGAGCGCGCACGACACGGAGCGAGCGCGCACCGGACACTGAGGGCGCGCGCACCGGACACTGAGCGAGCGGAGCGAGACGAAGTGTCAGCTCCTCATCCACAGGAAAGACGTCGCGGGTCGGACTTAGGGTGGTCGCATGATCGTGGAGCAGCTCGGGCTCGTCGACTTCCGTAATTACGCGGTCGCCGACGTGTCGCTGCATCCCGGCCCCAACGTCTTCGTCGGCAGCAACGGCCAGGGAAAAACGAATCTCGTCGAGGCCGTCGCCTATCTCGCGACGCTCGGGTCGCACCGGGTGTCGGCGGATGCACCGATGGTGCGCGATGGCGCGGATGCCGCAATCGTGCGCGCCCGGCTCGCGCACGGCGATCGCCGGGTGCTGCTCGAGCTGCAGCTGAACCGCACCGGTGCCAATAAGGCGCGGGTCAACGGCGCCGCCGTGCGGACGGCGGAACTCCCTCGCTACGCACAGGTGGTGCTTTTCGCGCCCGAAGATCTGCAGATCGTCCGCGGCGACCCGTCGGCACGCCGACGCTTCGCCGACGCGCTCCTCATTCAGCGCGCTCCCCGGCTCGCCGGTGTCCTGGCGGACTACGACCGGGTGCTGCGCCAGCGCACGGCGCTGCTGAAATCCGCCCGGGCGCGGGGCATCCGTGGTGATGCGCTTTCCACCCTCGATGTCTGGGACGACAAGCTCGTCGCGCTGGGCACCGAGGTGATCCAGGCGCGGGTCGCCCTCGCCGCCGCCCTCGCCGAGCCGGTCGCGACCGCGTATACGGCGATTGCCGGCGCCGATCACGAACCGCGGCTGGAATGGGCGTTGTCGGTCAGCGGCGCCGACCCGGAAGAGGACGAATCCGCGGCCGTGGATGCGGCGGATGCCGGTTCCCTCGCCGAGCAATTCCGCTCGGCGCTTGCCGCGCGGCGTCCGGCCGAGCTGGAACGCGGACTCACGCTGGTGGGCCCGCATCGGGATGACCTCATCCTGCGCGTGCGTGGGCTGCCGGTGAAGGGCTACGCCTCGCATGGGGAGTCGTGGTCGGTAGCGCTGTCATTGCGGTTGGCTTCAGCCGAACTGCTGCGCGCGGAATCCCGGCTCGGCGACCCGGTTCTCATCCTCGACGACGTATTCGCTGAGCTCGATGCGGGCCGGCGGGCACGGCTCGCGGAACTGACCGCCGGATACGAACAGGTGATCGTCACGTCCGCCGTAGAGGAAGACGTGCCCGCAGGTCTTCGTGCGCGCATCGTGCGGGTCGATGCCGGCCGCATCCTGGAAGACATCGATGCCTGACACGTCGGCGGGGCCGGAGGTTCCCGAGACCCTGGCGACCTATCTGCGCCTCCGGGGGCTCGAGCCGTCGAAGTACCGGCGGCGTCGCACGGTCCGCTCCGTCTCTGACGACAGCCAACCCTTCATGGGCGGGCGTGACCCGCACGGCCTCGGTGACGTCGTGGATTCCCTCACGCGCGACGCGGGGTGGGAGCCGCAGCTCGCACGCGCCGACATCTCGCGCACGTGGGCGGAGGTGGCCGGTGAGGAGACCGCACGTCATACGCGTCCCGTCGCTCTGGATGCGGGGTTGCTGACGGTCCAGGCCAACTCCACGGCGTGGGCGAAACAGCTCCAGTTGATGCGCGCGCAGGTGCTTTCCGAGATCATGCGGCGCTTCCCGGATGCGGGTGTCGACGCAATCCGATTTATCGGGCCGGACGTTCCCTCCTGGAAATGGGGTCCGAGAGCCATTCCAGGCCGTGGTCCACGCGATACCTACGGTTGAACCATGTTCAGCGGTATCCCGACGAATTCCAACGCGCCACAGGGGCGTACACGCATCTGAGAGCGCCTCCGCTTGGTAGACTAGGAGAACATCTTCCGACCAATGTGGAGCGCGCGAAACCTATGACGTCCGTGAACCCCGACAGCGTTCCCGAAGAAGCCGCATCCTCATCCGACAATTCTCCGAACGGGTACGGGGCAGACGACATCCAGGTTCTCGAAGGCCTGGAGGCGGTGCGTAAGCGCCCCGGCATGTACATCGGCTCCACCGGTGAGCGGGGTCTCCACCACCTCGTCTACGAAATCGTCGACAACTCCGTCGACGAGGCGCTCGCGGGCTATTGCGACACCATCACCGTGACGATCCTCCCCGACGGCGCGGTACGCGTCGTCGACAACGGCCGCGGCATCCCCGTCGACATGCACCGCACCGAAGGCAAGTCGACCGTCGAGGTCGTCCTCACGGTCCTGCACGCAGGAGGAAAGTTCGGCGGCGGTGGCTACGCCGTCTCGGGCGGCCTGCACGGCGTGGGCTCATCCGTTGTCAACGCGCTGTCATCGCGCCTCGATGTGGAGGTTCGCCGGCAAGGGTTCGTCTGGCGGCAGACCTATCGCGACGGCGGCGTCCCGCAGTCTCCGCTGGAGAAGGGCGAGCCCAGCGACGTCACCGGAACGACGATCACGTTCTGGCCCGACGAATCCATCTTCGACACGGTCCACTTCGACTACGAGACCCTGCGCACCCGGTTCCAGCAGATGGCGTTCCTCAACAAGGGACTGCGTATCGAGCTGCTCGACGAGCGTCCGCAGGCGATCTCGGTGGAAGCCGGTGAAACCGGCGAAGAGATCCCGCACCACCCGCACGACACCTTCCTCTACGAGCGGGGTCTCGTCGATTACGTCGAGTACCTCAACAAGGTCCGTCGCTCCGATGTCGTCAACGACGTGATCATCGACTTCGAGACCGAGGACGCCGATCGCAAGATCGCGCTCGAGATGGCGATGCAGTGGACGACGAGCTACACCGAGAACGTCTTCACCTTCGCCAACACGATCAACACGCATGAGGGCGGCACGCACGAGGAAGGCTTCCGCGCGGCACTGACCACGCTGGTCAACCGGTACGCGCGCGCCAACAACCTCCTGAAGGAGAAGGACGACAACCTCACCGGTGAGGATGTCCGCGAGGGCCTCACGGCAGTCATCTCGGTGAAGCTCTCCGAGCCGCAGTTCGAGGGCCAGACCAAGACCAAGCTCGGTAACACCGAGGCGAAGGCTTTCGTGCAGAAGGTCGTCGGCGATCAGCTCGGCGACTGGTTCGGTCGCAATCCTGCGCAGGCGAAGAACATCATCCGCAAGGCCATCGATGCGGCCAACGCACGCCTCGCGGCGCGCAAGGCCCGTGAGACCGCCCGGCGTAAGAGCGTGTTCGAGTCGGCGGCCATGCCCGACAAGCTCAAGGACTGCACCAGCAAAGACCCCTCGATCAGCGAGATCTTCCTCGTCGAGGGTGACTCCGCCGGCGGCTCGGCGGTGCAGGGGCGCGACCCGCACACGCAGGCGATCCTGGCGCTGCGCGGAAAGATCCTCAACGTCGAGCGCGCACGGCTGGATCGGGCACTGGGCAACCGGGAAGTCCAGGCGATGATCCAGGCGTTCGGCACGGGCATCGGCGAAGACTTCGACATCCAGAAGGCGCGGTACCACAAGATCGTGCTCATGGCCGATGCCGATGTGGATGGCCAGCACATCACGACACTGCTGCTGACGTTGCTCTTCCGCTACATGCGCGGACTCATCGAGGCGGGCTTCGTCTACCTCGCCCAGCCGCCGCTGTATCGGTTGAAGTGGGCGAACTCCGCCCACGAGTACGCCTACAGCGACCGGGAACGTGACGCGATGCTGATCGCCGGCCAGGCTGAGGGGAAGCGCATCCCGAAGGACAACGCCATCCAGCGCTACAAGGGTCTGGGTGAGATGAACGACCACGAACTGTGGGAGACCACGATGGACCCGCAGACCCGCACGCTCCGGCAGGTGACGATCGATGACGCGGCCTCGGCCGATGAGATCTTCTCCATCCTGATGGGCGAAGACGTCGAATCCCGCCGCGGGTTCATTCAGCGCAACGCCAAAGACGTGCGTTTCCTCGACATCTGAGCGATCCCTCCGACAGGCTCAGGGACCGCGAGGTCCCAGCGACCGGACTATGGAAAGAAGACATGGCTGACGACGAGCGCCCCGACCCTTCGACGGGCTCAGCGCCCTACCACGAGCACGGCAAGATCGACCAGGTCGACCTGCAGCTGGAGATGCAGCGCAGTTACCTCGACTACGCGATGAGCGTCATCGTCGGGCGAGCGCTGCCCGACGTGCGCGACGGTCTGAAGCCCGTCCACCGCCGCGTGATCTACGGCATGTACGACGGCGGCTTCCGTCCCGACAAGTCGTTCTCCAAGTGCGCCCGTGTCGTCGGCGAGGTCATGGGGCACTACCACCCCCACGGCGACGCGCCGATCTACGACGCCCTCGTGCGCCTCGTGCAGCCCTGGTCGCTGCGCTATCCCCTCGCGCTCGGGCAGGGAAACTTCGGCTCCCCCGGCAACCAGGGCGCCGCTGCCCCCCGGTACACCGAGACCAAGATGGCTCCGCTCGCGCTGGAAATGGTGCGCGACATCGAAGAGGAGACCGTCGACTTCCAGGACAACTACGACGGGCAGACGCAGGAGCCGACCGTCCTGCCGGCCCGATTCCCGAACCTCCTGGTCAACGGGTCGGTCGGCATCGCGGTGGGTATGGCCACCAACATCCCCCCGCACAATCTCCGCGAGGTCTCCTCCGGAGCCGTGTGGGCGCTGGACCACCCGGATGCTTCGCGGGAAGAGCTGCTCGAGGCGCTGATGGAGCGCATCCCCGGGCCGGACTTCCCCACGCACGCGCAGATCCTCGGCACCCGCGGTATCAAGGACGCCTACCGCACCGGTCGCGGGTCGATCACGATGCGCGCGGTCGTCAATGTCGAAGAGGTTCAGGGTCGCAACTGCCTGGTCATCACCGAGTTGCCGTACCAGGTCAACCCCGACAACGTGGCGGTGAAGATCAGCGACCTCGCCCGTGACGGCAAGATCACCGGCATCGCCGACATCCGCGACGAGTCCTCGGGACGAACCGGTCAGCGCCTCGTGATCGTGCTCAAGCGGGACGCCGTCGCCAAGGTCGTGCTGAACAACCTGTACAAGCACACGCAGCTGCAGGAGAACTTCGGCGCGAACATGCTCGCCATCGTCGACGGCGTGCCGCGCACCCTTCCCCTCGATGGCTTCATCTCGCTGTGGATCGAGCACCAGGTCGAGGTCATCGTCCGCCGGACGCGCTACCGCCTCCGCAAGGCCGAAGAGCGCATGCACATCCTCCGCGGCTACCTCAAGGCGCTGGATGCGCTCGACGAGGTCATCGCGCTCATCCGCCGCTCGCCGACGGTGCAGGAGGCGAACGCCGGCCTGCAGCAGCTGCTCGACGTCGACGATGTGCAGGCTCAAGCCATCCTCGACATGCAGTTGCGCCGCCTCGCCGCGCTCGAGCGGCAGAAGATCATCGACGAGGCGAACGAGCTCGAGGCCCGGATCGCCGACTACAACGACATCCTCGGCGACGCGGTCCGCCAGCGCAGGATCATCCGCGATGAGCTCACGGTCATCGTGGACAAGTTCGGCGACGACCGCCGCACCGAGATCGTTCCGGGCTACGACGGTGACATGAGCGTGGAAGACCTCATCCCCGAGGAGGAGATGGTCGTCACCGTCACGCGCGACGGCTACATCAAGCGCACCCGCAGTGACAACTACCGGTCGCAGCACCGCGGCGGTCGAGGTGTGAAGGGTGCGCAGCTGCGCGCGGATGACGTCGTCGAGCACTTCTTCGTCACCACGACCCACCACTGGCTGCTGTTCTTCACGAACAAGGGCCGCGTGTACCGTGCCAAGGCATACGAGGTTCCCGAGGCCGGACGCGATGCCAAGGGTCAGCATGTGGCGAACCTCCTGGCGTTGCAGCCGGACGAGGAGATCGCCCAGATCCTCGACATCCGCGACTACGAGGTGGCGACGTACCTGACGCTCGCCACCCGTGGCGGCCTGGTGAAGAAGACGCGCCTGTCCGAGTACGACACCAACCGCCAGGGCGGGGTCATCGCGATCAAGCTGCGCGAGGGCGACGAACTCGTCAGCGCCCTGCTGGTGGATGACGGCGATGACATCATGCTCATCAGCCGGCACGGGATGTCGCTGCGGTTCACCGCATCCGACGACTCCCTCCGCCCCATGGGGCGGGCGACCGAGGGCGTGAAGGGTATGTCCTTCCGTGGCGACGACAGCCTGCTGTCGGCGTCCGTCGTCAACGAGGACGGGTACGTGTTCGTCGTGACCGAGGGCGGGTACGCCAAGCGCACGGCAGTGGACCAGTACCGCGGCCAGAGTCGTGGCGGCTTGGGCATCAAAGTGGCACGTCTGAGCGATGATCGAGGGGATCTCGCGGGCGGTCTCATGGTCTCCGCCGACGACGAGGTGCTTGTGGTTCTTGCCAGCGGCAAGGTGGTACGCTCTGCCGTGGCCGAGGTGCCCGCTAAGGGCCGCGACACCATGGGAGTGGTGTTCGCTCGGGCGGCAGAGGACGACCGGATCATCGCCATCGCTCGCAACAGCGAGCGCAGCATGGCCGAAGTGGCCGAGGCCCCGGAACCCTCCGCACCTGAGGATGGCGCCGTCGAAGCGGCCGCATCCGAAGCCTCGCCCGAGACCACCGAGGAGAGTACTGACGCATGAGCACGGTAGCCGACAAGCTGGCCAAGAAGTCGACCCATAAGACCGGTGCCAAGCAAGTACGCCTGCGCCTGGTCTACGTGGACTTCTGGTCGGCGGTCAAGCTTTCGTTCCTGGCGGCCGTCGCCATGGCCGTCGTCACGGTCGTGTCGTTCTTCCTGATCTTCATGGTGGTGCAGACGACGGGTCTCATCGCCCGGGTCGACGAGTTCTTCACGAGCTTCTCCGACGGCGGCGTGTCGCTGGAGGCCTTCGTGGGGCTGCCGCAGGTGATGGCGTTCGCAGCGATCGTCGCCATCCTGAACCTCATCGTGGTGACGGTGCTCGGCGCGGTCGTGGCGGGAATCTACAACCTCGCGGTGAAGGTGACCGGCGGACTGCTGGTCGGGTTCACCTCCAACTGATCGGATTCGGATTTCACCGGCTCATCCGGTAAAGTCTTCGAGGTTGACGACCTCGTCGTCGGTTCACATTTCGGGGCTATAGCTCAGGCGGTTAGAGCGCTTCACTGATAATGAAGAGGTCCCAGGTTCAAGTCCTGGTAGCCCCACTTTCAGCCCCGGGGCCTTAGCTCAGTTGGTAGAGCGCCTGCTTTGCAAGCAGGATGTCAGCGGTTCGAATCCGCTAGGCTCCACCACTTCTGCCCGGCCCAGCCGCTTTCTGCGTAACAGACAGCCCCCGCTTCGATCGGTCCTCATACCGCCGCATTGGAATGAGCGCACCGGTCACCATTGAGCAGCGTCGTCGCTGGCTGCTTGCGGCCGTCTCGGGTTGGTGCTCTCCCTCGTCCTGACGGCGTCCACCGGGTATTGCTGATCTTGATCGGCGTTCATCGCGAGCAATTGCTTGGACGTGACCGCGCCGGGGTGCGCCGCCGTTCCCGACATCATCAGGTGAGATGGCAAGGTGATGCAGTGGCAGGTCCCGGCCATGTGGTTCCGGTTCTCGATGTTTTGGGAGAGATGATGCCCCAGTCGGTCAGAGTCGCCGCGTCGATCCTGCCTCCAGGGTTCCGGTTCATGGGAGTTCTGGACATCTGGCTGATGCTCATCGCCGTCTTCCTGTCGGGTGGACTCGCATTCGCGCCGCTCTGGGCCGCTGACCCGGGGCCGCCGCAGTGGGTGTGGCTCGCGTTCGGCTTCGTTATTGTGGCGATCATTCTCTCGGTGGTTGTCCTGCGATACCGCGAGCTGAAGGAGGGCGCGGAAGCGCAGGTGAAACGAGACGGCGGGAGTGTGTTCCTGTTAGCGGCCGCCGCGATCTCGAGACAGCTGGGGCCGAAGAATCTCATAGCGCAGCCCGATCACCGTGTCAGTGGTGGATGGTTGTGGCTCGGAGATGACTCACTCAAGATTTGGATCCGGGGTGCGGGCGAGCCGCGAGTCGTGCCACATGGCGATATCACAGGCGTCGCCGAGGTCTACGTACTTGGCGGCGTCCTGTTCGACACGCAACTGGCCGTGTGGTTCTCGGACGGGAGCGTGCTCGAGGCCATCCCGACTCGCTACGGTGCCCGGAGCATGTTCCCGTACGGCAGACGCCGGCTGCGTGCCCTAGCCGATCGGATCGACGCGCTGGCTCCGTCTGACCTCGCCGACGGTCGGGCGCGTTAGGTCAGGAGAGCTGTCACCTGGGTCCGACCAACCGTGGCGTGCGCTGCGCCGCGCCGCAGTTTTGTTTTCCCACGTGTAACAGACGCCGCATCGGCGCGACACCCGGACGAAACAGGCCGTGCCTACGCTGTGAACTAATCGATTCACATCCCCGGGATCGACCCGCTTCTCAGGCTCCACGCGTACCCGGGGTTTGGACGAGTTCTCTCGACCGAAACGGAGCCCGGATGTCCATTGCAGCGATCACCGCAGGCGTCGAGGTTTCGGGGGGCACCCCGCCGCGGACGGCGGTGTCCATCCGCGCCGCGGACAAGGTCTTCCGCCTTGGCCACCGGCGCACGGTCCACGCTCTTGCCGCCATCGACATCGAGGTGCACGAGGGCGAGTTCGTCGCGATCATCGGTCCGTCGGGATGCGGGAAATCCACCGTGCTGCGCCTCGCGGCAGGGCTGGACACCCCCACCAGCGGTGAGGTGGAGATCTTCGGCGCCGACCCGCAGCAGCTGAGCCGCCAGCACCGACTGGGCGTCGCGTTCCAAGAGCATGCCCTGCTGCCCTGGGCGTCGGTGCGCGCGAACATCGCCCTGCCGTACAAGGTGGCCGGACGCCCCGTCGACGACGCCCGCGTGGACGGCCTCATCGAGCTCGTCGGCCTCTCCGGCTTCGAGAAGGCGCGACCCAAGCAGCTGTCCGGGGGCATGCGCCAGCGCGTGTCGATCGCCCGCGCCCTGGCGCTGAGCCCCGACCTTCTCCTGCTCGACGAGCCGTTCGGCGCGCTGGATGCGGTCACCCGCCGCCGCATGAATGCCGAACTGGCGCGCATCTGGGGCGAGGAGCAGATCACCACGATCCTCGTGACCCACGACGTGGATGAGGCCCTGATCCTCGCCGATCGTGTCTTCGTGATGACGGGACGCCCCGGCCAGGTGCGTGAAGTGAAGAACATCGACTTCCCGCGTCCCCGGGACGCCGCGACCACTCGGAGCCCGCACTTCCACGAACTCGTGGACGAGCTGACCGCTCTGCTGGACGCGAACGTAGCCGCCGCGTGACGACGACCCCTTCCCTCGTGCGGAGGGTGCTCTACGCCGTCAGTGGCGTGGTCATCCTCGTACTGGGGGCAGAGCTGATCGGGCAGTTCGGACTGCTCGGTCGGGCGTGGCCGCCCCTGACCGACGTGCTGGCGTACGTCAGCCTTCCGGCCGGGGCCAGCCTGCTCTGGCGCAACAGCCTCGTCACGCTCACAGCCGCGGCCGAAGGCTTTCTTCTCGGCGTGACGGTGGCAGTGCTCGGTGCGGCCCTCGCCCTGGTGATCCCGGTGCTCCGGCCCGGCTTCGATCGCTTCGCGTCAATCCTTCACGCCGTGCCCACGATCGCGCTCGCGCCGCTGCTCATCACGACCGTCGGGCGCGACGACACACCGATGGTGATCGCAGCGCTGAGCGTCGGTTTCGTTCTGTTCGTGACGATGACGTCGGCGTTCGCCAACGTGCCTCCGGCACAGCAGGACGTGTTCACCGTGTTCGGTTCCAGCCGCTGGCAGCGACTGGCGCGCTTGGAGGTACCCCGGGCCGTACCGGCGTTCTTCGACGGCCTCGCGTTGGCGGCCCCCGCCGCCATCCTCGGCGCGACGATCGGTGAATGGTTCGGCGCCCCCATGGGTCTCGGCCTCCTGCTGGTCAGTGCCATGCAGAACTTCCAGATGGCTCTGCTGTGGTCCGCCGCCCTCGCGGCGACGGTGATGTCACTTGCCGCGTACCTCGTCTTCATCTACCTGCAACGCCTGGCCGTCCGGAGGTTCGCGTGACTCGGCTGCGCTCCCTGGGCGTCGGCATCCTCCACCTGTGGCCGATCGCGCTCGTTCTCATCGCGTGGGACCTGTGGGTCGTGCTCAACGGCTACACCTCCACCGTCGCCCCGCGACCCTGGGGCGTGCTCGCCGACATCGTGGGCCACTTCGACGCGTACGCCCCCTCGACCGGCTACACGCTTCTGATGTCACTCGGAGGGCTCGTCGGCGGTACGGCCATCGGGTTCTTCGGCGCCATCGCCGTGTGGTGGTCGGCCGCCCTGTCGGGCGTCGTCACGCCGACCGCGCTCATCATCCGATCCGTACCCATCACCGCGATCATCCCGATCATCGCCCGCATCGTCGGATACGGCGACCCGGCAGTGCTCACCTCGACCGCCCTCATCTGCTTCTTCCCCGCGTTCGTGTTCACCCTGTCGGGTCTTGCCTCGATCCCGGATGCGGGGCGCGACCTGTTCCGCGTGCTCGGCGCGAACAAAATGCAGCTCCTCGGACGGCTCGGGCTGCTGCACGCCCTCCCCAGCCTCATGGTCGCCGTGCGGATCACCGCCCCGAGCGCCGTGCTCGCCGCCATGCTCGCCGAGTTCCTGATGGGCACCGAGGGGCTCGGTGCCCTGT
Organism: Microbacterium sp. Z10_103; assembly: GCF_058310455.1. Lineage (NCBI taxonomy): Bacteria > Bacillati > Actinomycetota > Actinomycetes > Micrococcales > Microbacteriaceae > Microbacterium > Microbacterium sp. Z10_103. The sequence goes on from NZ_JBZEGK010000001.1 coordinate 3,215,848, forward strand.
TCTCCCAGGCACGCAGCTACATGGAGATGGACCGTGCGTGGGGAACGGCGGTGGTCGCCACCATCGTGTCGGTCACCGTCTTCGCCGCAGCGCGGGTCCTGGAGCGCCGGGTCGATGCCCGCGTGACCTGATCATCTCGTCCGCGCTCGCCCGGGCGCGACGACATGCGCGGCTCGCCTCACCCGAGAGCAGCCGGAGTTTCACCCTGAAAGGAGTTCCATGTCACCCATCACCACACGCCGGAGCGCACGCGCAACTGTCGTCGGAGTCATCCTCACCGCCTCGCTGGGTCTTGCCGGCTGCGCCGGCGCGGCCGACGCAGGGACAAGCGAGGACGGCGAGGAGCTCACCAAGATCCGCGTCTCGTTGGGATGGATCAACAACGTCGAGTGGGCGGGCTTCTGGATCGCTGACGACAAGGGCTACTACGAGGAGGAGGGGCTGGAGATCGAGTGGATCGGCGGCGGCCCCAACGCCCCGACCACCATGGCCACCGTGGCGGCCGGCGACGCCGACCTCGGGATCGTCCCCGGTACGCAGTCGTGGCTGATGAGCTTCGAGGCGGGTAACGACTGGACGGCGATCGGCGCCCTCTTCCAGGAGAGCCCCGGGGCCATCGTCTCCCTCGCGGACCACCCCGTGCGGACGGCGGAAGACCTCGTCGGGCAGACCGTGCTCGGGCAGGAGGGCACGCAGATCAGCTACGACGCCATCTTCGCCCTCGCCGGCCTCGAGCCGGACTACGAGTTCATCCCCGTCGGGTTCGACATCGCGCCCCTCGTCGAGGGTCAGGGGGTGGCGTACACCGCGTATGCGACGAACCAGCCGATCATGCTCGAGGAGCAGTACGGCCTGTCCAAGGACGATTACATCGTCAGCCTCTATGCCGATTTCGGGATGCCGCTGTACGGCAACATCGTCTTCGGCGACTCCGCGTACGTCGAGGAGAACGGCGACCTCATGGAGAAGTTCCTGCGCGCGTCCGTGCGGGGCTGGGAGGAGAACGGTGACGACCCGGCCGTCGGGGCGACGCTCGCCGTCGAGAAGTACGGCGCCGACCTGGGCCTTGACCTGGTCCAGCAGACGAGGGAGAACGAGCTGCAGCAGCCCCTCGTCGTCGGGGAGTACGGCGACCCGCTGTTCTGGATGGACGCCGAGCTCATGCGCGACACCATGTACCCCGCTTTGGAGGCCGCCGGATTCGTCGGCATCCCGGACCCGGAGGAGTACATCGACATGAGCTACCTCGAGGCGGCCCTCGCCAGTCTCGAGTGAACCGAGGTGGGGGACGCTCGCGTCCCCCACCTCTTCCCCCCCACCTCTTCCCCCCCACCTCTTCCCCCCCACCTCTCTTCCCCCCCCACCTCTCTTCCCCCACAGCCCGACAAGGAGCACGCGCCATGACCATGACCGCCGACAGCCCGACCGAGACCGGCGCGACCCGCGACCTGCTCGCCCTTCCCAAGGGGCACCTCCACCTGCATATGGAGGCGGCCATGCGCCCGGCGACTCTCATCGAGCTGGCGGCGCGCATGAATGTCCCGGTGCCGGAGACGACGATCTTCTCGGGGTTCACCGAGTTCTCGACGGTGTATCGCACGCTCCTGACCGTGATGAGCGATGCCGAGCATCTCGGTCTCCTCATCGACCAGATCTTCCAGGATCAGGCGGCGCAGGGGGTGGTCTATGTCGAGCTCGGGGTCGGTTCCACCTTCTACGCACCGCTCTACGGCTCCGATGTCGCGGCACTGGAGGCCATGGCGGGCTTCGCCGAGACGGCAGCGGAGCGTTACGGTATCTCCTTCGGGCTCATGGCGACCATCGACCGCACTGCCGGCTATGACCGTTCGATCCTCGTCGCCGAAGCGGCCGCGCAGATGGCCGGTCGCGGCGTCGTGTCGCTCGGACTCGCCGCAGACGAGCGCGGCTTCCCGTGCGCGGATTTCGCCGACGCATTCGCGATCGGGCGTGACGCGGGGCTGCACGCCACGCCGCATGCCGGGGAGCTGGTGGGACCCCCATCGGTGTGGGAGGCGATCGACGTCCTCCACGCGACGCGCGTGCAGCACGGGGTCCGTGCGATCGAAGACCCGGCCCTCGTCGCCGCGCTCGCTGAGCGCGGCATCCCGTTGGACGTGTGCCCCACCTCCAACCACCTCCTCGATGTGGTCGCCGACATTCAGAGCCACCCGCTGCCGCTCCTGCTGGAGGCGGGGGTGCGGTGCTCGATCAACGCCGATGACCCGATCATCTTCGGGCCCGACATCCTTGCCGAGTACGAACTGTGCCGCAGCGTCCTCGGTCTGACCGACGAGCAGCTCGCCGCGTGCGCCTGGACCTCGATCGAAACCACGAGCGCATCCGCCGAGGTGAAGGCGGCGGCCAAGGCTCGCATCGACGCGTGGCTCGCATGACGGCGGAGGCGGTGAGTCAGACCCTGCGTTTCGGGGTCTTCGAGGTGATGGGCCCGCAGGTGGGTGGCACGTACAGCTGGCCGCATCCGCTCAGCGACAGCATCGACTACCTCGACCCGCAGCACTGGATCCGGATGGCACGGGTCGTCGAGGACGCCGGCTTCGACTTCCTCTTCTTCGCCGGCGGGTACGGATACCCGGTGATCGACGGCGACCTGTCGGACGTGTCGGTGGCCAAGGGAATCAACTTCTCCGGGCTGGACCCCGACTACATCCTCCCCCTGCTCGCCCAGCACACCGACCGCCTGGGCTTCGTCGTCACCCAGACGACCGGCGTCGACCACCCCGCCGCCCTCGCCCGACGGTTCACCACACTCGACCACCTCACCGGCGGGCGCATCGGCTGGAACATCGTGACGGGTGCCTCGCAGAACGCCGTCGCCGAGGTGTTCGGCCACGACGCGATCGTTCCGCACGACACTCGGTACGCGATGGCGGCGGAGTACGTCGAGCTCGCCTCGCGCCTGTGGGAGGAGGGCTGGGACGACGACGCTCTCGTCGCCGATCGTGAGAGCGGGTTGTTCGCCCGCCGGGACGGCGTGCACCGCATCGTCTTCGAGGGCGAGCACTACCGCACCCGCGGGTACTTCGCCGCGCCGCCGTCGCCGCAGCGGACGCCCGTGCTCTTCCAGGCCGGCACCTCTCCGGCGGGACGCGCCTTCGCCGCCGGCCACGCGGAGTGCGTGTTCGTGCAGGGCACCACTCCGGTGCGTACCGCTGCCGCGGTCGCCGACATCCGTCGTCTCACGGCAGAGGCGGGGCGGGAGCCCGAGTCGATCCTCCTCATGGCCGGGCTCACGGTCTTCGTCGCCGAGACGGAGGAGGAGGCCCGCGCGCTCGAGACGCAGTTCGACGGGATGCAGAGTGATGACGTGGTGGCGACCCTCTACGCCGGGAACACCGGCATCGACCTTCTCGCGCTCGACCCCGACCGGACGTTGCAGCAAGTGCTCGACGAGGGCGGGGCGGTCGGGCAGATGGGGACGAGCAACATCGAGCGGTTCCTCGGCGAGGATGCGCCCACCGTCCGGGAGATCCTCGACGAACTGCGCGGGCGTGGAACCCGTGGGTTCCGCCTCACCGGCGACCCGACGCAGGTCGCCGACGGCATCGAGGCGCTGGCCGCGCAGACCGGCCTGGACGGGTTCCTCATCGAGCCGGTCTTCCCTCCGCACGATCTGGAGGACTTCGGGCGACTCGTCATGCCGATCCTTGCCGAGCGAGGACGCGTTCGGGAGGGGCGCCCCGGCAACTCCCTCCGGGAGCGGCTCACCGGGCGCCCGGGCGACCGGCTCGGTGTCGATCACCCGGTCCTCGGTCGCGTCCACACCTGAGGCACCGTCCTGAAAGCGGCACCCTAGGATGGGGCGCGTGGACGCGCCCTCGGAACGAGATCGACTGTTGGGGCTGACCGTCGACCTCATCCTCCGCGAGGGAGTCATCGACCTCAGTCTCAGCGCGCTGGCCCGCAAGATCGGCTCGAACAACCGGATGCTCCTCTACTACTTCGGCTCGAAGCAGGAGCTGCTGGACGAGGCGTCGATGTGTGCTTTCGAGCAGTTCCCGCGGCTGCACGCCCTCTTCGACCGGCTGGCGCGGCCCGGGGACCTGGAGGCACGTCTCGTTCAGGCATGGCGCGACCTTTCCGATCCGGCGAACCACCCGTGGCTCCGCCTCTACTTCCAGCGCTTCGGCATCGCGATGCGTGAGACCGGAAAATGGGATGTCTTCCTCGGCCGTCAGGGCTCCACGTGGTCGGATCAGGTCGCCGCGATCATGCGGGCGGAAGGCTACGACGGGGACGCGAGCACGCTCGCTGGACTGGAGGTCGTCGCGCTGTGGCGCGGGCTCCAGCTCCTCCTCCTGTCCGGCGCCGACCCCGAGGAGCTGACCGCGACGTACTCCTTCGCAGTACGTGGCATGATCGACCGCCTCGAGGTCGTCGCCGTCGCGCGCCAGCGGGGCTGACACCAGTCACCGCTCTTTCTTCTGCGTGTGACACGGGGGAAACAAACCCTCCCTAGGGTGTGAACTGTTCAGTTCATCTGTTGGTTCACCTACCTGTTGGGAGCGCTCATGTCGGAGCCGTGGAAGATCGGAATGTTCCAGTGCGCGGCACTGATGGGTGGGTGGAAGCTGCCGGAGAACACCTCGCCGGACTTCCTGGACATGAACCACTGGCTGACGATGGCGCGGCGCCTGGAAGAGGCCGGAGTCGACTTCATCTTCTTCGCCGACGACTACGGGTACCCGGTGGTCAATGATGCGATCCCGGCCGCCGCCATCCGCAGCGGCGTGCAGATCCCCAAGGCCGACCCCACCGTCATCCTGCCCGCGATGGCCGCGGTCACCGAACGTCTGGGTTTCGTCACGACACTGTCCACCACCGTGGAGATGCCGCCGATGGTCGCCCGGAAGATGGCGACCCTGGACCACCTCACCCGTGGCCGGATCGGATGGAACGTCGTGACGGGGGCAGGACAGAACGCGTCGGCACGCCTGTTCGGCATTCCGCTCACCGATCACGACCTGCGGTACGAGATCGCCGCCGACCACGTCGAACTGTCGCTGCGGCTGTGGGAGGGATGCTGGGACGATGACGCCGTGGTCCTGGACCGGGCGGCGGGCATCTATGCCGACCCGTCGAAGGTCCGCGAGATCGAGCATTCCGGGCCGCACTTCTCCGCCAAGGGGATCTTGAACGTGCCGCCCGGGCCGCAGCGCACGCCCACCCTCTTCCAGGCCGGGGCATCAGAACCCGGTCGCGACCTGGCGGCCCGGTATGCCGAAGGCGTGTTCCTGGCGGCAGAGGTGCCTGCCCTCGCCGCCCAGGTCGCCGACATCCGTCGTCGGGCGGAGGCATACGGGCGCGATCCGATGGCGATCAAGTTCATCGTCGCCGGCACGTTCGTCGTCGCCGAGACCACCCAGGCGGCGCACGAGCTCCAGGCGCGCCGGCGGGCCGCCGTGTCGCTCGACGATGCCGCGGCCTCGTACGCGTTCTTCACGGGTCTGGATCTGTCCACAATGGACCCGGACAAGCCGATGGACCCCGCCGCCGTGCACACCCAGACCGGGCGGACCAACGTCGAACGCTTCCTCGGTCCGAACGCCCCCACGGTGCGGCAGATCCTGGAGGAGTTCCAACGGAACAGCGTCATGGGGGCTCCGCTGGTCGGAGACCCGGCCTCCGTGGTCGACCAGGCGGAAGAGGTTCTGGCCGCCACCGGCGCCGATGGTTTCGCCGTGCAGCCCGACCACACCGGCGGATTCGACACGTTCCTCGACCTCGTCATGCCGGAGCTGCGTTCGCGTGGGCACGTGCGCACCGATTCGCCCGCGATGACGCTGCGTGAGCGGCTGTCCGGTACCGACGACCCGCACCTTGCGGCCACTCACCCCGGCGCCGCGTTCCGGTCCGTCGCCGCGTTCGCCTGACGCGCCATACGCATCCCGAGAGGAGAAACCGTGACCAAGAAGCTGAGCATCGGCATGTTCCAAGGCGGAGGGGTGCGCGGCACCTGGCGCATCCCCGGCCGTGAGCACGAGCGGAACTTCACCGATCTCAGCTACTGGACCGACCTTGCGCGGGCGTGCGAGGAGGCAGGCGCCGACTTCCTCTTCCTCGCCGACTCCTACGGCTATCCCACACTTCACGGCGGCATCATCCCCACCTCCATCGAGAAGAACGTGCAGTTCTCGAGCGTGGATTCGCAGATGCTGATGTCGGCGATGGCGGCGGTGACGGAGAAGTTGGGCCTGGTGACCACGGTGTCGACGACCGTGGAGAAGCCGCCGATCGTCACGCGTCAGTACCGGACCCTGGACCACCTTTCTCGAGGTCGCATCGGCTGGAACATCGTGACCGGTTCCGCTCAGGCCGGATCCGCCCTCCTGTTCGGGGAGCCGCTGATCCCGCATGCCGAGCGCTACGCCCGCGCCGATGACCACGTCGAGCTCTCGCTGAAGTTCTGGGAGGGATGCTGGGAAGACGACGCGCTCATCATGGACGGGGCGAGCGGCACGTGGGCCGACCCCGACAAGGTGCACGAGATCGTCCACGACGGGCCCTACTTCTCGGCGAAGGGTGTGCTCGTCACGCCGCCGAGCCCGCAGGTCACCCCGACCCTGTTCCAGGCGGGCGCCTCCGAGGCGGGGCGGGCGCTGGCGGCCAAGTATGCTGAGGCGGTCTTCCTCGCTGCCGAATCGAAGGCGCTCGCCGCCCAGATCGACGACATCCGACGCCGTGCCGAGGAGAACGGGCGCGGGCGCGACGCGGTGAAGTGCCTGATCGCCGGCACGTTCCGCGTCGCCGAATCGCGCGAGGCCGCACGCGCGCAGCACCAGGCGCAGATCGACCAGATCACCCTCGAGCACGCCGCGACGCTCTACGCATACTTCACGGGGGTGGACCTCCTCTCCCTCGACCTCGACAAGCCCATTCCGGCCGGCGCGGCGCAGAGCGACAACGGTCGCACCAACATCGAGCGCTTCCTCGGGCCGGACGCTCCGACGGTGCGGGAGGTCCTGGAGGAGTTCCGTGCCAACGGGGTCATGGGCACCCCGTTCCTCGGTACGCCCGAGGAAGCAGTCGACCAGGCGGTCGCGATGATCGAGGAGACCGGCGCCGACGGTTTCCTGGTTCAGCCGGAGGCCGACGGATCGCACGAGCTGTTCTTCCGCCACGTGATGCCGGAGCTACGGCGGCGCGGACTGCTGAAGGACGAGCTGCCCGGGACCACCCTTCGCGAGCACCTGTTCGGTGAAGGGCACACCCGCCTGCCCGAGACGCACCCGGGCGCTCGCTTCCGGGCGGCGGCCGTCCCCGCTGCCGTGTGAGGTGGCTCGGCGACGCCGCACGGCCCTAGGCTTTCGCCTTATGGACATGAGGGTCGCCGCTTACGCCGTGGTCGCGGATGCGGACGGCCGCGTCCTGCTCGCGCACTGGAACGAGGGTCGCCACGCCGCGTGGACGCTCCCCGGCGGGGGCCTCGAGCCCGGGGAGGACCCCGAGCACGCTGCCCGCCGCGAGGTGCGGGAAGAGACGGGATTCACCGTCGCCCTTGACGACCTGCTCGGAATCCACTCCCGCGTGATCCCTACCGGGGATCGGCTGAGCGACGACGCAACGGGGCCGCTGCACGCACTGCGGATCGTTTACCGCGCACACCTCACGGGTGGCAGCCTGCGCAACGAGGTCGGCGGATCCACCGATCGGGCCGAGTGGTTCTCGCTCGCGGAGATCGGGGCGCTCGCCCGCGTCAAGCTCGTGGACATCGGCCTGCGGATGGCCGGTCTTCTCGCCTGACTCAGGCCGGAGCGTCGACCGTGATGTCGCCGACGGTCGCGCCGTAAGCGGCGATGAGATCGTCGGCGTCGACGAAGAGGCTGTAGCCGTGGGCACCCGCACCCAGGCCGATCCGCCGCCCGACGATGCGCTCGTCCGCGAAGATCGGCCAGTCAGTGGTGCTGCCGATCGGCACAATGGTTCCGCGCTCGTACCCCGTGGCGGCCAGCGCACGCTGGGGGTCAGGCAACTGCAGCCGGTTGACGCCTACGAGGGTGCGGAGTTTGGGCCACGAGATCGCCCGATCGCCCGGAACCAGGGCGAACAGATACGTATCGTCCGACCGCTTCACGACGAGGGTCTTCACGATGTCGGCCGGCGTCAGTCCCAGAAGCGCCGCAGCCTCGGCGAGGCTCGACGCCGCTGGGCGCTCCACCAACTCCACCTCGAGGTCGCGCTCTGCAGCTGCAGCACGAACCCGCGCGGTGGGGTCTTCGCTCACGCGTCGGGTGCGCGCAGCGGGTCGTCCGCGACCCAGAGCTCGTCGTCTGCGCGCAGCGTCTGCCACGCGGCGTACACGACGCCGGCAGCGGCAGCGACGCCGAGGATGATGGCGATGACGCCGCCCGCACCGATGCCCGGGCGCTTCGGCTCGGCGAACTTCGCCGACAGTGCCTTGGTGGCCTGCTTGCCGTACTTCTCGGCCTTCTTCGTGTAGGTCTTGGCATCCGGCAACGCCAGACCACGACCGGACGCCAGGCGCTCACGCGTGTCGTTCGCCGCATCCCACACCGACAGCGCAGAGCCGACGACAGCGCCGGCGCTGGGCACGACTTTGTCGGTCAGCAACTGCCGCGAGAAGCCCACGCCCTTGCCATAACCCTGCTGGACAGCCGGCACCACCTGCTCACGGCCCAATTTGCCGAGCTGGCGACCCGCCTCGCGGGCGACGTTCGCACTCTCGCTCAGCAGCACCTGCTGAGACCCCCAGAGCTTGGAAGCCTGTTCCTGAAGCTTGCGGAGTTCTTTCTTGCGCTTGCGGCTGAGACTCACGGTAATGCCCTCCCGGTCGATGGGACGTATGCCACCATCTTGCCAGACCGAGCGTGATCACGACGGAGGGGGTTGCAGATAACTCTGCGAGAATGTACTCATGCCTTCGCACTCTGCTGTCGCCACCATCCACACCAACCACGGCGACATCGTCGTCCACCTGTTCGGTGACCAGGCCCCTCGCACGGTCCAGAACTTCATCGGTCTCTCCGATGGCTCGCAGGAGTGGACCCACCCTGCGACCGGTCAGCGCGGCGAAGGCCCGCTGTACAACGACGTGATCTTCCACCGCATCATCCCGGGGTTCATGATCCAGGGCGGCGACCCGCTCGGACAGGGCGTCGGAGGACCGGGCTACAACTTCAACGACGAGATCAGCCCCGAGCTCGACTTCAACGCCCCCTACAAGCTCGCCATGGCCAACGCCGGCACGCGCCGCAACGCCATCACCGGCCAGCTCGAGGGCACCAACGGCTCCCAGTTCTTCATCACCACCGACCCCACGCCGTGGCTGCAGGGCAAGCACACCATCTTCGGTGAGGTGGCCGACGACGCCTCGAGGGCCGTCGTGGACGCGATCGCCGCGGTACCGACGGCGGCCGGCGACCGCCCGATCGAGCCCGTGGTCATCGCCTCGATCGACGTCGTTCCGGTCTGACGGGCGGACGCTGCGGGTGAGCACGGACGAGTTCCACCGCAACCGCGACAACTTCTGTTACCGGCACCCCGACCGGCAGAGCTTCGTCCTCTGCCAGCGGTGCCTGCGGACGATCTGCGCGGAATGCCAGACGCAGGCGGCCGTCGGCGTCATCTGCCCGGAGTGCCTCGCAGAGCAGCGTGCGAACGTCACCCCGGCGCAGCGGACGGCTGAGCGTCGGTGGTCGCGCCCCGCCGTGAGTGCCGTCTCCGACGGCCGCCCCCTCGTGACGTATTCGATCATCGCCGTGACGGCATTCGTGTTCGTCGTGACCCTGATCCCCGGCTTCGGCCGCGTCGTGGAGAGCCTGCTGTCGTTCTACGCGCCCGCAATCTATCCACAGATCAGCGGCGTCTTCCAGCCGTGGCGCGTCCTGACCGTCGTGCTCGTTCACGACGGGTTCTGGCACATCGGTCTGAACATGCTCGCGCTGTGGTTCATCGGGCGCAGCCTCGAGCCCCTGCTGGGGCGGGTCCGCTTCCTGCTGCTCTACGTCCTCAGCGCCGTCGGCGGATCGGTCGCGGTGGCGTTGCTCGCGCCGAACGTGGCGGTGGTCGGAGCATCCGGTGCGATCTTCGGTCTCTTCGGCGCGCTGCTCGTGATCGGGCGCCACATCGGCGCCAACATCCGGATGATCGCCATCCTCATCGCCGTCAACTTCGCGCTGCCGTTCGTCCTCGCGATCGTCTCAGCGGCGGGAACCGGGTCGTTCGCGAACGCGCTCGCGGCCATCCAGATCTCGTGGCAGTCGCACCTGGGTGGGCTCATCGTCGGCGCCGCGGTCGGCTTCATTTACGCCCGCACGCGCGCCCGCCGGCAGCGCCCCCTGCAGATCGGCCTGATGGTGGGTCTCAGCGTCGTCCTCGCGGGGTTCCTGGCTCTTCCCCCGATCCTCTACGCGTAGGTCGACGGGAAGTTATCCACAGGTCTATCCACACATGGGGACAAATCACACCCGTGTAATTATCGCCACCGCGTGGTCATCAGGAAGCCGATGAAGGCGATGGCGAAACCGATCGCCAGGTTCCACGCGCCGATCCCGGGGATGGGGAGATTCGTGCTGCTGAGGTAGAAGACGAGTACCCAGACGAGGCCGATCACCATGAGACCGACCATCACGGGCATGAACCACACCGGGTTGGGCGGAGCATCCCTCTCGCTGCGGTCGACGATCGGGTCTTCGCCGTTGCCAGAACGTGCCATACCCACAGTCTAACTGCCAGCCGCCCCATAGCCCGGAGCCTTAGGATCGCAGCGTGGAGGCCACGGAGGATGAGGCGACTCGGCGCGCGCGCCGCCGCCCCCGACGTCGTGTCTCCGTCGTCGGCGTGATCGGGGAACTGCTCATCACGGTCGGTGTCGTTGTTCTCCTCTACGTCGCGTGGCAGATGTGGATCGGCGATGTGATCTACGCCGCGGAGAAGAACCAGGCCGGATCGGAACTCTCCGAGCAGTGGGAGCAGCAGCACACGCCGGTGACACCCTCCACGGAGCCCTCGGCGGAAGCGCCCGCCGAACCCGTCGCGGTGGAGCCGGTGATCCTTCCCCAGCCGGCCGACGCGCAAGAGTTCGGGGTCATGCGCATTCCACGCTTCGGCGCCGACTATGCGATGCCCATCGCCGGCGGGGTGAGCCGCGCGAAGACCCTCGACCCCATTGGGATCGGCCATTACCCCGACGCCGCCATGCCGGGAGAGGTCGGCAACTTCGCCGTCGCGGCGCACCGGACGACATTCGGGAAGCCGTTCAACCGCATCGCCCACTTGCGCGTCGGGGATGCCATCGTCGTGGAGACCGAGGTGGGGTGGTACACCTACCGGTTCCGCACGCTCGAGTATGTGAAGCCCAACGCGGTGGACGTGCTCCTGGATGTCCCACGCAAGCCTGACGCGCCGGCCGGAGAGCGATACATCACCTTGACCAGTTGCAGTCCGATGTACGCCATGACCGAGCGGATCGTCGGCTACGGCCTCTTCGAGTCATTCACCCCACGCGCCAGCGCCCCACCCGCCGCTCTGACCGAGGCGGCAAGCTGATGTACGGCGCGTTGTGGCATGTGCTTCCCGGCCCCTGGTGGCTGCGCGTCGTGATCCTCCTCGTGCTCGCCGCTGCGGTGGTCTACGGGTTGTTCTTCTGGGTCTTCCCGTGGGTGAGCCAGTTCGTGAACCCGCAGGACGTCACCGTCCAGTGACCGGGTTCCGCGTGCTGGTCGTGGACAACCACGACAGTTTCGTCCACACGCTCGCCGGCTACGTCCGCGAACTGGGCGCCGAGGTCGGGCTCGTCGAAGCGGACGCGATCGACCCCGAGGACGCCGCATCCGTCGTCCGGTCCGCCGACGCCGTGCTGGTCTCGCCGGGGCCGGGGGATCCGGAGCACGCCGGCGCGTCGATCGCCGTCGTCCGCGCGGCGGCGGATGCGGCAGTGCCCCTGCTCGGAGTCTGCCTCGGTCATCAGGCGATCGGCGTGGCGTTCGGGGCGACGGTCGCCCACGCTCCCGAACTCATGCACGGACTGACCTCGCCCGTCGAGCACGACGGGACCGGGCTGTTCGCCGGGTTGCCGCATCCGCTGGTGGCCACGCGTTACCACTCGCTCGCGATCGTTCCCGCGTCTCTGCCCCCTGATCTGGCGGTGACCGCCACGACCGAATCGGGGGTCATCATGGGGGTCGCGCACCGCTTCGTCCCGATCGTCGGGGTGCAATTCCATCCCGAGAGCATCCTCACCGAGGGCGGTCACCGACTCCTGGGCAACTGGCTGGCATCCGCCGGAATGGACGGGGCCGACGAGCGCGGGCGGCAGCTGGGCCCCCGCGGTCCGGTCAGGTCCCCGAGCAGACCGTGAGCAGGATCTCGGAGTGGATGGGAACCTCGCCGGGGCCGATCGACTGACGCACCACGGTGGGGGTCGCCGCCGCCGGGCACGAGGGATCCTCTTCCGACGTCACGCTCAGCTGCAGTTCGGGGCTCTGCAGTTCGCGGGTCGCCGCATCCAGCGTGTAACCGGTGTAGTCCACGATCACGACGCGCCCGGTGGAGACCACCAGGTTCACCGGAGTCCCGAGCGGTACGGCAGCACCCTCGGCCTGGTCGACCTCGAGCACCGTTCCTGCGGCCACCGCCGGATCGTTCCGCTGCCGGATCGCTCCCACCACGAGGCCGGCATCGGTGAGGGCTTGACGCGCCGCTTCTTCGGACAGCCCCGTCAGGGTCGGAACGGATGCGGTCTCCTCGCCGCGGGAGACGTAGACGGTCACTTCGGCGCCGCCCGCGAGCGAGATGCCCGCGTCCGGGTCGGTGCGGATGACGTTTCCGGTGGCGACATCCTCGCTGGGCTCGTCCACACGCAGGGGGACGAGGTCTTCGGCGAGAAGGAGTTCCTCGGCGCGCTCCCAGGCGACATCCGAGACGTCCGGCACGATCCGGGCATTGCCGGGCACCTCAGCGCTCGGACGGATGGACATCGTCCAGATGAGCACGGAGACCAGCAGGACGGCCAGCAGGGCCACGCCCGACCAGATCCATGCCACCGGCGGCCCGGACTGGGTACGGCGCATCGTCGTGTCGGTGCTCAACTGCCGCAGCGATCGTGCGGTCTCGGCCGCGTGGCGCGGGTTCGGACCGTACAGCTCGCTGGTGAGCGCCCCCAGCTGCCGTTTGCTGGGCTGCTTCCCGTCGGCGGCCTCTTCGAGTGCGGCTCGGAAGGTCGCCGCATCCGGGAACCGCTGGAACGGATCCTTCGCGAGGGCTCGGAGCACCACCGCATCCAGCGCCCGCGGCACCGTCTCGGTGATCTCCGACGGCGCGATGGGAGCCTCGCTCACATGCTGGTAGGCCACTGCCACCGGCGATTCGCCACGGAAGGGCTGCCGGCCGGTGAGGAGCTCGTACAGGACGACCCCCGCGGAGTACAGGTCGGCACGGGCGTCCACCGGCTCGCCCTTGGCCTGCTCCGGAGAGAAGTAGGCCGCGGTTCCGAGGATCGTGGTGGTCTCCGCGACGGTGGATGAGGAGTCCGAGACCGCGCGGGCGATACCGAAGTCCATCACCTTCACTTGACCGTCATCGGTCACCATCACGTTGCCCGGCTTGATGTCGCGGTGCACGACGCCGGCACGGTGGGAGAACTCCAGAGCTTCGAGGATGCCGTCGACGTAACGCCGGGCGTCTTCTTCCGGTACGGGTCCCTCGGCGATGATGTCCTTCAGCAGCCTGCCGTGGACGAGCTCCATCACGATGTAGGGCACGGGGTGGGGTACCCCGTCCGACCCGATCTCGGTGTCCTCTCCCGCGTCGAACACCCGGACGATGGCGGGGTGGGCCATGCGCGAGGCCGACTGGGCCTCGAGGCGGAAGCGCGTGCGGAACGCCGCATCCTCGGCCAGTTCCCGGCGGAGCACCTTGATGGCGACCTGACGGCCGAGGGTGACGTCGTACCCGCGGTACACGCTGGCCATGCCGCCTCGGCCGATGAGTTCATCGACGCGATAGCGGCCGGACAGCACGCGTGTCTCGGTCGTCACGGTGCACTCCCCGGGTGGTGGATCAAAAGGTCAGCTTAGGTGGTCATGGGGACGGCGACGAAGTGGGCTCCGGCGCCGCGGCGATCGAGACCTGCGAGGTCGGAGACGACGCGGACTCGCGCTGACCCCCCTGCCCACTGCACAGCCCCACGTACCGGGCGGTGATGCTCCCGGTTGCGGGCACCTGGATCTCGGCGGACTGTTCTCCGGGACCGAAGCTGCGCTGCTGCGTGCCGTCCGTGAAGAGGGCGCCGGTGAGCGTGACGGTGTATCCACTGAGGCTGCCGGTGCCGCTCGGGCAGGAGAACGCGCCCCACGACACCGTCGCGGTGGAGTTCGCCTCGGCCGGATTCGGCTCGACCGTGGGCCCGTTTCCCGGAGCGGGAATCGGAGTCTGCTCGCCGTAGCACGTGACGGTGAGGGCATCGCCTTCTTCGAGATTGCCGCGGGCCGGATCGGTGGACTCCACAGTGCCGACCTGCTCGCCGGAGGGGGCCGCTGAGCCGTTGGCACGCGCCGGACGGAGGCCGGCGTCGGTGGCGGCCTGGATCGCCGCGTCGCAGTTCATCCCGACGAGGCCCAGGGCGTCGAGGTTCACCGTCGTCGACTCGGGCGTCGGTTCGGGGGTGGGGGTGGTGGCGGGCCGGGTGGGGGTGGCGGAGCTGGTCGTCGGCGCCGGCGCCGGGTCCTGGTTGACGAAGAAGGCGATCAGGGTGCCGCCCAGCACCAGCACGAGGAGCCCGATGAGGGCGACCAGCGGCCAGGTCCATGGGCTGCGCTTGCGCTTCTCAGGCGGAGCATCCTCTTCCGTGTGCTCGGCAGTGGCCACCATCGTCGGAGCCGGCAGCAAGCGTGTCGCGGCCGAGGTGTCGGCGCCCGCGGTCAGAAGCTGGGTGACCTCATCGGTCCCCGCGGCTCCGCCGATGGCCGGGACGGCGGCGATCGCGGCGGACAGGTCGCCCCGGCGCAGCGCGGAGGCGGCGCGTGACACGGCCGCGGATGACGCGGGGCGCTCATCCGGCTTCTTCGCGATCATGGCCATGACGAGCCGCTGCACGGGCTCGGGCACGGTGGGCGGCAGAGGAGGCGGCTGCTCGTTGATCTGCGCCATGGCGATCGCCACCTGCGACTCGCCCGTGAAGGGGCGCTTGCCGGCGAGCGACTCGTAGGCCACGATGCCCAGCGAGTACGTGTCGGTCGCCGGGGATGCCGCGTGTCCGGACGCCTGCTCGGGCGAAAGGTATTGCACCGTCCCCATGACCTGGCCGGTCGCGGTCAGCGGCACCTGGTCGGCGATGCGGGCGATGCCGAAGTCGGTGATCTTCACCCGTCCGTCGGGCGTGATGAGGAGGTTCCCGGGCTTGATGTCGCGGTGCACGAGACCCGCCGCGTGTGCGGCCTGCAGGGCCGCCGCCGTCTGCGCCACGATGTCGAGGGTCTTGTCCGTGGACAGGGTGCCATCGCGCTCGAGAATCGTGGAGAGCGCCTCACCGGGCACGAGTTCCATCACGAGGAAGGCGCTGCCGTTCTCCTCGCCGTAGTCGAACACGCTGGCGATGCCCTCGTGGTTGACGAGCGCAGCGTGGCGGGCCTCGGCGCGGAAGCGCTCGAGGAAGCCCGGGTCGCCCATGTACTCGTCTTTGAGGATCTTGATCGCCACGGTCCGGCCGATGACGTGGTCGGTGGCTTCCCACACCTCGCCCATGCCGCCGATCGCGATCCGCGACTCCAGCTCGTAGCGTCCACCGAAGGTCACACCCTGTGTCGGTCTCATTTATTCAGCACCGCCTCCATGACCTTCTTCGCGATAGGAGAGGCGATGGTGTCACCGCTTCCCGACTGTCCTTGCCCTCCGCCGGCTTCCACGACGACCGCGACGGCGACCTGCGGATCATCCGCCGGAGCGAAGCCGGTGAACCACAGCGTGTACGGGCGGTCGCCGTTCTCCGCGGTGCCCGTCTTACCGGCCACCTCGACCCCACCTATTCTTGCACCGGAGGCAGCGCCGTCACTGACATTGGCGACCATCATGCGCGACAGCTGAGCCGCGAGATCACCGTCGAGCGCCTGGCCGAACTCGGTGCCGTCGAAGGTCTCCTGCACGGTCAGATCCGGACCGATCACGGAATCGACCATCTGCGGGTTCATCACCACACCGCCGTTCGCGACGCCGGCGGAGACCATGGCCATCTGCAGCGGAGTCGCCGTCACCTGACCCTGACCGAATCCGGTCAGCGCGGTCTGCGCGTCATCCAAATCGCTCGGGTAGGCGGACTCGGTGGAGGTCAGCGGCAGTTCGAACGCGCGGTTGAAGCCGTACTTCTCGGCTTCCTCGCGGATGGCGTCGTCGCCCAGCTGTACCGCCAGCTCGGCCATCGGGATGTTGCAGCTCAGGCGGAGCGCGTCGGCGATCGTGACCTGCTCGCCCGGACCGCACGTCCCGCCACTGGCGTTGCGCACGGTGCGCGATGACTGCGGCAGCTGGTAGATGGCCGGGTTGGGCAACATGGAGTCGGGCGTGTACTCGCCGGAAGCGAGAGCGGCGGATACGACGACGAGCTTGAACGTCGAGCCCGGCGGGTTCAAGTCGCCGCCGATCGCCCGGTTGAACAGCGGATCGCTCGGATCGGCCAGCAGCGCGTCGTAGGTCGCCTCGACCGCTGCGGTGTCGTGGGAGGCGAGGGCGTTCGTGTCGTAGCTGGGGCTCGTCGCCATGGCGAGGACGCGTCCCGTGCTCGGCTCGATCGCGATCACGGCGCCCTCCAGGCCGCTGAGCGCGTCGAAAGCGGCGCGCTGCACGACGGGGTCCAGCGTGATCTCCACGTTCGACCCGCGCGGCGGCTGACCGGTGACGATGCGATCCAGGCGGGAGAGGAACTGCGACCCGGCCGTACCGCTGAGCACCTGGTTCATGGCCTGCTCGAGGCCCGTGGCAGACCCGAGGACGGGATTGATGAAGCCTGTCACCGGCGCCCACATGTCCGCATCCACGTACGTCCGCTGCCAGCTGTACACGTCGTTCGAGGGTACGGACGAGGCGATCGCCGTGCCGCCCGCGATGATCGAGCCGCGCTGCACCTCGTAGGAGTCGTAGAGGGCGCGTGTGTTGGCCGGGTTCTGAGCCAGCTCCTCGGCCTGTACGACCTGGATGACGCTCGTCGATCCGAACAGCGCAAGGAACATCACGAGCATGAGGATGCTCAGACGTCGTAACTCTTTCGTCATTTAACCGATCACCACCCGGGGTCGGCTGCGCACCGCATCGGAGATGCGCAGCAGCAGCGCGACGATGAGCCAGTTCGAGATGAGGGACGAGCCGCCGGCTGTGAGGAACGGCGTCGTCAGACCGGTGAGGGGGATCAGCCGCGTGACGCCGCCGACCATGATGAACACCTGCAGCACGATCGTGAACGACAACCCCGTGGCGAGCAGCTTGCCGAAGTCGTCCTGCCCCGCCAGTCCGATGCGGATGCCGCGGCTGGCGAAGACCATGTAAAGGCAGAGGATCGCGAACACGCCCACGAGTCCGAGTTCCTCACCGAGGCTGGGCAGGATGTAGTCGCTCTGCGACAGCGGCGTGAGGTAGGGCCGTCCCTGGCCGAGTCCGGTCCCGATCAGTCCACCCTGAGCGAGGCCGAAGATCCCCTGCACGAGCTGATAGCTGCTGCCGTTGATGAGTTCCGGGTTGAACGCGTCGAGCCAGTTGTTGAACCGCGCCCCGACATAAGGCAGCACGCGAGAGGCGAGGAAGGCGCCGCCGGCCGCCAGCAGCACACCGATCAGCACCCAGCTCGTCTTACCCGTGGCGACGTAGAGCATCGCCACGAACATGCCGAACAGCAGCAGCCCCGTGCCGAGGTCGCGCTGCAGCACGATGATGCCGAGCGAGATCAGCCAGATGATCAGCAGCGGACCGAGTTCGCGTGCGCGCGGCCAGGTCATCCACAGGAATCGCGTCCCCACCGAGCTGAGGCTCTCCCGGGTGCGCACCAGGTAGCCGGCGAAGAAGATGGCCAGCGCGATCTTGGCCAGCTCACCGGGCTGGAACTGGAAGAGGCCGCCGACCGACACCCACACGTCGGCGTTCTGATCGGTGCCGAGGCCCGGGACGAACGGGAGGAGCAGGAGCAGCACGCCGGCCAGGCCGAATAGGTAGGTGTACCGGAAGAGCACGCGATAGTTGCGCAGGAAGACGACGATGAGGATGGCACCGCCGATGGCGATCGCCGACCAGGCGAGCTGACGTGTGGAGGAAGCATCCCAGCCGAGATGGTTGCGCGCGATGTCGATGCGATAGATCTCCGCGATGCCGATGCCCGTCAGGAGCGTGGCGATGGGGAGGACGAAGGGGTCGGCGTCACGCGCCCGCAGCCTCAGCACGATGTGGAGCACGAGCGCGAGCGCGAGGGGGAGGCCGCCGTAGACGAAGACCTGCGCGTCGAGGGCGCGGCCGGTTCCGAAGTTCACGAGCACGACGGCGCCGACGTTGATCACGAGGGCGAACAGCAGCAGCCCGAGCTCGCGGTTGCGCTGGGTCTGCGGCACGCGGATGCGCCGGAGCGCCCGGATCACCGCCGTGTCGGCGCTGACGCCATCGGCGGGTGCGCTCGTACGGGCGATCGGCGTCGAGGAGGTCATCGTCCCTCCAATCCGGCTGTCTCACGCAGGCGATCCACGATCAGCTCGGCGTCGGAGAGGGAACGGGCGTTGATGGTGCGCTCCACCGTCCCCCGCTCGAAGTCGGGAAGGTCGGCCAGGGCGATGCCGGTGTCTTCGTGGGGGGACGACAGCGAGATCGGACCGAGCGATTGCTGGATGCCGCGGTACACCACGACAGTGTCGTCGTCGGCGCCGATGAAATAGCGCGTCTGGGTCCAGTTGTATGCGACGGCGAGCGACGCGGCGATGGCGGCGAGCACCAGGAGGAAGCCGATGATCCAGCCCGCCCGGCGACGTCGGGCACGACGCCGGTCTTCCTCGATGAGCTCCTCGAGGAACTCGGCATCCGGCTCGAAGTGCGTCGGCTCGTTCGCCGCCTGGCGGTTCGGATGCAGCCAGCTGCTGCGACCGGGCCGCGCCGCAGGCACCTCGACGCCCACGGGGTTCGATGCCGACCCCACGATCGTGGGGGTGCCGAGGAAGAGGGGATGCTGACCGCCGACGTCGACGATGACGATCGTGACGTTGTCGGGCGCCCCGCCGTCGAGCGCCTGCTTGAGCAGCATGTCGGCGGTGCGGCCGGGAGCGAGACCCGCCCCGAGTGCCTTCGCCGTGTGCTCGTCATCCAGCACGCCCGACAGGCCGTCCGAACACAGCAGCCACCGGTCACCGGGCTGAGTCGGCATGATGAAGGTGTCGACCTCGGGGTCGGGGTCCATGTCGCCGAGCACGCGCATGAGCACGGAGCGGCGTGGGTGGTACCGGGCCTCTTCCGGGGTGATGCGCCCCGAGTCGACGAGGCGCTGCACGAAGGTGTGGTCGGTGGTGATCTGGGTCAGCGCGTCGTCGCGGTAGAGGTAGATGCGCGAGTCGCCGATATGCGCGATGACGGCATAGTCGTCGACCATGACGAGCGCACTGACCGTCGTGCCCATGCCGGCGAGCTCCGGCCGGCGGCCCACCGTGTCGATCAACTCCGTCGCGGCGTCGGTGATCGAGTCGCGCAGTGCCCGTTCGGCCTCGGCGGTCGACGTGAAGGGCTGGTCCAGCAGCGCCAGTTGGGAGATGGCGAGGCTGGATGCGACGTCTCCGCCGGCGTGACCGCCCATGCCGTCGGCCACCACGAAGAGATTCGACCCGGCGTAACCGGAATCCTGGTTGTTGGAGCGCACCTTGCCGGTGTGCGAGATGGCGGCGCTCGAGCCCTGGAAGACCATGGAGTTCCGGGGACTACTTCCGCAGCTCGAAGGTCGTCGCGCCCACCTTGATGGGGGCGCCGATCTTCACCGGGACGGGAGCGGCCACGCGGATGCCGTCGTGATAGGTGCCGTTGGTGGAGTCCAGGTCCTGGATCATCCACTTGTCGCCCCACAGGACGAGTCGTGCGTGGTGGCTCGAGGTGTAGTCGTCGCGGATGACGAGCGCCGACTCGCTGGAGCGGCCGATCGTCAGCGGCTCATTACCCAGGGGCAGCTCGACACCGGCCTTCGGACCACTCGTGATGACGATGCGCGAGACCGTGCTCTTCGTGGCGTTTCCTCCGGGCGCAGCATCCTTCACCCGGGGAGGCGCGGGTCGGCCCACGGGGGTCGTCGCGTCCGCCGGCCCGGCGGCCTGCACGGGCGCGGCTGCAGCAGCGGCCGGCTCCGGGAGCTTGCGCACCTTGACGCCGAACAGATCGGCGCGGAGCGAATACACCACGGCGAAGACGAAGAACCACAGCAGCAGCAGGAATCCGATGCGCAGCAGCAGAAGGGTGAGTTCGCTCACGCCCTGGGCCCTCCCTCGTTCACGCCGAACGCGCGCGTGGCGTCAGGAACCCGGGGGCGGGAGGCGGCCGGCGCGGCCTGGGGGACGACCCGGAAGACGATGTCGGTGCGCCCGATGGTGACCGTCGAGTCGGGCGGAAGGGGGGCTTCGGAGATCTTCTGGCCGTTCAGTTGCGTGCCGTTGGTCGAGCCCAGGTCGCGCACCATCGCGCGCTCGCCGTCCCAGAGGATCTCGACATGGCGGCGGCTGGTGCCCGAGTCGGGGAGGGTGATGTCGGCGTCGCTGCCGCGGCCGATGACGGTGCGGGACTTGACCAGCGGATGGCGGGAGCCGTTGATGTCGACGACGCCGCGCCACGAAACTGTTCCCGCGGCGGTCTTCGACTCCACCCGGAGCGTGCCTGTCGACAGGGACTCGTCGCGCTCGAGCGTGATGGCGACGGGACCGGCGAAGGAGTACCCCTGCGTCCGGGCGTGGGCCTGCACGAGCGTGTCGAGCTCGGAGTCGAGCGCCGTACCGAGCGATCGCATGCGCTCGTCGTCGGCCGGAGCGAGGTGCACCGTGAAGGTGTTGGGCGCGAGGATGCGGTCGCGGCTGACCACCGCAGCCTTCTTGTCGAGCTCGCTGCGCAGCGCCGACGCGATCTCCACCGGCTGGATGCCGCTGCGGAAGGTCTTCGCGAACGCGCTGTTGACAGCGCGTTCGAGACCCTTCTCGAAACTGTCGAGTAGCCCCACGAGACTCCTTCAGGCAGGCAAACCGGTGGGTACATCGTAGTCAGCACGCCTGGGGAGCTTATGGACGCCGCTCTCTCTCGGCTTTTCGCGCGTCTTTCGCCCGCCAACTCAGGAGGATCCGCCCTCACCGGCTGGCGGGGCGCCCGCAAAGTCGATCCAGCCTGAGTTCGGCTCGGCCATGCACGGGCCGCTTTGACGCGTGCGTGGCCGTGATATTGTCGGGAAGTTGAGAGCGCAGGACGTTTCTGCGCCTCGCGCGAGTGGCGGAATAGGTAGACGCGCTGGCTTCAGGTGCCAGTGCCCGCAAGGGCGTGGGGGTTCAAGTCCCCCCTCGCGCACCAAACGGAAGGGTCCCGAGAGGGGCCCTTTTCCGTTTCCCGGGCCCAACCGCCCCTCCTTCCCGCGAGACCTCATCTCCGCCACGAGACTGCGGACGAGAGCCGCAGTCTCGTGGCGGAGATGGCTTCTCACGGAACAACGGGACGGGCCTCGGGCTACTCCAGGGTCGGGGGAAGCACGTAGAGGCGGGCCTCGACCTCGCGGGAGCGGGGGTCGGCGCCGCGGGAGCCGGCGCTTGACGCCTCGGCCCTCGGACGGGACACCTCGGTGAATCCGATGCGCTCGAGGACCGCGCGGGACGGCGCGTCGGCGGAGACTCGGGCGTACAGCGGCCGTTCCCCCTCGCGGGCCACGAGCAGCTTCAGCGCTTCCGTCCCCACGCCCCGTCCCTGCGCGTGCCGGGCGATCGAATACGTCACCTCCCGCTCGCCGTCGACCGAGAAGGCCGCGGCCATGCCGGCGAAACCGCCGTTCTCGGTGACGACCCAGACGGCGACATCCGGTGAGGTGCGCTGGCGCTGCATCAACTCATCGAAGGCGGTCCGATCATCGGGGTCGGATGCGGTGAACACGGCCGGATCGGCCGATCCGGCGGCGCGCATCATCTCGAACACGGCGTCGAGATCGTCGTCGTCGAAGTCGCGCAATTCGATGTGTCCCACACCGCCACCCTATGAGGGCAACATCGCCTCAGAACTTTCCATCTCGCTCTCGCGCTGCACGCGGTGTTGTCAGTAGAGTGTTCGCAGTCACGCTCTGCGTGGCCTATCCGGGGGGATCCGTCGACGCCCGGGCTTTGAGCGTTCGGCTCAGCCCGGGCGTCGTATGGTTAACGGCCCGATCGCGCCGACGCGACGCCGTGCAACGTTTGTGTCACCATCCGATGCGCCCGGAGCCTGCGACCGTTACCGTGGGAATCCACCGGCGCACCAGGGCGCCGGCAAGAAGGAACGGCAACGCAATGAGTACCCAGGGCACGGTCAAGTGGTTCAACTCGGAGAAGGGCTTCGGCTTCATCGCGCCCGATGAGGGCGGCGCGGATGTCTTCGCCCACTACTCGGCGATCGAGGCGGCGGGCTATCGCTCCCTCGAAGAGAACCAGCGCGTCGAATTCGAGATCGCACAGGGCCCCAAGGGGCTGCAGGCGGAGAACATCCGCCCCATCTGACGCCATGGCGCCCGCCCCTGCGGAGGCGGCGCCATGCATCAGTGTTCGCCGCGCACGAGTTCGCGCCCGGCGTCGGCGAACTGCCGCAACGTGGCGGTCGGCAGGAACGCGCGAGTGAGCGCCGCCCCGATGCGAGTGAGGTCGCTCTCGTCGCGGTAGAGCAGGTACATCGTCTCGTAGCGCGGATGGAACTTCTGCTTGAAGCGGTGCAGTGACGCGAAGCCGTAGACCGGCTCGAGCACGTCGGCCACCCACCGTGTGAGGTCGGCGATGGCGCCGGCTCCGGGCGGGTATTCGTGGGTGAGGGGAGCGCCCGACAGGGAGAGCACTTCCGCTCCCTCTGCGGCGAAGAACGTCGCGGATGACGCGATGAGGTACTCCATCACCGGGCCGAAACCGCCGTCCCGGCGCCGCATGAGGTCGAGGGTCCACCCGCGCACCCGGCCGTCGCCGTACACGGGCAGCCACGACAAGAACCCGTCGACGTCGCCGACGGGCGAGATCGCGAGAGCAAGCCGCACCTCGGGATCGGCCGCTTCGTGGAGCGTGCCGAGGGTGAAACCCATCTCCGGCAGCCCCTTGTCCCCCACCCAGCTCTCCGAGATCGCCCGCAGTTGCTGCTGGATCCCCCACGGTTCGTCGCGCAGACGCGTCATCCGGAACCGCATGCCCTCCCGAGCGGCTCGGTTCAGCGATGTGCGCACGTCCGACCACGCCTTGCCGGTGAACTGGAGACCCGGCAGGTCGACGATGGTGTCGTCGGCGACGACGAGGCTCCGCCAGCCGGCGGGGACCGCTGCCCGCGTGGCTTCGCTCGCACTGAAGAAGCACGGCGCGAGGCCGGCACGCTCGCTGTTGCGGATGAACTCCGCGATCACTTCGGGGCGGGATGCGGCGGGGCCGATGGGGTCCGCGAGAGCCAGCGCGACGCCTGCTCGGCACTGATACGCGACGATGCCGCCGCCCACCCGGGAGTAGTCGTTGTGGTCCCAGGTCGCCATCCACGACAGCGTGCCCCCGCCGTAGCGGCGGATCTCGTCCTTCACCTCGTCGCTGGTCGGTGGAGCCGCCTCGCCGATGCGGGCGTTGCGGCGGCCGCGGAACGCGGCTCGGGCCAGGACGAGGTAGCCGAACGTGAGCGCCCACAGCACCGAACCGGCCAACCACACGCTGACGTCGGTATCGACCGCGGACTCGACGTCGGCGATCCCGAGAAGAGCGACCAGCACGACGAGGCCGACACCCACGACCATCTTCAGCACCGTGAGCGCGACGCTCACGGTCCACGCCCAGCGTCTGCCCCGCATCATCCCGCGGGCCACGATAAGGATGACGAGGGCGTCGAGAACGACGCCGACCCAGGGCGCCTGAGAGGGCGCGGTGCGGCCGAAGGGCCCGGTGGTCGGCACCAGGAGGGTGACGATCTGGATGACGCCGAGGACGATCAGCATCACGGATGCGATCAAGCGCTGCTCGCGGACGCTCACGCGCTGCGGACGCAGGGCGCGGGATGTCCCGAGGACGAGAGCGACGGCAAGGACGTGCTCGAGATCGGCTATGGTGCCCCCGAAGAGCAGCGCCACGAAGACGAACGCCACGAGGACGACCCAGGCGCGCAGCCGCCAGGGGGACACGAACAACGACACCGCCGCGGCGAGGCACGCCATCGTGCCGCCGGAGGGACCGACATCCAGCGCGGCGGCCTCTGTCTGAGCCCACGGCCAGGGGAGCATCGTGCCCAGCCAGAGGAGGAGCGACGCGGCGAGCACGGCGAAGAGTTGCCCGATGGCGAAGTAGCTCAAGGCCACACGCGACCCGCGCTGGTACTCCAGATACGCCATCCCGGCGAAGGTGAGGAGGGTGAAGAGGTAGGTCGCCGGGCGATCGACGAAGAACATGCCGGTGATCAGCGTCCACCACCGACCCGACTCGACCGCCGGAAGGCCATAGGCGACGGAGGCGAACAGCGGGGTGTCTTCGAAGGGCGACCAGAGCCCCCGCCACACCACCCCGACGGTGAGGACGATCGTGACGAGAGTGAGGGTGGCGGGGACCCGGCCCGCCACATGTCGGAATCGGTGCGGCCTGGCCGGCTGGTCCCCCATGCGTCTCACCTTATTGATAGGGCGGGCGGGCGATCCGGTGCCGCTATTCGGCGGGGTCGGGAACGAGGAGAAGCTTGCGGAGCTCGTCGGCGTCGTCGACAGCGGCCTGCGCTCCATCGGCCTCGTGCGGCCAGCTGAACCCCCACCGCACGAAGATCACCGGCACATCGTTGGCGATACCGCCCTCCACGTCATGGTGACGATCGCCGATGAGGACCGGGCGGTCGATATCGGCACCGGCGACGGAGAGCCGGCGCAGGGCTTCGGCGACGATGTCGGCCTTGGCGCTCAGGGTGCGCTCATCCGGGGTCGCGCCGACCATCGCGGTCAAGAACGGCGAGAGCTCGAAGTGCTCCATGAGCGCGACGACCTGCACCTCGGGCTTGGATGACGCGGTCGCCTGCGGTACACCGGCCGCCCCGAGGTCGGCGATGAGCTCGGCCATGCCGGGGAAGAGTTTGGCGCTGGCGGTGTACCCCTCCGCCTTGTTGAGGCCGCGATAGAAGGCGACGGCCTCGGTGGCCTGCTCGGGGCTCATCCCGAGATTCGCCTGGAACGACTCGAACATGGGCGGTCCGATCCACCGCGACAGCTCGCCGCGCGTGGGCGGCTGCATCCCGAAGTGCTCGAGCGTGATGGTCAGGCGCCGGAGGATGCCCTCGGATGCATCGACGATCGTGCCGTCCACATCCCAGAGGATGCACGACCAGGGTGAGCGCAGCGGCATGCTCCCACGCTATCTGGCGCGCGGTTCGCGGGATGCGGGCGGGGGTCAGAACAGGCGCGGGGCGCCGGATTGGATGCCCTTCATCTCGTCATAGTCGAGGGTGAGGCAGCGGATGCCGCGATCGGTGGCCAGGACGCGGGCCTGAGGCTTGATCTCCTGCGCGGCGAAGACCCCGGTGACGGGGGCCAGGTGCGGGTCACGGCCGAGCAGCTCGAGGTAGCGGGTCAGCTGCTCGACACCGTCGATATCGCCACGGCGTTTGATCTCCACGGCGATCGTGCCGCCGTCGGGATTGCGCAGCAGCAGATCGACCGGGCCGATCGCGGTCGGGTACTCACGGCGGACGAGCGTCAGGCCGTCGCCGACGAGAGCGACCTGCTCGGCGAGCAGCCGCTGCAGGTCTGCTTCGACGCCGTCCTTGATGAGCCCGGGATCGACGCCGAGGTCGTGGGAGGAGTCGTGGAGAACCTCGTGGATGCGCACGACCAGCGCGTCACCGGACTTCGCGTGGGTCACGCGCCAGCGTTCGATGACGCCGTCCTCGAGGTCCGCAGCATCCGGGTCCTCAGGGGTGAGTGTGCAGGGCGGGCTCATCCAGTTCAGCGGCTTGTACGAGCCGCCGTCGGAGTGCACCAGGAGGCTGCCGTCTCCCTTGTGTACGAGGAGGCGGGTGGCCAGGGGCAGGTGCGCGTTCAGACGGCCGGTGTAGTCGACCGAGCAGCGGGCGATGACGAGACGCACCCGACGAGCCTAGCCCGCCCTTCGTGCCCCCCGACCCGCGCCATTCGCCCCGGGTCGGCCCCGCCGAATGCCCGCGGGTCGGGAGGCGCACGTCGGGAGGGGAGTACGCGGCGGGGTGGGGGTTCAGGCGCGGGGGCGGGCCGGCTGTGGGGCGGATGCGGGCACCAGCGGCCGAGCGGCGCTGGAGAACAGGCCCGACAGGACGATGAGTCCCACGATGATGAGCAGCGTGTTGAGCAACCCGATGTGCTCGCTGACGAAGCCGAGGACGGGCGGACCGCACAAGAACGCCACGTAGCCGATGGTCGCGGCGGCGCTGACCCGGGCCGCCGCCTGGGCGGGGTCGTCGGCGGCCGCGGACATCCCGAGCGGGAAGCCGAGGGAGGCACCGACGCCCCAGAGTGCCGCGCCGACGAAGACCAGCGGGAGGCTGGGGGCGTAGATGAAGAGCACGAGTCCGGCGGCCGCGGTGAAGGCCAGGGTCCGCAGGACCGCGACGCGGCCGAAGCGGTCGACCAGCGGCCCGCCGATCACCCGCACGACCGTCATCGCCACCGAGAACACGGTGAGCACGGCGGCACCGAGCGCCTCGTCGGCGCCGTGATCCTCGACGACGGCCAAGGGCAGCCAGTCGTTCGCGGCCCCTTCCGCGAAGGCCATGCCCAGCATGATGACACCGAGCGCGTACGTGCGCGGCTCCCGCCATGCGCTGAGGGCGAGATGGAGGCGCTCGCGCCACGGCGGCCGCGCCTGCGCGCCCTCATCCATCGTCGCCTCGAGCGCGGGCACGTTGGCGACGCTCGCCACGGCGACGAGCAGGATGACGGCGGCCATGACGCCGGTGTGCACCACGACGTTGATGCCGAAGGTCGCTGCCACCACGCCCAGGCCCGCACCGATGACGGTGCCGAAACTGAAGAACGCATGGAACAGCGGCAGGAGGGTGCGCCCGCCGTACTTCTCGATCGCCGCGCCCTCGACGTTCATCATGACGTCCACCGCACCGTTGCCGAAGCCGAACATCGCCAGACCCAGGAGCACCACGCCGTACGCCGAGAGGACGTCTGTGCCCACCCCGATCGTCGCCACGCCGAGACCCACGAGCACCAGCGCGATCAGCATCCCCGTGCGGGCGCCGGCCCGGGCAAGGACGACCGGGGCCACCGACAGGCCGATGATCGAGGCGACGCCGCCCCCGAGGAGGAGGAATCCGATCTGGATGTTGTCGACGCCGAGCGCGGACTTGATCGCCGGCACGCGGGATGCCCAGGTCGCCAAGCTCAGCCCGCTCGCCAGGAACACGGCGAAGATGGCCGTGCGCCAGCGCAGGAGCTGCGTCCGGGTGAGCTCGACGTTCATCCGACCAGCGTAACGAATCGATTCGATGCGCGCAGCGGGTACGATCGGCGACATGAGCGCTCGCCGAGCCACTATCGCCGACGTCGCCCGCTTCGCGGGGGTGTCGCCGTCCACGGCATCCGTGGTCTTCAGCGGCCGGACGCCGGTGTCGGATGCGACGCGCCAGCGGGTGCGCGAGGCCGCGTCGCACCTGGGTTACACCGGCCCCGACCCCCGCGCGGCCTCCCTCCGCCGCGGACGATCGGGCATCGTGGGCGTGGTCATCGATGGCAGGCTCGGCGCCGTCTTCTCGGATCCGGTGATGACGCTGCAGATGGATGGGCTGACCGAGGGCGTGGCGCGGGCCGGCGCAGGGCTGCTCCTGCTGCGCGGTCTGGGCGACGGCGACGCGGAGCCATCGCTTCTCACCGCACCCCTGGATGCTGCCGTGCTCATCGGCTGCAACGCACGAACGCGGGAGTCGGTCGAGGTGCTGCGCGCGCGGAACGTTCCGGTGGTGGTCATCGAAGGCGACGGCGGGCCCGGTGTGCCCCAGATCCGGCTCGACAACCGCGAGGCACAGCGCCAGCTGGCCAGCCACCTCGCCGGCCTCGGGCACCGCGACGTGGCGATCGTCACCCTTCCCACGCGGGCGGAGCGGCGACCGGGATGGCTCGACGAGGCGGCCGAGGGCGACATCCAGGTCGAGGTCGCCGCCGACCGTCTGGCCGGGGCACGAGACATCTATCCCGACGCACCGGCGTACGCCGCCGGCGCCAGCCTCATCGACGAGGGCCTCGCCGCCGGCCGGGTGCTGTTCGCGGATCGGGCGACGCGCCCCACGGCGGTGATCGCCCAGAGCGACCTCCTCGCCGCAGGTGTCGTCCGCGCCGCCGAGGAAGCGGGCCTGCGCGTCCCGCAAGACGTCTCGGTCACCGGATTCGACGGGGTGGTGGTGGACGGGCTCGCCCCCTATGAGCTGACGACCGTGATCCAGCCCGCCGCGGAGAAGGGCCGGGCGGCGGGAGACGCCGTCGCGGCGATGCTCGAAGGTTCGGACGCCGCATCCCTGCTGTTCACCTGCACCTTCCGCGAGGGCAACACCACAGGTCCCGTCGGCGCTCGCTGAACGGACCCCCCGCGGTTGGCCGGGGTCGCGCCACGTAGGATGGGGGTTACACCCCCAGAGACCCGGGCGCTTCTGCCCTCGACCCCGAGGAGGGCGTAATGCTGCCACTTCTCGGCGCGTTCTGTCTGGTTCCGCTTCTTCTGCCGTGGCTCGTCGCACGCATCGGTGAGCGGGCGTTCTACCTGGCCGCCGTGCTGCCGATCGTCGCGTTCGTCCACGCCGCGATGGCAACGCCCGCGGTGATGAACGGCGACATTCCGTTCGAGACATACGACTGGATCCCCGCCCTCGGCATCGAGATCTCGATGCGGATGGACACGCTCGGCTGGGTGCTCGCGCTCATCGTCACGGGCGTCGGAGCCCTCGTGATGCTCTACTGCCGCTGGTACTTCCGTGGCAAGACGGAGGGTGTCGGTCAGTTCTCCGCCGTCCTGCTCGCCTTCGCCGGCGCCATGTACGGCCTCGTCCTCACCGACGACATCGTGCTGCTCGTGATGTTCTGGGAGGTCACGAGCATCCTGTCGTACCTGCTCATCGGGTACTACCACGTCCGCGGTGCCAGCCGGCGCGCGGCGCTCCAGGCGCTCCTCGTCACGACCATCGGCGGCCTGGTCATGCTCGTCGGGGTCGTGCTGCTCGTCGTGGAGACCGGCACCACGAGTCTCTCCGGCATCCTCGAGATCGCCCCGACCGGCGCCGTCGTCGACGCATCCCTCGTCCTCCTCCTCGTCGGGGCGCTGAGCAAGTCCGCGATCTTCCCGTTCCACTTCTGGCTGCCCGGCGCCATGGCCGCCCCCACGCCGGTGAGTGCGTACCTGCACGCGGCGGCCATGGTGAAGGCCGGCATCTACCTCATCGCGCGGCTGGCCCCGATCTTCGCCCTCGCTGCGCCCTGGCGCCCGATCGTCATCTCCCTCGGGGTGTTCACGATGCTGCTGGGGGGCCTGCAGGCCCTCCGCGAGAGCGACCTCAAGCGCGTCCTCGCCTTCGGAACGGTCAGTCAGCTCGGATTCCTCACTGTCGTGCTCGGATATGGCACCCGGGAGGCCGCGCTCGCGGGCCTTGCGCTCCTCGTCGCCCACGCCCTGTTCAAGTCGTCGCTCTTCCTCGTCGTCGGCGTGATCGACCGTCAGCTGTCCACACGCGACATCGGCGAACTGAGCGGGGTCGGCCGCCAGGCGCCGGTTCTCGCGGTGTTCTCCTCGATCGCGGTCGCCTGTATGGCCGGGGTCATCCCCACCATCGGCTTCGTCGCCAAGGAGGGTGCGCTCACCGCCTTGCTCGAAGAGGCGGCGCACGGCGAGGCGTGGGGCCTGGTCGCCCTGCTCGGGGTCTCGCTCGGCTCGGTGCTCACCGCCGCCTACGGGCTTCGGTTCCTCTGGGGCGCCTTCGCGACCAAGCGCGACGCCGACGGAGCCCGCCGGGAGCCGACCGCGTGGCCCGACCCGCCGATGGGCTTCCTCGCGGCCCCGGTCGTCCTTTCGGCGCTCACGGTGGCAGCCGGCATCGCGACGCCGTGGATGGATGCTGTGCTGCAGCCGTACGCGCAGACCGCTCCGCCGGCGAGCCCGGGCCTGCCCACGCCCGAGGACGCGCCGCATCTGGCGCTGTGGCACGGGTTCGAGCCTGCGCTGTGGATCTCCCTGACGACCATCGCGCTCGGCATCGTCGTCTTCCTGCTCACGGCGCGGAAAGGCCGCTTCGCGACCGCACGCCTCGTTCCGTTCAGCGCGACGGACGTCTACAACGTCACGCTCCGCGGTGTGGCTCGCCTGGCGGTGTTCACGACCTCGCTCACGCAGCGCGGCTCGCTGCCGGTGTACGTCGGCACGATCTTCATCGTCTTCGTGGCCGCGGAAGGAACCGCCCTGCTGTCTTCTCCGGTGTGGCGCGCCGAGCTGGACGCCTGGCAGACGCCGGTGCAGCTGGCGGTCGCCCCGGTGATGATCGCCGCAGGCCTCCTCGCCGTCAACGCGCGGAAGCGCTACAGCGGCGTGGTCCTCGTCTCGGTGACGGGGTTCGGCATGGTCGTGCTGTTCGCCACGAGCGGGGCGCCCGACCTCGCGCTCACCCAGGTGCTCGTGGAGACCGTGACTCTGGTGGCCTTCGCGCTGGTGCTCCGCCGCATCCCGGCCCGGATGGGGGAGCACAACGCGTCGGTGTGGCCGATCGCGCGCGCCGTGCTGGCCGTCGCCGTCGGCGCCACCATGGCGCTCGTCGCGATCGTGGCCACCAGCGCGCGCGTCGACCGGCCCATCTCCGACTCGTGGCCGCTCCTCGCCTATGAGATCGGGCACGGCCGGAACGTGGTCAATGTCGCGCTGGTGGATCTGCGCGGATGGGACACGATGGGCGAGCTGTCGGTGCTCATCCTCGCGGCCACGGGCGTCGCATCCCTCGTCTTCGTCACGCACCGCGCCGACACGCTCTCGGAGTTCACCTCACCTCTGCCCCGACTGCGCTCACGCTCGCGGTCTCCGCTCGTCGAGACCGACGAAGGTCCGCGTCCGCGCACCGACGACACGAGTCACCGCCCCCAGACGTGGCTTCTGGGTGGCCAGAAGGTGCGACCGGAGAACCGCTCGATCGTGCTCGAGGTGATCGTCCGGGTCCTCTTCCACTCGATCATCATCGTGTCGCTGTACCTGCTGTTCGCGGGGCACAACCTTCCCGGAGGAGGGTTCGCCGGCGGCCTCGTCGCCGGTATGGCCCTGGTCATGCGGTACGTCGCCGGTGGCCGGTACGAACTGGGGGCCGCCGCGCCCGCCGACGCCGGACGCATCCTCGGTGCGGGGATGAGCCTGGCCGTCGGGTGCGCCGTGATCCCGCTCTTCTTCGGCCAGGCGCCACTGACGAGCGCCTTCTTCGAGGCGGAGCTGCCCGTGATCGGGCACCTCGAGTTCGTCACCTCGACGATCTTCGATGTCGGCGTGTACCTGGTGGTGATCGGCCTGGTTCTCGACGTGCTGCGGAGCCTCGGCGCCGAAGTCGATCGCCAGACCCAGGAGATGCGCGCGCGGGGGGTGCTGGCCTGATGACCGTGTCGCTCGTCCTCATCATCATCATGGGTGTGCTCTTCGCGTGCGGCGTCTACGCGATGCTCGAACGCAGCCTCACGCGCGTGCTCATCGGGTTCCTCCTGCTCGGAAACGGGGCCAACCTGCTGCTGCTCATCGTGATGGGCGACCCGGGGCGCGCCCCCTTCTCCGGGGGCGCCGACGATTCCGAGGCGGTGTCCGATCCACTCCCGCAGGCGCTGACCCTCACGGCCATCGTGATCACGTTCGCCGTCTCGGCCTTCCTCCTCGCGCTCATCTACCGTTCCTGGCAACTGGGTCAGGCCGACACGGTGCAGGACGACGAAGAGGATGTCGCGATCCGCGTGCGCCCGAGCGAAGAAGACGCCATGGACGTCGAGGTCGAAGACGAGGACGACGACGCCACCACCGACTTCGTCGGAATGGCCAGTTCGCCCATCCGGCTCCTGCACAGCAACGACCTGGCCGCCATCCGTGACGATGCTCCCTCCGACCGCCCCTATCGGCGGACGAAGGATGACGAGGAGCCCCCCCACGAGGACGACGACGGGGAGAACCGATGAGCGCCCTCGTCCCGCTGCTGGTCACCGTCCCCCTCTTCGGGGCGGCGATGGCCTTGATCGCCGGCCGCCACCGCAGAACCCAGGTGGCCGTCTCGATCACGACCCTGACATCGACCCTCATCATCGCCATGGTGCTGCTGGTGATGGTGGATGCCTCCGATGCGCCGCTGGCCGTCTCGGTCGGCGGCTGGCCGATCCCGTTCGGGATCGTGCTGTACGTCGACCGCCTGGCGGCCCTTCTCGTCGTCGTCTCCAGCCTCGTGCTGCTCGCCGTCCTCCTCTTCTCGGTCGGCCAGGGCGCGGAGGACGGGGATGACGACACCCCGGTGTCGATCTTCCATCCGTCGTATCTGATCCTGTCGGCGGGCATCTTCACAGCGTTCATCGCCGGCGACCTGTTCAACCTGTACGTCGGATTCGAGATCCTGCTCGTGGCGTCGTACGTGCTGATCACGCTCGGGAGCACCGAATCGCGCATCCGCACCGGGGTCGTCTACATCGTCGTCTCGCTGGTGTCGTCCATCCTTTTCCTCGCCTCGATCGCCGCCATCTACGGGGCGCTCGGAACGGTGAACATGGCTCAGCTCTCCGAGCGGATGAGCGAGTTGCCGCAGCAGACCCAGCTCGTTCTTCACCTGATGCTCCTGCTGGCCTTCGGGATCAAGGCCGCGATCTTCCCGCTGTCGTTCTGGCTCCCCGACTCCTACCCGACGGCGCCGGCGCCGGTCACGGCGGTGTTCGCGGGTCTCCTGACGAAAGTCGGCGTCTACGCGCTGATCCGCACCGAGACGCAGATCTTCCGCGACAGCGACGTGAACACGCTGCTGCTGATCGTGGCCTTGGCGACCATGATCGTCGGGGTCCTCGGCGCCCTCGCGCAGGCCGAACTCAAACGCATCCTGTCGTTCACGCTGGTCAGCCATATCGGCTACATGGTCTTCGGGCTGGCGATAGCCACACCCGCTGCGATCGGCGCGACCATCTACTACACCGTGCACCACATCGTGGTGCAGACGACCCTGTTCCTGGCCATCGGTCTCATCGAGCGGCGCGCCGGCAGCACCTCCATCCTGCGCGTGCGGGGCCTGATGCGCGCGACGCCGGTGATCGCGGTGCTCTATTTCATTCCTGCCATCAACCTCGGGGGTCTCCCGCCCTTCTCCGGCTTCATCGGCAAGTACGGCCTGTTCGACGCGGCCGCGGAGGTGGGCACGCCGCTCATGATCGTGCTCATCGTCGGCGGGATCGTGACGTCGCTCCTCACGCTGTACGCGCTCATGCGGGCGTGGAACCTGGCGTTCTGGCGCGAGGACGAGGACTCCTCCGAGACCGAGGCGCGCATCCAGTACCTGGGCTCAGCACCCGCCGCGGGCGTGCAGACCGAGCGCCGGGTGACCCCGCGCATCATGACCGCGGCGACGGCGGGGATGGTCGTGGTCACCGTGGCGCTGACCGTCTTCGCCGGTCCGATCTACGACGTCTGCGCCCGGATCGGGGAGACGCTGCTGGAGCCGATCAGCGTCGTGCAGGTCGAGCAGGGGGTGGAGGAATGAGCCCCACCCTGAAGCACATGCTCCACGCGACCTGGCGGCAACTGCCGTTCTTCGTCTGGTTGATCGCCCTGTGGATGCTGCTGTGGGGCCAGTTCACCGTGGTCTCTTTCGTCACGGGCCTGATCGCCGCGATCGCGGTCACCCGCGTCTTCCGGCTGCCCCCCGTGCAGCTCTCCGGCCGGGTGAACCTCTGGTACGGCGTGGTCTTCGTCGTCACCTTCTTGATCGACGTCGTCCGAGGATCCCTCATCGTGGCCGGGCAGGCATTGGACTTCCGCCGCCAGCCGGGCACGGCGATCATCGCGGTGCCGCTGCGTACGAACGACGACCTGATCATGACGCACGTGGGTGTCACGGCATCCCTCATCCCGGGCTCGTTGATCGTCGAAGCGGACCGGCACCGCCGCATCCTGTATCTGCACGTCCTGGGGGTGCGCTCGGATGACGACGTGGCGAAGCAACGCGCCACCGTCCTGCTGTTCGAGCGACGCATCGTGCGTGCGGTGGGTTCACGGGCGCAACTCGCCGAAGTCGGGGTCACCCCGCGAGGGCGCAGGGCCGCCGGATCGTCATCGAGAGGAGGGAGGGCATGAATCCTCTCCTCATCGCCATCTTCGTCCTCTTCACGGTGGCCGCGATCCTCACGCTGTGGCGGATCGTGATCGGGCCGTCGATCCTGGACCGGGCCGTGGCGTCGGACGTCCTCCTGACGGAGGTCCTGTGCGTTCTCGGGGCCGAGATGGCCATCAACCACCACACCCGCTCGTTGCCCATCATGCTCATCATCGCCGCGGTCGGGGTCTTCGGATCCGTGTCCATCGCCCGCTTCGTCGCGCGGAAGGACAACGCAGACCGATGACCACGTTCGCCGCCCTTTCCGCCCCCGCCGCTCTCGGCGCCGGGGCGACGACCGGCCCGCTGGATGCGTGGCTCGATGTCATCGTCCTCGTGCTCATCCTCGCCGGGGCGCTCCTGTGCCTGATCGCCGCCATCGGCATCCTTCGCTTCCGCGACGTTCCCACGCGTCTGCACGCGGCGACCAAGCCCCAGGTGCTCGGCCTCATGGTCATCTGCCTGGCTATCGCGCTGTCGCTGCGGTCGTGGCCCGTGGTGGCGTTCCTCGTGCCTGTCGTGCTTTTCCAGCTGGCGACAGCGCCCCTGTCGGCGCACATGGTGGGGCGTCAGGCCTATCGCAACGAGACACTCGACCGCACCAGCCTGTACGTCGATGAACTGCGGTCCGAGCAGGAGACCCCGCCCGCCTCCGGCGGCTGAGCCCGCGCGGGTCGTTGATGCCCGTGCCCGCGGGATGCGGCGTCCCGGGTGATGCGCGTGTCAGATCAGGCGTTTTGGCGGAGACAGGAGCATTCCGCTCGGATGCTCCTGATCTCACCGAATCTCCTGATCCGGGCGCGGTTCGTGACCCGGATGCGGCGGCTCAGTCGGTCCCGGAGTCGAAGGCCGCGGCCTCGCCGGCCGCGTCGGTCGCGTCGGCCAGCGCGGCGCGCGCAGCATCCGGGCGCATCGCCGGCTCGGTGATCTCGTCGGCCTCGCCCGCGGTGACGCTGCCCACGAGTTCGCCGGTCGGTCCGCCGATGAGGCCCATGCCCGCGTACTGCTCCAAGCGCGTGCGGGAGTCGGCGATGTCGAGGTTCCGCATGGTGAGCTGCCCGATACGGTCGGTCGGACCGAACGCGGCGTCTCCGACGCGCTCCATCGACAGCTTCTCCGGGCCGTAGGACAGGTGCGGCGCGGTGGTGTCGAGGATGGTGTAGTCCTCGCCGCGGCGCAGGCGCAGCGTGACCGAGCCGCTGATGGTGGATCCGACCCACGTCTGGATGGACTCGCGCAGCATGAGGGACTGGGGGTCGAGCCACCGACCCTCGTACATGAGGCGCCCCAGGCGTCGGCCCTGCTCGTGGTAGGTCGCGAGGGTGTCTTCGTTGAGGATCCCGTTGATGAGGCGCTCGTACGCGATGAAGAGGAGGGCCATGCCCGGGGCCTCGTAGACGCCGCGCGACTTCGCCTCGATGATGCGGTTCTCGATCTGGTCGCTCATGCCCAGGCCGTGCCGGCCGCCGATCGCGTTCGCCTCGCGGACGAGAGCGACGGGGTCGTCGAACCCGACGCCGTTGAGTGCCACCGGGCGGCCGCGCTCGAAGGTGACGGTGACATCCTCGGGGGCGATCTGGACCTCGGGGTCCCAGAACCGCACACCCATGATGGGTTCGACGGTCTCCAGCGACACGTCGAGGTGCTCGAGGGTCTTGGCCTCGTGCGTCGCGCCCCAGATGTTCGCGTCGGTCGAGTACGCCTTCTCGGCGCTGTCGCGGTACGGGAAGTCGTGGGCGATGAGCCACTCGCTCATTTCCTTGCGCCCACCGAGCTCGGTGACGAAGTCAGCATCCAGCCACGGCTTGTAGATGCGCAGCGCGGGGTTGGCGAGAAGGCCGTAGCGGTAGAACCGCTCGATGTCGTTGCCCTTGTAGGTGGACCCGTCGCCCCAGATGTCGACGCCGTCCTCCTTCATGGCGCGAACGAGCAGCGTCCCGGTGACGGCGCGTCCGAGCGGGGTCGTGTTGAAGTAGGTGCGCCCGCCGGAGCGGATGTGGAAGGCGCCGCACGCGAGAGCGACGAAGCCCTCCTCGACGAGCGCCGTCTTGCAGTCGACCAGGCGCGAGAGCTCGGCGCCGTATTCCAGGGCGCGGTCGGGGATCGAGGCGATGTCGTCCTCGTCGTACTGGCCGAGGTCGCCCGTGTAGGTGCAGGGCACCGCCCCTTTGTCGCGCATCCACGCCACGGCGACGGAGGTGTCGAGTCCTCCCGAGAAGGCGATGCCGACGCGCTCGCCGACGGGCAGGGTCTGGAGGACTTTGGACATACGCCCAATCCTAGTTTTCCTGCCTGGTCCGCGACGAACCGCCCCGCCTCGCGCCCCCGTCCACCGAACTCCTCGCCCCGGCCGAGGAGATCTGCCCAGGCGAGGGCGGGATCGCCGCATCCGGTCCTCTCTCCGGCAGATCACCTCGCGTCGGCCGACGCTGGGATGCTGCGGCGCAGGCCGCGGGAGCCACGGCGCGCGGCGGGGGAAGGAGCCCGAAGGGACGAGCTCGACGGGCGGGCTGAAGGGACGAGCTCGTAGGGCGGGCTGAAGGGCAGGCCGAACCACGGACCACCTCCCACCTCATCGTGCGGGAGTCGGCTCGACCGCTTTCTTGACGCGCAGCCGCAGGACGGCGACCAGCCCGAACGCGACGACGATGATGCCCACGGCGATCCCCACGATGTACGCGCCCACGCTCGGCCACCCGCCGCTGCCGTAGGGATCGAGGAAGGGGTAGGGGTACCAGTACGGCGTCCCCGAGGTGGGCGCCGTGATCAGCGGCGCGCGCAGCAGTGTGTACGCGATCCACGCGATCGGGAAGAGCACGGCGACGAAGGCCGCCCGCCACGGGGGGCGCCGGTGCCCGGTGCCGACGACGAGATCCGCGACGAGGAACAGCGGCGCCCAGACATGCATCACCTCGTTGGCCCACAGGACCGAGTCCGGTCCGATCGAGATGGCCCGCAGCAACAGGTTGTAGACGACCGCCGTGATGACGAGGTAGGTGGTGACGCAGACGAAGGCTCCCGACAGCACGGGCGGCTCCACCGCCTCCCGGCGTTGCCGCGGGAGGCGCGACAGGGCGGACCATCCGAGCACGACGGCGGCGGCGATGTTGGAGAGGATCGTGAAGAAGCTGAAGTAGTTCGCCGTCGTGGTCGGCACGTGCCGGCCATCGGCGATCGCGAAGCCGATCGTGGAGAACCCCTGCGCGACGACAGCCGCCGCGATCACCGCGGCCACCAGAAGGCGCGCGAGCATCCACCCTGTCGCCGCCGTCGCCGCCCTATCCATGCCGCTCACCCTATCCACGCACGACCTGCACCGATCGCGGTGAGGGAGCGTCGGGCGGCCTCGATAGGATGGGGTGTACCGCCGGAATCCACGCGAGGAGCGCACATGCCCGCAATCGTGATCATCGGAGTCCAGTGGGGGGACGAAGGCAAGGGAAAAGCCACCGATCTCCTGGGTGAGCGCACCGACTGGGTCGTCAAGTTCAACGGCGGCAACAATGCCGGCCACACCGTCGTCATCGGCGACGAGAAGTATGCGCTGCATCTGCTCCCCTCCGGCATCCTGTCGCCCGGGGTCATCCCCGTCATCGGTAACGGCGTGGTGGTCGATCTCGAGGTGCTGTTCAACGAACTCGAGGCGCTGAGCGCGCGAGGTGTCGATATCTCGCGGCTGCGGATCAGCGCGAACGCGCACATCATCACGCAGTACCACCGCACGCTCGACAAGGTCACCGAGCGATTCCTCGGCAAGCGTCAGATCGGCACGACGGGGCGTGGGATCGGCCCGGCCTACGCCGACAAGATCAACCGCGTCGGCATCCGCATCCAGGACCTGTTCGACGAGAACATCCTCCGCCAGAAGGTCGAGGGCGCTCTCGACCAGAAGAACCACCTGCTTCTGAAGGTCTACAACCGCCGCGCGATCGCGGTGGATGAGATCGTCGACGACCTCCTGTCGTACGTCGAGCGGATCCGTCCGATGGTCGCCGACACGTCGCTGCTGCTCAATGACGCACTGGATGCCGGTGACGTCGTCGTGTTCGAGGGCGGCCAGGCGACGATGCTCGATGTCGATCACGGCACGTATCCGTTCGTCACCTCCTCGTCGGCGACCGCGGGCGGCGCCGCGACCGGAGCCGGGGTCGGTCCGAACCGGCTGGACCGCATCGTCGGCATCGTGAAGGCGTACACGACCCGGGTGGGCTCCGGACCGTTCCCCACGGAGCTCTTCGACGAGTCGGGCGAGTGGCTGCGTTCGCGCGGCTTCGAATTCGGCACGACCACAGGCCGCCCCCGCCGCGTGGGCTGGTATGACGCGCCCGTCACGCGCTACGCGACGCGCATCAACGGCATCACCGACCTCGTTCTCACCAAGCTCGACATCCTCACGGGTCTCGACCGGATCCCGGTGTGCGTGGCGTATGAGATCGACGGCGAGCGGTTCGACGAGATGCCGGTGAACCAGACCGAGTTCCACCATGCCGCCCCGATCTACGAGTACTTCCCGGGCTGGAAGGCCGACATCTCCTCGGCGCGGACGTTCGAGGAGCTTCCGCTGGAGGCGCAGGATTATGTCCTGGCGCTGGAGGAGATGAGCGGCACGCGAATCTCGGTCATCGGCGTCGGCGCCGGCCGCGACGCCGTGATCGTGCGACACGACCTCGTCGACGGATGAGGTTCTGGGTCGGCGGGTACGGCGAGGACCACAACGGCGCTCCCGGTGAGGGCATCGGGATGCTGGTGGCGGGCGAAGCGGACTCCGCTTTGGCGGGCGGACCTCTCGCCTTCACCGGTACGGCCGTCGCCGCCCCTTCGCCGTCGTGGGTGACGG
Source organism: Microbacterium sp. Z10_103 (assembly GCF_058310455.1). Classification (NCBI taxonomy): domain Bacteria; kingdom Bacillati; phylum Actinomycetota; class Actinomycetes; order Micrococcales; family Microbacteriaceae; genus Microbacterium; species Microbacterium sp. Z10_103. The sequence goes on from NZ_JBZEGK010000001.1 coordinate 3,255,200, forward strand.
CGCATCCCACCCTCGACGTCGTCTACGCCACGCTCGAGGGCGCCGGGCAGGTCCAGGCTTTCCGCCGGGTCTCCGAAGACCGGCTGACCCCGCTCGGCACTCCCGTCGCCGCCGGCAGCGCGCCATGTCATGTCGCGGTGGCGCCCGAGGGCGGCTTCCTCCTGGTGAGCTGCTGGGGCGACGGACGCGTGGTGCGGGTGCCCCTCGGCGCTGACGGCGCGCTGGCCGACCCGCGCATCGCCCCCGCCGCGCTGGACCCCTACCGTCCTGGTGCTGCGGAGGCGGAGGAGGATGCGCGCGACCCCGCCCTCGCGGCCGCCGCCCAGGCCCTGCGCGAAGCCGCGGGCGAGGAGTACGCAGACCTCCTCCCGGACTACGACGAGGAGCGCGCCGAGAGGGCAGAGCCGGCCGAGCCGATGGCGGGTGCGGGTGCGGGTGACGCCGGTGACGAAGCGCGGACCTCACGCGCCCATGAGTCGCTGTTCCTGCCCGGCGGGGTCGTGGTGACGACCGACCTGGGCTTCGACCTCGTGCGCGTGTGGCACGCTGCGGGATCGGGCCTGCGCCGCGGGCAGCAGATCGCGCTGCCCCAGGGTTGCGGGCCGCGCCATATGGTGTGGCATCCGAGCGGCCACCTGTACGTCCTGACCGAGTTCACGCACGAGGTGTTCGTGCTCGCCCCCGACGCGGAAGGCGTGTGGCACGTGCGGGGCGGTGCGCCCGCCGCCCTCGGAGCACTCGACGGCGACACCGGCGCCGAGCTCGCCGCATCCCGCGACGGCCAGTTCCTCTACGCCGGCATCCGCGGAAGCGACACGATCGGGGTCCTCCGCGTGCGCGGTTCCGGCGAGGCGCTCGAGCCGGTGGCGCTCGTGGAATCAGGCGTGCAGCGGCCGCGACATCACGTCGTGGTGCGCGACACGTTGCTCGTGGCCGGGCAGAGTTCGAACGACGTCGTGTCGCTCTCCCTCGACCTGCGCACGGGAGTGCCCGGAGCGCTGCGCTTCCGCACCCCGGCTCCGGCCCCGACCTGCCTCCTGCCGACGCGCTGACCGCGCGGGGCTAGAGCTTCGCGTCCTGTCGGGGGATGATGACCTGCTTGATGATGAGCAGGATCGAAGCGGTCACGGGGATGGCGACCAGCGCGCCGAGCAGTCCGAGGAGCGTCCCCCCGACGAGCGCCCCGATGACCACGAGCGCCCCCGGGACGGAGATCGCGCGGTTCATGACGCGCGGGGTGAGCACGTATGCCTCGATCTGCATGTAGATGAGGTACACGATGGCGAAGACGAGGGCCGCAGTCGGGTTGCTGAATAGCGCCAAGAGCCCGCCGATGATCCAGAACAGGACCGATCCCACGAGCGGGATGAGGGTCAACCCGAAGGCGACGACGGCCATCAGCGCAGGGAAGGGCAGTCCCAGGAGTAAGTAGAGGAGGAAGGCGAGCGTGGCGTTGCAGAAGGCCAGAACGACCATGCCCATGAGATAGCCCCCGACCGAGTTCGTGATCTCGTCGGTCATTTCAGAAACGCGGCTGCGGTTGCGCGCGGGGACCAGACGCACGAACGACGTCTTGATGGAGGGCAGCGACGCGAGGAAGTACAGGCTCAGAACCAGGACGATGATCACCCCCGAGATGACCGTGGCGATGGTGACGCCGACTTTCAGCACGCCACCACCGATCGCGGCGATGTTGGCGGGGTCGGTGACGAAATTCTGCACATCGCCGAGCAGGTTGCTGACGCTCTCGCCGAACGTGTTCTCCAGCCACGCGTAGATGTCGCTCTTCATGAAGTCGCTGACCAGGGACGGTACGTCGCTGACGAACTGGCTGATCTGGCGCGCGACGGTGGGGATGATGAGGCCCAGCACGGCCGCCAGCACCACCGCGAATCCTGCGAACACGACGGCGATGGACCATCCGCGGGCCAGCCCGTGCCGACCGAGGAATCGGACGACCGGATCCAGTCCGAGAGCGACGAACAGCGCGAAGACGACGTAGATGAGAACCGTCGACAGATGCGAGACGGCGAGACCCAGGACGAGCGCCACCAGGCCGCCCAGAGTGAGGAAGAACCCGGCGCCGAACGGGCTGGCGAGGTTGGCCCAGATGGGCTTCGCGACGCGGGAGCCCGCCGGTGCAGCGGGCGGTGGAGCGGAAGCGTCCTCGGTCGCGTCGGTCATGGGTCACACTTTAGGCGGGGCGATTCGCCGCGGGCAGGGCCGTTGGCCGCGGAACGGCGTCTGCCTCAGCCGGTATCGTCGGACGCGGGAGGACGCCAATGACCGATTCGTTCCCGACCTCTGTCGATCCGCGCGAGGTTCTCGTTGGGCTGCGCGGGAGCATCGACAATATCGACGCCGCGCTCATCTTCCTGCTGGCCGAGCGGTTCCGCTGCACCAAGCAGGTCGGGGTGCTCAAGGCCCAGCACGGGATGCCGGCGTCCGATCCCGCGCGGGAGGAGCAGCAGATCGCTCGGCTCAAGCGCCTGGCGGGCGAGGCCGACCTGGACCCCGAGTTCGCCGAGAAGTGGTTCAACTTCGTGGTGGCCGAGGTCATCCGCCACCACACCGCCGCCGCCGGAAGCGTCTGAGCCGCCGCATCCGCCGCGAGAAACGAAGATCCGGGTGAGACACGACGCGACGCGTCATGTCTCACCCGGGATGTGGTTTCTCGGCGCTCCGGATGCGGATGCGGTCAGGGGACGAGGCGGCGGAACATCGGGAACGCGCTGAGCGCGAGCACGGCGGTGAGCAGCAGCATCCAGAGCGTGAGGTTCAGCGAACCCTGCGTGGCAAGCCAGCCGAAGACCTCCGCCCACGCCTGTGCCTGCCCGATGAGCCACAGGATGCCCAGGAGCACCACGCCGACCCCCACCAGCGCGATCGTCAGGCCCATCGGTCCGAACCGCTTGTAGATCGTGGCCGCCCAGAAGCCGATGACGAAGAAGAACATCGCCACCACGAAGAAGAACAGGCCCGCAGCCAGAGCCCCCTGCTCCCAGATCCAGTCGAGGCGGAAGAAGTACCCGTTCATGCCCCAGCCGTCGGTGACCCCTTCGAGAAGACCGCCGAGCACGAACACGATCGCCATGATGAGAGCGGTCAATGCCGCTGTCAGCAGGGTGCCGAGGTAGAACTCGCGCCGCGTCACGCTCATCGCCTGCGAGAACGGGAAGCTGAGGGTCAGCGAGTACACGCCGACGGCCAGGAAGTACCACAGCGGAGCCTGGGCGCCGCCCCCGTACATGTTGACCTCCACCCCGGCGGAGGAGTGCAGGATCGCGTAGATCGCGAGGGTGATCACCAGCGATCCGCCGAGGATGATCAGCGGGATCCAGATGAAGGTCTGACGGTTCATCAGTTGCATCTGGATGACGCGCAGCGTGCGGTTCATCGGAGGGCTCCTTCCTCGGTGGCGGATGCGGCGGCACCGGTGGATGCCTCCTTCTGCGTGACGCGGACGATGAGCTGCTGCAGCGAGACGGGCGTGGCATCCAGTCCCGCCGCAGCCAGCCGCTCGCGGTCGGCTGCAGTGAGGGCGCCGAGCACCGTCACCGACGAGACTCGTCCCAGCGCCTCACGGTGCAGGACTTCCCGTCCGGCGACGAAGGCGTCGACCGCGGCGGTGTCGCCGACGATGTTGGCGGCGCGATCGCGCACGGCATCCGTGTCGTCGTCCATGACGATGCGTCCGCGATCGATCACGATGACCTTCTCGATGAGATTGGAGACCTCGTCGATGAGGTGGCTGGAAAGCACCACGGTGCGCGGGTGCTCGGTGTAGTCCTCGAGGAGCCGGTCGTAGAAGATCTGGCGCGCGACGGCGTCCAGGCCCAAGTAGGGCTCGTCGAAGAACGTTACTTCGGCGCGGGCGGCGAGCCCGATGATGACGCCCACGGCCGACAGCTGCCCGCGGGAGAGCTTCTTGATGCGCGTCTTCATCGGGAGCTGGAACTCGTCGATCAGCTGCTCGGCGAAGTCTTGGTCCCAGTTCGGGAAGAAGAGGCGGGCGGTGCGGAAGGCGTGGCGCGGCACCGCGTCGTCGGGGTACTTCTGACCCTCACGCACGAAGCACATGCGCGACAGCACGCGCGCATTCTCGTAGGGATGCTCCCCGAAGACGCGCACGTCGCCGGAGGTGGCGAAGTTCTGCGCGGTCAGGATCGACATGACCGTCGTCTTGCCCGCGCCGTTGCGGCCCAGCAAGCCGTAGATCTTGTCCTTCTCGATGGAGAAGCTCACGTCGTTGACGGCGACGGTGTCGCGATAGCGCTTGGTGAGGTTGCTCACCTCGATCACGGCGGTCATGACGCTGTCCTTTCACTAGAGGTGTCCGCGGAACCGGCGGCGCGGTCGCGGATGAGAGCGGTGAGGTCATCGGGTCCGAGCCCGAGCTTGCGCGCTTCGAGGAGCAGCGGCTCGACGAAGCGGTCGGCGAATGCGGTGCGGCGTTCGGCGAGCAGGAGGTCGCGCGCGCCGGGCGCCACGAACATCCCGATGCCGCGTCGTTTGTACAGCACGCCCTTGTCGACGAGCATGTTCACTCCTTTGCCGGCGGTGGCGGGGTTGATGCGGTAGAAGGCGGCGAGCTCGTTGGTCGACGGCGCCTGGCCCTCTTCGGGCAGGCTGCCATCGATGATGGAGTCTTCGACGCTCTCCGCGATCTGGAGGAAGAGCGCTCTGCCTTCTTCGATCACGTGCCCTCCGTTGCTTGGTTACTTACTTCAGTAACTAACCATGGAGCCGCGCGGCGTATTTGTCAAGCGCGTCCCTGCGCGCCGGCCGACGCGCCCGCTCGCCGAGAAACGACGTTCCGGACGAAAAACGACGCAGCGCGTGGTTTCTCAGCCGGAATGTCGTTTCTCGTGGGGGCCGCGCGCTCCGGCGCCGGGCTGGAGGCGGGTGACGCGGGGCGCGGAAAATCAGGCCGGGATGGTTCCGGTGGGCTCGGTCCATCCGCCGCCGGCGCGGAGCCGCGACGCGACGACGACCTCCAGCCGCGACCGCGGGACGACAAGGGCCGGATCGAGGACATCCCGGAGCGGCCGACGGAAGACGAACTTGCAGACGGCCTCGCTGGCAGAGAGCGCGGGCGCGGTCGCGGCGACCAGGTCGAACCGCTTCGCGAAGGCGGCGATGTTGCTGCCGGGGAGCTCCGTCCGCAGGACCGGATCCAGGAGCCAGCTGGTGCAGCAGAATCGGCTCGCGCCGGTGAGCTCGGCTGCCGCCTTCAGCGACGCGTCGACGGCGCCCGGCAGGAGCGGCCCCGTCTCCGGCACGTGGAGTGCGAACCCGTGCTCGGTCTCGGTGCGCTCGATCTGGAGACGGCCGACCTCGACGACGTCTCCCCGCAGGATGCTGAAGAGCCAGGGCAGAACCCGGTCCGCGCCGTACAGCGCGTGCTTGCGGCCGACGTCGAGCAGGCTCGCGAGCGTCATGCGCTCGGGGATCCCTTCCCGGCGGTGGCGGGCGAGGGCATCGGGAACCACCGCGACGAGCGCGCCGAGGATGTCGTCGCTTCGCATCTGCGGGAGGCCCATGGCCTCCGGCAGCGGAGGTGCCGCCGCGATGAGCCTGCGGAACTCCTCGACGACGCCGGCGTCGGCCGGCCTGAGGAGGGGAGGCAGGCCCAGGAGCGCCGCCGCGTCAGTCATGCCGCGCCCAGGAGCTGCAGGATGCGGGCGATCTCCGAGGCCACCGCCGCCCGCCCCGGGGCGATGTAGGCGCGTGGATCGACGAGATCGGGCGCAGCGCCGAGGGCCGACCGTGCCGCGTCGGTGAACAGGACGTTGAGGTGCGTGGAGATGTTGATCTTCGTCATGCCCGACCGAACGGCTCCGAGGAGCTCGTCGTCCGAGAGCCCCGACGACCCGTGGAGGACGAGCGGGACCGGCACCGAGCGCGCCGTCCGTTCGATCAGGGCGGTGTCGACGGCAGCCTCGCGCGAGGTCATCGCGTGGGAAGTGCCGACGGCGACGGCCAGCCAGTCCACCCCGGTGGCAGCGACGAAACGAGCCGCGTCTTCGGGATCGGTGCGCACACCGGGAGCGTGCACGCCATCCTTGCCCCCGACCTCGCCCAGCTCGGCTTCGACGAGCACGCCGTGGTCGTGGCAGAAGCGGGTCACGTCGCGGGTGGCCGCGACGTTGTCCTCGTACGGCAGGGTCGACGCGTCGAACATGACGCTCTGGATGCCGAGGCCCACGGCTTCGCGCACCAGTTCCGCATCGTCGGCGTGGTCGAGGTGAACGAGGGCGGGTACCGACAGTGAGCGCGCGATGCTGAGGGTGGCCAGCGCCAGCGGCGCCAGCGAACCGTGGTACGCGACGCAGTTCTGGCTGATCTGGAAGATCACGGGCATGCCGGCCTGCTCCGCGCCGGCGGCGATGGCCTCCGCATGCTCCAGGAGCACGACATTGAAGGCGCCGATCCCTGTGCCGCTGCCGCGGGCGTCGGCGACGAGGTCGGTGGCGGTCCGGGCGCTCATGGAACCCTCCGTTCCGAGGTCGGACGAGGAAGCAGAGCGAGCGGCGGGAGTCCCACGCTCGCACTCAGGTCGGGAAGATGGTCGAGGTCGATCTCGCCCGCGACCGGATGCAGGACCGCTGCGGCGCCGGCGACGGCCGCCCAGGCCAGCGCCGCCTCCAGGTCGGCGCCCTCCGCGACAGCGGCGATGAATCCCGCCGTGGCCGCATCCCCGGCGCCGGTGGGATTTCCCGTGACTCCCGGAATGGCGGCCTGCTCGACGGTGCTGCCGTCGGGGCGCCGCAGAAGCAGCCCTTCCTCACCGCGCGACATGATCACGCTCGAGCCGCCGCGCCCGAGGCGCCCGAGCGCGCGGGTTGTGTCGTCGTCCGCCGTCGCGTCGCGCACCTCCTGCCGGTTGGCCTTGACCACGTCGGCGCCCGCGTCGGCGGCCGCGAGGAGGAGCGGCCCGCTCGTGTCCACGAGCACACGCGCGCGTCGGTCGTGCACGCCGGAGATGAGTCCTGCACAGTGCGCGTCGGTCGTTTCTGGGGGAAAGGATCCGGCCACCACGACCCAGTCCCCGGGGCGCAGGGCTGCTTCGACGCCGGCGCGCAGGTCGTCCCATTCGGCGTCCGTCAGCGTGGGGCCGGGCTCAGCGAGGAGGGTCGGATGCGCGATGCCGTCGACGACGGCAACGGTCGTTCGCGTCTCACCGGCGATCGGGACGGTCGTCGCGGAAAGGCCATCGTGGGAGAGGGCCTGGTCGACCCACCACCCGGCGTCGCCGCCGAGCGGCTGCACCGCCGCCACGTCTCGCCCGAGTGTGCGAAGAACGCGTGCCACGTTGAGTCCCTTGCCGCCCGGCCGCCGCCGCACGCTTCGAACGCGAACGGTCGCACCGACGATCTGGCGGTCGACAGTGTAGGTGACGTCGACCGCGGGGTTGGGCGTCACCGTCAGGATGCGAGCCATCGTCCCGCCTTCATGGCGCGCATCGTCCGTTCGCCCCGAAGGCGACGAGGTCTGCGGAGGCGCCCGCCCGCAGCGACGGAACCGGCAGGCCGAAGGCCGGTGCCGCCACGACGAACGGTTCGGCGGCCTCGCTCATTGCGGCCCCGAGGCGAGCAGCGTCGCACCCAGTGCGGCCGCACGATCTCCCAGTCGCGCGGTGCGGAGAGCCGGTCTGCGCAGCATCCCGAGCCGCCGGTCGAGGGCGTGGGCGAGGGGGGCGACCAGCTCCGGCCCGGCGAGCGCGAGACCGCCGCCGAGCACGATCGTCTCCGCGCCGGTGGTCGCGACGAGGCCCGCGAGAGCATCCGCCAGAACGTCGACCGTCTCATGCCACGCCCGCCGGGCAGTCGCGTTGCCCTGCTGGACCCCGGTGAGGACGGCGCGAGCGTCGGGCAGCCCGGCGCGGCGCGCGGTCCCGGATGCCGACGCCACCTCTTCGACCCTCAACCCCGCGAAGGGTCCGGCGGGGATGAGGAGCTGACCGATCTCGCCCGCCCACCCGCCGCTGACCAGGGGGCTTCCGCCCACGAGGACGGCGGCGGCGATCCCCGTGCCGATGGGGACGAACGCGAGGATGCCCGCGTCGCCGGACGCCGCGCCCCAGCGTGCCTCCGCGAGTGCGCCCGCGCGGACGTCGTGGCCGAATCCGATGTGGCGATCCAACCGACGCTCCAGCAGGGCGGCAAGGGGAAGATCCTCCCACCCGAGGTTCGCCGACGAAACGGCCCTGCCTGCGTGCTCATCGACGATCCCGGGCACCACGACCCCCAGCGGGAGGCGTGGTGCATCGTCGAATTCTTCGAGAAGCCGGGCGACGGTGTCCACGACTCCGGCACCCGTCGGGTCGGGCGCGATGGTGGCTGTTCGCGACTCGGCGTGCACGACGCCGGCGTCATCGGCGACCACTGCTTTCACGGTCGTCCCGCCGACGTCGATCCCGATGGCGCGAGGGGTGGTCACGCCAGGATGACGGAGCGGGTCAGCGAGCGGGGATGGTCGGGGTCGAGTCCCTTGGACTTCGCCAGCGCGACGGCGAAGCGCTGCGCCACGATCAGGCGCGCCAGCGGATCGAGATCGTGCTCGACGAACGTCGCGCCGGTGGCCGCCACCTCCGCACTCAGCCCCTCCGGTGTTCCGCCGAGACTCCACACCAGTCGGCCGGGCTGCGCGATGGAGATGGGGCCGTGCCGGTAGTCCATCGCCGGGTACGACTCCGCCCAGGCCTGCGCGGCCTCGCGCGTCTTCAGCGCCGCTTCGTAGGCGAGCCCGATCGGCCAGCCGGTGGCGACGAAGGTGCACTGGTCGGCGCCGACCAACGCGGCGACATCGATGTCGAGGGCGGCCTCGGCATCGGAGATGGCGCGGTCGAGATCGTCGCCGAACGACGCGCGCAGGAGCGCGATGACGCTGGTGGCGAAGCGGGTCTGCACGACCGACTGCTCGTCCGCGAAGTCGAGCACGACCACCTCGTCGGCCGGCACGGTGGCCGGGGAGTCCGGCACGGCCGTGATCACGGTGGTCGGAGTGTCGAGGCGCTGCAGCAGCTCGACGACCTCCGTCGTGGTTCCGGATCGCGAGATCGCGACGACCCGGTCGTATCGGCGGGATGCGGGGAATTCACTGGCCGCGAAGGCATCCGATTCCCCGAGCCCGAGCTCCTCGCGCCGAGCGGCGGCGGCCATCGCCACGAACCAGCTCGTTCCGCATCCGACGAACGCGACGCGCTCGCCGGATGCGGGGAGCGCGTCGGTCACCGTCGCAGCCAGCCGCACCGCCTCGGACCAGGTGTGCGGCTGTGAGGCGATCTCGTCGTCGACGAAGGTGTGGCTCATGGTCTTCTTCCTGAGGAGCAGATCAATACTGATCGATTAGGAGCAATTTGAGCAGAACCAATCACACGAGTCAACCGGACCTGTGTCAGCATGGGCGGGGGAGGCTGGTCATGCACCAACAACAGCGGCTCAATCTCGTGCTCGAGCTCGTCAGCGAACGCAGCAACGTCACGATCGCAGACGTGAGCGATCTTCTCGGCGTGTCCACCGCGACCGCGCGGCGCGATCTGAACACTTTGGCCGAGCAGCGGCTGGTCACGCGCACGCACGGCGGTGCCACGGCACTGGGATCGGGCTACGAGCTGCCGCTGCAGTACAAGATCGCGCGACAGGCCGACGCCAAGCTGGCGATCGCACGCGCTGTGGAGGCACTCATCCCCCCGGGTGCAACGGTGGGGATGAACGGTGGGACCACCGTCACGGAGGTGGCACGCGCCCTCGGGCGCAGCGAGCGCCTGCACTCCGTGGGCGGGGAGCCGGGAGTCACGATCGTCACCAACGCCCTGAACATCGCCTTCGAGTCGTCGGTGCGCGAGAACATCAAGATCGTCGTGACTGGAGGAGTGCCGCGCCGGCAGTCCTACGAACTCATCGGGCCCCTGGTGGGGAGGTCTCTGCACGACTTCAGTCTCGACATCGCCCTTCTCGGTGTCGATGGGCTCACGGCGGAGTTCGGCGCCACGACGCTCCACGAAGGCGAGGCGGACGCCAGCCGCCAGATCGCCGCCGTCGCACGGCGCGTGATCGTGGCGGCCGATCAGACGAAGATCGGCCGGACGACGTTCGCCCGCATTTGCGCCCTCGACGATGTGGACACCCTCGTCACGGACGGTGCGCTGCCCCCGCGGGCCGCGGCGCAGTTCGAGAAGGCCGGCGTGGAGATCATCGTGGCGCCCCCGGTTTCGCACGGCGCGCGCTGAGGCGTAGCTCCGCCCGAGCGCGCGCCGCGGTCGCTCATTTCGGGGCGACCGCCCGCCACTGGGCGGTCCGGCAATGGTCAAAGCTGATCGATTGACCCGGAGACGTGACAAATTCGCTCACGGTGTGCAAGATGGGTCGCATGCACACCGAAGTGAACGCCTCGTGAAGGTCGAACGGCCCGCGGATGCGGGCGCCGGCCCCCGCATCGCCGTGGTCGGTGTCGGCGCGCGAAGCGTGATCGCGCAGCACGTCGGAGTGGCGTTCGACGGCGCCCGGGTGGTCGCCGCGGTCGATCCCTCGCCGCACGGACGCGCTCGTGCGGAGGCGCTGTTCCCTGGCGTGCCCGTCTTCCATGACGTGACGGAGCTCCTGGCCGCGGGAACAGTGGAGGCCGCCATCGTCACGACGCCCGATGACACGCACGCCGACATCGCCGAGCACCTGCTGGGCGCGGGCGTCGCCGTCTACCTCGAGAAACCGGTCGCCACGACACTGCCCGACGCCGACCGCGTGCTCACCGCCGCCGCTCGATCGGGCAGTGTCCTCTACATCGGCCACAACTTCCGTCACGCGGCCGTCGTCCGGCTCATGAAGCAGATCATCGACCGCGGGGAGATCGGCGACATCAAGACGGTGTGGGTCCGCCACTTCGTCGGCAACGGCGGTGACTACTACTTCAAGGACTGGCACGCCGACCGTGCGCGCACCAACACGCTGCTCCTGCAGAAGGCCAGCCACGACCTCGACGTCGTGCACTACCTCTGCGGCGCTTACACCCGCCGTGTGGTGGGCATGGGGGACCTCATGGTCTACGGCGAGATCACCGACCGGCGCGAGCGTCCCGACGAGACGATGCCGGACTGGTTCTCCCTCGACAATTGGCCGCCGGCCGCGGCCACGGGGCTGAACCCGGTGGTGGACGTCGAAGACGTGTCGATGATGCTCATGACCCTCGACAACGGCGTGCTCGCCAGCTACGAGCAGTGCCATTTCACGCCGGACTACTGGCGCAACTACACCGTCATCGGCACGGAGGGGCGCCTGGAGAACATCGGCGACACCGCCGACGGCGTGGTGAAGGTCTGGAACCGCCGCCGCGAGTGGGCGGTCGAGGGAGACGCGGAGTACCACATCGGCGGAGACGCGAGCGGACACGAGGACGCCGATCTCGCCACGATGCGCGAGTTCCTTTCGCACCTGGTGCACGGCACGCCCACCGTGGTGTCGCCGCTCGCGGCGCGTGCGGCCGTGGCCGCCGGCGCGCTCGCGGCGGACTCCATCCGTTCCGGGTCGCGCCCCTTCGACGTGCCGGCACTTCCTGCGGACGTCGTCGACTACTTCACCTCGCACGGATCACAGCACCACCCGACCGAAAGGAACAACCGATGACACAGACCCGATGGGGCCGCCGCGCGCTCGGCGCGCTGGCCCTCGCGAGCGCCGTCACCCTCGCCGCCACCGCGTGCAGCGGCGGCGCCGGGGGAGCGGGTGGCTCGGGCGAGTACGCCGCGCCCGACGAGGACCTCACCGCGGAGATCACCTACGGCCTGTGGGACCAGGCGCAGGTCGACGCGATCGAGGAGAGCATCGCGGGCTTCAACGAGATCTACCCGAACATCACCGTCAAGCTCAGCGTGACGCCCTTCAGCGAGTACTGGACCAAGCTGCAGACGCAGGCCTCGAGCGACACTCTCCCGGACCTGTTCTGGATGAACGGGCCGAACATCCAGCTGTACGCGCTCAACGACAAGCTCGAGCCGATCACCGGTGCGGTGGATGCGGGAGACATCGACCCGGCGAACTATCCGGAGTCGCTCGTCGATCTCTACACCGTCGATGACGTGTCGTACGGTGTGCCGAAAGACATGGACACCATCGGCGTGTGGATCAACGAGGAGCTGTTCCAGCGCGCGGGCGTCGCCGTCCCGAGCGGCGAGTGGACGTGGGATGACTTCCAGAGCACGGCCGCACAGATCTCCACCGCTCTCGCGGGCGAGGGCGTCTACGGCGCTGCCGGAGGCATGGACGGACAGACCACGTACTACAACACGATCTTCCAGGCCGGTGGCGAAGTGATCGACGGCGAGAGCTCGGGATACAACACCCCCGAGACGCAGGACGGCATCCAGTTCTGGACCGACCTGATCGCGTCGGGCGCGTCCCCGACCATGGCCCAGCTCACCGACACCTCCGCCGACCAGTGGTACACCTCCGGGAAGCTCGCCATGTACATGGGCGGCAGCTGGTTCCGTTCCGCTCTGGCCGACGTGCCGTTCGTGGACAGCGTGGACGTGCTGCCCCTACCCCGTGGCCAGGAACAGGCGACCGTCATCCACGGCGTGGCCAACGTGGTTGCCGCCGGCTCCGAGAACAAGCAGGCCGCCCAGGCGCTGCAGGTCTATCTCGCCGGGGAGGAAGCGCAGCAGACCCAGGGCGAGTTCGGATCGATCATCCCGGCGTTCGAGGGAACCCAGTCGTCGTTCGCCGAGTCGATGCCGCAGGCCGACCTGCAGGTCTTCCTGGATGCGGTGTCCTACTCCCGCCCCCTTCCCGTGAGCGCCAACAGCGCCGCGTGGAACGCTCTGGAGGCGGAGCTGCTGCCGCAGGCGTTCTCCGGCGAGCGCCCGGTGCCCGAGGTGACGGACGAGCTCGCGACCAAGATGGACGACGCGCTCGCGAAGGAGTCGCGTTGACGCTTGCCCAGCGCACCATGGTCACCCCCGTTGCTCCCTCGCGGAGCGGCGGGGGTGACCCGCACCCGGGGCGCACTGGACGCCAGGGCGACGGGTGGTGGGCCGTGGTGTTCATCGGACCGCTCGGATTGGGCATCGGTGCCTTCTACATCTGGCCGATCATCCAGACCGCCGGCTTCTCTTTCACCAGCTTCGGCGTGTTCGGCGACGCGGCCTTCGCCGGGATCGAGAATTTCGCGCGACTGTTCACCGAGCCGAGCTTCTACCTCTCCCTCGGCAACACGTTGCTGTACACGCTCATCGTGTTGCTGGGCGTTCCGCTGGCTGTCGTGCTGGCAAGCCTGCTGAACCTTCCGGGGCTGCGATTCGCCGCGGTCTACCGCGTGCTCTTCTTCCTGCCCTACGTCGCCATGCCCACCGCGATCGCGTTCGTCTGGCGCATCATCTTCAACGGCGACTTCGGTCTCGTGAACTACGTCCTCTCGCTCGTGGGCATCCAGGGACCGTACTGGATCAGTACCCCCGGTTTCGCCATCGTCGCCGTCGCGATCGTGGGATTGTGGAGCTCGATCGGGTTCTCCATGATCGTGCTGGCTGCCGGGCTGAAAACCATCCCGCCCGAGTTCTACGAGGCGGCCTCCCTCGACGGTGCCAGCCGGTGGCGGCAGTTCCGCGCGATCACCGTGCCGCTGCTCACCCCCAGCATCTTCTTCGTCACGATCATCACGGTCATTTCGTGCTTCCAGCTGTTCGACCTGCTGTACGCGATCCTCGGGACGACCGCGAGCAACTCGTCGCTGCCGCGCAGCATGTCGCTCGTCTACTACTTCTACCAAGCAGGATTCGTGAACAACGAGAAGGGGTACGCCGCCGCCGTGGCGATGATCATCTTCGTCATCATCGGATTCGTCACCTTCCTGCAGTTCCGGTTACAGCGGAGATGGGTTCAGAGTGACTGAGGCGATCACCACCCGCACGCTCGTCGCCCCGGATCGGAAGGTCCGACGCAGGGCCGAGCGTCCTCCGCGACGGATCCGGGGCGGTCGGGAATACGTCGTGGCGCACATCGTGCTCGGCGTCGGGGCTGTCATCATGGCCTTCCCGTTCCTGTGGCAGATCATCATGTCGCTGTCCACCAACGAGCAGGTGCAGTCCGTCACGCCCGTCTTCTGGCCGGGTGAGCTGCAGTGGGACAACTACGCCGAGGTCTTCGAGCGGCTGCCCTTCTTCTCCCAGTTCGGCACGTCCGTTCTCATCACTGTCATCCGCACGCTCGCCCAGCTCCTGCTGTGCACGATGGCGGGTTACGCCTTCGCGCGGCTGCGCTTCCGGGGCCGCGGCATCCTGCTCGCGGTCGTCCTATCGATCCTGATGGTCCCTTCGCAGGTGTACCTGCTCTCGCAGTACCAGATCATCCAGAACCTCGGTCTCCTCAACTCCATCGGCGGGCTCGTGCTGCCCGGCCTGTTCAGCGCCTTCGGTACGTTCCTCATGAGGACGGCGTTCCTGGCGATGCCGACCGAGCTGGAGGAGGCGGCGCGCCTGGACGGGGCGAACACGTTCCAGATCTTCTGGCGCGTCATGCTGCCGCTGGCGACCCCCACGATGAGCGTGCTGGCCATCACGACCGTCCTCTGGTCGTGGAACGAGCTGCTGTGGCCGCTCGTGGTGACCAGTTACAGCTCCGACATGCCGCTGTCGGCGGGATTGGCGACGCTGTTGAGCGACCGCACGACCGACTATCCCGTCGCGATGGCAGCCAGCCTCCTGGCAATGGCGCCGGTCCTGATCATGTTCATCGTGCTGCAGCGTCGCGTGATCGACGGTCTGGCGTCGTCGGGGCTGAAATAGGGACGGCCTCCACGCAGGTGTCACAGGCAACAGCAAGGCGCACTCGCCGGATGAACGACATCCTCGATGCGCTCGCCGAGCGCGGCAGCACCTCCGTCGACCGCCTCGCGGTGATCGCCGGTGCCTCCCCGGCCACCATCCGGCGTGATCTGGCGGAGCTGGCCGCGCGGGGTCTCCTGGTGCGTGCCCACGGAAGAGCCAGCCCCGCAGGCACGAATCCCGAGCGGCCGGAGGCGCTGCGCGACGGGCGCTTCACCGAATCCAAACGCCGCATCGCCCGGACAGTGGTGGGCCTGCTTCCTCCCGGGGCACTGGCGATCGCCGTGGGAGGCGGAACAACCACCGCCGAGGTCGCGCGGGAGCTTCCCGACCGTGATGGCATCTCGATCATCACGAACTCGCTCACCATCGCAGGCATCGCGAGTGCCCATTCCGGCTGCGCGGTGGTCATGACCGGGGGGAGGCTACGACCGCAGTCGTTCGAACTGGTCGGGCCCCTCGCGGAGCGAGGTTTCCATGCGGCCCGGGTGGGGATCGCCGTCCTCGGTGCCGACGGTGTCAGCGCCGCGGGCGGCGTGAGCACGCACGACCCGGCGGAGGCCCGGACGAATCACGCGATGGTCGCCTCTGCACGGCGGACGATCGTCGTCGCCGACGGATCGAAGCTGGGCCGCGCGTCTGCCGCCTCGATCGCGGCGACGTCGCAGATCGACGTCCTCGTGACCGACGCCGCTGCCGACCCGGGGGAGGTGGCGGATCTGCGTGCCGCCGGGGTGTGCGTCGTGGTCGCATGACCGGGGCGACGAAGCATCCGCTCACCGGCGTTGCGCGTTTGCCGCTTTTCGTGGACGGCAGGTCCCGGCGCCGTTAGCGTCCGTCTCACACCCGGGATCGCCGGGTGGTTCTCCCCCGGAACATGAGGAGCGATCGATGCGAACGACCCACCGACGACGCGCGGGCCTGCCCGTGCTCACGGCCGCTGTGATGGCGGCGGCCGCCCTTACCACCGCCACTCCCGCGGCGGCCACCCATCCCCGTCCAGCCCCAGCCCCGACCGTCGTGTCATATCAGGAGGACGACGCGGTGATCGCGAACCCCGCACGCGGGTTCTACCGCCACACCGAGACCCATTCGCGCGCTGACGGCAGCGGCTGGACACCGCTCACCGCGTCGGCGCTCGAGGCCTACCGCGCTGAGGGCGTGTCGCAGATCCTGCGCGTGGTGTACCTCGAGCGGTATGTCGGAGCCGACCTGGATGCGACGCTGCTCGACGCCCTCACGGCGGACTTCGCCACCGCGCGCGCGGCGGGCGTGTCGGTCATCCTGCGCTTCGCGTACGCGCAGGGCGGGGACTGGCCGTACTCCCCGCCGTACGGCGACGCGCCTGTGGAACAGGTCCTCGCCCACATCGATCAACTGACACCGGTGCTGCGCGCGAATGCCGACGTCATCGCCGTCCTGCAGAACGGATTCGTGGGTCTGTGGGGCGAGGGGTACTACACCGATCACTTCGTCGCCGACCCGGCGAACCCGGGTGTCGTGACCGACGACGACTGGGCGGCCCGCACTGCCGTGGTGGACGCTCTGCTGGCGGCGCTGCCCGAGTCGAGGATGGTGCAGGTGCGCACCATGCTCTCGAAGCAGCGGGCGGTCGACCGTCCGAGCGGTGGGGCGGGCGCCCTGCCGGCGGAGCAGGCGTACGACGGCAGCGCACTCGCGCGCGTGGGACACCACAACGACTGCTTCCTCGCGTCTCCCGATGACTTCGGCACCTTCCTCTCCGACCCGATCACGCTCGATCAGGAGTATCTGGCGGCCGAGACCCGTTTCCTGCCGATGGGCGGTGAGACCTGCACGGTCAACCCGCCGCGGTCTGAGTGGGACTCCGCATCCGCAGAGCTCGCGCGGTACCACTACAGCTACCTGAACCGCGACTACAACCAGGACGTGCTGAACTCGTGGGGCGATGAGAACCTGACGGAGGTGGCGAAGCAGCTCGGATACCGGTTCGTGCTGGAGCAGTCGCGTGTCGTGAGCGGCGCGAATCCTTCGCTGCAGATCGTGATCCGCAACGAGGGGTGGGCGGCGCCCTACAACCCCCGTCCGGTCTCGGTGGTGCTCGACGGCGCCTCCGGTCCGGTGACGGTGCCGCTCGACGAGGATGCGCGGACCTGGGCGCCGGGGGAGTCCGTGACGCTCGCCGTGCCGCTCGACAACGTGCCGGCCGGCCGGTATTCCGCGTCGCTGGCGCTTCCCGCACCGGACGAGTCGGTCCCGCAGGATCCGCGTTTCGCCATCCGCACGGCCAACGTCGGAACCTGGGACGCCGAGCGCGGTCTCAACCGGCTGCAGCAGGAGATCGTGGTCGGAACCGCCCCGAAGGCGGTCGAAAAGCCGGGAGTCCGGGTCGCCCGGGACGAGGTGCGCGTCACGTGGAAGCCCGCACGCGCGAGCGCGGCAGCGCCCGTCACCGGCTACATCGTGACGCTGACCTCCGCCTCCGGACAGGTGTTCACGCAGGAGACCGCGGCGCCCGCGAAGACGGTGACGTTCGAGGAGGTGCCCTCCGGACGCTGGCGCGCCACGGTGGTCGCGACGAACGTGGTCGGTGCGTCGGAGGCATCGAAGCCCTCCGCTGCGGCGGTCGTGCACCGGCACAAGCACCGCTGAGCCTGGCCCCGAGTGCACGACATCGTCGCGAGTGCACGAGAAGACGGCGGGGTCAGGCCGTGCGCTCGGTGCGCTGTCGTCCTTTCGGCGCCGGGTCTCACGACCCGGACTTGGGGCGGGTCACCCGCCCGGGTGCCGTGTCGCCGGACGGCCCCGGGCGTGCGGGGGTCGTGGGGGCGCGGGACGGTAGGGGCTGCGGCGGGGGAGGCGCGGATGCCGCATCCGCGGAGCGAGGAGTCGGCGCGTCCGCGGGGCGGGGAGCCGGCGCATCCGGTGCGGCCTGGAGCTCGAGTGCGACCTTCTGCTCGAGCACGTCGATCGCGTCGTCCGAGAGGGACAACAGGCCGTCGAGTTCCTCCCGCACGCGCTTGTACGCGAGCTGGCGTTCGGCGGGGGTGGCTGCCTGGTCGACCGCGATGGTGAGCAGCTGCTGCGCCGTGTCGAGCCGTTTGCGCTCCGCGGCGCTGAACGAGGAGTCCTTCAGCCTCCGGGCGTCGCGTTCGGCGAGGTCGAAGGCGACCTCGTAGTCGGTCACGGCGTTGCGGTACTCCGCGAGTTCCAGCGGCGTCAGGCGCGCCTTGGCCGACGCGGGGCGCAGTCCGTCGGCCACGCGCTTGGCGCGCAGATAGGCGGCGGTGAGCGGCTGGCGGCCGTCGCTCATCGCGGGAAAGGCGATCATCTTCGCCACATCCAGCTCGTATTCGAGCCAGCGGGCGGTCACCGCATCGTGCGCGGCGAAGAGGCGTTCCAGCTGCGCCTGCTGCGACTCGGCAGACAATTCGCCGGGCGCAGCGGCGGGAGTCGGCCGGCCCAGGCCCGCCGCCTGCGCGGCCTGGAGCTCACTCTTGGCCTTGAGGATCTCCAGTCGCCGCTTGTGGCGTCGGCGCGTGGCTCTTTCCCAGCTGCTCGCCACCCCGCCGGCGATGCCGAACAGCGGGAAGGCCAGCCACCAGTAGTTGCCGAGGAACTGCCAGAAGTCCACGTCGCCATGCTACGCGGGGCGGGGAGAGGAGCCGGCTACTCCGTCGGCGGGGAGGAGCCGGCTACTCCGTCGGCGGACGCTTCCGGCCCTTCCAGCCTGCCTCCGCGGCGCGCGCCACGGCCTCGGCCGATCGCGCGATCGCGCGGGACGTCGAATCCATGACGTCGCGGGCCAGGTCCGACCACCGGTCGGCGGGCGAGGAGGTGTCGTCCGGCTCGCCGCGTGCACGCCGAGCCGCGTGCTCCGCCGCCGCGAAGGTGCGCTCGGCCTCACGGACGGCGTCGCGGTAGGCGGCGAAGTCGGCCGGGCGCATCTTGACCTCGGCGTTCGCCGGCCGCAGCCACTGCGCGGCGGCCTGGGCGCGGAGGAATTCGGCGGTGAGTGGATGCTGCGGGTCGCTCATCGACGGATAGTCGATGGCCTTCCCGGCATCCGTCTCGTAGGCGAGCCAGCGCGAGCGCAGCACGTCGTGCTCGGCGAGCAACCGGGCCAGCGGAAGCGCGTCCCGTCCGGACCGCGCCGGGGGAACAGCGGCCCGTGCGGCGCGCACACCGGCGCGGCGGGCGCGGAGGTCGGCGTACGCCGCTTGCACATCACGCTCGGCCTGCGCCAGCGCGCGACGGGCAGCAGCCGCCGCACCGGGAGCGCCGCGCCCGGCCACCCGATCCGCGTCGGCGCGTGCGACGGCGGCACGAGCGCTGAGCACTCCGGCGCGAGCGCGGGTGAGCGCCTCATAGGCGGCGCGGACGTCATGGCGGGCGGCCTCGAGTTCGAGGCGGCGCGCTCGCCCGGAGCCCCGGGTCATCCGCACCCCCGCCCAGCCGATCGCGCCCGCGCCCAGTGCGGCCGGCGCGATCCACCACACCTCGGCGAGCCAGAGCGGATCCACGTCCTCATGCTAACCGCGCCTCTCATCGAGGCGGCGTGGTCTCGGCGAACCCACACGTCCTGGTGCCCGGTACGGGGTGTTCTCGCCGAGAGCACATGTTCTGGGCGTCGGGTGGGGTGTCCAGCGGCGGGCGGCAGGGGGCGCGCCCGGGTCAGCCGAGCAACAGCGAGATCACCGTCGCGCCGCCGCCCACGAGGATGAGCGAGGCGATCACGACCCAGGCGACGATGCGGATGCGGCGCTGGCGGGTCTGGCCGAGGTCGCCGTAGTCCTCCGAGTCGGTCATGGCGACAGTCTAAGCCGCGGGCTCGACGACGGTCGGCCCGAAGGCGGCCGGCAGGGTGGCGCCCGACAGCTCGCGCAGCTCCGGCACGGGGAAGGTGAACAGGCCCTGCACCTCGAGGGCCGCCTCTGTGCCGTCGCTGGGCCCCGCGTCGGTCACGCCGATCCGGAGGACCGGGTAACCGCGGCCTGCGCACAGTCCCCGGAACTTCACGTCCTCCTCGCGGGGGACCGAGACCAGCACGCGCCCGGTGGATTCCGAGAACAGCGCGGTCGCCGCATCCACGCCGTCGCGCTCCATGATCTCGGTCAGCCATACCCGCGCGCCGACGCCGAAGCGCAGTACGCCCTCGGCGAGGGTCTGGGCGAGCCCGCCCGACGACAGGTCGTGGGCGCTGGAGATGAGGCCCTGGGCGTTGCCCGCGCGGAGCAGTTCGGCGAGCTTGCGCTCCTGCGCCAGGTCGACGCGCGGCGGGCGGCCGCCGAGGTGGCCGTGGATGGTGCCGGCCCACTGCGAACCCGACAGTTCCGTGGCGGTCACCCCGAGCAGGTAGAGGTTCTCGCCCGGATCCTGCCAGCCGCTGGGGATGCGGTTGGCGACGTCGTCGATGATGCCCATCACGCCCACGACCGGGGTGGGGTGGATGGGAGCGTCGCCGGTCTGGTTGTAGAACGAGACGTTGCCGCCGGTGACGGGGATGCCGAGTTCGAGGCATCCGTCGGCGAGTCCCTCGACGGCCTGCGAGAACTGCCACATGACTTCCGGGTTCTCCGGGCTGCCGAAGTTCAGGCAGTCGGTGACGGCCGCGGGCGCTGCCCCTGTGACCGCGACGTTGCGGTACGCCTCGGCCAGCGCCAGCTTGGCCCCCTCGTAGGGGTCGAGCTGGCAGTAGCGGCCGTTGCTGTCGGTCGCGATCGCGAATCCGAGGCCCGACTCCTCGTCGACGCGGATCATCCCCGCGTCATCGGGGAACGACAGTGCCGTGTTACCCATCACGTAGTAGTCGTACTGGTTCGTGATCCACGAGGTGTCCGCGAGGTTGGGGCTGGAGAGCAGCTGCGTGAACTGACGGCGCAGCGTGTCGGGGTCGCTCTCGCGGGGGAGGGCGCTGGCCGAGTCCTCGCGGAGCGCGTCGATCCACGTCGGGTACGCGACCGGGCGCTCGTACACCGGGCCGTCGACGGCCACGGTCGACGGGTCGACGTTGACGATCTCGCGGCCGTGCCAGTCGATGACGAGGCGCCCGTCGCCGGTGACCTCGCCCAGCACGCTCGTCTCGACATCCCACTTTCCGGTGACGGCGAGGAACGCGTCGAGCTTGTCGGGCGCCACAATCGCCATCATGCGCTCCTGCGACTCCGACATGAGGATCTCCTCGGGAGTCAGCGACGGGTCCCGCAGCAGCACGTGCGAGAGCTCGACCTTCATGCCGCTGCCGCCGTTGGCTGCCAGCTCGCTCGTGGCGCAGGAGATGCCGGCGGCCCCGAGGTCCTGGATCGCCTCGACCAGGTCGCCCTGGTAGAGCTCGAGGCAGCACTCGATGAGCACCTTCTCCGCGAACGGGTCGCCCACCTGAACGGCGGGGCGCTTCGTGGGTCCCGTCGAGTCGAAGGAGTCGGAGGCGAGGATGGATGCTCCGCCGATGCCGTCGCCGCCGGTGCGCGCGCCGAACAGCACGACCTTGTTGCCGACGCCCGAGGCGTTCGCGAGCTTGAGGTCTTCGTGGCGGAGGACCCCCACCGCGAGGGCGTTGACGAGCGGGTTGCCCTGGTACACCGAGTCGAACACGGTCTCGCCGCCGATGTTGGGCAGCCCCAGGCAGTTGCCGTAGAACGAGATTCCGCCGACCACGCCGTGGACGACGCGCGCGGTGTCGGGGTGGTCGATGGCGCCGAAGCGCAGCTGGTCCATGACGGCGACCGGGCGCGCGCCCATCGAGATGATGTCGCGGACGATGCCGCCGACGCCCGTGGCGGCACCCTGGAACGGTTCGATGTAGCTCGGGTGGTTGTGTGACTCCACCTTGAAGGTGACCGCCCAGCCCTCGCCGATGTCGACGACGCCGGCGTTCTGGCCCATGCCCACCATGAGACGCGTCTTCATCTCGTCGGAGACCTTCTGGCCGAACTGGCGCAGGTAGATCTTGCTCGACTTGTACGAGCAGTGCTCGCTCCACATGACGGAGTACATCGCCAGCTCGCCCGAGGTGGGACGCCGCCCGAGGATCTCGCGGATACGCGCGTACTCGTCGGGCTTGAGCCCGAGCGCCGCGTACGGCTGCTCTTTCTCGGGCGTCGCGGCGGCGTTCCCGACGGTGTCAGCTTGTGCTGCCGCTCTCGCGGCGGCGGTATCGGCCGGGGCGGCCGTGAGGTCTTCAGCGGGGGTGATCACGCGGCTGCACTCCAGGTTCGGCCGAAGGGTTTTCGGGGATGCCGGACGCCTTCAGTCTAGTTGTGCCAGGGCGGCCGGCTCCTCCGCGTCAGTAGAGGATCTGGAAGCCGGTGGGAAGGCCGATCGTCAGACTCACCAGCAGCGACACGATGCCCGCGATGAATCCCGCCGCGGCGAGTTCCCGGTGGCGGCGCGCGTTCAGCGAGATGATCCCGCAGACGAACGAGACCGCCGCGAGAGCCCACACGGCCAGCTGCGCGGGAGTGCTGAGCTCTCCCAGATACACGCCGCCGAGGATGAGGATGCTGAAATACCACGCCAGCACGATCACCGCACTGACCAGCGCGATCCACGACGCGACCCGGACATCGCCCTTCGGGAGGTTCTGGTCGGCAGCGGGGGCGGGCATGGTGCGACCCGGCCGGAGCGGGTCGGGGAGGCCATCGTCGGCGAAGCGATCTTTCGCGCGCCCTCCGACGTTGTCACCGGTCATGAGGGCAGGCTACCGGGCGTGCCTGGGTGAGGCGAAGATGCTCTTGACGGCGACCACCTCCACCGCTAACCTACAACCAAATGGTTGTACAAAGTGAACTCGATGACGCAGCGGTGGACCGGATCTTCCGGGCCCTCGCCGACGCCACGCGGCGCGACATCCTGCGCCGTACCCTGACCGGCGAACAGTCCGTGTCGGCGCTCGCCGCCGGCTACGACATGAGCTTCGCCGCCGTCCAGAAGCACGTCGCCGTGCTGGAGACGGCTCGCCTCATCGTGAAGCGGGCCGAAGGAAGGGAGCGCCTCGTGCGCGCCGATCCGGAGACGATCGCCCGAGCCCGTCGGCTGCTCGCCGAGTACGAGCAGCTGTGGCGCTCCCGCATCGACCGCCTCGATGACCTGCTGCGGGAGGACCCCGCGACCTGACCGATGCTGCGGCCCTCAGCGAGGCGCTGCAGCATCCACCCGCTCTGAAGGAGACTGTCATGCCCGTCACATCCGTGACCACCGATCCCGAAGCCCTCACGATGACCCTCCTGGCCGACTTCCCCGTCGGCCCCGAGCGACTGTGGAAGGCCTTCACCGATCCCCGCCAGCTCGAGCGGTTCTGGGGCCCCCCGGGATACCCGGCGACGTTCGACGAATTCGACTTCACGCCTGGCGGGGTCGCGAACTACGTGATGACGGGGCCGCGCGGAGACGTCTCGCGAGGACGCTGGGAGTTCCTCTCCATAGATGCACCGGCCGGGTACGAGGTGCTCGACGCGTTCGCGGACGAGTCGGGCGCAGCATCCGCTGACATGCCCACCTCCCGCATGGCCTTCGCGATCGCGGCGACCCCCGAAGGGTCGCGCCTCACGTGCGTCACGCACTTCCCCTCGACCGAGGCGCTCGAGCAGCTGGTGGCGATGGGCATGGTCGAGGGCGCGACGATGGCGATGAGCCAGCTCGACGCCGTGCTGCGCGATCTGGGCGACTATGCGCGCGGGCGGGGAACCGAGCTCGAGATCCTCGACGACACCCACGTGCGCATCACCCGACTCATCCAAGGTCCGCGCGACCTGGTGTGGCGCGCGCACCACGACCCCGAGCTTCTCAAGCGGTGGCTGCTGGGGCCGGACGGGTGGACGATGCCCGTCGCGGAGGTGGACAGCTCCGTGGGCGGGCGCTACCGGTACGAGTGGGAACCGGCGCCCGGGACGCCGGGGGAGAGGTTCGGCTTCGAGGGGGAGACGCTCCTCTCCGATCCTCCCCGACGCGCGGTGACCACGGAGCGCATGATCGGCATGGAGGGGGAGGGCACCGTCAACGACCTGTCGCTCTACGAGGAGGACGGCGTGACGCTCCTGACCCTGCTGATCGAGTATCCGGACAAGGACACCCGCGACATCATCCTCGGCACCGGCATGGTCGACGGCATGGAGACCAGCTACGCCCGCCTGGAGTCGCTCGTCCTGGCCTGACACCCGTGTCGACTCGCCACCTTCCGTCCGGATTCGGCCCGATATGGCGCGGATTGTGGCGAGTCGACGAGAGGGTTGCGTGAGGATTGCCTCGGGCGCCGTATGAGAAGCGCAAGGATGCGGGAGCGGCCGGGCGGGGCGGCGTAGACCGGTCGCTGTGACCCTCACCACCCTCCTCCCCACGCTGCGCGACAGCATCCCCGCACCCTTCGATCGCACTGCCTGGCCGGCCGGCGCGCGCGCCGGGATCGACGACGTGACGGTGTCGGCGATCTCGCTGACGCGGTACGCCGAGATCTGCGGGACGCCGTGCGTCTGCACCGGCCCCGCCGTCATCCCCTTCTCCGGAGGGACGGCGTCGCCCACCGACAGCGCCACGGTCGTCGTCGCGCGCGTGGTGGCCACGGACGACCGCACCATCCGCATCGACGCGTGCCTGTCTCCCGTCCATCCGGTGTGGCGGGAGGCTCGCCTGCTGGGCCGCGTGTCGCACGCGCGTGACGTGTCGCTGGCGGTGTGGGATGCGGACGCGGACGAGCCGTCCGCCAGCGTCGTCCTGCCCGGCGACGTGCGCGTGGGCGATGTCATCGCGGTGCCCTGCCCCGGCGGACACTCCGTGGGCGAGGTCCGCGTTCCCCGCGGGGAGCGCTGACATGCCCGTCCGCGACCGCGTTCTCTCGCGGTGCGCACGCGTGGAGGCGACGTACGCCGCGGGATATCCCGAGCTCGAGGAGCGGGCGGATGCGGAGGACCTCGCATGAACAGCGACACCGACCTGGCATGCCTCCGCGTCGCCGATCTGGTGCCGGGCACGCTCCGCGCCGACTTCGATGCCCGTCACACCCCCCGCACGCGCGCACTCCGCTCTCGCCTTCACCAGGCGATGGCCGAGCTGTCGGTCGAGCTGCACGCACGGCTGGACGTCCGCCGGGTGATCGCCGTCGTCTGGACCGGTGCCCGGGACGCCACGCCCCACGAGCGTGAGCTGGCCGTGGCGGCGGCGGAGAACCTCCACGCCCGGAGCGAGATGGTCCGCGGGGAGCCGCTCTCGCTGGCTCTCATCTTCGCCGACGACGACACGTCAGCCGATCGGCTGGACCGGTGTCTCCGCACCGATGCGCGGGCCGTCCCCGATGGGGTCTCGGCGATGTCGTGGGTCGACGCCTGCACGTGGGGAATCCCCGCCTGCGCCGCCGCCAACCGGATCTAACTCGACGAGGGGGACGTGGTGGGTCAGGCCGCCTTCCGCCGGTAGATCCGCAGCGCGAGGAAGAAGGCCACCACGAGGATGCCGAGGCACCAGGCCAGGGCGATCCAGATGTCTGCACCGACCGGGCGCTGCGCGAACAGGTCGCGGGTGGAATTGACGATGGACGTGACCGGCTGGTTCTCGGCGAACCAGCGCACGGGGCCGGGCATCGTGTCGGTGGGAACGAACGCCGAGCTGATGAACGGAAGGAAGATCAGCGGGTAGGAGAACGCGCTCGCGCCGTCCACCGTCTTCGCCGACAGGCCGGCGATGACCGCGATCCAGGTCAGCGCGAGGGTGAACAGGAGCAGCATCCCCGTCACAGCGAGCCACGCCAGCACCCCTGCTCCCGACCGGAAGCCCAGCAGCAGCGCGACGGCGACCACGATGACGAGGGAGGTCGCGTTCGCCACCAGCGAGGTCAGGACATGACCCCACAGGACCGACGACCGGGCAATGGGCATCGACTGGAAGCGCTCGAAGATTCCGCCCTGCAGATCGAGGAACAGCCGGTACGCGGTGTACGCGATGCCGGATGCGACGGTGATGAGGAGGATGCCGGGGAGCATGTAGTCGATGTAGGACTGCGTGCCGGTGTCGATCGCCCCGCCGAAGACGTAGACGAACAGCAGCATCAGTGCGATCGGGGTGACCGCCGTCGTGATGATGGTGTCCGGACTCCGCAGGATGTGGCGCAGCGATCTCCCGGTGAGCACGGCGGTGTCGCCGAAGAAGTGGTTGGTCATGGGGTGCTCCTCAGTCGCGGGCCGGACCGGCGGTGGGCGGCGTGCGGTGGGTGCCGCCGACGATGGCGAGGAAGATCTCCTCGAGTGTGGGTTGCTTCTCGACGTACTCCACGGTCGCGGGAGGAAGGAGCGCCTTCAGCTCCGCGAGAGTGCCGTTCGCGATGATCCGGCCCTCGTGGAGGATCGCGATCCGATCCGCGAGATGCTCGGCCTCGTCGAGGTACTGCGTCGTCAGCAGCACGGTGGTGCCTCCGGCGGCGGGTTCCCGCACGGCGCGCCACACCTCGATGCGGGCCTCGGGGTCAAGGCCCGTCGTGGGTTCGTCCAGGAAGATCACCGGCGGGCGGCCGATCAGGCTCATGGCGATGTCGAGCCGACGACGCATGCCTCCCGAGTAGGTCGATGCCCTGCGCGACCCTGCGTCGGTGAGCTGGAAGCGAGCGAGCAGGTCGTCCGCGATGCGCCCGGGGTCTTTCTGGTGCCGGAGCCGCGCCACGAGCACGAGGTTCTCGCGGCCGGTGAGCACCTCGTCGACGGCGGCGAACTGGCCGGTGAGGCTGATCGAAGAACGGACCCCGGCCGGCTCCGTGAACACGTCGCGCCCGTCGATGAGGGCCGAGCCGGCGTCGGCAGAAAGCAGCGTG
Organism: Microbacterium sp. Z10_103; assembly: GCF_058310455.1. NCBI lineage: Bacteria > Bacillati > Actinomycetota > Actinomycetes > Micrococcales > Microbacteriaceae > Microbacterium > Microbacterium sp. Z10_103. Next base: position 3,281,788 of record NZ_JBZEGK010000001.1, read on the forward strand.
GCGAGGATCTTCACGATCGTCGTCTTTCCGGCGCCGTTGGAACCGAGGAGAGCGAAGATGCTGCCGCGGGTGACGTCGAGGTCGACGCCGCGGAGGACGGACACGTCGCCGAAGGCCTTTTCCAGGCCTCGGACGTGGATGGCGGTTGTCATGGTGGCTTCCTTGAACGTTGGTGGAGGTGCTGTCGAAGGGCGCACGAGGCCATCGCCTCGGGCCGTGGGGCCGGAGGGCGTGTCGTGCCGGGTGTCAGGCGACGCGCGCGCTGGTCAGGGCGTCTGCTCCCGATCGGCCGTGTCGATGGCTTTCTCGAGGCGGGACTGTTCGGTACGGATCCAGCTCCCGCCGCCGTAGTTCTGCATGAACGTGTCGGCGAAGGCGACAGGGTCGCTGCCGACGACATCGCGGATCGGGATGCCGCTGGCCGCGCTCTGCTCGAAGAGGTCGCCGAGGTCGTCGAGCATCGCGATGAGGCTGGCGCCGTCGTTGCTCGGCCCCAGATGCAGCAGGTAGCGCTCGAGGGCGGCCGCGGCGTGACGGTAAGGACCCGGAAGGCGCCGGACGCGCGCCTTGTAGGCCAGGTACCGCTTCTTCTGCCCCAGGTCGCCGATGATCTTCTCGTACCAGGCCATGGTCAGTCTCCTTCCTCGCGGAGCTGTTCCAGCCGTTCGGCGAGAAAACCCCAGGTCTTCCAGAATTCGGCGAGCTGCTCCCGCCCCGTGGTGTTGAGCGTGTAGACCTTCCGCGGCGGCCCCTTCTCGGAGGGGACCTTCTCCACGTCGACCAGTCCGCGTTGCTCGATGCGGACGAGGAGTGCGTAGATCGTCCCCTCGGCGATGTCGGTGAAACCCCGCTCACGCAGCCCCGCGGTGATCTCGTACCCGTACGCGGATCGTCGTGCGAGCACCGCGAGGACGATCCCCTCGAGGACGCCCTTGAGCATCTCGGTGTCCGGTTTGCCCATAACGTCTCCCCTCCGCTACTCAGTGATGCTGGGTACCGGTACATAGTAACGCCGAGTACCAGTACATAGCAACACTAGGTACGGTCTGCGTCGAGGCCGGTGTCAGCGTGCTGTGAGAGTCCGTTCGTCATTCGTATGGAAATCGTTAGGACGACGATGTGTGCACCCTCTGCCGGTGTTGCATCGGAGCGTGGCCCGGTGTGCTGGGCCATCCGCGTTCCAGCCGTCGCGCGGTCCCTACCCGTCCGGAGTCCTCGTGCTCGATCTGATCTATGTCGCCGCCACCATCGCGATCTTCGCCGTGATCGGCCTCGTCGCCAAGGGGGTCGAGAAGCTGTGACCGTCATCTCACTGCTGGCCGCCGCGCTCGCGGTCGCTGCCCTCGTGTACCTCGTCGTCGCCCTCGTCCGTCCGGAGAAGTTCTGATGAGCGCGATGGACATCTGGTTCGCGGTCCTCCAGGCGGGCACGCTGGCGCTGGCACTGGCGGTGGCCTACCGCCCGCTGGGCGATTACATCGCCCGCATCTACACCTCGTCGAAAGACCTCGCTGTCGAACGGGGAACCTATCGGCTGATCGGAGTCGACTCCCGGTCGACCCAGACCTGGCAGGCCTACCTCCGTGGCGTGCTGCTGTTCTCGCTCGTGGGTGTGCTCGCCGTTTACGGGCTCCAGCGACTGCAGGAGTTCCTCCCTTACGCGCTGGGCCTGCCGGCTCCGAGCGAACACCTGTCCTTCAACACGGCCGTCTCGTTCGTGACGAACACGAACTGGCAGTCGTACTCGCCCGAGTTGACGCTCGGCTACACCGTGCAGTTCGCCGCGCTCGCGGTGCAGAACTTCGTCTCGGCTGCGGTCGGCATCGCCGTGGCGATCGCGCTCGTCCGCGGCTTCGCCTCCCGCCGCTCCGGGACGATCGGCAACTTCTGGGTCGACCTCGTGCGGGGAACGTATCGCCTGTTGCTGCCGTTCGCGGTCGTGGCTGCGGTCGTGCTTCTCGCCGGCGGGGTCGTGCAGAACTTCGCGGGCTTCACCGACGCCACCACGGTCGCCGGTGCGGCTCAGTCGATTCCGGGAGGACCGGTTGCCTCCCAGGAGGCGATCAAGCTGGTCGGCACCAACGGCGGCGGCTTCTTCAACACCAACTCGGCGCATCCGTTCGAGAACCCCACACCGTGGACGAGTCTCTTCCAGGTGTTCCTCATGCTCGTGATCCCGTTCGCGATGCCGCGCGCCTTCGGCAGGATCGTCGGCGACAACCGGCAGGGCTACACGATCGTCGGCGTGATGGCCGCGATCTTCCTCGCCTCCCTGGTGCTGGCGACGTGGGCCGAGGCTTCGGCCGGCGGTGCGGCGCCGCAGCTGGCCGGAGGCGTGATGGAGGGGAAGGAAGTGCGGTTCGGCCTCTTCGGTTCGACCCTCTTCGATTCCACATCGACCCTCACCTCCACCGGCGCGGTGAACTCGATGCTCGACAGCTACACGGCGCTGGGCGGGATGCTGCCGATGATCAACATGATGCTCGGCGAGATCGCGCCCGGTGGCGTCGGTGCCGGGCTCTACGGGATGCTCGTCGTCGCCGTCATCGCGGTATTCGTGGGCGGGCTGCTCATCGGCCGCACCCCCGAGTACCTCGGCAAGAGCATCGGTCCGCGGGAGATCAAGCTCGCGAGCCTCTACATCCTCGTGACGCCCCTCCTCGTGCTCGCCGGAACCGCGCTGAGCTTCGCCATCCCGCCCGTCCGCGCCGACGTCGAGGCGACGTCGATCTGGAATCCCGGGGTGCACGGGTTGAGCGAGGTCCTCTACGCCTTCACCTCGGCCGCCAACAACAACGGGTCGGCCTTCGCCGGGCTCACGGCCAACACCCCGTGGTTCAACACCGCGCTGGGCGTGGCGATGCTCCTCGGCAGGTTCGTGCCCATCGTGCTGGCGCTCGCCCTGGCGGGTTCGCTTGCCGCGCAGGACAAAGCCCCGGCCACCGCCGGAACGCTGCCCACCCACCGGCCGCAGTTCGCGGGCCTCCTCGGCGCCGTGGCGATCCTCGTCACCGCTCTCACCTACTTCCCGGTCCTCACGCTCGGACCCCTCGCTGAAGGACTTTCCTGATGTCCACCACCATCCCCGAAGACGTTTCGTCGCGCCCCGCCTCCGGTTCGCCGGTCGCTGAGCCTGTCGCGCGGCCCGGCGTGCCGCAGCGCGCCTTCGGCGCATCGCAGATCGTCGGCGCCCTTCCCGGTGCACTGCGCAAACTGAACCCGGCTGCGCAGTGGCGCAATCCCGTCATGTTCCTCGTGTGGGTCGGTGCCGCCCTGACGACGCTCATCGCCATCGTCGAGCCCTTCCTCGGCGGGGCGGAAGCCTCGGGCGGCGCCAGCGTGCCCGCCGGCTTCACGTGGGGCATCGCGGTCTGGCTGTGGCTCACGGTCCTGTTCGCGAATATCGCCGAGGCAGTGGCCGAGGGGCGCGGTAAGGCTCAGGCGGCCACGCTGCGCAAGACCCGCACCACCACGATCGCCCGCCGCGTGTCGGGATACGACCCGGTCAAGGATGCCGCGGCGACCACCGCCGCCGTCGACGACGTCCCCTCGGCCGATCTCACGCTCGGCGACGTCGTGGTGGTCGAGGCGGGCGAGCTCATCCCCGGCGACGGCGACATCGTCTGGGGCATCGCCACCGTGGACGAATCGGCGATCACGGGCGAGTCCGCGCCCGTCGTCCGGGAGTCCGGCGGCGACCGCAGCGCCGTCACCGGCGGCACCCGCGTGCTCTCCGACCGCATCGTCGTGCGGATCACCTCGAAGCCCGGCGAGACCTTCGTCGACCGGATGATCGCGCTGGTCGAGGGTGCTTCGCGCCAGCGCACACCCAACGAGATCGCGCTCAACATCCTCCTGGCGAGCCTGTCGATCGTGTTCGTCGTGGTCGTGCTGGTGCTGAACCCGATCGCCTCGTACGCCGCATCCCCCGTGTCGATCCCCGTGCTCATCGCCCTCCTGGTGTGCCTCATCCCGACCACCATCGGGGCGCTGATGAGCGCCATCGGCATCGCCGGGATGGATCGTCTCGTCCAGCGGAACGTCCTGGCGATGTCGGGCCGGGCCGTGGAGGCGGCGGGCGATGTCACCACCCTGCTGCTGGACAAGACCGGCACGATCACCTACGGCAACCGGCGGGCGTCGGAGTTCATCCCGGTGGGCGGCCCTGACGGCTCGACCGGCTCGGCGACCGCCGTCGAAGAACTCGCCCGCGCCGCATCCCTGTCGTCGCTCGCGGACCCCACCCCCGAGGGGACCTCGATCGTGGAGCTCGCTGCCGCCGGCGGCATCGTGGCCGAGATGCCGCGGGATTCCGTCGCGGTGCCCTTCACCGCGCAGACACGCATGAGCGGCCTCGACCTCCCCGACGGCACGGAGGTGCGCAAGGGCGCCGGAGCCGCGGTTCTGGCGTGGCTGGAAGCGGCCGGAGCGGGCGTCTCACCGCAGGTGGGCGCGCAGCTGATGAGCGAGACCGACGCGATCGCCGCGTCCGGCGGGACGCCGCTCGTGGTGGCCACTCTCCGCCCCGACGCCTCGACCGGGTCACCGACCGGGCGCGTGCTCGGCGTCGTGCACCTCAAAGACGTCGTCAAAGAGGGCCTGCGCGAGCGTTTCGCCGAACTGCGCGCGATGGGCATCCGCACGGTCATGATCACGGGAGACAACCCGCTCACCGCCAAGGCCATCGCCGCGGAGGCGGGCGTGGATGACTACCTCGCCGAGGCCACCCCGGAGGACAAGCTCGCCCTGATCACTCGCGAGCAGGAAGGCGGAAACCTCGTCGCGATGACCGGTGACGGCACGAACGACGCGCCCGCGCTTGCGCAGGCCGACGTGGGCGTGGCGATGAACACCGGCACGTCGGCTGCGAAGGAGGCCGGCAACATGGTCGATCTCGATTCGGACCCGACGAAGCTCATCGACATCGTCCGCATCGGCAAGCAGCTGTTGATCACGCGGGGCGCGCTCACGACCTTCTCCCTCGCGAACGACATCGCCAAGTACTTCGCCATCATCCCGGCCATGTTCATGGGGGTGTTCCCCGGTCTGGCGGCACTGAACATCATGCAGTTGTCGTCGCCGGCATCCGCGGTGACGAGCGCCATCATCTTCAACGCCCTCGTGATCATCGTGCTCATCCCCCTGGCGCTCCGCGGCGTGAAATACCGCGCGGCCAGCGCGTCGCGCATCCTCAGCCGCAACCTGCTCATCTACGGGCTGGGCGGCGTGATCGCACCCTTCCTCGGAATCAAGCTCATCGACCTCGTCGTGAGCCTCATTCCGGGCTTCTGAATCCAAGGAGACATCGTCATGTCGAACACCCGCACCACCCTGCGCACCACCGGCGTCGCCGTTCGCGCGATGCTCGTCTTCACCGCCGTGCTCGGGGTCGGCTACCTGCTGCTGATCACCGCGATCGGCCAGCTCGTCTTCCCCGCCCAAGCCAACGGCTCCCTCGTGCGCGACGCCGAGGGAGCCGTGGTGGGGTCATCGCTCATCGGGCAGGGATGGACCGACGCCGACGGCGAACCGCTGCCCGAATACTTCCAGTCGCGCCCGTCCGCCGCAGGCGACGGATACGACGGTGGCGCCTCGAGCGGCTCGAACCTCGGACCGAACAACGCCGACCTCGTGGATGCGATCGCCGAACGCCAAGCGGCGATCTCCGCCTCCGACGGTGTGCCGCGTGCGGAGATCCCGGCCGACGCCGTCACGGCATCCGGCTCGGGGCTCGACCCCGACATCAGCGTCGCGTACGCCACCGTGCAGGCGGAGCGCGTCGCCGAGGCCCGCGGCATCCCGGTGGAAGAGGTCCGCGACCTCGTACAGACGCACGTGAAGCCGCGCGACCTCGGCTTCCTCGGTGCCGAACGCGTGAACGTGCTGGAGCTGAACCTCGCACTGGACGCCCTCGGAGGCTGACAGACTTCCGCCATGGCCTCCCATCCCGATCCCCGAGCGGTTGCGCCGCACCATTGTGCGGCGTGCCCGGCGATCGGCCCGCACCGCAGTGCGGGTGAGCGGTGGGGGGCCTTGTCGTGAAGCGGGGGAGGCTGCGGGTGCTGCTGGGCGCGGCGCCCGGCGTCGGCAAGACGTACGAAATGCTCGGGGAGGGCCGGCGGCTGCAGGCCGATGGCCGGGACGTGGTGATCGCGATCGTCGAGACCCACGGCCGCAGTGCGACGGCAGCGCAGGCGGAGGGTCTCCCGGTCATCCCTCGGCGCGTGGTGGAGCACCGCGGCGTCACGCTGGAGGAAATGGATGTCGACGCGGTCCTCGCGCGCCGACCCGACCTCGCGCTGGTGGACGAGCTCGCCCACACCAACGCACCCGGCTCCCGTAACGGCCAGCGGTGGGCCGACGTCGAGGAGATCCTCGCGGCGGGGATCGACGTCATCACCACCGTCAACGTGCAGCACATCGCCTCTCTCCGCGATGTGGTGGAGCAGATCACCGGCGTCGTGCAGCGCGAGACAGTCCCGGATGGCGTCGTCCGCGGCGCCGACCAGATCGAGGTCGTCGACCTTGCCCCGCAGTCACTGCGCGACCGTCTCTCGGCCGGTGTCGTCTACCCGGCCGAGCGGATCGATGCCGCGCTGTCGAACTACTTCCGCCTGGGAAACCTCACCGCCCTCCGCGAACTCGCGCTGCTGTGGCTGGCCGACGAGGTGGACAGCGCGCTGCGGACGTATCGCGCGGATCATGGCATCGAAGGTTCGTGGCAGGCGCGGGAGCGCGTCGTCGTCGCCCTGACGGGCGGACCGGAAGGCGAGACGCTGCTGCGTCGGGGCGCGCGGATCGCCGCCCGATCGGCGGGCGGCGAACTGCTCGCTGTCCACGTCTCGAGCCAGGACGGGCTGCGCTCCGCCGTTCCCGGAGCGCTGACCGCGCAGCGAGCCCTCGTCGAATCGCTCGGCGGCACCTACCACCAGGTCGTCGGCGACGACATCGCGCGCGCCCTGGTGGGTTTCGCCCGTTCGGTCAACGCCTCCCAGCTCGTCATCGGGGTGAGCCGCCGCGGACGCCTGGCCGCGGCGCTGACCGGTCCTGGTATCGGCGCTACCGTCATCCGGGAGTCCGGCGACATCGACGTGCACATGGTGACGCACTCCGCCGCCGGAGGGCGCCTGGCGCTCCCGCGCCTCCGGGGCGGTGCGCTCAGTGTCAAGCGCCGCATCCTCGGCTTCGTCGTCGCCCTCGTCGGCGGACCGCTCCTGTCGTGGCTGCTGTACGCCGCCGGCGGCCCCGGCTCCCTCACATCCGATGTGCTCGCCTATCAGCTGCTCGTCGTGGTGGCGGCCCTGGTCGGCGGTATCTGGCCGGCGGTGTTCGCAGCCGTGCTCTCCGGACTCACCCTCGACTTCCTGTTCATCGACCCGATGTTCTCCGTCGAGATCGCCGATCCCGCGCACGCCCTGTCGATCGTCCTGTACGTCGTGATCGCGATCCTGGTGAGCCTCGTCGTCGACCAGGCGGCTCGGCGTCAACGCGCGGCGCGACGGGCGTTGGCAGAATCCGAAGTGCTCGCGACGGTGGCCGGCAGCGTTCTGCGGGGCGAGAGCGCCGTTCCTGCGCTGGTGACGCGGGCGCGGGAGGCGTTCGGCTTCTCCGGAGTGCGCCTTCTCGCCGCCGACGGCACGGTGCTCGCCACCGACGGCGAGCCGGTGCGCGACGAGCGTGCCGTGCATCTTCCCGTCGGCCCGGCCGCTGCCCCTCGTGCGACGCTCGAACTGCACGGCGGAGAGCTCGATGCGTCCGGTCGACGGCTCCTGGATGTCATCGTCGCCCAGCTCGGCGCGGCGCTCGAGCGCACCGTCCTGGCCGAATCGGCGCGCGAGGCCGGTGTGCTCGCCGAGACCGACCAGGTGCGAAGCGCCCTCCTCTCCGCGGTGAGCCACGACCTGCGCCGGCCGCTGGCCGCCGCCGTCGCGGCACTCGGCGGGCTGCGCGCCGCGGACGGTCACCTCTCCGACGACGATCGGCGGGAACTCCTCGCGACCGCCGACGAGAGCCTTGCGACCCTGTCGACCCTCGTCACCGACCTGCTCGACGTGAGCCGGGTTGAGGCCGGCGTGCTGGGGGTGTCCCTCGGGCCGGTGGATGCGGCGGGAGTGATCCTCTCCGCGGTCGACGAGCTGCACTTCGGACCCGATCAGGTCGATCTCGCCCTCGACCCCGACCTCCCCCTCGTTCTGGCAGATCCGGTGCTGCTGCAGCGCGTGCTCGTGAATGTGCTCGCCAACGCCCACCGCCATGCCCCCGCCGGCACGCGCGCCCGCATCGCCACGAGTCGTCTGGGCGGCACGGTGGAGATCCGCGTGGTGGACTCGGGAACCGGGGTTCCGCCCGAGCGCCGCGGCGACATGTTCGCCCCGTTCCAGCGCCTCGGCGACACGGACAACACGACAGGCCTCGGCCTCGGCCTCGCCCTCTCGCGCGGTTTCACGGAAGGGATGGGCGGCACCCTCACCCCCGAAGACACTCCAGGAGGCGGCCTGACGATGGTCATCTCCCTGCCGGCGGCGGACGGCCCACGTGAGGATGAACCCCGATGAAGATCCTCCTTGCCGACGACGATCCGCAATTGGTCCGCGCTCTGCGGATCACCCTTGCGGCGCACGGGTACGACGTGGTCACCGCTCCCGATGGGGCCGCGGCGATCACGGTGGCGGCGCAGGAGCGTCCCGACGTCGTGGTGCTCGACCTCGGGATGCCGCGCCTGGACGGGGTGCGGGTCATCCAGGCGCTGCGGGGCTGGACGGATGCACCGATCCTCGTGGTGTCGGGACGGACGGGGTCGGCCGACAAGGTGGAGGCTCTCGACGCGGGCGCCGACGACTACGTGACGAAGCCGTTCCAGATCGACGAGCTTCTCGCGCGACTGCGGGCGTTGTCGCGACGGACGACCGCCGCATCCGCCGACCCGGTCGTCGCGTTCGGGGACGTGGTCGTGGATCTGACCGCCCGCGTCGTCACTCGGGACGGCGTCCGCGTTCGTCTCACGCCGACCGAGTGGCGGATGCTGGAATTCCTCGCCCGCCACCCGGGCACGCTCGTGACGCGCCAGACCCTGCTGAAGGAGCTGTGGGGCAGCGAGCAGGTGTCGGACTCGGGTTACCTGAGGTTGTATGTGTCGCAACTGCGGAAGAAGCTCGAGCCCGAGCCGGCGCACCCCCGGTACCTCCTGACCGAGCAGGGGATGGGCTACCGCCTCCTCACCGACTGACCCCCCGGTCGAGTCGCCACGTTCGGTCGTGTTTCGGCCGAGAATCCGACGGATGGTGGCGAGTCGACAGGGGCGTCACTCCGTGTACGACGCGAGGAAGGCGAGTTTGTCGGCGCTGTCGCTTCCGGGAGCAGGGTGGTAGATCACGAGGAAGAGACTCTGGAGCGTGTCGCCGATGAGGAGTTTCTCGCGATTGAGGGTGAGCTCGCCCACGAGGGGGTGGTCGATGGTGACGGCCAACTCTGCCGGGCCTGGACGTCCTGCTGCGCCCAGAGGGCTCGGAATCGGGCGCTGGCCAGAGAGAGCTCCCCGACGAGGTCGATGAAGCGTGAGTCGGTGGTGTCGGCGCCGACGGAGCGGCGGAAGCCGGCCACCAGGCGCGCGGTGGTGTCATCCCAGTCGGGGTAGAGGGCCCGTTCGTCCGGATCGAGGAAGACGGCGCGAAGCCGGTTCTCGCCTGCCGCCAACCGGGGCGAGACGGCGGTGGCGAGGGGATTGGCGGCGAGCACATCGAAGTAGCGGCCCTCGACGAAAGCCGGCAGGTGCAGCGACGTCAAGAGCTGGGCGACGCTGTCCGGCACGGTTTCCCGTCGCGGCCGCTTCCCTGGCCGCGCACCGGACTGCTCCGTCAGCGACAGCAGGTACGCGGTCCCGGTGGGGTCGAGCCCGAACACCCGCGCGAGGGCCTCGAGGATCTGGGGAGAGGGGCGCCGATCGCGACCCTGCTCGAGGCGGAGGTAGTAGTCCGAGCTGATGCCGGCCAGGAGCGCGACCTCCGACCGCCGCAGACCCGGCACGCGGCGGTTGCGTCCGCCGGGAAGGCCGACCTGCTCGGGGAGGACGCGTGCGCGCTGGGCACGCAGATAGTCGCCGAGCATGTTCTGCCGGGAAGCCATGCCCGCATCTTAGATCGCCAGCGGATGCACGCTCGTGGTCCTGCGGGGACCACTGTCACGGGGGCGTACCCACCCCACTGATACCGGCACCACCATGGATATCGGGCGGCAGATCGGGCGGGTAGGTCACGATCCGGTCGGCGCCACGAGGACCGGAGCAGCGGTATCTGAAGCAAGGAGGAGGACATGACCGGATTGGCTGTCGTCACCGGAGCGTCGTCGGGGATCGGCCGCGAGTATGCGCGCCGGCTGGCATCGCGGGGGACGGACGTCATCGCTGTGGGGCGGCGTCAGGAGCGCCTCGACGAACTCGCCACCGAGTTCCCGGACGTGGCGGTGCGGACCGTTGTCGCGGACCTGTCGACGCGCGAGGGAATCCAGGAGGTCATCTCCGTGGTCGGCGACCAGCCGGTGACGTTCCTGGTCAACAACGCCGGGGTCGCTCACTACAAGGCGTTCACCGAGCTGCCCGAGGAGGAGGCGGCCGAACTGGTGGGCGTGAAGGTGCTCGCCCCCACGCTTCTGACCCGCGCCATCACACCCGGGATGGTGGAGCGCGGCGCCGGGCAGATCGTCAATGTCGCGGGCATGATCGCCTTCAGCGGTCCTGCGACTCTCGAGCAGGTCGGGCTGCGACGTGCCGTGTACGCGTCGACCCTCGCCTACGCCCTCGCCTTCTCCCAGACCCTGAACGCCGAGCTGTCTCCGAGCGGCGTGAACGTGCAGGTTCTGCTGCCGGGCGTGGTCGCGACGGAGTTCCACGAACGACAGGGCATGGACCTGTCGGCCGTTCCGCGTATGACGGCCGCCGACGTCGTCACCGCCAGCCTCCGCGGCATCGACCTCGGGGAGACCGTCACCGCCCCCGGGGTGGAGCAGCATGCGCTGCTCGAGGATGTCTTCGCCGCCGACCTCGCCGCATTCGGTGCGCAGTCGCCGGAGCTGGCATCCCGCTACCGGGCCTGACCGGCGACGGGGCGCCGTCAGCCCAGGAACTCCCGGGCAGCGACGACGAGGTTCTCCACGCCGCGGTCGATCGTCGGCTGGAGGACCGGAGCGAAGAAGGGGGAGTGGTTGGTGGGGATGTCGCGTTCCACGGTGCCCGCCGCCACCGCCTCGCCATAGGCCTGCGGGTCGACGCCGCCCCAGAACCAGTACACCAACGGCACGCCGGAGTCCCGCGCGAACCAGGAGACGTCCTCGCTCCCGGTGAACATGCCGGGGTCGACGACACTGCCCGCCCCGAACGACCGCTCGAACGCCGCGACCAGGCGGGCCGTGGCATCCGCATCGTTGATGGTGGGCGGGAGGGTGTGGTCGGTGGAGATCACGGGCGGCACCTCGGCGCCGGATGCGGCGGCCTCGGCCCGCACGATGCGCTCGACCTTCTCCAGCACGCGGTCGCGGGCTTCGTCGTCGGGGTACCGCAGGCTCAGCTCCAGCCTCGCCTCCGCAGGGATGATGTTGTTCTTGAGCCCGGCGTGGATGGAGCCCACGGTGACCACGGCGACATCGCGCGGGTCGACCTCGCGCGAGACGATCGTCTGCAGCCGCATGACAGTGGCTGCCGCCATCACCACGGGGTCGATCGTGGAGTGCGGGCGCGAACCGTGGCCGCCGCGGCCGTGGAGGACGACGGTGAGCCCGTCGGATGCGGCCATCTGGGTGCCCGGGCGCACCCCGATCGTGCCGGCGGGAAGGGGGGTGAGGTGCTGGCCGAGCACGATGTCGGGCTTCGGGAACCGGGCGAGCACGCCGTCGGCGATCATGGCCTGCGCGCCGGCGCCGTACTCCTCGGCCGGCTGGAACACCGCCACCACCGTGCCGGACCACTCGCCCCGCGTGGCCGCGAGGCGCTGCAGCGCCCCGAGCATCGCCGTGACGTGCATATCGTGCCCGCACGCGTGCATGACGGGCACGCTGTTGCCGGCGGGGTCCACGCCGCGGGCCGTGCTGGCGTAGTCGAGGTTGGTCCGCTCCTCGACCGGCAGCCCGTCCATGTCGGCGCGCAGCCAGACGACCGGACCTTCGGCCTCGGAGCCGGCGGGCTGGCTGCGGATGACGGCCACGACACCGGTGCGCCCGACTCCCTCTTCGAACTCGATCCCGAGCTGGGTGAGGTGCGTCACGATCACGCCGGCGGTGCGCGTCTCCTGAAAGGACAGCTCGGGGTGTCGGTGCAGGTCGCGGTACAGGCTCTCGAGATCGATGCTCATCCCCCGAGCCTAGGGGGCGGCCCGGATCTCGCATGCGGGGTCGGGGCCCTCGTCACCCGCGTGCGACGGCGGAGGCGTCAGCGCTGGCGGGCGGTCGTGCCGCGCACGACGAGCTCGAACGGCAGACGCGCGGGGATGTGCGGGACGGATGCGGGGTCCTCGAGCCGGGTGAGGATCGCCTCGGCGGCCCGCTCTCCCTGGCCCAGCGGGAACTGGTCGATCGTGGTGAGCCGGAAGAATTCGCCGAGCTCGTGCCCGTCGACGCCGATCACTGAGAGGTCTTCGGGAACGCGGTAGCCGAGCTCGCGCGCGGCGAGCACCGCTCCGATGGCCATCTCGTCGGATGCGGCGAACAGTGCGGTGGGGCGCTCGCCGGGCCGCCCGAGCAGCTGCGTGGCGGCGCGGAACCCGCCCTCGATCGTGAAGTCCGCGGGCTCGTACAGTGCGGGCAGCGCCGGAATCCCCGCATCCGACAGCGCCTGCTCGAAGCCCTGTCGGCGCTGGGTGGGGATGTGGAAGTCGATGTCGAACTCGGGATTGGCCCCGATGTGCCCGATGTGAGTGTGGCCCAGCGAGAGCAGGTGTTCGGTGGCCAGGCGCGCGACGGCGACGTCATCCACGGTCAGTGTGGTCAGCTGCGGGTTGGGGCCGCCGATCGCGATCACGGGGATGCCGAGGTCGTGGAGGCGCTCGGACTCGTCGGCGCCGAGCTCGATGGAGATGGCGATGAGTCCATCGATGCGTCGCCGGCGCAGGAACGTCTCGAAGACCATGCGCCGCTCGGCGGGATCGGCCGTGACGCTGTACAGCGTGATGTCGTAGCCGCGCCGCATGAGCGCGGCCGCGATGCCGCTCAGGACGGTGCTGAAGAACCAGCGGTCCACGAACGGCACGAGCACGCCGACGTTGCGCGTTCGCCCCGATGCGAGGCTCGACGCCGAGGCCGACACGACATAGCCGAGGTTCTCGGCGGCGGCCATCACCCGGGTCCGGGTGGCCTCGGAGACGTGCCCGCGGCCGCTGAGCGCCCGCGAGACCGTCGCCGTCGACACGCCGGCCAACCGCGCGACCTCGTCGATGCTCACCATCGCCGGACTCCCCCCACGGGATGCTTCGTTCGCGCGCTCGTTCGGCCCGCTCGCCGCGTCAGTCCGCGGCGATCCAGACCGTCGTGTCGCCCGGGATGCCCTCTGCCGCGAGCGGACCGCTCGCGGCCACGAGCGTACCGGCCGGGAGCGCCACCGTGTCGCCGCCGACGTTCGCGATGACCGTCAGGTCGCCGTTGCGGAACGCCACGACGTCGTCGCCGAAGCCGTCGAGCCACTCCATCGAGCCGCTCCCGAGGCTCCGGGACCGACGCTCGGCGAGGAGGGTGCGGTACAGCTCCAGGGTCGACTCCGGGTCGCCGACCTGGGCTTCGCGGGCGAGTGCCGCCCACTCGGCCGGCTGCGGCAGCCAGGAGGCGCCGGTCTCGGAGAAGCCGTACGCCGGTGCGGTTGCGCTCCACGGGATGGGCACGCGGCATCCGTCGCGCCCGTAGCGCTCGCCCTGCGTGCGGAACCAGGTGGGGTCCTGCCGGCTGTCGTCGGGAAGGTCGATGACCTCGGGCAGGCCGAGCTCTTCGCCCTGGTAGAGGTACGCCGACCCGGGGAGGGCGAGCATGAGCGCGGTCGCGGCACGAGCTCGGCGGAGCCCCACCTCGGGGATCGGCTTGCCGGGCGACAGGGGGCCGAGGCCGGACCCCTGCGGGTTCTCCGCCGTCAGGGCGAGGCGCGACGCGTGACGGACGACGTCGTGGTTCGAGAGCACCCAGGTGCTCGGTGCACCGACCGCGGGGTAGGCCGTGATCGATTCGGAGATGACGGCACGCAGCTTGGCTGCATCCCACGCCGTCTCGAGGTACTCGAAGTTGAATGCCTGGTGCATTTCGTCGGGGCGTACCCACAGGGCCGTCTGCGCGACGCTGGGCATCCAGGCCTCCGCGCACAATGCACGGTCACCGTCGTACTCCGCGAGGAGCGTGTGCCAATCGCGGTAGATCTCGTGGACACCCGGCTGGCCCCAATACGGCACCGATGCTTCGTTGCCGCCCATGGACCCTGCCTGCGGGTCCGGCGTGTAGTCCGGAAGGCCCGCCTCTTTCACCAGGCCGTGCGCCACATCGACGCGGAACCCGTCGACACCGCGGTCGAGCCAGAAGCGCAGGATGCGGCGGAACTCCTCACGCACCTCCTCGTTCGACCAGTCGAAGTCGGGCTGGGACGCGTCGAACAGGTGCAGGTACCACTGGCCCGGGGCGCCGTCGGCTTCGGTGACGCGCGTCCAGGCGGGGCCGCCGAACACCGACTCCCAGTTGTTCGGGGGCAGTTCGCCGTCGGCGCCGCGGCCGTCGCGGAACATGTAGCGCGCGCGCTCGCTGCTGCCGGGGCCGGCGGCGAGGGCCGCCTGGAACCACTCGTGCTGGTCGGACGAGTGGTTCGGGACCAGGTCGACGATGATGCGGATACCGCGCTCGTGCGCACCGGCGAGCAGGTCATCGAAGTCGGCGAGCGTGCCGAACAGCGGGTCGACGTCGCAGTAGTCGGCCACGTCGTAGCCGGCATCCTTCTGCGGCGAGCGCTGGAAGGGGCTCAGCCAGATCGCGTCGATGCCCAGGTCGCCCAGGTCGCCGAGGTGGGCGGTGACGCCAGGAAGATCGCCGATGCCGTCGCCGGAGCTGTCCGCGAACGAGCGCGGGTAGATCTGGTAGATGACGGCGGTGCGCCACCACTCCGACCCCGGTGCGACGGTCGTTTCGGTGCGGGCGTCCTCCTGCGTGAAAGTCATCCCGCCAGACTACTGCAAGCGCTTGCAGGGAAGGCCGGAGCGCCGGGGTCCTCGACGTCTCGCGGGTAAGGTGGGCGCGTGCCCGAACGTCCTGCCGCCCTCGCGCGCGCCGAAAGCCTGATCGGCAGCATCCCCGACTATCCGGCTCCCGGCGTGGTCTTCCGCGACATCACGCCGCTGCTGGCGGACGCGTCCGCGCTGCGCACGTGCATCGATGCGCTCATCGCGCCGTTCGCCGGCGGCTTCGACGTGGTCGCCGGGATCGAGGCCCGCGGTTTCCTTCTGGCCGGAGCCGCCGCGATCGCGGCCGATGCCGGGCTCGTCCCGATCCGCAAGGCCGGCAAGCTGCCGCGCCCCGCCGCATCCGTCTCGTACGCGCTGGAGTACGGCACCGCCGACATCGAGATGCACGACGACCTCCCACCGGGCACGCGCGTGCTGCTGATGGACGACGTCCTGGCCACCGGCGGCACCATCGCCGCGGCCCGGGAGCTGGTGTCGACGCTGGGCGGCATCGTCATCGGCACGGCGGTGCTGCTGGAGATCGACGCCCTGGGCGGGCGCGACCTGCTCGGCGACGCGCCGCTGCACGCGCTCTTCTCGGTCTGATCCTCGCGCTGCCCGGTGCCCTCGCCCGGGCTTCCCCCGCGCGTGCTGTGCCCCTCCCGCGTCCCTAACTCAGGACGATCGGGCCTGCGGGCCGCGTGTCACCGGTGGCCAGGCTCGTTCGGCCTGAGTTAGGCGCGGTCGGGGCGTCTCCGGTCGCCCCTCGCCCGGGTTCGCGGTCGCGCCGCGCTCGTCGGGGCCACCTTGATCCGGGTTCGGATGCGGGACGCTGGGCCGTCCGAGTCTGCCGGCGGGATCCGAATCCGGGGGGGTCTGGGACCACCCGGCACCGCGCCGTGACCGCGGTCAGGCGAGGACGCCGCCGCCGAGGTTGACCGGACTGCCCTCGATGTTGCCGACGATGCCGCGGATGACGCCGGTGCCGTCTTCGCGGCGGAGGGAGTCGTACCAGGCCTCCGTCACGGCGGGGTCGAAGGCGTGGGTCTCCACCGCACGCTTGCGGGCACGCAGCACGAGGTCACCCGCCCGCTCCGACCGGATGCGCTGGTAGCGCACGAGCGCATCCTCGACGCCCAGGGTGTTCGTGGCGAACACGATGCCGAGCGCGAAGCTGTCCTCCAGCGCCGAGCACGCCCCCTGCCCGATGTCGGGCGTCGTGTTGTGGGCGGCATCCCCGAGGATCGCCACGCGTCCGCGCACCCACGTGTGGAAGGGGTCGATGTCCCAGATCTCCACGCGGTTGAGGGATGCCGCGGGGTCGATGGCGTCCAGGAGTGCCCGCACCCCCGGTGCGCCCCATCCGCCGAACGCGTCCTCGAGCGGCTGCTTCCCGTCCGCTTCGCGGTCGTAGGCCAGGCCGCTCGGCTGCGGCACGTCGACGAAGAAGTAGAAACGGTCGCCCCCGACCGGCATCACGGCGCACCGCTTGCCTTCCGCGACGTAGGTGGTCCACTGGTTCGCCGGGCTGATGCGCTCGTCGATCGGCACGAGCCCGTTGAAATTCGTGTACCCCGAGTACGTGCGCTCGGGCCGGGTCGCCGCATCCGCCGTGACGTAGTCACGCGTGAAGGATCGGGCGCCGTCGGCCCCGATCAAGAGGTCGCCGGTGTCGGTCGTGCCGTCGTCGAAGGTCGCCGTGACGGTGGTGCCGTCGTCGTGGATCCCCACGAGCCGCATGCCGAGATGGATGCGGCTCTGCCCGACGGTATCCATCAGCAGCGCCTGCAGGTCGGCGCGCGAGACGGGATATGCCTGCTGGCCGGTTCGCGTGGTGACGGGTTCGAGGCTGAAGCGGCACATCTGCTCACCGGTGTGGCCGTCGATGTAGGCCATGTCGTCCATCTGCCCGCCGAGGGCCGCGACCTCGTCGGCGAGCCCGAGCCAATTGAGCACCTTCACGCCGTTCGACCACAGCGACAGGGCGGCGCCGACGGGCTTGTTCTCGCGCATCTGGTCGTAGACGACGACGTCGTGCCCGAGGCGTTGCAGAGCGATCGCGGCACTCGTGCCGCCGATGCCCGCGCCGACGATCAGAACCTTCATGCGCCCCTCAACTGCCGCGGTAAGTGGAGTACGCGAACGGGCTCAGCAGCAGGGGCACGTGGAGGTGCCGCCCTGAGTCGTCGACCGTGAAGGTCACCGTCACGTACGGGTGGAACGTCTCGGTGCCGCGGGCGGCGAAGTACTCGCCGGTGCGGAACGTCAGGGCGTAGTCGCCGGGGTCGAGCCGGTCCGGCTCGAGGGCGAGGCGCCCGTCGCCGTCGGTCGTGCCCTGCGCGAGCACCGCGCCGAGGGCGTCGCCGGATGCGGCGGCGAGGACGACTGCGACGCCCGCGGCCGGTTCGCCGGTCGCCGCATCCAGGACGTGGGTGGTGAGCGAGCTCACTCGGCGTCCTCGGGGGTGGGGTCGCTGTCATCCGTGACGGCGGCGCGGAGGCGGAGCAGGGCGATCTCGGCGAGCTGCGCGGTGGCTTCCGCCGTCTCGACGTCGGGGGCGTTGCCCATGCGGCGCTGGAGCTCGGCGAGCATCGCGCTCGGCGTGCGTCCGGCCGCGCGGATGAGGAACACCCGTCCGAAGCGCTCCTCGTAGGCGGCGTTTCCCGCAGCGATCGCGGTGGCGACGTCGTCGCCGGCTGTCGACATCGACGCTTGCTCGCGGCGGGATGCGGCGGCCTCCGCGCCCGCGCCGCTGACCCGAGCGCCGATGCGCGGATGGTGGGCGAGCGCGGCCTCGAGGTCGGCGGGCGCCCACGTCGCCGCGAGGGCGCCGGCGTACGCAGCGAGGGCGTCGACGGAGGCGTACGGGCGACCGGCGACCACCGCATCCACCCACCCCGGCACGTCCGCCCACACGCGGACCACGGCCGTGGCGTCGGCCGGATCGGCCGTATTGAACTCGTCCAACTCCATGTCAGTCACGCTAGCGGTGCCGCATTTCCGGCTCGTGACACGACGGCCGGGCGGCGCACGCGTCGCACTCCTGGCGGCGGGCTCACGCGCCGCGTGAGGTGGCGCTCCGCTGGCGGCTCGCGTGGGCGCGGGCCTTCATCCGGTTTCCGCACGTGCCCATCGAGCACCATTTGGCGGTGCCCGGCCGGCTGTGGTCGACGAGGAACAGATTGCACTCGTCGTTGGCGCATGCCCGCAGGCGTCCGGGCAGCTCCGCCATCACGGCCGACCACGCCAGCGCGGCGCGCACTCCGAGGCGTTCGTCATCAGGTGCCTGCAGCTGCCACTGAACTCCGCCCGGTCCCACCTCCGGTGCCAGGGTGGCGCGGCTGACCACCGTGCCGAGCTCCTCCAAACGGTCGGTCTCGCCGCGGATGACCGCCTGCAGAGCGCCGCGCACGTGCTGGAGGTGGCGGGTCTCCGCCTTCGATCCCGTGCCGCCGAACCGCTGCGCGATCTGTGCACCGGCGGGGCTTTCCAGGACGTCGGCCGGCTTCCCCCGAACGACCGGCGCGCTGTTCAGCAGCGCCAACAGCAGCTCCTCGTCCTCCATCGCCTGCATCCCTCCGTGTCGCACCCTCGGGCTGGCTGCCGGGCGTGGTCCCATGCTAGCGTGCGGCTAACCGGTTAAACGATATTTAGGAGTTAGAGATGGCAACCGTTCACCACCGCACCGTGTCCGTCGGCGGCCTCGACGTGTTCTACCGTGAGGCCGGGCCGGAGGATGCGCCCGTCCTGCTCCTGCTCCACGGCTACCCCACGAGCTCCCACATGTTCCGTCACCTCATCCCGGCGCTCGCCGACCGCTACCGCGTGATCGCGCCCGATCACATCGGCTTCGGCCGTTCGTCTGCTCCGTCGGTGGACGATTTCGACTACACCTTCGATGCGCTCGCCGACGTCACGCGCTCGTTCCTCGAGGTCGTCGGGGTCACGAGGTTCACCATCTATGTGCAGGACTACGGCGCACCGATCGGCTGGCGGCTGGCGTTGGCGGACCCAGATGCGGTGGAGGGTGTGATCTCGCAGAACGGCAACGCATACGAGGACGGCTTCGTGCCGGACTTCTGGGCGCCGATCTGGGCGTGCGGCGCCGAACCGTCCGCGGAGAACGAAGTGGCCCTCCGGCCGGCGCTGGGGCGCGAGGCGGTGGAGTGGCAGTACACGCACGGCGTCGCGGACACGACGACGATCGACCCCGATGCATGGGAGCACGACCTCGCGCTGCTGCAGCGACCGGGCGTGGACCGCGCGCAGCTCCACCTGTTCGGCGACTACGCGACCAACCGCGCGCTGTACCCCGCCGTGCATGACTGGCTGCGCGCCTCGCAGACCCCGGTTCTCGCCGTGTGGGGCCGGAACGACGAGATCTTCGCCGCGGCCGGCGCAGAGGCGTTCCGCACCGACGTCCCGCAGGCCCGCGTCGAGCTGATCGACGGCGGCCACTTCCTCCTGGAATCCCACCTCGATGAGGTGGTCCGGATCATCCGGGACTGGCGCGCGGGCTTCTGAAACCCGCCCCCGGGCGCCCATCCTCCGGCTGCGCTCTGCATAACTCCTTTATTCCTGCATCACCGCGCCCCGCGCACCGCGGAAAGACGGCGGCTGCGGCCACAGCCGGGTTGGAATTGAGGAGTTATGCGCACGCGACGCGGCGCAGCCGCGGACCGAGAATGTTGCCGTGGGTAACATCCGGGAAATGCGGGAACCGTACGGTGGCGGCATGAGCACATTGGCCTCGGTCGCCGCGCAGCGCGTGTACCTCCACGGGGCATTCGTCCCGGCGACCGTCCGCGTCGCCGACGGCGTCATCACCGCTGTGGATGGCTTCGACCCCGGCGCCGACGTCGTCCTCGCCGACTCTCAGGTGCTGCTGCCCGGCCTGGTCGACTCGCACGTCCACCTCAACGAGCCCGGACGCACCGAGTGGGAGGGGTTTGCCACAGGAACCGCCGCGGCGGCGGCGGCGGGCGTCACCACGGTGCTGGACATGCCGCTGAACAGCATCCCGGTCACCACGACCGCCGAGGCCCTCGCCGTCAAGCGGTCCGCGGCGGCCGGGCAGCTGGCCGTCGACGTCGGATTCTGGGGCGGCGCCGTACCGGAGAACCTCGGTGCGCTGGCGGCCCTGGATGCGGCGGGCGTGGTCGGGTTCAAGTGCTTCCTGTCCCCGTCGGGCATCGACGAGTTCGGCCACCTCGACGCCGTCCAGCTCGAAGCCGCCCTCACGGAGATCGCCGGGCTCGGCAGCATCCTCATCGTCCACGCCGAAGACCCGGCGCACCTGCACGCCGACGGTCCGCTCGGCACGGACTACACCGACTTCGAGGCGTCTCGCCCGGCCGCGGGCGAGCGCGCGGCCATCCGAACGGTCATCGAGGCGTCTCGCCGCACGCGGGGACGTGCGCACATCGTGCACGTGTCGGATGCCGGCGCCCTCGAGGACATCCGAGCGGCGAAGGCCGAGGGCGTTCCGCTGACCATCGAGACGTGCCCGCACTACCTCACGCTCACGGCCGAGGAGGTGCCCGCCGGCGCGGCTGAGTACAAGTGCTGCCCGCCGATCCGCGACGCCGCGAACCGGGATCTCCTGTGGGAAGGAGTGCTCGACGGCACTGTGGACGCGATCGTGAGCGACCATTCGCCGTCCACACCCGCGTTGAAGGAGTCGCGCGACTTCGGTCTGGCCTGGGGTGGAATCTCGGGGCTGCAGACCGGCTTCTCCGCGGTGTGGACCGAGGCCCGGCGCCGCGGCATCCCGCTCGAGCGGATCCTGCCGCTGTTCACCACCGGACCCGCACGCATCGGCGGCCTCGGTGGGCGCGGGCGAATCGCGGCCGGCGAGCCCGCGCACCTGGTCGCCTTCGACCCGGATGCGTCGCACCTCGTGCGCGCCGCGGACCTGGAGTACCGCAACAAGATGTCGCCGTGGGACGGGCGGACGCTGCACGGCGCCGTCAGCACGACGTGGGTCCACGGGATGCCGGCCTACCGCGCCGGTGAGGGCGTCGTGGCGCGGGCGGGCCGTGAGATCCTGGCCGAGCCCGCGACGCTCGCCGGATGGGGGAACGACCGATGACGATCGAGATTCCGCAGGAGAGCGCTGAGGCAGCCTCGCCGGCGTTCGAGATCCTGCAGCCCGGCGTCGGCGAGACGCCCGGGGCGCACTACCTGCGCGCCACGCCCGACACCGTGCTGTGGGGCCGGTTGCCCTGCGTGACGGATGCGGCGGTGCTCACCATCGCGACCGGTGACACCGTGACGATCGACACCGTGAGCCACGAGGGCATCCTCGATGACCAGGGCAAGAACCCGGTGAGGTTCTTCGGCGGACACGGGGTGGCGGCATCCGCCGTGCTGGATGATGCGATCGCGATCGCTGCCACCGTGCCGAGGGATGCTGCATCCGATGGCCCGCACGTGGTCACCGGCCCCATCCGGATCGACGGCGCGAAGCCGGGCGACCTGCTCAAGATCACGGTCGAACGTCTGCAGCCGCGCGTGCCGTACGGGGTCATCTCCAATCGGCACGGGAAAGGCGCGCTGGTCGGGGAGCTGCCGCGCACGCCCGGGAGTGTGAGCGTGTTCGCCGCGGTGGAAGAGCGGGACGGCCGTCTCGTCGGCACGCTGCCCGTGACGGAGGGCGGCGAGCGCGTCGTCACCTTCCCGCTCGCACCGTTCCTCGGAATGATGGGCGTGGCGGTGGCCGAGTCCGAGCGGCCGCACTCCGTGCCCCCGGGTGCGCATGGCGGCAACATCGACATCAACCTCCTCGTCGAGGGGACCGTGCTCTACCTGCCCGTGCAGGTGGACGGCGCGCTCGCGTACATCGGCGACCCGCACTTCGCCCAGGGCGACGGGGAGGTCGCGCTCACGGCCCTGGAGGCTTCGCTGCGCGCGACCCTGCGCTTCGATGTCGTGCCGCGGGAGGAGGCGCTCGCCGAGTTCGGCGAGGTGACCGGACCCCTCGTCCGCACCGATGAATACCTCGTGCCGACCGGCCTCGATGTCGACCTCGATGAGGCGATGCGGCGGTGCGTACGCGCCGCGCTGTCGCTGATCCGGGCGCGGTGGGGGATGGACGAACACCTCGCCTACGCCTACCTCAGCGCCGCCACCGACTTCGACATCTCGCAGGTGGTCGACATCGTGTCCGGGGTCCATGCCCGCATCCGCGAGTCGGACTTCGCCGACGTCCCGCGCCCCGCCCGCCCCGCGTCCGCGTCCGGGTCCGCATCCGTGCCCGTGCCCGCGCCCGGGTCCGGTTCCGTGCCCGCGCCCGGGTCCGCGTTCGTGCCCACGCCCAGATCAGGAGAATCGACCGGAACAGGAGCATCCGGCCGAAACGGGCCTGTCTTCGCCACATCTCCTGAACCGGGCACGGCGACGGGGGACGGACGATGACGGATGCCGCGGAGTCCAAGACCGGCGCGGCCGACAGTCCGGCCCACACCCCGCCCCACACCCGGGCCGACAGTCCGGCCGACACCGCGGCCGACAGCGGGGCCGACATCCCGCCCGACCTCCGGCGGGCGTTCGAGGAGTACGAGCGCGCCGTGGTGGAGAACGACCTCGATGTGCTCGACGCGTCCTTCGCGCCGGGGCCGGATGTCCTCCGCGGGGACGGTGCCGGGCTGCTCGTCGGACACGACGCCATCCGCGCGTTCCGGTCGCAGCGCGGCGGCGTGACGCAGCGGAGCATCGACAGCATCCACTACCGGCCGCTCGCCGACGACGCTGCCCTTCTCATGTCAGTGTCGCGCTACTCCGGCGGCGGGCGAGGCCTGCAGACTCAGGTGTGGCAGCGCATCGATGGGCGATGGCTGGTCACCGCAGCGCACGTCACCCCGCGCGCCCCCGCCTTCGACCGGTCGGTGTGGCGGAGCGTGGGCGACCCGTTCTTCCAGGGCGCGTGGGAGGGACCGCTCGCGGGCCTCACCGTCGCGGTGAAAGACCTGTTCGCCGTCAGGGGCTTCCGTATCGGCGCGGGCAATCCGACGTACCTCGAGGAGGCGCGTCCCGAGACCACGACGGCACAGGCCGTGGCCGATCTGCTGCGGGCCGGAGCATCCCTTCGCGGGATCGCTCGCACCGACGAGTTCGCGTACTCGATCGCGGGCGACAACCCGCACTACGGCACACCGCCCAACGGCGCGGTGCCGGGCGCCCTTCCGGGCGGCTCATCGAGCGGGCCCGCCACCGCGGTCGCCACGGGCCAGGCCGAGATCGGCCTCGCCACCGACACCGCCGGTTCGATCCGCGTGCCGGCGTCGTACCAAGGGCTGTGGGGGCTGCGCACGACCCACGGACTGGTTCCGCGGCAGGGCCTCGTGCCCCTGGCGCAGTCCTTCGACACGGTGGGCTGGCTCGCCCGGGACGGCGACACCCTCCAGCGCGTCGCCGACTGGTGCCTGAGTTACGACGGGTCCGAATCGACCGAGAGCGTGTACGGCGCGTCCAGCGACGACCTCCCGTGGCGATTCCTCATCCCCGCGCCCGTGCACGCACAGGCCGAGCCGGCGACGCGCGACGCGTTCGATGCCCTCGTGGCGGCGCTCGCCGCGACGGATGATCCGCCCTCCGTCTCCCGCGTCGACGTCGGCGACCTGGGTGCCTGTGTCGAGGCCTTCCGCGCGGTGCAGGGCGCCGAGGCGTGGCGCAACCACGGCGAGTGGCTGCGCGCCCATCCCGGAGCCGTCGGACCGGCGGTCGCGGAGCGCTTCCGCGTTGGCGCGGCCGTGACTGCCGAAGAAGAAGCCGCCGCTCGCGTCACCCTCGAGAGCGTGCGTGCGCGGATGTCCGCACTCACCCGCGACGGCGTGCTCATTTTCCCGACCGTTCCGGGTCCGGCACCGCTGCGAACGGCGGATGCAGCGGCCATCGACGCCCTTCGCGCCGCGACGCTCCGCATGACGGCCCCGGCCGCCGTAGCGGGCCTCCCCGCCGTGTCGGTGCCGCTCCTGACCATCCCCACCCGGGTGGGGATGGCGCCCGTGGGGGTCTCGCTCGTCTCGCGTGCCGGCACGGACATCGCCCTCGTCCGGCTCGCCCGCCGCCTGGCAGCATCCTGGCCCGGAGCGGCCACGTGACCCCTGCCATGCTCGCCCGCACCCCGGTGCGGCCGCAGCGCGCTCGGGGCCGAAGGCCGGCGAGGGCGAACAGCACCCCGAACCCGAGCCCCGGCCCGAGCCCCAGCCCGAGCCCGAACAGCAACCCGAACCCGAACCCGGAGTACCCGTGACCGACACCGTCCCCGGCCCGATCGATCCGCCGACCCGGCTCCTCATGGGGCCGGGTCCGATCTCGGCGTACCCGAGCGTGCTCCGCGCCATGTCGGCGCCGCTCGTCGGCCAGTACGACCCGTTCATGACCGCGACCATGGCGGAGACCCAGGACCTCTACCGGCAGGTGTGGTCGACGCGCAACGACGCCACCGTGCTGATCGATGGCACGTCGCGCGCCGGCATCGAGGCGGCGCTCGTCTCCCTCATCCGCCCGGGGGACCGCGTACTCGTGCCGGTGTTCGGACGTTTCGGGCACCTCCTTGCCGAGATCGCGGAGCGGGCGCTCGCCGAGGTGCACACCATCGAGGTGCCGTGGGGTTCGGTGTTCCCGGTGTCGGTCATCCGCGCGGCGATCGAGCGCGTGAAGCCGCACGTGCTGGCGCTCGTCCAGGGCGATACGTCCACGACGATGAACCAGCCGCTCGATGAGATCGGCGAGATCTGCCGCGCGCACGGCGTGCTCTTCTACACCGACGCCACCGCCTCCCTCGGCGGCAACGAGTTCGAGATGGACGCGTGGGGCGTGGATGCGGCGACAGCGGGCCTGCAGAAATGCCTGGGTGGCCCGTCCGGATCCGCCCCTCTCACCCTCTCCGAACGCGCCGTAGCGGTGGTGCGCTCGCGCGCCCGCATCGAGGCGGGCATCCGCGAGGAGGGCGACCCGGATGCGCCGGATTTCGTCCGCTCGAACTACTTCGACCTCGGCATGATCCTCGACTACTGGGGTCCGCGGCGCCTGAACCACCACACCGAGGCGACGTCGATGCTCTACGCCGCCCGGGAATGCGCCCGCGTGATGCTCCTGGAGGGCCGCGCGGCCGTGATCGCGCGGCACCGCCTGCACGGCGAGGCCATGCTCGCTGGCGTACGGGGGCTCGGACTCGCGGTGTTCGGCGACGTCACCCACAAGATGTCCAACGTCGTCGCGGTCGAAATCCCTGAGGGCGTGCCCGGGGAGGCGGTGCGCTCCGCCCTCCTGGACGACTTCGGCATCGAGATCGGCACGTCGTTCGGACCGCTCCACGGCCGCGTGTGGCGGATCGGGACCATGGGGTACAACGCCCGCACGGATGCGGTGGTGCAGACTCTCGCGGCGCTGGAATCCGTGCTGCGCCGGTTCGGCGCATCCGTTCCCGCCGGAGGAGGCGTCGAGGCGGCCGAGGGCGTCTACGCCGCTGATGTGCCGGGCGGCGACTGACGTGCGTGCGCGCTTGCAGGTCGGACCCGACCGGATCGCCGCGGCGGCGGCTCGGGTGATGGCGCGGTGCGACGAGCTCGCGCGCGTCACCGCGACTCCCGGACGCATCGAGCGGGTGTACCTCTCCCCGGAGCACGCGCGGGTCAACCGCCTCGTCGCGCAGTGGATGCGGGAGATCGGCATGGTGTCGCGGCAGGACGCGGCGGGGAACCAGATCGGCCGCCTCGACCCGTTGGATGCGCCCCCGGGCGACGTACCCGCGCTGCTCATCGGCTCGCACCTGGACACGGTGCCCGACGCCGGACGGTTCGACGGCATCGCGGGAGTGCTCATGGGGCTCGAGGTCGTCCGGCTGCTGCGGGCGAGCGGCGAGGACGGGTCGGCGTACGCGCCGCTTCCTTTCGCCGTAGAAGTGATCGCGTTCTCCGATGAAGAGGGCACCCGGTTCGGCAAGGCTCTGCTCGGTTCGTCGGCCGTGGCGGGCACGTGGGATGACGCGTGGTGGGAGCTCACCGACCGCGACGGTGTGACGCTCCGGCACGCCGTCCGCGAGTTCGGGCTCGACCCGGGGCGCATTTCGGAGGCCGCGCGCCGCCCCGAGGAGCTCGTCGGATATCTCGAGGCGCACATCGAGCAGGGCCCCGAGCTTCACCGGCGCGGCGAGTCGCTCGCGGTGGTGTCATCCATCGCCAGCGCCCGCCGGTTCCAGCTCGTCGTCGAGGGCGAGGCGCGGCACGCCGGCGGCACCCCCTACGACATGCGCCGCGATGCGCTCCTGGGGGCGAGCGAGGCCGCGCTCGCGGTGGAGCGCATCTGCCGTGGCGAGCACCACATCATCGGCACCGTCGGTCAGCTGGAGGCGTTCCCGGGGGCGGTCAACATCGTGCCCGGTGAGGCGCGCTTCTCGCTGGACCTGCGCGGCGAGTTCGACGCACACCGCGACTCCGCGTGGGATGCCATCGCCCTCGAACTCGACGCGATCATGGGCCGACGCGGGCTGCGGTGGCGGGCATCCGAAGTGCACTCCGCGCCGGCGGTGTTCTGCGCACCCCTGCTGCAGGACGTGGTCCGAGCCGGCATCGGCGCTCTCGCACCCGGGGCCGACGATCCCGCGACGCTGTTCAGTCCCGCCGGGCACGACGCGATGGCGATCGGAGCGATCACCGAGGTCGGGATGCTGTTCCTCCGCAACCCCGACGGCATCAGCCACCACCCCGACGAGGCCGTGTCGGCGGAGGACGTGGGTGCCGGCATCCGGGCCCTGGCCGAGTCCGTGCTCCACCTAGCCGCCGAGCCCCGCTGACCCCCCCACCCGCGCCCACCCGCGCCCACCCGCGTTCGGCGAGAAACGACATTCCGGACGAGAAACGGCGCGACGCGTCCTGTCTCGTCCGGATCGTCGTTTCTCGCTCGGCGCCGAGCGCGGCTTACGTCGCCAGCAGGCCGTCGAGGCAGAGGTCCAGGCCCGCCTCGAGGTGCTCCGCGGTACCCGTGGACAGCAAGACCGTGACCCCGCCCTGGATCGCGGCGATCAGCGCCGCCGCGGTGCGGTGCGCGTCCAGCGACGGGTTCGCCTCACCCGCGGCCTGGGTCGCCTCGATCCCCGCTTCGAGACTGGCCTGCCAGCGCTGCACGAGTCCCGCGGTGACCGCACGAGCGCGGGGGCTGTACCGGCCCACGTCGGCGATCAAGACGGCGAGTGGGCAGTGCAGCCCCTGGTCCCGGTACTGCTGGACAATGAGGTCTCGCCACTGCTGCCACGCTGCGCGCGAGGTGAGTTCGCTCAGGTAGGGCATCTGGTCATCGAAAACTCGGGCGGCTTCGAATTCAGCGACGGCCAGCAGCAGCTGCTCCCGACCCTCGGGGAAGTAGTAGAAAAGCTGCCCCTTGCCCGTGTTGCTCCGAGCGCACACATCCTCGAGTGTCGTGTTGCTCGTGCCGCGTTCGCGAATCTCCTCCGCGGCTGCTTCGACGATGCGCAGGCGGGTCGCGACGCCCTTGAGTGTGCTCATGCGCGTAATTGTACTTGTGAGTACAATTTTGCCGCCATACGTTGCCCCCATGAGAAAAGTTGTCATATCCGAAGCAGGCGGCCCCGAGGTTCTTCAGGTGCAGGAACATCCCACCCCGCGCCCCGGTGCGGGCGAGGTCCTGGTCGACGTCCGGGCGATCGGCGTGAATTACTTCGACACCGCCATCCGAGCCCAACGCGTCGTCGAGGTGCCCGGCATGGAAGGCGCGGGCGTCGTGATCGAGGTCGGTGAGGGTGTGGACGAGTACGCACCGGGCGACCGGGTGGCGTGGCTGACGATCGACTCCCACGGCAGCTACGTCGAGCAGATCGTCATTCCCGTGCGCTACGTCGTGCCGCTTCCCGAGACGATCGACATTGAGACGGCTGCGGCAGTGCTCCTCCACGGAGTGACCGCGGACCACTTCGCCACCGCCTCCCACTCGGTACAGCCCGGTGACATCGCCCTCGTACACGCGGCGGCGGGCGGGGTCGGGCTCATGCTCACGCAGCTCATCAAGGCGCGCGGCGGCACGGTCATCGGGCTGGTCTCCCGCGAGGAGAAGATCCAGATCGTCAAGGATGCCGGTGCAGACCACGTGCTGGTCTCCACGGGCGGCGCGTTCCTGGACCGGGTGAAGGAACTGACGGGCGGCGAAGGAGTGCACGTCGTGTTCGACGGCGCCGGCGCGTCGACCTTCGACGCATCCTTGGATGTGCTTCGCACCCACGGCACGATGGTCTACTACGGGCCCCTCATCGGCGCGGTCCCCTCGATCAAGATGAACGAGATTCCTCGGAGCATCAAGATCACCTACCCCATCACGAACGACCACGTCCGCACGGCGGAAGAGATGAAGGCGCGCTCGTCCGAACTCTTCACCCGTGTCCAGCGGGGCGAGCTCACAGTCACCATCGCAAAGCGCTACCCGCTCGAGGATGCTGCCCAGGCGCACAAGGACATCGAGTCGCGCCGCACGACCGGCAAGATGCTGCTGATCCCGTGATGGACGACCAGAAACGCGTGGCGGTCGTGACGGGGGGAACGGGAGTGATCGGGGCCGCCATCGCCCGCGCCCTCCGCGCCGGAGGCTACGAAACGGTCGCGCTCGGCCGTCGCGGTGGCGACGTCCTCGCCGACCTGACGTCGGAGACGACGACGAAGCAGGCCGCCGCCGAGGTGCTCGACCGGTACGGCCGAGTCGATGTCCTGGTGCACGCCGCCGCCATCATCGACCCGATGTCGCTCGCCGAACTCGAGGCCGAGCGCTGGCGCACCCTCCTCGCGGTCAACGTCGAGGCGGGGCTGTGGCTCGCGCAGGCCTTCACTCCCGGCATGATCGAGCGGTCGTTCGGACGCATCGTCATGGTCGTGTCGGACTCGCTGTGGATCCCGCCGCAAGCCGGCGGCTTCCTGCCCTACGTCACCGCGAAGGGGGCGATGGTGGGGGCCGTGCGCGTCCTGGCGGCGGAGCTCGGCGCCCACGGCATCTCGGTGACTGCTGTCGCCCCGGGCCTGACCGAGACGCCGATGGCCCAGAGCGTCGTCGGCGACCCCGGGCAATTCGATGCCGTGGTCGCCGGGCAGGCGATGAAGCGCCGTCTCGTTCCCGAGGACACCGCGAACGCCGTCGCCTTCCTCGCCTCCGAGGGGGCAGAGGCGATGACCGGACAGGTGCTCGTCGTCAACGGCGGACTCACGATGCGCTGAGCCCGCAGCGCGCAGGGGCTGCGCGATGGCACCGAGAAACGACATTCCGGACGAGAAACGGCGCGGCGCGTCCTGTCTCGTCCGGATCGTCGTTTCTCGCCCACCGGGCAGAGCGCCGCAGCGCGCACGTGTCAGTCGGAGTACTCGCGGAGGAGCTGTTCGAACTCGGCGCGGGTCACCGCGAGGTGCTGCTGCATCTCGTCGGTGGCGCGCGGCGAATCGCCGTCCGTGATCGCTTCGAGGACGCGCGCGTGCCCTTCCAGACTCGCCTCCTTGTGGAAGCGGAAGCTGAGTAGGTCGACCGGTGCGAACATCTTCACGCGCGCGTCCTCGATCGCCCGGACGAGTTCGGGGTTGCCCGACGCGTGGGCCACCGCGAGGTGGAACGCGGTGTCGGCCAGCCGCGAGTCGGGGAGGGTCGTTGCCGCGGACAGTTCTTCCTGGGCTGACCGCATCAGTTCCAGGTCGGCCTCGGTACGGCGGACCGCGGCGAGCCCGGCAGCGGCGGCATCCACCACGCTGCGGAACTCCGCGAGCGCGAGGATCTCCTCCGTGCGCGTAGCGACATCGTCCAGGATGAGGCGTGGGTCCACGATCGACTCCTGGACGATCGCCCCGCCGCGGGCACCCCGGTGGATGACGACCTGCCCGCTGCCCTCCAGCACGCGCAATGCCTGCCGCAGGGTCTCGCGGGCGACGCCGAGCTGCTCGGCCAGGCGCCGCTCCGACGGCAGTCTGTCGCCGGGACGGATGCGGCCGAGGATGATCTCCCGCCGGAGGAAGTCCACGACCGCCTGATAGCCGGGAACAGAACGCACGTGCGAGGCGTCCGGCTCGCCGGGGTCGGGGTGCACGGTCATCCCTCCCTCACAGGGGCAGGCCGGGGGCGTCTGTCCCGACGATCCTCTTCCCTGCGAAGAAATCTAGTACGTCGGCATCGCCGTGCCCCCCGATGCCGGATTCCCCGAAGAAGCTCTGCACCGATTCGGCCGACATATCCAACAGGCTCGTCCCGTTGATCTTCACCTCGCCCGCCATCAGGAGTGCACCGAGCTCGATGCCGGCCCGCTCGTCCCTCGTGAACACGTAGGCGGCGAGGCCCACCTGCCCGCTGTTGGCCTTCGCGATGGCGCCGGCGACATCGTCGAAGGGCTCCACGGTGAGCAACGGGCCGAAGATCTCCCCCTCCGGTTCGAGATCTTCGCCGATGAGGAGGGTGGGCGCCACGAACCAGCCCTGGGCAGGAGGCCGCCCCACTGTGACTGCTCGCGCGCCCGCTGCGAGCAGGGCCTCGCGCTGGCGGTGCAGTTCCGTGCGCCGCCCCTCGAAGGCGACAGGGCCGAGCGTGGTCGTCTCATCCAGGCTGGAACCGATGACGAGGTTGCCCAACTCGCTCGCCAGCGCATCCACGAGTTCGTCCAGTAGTGGGCGCGCCACCAGTACCCGCCGCGGGGCTTCGCACCACTGGCCGGAGAGCTTCATCGCGCCTGCGACGAGGGCTTTCGCCGAGGCCGCCGGATCGGCATCGGCGAGAACCAGTGCGGCGTTCTGCGACCCGAGTTCGAGCCGCAGGCGGGTGAAGCGCGGTGCAGCGGCCGCCGCGATCGACCGACCGGTGGGCGTCGAACCGGTCATCGCGATCGATCGGATGCGGCGATCGGCGACGAGCGCTGAGCCGATGTCGGCACCACCCAGGACGAGGGAGACGACCCCTTCCGGGATGCCGGCCTCGGCAGTAGCCTCGACGACGAGCTGGGCACTCCACGGCGAGGCGGGCGAGGGTTTGAGCACCGCGGGCGCCCCGGCGGCGAGGGCGAAGGCGAGCTTCTTGGTCGCCATGGCCGACGGCGCATTCCAGGGGGCGATCAGGGCCGACGGACCCCACGGCACCCGCACCACGTGGACGTCCCGTCCTCCCGCGTCCAGGCGCTGTACGTCCCCCAGCGCGACGGCGCGGGCGGCAGCACCACGCACGGTGTCGCCGTTGCTGCCCGCGAACAGTCGCGTCACCGCGATCGGCACGCCCGCGTTGAGCGCGTCCAGACGCGCCATCTCCTCGACGCGCGCGTCGAGCCCGTCGGCCCACGCGTTCAGGAGCTCCGCCCGGCGCTGCACTCCGAGACCCGCCCAGCGCCGGTCCTCATGTGCCGCCGCCGCCGCGGCGATAGCGCGATCCAGCTGCTCGGGTGAGGACGACCGGCTGGGGGCCAGAGGTTCGCCGGTGTTCGGATCGTGCAGCGCCCGCTCGTCGGGGTCTGCCACGGCGCTGGGCTCTGCCGCCCCGCCGATCCACGTGCGCAGTTCCGGAAAGGTCACACTCAGATCCGATCGAAGTAGCGTTCGAGGTCCCACGGGGTGACCGCGGATTGGAAGACGTTCCACTCGTGGTCGGCGAAGATGCGGAAGTGATCCGTGTTGTCATCGCCGATCAGCGTACGGACGAAGTCCGAGCCCGAGAACAGGCGGGATGCTTCTGCGAGCGTCGTGGGCATGCCCGAGTCGGCCTCTCCCTCGTAGGCGTTGCCGCGGGTCAGTTCCGGCGGAACCACCCCGCGCTCGAGGCCGTCGCGAGCCGAGGCCAGAAGTCCGGTGAGGGTCAAGTACGGATTCGTGTCGGCGCCGGGGAGGCGGAATTCGAAACGCAACGCGGAGGGCGAGTGCCCCACGACCCGCACGGACACCGAGCGGTTCTGGATGCCCCAGGTGCGTCCGAAGCCGGCGACTTCTTGCGAGTTGGTCCGCCGATAGGAGTTGATGGTCGGCGCATACCAGGCCATGAGGGCCGGGGCGTGCTCCAGGACCCCGCCCACCGCCTGCCGAAGCTTGTCGCTCATATGGTGGTCGGCCGACGCGTCCCAGAAGACCGGCTCGCCGCCCGTGTCCAGGAGTGAGAAGTGCACGTGGCACGACGACCCGGGCTGACCGTTCAATGGGCGCGCCATGAACGTCACTGACATTCCGGCGGCCACGGCGCTGTCGCGCACCGCCAGTTTGTACAGCGCGTGACGGTCGGCCATCTCGAGCGGGTCGCCGTACGCGAAGGTCATCTCCCACTGCCCCAGCCCCCACTCGGACTGCGCTGCTTCCATCTCGATCCCGCTGTCGCGGAGATCCTGCCGGAGCTTGCGGAAGAAGGGTTCGTAGGCGTTGCCCTCGTGGATGAGGAAGTCGCTCGGCGTGAGCGTCGTGGGCTCGAGGTCGCGGAACCCTCCCAGCCGCAATGCACGGGGGTCGTTGCGGAACAGGTAGAACTCCAGCTCCGTGCCCGCCTTCGGGATGTACCCGAGACCGTCGTACCGACCCAGCTCCTGCTTCAGGAGGACTCGCGGCGAGATTCCGAGCGGCTCGCCGGTTTCCGGCCACACCGGGTCGGCGAGGCAGATGGCGATACCGTCCAGCCATGCCGCCCGCCGCAGCGTGGCGAGGTCCGGGATCAGGGCGACATCGGGGACGCCGTTGTGCATCGAGCACACCGCGAGGACATTGGCTCCGATGAGGTCGAAGGACTGGTCGACGTCCCATCCCCACGCGCACGTGCAGATCTCGATCCCGGACTCCACGATCGAGGCGAAGCGCTCCACGGGCACGCGTCGGCCGACCAGGCGCCCCTGCAGATCCGGGGTGGCGACGATGACGGTGTGGATGCCGGCGTTCTCGAGCTCGGCGACCTCGAGAAGGTAGTCGACGCTCATCGGGTGAGCCATCCGCCGTCGACGGGCAGCTGGATGCCATCGATCCAGCTGGCCTCGTCCGAGAGCAGCCACGACACCGCTGAGGCGATGTCGGCGGGGGTTCCCACCCGCTTGACGAGGAGGCGTTGCCCCATGAAATCCATCGCCTCGGGGCTGGTGACGCCCTCGTAGGAGAAGAAGTCCGTCGCGATCGGACCCGGCGCCACGCAGTTGACGCGGATGTTGTCCTGCGCGAGTTCCACGGCGAGAGCCTTCGTCAGCATGGGCACTCCTCCCTTGCTGGCGTTGTAGTGCGGCTGGGCCGTGGTGCCGCTGGTGACGACGACGAGCGCCTCCACCGTGGACAGATTCACGATCGCTCCACCACCGGCGGCGGCGATGTGCGGGGCGACTTCCTGGGCCACCAGGAACTGCCCCTTGAGGTTGACGTCGAGCACGAGGTCCCATGCGTCCTCGGTGAGGTCGGCCAGGGAGTGGTTGGTGACGAGTCCGGCGTTGTTGATGAGGAGGTGCAGGGCGCCCCACTGCTCCACGGCCGTCGCGGCGGCAGCGGCGATCTCGGCGCGGTTACGCACATCGACGCGAGCGGCAAGAGCCGTCCCGCCGGCCTGCCGGATCAGCGCCGCCGTCTCCTCCGCCGCGGCGAGGTCGACATCCGTCACCATCATCCGAGCGCCCTCGGACGCCAGACGCAGGGACGTCTCGCGCCCGATGCCCGAGCCTCCGCCCGTGATGAATGCGGATCGGTCCGCGTGCCGTGCGTTCATGCTGCTGCCTCCTGGGCGTCGGTTGATACAGAAACGGCGGCTGCCGAGCGAACCAGCCAGTCGAAGATCGGGTCGCCGCCGAACACCTCCGGATGCCACTGGACCCCGAGCGCGCGGGCGCCTTCGACCTCGATGGCTTCGATCACGCCGTCCGACGCGCGACCGGCGACGACGACGCCCTCGCCGGGGCGATCCACGGCCTGGTGATGGAACGAGTTCACCCGCACGGTCGATCCGTACACCCGCGCGAGCGTGCTGTCAGGGGTGAACTCCACGTCGTGCACGCGGTGGGCGCGAGGGTAGGCGTAGGACCCGTGCGACTCCCCCTCGCCGAACTCGAGGTGCTGCACCAGGGTGCCGCCGCGGGCGACGTTGAGGATCTGCTGACCTCGGCAGATTCCGAGCACGGGCACATCCCGCGCGATCGCCGCCGCGATCAGGTCGATCTCGTACTGGTCGCGCAGGGGATCCACCACGGTCGTCCACGGTCCCGGGCTCTGGCCGTAACGGCGGGGGTCGACGTCCTCGCCGCCCGCGATGAGCAGGCCGTCCATGCGGTCCATGACGAGGGCCGCGTCCGCTACGAGCGGGATGTGCACCGGGAGACCGCCGGCACGGACGACGGATTCCGCGTACTCGCTGAGGTAGATGTCGACGGGGGCGTCGGCGAAACCGCGCGGGGCGCCGATGAGTGCTCCCGCGCCCCGTCGCCCCGTGATGGCGATCAGCGGGGCGCCCGAGAAGGGGTGTCGGGCGGGCGCTTCTGTCATTCCTGGTCGAGCCTTTCGGTGATGTGCGCGTATGCCTGCGCGTCCCGGGAGCGGATGACGAGCGCCTGGATGACGCCGATGAGCGGCGCCGCGATGACCACGGCCAGCAGGATGGCGCTGATGAGGCCCCAGGTCGGGTTGCCCTCAGCATCGGTGTCGCCCACCAGAAGCGGGAAGTTCTCCGCGATCAGCCACGCCGCGATGACGAGGCCGATGAGGCCGAGGCCCGGAGCAATGAACGCCTGCCAGAGGTTGGCGCCGGCGCGGCGGCGGGCGAAGTACACGACGACGGCCAGGCACGTGGCGGCCATCAGCAGCACGATCGCGAGCGTGCCGATCCCCGCGTACCAGGCGAAGGCCTGGGCCGGCGTGATGCCGACGATGGCCGTGAGGGCGATCGCCGCCCCGGCGATGGTCACCTGGACGAGAGACGCGCGGTGCGGGGACGAGTGGCGCGGGTGCACGGCAGCGAGCGCTCCGGGGAGGAGGCGCGCGTCGCCCATGGTGTGGAAGTACCGGGTCAGCACGTTGTGCAGGGAGAGGACCGCGGCGAACATGCTGCCCACCAGCAGCACGGCCACCACGACGGACCCGATCGGGCCGAGGTACTGGTCGGTGACGCGAGCCAGAAGTGTGGCCGGGTCTTCCGCTGCGACATCGAACAGGTCGGCTTCTCCCACTCCGATGACGACGGCCCAGGCAGCGAAGGCGTAGAAGACGCCGATCGTGATGGCCGATCCGTAGGTGGCGCGCGGGATGGTCCGGTCGGGGTCGCGCACCTCGCGGCGGTAGACGACCGTGGACTCGAAGCCGATGAACCCGGCGATGGCGAACATCAGGCCGAGCGCGGGGGAGCCCGAGAGGATGTTCTCGAGCGAGAACGGCGACAGCGTCACCCCGGCCGCTCCGCCGGTGATGAGGATGACGAGCGCCAGCACCAGCACGACACCCACTTCGGCCAGCAAGACCACCAGCAGCACCTTCGAACTCAGGTGGATGTGCCGATAGCCCAGCACGCCTACGAGCGCCACGGAGACCAGCGTGAAGATCCACCAGGGGATCTCGGGGCCACCCAAGAGCACGATGCTCGAGCTGACGGTCCCGCCGAGGTAGGAGAAGACGGCGACCTGAACCGTCGTGTAGGTGACCACCGCGAGGTAGGCGGCGGCGACGCCCGGGATACGTCCGAGCCCGTGCGAGATATAGGTGAAGAACGCGCCGGCGTCCGGGAGCCGCTTGCTCATCGCCATCAGCCCCACCGAGAACAGAAGCAGGATGGCGGTGGCCACGAGGAACATCACCGGAAAACCGATGCCGTTGCCGATGAGGAAGCCGATGGGCACGAGCCCGCCGACGACGGTGAGCGGCGCGGCGGCGGCGATGACCATGAAGGTGACGGCGAATGCGCCCAGGTTGCCACGCAGGGCGCGCGCGGGCGGCGTGGGGGCGGGGCTGCTCAGGGCGGTGTCGGGTGGCACGGACATGTGAACTCCTCGGGTTCCGCGACATCGCACGGATTGGTCTAATTACTAGACCATAAGGCCCATGCGCGTCCAGTCACGTTTACCGCACCGAAACACCCCGCCAGTGTTCGTGAAATCTACATCGCTTAACGTCAGAGCCAGCCGAGCACCGTCGAGCCCGTGACGGCGCCGCATCCTTACCCGAATGCACCACCGGCATCTGGAGACACAGCACATGACCTTCTTCTCTTCCCGGCGCGCATCGCGCGCCACCGCGGCCCTGGCCGGGGTCGCCCTGTCCGCCCTCGCCCTCACCGCTTGCGCCGGCGGCGCCGGTACGGCGTCGACCACCGAACCCGCCGAGGGGTCTGACGAGAGCTTCGGCGACATCACGGTCCAGCTCAGCTGGATCTTCAACGAAGAGTTCGCCGGTGAGTACCTCGCCGACACCAACGGCTACTACGAAGAGGCGGGCTTCGAGGAGGTCAACCTCATCCCCGGCCCGTCGGGCGGTGTTCCCGAGCTGCTGGGCGGCACGGCCGACATCGCGCTGAGTGATGCCGTGCAGGTCGGGGCGGCCGTGGCGAACGAGGGAGCTCCGCTGAAGATCATCGGCGCGACCTTCCAGGCCAACCCGTTCACGGTGCTGTCCCTCGAGGACGGCGGCAACATCGCCACGCCCGATGACCTCAAGGGCAAGAAGATCGGTGTGCAGGACTCCAACCTCACGCTGTTCAACGCGCTCCTCGCCGCGAACGACATCGATGCGTCGGAGCTCACCATCGTTCCGGTGCAGTA
The DNA here is from genome assembly GCF_058310455.1 of Microbacterium sp. Z10_103. Lineage (NCBI taxonomy): Bacteria > Bacillati > Actinomycetota > Actinomycetes > Micrococcales > Microbacteriaceae > Microbacterium > Microbacterium sp. Z10_103. The sequence goes on from NZ_JBZEGK010000001.1 coordinate 3,318,660, forward strand.
CGACCCGGCGCCGCTGGTCAACGGCGAGGTGGATGGCTTCGTCGCCTACCTCACCAACGAGTCCATCTCCGTCGAGATGGAAGGCATGGCCACCACCAACCTCCCGTTCGCGGAGAACGGCCTGCCGTTCGTCGCCGAGACGCTCACCGTGACCGACGAGACGATCGCCAGCAGCCGCGAGATGCTGAAGGCGTTCCTGGTCGCAGAGATCCGGGGCTGGACCGACGCGCTCGCCGACCCGCAGGCCGGTGCCGACCTGGCGATCGAGACCTACGGCGTGGACCTCGACCTCGACCCGGCCAAGACGCTGGCCGGCTCGGAGGCGCAGAACCTCCTCGTGGTGTCTGAGGAGACTGAGGAGAACGGTCTGTTCACCATCTCCGAAGACCTGCAGGGGACCACCATCGAGAGCCTTGCCGGCGCGGGCATCGAACTGGACGCATCCGACCTGTTCGACATGAGCCTGCTGGCCGAGGTCTACGAAGAGAACCCGGATCTCATCGCCTACATGGGCTGAGATCTCCACCCCTACCGAGAGCTACAGACTGTGACCGATACGGCCACCCAGACCGGTGCCCAGGCGACGACCCTGGGCACCGGCCTGCAGATCACCGAACTGAACAAGGTCTTCAGCGTGGGGCGCAAGAGCGTCGTGGCGCTGCAGGATGCCAACCTCCACACCGACCAGGGCACCTTCCTGGCGCTGCTGGGGCCGTCGGGATGCGGGAAATCGACGATCCTCCGCATCCTGGCGGGACTGGAGGATCCCACCAGCGGCAGCACCCGCGTGGACGGGAAGAGCCCCAAGGAGCTTCGCCGGGGCAACGAGCTCGGCATCGCCTTCCAGGACTCGGCGCTTCTTCCCTGGCGCAGCGTGCAGTCGAACATCCAGCTGCCCTTCGAGGTCGCGGGCAAACCCGTCGACAAGGCCTACGTGGCGGAGATGATCGACCTGGTCGGTCTGAAGGGCTTCGAGAAGGCCAAGCCGGCGCAGTTGTCCGGAGGCATGCGCCAGCGGGTGTCGATCGCGCGCTCGCTCATCATGAAGCCGTCGGTGCTGCTTTTCGACGAGCCCTTCGGTGCGCTGGATGACATGACCCGGCAGAAGCTCAACCTCGAGCTGCTGCGCATCTGGACCGAGAAGCCGGCGACCACGCTGCTGGTGACGCACGGGATCTCGGAGGCGATCTTCCTCTCCGACCAGGTCGCGGTGATGAGCCCCCGACCGGGCCGCATCAAGGAGGTCATGACGATCGACCTCCCGCGCCCGCGCACACCGGAGATGATGCGCACGCCGGAGTTCCACGCGTACGTCGACCACGCCCAGGAACTGCTCTTCGGCGTGGGGGGCGCTGCTGCCGATGACCACTGACGCAGCGAAGGCGCGCGCGGTCCAGTGGGAGGACATCCGCCTTCCCGCGTGGGTCACCGGCCTGATCGGCGCTGTCGGGGTGATCGCGCTCTGGTGGATCCTCGCAGCCACCGTCTTCTCCAGCGTCGGCCCGGGAGGCGCGCAGGCCATCCCGACCCCGCTGCAGGTCGTGGTCGAGTTCGCCGAGACGGGCTTCGACTTCTACGTCCGCAACTTCGGCATCACGCTGACCGAGGCGGGCATCGGCTACGTGTGGGGCAACGGTCTCGCGCTGGTGCTCTCCACGGTCGTGCTGATCGTCCCCCGCCTCGAAGGCGCCGTGATGCAGATCGCGATCATCACCTACTGCATCCCCATCGTCGCCCTCGGCCTCCTGCTCACCGTGATCGTCCCGATCCCCACCGCCGGGCAGCCGTCGACGACCGCGATCTTCCTGGCGGCGCTCAGCTGCTTCTTCACGACCGTGGTCGGAGCGCTCCTGGGACTGAAGGCCGCCGACAAGGCCAGCCTCGACCTCATCACCGTCTACGGCGGCTCACGGCTGACCCAGCTGCGCAAGGTGCGCGTGATCGCCTCGCTTCCGGCGATCCTGAACGCGCTGCAGATCGCCGTGCCCGCCGCCTTCCTCGGCGCGGTGCTGGGCGAGTTCTTCGGCAAGATCACCGTGGGGGTGGGGCCGGCGATGATCGCTGCCCAGCAGGCGCTCAACGCGGCGCGAGTGTGGGACATCGCTCTCGTTTCGGGAGCCGTCGCCCTCGCCGGATATGCGCTGCTCGGCCTGATCTCACGTGCGGTGGCCCCGTGGTCGAAGGGAGCGGTCCGATGACCGAAGCCGCTCTCACCGCCGTGAGCACCCCCGCCGCGGCCGCGCAGCAGTCCCAGCTGGACGAGCAGATCCGTCGGGAGACGCGTGCGTCGACACGGCGCGCGCTCGGCCGCAGCATCCTCACCTTCGCCCTGACGATCGTCGCGGTCCTGGTGATCTGGGTCGGGGCTCTGTGGCTGTTCGGGGTCTCGGCGTACGTCGGGAAGGGTCCGGTCGACGTCTGGAACTTCCTGTTCACGATGCCCAACGCCGAGGCGAACCGCGCTCAGCTCTTCGGACAGCTCGCAGTCACGCTGGGGCACGCGGTCGTCGGCTTCGCCGCGGGTCTCGTGGTCGCCCTGCTCATCGCGATCCTGTTCCAGCTCAGCAAGGGGGTCGAGCACGCGCTGATGCCGATGGCGATGCTGTTGCGGTCGGTGCCGCTCGTGGCCATGGCGCCCGTCATCATCCTCATCTTCGGCCGCGAGTTCGCCTCGGTCGCCGTCATCGGCGGCATCGTCGTCCTCTTCCCCGCGCTCGTCAACATCGCGTTCGGTCTGAAGTCGGCCTCACCCCAGATGAACGACCTCATCTCCGTATACGGCGGCACGGCGTGGACGCGACTGCGGAAGGTCGCCCTCCCGAGCTCCCTCCCGGAGTTCTTCGCGGCGGTGCGCATCTCGGTGCCCGGCGCCATCACCGGCGCACTGCTGGCCGAGTGGCTCGCCGTGGGCGGCGGGATCGGCGGTGCCGTCGGCGGATACGTCAACGCGGCGCAGTTCTCCGCCGTGTGGACGGCGGTCGTCCTCGTCACCGGCGCCGCGCTCGTGCTGTACAACCTCGTGCAGATCGTCGAGTCGGTCGTGCTGGCCCGCATGGGGATGGCCGATCGCGCCTGACTGCCCCCCGCATCCGTTCTGCTGCCCCAACCCGAAGGAACCTCCTATGACGACGTCCGTCGACCTGTCCGCGTTCGCCCACGGCCTGCCCAAAGCCGAGCTGCACCTGCACCTGGAGGGCACGCTCGAGCCCGAGCTGAAGTTCGCCCTCGCCGCGCGCAACGGCATCGATCTCCCGGAGAAGACCGTGGAGGAGGTGCGGGCGACGTACAACTTCACCGACCTCACGAGCTTCCTCGCCGTGTACTACCCGGCGATGCGGGTCCTGCAGACGGCGGACGACTTCCACGACCTCGCGTGGGCGTATCTGCTCAAGGCGAAGGAGCAGGGCGTCGTGCACGCCGAGATGTTCTTCGACCCGCAGGCGCACACGAGCCGGGGGGTGCCGTTCGAGAACGTGATCACCGGCTACCGCCGCGCGGCCGTGCGGGCGCAGGACGAACTGGGCGTTTCGGCCGAACTCATCCTGTGCTTCCTGCGCGACTTCTCCGCCGAGTACGCGATGGCGACGCTGATGGAGGCGCTGCCGTACAAGCAGTGGATCCTCGGGGTGGGACTCGATTCGGATGAGCGCGACAACCCGCCCACGAAGTTCGCGGCGGTCTTCGCGCGCGCCAAGGCGGAGGGCTTCTTCCTCACGATGCACTGCGACATCGACCAGGTCGGCTCGATCGACCACATCCGCGCCGTCCTCGAGGAGATCGGGGTCGACCGCATCGACCACGGCACGAACATCGTCGAGGATCCCGCGCTCGTGCAGTTGGCCAAGGAGCGGGGCATCGGGTTCACCACGTGCCCGGTGTCGAACTCGTTCGTGACGGAGCAGATGAAGGCCGACGAGATCGTCGGGCTCCTGCGGGAGGGCGTGCGCGTGATGGTCAACTCCGATGACCCGGCGTACTTCGGCGCGTACGTCGGCGACAACTACGTCGCCCTTGCCGAGCAGGCGGGGTTGACGCCGACCGACCTCGTGCAGCTCGCGATCAATTCGTTCGACGCGTCCTGGCTCACCCCGGCGCGCCGCGCTGCCTCCGTCGCAGCCGTCGAGGAGTACGCGACCGCGCACGGAGTGCCCCTCCCGGCCTAGGAACGGAGCACCTGTGACCACGACGCACGCCGACGCGGCAGGGGATGCTGCGGCGAACCTGCGGCTGGGCGCTTCGATCCGCCAGGTCCGGCATGCCCGCGGGATGACCCTCGTGCAGCTGGCCGAAGCGACCGATCTGTCGCACCCATTCCTCAGCCAGCTCGAACGCGGGCTCGCGCAGCCGAGCCTGTCGTCGCTGCGCCGCATCGCGCTGGCTCTGCAGACGAGTCCGATCGAGTTGATCGCCGCGGCGGAGCCGCCCGACCTGTCGACCGTCGAGGTCGAGGTGCACCGGCGGGGCGAAGGCCGCTTGGACGAGAGCTTTGCGGGGGGTGCTGCGCGGATGCTCGCGAACGGGGTGCGGCCGCTGCATCCCCTCGAGGTGGAGGCGGCCAACGCCGAGCCCGGAGAGGTGTTCGTCCACCACGAGGACGAATTCCTCTATGTCGTCGAGGGGGAGGTCCGCGTGGAGGCGGGCGATCAGGAGCTTCTGCTGGCGCCGGGCGACTCGGCCTATTACGCCGGCGGCGTGCCGCATCGCTGGTGGTCGGCCAGCGCGCAACCGTACCGGCTTCTCGTGGTGAAGCAGGGCACCACCCTCCCCGGGAGTGACGCATGATCTCGTACGCCGATTACCTTCAACTGCTGCCGAAGACCGAACTGCACTGCCACTTCGTCTCGACGATGGATGCGGCCCTGTTCCTCGAGCTCGCCGGCAAGCACAGCGTCCGGCTGTGGAAGTCCGACCCGTCGACGCTGTTCGACTTCGCCGACCTCGTCGATTTCCTCGTCGCGTTCCGTTTCGCGCACGACGTGCTGCGCGACCCGGAGGACTTCGAGCGGGTCGCCTACGAGGGTGTCCGCCGGGCGGTTGCCGACGGAAACCTCCGCTATCGCGAGTACTACGTCAATCCGCAGTACTTCGCCGAGCGGGGCCTGACGTACCCGCAGGTCGTCGACCCGATCCTCGCCGGTCTCCGCGCCGCGCACCGCGACTTCGGCGTGGGATTCCGCGTCGTCATCGCGATCAACCGCCGAGACTCCGCGTCCTCGGCTGTCGCGCTTGTCGAGCAGATGATCGCGCATCCGCGCGCCGAGGTGGTGGGAGTGGGGCAGGATGACCTCACCCCGGAGAACACCGAGGATCCCACGCGCTTCGCCGAGGCGTTCGCCCTCGCCCGCGCTCATGGTCTGAAGCTCACCGCCCACGCGGGGGAGACGGATGCGGCGTCGCCGGACGCCGTCCGTGAGGCCATCGAGGTGCTCGGGGTCGACCGTATCGATCACGGCTACCGGATCGTCGACGATCCGGCCGTGGTCGCGCTGGCCCGCGAGCGCGGCATCGGGTTCACGGTGACGCCCGTGTCGACGACGATCTGCTCGGGGTGGACGCTCGGCCCGAGCCACCGCATCCGCGCCATGATCGACGCGGGGCTGCCGCTGGCCGTGTCGACCGACGACGCGATGTTCTTCCGCACCGACCTCGGCCGCGAATACCGCGAGGGTCTCGCGGCGATGGGCGTGGACGCGGACACCGCGAAGCGCATCGCGCTGGAGGGGATCGATGTGGCGTTCTGCTCCGATGAGGAGAAGGCTGCGCTGCGCGCCGACTTCCGCGCCCAGTTCCTCGCGCTCGACGCGCTCCTCGCCCCGGCCTGAGCCGCGCGCATCCGCCGGCCGCGGTCATGTCCCGCTTCTGCAGGTTCTGAGGCACGGAAGCCTGCAGAAGCGGGACATCACTCCGGTGGCAGCGGTCAGGCGGCCCGCAGGAGGTCAGCGGCGCGCTCGGCGATGGCGACCGTCGGCGCCTGGGTGTTGCAGGTCGGGATGCTGGGCATCACCGAGGCATCCGCCACCCACAGGCCTTCGAGCCCGCGCACCCGCAGCTGCGGATCGACCACGGCGAGGTCATCGACCCCCATGCGTGCCGTGCCGGAGCAGTGGAAGAACGTGCCGATGTTCTCCCGCACGAAGCGCGTCTTGGCCGCCACGTCGAGGCCGCGCGGGGGCGTGATCGGGCCCTCCGCGAGCTCTGCATAGGCGGATGTCGCGACCAGGTCGTGCACCGCATCCACTGCCTCGACCATCGCGGCGAGGTCGATCGGGTCGGCCAGATAGTTCGGCTGGATGTCGGGCGCGCGGTCGGCGTCGGACGAGCGGACCCGCACCCACCCCACGCTGCGCGAGCGGTAGAGCCCGGGAACGAGGGCGAACACGCGGTCGCCCGAGAGGTCGTGCGCCGCGTGCAGCGCCTCGTCGCCGCGGGAGCCGTGGGCGATGACGGCGTGCAGGTCGGGTCCGGCCTCGGCGTGGGAGCTGCGCCAGTTCAGCATCGCGCCGCCGCCGTTGCCGATCACCGGTCCGAGGTCGGAGCGCGCGCGGAAGTTCATGCCGAGGATGAGCGGATGGTCCTGGAAGTTCTCGCCGACCCCGGGCAGAGCGTGCACGGGGTCGATACCGGCAGCGCGGAGCCGAGCCGGGTCCCCGATTCCGGAGAGCTGCAGCAGCCGCGGGGTGTCCAGGGCGCCCGCCGACAGCACGGTGCGGGCGGCGGAGGTGGTCACCGGGGCGCCGTCGACGAGGTGGCGGATGCCGCGCACCACGCTTCCGTCGAGGATCAGGTCGAGGACGCGACTGCCCAGGAGGACGTCGAGGTTGTCACGCCCGAGCGCCGGCTCCAGGTAGGCGCGGGCGGTGCTCCACCGCTCGAACGCGCCGGTTTCGCCCACGACGGCGTTGTAGTCCGCGTACACCGCCCCCTCGTTCGAGGCGCCGTTCGCGTCGTCGAGAACCGGCAGACCGCGCTCGGACGACGCCGCCAGGAGTGCGGAGGCGATCGGGTGGACCTCGGCGAGCGGCCCGACCTTCATCGGGCCCTCCAGCCCGCGGAAGGTCGGGTCGCCGCCGGGGCGGGATTCCGAGCGGCGGAAGTACGGCAGCAGATCGTCGTACCCCCAGCCGTCGGCCCCGGCTTGTTGCCACGCGTCGTAGTCCGCGCGGGAGCCGCGGTACCAGAGCATCGCGTTGGTCGACGACGAGCCGCCCAGCACCCTGCCCCGCGGCATCGCAAGCGCCCGTCCGAGCACGGCCTCGGCGGGGGTGGAGCGGTAGCCGTAGTCGTACGGCCCGCCGATGAGAGCGTCCCAGTGCGCGGCATCCACGATCTCCGGCACGCCGCGGTGGTCGGGGCCGGCCTCGACGAGCAGGACGCGCATCGCGGAGTCCTCCGACAGGCGTGCGGCCACGACGCATCCCGCCGCCCCGCCCCCGACGACGAGAACGTCGTATTCCGCCGCGGGCGTGCGCACGACAGGCATCAGTTGTGCTCGCTCGGACCCATGATCGAGACGCCCTCGGTCGCTTCGACGTGGCGGACGAAGATGTATTTGTCCTCGCGCCCGTCCGAGTGCTTGCGCCTGATTCCGGGCTCGAGGATCCCGTCGGTCTTCGCGACGACCAGATACGGCTCGGATGCGGCGAGGCCCGCGACGCAGTGCGCATCGAACTCGTCGAGCGTCGTCGCGGTGTGAGCCTGTTCGACCCCGGCGCCGCGGGCGATCGCGGCGAGGTCGACGCGGCCGCCCTTCGTGTGGGTCCGGGGGCCGCCGATCGATTGGTACTGCTCGTTGTCCCACACCACCACGAAGAGGTTGTGTGGGCGCTCGTTGCCGAGGGTCGCGAGGATGCCGAGGTTGAACAGGAGGCCGCCGTCGGTGTCGAGCGACACGATGCGGCGGTGGGGGAGGCCCACGGCGAGTCCGAACGCCTCGGGGGTGACGCATCCGAGCTGCTGCTGGAACAGGCTCGCCTCGCGCATGTGCGGTGCGGCGTTGTACCACTCGTCGACCGCGCCGCCGAGGGAGAGGATGACGAGCTCGTTCTCGAGCCGGGCGCCGAGCAGCTTCATGGCTTCGAACCGGGAGTAGCTCATCGGACGAGCCCCCCGCCGAGGACGACGGCCGCGTGGTAGTACGAGGCGTACGCCGTCTCATAGGCGTTCACGATGGCCTGCTCGATCTCGTCCACCTCGTGGACGATCGTGTAGGGCGTGCGCAGGGTCTTCAGGAGGGGCTCCATGGTGATCCCGTGGGGGATCGCCCACCAGTTGTTCTCGCCCATTTCGCCCCGGTAGCTCATGATCATGACGACCGGGATGCCGGCGCCCAGCCCCATCCGCGCGAGGTGCTCGGTCGCCGCCCGCAGGCCCGAGTTCTCCATGACGAGGACCGCCCGCTTGCCGGAGAGGAACACGCCGCCGGCGATCGCGGCGCCCTCGCCCTCGTTGGTGACGGGGATGGTGCGGATGTCGGCATCCGCGTCAAGCGCCGGGTACAGCTCCTTGAGGAGCGAATCCGGCAGGTACGTGGCGACGCTGACCCCGGCCTTCTTAAGGCCTCGGATCACCGCCTCGACGGCGTCTTGTCTCATTGCGTGCTCTTTCTCTCCTGGGTCGACTCGCCAAAAAACGCGCAGTTTCGCGCGAAAACCCGACGGTTTATGGCGAGTCGACGAGCTGGGGGGCGCGCGCGGACAGGGTGTGCGCGCGGTGGGTGGGTGCGAGGCGCGGGATGCCGGAGATGTGCTCGCGCAACGTCGAGCCGGGAGGCGTGCCGACCCGGCCCCGGGCGGCGAGGATGGGGACGACGAGCTCGATGAACGCGCGGTAGGCGTCCGGGCCGCCGAAGGTGGGCTCGAGCATGATGCCGTCGATGCCGGAGCCGTCCACGATCGCCTCGATCTCGTCCGCGACCTCCTCGGGAGATCCGGTCACCTGGAATCCGCGGATGGCCTTCGTGCGGAAGGAGTCGAGGATCTCGCCCACCCGCATCTCGGGGTTCTGCCGCGCGTGGCGCTGCACGAGCGTCTGCCCGAGATCCGTCTTCAGGTCGACCACCCGGGTGTCGGGGTCGAGCCCGGTGAGGTCGAGCCCGGTGATGCCCGCGAACATCACCGCGGCGTCGTCACGGCCGAGGAGCGCCTCGTACTCCGCCCGCAGCGCGTGCGCCTCGGCGGAGGTGGATGCGACGGTCACCGTCATGCCCGTGACGACCCGCACGTCTTCCGGCCGGCGCCCCTGAAGTACGGCCTGCTCGCGGATGTCGCGCACATGCGCCGCGGCGGTGGGGATCGTCTGCCCCTGGATGAAGACGGCCTCGGCATTGCGCGCGGCATAGGCGCGACCGCGGTCGGACGTGCCGGCCTGGAAGAGCACCGGGGTCCGCTGCGGCGTGGGCGGCACGGCGAAGATGCCGGCCGAGCGCTGATACGGCGCATCCACGTCGACCCGGTGCAGCTTCGCGGGGTCGGCGTACACGCCGCGCACCCGGTCGCGGACCTCGGCGTCGTCGTCCCAGCTGTGCTCCCAGTAGCGCAGGCACGTGTCGAGGAAATCGTCGGCCGCGTCGTAGCGCTGGTCGTGGGCCAGCTGCTCGGTGACGCCGAACAGCTCGTCGGTCGTCGCCTGCGAGCTGCCGGTCACGACGTTCCAGCCGATGCGGCCACCGGTGAACCGGTCGAGCGTCGCGAACCGGCGCGCGGTGGCGTAGGGGCGCTCCACCGTGGTGGGAGAGGTGACGACGAAGCCGAGGTTCTCCGTCTCGCGGGCCAGCGCCGCGATGGCCAGCATCGGGTCGAGGGCCGGGAACTGGATGCCGTGTGCCGCGACCTCCTCGGGCATCCGTCCGCCGAGCGTGGCGTAGCCGTAGGTGTCGGCGAAGAAGAGGAAGTCGAAGCCCGCCGCATCCAGGTCGCGGGCGAGGTCCGCCCAGTAGTCCAGCCGGTCCCAGTCGTCGCCCCGCCCTCGCGGGTCGGTCCACGTGGGCATCCCGTTGCTGGGGTTCATCATCTCGAAGACGCCCAGGACGATGCGCTTGCCTGTCGAATCGCTCATCAGATCACCATCACCACGGTCTTGGTCTCCAGGTAGTTCTCCAGGCCTTGGGCGCCGTTCTCGTATCCCCAGCCCGACTCCTTGTGGCCGCCCTTGGGCAGCTCGGGGCCGAGGAAGGAGTGGCAATTGACCCACACGGTGCCGGCCTGGATGCGGGCGGCCACGCGATGGGCGTCACTGAGTCCGCGGGTCCAGACGCTCGCCGCCAGCCCGTACGGAGAGTCGTTGGCCCAGCCGACCACCTCGTCGAGGTCGTCGTAGGGGGTGACGACGGCGACGGGTCCGAAGATCTCTTCGCGGAGGAGCCGCGCGTCGGGGCGCACGCCGGTGACGACCGTCGGCGCGAAGAACGTTCCCGCTGTTCCGCCGCGCTCGCCGCCGGCCACGACCTCCACTCCGTCGGCCCGGCCCTCGTCGATGAACGCGGCGACGCGCTCGGCCTGCGCGACGCTGACGAGCGGACCGAGGTCGGCATCCGGGTCGAGGCCGTGCCCGAGGCGAAGCTTCGCGCCGAACGCGGCCATCCCGTCGACGACGTCGCGGTACACGTCGCGGTGGGCGTAGACGCGGGCGGATGCCACGCACACCTGCCCGCCGTTGTCGAAGATGCCGCGCGAGATTCCTTCGATGGTGGCGTCGAGGTCGGCGTCGGGAAGCACGAGGGCGGGCGACTTGCCGCCTAGCTCGAGCGTGAGGCGCTTGAGGTCGCCGGCGGCCGTGGCCACGAGGCGCTTCCCGACGGCGGTGGATCCCGTGAAGGCGATCTTGTCGACCCCGCGGTGCTCGGCGAGGGCTTGACCTGCCTCACCGCCGTAGCCGGTCACGATGTTCACCACCCCGTCCGGAAGACCGGCCTCCTGCAGAAGACGCCCCAGATACAGCGCGGTCAGCGGCGTGTTCTCGGCGGGCTTGAGCACCACGGTGCATCCCGAGGCCAGGGCGGGAGCGAGCTTCATCGCGGCCATGAGCAGCGGCGAATTCCACGGCACGATCGCGCCGACGACGCCGACGGGCTCGCGGCGCGTGTACGCGAAGACCTCTTTGCCGGGCGGTGTGCGGCTGAGGGAGGTGGGAATGGTCTCGCCGACGATCTTCGTCGGCCACCCCGCGTAGTAGCGGAATTGGTTGATGGCCGCCGGGATCTCCCCGAAGCGTGCCGTGCGCAGGTTCTTGCCCTGGTCGAGGGTTTCGAGTTCGGCGAGGTCGTCCAGGTGATCCTGCATCAGGTCGGCGACGCGCCAGAGGAGCGCGCCACGGTCGGACGGGGTCATCCGTCGCCAGGCATCACCCTCGAGTGCGGTGCGCGCGGCCGCGACGGCGCGGTCGACGTCGGCCGCCCCTCCTCGGGCCACGGACGCGAGGGTGGCGCCGGTCGCGGGGTCGGAGGTCGCGAAGGTGGCGCCGTCCGCTGCATCCGTCCACCGTCCGCCGATGAGGAGGCGCCCGGGGTGGTCGGCGAGGAACGCGGTGACCCGATCGCGCAGGGCGAGGGTCGGAAGGGTGATCGTCACGAGACCGATAGTAGAGAGCAATCATTGATTGCAAATACCGATCGCGTTACGGCCGCGTTTCGTGACGCGGGGACGGGCGATCCGCGCCGGGGCGGCCGGGCTCAGACGCCGGCGTGGATCAGCAGAATGGTCGCGGGCTCGTCGCCGCGCACCTCCCACCGGTTGCGCAGGGCGCCGGGGTGGGCGAGCGCGTCACCGGGGCCGAGCGTCCACTCGCCGCGGCCCTCGATCGCGACGGTGGCCTCGCCGTCGACGAGATACACGGTGTTCTCGCCGTCGGACTCGAACCATTCGCCGCGATACCGACCGGGGATGCGGTACTCCTGCACCGTGGCCGCGTGCGCGGCGCCGGCGGAGATGATGCGGCTGACGGCCGACCCGTCCCCTTCGCTCACGGGGACCCGGCGGCCCTCGCCTCGCCGGGTGACCGAGATCGGATCAGGCTCCGCCTCGTTCGGCAGGAGGGACGAGGGCGAGATCTCGAGAACCTTCGCGATGCGGAACAGCGTGACGATCGACGGCATCGTCTGGCCGGACTCGATCTGGCTGAGAAACGGCTGGCTGATCTCGGCCGCCGACGCCAGCGCGCGCATCGACAGCTTCTTCGCCGTGCGCGCCGCCCGGATCTCGCGGCCGAGCGAGACGCCGATCAGCGCGTCGCCCCCCGCATCCGTCGTCACTCGCTCACCCTACCGATGCGCCCGGCGGTCAGATGGCGGTCGTGGAGGCCGGCGATGTCATCCGAATCCGCGGACTTACTCGGCGGGGGCGAGATGGGCGGGGGCTGCAGCGACCGTCCGGGGCTGCGAGCCGGCCGCGATCCCCTCACCCAGAGCCCGGCCCTGGATGATCGCGGTCAGGTCGATGCCCGTCGCCGCGCGCACCGCCTCGAAGGATGCGCGCAGGCCGGTGGCCGACTCGGTGGCGAGGTGGGAGCTCGCGCCCTCGCCGCCGAGGACCGTGATCGAACCGACCTTGTCGTAGCCCTTGGCGAACTCCGCCATCAGTGGCACGAGCGATTCGAGTGCCCGCTGGGCCAGGAGCGCCTCCTGGTTCTGCGAGAGCGCCTCGGCCTCGGCGCTGATCGCGGCAGCGCGGGCCTCGCCGCGCAGCCGCTCGGCGTCGGCGTCGGCCTGGGCGCGCACCCGGACCGCGCTGGCGTCCTGCTGGGCGATCTCGGCCTGCGCCTCGGCGGCCTTGACGTTCGCGTAGGCGTCGGCGTCGGCACGGCGCTGCCGCTGGTACAGGTCGGCGTCGGCGACGCGGCTGACTTCGGATTCCAGTCGGGCCTGCGTGTTCTGCGCCTCCTGCACGAGCACGGCCTGCTGCCGTTCGGCGCGGGCGAGAGCCTCGGCCTGCTCGGCCTCCGCGTTGGCGCGACCGACCTCGGCCTTGGCCGCGGCGGTGTTCTTGTCCAGGGCGGTCTGCTCGATGAGGTTCGCCTCGTCCGTGGCGATCTGGCGGCGACGGATCTCGCGGTCGGCGTTGATCTTCGCGACCTCGGCGTCACGCTTGACGCGCTCGACCTCGGTGGCGCCCAACGCACCGACGTAACCGTGGGAATCGGTGATGCCCTGGATCTGGAAGGAGTCCAGGATGAGGCCCTGACTCGACAGGTCCTGCTTGATGCCGTCGGCGATCTGATCGGACAGCCGCTGCCGGTCGCGCATGAGCTCTTCGACGGTGAGGGTGGCCACGACGCCGCGGAGCGCGCCTTCGAGCTGCTCGGTGGTGAACTGCTCGATCGCCTCATCCTGCGACGCGAACCGCTCGGCTGCCCGGCGGACCGAGTCGGGGTCGGAGCCGATCTTCACCAGTGCGACACCGCTCACGTTGACGGTGACGCCGTTGGACGTCTGCGCGACCGGCTCCATCTTGATCTGCCGCGCGCGCAGCGAGATCATCTCGGCCCGCTGGGTGAGGGGGTTCACGATCGCGCCGCCGCCGGTGATGACCGTGATGCGGGAGGACTCGCCGCCGGGCGTCGTGCGCTGCTTCTTACCCACGATCACGAGCGCCTCATCGGCGCGGGCGACGCGATACCAGGCGCGGATCAGGATGAGGATAACGACGAGCGCGGCGACGGCGACGCCCACCCCGATCAGAACGAGGAGTCCGACCCCTCCGAGAGCGACGAGATCCATGGATGCCCCTTCTGCAGCGTTTCTCTCAACCTATCGGGCCGGCAGGAGCCCTCATCGCCACCGCCGCGCTGCCGGAGGCGCGGAGCGGTGCGGCGAGGCGCCACACGCGGTCGCGGGAGAAGGGCTGCTGGTACCCGCGGACCCCGAGCGCCCGGGCGATCGCGTTTCCGACGGCGGGCGCCACCGGGTTGTACGGCGACTCGCTCATCGACTTCGCGCCGAACGGGCCGACGTCGTCGGAGGTCTCGGCGAAGTACACCTCGGTCGGGGGGACGTCGGCGAACTGCGGCACGCGGTACTGGCGGAACATGGGGTTGAGCACCCGTCCGTCCTCGACGAACACCTCCTCGTAGAGGGCGCTGCCGATGCCCTGCGCGGCGCCGCCCTCGACCTGCCCGCGCACCTGGGCGGGGTTCATCAGGAACCCGGCGTCGGCGGCCTGAATCGACTGGAGCACCCGCACCGTCCCGGTCTCCACATCGACCGCCACCCGCACGGCGTGCACGTTGAACGCGACCGAGCGCAGGTCGCCCATCTCGGCACCGGCCGCGACGAGTCCCTCGTCGTCGCGCTCGTCGGATGCGGCGGCTGCGACGATCTCCGCGAACCCCACGGTGCGCTCGCCGACGCGCACGCCGTCCGCCGTCAGATCCGGATGGCCTGCGTCGGCCTCGGCGATCGACGCCGCGATGCGCAGCATCCGCTCGCGCAGCGCGAGGCAGGCCGCGTGCAGCGCCTTGCCCGCGACGGTGATGCCGGTCGAGGCGAAGGCGCCGGTGTCGTGGCTCACGGCGTCGGTGTCGGCGGTGCGGAGCTCCAGCCGGTCGAAGCTCGCGGACAGGTCGGATGCCGCGATCTGCCGCAGCACGGTGGTGGTGCCGTTGCCGAACTCGGTCGTGCCGGCGCGGAGGAGGAAGGTTCCGTCGGGGCGGAGCGTCGCCGATGTGTGCGATACGTGTCCGCGGGGCGCGATGGTGGCGATCATCGCGACGGCCATCCCCTCGCCGACGCGCCAGTTCGCACCCGCCGGCGGCTCGACGCCGTTGCCGCGGCGGAGGGCCGTCTCGGCGAGGTCGAGGCACTGGTCCAGCCCGTAGCTTCCCCACACGAGGTCTTCCTCGTACTTGTCCTCGTCGGGATGCATCGGATCGCCCTTGCGCAGGACGTTGCGCCGGCGCAGCTCGAACGGGTCGATCCCCAGCTTCTCGGCGAGGAGGTCCATCGCCGATTCGACGCCCAGCATCACCTGCCCCAGGCCGTACCCGCGGAAGGCACCGGACGGCGGGTTGTTCGTGTAGACGGCCTCCGCGTCGATCCGGCGGACGGGCGCGCGGTACACGATCGTGGACTCGGCGACCCCGTGGAACATCACCCCGATCGCATGGTTGCCGTACGCGCCGGTGTCGCTGAGCACGTCCACGGTCAGAGCGGTGAGGTGCCCGTCCTCGGTCGCGCCGAGCGACACCGATACCCGCATCGGATGCCGGAACGACGTACGGGTGAACTCCTCGGTGCGCGAGAACTCGTACGCGACCGGCCGCCCCGTGCGCAGCACCGCGAGGGCGACGAGGTCTTCGGCGAAGATCTCCTGCTTGCCGCCGAATCCGCCGCCCACGCGCGCGGTGTGCACGCGGATGCGATCGCGGTCGAGGTCGAGGATGCGCGCAAGCTCATCGCGTGTCAGGAACGGGACCTGGGTGCTCGAGCGGATCACGAGCCGGCCGTCGGAGTCGAGCCAGCCGAGGGCGCCGTGCGTCTCCAGCTGCGCGTGCGACACGCGGCTCGTCCGCCACGTGCCGCTGACGGTCACGGGGCTCGCGGCGAGAGCGGCCGCCGCATCCCCGCCGCTTCCGTCATGCATCGCGGCGACGACGTTGCGGGATGCCTCGTGCACGCGGTCGTCCGGCGTCCGGTCGGGATGCAGCAGCGGGGCGCCGGGGCGACGGGCCTCCTCCGGATCGAACACGGCGGGCAGCACGTCGTACTCGACCTGGATGGCCCGGCACGCCGCTTCGGCGGCGGCGGCGGTTTCGGCGACCACGGCGGCCACCCGCTGCCCGCGGAAGCGGACGACGTCGTCGAGCATCCGCGTGTCGTCGGGGTCGTCGGTGCGGTGATGGTGGCGGGCGGTCGAGTAGCGCGTGGCCGGCGCGTCCTCGTGCGTGAAGACCGCGACGACGCCGGGGGTGCCCCGGGCTTCGGTCGTGTCGATGGAGAGGATCCGCGCGTGCGCGTGGGGCGATCCGAGCACGCGGAGGGTGAGGGCGCCGGGGAGCGGCTCGTCGAAGGTGAACGGCTCGAGGCCCTGGACGATCCGGCGCGCGGCCGGTGGAGCGATCGACCGGCCGACGCCGTGCGGGGGTGACGCTTCGTCTCGCTGCGCTCGCTCAGCGTCCGGGGTGTGCTGCGCTCGCTCAGCGTCCGGGGGTCGCTGCGCTCGCTCAGCGTCCGGGGGTCGCTGCGCTCGCTCAGCGTCCGGGGGTCGCTGCGCTCGCACGGCGCCCGGGGTGTGCGGCGCTCGCTCAGCGTCCGGGGGTCGCTGCGCTCGCTCAGCGTCCGGGGTGCTGGCTGCGGCGGCCTCGTCCCGGTCGCTGAGCGAGGAGCGCAGCGACGAGACGAAGCGTCCCGCCCCGGCCGGCCCGGTCTCGCGCACCGGGCCCAGCACCGACGCCGTGATCGCCTCGCGGATCGGCCGGTAGCCCGTGCAGCGGCAGAGGCTGCCGCGCATCGTGCGGTCGAGGTCGGGCAGGTCATCGGCGCAGAGCGTCGACGCCGTCACGGACATGCCGGGCGTGCAGAATCCGCACTGGAATCCGAACCCCGTCGCGAGCGCCTCCTGCACGGGATGCAGCTCGTCGCCGGGTGCGAGCCCCGCCGCCGTCGTTACGGTGCGACCCTCCATGCGCTGCGCCGGGATGAGGCAGGAGTGCACCGGCTCGCCGTCGAGCAGCACCGCGCAGGCGCCGCAGTCGCCGGCGTCGCATCCCTTCTTCACCTCGGTGTGCCCGTGTTCGCGCAGCAGGGTGCGGAGGCACTGACCGGGGGCCGGCTCGGCATCGACGCGTTCGCCGTTGACGTCGAATCTCATGCGGCTGCCAATTCGGTGCGCACTCGCTCGGCCAGCACGGCGCTGACGCCGCGGCGCCAGTCGGCCGAGCCGAGAGGGTCGGTGTAGTAGCCGGATGCTCCCTCGACGGTCGCCCGGAGCACCTCGGCATCCGGCAGTCCGGCGAAGCGCAGCACGTTCGGGCGCTCGGTGGCCGCGGTGATCCCGAACACGGCCGCGCCGTCGGCATCCACGCGGCCGGTCACGACGGCGCCGGAGCGGCCGTACTCGGCGAGGGCGATCTTCCGGAGGACGAGGCGCGAAGCCAACGCCGCGGCGGGGAGCTCGATCGCCCGGATCACCTCGCCCGCGGCGAGGCTGTTGGTCCCGTTGCCGGTCATGAGGTCGGCGACGGGGATGCGGCGCTCCCCGCTCGGACTCCAGATCTCGGCGATCCCGTCCAACCCCGACGCCAGCGCGACCATCGCCGCCGCCGCGAACGAACGGGCGATGTTGCCGCCGACGGTGGCGGTGTTCCAGATCTTGAAGCTCGCGAGGAGGGCGTCGGCGGCATGCGGGACGGCTGCGGCGGCGCGCCAGCCTGCGGGCGCCTCGGTGCGCGCCCAGGCGACGAGGCGGGCGATCGTGCACGTCGCCCCGATGCGCAGCCCGCGGTCGGACACCTCGAGGTCGGGCCAGCCCAGGGTCGTCAGGTCGACGAAACCGGTGGTCGCGATCTGCGGCTCGCTCATCAGCCATGTGCCGCCGCCGAGGAAGACCTCGCCGGGCTCGAGCGCCAGGTCGGCGCGGGTGCGCGCGCGGCGGAAGCTCGTGACGGTATGGATGTCCACGCTTCCCCTCCCCGGCGCGATTCTGGCGCGCGATCCCGGCGCATCGGTGGCCGGGTCGCGTCAGTCAATCACCCGCGGATTACCCGGATGTTTCCCGGATCAACATCCCGCGTGACGAAGCCGACGCGATCGGTGGAGGGCATTTTCGCGAGAAACCATATTTCGCGGGAGATCGGGCCTTTTCCGGGGCTTCGATGTCGGTGGCCCTCGTCAGAATGGGGGCATGGAACACCTCATCGAGACCCTTCGCGGCGCCGAGCGGCAGCTCCGCTCGGCGCTCGATGCGGTGTTCCACGACGACGAGGCGCGTCGATCGACCGAGCCGCAGCTGCTTGAGGCGCTCTCGACGGCCGCCGCCGTGGCCCGGCTCGCCGAAGCGGCGATGATCGAGTGCGTCGGCGAGGTGGGGGAGCGGTCGGACGACCCCGCCCCCGCCGCGCGGATGACGACGCGGTTCGGATGCCGCACCGTCAAGGAACTCGTGCAACGCGCCACGCGCGTGTCTGGCCGTACCGCCGGCGACCTCGTCGCGGCCGGACGGTCGATCGTTCCGCACATCTCGGTGTCGACCGGCGAGACACTTCCCGCCGACTTCCCGGCGGTGCGGGAGGCGGTTGCCTCCGGCGACCTCGGTGTCGACGGCGCCCTCGCGATCACGGCGGTGATCGGCGCTGCGGCGTCCGCGCATGACCACCGCGCCGCGGCCGAGGCCGAGCTTGTGGCGGCCGCGCGGGGGGTGGGGGTGGACGACGCTCCGCCGCCCTCCGCGGACGAACTGCGGATGCAGGCGCAGGTGTGGGCGATGTGGCTCGACCCTGACGGCGCCGAGCCTCGGGAGTCGGCCGCCGACCGCAAGCGGGGCGTCGCACTCGGGATGTGCCGCGATGGCCTGATACCGCTGCGCGGACAGATCCTGCCGGAAGTCGCCGGTCAGCTGCAGCGGGTGTTCGACAGCATCCTGAACCCGAAGGTGGATGACCGCGGGCTGCGGTTCATCGAAGATCCCGAGGCCGAGTCCGATGAGCCCGACCCCTCCCCGCCCGATCCGCGCACGCGGGCGCAGAAGCAGCACGATGCCTTCGCGACCGCGCTGCACGTGGCGGCCGCATCCGGTGGGCTCCCCACGCTCGGGGGTGCGGCACCGACGCTGGTGGTGTCGGTGCGCGAGGCAGACATGAAAACCGGGCGGGGTTTCGCCCACATCGACGGCATCGACGAGCCCGTGTCTCTCTCGGTGGCCCGTCACACCGCCTGCACCGGCGCGGTCCAGCGGGTGATCTCGGACGAGCGCGGTCGCATCGTCTCCCTCAGCATCGCCGATCGCATCTTCTCCGCCCTGCAGCGCCGAGCGATCGGGGCTCGCGACGGAGGATGCCTCATTCCCGGGTGCTTCACGCCCGCGGCATGGTGCGAGATCCACCACGTGGAGGAGTATTCGCGAGGAGGACCCACAACGACCGACAACGGCGTGCCGTTGTGTTGGCACCACCACCGGACGATCGATCGTGGCGAGTGGAAGATCCGAATGAACCACGGCGTGCCGGAGGTTCGCGGCCCGACGTGGTGGGACCCGTCCGGCAGATGGCGGGCCGCCTCGAAATCCCCGACGACCCTCCTGAACCGCCTCGCCCGCGCGCGCCCGTGATCCGTTCAGAGCCGCGCGGCCAGCGGCGGACGCGGCACGGTCAGAGTCGCCCGGCGAGCTCCCGCGAGGCGGCGGCCACCTCGGCCGCGATAACAGGCTCTTCCGCCGACACGAGCTGTCCCTCCGACACGACCGCACGGCCGTTCACGAACAGCCGCTCCACCGGCGGCATCGCGCCCAGCCCGAGGGCAGCGACCGGGTCGAGGATGCCGGCATGCTCCACCCCGTCGATACGCCACACCGCTATGTCGGCGAGCTTGCCGGGCTCGAGCGAGCCGATCTCCTCCGCGCGCCCCAGCACCTGGGCGCCGCCCATCGTCGCGATCCGCAGACCGTCGCGCACGGAGAACGAGTCCGACCCCGTCCGAAGGCGATTCATCAGCACCGCCTGCCGGATCTCCGTGCCGAGCTGTCCGGACTCCTGCGAAGCGGCGCCATCCACGCCGAGACCCACGGGCACCCCCGCCCTCAGCATGTCGCGCACCGGTGCGATGCCCGCCGCCAGCCGACCATTGGACGAGGGGCAGTGCGCCACGCCCGTCCCCGTCGCGGCGTACCGCGCGATCGCGGGCTCATCCAGATGCACGGCGTGCGCCATCCACACGTCGTCGCCCAGCCACCCGAGATCTTCCAGGTACTGCGTCGGAGTCCGGCCGAACTTCTCGAGGCAGTACGCATCCTCTTCCACGGTCTCCGACGCGTGGGTGTGCAGCCGGACGCCCAGAGAACGCGCCAGCGACGCTGCCTCGCGCAGCAGATCCGCCGTCACCGAGAACGGTGAGCAGGGCGCGATCGCCACCCGCACCATCGAGTCGAACGAAGCGTCGGAGTACCGCTCGACCGCCTCCTGCGACGCCCGCAGTGCGGCACCCGTCGTCTCCACGGCGAAGTCGGGCGGCAGTCCGCCCTGCGATGCTCCGAGGTCCATCGACCCGCGGGTCGCGTGCAGGCGCACCCCGATGCGCCCCGCAGCCTCGACGATCGCGCCGACGATGTCGCCCGACCCCTGCGGGAAAACGTAGTGGTGGTCGCCGACGGTCGTGCAGCCCGATCGCGCGAGCACCGCCATGGCGCCGGCCGCCGCCGTGCCGACGAGCCCCGCGTCGATGCGTGCCCACAGCGGATACAGCGCCGTGAGCCAGTCGAACAGGATGCTGTCCTGCGCGTAGCCGCGCGTCAGCCACTGGTACAGGTGGTGGTGCGTGTTGATCAGGCCGGGAGTGACCAGACACCCCGTGGCATCGACCACCTCCGCTCCCGCGCGCCACTCCGCCGGGGCCGCGCCCGGACCGATCGCCACGATGCGATTCGCCTCCAGGACCACGTACCCGCCGCCGTACTCGGTGCCGGCAGCATCCACGGTGGCGACGTGGCCCCCCTCGATGATCGTGCGGGTCATCACAGCTCCAGCTCGACCGCGGTCTCCAGCGCGGCCTCGATGGACCGCATCCACCCGTCCTTCAGCGCCGTGTTCTTCTCGGAATACAGCGACGCCCCGTCGACGAGGTTGCTCGAGCAGGCGCAGATCATGCCGGCGCGAAGGCCGCGCAGGCGCGCGACGACGTACATCGCGGAGGCCTCCATCTCGACGTTGAGGATGCCCATGCCGCTCAGCTGCGCGATCCACTCCGGTGTCTCGGCGTAGAAGGCGTCGTCGCTCGCGCTGATCCCCGTGTGCGCGGTGGTCCCGGATGCCGCGGCGAGGCGATCGGCGTGACGGGCCAGCGCGAGCGTGAGCCCGAGGTCGGGCACGGCGGGGAAGCCCTTGGGGACATAGGCGTCGGTGGTGCCGTCGTTTCGGAAACTGCCCTCGCTCACGAGGAGGTCGCCGGGAGCGATGCCCGGCTGCAGGCCGGCAGAGCTTCCGACCCGGATGAAGCTGGTCACGCCGACGCGGGCGAGTTCCTCCACGGCGATCGCGGTCGAGGGGCAGCCCATGCCGGTGGAGGTGGCGGTGATGTGCCGGCCCTTGTACCAACCCGTCATGGTGCGGTGCTCGCGGTTGTGCGCGACCTCCTTCACATCCGTGAGGAATTCAGCGACGAACGGCACCCGGAACGGATCGCCCGGCAGCAGGGCCACGGACGAGACCTCCCCGGGCGCGATGCCGATGTGGTACTGGCGTTCGGTCAGGCCGACCTGTGACTTGTCGACGGTGGCGGACATGGTGCTCCTTCAGGGTGCTGTGACGTCGGATGTCGCCGCAGTCCCCGCCCTGAACCGCCTGCCGACCTGCGGAAGGTCGGTCATGGTTGATAGGACCCGCAATCCCGAGAGCGTAGCAAGGCCGTATTGCCGGCTCGTTTCCCGCACGCCCGGCGACTCGGGTGTCGGTGAGAGCGACGCGGTGTCGGAAGGGCGACGCGGTGTCGGCGCGGGGGGTCGGGCCGGGGACGGTCAGGCAACCGGGGCGGGCGTGGCGCACGCGACCGACTCGCGGCGGTGCACGGGGCCGGCGAGCTCGCGGAGGGGCCGTCCTGTCCCCCCGTGGCGCGCGGCGACGATCTCGGCCAGCACGGAGAGCGCGGTCGCCTCCGGGGACGACCCACCGAGGTCCAATCCGAGAGGCGCGTGGATGCGGGCGATCGCGTCCGCCTCGACGCCGTCACCGGCGAGCAGCTCCGCGCGGTGCGCGACCGTGCCGCGCGCCCCCATCGCGCCGACGAAGCCCACGCCGCGCCGCAACGCAGCCGCGAGCATCGGAACGTCGACCCGTTCGTCGTGGCTCAGCACGCACACCGCCGCGGTCGACGGATCGGGGCCGACGAGCTCGTCGAGGTGCTCGTGGGGCGAGCCGACGAACAGCCGGTCGGCGGTGGGGAAGCGCTCCCGTGTCACCAGGCGCTCCCACACATCGCACACGCTGACGAGGTACCCGGCCGCCGAGGCGACGCGGGCCAGCGCCATCGCGTGCTCTCCGGCGCCGACGATGACAAGGCGCGGACGGGGCTGGCGTTCCACCACGAAAACATCGGCCTCCTCAGCATCCGGAAGCGTTCCTGCCGGCGAGGTGGCATCGACAGGGATGAGGCGTCCTGCGGCCGCACCCGAAAGGACGATGCCGACACGCGCCGGACGGTCCACCGGGATCTCCAGCGCGGCGAGGGCGACGGCATCCGTCGGGTCGATGCGATGGATGATGACGTCGACACTGCCCCCGCAGGCGAGACCCGCCGCGTGGGCGGCGTCGTCGCTGAACCCGAGGCTTGCCGTGACCGCGCGCCCGGTCGCGAGCACCTGGGTCGCCAGGAGGATCGCATCGCCCTCGACGCACCCGCCGGAGATCGATCCGAGCACCGTTCCGTCGCGAAGGAGGGCCATGGCGGCCCCTTCGCCCCGCGGAGCGCTGCGGGCCACGCGCGTCACCGTGACGACCGCGACCGGCTCGCCGGCGCGCAGCACCGGCAGCAGGGCGGAGGCCAGTTCGAGCATGGCCACACGGTAGACCCGCGATGTTTCACAGAGGCTACGCTCGCGGGTCGGCGGATACGCTGGCGCGGTGACCGCCTCCGTCCGTCCTCGCATCGCGGGCATCGTGCTCGCCGCCGGAGCGGGACGGCGCTTCGGCGGACCGAAGGCCTTGGCGCGCGACCGCGAGGGCGTGCCGTGGATCGTTCGCGCCGTCGACGCGCTCTGCGGGGGCGGATGCGACGATGTCGTGGTCGTGCTGGGGGCTGAGGCCCCCCGGGCCGCCGCGCTGATCCCCGCAGGATCGCGCGTGGTGGTGGCGCCGGACTGGGTCGGCGGCCTCTCGTTCTCCCTCGCCGCCGGCCTGGATGCCACGGCCGCCGCCGGAGCGGATGCCGCGGTCGTCGTGCCCGTTGACACGCCGGAGCTTCCGGCACCGGCGGTGACGCGCGTCCTCGCCGCCGCATCCCCCGACCCGCGCTCCGCTCTCGTCCGGGCGACGTACGGCGGGCGTCCGGGGCATCCGGTGCTCCTCGGCGCGGAGCACTGGGCGGGGTTGCGGGCGGAGTTGTCCGGTGACATCGGCGCGGGGCCGTTCCTCGCACTCCACGGCGCGGCGGCTGTGGAGTGCGGCGACCTGTGGCCCGGGCTCGATCACGACGAGGCGGGATGACTGCGGCACGCAGGCGGCGTCGGGCAACACCGGCGCGCGCTCGCGGCGTTCGCCCATCCGGCCGACGTAGCCTCGTGCGCCGGAGGGCGGGGATGCGGAAACGAAGGCGAACGGGAGGGCGCTGGTGGCTCCCGGTGGTGGCCGCTGCCGCGATCGCCCTCGTCGCGGGCGGGCTTATCGCTGCCGTCGCGCAGACCGCGGTGACGTCGGTCGCCGAGCCGCGCATCGACGCTCCGGACGTCCCGTCGGCCCCCGCGGTCGACCCCGCGCAGCCGACCCCTCGTGCCGACGCGACGTGGACGACCCGAGTGGCCGAGGCCACCCGCATCGAGCCGCGCGCACTGCAGGCCTACGCCACGGCGGCGCTCATCCTCGCGCGCGAGCAGCCTGCCTGCGGCATCGGCTGGAACACCCTCGCGGGCATCGGCTCGATCGAATCCAGTCACGGGAGCCACGGCGGCGCCACGCTCGGAGACGACGGCTACTCGCGGCCCGCGATCCGCGGCATCCCGCTCGATGGAACCCGGAGCGCTCGCATCGACGACACCGACGGCGGGCGGTGGGACGACGACACCGAGTGGGACCGTGCCGTGGGGCCGCTGCAGTTCATCCCGGACACGTGGGAACGCTGGGGTGCGGACGCGGACGGCGACGGCGCCGCCGATCCGGACCAGATCGATGACGCGGCTCTGACGGCCGCGCGCTATCTGTGCGCCGCCGGAGAGATGACGACCGTCGATGGCTGGCGCCGCGCGATCTTCAGTTACAACAACCTCGAGACCTACGTCGACGACGTCGCGTCGGTGGCCGACATCTACGCCGCACGCGCAGACGGCCGCTGACCGCGGGCGGTGAACCGGATGCCGCCGCCTCAGCCGCCGAGAACGACGTTCACGGGCGGCTCGCCCGCGCGGAGACGCTCGATCTGCTCGCGGACGAGACGCGCCACACGGGGACGCATCGCGGTGGTGGCGCCGCCGACGTGCGGTGCGATGAGCACTCCGGGCAGCGACCAGAGCGGGTGTCCCTCGGGAAGCGGCTCGGGGTCGGTGACATCCAGCGCCGCACGGATGCGCCCGCGGCGCACATGATCCACGAGGGCGTCCGTATCGATGAGCGGGCCACGACCGACGTTCACGACCAGGGCGCCGTCCGGCAACGCCGATAGCGCAGCGTCGTCGATCACCGAGGACGTGGCATCCCCGCCGGGAAGCGACGCGATGAGGATGTCGGTCTCGGCGAGCACGTCGGCCAGGTCATCGATGGCATCGACCTGGATGCCGTCTTCCTTCCGTGCACGGCTCGCCACGGCACGCAGCTGCACCTCGAATCCGGCAAGGCGCGCGGCGATGGCCTTGCCGACGCCGCCGTATCCGAGCAGGGTGACCCGCCGGTCGGCGAGGCTCTCGGCGAAGATCGGAGACCAACGACCCTCGTCCTGCGCGCGCACGAAGTGGGGGATGCCGCGCTGTGCGGCCAGCGTCAGTCCGACCGCGAGTTCGGCGGTCGAGGCCTCGTGCACGGTCGATGCGTTGGCGAATCGCTGCCCTTCGGGCAGGTGTTCCTCGACACCCTCGTACCCGATGGACTGGCTCTGGATGAGGCCGACCTCGACGCCGCGGAGACTCTCGAAGATCTTCGCGAGGCCCATGTACGGCGGGACGACCAGATCGAACCGCTCCCGCGGAGCCGGGGAGGCCAGGTCCCACACGACGAGGTCGACGCCGTTCGGCAGCGGAGCGAGGTCGGCCGCCAGCTCTGGCGAGGGCACGGAGACGATCAGGGTGTTTTCAGGGGTCACGGTCCCACCGTAGCCGGGCTCGGCCTGCGGGCCGCAGCATCCCGCATGCTCGTGGGGCCCGTCTGGTGCACGCCGACGTGTTCGGCTACCGGTGTGGATGCGGCCGGCCCACCGCACTCGTGATCGCGGTGCTCGCCCGGGTCTGGCCGCCGGCCGGCACCATCCGGCACCGTCCGGCATCGTCCGAGTTCCGCCGCCATCCGCCCGGCATCGTCCGAGTTCCGCCGCCATCCGCCCGGCGTCCCCGGATCGCCGTGCTGTAATCAGGCGTTTTCGCGGACACAGGCCGTCATGCGCGCAGAACCGCCTGCCTCCGCCAAAACTCCTGATCTCGATGCCCCGAGTACCGTGACCCGCCGCCGAGGTCCGCGGTGTCGAGGGGCGGTGCGCTCAGGTGCGGGCGCATGCCCGGGCGCCACGACCGCAGACAGCGCCGGCCCCGGGGAGCCGGCCCGGGTGCGGGCTCACGAAGCGGCCGAGACCACCGCGGACAGCGCCGGCCCCGGTGCGGGCTCAGGCGGCAGCCGCGACCACCGCGGACAGCGCCGAGGAGAAGAATCCGAGCCCGTCCACGCCCGAACGCATCGCCGCCGGCGTGCCGGGGCCGAACCCCGGTTCCACCGCGTGCTCGGGGTGCGGCATGAGCCCCACGACGTTTCCGCGCTCGTTCGTGATTCCCGCGATGTCGTCGATCGATCCGTTGGGGTTCACGCCGAGGTAGCGGAGCGTCACCAGCCCCTCGCCCTGCACACGCTTCAGGGTCTCGCTGTCGGCGATGTACCCGCCGTCGGCGTTCTTGAGCGGAATGACGATCTCGTCGCCCTCGGCGAAGTCGCTCGTCCACGCGGTCGAGGCGTTCTCGACGCGCAGGCGCTGGTCGCGGCGGATGAACTGCTGGTTGGCGTTGCGGATGAGACCGCCCGGGAGGAGGTGAGCTTCCACGAGCATCTGGAACCCGTTGCAGATACCCAGCACGGGCATGCCCTTGGCGGCAGCATCCTTCACCTCGGACATGATCGGAGCACGCGCCGCGATCGCGCCGGCGCGGAGATAATCGCCGTAGCTGAAGCCGCCCGGAAGCACGAGCGCGTCCACGCCCTTCAGGTCGTGATCGCCGTGCCACAGCGCAACCGGTTCGGCACCGGCGATCGCGATCGCACGCTGTGCGTCGCGGTCATCGAGCGATCCCGGGAAGGTGATGACGCCGATCCGGGCCGTCATCCCACGACCTCGATGTTCACGACATCCTCGATCACCGAGTTGGAGAGAATCTCGTCGGCGATCCGGCGGGCGGTCGCCAGCGCATCCTCGTCGACCTCGCCCTCGACGGTGAGCTCGAATCGCTTGCCGATGCGGACATCGGAGAAGGTCTCCACGCCGAGGCGGCTTAGAGCCCCGGAGACGGCCTTGCCCTGCGGATCGAGCAACTCGGCCTTGGGCATGACGTCGACGACGATGGTGGGCATTCGAGCTCCAGAAATCGCGGGATGCGGGCTCCCCAATCCTACGGGCCTGGCGCGCCGTCCCTCCCGTCCCGCGAGAAACCCCTCGCGCCCGCGAGAAACGACATCCCGGACGAGAAACCACGCGCGGCGTCGTGTCTCACCCGGTCTGTCGTTTCTCGCCGACCCGGCGCGCCACCCGCCGCCCCGCACCCTCCGCCCCCGCACCCGCCGCCCGTGCACCCGCCGCCCCTCACCCGCCACCCCCGCACCCGCCGCCCGCCGCCCGCCGCTCCCCAGAACGCCGTGGGAGCGCTCCCTTGACGTCGTGGGAGCGATCCCATATGGTGATCGGCGACCGGTGAGAGCGCTCCCACGCTGCACCGACCACCCACACCACAAAGGAGTGACCTGTGTCATCACGCGTTCTACGCCGTGCCGCGTTCGCGGCCGCGGCTGTTTCCACCACCGCTCTCGTGCTCGCCGGCTGCGCCGCTGGCGGCGGGAACGACAGCGCCGGAGGATCGGATGAGGACCTCACCCTCACCGTGACCACCTTCGGCACCTTCGGGTACGACGACCTCTACGACGAGTACGAGGAGCAGCACCCGAACATCACGATCGAAGCCACCAACATCGACACCGGCGGCAACGCCCGCACGGACGCCTTCACCAAGATCGCGGCCGGATCGGGGCTCTCCGACATCGTCGCGATCGAAGAGGGCTGGCTCGGCGCCGTCATGGAGGTCTCCGACCAGTTCGTCGATCTGCGCGACTACGGCATCGAAGACCGCAAGTCCGACTGGGTCGAGTGGAAGTACGAGCAGGCCACCGACCCCGAGGGTCGCGTCGTTGGATACGGCACCGACATCGGCCCGGTGGGCCTGTGCTACAACGGCCCCGCCTTCGCCGCTGCCGGGCTCCCCACCGATCGCGCCGAGGTTGCGACGCTGCTCGAGGGTGACTGGGCGAACTACTTCGAGGTGGGTCGCCAGTACAACCAGGCCACCGGGAAGGCCTGGTACGACCACTCCGGCTTCGTCTGGAACGCCATGGTCAACCAGCTGCCCGAGGGGTACTACACCACCGATGGCGAGCTGAACGTCGAGGGCAACGCCGATCTGCAGGAGCGCTTCGAACTGCTCGGCGCCGCGACCGAAGACGGCCTGTCGGCCGCGCAGGCGGCGTGGGACTGGAACGGCGGCAAGTCGTTCGTCGACGGCACGTTCGCGACCTTCGTCTGCCCGGGCTGGATGCTCGGCGTCCTGCAGGGCAATGCCGAGGCCGGCGGCGGCGACGCCACGAGCGGGTGGGACTTCGCCGATGTCTTCCCCGGCGGCGCAGCCAACTGGGGCGGGGCTTTCCTCTCCGTCACCGAGACGTCGCAGCACAAGGAGGCCGCCGCAGAGCTGGCCGACTGGCTGACCCAGCCCGAGCAGCAGGTGAAGCAGTCCACCGCGGCGGGCAACTTCCCCAGCACCATCGAGGCGCAGGAGGCTCTCGCCTCCGACGCGACGCCCAACGAGTTCTTCAACAACGCACCCACCGGCGCGATCCTCGCCGAGCGTGCCAAGGGCGTCGTCGCTCAGTTCAAGGGCCCGGATGACTCCGTCATCCAGGAGAACGTGTTCGGTCCGGCACTGTCGGCCCTCGACCGCGGTGAGACCGACACCCAGGGCGCGTGGGAGCAGTCGCTCGAGCTCCTGGACGAACTCGTCGGCTAGCGGAACAGGGATGCGGGGTCTCCGGATCACCCGGAGGCCCCGCATCCCGCTTCCTCGAGAGGATTCCCCATGACCGTGACTGCGCTGCGCCCCGACACCCTGCACGCCGATCCGCCGAGCCCGGCGCCCCGACGTTCCCTCTTCCGGCAGAGACTGTCCAAGGCCGACCAGAAGGCCTCGCCCTACGTCTACATCGCGCCGTTCTTCCTGCTGTTCGGGTTGGTCGGCCTGTTCCCCCTCATCTACACGCTCAACGTCTCGTTGTTCGAGTGGGATCTGCTCAAGGGGCAGGGCGATTTCGTCGGATTCGCGAACTTCGCCGAGATCCTCAGCGACCGGATGTTCTGGAACTCCGTCTCCAACACCGTGAGCATCTTCGTGCTCTCAGCCATCCCGCAGCTGTCGATCGCCCTGGTCGTCGCCTACCTGCTCGACCGGGGTCTGCGCGCGCCCACCTTCTGGCGGATGAGCGTGCTCCTGCCGTTCGTCGTCACCCCGGTGGCCACGGCCCTCATCTTCTCGAGCATCTTCAACGAGGCGGATGGGCTGGCCAACAACCTGCTCAACGTCATCGGCATCGCCGACCAGCAGTGGAAGCACGACACGTTCCTCAGCCACCTCGCGATCGCCATCATGGTGAACTTCCGCTGGACGGGGTACAACGCCCTCATCCTTCTCGCTGCGATGCAGGCGGTTCCGCGCGACCTTTACGAATCGGCCGCGATCGACGGGGCAGGGCCGGTGCGCCGGTTCTTCTCGATCACCATCCCCACCATCCGCCCGACGCTCATCTTCGTCATCATCACCGCGACGATCGGCGGGCTGCAGATCTTCGCCGAGCCGCGGCTGTTCGACGTGTCCACCGCCGGTGGCATCGGCGGCAGCGACCGGCAGTTCCAGACCACCGTGCTGTTCCTGTGGGAGCTCGCGTTCTTCCGGCGCAATCTCGGTGAAGCATCGGCGGTGGCGTGGCTCCTGTTCCTCCTCATCGTCCTCTTCGGGGTCGTCAACTTCCTCATCGCCCGTCGCATCGCCGCCGCCGGCGGCGGCCGGCCCTCGCGCCGGGAGCGCCGCGCCGCCCGCCGCACCGCCTCGATCGGAGAAGACGCATGAGCATCGCGATCCCCGAACCCCTTCCCCCGGTCCAGGTGGATGCTGTCGAGCCCGACCCCCCGCGCCACGCACGTCTCGGGGCCCGGAAGCCGCGCGAGGCCGGACCCGCCGGCATCGGCAGCCGCCCCGGATTCCTCACCTATGGACTCTTGGCCGCGTTCGTCGTCGGCAGCGCGTACCCGCTGTGGTGGTCGGTCGTCGTCGGCTCGGGCACCAACGCGACGCGCGGCGAGACGCTCCCCCTCATCCCCGGCGGCAACTTCCTCGCCAACGCCGCGAAGGTGCTGGATGCGATCCCGTTCTGGCTGGCGCTGGGCAACTCCGTGCTGGTGTCGGCGATCATCACCCTCTCGGTGGTGTCGTTCTCCACGATCGCCGGCTACGCGTTCGCCAAGCTCCGCTTCCGCGGGCGTGACGGGCTCATGCTGTTCGTCATCGCCACCATGGCGATCCCCACCCAGCTGGGCATCATTCCGCTCTTCATGGTCATGCGCGAGCTGGGCTGGACGGGCACCATCGGGGCGGTCATCGTGCCGACCCTCGTCACGGCGTTCGGGGTGTTCTTCATGCGGCAGTACCTTGTCGACGTCATCCCGGATGAGCTCATCGAGGCCGCCCGGATGGATGGCGCGAACCAGTTCCGCACGTTCCTCACGGTGGGGCTGCCGGCTGCACGCCCGGCGATGGCGATCCTGGGCCTCTTCACCTTCATGACGGCGTGGACCGACTACCTCTGGCCGCTGATCGTCCTGAGCCCGTCGAACCCCACGCTCCAGACCGCGCTCAGCCAGCTGCAGTCCGGCTTCTACATCGACTACTCGATCGTCCTCACCGGGGCGGTCCTGGCCACCATCCCGCTCCTGATCCTGTTCATCATCGCGGGGAAGCAGCTCATCAGTGGGATCATGGCCGGGGCTGTGAAGGGTTGACGCAGTGAGCGATTTCCGACGAGAGGACACCCGTTCCATGAGCACGACTGCCCTGGCCGAACAGCCCGCGACGCGGGCGTTCCCGCCGGACTTCCGGTTCGGTGCCGCCACTGCGGCGTTCCAGATCGAGGGCGCGGCGTTCGAAGACGGTCGCCGCGCATCCATCTGGGATGCGTTCTGCCGGGTGCCCGGTGCGGTCCTCGGCGGCGATGACGGAGACGTGGCGTGCGACCACTACCACCGCTACCCTCAGGACGTCGCGCTGATGAAGGAGCTCGGTCTCCAGACGTACCGCTTCTCCACGTCGTGGGCGCGGGTGCGCCCTGACGGCGGCCCCCTCAACCAGGCCGGTCTGGACTTCTACTCCCGGCTCGTCGACGAGCTCCTCGGAGCCGGCATCCGCCCCTGGCTGACCCTGTACCACTGGGACCTGCCGCAGGCGCTGGAGGACCGCGGCGGCTGGACCGTGCGCGAGACCAGCGAGCGGTTCGCCGAATACGCCCTCGACATGCACGACGCCCTCGGCGACCGTGTCCAGGATTGGGCGACCCTCAACGAGCCGTGGTGCGCCTCCTTCCTCAGCTACACCGCCGGCGTGCACGCTCCCGGCCACTACTCCGCCGGCGAGGGGATGCTGGCCGCCCACCACCTCCTGCTCGGTCACGGTCAGGCGATCCGCGAGCTGCGCGCCCGCGACGCCTCGCTGAACCTCGGCATCACGCTGAACCTCACCGTCGCCGACCCGGTGGACCCGACTGATCCCGCCGACGTGGATGCGGCCCGGCGCATCGACGGGCAGTTCAACCGCTGGTTCCTGAACCCCCTGTTCCGTGGGGCCTACCCCGCCGACATCCTGGACGATTTCCGGCGGGCGGATGCGGAGGGCGCAGCGCAGTTCGAGGCGGCCGTACGACCGGGCGACCTGGAGATGATCGCCACCCCGTTCAACACCCTGGGCGTGAACTACTACCACGGCGAGCTCGTCAGCGGACGGCCGCCCGCCGACGCGCCCGGCGGAGGAGACGCACCGACACCGCGACACACGCAATCGCCGTTCCCGTCGTCGGAGAACATCTTCTGGCACGACCGCGGCCTGCCCCGCACGTCGATGAACTGGGAAGTGCAGCCCGAAGGGCTGACGCGTCTCCTTCGACGCGTGCACGAGGACTACACCGGGGAGCGGGGGGTCGCGCTGGTCGTCACCGAGAACGGTGCCGCCTACGAGGACGAGCCGCTGATGGTGGATGGCGAGGTCCGCGTCGACGACGTGGAACGCACCGAATTCGTGGAGGCGCACCTCGCCGCGGTGCTCGACGCGATCGATGCCGGCGCGGACGTGCGGGGATTCTTCTACTGGTCGCTCCTGGACAACTTCGAGTGGGCGTGGGGGTACTCGAAGCGGTTCGGCATCGTCCGTGTCGACTACGAGACGCAGGAGCGGTCGGTGAAAGCCTCGGGCCTTCGATACAGTCGCATCATCGCCGGCCGCGCGCTGGACGTCGCCGCCGACGCATAGCGCCCCCGCTCGGCGAGGGGGGAGTGCATCAGCATGGCTCGTGAAGTGGTGACGATCGAAGAGGTCGCCGCGCGCGCGGGAGTGTCGCGCTCCACGGTGTCGCGCGTGGTCAACGGCTCGACAGCAGTCTCACCGGCCGCACTGGAAGCCGTTCGCCGGACGATCGCCGAGCTCAACTACGTGCCCAACCGGGCAGCCCGATCGCTCGCGCGTCGGCAGACCCACGCCATCGCCTTCGTGATTCCGGAAGACACCGATCGCTTCTTCGGCGACCCGTTCTTCGCGGCGGTGGTGGCGGGCGTGCACGAACGCGTCGCACGCTCGGAGTATGTGCTGAACCTCATCATCGCCAGCGATGATCCCGACGACAAGGCGACCACGTATCTCCGCGGCGGAAGCGTCGACGGCGTCATCATCGCCTCCCACCACACCAGCGACACCTTCGTCGATCGGATCGCCGCCGACCTCCCCGTCGTGTACGGCGGTCGTCCGGCACGCATCGGGCCGGACGGCCACTACGTCGACATCGACAATGTCGGCGGCGGACGCGAGGCCGGTCGGTACCTCGCGTCGCGGGGACATCGGCGGGTGGGCGCGATCTCGGGTCCGCCCACGATGGCCTCCGCGATCGACCGGCTCCACGGATTCCGGGAAGCCGCCGAGCAGGCAAGGCTCGAGGTGGTCGCCGTCGAGGACGGGGACTTCTCCGAAGAGGGCGGTGCGGCGGCGATGCGCCGCATCCTGGACGGTGGTCCGCCACCAGACGCGCTGTTCGTCGAGAGCGACCTGATGGCCCGCGGCGCGCTGGATGCGCTGCGCGAAGCCGGCGTGCGGGTACCCCAGGACCTCGCCCTCATCGGGTTCGACGACTCGCCGGTCGCCACGGCTGTGACTCCTGCGCTGACGACGATCCGCCAGCCATCCCGCGAGCAGGGATACGGCATGGCCGACGTCCTGCTGAACCTCCTCGCGGGCCGGGATGCGCCGCACTCGACGATCCTGCCGGTCGAGCTCGTCGTCCGCGACTCCGCCTGAGCCGGCGCGCCCGCGGAAATCGAGGAGATGCCGCGGATCGAGGGCCGATTCAGCCCGTTCGATCCTCGATCTGCGTGATTTCCTCGTTTTCCGGGGTGGTCAGCGTGGGTCGCCGCCCAGGGGTCCCACGGCCGGGATCGGCCCGCCATCATCCGCCCCCGTCTTGCGTGCCCGCGCGACGAAGTTTCCGAGGTGGTAGATGAGGAGGGCCGCCGCCGCGCCGATCACGATCGCGCCGAGCTCGAACTCTCCCCACACCATGGTGAAGCCGGCGATCGCGATCACGAGCGACACTGCCGCGGTGTACTGGTTGACCGGGCGGGAGAAGTCCACGCGGTTGTCGACCCAGATCTTGATCCCGATGATCCCGATCAGGCCGTAGAGGGCGGTGGTGACCCCGCCGAGGACCCCCGGCGGGATGGTGTTGAAGACGGCACCGATCTTCGGCGACAGGCTGAGGACGATCGCCGCGGTGCCCGCCACCCAATACGCCGCCGTCGAGTACACGCGGGTCGCGGCCATGACGCCGATGTTCTCCCCGTAGGTCGTCGTACCCGAGCCGCCGAAGACGCCGGCGAGAGTCGTGGCCGCCCCATCCGCGATCAACGCCCGGCCGGTGGAGCGGTTCACCGACGGATCGGTCATCGTGGCGACCCCGCGGACGTGTCCGACGTTCTCCGCGATGAGCACGAGCACGACGGGAAGGAACATCGCGATGACGCTCCAGGTGCCGGGGGAGGCGAAGTCGGCGAGGTGGAACTCGGGCAACCCGATCCACGCGGCATCCGCGACCGGACCGAAGTCGATGAGCTGCTCACCGGTCGTCACCTGCAGGAGCACGGTGGCGAGATACCCCACGAGCACGCCCAGCACGATCGAGATGCGGCCGAGGAAGCCGCGGAACAGCACGCTGAAGAGGATGACCGCGGCCAGCGTGATGGTCGCGGGAAGCGGCTGCTGCTGGTAGCTGCCCCACGCGACGGGAGCGAGGTTGAAGCCGATCAGGGCCACGATGGCGCCGGCGACGACCGGCGGCATGAGCTTGTCGATCCAGCCGAGACCGGCGAACTGCACGATGAGTCCCACGATGGTGAGCAGGATGCCGACGGCCACGATACCGGCGAGGGCGGACCCCATACCGGCGGATGCGGTGGCGGCGGTCACCGGGGCGATGAACGCGAACGACGAACCGAGGTAGCTGGGCAGCTTGTTGCGCGTGACGAGGAGGAACAGCAGCGTTCCCACACCGGAGAAGAACAGCGTCGTCGACACCGGGAAGCCGGTCAGAACCGGGACGAGGAACGTCGCGCCGAACATCGCGACGACGTGCTGGACGCCCACGGCGATCGTCGCCGGCCAGTTCAATCGCTCGTCGGGTCGTACGACCGCTCCGGGTTCGACGGTGCGGCCGTCTCCGTGCAGTTTCCAGACCGGCATGGGTTCCTCCTCGTTGACGCCTCCGTCACTGTAGCGACAGGCGGCGTTTCGGCGTGGTTACGTAGCGCCCCGTCGACCGCACGAGATCTCGCCCAGCGGCCGGGATCCCGGCGTGGGAAGGCCGTGCGCTCGGCGCGAAGCCGTGCGCTCGCGGAAGGGAAAGCGTTCAGGCGCCGGTGAGGCGCTGGAGAAGCTCGGCGTAACGGGCCTGGGTGCGCGCCACGATGTCGTCGGGCAGCGCGGGCGGCTCGCCCGTGCGATCCCAGGATGCGGCGAGCCAATCGCGCACGATCTGCTTGTCGAAGCTCGCCATCCGCTCGGCAGGGGTGGTGCCCGCGCGCCAGGCCGCCGCATCCCAGTACCGCGACGAATCCGGGGTGAGCACCTCGTCGGCGAGCACGAGGGTGCCGGCGGCATTGCGGCCGAACTCGAACTTCGTGTCGGCGAGGATCAGTCCTCGCTTCTCCGCGATGGCTGCGGCGCGGCGGTAGATCTCCAGCGACAGGTCGCGCAACTCGGCGGCGGTGTCGTCGCCGACGAGTTCGACGGTGCGCGCGTAGGAGATGTTCTCGTCGTGCTCGCCGAGGGGCGCCTTGTAGGCCGGCGTGTAGAGCGGCT
The DNA here is from genome assembly GCF_058310455.1 of Microbacterium sp. Z10_103. Taxonomy (NCBI): domain Bacteria; kingdom Bacillati; phylum Actinomycetota; class Actinomycetes; order Micrococcales; family Microbacteriaceae; genus Microbacterium; species Microbacterium sp. Z10_103. The sequence goes on from NZ_JBZEGK010000001.1 coordinate 3,353,606, forward strand.
CGGGCAGGCGGTCGCCGTCGCTCAGGCCCTCGGGCAGCGGGATGCCGCCTACCGTGCCGCTCTCCCGGTACTCGGCCCATCCCGAGCCGGTGAGATACCCGCGCACCACGCACTCGATCGGCTGCATGTCCAGCGCCGCGACCACCATCGCCCGCCCGGTGACTTCGTCCGGGATCAGTTCCAGCGCCGCGTCGCCGATGAGCACGTGGTCGGGGATCAGATGGTTCGGGATGCGGCGGCCGCCGTCACCGGTGGCCAGGCGGTCGAACCACCAGAGGCTCAGGGTGGTGAGGATCGTGCCCTTCCCGGGGATGCCGGGGGAGAGGACGTGATCGAACGCGCTCACGCGGTCGCTCGCGACGACGAGCATGCGCGTGGGGCGGGTGCCCTCGGGGGTGCCGACCGGAACGTACAGGTCGCGCACCTTGCCGGAGTACGTATGGCGCCAGCCGGGCAGTTCGAGGGTGTGGGTCACCTGCCCCATTATCCCGGGGGTGTGATCGAATCCACGTAGTCGTGCGCCTCATCGACGAGAGGGCTCCACACCACATCTCCCGCGTCCGGGCTCGCGGTGATCCACTCCCGCATTTCACGCCCGCGCATCACCATGCGCTCCGCCGAGCCGTCCGTGACGAGCTCGTTCCCGCGGTCGCGCGGCACCTTCACGATCAGCTCGCCGTCGTGACTGAGGAACGCGTAGACCTTCCCGCGGATCCTCAGGCCCTCGGTGCTGAACATGCGTCCCATGTCGACGTCGGGAAGGGCCAGGTGGCGCTCGATGATGGGATCGAAAAGGGCTCGCCCCCTCGCACCTGCCTCACCGTCGACCATGACGAGACCGTAGCGGCCCGGCGTGCATTTCGGGAGGAGTTGTGCAGACGGGAGGCTGTTTCAGCCGATTTCGTCCTCCCTTGTGCACATCTCCTCCCGAGGCGCCGCGGGTGTCGTGCGGTCTCGGCATGCTGCCTGCATGGATACGACGATCGATGCCCAAGCGGAGGGCTTTCTCCGCTCCCTTTCCGACGAATGGCTGCGTCCGCATGGGGCTGAATGCCTCGCGTGCTACCTCAACCGGATGCTGGCGGCATTCGGATGCGACGGCACTCTGCGTTTCGCGCGGTCCTACCGCGAGGCCCGCGCGCCTCGGGCGACGGCGCTGGAACGACGCCTCGTGGTGGCGGGCGGATTCTGCGACTGCGAGGTGCTCTTCAACGTCTTCGCACCCGCCGCTTCCCTGACGTCGCCGGGATACCGGAAGGAGGACGAGGACGTCGGGGCGCCGCCGCCGACCGGGATGCCGCCCTGTCAGGGCGTGAGGCGCGGGTCGACGCGTCCGTGCCTGCTGTGGCGGCGATGGCGCTGGTGAGCGCTCACGGCTCGACGACACGCACCGCGATGTCTGTGCGGTACTGGCCGCCCTCCAGGTGGATCAGGTCCAGGGCGGCATATGCGCGCGTCCGGGCCTCGCGGAACGTCGAGCCGAGAGCGACCACGCTCAGCACCCGTCCGCCGGTGGCGACGAGCCGATCGCCTTCGAGGGCCGTGGCGGCGTGGGCGACGTGCACGCCGTCGACGTCGGAGGCGGCGTGAAGCCCTCTCACCGTGCGGCCGGTCACGGGGGCTTCGGGGTAGCCCTCACTGGCCAGGACGACGGTGACCGCCGTGGCCTCGGCGAACGCGGGACGCGGGTGCCCTTCGAGAGAGCCGGATGCCGCGGCAAGGAGGAGCTCGGACAACGGATCGATGAGTCGCGGCAGCACGACCTGGGTCTCGGGGTCGCCGAATCGGGCGTTGAACTCGATCACCTTGACGCCGGCGTCGGTCAGGATGAGGCCGGCGTAGAGGAGTCCGATGAACGGGGTGCCCTCCGCATCCAGCCGGCGGATGACGGGCTCGGCGATCTCCCGGGTGACGAGGTCGACGAACTCCTCCTCGCCGCCGAAGCGCGCGGACAACCACGGCAGCGGCGAGTAGGCGCCCATGCCACCGGTATTGGGTCCGTCGTCCCCATCGCGGAGGCGCTTGTAATCCTGCGCGGGGCTGAGCGGCAGCACCGTGTCGCCGTCGCTGAGGAAGAACAGCGACACCTCGGGGCCGGAGAGGAACTCCTCCACCAGAACCGGCGCGGTGGGCAGGTACTGCTCGGCGTGCGCCACCGCGGCGGCGCGGTCTTCGGTGACCAGCACGCCCTTGCCCGCCGCCAGTCCGTCGGCTTTCACGACGTATGGCGCGCCGAGCTCATCCAGGGCGGCGGCGACCTCGGCGGCGTTGTGCGCGCGGATGGCCCGGCCCGTGGGTACGCCCGCGGCATCCATAACGCGCTTGGCGAACGCCTTCGACCCCTCCAGCCGCGCCGCAGCCTTGCCGGGGCCGAACACCGGGATGCCGCGTGTGCGCAGCGCGTCGGCGACGCCGGCGACCAGGGGAGCCTCGGGGCCGACGATCACGAGGTCGATGTTCTCGGCACCGGCGAACGCCGTCACCGCGACAGGGTCGATCGGGTCGAGGGAGACGAGGTGCGCGTCGGAGGCGATACCGGCGTTGCCCGGTGCGGCGAAGATCGCGTGGTCGGCGTCTTCCGAGCGGAGGGCGAGAATGAGGGCGTGCTCGCGGGCACCGGAGCCGAGGACGAGGATTCGCACCGGCCCAGCCTATCCACGCAGCAGGAGCAGCCCCCCGGCGTAGCGTGGAACCATGCCGCGCAAGATCGACACCGCCGAGGGACGCCGCGCCTTGGCTGCCGTCGCCGAGGCCGACGCAGCCGGAGCGAAGCCCGCTCGCACCGACCTCGCCACATCCGTTCGGTATCTGCTGCAGCTGCTCGCCGAGAAGGCGCCCGGGCACACGGTCGAGGTGCGCGTGCCCCCGTACGGCGCCGTGCAGGTGATCGAGGGTCCGCGCCACACACGCGGCACACCGCCGAACGTCGTCGAGACCGATCCGGCGACCTGGATCGCGCTGGCTCTCGGTCGTGAGTCGTGGGTGGATGCAGCGGACGCCGGCCGCATCGCCGCCTCCGGTACCCGCGCGAATCTCGCCGCGCTGCTGCCGTTGCGTCCCTGACGGCTTCCGGGAGCGCCGGGCATTCTCCTCCGCAGGCCGCGTCCAGGCCCGGGTGCGAGAATGGGCGCATGTCCGATCCGCAGCGCGTGCCGTCCGTCCGGGACGAGCTCGTGACGGTGCGCGTCCGCCGTTCACCCCGGTACGGTGTGTTCCTCCTCCTCGGTGCCGCGCTCGGCGTGGTGGCCGCGATGGTGCTCACCCTCGCATTCCAGGGGACCACCGAGGCGAGCCCGAACTCCGGCATCCAGTACTCGAACATGCAGGTCTTCGGATTCGTCACGCTCATCTGCGCGCCGATCGGTGTCGCGATCGGCGGGGCCGTCGCGCTCATCCTCGACCGCGCGGTGGGTCGTCGCACCCGTCCTGCGCGCGTCGACCACGAGTCGGTGCATCTTCCCGACTGAGCCTCAGGCGAGCTCCGCGATGATCGGATGGATGGCCGCGTCGAAGGCCGCGACATCTCCTCGGAGCCCGTCGGTCACCGCGACCGTGAGCGAGCCGATCCACCACACGCCCCGCTGAGCGAGCGGAAGCACCTGCACGTTGAGTTCGAACGAGTGCGCGCGACGGCCCACCTGTCGTTCGTGCTCGGCGATGGCGCTCGCGTAGGCGCGGTACGACACCCCCGGCTTGGCGGAGGTGTCGGAGCGGTAGCGATCATGCGCGTCGCGTGCGAACGTCACCGCGGCCTCGGCGTACGGCTGCATGGCGGCGCGCAGCACGCCGGCCGAGGTGGGCAGCGCCACGAGGGTCTCGAATCCGTCGACCAGGTCCAGCGGCTCCGGCGACGGATGCGCCTGCGGTTCCACCGTCATGGCCCAGAACGCGCGCCATTGGCGCTCGAGGAGAGCCTGCAGGTCGTCGGGACGCTCGGCAGCCGCCCGCGGGGGGACGCCACGCAGGTGCGGGAGTTCTTCGGGGGAGCGGATGCCCAGGGTTTGCCGCAGGTAGAGCGCGAGCAGCACGGGCTGGCCCGCGTCCTCGCGGATCACCCATTCCGGACCGCTCCCGTCCCGCATGCCGCCCATCATAGGAGCCCGCCCCCACCGCATCCCTCCCCCCTTGCGGGCGCGAGAAACAACGTTCCGGTCGAAAAACGACGCGCCGCGTGGTGTTTCATCCGGAACGTCGTTTCTCGCGAGGCTGAAGGGCGCGAAGACAGCGCCGCCCGCCCCGGGTGCGCCGGTAGGCTGGGCACGTGGCCTCCCACAACCCCTACACCGCAGCCGGCGTCGACACGGCAGCCGGTGACCGTGCGGTCGAGCTCATGAAGTCCGCGGTCCGCGCCACCCAGGGAGCCGAGGTCCTCGGCGGGGTCGGTGGCTTCGCCGGACTGTTCGACGCCAGCGCGCTGCGGTCCTACACGAAGCCTCTGCTGGCGACGAGCACCGACGGCGTGGGCACGAAGGTCGCCATCGCGCAGGCCATCGACAAGCACGACACCATCGGCATCGACCTCGTGGGCATGGTCGTCGATGACATCGTCGTCGTCGGAGCCAAGCCGCTCTACCTCACGGACTACATCGCGTGCGGCAAGGTCGTGCCCGAGCGCATCGCGGCGATCGTGTCGGGCATCGCCCGTGGATGCTCCGAAACCGGCACCGCGCTCGTCGGCGGTGAGACCGCCGAACACCCGGGACTCCTCGGCGTGAACGACTACGACGTCGCCGGCGCGGCGACCGGCGTGGTCGAGGCGGATCACCTCCTCGGCGCCGACCGCGTCCGCCCCGGCGACGTGGTCCTGGCCCTCGCATCCAGCGGTCTGCACGCCAACGGGTACTCCCTCGTCCGGCACATCGTCGCCGGGCGCGGCATCGGCTACGGCGACCCCGCCGCCGACTTCGGCTCGACGTGGGGCGAAGTGCTCCTCGAGCCCACGCGGCTGTACACCGCGCCGCTCCTGCGGCTTCTCGACGGCACCACGGGCGTCCACGCCCTCAGCCACGTGACCGGCGGCGGAATCGCCGCCAACCTCGCGCGCGTCCTCCCCGAGGGAACGTGGGTGGAGCTCGACCGCTCGACCTGGTCGCCTCCGCCGGTCTTCCGCGTGCTCGCCTATCTCGGCGAGGTTCCCCTCGCCGCGACCGAGGGTACCTGGAACCTCGGTATCGGGTTCCTCGCCGTCGTTTCTGCGGAGACGGCGGATGCGGCGACCGCGGCGCTGACAGCGGAGGGCATCGCGACGTGGCAGGTGGGTGTCGTGGCCGACGGTGCGCGTCCCGTCGGTGAGTTCGAGCAGGGGGCGAAGGGCGTGAACGGCGGCGCCGTGCGCCTGGTGGGCGAGTATGCGGACGGCGGCGGACCCTCGGTCGGCCTCCGGAATGGAGCGAAGTAACACCCCATGTGCGGCATTGTCGGCATGGTCGGGCGCGGCCCGGTCAACCAGGAGATCTATGACGCCCTGCTCCTCCTCCAGCACCGGGGGCAGGATTCCACGGGCATCGCGACGGCCGAAGCAAGCGGCGTCTTCCATATCAACAAGCAGCGCGGGATGGTGCGGGAAGCCTTCCGCACACGCGACATGCGCACCCTGCTCGGCGAGATCGGGCTCGGGCACGTCCGCTATGCGACCAAGGGCACCGCATCCAGCGAGGAGGAGGCGCAGCCCTTCTACGTGAACGCCCCGTACGGCATCGTCCTGGTGCACAACGGCAACCTCACCAACACGCGTGAGCTCACCGATGAGCTGTTCCACAAAGACCGGCGTCACCTGAACACCAGCTCCGACACCGAACTGCTCGTGAACATCCTCGGGTCGGAGCTGCAGTCCGAGATCATCGAGCCCGACCTCGACCCCGACCAGGTGTTCCGCGCCGTTTCGCGCGTGCATGAGCGGGTGGAGGGGTCGTACGCGAGCATCGCGCTCATCGCCGGGTACGGACTGCTGGCCTTCCGCGACCCGTTCGGCATCCGCCCGCTCATCCTCGGTACCCGCAAGGCCGAGGAAGGCGGGTACGAGTGGGTCGTGGCATCGGAGTCGCTCGTCCTGGAGAACGCCGGCTTCGAGGTCGTGCGCGACGTGCTCCCCGGCGAGGCGATCTTCGTGACGCTGGACGGCACGCTGCACACGCGGCAGTGCGCGCCGAACCCCGTGCTGAAGCCGTGCTCGTTCGAGTACGTGTACCTGGCCCGCCCCGACTCCATCATGAACGGCGTCTCGGTGTACGAGGCGCGGCTCCGGATGGGTGAGCGCCTCGCCGACACCATCGCCAAGTACACCCCGCCCGGAACGATCGACGTGGTCATGCCGATCCCCGACTCGTCACGGCCCGCCGCCATGCAGGTGGCGCGCAAACTCGGCCTCGAGTACCGCGAGGGCTTCTACAAGAACCGCTATGTGGGCCGGACCTTCATCATGCCGGGGCAGGCGGTGCGGAAGAAGAGCGTCCGCCAGAAGCTCAACGCGATGTCGAGCGAATTCAAGGGCAAGAACGTGCTCCTCATCGACGACTCGATCGTGCGGGGCACGACGTCCAAGGAGATCATCCAGATGGCCCGGGATGCCGGCGCCAAGACCGTGACGTTCGCATCGGCCGCGCCCCCGGTGCGATACCCGCACGTGTACGGCATCAACATGCCCTCTCGGCAGGAGCTCGTCGCGCACGGCCGAACGGTGCCCGAGATCGCCGAAGAGCTGGGATGCGACTACCTCGTGTACCAGGAGGTGGACGACCTCAAGGCGGCGATCCTGGAGGGTTCCGACCTGGATGACCTCGACATGAGCTGCTTCGACGGCCGTTACGTCACCGGCACGGTATCCCCCGAGTATCTGGCCTGGGTCGAGGGCAGCCAGCAGTCCTGAGCCCGGATGCGGGGCATCCGTTCTCCCGCACGTCACCCGGCGCTTCCGTGTCGTTCTCCCGCGTGGGCTTCGCTGAGGGGGCGCCGTCGACCGACGGCGTGTTCCGACGAAGGACACCCCCATGACACCTCTCCCCACCACCCGGCGCGCCCGCGCGTCCGTCGGTGCCGCATCCGTGCTTCTGCTCACATTGGCGGGCGCCGCCTCAGCGCTGCCCGCCACAGCGCTGCCCCCCACAGCGGCGGACGCTCCGCTGGCCGAGCACGGCGGCGCCACCCGTTTGGACGAGGACCGGACTCAAGCGCTCCGCGAAGCGCTTCTCGACGGCCCCGCCAAGAACGTGATCCTCCTGATCGGCGACGGCATGGGCGACTCGGAGATCACGGTGGCCCGCAACTACGCCGAGGGCGCAGCCGGGACGTTCGCCGGCATCGACGCCCTGCCCCTGACCGGGTCGTACGTCCACTGGGCGCTGACAGCGGACGGCGCCCCGAACTACGCCTCCGAGTCGGCCTCGACGGCGTCGGCATGGTCGACGGGAACCAAGACCGTCAACGGCCGGCTGAGCGTCGACGTCGACAACGTCCCGCAGCCGACGTTGCTCGAGCTCGCGAAAGCCAACGGCCGGAAGACCGGGAACGTCTCGACGGCGGAGATCCAGGACGCGACTCCCGGCGCCGAGGTCGCCCATATCTCGGCGCGCGGATGCTACGGACCGGAGCAGACGACGGCCAACTGTGCCTCGGAGGCGCTGGAGAACGGCGGGCTCGGGTCGATCAGCGAGCAGCTGCTGAACCTGCGTCCGGACGTCACCCTGGGCGGCGGCTCGGCGAGCTTCACGCAGGTCGCGAAGGCCGGACCGTGGGAGGGCGAGACGCTCTTCGCGCAGGCCGAGGACCGCGATTACCAGCTCGTCGATGACGCGGCGGGGCTGGCGGCGGTGACGCAGGCCGACGCCGAGTCGCCGCTTCTGGGATTGTTCGCCGAGGGGAACTTCCCGGTGCGGTGGGACGGTCCGGACGCGGTCGACCTCACTGCCGGCGGCAGCCTTCCCGCTCCGGTCGCCTGCACCGAGAACCCGGCGCGGCTCGACACCGGCCTGTCGCTGGCCTCGCTGACGGGCAAGGCGATCGATCTCCTCGACAACGAGGACGGGTTCTTCCTGCAGGTCGAGGGCGCGAGCATCGACAAGCAGGATCACGGCGCCGATGCGTGCGGTCAGATCGGGGAGACGGTCGACCTCGACGAGGCGGTGCAGGTCGCCCTGGCGTTCGCTCAGGAGCGTCAGGACACCCTCGTCGTCGTCACGGCCGATCACGCGCACACCAGCCAGATCGTCGGATCGCCGATCCCCGGGCTGAACACCCACCTGCTGACCTCGGACGGCCAGCCGATGATCGTGGCGTACGGCACCTCGGCGGCCGGGGGATCCCAGCAGCACACGGGTGCGCAAGTGCGCGTCGCCGGTTACGGCCCGGGCGCCGCGAACGTCGTGGGACTCACGGACCAGACCGACCTGTTCTTCACGGCTTCACGGGCGCTGGGGTTGCACGAGGACCTTCACGCCCTCAGCGCCGACGCGACGATCACCACCGACGTGGCGGAGGTCGCGCCCGGCGGGTCGTTCACGGTGACCGTCGAGGGTCTCGACGCCGACTGGCAGGCCATCGGCACGCTGGCATCCGACCCCGTGGACCTCGGGCAGCGCGATGTGCGGAACGGGAGTGTCAGCTTCGTCGTCACTGCTCCCGAAGAGGCGGGCGCGCACACGGTGACCGTCGCGGGGCGGCAGACCGGCGTCGCCCTCAGCGCGCCGATCACGGTGACGGCCGACCCGGCCGCCGCAGAGCCCTCATCATCGCCGTCGCCGGCTGCCGTGGCCGGCGGGATCAACGGCCCGCTCGCCGGAACCGGCGGAACCGTGCCGTGGCTTCTCGCCGGCATCGGCGCCGCGTTCCTCGCGGTCGGCGGCTACGCCATCCTGCGCCGGAGACGGATGGCCTGAGCGCGCACGAAAGCGGCCGGCGGCAGTTGCGAGAACTGCCGCCGGCCGTCGCTTGTCACCTGGCAGGTGCCGGGTGTCAGGCCTTTTCGTCTTCGAGTTTTTCCTCGTGCTCGTCCGCCCACTTGTCTTCGTACTCGGCCTCGCTGGGAGCGTGCCCGAGTTCGCGTTCGAGGGCGGCGAGGTTCACGGAGTACGTGTCGTACTTGAGCTCACGGGCGATTTTGGTGTGCTTCGCCTTTTGACGGCCACGCCCCATGCGAGACCCCCTCATGTTCGGCAACGCGGGCCGTTCTCGGCCCGACGCATTCACGGATCCGGATCGACCGGCAAGAGTAGCATTCAGGATATCACGGTGCTCTGGTGCCCCTCCCCGTGGGCCAGGCCGGACAGGAGGCATGAGCGATGGCGGACGAAGCATCCCCAATCCCGGAGGCCCGGGCGGCGGCCGCGGCGGACGCGCCGCACGGAGCGGTGATCGCAGGGGCGGTGCCCGGGCAATCGGCGCGTGTGGTCATCGAAGCCGCCCGCTACGCCCGGCTGCTGTCGGTTCCGCTGGCGATCGTGCACGTGGACGTCACCCGGTTCGTGACCTTCGAAGACCCCGACGGGTTCGTCCACTCCGCCCCGATCGATCTCGATATCGGCGGTGGTGACGCTGAGCTCGCGAAGGTGCGCGCGGCGGCCGAGTCCGCTCTCGTCGATTGCCCGGTGCCCTGGAGCGTGCATCAGCTCGTCGGCGACCCCGCGCTCGCGATGAAGCACCTCGCCGAGAGGATCGACGCGAAGCTGCTCGTCGTGGGCACGCGCAAGCGCGGGTTCGGTGAATCGGTGCGCGAGTTCTTCACCGGGTCGGTCGCAGCCCGCCTGACCCACCGTCAGCATCGTCCGGTCCTGGTCATCCCGCTCGGCGAGGCGGTTCCCGACGACCAAGAGATCGTCTGGACCTGATCACCCGCGGAGGGCCCGTGTGAGATCGCGGGATGCCTCGTCCAGCGTGTTCTCGAGCGTGTCGACGACCGAATCCGCGAGCACCCCGCCGCGCGCGACGTGCGACCGCAGGTCGGAGCGGACACGCGCGCGGAAGTCGTTCACGACGGCGTCCGCCCGGTGCAGCTGCTCACGGCTGAGCACGCGGGAGTCGTCGGAGTGCGCGCGCGGAGCACTTCTGCGCTCGTCGTTCGCCGCAGCTGCCAGGTCGGCTCGCAGGCTCCGCATGGCGTCGCGCACGCTGCCGCGCACTTCGTCCGCAATCAGCCGGACGCTGTCGGCCAGGCCCGCCTCGATACCGGAGAGGTCCCCGGCACGGCCGGCCACCTCGGCGCGGCCGGCATCGGTGATCTCGTAGACGGTCTTGCGCCCGTCGACCCTCTTGGAGACAAGGCCCTCCTCCTCGAGTTTGGCGAGCCGGGGATAGACGGTGCCGGCAGAGGGCGTGTAGGTCCCGCCCGTGCGGTCGGACAGAGCCTGCATGAGGTCGTACCCGTGCCGAGGCGATTCGTCGAGGAGGCTCAGCAGGTACAGGCGGAGATCGCCGTGGGAGAAGACGGGAGACATCACCACTCCGCCTCGGCCTCGAGGTCGCCCTGGCGGACGCCGGAGGCGCCGCGGCGGAGCACCGTGACGTTCCCGGAGACGGAGTGGCTGCGCACATCGACAAAGGTGCCGCTCAGTTCGCCGGTGGACCCCGAGTAGTTGGTCGGCCCGGACCCGGAGCGCGTCTGGCCGTCGATGGTGACCCGTCCGCTGACGGTGCGAACGGCGTAGTTGGCGGCGAGCTGGTCATCCAGGCGGATCGTGGTGGTTCCGCTCACGGTGTTCAAACCGATGGAGTGGACGGGGCCGTGGGAGTCCACGAGCATGGAGCCGGACACGGTGTCGATGGATGCCTTGCGCACAGCCCCCGTCGCGGCGATGTCGCCCGAGACGCTGTTGGCGCTCAAGGCTCCGTCCAGCTGGCGGATCTGAACATCGCCCGAGACCGCGTTGACGTTCAGGTCTCCGGTGAGGCCGTCGACGATGATGTCGCCGGAGACGGTATTGAGCCGGGCGTCGCTGCGGAGCCCGGCGACCAGGGCGCTCGCGCTGACGACACCCAGGGTGAGCGCGACATCGCGGGGGACCGCGACGGAGATCTCGGCCTTCGGCCCGCCGCCGCCGAAGTTGCGGAACACTTCGAGGAAGTTGTCCCAGCGCAACTGCGGGTGGTCGATCTCGAGGCTGTCGCCGGTCACCTCGATGCGCAGGTCTTTCACGGTGACCGAGTGCACTTCGATCCGGGCGCCGGGTTCGTCGTGGGCGACGACGTCGATCTGGCCGCCGACGAGGCCGACCTTGAGCTTGCGCACGGACTCGATGTCGATGACTCGGGTCTCGCCTGGGTGGACGAGCCACTTCTCGAGGGTCATGAGAACTCCAGAGGGTGAGGTGGGTCGCGATATATCGCGTTCGCCACTCAACACGATATATCGCGAGTGCGTCAAGGGGGGTCGCGCCAATCCCAGCGAACTCCCGCTTGACCTTGACGTTGCGTCAACTCGTACGCTCGTCGTGACGGGAGGCAGCCGATGGAATGGTCCATCCAGCAGATCGCGAAGCTCACCGGTACGACGAGCCGGACGCTGCGCCATTACGGCGACGTCGGCCTCCTGGCGCCGACCCGCGTCGCGCAGAACGGCTACCGCTATTACGACGAGGATGCGCTGGTCCGCCTGCAGCGCGTTCTCCTGCTGCGCGAGCTCGGCCTCGGTCTCTCGCAGATCGCAGACGTGCTCGAGCGCGGAAGGGCGGAGGAGTCCGCCCTGGCGACGCATCTCGCGCTCCTCCGCGAGGAGCAGGACCGCCTGTCGCGGCAGATTGCCGCGGTCGAGAAGACCTTGGAGAAACGGAGAGGAGGTGAACGATTGATGGCAGAGGAGATGTTCGACGGCTTCGACCACACGCAGCATCGTGATGAGGTCACCCGACGCTGGGGCGCGGACGCGTACGAGCGCAGCGATGCGTGGTGGCGCGGACGATCCGCCGAGGAGAAAGCGGACTGGTCGGCCAGCGTGGCTCAGCTCGGCCGCGACTGGATAGCGGCGGCGGAGCGCGGGAGCGACCCGGCCGGCCGGGAGGCGCAGGAACTCGCGGCCCGGCACGTGGCCTGGCTCACCGGCATACCCGGAACACCGGCCGCTCAGCCGGGAGGCGACCTGAAGGGGTATGTGCTGGGCCTCGGAGAGATGTACGTCGCCGATCCCCGGTTCGGCCGCAACTACGCGACGAGCGCGGGAGGCACCGCGGGCGCGGAGTTCGTCCGCGAGGCACTCCGGGCGTACGCCGAGGCGCAGCTATGACAGCCGGCACACAGACGGATGCCACGTCCTTCGAGTGAGGGACGTGGCATCCGTGGGGCGTTATACGCTCTTGCGCCCGCTGATCACCCGGAACAGGAAGGCGATGAGGGCGATCACGCCGACGATCAGCGCGACCCACAGCAGCCAGTTCAGGGCGGCGTTCAGTCCACCCACGATGGCCAGGATGATGGCGATGACGATGATAATGAGGAGGGCGATGTTCATGGTCGAGGTCTACTCCTTCTCTGAGCCGGCGTTCTCCGTGATGGCAGAGTGCCGGGCGCCGCAGACGACGCCCCCCCACCTTGCCCTACCGACCTTCGCGGAGAGTAGGGGTTGACGGTCGACGAAAACGGGTGCTACTCGCCCGGACGCGGGTCGTGCATACGCGGATCAGAGGAGTCACTGTCAACCCCGTCCCGAGGGATTTGCGCGAATCGTAGCGTCGGAGCATGCACAGAGGAGTCCTCATGCCCGGTGGACGTGGATCGAACCTGAAGGACCCCGACCCTTACGAGGAGCTCGGGCGGCGCGGCTCCGCGGGCAAGAAGAAGGCGGAGCTCGTCTCGATGCTCCGCACGCACTGACGGTGGCGCGGCTCATCCGGGTCCGCCCGTACGAGGACCCGGGATATCGGCGCGTCCGCTCGGGCAGTGGATTCCGCTACGTCGACCACACCGGTCTTTCGGCTCCGGCCGAGGACGCGGAGCGGGCGCACGCCCTGGTGATCCCGCCAGCCTGGCGGGAGGTGTGGATCTCGCGCGAGCCCCAGGGGCACATCCAGGCCGTGGGCATGGATGAGGCCGGACGCAAGCAGTACCTCTACCACGGCGAGTGGTCCAAGCGCCGTGACAAGGGCAAGTACGCCCGGGCGCTCGCGCTTGCCGAGGCGTTGCCGCGCGCACGGCGCCGCGTCACGCAGTCGATCCGGCGTGAAGCGCTCGACCGCGAACGCGTCCTGGCGGTCGCGTTCCGCCTGCTCGACCAGGTCGCACCCCGCGTCGGCTCGGCCCGGTACTTCGCGAGCAACGGCAGCCGCGGCCTGACCACGTTGCTGCGGCGGGATGCCGAGGTCGAGGGCATCCACGTGACGCTGTCGTTTCCGGCGAAGAGCGGTAAGCGGGCCTTCCTGGAACTCGATGACGAGGATCTCGCGGCCGCCGTCGCCGAACTCGGGGCCGGGCGGCCACGAGCGCACTTGCTCGCCTATCAGCGGGGGCGCCGACGGGTGCCCCTGACCCCGGGCGACGTCAACGCGTATGTGCGGGCTCTCACCGGCGGATCGTTCACCGCGAAGGACTTCCGCACGCTCCGCGGCACGATCCTCGCCGCCGAGACGCTCGCGCGGATCGGGACGGTGGACACGAAGAGCGACCTCAAGCGTGCCGAGCTGCTGGCGGTGCGGGCGACGGCGGAGAAACTCGGGAATACGCCGTCGGTGGCACGCAGCAGCTACATCGATCCCCGGGTGTTCTCGCTGTACCGGCGCGGCAGACTCATGGACCTGGACGGGTCGCACGACGCTGCGATCCGACGCCTCATCCTGGGGGAATGAGCGCCCTGCACTAGGGTGTCGATGTGTTCTCGTGGGCCCACCTTGGTCTCGTCGTCCTCGGCGGGGCGCTCGGTACGTCCGCGCGCGCGGGTCTGACCTTGGCCGTCGGCAGCTCGCTCGGACCCGCATTCGTGCCGGCGGTGAACGTCGTCGGCGCCTTCGCCCTCGGGATCGTGCTGGGGGTGCTCTCCCGCTCCGAGCTCTCACCGCGACGGCGTGCGGCGCAGCTCTTTCTGGGGGCGGGTGTGCTGGGAGGCTTCACGACGTACAGCGCTCTGGCGATCGACTCCGCGGATGTGGCGAATCTGGCGTGGGGTATCGGCACCGTGGTGGCAGGCACAGCGGCGGCGTGGGCGGGCCTCGCCCTGGCCCGCCGGCGGGCACCGGCATGACGCCGCTGCTGTTCGTCGGGGTCGCCCTTGCCGGGGGTGCGGGGGCGGGGCTGCGCTATCTGCTGGACCTCGCGGTGCAACGGTTCGCGGGGGCGCGCGTGCCGTGGGGAATCCTTGCCGTGAACCTCTCCGGGGCCTTCGCGCTGGGTCTGCTGTCAGCCGGGCTGGTGGATGCGGCAGGGCTGTGGGTGTTCGGAACCGGGTTGCTGGGCGGGTACACCACCTTCAGCGCGGTCGCCGTATCGACGGTGCTCCTGGCCGAGGAGCGCCGTCCTCGCGCCGCGGTCGGATACGCGGTGGGAACCTTCGCCGGATCGGTCCTGTGCGCGCTGCTGGGATTGGGGGCCGGCGCCCTCCTGGTCTGAGGAGAACGTGAAGTCTCACATGGGATACTGAGGCCCCGATACGCGCTGATATCGGTCGCTGACGATCCTCCCGAAGGACCCCTGTGTCGAACCTCGCCGTTCTGAGTTTGAAGAACCGGGCGCTCATCGCCCTTGTCACGATCGTCGCGGCGGTGTTCGGCGGACTCGCGCTGGTGAACCTCAAGCAGGAGCTCATTCCTTCGATCGAGTTCCCGCAGCTGGCCGTGGTCACGACCTACCCGGGCGCCTCGCCCGAGGTCGTGGAGAACGACGTGTCGACGCCGATCGAGACAGCGATTCAGGGCGTGCCTGGACTCGAGGCCACGACGGCAACGAGCACGACGAACGCGTCGATCATCTCCGCATCCTTCACGTACGGCACGGATCTGGCGACCGCCGAGCAGAAGATCACGCAGGCCATCAACCGCGTCAGCAGTGAGCTGCCCGAATCGGTGGAACCGAACGTCATCTCGGCGAGCATCGACGACTTCCCCGTCATCCAGATCGCGGTCACGGGTTTCGACGACGCCGAGAACGCTCAGGCCACGCTCGAGTCGACGGTCATCCCCGACCTCGAGGACGTCGATGGCGTCAACGCGGCCCAGATCGTGGGTGGCCTCGGCCAGCGTGTCACGATCACGCCCGACCCCGCCCGGCTGGCCGAGCGCGGGTACTCGCAAGAGGCCATCTCCGACGCCCTCGACCAGAACGGTGTCCTGTTCCCCGGCGGCGACATCACGCAGGGCGACCAGAGCCTCACGGTGCAGACCGGCGCCAAGCTCACCTCCGTCGAGGACGTCGCCGCGCTTCCGCTGGTGCCGTCCGATGCCGCGCAGTTCCGTGCCGGGGTCACCACGATCGGTGACGTCGCGACGGTCGTGGAGGACTCCGACCCGGTGTCGAGCATCTCCCGCGTCGATGGCGAGCCGGCGTTGACCATCGCGGTCACCAAGCTGCCCGCCGCCAACACGGTGGATGTCTCGCGCGGCGTGCTCGCGGCGCTGCCCGATCTCGAAGCGTCGCTGGAGGGCGCGTCCTTCACGGTCGTCTTCGACCAGGCGCCCTACATCCAGCAGTCCATCGAGGCTCTCGCGCAGGAGGGCCTCCTCGGCCTCGCCTTCGCTGTCCTCATCATCCTGCTGTTCCTGCTGTCGGTGCGCTCGACTCTCGTCACGGCCATCTCCATCCCGACGAGCGTCCTCATCACCTTCGTCGGCATCCAGGCGTTCGGGTACTCCCTGAACATCCTGACCCTCGGCGCCCTGACCATCGCGATCGGTCGCGTCGTGGACGACTCGATCGTCGTGATCGAGAACATCAAGAGGCACTATGTCGGCGAGGCCGACAAGCTGGGCTCGATCCTCCGCGCCGTGCGCGAAGTGGCCGCCGCGATCACCGCGTCGACGATCACCACCGTCGCGGTCTTCCTCCCCATCGCCTTCGTCGGCGATGTCACCGGCGAGCTCTTCCGCCCCTTCGCCCTCACCGTGACGATCGCCATGACGGCCTCACTGTTGGTCGCGCTGACCATCGTGCCGGTGCTGGCGTACTGGTTCTTGCGCCCGGGAAAGCCCCTCCAGGATGCCGAGGGACGCACGGTGGACCCGGAATCGCCGGAGGCGCCGCCCAGCCGGCTGCAGAAGGCGTATCTGCCGGTCCTCAACTGGACGCTGCGCCACTCGTGGGCGACCCTCGGGCTGGCCCTTCTCGTTCTTGCGGGCACGGGCGCTGCCGCCCCGTTCATGAAGACGAACTTCCTCGGCGACTCGGGTCAGAACACCTTCACGGTGACACAGGACCTCGGTCCCGCGGCCAGCCTGGAGGCCGAGGACGCCGCCGCGCAGCGTGTCGAGGAAGCCCTTCAGGACGTGGTGGGCATCGAGACGGTGCAGGTGTCGATCGGTTCCAGCGGCTCGGCGCTGCGCGATGCCTTCTCCGGAGGCGGCAGCGGGGTGACCTACTCGGTCACCACCGATCCCGACGCCGACCAGGTCGTCGTGCGGGAGTTGGTGCAGGAAGCCGTCGCCGACCTGGAGGACGTGGGGACGGTGACCGTGGCCGCGGCCGGTGGCGGCTTCGGGTCCTCCGACATCGCGATCGATGTGACCGCGCCGGACGGGCAGACGCTGCAGGAGGCCGCCGACGCCGTCGTCGCGGAGCTCGACGGCCGTTCCGGTATCGGCCAGGTCACCAGCAACCTCGCGGCGTCGCTGCCGTACGTCGCCGTGACCGTCGATCGGGATGCCGCGGCCGAGCTCGGGCTGTCGGAAGTGGCGGTCGGCGGGCTCGTCTCGTCCACCATGCAGCCGCGCCAGATCGGCGCGGTGGAGATCGACGGCACATCGCTGACCGTGTACCTCGCCGCATCCGATCCTCCGGCGACCCTGGACGAGTTGCGCGCCCTCGAGGTGCCCTCGGCTACCGGACCGGTGCGGCTGGATTCGATCGCGACGGTGGCGGAGAGCGAGGGCCCGACCTCCATCACGACAGAACGCGGACTCCGCACAGCGACGGTCACGGTCACCCCGGCGACCGACGACCTCAACGCTGCGTCAGCATCCGTCACCGCTGCCCTGGAAGACGCCGATCTGCCCAGCGGTGCGGGCGCGGAGATCGGCGGCGTCCTTGCCGACCAGACCGATGCGTTCTCGCAGCTGGGGCTGGCGATGCTGGCCGCCATCCTGATCGTCTACATCGTGATGGTGGCGACCTTCAAGTCGCTCCGCCAGCCGCTCCTGCTTCTCGTCTCGGTGCCGTTCGCGGCGACCGGCGCCATTCTGCTGCAGATCGCCACCGGGGTTCCGCTGGGCGTGGCGTCACTGATCGGGGTGCTGATGCTGATCGGCATCGTGGTGACGAACGCGATCGTACTCGTCGACCTGGTCAATCAGTATCGGGTGCAAGGGCTGAGCGCTCACGACGCAACCGTGGCGGGTGGCTCACGGCGACTCCGCCCGATCCTGATGACGGCGCTGGCCACGATCTTCGCGCTGACTCCGATGGCCCTGGGGATCACGGGCCACGGCGGGTTTATCTCGCAGCCGCTCGCAATTGTGGTGATCGGCGGTCTGGTGTCATCGACCGTCCTGACACTGCTCGTCCTGCCGACGCTGTATAACCTGGTCGAGGGCCGGCAGGAGAGGCGACCCGAACGGCTGGTCGCCGATACCGAGCGGCGGGCCGAGCGGGCGCGGCGGCGACGGGAGCGGCGGCAGGAGCGAGCCGGCTCGAGCGCACTCGCCGGCGAGGAGCCAGGTGGGAGCCGGTCCGAAGGGTCGAGTGGTACGACACGGCGGTCGCTGCGGCGGTCGCGGCCGGAGGCGTCGGAGAGCTGACGGGCTGTTTCGCGCGCAGCGCGATGCAGTGGGTGAAGACGCCGGACCACGCGAACATCGCGCTGAAGGCGAGGACCTCGAACAGCGCCAGGTTGATGTCGCCGCCGACGAACAGCCATGCCGACGCGAAGAGGAACGCGAACGTGACACCGGTCGTCGCCAGCAGCCGTCGCGGCATCCGGTGCAGGAGAACCGGAGAAGTGACCAGCAGCGCCGCAAAGCCGAGCACCATGGTGCCGGCGACGTTGTCGTGAATCGTTCGGTTGAGGTTGAGGGGTACGAAGCCCACCAGAGTGAGGTTCACGCCGATCGTGGTGAGGAACGCCTGCGCCGCAACGCCCGACCCGCGGCGCCCAGCAGCGCGCCCGAGGCGGGACAGGTCCCGCCGCACGTGATTCGCGAAGATCGCGACGAGGAACCCGGCGACGATCAGGGTGCCGTTGAAGAGGGAACCGGAAGTGTCGCGGAAGGTGCCGAGCCTGCTGAAGTGGAGGTGCCACCACAGCGGATCGGTGGTGGTGGTGATCGACAGCAGGATCCCGCCCACGAGCACGACAAGCACCCCTAGCGCGAGGTGCATCGTCGTCATGCGCGCCAGGACGACGCGCGGCGATGCAACCAGCACCGTTCGGGTAACGGGTAGGACAATGCTCATTCTCGGGTCTCCACCCACGACGGACGGGGCGTTCCCTGACACTCGAGCTCCCCAAGCCCCCGTCGCTCGTCGGTCAGCGAACGCCGGAAGATCCATTTCTCGCCCCCAGCGTGACGGCATGCCGTCTCCGCCATGGTATCCCCCGGAAGGCATAAGAAAGTAGGTCAGAGCACCGCCGACACCGAGAATTTACCTCGGCGTGGCGTGAGAAGTTTCTCATTCAGGGCGTGGGAGAGCTCTCAGAGGGTTCGAGAGACCCCCCACTCGAGGGTCCAGGACTCTCCCGGAGCGAGCCAGCGAAGGCCCGCCCCCGAGTTCAGCGCATCCGCGGGGGCCGTCATCGGCTCGATCGCGACGGCGAGCGGGTGCCCGGGAAAGCGGTCTGTCGTGAAGACCTGGGTCCAGTCGAAGCCTTCCCCCTGCCACAGGGTGAGCGAGGTGCCGTCCGGAGCGGTGAGCGTGGAGCGCGCGTGTCCCCGGTCGTCGCGTGCAAGGTCGCGGTATGCGGTGTCCAGGTCGAGGTCGCCGAGGCGCCGGCCATCGCGGAGGTCGGTCGTCGCATCCAGGGGGGCCTCTCCGATCGGGAGCTTCCGCTCGTCGACCAGTACGCGGGTCGTTCCCGAGGACTCGAGGACGAGGTCGGCGGTGTCCGCCGTGCCGATGAAGACGAACGGATGCGCGCCTATGGCGACCGGGGCATCCTCGGCACCCGCGTTGCGCACCTCATGCCGTACCGAGATCCCGTCGCCGGCCAGGGTGTAGGTGACACGTGTCTGCAGGGCGAAGGGGTATCCGGTCTGCGGGAAGATGTCCGCCCGCAGTGTGACACGATCGGGCGCCTCTTCCTCGGGTCTGTACGGCGCGAACCGGAGGAGGCCGTGACTGGCGTTCCCCAGCGCGGGCTCGCTGAGGGAGAGCTGGCGAGTGATGCCGCGCTGTGTCCAGCGGCCGTCGCGCACACGATTGGGCCAGGGCACCAGAACGACGCCGGAGGCCGTGGGCGTGGGGATGTCGTCGGGGTAACGCGGCACAAGCTCGACGCCGTCCACGGTCAGAGCGCGCAACGCCGCGCCGACCTGAGAGATCTCAGCGGTCGCATTCTGCTCCGCGAGGCGAAAGCGCCGTCCGGTCGGGTCCACGGGGAGGAAGGCCATGCGCCCAGGCTAGAGCCCGCGACGCGCGGAGGAGGCGGCGCATCGGGCGGGTTCCCAGGTGTGTGCGCTAGCGTATGAAGGTCGGCTTTGGGCACTGCGCTGTGCGCGGATGGGTTTGTGAGTCCAAGGGGCCGATGGGAGGAGCGAATCCGCTCCGACGATCATCAGAGTTAATGGCCCCGGCCGACGGATGTCCGGGTTTGTGCCGTGCTGCGTGCACGGCGCGTGCTGTTTGCGCGAATACAACCCAGGAAGTTTCCCCATGCCTAAAAACAAGAAGCCTGCCGGCGGTCGCGCCGCCTCCAACTTCGAGCCCCGCTACGGCGACAAGCCGGCATACCAGGACCGCAAGCGTCGCACCGACGATGCGCGTCCCGCCGCATCCAAGCCGGGGAGCAAGAGCCCGACCCACCGTGGCTACCGTGCCGCTGAGGCCGGAGCGACGGCCGAGCCCAAGCGCCGCTGGACCGCACAGGAGCGCGCCGGCCGTGACGAGTCCCGCGCCATCCGGTCCACCGACCGCCCGCGTCGTGCCTCTGATGACGCGCGTCCGGCGCGTTCCTACGATGACCGCCCCGCACGCTCGTACGACGACCGTCCGGCGCGTCCCTTCAGCGACCGTCCGGCCCGTACCTTCAGCGACCGTCCCGCTCGGGATGACCGTCCGGCCCGTTCGTTCGATGACCGCCCGCGTCGGGATGACCGTCCCGCCCGCTCGTTCGGTGACCGTCCGGCTCGGGATGACCGCCCGGCCCGCGATGACCGTCCGGCTCGGTCATTCGATGACCGCCCGCGTCGTGACTCCGGCGACCGCCCGGCTCGTTCGTTCAGCGACCGTCCGGCTCGTTCGTTCGGCGACCGTCCGGCTCGGGATGACCGTCCGGCCCGTTCGTTCGATGACCGCCCGCGTCGGGATGACCGTCCCGCTCGGTCGTTCGATGACCGCCCGCGCCGCGACTCCGGCGACCGCCCGGCGCGCACCTTCAGCGACCGCCCGGCTCGTTCGTTCGATGACCGTCCGGCCCGCCCGTCCAGTGACCGGCCCGCCCGCTCGTTCGACGACCGCCCGCGTCGCGACTCCGGCGAACGCCCGGCGCGCACCTTCAGCGACCGCCCCGCTCGTTCGTTCAGCGACCGCCCGGCTCGTTCGTTCGACGACCGCCCGCGTCGCGACTTCTCCGACCGCCCTCGCCGCGACGCCGGACCGAACCGCTCGGACTGGAAGTCGGAGACGGCGTCGAAGGCACACGAGCAGCACGTCGATGTCGTGCACGAGAAGCTGCAGGCCGAGGCCGTCCAGACGCAGGAGACCTCGGATGTGACGTTCACGAGCCTCGGACTGGGCGACAACATCGTCCGCACGCTCGCCGACCTCGGTGCGGCCACTCCGTTCCCGATCCAGGCCGCAACGGTCGCCCCGATCCTCGAAGGCCGTGACGTGCTCGCACGTGGGCGTACGGGCTCGGGCAAGACGATCGCCTTCGGTGCGCCCCTGGTCGAGAGCCTTCTTCGCTCGCAGGCCGGTCAGAAGCGTGCCTTCGCTCGCCTGCCGCAGGCGCTCATCCTCGCTCCGACGCGCGAGCTCGCCCTGCAGATCGACCGCACCATCCAGCCCATCGCTCGCAGCGTCGGCCTGTTCACGACGCAGATCTACGGCGGCGTGCCCCAGGCGCGCCAGGTGGGTGCGCTCCGCAAGGGTGTCGACATCATCATCGGAACCCCGGGCCGTATTGAAGACCTCATCCGCCAGGGCAAGCTCGACCTCTCCGACGTGCGCATGGTCGTGCTCGACGAGGCCGACCACATGAGCGAGCTCGGATTCCTCGAGCCGATTCAGCGCATCCTGCGCCTCGTGCAGGACGGTGCCCAGAAGCTGATGTTCTCGGCGACGCTCGACCGTGAGGTCGCAGCGCTCGTGGACGAGTTCCTCGTGGATCCCGCGGTGTACGAGGTCGCCGGCGAGACGCAGGAGTCGAGCACCATCGACCACCGCATCCTCGTCATCGACCACCGCGACAAGGCCGAGATCCTCACCGC
This sequence comes from Microbacterium sp. Z10_103, assembly GCF_058310455.1. Classification (NCBI taxonomy): domain Bacteria; kingdom Bacillati; phylum Actinomycetota; class Actinomycetes; order Micrococcales; family Microbacteriaceae; genus Microbacterium; species Microbacterium sp. Z10_103. Next base: position 3,375,304 of record NZ_JBZEGK010000001.1, read on the forward strand.
GCTCGTCGACCGCGACGGCAAGACCCTGGTCTTCGCCCGGACGCGCGCCTACGCCGAGATGCTCGCCGAGCAGTTCGACGACGCCGGCATTTCGGCCGTCGCGCTGCACGGAGACCTCAACCAGGCCAAGCGCACGCGCAACCTCGAGCGGCTCACGTCGGGACGCGTCAACGTCCTGGTGGCGACGGATGTCGCAGCCCGCGGCATCCACGTCGACGACATCGACCTGGTGATCCAGGCCGACGCCCCCGACGAGTACAAGACGTACCTGCACCGCTCGGGCCGTACCGGTCGCGCGGGGCGCGCAGGCACCGTCGTGACGCTCATCCCGCGCCAGCGCCGCCGGCGCATGACCGAGATGCTGCAGCGTGCGGAGATTCAGGCGCCTTTCGACGACGTGCGCGTCGGCGACGATCTCCTCGAGGACATCCGTCTCGGCATCTCGGCCGAGGTGGCCGAACCTGCCGTGCAGGCGCCGCGCCAGCTGGCCGAGCCTGCGGCGACCGAGGCCGCCGCTGTAGAGCCCGAGGCCGCTGAAGAGCCCGAGCTCGCCGCTGTGGAGCCCGAGGCCGCCGCTGAGGTGACCGAGGCCGCCGCTGTAGAGCCCGAGCTCGCCGCTGAAGAGCCGGAGCTCGCCGCTGAGGTGACCGAGCTCGCCGACGAGGAGCCCGAGGCCGCCGCTGAGGTGACCGAGGCCGCCGCTGAGGAGCCCGAGGCCGCCGCTGAGGAGCCCGAGCTCGTCGACGAGGAGCCCGCCGCCCCCGCCCGGGCCGGCGACACCCCCGCCTGATCGGAGCAGCCACTCCGCGAGACCGCATCCGGCCGACGAGACAGCGACATCATGTCGCTGGGTCGTCGGCAGGGTGCGGTTTCGCCGTTTCCGCGCGGCCCGGCGTCAGAACAGGGTCGGCTCGCTCGCCGGCGCCACCCGCGGCCGTGTCGTCCGAACGGGTCCGAGTCCGCGCAGTGCGCCGGGATCGGACGCGCCGGGCGCCAGCGTCCGGTCGGCGAGCCCGGGCACGGGACGACCGCGGGGGTGGTCGTCTTCATCCCGCCCGTCGAGGCCGTGCATCCGCAGGAGCGGACGCACGCGCTTGGCGAGCCAGGTGCGGTACGCCTTGGGCGCCTGCGTCGCCACCCCGGGGTAGAGGCCACGGTACGAGGAGATTAGCTCGGGATGCTCCCGCTCGAGCCACGTGAAGAACCAGGGCTTCACCCCCGGGCGCAGGTGCATCGCCCCGTAGACGACGCGCGCGGCTCCGGCTTCGCGGATGCGGCGGAGAGCGTCGTCGAGTGCAGCGACCGAGTCGGTGAGGTGGGGAAGGATCGGCATGAGGAACACCGTGACGCGGAAGCCCGCCTCCGTGGCCGCTCGGACGGTGTCGAGACGCGCTTGAGCGCTCGGAGTTCCGGGCTCGATCGCCTTCTGCAGCACGTCGTCGAACACCGCGATCGACATCGCCAGTGACACCCTGACGGATGCTGCTGCATCCCTCAGCAGCGGCAAGTCGCGCCGCAGCAGTGTTCCCTTCGTCAGGATCGAGAAGGGTGTACCCGACTCGGTCAGGGCCGATGCGATCTGCGGCATGAGTCGGTATCGCCCCTCGGCGCGCTGATACGGGTCGGTGTTCGTCCCGAGCATCACGGGTTCACGCGACCACGAACCGCGGCGAAGCTCGGTGCGGAGCACGTCGGCGACGTTGACCTTCACGACGATCTGCGAATCGAAATCGCTGCCGGCATCGAGGTCGAGATACTCGTGCGTCCCCCGGGCGAAGCAGTATGTGCAGGCGTGACTGCATCCCCGGTACGGGTTCACGGTCCAGTCGAAGGGCATGGCGGATGCTCCGGGAACCCGGTTCAGCGCGGACTTGCAGAGCACTTCGTGAAACGTCATTCCGGCGAACTCGGGGGTGGTCACGGAGCGGACGAGGCCGTCCATCCGTTCCATCCCGGGGAGAGCGGAGGGGTCGTCCACGCCCAACTGCTGCCCCTGCCATCGCATGCATCCATGGGAACAGAGATACGAATCTCTGTCAAGACAGGCTGCCCATAGTTTCGAACGACACGGCGCTCGGCTGGCGCAGGACTCCTCGCAGGGGAGAATGGACGCGTGACGGAACCCGACCCGCACATCCTCACGCGTCGCGCGCTGCGCGAGGCGGCGCTGCGTGCTGCCGAGGCGGCGCCCGCTCCGATCGCACGCCATGCGCGCCGTGCGGGCATCGGAAAGCGGATGGCGGTGGCAGCGGCCGGAGCCATGATCCTGGTCGCCGGGGCGTCGGTGGCGACGGCGGCGGCGCTGACGGCGCCCGCCCTGACTGCGCCGCCGCTGACGGCCTCGGCCACGTCGCCCGAGGTGAGTGCGACCGCCGCGCCCGCGCCCGCGCCGACTCCCGCGGAGGAGGTGAGCGCCCGCATCCTCGCCCTTCCGCCCGAGGGTCTGCCCACGCCCGAGCAGTCGACGGGAGTCGCCGATGCGGGAACGCTGTGCGAGGACCCCGCGCTCACCGCGGCGCTGGCGGCCGGGGATGACGCGGCGACCATTGCCGCGACCGGCGGCCCGGAGGCGTTCCGCGCGGCCGTCGCGGCGGGAACGGCTCCCTGCATCCGCCTCGACGATTCCGCACGCGTCTGGGTGGTGGTGAACAAGCAGCGGCCGTATGCGCCGATGGATGCCGTGCCCGCGCCGCTGGTGCAGCCCGAGGCGGTCCGGAGCCTCGTGGGAAGCGACCTGCGGCAGGACGCGGCAGGTGCGCTGACGGCGCTCGTACGCGCGGCGGCGGATGCCGGTGCCGGCGAGGTCGCACTGGAGAGCGGGTACCGCTCGTTCACGACGCAGCGGTCCACCTACGCCGGGCATGTCGCGGACCGTGGGGTGGAGGGCGCCGACCTCGTGAGCGCTCGTCCCGGGTACAGCGAACACCAATCGGGCCTCACAGTGGACGTGGTGCCCTGCGCCGAATCCTGCGCGACGATCGACGACCTCGCCGCGTCGCCGCAGGGCGCATGGCTGGCCGAGCACGCCTGGGAGTACGGCTGGATCGTCCGCTACACCGAAGGGCGCACCGACGTCACCGGGTACGCGCCCGAGCCGTGGCATCTCCGCTACATCGGACCCGAGTTGGCGCGCGCCTACCACGACGGCGGCTGGACGACGCTGGAGGAGTTCTTCGGGCTGCCTCCCGCACCCGGGTACGCCGAGTAGCTCCCCGACGGCACGACCTCTTGCCCAGCGCACGGACTACCGACGTGGACAGGGCGTGCGTTCGGCAGGATGCCGTGCACTCGGCGGCACGGGCTGGCGCCAACCTCCAATGCGGCACCCGGTGTCACGAGCCGTGGGATGCGGTTCCGGACAGCGAACACGCGAGCGACAGCCCGCTCGCCTAGACTCGCTCGCGCTACACGGTCGATCGGCCGTGGCCCACAGCATCCACTCGAAGCAGAGGGAGTCGGCATGGACCGCGACATCTACGACGAAGACCACGAGGCGTTTCGCGACGTCGTCCGGGAATTCGTCAAGCGTTACGTCAGCAACGAAGCGCGCGAGCGCTGGGACGCCGAAGGCGAGATCGATCGAGCGACGATGCTCGCCGCCGGGCAGTCCGGGCTCATCGGCCTGTCGGTGCCCGAGGAGTTCGGCGGGGCGGGGATGCTGCAGGACTACCGGTTCCGCACGATCGTCATGGAGGAGATCCTCAAGGCGGGCGCCGGATCGCTCGCCGGAGCCTTCGGCATCCAGGATGACCTCGCCGTGCCGTATCTCGCCCACTTCGGCACGCCCCAGCAGCAGCAGAAGTGGCTGCCGGGAATGGCCACCGGAGAGGTCATCGGCGCTCTCGCCATGACCGAGCCCGGCACCGGTAGCGACCTCCGCGGCGTGACCACGACGGCGAAGAAGGTCGAAGGCGGATACCTCGTCAACGGCGCCAAGACGTTCATCTCCTCGGGTAAAACGGCAGACCTCATCGTCACCTTCGTGAAGACCGGGGAGGGCAACCGGCCGGATGCGTTCAGCCTGCTGCTGATCGAGAACGGCATGGCGGGCTTCGAGCACGGCAAGAAGCTCCACAAGATGGGCTTCCAGGGCCACGACACCGCAGAGCTGTCATTCAGCGACGTGTTCGTTCCCGAGGAGAACCTCATCGGCGGTCAGGAGGGGCACGGCTTCATTCAGCTGATGCGCAACCTGCCGCTGGAGCGGCTGTCGATCGGTGTCGCCGCCGCGGCGGCCTCCGAAGCTGGCCTCGGATGGACCCTCGAATACGTGAAGAGCCGTGAGGCGTTCGGGACACCCGTCATCGACTTCCAGAACACGCGCTTCCGGCTCGCGGATGTCGCGACCACGGTCGATGTCCTGTGGGCGTATGTCGACCGGGCCATCGCGCTCTACGGCGAGGGCAAGCTCACGCCCGAGGAAGCCGCGAAGGTGAAGTTCTGGACGACCGAGCGCGAGGGCGAGGTGCTCGACACGTGCGTGCAGCTGCACGGCGGATACGGCTACATCACCGAATACCCGATCGCCCGCGCGTACCTCGACGCCCGAGTGCACCGGATCTACGGCGGAACGAACGAGATCATGCGCGAGATCGTCGGACGCCAGCTCGCCGGCCGCCGCTGACCCCGTCGACTCGCCACAAAACGTCGCGTTCTGGGCGGAAACCGGACGTTTTGTGGCGAGTCGACCGCGGTTTCGGACCCGTCAGCGGGAGAGGTTGCCCGCGGAGCAGGTCTCTTGCGCGGCTGTCGATCCCGTGATGCTCGGCGAGAGGGCGACGGCGTCCCGGGCCGGGTCATCCGGCGCCGCGGTGGTGGCATCGGGGTCGGGCGCAGGAGTTCCGGAGTCGGGCGCAGGAGTTCCGGGCGCGGTGGGCTCCGGAGTGACCTCGACGACGCCTCCGTTGGCTCCGACGTTCCCGGTGAGCTCGATCGCCCGGTTATCGGTGAGCGCCTGCCACAGCGGCGCCGCCGCGGTGTAGTTCGGGACGACGCGGTTGGGGTCGTTCGGCGACGTGTTCGTCGGGTACTGCACGAACACGATCTCCTCGAAGGGCACGTCCCGGACGGCCAGGGCGATCTGCACCTGCGTGAGCGGATTGGTGAGGGTGGTCGTCGGGTCGACATTGCGCAGCGTCGTGGAGGCCAGCCGGTACATCGTGGCGGGGTCGGTGAGAACCTCCTCGCTGACGAGCTTCCGGGCGAGGCGCGACATGTACTGCTGCTGGTTGCTGACGCGGGCCAGGTCGCTTCCGCCCACGCCGTAGCGGGTGCGCAGGAACTGCAGCGCCTCGATGCCTTCGATGGTCCGGGGGCCGGCCGGCCAGTCGATCCCGGTGTTGCGGTCCCGCATCCCCGTGGCCAGGCACACCTCGACACCGCCGACGGCGTCGGTGATCTCGATCACCCCGCCGAAGCTCACCGTCGCGGCGAAGGGGATCTCCTGATCGCTGAGGTCGGCGACCGTGTTGACGACGCAGTTGAGGCCACCGATGCCGTACAGCTCGTTGATCTGCACGGTTCCGCCGGCCCAGTTCGACCCGTCGGTGCGGGTGCATCCCGGGGACTGCAGAACCAGGTCGCGCGGGAAGGACACCACCGTCACCCGCCGAGGGGCGTCGGAGATGTGCATCAGGATGTTGACGTCGTTGAGGTTGCTCGCCGCATCCGCACCCGTGCAGCGGGCGCCGAAGAAGTGCGCGTACTCCGGCTCGCATTCGTCGATACCCGTGACGAGGAGGTTCACCCCACCCTGGATCTCGCCGATGTCGGGGGGCGGGGCGGGCTGATCCTTCAGGACGACCGCGTCTGCGGTGAAGCTCGCGGCGAGGTCGTACGTGGCGTACGTGAGGGTGCCCGCACCGGCCACCAGCACGACCGCGAGAGCAACGGCGACGATCGTCGCGAGCTGCCCGGCGATGCTCGGTGAACGCAGCCGTGCGTGTCGCGCTACCGTCCGGCGTCGCCGCGCCATTGCTCCTCCTTCGACGCCGCTCGAGGGCATCGGGCCGATTCTAGGCAATCGCGCGCGGGGAGCCCGGGATGCCGGGCCGACTCAGCCCAGCCGCCACGGACGCAGCTCCGCGAAGACGAGGGCCGACAGCGCCCAGAACGCCACGACGAACACCCCGTCGCGCACGCGGAACGGCACCACGTATCGCTCCGTGCGGTCGGGGAACGCTCCGAAAGCCCGGGCGTCCATCGCGAGGGCGACGCGCTCGGCGTGCCGGATGGCGCCGGCCAGCAGCGGCACGAGGTATCCGCCCCAGCGCGCCACTGCCGCCACCGGTCCCCGCCCCCCGGAGGCGCCACGGATGCGGTGCGCCCGACGGATGACCTCGAGCTCGTAGCCGAACCGAGGGACGAAACGGATCGCGGCGAGCGCCGTGTACCCGATCCGGTAGGGCACGTGCAGCTGCTGCACCAGCGACCGCACGAGATCCGGACCCGTGGTCGTCAGCCCCGCGATGAGAGCGAGGCCGATGATCGCGCCCAGGCGCAGGCCGGTGGCGAATCCGACCTCGAGCGCGCCGCCGTAGAGGGTCCACCAGCCGAGGTCCAGCACCACGGCCGACCGATCCACGTCGCCGGTGTCGGCCCAGACCGAGAAACCCAAGCCCACCGTGAGAACGGCGGCGGGAAGGAGGAGGAGAAGCGTGGTGGCGGTTCGCGCCGACCACGTCGCACCGATGAGCAGCGTCGCGTAGGCGATCACGAGGAACGCCGCCGGGGTCGCCAGGTCGCGGACGAACAGGAGCATCGCCATCGCCGGGAGCGGGCCGGCGAGCTTGGCGAGCGGATTGAGGCCCGGCAGGAAGCGGCTTCGCGCGTGGGGGCTGGCGGCGTAGGGGTCGCGCGGACCTCTCATCCGGTGCCACCGGGGAGGTCGGCGAGGCGCGTGACGCCGGCGAGCTCTGGATGCCCGGACAGGGCGCTGAGCGCAACGCGAAGCGGTGGCGGTCGGAGGCCCGCCGCGCGCAGCAGAGCCTCGTCGGCGAAGACATCGGACGTGGATGCTGCCGCCACCACCCGGCCGCCCGAGAGCACCACGGTACGGTCGGCATGCTCGCCGACCAGGTGCATGTCGTGCGTGACGATGACGATGGTCGTGCCGTCGCGGCGCAGTTCGTCCAGCAGCGCCATCAATTCGTCCACCCGCTCCCGATCCTGACCGAAGGTGGGTTCGTCGAGCACCAGCACGCGAGCACCGGCCACGAGCGCCGATCCCACGGACAGCCGCCGCTTCTGCCCGCCCGAGAGCAGGAAGGGGTGGAGGTGCGCGTGCCGGTCGAGCCCGAAACGGCGCAACACCTCCTCGGTCCGGTCCCGCACGACCTCGTCGGGAAGTCGCTGCATCCGCAGGCCGTGCGCGACCTCGTCGAAGACGGTCTGCGCGATGAACTGGTGCTCGGGGTTCTGAAAAACGAACCCGACCGAACGCGCGAGCGTGCGCGGGTCGGCACGGTGCACGTCGACCCCGGCGAGCAGGACGGCGCCGCGCGGCGGGCGCTCAACACCGGCGATCGTCTGCACGAGCGTGGTCTTGCCCGCGCCGTTGGCCCCCACCACGGCGACGAATGCGCCCGGAGCGATGTCGAGATCGATGCCCTCGAGCACCGTGGTGCGGGCTGTTCCGCGCCCGCGGGTGAGCGTGAGCCCGCGCACGCGCACCATCGGCTCCCGGTCCGCCGCGCCCTCTGCGGCCGCCGCGCCCGACCGGTCCGCCGCAGCCGCTCCCGTCCCCACAGCGGGAGTCCGCTCGAGCCCGGCGCGGAGTTCTCCCGGCGTCAGCGGGAGAGGGTCGAGCGGATAGCCCGCGCGGCGCAGACGCAGGGCGGCGAGGGTGGATGTCGGCAGCCACACGCCGATCGCGTGCAGTTCCTGCGCGCGCTGACGCAGCACCGCGTCCACGGGCCCGTCGGCGACGAGCCTTCCCGAGGCATCCAGCACCACGACGCGATCGACCAGGCCCACCGCGGCGTCGAGGTTGTGCTCGATGAGCACGATGGCGCGGTCGCCGGCGGCGACGACATCGGCCAGCGCCGCATAGACCTCTTCGGTACCGCTCGGGTCGAGGTTTGCGGTGGGTTCGTCGAGCACGAGGAGGGGCGAGCCCAGCGCGAGTGCCGCGGCGATCGCCAGCCGCTGGCGCCCCCCGCCGGACAGCCGATCCGGGTTGACCGTGCGCCGCTCCCACAGTCCGACGCGGCGAAGCGCCGTTTCCGCGCGCCGAAGGACCTCGTCGACCGGCAGCCGCAGGTTCTCGGGCCCGAAGGCGACTTCGTCGAGCACCGACCCCGTGACCATCTGCGCGTCCGGGTCTTGGAAGACCATGCCGACGTAGGTGCTGAGGGTCGACACGGCCGTGGTGGCCGCATCCCTGCCCGCCACCTCGACCGTGCCGGAGACCGTGGCGGGCACGGCCGACGGGATGAGTCCGTTCAACGCGAGCGCCAACGTGGACTTGCCCGACCCGCTCGGACCGAGGAGCAGCACCACCTCGCCGGGGGCGACGTCGAAGCTCACCCCGGACGGTGTCGCGGCGTCGGCGGAGTCGTGCGTGATCGCGAGATCGCGAACCCGCAGCAGGGGGGCCGGGGATGCGGCGGTCACCGCCGCGCCGCGGTGCGCGCGACGCCCGCGCGGCGGAGGCTCGCTCCGACGGCCAGGCCGACTCCGGTCCACGCGACCGGTCCGAGCAGGAACAGCGCCACGAAAATGACCTGGGCCCAGGGGTCCAGCTCCCCGACGTTGAAGGCGAACCACAGGGGCATCGCCAGAACGACCCCCGTCACGATGGCGGCGAGGAAGAAGCGCCACGGGTTCCACCGCCGGTACCGCGTGAGAGCGGCCACACCCTCCTGCACACCGCCGAAGACGACGGCGGCGAGGAGGTATCCAGTGAGCAGAGCCGGAGCGATGGCGGATGCCACGACCGCCGCGATCGCGTGAGTGATCAGAGCCACCCAGGGCTGGCGCAGCAACTCCTGGGCGATGACGCCGGGCAGCGTGTGGAAACCCAGCACGAGGCCGTAGAGGGCGACAGCGCCGGCGGCAGCCATCAGATGAAGCACGGCCCAACCGGCCGACAGCAGCCCCGTCGCGACGCCGATGGCGGCGCAGATCAGCAGGACGCGCGTGGGGAGTCGGGATGCCGCGGCCACCGCTTCAGCGTACTCCGCGCAGTTCTCGGGCAGCCGGCGCCGTCGTCCATGAACGGAAACCGACCATTGGCTGAGATTGTGCTGTGAGCTATGTTGGTCGAACGTGCGCCGCTGACGACGCGCGCATCGCTCACATCATCCCCCCACTTGGAGCGCACATGCCCTTGAAAGGCACCTTCGGTCGACCCTTACGGTCGGTCGCGATCGTGGCACTGGCCGCACTGTTCACCGGCACGACAGCCACCGCGGGCTACGGGGCGGTGGCAGACGTGAACACGCCCGTTCCGATCGACGCGCCCAGCGGCCAGTACATCGTCCTTCTGGATGAGGCGCCGGCGGCGACGTACGACGGCGGCGAGTCCGACCTGCGCGCCACCAAGCCCGACGAGGGTGACAAGCTCGACGCGCGTTCGCCCGAGGTGCAGGAGTACACGGAGTTCCTCGACAACCGTCAGCAGGAGGTTGCTGCGGAAGCGGGTGTCGACCGGGACTACTCGTACACGCTCGCCGTCAACGGGTTCAGCGCCCAGCTCAGCTCTCAGCAGGCGGCGAAGCTGTCGGCGACGAAGGGCGTGGCCGCCGTCGTTCCCGATGAGATTCGTCACCCCGACGCCGTCCCCTCGACCGAATTCCTCGGACTTGAAGGAAGCGGCGGTGTGTGGGAAGCGATCGGTGGGCCGGAGGCGGCGGGCGAAGGCACCGTGGTCGGCGTCGTCGACACCGGCATCGCGCCGGAGAACCCCTCGTTCGCGGGAGAGCCTCTGGGCACCACCCCCGGCGAGGAACCGTATCTCGACGGGAACGAGGTCGTCTTCGCGAAGGCCGACGGCACCACGTTCCGCAGCGAGCGCGTGAGCGGTGAAGCCTGGAGCGCCGACGACTACTCCACGAAGCTCATCGGTGCGAAGTACTTCAGCTCGGGTGCCGCAGCAGCCGGCTTCGACTTCTCCTCCGACTTCCTCTCGCCGCGCGACAACGACGGGCACGGGTCGCACACCGCCGGCACCGCCGCGGGGAACCACGCGGTTGCCGCGAGCGTCGAGGGTATCGACTTCGGTGAGATGTCCGGTGTGGCGCCGGGTGCCAAGGTCGCGGCCTACAAGGCCTGCTTCGCCGGCCCCGATCCTCTGGTGAACACAGACGACATCTGCGCGTTGAGCGATCTGCTGGGCGCCATCAACTCCGCCGTCAACGACGGCGTCGACGTTCTGAACTACTCGATCGGCGGCGGATCGGCCACGACCACCCTCGCCACCGAGGACCGCGCGTTCTTCAACGCCGCTGCAGCGGGGATCTTCGTCTCCGCCAGCGCCGGCAACTCCGGGCCGGGTGCGGCCACGGCCGACCACGCGTCCCCTTGGTACATGACGGTCGCCGCATCCACCATTCCCACGTACGAAGGCACCGTCCAGTTGCCGAACGGCTTCCAGGCGGCGGGCGCGACGGTCTCGGTGCCTGCCGGCGAAGAGGTGACAGGTCCCGTCGTCTACGCCGGCGACATCGTGGCAGCGGGGGCCGACCCCGCTCAGGCGGCGCTCTGCTACCTCGATGCGATCGACCCGGCCGAGGCCGAGGGAAAGATCGTGGTGTGCGACCGCGGTGGGAATGCCCGCATCGAGAAGTCGCAGGCCGTGGAGGAGGCGGGCGGGATCGGCATGATCCTCGTCAACGTCACACCCGGTTCGCTGGACAACGACTTCCACTCCGTGCCGACCGTGCACATCGCGGACACGCACCGCACCGCGCTGCTGGACTACGTCCGCAACACCCCGGATGCCACGGCGACTCTGCTCGGAGAGAATGTCACGGGCGTGGAGACCCCCACCCCGGTGATCGCCGGGTTCTCCAGCCGCGGCCCGATGCTGGCCGACGGCAGCGACATCCTCAAGCCCGACATCACGGCGCCGGGCGTGGCGATCCTCGCCCCGACCCACAACGCCGAGGGCGAGGACGCGACGTTCGGCTTCAAGTCGGGCACGTCGATGTCGGCGCCGCACATCGCCGGACTGGCTGCGCTGTACCTGGGGGAGCGTCCGAACGCGACGCCCGCCGAGATCAAGTCGGCCATGATGACCACCGCGTACGACACGGTGAACGATGACGGGTCGACCAACACCGATCCGTTCGCGCAGGGGGCCGGCCATGTGGACCCGACGCGGTTCTTCGAGCCGGGGCTGTTGTACCTCAACGGCCCGGACGATTGGGCCGCGTACCTGCAGGGCAAGGGTCTGGCCGACTTCGGCGTCGAACCCATCGACGGCAGCGACCTGAACCTCGCCTCCATCGCGATCGGTTCGCTCTCCACACCGCAGACCGTGACGCGCACGGTGACGTCGACGCAGGCGGGGACCTTCACCGCAGCCGTCGACGTACCGGGCATCACCGCGGTCGTGGAGCCGGCATCCCTCACCTTCGGGGCGGCTGGGGAGACCCAGTCGTACACCGTCACCTTCACCCGCGACGGCGCTCCCGCCGAGGAGTGGACGAGCGGCCGGCTCACCTGGACGAGCGGCGACACGACCGTCCGTTCACCGATCGTGATCCAGCCGGTGACGGCGGATGCTCCGGCCGAGGTGTCGGGCACCGGAATCAGCGGCAGCACCGACGTCACGATCACGCCCGGGATCACGGGTGACCTGCCGGTGAACCTCAGCGGGCTCGCACCGATGACGCTGCTGACCGATCCTGCCCATCCCGTCGAGGGCCACTCCGGCGATGAGACCTCCGGAGCCGACGAGGACGGCTACGTCAGGTGGACCGTGGATGTGCCCGAGGGCACGGAGCTGTCGCGGTTCTCGCTGGACTCCTCGGATGATGAGACCAGCGACCTCGACCTGTTCGTGTACCGCGTGGTCAGCCCCGACGACCTTCGCTACTACGAGATGTGGCAGTCGGCCAGCGGCGCCGCAGATGAACAGGTGACCCTGCACGAGCCGACCGCCGGGACCTACCTGGTCGAGGTGAACGTGTTCGCGTTCGTCGAGCCGTTCACGTGGGATCTGCGGCACGGCAACGTGCCGGCCGAAGGCGGGGAAGGCGCGCTGACGGCGACGCCGAACCCGATCCCGGCACAGCAGGGCGTCGCGACGACCTATGCGCTGTCGTGGACGGGGTTGCAGCCGTCGACGCGGTACCTCGGCGTCGCGCAGTACGGCGAGTCGTCGGTTCGCACCGTGCTGACCGTCGATTCCGGCCTGGCGCCGCCGGCCGCCACCGAGGCGCCGACGATCTCCGGCGACCCGCGCGTGGGGAAGAAGCTCACGGCGACGCCGGGTACCTGGGATCCGGCCGACGTGACCATCGCCTACCAATGGTTGCGCGACGGTCAGCCGATCCCAGGCGCCACGGGAAAGACGTACAAGGTGACCAGAGCGGACGTGGGCACGACCCTGTCGGTGCGGGTGACCGCCACCGCTGAGGGCAACCCCACGCCCGGGGTGGCCGACAGCGCCGGGGTGTTCGTCAAGTTCTCGTCGCAGACCAAGGTCACGCTCAACCGCTACATCGGTACGTCGTCGCAGGACTACGCCGTCACCGTGGCGGTCACCCCGTCGGGCGGAGCGGCGGCGACCGGGGATGTCGAGGTCTGGGTGAACGGCCGGGCGTACTCGGGCACCCTCGCCGAGGGCACGGTGACGATTCCGCTGCCGAAGCAGTCGAAGGGCGTCAAGGTCGTGATCGCGGAGTACAGCGGTAGCGACACGGTGGCGGCGTCGACGGGTGTGAGCGGCTTCGTGGTCTACCGCTGATCCGCGGCATCCCCCGGCCCGGGCACCAACGGGCTGGGGGATGCTTCCCGCTCGCTGAGCGAGAACGTCCGTGTTTCCCCCGGTCGCTGCTGAGGGGGCGCGGCCCCGTTCCCCGGTCGCTGAGCGGCGCGGCCGCCGTTCCCCGGTCGCTGAGCGAGCGCAGCGAGACGAAGCGTCCGGGCGTCGCGCGCTGCTTTGCCCTTCGTCTCGTCGCTGCGCTCCTCGCTCAGGGACCGGTGCTCCGGGTGCCGCGCGGGATGCCCTTCGTCTCGGTCGCTACGCTCCCTCGCTCAGGGACCGGGTCACGGCGCTGAGCGAGTACTGCGTCGCTTTAAAGAGGGGACTCCGCCCGCGGAGGGGCGGCGTCCCGGCGGGTCATCCCGGGCTCTCCGACGGGGTGGCAGCCTCTTCGCCGTCCTCCTCGGTCGGCCAGTCCACGATCAGGCCCGCGACTTCGTTCTCCCGCAGGTAGTGCACGACGAACGGACAGGTCGGGGTGACCGTGTCACCGCGGCGGGCGAGATCGGCAAGCGCCTCGCCGACGAGCCTCGACCCGAGCCCCTCGCCCTTGAATGCGGGGTCGATCTCGGTGTGCGGAACCACCACCGACCCGGTGTCGGACGGTTCGATCGTGACGTACCCGCCAACCTCGTCACCCACGTGGATCTCGTAGCGGGACTTCTCATCGTTGCGGGTGACAGTGATGTCGGCGGTCATCCCAACCCCTTCCGGTTACCTCTGTCCAACCTAGGCCGACCTCACTCTGTTCCGCACGCGCCGAAAAGGCGCGCCGCTCGGCGCACGGATGCTGCCGCTCATCGCACCGCGGACCCCCCATCCGCGGAGCCGACGAGTCGCTTCGTAACCTCGACGGGTACGCAATGACGCGCCATCCGAGGAGCACCATGTCCGCATCGCCCCGGCCCTCCGCCGACGAGCCCCTGCTCGCCACAGACCCATTCCTGCCCCCCGTCGCCGTGCCCGCCGAGCGGCTGCGCACCACCTGGACGTGGCCGAAGATCCTGCTGTGGGTCGCCGTCGCCCTCCTCGGCGGTGTCGCCTGGACGATGCTCGCCATCGTCCGCGGGGAAACGGTCAACGCGATCTGGTTCGTGTTCGCCGCAGTGTGCACGTACGCCATCGGCTACCGCTTCTACTCCAAGGTGATCGAGCGCTACATCACGCGTCCGGATGACCGACGGGCGACGCCGGCCGAGCGCAGGCAGGATGGCAAGGACTACGTCCCCACCGACCGCCGCGTGCTGTACGGCCACCACTTCGCCGCGATCGCGGGCGCCGGACCCCTCGTCGGGCCCGTGCTGGCCGCGCAGATGGGCTACCTCCCCGGCACGATCTGGATCATCGTCGGTGTGGTGCTCGCGGGAGCCGTCCAGGACTACCTCGTGCTGTTCTTCTCGATGCGCCGCGGCGGCCGCACGATCGGGCAGATGGCGCGTCAGGAGCTCGGCCGCATCGGCGGCACCGCCGCGATCCTGGCGAGCCTCCTCATCATGCTGATCATCGTGGCGATCCTCGCGCTCGTGGTCGTCAACGCCCTCGGCGAGAGCCCGTGGGGTGTCTTCAGCGTCTCGATGACGATCCCGATCGCGCTGTTCATGGGGTGCTACCTGCGCTGGATACGTCCGGGCCGCATCACGGAGGTCTCGATCATCGGTTTCGTGCTGCTGATCGCCGCGATCATCGCGGGCGGATGGGTCGCCTCCACCGAGTGGGGCGTGGCGATCTTCGCCCTCGACCGCACGACCATCGCCTGGGGCATCATCATCTACGGCTTCATCGCCGCCGTGCTGCCGGTGTGGCTGCTCCTGGCCCCCCGCGACTACCTGTCGACGTTCATGAAGATCGGCGTCATCGTGATGCTCGCCGGCGCGATCGTGCTGGTGCGGCCCGAGATCGAGGTGCCGGCGTTCAGCCAGTTCGCCGGCGGGGAGCTCGGCCCGGTGTTCAGCGGCCCGATCTTCCCGTTCCTGTTCGTGACGATCGCCTGTGGAGCGCTCTCCGGCTTCCACGCCCTCATCGCGTCGGGCACCACGCCGAAGCTGCTGGAGAAGGAGCGGCAGACGCGCTTCATCGGGTACGGCGGGATGCTGATGGAGTCGTTCGTCGCGATCATGGCGCTCGTGGCGGCGATCTCGATCGACCAGGGCATCTACTTCGCGATGAACTCGTCGCCGGCGGCGACCCTCGGCACGGTCGAGGGTGCGGTGGCCTTCGTCAACAACCTGGGCCTCACCGGCGCCCCGCTCACCCCCGAGATGCTCACCTCCACGGCCGAGGCCGTCGGCGAGGAATCGATCGTCTCGCGCACCGGCGGGGCTCCCACCCTCGCGCTGGGGCTCGCCAACATCATGCAGGCGGCACTGGGCGGACCGGCGCTGATGGCGTTCTGGTACCACTTCGCGATCATGTTCGAGGCGCTGTTCATCCTCACCGCCGTCGATGCCGGCACCCGCGTCGCACGGTTCATGCTGCAGGACTCGATCGGCATCCTCGTCCCGAAGTTCCGGGATGTCTCCTGGCGCCCCGGTGTGTGGATCTGCACCGCGATCATGGTCGCCGGCTGGGGGTCGATCCTCATCCTGGGTGTGACCGATCCCCTCGGCGGCATCAACACCTTCTTCCCGCTGTTCGGCATCGCCAACCAGCTCCTCGCCGCGATCGCCCTCGCCGTCGTCCTCGCCATCGTCGCGAAGCGCGGCCGCAGCTACGCGAAGTGGCTGTGGATCGTGGCGCTGCCCCTCGCCTTCGCGTCCGTCGTGACGATCACCGCGTCGATGTACAAGATCTTCTCGCCGGTGCCGCAGGTGGGGTACTGGGCCAACCACTTCGCCTTCCGGGCGGCGCTGGATGAAGGTCTCACCGAGTTCGGCACCGCCCCGAGCCGGGCGGCCATGGAGGCCGTGGTCCGCAACACGGCGGTGCAGGGCACACTCTCGATCATCTTCGTCACTCTCGCGATCATCGTGATCGCGATCGCCGTGGGGGTGGCCGTCAAGGCCGTGCTCCGCGGCGGTGGCGCCGATACGGAAGATGCACCCGAGCCTTCACGACGTTTCGCACCGGCCGGCTTCGTCGCCACGAAGGCCGAACGCGAGATCGAGAAGGAGTGGGAGGCGCTTCCGCCGACCGAGACCCGCGCGGACCGGAAGGCGGCCGCGCACTCCTGAGTGCGGACCGACATGATTCCGATGGATGCTCCGGCCCCCCTCGTCCACAGCGTGCGCGCACCCGCCGAGCCCGTGCGCGCACCCGCCGACGCCGGGTGGTGGGCGCGCGTGCGCGGCACGGTCGCGGCGGCGGGCCGGAGCATCCACTGGTACGTCACCACGCTGATGGGTGACCGCGCCTACGACACCTACGTCGCGCACCTGCGCCGGATGCACCCCCACCAGCAGCCGATGACGGAGCGCGAGTTCTGGCGGGCGCGTTCGGATGAGCAGGATCGCAACCCCGGCGCGCGCTGCTGCTGATTAGGCTCGGAGGATGCCCGACGCCGCGCTGCTGGGCGGGGCGGTCGGAGTCGCCGGAGGCGTGCTCCTGACCCTCGCCCTCGTGTTCGCCCGCCGGTTGGCGCGCGCCTCGCGCGACCTGGGGAGCGACGCCGAGCGGGCCACCCACCGCACGCTGCACGTCGCGGCGCAGGCCGCCGCGGCCCTGCGGGGCGGACGCGCCGAGCCCGACACCCAGCGGGCGGCGCGACATCTGCGGACGCTCCTCGGAAGCTCGGCTGTCGCGATCGTGGGGCCGGGGGATGCTGTCGCCCTCGACGGCCCGGGCGATCTCGACGCCGCCGCGCGCCGGGTCGCGGCGAGAGTACGCGAGACTGGCCGTCGGCAGGTGTTTTCGCGCCCGGACGGGTCGGCACTGGATGCGGTGGGCGCCCCGGTCGTCGTGGGCGACGTGGTGTGGGGCGCGGTGGTGGCCTTCGCCAGTCCCGTCCGAGGACCGCTCGTCCGAGCCGCCGGCGACGTCGCGGCGTGGTGCGCGGCGCAACTCGCGCTCGGCGAGCTCGACGCATCGCGCACGGCGCTGGCCGAGGCGGAACTCCGGGCGCTCCGGGCCCAGATCAGCCCGCACTTCATCTACAACGCCCTCACGGCGATCGCCTCGTTCATCTCCACCGACCCGCCCCGGGCTCGTGATCTCGTGCTCGAGTTCGCCGACTTCACCCGGTACTCCTTCCGTCGGCAGGGGGAGTTCACCACGCTCGCCGAGGAGCTGCGCAGCATCCACTCGTACCTGGAGCTGGAGCGCGCGCGATTCGGTGAGCGGCTGACCGTACGGCTGTTGATCGCCCCCGAGACGCTCTCGACCGTGATCCCCTTCCTGTCCGTTCAGCCGCTCGTCGAGAACGCCGTCCGCCACGGGTTGGAGCCCGGCGACCGCGGCGGCGTCATCACGCTCGCCTCACTCGATGACGGCACGCACACCGAGATCACCGTCGAGGACGACGGCGCAGGGATCGACCCGGTCGAGCTCGCGGCGCTGCTGGACGCCGATTCGGCGTCGGCGCACGTCGGCCTCCGCAACGTCGACACCCGCCTGCGTCAGCTGTACGGCAGCGGCGGCGGGCTCGTCGTGGAGACCAACCTCGGCGCGGGTACGTTGGTGCGGATGCGCGTGCCCAAGTCGCAGCCGCTGCACGAGACGGGGCCGGGATGAGCCTCGACGTGCTCGTCGCCGACGACGAGCCGCCCGCCCTGGAAGAACTCGCTGCCCTCCTGCGCGCTGACGAACGCATCGGGGAGGTCCACCCCGCGCGCAACGGCGCGGAGGGCATCCGCATCCTGGAGTCGGGGCTCGTGCAGGCCGCGTTCCTCGACATCCACATGCCCGGCATGACGGGGTTCGAACTCGTCCGCGCCTTCTCGGGACTGCGCACGCGCCCGGCCGTGGTCTTCGTCACCGCGGATGATGCCGGCGCCGTCGAGGCGTTCGACCTCGAGGCCGTCGACTACGTCCTCAAGCCCGTCCGGATCGAACGGCTGAGCCGGGCGATCACGCGCGTTCTGGAGGCCGGGGCGGCCGGGGGCGGGGTGGTCGGGAGCGGGGTGGTTGGCGGCGGCGACGAGACGATCCCCGTGACGATCGGGGGGATCACGCGGATGGTGCGTCGCAGCGACGTGCGCTGGGTGCAGGCGCAGGGCGATTACTCCCGCCTGTGGACGACCGGCGCCGACCACCTCGTTCGCGCGCCGCTCTCCGACCTCGCCGAACGGTGGGCGGGAGCCGGATTCGTGCGCGTGCACCGGTCGTTCCTCGTGCACCGGGATGCGGTGGTGGCGGTGCGGCTGACCGGCCCGAATCCGACCGTCGTGCTCCCAGAGATCGAACTGCCGGTCAGCAGACGCCTCATCCCCGCCGTCCGGGAGGCGCTCGTCCGGCCCGACCGGGCGCCGGGATGAGCGGCGACCGCCCGCCCGCGCGCGTGCGGGTCACCGCATCCGACGCCCGGCGTCCCGCTCGCAGCACGACGCGGAGCATCCCCGTGCCCGGCGCCGGCTCGCACGAGGCCGAAGCGGTGTTCACGCGCGGACTCGTGCGTGCGCAGCTCCGGCTCGCTCTGGCCAGTCTGCTCGGATTCGTCGTGGTCGCGGGAGCGCTCACGGGAGTGCTCTTCCTGCTGCCGGCCGCCGGCGATCCGCTCGTTTTCGGCGTGCCGCTGTCGTGGCTGATGCACGCGTACGGTTTCTACCCGATCATCCTGGTCTTCGCGATCGTGTACGCCCGGGGTGCCTCGCGCAACGAACGGCGATATCGGGTGTTGGTCGAACCGGAGCACGACACGTGAACGCCGTCCTCGATCTCGCCGCGATCGGGCTTCTCGTCGTGGTGAGCGCCGTTCTCGGTTTCGCGGGAGTGCGTCTGTCGCGGACGACGAGCGATTTCTTCGTCGCCTCGCGCAGCGTCCGGCCGGTGTGGAACGCCTCCGCCATCAGCGGCGAGTACCTCTCCGCCGGCACCTTCCTGGGGCTTGCCGGGCTCGTGCTGCTCTCCGGCGCTGAGGGGTTCTGGTTCCCGGTCGGGTACGCCGCCGGATATCTTCTCGTGCTGCTGTTCGTGGCGGCGCCGTTGCGGCGGAGCGGCGCGTACACGATCCCGGACTTCGTGCACGCGCGACTGGAGTCGGCTCCGGCGCGCCGGGTGACGAGCATCGTGGTGCTTGTCATCGGATGGCTCTACATCGTCCCGCAGCTCCACGGGGCCGCGATCACCCTCGGCGTGGTCGCCGACCTGCCGCCGTGGGTGGGTGCCGTCCTGGTCGCGGTGCTCGTGGCGGGGATCGTGGCCGCCGGCGGGATGCGGGCGATCACGGCGGTGCAGGCCTTCCAGTACTGGCTCAAGCTCACCGCGCTTCTGGTGCCCGCGGTGTTCCTCCTGGTGGCGCTGAGCGGCGGCGGATACGAGGTCGACCCTCGGGCGGTCTTCCCGCCCGATCGCGGACCGGCCGGCGCCGACGCCTACGCCACCGCATCCCTCATGGTGGCGCTGCTCCTCGGCACCATCGGCCTGCCGCACGTCCTGGTGCGGTTCTACACCAGCCCCGACGGGGGGTCGGCGCGGCGGACGACCGTGCTCGTGGTCGCGATGATCGGTGTCTTCTACGCCGTGTCATCCACGATGGGGCTCATCGCGCGGGTGGTGGCGCCGGACATGGCCGAGCCTGTCGTCGCGGACGGGGTGGTCCTCGCGCTTCCGTCCCGGGTGCTCCCCGGACTTCTCGGGGAGCTTCTCACCGCCCTGATCGTCGCGGGGGCCTTCGCGGCGTTCCTCGCCACGTCGTCGGGACTCGTGGTGTCGCTGGCGGGTGTGCTCAGCCAGGACCTCTTCAGCGGGAGCGTCCGCTCCTTCCGGTTGTCGGCCGTGCTGTGCACCGCCGTGCCCCTGGCGGTCGCGCTCGTGGCGGTACCCGAGGGCCTCGTGTCCACGGTCGGGCTCGTGTTCGTCTTCGCCGCGTCGAGCCTGTCTCCGGTGCTGCTGCTGGGCGTGTGGTGGCGCGGGCTCACCGCGCGCGGTGCGGTGGCCGGGATGGTGGTGGGGGCGGTCTCGTGCGGCGGCGCACTCATCGGCGGGGCACTCGCGCGCGACGCGGGGGCGTGGTCGGTGGTGTTCACTCAGCCGGCGGCGTGGACCATCCCGCTCAGCACCGCCGTCATGGTGGGAGTCTCGCTTCTGGACCGAGACGGCGCTCCGCTGCGGACCGAGCGCTTCCTCGCGCGGCTGCACGCCCCGGAGGCGTGACGCGGACGGGAGCGGCCTGGGGGTTCGTGACGCGGGGACTCGCGTGGTTCGGGACGGTTTCGCGTGGTTCGGCGCGGGCGAGGGGGTAACCGCACCGGAGGGTCGGCGGGGCGGGTTACCGTGGACGGGTGACGTTCGCCGGCCCCGACTCCCTGTCCGGCGACCCGTACGCCGATGTGCCGCCGGATGATCCCTACGCCGGGATGGAGTGGGATCCCGACCAGTTCGGTCCGCCCGACGACCTCGAGGCGCCTCCCCCGCCGATGGATGCTGCGGTCGGTTCCGTCGGCGGACGCCAGGGCGCCGCATCCCCTCGCTCGTCCACCGCGGTCTCCTCCGGCTCGACAGCGGCGGGACTCGGTCTGGCGACGCGGGACTTCGCCGGTCGCGATCCGCGCGAGGTGCTGCACGAGGTCTACGGGTACGACCAGTTCCGCGGCGACCAGGCCGACGTCGTCGCGCACGTGGTCGGCGGCGGGGATGCTGTCGTCCTCATGCCCACCGGCGGGGGCAAGAGCGTCACGTACCAGGTGCCGGCGCTGGTGCGGCCCGGCACGGGACTCGTGGTGAGCCCCCTCATCGCCCTCATGCACGATCAAGTCGACGCGCTCGTGGCCAACGGCGTGCGCGCCGCGTACCTCAACTCCACGCAGACCGCGGGGGAGCGGCAGGCCGTCGAACAGGCGTACCTCGCCGGCACCCTCGACCTTCTCTATGTCGCTCCCGAGCGCCTCAACGGCGCGCAGACGCTGAACCTCCTCGCCCGCGGGCGGTTGAGCGTCATCGCGATCGACGAAGCGCACTGTGTGTCGCAGTGGGGCCATGACTTCCGCCCCGACTACCTCGCCCTCGGCGACCTCGCCGACCGGTTCCCGGGCGTTCCGCGGATGGCGCTCACCGCCACGGCGACCCCCGCGACCGCGCGCGAGATCGTGGAGCGCCTCCGCCTGGACGGCGCGCGCCAGTTCGTCGCCAGCTTCGACCGCCCCAACATCCAGTACCGCATCGCGCCGAAGGTCGAGCCGCGCAAGCAGCTGGTGTCCTTCATCCGCTCCCTCCAGCAGGGAGACGGGCCGGACGAGGCGGAGCCGGCCGGCATCGTCTACGCCCTCAGCCGCAAGACGGTCGACCAGACCGCGGAGTTCCTGCGGGCGCAGGGGATCGATGCGCTCCCGTACCACGCGGGACTCGACGGGTCCGTCCGCGCGGCGAACCAGTCGCGGTTCCTCCGCGAAGACGGCGTGGTGATGGTCGCGACCATCGCGTTCGGCATGGGCATCGACAAGCCCGACGTGCGCTTCGTCGCCCACATCGACCTGCCGAAATCCGTCGAGGGGTACTACCAGGAGACGGGGCGCGCGGGCCGCGACGGCGAACCCGCGGTCGCGTGGCTCGCCTACGGGCTCGGCGACGTCGTGCAGCAGCGTCGCATGATCGACCAGTCGCCCGGCGACCGCACGTTCAAGATGCGCCTGGGGCAGCACCTGGACGCGATGCTCGGACTCTGCGAGACGGTGGGATGCCGCCGGCAGAACCTGCTCGCGTACTTCGGTGAAGACGCGGGGCCGTGCGGCAACTGCGACACGTGCCTCGAACCCCCGGAGACGTGGGACGGACTCGTTGCGGCGCAGAAGATGCTGTCGACGATCGTGCGGCTGCAGCGGGAGCGCGGCCAGTCCTACGGCGCCGGTCACCTCGTCGACATCCTGCGCGGCGCCCGCACCGAGCGCATCACGCAGCAGGGCCACGACAAGCTCTCCACCTACGGCATCGGCGCCGACCTGTCGGACCAGGATTGGCGGAGCGTCATCCGCCAGCTCCTGGCGCGCGGGCTGCTGGTCGGGCGCGGCGACTACGGAACGCTCGCCCTGACCGAGGCGAGCGGCGGGGTTCTCCGTGGCGAGACCGCGGTGCCGCTGCGCCGCGACACCCTCGGGCGCACCGGCGGCGGCGGCGCGCGGGTGCGCAAGTCTTCCGCGGCGGAGTCGGTCGGTGCCGGCGACCGCGACCTGTTCGAGGCCCTGCGCGCGTGGCGTGCGGAACAGGCCCGCGAACAGGGCGTCCCCGCGTACATCGTGTTCGGCGACGCGACGCTCCGCGCGCTCGCCGCGGCCCGCCCCGCGTCGCTCGCGGATCTCGACGGCGTCACCGGCATCGGCGCGAAGAAGCGCGAGGCCTACGGCGACAGCATCCTCTCCCTCGTCGCCGCCCACTGACGCCCCCGTCCCCCCGCTGCTCCCTCCGTTCCCGCGCGAGAAACGACGATCCGGACGAGAAAGGCCGCGACGCGTCGTTTCTCACCCGGGATGTCGTTTCTCGCCGGCGGAGCGCGTCAGGGGGATCGCCAGGTGCCGAGAGAATCGGCGCAGCGCTCGATCAGGGCGGCGTCGGCGGGTGCGCGCTCGATGGTCGCCCGATAGTAGAGCGGCCCGACGGCGAGGGTGGTGCTCGTCTCGGGTCCCACCCACGACGAGAGTTCGCCCAGCCGCTCCGCTTCCGTGAGGGCGGCGACGAGTTTGTCCGATAGGACTCGGGCGAACCCGGCACGCCTGGCATCCATGCCGGGGTTCCACAGGGCGGCGTGGGCGAGGGTCGTGGCGACCGCCCGCACGGCATCGCTCTCCAGTTGGCGTGCGAGGGAGGTCAACTCGCGGATCAGCCACTCGCGGAACGGAGAGGCGGGGGAGTCGAGAACGGCATGGGGACGGTGGCCATCGCTTCGGCGAGGAGCTGCTCGGTCTGCGGCCAATGCCGGTAGACGGTGGCGCGGCCGATGCCGGCGTGGGCCGCGATCTGGTGGGGCGTGACGGCGGTGGGCCCGTGCGCGAGCAAGAGTTCGCGCGCGGCATCCAGGATCGCCTGGCGGCTCCGCAGGAAGCGCGGGTCGTTCTCGCAACCGGCGACCGCTTCTTCCGCGGCGGCGACTGATCCGGGCCTCGCCGAGAAACGACATCTCGGACGAGAAAGGCCGCGCCGCGTGGTTTCTCAGCCGGATTGTGGTTTCTCGCGGCTGGGCGCCGGCGGGTACGAGGCGATGCGCTCCACCCGGAACAGCAGGGGATGCTGCGACACGTCGCGCGGCGCCTCGCCGGGGAGCTCGTAGACGTCGAGCATCAACTGCACGGGGTAGTCGATCCGCTGTCCGACCGCCTTCACCCATCTCCCGTCGATGAAGAAGCGCAAACGCTCGGGCGTCCACTCGACGGCGTAGTCGTGCATCGCGGTGAGGTCGCCGCGGATCCGGACCTTGTCGAAGTCGGTCCGCAGTCGCGGATCGCGCTGTGCCTTGACCCCGACCCCCACCCAGCCCCCGGAGTCGTCGAGCTCTGATCCGAAGATCTCCGCGATGCAGATCTCGCCGCAGTCGTCGGGCTGTTCCTCGAACCCGATCGGCCACAGCGCCACCATCGCGTCCGGGTGACGGATCGCGGCGAACCGTGCCGCGATGACGCCGTGCCGCACGAGCCAGCCGCGATGGCGCGGCTGCTCCTCCCGCACGATCAGGCCGTCGCGGAACCGGTGCTGGCCGATCGCCGAGCCGACGCCGCCGCTGAACTGCCCGGTCTGCAGGTGCGACACCCGCACCTCCCCGTCGAGCTGCGGCGCCCACGGGGCGGTCTCGGCGTCGACGCGCAGTACGAGTCCGGTGTCATCGAGCTCGTACCGCGCGGCCGTCCGAGCCCGAGAGGACCAGTGCGGCGTGTAGTACGGCCACCATCGGGCCGGGTCGAGCTCGCTGAAGCTCTCCTCGACATCGGGCGTGCAGCCGCCGAGCGACAGCGGAGTCAGATCCAGCTCCCAGACGCGAACGTGCAGGACCGTGTCGCGGTAGGGGTAGTCGCGCTCACCCACGTCGGCGAAGCCCGCGGAACGGCACAGGGCGTTGGATGCGGCGTTCGCGGCGTCGGGGTACGCGTACAGGTGATCGCGGTGGGGCGCGTCATCCGCGACGTACCGCAGCAGAAGCCGGACCGCCTCCCGCGCGACGCCGCGGCCTTGCCAGGGCGGAAGCACGTTCCAGCCGGCCTCGTACGCGGCCGCGCCGTCGTGCTCGATCGGCCAGAAGCCGATTCCCCCGGCCGGCTCGCCGCCGACCTCGATGCGGAACATCCACGCCTCGCCCGCGTCGTTCAGCCGGAGGTAGCGCGCGTGGCGATCTCGCAGCTGTTCCGGCGTTTCCGGCCCGGCGAGGAGTCGCGTCATCTCCGGAGTGTTTGCCGCCTCCAGGAGCGGCAGGTCGTCCGGCCCCCACCGGCGCAGGGTCACGCTCTCATCGCGCATGGGTCCAGTGTCCCCCCGGTGAGGGGACTGTCGGAACGCACAAGGGAGGGGGCTTCGGCGACGCGGAGACTTTGTGGGAAAGGGCCACCGGAGTTGGCCGCCGCTTGTAGGAAGTCCTACGGTGATGGTCGATCCGCGTCTTGCCGAAAGGTCTCGAACATGGCTGATGCCACCGTCCGTCCCACCACCCCCGCCCAGTCCACGCGCACCCCCGCCGGTGGTGCCCCGACGGCCGCGCACACCGCGGCGGAGGCATCCGAAGCCCAGATCGACGTCGCCGCCGTGACCGACATGCTGCTGGGAACGTGGGCGGAGACGCGCCGAACCGCGCGCGAGATGATCAAGGACCCCGCGTATTGGCGCGTCGACGGACTGTCGATGGACGAGCACCGCGAGCGCGTCCTCACCCAGTTGCACCTGCTCGTCCAGAAGAAGGCCGTGCACCGCGCGTTCCCGACGCGTTTCGGGGGCTCCGACGACAACGGCGGCAACATCGCCGGGTTCGAGGAACTCGTCGTGGCCGACCCGAGCCTGCAGATCAAATCGGGCGTGCAGTGGGGCCTGTTCGGTGCAGCTGTGCTGCAGCTGGGCAATGCCGAGCATCACGAGAAGTGGCTGCCCGGCATCATGAGCCTCGAGATCCCCGGCGCGTTCGCCATGACCGAGACCGGACACGGATCGGATGTCGCGGCCGTGGGAACGACGGCGACCTACGATCCCGCGACCGAGGAATTCGTCATCCACACGCCGTTCCGCGGTGCGTGGAAGGACTACCTCGGCAACGCGGCCCTGCACGGCGTCGCCGCCACCGTCTTCGCGCAGCTCATCACGAACGGCGTCAACCACGGCGTGCACTGCTTCTACGTCCCGCTCCGCGACGAGAACGGACAGTTCCTGCCGGGCATCGACGGCGAGGACGACGGGCTCAAGGGCGGGCTGAACGGTATCGACAACGGCCGCCTCCACTTCGATTCCGTCCGCATCCCGCGCACGAATCTCCTCAACCGTTACGGCGACGTCGCCCCCGACGGCACGTACACGAGCGACATCTCCAGCCCCGGACGCCGCTTCTTCACGATGCTCGGCACGCTGGTGCAGGGCCGCATCTCCCTCGACGGCGCTGCCGCCTGGGCGTCGGCGCTCGGCCTCAAGATCGCGATCACCTACGGCAACCAGCGCCGGCAGTTCGACTCCGGCCGGGGCACCCCTGAGGTCGTCCTGCTGGACTACGGCAAGCACCAGCGCCGGCTGCTGCCGCGGTTGGCGACGACCTATGCGCAGATCTTCGCGCACGACGAATTCCTCCAGAAGTTCGACGCCGTCTTCAGCGGCCGTACCGACACCGACGAAGACCGGCAAGACCTCGAAACCCTCGCCGCGGCGCTCAAGCCCCTCTCGACCTGGCACGCCCTGGACACCCTCCAGGAGGCGCGTGAAGCCTGCGGTGGTGCGGGGTTCCTCTTCGAGAACCGTCTGGTGAGCCTCCGGCAGGACCTCGACATCTTCGCGACGTTCGAGGGTGACAACAACGTCCTGCTGCAGCTGGTCGGCAAGCGTCTGCTGTCGGATTACGCCGCGCAGTTCAAGGGCAAGGATGCCAAGGCCCTGGCCGCATTCGCCGTCGGCCAGACCGCCGGCAAGGTCTTCCACGGTGCGGGTCTCCGCCAGCTCGGCCAGGCGGTCAGTGACTTCGGCTCGAAGGCCCGCGCCGTCGAGCGCGGCCTCCGCGCCGATCAGCAGCATGAGCTGCTCGCCGGCCGGGTGGAGCAGATGGTCGCCGACGTCGCCGGGCGCCTCCGCCCCGCATCCAAGCTCTCCCCCGATGAGGCCGCGGCGCTGTTCAACGCCAACCAGTCCGAACTGATCGAGGCAGCCCGCGCGCACGGCGAACTGCTGCACTGGGAGGCGTTCACGGATGCGGTCAACCGCACCGAGGATGCCGGTACGAAGCGGGTGCTCACGTGGCTGCGCGACCTGTTCGGCCTGAGCGTCATCGAGAAGCATCTTGCCTGGTACCTGATCCACGGGCGCCTGTCGGCCCAGCGTGCGGCGGCGGTCTCGAGCTACATCGACCGGCTGTGCCTCCGCCTCCGCCCCCACGCGCAGGACCTCGTCGACGCGTTCGGCTACGAACCCGAGCACGTCCGTGCGCCGATCGCCTCGGGCGCGGAGCAGGCCCGCCAGGACGAGGCAGCGGCGTACTACGCCGCGCTCGCCGCATCCGGTAACGCCCCGGTGCCGGAGAAGAAGCCCGCGGCGAAGTAGCTCAGTCCTCGACGACGCGCCATGACCGCACGAACTGTTCGACGGTCATGGCGTCGAGGTCTCGGCGGGTGGACTGCAGCATGCGGTCGGCCTCCTGGGGTTGACCGGCGGCGAGCCGGAGGACCTCCGCCCCGGTGTCCTTGCGCGCGACGACGAGATGCATCCCGGGGAGCGCGTCGTCCACACCGACCCCGCCGCTGAGCAGCCCCATCGCGAACGTCGCGACGACGCGTGTCGCCTTGGCGATCGGATGCATCCGCCGGTCTTCGAGCCGGGCCTCGAGGACATCGGCGGCAACGGTGTCGGGATGCGGGTCGGAAGAGTTCACCCGACCATCTTCTCGTGGCCTCTGGATGATGCCGGGTGCCGCGGGCCGGAGGCGGCGGCGCGCGTGTCGACGCCCGCCGATAGGGTGGCGCCGTGACCACCGACGTGCGGATCGGACCCGACGGCATCGCGCGCTGCGCGTGGGCGGGGGATGACGCGGAGTACCGCCGCTATCACGACGAGGAGTGGGGCGTTCCCCTGCACGGCGACAGGGCGCTGTTCGAGAAGATGAGCCTCGAGGGGTTCCAGGCCGGACTCGCGTGGATCACGATCCTGCGCAAACGCCCCCGCTTTCGTGAGGTGTTCGCAGGGTTCGAGCCCGCGCTCGTCGCGGAGTTCGGCCCCGACGACATCGAGCGCCTGATGCAGGATGCCGGCATCGTCCGCAACCGCGCGAAGATCGAGGCCACCATCTCCAACGCCCGGCTCGTCGCCGAGATGGATGAGGGCGAACTCGACCGGCTGCTGTGGTCGTTCGCCCCCGACCCCCCACGGGCGCGGCTGACGTCCTTCGCCGACACCCCGGCGGTCACCCCCGAGTCCACGGCGATGAGCAAGGCGCTGCGCACGCGCGGATTCCGATTCGTCGGCCCCACCACGATGTACGCGCTGATGCAGTCCGCCGGCATGGTCGACGACCATGTCGAGGGATGCTGGCGCGCCGCCTGACGCGGCGTCGGTCGCCCTGCGGTGAGGTGCCCGGGGGAGCGCGGTCGCCGGCGCTGTCCGGGAGCGCCGCGGCCGTCGGCGCACTCATCCACAGATTTGCGGAGCCACGACGCCATGGATGTGCCGGATGTCAGGATTCTCGGTGTGAGGGATGTGCTGCTGCGGCAGATGAACGACGCGGAATACGAGGGGTGGGTCGAGACGGTCGCCAGGCTCTTGGCGAACGAGCAGGTGGCGGCCGGCAACTGGCACGCGGCCGGGGCGGCGGAACTCGCGCGGGAAGCGATCGTGCGGCAGCTGCCCCAGGGCGTCGATACGCCTCGGATGCTGATCCTCCACGCGACCGACGCCGCCGGAGACGCGGTGGGTCACGCGTGGGTGTCACTGGACCATCCGCGAGGTCTGCCGGATGTCGCGTTCCTGCAGGACATCGAGGTCGTCGAGCAGCGCCGCGGATCGGGATGGGGCCGGGCGCTGCTGGGAGCGGTGGAGGAGGCGGCGCGGGCTGCGGGGTCGCCGGCGCTCGAACTGAACGTCTTCGCGCACAACGCGACCGCCGTCGGCCTGTACGACACCTCCGGCTACCACGTCGTCACGCAGCAGATGCGGAAGGCGTTGTAGCCCGCTCGCGCGTCGCGTGGTCCGCGGAGGCCGCGGGGCCCGGTAGACTGGGGGAACTGCGGAGCTTTTCTGCTCCCTGCGTCGTCGAACGCATCGGCCTTCGGGCCCGAACTTTCACGGCGAACGGATGCGTCACCCGACGCCTTCGCCATCCTGCGGCCCTCTCCCTGACGGCGCCGCATCCTGAATCGCCGCGCGTGCGTCTGCGCGCCGGCATGAAAGACACATGACCTCTTCTACTTTCGCCGATCTCGGCGTTCCCGCTCCTCTCGTCGACGTCCTCGCCTCGCAGGGCATGACCGAGGCGTTCCCGATCCAGGCCGACACCCTCGCCGACACGCTCGCCGGGCGCGACGTGCTCGGTCGGGGCAAGACCGGTTCCGGCAAGACCCTCGCCTTCTCGCTTCCGCTCGTCGCCCGCCTGGGTGCCAAGCCCTCCACCCGCCGGGGCCGCAAGCCCCGCGCGCTCGTGCTTGCTCCCACCCGTGAGCTCGCCAACCAGATCGACGCCGTCATCAGGCCGCTCGCTGCCGCGTACGGCCTGACGACCACGACCGTCTACGGCGGCGTGAACCAGCGCCGTCAGGTCGAGGCGCTCGCTGCAGGCGTCGACATCCTCGTCGCCTGCCCCGGCCGCCTCGAGGACCTCATCGGTCAGGGCTACGCGAGCCTGGACGACATCGAGATCACGGTGCTCGACGAGGCCGACCACATGGCCGACCTGGGCTTCCTTCCCGGTGTCACGCGCCTCCTCACCCGCACCCCCGCCGGCGGACAGCGTCTGCTGTTCTCGGCGACGCTGGACAACGGCGTGGACAAGCTGGTCCGCAAGTTCCTCCGCAACGAGGTGCTGCACTCGGTCGACGAGGCCACGTCGCACGTCGCCGCGATGACGCACCACGTCTTCGTCGCTGCGGATGCCACGGCCAAGAACAACCTCGTCCGAGCCCTTGCGTCCGGCTCGAGCCGCCGCATCCTCTTCACTCGCACGAAGCACCAGGCCAAGAAGCTGGCGCGCACGCTGACCGCAGCGGGCATCCCGTCGGTCGACCTCCACGGCAACCTGTCGCAGCCGGCGCGTGACCGCAACCTCGCCGCGTTCAGCGCCGGTACCGCCCGCGTGCTGGTGGCAACGGATGTCGCCGCCCGCGGCGTGCACGTCGACGACATCGCCCTCGTGGTGCACGTCGACCCGCCCGTCGAGCACAAGGCATACCTGCACCGCTCGGGCCGCACGGCTCGCGCCGGCAGCGCCGGTGACGTCGTGACCGTGATGCTGCCCGAGCAGCGTCGCGACACGCTCGACATCCTCCGCAAGGCCGCGATCTCGGCGACGCCCACCCCGGTGACGCCCGAGTCCGCCGAGGTCACCGCCCTCGTCGGCGACGTCGCCGCCTACGTCACTCCGGCCCCGGTCCAGGCTCCGCAGCAGCGCGGTGGCGGCTCGTCGCAGGGCGGCAACGCGCAGCGCAACCGTCCCGCTCGCGGCGGTTCCGGCGGCGGTTCACGCTCCGGCAGCCGTCCGGCTGCGGATGCTGCGCCCTCGCGCTCGGCAGGATCCAACGGTGGCAACGGCCGTCGCCGCGGCGCCGGTGCGGCCCCCGTCGGTGCCGGCTCGCGCTCGGCCGGCGCCGCCGGATCGGGCTCGCGCTCGGGCGGTCTCCGCGTCGGTGATGTGGTGCGTGGCAACGCGCGCCCCAACCGCCGCGCCCAGGGCTGATCCCCGCGGGCACGCCCGCTCCCCGAAGCGCCGACAGGCAGCGACTCCGCTGCCGGTCGGCGCTTCGTCGTTCCCGGTCGGCGCTTCGTCGATCCCGGTCGGGGATTCGTCCTTCCCGGTGGCGCTGTCAGCAGGAGGTCGACCCGCCACCCCGGCACCGCTCGTCGGACCGGCGGGCGGATGGGTGGGATCGGTCAGGATCGAGGAAGCGGGATGTCCGCGATGTGCGGAACACTGGGGCCAGCACCCGATCGAGGAGAAGCATGGCCGCCGCATCCGCCCCGTCCGACCGCGCCGCGTCCGGGTCATCCGAGTCCGCCGCATCCGAAGCGGCTGCCACCGATCCCACGGCAGACGCCCACGACGTCATCCGCGTCGTCGGAGCGAGGGAGAACAACCTGCAGGATGTCACCGTCGACATCCCCAAGCGCCGCCTGACTGTCTTCACCGGCGTGAGCGGGTCGGGGAAATCCTCCCTCGTGTTCGGCACGATCGCGGCGGAGTCGCAGCGGCTCATCAACGAGACCTACCCCACGTTCGTCCAGGCGTTCATGTCGACGCCGCCGCGCCCCGAGGTCGACGCGCTGGAGAACATCAGCCCGGCGATCCTCGTCGACCAGGAGCGCATGGGCTCCAACGCCCGCTCCACCGTGGGCACCGCCACCGACGTGCACGCGATGCTGCGGATGCTGTTCAGCCGCCTGGGCGTGCCGCACGTCGGATCGCCGCAGGCCTTCTCGTTCAACGTGCCGTCCGTGCGGGGCGGGGGCGCCACGACGTCCGAGCGCGGCGGTAAGACGGTGAGGGAGCGCCGTTCGTTCGAGATCACCGGCGGGATGTGCCCGCGGTGCGAGGGCCTCGGCGAGGTGACCGACGTCGACCTCGACGAACTGTACGACCGCACGAAGTCCCTCGCCGACGGGGCGCTCACCATCCCCGGGTACAACGTCGACGGGTGGATGGTGCGGGCCTTCACCGAGTCGGGCTTCCTCGATCCCGACAAGGCCATCCAGGACTACAGCCAGCAGGAGCGGGAGGACTTCCTCTACAAGGAGCCCACGAAGGTCAAGATGCAGGGCATCAACGTGACCTACGAGGGTCTCGTGCCGAAGATCACCAAGAGCATGCTGCAGAAAGACCGCGACTCGCTGCAGCCCCACATCCGCGCGTTCGTGGAGCGGGCCGTGAAGTTCACCGCCTGCCCCGACTGCGGCGGCACCCGACTGAACGAGGGCGCGCGATCATCCAAGGTCGACGGGATCAGCATCGCGGATGCCGCGGGGATGCAGATCACCGACCTCGCGGCGTGGCTGCGGACCATCGACGACCCGGCCGTCGCACCGCTTATCCGGGGCCTCCGCGACACGGTCGATTCCTTCGTCGAGATCGGTCTCGGCTACCTCTCGCTCGACCGCGCGAGCGGCACACTGTCGGGCGGAGAAGCGCAGCGCACCAAGATGATCCGGCACCTGCGGTCGAGCCTCACCGATGTCACGTACGTCTTCGATGAACCGACCGCAGGGCTCCACCCGCACGACATCCAGCGGATGAACGCGCTGCTGCTGGCACTTCGCGACAAGGGCAACACGGTGCTCGTGGTCGAGCACAAGCCGGAGGTGATCGCGATCGCGGATCATGTCGTCGACCTCGGTCCCGGCGCGGGGCGCCACGGTGGCCGCATCCAGTTCACCGGGGATGTCGCGGCCCTGCGGGCATCCGACACCCTCACCGGCCGGCACCTCGACCACCGAGCGCGGCTCAAGGACTCCACCCGCACACCGAAGGGCGCGATCGAGATCCGCGGGGCCACACGGCACAACCTGAAGAACGTGGACGTCGACATCCCGCTCGGGATCCTGACGGTCGTCACCGGAGTCGCGGGGTCGGGCAAGTCGTCCCTCATCCACGGGAGCCTTCCCGGCCGCGACGACGTCGTGGTGGTCGACCAGGCGCCGATCCGCGGTTCGCGTCGGAGCAGCCCTGCGACGTACACGGGGCTGCTCGACCCGATCCGCGCGGCGTTCGCGAAGGCGAATGGCGTCAAGCCGGCGCTGTTCAGCGCGAACTCGCAGGGCGCGTGCATCGCGTGCAAGGGGTTGGGCGTCATCATCACCGACCTCGGCTTCCAGTCCACGGTCGAGACGGTGTGCGAGGTCTGCGACGGCACCGGATTCTCCGATGAGGTGCTCGAGTATCGCCTGGACGGGAAGAACATCTCCGAGGTGCTGTCGATGCCGGCGGCCGAGGCGGCGGAGTTCTTCCCGACGGGCCCCGCGCACACGACGTTGGCCCGCATGGTCGACGTCGGCCTGGGATACCTCACGCTCGGGCAGGCGCTGAATACGCTGTCCGGCGGTGAGCGCCAGCGGCTGAAGCTCGCGATCTCGATGGCGAAGTCGGGCGCGGTCTACGTCCTGGATGAGCCGACCACGGGTTTGCACCTCGCCGATGTCGACAACCTCCTCGGTCTCCTCGACCGGCTTGTGGACGGGGGCAACAGCGTGATCGTCATCGAGCACCACCAGGCCGTGATGGCGCACGCCGACTGGATCATCGACATCGGCCCGGGGGCCGGCAACGACGGCGGCACGGTCGTCTTC
Organism: Microbacterium sp. Z10_103; assembly: GCF_058310455.1. Taxonomy (NCBI): domain Bacteria; kingdom Bacillati; phylum Actinomycetota; class Actinomycetes; order Micrococcales; family Microbacteriaceae; genus Microbacterium; species Microbacterium sp. Z10_103. Next base: position 3,407,963 of record NZ_JBZEGK010000001.1, read on the forward strand.
GAAGGGACTCCCGCCGACCTCGTGGCCGGGGCATCCACTCTTACCGGCACGCACCTGGCGGCCTACGTCGCGTCCTGATCCGCGGCGCCGCGCCGGCCCCTGGCCCTCGGCCGTCGCCAGATCAGGTGATGCGGCGGAGACAGGACGATTCCGGCCGGGGCGTCCTGTGTCCGCGAAAGCTCCTGATGTGGGAACGTCCTCCGCGGACGCGCGGCGGAGGTGCGGGCGGGTGAGTATCACACCGCGAATCGGCGGGGCAAGAGTGCCGCGCCCGGTCAAGCGAGCCTCTATGCTCCCGTTAAGCTGAGCTTGACATCCGCCCGCTTCGTCGGGATGACGGCTCGTTTCCGCCCCGGGGAGGCAGACGTCGCGTGAAGGCTTCTACGTGGCTGCGACGACGCCGCCGGACACTCGCGTCCGTCGGCGTGGTCACCGTGTCCGCGCTCGCCGTCACGACGATGGCGATCGCCTATCAGGGGTTCCCCACGACCGAGGTCGACCTGCACGACGGCGGGGTGTGGATCACGAAGCGCTCCAGCGTGCTGGTCGGGCACTTCAACCATGAGTCTCGCGTGCTCGACGGGGGCCTTCGCGCCGCGAGCGACGAGTACGACATCCTGCAGGACGGCTCCACGGTGCTCGTCCTCGACCAGACCGAGTCCACCGTCACCGCGGTCGACCCGGCCATGGTCATGCTCACCGACGCCGCCGACGTGCCCGCCGGCGCCGACGTCGCGTTGGGCGGTCCGACGATGGCGGTGCTCGACCCCGCGTCCGGGTCTCTGTGGGTCGCACGGGCCGAGGCCGCGGCCGCGTTCACCGTCGAAGGCACCGACCCGGTGGTCGAGCTCGGTGAGGGCGCCGATGTCGCGGTGGGCCGCGACGGCACCGTCTACGCCGTGTCACCCGAGTCTCGCGAGATCGTCACCGTGCCGCTCACTCCCGACGGCGAGACCGGGGATGCTGCGCACCGGGGACTCGACGGCGTCGATGAAGGTGCCGACCTCTCCATCACCGTCGTCGGCAGCACGGCGGCGGTGCTGGATGCCGACACCGGAACGGTGTTCACCTCCGGGGGCATGCGGACAGAAGTGAAGGGCGCCGACGGCGCCGTCCTGCAGCAGCCCTCGGCCGTGGGCGACGCGATCGTCCTCGCGACCGCATCCGCCGTCGTGGCCGTCCCGTTCGACGGTTCGGCCCCCACCGAGACCGCGTCCGGCGCGGGCGAAGGAGCACCGGCCGCACCGGTGGTGCTGGGCGGATGCACGTACGCGGCGTGGGGCGGCTCGGCCGCGTTCGTCCGCGACTGCTCCGGCGACGCCAACGACCTCACCACCGAGATCGAGGGCCTCGAGCCCGACGCGCAGTTGCGCTTCCGCCAGAACCGCGACGTCGTCGTGCTCAACGACGTCGTCGGAGGCGCCGCGTGGATGGCGACCGATGCGATGCAGCGCGTCGACAACTGGGATGACATCATCCCCCCCGAGGGCGACGCCGAAGAGGACGAGCAGACCACCGAGGAGACCGTCGAGACGACGCTTCCCGAGCGGACCGACGTCAACACCCCGCCGATCGCGACCGATGACGACTTCGGGGTGCGGCCCGGTCGCACGACCGTTCTGCCGGTCCTCGACAACGACACCGATGCCGACGGCGACGTGCTCACCGTCACCCTTCCCGACGGCGAACCCGGCCTGGGCGACGTGCAGCCGATCCATGACGGCTCGGCGCTGCAGATCGCCGTCCCCGAGGAGGCCTCCGGGTCGGCGACCTTCCGGTACGAGATCGACGACGGCCGTGGCGGGACCGACTCCGCGAACGTGAGTCTCTCCGTGCGGGGATGGGACGTGAACGCCCCGCCCGCGCCCAAGCGCGTGACGACCGTCGTCGTCGAAGCCGGCGGTTCGATCACGTACAACGTCCTCCCCGACTGGATCGACCCCGACGGCGACGAGAACTACCTCGCCTCGGTCGTCCCCGCCGAGGGGGATGAGGCCGACTTCACCGCCGACGGCCGCATCACCTACCGCGCGATCGGCGGAACCCAGGGCCGGAAGGAAGTGCCGATCATCGTGTCGGACGGCTCGGACATCACCGAGGGCATCGTGCGGTTCGACGTGCGACCCCCCGGGTCGACGGTGCCCGTCACCAACGCCGACCACCTCGTGGTCCGGGCAGGGCAGAGCGCCACCGTCGCCCCCCTCGCCAACGACACCAGTTCGGGGCGCGAGGCGCTGCGTCTCACCCGCGTGGATCAGGTTCCCGGGGCCGAGATCGTGCCGGACTACCCCAACAAGACCTTCACGTTCCGCTCCTCTGCGCCGGGCACGTACTACGCGCAGTATCTCGTGGCCGCCGGCCCCAACGCCGTGCCGGGGCTCGTGCGCATCGATGTGCTGCCCGACGCCGAGACCGACCTTCCCCCCGTTGCCGTCCGCGACGTCGCGTTGCTCCGCAGCGGCGGCGACGTCCTCGTGAACGTCCTCGCCAACGACTCTGACCCGTCCGGGGGCATCCTCGTCGTCCAGTCGGTGACCGTCGATCCGGCCAGTGGCATTTCGGTGGCGGTGCTCGGCCATGAGACGCTGCGCATCACCGACCAGTCGGCGCTCGGCGAGCAGACCCGCATCGGCTACCGCATCTCCAACGGCCAGCAGACCGCCGAGGGTGAAGTCGTGGTCATCCCGGTGCCCGCCCCCGACCAGCTGCGTCCTCCGGTGGCCAACGACGATCAGGCCGTCGTACGGGCCGGCGACGTCGTCACCATCCCCGTGCTCGACAACGACTACCACCCCAACGACGACACGCTCCATCTCGCGCCCGACCTCGTCGAGCCGCTGCCGGAGCCGGAGGACGGCACGATCTTCGTGTCGCAGGACACCGTCCGCTTCCGCGCCAGCGACGAACCGGGCACCGTGTACGCGACTTACGAGGTCGAGGACTCCAGCGGCCAAAAGGATGCCGGGTACCTCACCATCCAGGTTCTTCCTGTCGACGCCGACACGAACCAGGCACCGCGTCCGCAGGACATCACTGCGCGCACGCTCGCCGGAGCCGACGTGCGCATCCCGATCCCGCTCGACGGCCTCGACCCCGACGGAGATTCGGTGGAGCTCCTGGGCATCGACTCCGCGCCCTCGAAGGGCCGCGTCAGCGAGGTGGGGGCGAACTTCCTCACCTACGAGGCGTTCGAGGGCGAATCCGGACCGGACGCCTTCACCTATCGCGTCCGGGATCGCCAGGGCGCCGAGGCCACCGCGGCGATCCGGGTGGGCATCGCTCCCGCCGAGGCCGCCAACCAGGCCCCCTACGCGGTGAAGGATGCGGTCGTCATGCGTCCGGGGCGCGAAGTAGCCGTACCGGTCCTCGGCAACGACTCCGACCCCGAGGGCGATGCGCTCACCCTCGTCTCCGACGGGCTGATCCTCCCCGATGTCGCCGGACTCGAGGCCCGCGTGGTGGGTGACCGCGTGGTCGTGACCTCTCCGGGCGAACCGGTCGAGACGAGCCTGCAGTACACGATCCGCGATGCCCGGGGTGCCGAGGCGCGCGCCGTCCTGCAGGTCACCGTTGCCGAGGATGTGCCCTTGCAGCGGCCGATCGCGCGGGATGATCGCGTCCGCCCCGCCGACGTCGAGGACGACTCCTTCGCCGAGATCGACCTGCTCGTCAACGATGAAGACCCCGATGGCACGGTCGATGCGCTGGAGATAGCCCTGGATGCGGCGGGTGCGCGCGTGCTCGAGGACGGTGTCGTGCGCCTGCCGATCCTCGACGAGGCCCAGCTGATCACCTACACGATCACCGACCGCGACGACCTCACGGCGTCGGCGTTCATCCATGTCCCCGCCCTCCGCGACCTGCCGCCCGTGCTGCTCACCACCGAGGGCGTCGAGGTGCAAAGCGGCGAGACCATCGAGATCCCGCTGTCCGAGCACGTCCGTGCGGCAGGCGGACTCGATGTCGTGATCACCGAGGTGGGGAAGGTCAGCGCGGCGCACGCGAACGGCGCCTCGCTCGTGCAGGACCAGCGGACGCTCGTCTACACCTCCGCCGACGGATACTTCGGTCAGGACGCCATCACCTTCGAGGTGACCGACGGCTCGGGCCCCGACGACCCCGAAGGTCGCAAGTCGACGCTCACCCTGCCGGTCACGGTGCTCCCGCCCGACAACCAGAAGCCCACGTTCGTCAACGGGCAGATGGATGTCGCGCCCGGGGAAGAGGCGACGGGTCTCGACCTCGCCGCCCTCACCACCGATCCCGACGAGGGCGACCTCGATGACATGCGGTACACGATCGTGGGCGGCTCCCCCCGCGGGATGAACGCGACCATCGACGGGCAGACGCTCAAGGTGAGTGCGGACGCCGACGTCCGCAAGGGCACCACCGCCGAAGTCGAGCTCCGCATCGACGACGGCGAGACCGACCCGATCGAGGGCACCGTGACGGTGCGGGTCACCGCATCCACGCGTCCCCTCCCGACGGCGAACGATGATGTGCTTCCCGAGGCCGATCAGGGCAAGACGATCTCGATCCCGGTGCTCGCCAACGACTTCAACCCGTTCCCCGAGACGCCGCTGAAGGTCGTCGCCGCCGCCACCGAAACCGGCGACGGGATCGCCGACGTGCGCGGTGACCAGGTGTCGGTGACGCCGTCGGCGAGCTTCTTCGGCACGATGGTCGTCCGCTACCGCATCCAGGATGCGACCGGGGATGTCGACCGCGAGGTCGAAGGCCGCATCCGCCTCACCGTGCAGGGAAAGCCGGACGCGCCGGGCGTGCCGACGGTGTCGAGCGTGCAGGACCGGACGGTGGTGCTGTCGTGGACGCCGCCGCCGAACAACGGCGCTCCGATCACGGGCTACACGGTGACCTCGACGGCCGGGAACTACACCAAGCAGTGCGGGTCGACCACGTGCACGCTGGACGGACTCACCAACAACGTCGAGTACAACTTCGTGGTCACGGCGACCAACCGCGTCGGCGAGTCCGACCCGTCCTCGCCGTCGGAGACCGCGCGGCCCGATGCCCGCCCCGACACACCGGCCCCACCCACCCTCCGGTTCGGCGACCGGTCGCTGAACGTGGCGTGGACGACGCCGACGACCCCCGGGTCACCTGTCGAGTCGTTCACGCTCGAGATCTCACCGGCACCCCCGTCGGGTGTCACGCAGAAGACGGCGACCGGCAACTCGATGGTGTGGGACGGGCTGGAGAACGGCACGGCCTACCAGGTGCGCGTGCAGGCCCACAACCGCGCGCCCGAGCCGTCGAGCTGGAGCGGCTACTCGGCGAGTGAGATCCCCGCAGGGCCACCGGCGGCCGCCGCCGCGCCGACCACGCAGCGCCTGGACCCCGTGGGGTCGCAAGCGCAGATGCAGGTGACGTGGCAGGCACCCGCGAACAACGGCGACCCGATCGCCGAGTACCGACTCAACGTGCAGGGCGGCGCGCAGTCGCGGACGATCGCCGGCATCAGCCCCGGAACCACGTCGCAGGCGGTGCAGGTTCCGGCCTCGGCCAACGATTACACCTTCACCGTCGAGGCGCGGAACAAGGCCGGCTGGGGTCCCGCGAGCGCCCCGTCGGCGCCGCGACGCGCATTCGTCCCGCCGGGCGCCCCGCAGGGCGTCAGCGCGTCCACCCCGGCACCCGACAACTCCATCCACGTCGCCTACCAGCAGGCGGAGCGCAACGGTGCTGACGCCGGCGCGATCCGCTACGAGTACTCGCTCAACGGCGGGGGGTGGGCGGCGTTGAGCGGCAACAACCGCATCACCAACGTCTCCAACGGCACCGCGTACAGCGTGACCCTTCGAGCCGTGACCACCCAGGACGGAACGACGTATTACGGGCCGTCCTCCAACACGACGCCGCAGGTGATCCCGTACGGCCCGATCCAGCCCCCGGGAGCGACGGCGCGCGGGAGCGGGACGCAGATCGAGTTCAGCTGGTCGCCGCCCGCGACCAACGGACGGGCCATCACCAAGCTGGAGATCAACATCGCCGGGGCCGGCTGGGAGTCGGTCAGCGTCAACGGAGGTTCCCGGACGCGGGACTTCGGCTACGACGAGAAGCACACCATCCAGGTGCGCGCCACGGATGCGGCGGGTCAGACCTCGTCCGCGAGCGCGGAGGCCCGCACCGCGGATACGCCGAAGGCGCGGGCGTGGATCACCAAGGGGAGTCGGGTGAACACCGGTGAGTGTTCCTCGGCCTCGTGCGCGTACTTCCAGCTCAACACGGAGCACTTCCCGGCCGGCACCTACAACGTGGTGTGCATCAGCAGCCGCAACGGCGAATTCGCCGGCAACGGAACCCGGCGGGACATCCCCAGGAACGGGTCGATCCAGCTCGGTTGCTTCTACGGCTTCCCCGACACCGAGGTGTGGGTACGCATCGACGGGTGGGGCCCCTCCGAGAAATTCACATGGCGATAGCGACGAGAACGAGGATGACCGCATGACCATGACCCCTGACCAGGCCGCCTGGTTCCACACCACCTTCACGCGCCTGGTCGACAACGTCGACCGCGCCCTCATCGGCAAGCCCGAGGTGGTGGGACTCGTGCTGTCGGCGATGCTGGCCGAAGGTCACGTGCTCCTGGAGGATGCCCCCGGAACCGGCAAGACGAGCCTTGCCAAGGCGCTCGCGGCTACCGTGCAGGGCACGAGCAGCCGCATCCAGTTCACCCCCGACCTGCTCCCCTCCGACGTCACCGGCGTGACGATCTACGACCAGGCGAGCCATCAGTTCGAGTTCCACCGGGGTCCGGTGTTCACCTCGATCCTCCTCGCCGACGAGATCAACCGCGCGTCCCCCAAGACCCAGTCCGCGCTCCTGGAGGTCATGGAGGAGTCGCGTGTCACCGTCGACGGCGTACCCCACGAGGTGGGCCGGCCATTCCTGGTGATCGCGACGCAGAACCCCATCGAGCAGGCCGGGACGTACAAGCTCCCCGAGGCCCAGCTCGACCGCTTCCTCGTGAAGACCTCGATCGGCTACCCCGACCTGGCCGTCGCCGAGCGGATCCTCGCCGGCTCCGCCGATCGCAACCCATCGGCGAGCCTGTCGCCGCTGATCACGACCGCGGCCGTCGCCGACATGGCCGATCTGGGGGCGACTGTGCACGTCGAGCCGGCCGTGCTGCGGTACATCGCCGAACTGGCCGAAGCCACGCGCACCGACGCGGCCACGCGCCTGGGTGTCTCGGTGCGCGGATCCCTCGCCATGGTGCGCATCGCCAAGGTACGCGCGGCATCGCAGGGCCGCCACTACGTCGTCCCCGACGACGTGAAGGCTCTGGTTGCGCCCGTCTGGACGCACCGTCTTGTCATGGACCCCGAGGCCGAGTTCAGCGGCGTCACCGCCGAGACGGTGATCGCGCGCACCCTCGACGCCATCGCTGCGCCGCAGGCGAGGTCCGCGGCCTGATGACCGGCGAGACGCTCGGGACCACCGTTCCCGCCGGCACGACCCGCACGGCGCTGCGCGAGGTCGCAGCCCCGATTGCGGCGCGCGTGCTGCGCGGGGCGCGAGAGGTTCTGGGCGTCGTGCGACCCCTCGGGTGGGTGGTCGTGATCGGCGCGATCGTGCTGTGGATCGCCGGGCGGATGCTGGGCTGGCACGAACTCACCGTGGCAGCCACTGTCCTCGCCGCCCTCGCCGTCCTGTGTGCGCTCTTCCTCATCGGCCGCACCAACTACGACGTCGGCCTCGACCTCACGCGCACGCGGGTGGTCGTCGGCGAGCGCGCGGTCGGTGCCCTCACGCTCGCCAACAGTGGAACTCGCGCGATCCTCCCCTCCCGCGTCGTCCTGCCGGTCGGCGCGGGCCGCGGAGAGTTCGCCGTGAAGCGCCTCGCGCCGGGCGAGGAGGCCGAAGAGCTCTTCGCCATCCCCACCCAGCGTCGCGCGATCCTCGCCGTCGGTCCGGTGAGCGTCGTCCGCGGCGACCCTCTGGGCGTCTTCGAACGGGTTCACCGTCGCGACGAACCGGTCGACCTCTACGTGCATCCGCGCACGGTGCTCTTCGACGGGCAATCGCTCGGATTCCTCCGTGACCTCGAGGGTCTCCCCGCCACCGATCTCTCCCGGGACGACATCTCTTTCCACGCTCTTCGCGAGTACCAGCCGGGTGACGACCGGCGCAACGTCCACTGGCGTTCGACGGCGCGCACCGGAAAGCTCATGGTGCGCCAATACGAGGAGACGCGCCGCTCCCACTTCGTGATCGGCCTGTCGCGCAACGCCGGGGACTACTCCGACCCGGAGGAGTTCGAGCTGGCGATCTCGGCGGCCGGTTCGCTGGGACTTCGTGCTCTACGCGACTCGCAACGGGTCGAGGTGCGGGTGCAGGGTGCCGAGCTGCCGGCGGGCACCGGGAAGCAGTTCCTCGACGCCCTGTCGGGGCTCGCCTACGCTCGCGGACGCACGGGAGACATCGTCGACCTCGCCGGGCACGTCGCCGCCACCCTCGCCCTGGCGAGTGTGGTCGTGCTCGTGTGCGGAAGTTCCGTGGATGCCGCACGCCTGCGCATGGCGTGCGCGCGTCTGCCCTATGGCGCCCGCGTGCTCGCCGTGGTGGCCGACACGACTCTCGACTCCCCGAGCCTGCGGCGCATCGCCGATGCCGACGTCCTCTCCATCGGTGCGCTCGATCAGCTGCCCGGCGCCCTCCGGCGGGTGTTCGCATGACCGCTCCCGCTTTCCCCTTCCGTCTCGCGCGCCGGAACCCGGACGCGCCGCCCGTCACGATCGGCGGTCTGGAGGTGCGGCGGTGGGCGCTGGATCTCGGCGCGTCGGCCCTGCTGCTGTCCGTCGGCATCGCCGGCTTCGGGCCCACCTTCGGCGGACCGGCCTACCTGCTTCCCGCGGTCGGCGGCCTCGTCCTGGGCCTGACCATCGCCGCCGTCGGCACCTGGCGGCGATGGGGCATCCTGGCGCTGGCCGCGACGACCCTCGGGGCGTACGTGGTCTTCGGAACCGCGCTCGCCGTTCCGCACACCGGGTTCCTCGGGGTCATCCCGACGCTGGAGTCCTTGCAGCGCCTCGCGGTGGGAGTGGTCACGTCGTGGAAGGAGCTGCTGACGACGGTCGCCCCGGTCGGCACCGGCGACAGCCACGGCATCGTGCCCTACCTCCTGACCCTCGTGGCGGCGGTGCTCGTCGGCAGTCTCGCGCTTCGCGCCCGCCCCCCGATGTGGGCCCTGCTTCCGGCGGTCGTCTACCTCGCCGTGCAGATCGCACTCGGCACGGCGGAACCCGCCGCGCCTCTCCTCCAGGGCGTCGTCATGGCGATCGTGGCCGGCGGATGGCTCGCCGTCCGCCAGGCGTGGCAACCCGCGCGCGCGGCCGTGTCGGTGGGTGAAGGAGGCGAACCCAAGGGGATGACCGCTCGGCGCATCGTCGCCGGTGCCGCCGTGCTGGCGGTCGCAACGGGCATCGGGGTCTCCACGAGCGCCCTCGCCGCGCCGGACGGTCCTCGGTACATCCTCCGGGATGTCATCATCCCGCCGTTCGACGTGCGGCAGTACCCCAGCCCCCTGCAGGCCTTCCGCGGACTCGTCCGCGACTTCCCGGACGAGCCGCTGTTCACCGCATCCGGACTGCCCGAGGGTGCGCGCATCCGCCTCGCCACGATGGATGCGTACAACGGCACCGTCTTCAACGTGGCCGACGACGGCGCCGGCTCCTCCAGCGCCTTCACACCGGTGCGGAGCGTCATGTCGCCCGACGCCGAGGGCACACCGGCCACCCTCACGATCGAGATCGCCGGGCTCGGCGGGGTGTGGGTGCCGGATGCGGGAGCCGTGCGTTCGATCACCTTCGAGGGGGACCGGGCCGAAGAGCTCCGGCGCGCCACGTACTACAACGACGCCACCGGCACCGCCGTCGCGACCTCGCGGCTGTCGAAGGGCGACACGTACACCCTCGAGACCGTCCTTCCCGGCGACCCCAGTGACGAACGCTTGGCCGACGAGGCGTTCGCGCCGCTGCGCATGCCGAAGCAGAAGGGCGTGCCACCGGAGTTCGCTGAGATCGCCTCCGAGATCGTGGCAGACGCCTCCTCGCCCATCGAGCAGGCCAGGGCGCTGGAACAGACGCTGTCGCAGGACGGCTTCTTCAGCCACGGCCTCGAGGGCCAGGTGCTCTCGCGTGCCGGGCACGGTGCGGAGCGCATCTCCACCCTGCTGCGGGGTGACCAGTGGGTCGGCGACGACGAGCAGTACGCGGTGACGATGGCTCTGCTGGCAGGCCAGCTCGGCATCCCGGCGCGGGTCGTGATGGGTTTCTACCCGGAGGAAGACGCCACCGAGCGCACGTTCACCGCCACCGGGGAGACCTTGCACGCGTGGGTGGAGGTGGCGTTCGAGAAGTCGGGGTGGGTGCGCTTCGACCCCACCCCGCCCGAGGATCAGGTTCCCACCGACCAGACCACCAAGCCGCGCGCCGACCCGAAGCCGCAGGTGCTCCAGCCCCCGCCGCCCGAGCAGGAACCGGTCGACCTGCCGCCCACCGTGCCCGATGAGCGCGGCACCGAAGACGAGGAGAACCCGCTGCTGGGCATCCTCGGGCTCATCGCGCTCGTCCTCGCCAGCGTGCTGGGCGTGCTGATCGTGCTCCTCGCGCCGTTCGTGATCATCGGCGCCCTGAAGGCCGCCCGCCGCCGCAAGCGCCGCGAGGCCGAACGTCCGGCCGACCGCATCAGCGGCGGCTGGGACGAGCTCGTCGACCGCGCCAGCGATTACGGCACGCCGGTACGCCGCGGCGGCACGCGGACCGAGGATGCGGCGGTGGTGGATGCGGCGTTCGAGGAGCCGCAGGTGCGCACCCTCGCCCGCCGCGCCGACGCAGAGGTCTTCGGACCTGCCGACCCGACCCCGGAGGACATCGACGAGTTCTGGCGCGAGGTGGATGACATCGTCGGCGGCATGAGCAAGCGGGTGGGGTTCTGGCGGCGGCTGAGAGCGCAGCTCGACGTCCGCGCCCTCCTCGCCGGCACCCGATTCGCCCTCCCCGACCGCCGGGTCGCTCGGCCGATCGCGCGCCGGTCGCCGATCGCGTCCCGGACGCCGATCGCGTCCCGGACGCCGCGCGCGCCGGGCGCGACACGGGCGCCGCGCGAGCCGGGCGACTGGCGACGTCGGCTGGACCCGATCGTCACCCGCGGCGCGGCGCTGGTGCGCCGCATCCGCCCGCCTCGGAAGGCCGGTGACGAGTCGTGACCCCGGTCGCAGTGCTGACGTGGGACACGGGTGAGCAGGTGGCAGTGTACGGTCGGACCGTGTTCGGTCGTGACCCCTTCGGCGGTCCCTGTCCGACGGTCGTCGTGCGCGACGAGACCCTCTCGCTGTCGAAGACCCACTTCGAGGTCGGCGGCGATGACACCGGCGCATGGCTGTCCGACCGGTGGTCGCGCAACGGCACGGTGCTCATCCGGGGCGGTGCGCGCACCTCCCTCCAGCCAGGGGAACGTGTTCCCCTCCGTATGGGCGACCGGCTCGAGCTGGGCGATCGCCGCCTGACCGTGAGCGAGGCGCCGTGAACGACAAGACGCACGCGGGATCGCCGGATGCGCCGGTCGAGGTGGCGTGGGGCGCCGCCACCGACGTCGGTCGCCGACGCTCGCTCAACGAAGACGCGTTCCTCGCCGCACCGCCGTTGTTCCTCGTGGCCGACGGCATGGGCGGCCACCAGGCCGGTGAGATCGCCAGCGCGACGGTGATCGACCAGTTCACGACACTCGCCGGCCGCGCAAGTCTGACCGTCGCGGAGGTGCACACGGCGCTCCGGCAGGCACGCGACCGGGTGGACACGCTCCCGGCAGGTGCCGGTGCCGGTGCGGGAACGACCCTGGCGGGGGTGGCGATCGCCGACATCGACGGTGAGGGCTACTGGCTGGCCGTCAACCTGGGAGACTCGCGTACCTATCGGCTCAGCGAAGGAGTGCTCGAGCAGGTGAGTGTCGACCACTCCGTGGTGCAGGAGCTGATCGACTCCGGGCAGCTCGACGCCGCCTCGGCGGCCCAGGACTCCCGACGGAATGTGATCACGCGCGCGATCGGGGCGGGCAGCGACAGCGAACCGGACTTCTGGCTGCTTCCGGCGGAGGAAGGCGATCGCATCCTGATCTGCTCCGATGGACTGCCCACCGAGATCGACTCCGCGCGGATCGACGACATTCTCCGCTCCGAGCGGTCGCCGCAGTCCGCGGCCGAGCGGCTCGTGCGCGAGGCCGTCGCCGCCGGAGGACGTGACAACGTGACAGCCGTCGTCGTTGATGCGCTGTCGGTGCGCATCCGCGGTGTCCGCGATCGCCACGAGACCGTCCCGACCGCGCCGATCGGCGAGATCGAAGGCGACACCCTGCCGCGCGCGGGAGCGCGAGCCCGAGGAGGACTCTGATGACCGTCGTGCGCTACACCCCCGGAACCCTGCGCGCCGTCGTTGCGCCGTCCGCGGTCGCCCTGCTCGGTGAGGGGGCGACGGATGCCGTGGCCGAGGCCGTGTGGCAGGAGCTCAGCCGCGCTGCGGGCCTGGCCGGCGTCGTCGACGCGCTGGCCGCGGGCGGACCGCTGTCTTCGGTTCCGCCCTTCGCCGTCGCGCTGGACGAGGACGGCACGTGGCGGGTGGCCGTGCGCGGCGACCTCTCCGTGTCGGTCGACGGGGATTCGGCCGCGGAACGGGTGGATGGCGCGGGAGCATCCACGTGGACCGAGCGCAGCATCCGGTCGGCCGACGCGCTCACCATCGGCCCGGATGACGCGTCCGACGCGACGGCCCAGCTCCCGCTCCGGGACGGGGTCGTTGCCGCGGCGCGCGTCGTGATCTCCCGCGACGCCGGCGCGGGGGTGACCGGGTCAGGCTCAGGCGCGCGCGCCGGGGTGGCGGATGCCGCGTCCCGCGCCGCTGCGCCCATCGAGCCCGTTCAGCCGCACAGCGTCGCCGAGGTGCACGGTCCTGCGGCGGCCTCTCCTGCGGCCGAACCCGAGCCGTCTGCGCCGGTGGCGTCCGCCCCGGAGCCGTCTGTGCCGGTGGCCGGTATCCCAGCGCCGGTGCCCGCCGAGCCGGTGCCCGCCGAGCCGGTGACCGCCCCGCCGGTGACCGCCCCGCCGCGTGGCGCGGCCGAGCCGCAGGAACCCGCGGCGATGCCCGATCTCCCCACCCCCGTCGCAGGGACGCCCGTACCCGAAGGTCCCGACGACGTCGCGGACAGCGCCGTGCCGGAACTCCCAGACGACGTCGAGTCCACGATCATCCGCGGCGACGGGGACGAAGCATCCGACGACGCGACCATCACGCTCGCCGAAGCTCGCGCCCTGCGCGCCTCCGGGCAGCTGCCGCCGGTCGCCCCGCCGCTCTCCGCTCCGGCACCGCCCTCGGCTGCCGGACTGCTGCGCGCCTCAACGGGTCAGAGCGTGTTGCTCGATCGCACCGTCATCATCGGCCGGCGCCCCCGTTCCACCCGGATCAGCGGCGCCGACCTGCCGCACCTCCTGGCCGTCGACAGCCCGCAACAGGACATCTCGCGAAACCACCTGGAGGTCCGCGTCGAAGGTGACAGCATCCTCGCCACCGACCTCGACACGACCAACGGCACGACGCTGCTGCGCCGGGGGTCGGAGCCGGTGCGGCTGCACCCCGGCGAGCCGACGATCGTCGTGGCGGGCGACGTTCTCGACCTCGGTGACGGCGTGACCGTCGCGGTCGAGGACGCTCCGTGAGTGCGCGTCGCGCCCCACAGGCACCTCCCGAGCTTCCCGGATTCACTTATCTCGAACTGCTCGGCTCGGGCGGGTTCGCCGACGTCTTCCTTTACGAACAGCACCTTCCTCGCCGCCGCGTCGCCGTCAAGGTCCTGCTGACCGAGCGGATGACCAGCGGATCGATCGCGGCGTTCACCGCCGAGGCGAACGTCATGGCGATGCTCTCCACGCACCCCGCGATCGTCACCATCCACCAGGCGGCGATCGCCGACGACGGTCGTCCGTACCTCGTGATGGAGTACTGCCCGCGGCCCAACCTTCAGGCGAGGTACCGGCGTGAGCCGTTCTCCGTGGCTGAGGCGCTGCGCGTCGGCGTGCAGGTCGGCGCTGCGGTGGAGACCGCGCACCGCGCCGGGGTGCTGCACCGCGACATCAAACCCGCCAACATTCTCGTGACGGAATACAACCGACCGGCCCTCACGGACTTCGGGATCGCGTCCACCACCGGCGGGGGTGACGCCGGCGGACTGTCGATCCCGTGGTCACCGCCGGAGGCGCTCGGTGAGGTGCCCGGCGGGGACGCGCGCGCGGACGTCTGGTCGCTCGGGGCCACGGTGTACAGCCTGCTCGCCGGACGTTCACCGTTCGAGCTCACGGGTCAGCGGAACGGCGGAGCCGACCTCATCTCACGCATCGAGACGCTGCCGCTCCCGCCGCTGAGCAGGCCGGATGCCCCACCATCGCTGTCGCGCGTCCTCGAACGGGCGATGGCCAAGTCCCCCGCCGACCGGTACGACACCGCGCTGGCCTTCGCCCGCGCCCTGCAGAAGGTGCAGATCGAACTCGCGCACGGGGTGACGCCGATCGACATCCTCGACGACGGCTCGGCCGACGGCGTGGTCGACGACGAAGACGACGGGCTGACGCGCGTGCGCGGGGTTGTGAGCATCGATCCCGAGACGGCGACGGCGGCCGGTCCCACGCGGCCGCCGTCGCCGCGGCCCGATCTCTGGGCGCCGGAGTCGGCTACCCGGCGCTCGGCGCGGGAGGACGACGCCACTCGCCTCCGCCCTCCCTCCGTGATCGCGCCCGAGGCCGGCACCGCAGCACGCGTGTCGGCGGCTCCGCGCATGCCGTCCGGGTCTCCCATCCTGCCGTCGGCGTCGACCGCGCTGCCTCCGCCGACCCCGCCCGTCGGGTCCGCCGCCGAGCCCGCGGACGCCGCATCCGGCCCGCCCGAGGCCCCGAGGTCACGGCGGGGCCTGTGGTTCGGCGTGGCCGCGGGGGCGTTCGTGCTGGTCGTCGTCGTGATCCTCGCGCTCGCGCTCCCCGCGGTACTCGGGGGTGGCGGCGATCCGACACCGACCGCGCAACCCACGGACGAGCCGATCGACGTGATCCCTGTCGCGGCGCCTCCTCCGGCCGACCTCGCCGGCACGGTCACCCCCGAGGGTGTGGTGTTCACGTGGGTCAACCCGGAGCCGGAAGAGGGCGATGCGTACCTCTGGGGCGTCGTGACGCGCGGTGGGGGCGACCCGGCGCTCGCGCAGGTGTCCGAGACGACCGTGGTCGTACCACCGGACCCCTCCGGGACCACCTGCATCGAAGTGCTGACACGCCGCGCCAACGGAAAGGCGTCGGAGCCCGCCTCCGCCTGCGTCCCCTGACCCTCGCGCGGTCGCGACCCCGGGGGCTTCCGCCGGATGGCAGGGCGGGGCGTTCGGGATAACCCGAACGAGGGCTCCGGAGAACACGGGGGACACGGCCGAGCCGCGGTCCTACCGTGGGAGCATGACCTCGCAGACCGCTGCCTCCCCGGCAGCCGCACCATCCCCGGCGGCCCCCGTGGCGCCTCCCCCCTCCCGCCGCCGCGAAGTGGCCTCTCCGCCGCGGATCCTCGCCGCGGTCGCGCAGCTGGCGGCCCTCGGCATCGTCGGACCGGTCGTCTTCACGGTGCTGTTCACCCTGCTCGGCACGGGGCTGGGTCTCGTCGTCGTCCTCGGTATCGGCCTGCTCTTCCTCGTCGCCCTCGTCTACCTGCTGTGGGCGGTGGCGTGGCTGGAGAGCGCCCGCATCGAGGGTCTGTACGGCTTCTCGATCCCGCCGCTGACCGTGCAGCGCCCTCCCCGCCCCGGGTTCGCCGGCGTGCTGTCGATGTTCTGGCGCCAGGCGATCGACCCCGGTGTGTGGCGCGGTGTGGCGAACTTCGCCGTCTCGACGGTGCTGGGCTTCGTGGTGGTTGCGCTGGCCGGTGTCGCCGCATCCGGCCTCGCCCTCACCTTCGCACCGTTGTACGCCGACGCCGGGATCGCGCGGCTGTGGAACACCGGCATCGACATCCCCGCCGGATGGGCGCCGGTGGTCGGGCCGATCCTCGCACTCCTCTCCTTGGCCGGCCTCGTCGCGCTGGCGATTCTGCACGGCGTGCTCTCGCGCCTGATCCTGGTGCCCTCCCGCGAGGCGCAACTGACGGCACAGGCGCGGCAGTCCGCACAGCAGCGGGCCGGTGCCGTGCGCGCTGCGGACGTCGAGCGCACGCGCATCGAACGCGACCTGCACGACGGCGTCCAGCCGCGGCTCGTCTCCGTCGGGATGACCCTCGGCCTGGCGCGGCAGAAGATCGACGACGACCCCGCCGCCGCCAAGGCGCTCATCGAAGAGGCGCACACCTCCACCAAGTCCGCGATCACCGAACTGCGGCAGCTGGCCCGTGGCATCCACGCGTCGGTCCTGGATGACCGAGGACTGGATGCCGCGCTCTCAGCGCTCGCCGCCCGTTCGCACGTGCCGGTGCACCTCGACGTCCGCATCGACGGTCGTTGCGAACGGAGTGCGGAAGCCGCGGTGTATTTCGCCATCGCCGAATCCCTGACGAACGCGGCCAAGCATTCCCGCGCCAGCAGCGTGCGGGTCGCCGTGCGCCGCCGCGAAGACGGCACGCTCTGGGCCCGTGTCGAGGACGACGGCATCGGGGGCGCGCGCATCCTCCCCGGCGGCGGCCTCGACGGCATCTCGAACCGCATCCTCGGCGCCGGTGGCACCTATCGCCTCGACAGCCCCATCGGCGGGCCCACTTCGCTGGAGGTGAGCGTTCCGTGCGCATCCTGATCTGCGAAGACAGCGTTCTCCTCCGCGAAGGCCTTGTCCGCCTCCTCGTCGACGCCGGTCACGACGTCGTCGCGGCTCTCCCCGACGCTGCGGCGCTGGACGAGACGGTCACCCGGACCCAGCCCGACCTGTGCATCCTCGATGTGCGGCTTCCGCCCACCTACACCGACGAAGGCATCCGGGCCGCCGCGCGGCTGCGGGCGCAGCATCCGGATCTGCCGGTGCTGGTGCTGTCTCAGTACGTCGAGGAGCGCTACGCGAGCGACCTCATCTCCGCCGGCGGCGGCGCCCTCGGTTACCTCTTGAAGGATCGCGTCGCCGACGTGTCGGAGTTCCTCGACTCGGTGGTCCGCATCGGCGCCGGTGCCACGGTCCTCGACCCCGAGGTCGTCGCGCAGTTGCTCAGCCGTCGCAGCCGCGACGAGCGGATGCAGCGGCTCACCGAACGCGAACGCTCGGTGCTCGCCCTCATCGCCGAAGGAAAATCCAACCAGGCGATCGCGGCGACGCTGTTCGTCTCGGAGGCGAGCGTGGAGAAGCACATCACGGCGATCTTCCAGAAGCTCGGGCTCGAGCAGGACGAGTCGGGCAACCGCCGGGTGCAGGCCGCGCTCGTCCACATCGAACACGGCGGATCCGCGCCGCAGACAGGAGCAGCACGATGAGCACCACCACGACCCCGCCGCCTCTCCCCGCGGCCGGCCCCGACGCTCCTCAGCCGCAGCGTGCCGCGGCCCGCGTCATCACGATCCTCACGGCCCTCCTGGGTGTCGGCGTCCTCGTGGCCGTCGCATGGGGTGGCATCCGTTCGACCGCCGCGTCGGCGACCGCCTCCTCGGAGGCCCGGTCCCTCGCGACCGACGGTGTGACCGAGCTCAGCGTGGACGTCTCGGCGGCCTCATTCGACGTTCGCTTCGACGACGTGCGGAAGGCCACGCTGGAGGTCCGCGACTCGGGCGGGGGAGCGTGGACGTTCACCCGCGACGGCAACGCGTTGCGGGTCGAGACGCCCCGCGCCTTCTTCGTCTCGTGGTTCGGCGTGGGTAACGGCCGCGGGGTCCTCACGCTTCCGGCCGAGCTCGAGGGCACGGACGCCGAATTCGACCTGGGCGCCGGTTCGCTCACGGCCGAGGGGGCATTCGGTGAACTCGACCTGGGAATGGGAGCGGGCGAGATGAAGATCAGCGGCAGCGCCGAGAGCCTCAGTGCGGAAGTCGCCGCCGGCCGCGCCGACATCGAGGTGGACGGCGTCCGGGATGCTGATCTTCAGCTCAGTGCGGGTGACATGGTCGCGCGCCTGGGCGGCGATGCGCCCTCCGAGGTGCGCGTGTCCGTCAGCGCGGGATCGCTCGCCCTCACGCTGCCGGACGAGGACTACGACGTCCGCTCCGATGTCGCCGCGGGCGACCTGGACAATGGCTTGCGCACGGTCTCGGGCGCATCCGCCCGGGTCTTCGTCGAGGTCGCCGCAGGTTCTGCCCGCCTGATCGCGGACTGACCCGCCCTGCCGCCGCGGGTGCGGCGGAGGGGAAGGGATGCGGCTCAGCGGCCGGTGTCGTACAGATGCCGGCCGCCGTGGCCGAGCACCTTCACCACCACGCCGCGGTCGTGCAGCTCGGCGACGGCTCGCGTCTCCTCCTCGAGCGTCGTGCCCAGGGCATGCACGTTCGCGACCACGAGGACGTCGCCGCGGCCGAGGGTGCGGTAGAAGCGGGCCAGTCGCTCCGACCAGTCCTCGAGCGTCTCCGGCGCGGGATGACGGAAGTCGGCGATGGCCACCCCGAAGCGGGTGAGGTCGTCGCGCTGTTGCACCACCGATGGCATCCCCGGTCGCGACACGACGAGCCCGACCAGTCGCGCACCCGCCGGCCGGGCAAGCCACCAATCTCGGTCGCGCTGCAGCTCGGTGAAGCACTTGGGGCACTCCGCGGCCGGGTGCGGCAGGTGCAGCGGGCTCGTGTCGCTCGTCGGGGAGTGCGAGTGCGAGCGGGGGTGCACGGTGGACGCCCCGGGTGACTCCCGTATATCGCTCATCGCACCTCCCGCCTTCCCATTGTGCCCGCTTCCGCCGCCGGGCTCGACCTCACTCCTCGCCGTCGAGCCGCAGCTCCAGGCTGAGCTGGTCGGCATCCAGCTCGGCGAGGGTCTGGCGAAGCGCCGCCGTGCTGAACCGGCCGTCGCGGGACAGCTCGACGAGCCGGTCGCGCATGACCTCGATGATCGCCAGTCGCAGCTCCAGCCGGTCTCGGGCACTGGTGCCCGAGTCATCCTCCGGAGCCCGGGTCAGGCGGGCGGTCACCTGCGACACGACGTCGTCGGAGAACAGTTCACCGTCACGCCGGCGCAGCGTCTCGCCCGACACCGCCTCAGCGGCCGCCGCCTGCAATTCGGCCGCCAACGACCGCTGCTCCTCGTGCGGGGCACGGTCGGCGCCCTGGCGCTGCAGGCCGAGCTTGCGAACCAGCCACGGCAGAGTCAGGCCCTGGCCTGTGAGGCTGAACACCGCGACGAGGAAGGCGACGAAGATCAGCAGGGGGCGGCTGGACGCGTCGTGCGGCAGGGTCTGGGATGCAGCGAGCGTGACCACTCCCCGCATCCCCGCCCACACGATCACCGCGCCGTGGCGCCAGCCGAGCGGCGTAGCGCGGTAATAGTCCAGGTCGGCCATCATCGCGGCCAGGCGCGTCCGCAGCCCGCTCAGGCGACGTTGCACGCGCACCGGGTCGGCGTCCCGCACGCGGGGGCCGGAGGCGTCGGGATCGGCGGCGAGGCGTGCTTCGAAGGCGTCCGCCCGCGACCGAGCAGCGTCCAGGCGATCGCGCCGCCGCTGGTGGGATCGCTTGCCCTGCGCCCAGATCAGCGCCGTCACGTAGCCGGCGCGGATGACGAGCGCGATGGCGAGGGCGCTGAACGCCAGCCACGTGCCGTGCCACAGCCCCTGGTGCTCCTCGATGTTCGCCCGCACGATCTCCTTGAGCTCGAGGCCCATGATGAGGAAAACCGCACCTTCGAGGAGCAGTTCCACGGTGCGCCAGTTGAGGTGGTCGCTCATGCGCTGCTCGGGCGTGAACCTGCGTGTCGCGCCCTGACCGGTGGCGATCCCGGCGACGACGGCGGCGACGAGTCCCGATCCGCCCAGGGCCTCGGTGGGGAGGTAGGCGAGGAACGGAACCGTGAAGCTCAGGGCGGTGTTGGCGGCGGGATGGCTCACCCACTGCCGCACGCGCAGGTTCACCCAGCCCACGGCCGCGCCCACCACCAGAGCCAGCGCAACGCCCCAGGCGAAAGACCAGACGGTATCGCCGAACGCGAAACCCCCGGCGACGGCAGCGATCGCCGTGCGCAGCAGCACCAGCGCCGTGGCGTCGTTGAGGAGGCTCTCACCCTCGAGCATCGTGACAACCCGGGGGGAGATGCCCACGCGTCGTGCGATGGAGGTGGCCACCGCATCCGTCGGGCTCAGGATGGCGCCGAGGGCGATGCCGAGCGCGAGTCCCAGGCCCGGGATGGCCCAGGCGAAGAAGAACCCCAGGACGACGGAGGAGATGACGACCAGAAGTACGGACAGACCGGCGATCGGACCGAAGTCGCGCCGGAACTCCACCGCCGGGAGTTGCACGGCCGCGGAGTAGAGGAGCGGCGGGAGGATCCCGACGAGGATCACCTCGGGGTCGATCTCCCAGGCGGGAACGAAGGGCAGGAGGCTGACGCCGAGGCCGATCGCCATCAGGACGATGGGTCCCGCGACGTTGATCCGGGGGGCCAGGGCTGTCGCGAGCGAGATCACCACGACGGCCATCACGACGATCAGGAGCGTCTCCATCACCCCGCGAGCATAGCGGCAGGGCCGGTGCGGCAGGAGGCGGTGCCGGCGGACGGTACCGTGAACAGGTGACCTTCAACGACGATGCCAAAGTCGGCGGTAACCGCGCGCGCCGGCGGGGCCGCGGAGCGGCGGTCGCCGGTGGTGGCGTCGCGGGCGTGGGCCTGATCGTCGTGCTGTTGCTGAACGCCTTCACCGGAGGTGATTTCTCCAGCCTGCTGGGCGGCGGGAGCGGCCAGGCGGCGCCGCTGGACGAGGGCACCGAGATCGCGAACTGCGAGACGGGCGAAGACGCCAACGCCCGCGACGACTGCCGCCTCGCGGCCGGGTCTCTCGCGCTCGACGAGTACTGGGCAGGCGAGGTCGAGGGGTACCGCGAACCGCAGCTCGTCATCGTCGACGGATCCACCTCGACGCAGTGCGGCACAGCATCCAACGCCACCGGGCCGTTCTACTGCCCGACGGAGGAGACCGTGTACGTCGACCCGACGTTCTTCGCGCTGATGCGCGAGCAGTTCGACGCCTCGGCAGGCAGCCTCGGCCAGTTGTACGTGCTCGCCCACGAGTACGGTCACCACGTGCAGGCCCTCACCGGCATCTTCGACCAGTACCCGTCCAACGGCAGCGGCCCCGACAGCAACGGAGTGCGCACCGAGCTGCAGGCCGACTGCTTCGCCGGCGCCTGGGTGGGGGAAATGACCGTCGCCGACGACGAGAGCGGCACGCCGTTCCTCGAGGCTCCCACGGCGGCCCAGATCTCCGACGCGCTCAACGCCGCCGCATCCGTCGGCGACGACCACATCCAGCAGGAATCCGGCGGCGTGGTCAACTCCGACACGTGGACCCACGGTTCCAGCGAACAACGGCAGCGCTGGTTCGACAGCGGCTACGACAGCGGACCGTCCGCGTGTGACACCTTCTCGATTGCGGGGTCGCAACTATGAGCGCATCGGCACACCTCGACGACATCCTCTATCCGGCGATCGAGCCGTACGAGACGGGGATGCTGCTGGTCGGCGACGGCCAGCGCGTGTACTACGAGCAGAGCGGCAACCCTGAGGGCAAGCCGGTCGTATACCTCCACGGCGGGCCCGGCGGCGGGACGAGCCCGTGGCAGCGACGCTTCTTCGACCCTGAGAAGTACCGCATCATCCTCTTCGATCAGCGCGGATGCGGTCGCTCGACCCCGCACGCGGGCAATCCGAACACCGACCTGCGTCACAACACGACGTGGCACCTCGTCGCGGACATGGAGCTGCTGCGCCGGAATCTCGGCATCCGCCAGTGGCAGGTCTTCGGCGGTTCGTGGGGCAGCTCCCTGGCGCTCGCTTATGCGCAGGCCCATCCGGATTCGGTGAGCGAACTCGTGCTGCGCGGCATCTTCACCCTTCGCCGTCACGAGCTCGAGTGGTTTTACGAGGGCGGAACATCGGTCTTGTTCCCCGATCTGTGGGAGGAGTTCCTCGCCCCGATCCCGGTGCTCGAGCGCTCACGCCTCATCGAGGCGTACCACCGTCGGCTGACCGATCCCGATCCTGCGGTGCACGGTCCTGCGGCGCTGGCGTGGACCCGGTGGGAGGCCGCGACCGTCACGCTCGTCCCCGACGAGGGGTTCCTCGCTCAGATGAGCGACCCCGAGGCGGCGACCGCTTTCGCCCGTATCGAGAATCACTACTTCGTCCACGGCGGATGGTTCCGGGAGGGTCAGCTCATCGAAGACGCCGGGCGCCTGCGGGGCATCCCGACCGTGATCGTGCAGGGCCGCTATGACGTCTGCACGCCGATGATGACGGCGTGGGACCTGCACCGCGCGCTGCCCGAGGCGGAGCTCGTGGTCGTTCCGGACGCGGGTCACTCCGCGACCGAGCCGGGGATCGCCCGCGCCCTGCGCGCGGCTTCGGACCGCTTCGCCGCCTGAGCTGCGCCGAAGCCTTCGCGCTGAGCGCTCGGGTCAGGCCCGGAGCGCCCTCATCAGCGCGACCGCGAGTCGGCTGAGCTTGCCCTCGGCCCGGAAGCGGGTGAGTCCCTCGCTGACGCTAGCGCCCGTGCGCGCGGTGACGAACCACGGCGGCTTGGGAAGCACGGTGAACCGGCCGCGTCGCCGGCCGAACCCGCCGAGCATCCGGGGGAAGGGACGGAACGGGCCCCGCAGCACCGAGCGTTCGACCCGGTCGAGAAGCAGGCCGTTGTGGACGACGCCGATTCCGCTGCCGACCGACTGGAGCGTGCCGCCCGGGAAGGCGCCCCACGAAAGCGTCGGCACCGTGAACGAGACCCCCGTCCAGGCGTTGATCGCGATTGCGCCGTAGCGGAGGTCGGCGACGCCCTGTTCGAACCCGGCGCCCAGGTCGGCCTCGGTCGCCGGGTCGATGAGGATGTTCGCGCCGAGTGTGCCGGTGAGTCGATCGTTCGCGTGCGCCACCGCAGCGTCGAGGAACTCCTGCCCCGATCCGGGCAGCGCCAGCACCCCGAGCACGGGAGCGAAGTACTCGGTGGTTTCGACAGCGTCGGCCGCAGCATCCCGGTCGACCTCCACGATCGCGCGCGTCCCGTCGTCTCCGTACCAGGTCGCTCCGGGGTAGGCCGCCCCGACAGCGGCCAGCTGCTCCTCGCTGCGCGGGTACCACACCGGCCGCGCGGGGGCGGCGGCGTACGCGCGCCGCAGTGCCGCGAGGAAGGCGCCGCGCTGCGGCCAGTCGGCGCTGATCAGCACCACCTGACCGGCGATGCAGTTGTGCCCGCTGTTCTGGAGGCGCATCGTGACGATGTGCTCGGCCTGATAGGCCAGATCGGCGGCGGTCCACTTCCCCGGGACCACGATGATCGGCGACACGCCGCCCAGCTCGGCCGTGATGGGCACGTTCAGGACCGGGTGGTTCGCCTCCCGCCGGGCCGCGGCATCCGGGCCCGTGCCCCACACGATCGCGTCGAAGGTGGCGGCGGATCCGGTGATGTGCACGTGCGAGAACGCCGGGTGCTGCGTCAGGTAGGCGCCCATCTCGCCGCCCCCACGGACGATCCGAAGGAACCCGGGCTCGATCAGCGGTGCGAGTGCGCGCTCGAAGACGGGGATGAGCGCATCCTGCGTGGGATTCACCTTCAGCAGCGACACCCGGTTCGCCGAGAGGAGTTCGTACAGGACGTCGAGCACCGGGATCGACGAGACGTTCCCCGCGCCGAGGACCAGTCCGACGCCGCCGGCTTCGGTGGGCCGGCGCTGGGCGAGCCCGGCCGAGACGATCGCCTCCGCCCGTGTCACGCCGGGCTCGAACCACACCTCGCCGGTGAAACCGGAGAGCACCAGACGGTCAAGGGCAGCGGCGGGGAGGACGGAGGCGCGGATGCGGCCGCCCGGAGCGCGGTCGAAGCGCGTGCGGGCGAGGGGGCTGAGGCTGGCGGCCAGGGCCTGGAGGGTCTGGCGTGCCGCATCGAGCGCGGCCAGGATCGTGTACGGGCCGGCCAGCCATTCCTCACCGGCGATCGGCGAGTCGGGCGCGACGCCCTTGGCGGAGCCGGCGATCGTCGCCCACTCCTCGGCGGCAGCGCTCACGGTGTCGCGGACTCGTTCCAACAGGCGCACGCGCTGGTCGAGGGTGAGGGTCGACCACAGGCGCGAGCCGGCGGTGAGGATCTCGAGGTCAGCGTCGATCGCGGCCTGCGCCGCATCGGGGAGGACGGGTGCGGGCAGATCGACGGTCACGACACTCTCCTTCGTGCGAGTCTCCAGCTTAGAACGGTGCGGACCGCCGCGACGGCCCGCATGCCGGTCAGACGAGCGCGAGTTCGCGGAGCTTGGCCGTCAGATCGGCGTCGGAGGGCTCGACGTGGTGGGACGCGTCCGGGTAGACCACCACGGGGATACTCGTGCGTCCGGAGATCTCGCGGGCCACATCGGCCGCGGCGGGATCGGTCTCGAGGTCGACATACTCATAGGCGACGCCGAGCCGGTCGAGCTGGGCCTTGGTGCGGCGGCAGTCCTTGCACCACGCGGCGCCGAACAGGGTCACGGATGCTGAGGACGTCATCCGTCCAGATTACGGCCCGTCAGGGGGTGATCGGTGCACGCGGCGAGGCCGCGAGCTCGTCCTCGGCCGGGACGGGCACAACCCGTGTCGCGGCCGTCTTCGGGGCCTGTTGCTTCTGAGGGCCGTACACGATCAGCGCGTGGAAGACGAAGCGCACGACGAAGGCTGCCACGAGAGTCATCCCCGCCGCCACGACGCTCGGGATGTGAGTGGCCTCGACGATGATCCACAGCACGGGGATGCGGATGACCGCCTCGAGGTTGTTGAACGTGAACGACTTGAGGAAGCGGTGGCGCATGAGCCCCGAATCGGCGCGCATGTCCGCGAAGACCAAGTACTCCAGCAGCAGGAAGTTGCTGATGATCGTCACCTCGCTGGCGATGATCGCGGCCCACAGGTACTCCATGCCCAGCGCGATGAGCGCCCACATGATGGCGAGGTTGGCCACGGCGCCGACCCCGCCGACGAGCGCGAACGCCGACATCCGCCCGA
Source organism: Microbacterium sp. Z10_103 (assembly GCF_058310455.1). Classification (NCBI taxonomy): domain Bacteria; kingdom Bacillati; phylum Actinomycetota; class Actinomycetes; order Micrococcales; family Microbacteriaceae; genus Microbacterium; species Microbacterium sp. Z10_103. The sequence goes on from NZ_JBZEGK010000001.1 coordinate 3,433,122, forward strand.
AGCGCAGCATGCTCAGCTGCGTGAGGAAGCGCACGCCCTGTGTGAAGGAGGCCTTGGATGCCCCGGCGTAGCGTTCGGCGAAGTCGAACGGCACCTCTGCGACGCGTAACTGACGGCGCGCGAGGATCTCGAGGAGGATCTTGAACCCGCGCGGTCGGAGCGAGTCGAGATCCACGGCTGCACGGCGGAGGAGGAAGAACCCGGTCATCGGGTCGGAGCATCCATGGAGCTTCCGGGGGAACATGGCTTTGGTGAGAAGCGTCGACAGGCGGGAGACGGTGGTCCGGACCGTGCCGGCGAGGCCCTTCGACGTGCCGCCGGAGATGTACCGCGAGGCCACCACGACGTCCACGTCTCCGCGAGCCGCCCGCGCGAGCAGCTGCGGGATGACCTCGGGGGGATGCTGCAGGTCGCCGTCCATGACGAGGCACCAGTCGGCCTGCGCCACCTGAATCCCTTCGAGGACCGCGCCGCCGAGGCCCCCCGTCGCCGTCTCCCGATGGATGAGGCGCACCGGCGCCTCGCTTTCGGCGGCGGCCGCGAGGATGATGTCGGGCGTGTCATCGGTGGAGTCGTCGACGAAGACGACCTCGTACGCGGAACTGTCCAGCGTCAGGGCAAGCCGGCGCAGCAGCTCCCGGACGTTCGGACCTTCGTTGAAGGTCGGAACGATGAGGGAGAGGTCCATGGGCGGCTCGCGATTTCGTCGGGCTGAGGACTTTCAGCCTAATGTCCGCACCTTGGCGCGAACCGGGGGATCCCGCAAGCGGTACGCCGCAATTCACCCCGCGTTCATCGCGGTGACGGGGAGGGCGGGATAGCGCTATATCATCACCGAGTGATATAAAGAGCGCGTGAATGCCTTCGAGATCCTCGGTGACCCGGTGCGTCGTCGCCTGGTGGAGCTGCTCAGCGAAGGGGAGAGATCAGCCGGCGACCTGTCCGATAGCGCGCGCGAGATGTTCGGGATCTCTCAGCCGGCGGTGTCCAATCAACTGCGTATCCTCCGTGAGCACGGCTTCGCGGTGGCCGAACCCCGCGGTGCCCGCCGCATCTACACGCTCGTGCCAGGGGCCCTCGCAGAAGTCGACGAGTGGATGGCACGGTACGGGCGGTTCTGGATGCAGCGGCTGGATGCGTTGCAGACGGAGATCTCTCGTGGAACGAAGGAGAAGCGATGACCGAACAACCGAGCGTGCGTCGGTCGCGCACGGGCGCCGACGACCCCGACCTCACCCTCCAGCGCCGGTTCGCCGTCGAGCCGGCGGTGGTCTGGGCGGCTCTCACCGACCCTCAGCGGGCGAGCCGGTGGCTCGGACCTATCAGCGGAGCGCCCCGCGCCGTCGGCGACGAGTTCGACGTGCAGATTGCGCCGGCGCGGGTCGCGCATGCGCGGGTGGAGTCGTGCCGCGCGCCTCACGACGTCGCCTTCGCGTGGGTGGTGGCAGGCGAACCGCGTTCGCGGGTGGTCGCTACAGTGCGGGGGGAGGGGGAGGGGTCGATTCTCACCCTCCGCCACTTCCGTCTCGGCGCCGACGTCTTCGCCGAGGACGGCTCCGCGTGGGAGAACGCGATCGGGCAGCTGGCCGCCGCTCTCGGGGAGGCCGCCGAACCGCTGAACCCCGAAGTCTGGTCGCGGCTCAGCATCTCCGGTCTCCGGGTTGTGCGCGAGCTTTCGGCCGAGCCGTCGCGGGTGTGGAAGGCATTCACCACCGCGGAGGGGCTCAGGACGTGGTGGTGGACGCACTGGCAGGGCGTGGAGATCGTCGCCGACACCCACCCGGGCGGGGGCTACCGAATCCGGGCGCCGCACCAGGGCATCGTCGTGGAGGGGTCCTACCTCGACGTGGAACCGTACCGGCACCTGTCCTTTACCTGGTGTTGGACGGATGCGGACGGCTCGAGCGCGGATGAGGCATGCGACGTCACGTTCGAGCCGATCACCGGAGGCACCCGTCTCGTCGTCACGCACACCGGACCCTGGACCGGCGGAGAGGCGGAGTCGTATCGGCAGGGGTGGGACTTCACCTTGCAGGTGCTCGAGCGGGTGCTCGCACCGGCGGCTACCCGATGAGGCCGGCCAGCGCGTCCACACCCATGCCGTAGGTGATGCGGATGCAGGGCAGGGCGAGCTTGTCCGTTCCGACACGCACGTAACCCTGCTCGGTCGTGCGCGCCAGCTCGAAACCCGCCTGGGTGACACCGCGTCTGGCTTCGTCGCTGTCATGCCCGAAGGGGTAGGCGACCACTTCCTTGGCCCCGAGGATCATCGCGGACTGTGCGAGATCGGCGGCGATCACGTCAGCGGGGTCGTTGACCATGCGCCCCTGGCCGTTCACCCCCGCGCGGTGCATGTCGTGGGTGTGCGAGCGCTGCAGCACGAACGGGTTCGGCGCGGGGTCGGTGCGCGCCGACGTGATCACGAACGATGTCGTGAGCAGGCCGCGGCCGTGCACGAGAGGTGCGGCCAGCTCCAGCCAGGATGAGTCCGCATCATCGTCGGTGATGATCACAGAGCGCTTCGGAAGGAACAGCGCCCCGTCGATGAAGGCACTGAGCTCATCCCACGTCGGCAGGTAGAACTCGTTGCCCGCGATGTAGGCCATGTGCGCGTCGAAGTCGCCGATGTACGCGTAGTTCAGGCGCAGCCAGCCCGTCTCGCCTTCGGGCTTGGTGGTGAACTGGTGGTACATGAGGATCGGGACGCCGGCGTCCTCGGCGGCGTTGTCCTCCGGGGTCTTCCAGGCTCCGTGGAGGGTGACCTGCCGCTCCGTGCACGTCACCAGGTCGGCACCGTTGAGGCGTCCGGCCACGGCGAAGGTTGCCGCATCCGCCTCTCGGGAGTACCAGCCGGCGAACACGCGCCCGTCCTGCCGGGGGATGGGGAGCGCGGAGTAGAGGGCGCCCTGCGTCTGGAGTTGAGGCTGGACGGTTATCCCGTCGCCGAGGAACGTCACCACGCAGGCGGCGGGGTCGGTCGCGGTGGCCAGCAGCGCCGCCGCGGGAGTGAGCGGGGGAGGCGTCGGCGTCGGGGCGGGCGCGGGGGTGCGTGAGACGGAAGGGGACGGCAGGGTGCCCGCGGCATCGGGGCCCGTCACCGCGCGCGCGACAGCGAAGGTTGCTACCGCGCCGGCGACGGCCACCACCAGTAATCCGGCGAAGATGCCCAGCACGCGCCGCCCCGCGCCCGCCCGCCGCGGGCGTCTCCGTCGGACGCGTGGATCGCGCTGGGCTGACATTCTTCCCCCTGGCAGCGACGCGGCCCCTCGCAGGGCGCTACCAGGCCGCAGCCTAGCGGGACCGAATGACATCCGCGCCCAGGCGTGTGCGCGCCCTTCGCGAGCGCTGCCCTCACGGGCGGGCCATATCGAATACCTAGCGATATCTATCGATAAACGATAGATTAAGGCCGTCCGTCCCGATCGGAGGCGCCATGGGCACCATCACCATCGTCCTGCTGCGCATCGTCATCGCGCTCTCGCTGGCCGGTTCGCTGGTCGTGCAAACGGTGATCGTGCCGCTGGTGTGGGCCGACCTCGCGAGCGAGCCGCTGTGGGGACGCATCACGTTCGTGACCTTGGCCGTCCTCGGCATCCTCACGATGCAGGTCTTCGCGGTCTGCGTGTGGCGCCTGCTGACCCTGGTGCGGCGGGGGGCGGTCTTCTCGGATGCGGCGTTCCGCTACGTCGACGTCGTCATCGGTGCCATCGGCGCCGCGTCCGCGGTGACCTTCATCCTCGCGGTCGTGCTGGCCCCCGGAGGCACGGCCCCCGGCGTCGTGGGGCTGATCTGCGGTGCCGCGCTCGTGCTGGCCGGAATGGCGCTGCTGGTGGTGGTCATGCGCCGCCTTCTCGCGCAGGCGATCGAGCGGGAGAAGGAAGCCCGGGCGTTGCGCTCGGAGTTGGACGAGGTGATCTGAGTGCCGCTCATCGTCGACATCGACGTCATGATGGCGCGTCGCAAGATGAGCGTGGGGGCGCTCGCCGAGCGCGTCGGGATCACGCCCGCGAATCTGGCGGTGCTCAAGAACGGGCGCGCCAAAGCCGTGCGGTTCACCACGCTCGACGCGTTGTGCGAGGCCCTTCAGTGCCAGCCTGGTGACCTCCTGCGGTGGGAGCCGGCCGACGGCGAGTAGGCGCCCGCGCCCGGCGCCGCGTCCTTCGGCTGGTGAGTGCGGTCACCTGCCGGCGCTCCGGGTGTTGCGACAGGCGAGCTCTGCGAAAGCGTCGGTGAGCTCGGGCGGCCCGACGACGTCCACGTCGGTGTCGAAGCGGTTGAGGGAGGCGGCCAGGGCGACCCACGACCAGGAGCCGGCCTCGAGACTGCAGCGGTCTGGTCCGAGATCTTCGACGATGCCGTCACCGGCGAAGGGACGTACGTCGCGGGCGGGGCGATGGAGGATGACCTTCCCCGAGCAAGGCCACCGGTCGACGCCTTCGGAGCCCTTGAAGCGCGCCGACACGTAGGCGGCCGGGTCGCCCCCCGGCACCTCCCGTGGCGGAAAGCGGGGGCCGGTCGGAACCCGCGGGCTCACCCGGTCTGCGCGGAAGATGCGCCATTGCGCCCTGTCCAGGTCCCACGCGACGAGATACCACCGGCCGGCGGAGGTCAGGAGATGGTGCGGCTCGACCCTTCGTGGGGCACCCAGGTCTTCGCCGGCGGCGGGGAGCCGGGCCGTGTAATCGAACCGCAGGACCTCGTGCGCGCGAATCGCCGCCGAGATCGCGAGAAGCACGTCCGACGGCACCGTATCCGTCGCGGCGCGGGGGCCGCCGGCAGGCATCGTGGTGAATTCGAGCGCGTCCATGCGGTGGCGCAATCGGGAGGGCATGACCTGACGCACGGTGGTGAGGGCGCGCAGTGCGGCTTCCTCGATTCCCACTCCCGTGACGGTCGCGGCCTGCAGGGCGACGGCCAACGCGAGAACCTGGTCGTCATCGAAGAGGAGCGGAGGGAGTTCGCTGCCGGCGTCCAAGCGGTAACCGCCGTCGGGTCCCATCGTCGCGCGGATGCGGTAGCCCATGTCGCGGAGCCGGTCGACGTCCCGACGGACGGTCCGGTGACTGATGCCGAGCCGATCCGCCAGCACCGAGCCCGGCCAGTCACGCCGGGTCTGCAGGAGCGACAGGAGTTCCAGAAGGCGAGAGGTGGGGGTGGTCACGCCGTCGATGCTAATCCGGGTATAGGACCGAATCTGTCCTATACCGCTGGAAGGCTGAGAGATGTCGGGGGAGTCCCGGCGACCTTCACCTCAGGAGCAGATATGAGCATCCAGACCACCACCCACCTCAACTTCCGTGGCGACGCCCGGCCGGCTCTGGAGTTCTACCACTCCGTCTTCGGCGGCGACCTCACGATTGCGACGTACGGCGACTTCGGCATGCCCCAGGATGCTCCCGGCGCCGATCGCGTCGTGTTCGGCCAGGTGACGAGCGAGACCGGCTTCCGCGTGATGGCGTACGACATCCCCGGCGCTGCCGGGGGCGCGGCGACCGGCGCGGGCTCCACCCGCCGGGAGAACGGGGTCACCCTCACCGATCAGCCGTTCTTCGTCTCCGTACGCGGCGAGAGCCTCGATGAGGTGCAGCAAGCCTGGGACAAGCTGTCCGCCGGCTCCTCGGTCGTCGAGCCCCTGGCAGCCTCGGCCTGGAGCCCCGGCTTCGGCATGCTCACCGACCGCTTCGGGGTGACCTGGATCCTCGACGTGGCCGCGGCGTACGCCTCCGCCTAGCCGACCGTCGGGCCGCGGTGCGGGGCATCCGAAATCCCCGCACCCGCGGCATCCCGATCCTTCGTGGTTTTCGTCGCCGACGTCGATTTCGCTCGGCGCCGTTCGACGCGATAGTAGAGGGGCCGAATGGAGGCCCTGCGACGAAGGAGAATCTCATGGCCAAGTACATGCTCATCATGCGCAACAGCGGGTCGGTCCAGAACTACGAAGACATGGACTTCGAGGCGGTCCTCAACGCCATGGGCGCCTACAACGAGTCGATGATCAAAGCGGGCATCCTCCTCGGGGGCGAGGGGCTCTCGGATGCCGCGGAGGGCTCTGTCGTGGAGTTCACGGGCGAGGCTCCGGTCGTCTCCGACGGCCCCTACGGCGAGACTCACGAGCTGTTCAACGGCTTCTGGATCATCCAGACCGCCTCAAAGGAGGAGGCCGTCGAGTGGGCGAGCCGCGCACCCCTCGGCCCCGGTAACAAGATCGAGGTGCGCCGCGTCACCGACGAGTCGGACTTCGCGGACTACTCCGACAACGAGTACGTCCAGAAGGAGAAGGGGTGGCGCGCGCAGGAGGAGGCGGCCGCCCAGAAGTGACGAGCCGCTCGGAGGCGAAGATGGGCGACGACATCCGCCGCACGGTCGAGGGCGTCTGGCGCATCGAGAGCGCGCGCATCGTCGCGACGCTCGCGAAGGTCACCGGCGATATCGGCCTTGCGGAGGATCTCGCCCAGGAGGCGCTCGTCGAAGCTCTGGAGAAATGGCCGGAAACGGGCGTGCCGCGCAATGCCGGCGCCTGGTTGACGATGGTCGCGAAGCGGCGCGCCATCGATTTCTGGCGCCGCCGGACGGTACTCGACGAGCGTCACCGTGCCCTCGCCTTCGATCTCGAGGAGGTCGCGGATGAGGCGTGGGAGCCGATCGACGACGACGTGCTGCGCCTCGTGTTCATCGCGTGTCATCCCGTGCTCGCACGCGAGTCGCAGATCGCTCTGACTCTGCGCGTCGTCGGCGGTCTGTCGACGCAGGAGATCGCGCGGATGCTGCTCGTGCCGGTGCCGACCGTGCAGGCACGGATCACGCGAGCGAAGAAGACGCTGGCCGCTGCTCACGCACCGTTCGAGACGCCGGAGCCGAGTGAGTGGGCGGGGCGGCTCGCGGCGGTGCTCGGCGTCGTGTATCTGATGTTCACCGAGGGGTACGCCGCGACCGCCGGTGATCGATGGATCCGACCCGACCTGGCCTACGAAGCGCTGCGGCTCGGTCGGGTGCTGGCCGGGCTCGCACCGCGCGAGCCCGAGGTACACGGACTCGTCGCACTCATGGAGTTCCAAGCATCCCGGTTCGTCGCCCGCATCGCTCCCGACGGGGCGCCCATCCTTCTCGCGGATCAGGATCGCACGCGGTGGGATCGCGGGCAGATCGTGCGCGGAAGGGCGGCGCTCGACCGTGCGGATGCTGTCGGCCACGGGCGCGGGCCGTACGCTCTGCAGGCGGCGATCGCCCAGTGCCACGCGACCGCGCCGAGCGTGGAGGACACGGACTGGGAGCGCATCGTGCTGCTCTACGAGGCGCTCGGGCGTCTTGCTCCGAGTCCGGTCGTCGAGCTCAATCGTGCGGTGGCTGTCTCGATGGCCGCGGGTCCGGGCGCGGCGCTCGCGATCGTCGACGCAGTCGCGGAGTCGGCGGCGCTGCGCGGTTCGCACCTTCTCCCGAGCGTGCGGGGCGAGCTGCTCATCCGGCTGGGGCGCACCGACGAGGCGCGCTCCGAGTTCCTCACCGCGGCGCATCTGGCCGCCAACACCCCGCAGAGCGCCGTGCTGCGCGCCAAGGCCGCGGCCCTGTGACGTGCATTCGGCCGGAGCAGCGGCGCTTCCACGCTCGCCGCCCCGGCCGATGATGCGGTGAGGGGGGTGCCCGGTGCGGGCTACCGAGCCGCGTTCGCCTTGAAGAACGCGTTCGAGGCGGGGAGATACATCAGGATCGTCGCGACGACGACCGCGACCAGACCCGCCCACTGAGGCCAGGCGTTCGTGGCTGCCCCGCTGACAACACCGCCGATCTGGAGCACGGCGAGGACCGTGAGCACGATACGCGCCCAGTTCCGGCCGGCGCGCATCTTGAAGAGCACGATCAGCTCGGCCAGCGCGATCACGAGGGCGATGGCGGCCACGAAGATCGCCTCGATCCCGGCCGCATCGACGACGAGGAACAGGAGGACGGCACCGATGATGCCGAGCAGCACGGTGATAAGCCAGAGAACAAATGCCACGGTGACGGTGGTGGGCGGAGTCGTGGCGGAATTGGTGTTGGTCATGAGCAAGCATCCTTTGGTTTCATCTGGGGGGCAAAACCCTTAGAGGCTAGCGTGCGGGCGCTACTCGACGGGTCGAAAGTGCACCGTTCGCAACAGACGTGCTTCGCCTCGCCCACCGTGCGGGCAGGAGCCGCTGCCCGTGAGGGAGCCGGCCTGGCACGCGGCGATGCGGCGCCGTAGGCTGCGAAAACCGACGGAACAGGAGCCCCCGTGTCCTTCCAGGCGTACCTCGACAACATCGAAACCAAGACCGGCCTGACGCCGCGGCAGTTCATCGAGCTGGCCGAGCAGCGCGGCTTCGGCACCGACACGAAAGCCGGTCCGATTCTGCAGTGGCTCAAGGACGACTACGACCTCGGGCGTGGTCACGGTATGGCGCTCGTCCATGTCATCACCAAGGGCGACCGGATCGATGCGAAGCACGTCGGATCAGGTGGCACGCACAGCGACCCGAACGATCGGCTCTGGCTCGACGGTCAGGCGTCCCGGCCGAACGAATGACCGCCGCCTGCGGGTGACGTCAGAGGGTGTAGCTGATGCTGAAGAGCCACTTCCGCGCGGCGCCGCCGTAGAGGCACCCCTCGCCGCCGTAGATCTTGCCGCCCTTGCGGATGATGTGCGCGCGCCACGTGTTCTGGACGTACTGGCAATCCGCCTTCGTTGCCATTCCGTCGATCGCGACCCGATGAGAGGTGGCGGCCACCGCGGGCGTCGCGGTGACGACCGTCCCTGCCGTGAGGGTGGCGGCGGCGACGACGCCGGCAGCGAAACGGGTCTTCCAACGCATGACAACTCCCTTGTCCGAAACACGTACATGCTGAGCTTGGCATGAAGGACATCGGGGCTTCAAATTCCGTTCTCCCGCCGGCATAGCCCCCGCGAGGTCAGTACTGCTCGTCGAGGTCGACGGCGCCTGCCGGCGCGCGCCCGGCGATCATGTCGGCGAGGTTCTCCAGGCCGCGGTCGAGCATGCGGTCCCGTGCGAAGAAGACATTCGAGGCCTGGTCCCCCGACACGATGACGTCCTCCCGGAGGTGGAGCCCGAGTCGCGATGGCGAGCCGAAGTGCTGGTCGGGCGGCATCGCGTCTTCGTAGTCCCACCACACGTCCGAGGCGAAGGTACTCACGCGGGCCTCCTCGAGCGCGTCGAGCATCGCATCCTCCACCACGATGTCGCCGCGCGCGATGTTCACCACGATCGCTCCCGGCCGGAGAGCCCGCAGCGCGGCATCGTCGATGAGACCACGCGTGCGGGAGGTGGAGGGCACGGCGATCACGACGACATCCGCCTGGGCGAGCGCCTCATGCAGTTCGTGCTCCCCGTACATGCGGTCGATGTCCGGATGTGGAACCGTGCCGTTGCGACGCACGCCGACGACCGTCGCGTCGAAGGCCTTCGCGACGCGGGCGACCCGGGCGCCGATGCTGCCCACGCCCAGGACGACGATCGTAGAGCCCGACAGAGTGCGGCCCACCCCCTCGGGGCGCCAATAGGGGACGTGTCGTCCGGCGACATGCTGGCCGTGCTTCCACACGACCTTCTTCACCGCCGCGAGAACGAGCGCCCACGCGTGCTCGGCGATGGCCGCCTGATGGGCTTCCGGCACGTTCGCCAGCGTGATCCCCCGCGCGCGGAAATCGTCGAAGGGGAGGCGGTCGCATCCGGAGTGCAGCCAGGACACGTGGGCGAGCTGCGGTGCGGCGCGCACGACCTCGTGCGGGAGCACCCAGGTGATCACGGCGTCCGCGTCGCGCATCGCGTCGATGTACGCGGCGCGGTCCGCCCCGTAGGGGAACGCGACCACATCGTGACCCGGGAGGGTGACGACCTCGGTTCCGATCGGGAGGGCCTGCCGTACCCGATCGACTTCTGCGGGGCTCGCGTGCCAGCCGGCAACGACCTTCATGGTGATCTCCTCAGACGTGTCCGAAATACGGGGCGCGGGCGGTGGTGGTCAGCAGGGTCTCTGCGAGGGTGGCGAAGTCGTACACCGACACGGCGGGAAATCGCTCCTGAACGGCCGCGGCGTAGGCCGGGAGGGCTGCGCACTCGAGGAGGATCGCGGTGATGCCCGGATGCTCCCGCAGGAGGTCCTCCGCTGCGGTCACGACTTCGTCGCGGATGGCGTCGGCGTCCAGTTCGTCGTCCAGGTCGAACATCGTGCGGGCGAACGCCGGCGCCGACTCGAGCCCGCGGATGGCCACGCGCGCGCCGAGGCCGGGGAACACCCCTTCGACGAAGGATGCGTCCAGCACGCGCCCGTCGGCGGTGATGATGCCGATCGTCGTCCCCGGCGGAGCGATCGCGGCGACCATCGGCAGCTGGAGGAGGCTCGACATGCCGACCGGCAGGGGAGCGACCGCCGCGGCCACCCCCCGCTGATAACGGACCATGAAGCCGCAGTTGCTCGTGATCGCCCGCACCCCTTGGGACGCGAGCTCGCGCGCGGCCTCGACCACGCGGTCTTCGAAGACGCCGTCGGCGTCGGCGAGGATCGCGGGGACGGTCAGTCCTGGCACTGCTCGGAAGGTCGCAGGGCGTGAGTAGGTGGCCGCATTGCCCATGTCACCGGGAACGAACGGTGAGTCGAAGTCGAGCATGACGACTCCGATCTCCGCACCGTAGGCGAGAGTTCCGCGACGGCGGCGATGAACGCCGGTGTCGCCGCGGAGCATCAGGCCGCCACGGCGCCGAAGACGGCGAAGTAGTAGCAGAGGTACGCCGCGAGGTTCGAGGTGAGGTCGTTGTGGTCGGTCATCGGGTTGACCTCGGTGACCGCGAAGGCGTCGCAGTGCGGCGCGAGCACCTTGACGAGCTCGATGGCGTCACGGGACGTGATCCCGCCCGGTTCGTGGGCCCCGGCGCCGGGTGCGTGCGCCGGGTCGATCGTGTCGATGTCGAAGCTGAAGAACACGTGGTCGGCCCCCTCGATCCGCTCGAGGATCCGCTCCGAGGCCCAGCGCCAGCCCTTCTCGATGGTCTCGAGGGAGGAGATCTGGGGGAGGCCGGACTCCTGGATGAAGCGCAAGGACGTCGGGTAGTTGAAGTGGCGCGGGCCGAGCTGGATGCTGTGCTGGATGCTGACGCGGTCGAGTTCGATCGCGCGACGCATGCCGCTGGAGTGGCTGAACCGGCCCTGGCGTGCGCTTTCGTCCATGAGGTCGAGGTGGGCATCGAAGTGCACGATGGCCACCGTCCCCTCGACGGCGTCGTGCAGGCCCCGGGCACCGGCCAGGAGGAGCGAATCGTCGCCACCGAGCAGGATGGGAACGTTGCCGCGACGGACGACGTCCGAGACACCCTCGGCCGCCGCGTCGAGCGTCGCGTGCAGATCGTGCGGCACGACCGCCACGTCGCCGGCATCCCGCAGGAGGTCGGCACCCGCGGGGAGAAGCCCGCCGGTGTCGAGGCTGAACACCTGTCCGCCTTCTGAGCGCATCGTCATCCACGCGAGGGATTCGCGGATTCGGGCGGGGGCATGCCGCGAACCCGGCCAGCCGAGAGTAGCGGCGCCGTCGAAGGGTGCGCCGACGAGCTCGAAGGTGCGGGTCGTGGGGGTCATCGGGTCTCCTCTGAAGCGGGGGTTTCGGCGGGTTCGTCGGGGTCGGTGTCTTCGATGCGGGTGCGAAGAGCGCCCAGGTACAGCTCGATGACGCGCTCGTCGTGCAGCAGGTCGTGTCCCGTGCCGGTGAGGGCGACGCTTCCCTGCTCCAGCACGTAGCCGCGGTGGCTGATCGCGAGGCAGTCCCGCGCGTTCTGCTCCACGATGAGGATCGCGACACCCGACTCGGCGGTGGCGGCGATCGTCTCGAAGGCGCTGGCCTGTGCCATCGGCGACAGTCCGGCGGATGGCTCGTCGAGGAGCAAGAGGCGCGGCGCCGGCATGAGTGCCCGAGCCATCGCGACGGCCTGCCTCTGCCCTCCGGAGAGCGAACCCGCCCGGGCATCGAGACGGTTGCGGAGGTCGGGGAAGAGCGAAAGGACGCGCTCGACTGCCTCCTTGTCGCGCACGCGGCCATACTCGCCCATCCGCAGGTTCTCCGCCACTGTCAGGGAGGGGAAGACGTTGCGGGACTGCGGCACGTAACCGACTCCCGATCGCACGCGGCGGTGCACGGTGTCGCGTGTCACGTCGGCGCCGTCGACGGCGACGGTTCCGCTGCTGACGGGGACGATCCCGGCGACGGCCTTGAGCAGCGTGGACTTGCCCGCGCCGTTGGCGCCGATGATGGCGGCGATCTCGCCCCTGCGGACGCGCGCGTCGATGTCGCTCACGATCGGGCGACCCGGCTGATAGCCGGCCGTGAGCCCCGAGACCTCGAGAACGACGTCGGGGGCGCCGCCATCGGCGGCCGGCGCGGCGGTCCGCGGTGCCGTGGATGCCGGCTTGCCGACGCCGAGATAGGCGTCGACGACGGCCGGGTCAGCGGCGACCTCGGCGGGGGTGCCCTCGGAGATCCGCCGTCCGGTGGCCAGGCACACCACGTGATCGCTGAGGCTCATCACCGCATCCATGTCGTGTTCCACGAACAGGAGGGTGAGGCCCTCGTCGCGCAGCGAGATGAGGTGTTCCATCACCTTCTCGCGCAGCGCGGGGTTCACCCCGGCGAGCGGCTCGTCCAGGAGCAGGGCCCGCGGCCGGGCCATCAGTGAGCGGGCGACCTCGAGAAGGCGGCGCTGGCCACCGCTGAGGCTCTCCGCATCCTCGTGTGCCTTGTCGACGAGGCGGAAACGCTCGAGCAGAGCCATGGCCCGCTCGATCTCGTCGCGTTCACGGCGGCGCCACCCGGGGTGCCACGCGGCGCGGAGGAGGCTCTCGCCCGGCTGCGCGGGGGCGGCCAGCAACATGTTCTGCAGGATGGTCTCGCCGGACACGATGCGGGTGGCCTGGAAGGTGCGAAGCACGCCGAGACGTGCGATGGCATGCGCGGGGCGGCCGGTGAGCGTCTCGCCCTCGAACGACCACTCACCCGCGTCTGCGGCTTCGAAGCCGGTGAGGATGTTGAACAGCGTCGACTTGCCGGCGCCGTTCGGGCCGATGAGGGCGGTGAGGCGGCCGCGGGGCACCCGGATCTCGTCGACATCCACCGCGGCGACACCCCCGAAGGCGCGCCGGACGCCGCGGATGTGCAGAGCGGTGTCCTCCAGCGCGATCGGGCTGGACGCCGTCGATGTCGGCAGGCTCATGCGGTCACCTCCGTCCGGCGTCGGCGGGGAAGCCGGGGGAGGAGGCCCTGGGGGCGGAAGACGATCACGAGCACCAGGCCCAATCCGACGAGGATGTACCGGGCCGCTCCCGCCTGGTCTTGGCCGAACCATCCACCGCTCGCGGTGGAGGCGTCGGCGATCCCGCGCAGCACGCCGTCGGTGACCGACAGGAGCACCCAGAACAGCACCGCACCGACGATGGGCGCGACGATGCGGCCGGCGCCGCCGAGGATCACGATCGCGTAGAGCATGAAGGTGATCGATGTGCCGAAGTTGTCGGGGTTGACGTTCTGCTGGTCCACGACCAGGACGCTTCCGGCCAGTGCGGCGCAGATGCCGCCGATCACCATGACCTGCACCTTGATGGTGAACGTGTTCTTGCCCAGCGCCCGCGCGAGGTCTTCGTCCTGGCGGACGGCGACGACCGCGCGCCCCCAGGGGCTGCGGACGATCGCCGCGATGACGATGGCGACGACCGCGACGACGATCCAGGCGACGAGGATCAGCCACAGGGTCCGTCCCGGCACGATGACCGGACCGATGGCGAAGCTCTGCGTCCCGAAGGGGCTCGCGGCATAGAAGTCGTTCGCGAAGCGCTGCAACCCGTTCACACCGCCGGTCGTGGGGCGAGCCCAGGATGACCGGAGGAGCAGGCGCAGGATCTCTGCCGAGGCCAGCGTCGTCATCGCGAGGTAGTCCGCGCGGAGTCGGACGGTAGGGAGAGCCACGAGAAGGGAGAAGACCGCCGCGGCGCCCGCGCCCACGAGCAGCCCCGCCCACAGGGGACCCCCACTGACCACGACGATCGCGAGGCCGTACGCGCCGGCGGCCATGGTGCCGGCGAACCCGAGATTGACCAGGCCGGCGTAGCCGAACTGGAGGTTGAGGCCGATCGCCCCGAGCGCGTACGCCGCAGCGGTCGGACTGATCGCCGCGCGCATGGCGTCGATGAAGAGAGTCGATGCATCCATGGGGTCAGCCGATCCGTTCGCGACGGCCGAAGAGGCCGGACGGCCGTATCAGGAGGATGAGAATGAGCAGAGCCAGAGCCGTCACGTATTTGAGCTCTGCGGGCAGGACGAGCACGCTCAGCTGGGTCACGACGCCGACGATGATTCCGCCGACGGCCGCGCCGGCGACACTGCCGAGGCCGCCGAGGGTCACCCCGGCGATGACGAGCAGCAGCACCTGGTTGCCCATCTGCCAGCTCACTTGCTCGAACATCCCCATGAGCGCGCCGCCGAGCGTGGCGAGGGCTCCGCCGATCATCCAGACGGCGGCGAGGATGCGGTCCACCGCCACTCCGCTGGCCGCGGCCAGGTCGCGATCATCTGCGACGGCGCGGATGGCCTGCCCCAGCGGCGCGAAGCGGAGGAACACCGCGAGGGCGGCGAGAACGAGCCCCACGGCGAGGACGGCGATGATCTGCTTGGGCGCGATCGAGATGCCCAGGATGGACAGCGGTGCCTGCACGGCGAATTCGCTATAGGTGCGCGAGCCCCCGCCCATGACGAACAGGTAGGTGCTGCGCAGGGCGAGCCCCAGCCCGATCCCGACCACCAGCATGCCGGTCAGCGACACCCGCCGACGGCGGAGGGGACGCCAGACGGTCTTCTCACTGACGTATCCGGCGGCGACGCCGGCGGGGATGGCGATCATGATCGCGAGGACGAGCGGGACTCCGGCGGCGTTGAGCGCCCAGGTGGTCAACGCGCCCAGGGTGGCCAGCTCGCCATGGGCGAAGTTGAACACCCCCGTGGTGGCGAAGACGAGGGACAGGCCGATCCCCACGAGCGCGAGGGTCAGCCCGAGCCGGAGCCCGTCGCTGGCAGCCTGGAGAATGGCGACCGGCCCGGCCGGAGCGACCGCGATGAGCACCGCAATCAGTGCCAACCCGACCGCGGCGAACAGCATCGTGCGGCGTCGCCGCGCGCTCTGCCCGGGGCGGGTGGGGGCGTCCTGGACTGCGGTGCTCACGCGGGAACCTACTTCTCGATCGTGCGGCGGACCGTGTCGAGCGTCACGGTGGTGCCGTCGGCCTGCATCTGCAGCACGTCGTACAAGCCGGTGGTGGGCTCGCCCTCGGAGTCGAAGTTCAGCGGACCGGCCGCGCCGACGTAGGCGATGGACTCACCGTCGGCGATGAGGTCCTTGCACTCCTCGAAGCTGCCGCACTCGGTGTCGCCGTTGGTGAGATCGACGAGCGCGTCCGCGATGTCCTGCGGTTCCGCGCTTCCGGACTGCTCGACGGCCAGGGCGATGAGAATCGCGCAGTCGTAGAAGTACGGGGTGAACGCGGTGGTTGCCAGGTCGGAGCTGTCCTCGAGGAGGCGCGCGGTGAAGTCCGAGCCTTCGCCGGAGGACGCCTGCGTGAGCGTCATCCCCTCGAGCGCTGCGGGGTTGGACGGATCGACCGTGGCGGCCAGAGACGCGATGGGCAAGGCATCCGTGCCGTACACGCCGGCCGCGCCGGGGCCGTAACCGGCCTGGATCAGACCCTGGAGGATGGTGGCGCCCTCGTCGAAGCTCAGGATGACCACCGAGTCGGGGTCGCTGGCCGTCACCTGGCGCACCTCGGCGTCGAGGTTCGTGGCCGAGGGGTCGTAATCCACCCGCGTCGCCAGCGTCAGGCCGTTGTCGGCGAGGGCTTCCACCAGCGAGTCGGCGAGGCCCGTGGCGTAGGAGTCGCTGCGCGCGATGACGGCGACGTTGGATCCACCGTCCTGTGCGATGCGTTCGGCCAGCACCCCGCCCTGCAGGATGTCGGAGGGCACGGTGCGGAAGTACAGTCCGTTGTCCGGGTAGCCCGTCAGCGCCGGGGTCGTGTTCATGCCCGAGCACTGCACGACTCCTGAGCCGGTGATCCGGTCGATGACGCTGAGCGAGATGGACGAGCTGCCGGCGCCGATGATCGCGCTCACGCCATCGGCGAGGATGCGGTCGACCGCCTGACCCGCGGCGGCGGTGTCGCCGGCCTCGTCTCCTCCGACGTACTCGATGTCCATGCCGGCCGCGCCACCACCGGCGGCGACGTCTGCCGCGGCGAGCTCGAGGGCGGCGATCTGGGGGGCTCCGAGGCTCGAGATGGGGCCCGTCTGGGGCAGGAGCCAGCCGATCTTCAGCGACCCTCCGGCCTCGGCGGGCGTGGCGGCGCCGTCGACGGCGCACCCGGTGAGCGCGACGGCGGCCGTCGCGATGGTCGCCGCCGCGAGCAGGATGCGGTTTCTCATGTGTTCTCCGTAGAAGTGGGGTGGAGCGGAGTGAGGCTGTCAGGCCAGTCTTTCGAGCCGAAATGCCCGACACCATCGACAGCCTGATGATCGTCACTACCGCAGATCACCATAATGGTGATCACGCAGCCTCCTGGCTTCGGGAGAAGGGTGGGGGAAACGTGGCGGTAACACTGCGACAGCTACTCCAGGAATCCCACCTGCCCCTCGAGTGCGTCGCGGCGGACGATCAGCTCGATCGGGAGATCCGCTGGGTCCACGTCAGCGAGGTGGCGGATCCGACGCCCTGGCTGCGCGGCGGCGAGTTCCTCATCACGACCGGCCTGCAGCTGTCCACGGCGGCGTCCATGACCGAGTACATCGACCGCCTCGCCGATCACGGGGTCGCCGGGCTCGGGTTCGGGACGGGCGGGACCGTGCACGCTCCCTATGCCACCGTTCCGATGGCCCTCATCGAAGCCGGCGCTCGACGGTCGATGCCCATCCTGGAGGTGCCGATCGACGTCCCGTTCGTGGCGGTGTCGGAGTTCGTGACGAGCCGCCTCGCCTCCGAGCAGCATGCCGTCCTCCAGCGCGCCTACGACATCCAACGGCAGCTGACCTCTGCGGCGCTCGATCCCCGCGGACGGGCGGAGGTGGTGCGGCTCCTCGCGGCGGCCACAGCGAGCCAGGTGGCGGTGACCAGCGCGACGGGTGTCGTGCTGGACGCCTCCGGGGGAGTCGATGCGGAGAGGATGTCTGCGCTGCGCCCCGACATCGAGCGGGCCCGCCAGCAGGGGGCGGTCGCGCAGATCACGGATGAAGCGGGAACGGTGATCTCGGTGCACCCGCTCGGTTCCCGCCGCCGGACCAGGCAGCTTCTGGTCGTCACCTCCTCGCACACCCCGACCACCCTCGACCGGATGATCGTGGCCGGTGCCGTCACCCTCCTGTCGATCGACGCCGAGCGACGCCTCGGATTCTCGCCGGAGCGGCAGATGGCGTCCGATCGCCTGGGCGCTCTCGCCCTGCGTGAGGGCGCGTCGACGCGCGATCGCCTCGACGCGCTCACGGCTCTCGGCTTCCCGCCGGACGCCACCATCGCCGTCGCCGGTCTCCGCCTTCCCGGCGCCGTCGGCGCGGTGCTGGCCGAGGGGGTGAACGACATCCTCTTCGACCGTGCGGCGCCGAGCGCGTTCGTCGTGGATGCTGCGGCGGAGGGCCGCTTCGTTCTCATCGCAGAACTGCCCCCGGTCGAGTTGGAAGCCGTGGTCGCGGAGATCCTCCACGACCTCGCCCGGCGGGGCGGGCAAGCGGGGGTCAGCGGTCCGCACCCGATCAGCGAACTGATGACCGCTGCCCAGGAGTCGGCGGCGGCGCTTCGCCACGCCGAGCACGCGCGTGTGCCGGTGCAGCGCTACGAGCAGATGCTGCTGCACAGCGTCGTCCTCGACGCCATCCCGGAAAAGAGGCGCGCGGCGATCGCCGACACCGTGCTCGCGCGGCTGGACGAAGACGCCGACCCCGGGCTGCGTGCCGCGCTCAGGTCATTCCTTCAGCACAACGGTCACGTGATGCGGGCCTCCGCCGAACTCGGAGTGCATCGGCAGACCCTCGTCAAGCGTCTGTCCGCCGTGGAGAACATCCTGGGAGTCAGTCTGGATTCGCCGGATGACCGCAGCGCGCTGTGGGTCGCCCTCACCGCGCGTGCGATGCCCGTCGCGGGGGCGTGACGGTCGCGGATCGAGGTGCACTCCCGCGATCATGCAGCGCACCGACCCCCCGGCCAGCTCGATCGTGGGAACCGGCACGGCGACAATGCGGGCGCTCTTCTCGATGACGCGGCGCTGCTCGGTCGTCAGCGCCTCGCGCGCGCGCTCGGACATCGCGAGGATCCGTCCGCCGCGCCCGCGCAGTTCCATGGCGTTCCCGGCGAACTCCGCGAGCTGAGCGGAGGTGAGAGGGATGACCTCGCGGCGACTGGACAGTCGCTCATGGACGTGCGCACGGCGGACGGGGTCGAGGATGCGGTCAAGGCCCACCAGTGCGAACTCGGTGGCGATGCACATCAGGACGTTGGTGTGGTAGATCGGCAGGCCCGCCTCATCCGCCGCGTCGAAGGCGATGGGCTCGTACCCGAAGTGCGTGCAGAACCGCTCCAGCGCGACGGGGTCGGCGCGCCGTGAGCGGGCCACGTAGGCGATCCGGGCGTCGTGATCGAGCACCATCGCGCCGGTGCCCTCGAGGAAGATGTCATCGAGTTCGAGGCCCGAGTAATCGATGACATCCTGCACGCGGTACTGGGTCTTGAGCAGCTCGACCACGTCCGGGCGGCGCTCTCCCCGTCGACTCGGTGCGTACATCGGGTAGACGGCGACGTGCCCGCCCGCGTGCGTGGACACCCAGTTGTTCGGGAACACGCTGTCGGGGTGATCGCCGCCCTCGTCGTCGAAGAGATGGACGGTGACACCCTCGTCAGACAGCGCCTGCGCGAGGAGCCCGACCTCGTCGAACGCGCGCCGCGCGACCACGTCCGGGGGGTCGGTCGGCGCCGACTGGAAGGCATTGTCCTGCGCGGTCTGCGCGTTGGGCGAGAAGCGGTGCGGGCGGATCAGGATGACCGCGGAGGGAGCCTGCACGCCTCAGCCGACCGGGGCCAGTGCGGCCACCATGCCAAAGAGGTCTTTCGGATCGTCGGGCTCGGCCACCAGGTCGAGGATGGAGGTGTAGGAAGATCCGCCCACCTCGTCGCGGAGGAAGCGCAGGGCGGAGAAGTCCTCGATCGCGAAGCCCACGGAGTCGAAGACGGTGATTTGCGTTGCCGACGTGCGCCCGGGCGCGCGGCCCTGGACGACCTCCCAGAGCTCGGTGACGGCGAAGTCCGGGCCGACCTGCTGGATCTCCCCCTCGATCCGCGTCTGCGGCGTGAACTCCACGAAGACATCGGCGCGATGGAGGATCGCGGCATCGAGCTCGGTCTTGCCGGGGCAGTCGCCGCCGATCGCATTGATGTGCACACCGGGACCGACCCACTCCGCGTGCAGGACGGTGGCCTGGGTCTTGTCCGCTGTGCACGTGGTGATGACATCCGCACCGTCGACGGCGTCTCGACCCGACCTCGCGCGCCGGATACGGAATCCGAGCGGCGCGAGGTTGCGCTCGAGCTTGGCGACCGCGGCGGGGTCGGTGTCCCACACCGCCAGATCCTCGATCCCCAGCTCTGCGCGGAAGGCGAGGGCCTGGAATTCGGCCTGGCTGCCCGCCCCGATCAGTGCCATGACGCGAGAGTCGCGTCGAGCGAGATGGCGTGCCGCCATCGCCGAAGTGGCGGCCGTGCGCAGTGCGGTGAGGAGCGTCATCTCGGCCATGAAGACCGGGTAGCCGTTGTGGACGTCGGCCAGGACACCGAAAGCGGTGACGGTCTGGAAGCCGCGCCCGGGGTTGGAGGGGTGGCCGTTGACGTACTTGAAGGCGTACGTCTCCGAGTCGCTCGTCGGCATCAGTTCGATGACTCCGAAGGGCGTGTGGCTGGCCACGCGTGCCGTCTTGTCGAAACTCTGCCAGCGACGGTAGTCGTCTTCGACGTACCGGGACATCCGGCCGATCAGCTGCTCCGTGCCGGAGGCGGTCATCCACCGCACCATCTGCGCGACGTCCACGAACTCAGTCATCCAAAGCCTTTCGAAACCTATTCCCCACTTCGTCTCAGGCTAGGAGAATCCAGTTCGTACACACCATGTACTGCCAGCGCATCATTTCTCCCGCCTCTGATCGATGTGCTGCGGTCCGTTGTACGTTATGTCCATGGCGGCATTGGATGACCTCGACCGCGGCATGATTTCGCTCCTCCGGGAGGACGGGAGGATGCCGGTCGCGACGATCGCCCGGCGTCTCGGCGTCGCCCGCGCCACTGCAAATGCCCGGCTCACGCGCCTCGTCTCCTCCGGTGCGATCGTGGGCTTCAGCGTCCGGGTGCGCGACGAAGCGGCGGTCGACCAGATCCGCGCGATGTCGCTCATCGAGGTGGAGGGCCGCACCACGGACGCCGTCATCCGCCGGCTCCGTGGCTTCCCGGAGATCACGGCGCTGCACACCACCAACGGGGGATGGGACCTCGTGGCCGAACTCCAGGTCGACAGCCTCGCCCGCTTCGACCAGGTGCTCGGCCGCATCCGCTCCACGGATGGCGTCGTCAACAGCGAGACGAGTCTGCTCCTCAGCTCGGTCCTCCGCTGACCGCGCCGCGAAGGACGCTGGAGCGCCCGACCAGGCGTCCGCGCCTGGGCACTATTGCGACTACAGTCCGGGGTACCGGAGAGGAGCTCACCATGAGTGGCAAGATCTCGGCGTGGACGCGAATCAAGAGAGTCTTCCGCCCGAAGACGGAGACTTACGACACTCGTCAGAGTCGGTCAGCGGAGGGGGATAGCCCCCTGGCGACTCAGAAGTACGAGGCCACCGACCAGCGGCGCCATGGGGGATCCGCAGCCATCGGTTCGTAGAGTCGCTGGCGGGGTGGCGACGACAGCGGCGGAACAGACGCCGACCGCGACCCTGGCTGCGTGGGACGCCCGGAGTGCGCCTCCGGTGCCGCGCGCGGTGCAGTCCGGCGCGTTCACCCGGCCTCGCTGACCACGTGCGGTGCTGCGGGAGCGGTTAGCGTGAAAGGCATGCCCCCCACACCCTTCGGCTCCCTCGACGAGTACATCTCCCTTCCCCGCATCGAGGCGCTGGCACTGTCGCCCGACGGGCGACGGGTCGTCCTCACCGTCGCGACGCTCACCAAAGACCGGACGGCCTACGAGCGCTCGCTGTGGGAGGTGCCCTCCGACGGCACGGGCGCTCCGAGGCGCCTCACCCGCTCCGCGAAGGGGGAGTCCGGCGCCGCGTTCACGGCCGCCGGGGAGGTGCTCTTCGTCAGCGCGCGGCCCGACTCCGAGGCGGAAGAGGACGAGGAGTCCGGCCAGCTGTGGCTGCTTCCGGCAAGTGGCGGCGAGGCGCGACCGATCACGCGGCTCGCCGGGGGTGTCGGCGCCATCGCGGCCGTGGCCGAGGCCTCCCCACGCCTCGTCCTGTCGGCCGACCTGCTGCCCTCGGCCGACACGATCGAACACGACGCGCGGCTCCGCGCCGAGCGGAAGAAACGCAAGGTCTCGGCGATCCTGCATTCGAGCTACCCCGTACGGTTCTGGGACCACGATCTCGGCCCCGCCGAACCGCACATCCTCGCCCTCGACCTCGACGCGCTCGCCGACACTGTGGGGGCGGTCGCAGACGAGTCGGAGGCGGTCGAGGGGGAGGAAGAGGATGCGGCGAAGCCGTACCCGCGCACACTTCCGCGTCCGCGTGACCTGACCCCGAAGCCCGGGCGCACCGCCGATATCGCCGGCGCCGCGCTCACGCCGGACGGTGCGACGCTGGTCGCATCCCTGCAGGTTCCCGAGGGGCGCGACGCCCGCCACATCCTCGTCGCGATCGACACCGCTACCGGGAAGCGCACGACACTGTTCGACGAGCGCAGCACCTACTTCGAGTCGCCCGCGGTGAGCCACGACGGCCGCACCCTGGCGTATGTGCGGTCCGGCTTCGGCTCGCCCGAGGGCCCGGCCGACCAGGAGCTCTGGGTGTCGGGGCTGGACGGTTCGAACCCCCGCCGGCTCGCCGAGGGGTGGGATCGCTGGCCGGGCTCGGTGACCTTCGACGCGGATGACCGCGCGCTCATCGTCACCGCCGACCAGGACGGGCGCGGGCCGATCTTCCGGGTGTCGCTCGATGGTGGCACGGCGGAACAGGTCACGCGCGACGACTTCACGTACACGCACGTCGGGGTCGACCGGGGAACCGGCGACCTCATCGCGCTGCGGTCATCCTGGATGGCGCCGCCCCATCCGGTCCGCGTGACCCGCGACGGAGCCGTGACCGCCCTGGCCTCGCCGGCTCCGCTGCCCGATGTACCCGCGACGATCACGGAGGTCGACGCGACAGCTGACGACGGTGCTCGCGTCCGCGGCTGGCTGCTCCTGCCCGACGGCGCATCAGCGGCGGCGCCCGCCCCGCTCCTGCTGTGGATCCACGGCGGTCCGCTCAACAGCTGGAACGCGTGGAGCTGGCGGTGGAACCCGCAGCTCGCCGTCGCCCTCGGATACGCGGTGCTGCTCCCCGACCCCGCCCTGTCCACCGGATACGGTCTCGACTTCATCGCTCGCGGCTGGAACGACTGGGGTGGCAAGCCCTACACAGACCTCATGTCGATCACCGACGCCGTCGTGGCGCGCGACGACATCGATGAGGCCAAGACCGCCGCTCTGGGCGGCTCGTTCGGCGGGTACATGGCGAACTGGGTCGCCGGGCACACCGACCGCTTCCGGGCGATCGTCACGCACGCGAGCCTGTGGGCATTGGACCAGTTCGCCGGCACCACCGACTCGTCCGCGTATTGGCAGCGGATCTTCACGCCCGAAGCGATGGTCGAGAACTCTCCGCACCGGTTCGTCCGCGACATCCGCACACCCCTTCTCGTGATCCACGGCGACCGCGACTACCGCGTGCCGGTCGGGGAGGGCCTCCGGCTGTGGTCGGAGCTCAACGAGCACTTCGCCGCGGACGACGGCTCCATCGCGCACCGGTTCCTGTACTTCCCCGACGAGAACCACTGGGTGCTCAAGCCCCAGCACGCCGTGGTCTGGTACGAGACGCTGTTCGCCTTCCTTGCCGAACACGTGCACGGCGAAACTCCGACGATGCCCGATGTCCTCGGCTGACGTCACCGCGGTGCCGACCGAGGAGCGACCCCGCGACATCCGCCTGGTCGCCGTCGACATGGATGGCACCCTGCTCGACGGGAACGGACACGTTCCGCCCGGGCTCGGGGACATGCTCGAGCGGCTGACGAAGCGCGGGATCGTGTTCGCCCCCGCCAGCGGTCGCCAGTACGCCACCCTCCGTCGCGAATTCGGACCCGCGGGCGACGACATGGCCTTCGTCGCGGAGAACGGGAGCTACGTGGTCCGCCACGAAGAAGAGATCTTCAGCGACGCTCTGGAGCCGGCGTTCGTCCGCGACGTGGTGGAGCGACTGCGGGACACAGCCACCCGTCACGACATCGGAGTGGTCGTCTGCGGCAAGCACTCGGCCCACATCGAGCGCCCCGACCCGGCGTTCCTGGCCGAGGCACGGCGGTACTACGCCGAGCTGGCACTCGTGGGCGACCTCACCGCGGTGGAGGACGAGGTGCTGAAGATCGCGGTGTACTCCTTCGCCGAGGCCGAGCACTCCCTCTTCCCCGAACTGGAGGACCTCGCCGCCACGCACCAGGTCGTCGTGTCCGGGCGCCACTGGGTCGACGTCATGAACCGCGGGGTCGACAAGGGCGCGGCGCTCCGGCGTCTGCAGGAGACCCTCGGGGTCACGCGCGAGCAGACCGTGGCGTTCGGCGACTACCTCAACGATCTCGAACTCCTGGATGCTGCCGCCTGGTCGTATGCGATGGCCAACGCGCATCCCGATGTCATCGCCCGCGCCAAGTTCCTCGCGCCCGCGAACACGGAATACGGCGTCTTGTCCGTTCTCGAGGATCTCCTGGGGGATTGACCCCGTCGGCCTGGGGGTACCGGTCGCGTGGGGGGATATCCTCGGGCATGACCTTCGCCGACCTCGTCCGCGTCCTCGACAAGACCCGCGTGGTCGCCGTCATCACCCGTCGCGCCGACGGCACCCGAGTCGCCACCCCCATCTTGGCGATGGTGGTCGACGGTGTTCCGTACGTGCGGTCGGAATACGGCAGGTCGTCCTGGTGGTATCGGCGCGCGGTTTCCGGGCGCGAGGTCGAGTTCGTCCTCGGCGACGGGATGATCGCCGCCCGGGACCGCGACGCGGCCCTCGCTCTGCCGACCGAACGCGTCGCGCTGGAGCGGGTGGCGGCGGATGACCCGGTGCAGCGCGCCATCGACCGCGTGATCGACACGAAGTACGCCGAGGCGCCCGCCGCCATGAAGAGCCCCCCAGCGAGGCAGTGCACGCTGCGGGTCGTCGCGCCCTGACACACACACACCGCGCGGCGGGTCATCGGCTGGACCGTGACGCCGCCGCGCCTCGCCGCGCCTGGATCGATCAGGCGCGGGCGAGCCGCTCGACGATCTGGGCCAGGTGACCGGTTCCGTCGGCCAGTGACTCGAGGATGTCGAAGTGGTTGTTGTCCTTCACGACGACCTCGACCGGATGCCCCGCCTCCGTCACGGTGGCGGCGAAGTCGATCGACTGACGCTCGAACTCCGGCGTTTCGTCGTTGCCGTAGGCGACGACCATCGGCGGGACCACCGGGGGAGCGGCGAGCACGCTGAGCCTCTCGGCGGATGCCTCATCCAGGTGCAGGTCGGCGTTGAGGAACGTGTGCACGAGCGGGCGCAGGTCGAACACGCTACTGATGGGAAGCGCGCCGGCGCACGGCAGCGACGGAAGCCCGTAGTCGCCGGCCCAGTCCGCCTGCAGCAGAGTGCCGATCGCATGTCCGCCCGCGGAGTGACCCGACAGCACGATGCGCTCGACGTCGACGCCGTAGTCGCCGGCGTGCGTGTAGAAGTGCGCGTAGGCGGCGCGGTGCTGGCGGACGATCTCCGCGATGGTCACCCGCGGGCACAGCGCGTAGTTCTCCACAGCGACGACGAACCCTCGTGCGGCAAGGCCCTGTGCGACGTAGCTCCAGACCTTGCTCGTGGTCGCCTTCCAGTAGCCGCCGTGGATGAAGAACAGCGCAGGACGAGGGCCGGTGAAATCCTCCGGAGGAAGGAAGACGTCGTACGTCTCGTCCAGCGTCGGTCCGTAGCGCACGTCCAGCAGGCATCGGGCCTCGTCGCGGTACGCCGCGCTGCGGGCCACGAAGTCGTTGGCGTACGCGCCGAAGTCGGGGACCGTCGCTTCGATGTCGTACGCGCGGTTCAGCTCGTCGACGCTGGTGAAGTCTCGGTACAGCGGAGTCGTATCGGTCATCTTTTCCTCCTGGGGAGTCACGGACGGGTCAGCGGAGGAGCGGGAGTGCTCCGTGCGGACGACGGGAGGCGTCGTTCTCGCGGAGATTCAGTTCGGCGATCGAGTTGCCGCTCGGGGACAGCCAAGAACTGTGCCGCAGCGCGATCTCGGGATCGTGACCGGGGATGATCCGGCTGGTCTCTCCCTGCAGCTCCTTCTGGAGCGTCTGGTACAGGCTGATGAGGTTGAAGGTGTTGCCCTGCACGTAGCCGGGCGCCCACATCCCCTCGATGTTCGAGTACCAGTACACGGTGTCCCCGGCGGCGACGAACGGTCCGTTGCGGGTCTGGATCTTGAACCACTGCGATCCGAAGGTGTGCGAGTCCCGTGCGAGGCGCGCGGTCACACCGGGGAGGAGTTCCTGGTCACCGTGGACGAAGCGGATGCGTCCGTCGGCGATGCCCTGTGCGGCCTTGGCGAGGTCGGTCGGGTCGAAGGAGGAGAAGATCCACGCCTTCTGCTGCTCGGTCGACATGTTGTTCGCCATGTCGACGGCTGAGGACCATCCCGTGAATTCCTCGTACTGGACGTACAGCTGGGCGTTCGGGAAAGCTTCGAAGTTGCCCATGTGATCGAAGTGCATGTGCGACACCAGGATGACGTCGACATCCTCGGGGGTGATCCCTACCTGCGCCAGCACCTCCGTCGGGCTCTCCCAGTTGGAGAAGGCGTAGCGGTCGAGCCAGTAATCGTTGCGGAAACCGCAGTCCACGAGCGCGACATGCTGCTTGCCGCCGACCTCCCCACCGATGATGAGCGTGTACAGCATGGGGATGCGGACGATGCCCGCGTTGCTGAAGATCCCCGAGCCGCCGAAGAAGTCGTGCGGCATGTCCGCATGACAGAACTCGAGCGACCAGATCGAGTAATCCGTGTCGGCGGTGACCGGGAACTTCGTTGAACCTGTGATGCTCATGACACTCCTTTGTCGTCGTTTGGTGCCGTCCATGACGGCGTCGCGCGGGCGCGCTCGGTGGCGTGACGCCGCGGACATGTGGGTCGCGGCGTCACGCCTGCAGGTTCGGCGTCGTCAGACGGCGGCGATCGCGTCGATCTCGATGGTCGCCCCGTTGTAGAGCGAGTACACCCCGATGACGGTGCTGGCCGACGGCTCGGGGGCCTGGACGATCCGGTCGCGCGTGCGGCGCCAGGTCACGAGCTTCTCCTGGTCGAGCTGGGTGATGTAGACGTTCACGCGAACCACGTCTTCGTACGTCGCACCCGCCGCCGTCAGCGCACGCTCCAGCTCACCGTAGGTGAGCTCGATGGCCCGCTCGAAGCTCTCCGGAACGGAGCCGTCCTCCTCGAAGCCGACCTGGCCCGAGATGAACACGAGGTCGCCGCTCTTCACGCGCGTGCTGTCGGAGATTCCCGGCACGGTGGGGGATGCGGTGCGGGTGATGCGGTCGTTGGACATGGTTCTCCTCCTGGAGGTTTCGGTGGGGATGCGATGTGCCGCGGCGGGCGGATGCCGTCAGTCGTCGCCCCGCCCATAGACGGCGTAGAAAGGTACGACGTTCTGGGGGAGGACGGCGCTGTCGTTCAGGATGAACCACTTGCGGTCGTGATAGACGAGCGGCTGGGGCTCGCCGGCTGAGCCTTCCGCGCGCGGCTTCGCCTGGATGGCCTCCACGACGATGAGTGTCGAGCCGTGCACGTCGACGCGCTGCACGACCCGCCCGCGCAGCCACGAGTTCGCGTTCGGGTAGTACGGCTCGCCGGTGGGGAGTCGTCCCCATTCGACGTCGTCGCCGAATCGCTCGACTCCCCTGCGGGCGCCGAGTTTCGCCAGGGCGACCTGGTCCGACGCCAGGAGGTGCACCACGACGGTTTCCGCGCGACGGATCGTGGGTGTGCTGGATGACATCGCCGAGGCGGAGAAGACGAGCGTCGGTGGATCGATCGTGACCGAGGCCACCGAGCTCACCGTCATCGCGACCGGACCGTCTCCGGCATCCGCCGTGATGATGGCGACACCTGCCGGGTGATGCCGGAACGCGTGCTTGAAGTCATCCGCCGAGATCCGCGGCTCGAAGAGCGTGGTCGTCATGTCCTGCTCCGTGTTCGTCGCGGGTGGGTGGGATGGGTTACACGATGGGGAGGACGAATCGGGCCTCGTCTTCGCGGCCGAAGATCGTCTTGCCGTAGGCCTCGAAGCCG
>NZ_JBZEGK010000002.1:0-120390 GCF_058310455.1 Microbacterium sp. Z10_103
GTCGAACACCTCCGGCGAGATACGACGCTCCGCATCCGCCTCCCGCCCACTCGCGATCAAAGTCGGACGCAACTCATCGAGCTGCTCCACGATCGAAACGATCTCAGGACGAAGAGGGGTGGCTGCCATGGGGAACTCCTTGATGTGGATGATCGGTGTTTTGTGAATGGATGATGGATGCGGGTCCGCCACGACGGATCTGGTCACGACCCGCTGTCGACTGATGTGGGGTGGCGGGCCTCACCGCTCGGGTTCGTTGCGGTCATCATCGACCGGCCGCGTACCCCTGCATGCCGCGCGGGTTGGCCGCAGCGACAAGCATTCCGTCGTCCCTGAATCCGGCCGCGCTGACCCGGCCGAGGCTCCAAGGCCCGGCGACCTGAACGTCATGGCCACGAGCACGAAGTTCGGCGATCACCCCATCACCCACCCGATCTTCAACAATCAGACCTCCGGGGACGAAGGTTCGTGGGAAGAAGGAAGACGGCAGATGCGTGGAGTGCCAGGACGCCGCATCGATGGCTTCCTGAAGATTCATTCCGTGCACGAGCAGGTTAAGGAGGAACGGGACGGTCCATTGATCCTGCTGGTCTCCACCCGGCGTACCGAAAGCAAGGTAAGGCGCGCCGTCGCGCAGCAGCATGCCGGGGCTCAGTGTCGTCCGCGGTCGCTTCCGAGGCGCGATCGAATTGGGTAGACCCTGCTCAAGCCAGAACATCTGCGCCCGCGTCGGGAGCGAGAACCCGAGGCCCGGGATCGCCGGAGAACTCTGTAGCCACCCTCCACTCGGGGTGACGGCGACCATGTTCCCCCACCGGTCAACGACATCGAGGTGACATGTATCGCCGCGCACCACGCCCATGCCGCTGAGCGTCGGCTCCCCTGTTCCTGCTGCTCCGTCGATGACGCGCTGGGTGAAGATCGCCTCAGAGAGTCGGGGAGTACGCCCGCCCGGTGACCCCGGGCGCAGCTGCATCGAGGCCTCGGGCCCGACGAGCGCGGCCCGTTCGCGCGCGTAGGCATCGGATAGGAGAATTTCGAGGGGCACATCACTGAACCGTGGATCGCCGTAGTACGCCTCGCGGTCTGCAAAAGCGAGCTTGGCAGTCTCTGCAACGGCGTGCACCATCTGCGCCGAGGCGGGCGCTCCGGTGTCCTGATGGGCCAGCATGGCGAGTTGTTGCAGGAGGACGGGGCCCTGTCCCCAAGTGTCGGTCTTAGCGACCGTGACGCCGGCGAACTCGACCGTTGCGGGCCGTTCCCAAGAGGGCTCCCATTCCGCCAGATCGGCGCCGGTCAGCAGACCGGCATGATCTTGACCCGTGGTGTCGCGGACGGGCTGCCTCATCCACGAGTCGACAGCATCAGCGACGAAGCCCCGATAGAAGATGTCCCGTGCACGGGCCATGACCGTCTCGCGTGTACCGCCGCCCGCGTGTGCCGACTGCACGATTCGCTCGAGAGTGTCGGCTAGTGCGGGGTTGCTGAAGCGCGATCGACCCGCGGGAACCTTGCCGCCTGGCAGGTATATCTCCGCGGAGGACACCCAGTGCGACGCGAAGAGTTGGGCAACAGAACCGATCGCCATAGACGCGTCGGGCAGGAGCGGATACCCGTCCCGCGCGTAACCAATGGCGAAGCGTGCGATTCGTTCGAGCGGGAGAGTGCCGTGCCGCTCCAGCATGCTGAGCCACGCGCCAAAGGCGCCTGGAACGACCGCGGCCAGGTGTCCGGTGCCCGGGATGACGTCGAGTCCGAGTTCTTCGAACACCGAGCTGGTAGCTGCGGCTGGCGCCGATCCTTGGCCGCACAAGACCCACGGCTCTCCGCTCGCCACATCGAAGCCCAGAATGGGGGCGTCACCTCCGAGGCCGTTGAGGTGCGGCTCTACGACGTGCATCACGAGACCCGCGGCTGCGGCAGCATCGAAGGCGTTGCCACCTTCTTCCAGCACGGCCATACCTGCGGCCGATGCGAGCCAGTGGGTTGAGGCGACCATGCCGAAGGTTCCCGCAAGTTCCGGACGAGTGGTGAAACGCATGGGTGAGTGTCCTTTCACGAGAGGATGTGCGGCCGGCGCCTAGACGGCGGTGAGCCTTCAGAGGTGCACAGCGCGTGTGCCCGCTGACGGCGAGATAGAGCGGCCGACCGGCGGAGCGCCCAACGGCGGCCCGCCGGCGCGAGTCAAGCGACTTCCCAAACCCCAAGGTCGGCGAGGAGCGCTGCGCGCAGACGCAAGAACTCATCCCCCGCCTTCTGACGCGGATGCGGCAGATCGATCGCGGTATCGGATATGAACTGCCCCGCGTCCATGATGAGGACGCGGTCGGCGAGGAGGATCGCCTCTTCCACGTCGTGGGTGACGAGCAGGACACCCGGTCGATGGGCGCGATAGAGCTCTAACAGCAGCGCGTGCATTCGGATTTTCGTCAGAGCATCGAGAGCCCCGAAGGGCTCGTCGAGCACCATCAGTTGCGGCTCCCGGATAAGTGCGCGCGCCAGAGACGCGCGCTGGGCCTCACCGCCGGAAAGAGTCAGCGGCCACGCATCGCTCCGGTGGTCGAGCCCCACCTCGCGCAGCGTCGCTTCTGCCCTATCGCGCAGACGAGACCCCTTCAGACCGAGGGCGACGTTCCGCCACACCTTCTTCCAAGGCAGTAGACGCGGCTCTTGGAACCCCACGGCGAGGCGGTCCGTGACGGTGACCTGGCCCGTCGCGCCCTGATCAAGCCCGGTGACGATGCGCAGCAGGGTGCTCTTACCCGTCCCGGACCGCCCGAGGAGAGCAACGAATTCGCCACGCTCGATGTCCAGGTCGATGTCGGAAAGCACCTGGGTCTCCCCGAAAGAGCGCGACACCGAGCGCAAGGACACGACACGGGACCCCTTTGCCGACGGTGCGGCCAGATCATCGTGCATGGTCACGACGACTCCAATCCCTGGCGCCAGGCGAGGGCGCGCTTCTCGATTACGCGGACGAGCAGGTCGGAGAGATAGCCCGCAAGTGCATAGATGAGGATGCCCAAGACGATCACGTCTGTGCGCAGATAGAGCCGCGCGTTGTTCATGAGATAGCCGACGCCCTCAGAGGCATTGACCTGCTCGCTGATGACCAGCACGAGCCACGCCACACCAAGCGACATGCGGAGTCCCGTGAGGAAACCGGGGAGCGCACCAGGGAGGACGATGTGGCGGATGCGCGCCATGGGCGACAAGCGAACGATGACCCCGACTTCGAACAGTTTCCGGTCGACACCGCGAATGCCGGCATACGTATTCAGATAGACCGGGAATACCACCGCGAGGGCGATCATCAGCACCTTCGAGGGTTCGCCTATACCGAACCAGAGGATGAACAACGGCACGAGAGCCAGCACCGGTACCGTACGCATCATCTGCATGATCGGATCGATGAGCGCGTCACCGACCTTCCACAGGCCAGCCAGCACCGCGAGTACAAGACCTACCCCGACGCCAAGGATGAGCGCGAGACCGATGCGCTGCAATGAGACGAGCAAGTGCACTTGAAGCTCGCCGGTCGACCACAACTCCCATCCGGTCCTCACCACCTCCAGGGGCGGGGGCAGGACTGTGACGGGGATGAACCCGGTCATGGCCGCGATCTGCCAGATGACGAGCAGCGCAAGCGGCCCGACGGTTCGGAGAGGCCGCATGCGCGACCACCACGTCGCGCGCCGCGGTACCGAGAGCGTTGCAGTGACGGTCGGAGCCGCGCCAGCTCCGGGAATCAGTTTGGGAGAGGACATGACGACCGACTAGTCCGTCGCAGCCGACCCGTCGAAGATGATGTCCTCGACCTCGAATGTCTTTGTGAGAGTACCCGTCTCGTGCCAGGAGTCGATGCTCTCCTGGAGCTCCGCGCGCGTGTCCTCGTCGTACGCCTCGTATACGAAGAGCGTTTCAAGCAGGTAATCGAGCTGTTCCGGGCTGAAGTCGTTCGCGGCCTTCTGGATCGCGAGATACTCGTCCGGATCCTCCAGAACATGGGCGCCACCTGCGGCGTACCCCTCCAGCACCGCTGCCGTCACCTCAGGGTTTGCCTCGGCGAAGTCGCGGCGAACGACCAGCACCGGGTAGTCGAGCTTGCCCGTGAGTTCGTCGTCGCCCATCACCAGGATCCGGCCATTCATATTGTTGACCGCAGCCGGGATGAAGGTCGCGAAGGCCGCCCAGGCGTCGATGGATCCTTGAGTGAATGCTCCAGCGGCGTCGCCCGGACCGAGGTAGATCTTTTCAATCGAATCACTCGGCAAGCCCCGATTGAGCATCGCTTGGTCAACGATGTACTCGCCCGCAGCGCCCTTAGTGACAGCGACTGAGCGGCCCACGAGGTCCTCGATGGACTCGATGTCACTGTCGGCGGGGACCACGATCGATGAGCTCGAGCCCGCGGAACGCTTGCTCACACCGAGGAAGAGGTAGTCGCCTGATCCCGTCAGTCCGGTGAGAGCGCCAGAGGTGACAACGGTAGCGAAGTCGGCTGCTCCGCTATTCAGGGCTTCCAGCGCAGGCTCTGTCGAGGGGAAGTACCCGGCGTCGTCGGCGGTTCCGCCGACGGCCTCCACCGCTGTTGGAATGTCATCGAAGAGGAAACCAACGTTCGACCCGGGCGTCCCGACGGTGATGATCCGGGCAGTCACCGCGTCCCCACCCTCAGAGGATGCTGGCTGACCAGCGCACGCGGTTAGAACGAGTGCGCCCGCAGCCACGGCAGCGAGAGCGGTGAGGCGGAGTCGGCGATCGATGGGCACGGGGCCTCCAATAGGTCGGCTGGTCGAAGGTGCGCAGACCAGCGCTGGCGAACGAGGGCGAACAGACTTCTCGGCATTGCACCTCCCCTGGACCCACGGCGACCCGAAAGTCTCGCGATGTGGTTCGTATACGAACCGGGATTATGGCCACTATATACAGTTGTTGCGAGATTCCTCAACCAACAGAAGGATCGGCCGCTAGATGCGGCCGTGTAGGACCTTGCCCGCAACGACGGTGGCCTCGGCTTGCATGGATCGCAGAGCCGACACACTGCATGTGAGGGGATTGGCGCCGAGCACCACTAAATCGGCAGCCATCCCCGCCCGCAGCACCCCCCGCCATGATTCCTCGCGAGTCAGAAAGGCCCCACCGCGCACTGCGGCATGGAGTGCCTCTTCCCGACTGAGCGCGTTGTCAGGGTCGATGGCTGCACCGCCGGCGGTCATACGCTCTGTGACCGCCCATACGGACTCCCACAGGGAAATCGGCACGTTGTCGCTGCCGAAAGCAACGGTGACACCGGCCGCGCGGAGTTGCGGCAGCGGCAGGATCTGTCCCGGAGCTCCGGCGGTCCGAGGGAGGGCGTCGCCGGTGCGGTGAAGGAAGTAGGGCGCGATGGTGGTGACGACCAGTCCCAGTTTCGCGATCAATTCGATCTGAGGGGCGGACAGAATCGGGACGTGCCCGAGAACCCAGCGGAGTGGCGCCACGGGGATGTCGCGGTCGATCTCGTCGATGAGCGGTAGGAGGCGAGCGTCAATGCCCGCCACGCGGATCCCTGCTTCCGCCGCGGATCGAAGCAGATTCCGCGCCGCGTCGGGTGAGAGCGCCGCTCCCGCGCTGAAGCCTGCCCACCCCGTATGTGGCCGATGGCCGGCGCGCAGCGCGGCGTCACCAGTGCCATCATCCAGTTCGATGAAGACGCCCTGCAGCTCGAGCCTTGTCTGCAGAGCACCGAGCTTCGTTCGGCGTTCCGCCACGAGCCGCCCCACACCGCGCAGGTCGTGGCAGTTCCAATCTGGGCTCCAGATCAGGCTTGCTCTCAGCTCGCCCGACCCGTTTTCCCCGTACGCATCCAGCACCTCGTCGGCCAGTCCATGACCCTCGAAATAGGCCGTCGTTCCGAATGACGCGTATGCCGACCATCCTGCTCTAATTGCGGCGGCGCGCTGCTCGATGGTGAATGTGGGCGCTCGCGAGAGCAGGGTGTGCTCCACGATCGGGTTCCGCGTGTGCTCGACGAAAACCCCGGAGAACCGGCCGGACTCATCCCGCATGAGCTGCACAGCCGAACTAGGCGACACGATGCGCTCCGGATCGAGGTCGGCTGCCCGGAGAGCGGCAGTGTTCGCAACAGAGACGAGCGGGGCGTCGGGATTCCAGTAGCCCCAGATCGGCCGGATATACACAGGGTTGTCCGGCGCTACCGCATCGAGTTCGGTACGGGTAGGGACGAGCCGGTCACCACCGGGGGTTGCCTCGTCATAGTACGGCGGACTTCCCACCGGCCGGGTAACGATCCATTCACCGGGGGCTCGGGACGCAGCCGCTTCGGCAATAACCGCAAGCACGTCGGCGCGTGACCTGCAGTCTTCGAAGCCAGGCAGGTCGGAACCGAGGCTGTACCGATCGAGGTGTGCGTGCCCATCGGTGAGGCCAGGCATCACTACCCGTCCGCCGAGTTCCGTGGCACTTGCCTGATCGAGGCCGGCCTCCGCGAGGACCGCTCGATCGCTGCCCACCGCGATGATGGTGTCCCCCCGCCACGCCACCGCCGTCGCCTCCGAAGACCGGTCGTCGAACGAGAGAACACGGCCCCCGACGAGCGCGCGGGTCGATGGTGCGCCGGGCGTGGGCGCTGACCTGTCCTGAATCACGATGCGGACCCTCTCACGGAGTGGTTGCGAATCACGCTCAGGGAGAAGCGTGATCGTGCTGACGTACGGCCTCGTCTCATGCCGAGAGGTTGCTGGGAGGCACCGGGGAAACGTAGCCCCCCTCGCTCCGCGCACGGGCCACGGCATCCATCGCCGTCGGCTGCGCCGCGGCGCGGTGAACGTGCGCCGCCATGAGCGTCTCCGCCAGATCGGCGTCCCCAGCAGCGATCGCGTCGTGGATCTCACGGTGATCTCGCCAGAAGTACCGGTTGGCAGCGGGGATGGTGGCGGTATTGATCCATTCCGAGCGGTAGGAGAGCTGATGTACAAACCCGCCGAGGACTTCATTGCCGCAAGCGCTGGCCACACCATCGTGAAAGCGCGTATTCAGGCGGTGGAGCTTGTCCATCTGGCCGCGCGCGATGGCTTCCTCTCCAGCAACGAGGATGGCCTCGATGAGAGCCAAGTCTGCATCGGTGCGGTGGAGCGCCGCGAAGCGGGCCGTGTGCGGTTCGAGGATCGCGCGCGCGGTACGCACCTCGCGCGCCACCTGGTCCGTGAGCGCCTTCACAGTAGGGGACCCGTAGGGACGCAGGTCAATGAGGCCCTCCGCCGCAAGCGCACGTATCGCCTCACGGACTGGCACGCGGGAAACGCCGAACTGCGTAGCGAGGGCGGGCTCCGTGACCCGGGACCCGGGCGTCAGGCGACCGGTGATGATCTGATCGCGGATGGCATCGACGAGCGCGCTACCCCGCAACTCTGACTTCTGGGTGTCCGACACGATGTTTCCTCCACTTGGCGATGACCCGATCGTATACGACACCGTAGGCCTGCCTGTGAGACCGGTGAAGCGGGTTGGCCGCACAGGCGGAAATAGGCTCGTGTCCAGCGCAGCGGAACAATCCACGTCGCAAGTGATGTGGCGTGTATACGAATTTGTTACAGTCGCGCTCCGCACAAGAGCGCCAAAGGTCGCTCGCACGTCAGCGCGCCGGCGCGCATCCAGGACATCGCATGTCACCTCGTCGTCAGGGGTCATTGCCGAATGTCAGGACGACACGGCGGGGTCGTCGCTCACAGCTCCGGCGTGGGCGTTCTCCGCCACGAGCTGACCGGAGCTGCTGCCAAGGGGTTGAGGCAAGCCATCGCCAGACCTGGGCGACGGCACGCACCGGCGACCGCGGCGTCAGGCGCCCGAGAGCCGGAGGAGGAGTTCGTCGAGTAGCAGCGCCTCCCCCGCCGACAGCCCGGATCCGTCGCCGCCCAGGGTTGCACGGAGGGTGATCGCCAGCTGGGCGGTGTCGCAGTCGGCGATCGGCTCCGGCGCTGTGATCGCCGAGAACGCCGCGTCACGGGTGCGGACGGACAACGGCGCCAACGGGTCGATCACCCCATCCTCGATCAGCTGAAGGGTCACCCCGACCCCCGCTGCGTGGATCATCCGCGCTGCCTCCTCCGGCTCCATCATCAGCAGTCCCGCCCTGGCCGCCGCACCGACGAGGCCTCGGAGGATCTCATCCGCCTCCGCTCGCACATCGCCCAGCCTGGCGGAGGGCGCCATGCCGTACATCAGCCGGTAGTGAGCCGGGTACGTGAGCCCGAAGCCGACGTGGAGTTGCCACCCGTGGGCGAGGTCGGCGAGGGGGTCGTCCGTACGCTCGAGGCCCCGCTTCTGAGTGAAGTAGCGCTCGAACCCGTCCCGGACCACGTCATCCAGCAGGCCTCGCATGTCGCCGAAGAGGCGATAGATGGTCGGGGGCTGGACGTTCGCCGCCGCGCTCACCGACCGAGTCGTGACCGCGTCCAGACCGCCCTCCGCGAGGAGGCGAGCAGCGGCCGCAATGACGTTCTGACGGTGCTCGGAGGCTTTCGGCATGACCCAATGCTAACGATTCACTGTTATCGACGATTGCAGTACCGGCGGTATCGCTTTATCGTTATCGGCGTTACCCCATCCTACCGGCGTTACGTCACGAATCAGATGCGGACATCGACACGTCCGCGAGGTCCACTCCCAGCGACGACGCGAAGGGCACCCATTGCGCTCTCCCGAGACCCCTGCCGATTGGGAGACGCGGCTGTTCACGAGCGACGGCCACGCCTCTTGGCCCGACGTGCGTGTCGCGGAGTTCGCTCATCCCCCGAACGTGGAGGAGGCGCACCTCGAAGCTTCCGATCGCTTCAAGGTCGTCCTCGTCACCCAGGGAGAGGCGTCCATCCAGTCGCTGACCCCACTTCCTCGCCGCGCGTTCTACGTCCCGGGACGATTGGGCATGACCCCCGCGGGCCGATCCCCCCACCTGCGGTGGACGTCGGCGGTTCCCGTCGGACTCCGTACGATCCACGTCGAATTTCCGGAAGACGTTTTCGCGGACCCGCTGGGAGGCGACACGGCGTTCTCCGCTGACGAGCTGCCCGATCTTCTCGCGACGAACGACCCACTCCTGGAGGCGTGTGTCCGCGCACTGGAACGCGCCGCTCGAGAGGGGGCCGACGCTTTGTACGCCGAGTCGGCCGCCCGGTTCATGGCTGTCCACATTCTCGCTCGCCACAGCACGCGGCGCCTGCAAGAGCCCGGACCACTCGCCTCCGACTTCGGCGCTGTGATCGAGTACATCAGGACCGAACCGGGCGCCCCGATCTCGCTCAGCGACCTCGCGAAGATCGCCGGGCTCAGCGTCTATCACTTCTCCCGCGCGTTCCGTCGTGCCGTCGGGCAGACGCCATGGCAGTACGTGCTGGACAGCCGCCTGTCCGCTGCCCGCACGGCGTTGCACCAGACGGACGAGAGCATCGCCGCCGTCGCGGTGGATGCAGGATTCGCCACGCCCTCGCATTTCACGGCCGCGTTCCGCCGGCGCTACGGTGTGACGCCGAGCGCGTTCCGACGGGAGTTCCGGAGAACCCCTGCGGCCGATCCGGACGCACCGCTTCCCGTCGCGCTCGGGTAGGAGGCGAGGATGACGGTGGGGCCCCTCACCGCGTTGTGAAACCACCGTTCACGAAGAACGTCTGGCCGCTGGCCCACCGGCCATCGGTCAACAGGAAATAGAACCACGGAACGATGTCCTCGATGCGTGTGAGCCGGCCCTCCATCACCATGCTGCTGACCAGTTCCGCTTCGCCCTCGTGCGCGGCGTTCCAGAAGAAGGAGGTGTCCATCGGCCCCGGCGCGACGTTGTTGACCGAGATCCTCCGGCCGGCCAATTCCTTCGCGAGCGCTCGGACGTAGTGCTCGTTGGATGCCTTGGTTCCGGCGTACACCGAGTAGAGCGGCGTGAAGCCGGCGACGAGAGAAGTCACGGTGTTCAGGATCCTGCCGCCGTCTTCGACCTGCCGCGCCGCGGCTCGGAGCACGAGAAACGCGGCCTTGGTGTTGACCGCGATCATCTCGTCGGCGTCCTTCTCCTCGAACGACGTCATGTTCGTGCCCACCGCACGGCCGGCGGTGTTGACCACCCCGTAGAGGCTTCCATACGCATCAAGGGCGGTGGCGAAGACGCGATCGACTTGCGCAGAATCCGTTAGATCGGCTTGCGCGACCACCCCCGCACCACCCGAGGCTTCGACGGCTGCCACGGTCTCTTCCGCGGCCCCGGCTGTCGCCTCACTGTTGTAGTGGACGACGACGTTCGCTCCCTCCTCTCCGATCCGGCGGGCTATCGCGCCACCCAGATTGTTGGCGCCCCCGGTGATGATGACGGTCTTGCCCGAAAGTGTGCTCATGGGGGAACGATACGAAAGACGACGCGCACGACACCGCCCGGCTCTTGCGGGGATTCCGTCGGAATATTGCTCCCGTCGCCCTGGGGCTAGATCTGCCCCACGCGCTCGAGGGAATCGACCAAGTAGATGAGCGGGTGACACTTCAACTCCTCGGCGGAGACGGGGTCGCCCTGCTCCTCCAGGTAGGAGGCCGTTGCATAGAAGGCCGAGTCGTAAGCGCACAGGTCTCTACGTAGAGCCGACTCTTGGGCCGTTCACCGATGATGACCGCGAGGTCGAAGTACGCCTGACGCACATTCAGATGCTGAGCGCCTGTGACCAGTTCGACATTCAGACCGGGATGCCTCGCCCGGAGCTTCGTCAGAGCCGGTGTGACGAAACGCGTCCCCAAGCCGTCGGCAGCCGTGATGCGAATAGTGCCCGTAACGGCTCGCTCCGCGACCCCGGCCACAGATTGCGCGGCTCTCTCGACCGCCTCTTCATTCCTCCGCGAGGCTCCGACCTGCAGCAACGAGCCGGCCGGTGCGCGCCACCGCCGCGAGGTAGCGCAGATCATCCGCGCGAACGCTCGTGACGTCGACCTTGTGCAACACAGCGAACCCCCCGATTCCCCGTGCGGATCTGCACAGCGGCTGTGCGAACCCGCCTCTTTGTGCGCGGCAGACCTACTCCTACAGTCGGAGGATTCGCGGACGATCCTCCGCAACGCGCAACCGATATGGAGACAACGTATGAGCAGACCCACCATCGTCCTGGTCCACGGAGCCTTCGCCGACGCGGGGAGCTGGACCCCCGTCACTCGGGAACTCCTCGATCGCGGCTACCGAGTGGTCGTTCCCCCGAACCACCTGCGGACGCTCGCCGGCGATGCCGCGAGCGTCCGCCTGGTCGTGGAGGCCGTTGACGGCCCCGTCCTCCTCGTGGGTCATTCCTACGGTGGCGCAGTGATCACGGTTGCGGGAGCCGCCGAGAACGTCGTCGGCCTCGTCTACATCGCCGGCTACGCTCCGGACGAGGGCGAGAGCGCCGCCGACATGGGTGCCCGCTACCCCGATTCCGAGCTTCTGGAGCACATCGTCACCCTCCCCAACCCGGTTCCCGGGCGAGAGGACGGGGTCGACCTCTCCGTCGATCCCGAATGGTTCCTGCCGGTTTTCGCCGCCGGACTCGACCCCCGTACGGCGGAGGTGCTCGCCGTATCCCAGCGCTCGTTCGCCGACGCCGCCCTCACCGGGAAAGCCACGGCCGCCGCGTGGAAGACGAAGCCGAGCTGGGGCCTCCTGGCGACAGCCGACAAGACCATCAACCCGGATGTCGAGCGTTTCGGGTACGAGCGCGCGGGGACGCAGGTCGTCGAGGTCGAGGCTCCGCATCTCGCGATGCTGACCCACCCGACGGAAGTCGTAGAGCTCATCGAGACCGCGGCGGGAGCAGTCAGCTCCGAGGCCGCCGCCTGACGAGGAGTCCCATGCCGAACCCGCCGTCGCCGACCCTCCCGCCCGACGATCCAGGTCGCGCGCTCACCATCTCCAACGAAGAGCAGACGGACTGGATCTTCCTCGCTGGCGACGTCTACGGTCTGATCATCACGG
Source organism: Microbacterium sp. Z10_103 (assembly GCF_058310455.1). Classification (NCBI taxonomy): domain Bacteria; kingdom Bacillati; phylum Actinomycetota; class Actinomycetes; order Micrococcales; family Microbacteriaceae; genus Microbacterium; species Microbacterium sp. Z10_103. The sequence continues at coordinate 11,972 of NZ_JBZEGK010000002.1, forward strand.
GTGAACAGACCGCCGGAGGGTATTGCCTGATCGAAATGCGCGTTCCCCCTGGGGGCGGCCCGCCGCCGCACCGGCACGACTTCGAGGAGCTGTTCACGATCCTCGAAGGCACGATCACGTTCACCTTCCGTGGCGAAGAGGTCTCCGCACGCGCCGGGCAGAGCGTCAACATCCCGGCGAACGCCCCGCATTTCTTTCGGAACACCTCCGACGCCGGTGCCGTGATGCTGTGCGTGTGCGCGCCAGCTGGACAAGACGAGTACTTCCGTCGAGTCGGGGTGGCGCTGGACGGTCCGGACGCTCAACCTCCGCACCTGTCTGACGCCGAAATCTCCGAGGGCCGGCGTCGAGCTGCCGAACTGGCTGCCAGCTTTCGGACGCAGATTCTCTCGGACGGCACAGGCGACTGAAGGAGAAATGTCCTCTGTTCGACGACGTGGGCTGACCCAGGAGCCGGCGAGCGGCCTCGACGAGCGGCTCCCTCCGAGCGCGTCAGCCGGGGAGCAGCGTCTCGAACAGCTCGGCGGCGCGGGGCGCACCGCCGCGGCTGCGCAGGTCGGCACCGACCTGGGACGCCGCGTACCGGTACGTGGGGTCCTCCATGACCAGGTCGAAGGCGTGGCCGATGGCTGCTGCAGAGGGCGTGCCGGTCCGCAGGTTGACGCCGGCGCCCGACCACGCCACGCGCGCTGCGATCTCGGGCTTGTCCAGGTCACCACCCCCGATCACGAGAGGAATGCCGCGGCTCAGCGCCGCGAGCACGCCTCCCCACCCGCCGTTGGTCACGACGACGTCAACGTGGGGAAGAAGCTCGGCATAGGGGAGAAACCCCGCGATGCGGGCGTTCGAGGGGACCGTGAACGGCAGCGCGTCGCGGTCGGGGATGCCCGTAGCGACCACGACGAGCACGTCCCTGCCGCTCAGCGCCTCGAGGGCGGGGCGGATGAGGTCGTCGGGGTTGATGTTCTGCGTTCCCTGCGTGACATGCACCACCGTGCGATCATCGAGCTCGCCCCACCAGTCGGGAAGCGACGGCGGCCTGGCCGGCGGCTGCTGGGCGGCGCCCACGAAGTGGACGGAGCCCGGCCGGTCGTCTCGCGCGTAGTCGAGCAGGGGCGAACCGCTGGCGACGACGAGCCGCGGCGAGAAGACCGCCCTGTCGAAGGTCAGGGGCGACGGGGGAAGTCCGCTCGCCGCCCGCGCCTCGGCGAGCGGCCTGCGTAGGGGTCGCGAGAGGAGAGGGACAGCGGCACGGAGCGCCGCATCCCGCGCCTTCGTGAGGGCATTGCGGCCCGGTGCGATGCCCAGACCGCTGGGAGGGCCACCCGGGCCCACCATGTTCAGGGGAAGCACCGCGAAGGTCCCCCACGGGCACCCCGTCTTCTCCGCGAAGAACACGGCACCGACGGACACCTCGTCGCCGACGATCGCGTCCCAGGGCGCACGTTCCCACTCGGCCATCAAGTCGGAGACCTGGGCGGGGGCGGTCCGGATGAAGACATCGACGACGTTGATGAGAAGCTGCCGCGCCCCCTTCTTGCCGACGAGACGAGGAAAGGTCGACGCCAGATCGTTCTCGTCGAAGTCCGGCGGGGTATTCCACGGGACGAATGTCGCTCCGGTCTCCTGGATCCGTCCGCGAAAGGCCGACCCGCTGTAGAAGCGGACCTCGTGCCCGCGCGCGACGAGCGCGGTCGCCACCGCGCACAGCGGCGCGACATGACCGGTGAACGGTACGGCGGTCAGCATGAATCGGGACACAGCCACCCCCCGACCACAGTGTGCTCGCTTTGGCCGCTGGATCACAGGGGTGGTGGGCGACGGCCGGCGACGTGTGCGGCGCCGACCCCGTCGGAGCGTACCCGCAGGGCCGCCGCGCAGGCGTCATCCCGTCCGCGCGAATCAGTCGGGTGAACGCGGGAAGAACGCGGCAGAGTGTGAGCATGAGCGACACGGTTCCGCTGCGCCATGTGCCTCGGCCGCCCGGCCTGCACAGACTCGGCGGCCGCGAGTCGCGGTGGGTCGACGATGACGGTGTTCCGGTCACCGATCCCGAATCGCTCGCCCGACTGACGGGGCTGCACCTCCCGCCCGCCTGGACGCACGTCTGGGTGACAACGGATGCGTCGGCACCGCTGCAGGCCACGGGGATCGACGCCCGCGGGAGAACGCAGTATCGCTACTCCCCCGACGCGATCGCCCGCGCGAGCGAGGACAAGTACGCGCACCTCCAGCAGTTCGCTCGCGCTCTGCCGACGCTGCGGCAGCGGGTCGACGCCGACCTGCGTGACGCGGACACACCCCGCGTCACGGCAGTGACCGCCGCTGCGGTCCGCCTCCTGGACCGCGGGCTGTTCCGCGTCGGGAACGATCGGTACGCGCGGGACAATCACACCTTCGGATTGACCACCCTGACGACCGCGCACGTGACTGTGACGGGGGATGAGGTGGTGTTCGACTTCGTCGGAAAGGAACACATCGGCCATCACGTGGTCATCCGTGATCCGCAGGTGGCCAGGGTGCTGCGGGCTCGCCTCGATGACCATGCGGACCCCCAGAAATGGATCTTCTCCACATTCGACCCGCCCCATGTGCACCGGGTCGACAGCGCGACCGTGAACGCATACATCCATACGCATGCCGGGGTCGGATCCTCGGCCAAGACATTCCGCACGTGGGGGGCCACCGTGGCCGCGACGGCGCTCACGGCCGGAGCCGCGCTCCCCCCGTTGGACGTCCTCCGCATCCGCGACGACCTGCGCCCCTTCCACGGCGCGGCCTATCTGCTGGGCAACACCCCCGCCGTCGCCCGCGCCTCGTACGTACACCCCGCCGCGGTGGGTGTCGGTCGCAGCGCCGCGGTGCGCCGCGCCGTCCGCACCGCAGCCGACCGCTCGCAGTCCACCGACGTGCGGCATCTGCTCCACGATGAGGACCTCCACCATGCGGTCCTCGCCGGCCTGTTCAGGGTCGGCTGACGTGCATCAGCGTGGGGGCGGAAGGGGATTCCGCTAGACCTCGAAGTCGACCGCGAGCCGGGTGCGGTACAGACGGGCGATCACGGGCGAGACGGCCACGTGCGCCTCATGGTGACGGTACTCCTCGAAGTCCTCGAGGCTGTCGAAATCCATCGTCAGCACCAGATCGGCGTTCTCGTCGTGCAGCACCGCGTTCGCGTCCAGCCGCATGCTCCGGATGGCCGCGATGGCGTCGGGCAGCGGCGCCATCGCGTCGATGATCTGCTGCTGCATCCGCGTTCGCTCCGCCACGTCGTCCGAATCGAGCCGCCACATCACCACGTGCCTGAACATCACTCTCCCCCTAGGTGGGCCCAGGGTAACGCAACGGTTTGTGCGTCGTGCGTGTGTTGCGCGACAAGGCGCGACGGCTCGGTCGCGCCAGCCCCACATCGGCGGTGACCCGATGGGAGGCGCCCCTCACCGCCCGCGCACGTGGTTCCACTGCACGATGACCTCCGAGCCGTGTTCGTACCCGATCTCGCTGATCGCCGACGTGCCGAGGACGAAGTAGCGGCCACCCGCCGCGGTCAAGCCGAGCCACACGCCCGCCAGGGCGCGCAGGAAGTGCGAATGCGAGAACAGCAGCACCTGCTCGCCACGGAGAAGGCGAGGGCGGATGGACTCCAGCAGCGACTCGGCGCGAGCAGTGACCTGTGCGACGTTCTCACCCGGGCTGTCGCCCGCCGGTGTCCCCGCCTCCCAGACCGTCCAGGGGCGTCCGAGCTGTTCCACGATCTCGGGCGTGGTCAGGCCCTCGTATGCCCCGTAGTCCCACTCCACGAGCCGCGCGTCCTGGTGCGCGTCGGGGTACCCCGCGCGGCGGGCGGTCTCGACCGCTCTGTGCAGTGGGCTGGAGAGCACCAGATCGAAGCGCCGCGTAGCGAGAAGCGTCCCCGCCAGCTCTGCCTTGTACGCGCCGGTGTCCGTGAGGGGGATGTCCGTCAGCCCGGTGTGGCGCCCGTTTCGGCTCCACTCGGTTTCGCCATGCCGCACGAGCACGATGCGTCCCTCGGGTTCGGCGCCCGCTGTATCGATCATCCCCTCATCTTGCCGGGCGACGACCCGATAACGGCCCACACGACCGCTCGTGCCGGGACGCACTTCGCAGATTCGGCCCGATCGGGGAGGATGAAGCGGCGACACGACATTCGTCCGCCCCCCTCGCCCCGCAGCTACAGAACGAGAGCCCCACATGATCGCTCGATTTGAGGAACTCGACTGGCAGGAGACGCGGATGGGCGAGCTCAGCCTCCGCCGCCGCGCAGACCCGGCCACCGGGGAACTGATCTACGAGGTGAAGTTGAAGGACGAATACCTCATGTCGAGCCTGTTCACTCGCGCCGAGGAAGAGCTGGCGACCCTGGGCCTCGCCGCCGCAGAAGGCACTGACCTCGACGTGCTCGTGGGGGGTCTGGGGCTCGGATACACGGCCGTGACCGCGCTGCACGACAGCCGCGTACGAAAGCTGGATGTGATCGAGGCCCTCCCCGCGGTGATCGGGTGGCACGAGCGCGAACTGCTCCCGATGTCTGCGCAGCTTGTCAGAGACCCCCGGGCGACCCTGATCCACGACGATTTCTTCGCCGTGGTGCGCGGCACGCCTGGGCCCGAAGACGCCCGGTACGACGTCATCCTGCTCGATATCGATCACTCTCCGCGGCACACCCTCGATCCGAGTCACGCCGACCTCTACACCGCGGGAGGACTCGAATCCCTCGCGCGGCACCTCACCGACCGGGGCGTCTTCGCCCTGTGGTCGGACGACCCCCCAGACGCCGACTTCATGGCGACGCTCTCGTCGGTTCTCCATGACTGCGAGGCCCACGTCGTGGCCTTCGACAACCGTCTCACCGGCGGAACGTCGTCGAACACGATCTACGTGGGGACCCGGGCGTAGGCCGACGTACTACGCGCCTGCCGCGCCCGTCCACCCCTTTCTCCTGGGTGCGTCCTGGATCATGCTGGAGTGTGCAATACACGGATGACCTCGGCGCCTGGGTGGCGCGGCAGCGATGGTACTCAGGCAAGAGCCACGAACCCCGGTTCCGGATCCTCGACGCCCAGCCTGCCCCTGCGGCCACGCGCTACCTGATCATGGATGACGCCGGGTCACTGCCAGCGCTCTACCACGTCCCCCTGTCGGCCGTGGCATCTCCCACGGCAGCGGATGACGTCATCGGGCACGACGCCGACGGCTATCTCGTCGATGCGACCCGGCATCCGGCCTTCGCCACCGGGATGCTCGCAGAGATGGGGGTCGATGTCACCCGAGTGACGGGCTCGCGGGTGCTCACGGGCGAGCAGTCCAACACGTCGATCGTGTTCGAAGAGGACGGGCAGCCGACGATCATCCTCAAGCTCTTCCGCACCCTTCACCACGGCGAGAATCCTGACGTCACCGTCCAGCGCGTGCTGAGCGACGCGGGGTCGCCGTTCGTGCCGCGCTTCCTGGGGAGCCTCGAGGCCGAGTGGCCAGATGTCGGGCGCGAGTCCGGCATCGCGCGCGGCACCCTGGGTTTCGCGCAGGATTTCATCCGTGACGTGCGTGACGGCTGGGCGGTCGCGCTCGAGGCCGCGCGGGAGGGGCGGGACTTCACCGAGGCCGCGCGCGATCTGGGTATCGCCGTCGCCGGGGTGCACGGAGCTCTCGGCGCGGCGCTGGAGACGGTGGATGCCCAACCGGACGACGTGACGGCCACCGCGGCCGCGTGGGGGCGGCGGCTCGCGGACGCTGCGACCGAGGTGCCCGCCGTCGCCGACCGGCGGGCTGCAATCGAAGCCGTCTACCAGGCCGCGCTCGACCGCCCGTGGCCGCCGCTGCAGCGCATCCACGGCGACCTGCATCTCGGCCAGGTGCTCGCGGTGCCGGGTGGCGGATGGCGGATCGTCGACTTCGAGGGAGAGCCCCTCCGCCCGATGGAGGAGCGCGCGATCCCCGACCTTCCTCCCCGCGACGTCGCCGGGATGCTCCGATCCTTCGACTACGCCAGCGCGGTGGCCGGCGGTCCCGATGCGGGCGACTGGGCCGCCGACTGCCGCGCGGCGTTCGTCGACGCCTACGCCGGTGCTGCCGGATCGGTCGCTCTCGACCCGATGCTGCTCCGGGCGCTCGTGCTCGACAAGGCGGTCTACGAGTCGATCTACGAGGCGCGCAACCGCCCGGACTGGCTGCCCGTGCCGCTCGCCGGCATCGACGCTGCTCTCACCCCCGAGCCCCACCGCTGAGTCACTCGGCGGTGGGCTCCACCGGCTTCAGCACGAGGAAGAGCGCTCCGTACGCCGGCAACGAGATGGGGAAGCTCTGGAGATCGTCGACGCGTCCGACCGTGTCGCCTGAGGCTGCGTCCACCACTTCGCTCTGCGGAATGAGCTGCTCCGACCGAACGGTGCCCTCGGTCGCCTCGGCGGAGAAGTTGAGCACGGTCACCTGCATGGGGGCGTTCGACTCCGCGTTTCCGTTGTCGAGGCGGTGCACGAGCACGAGCATCCCGGGGTGCGCGACCTCGGGAATGTCGACCTGCGTCGCCGTTGCGATGCCGTGCTCCCGCCGGAGGTCGAGGATCCCGGCGAGACGTGAGGCGAAGGAGTCCGGGTCGTCGAGCTGTGCGGGCAACGGGCCGTAGAGCGCGCGCCCACGGGGCATGCCTGCCGCGGAGCGCGTCGCCTGCGGGTCGACGTCGAGCAGGTCGTGCGCCCCGCGCTCGATCCACCGGGTGTCGCCCGCCGCGACCAGGTCGGCGACCTCGTCGGACGGCACGGTGAGCATGCCGACCAGGTCCCAACCGGAAAGCGCGAAGACGCCGGGCTGCCAGGCGTTGTACGCACAGAGGAGGAGGTGCGCATCGCGGATGGCGGGGACGTCGGCATCGGTGATCTCGTCCAGCCGGGCGATCCCCCGCGTCGCCGCGATGAGCGAGGTCGTCGTGCAGGCGATGCCGTTCTGGGTGAAGACGCGGTTGTAGTCCGCTGTGCCGGTCAGGCTCTCGGTGAGCTCGGCGCGCACCACCTCGGCGAGCTGACTGCCGGAGATCTCGCCCCCTCGGAAGCGGAAACGCTCATCCTCGCGCCGCGTCGCCCAGTGCACGAGCTCGTAGGTGAGCTCGTCGTGGTTCTGCATCCCGTGCACGAGCTGGACCGGCTGGACGCCGAGCTCGAGCGACGTCGTCAGCGCGAGCCGGAGGAACTCCGTCTGACCCGTTGCGAGGGCGTGGTGGTAGCCCGGACGGCCGATGAAGTCATAGGAGAGGTCGGCTCCGACGGCCCCCGTGTCGCGGATGTCCTCGATCGTGAGATTGAGCTCCTGGAAGGTGAAGCCGCCGACCTTCCGCACCATTCCGGCGATGATGTGGTTCGCCGCGTGGGAGAGCGGGTGTCCCTCCGACCACCCAGGAAGGCCCTCGGCGCTCTTCTCCACGCCGAGGAAGCCGTTGGCATCCAGGCGCAGAGCGCTCGTGCCCAGCTCGCCGAGTGAGTGCAGAGCATCCCCGATGACGAGACGCATACCCGCGAAGGTCGGGTCGAGCCAGTTGATCGAGGGCTGACCCTGCTTGAAATAGTGGAGGTACACCCATCGGCGCGTGATGCCGTCGGGGCCGATCACGGGCGCCGTCGCGCTCCAGTTGGTCTCTTTCACGCCGGGGGTGTAGAAGATGACGCGCTGGAGGGCGCCGATGATGTACCCGCGCCCTTGGAGCTCCTGCTCGGTCGCGAGGTCGAGATTGACGCTGTCGACTCCATCGGGCACCTCAGGGAGCAGGCCCCAATCCTCCGGCAGGATCTCGACCATGTGGTAGATGCCCGGATAGTCCTTGAACCCCATCTCGGCGAGCCGGAAGTCGGCGCCCTTGCCGGTGTGCCCCGGAACGATGTCGTCGATGACACTGCCGCCGTGGCTTTCCGCCACGTCGCACAGGGCACGGAACTCCTCCTCCATGCCGAACGCGGGGTCGATCTCGGTGCTGATGCGGTCGAAGTGCCCATCGACGCTGGGGGTCTCGCGCCATCCGGCGATGCCGCCCGCACGTTTCACCGGGCCGGTGTGGATGGCGGTGATCCCGACACGCTCGAACGTCGACCACAGCTCGTCATCGCCGAGCGCCGCCAGGAAGGACTGCCCCGGACGGGTGATGAACGAGATCGGGTACGCCGTGAACCATACGTCGCTCGTGGCGATGGCGCGCCGCGCGTCGGGGCGCGCATACGGATTGCGCCACATCGCCGGCTGTCCCGCGAGTTGGCGGGCGAGGACATCCGCATCCTTGAGCATCGACTGTCGCACGAGCCATTCCACGTACGACGGGTTCGTACCGTTCGCCGTGCGCGGGTCGGTCTTGATGCGACGTACGCTTCCGCCGCGGAACTGGTCGCGCGGGCGCAGCCTCCGCGGCCGCGCCGGATAGCGTTGCTCGTCGTAGGTGATCTCGATCGTCTCGGGATCGGTTTCGTCGTCGACCGTGCCTGTTCCGGGCAGGTCGATGGGGCCGGTGTAGAGATCCTCCGGCCGGTGTTCGTCGGGCGCCATCCCTCAACGCTATTCGAATCCGACAACACTGCCTCGAGGGCTGGCGTGTCTCTCCGCGAAGCACTATGAAATTCCGCGACCGGAGACGCGCGGCCTCGGGTGCCGACCATCGCGTCGCGTCTCCAAGGACGAGCGCGTCGACCATTTGCTACGATTGGTTCGAATTGGTCGTCAAGCGAGGGCGCAACTATGAGTGACGCGGTGATCGCCTACATCGAGCGAGCGGTAGCGGGCGGGCAGCTCTCCCCCGGCGACCGACTCCCCACCGAGCGGGCACTGGCGGAGTCGCTCGTCCTACCGCGCAGCGCCGTGCGACGCTCACTCGGCGAGCTCGAGCGGGAAGGTCGCGTCATCCGCCACGTCGGGCGCGGCACCTTCCTCGCGGGCCACTCACTGCCGTCCTCGGGTCAGCCGCTCATGACCAGCCCCGCCGAGATCATGGATACCCGGATCATCCTGGAGCCGGAGATCGCCTTCCACGCCGCCCAGAATGCGACCCCGGGTGATCTGGAACGGATCGAGACGTTCATGAAACGTGGGAACGCCGCTGAGTCCTACGACGAGTTCGAGAACTGGGACTCGGCCTTCCACCGCGCGATCGCCGCCTCCGTGCATAACGGGCTGCTCCTGCACAGCTTCGATGCCATGAACACCGCACGCGACCTTCCGCTGTGGGGGACCAGCAAGCGCCGCGCCGCGACTGCCGATCGACGCAAAGCCTATGAAGCCCAGCACGACGAGCTGCTCACGGCTCTCGTGGATCGGGACCCGGCGGCTGCGCGGCAGGCGATGCTCACACATCTGGAGTCGGTGAGGACCAACCTCCTGAATCCGCCGCGTTGATCAGGGGGCGAAGTCGGTGGTGACTCCGAGCTCGCGCGATGCTTCGAGGTCCGCCGTCAAAGCCTCCAGGCGTCCCTCGGCGAGACCGATAGAGTCGCTGCCGAGCATCTGGTGCAGCGGCGCCGTGCCGGCGGTCGCCACGGCGATGATGGCGGCAGCGACCTTCGCGGGGTCACCGGGCTGCGAGCCGGCGACCTCGTTGAGGTGCTGGTCCACCATGCTCCGAATGGCGGGGTAGGCGTCGGTCGTGTCCAGCGGCTGGGCCAGGGACACCGGGTTCAGGAAGTCGGTGCGCATGTAGCCGGGCTCGACCAGGTTGACCTTGATGTCGAAATCGGCGACCTCGGCTGCCAGCGACTCCGTGATCGCGGTCAGCGCGAACTTGCCCGCGGTGTAAAGGCTCCAGCCCGGGAACGACAGCAGGCCGAGGATGGAGGACACATTGATGACGTGTCCGCTGCGGTTAGCGCGGAAGTCGGGCAGCACGGAGCGCAGCACGTTCCAGACACCGAAGATCTGCACGTCGAACATGGTGCGCGCGTCGGCGTCGGTGACCTCTTCGACGGCCGCGAGGTAGCCGTAGCCGGCGTTGTTCACGACGACGTCCAGACCGCCGAAACGCTCCTTGGTCCGGTCCACGGCGTGCTGGACCTGCGCCTGGTCGGCCAGGTTCACAGTGAGGGCGAGCAGGCGGGACGTGTCCGTTCCGTCGAGAGCCTTGAGCACGTCGCCGGCCGAGCGACTGGCGGCCGCCACGTTGTCGCCGCGCTGCAGAAGCTGCTTGACGAGCTCGAGGCCCAGGCCTCGGGACGTGCCGGTGACGAACCACGTGGCCGGACGATCGGTGGGGTAAGCCATGACGTTGTCTCCTTCGAAGTCGACGTGTCGGCTCGATCGCCGACGTGTCCAGCTTGGCTACTCGGCCCACGCCGAAACGGTCCATAAGACGTCCGGATGATCCTGGCCGGCGGCCGCCTAGGACTCGGAGGTCCACCCTTCGGCCGCCTCTAGGGCGGGCGGAGAGTGAGAATGAAGGATGTCCGAGAAGAACACCGAGCTGGCCGACTTCCTTCGCCGTGCCCGGAGCGTTTGTGATGCCTCGCGAGCGGGACTACCGGCAGACGGTCGAGTGCGCCGGGTGCCGGGGCTACGCCGGGAAGAAGTCGCCTTCCTTGCGGGGGTGTCGACGGATTATTACGCACGGCTCGAGCAAGGCAGGCCCATCGTCCCGTCGGAATCCGTCCTGGACGCCATCGGCAGGGCATTGGAACTCGACGCGGCAGGACGGGCGCATCTCGCCGATCTCGTCGACCTGGGAGTGGTACCCCCGCAGCCACGTGCGCACCCTGTACAACGCGTTCGCCCGGGTGTTCATCAGCTGATCGAAACGGTCGAGGATGTTCCGATCCTCGTGCTCGGACGCCGCGCCGACGTTCTCGCTCAGAACCGAATGGGGAAGGCCCTTTTCGCCGACTTCGAGCGCTTTCCCGCGCGCCAACGCAACTACGCGCGATGGATGCTCCTCGATGAGGAAGCGCGACGCTTGTTCGTGGACTGGGAGGAGCAGGCGCGTCCGGCCGTGGAGAGCCTTCGCTTCGAGGCCGGCACCGATCCCGACGACCGCGCCACGGCCGAGCTGATCGCTGAGCTACGCGAACACAGCCCGGAGTTCCTTCGATGGTGGGACGAGCATCGCGTCTACCAGCGCACGTACGGCAGCAAGCGCCTGCGTCACCCGGTCGTCGGCGACCTCACCGTCGACTACGAGACCCTGACTCTCCCGGGCGACCCGCGCACCACGCTGTACATGTACTCCCCCGAACCGAATTCGCCGTCCGAGCGCGCATTGAGGATGCTCGACAGCTGGTCGCTGACGGCTGACAAGGCCATCACGTCACCCTCGGACCTCTGACCGACAGGCCGCACGCCCGACACCGCCGCACGCTCGTGCGTGTCGAGGCCACGGGGCGGTTTCCCGGAGGTGGAGGCTTCCTCTCCGTGGGCCGGGGCCTCGGCAGAGGGTTACTCGCGATGCACGGACGCTGCCGACCGCTCGGAGGCCGGGTAGTAGGCCGATCTCGCGAGAGCGGATAGGGCGTCGCGCGACGGCGTACCGGCCTCGGCGGTGAAGATGAAGAGCATCTGCTCGGCATCGCCCGGTGGCAAGAGCGTTTCGTAGTTGATGGAGAGTTCACCGACCATCGGATGCTGGAGGCGCAGCGACCCGAAGGTCGGCCGGGTCACTCGATGCTCGGTCCACCATCGGGGGAAGTCCACGCTGTGGTCTTTCAGTTCTCGTATCAGCTCGTGCGCCCTGGGGTCGTCGGGGTACCGGCCGAAGTCGAGCCGCAGCGTCTCCGCAGTGACTCGGGCCTGCACCTCCCAGTCGAGGAAAAGGTCTCGCGCTTGGTCGGCGAGGAAGACCCACCGGGCGAAGTTCCTGTCTCGCGGCCGCAGCCGGTCGAAGTCGGCGAACAGCAGTCGCGCGAGGCGGTTGGTCGCCAGGATGTCGGTGTGGCGGCCGAGGATGAGCGCCGGCTCGCCCGTCAGCGCCTCGAGCAACTGATGAAGCCCCGGCCTGACCCGCTGCGCACGGGTGGGAGGGGCGGAAGGACGGACCCGTGTTGACGCACTCACGAGATGCCCGAGATGGGCTCTCTGGGCTTCGCTGAAGTCCAGAGCACGAGCAATCGCATCGAGCACAGCCCCGGACGGACTAATGCGGCGTCCCTGTTCCAGCCGGGTGTAGTAGTCCGTCGACAGGCCGGCCAGCATGGCGACTTCCTCGCGGCGCAACCCCGGTACGCGCCTGATCCGGCCGTCCGTGGGGAGGCCGGCACGTCCGCGATCCGCACTGTTCCGCGCGCGCCGCAGGAAATCCGCGAGTTCTGTGTTCAGCTCCGACATCTGCGCCGTCCCCACACGCCGAGGAATCCTCCACTACACCAATTGCACCCAATAATTTACATGGTCCGGATTGGCTACATGGTAGCGCCAGAACGGAGGTTGTCAAAGCATCCGTTGCCCGGCATTGGTGTCGATTGGTCGTACGAGAGGCGCCGCGGAGCCAGTCCCGGCCTCTGGCATCGTCATCGCGTCGGGTCGGTACTGGGTGAGTGGGCGTGGCGGCCACACGTACGGGAGTTGATCTCCGAGGTCGTCGCGCACTTCTTGCGGGGCGGGAGCCATCCGCCTCCATCGAGCGCGGGAAAGCAGAACCGGTGGCGCCCCGCGGTCCGCGGAGCGCCACCGGTGGTCATGCGGACACGAACTCCAGCAGGGCGGCGTTCACCTGGTCGGCGTGCGTCCAGAGCAGGCCGTGCGGAGCACCATCCAGCTCCACGTATCGCGCCTCGGGGACCAGAGCCGCGAACGGACGCCCGGTCGCGTCGATCGGCAGAATCCGGTCCCCGGTTCCGTGGAGGATGAGGATGGGCTTGCCGGTCTCCCGAACTGCCCGGATGTCGCCACGGAAGTCCTCGATCCAGGCGGGAACGACCGCGTGGGCCGCGACGGGCGCGCTCCGGGTGGCGGTGTTCCAGTTGGCGCGCACGACTTCCTCGGAGATCGGGGGCGTCTCATCGAGGTTGTAGAAGTTGGCCAAGAACTGGGTGAACCATGCGTAGCGATCTGCACGCGCCGTCGCAATGATGCCGTCGAACACCTCCTGGGGAACGCCGGTCGGGTTGCCGTCGGCCTGAACCAGGAACGGTTGCAGTGATGCGAGGAACGCCAGCTTGGACACGCGCCCGGCCCCGTATTTCGAGACGTATCGTGCGAGCTCGCCGGTACCCATGGAGAACCCCACCAGGATGACGTCCTGCAGGTCGAGGTGGGTGAGCAGCACATCCAAGTCCGCCGCGAACGTGTCGTAGTTGTAGCCGCCGGCAGGCTTGGAGGAGTCGCCGAAGCCGCGGCGATCGTACGTGATCACGCGGTAGCCGCGGTCGAGGAGGACGGCAGTCTGCTTCTCCCAGCTCGTGCCGTCCAGCGGGTACCCGTGGATGAGGACGACCGGCTGACCGTCGCCTTGGTCTTCGTAGTGGATCTCGATGTCAGTGGAGTTCTGACGACCGACCTGGAGCTTTGACATGATGGGGTTTCCTTTCTCGGGTGCCGAGACGCAGGGTGCATCCCGGGCTAGTGCAATACGTCGAGCAGGACATCGCGGGCAGCATCGGCGACCACGACGTCCTGATCGGGAGTACCGGAGCTCACACCGACGGCGCCGATGAGGTTTCCCGGACGATGATGGGCAGTCCGCCGTCCAGATTGATGGACCGAGCGCCCGTGGCGAGAGCGAGGTCGAGGCCGAGCTGCGGCGGCAACGCTCCGATCGCCGATTCCAGGGATGCAGCCGTTCGAGCCTTTGAAATGGCGGAGTGCGGGGCCAGGAAGGGCGGGCCATCCATCCTGACGAATGGCGATCTAGTAGGTGACCACGGCCTTGAACCGGATGTCGCCGCTGACGACCTTGTCGTACGCTTCCGCGACGCGCTCCTTGGGGAACAGCTCGATCATCGGGGTCACTTCGCCGCGGGCGACGAAGTCGAGCGCCTCGACGAGGTACTCGTAGCCGTTGTGGGCTGAGCCGATGATCTGGTAGCTGTTGGAGACCAGCGGCAATGCCGGGAGGCTGAACTCGTCGGTGGCGATCCCCATCATGACGACCTTGCCCCAGGGGCGCAGTCCCTCGATCGCGCTCGCGACGGAGGCGTGGTTGCTGCTGGTGTGCATGATCAGGTCGGCGCCACCGGCCGCCTTCAGCCCAGCGCCGTCGGAGACGACCTCGTCGGCACCGAGCTCGCGGGCGAGATCGGCCTTGTCCGGGCTGTGCGTCACGGCCGTCACGTGATAGCCCGCGGCCTTGGCGTACTGGATCGCGAGGTGGCCGAGACCACCGATGCCGACAACCGCAATCCGGCCGGAAGGCTTCGTTTCGGCGCGGCGGATAGCCGCCCAGACCGTGAATCCGGCGCAGAGCGTCGGCGCGGCGAGTTCGTAGGACACGCCGTCGGGAAGGAGGACCGTTCCGTCGACATCGGCCGCGATGTACTCGGCGTGGGCGCCGTCCACGTTGACACCCGTGAGGATGGGGTTGGCGCAGTTCGCTGCCGTGACGAAGCTGTTCGGGTGCTGCTCCTTGCAGAACTCGCACTTGCCACACCGCTTCTGGATCATCGGCATGCCGACACGATCGCCGATCTTGCGCTGCGTGACGCCCGCACCGACGGCAACGACTTCACCGACGCCTTCGTGTCCGAGCACCAGGGGGAACTCACGGAACGACAGAGTGCCGTTCGCCATCCACACGTCGGTGCCACAGATCGCACAGGCGTGAACGCGCACGAGCACCTGGTTCGGACCTGCCTCCGGCCGGTCCCTATCCTGTAGCTCCCAGGGCGCATCGACCTCGGCGACCACCACAGACTGCATTTGAGTAACCATCGCTCATCCTTCCGGTTGTGTTGAACTCACGGCGCAAGTCCAACAGCCGGAAGGGCGCCGGCACGGGCCATAACGAGCCCAGTTCGACCTAGCACGCGCCAACCGAGGACGCCGCGGACCAGGTGAGCCACCCGGCCCCTCGCCGGACGGACTGCATAGGACTCAGCGGGCCACCCATGCTCGTCCGTCGTGGGCGGTCGTCGTCGACGGGATCGGATACACCCGCAACGGACTAGGCGAAGCGTCGAAATTGTACCGGCGTGCCCAGCGCACTCACCGGGCCGTGTTCATCGATGGCAAGGCCACGCTGAATGCCGTCGACCCCGCATATAAGAAGAAGTACCGCGGCCCCGGCCTGCGCGCGGTCGTCTCCCCGGGCACGCGCCAGTACATGACGAGGGTCGTCCCGACACCGGTAGCCCGACGACCCCCGTGAACGGTACTCGGGCGCGGACTCCTCGACCGCTCTGACGGGGATCACACGTCGGCAAGGCGACGCGAGAGTGTCCAGGCGATCGCTGCCGCGATGACCGCGATGACCGCGATGGCGAGCCACGCGAGAGGAGCGCCGTCGAGACTGGCGTAGACGATGCCGAAGACGAGCGGACCCCCGCCGCTGCCGAGATACGATCCCGTCTGGACGATTCCGGTCGCGCTCGGCGTCGCCGGCCCCGCGATGCGGGCGACGACATAATGTGTGAGTCCCGTCCAGCCCCATCCGGGCCCCAGCGCGAGGACGATGCCGATCGCGAAGACGACGGGGTTCGGGAAGACGAGCAGGATCGCGCCGACAGCACCGGCGCCGAGCAGCGCCGACGCGACCGGCAGAGCGATGCGCCCCCCGACCCGATCCGCGAGGATTCCCACGACGATGCGGCAGGCCGCTCCGAGGAGCGACCCGACACTCAGCAGGACGCCAGCCGCGGCATCCGTGATCCCGCGATCGATCGCGGCCGTGACCGAGTACGCAGAGACGGCGCCGGCGGCCGCGGCGCCCAGAGTCGTCGCGGACGCCAAGAAAAGGAGGGTGCGCAGGAGGGATGCAGGGAGCCGCTCGTGCGCGCGGCGACGCATTCCGGGCGCCTGTCGCGACGGCGCCCACGCGAGGAAGACCACTATGAGCAGGACGACGACGAGCGCCGCCGCCACGTACGCCCAGGGCCAGCCGGCGGCGAGCGCGATGAGTGGAACCGTGAGGCCAGCGAGGAACGCCGCGAACGGCACGGCGGCCTGTTTGACGCCGAGCGCTGTGGCCATGCGGCCCGGCGCGACGTACGACCCGATGAGCGCGTTGCTCGCGGGGTGCCCCAAGCCGTTCGCCGCGCCGCCGAGCATCGCCCAGGCGACGAGCCAGTGCCAGTCGGCCACGAGCAGCGCGCTGCCGAGGAGGCTCGCGGTGGCGCCACCGAGTGTCACGAGTGTCGCTGCGCGCGTTCCGATCGCCGAGATGATGCGACCCGACGCCATCGAGACGGCAGCCGCGACCGCCCAGAACGCTGCGACCGCGACGCCCAACGCCCATGCAGGCGCGTGGATGTCGGACTGCAACTGCACGAACAGCGCGCCGATGAGGAAGACGGGGAGTCCGCCCGCGATCGTCGTACCCGCACCGAGGACAACTGCCGCGCGTCCCGTGCCGCGAAGGATCACCAGGCCATGGCCATGGTGTCGCGGTGGGGCAACGGGAGTGGGGTGAGACCGTCGTCGAGTCGGAAGATCGGACGCCATCTCCTGGTGTCGTCGAGGCGTGCGAAGTTGACGTCGGTGTCGCCCGGTGTCATCCCCATGAAGGCGCTACCGGCCTCGTCGATCTGCCCCGCGAAGAGGTATCCCGATCCGGCGATGGCGATGCGCACTGCGCGCTCCTCAGTTCTCGATCGAGCCGACGACCGGCACGAGCACAGGCTCGAGGTCGGGGTGGAATCCCGTGTCGAGCGGATAGATCGGACGCCACACCCGCGTGAACTCGAGCTGCGAGAAGTCGAGCTCGGTTCCGCCGGGGGTGAAGGCCATGAAGGTGCTCGCCGCGAGCGCCGCCTGGCCGGGGAACATGTAGCCGTTCTTGACGACGACCACGTCGTACGCGCTCAAGTCGTGCCACACCTGTCCGCGGCGATGGATGTTCGTGGGGTCCTCAAGCGACGTGAATTTGATGCGGCTGATGTGCAGCGCGACGTGGACCTTCCCGTTGTCGACGACCGCGGCGACGACGCCCTCGCCGAAGATGCCGTCGACGAGCTCGACGACGGTCCACGGACCCGGCGCGGCAGGCGCGAAGCGGTCGTCGGTGCGCGCGCCGATCCTGCGGTTCAGGATGCCGCCGACACCGACCTCGACGGCCTCTGCGACCGCCTCGGGGTCGACGATCCCGGCGAAGAGGAACTTCTTGCCGCTCGCCAGAATGTCCTCGTCGGCGAGCGTCTGCGTCAGCGCGTAGGTGATGTCGCCCGAACCGCCAGCGGTCACGTTGTCGCCGGCATCCGAGATCCAGATCTGGCTCGGCGCGCCGCCGCGTACGAAGTCCAGCGCCTGATCCCACGTGCCGGAGTCCTCGATCACGATGCGGAAATCGTCGCGCGCGGCCCAGTAGATATCGGCGAGTTCGCGAGCCGTGGCGACAACCGCATCTTCGTCGTATCCCGTCACCATGACGGCGGCGGCGTTGCGGTCTTCATCCGCCCACGCGAAACCGACCCACATCGATGTGTCGACGATTCCGGGGCGTTCGCTAGCAGGCTGCGCCGCACCGTAAACGGATGCCCCCGGTTCCACCGTCGTGCTCGTGCGCTCACCAGGAAGGAGCAGGGGCACGCGCACCCACGCCTTGAGGGGCTTGCGGCCGTCCTGGAGGACACGGACGAGATTGATGATCGCGCGCTCCCGCGTGATCTGGTTGTCGATGTGCGGCGAGTGACGGTGCGCCGTCGCGAGATCGACCAGGGACGCGAGCTCTTCGCTGAAGTTGCCGTGGGGGTCCATCGACATCGAGATGACGGTGTCGTCGCCGACGACGGCACGGATGCGTCGCAGCAGATACTCTTCGGCGCGCAGGCGTCCGTCCACGTAGGCGGCGCCATGCAGATCGATGTAAAGGCCGTCGATCGGTCCGGCTTCTGTCAGACGCTCGACGATCTCCTCGACGAGCGTGTCGAAGGCTTCTGGGACGACGGGGCCGCCCGCGGCGCCTTGCGAGCGCACCGTCGGAATCCACTCGATCTCGTCATCTACGTCGCCCAGGATGCGGGCGAGGTCGTAGCGCGCTAGCAGTTCCTCATCGCGCTGGATCTCGAAGTAGTCGAGATCCGTCACGTGCTGGGAGAACATGCTGGACTCGGTGCCGAAGCCCGCGATGGCGATGCGCATACGACCTCCTGGGGTGAGGGTGAGGATTGCGCTCTTATTGCGCTACGTTGCGCACCACTACACCATACGTAGGTTTCGTCCGCGTGTCACGGGCTCGGTTGCACAACGAACGCGACGCGGTCTCCGGCAGCAGAAGGAGTGTCAGACGACCGCGGGCGGCTCCGTCGACTCGCCGTCGACGACCGCAACGGGCGGGGGAGCGCATGGCCGTGCCATCGCAGATTTCGTCCCTGTGCAGTAAGGCGCCCACACACCTGCCCGATGACGAACCCGAGCGACGCCACAGATACAGAAAACCCCCGCAACAACGGGGGTTTCCTCTGGCGGGCGACGGGGGAATTTGCCGCCTCGCAGCGACCTCAGGTCCGAATGAAGGGCAGGAGCGTGGCGTTGACCTCGTCGGCGTGGGTCCACAGCATCCCGTGCGGCGCGCCGTCGATCTCGACATACTCCGCGTCGGGAAGAAGCTCGTGGAAGGGGCGAGCGGTGGCGTCGATGGGAAGCGTGCGATCTGCCGTGCCGTGCATGATCAGCACCGGCTTTCCCGAGGCCCGCACGGCGGCGACGTCGGCGCGGAAGTCCTCGATCCAGCTGGGCACGACCGCATAGGCTGCGACGGGGGCCGAGCGGGTGGCAGTGTTCCAGCTGGCGGTCACGACCTCAGAGCTGATCCGCGAGCCGAGGTTCTCATCGAGGTTGTAGAAGTCGCTGTAGAACTGCGTGTACCACGCGAAGCGGTCAGCTTTGGCGGTTGCAATGATGCCGTCGAACACCTCCCGCGGCACACCCGTGGGGTTGTCGTCGGTCTGCACGAGGAACGGCTCGAGCGAGGCGAGGAACGCGAGCTTCGCCACGCGCTCGTGCCCGTACCGACCGACGTAGCGCGCGAGCTCACCGGTACCCATCGAGAATCCGACCAGGATCACGTCGTGAAGATCGAGAGTGGTCAGCAGGGCGTTCAGGTCACTGGCGAACGTGTCGTAGTCGTAGCCGCTTCCGACCTTGCTCGAGTCACCGAAACCGCGACGGTCGTACGTAATGACCCGGTAGCCCGCGGCGAGGATCTCGCGCTCCTGGCGCTCCCAGCTGGATCCGTCCAGCGGGTAGCCGTGAATGAGGACCACGGGCTGGCCGGCACCGCGGTCGGTGTAGGCGATCTCGATGGGGGCACTGTTCTCGGTGCCGACAGTGATGGTTGCCATGGTGTTCTCTCTCCTTCGACTGCGAGAACGATCGTTCTCAGCTCGTGGATCCACCGTAGAGAACGATCGTTCTCGCGTCAAGTACACTGGCAGATATGACGGACGACATCGCGGAGAAGATCATCGACACCGCCGAACGCCTGTATTACGCCAAAGGTTTCGCGGCGGTCGGGATGGACGAGTTGCGTCAGAACGCGGGGGTGTCCCTGCGCCGGCTGTACAGCCTGTTCCCCTCCAAGAGTGACATCGTGCTCGCGGTGCTCGCGCGCAAGCATGAGCGCTGGGAGCGAGAGCTCGATGAGCACCTCGCGCGCGAGGCGGATGCCGTCGCGCGTCTTCTCGCGATCTACGACTACCTCCTCACGTGGTTTCACACCGGCGACTTCCGCGGGTGTGGCTTCATCAACGCGTTCGGCGAACTCGGCGGGCAGGACGAGAACGTCGCCGCCGCCGTCCGCGAACACAAGGCTTCCTTCCAGCGCCGCGTCGCCGAACTCGTCAAGGAAGCCGGCGGCTCCCCTGCCCTCGGAGCGCAATTGGCGATCCTCGCCGAAGGGGCGCAGACCACGGCCGCCATTGCAGGCGATCCCGCCGCCGCAGGAGAGGCGCGAGCCGCCGCGGAGGTCCTCATCCGCGCCGCTCTCGGTCCCGCTTCCCAGGAGTGATGCGCCGGCACGGGAGCGCTAGCCCTCACCGATTCAAGCGCGGAACTTACCGGCCGCTCGAAGCCCGACCGAGGACGGGCGTGGCGGATGCGATCTTCCGCCGAGCATCTCTCGGAAGGCGAGGCGGATATGCTCGAGCGGTTTTTCCCAGCTTCCCACGCGGCCGAACGAGGCAAGGCGAGCGCAGCGGCGCGAGCCCTCTGTGGGTCCACGGCGGTGGCCTGCTCTTCGGCATTCATCACGTGGGTTGACATCGAGCTGTTCGCCCAGGAAGACCGCACCTACGCCGAGGCCCTCCGGCTGGGGGCATCCCGGTGACGACCGAGGTTGTCGAGCGGGCACCCCCATGGATTCGAGAACTGCGCCAGGGACACGCCCGCCGGGCAAGCCCTCCTCGGTCGAGGCGCAAGGAGTGGCTGCAGGAAGCGACCGGACGGGGATGCGGGTTTCAGGCGACCTCACGATGCCTGTCCGCCCCTCACCAACCGAGCAGGGCAAGGATCCCCGAGGCAACGACCGCGACGGATCCCGTCCATAGGACGATCGCCACGATCTGCCAGAGAATCACCCACTCCTTACGGACACCTGACGCGATGAAGAATGCGGCGGTCAGCATGGTCGGCAACGCGAGAGGTGCGAGAAGACTGGCACCCGGTACGCCGAACCTGACCAGCCACCGCCCCAGCTTCGCTCGGCCTTTCGATGGGCGATCCGAGTTCGCATCACCGCTCGACCCGCCCCCCGTCGAGGAGGTCGCTAGACCCGATCCGTCACCTACGGCGGCGGGCGTAAGCGACTCTGCTCTCACGGAGCGACGGGCAATGACACCGCCGCGGATGCGCGAACCCAGGAGAACCACGGCGACGACGCACAGGACGTTTCCCACGATGGCAGCAAGGGCGGCGACGATCGGGTTGATGCCCGCGATGATTCCGAACGCGGCCGCTCCCTCACCCTCGATGTAGGGGATGGCGGCAACGGCCGCGACCATCAGGGGCTGGAGGACGTCGGGAACCTGGTTGATGAAGTCCTGCAGCCAGGGGTACGGATGGTCCATAACTCGTCTCTTCTGATCTGGATGGCGGCGTGCGGCAGGGATTCGCCGCGTGATCACCTCAGTGAAGGCCGTGTTCCGGCGACAGGGTCAAGCGAGGGCCGGCGAATCGCATTCGAGCGCCTCCTCGCTTGACCCTGTTCCGAAGACACGGTCTTGAATGGGCGAGTCCCAGAGAATTCAGCGCAGCGACGAGAGGATTCGACCGCAATGGCTCGGCACTCTCCCGCGGCGACTGGGGGGCCTTCGCTGCCTCGAGTGCGGTGACTCGCACGATGAACGCAGTCGTCATGAACGCGGTGATCGCGGCGACGGTCCTGCCACGCCTTGAACGGGTCGCGGGGCCAATTTGACCCTGTCCCGGGCACAAGGGTTCCACTGACAGCACTCAGATTCGAGGAGACCATAGTGACGAACCTTCCGCATCAGATGCCACCGACCCCACCGACCGTGAAGGCCGAAGTGGACCGGCTGCCCGGCTGGCCGGAGATCCTCGCGGGTCTCGGCGCCGCGGCCGCGGCGATAGCAGCGCTCGTGCTATTGGCCCCGGTCCTTCCCACTGAACCGGTCGCCTACGGGCTGACCTTGGCTGCGTGGTCGGCGGGCGTCGGCTTCGTGGGCTTCGGTGCAGCGCTCGCGATCCGCATCCGTTCGCTGTCTGCGTTCGGAGTACGACGCACCACCTGGCGATGGCTCCTCATCGGGTTGGGCGCCGGAGTCGTGGCATTACTCCTGAAAGGTGTCGTCAACGCGGCGATCATCGCGCTCACCGGCTTCGATGAGGACGCGCAGGCTCCCTTCCAGGTGGCCGGCAACGGAGGGACCCTCGCACTGATCGTGACCTTTGCGTGCCTCGCGTTCCTCGTGCCCTTCGGAGAGGAACTGCTGTTCCGCGGTGTCGTCATGCGAGGTCTCCTGCGGTATGGGGCGGTGGTGGCCGTGCTGGGAAGCTCTGTCATCTTCGCCCTGTTCCACGGGATCAACCTGGCGCTCCCCACCGCGCTGGTGGTCGGCATCATCGCGGCGGAGATCGCCCGACGTTCCGGATCGATCTGGCCGGCTGTCGTCGTCCACGTTGTGAACAACCTCGCCCTCCCCCTGTTCGTGCTGATCCTCGGGCTCGGGTCGGCCGGCTGACCTCAGCCCCGTCGACGTTCGGGATGACAGGACGAAGAAGAACCATGGGCTTATACGAGGCAACCGTGCAGATCGTTCCGGTTCTCATGATCGCTTTGTTCGTAGACTCGCGCACCGCGAAGGTGAATCCATCTCGCTCTGTGCGGGTGCAGAATCGCCTCTACATCGTGCTGAGCGTCGGGGCGTTCGTTGTCGCGCTTCTCACGGTCGCACGAATTCTGGAACCGAGCCGGCTCACCCAGGCGGTCGTATTGGGCGCGCTCATCGGATGCATCGTTCTGATGGGCGTCCAGGCCTGGTCGCGGCTCGGCAGATCATCGACTTCTCGTACCGACTGACCACACCGAACGACTCCAACAGCGTGCCGACGTCCCGCCGGACGCCGGTTGACCCTGTTCCGGGCACATGGGTTGTGATCGAGGTCAATGCGCTCGCAGAAGCAGAGCGCGAACGATCGGCGAGGAGAACCACATGCTTACGCGATGGAAAGATCACGGGAAAACGCGATGGATAGGGGCGGGGGTGGCGACCGTCGCCGCCGCGTCCCTGCTGCTGGTCGCGGGCTGCAGTGGTGCGTCACCAGACGACGGGGAGAGCGCGAGCACCGTCGGGCTGGAACAATTCATGGATCAGGATCTCGAATTCGGGGCGTGCGACCCGACCATCGTGAGCTCGCAACCGCCTGTTCCCGAGATCATCGCGGTGGCAGAGGAAACCGAGTGCGCCACGCTTGAGGTGCCGATCGATTATGAGAAGCCTGACGGCGAAACCATCGACATCGCGGTAACCCGCAACGCCGCCACCGGCGACGACCGTATCGGGTCTGTCGTGCTGAATCCGGGCGGCCCGGGCGTCCAGGCGACGACGTTCGCACCGCTTATCGCCGCCCTGTGGACGGGTGGCCCCATCCCGGAACGTTTCGACATCGTCGGATTCGACCCGCGCGGAGTCGGGCTGACCGACCCCGCGGTCGACTGTTATACGGACGAAGAACGCGACGCCGACGAACCTCTCGCGGCTCTCGGTGCGTGGAGCGAGCAGTCGGCGCGCGCCATCGTCGAGAAGTGTGCTGCGGGATCTGGTGGAGAAGAGATGCTCGCGCACCTTGGCACCCGTGATGTCGCACGCGATATGGACGTGCTCCGCTCAGCGCTCGGCGACGACAAGCTCACCTACGCGGGTGCAAGCTACGGCACGCGGCTCGGATCGGTGTATGCCGAGATGTTCCCCGACAACGTTCGCGCCCTCGTCCTCGACGGCGCGGTAGACCCGCGCAAGAACACCCGGGATCGCCGGATCCAGCTCAGTGAGGGACTACAGGCCTCGTTCCAGCGCTTCGCCGACTTCTGCGCGATGCAGGGGTCGTGCCCCCTGGGAAGCGACCCCGCACATGCGACCTCCGCAGCGCAGGAGCTTCTCCAACCGCTCGCGGACGAGCCGCTGGTGGCCGCTGACGGCCGGAATGTCGGCTTCCTCGCCGCGGGCGAAGGCATCATCTCCGGCCTGTACGCGGAAGCCACCTGGCCCGCCATCATCGCCGGGCTGTCGGAGCTGCAAGCGGGGCGACCCGACACGATTCTTGCGCTTCGTGACGCCTACTACGGCCGGTCCGAGACCGGAGAGTACGCCAACGATTACGAAGCTACCTTCGCCATCAATTGCATCGACGAGGAACGGCTCACGGCGGAGGAGATGGCCGCTCTGGGCAATGATCTCAACGACGCGGTGCCGTTCCTCGATCCAGGCACCGAGCCTCCTACGCAGGACGGGTGCGAGTTCTGGCCGTCCGAGCCGACACTTGGTTTCCCCTATGCCACCGGCATCGAGGGGCTTCCTGAGGTGCTCGTGACCTCGGTGACGGGCGATCCCGTGACGCCTCACGAGGGCGGCATCAGCCTGGCCGAGACCCTCGGCGCGCGGTTACTGACGGTCGACGGAAACCAGCACGGATCGTTCGCCTCGCGCAACGAGTGCGTTGACGGGGTTGTGGCCGGCTACCTCATCGACCTCGAGCTGCCGGAAGAGGGAGCGCGCTGTGCACTGGAGGCTGTCTCAGTGACGCTGTCTCAGTGACGCTGTCTCAGTGACGCTGTCTCAGTGACGCTGTCTCAGTGAGCCGGCTTCGGTGAGTGCGGCCTTGACCCGGTGGGTGCCACACGGTGTGCACGGAGCGTCATGCACGATGACGACGACCACCCGAGGGCCAAGACGATGACGGTAAGGGAGCCGCGGCGGCCAGGACGTGGGGCGAGCGCCGTCTCGATGGTTGCAGCCGGCGCAGCCGCCGCGGTTCTGTCATCGGGATGTGTGCCCGCCGCGCCGGTGGACGCACCATCCGGATCCCCCGACCGCGCGGCGCTCGCCGGCTTCTCTCTGCAGCCACGGCGAACGGCGAGAGCCCAGCGGCACGGCCGCGTCGGCTCAGGCTAGGACGGCCGTGGCTTCGATCTCGACCAGCAGCTCCGGAGTCCACAGCGCCTGCACGCCGATCACCGTGATCGGTGGCAGGGGAGTGCTGAGCCCATCCGAGGTCTGGGCTCGGGCGGTGCCCTCTAGAAGGCCTGTCGCCATCTCCTGCGACCAGCCGACGACGTAGATCGTGAGTCGCGCGATGTCGCTGGCGTCTCCTCCCGCACCTTTCACGCCGGTGACGACGTTCTGCAGGGCAACGTGGATCTGCCCGGCGAGGTCTGCGAAGGTGACCTCCCCAGACGCCGTCACCGATGCCTGTCCGGCGAGAAGCACGATGCGGGTTCCGGTCGCGACAGCGACAGGAGCGTAATCCTCTTGCTGCAGCAACCCTTCGGGGTGAATGAGGCGGACGGTCATCGGACATTCCTTTCGTCGTAGGACGAGGCACGAGGTGAGGCGCACGAGGGGACCCGCCCGAAAGCGCACCTCGCGCTCGGAGTAAAGACCCTGTCGTCGCCACAGAGTCAAGGTCGTCACGGCTCACGGCGAACTTCGGGGCAGCAGCTGATCCTTCGCGGCCCACTCTTGACCGTGTGGTGACAACACCGTGTTAGCTCACGGTCGTGTGGCGATGAAACCGACGGAGGCGGCGATGACTGACCTGAACAGAGTGGGCGAGGGATTCCTCCTGGGCTTGGCCGGAGTATCCGCCACCCTCCTGGGGACGTTCATCGTCGGAGTGTTCTTCTACATCGACTCCGACATGCATCGACGGCTGGCCGGTTCGGAAGCAGCAGACATCTACCAACGATCGGCTATGCGGTGGGTCTTCGCCGCGTACTCGATCCCCTTGCTGGTCCCTCTGATACTGGTGGCGATGGAGCCGCTCTGGGGGGCGATGGCATTCGCTGTTCTCAGCGCCGTCCTGACACTCATGACCATCGACACCGGACGTCGCCTCGTGGTCCGCGACGGGTCCGGGAGGTCGCGGACACTCGTCGTCAATGAGTGGATGACCACAGCAGCAGTTCTCGTCGCCATCATCCTGCCTTGGGCG
Organism: Microbacterium sp. Z10_103; assembly: GCF_058310455.1. Taxonomy (NCBI): domain Bacteria; kingdom Bacillati; phylum Actinomycetota; class Actinomycetes; order Micrococcales; family Microbacteriaceae; genus Microbacterium; species Microbacterium sp. Z10_103. The sequence goes on from NZ_JBZEGK010000002.1 coordinate 37,694, forward strand.
CTCGGCGGCTGGATGCCGGAACCCGCCGAGTTCGCACCGTCCTTGCTCGTCATTCTCGCGTGCGGGTTTGCGAGCACGGCAGCGCTGGTCATGGCTCAATTCGACGCAACGAAGGGGCTCAACGTCCCGACGGCTGCCTCCGCGGCACGCGGTGGGGTCCCGAGCGACAAGGCCGCGAACGACCATCCGCTCGGTCAGGCGGGTTCTTGACCGGTGGCGACTCGTGTCGTGGTCTCAACGACCGTGCTCTTCACTGATGGAATTGGCGCCGTCGACAGTGATCAACTGGCCGGTGACGTAGGACGCTCCATCCCCCGCGAGGAAGGCGATCACGTGCGCGACTTCCTCCGGAGTGCCGGAGCGGCCGACGGGCGTCGCCGCGCCCATGGCGCGCTCGTGATCGGACGCTAACGCCGTGTCGATCCATCCCGGTGCGACGGCATTCACCGTGATGCCGATGGAGGCCGTCTCGATCGCCACCGCGCGAGTCAGCCCGACGATTCCCGCCTTCGCCGCGTGGTACGCGATGTCTCCCGGATACGCCGCGACCGGTCCGGACACCGACGAAACGTTGACGATCCGGCCGTAGCCGGCCGACCGCATCCCCTTGACGACTGCCCGGATCATCAGGAACGAGGTGGTCAGGTTGCGCTCCAACGACGCGTGCCAGTGCAGCGCGGACAGTCGGTCGATCCCTCCGGGTGCCTCTGAGCCGGACACCGACGTCATGCCGGCGTTGTTGATGAGCACCTCGACGCTGCCGTAGGCACTCTCCGCGCACGCGACCACGGCATCGACGCCGCCCTGCTGCCGGAGATCGGCGACCACTCCCTGCGCCTCGACGCCAGAGGCTCGCAGCTCGTCGATTCGGTTGAAGATGCGGTCGGTCGTCGACGTCAGGACCACGCGCATCCCTGCGACGCCGAGAAGACGGGCCGCGGCGAAGCCGATGCCGTGCTCGCTGCCGGCGCCGGTAATGATGACAACACGCTGACGGGACAGTGTCACGGTAGGACCTCGTTCTTGTGGTTGATGGTCTGCCAAGCACAGACCCTGTGCTGGGGACCAGGTCAACCAATCCGCCCACCCCTCGGCGCCCGGTATGCGCAACCTAGTCCGCCAGGGACACTTACGTGCTTTCCACCGACGCGAGAGATTCGCCTCCGCCGTGATGCTGACTGAACAACCAGGAGAGCAACAAGAACGGACACCACCATGAGCGGACAATCAATCCCTGCCCAGTCCGGCAGCACAGCGCCGGCGCATCCCGCACCGAGTGTGTCGCCTCTGGCCCGCGCCCGGGCCACGTCAAGCGAGCAAGACACCCGGTACGTTGCCGGTGTCAGCCTGGCTGCAGTGCTGGGCGGCACGCTCCTGGGCGTGAACTGCGCACAGAGATCTGTCTGATGGCGCCGCGAGAAAGCTCGGTCCGGAAGAAGTTGAGATGACCTGGAGTACGCGTGAAGTGGCGGAACTGGCGGGCACGACCGTCAATACCGTTCGCCATTACCATCGACTCGGCCTGCTCGACGAGCCCCGACGCCGGTACAACGGTTACAAGCAGTACGGGGTGCAGGACCTCGTGCGGCTCTTGCGGATCCGACGTCTGGCGGAGTTGAGCGTGCCGCTGTCTCACATCAAGCGGTTGACCGCCGGGGACGAAAGCACTCCGGACGACCTATCGAAGGTGGACTCGGAGCTCGAGGCGAAGATCGAGCGCCTGCAGCGAGCGCGGGAGGACATCGCCACGATCCTTCGCGAGGACGCGCCGGCCGATTCGCCGGCGGGCTTCGCCTCCGTCGCGTCGCGAATGTCCGAATCGGACACGTCGATCATCCACATCTACACGCAGCTCTACGACGCGGATGCCATGGCGGATATGCGGCGCATGGTGGAAGTCGACGCCGACGAGGGCGCGGTCGGGGAGTTGATCAACGCGCTCCCTCCGGATGCGGGTGAGGAGACCCGGCAGGCCCTGGCCGAACGCCTCGCGCCGACGCTCGCCAGGAACCTCATCACCTATCCCTGGCTGCGAGACCCGGGCCGCCACCTGTGCACGAATAAGCGCGTCGCGCAGAGGACGATCATCGAGGCGGTGGCAGAGCTGTACAACTCCGCCCAACTCGACGTCTTCTCGCGTGCGGGCGCGATGGCGCACGACGCGTTGCGGACGGGACAGGGGAATCCCGAGACCTTCGAAGGGGCCCGTTCACCCAGGGCCGAGCGAGCCCCGGCAGGGCTTTTCCGCGAGGCATCCCTCTCCGATAAATGATCGCCCCGCGAGCGCGCCCGTGCACGCGGCGTTGCCCTTCGTAGCCGTCTGTGTGTCTGCTTCCGCATAATGATGTGGTGACCACATGCTTCGGTTGCAGGGGGCGAGTGCCGCGTATCGGGAGCGACCGTGTCGCAGCTTCTGGGTAGAGACCGGGAGCGCCACACCGTCGAGCAGCTGCTGGTCGCGGCGCAAGCCGGGCACAGCAGGGCGCTGGTGGTGCGCGGCGTTGCGGGAATAGGCAAGACGGCGCTGCTGGAGCATCTGCGCGATGCGGCGATCGTCTCCCGATTCCGCGTCGAGTCCTCGACGGGGGTCGAGGCCGAGACGCAGTTTGCTTTCGCAGGACTTCATCAGTTCTGTGCCCGGTTCCTCGATCACCTGGACGCCCTGCCCGAGCCGCAGCAGTTGGCCCTGGGCGTCGCCCTGGGGACTCGAAGCGGCCCCGCGCCGGACAAGTTCCTGATCGGACTCGCGACGCTCAACCTCGTCGCCGAAGTCGCCGAGCACGGGCCGTTGCTGTGTGTCATCGATGACGCGCAGTGGCTGGACCAGGCTTCGGCCGAGGTTCTCGCGTTCGTGGCCCGGCGCATCGATGCCGAGGGGCTGGTGATGGCATTCGGCGTGCGCGATGTCCGCGACGGCGACATCGACTGCATGAGCGTCTTCTCCGGCCTGCTCGAGCTGCCGTTGACGGGACTCGATCGAACGGCGGCGCGGATGCTGTTGGACACGGCATTCCGGGCGCCCGTGGACGAGACGGTGCGCGAACGGATCATCGCGGAAGCGCGAGGAAACCCCCTCGCCCTGCTGGAGCTGCCGGCGAACGTCCCGGCGGCGAGGCTTGCGGGCGGCTTCGAACTACCGGATCTGTCGGATGTCCCGGAGCGTGTCGAGCGCGGATTCCTGCGCCGCTCGCGCGACCTGCCGGAAACGACGCAGCTGCTGCTGCTCGCTGCCGCGGCCGATCCCACCGGCGACCCCACCTTGCTCGGCCGGGCGTCCGCGGAACTCGGTGCGGCTGCGGATACATCCGCACCCGCCGAAGCAGCCGGGCTGATCGAGATCGATTCGAAGGTGCGATTTCGCCACCCTCTTGTGCGCTCGGCGGTGTACCGGTCCGCAGACGCAGCGAGTCGCCGCCGCGTCCACGGTGCGTTGGCCGCCGCCACCGACGCAGCGCTCGATCCCGATCGACGCGCGTGGCACCGGGCCCACGCAGTCCAGGGGGTCGACGAAGAGGTCGCCGCAGAGTTGGAACGCTCGGCAGGGCGGGCGCGGTCTCGCGGGGGTCACGCCGCGGCCGGCGCATTCCTGCGGCGGTCGACAGAACTCACCCCTGGCGTCGCAGACCGGACACGGCGCGCGCTGGAAGCGGCGCACGCGATGCACAACGCCGGGGCATCCGAGGCGGCGTTGGACCTGCTCGCAACCGCAGAGGACGGGTCGCCCGACCCGTTGCACGTCGCTCGCGTCGCACTGCTGCGCGCTCAGATCGCGTTTCATCGCACTCGCGGCGTGGAAGTGCCGCAGATGCTGGTGCATGCTGCCGCGACGCTTGCCCCGTTCGACCCTGCGCTGTCTCGTGAGACCTACCTGCACGCGCTGGATGCGGCGATCGTCAGTGGCGCCCCCGACGCGATGAGCATCGCCCGCACCGCACTGGCCGCGGTACCGGACCAGACCCCTCGGCCCGTTGATCTCTTTCTCGAAGGACTCGCGGTGACGATGGTCGACGGATACTCGGCGGGCGTCCCGGTCGTGCGTTCGGCGCTCGACGCGCTAAGTGTCGAGACGCGCCCAGACGCCGAACGGGAGACGGGGAGCGAGCCGTGGCTCTGGCTGGCTGGCCGAGTCGCCGTCGGCATCCTCGATGATGAGCGCGCGCACCAGATCGCCGAGCGGAATGTCGCCTCGTCTCGCTCCACGGGGGCGCTGGCGGGGCTCCCCAGAGCGCTCACCCTTCACGCCAACATCCTGGCCATCAGCGGCGAGCTCACCCGAGCGGGAGAGCTCGCCATGGAAGCGGAGGCGATCACCGAGTCGATGGGCGTGCCACCACTGCGCCATGCCGCGGCCATGCTGTCGGCGTGGCGTGGCGACCGGGCCGCTGTCGAACGTTCGAACAGCCTCACTCTCCAGACGGACAAGAGTCCCATCCGGAGCGCACAGGCGGCGTTCGCCAGCTACGCGAGCGCGGTGCTTCACAACGGTCTCGGCGAGTACTCGACCGCGCAGGAGGCGGCGGCCGCGACGTGTGAGTCTGCCGAACTCTCCCTCAGCACCGTCGGCCTGCCCGAGTTGATCGAGGCGTCCGTCAGGGCGGGCGACACGGAGACCGCGGCGCAATCACTCGAGCGTCTCAGCGCCCGCACCCGAGCCAGCGGTACGGCGTGGGCTGCCGGTCTGGAGGCACGTTCCCGCGCACTGACGATCAGCGGCGCCGCCGCCGAAGAGTCCTATCTTGAAGCGATCAGCCAGCTCAGCGCGTCGAGGATTGCCAGCGAGGCCGCCCGTGCTTACCTGGTCTACGGCGAATGGTTGCGCCGCGAAGGGCGCCGCCACGAGGCTCGCGAGCAACTCCGCACCGCCCATGATCTGCTGTCAGATATGGGGATCGAGGCGTTCGCCGCGCGAGCCGCGCGCGAGCTGCATGCCACCGGCGAGTATCCGCGAAAGCGGACTGCCCGGCAGACCGACGGGCTCACGGCTCAGGAACTTCAGATCGCACGGTTGGTGGCCACCGGCGCGACGTCGCGGGAGGTCGGCGCGCAGCTGTATTTGAGCCCGCGCACGATCGAATCCCACCTGCGCAACATCTTCCGGAAACTCGACATCACGTCCCGCAGGCAGCTCAAGGATCTGCAGCTGACCTGACGCGGACGCATGCGCCGTGCGGTCATCGGTTGACTCCGTTCTGAGAACACGGTGTCTGCTTGCGACCACGGGTCGGTTCTCTCTCCCACACGGGATAGCGACCGGGAACCGATATCGAGGAGTACGAGCATAGGAGGAGTCACATGCGTCCGTTCGTGGACAAGGTGATGCCGGCCGCTTGGAAGGCGGTTGTCGCGTTCTCGTCGGTGATCCGCGAGGACGCGGTGCGGCGAGGAGTCTCCGCGCAGGAGTCTGAGCTCATCAAGGTGCGCGCCTCACAGATCAACGGCTGTGCGTTCTGCCTCGACCTGCATTCGCGTGAGGCGAGACAGGCCGGGGTATCTCAGCAGAAGCTGGACCTACTGCCGGCCTGGCGGGACAGCGGTCTCTTCGACGAACGGGAGAGAGCGGTACTCGCGGTAGCCGAGGCAACCACGGAGCTTCCCCTGTCCGAGCAGTCGGCCGCCGAGCTGTCGGGTGCCATCGCTGTTCTCGGCGAGTCGACATTCGTGGCGACCGAATGGGTGGCGATCGCGATTAATGCGTTCAACCGGATCTCCATCCTCAGCGAGCATCCGGTCCGTCCTCGGGATCTCGAAGGAAAACTCGTCAGATGACGCGCACCGGTGTGCGACCCGGGCGCGCCGGTGTCCGCGCCGGCACCGTGCCCCGGATGGCCGTCCTATTTCTCGAGGAAGTGGCGCAGCGCGGCGTTGACCTCCTCGGCGTGCGTCCACAGCAGGCCGTGCGGTGCTCCCTCGATTTCGACATAGTCGGCCTCCGGGAACGCCGCGTGGAAGCGGCGTCCGGTGGCGTCGATGGGGAGGATGTTGTCCTTGGTTCCGTGCAGGATCAGAGCCGGGGTACCGCTGGCGCGCACAGCCTCGATGTCAGCGCGGAAGTCTTCGATCCAGGACGGCACCACCGCGTAGGCGGCGACGGGGGCGCTGGTGATCGCGACGTTCCAGCTGCCCGTGACGACCTCCTGACTGATCCGGGATCCGAGGTTCTCGTCCAGGTTGTAGAAGTCTTTGTAGAACTGGGTGAACCAGGCGTACCGGTCGCCCGCCGCAGCCGCGGCGATGCCGTCGAAGACCGTCTGCGGCACACCGTCCGGGTTGTCGTCGCGGACGACGAGGAACGGCTCGATCGAGGCGAGGAAGGCGAGTTTCGCCACCCGCTCGTGTCCATGCCGTGCCACGTACCGGGCGAGCTCTCCGGTACCCATCGAGAAGCCGACCAGGACGACATTGCGCAGGCCCAGCGCCTCCAGCACCGTGTTCAGGTCGGCGGCGAAGGTGTCGTAGTCGTAGCCGGCGCCGACCTTCGACGACTGCCCGAAGCCGCGTCGGTCGTACGTGATCACCCGGTAGCCGGCGGCAAGGAGCGCGCGCGTCTGACGCTCCCAGCTGTGGCCGTCCAGCGGGTAGCCGTGGATGAGGACGACCGGCTGCCCCGCCCCCTGGTCCTCGTAGTACAGCTCGACGGGGGTGCTGTTCTCGTAGCCGACGGTGATGCGTCCCATGATCTTGCCCTTTCCTGCGCAAACCAGCCCGATGCCGGAAGCTGATGGCAATGAGACTCCGTGTGGCCACCACACAGTCCAGCGCTCTGTCTAAACGTTGCGTCGCTTACCGTGGCCGCCGGCATGCGCCGAATCGCTTCCCGCGTCTGAGCCTCGCGAACGCCGAAGGGCGCACTTCTTGCTCACGATCGCAGAAAAGCGCCCTGAAAAGAGGCGCTGATCTGGGAAAGATGGCGGTGACGGTGGGATTTGAACTCTTACACGCACCGCCTGCACTCGAGGACGCGGTCGCGCCGGCCGACAAGGCTGCGGCGCGCTCCGCGGTCCGAGCGCATCCGCTCGGTCCTGCTCGCACCATCGTGCGGACAACCCGTCCGGATCACCGGAGATATCGCTCGACCTGGAGGCGCTCGCCGGCACGCGTTACGACCCCGTGATGCTGGCCAAGGCCGAGGCCGCGGAGCAGATCGATGCGATCGCGGAGTACCGCGTCGTCGCGCTCTGCGAGACCGCGCGCGGAGTCGTCCACGCCCGCGCGATCGCAGCTCATTCGTCGACGCTCGCCCTCGTCTGGGGCGCTGTGGACCTCGTGGTGAGCCTGGGCGGACGGTCGAGCCGTCTGGCCGACCGCACGTACCGGGATGTCGCCCGGCGGCGCGATCGGAGATCCTCGCGGCACGCGCGCACGGTATCAACGCGATCGACGCCGCACACCTCGAGATCGTCGACCCTGGAGGGGCCGCGGCACGAGGCCGAGGATGCGGCCGCTTCGGGATTTGCGGCGACTGCGTGCATCCACCCTTCCCAGGTGGAGACGATTCGCGACGCCATTCGGCGACCGCCGGGCAGAGGGCATGGGCGGAGGCGGTGCTGGCCGCGGCCGCGACGCGGCCCCGGAGTCTTCCGGTTCCGAGGTCAATGGTCGACGAGCCGGTGCTGCGGCAGGCGCGGGCCCTCCTCGCATACCCTCAGTGGGAGAGTCCTAACCGGGCGACCGCTTCGGCCACTCCGATCTGAGCGGTGATGAGGCAACGCTCGCGCGACGCCGGGCAGACTTCATGGGGGCGGCGCGGCCGCCGCTAGATTGCGGCTTCTGTGACGGTCGTGCTCAGGAGCGGTTCCGATCTGAGACACAAGCCCTGCGCTACCAGCAGCTCGGCAGTTCGCGGGGCTCACAACCGCGAGAGAGTGCGCTGGGGCTAGTCGCATGAGCGACGAGCGCCCGGCCGATCCGATTCGGCAGGGCGCTCTATCTGTGTAGAGACCGCTCAGTTCAGTTGTCGGCTTGAAGGACCGGGCCGAGGAGCATGCCTCCGTCGACGAGGTAGTCCGCGCCGGTGATGAATGCGGCGTCGTCGGACGCCAGGAACAGCACGAGCTTGCTGATCTCCTCAGGCTGCGCGGTGCGGGTTGTGGCGAACTGGTCCAGCGACACGTTCTGGATGGCGGGCCGCTCGCCGGGCGCGACGGGCTCGGTGATCAACGGGGTGTCCACCACTCCGGGGCTGATGGAGTTCACACGGATGTTGTCGCGCGCGAGCTCCATCGCGGCTGTCATGGTCAGCCCACGGACACCCCACTTGCTGCTGACGTAGGGGGCGAACATTGGTGTTCCGACGTGGCCTTGGTTGGAGGCGACGTTCACGATCGCGCCGCCACCGGCGCGGACGATCGACGGCCCAACGGCGCGGATGCCGAGGAACAGGCCTTTCAAGTTCGTATCCAGGACACGGTCCCACTCGTCGGGGTCGGAGTCGGCAATGGTGTGGGCGGTGTGGACGATACCTGCGTTGTTGATCAGGATCGAGATCGGTCCGAACCGCGCCTCCGCCGCGTCGACGGCGGCCTGCCAGGCATCGGGGTCGCGGACATCGAGCTCGACAAACAGCGCGTTGTCGAGCTGCTGGGCGATGGCGTTGCCTTGCTCTGTGCGGAAGTCGGCGAGGACGACGTTTGCTCCTTCGGCAGCGAACGCGCGCGCGTGGGAGGCGCCCTGGCCCCGCGCGGCACCGGTGATGAAGACGGTCTTGCCAGCGAATCGCGACATGGTGTTTCTGCTTTCTATGTAGGGGTTGCGGTGCGGGGAGATGGTCAGATGAAGGCGCCGCCGGAGACTTCGATGCGTTCGGCGGTCATCCAGCGCAGGTCGTCGGATCGATCGCCCGCCTCACTGCATCGTCCACAACCATCTCCGGTAAGTAATCATTTACTTTATCGCAGCCCATGTCAACCCCACGACGAAAGGATCGGAGGCTTGCCGTGACGAGTCCCTCATCCGTGCCCCGGGCGCGCGATGCCCCCCCACCCCCCACGCGTGCTCGAATCCTGGAGGCCGCGTGCGCACCGAGTTCGCCGCCGCCGGGTACGCCGGCGGTGGGGTCGATCCAAGCCGCGGATTGCAACGTGCGTGTCAGGTGTGCTCATCGGGGCCCGGGGCTCACGGACCTCGCCTTTGTCACGCGAAGCGGGACGAGGAAAGCCGTTGGCGGCGTACGATTTTCGAGTGGACTCTTCGCCTATCGCTCCGGTCGGCCGACCACGTGAGTTCGACCCTGACGAAGCGGTCGAGAAAGCTCTGGAGGTCTTCTGGCGGAGAGGTTATGAGGGGACGACGCTCGGGGATCTGACGAACGCGATGGGCATCAGCCGGTCAAGTCTGTACGGGACGTTCGGGGGCAAGGAAGAGCTGTTCGAGAGGGTTCTCGAGCGGTACACGGCGGGTCCCGCGTCGTACGGTGCGGCCTCGCTTCTCAAGCCCACTGCGCGTGAGGTGGCAGAGGCGTTCTTGCGGGGTGCAGTACGGGCGACCACTCTGCCTCAGTGGCCGCGTGGGTGTCTTGGGGTGCAGGGCGCGCTTGCAACGAGTGAAAGCGCCCTCCCCGTGCATGATGTGCTTGTGGAGTGGCGGGCCGCGGCGCGGATGAACCTCGAGGTGCGCTTCGCGCGAGCCGTTGCGGAGGGGGATCTTCCTGCCGATGCCGACGCGGTTGCGCTGGCTCGGTTGGTGATAACGCTTGGGTTCGGCATCGCGGTCCAGGCGGCGAGTGGCCTGGACCGCGATGACTTGGACGAGATTGTCGATGTCGCGATGCTCAGCTGGAAGCTGTGAGCGCCCCGTTCTGTCTTTGCTGCCAGGCCGATTCCAACGCCGCAGCGATCGTGCCGGTGGGCTGTGCACCGCTGAGGTAGATCTGCTGATCGATCACAATCGTGGGGACGCTCGTGAATCCCCTTTCGCGGGCGGTGCGTTCATCCGCCCGGACGGCGCTCTCGTATTCGTTAGCGAGCAAGACGCGTCGTGTTTCGGTGGCGGCCAGCCCGATCTCGCGTGAGATGTCGACGAGAACGTCGGCATCACCGACGTTACGGCCATGTTCGAAGTACGCGGCGAACAACGCGTCCTTCGCTTCTCGTTCTACGCCCTGACGGCGCGCGAGGTGGATCAGCTGATGAGCGAGCATCGTGTTGGTCACACGGGTGGTGTCGAAGTTCAACTCAAGGTCCACCGCGCGTGCTCGGCGTGTGACCCTGTCGAGCACCGCCGCGGCTTCGGCTTCCGCCATGCCCAGTTCGATCGTGTTGTACTCCATCACCGATCGGGTGGTTCCCACTGGAAGGTGCGGGGCAAGCTCGAAGCTGTGGAAACGTGTCCGCGTTCGTCGACCGTTCCCTGCCCCGACGAAGATACCGATCGCCTCGTCCATCCGGCGGGTGGCGATATAGCACCAGGGGCAGGCGATGTCGCCCCACGTATCGATCTGAACGGGTTCGTTCATGATGCGCGTGCTCCGCTCCTACGCCGTAGGAGGAGCAGAAGCAGTCCTCCGACAGCAACGGAGACGATCGCGACAGTGAGGGCGCTGGTGGTAGACACAGAGTCGATCAGGAACCCGCCAACCACCGCACCGGCCGCGATGGCGAGGTTCACCACCGTGACCGTAACCCCACCGATTTGCTCCAGACGGTCAGGTTCGGTGCGCGCTCCCCAGCTGAGCACGGTGGTCGGCATCCCACCAAAACCGAATCCCCAGAGAACGGCACCGGCGAACAGACCGAGAGTTGTTGTTCCGGCGAGAAGGATGACGAGGGTGCCGAGCGCGATAAGCCCGGGGAACAGCGCGATGCCGCTGCGAGTCGCACGGTCGGCCATGGGACCACTGACGGCAGTTCCGATGACCGATGCGATCCCGAAGGCGAACAGGAGGATGGAGAAACCGCCACCATCGATGTCCGATATACCCTCCACGATCGGTCGGATGTAAGTGAATCCGGTGAAGTGGCCGGCGAACTGAAGCAGAATCGCCAGGAGGCCGAGCAGCACGATTCCTGAGCCGAGCACGGCGCCCAGGGCGCGCAGGCCACTGCCTGCACCTGGCGCCACCTTCGGAAGAGTCGCGGCCTGCATGCCCAGGGCCGCGAGCCCGACGCCGGCAGCGAGGACAAAGACCCCCCGCCATCCCCACAGCTCTCCCAGCCACGAGCCGAGCGGAACGGCGACGACCGTCGCGACCGCCACACCGGAGTTGATCACAGTGAGGGCTCGCCCGACGTGATCGGCATGAACAAGGTGCGCAGCCATGGCAGTCGCCATCGCCCAGAATCCGCCCAGCGCGATACCGAGCAGCAGACGGGCACCGAGAAGGACGTAGACGTTCGGCGCGACCGCGACCAAGATGTTGGACGCGATGGCAAGAGCCGTCAGACCGATCATCACCCGACGTCGGTCCGCGTGCGGGAGCGCGACGGAGATCAGCAGTGCCGCCACCGCTGCAGCAAGCGCGGTGACTGTGACGGTCTGACCGGCCGTGCCCTCCGAGACGCCGATGCCCTCGGCGATGCGTGGAAGGAGACTCGCCGGCAAGAATTCCGCCATGACGATGGCGAAAATGCCGGCGCTCAGCGACACCACGCCCGCCCATGCTTTCGACTTGGATCCCTGCAACGTGGGGGTTGGGGTACTAACAGTTGTCATCAGTGTTCTTTCATCTTGTGGGTTTGGTCGGAACGAGGACGACTCGATCGGGGCCGTCTTCAAGTGGTCAAAGAGTGACGCGGGTTCCCGTCTTCGCAGAGCGCGAGATGGCGTCGAGGAGCCCGTGGCGTTTCGTGCCGTCGCTGAAGGCAGGAACCCACGTCGAGCGCCCGCGGATGCCTTCTCTCATTCCGACGTAAGCGTTCGCCAGCGAATTGATGGGAGAACCGGCTAGTCGAGGAACACGGTCATAGTCCGCGGGCACGGACAGCTCGGACAGGGCTCCGCCGGGTCGTTCTGAACCGCGCATTCGCACCGGAAAGAGGTGGGGATGGTTTGGAGCGGTCACCTCAAGCGTTCCTGCTGATCCGTCGATTCGCATAGAGAAGGACGCGCCTGCGGCGGTCCCGCTTCGCTGATGAACGGAGAGCACTGCGCCACTTTCGAGCGTGCCCGAAATGGCGATCTGGTCTTCTGCGGTCGTATCGACCAACCGCCCGGTGCGGCCCAGCGGAACTCGTGGGCGACGGACCGCGGTTGTCGCGACAAGATCCCGCAACTCGCCCACGATCATTGCGACGGCGTCGATCATGTGCCCGAACCCGATGCCGAGCATGGTCGCGCCGAGACGAGCATCCAGCGTGTACAACATTCGCTCGCTGACCGGAGAACCCCACTCCACCAGCGACGAAGAGACGGTCGCCGACAGGACCTCCCCGACGTACCCCTCGCGGATGAGATCGGCGGCAAACTGCAGAGCGGGAGCGGAGCGACCCTGCAAACCGACGAAGCTCGTGACGCCGCGTGCCGCGGACTCCATCTCTTGTGCTTGCGCGAAGTTGGTCGCGAATGGCCACTCGACGAAGACCGCCTTGCCCGACGAAAGCGTCGGAAACAGCAGGTCCCGGTGCGCGGGTGTCTTGACTGCGACCACGATCAAGTCCACATCTGACGCGTGTGCCAACTCCCCGGCTGACCCATATGCCGGCACGCCGTACCGCTCGCTCGCTGCCCGGGACGAGTCAGCCGACCCTGCTACCAAGGCGCGCAGCTCGAAGCCCCCCGCTGCGGTGAGAGCGGGCAGATGTCCGCCTGCCCCCCAACCTCCGCTCGCACTCAAGCCAACGACGCCCACACCGATAGCGGGGCTCTCGCCCGCTTCCGACCGCTCGCCACCCACAGGTCTCCCGAACGCATCTGTTCTCGCCATCTCTCATCCCTCCGTCACCGGACACATACCCCCGGGGCCCCGCACTTCCGTGATCGCCGACTGAGATCGGCACAGTGGATGGGAACTGCACACCGGGATAGTTTTATTCCGATCGATCCAAAATTAGTTGGATCGCCATGGCAGAAAGGTCACCCACGCCGGGTACCCGTCTTGAGCGCGAACTGAAAGGTCTCCGCCGCAACCGGCTCCTCATCGTGGACGAGGTCGTCCACCTAACTCGACGCGGACGCCGACGCCCGTTCTTCCAGCTCACGGCGTCACGCTACGAGGAAGGCTCGATCCTCTTTACCTCGAACATGCCGTTCGGGCGCTGGGGTGCGTCGGCGACGACATCATCGCCGCAGCCATGCTCGACGGGCTCGTCCACCACGCAGAGTTCCTCCCTCGCCGGTAACTCGTGCTCCGCGAGCGCTGCGGCGGAAAGAACCTGGAGTGGCATTGAAGTCTCCCGTCGGCATAGTGGTTCTGCCCGTCGCCTTCGCCAGCCCGCACTTACCGTGGGACGTTATGAGGGTAGGTGCCGCTCCCGAGTCACCAACGCCTGAGAAACCGCAAAATCACGCGGCTCGAGCGCCCCAAGTGCTCTCATGTTCTTTCCCAATTCTTTCCCGCAACGCAGAAAAGCGCCCGAAAAAAGGGGCGCTGATCTGGGATAAATGGCGGTGACGGTGGGATTTAAACTCTTATCGGATCTGGTTTCGAGGGTGCACTTCGCTGGTACTTCCCTGCCCGCCAGCGGATCTCAACTTTTCAGCAGCGGGCTGCGACTACCGCGTACTGTCTGCGATCTTGCCCACGATGTTGCTCGCACCGTAGACGAGGTAGGGCTGCATCTCCGCAGGCTGACGAGGCAATATTGATAGCGAGCACGCTTTGACCAGGCATGGTCGGGAGGTCTCGACGACCAGGCCGGCGACAGGCGGGATGATGCGCGCATCGAGCACTTCCTGGATCTTTGTGACGCTTAGAAGGGAGTCGGCGACCGGTGTGAGGCTGTCGGTCTCATTGCTGTCGCCGAGCGCCTCCCGGTAGCCGATGACCAGGATCGCGTCGACGTCGACATCGCCGTTGGCGAATCGCGCCACGTCTTTTCCGGCGCGAGGGTCAGGTGCCGCAGAAGGTCCGGTAAGTGCCGAAAGTATCTGGTGCGGGGGCGGCGTAGCGTTCGAAGCCGGGGGCGTTGGTGTATGGCGTGGTTACCGCGCTCAGGAGCCGCTCAAAGGGTGCCAGGTCGCCTGCGGTCGCGGCGGCAAGCGCTTCTTCAACGAGGTGGTTGCGGGGAATGTAGACGGGATTCACCTGGGCCATCGCCGCGGCGTCCGGTCGGAGAGCGACCCAGCGTTGTGCCCAGGCGTCGAAGGCCGACTGGTCGAGGAACAGTGCGCGCACGGAATCGGAGTCGCCTCGGGCGGCGTCGGTGAGGTTTCGGAAAAACGATGTGTAGTCGACGCGGGTCGCTTGCAGCAGGGCAAGCAGGTCGCTCACCAGGGGGGTGGTGACCTTCTCCTCCAAATCGTCCCGCAAGCCCAGCTTGGCTAGAAGGCCAGCCGACCATGTGGTGCTGTAGTGCTGGCGGAACGCCCCGAGCGACTCCTGCGCTAGTGCGACCGATTTCGCGGGGTCCTCGTGGAGGATGGGAAGAAGAGATTCTGCTAGCCGTGCCAGATTCCATTCGGCGATGGCTGGCTGGCTGCTGTAGGCGTAGCGTCCGCCCACGTCGATGGAGCTGTAAACGGCGCGGGGATCGAAGGCGTCCATGAACGCGCATGGACCATAGTCGATCGTCTCCCCGGAGATCGTCATGTTGTCGGTGTTCATCACCCCGTGCACGAAACCGACGAGCATCCACTGCGCGATGAGCGACGCCTGTGCCGCGATCACTCTCTGCAATAGGGAGAGGTAGGGATTGTCGGCGTCCGCCAGAGCGGGGTAGTGGCGGCTGATCGCGTGATCAGCGAGGCGGCGCAGAAGGAGTACGTCGCCCGTCGCTTGTGCGTACTGGAAACTGCCCACGCGCAGATGGCTAGTTGCGACTCGAGTGAGTACGGCTCCCGGCAGCAGCGTTTCGCGGCGCACCCAGCGCCCCGTCGCTATCACCGCGAGCGAACGTGTCGTGGGGACCCCTAGGGCATTCATCGCCTCACTGATGATGTACTCGCGCAGCATCGGGCCCACCGCCGCCAGGCCATCGCCGCCTCGGGCGAACGGTGTTCGCCCTGAGCCTTTCAGATGGATGTCGCGAAGGCGCCCGTCGACGTCGAGTACCTCACCAAGCAGAAGCGCGCGACCGTCGCCCAGACGAGGGGAGTACGCGCCGAACTGGTGCCCGGCGTAAACCTGCGCCACCGGAACGGCTCCACGGGGAACAAGATTGCCGCTCAACATCTTCACGCCGTCCAGCCCCAGCAGCGCAGCTGGGTCCAGGCCGAGTTCGGTTGCCAGCGGCTCGTTCAGTACCAGTAGTTGCGGGTCGGGAAACTCCTCAGCCTGCCAAGGGAGCGCCATCTCGGCCATGTCGCGGGCGAATCGGCTCTCCAGAGGGATAGTCGACTGAAGCGCGAAGCCCATGCACCGAGACTACTGCCGCTATCTGCCCCGGGGGCCGTGCGCCGCCCACAGTAAGGGCGCGGCCGCGGAATGCTTCGGGTAATGACCTCGATGCGAGAGCGTCCCGCGACCGTTACGGCGCTCCGAGCTGGGGCACTAGGAGCACCGGTCCCGGTCGCGGCGACATTCAGGTCGACGCGTTCACGCCTAACCCGCGCGACGGCTCGAGCTGCGGCTCAAACGCAGATCAGCGCCCGAGAAAACGGGCGCTGATCTGGGAAAAATGGCGGTGACGGTGGGATTTGAACCCACGGTAGGGGGTTACCCTACACAACTTTTCGAGAGTTGCACCTTCGGCCGCTCGGACACGTCACCGCCGACGAGTTTATGTCACGCGCCGCCGCCCCGCCAATCGGCATCTGCCGCGCTGTTCGGCGACCGATCCTGCTCACGCGGGGAGGAACTCCTCGCGGTGATATCCGGAACGGTCGACGACGATGACGGTCGACTCCGGCACCTCCAAGAAGGCGCCGGGGAGATCGTTGAGCGGCTCCGAGACGATGATCCGGGCTTCGTCGCCGAACCGGGAAAGGCGTTCGAGATCCGGGAACATGCGGCGGAGCGTCGGCATGTCCGCAGAGTGGAACAGGGTGGGTGACCGCCCCTTCGAGGAATACCGGAACGCCCACACCTTCTCGCCATCGGCGATCGCGACGGTGCCGCGCAGGGGAAACGGCACCCCGGCGGCACGTCCCGCCTCTTCCACCGTGCGGATCGCCTCGGCCATCGCACCGATCGGGTCGTGGGCCAATCCATAGGTCAGGGCGAGGTGGAACAGTACCTCCGTGTCGGTGGTTCCGAGGATCAGCGGGTAGAGCACGGGATCGATGGCGAGGACGAGTTCGCGTTTGAACAGCGGGAAGCCGGCGATCGAGCCGTTGTGCATGAACAGCAGGTTGTCGTGCCGGAAGGGGTGGCAATTGGTCCGTTGGATGGGCGGACCGGCGGCCGCTCGCACATGCGCGAAGAACAGCGGGCTGCGGACCGAGCGGCAGATCTCGCGGAGGTTCTCGTCGTGCCACGCCGGCTCGATACCCCGGAAGAGCGACGGATGCGGCGGGCGCGCAGCATCCGCGGGATACCACCCCAGCCCGAAGCCGTCGCCGTTGACGGTCTCGGTGCCCATCGATGAGTTCAGCGACATCGCGACCACCGAATGCTGCGGATCCAGGACGAGGGCCGACGGCTCCAGCGGCTCCCCCGAGTAGGCCAGCCAGCGACACATCATCGCTCCCGTACGTCGGCGTCTCGCGCGCGCCGATGGTGGCGCACTCGCGTGCATCGTACGGCGGGCATCCGCCCACCGCCATGCCGCCCGCCCGGGACCCCATAGCCGGGCGACGACGCCCCTGCGAGACTGAACACCATGAGCGTGATTGAGAACTCCAAGGTGACCGTCGTGGGTGCGGGCAGCGTCGGGTCGAGCGTGGCGTACGCCGCGCTCATCCGCGGATCAGCCCGCCACGTCGCCCTCTACGACATCGCGACCGCGAAGGTGGAGGCCGAGGTGCTCGACCTCGCCCACGGCACACAGTTCACCGGATCGAGCGACATCGTCGGCGGAAGCGACATCTCGGTTGCCGCCGGCTCGCATGTCGTCGTGATCACCGCCGGCGCGAAGCAGAACCCCGGGCAGACCCGTATCGAGCTCGCCGAGGTGAACGCCCGGATCATCCAGACGATGCTGCCGCAGCTGCTCGAGGTCGCTCCCGACGCGATCTACGTCATCGTGACCAACCCGTGCGATGTGCTCACCGTGCTCGCACGGGAGGCCACCAACCTGCCGCCTGAGCGCATCTTCTCCTCGGGAACCGTGCTCGACACGTCGCGGCTTCGTTGGAAGCTCGCGCAACGCGCCGGCGTGTCCACGTCGAACGTGCACGCCTACATCGTGGGTGAGCACGGGGACACGGAGTTCCCCCTGTGGTCGCGCGCGACGATCGGCACTGTCCCGATCCTCGACTGGGAGGCGCCTGGCCACCCGAGGATGAGCGTGGAGGAGCTCGACAGCATCGCCGTCGACGTGCGGGATGCGGCGTACAAGGTCATCCAGGGCAAGGGCGCCACGAACTACGCGATCGGCCTCTCGAGCGCCCGGATCATCGAGGCGATCCTGCGCGACGAGCACGCGGTTCTGCCCGTGAGCACCGTTCTGAATGACTTCCACGGACTCGACGGTGTCGCACTGTCGGTGCCGTCGATCGTCAGCGCATCCGGTGCTGTCCCGATCCGGGAGACGTCGTTCTCCGAAGACGAACTGACCCTGCTCCGTCGTTCGGGGGATGCGCTGGCCACCGTGGCGCGGTCGCTCAGGGGATAACGCGGATGTCCGCGTACGTCACCCTGCCGATCCTCGAACACACCGGCTACGCGGTTCTCGATGCGTACGACCAGGCCGCCGACCCGCCCGAGTGGTTGGGCCTGGAGTACGTGAACTGGCGCTCGTCGGGCATCACGCGATTCGCTCCCCTGACGAGTTATGCCGGGGAGATCGAGTGCAACGGATTCTGGAACCACACTCCCCCGCGAACCGACAAGAACGGCGTGTGGATCGCGTCTCAGGTGGCCAAGGCGCCGGTCCTGACTGCCCGGGCGAAGGAACCAGGCGCCAACGTCGGACGCTGCCGCGTGGTCGAGCTGCAGCCCAACACCTACGCGGATGCGGTGTGGAACCTGCACCACGATGACAACAACCGAATGAATCCCGAGGGCACGGGATGGGTGGTGCGCGGGTACTTCAACCTCACCGACGACCCTGATTCCCTCCTCCTCCTGCGGGAGGACAGGTTCGATCCCGCGTCCGAGGTGCGCCTTCCGCTCCCTGCCGGCTCGCGGGTCATCGTCGACACGCAGCGCTTCTGGCACGCGGTGTGGCACCGCGGGGAGGGTCCGCGCTACAGCCTCATCACGTCGTGGGAGTCTGGTCCTGAGCTCGATGCGTACGTTGCGCGGCAGCACGGACGAAGCAGGGTCGACAGCATCCCGCTCGACGAGGCGCTGATCGCCGACGCGCAGACAGAGCTGCGTCGCCGCATCCAAGAGCGCGACCGGCTGTTCGACAGCCTGTTCGAGGAGCCGTCCGGGTTTCCCGACTGACTCGCGCACGACCCCACGGCGGCCCGCCGCCCGGCTCGGACGGCGCGGCGCTCAGCGCGGCCGGCGCAGCTCGGTCAAGGTGTCTACGGAGAGCTCGTCCAAGCTGCCGAAGAACCGCCGCCCCTCCCGCGGACGGATCGCGTCAGGGGAGGAGGGCACGCACGCCACCACGAGTCCCGCCGCTTCGGCGCTGGCGGCGCCGCGTTCGGAATCCTCGATCGCCACGCAGTCATCCGCTCCCAGGCCGAGTGCTTCCATGGCGCGGAGATACGGTTCGGGGTGGGGTTTCGACTCGACCACGTCCTCCCCGGCGATGATGGCGTCGAACCGGTGGCCGATGACGGACTCGGCGGCTTCGGCCACGGCCCGGCCCGCCATGGTCACGAGGGCGGAGGCCCACCCGTTCGCACGCAACTCGGCCAGGAGGCGGGCGGCTCCAGGACGCAGGGCCGGTTCGCGCTGGAGTCGGGCGGCCACCTGCGCGGAGATCATGGCGCCGATCTCCGGCACCGACCCCCCACCCGCGCGACCCGCCATCCGCGCGGCGTAGGCGTTCGTCGGACGACCGACCGACCACCGCGCGTCCTCGTCCGACCACGGGATCCCCAAGGCGCTCGCCACATCGGCCTTGGCCGCCGCCCAGTGATGCTCGGTGTCGAGGATCGTGCCGTCCAGGTCCCAGAGAGCCGCTCGACGCGCGCGCCGCGAAGGGCCGTCCCCGCGCGGCGACGTCATATGTCCGTCGTGGAAGGGTCTGCCTGTTCGTCGGCGTCGAACCTCACGCCCACGATGCGACGCACGGAGTCGAGCGTCTCCATCACCTCCACGGTCTCGCCGAGCGGCATCACGTCGCTCTCCAGCCGCCCCTCCTGGATGAGGCGCTCCATCTCCCAGGCCTGGTACTGCATCCCTCGGGGTTTCAGAGTCTTCTCGAATTCCTCCACGACCGACCCGTCCGCATCCCATACCCGGAAGGACGTCGAGGCATACCAGACGGGGTCGATCTCGATCCGCCCGTGGGTACCGACGATGGCGGCGCGGTTGGGGCCGGTGGCATCGATCGCCGAGTGCCCCAGAGCCGCCGCGCCGTTGTCGAACGACAGCAGTACCGCGGTGTGGCGATCCACCCCCTCCTCGGAGATGATCCCCGTGGCCTGAATCCGTGCGGGTACGCCCAGGATGCTGTGCGCGAAGTTCACGGGGTAAAC
This sequence comes from Microbacterium sp. Z10_103, assembly GCF_058310455.1. Lineage (NCBI taxonomy): Bacteria > Bacillati > Actinomycetota > Actinomycetes > Micrococcales > Microbacteriaceae > Microbacterium > Microbacterium sp. Z10_103. The sequence continues at coordinate 57,482 of NZ_JBZEGK010000002.1, forward strand.
ACCCAGATCGAGGATCGAGCCACCGGCGGCCGCGCGCTGGTTCAGACGGAAGCCGGGGTCCTGAGGCAGGCGCCGACCGTCGTCGGCGGTGACGAGGCGGATCTCACCGAGCGTCCCGGCGCGGACGATCTCGCGGATGCGGACCATATGGGGCAGGAATCGGGTCCACATCGCCTCCATCAGCACGACGCGGTTCTCGAGGGCGATGGCGGCGAGCAGCCGCGCTTGTCGCGCATTGACCGTGAACGGCTTCTCCAGGAGGACGTGCTTGCCGCTCTCCAGCGCCGCCCGCGCGATATCGAAGTGCTGCACGGGTGGTGTGGCGATGTAGACGACGTCGACCATGTCGTCCTGGAGGAGCGCCGCATAACTCGCATGCGCCCGCGGTATGTCGTAGGCACGCGCGAAGGATTCGGCGGTGTCGGCGCTTCGAGACCCCACGGCCGCCACCGAGAAGCCGTTGCCCACCAGGTCGGCGGTCTGCTTGTGGGCGATGAGCCCCGTCCCGAGGACACCCCAGCGGATCGTCCTCGTTGTCATACCGACCCCCGTGATCGCAGACCCTGCGCCCGCGGGCTCATGCGCCGCTGCGCGCGACGACCCGTGGCGTCAGATCCGCCTCGAAGTCCTCGTCGAACGGAAAGATCGGGTGCTCGAGGCGGGTGTATTCGAGCCGCGTGAAGTCCAGATCCGTGGCGCCGGGGGTGATCGCCATGAACTGACTGCCCGCATCCTGGGTCTGCCCCGGGAAGAGGTAGCCGTTCTTCACCACAACCGCGTCGTAGCCGCCGGGCTCGATGAATGCCTGGCCCTGCATCGGCCGTTTCACGAAGGCGGGCTCGGTCGCACGAAGGAAGGGGCTGCGGAAGCGCTGCGCCGTGATGTGCACGTTGCCCCGGGACAGGAGCACCCCCACGACGCCGTCGTCGAACGCGCCCTCGATGTACCGCTCGACCCGCCACTGGCCGGGTACCGGACCGGAGAAACGGTCATCGACCATCGAGCCCAGCGGATGGTCGATCGTCCCGCCCACGCCGACGGCTTCCGCTGCGTCGACGGCGGCAGGGTCCCACAGCCCCGCGATCAGGACGAGCTTGCCGGATGCGGCGAGATCGTCGCGCTCGACGGTCCGCGCGAGCGCGTAACTCACGTCGCCGGACGCCCCCGCGGTGATGTTGTCCCCCGAGTCGCTGATATACAGCGGGGCGGGCGGACTCTCCTGGACCAGATAGTCGATCGCCTCGTCGTAGGAGCCATAGCGCTCGCTGACGATCCCGAAGTCGCGCCGCGCGTCCCAGTACTCCCCGGCGAGTTCCCGCGCACAGGCCAGGACGGCAGCCTCGTCGTAGCCCGTCACGAGCACGGATGCCGTGCACCGTGCCTCATCCGCCCATACGAAACCGACCCAGATCCCGGCGTCGACCACCCCGTGACGCGCGATAGCGGGGACGAGGGACCCGAACACCGACGCAGCCGGCTCGTAAACGGTGCTCGTCCGCTCCCCCGGGAGCAGAACAGGCACGCGCACCCACGCCTTGATCGGGGGCCGGCCGTGCCGGATCGTCTCGATGAGGACGCGCACCGCCCGCTCACGGGTGGCCCACGTGTCGATGTGGGGGGCGTGCCGGTGCACCGCAGCCAGGTCGAGCAAGCCGGCGAGCTCTTCGGACATGTTGCCGTGGGGGTCCATCGACGCTGACAGGATCGCGTCCGGGCCGACGATCTCGCGCACCTTCCGGACGAAGTTCTCCTCGGCGCGGTCGCGGCCGTCGACCGTCATGGCTCCGTGCAGATCGAGGTAGACGCCGTCGAAGGGACCGTTGTGGCGCAGACCGTCGAGGATCTCCTCTTCGAACGAGTCGTACACGGCCGGCACGACCGGGCCCGCCGCAGCGGCCATCGCTCGAAGCAGAGGGATCCAGGTGACCCCCTCGACGGTCTCGCCGAGCCGCGCCGGCCACTCGTACTGCTCGAGAAGCTCGGCGCCCCGCTGCTGCAGGAAGTACTGCTCGGCAGCCCGGTCCAGGGAGAACGTGTCCGACTCGGTGCCGATACCGGCGATTGCGATTCGCATCGACACGTCCTCCGTCAGCTGCGGGCCATGGCGAGGTGGGGTGCGAGCCAGAACGGCGTGAGCCAGCCCGCGGTGTTCGACAGGGGAAGGACCTCGTCGTGCAGGGAGATCCCGAACGTCTCTGCGAGCATGGAACGGCGCCCCTGGATGCGCGCCCAGGTGCCGGGATAGGTGCTCTCCAGCTGGGCGCGGAGCTCGGCGTCGGCCAGCACGATCCCGTCCTCGATCTGGGCCGTGTGATAGGGGGGCGCGGGCATCGGGATGATGTCGAGCTGCACCGCGGAGCCCGACGCGAAGGCGACCTGCGAGCCCGAGCGCACCGGCGAGCCGGGCCATTCGTCGAGCCCGATGAAATGGCCGGGGTTGAGGTATACCCCGTAGAACGGGTCCCCGATCCGCGAGTACGTGACGTCGTAGAGTTCCCCCGCGGTGAGACCGATGCGAATCGTCTCGTACCACGCGGCTGCCGTCGCGTAATAGGGTACGACGAGTTTCTCCAGATAATCGGTGGCGCCTTCGGGCAGCTGATCCGCACTCTCGACCAGGAACCCGGCGCGAGCGGTATTGCTCCCCCACAGTCCCAGCCCCGTGGCGACCGGATCGCCGACCTGCAGTTCGCGCCCGCCGGGGCTGGCCACCCCGTACCGCGTGTTCGGACCGCCCAGCATCGTGGGGTGGTAGTTGAACGGAAGCATCACCGGGTTGAGAAGCTGAGAGGCCTCCAACTCGGTCATGCCCGGACGCACGCCGTGGATGACGCGGGAGACGGCCTGGGAGGCGTGGCTGGCCGCGAACTCGAAGTAGGCGATCTGATGAACGTCGTTGTCGTACCGGATGCCGTCTTCCAGACCCACGAAGATGTCGGTCGCGTTGACGTAGGACTCCACGAAGGCTGCGACCTCGGTCACGACGAAGTGCGGCACGTCGATCCAGCCGGTCGCCTCCGCGCCCGTCCAGTACTTCCACCCCACGAGCCCGACGTTCCGCACGGCGGAGTCCGCGAGCCCCGCATCGCGCAGCAGCGAGCTCATCGTGACGTCGCCGGGGTCGGGCTGGCCGACCAGACTCAGCTTCGCCAACCGCACGACATCGATCTCGTAGGGGACGATGTCTGCGTACGCGACGTCTTCGTTGCCGACGATCAGCCGCGGCGTGCGCCCCGGGATGAGGACCAGCAGCGCTTCCTCGTATCGGGGGTCGAATCCGGTCAGAAACGCCATGTTCGCGAAGTGCTCACGGTCGGCGTAGAGGACCACGGCATCCAGGCCGCGGCGCTCCATCGCCTCGTACACGCGCGACAGTCGCCGTTCGTACGTCGCGGCGGGGACGGTGGGCACGTCGCGCGCTGCCTCGAATGCCGGAAGAGCGATCTCCTTGAGTTCGAAACCCCATGACGCCATAACCACTCCTGTTCCGCGGGATCGCACCGACCGGGCGGTCGACCTCAACGGGTCGACCAGGACGCCGGTTCTGGTGCTCTCAGTCTCGCCGAGAACCCAAGTGTTGTCAAAACATTGCGCAATGATTTTCGTCCGCACACAACAGCCTCGCTCGGCCGGTCGGGGTCATGTCGCTTCGAACGCGATGCACGATTCACGCTGCACCAGAGCCACGCCGATCACGGCATTGGTGACGGGGCGCTGCACGTCGTCGATACGGTTCATCAGCAGCTCCACGGCGTTGGCAGCCATGCTGTCGACGGGTGTCCGTACCGTCGTCAGCCCCGGGGTCACCAGGGCGGCGTCGGGGATGTCGTCGAACCCGACCACGGAGAGATCTTCCGGGATCCGGACCCCCAGCGAACGCGCGGCGCTCATCACGCCCAACGCGATCGTGTCGCTGGCGGCGAACACCGCAGTGGGCGGCTCCTCGGCGGCCAGCAGGTGGGAGAGGGCTGTGACGCCCCACTCCGTGTTGAAGGTCCCGTGCAGCACCAGCTGGGTCTCGACGGGGAGACCCGCGCGGGAGAGTGCATCCCGGAATGCCCGAGTGCGCTCCTGGACGGAGCGGAGGTGCTGGGGGCCGGTGACCAGTGCTACTCGTCGGTGACCGAGATTCGTGAGGTAGGTCACCGCTTGGTAGGCCCCGGCATAATCGTCGACCAGCACGGAATCGACGGGCGGCGCGTCGTCGAGGGCCTCGTCGATCACCACGACCGGCCGCCCCTCGTCGATGAGTTCCGCGAGCCGCCGGTTGGAGGAGAAATTCCCCGCGTAGATGATGCCCGCGACGTTGATCGCGGCCAGCGTGTCGACGTAGTCGAGCTGCTTTCGCGCGTGGTTCAGCGTCGAACAGATGAGCACCGACGCGCCTTGGCGCTCGGCCACCTTCACGACGGCGTCGGCGATGCGGCCGAAGTAGGAGTTGCCGATCTGGGGCACGACGAGACCGATGACGCCACGGCGCGATTCGGCGTTGCGACTGGTCCGGGGGGTCCTCGTGTAGCCGAGTTCGCGGATGGCCTGCAGCACCCTCGCCTCGGTCTGGGCCTTCAGTGCCAGCTGGCCGGCGAGATACCTCGAGACCGTGGACACCGAGACGGACGCGGATGCGGCGATATCGTGCAAACTCGGCTGACGCTCACCGACGGCGCGACTGTCGCTCAAGGGCCCCTCTACCTCCAACTCGGACGCGGGACGTGCCCGCGCACACCGATCGTAGCGCAGTGTTGCGCAACGGCGGCCGTTCCTCCATGTGCGGTTTCAGGTGCGGATGTCCGACGCCCACGAAAGAGCAGGCGCCCCGCGCGGTTGGCGCGTGCGCCGAATAGTACCCCATCGACGTGGAGCGGAACGGAGCACGCGGGCCCCGCGGACAGGCCTCATCCCGCCAGTGCACGCCGCAGGCCGGCGCGGGCATCGCGTACGCGATCTTCCTCCGGCTGAGCGGCCAGGGCGGTGCTGAACGGTTCCGCCATGACCGGACCGTCGTAGCCGATCCGGCGCAGCGCTCCCACCAGTCCCGCGGTGTCGATCACACCGGTCGACGCCGGCTGTGCACGCTCGAGGTCCTGCTGCTCCGCGACCGGCACCCCCGTCGGCGCATCGTCCAGGTCGACGCCCAGGACCTCACCGGAGTCCAAAGCGAGGATGTCCGCCACGGTGTCCCCGGCGGTGAACCAGTGGAACGCGTCCACCAGAAGGCCGAAGGCGGTAGGCCGTTGTGTCGCGCCGATCAGTTCCCGCATCCCGCCCATGTCATGGACGAACTCGTAACGCTTCCCGCGACGCCAGGTGGACGGGCCGACGTACTCCAGGGCCAGGCGAAGCCTGTGCTCCTCGAGGATGCGACCGAGCTGGTTGAGACGGTCCACGTGCAACCGGAAATTCTCCCCGTAGGGCAGGACGTCTCCGGCAGGCGCGAACCAGGTTCCGAGGGTTGTCACTCCCACCTCCGACAGCAGGGGGGCGAGGCTGCGGAAGCCCGCGAGCCGGTCGGCGAAATCGCCGTCGGACCCCTCGCCCACGCGGATCGGCAGGGTTCCCACGCCCCATGCCAGCCCGGCCTCGCGAACGGCCTCTGTGGCACCACCGCGCTCACCCTCGGTCAGCGACGAGAGCAGATGCACGGAGGGGTCGACGCCCGCGTAGTCGTAACGGACGGCGAGATCGACGAGCCGGTCGAAGGTCGCGTCGAACAGCAGCCGTCGGGCGCTGAGAACAGTAAACATGCGGGGCTCCAAGCGTGAAAGCGGGGCCGGGCGAGTTCCTCGCCCGGCCCCGCCGGTTACTCCGTCGTCAGCTCGCCGGAACGACGAACCACGCGAGGTCCGCGGTTCCCGCGGTGGGCACGTGCGCGGTTCCCGTGATCTTCGTGTCGTCCGAGATGTACGGGTAGGAGCTGTGCAGGATGTTGCCCGTCCAGGCGAGCTCCTCCGTCGCGTAGCGGTACACGTCGGCGATGGCTTCCTGCTGTTCGTCCACCGGCGCTGCCAGAGACGCCTGACGCAGTGCGTCCAGTTCGGGGTCGCGGACCTCGAACGGGTTGTACTGGTTCACGCCACCGTAGAAGCTGTTCATCACCGTGAACGGGGTGAGCTGGCCGTAACCGTAGTACGTCACCGGGAACTTCTTGGCGAGGATGTCGCCGACGGCCTGGCCCTTGTCGGAGTACACCTCGAGGGTCGCGTCGACCCCGATGTCGGCCCAGTTCTGGACCACGGCCTGCATGAGGATGTCAGCCGTGGGGCTGGTCTGGTCCACGCCGACGGTGAAGCTCAGTCCATCGACGCCCGCGTCGGCGAGCAGGTCTCGCGCACGGTCCGGGTCATACGGGTAGGCCTCGTTGACCTCTTCGTCGAACCCGAGCGTGTCCGAGAGCGCGAGCTGGGAGCCCGCCGTGGCCGTGTCACCGAACGCTGCCTTTGCGATGCTCTCGCGGTCGATGGCATAGTTCAGCGCCTGGCGGACGCGCACGTCGGCGAGCTCAGGAACGACCTCACCCGCGCGGTCGACGAAGTTGACACCCAGAAGACCGAGACCGACCAGCTCGACGTGCAGGCCCGCTGCTGTGGCCGCTTCGTAGGTCGCAGCGTCACCGCGCGTCAGGTCGGCCTCACCGTTCTGCACTGCCTGAAGGGCAGCGGCGGAGTTGGCGACGACCTTGATGACGACCTCGTCCCAGGCGATGCGTTCCTGGTCCCAGTACTCCTCATTCGGCGTGTAGACGTACGTGTCGTTGGCGACCGTGCGCTCGCTGTCGAGAACGTAAGGACCGGCACCGAAGGTGTTGCTCTTGAGTGCCTCGGGGTCTTCCAGTCCAGCCGGGCTGATGACCGAGCCGAGCAGGACGCGGTTGCTCAGCATGGCGGGCAGCGCGGGGTTGGGAGCCGAGCTCTCGAAGAGGATCGTGTTCTCTCCGCTGACCGTGATGGACTCGAGCGAGTCCCAGTACGTGGGAGCGTTGACGCCGCTCGCGCGAGCGTACTCCAGCGATGCGATGACACCCTCGGGGGTCATCTCTTCGCCGTCGGAGAAGGTCACTCCCTCGCGGAGAGTGAGCTCGAGCTCCTGGTTGCTTTCGTCCAGGAACTCCCACTCGGTCGCGAGGTCCGGGATGAGCTCACCCTCGGGTGAGATGCGGATCAGCGAGTCGTAGGCGAGGTTGATGAACCAGTTGTTCTGCGGGTCGACGTTCTGCAGGTACGGGTCGAGGCTCACCGGCGGAACGGTGGAGGCGACGGTCAGGACCTTCGGGCTGTCGTCTTCTTCACCTTCGGTGCTGCCCGCATCTCCCCCACCCCCGCACGCGGTGAGAAGAAGAGCGACGGCACTGGCGGCGCCGACGACGGCGAGGCCGCGCCTGCGCCGGCTCGGTTGGCGGAATTTCGGAGATGCGAACATAGGTGGTTGCTCCATGTGATTGTGATCGGCGCCCGGCGGGCGACGGGGGTGTGAGAACGAGGTACCGAACCTCCCTTCGGTGCTCGTGGTGCTGTCAGGTCGCGGGGACAGGAGGGGCCAGCGTCTCCCAGACGCGGCGCCGTTCCCGCTGTACTTCGGGATCCGGGTACGGCTCAGCGGCGAGCAGCCGCTGCGTGTACAGCTCTTTCGGGCGGGTGTAGACGTCCTCGGTCACTCCCTGCTCCACGACCCGACCGCGACTCATGACGGCGACCCGCTGGGACAGGAGGCGCACGATGGACAGATCGTGGGCGATGAACAGGTAGGAGATTCCGGTCTCGGCCTGGATGGCGCGGAACAGGTTGGTGATCTGCGCCTGCACCGACAGATCCAGCGCTGAGACCGGCTCGTCGCAGATCACGAGTTTTGGGCTTGCCATCAGCGCGCGAGCGATGGCGATCCGCTGCTTCTGCCCGCCGGAGAAGCTCCCCGGCATCCGGTCCATGGCGGAGGCGGCCAGCCCGACGCGGGTGAGGAGTTCCTCCGCTCGGTCGATCGCGACGGAGCGCTTCATGATGCGATTCGCCACCAGCGGCTCGATGAGGATCTGACCGACTTTCTTGGCCTCGTTGAGCGAGCTCCGGGGATCCTGGAACACCACCTGCAAGTCGGTGCTGATCGCGCGACGCTCGCGCCTGCCGATGTGCGTGATGTCCTTGCCCTCGAAGAGGATGCGTCCGCTCGATGGCCGCGCGAGTCCGAGGATCGCTCGGCCCACGGAGGATTTACCCGACCCTGATTCCCCGACGATCCCGAGCGTCTCGCCCACCCCGACGGAGAAGCTGACGTCTTCCACCGCCCGGAATGCCTTCCGGCCCGATCCGTAGGTCACATCCAGGTTCTCAACGGTCAACAGTGGCGTGGTCACGTCGTCACCTTTTCCTGCTCGGCGGCCCTGGCTTGCTCGCGCTCCATGATCGGGGTGAGGAAGGACCCCTCGATGACGGGCAGTTCCTTACCGGGCACGGCCCCGTGCGGGTTCGACTTGAGCAGAGCCTCGGTGTACGGATGCTGAGGCCTGGCGAAGATGTCGGCGGTGTCACCCGTCTCGACGATCTCGCCCTTGTACATGACCATCACGCGATCGCAGAGGTCGGCGATCACGCCCCAGTCATGGGTGATCAGCAGAAGGGACATGCCGGTCTGCTGCTGCAGACGACGCAGGAGACCGAGGATGCCCGCCTGCACGGTGACATCCAGCGCCGTCGTCGGCTCGTCCGCCACGAGCAGTTCGGGACGGCCGGCGAGGGCGAAGGCGATCGACACGCGCTGCGCCATGCCACCCGAGAGTTCGTGCAGATACCTCCTCGCCACCGACTCCGGGTCGGGAAGCTCGGTGAGGCGGAGAAGCTCGATCACTCGCTCGCCCGCCTGGGCCTTGTCCACCCCGTCGTTGAGCCGGACGGCCTCGCGCAGCTGGTCGCCGACGCGGTGGTTCGGCCCGAGCGCGACCATGGGCTCCTGCGCGACGTAGGCGATGCGCTTGCCGCGGTACTTCGACAGCACGCTCTCGGTCTGCCCGACGAGCTCGGTGCCGTCGAATCGCACCGATCCGGCGGTAACGACCGCGCCCTCACCGACGACGCCGAGGATGCCGAAGGCCACCGTCGTCTTGCCCGAGCCGGACTCGCCGGCGACGCCGAGTGTCTCGCCGCGGCGGATGTCGAAGGACGCTTCCCGCACGATCGGCAGGATCTCGTCTCCCGAGCGGTAGCCCACATCCAGCCCGCGCACGGAGAGGAGCACATCGTCCGCGGGGGCCGAAGCACCCTCCGGCTGGGGGACGCTGCGGGCGCGGGACGGCGCCTTTGTCAGCTTCGACTGCCCCCAGCCCAGGGAGCTGGCGTCGCGCACCGAGTCGCCGATCACCCCGAACGCCAGAGCGGTCAGCGCGATGACCAGCCCGGAGGGGAACAGCATCCACGGGGTGGAAGCGATCACCTGGGCTGCCTGGGCGATCATGTTTCCCCAGCTCGGGTCGGGGATCTGCACGCCGAAGCCGAGGAAGCTGAGCGCACTCTCCACGATCAGGGCCTGCGCGGCGAAGACTCCGGCCTGGACGATGATCACGCCGCGCGAGCGCGGAAGGACGTGGGAGAAGATGATGTACAGCGGCGACAGCCCCGAGACCCGTGCGGCGTCGACGAACAGCTCATTGCGCACCGCGATCGCGCTCGCCCGGACCATGAGCACCAGCACGGGCGAGGCGAGTGCCCCGAACACGATCATCGCCAGGAACGTGTTGCCGCGGTACACCGAGAGCACCACGAAGAGCACGATGATGTTCGGCAGTGCGATGACGATGCTGACGACTGCCATGACCACGCGATCGGTCCAGTTGCTGAAGTACCCGGCGAGGAGACCGAAGATGAGGCCCAGCACGACGTAGACCACGACGGACGCGGCCACGGCGATCAGGGTCGGTCCCGCGCCGAACATCAGGCGCGACAGCACGTCCCGGCCGAGCTGGTCCGTTCCCAGCCAGTGGGCCGCTGTCGGACCCTGCGACCCGTTGGCCAGGTCGTTCTCCAGCGGGGAGTAGGGGGCGATGACGGGCGCCAGCACGGCTGCGGCGACAACGAGCACCAGCCAGGCCACCGCCAGGATGAGCCCGACCGACGGCCGGCGCGTCCGCGGTCGACGACGGGTCGCGATGGCGACGGCGACCGTGGTGGAAGGCTTGGCAAGACTCATGCGAGTGCCCTCACTTTGGGGTTGAGCAACGAGTACAGAACGTCGGTGAGGACGTTGGCGATCAGGATGATCACGGTGAATGCGAGCACGGCCCCCTGCAGCACGGCGAGGTCGTGGTTGAGCGTGGCCCTGGCCACCAGGGACCCCATGCCGGGGATAGCGAATACGGACTCGAGGACGACGGTGCCGCCGATCTGGGTCACGAACGTCGCCGAGACGGCCGACAGGATGGGGATCGCGGCATAGCGGAGCCCGTACTTGAGGATCAGCGTGCGCGGCGGCATGCCGTTGGCCTGCATGAAGCGCATGAAGTCGCGGCTCAGCGCCTCCGCCATCGATTCGCGGGCCTGCTTGGCGATGAGCGCGAGGCCCGCGAAGGAGAGGGCCATCACCGGCATCACGAGGTGCAGGAGCCACTCGCTCACCGAGACCGTCGGGTCCACATACCCCACCGAGGGGAGGATCTTCAGCGTCCCCGCGAAGAACACGATGAGGACGAGAGCGACCCAGAAGTTGGGCAGTGAGATGCCCAGCATGCCGATGGAATCCAGCACGCGTGCGGCCCACCCCTTGCGGACCGCGGCGTAGGCGCCGAACGCGATGCCCACAACGGCGGCGACGAAGGTCGAGAGTACCGCCAGTGCGAGGGTCGGCCAGATGCGCTGGTCGAGCGTCCGCACGATCGACTCGCCCGTGTACAGCGAGACCCCGAGGTCTCCGCGGAAGATGCCGGCCAGCCAGTCGAAGTACTGCTCCCAGATGGGACGATTGAGCCCCAACTCCTCATTCAACGCCTCGATACGCTCCGGCGTCGCGTTCTCACCGAGGATCGTGGTGGCCGCGTCTCCGGGCACCATAGAGGCCAGCACGAAGGTGAGCGCGGTCATCACGAAGAGGACCGGAATCGCGAGCGCGATCCGTCTGAGGATGATCCCTACCACTGACTCTCCCAAGTTCTTCGGCGCGAGCGCCGTTGCGCTACGTTGCGCTATTCCATCGCATTCAAGTTTCAGACACGTTTCGTCTCTGAGGCGATAAACGCGCGGTTAGTCCCGACAGATTCGGAACTTCCACCCGCCGTCGAGCACGCTACCTTTTGTGGAGCCGCAGCGCAACGCTAAGCAATGTGTTGCGCTAGGCTTGTGTTCCGTCCGAGAGTGGCACGTCCTCGCGCCGCCGCGTCGCGAAAGGTCACGTATGCCCCCCTTCACCGGCGGCGATCTGCTCGTCTCCGCCCTCCGCAGTGAGGGCGTGTCCACCGTCTTCGGCCTCCCGGGCATTCAGCTTGACCCGGTCATGGAGGCGATGTACCAACAGCGCGAGGACATCGGCTTCCTGGCCGTCCGCCACGAGCAGTCGGCAACCTACATGGCCGACGGCTACGCGCGGGTCTCCGGCAAGCCGGGCGTGGCCATGGTGGTTCCCGGTCCCGGCGTGCTCAATGCCGGGGCAGGTTTAGCGACCGCGTACGCGTGCTCCTCTCCGGTGCTCCTGATCGCCGGGTCCATCGAGTCCTCGATGCGGGGCCGGGGGCTGGGCGCCCTGCACGAGATCCCCGGGCAGAGCGAGCTGCTGTCCTCCTTGACCAAGTGGTCGGCAATCGCCCGCCACCCGGACGAGGTGCCGGAGCTGGTGCACGAGGCCTTCTTCCAGCTGCGTTCCGGGCATCCGCGCCCGGTCGCCCTGGAGGTGCCGCCGGACGTCATGCGCGCGACGACCACGGTGTCGGCCGGCTCTCCTCGCACTCCGCACCGCATCTCCCCCGACCCCGGCACGATCCGCCACATCGCGGAGCTGATCACCCAGTCCCGCCGCCCCTTCCTGTACGCCGGCGGCGGAGCCCTGGCATCCGACGCCGGAACCCCCCTCCTCGCTCTGGCCGAAGCCCTGGGCATCCCGATCGTGACCACCCGCAACGGGCGAGGCGTCCTGGATTCGCGGCATCCGCTCGTCTTCGATCCCCTCGCGCTCCGCCGCTTCAGTGCGGAGGCCGATCTCGTGATCGCGTTCGGCACGCGCCTGGGCAGCGGGGATGGCGGCGCATCCGAGATGGGGGACGCACCCCTGGTCATGATCAACGTCGATCAAGGAACGTTCCGGTTTCCTCGCCCCGTGGACGTCGGCCTGTATTCCGACGCGGCGCTCGCCGCCGAATCCCTCCTCGCGGAGCTCGACGCCTCCGACGTACGTCCCGACTTCGAGTGGGGCGACATTCCCGCGCAGATCGCCGACTGGACGAGGCAGCAGTTCCAGAGCATCGCACCGCAGATGGAGTACCTCGCCGCCATCCGGGCCGCGCTGCCCGACGACGGTGTGCTCGTCAGCGAGTACACCCAGGTGGGGTACGTGGCGAGCATCGCCTTTCCGACCCATCGCCAGCGGGGTTTCATCTCCCCGGGGTATCAGGGCACGCTGGGCTACGGCTTCGCCACCGCGCTCGGCGCCCAGGTCGCCGCCGGCTCGTCGCCCGTGGTGTCGATCAACGGCGACGGCGGCTTCTCCTGGACGCTCTCGGAACTGTCCACCGCGAAGAAGTACGGCATCCCCCTCACCATCGTCGTCTTCAACGACGGCTACTTCTTCAACGTGCACCGCATGCAGCGTGAGAACTTCGACGCACACCACATCGCGACCGACCTGGTGAACCCGGACTATGTCGAGCTCGCCCGTGCTTTCGGCATCGAGGCGACGCGCGTGCACGGGGCAGCCGACCTCGGCGAGGCGATCGCCGGAGCGACGCGGTCGGGGCGCCCGCAGCTCATCGAGGTCGCTGTGGGCGAGTTCCCGAGCCCCTGGCATCTCATCGACATTTGACCTTCTCGACCCCATCCGGAAGCAGGCAACGATGATCACGGACACCGAGCAGACCGAGCTGGAGCGGATCGTCGCGCGCGCCGAGGCGGCGGCCGCACCGCTGGCCCTCACCGCGCCCTCCCTCCGCGCCGCAGCGCTGACCGCGGCCGCCCACGCGCTCGAGTCGCACCGGGACGAGCTCGCCGCGATCGCTGCGGTGGAGACCGGCCTCGGGCTGGAGCGGCTCTCCGGCGAGGTCACGCAGGCCGCCGTCCAGTTGAAGATCCACGCCGCCGCCGTTCAGGGTGGCGAGTTCTTCGACGCCCGGATCGATGAGGCCGATGAGGATTACGGCCTCGGCCCCCGGCCGGACCTGCGTCGCTACCTGGCACCGGTGGGGCCGGTGCTGAATTTCGCCGCGAGCAACTTCCCCTTCGCCTTCTCCGTCGCCGGCGTCGACACCGTCTCGGCGCTGGCCGCGGGATGCCCCGTGATCGTCAAGGCGCACCCGGGCCACCCGGAGACGTCGCTGCGCACGTTCCAGCTCCTCACCGCGGCCCTCACCGGAGCAGGGCTGCCGGAACATTCGGTGCAGGTCGTCTTCGGTCAGGAGGCGGGGCTGTTCCTCCTGCGGCATGAGAGCGTTCAGGCGGCGAGCTTCACGGGATCCGTCCGGGCCGGGACGTATCTCGCGCGCATCGCGGCCGATCGTCCGCGTCCGATCCCGTTCTTCGGTGAGCTCGGAAGCGTGAACCCCGTCGTCGTCACCCCCGCCGCAGCCGCGGAGCGCGGAGCGGACATCGCTCGCGGCTTCGTGGAGGCGTTCAGCTGGTCGGCCGGACAGGTGTGCACGAAGCCCGGCGTGCTCCTGGTTCCGCGCGGCTTCGACTTCGACGCCGAATTCGTGGCGGCGGCCGAGGTCACGGACGAACACCGCCTCCTTCACCCCGGTATCGGGACCGCCTTCGCGGAGCGACGCGCCGATATCTCCGGGATCGACGGCATCCGTGTCATCGCTCCGGGCGGCTACCGGGCTGATGAAGACGCCAACGGCTGGGCGAAGCCGACGGTGATCGCCACCGACATCGACACGCTCGTGCGGGAGCCCGCGCTCGGCGAAGAGGCATTCGGTCCACTCGGTCTCGTCGTCGAGTACGACGAACTCGCGCAGATCGCCGGCGCCCTCGCGCAGGTCTTCACCGGCAACCTCACCTCGACGATCATGCGCGCCACCTCCGACGACCTCGAGCAATTGCGCGCGCTCGCCGTCACGATGCAGTCACGGGCGGGGCGCGTGGTCTTCGACGCCTGGCCGATGGATGTGCACATCACGTGGGCGCAGCAGCACGGTGGCCCCTGGCCGGCCTCCACCAACGACTCCTCCGTGTCGACCTCGGTCGGCCCGCTTGCGGTACGTCGCTTCATGCGCCCCTCGACCTGGCAGGACGCTCCAGAAGAGCTCCTGCCCGCACCGATTCAGAGCGCGAACCCGTGGGGGGTCCCGCAGCGGATCAGCCGCGCGGGCGAGAGCGCGACCTGGCCTGTATGACGCCCCCGCCCCCGCGCGCCGTCCGGCGCGCGGGGGCGGCGCGCATCACTCGCGCAGATCCAGCCAGCGCACCTCTTCGGGCGTCAGCTCGATACCGAGCGCATCCATCGAGGTGCGCGTTTCGGTGAGCGTGCGCGGACCGAACAGCGGGAACGTGGGGAACGGCTGCTGGAGCACGTACGCCAGCGCGATCGCCGTCGCCTGCACTCCGCGGGTGTCGCCGAGTTCGCGGGCACGCCGCTGACGCTCGAAGTTGCCGTCACCGTAGTAGCACCGCACGAGCTGGGGATCCGAGAGGTCGGCCTTGTTCCCGCGGCTGAAGAACCCACGTGCCTGCGAAGACCACGGGAAGAGCGCGGTCTGCGTCCGCTCCAGCCACTGCTTCGACGCGGGGTCGGTCGCGTGACGGCACCCCGCCCAGGGCAGGTCGTACGCCTCGGCGAGTCCGAAGTGATTGCTGAGCAGGGTGAACCCCTGCTTGCCGTGCGCGGCGGCGTACGCGTTGGCCTCATCGATGCGCTCGATGCTCCAGTTCGATCCGCCGAAGGCCCGGATCCGCCCCGCCCGATAGTGCTCATCCAGCACGTCGACGAACTCCCCCACGGGCACCTCGAGGTTGTCCCGGTGCAGGAAGTAGAGATCGGCGTGATCAGTCTGGAGCCGGTCGAGGCTCGTCATCAGCTCGGTCGTGACCGCCGCGGGGTTGCAGTTCGGCGTGTGCGCACCCTTCGCAATCACCACCAGCTCGTCCCGGTTGCCGCGATTGCGCATCCACTGACCCAGCAGGGTCTCCATGATGCCCCGGCCATACTCGTAGGCGGTGTCGAAGGTGTTGCCGCCCTGCTCGACATAGTCGTCGAACATCACGGTGGCCTGCGCGAGGGTCCGCTGGTTGTCCACGCCCATGACCAGGCGGGAGATGTCTTTGTCCACCCCGGGCACCCGGCCGTACGACATCACACCCCGGCGGGCGGGCCGCACCCGGCCGCTCACCGGGGGCATGGGCGCATCGCTGCGCTCGAAGGGGTACTGCAGGCCGAGGGCATCCCGCCAGCGCTGCTGCAGATCGGCGACGCCCTGCGATTCGCTCCACGGCATCTCCGGAGCCTGACCGGATCCGTTCGACGCCGCCTCTGCGAGCGCGTCCGCCTCCCACGCGTATGCGGCCGCGGGTGGGATGTGGACCTCCTCGACCGGTGCGCCCGTCCGGGACACCACGATCACCGAGCCCTCTTCGGGGCTCGGGACCCACGGCGCGGGCACAGTGATCGTGCCGCCGCTGCCGACCACCCGCACACGGTGCGGCTCGCGCAGCTTCACGCCGGTCGTCAGGTGTGCGGAGATGGCACCGAAACCGACGGTGGCGGTGGCCCACTCGTCCACTCCGGTCGATCCGACGGTGCCCGCCGCGGCAAACGCCGTGGGTTCGGGCGACTCGCCCGCTGCAATCGCGATCGCACGGGCCAGCGACAAGGGGTACCCGCCCACGTCGAGAATGCCGCCGCCGGCGAGGTCGGCGTCGAGAAGGCGGCCGGTCATGGCCGGAGTGTGGAAGGAGAAGGATGCCTCGACGTGCGTGATCTGACCGATCGCTCCCTCGCGCACCAGGTCGAGCAGGCGCGCGGTCTGCGGGTGGAAGCGGTACATGAAGCCCTCGAGCAGGGCCACACCGTTGCGGCGGGCTGCTTCGATGATCGCCATCGTGAACGGCGCGTTCGGGGAGAGGGGCTTCTCGCACAGCACGTGCTTGCCCGCCTCCGCAGCCTTGATGGCCCACTGGGGATGCGACGTGTGGACCGTCGCGATGTAGACGGCATCCACGTCGGGGTCGCGGAGCAACTCCTCGTAGTCGGCGTAGCTGCGGTCCGCGCCGAATTCGTCGGCGAACTGCTTCGCGCGGTCACCGTCACGGCTGGCCACGGCGACCAGCCTCCCGCGGCGGCTCAGGGGCAGCTCGCGCGCGAAGCTCCGCGCGATCGTGCCCGGTCCGATGATTCCCCAGCCCAGTACGTCTTCTGTCATCGTGTCCTCCGTCATTTCGGGTTCTCGCCCTCGTTCGTCTCGGGCGTGCGCCCGGTGTGGTTCAGCAGGTCGTCGGCGTGTTCCGACGCGACGCCGAATTCTCGGACCGCGCCGGTGTCCACGCGCCCGAGCCGGAGGTCGGCGCGCAGCGCTCGCCACGCGGCGCGGTGGCCGGTCTCGTAGATGGTGGGGAGGAGGCGCTCAGCGCCCTCGTCACCGATCACGGCGAGCGCGGGTCGCGCCGACCGTCCGCCGTACAGGTGCAGCGCCGCGCGACCGCGGTGCGACAAGCGGCGGATCCGGATGCTCGCGTCGGAAACCTGCGAGCGCACCGCCGACAGGACCAGGGGCGCGGGCGTCTCCGGTCGACCGATGTACCCCGAAGCGCTGTAGGCGTCCGCGGTCGCACTGATCCGGGTGATTCGGACGTGGCGCCCGAGGGCTCGGGCCGCGACATCGAGCTGTGCGGCAAGCGTGTCGCGCAGCGATGACGCGCGCGGCACCACGGCGTGGGCATCGGCGAGAACGACCGCGTCGGTCAGGCCCGCCACCGTCGTGGCGAAGCCGTCGACGGCGGGGTCGTCCCTCCATCCGCGCCCCAGACGCAACGCGGTGCCTGCCCGCTCGGCCGCCACGCATAGGCCTTCGACGTCCGACGCCGGGGCCGGGTCCGAGACGAACACCGCGGCGGCGCCGGCCGTGATCGCCGCGATCGCTCGGCGAGGCCAGTCGGCCGCTCCGTCCAGAGCCACCACGTCGCCATCCGGTCGCACACAAAACGACAGGGGCAGGCTCGCCAGGGTCGCCGCGATGCGCTCGCGGATCTCGGCGGCCCCGTCGATCCGCACGAAGACGGGGGCGTCACCACTCACGCGGCGGCCTCCACGTACGCGCCGGCCCGGTCGGCCACCATCACCGCGAAGCACAAGTCATCCACAAGCACGTCCAGCTCGGCCGGGTCGAAGATCGAACCGGTCGCCAGGTCGTGGACACGGCTCCACTCGCGCTCATATCCGTTCGCCTCGTCATCGCCCGACACCCGCCGCTCGCCGGCCCGACGGAGGCATGCCGTGGCTGATCCGGCGTGGACGTACGACGGCGGAAAGGTGATGGCGAGTGCGGCGTCCGAACCGACCGCCTCGAACTCCCACTCGGGCGCCCAATGCGAGCGGAACGAGCCCACGATCTGCGCGAGGCGGTCGCCTGCGCGTAGCAGCACCGCATATCCCACTGGATGCAGCAGCTGCGCCGAGATGACCTCCAGGTCGCGCCACTGCGGGAGGAATGTGCGTACAAGCGGGAGGTCGTGGATCGCCAGCCCCAGCAGTCGCGCCGAGATCGCGGCGGCCCGCGCCTCGGGCGAGCCGACGTCCCGGCTCGGGATCTCGGTCGGGTGGGGCACTTCCGTGCTCCACCCCTCGAACCTGTCATTCGTGGGCAGCACGATGCTCGATCGCACCAGCCGGACATCGTCGGGGAGGTTCTCCCACTCGGCTCTGGCCCAGGTCCATGCCGGGTCGTAGGTGTGCATTGCTCCCACCACCACGGGGACGCCCGTCCGTCGCGAACTCTCGGCGATGCGCTCGGCTTCGTCGGCGCTCGTGGCGAACGGCTTCTCGCAGAGCACCGCCGCCTTCCCCGCTTCGCACGCCGCGATGACGTGCTCGGCGTGGAAGCGGTGCGGGCTGCAGACGGCCACGACATCCACGTCGTCGTCAGAGAGGAGGTCGTCGATCGAGGTCGACCAGCGCGCCGCCGCGGATTCCGCCACGGAGCGGACAGCACGAGAATCCACATCCGTGATGTGGCGCACCTCGAACAGCTCCGGGATCCTTGCCAGCGTCGGAAGGTGAATTCCTCTGACGACCGAGCCGGATCCCACGATGCCCACGCCGAGTGCTGGCAATCGTGACCCTCCGATCCGCCCTCGTGGAACGCATTACAACGCACAACTTTACACAATGCGCCCGATGTTGTTGCGTGCGAGAATGATCGCAGCGCCGTGGATCGGCGAAAAAGGGGACCTGATGAAGCACACACCGCACTTCATGCTCGAGGACGTCGCGGAGGTCAAGCGCCTCGTCCAGGAGAACCCGTGGGTGACGATCGTCTCGCCCGTCGGCGGCTCGGTCGTCGCTTCCCACTACCCCGCCCTCCTCGAGGAGAGCGGGGACGACTCCATCACCCTCCTCAGTCATGTGGGCAGGCCGGACGAGGAGCTCCACGAGCTCGGGCGCCAAGAGGTGCTGATCATCGTGCAGGGCCCCCACGGCTACATCTCTCCGAGCTGGTACCCGTCCGGCGGATTCATCCCCACGTGGAATCACGTGACGGCGCACCTGTACGGCAGGCCCGAGATCCTGTCGCCGGAAGACAACTTCCGATCTCTGAACCGGCTCGTGGATCACTTCGAGGAGCCGGTGGCCGACCCCCGCGGTCTCTCGCAGGATCTCGACTTCGCTCAGGGGATGGCGCGGGGAACCATCGGCGTCCGCATTCCGATCACGCGCTTCGACGCCCGCCTCAAGCTCAGTCAGAACAAGTCGAGCGACGACATTCAGGGAGTCCTCTCCGGACTCGAAGGAACCGGACCGTACGCGAACCCGGCGCTGGCAGCCGAAATGCGTCGCATCCACCGCTGACCGCTCCGCCGCGCCGTCGGCTCTTCCGGGCCGGAAGCAGGCCTGCCCGAACCGGACAATTCGTTGCGCAATAACGTCCGGCTGATGCGTAAACTGGCGCCATGGATCATGCCTCTCCCGAGCCGGCGAGCGCCATCGTCAACTACCGAAAGCTCGTGCGGATCCCCACGATGTCTCGTCTGGACTCTGCCGACGTGGACTGGGCTCCGTTCGACGAGTTCCTGCGTGTCCTCCCCGAGCTCTACCCCACCCTGCACGCCACCCTCGAGCGGGAGGTCGTGAAGGGGCATTCCCTGCTCTTCCGCTGGCGGGGGACCGAGGAGGGGGCGCCCTCGGTTCTGATGGCGCACTACGACGTCGTCGGTGCGAGCGACGAGGGCTGGAGCACGCCGCCGTTCGCGGCCGACGTGGTCGGGAGCGGCGACGAAGCGACCGTCGTCGGCCGGGGCGTCATCGACGACAAGGCGTCACTCGTGGGGATCCTCGAAGCCGTCGAAGCCGCGCTCCGCAGCGGTCATACCCCGAGTAACGACATCTACGTCGCCCTCAGCCACAACGAAGAGATCCTCGGCGACGCCACGCCCGCGATCGTCGCCCTGCTGCAGGCGCGGGGCATTCGGCCGGGATTCGTCCTGGACGAAGGCGGCATCGTGGGCGAGAGCATCTTTCCGGGCGTCCCGGACGATGTCGTCTACGTCGGCGTGAGCGAGAAGGGGACCGCGACGATCCGGCTGACCTTCACGGCGCCGGGTGGCCACGCCTCCGTGCCACCGGAGGTGACATCCACCACGCGACTGGCGCATGCGCTCACCGCGATCGACGACGCCGGCAGCGTTCCGGTGCTCAATGACGTCACACGACGGATGATCGCCACCATCGGCCCGGTCGCGACCGGCCCGGTGCGCCGCGCCGCGGAGATGCTGGATACGGACGAAGATGCCGCCATCGCCGAGTTCGCCTCCGTCAGCCGCGACGCCCATGCGATGGTCCACTCGGCATCCCTCGCGACGATGCTCAGCGCAGGAGAAGCGCCCAACGCGGTGCCCGAGCGCGCGAGCGCCGTGGTGAACGTCCGTGTCGCCGTCGGCCACCGCGCAACGGACATGGTGGACAGGGTGAGAGCCGCCGTCGCCGACACCGGCGCGCTCTTCGAGGTCGTGCAGTGCCTCGATCCGGTCCCTCCCGCGCGAGCGGACGGCCCGGTCTGGGAACGACTGGAAGCGGCGATCACGGCCGTGTACGGCGAGGTCCTCGTGGTGCCCTATGTGAACAACGGCGGGACGGACAGCCGCAACTACAGCGCCATCAGCGACCACGTCTACCGATTCAACCCGTACGCGATGACGTTGGCGGAACGGCGCAGCATCCACGCCGTCGATGAGCGGCTGCGATTGTCGTCCTTCACCGAAGGCCTGACCTTCTACAGCGAACTCCTCGCGCGGCTCTGAGACCGCCGCCTATCCGGCGGGCCGGTGCTCCACGGCCCGGGCCAGCTGCGCCAGCGACGAGATCATCGCCCCCACGTGCACGTCCTGGTCGATTCCGTCCGGCACCTCGGTAGCCTCCACGGACACCAGGGTGCCGGTCGCCTCCGGCTGGAAGATCCAGGTCATCCGCATCGTGCCGGCGAAGCCCTGATCAGCGGAGGGGAAATCCACCTCCTCCACCAGACGCCGGGGCGTCTCGACCGCCACCCGGCGGACGACGGCGAGGTCGGTGTCGGGCGACGACTTGCCCCCTCCCTCGGGCGGACGGTCGTACGTGAGCACCATCCGGTACCCGCGCTCGGCATCGAATTCCTCGAGCCGGCCGCTCATGCCCTCCGGCGGGATCCACGCGACGAAGAGGTCGGGATCGGTGAACGCACGGAACACGCGGTCGGGGTCGGCGGTGATGTGGCGGGTGGCCCGGTCGGCGCGCATGGCGACACGCTACGCCGCGGAACCGGCGATGTCGGCGGGCACGCGTAGCCTGAACCCATGCCCGCCCGAAAGACCGTGACCGCCGCCTCCTACCGGTGCACGGAGTGCGGGTGGACGACCCTGAAGTGGGCCGGCCGCTGCGGCGAATGCCAGCAGTGGGGCACCGTGGTCGAAGCCGCCGAGCAGACCGGCATCAGCCGCAGCCTGACCCCGATCGCGCCCGGCGCCGCTCGCGCGGCGCGCCCGATCACCGCGATCGACACGCAGGATGCGCCGCGGCGCACCAGCGGCGTCGGCGAGTTCGACCGCGTCCTCGGCGGCGGTGTGGTGCCGGGGGCGGCGATCCTCCTCAGCGGCGAACCCGGCGTCGGCAAGTCCACCCTGCTGCTCGAAGTCGCCGCGCAGAGCGCCCGGGCCGGGCGACGCGTCTTGTACGCGAGCGCGGAAGAGTCCACCGCGCAAGTCCGCCTCCGGGCCGAGCGCACCGGCGCGCTCCACGATGAGCTCTATCTGGCGGCCGAGACCGATCTCGCGACCATCCTGGGGCACATCGACGCTGTTCAGCCCGAGCTGCTGATCGTCGACTCGGTCCAGACGGTGTCCTCAGCGCTCAGCGACGGGGCCGCGGGCCAGCCCAGTCAGGTGCGCGAAGTGGCCTCGACTCTCATCCGTGTCGCGAAGGAGCGGTCGCTTCCGGTCATCATCGTCGGTCACGTCACCAAAGACGGCTCCATCGCCGGCCCCCGTATCCTCGAGCACCTCGTCGATGTGGTCTGCCACTTCGAGGGCGATCGTCAGACGTCGCTGCGGTTCGTGCGCGCGCTGAAGAACCGGTTCGGCCCGACCGACGAAGTGGGATGCTTCGACATGACCGGCGCGGGGATCGCCGAGGTTCCCGACCCCAGCGCGCTCTTCCTCGGCCACGGCGATCCTGTCCCGGGCACGTGCGTGACCATCGCCCTCGAGGGCCGCCGGGCGCTTCCCGTGGAGGTGCAGGCGCTGACGATCGACTCGACGGCGCCCAACCCGCGCCGGATCGTCAACGGCGTGGACTCTGCCCGCGTGGCGATGGTGCTCGCCGTGCTGGAGCGGCGTGCCGGCATCAAGGTGTCAGACAAGGACGTCTACGTGTCGACCGTGGGCGGGGTGCGGCTCAGCGAACCCGCCGCCGACTTGGCGATCGCGATCGCCGTCGCCAACGCGGTCCGCGACCGCACCATCTCTCACCGGACCGTCGCGATCGGCGAGCTGACGCTGACGGGCGAGATCCGGCCGGTCACCCAATCCGCTCAGCGTGCGAACGAAGCATCCCGTCTCGGCTACCAGCTGGTGCTCGACGCGGGCTCCCGGTCGATCGATCGGGCGCTGCGCGACCTCCCGGTGCGACACCCTGTCGACCCGAAAGACCTTCCCGAGTTCTGACCTCGCCCCCGGTCGATCAGCGGCCGGGCGGGCCTGGGCGGCGACGGCGTTGCTGGGCGAAGCCGAGGACGACGGGGATGGCGAGGCCTGCGGCGCACACAGCGCCCGCGATCAGGTACTCCATGCACCGAGTCTGCCACCGCAGCCGCGGCGACGCGATTCGAGGCGGGGTGTCGCCGCTCAGACCTCGAGCGCGGCGAGCAGGTCGTCGGGCGACGCCTGCATCGGGTGCGGCCCGGCGATGTCGAGGAACACGGTCTTGATGTCCTCGCGATGGGCCTGCAGAAAGGCCCGCAGCCAGGCCGGTGACTGCAGAGCGATGTGCGGCGGGAGCGTCTCGGGCTTGTGCGCGGCGTCACTGAACAGCAGGAGCGCGATGTCGCCGTTGTCGGGGTCTCGGTAGGTCCACACCTCGCCCGCGTCCAGCGGGTTGTCGCGATCACCGGCGCGGAGGAGCGGAGCGACGGTGGGTCCATTACGCAGCGCGAACGCGACGGCGGCCATGTCCTGCGTCTGGAGGGCGTCGGTGAGCGCCGTGTTGCGGAACTCGAGCTCAGCGCGCCCCTTCCCCTTCTTCTTCGCCGCCATCCCCCCACCCTATCCGCCCGATCACGGACGGTTTTCGTCGCCGGGAACCGCGCCAGAGCGACGAAGATCGTCCGTCATCGGCCGGATCAGCCGAGGAAGCCGCGCAGCAGCGCCTCCGAACCGGCGAGGTGGTCGAGCGCGGCGGCGGATGCGGCATCCGCACGCCCCGCGAGGATCGCGGTGACCATGCTCTCGTGCTGGGCGTTGGAGTGCTCGATGTTGCGGAGCAGGAGGGGAAAGGTGTCGAGCCACGCGTTGATCCGCGCCCGGTTCTCCACCACCAGGGGCACGAGTGCGGGAATCCCCGCCAGCTCGGCGATCGTGAGGTGAAGCAGGGTGTCGGCGCGACGGTAGCCGTCCGGGCCGGCCGCGGTGGCCTCCTCGTGACGGGCCCACAACGCCTCCCGGTCGGCGGGTTCCAGCGCACGCGTGGCCGCGGCTCGCACCGCGCCCGCCTCCAGCACGCGCCGCATCCCCAGCACCTCGTCGAGCTCGGCAGGTTCCACGGCGGGCGGCTCGGTCGGCCGCGGCAGCGGGTCGGCGATGAACGTCCCCCCGTAGCGACCGCGGCGCGACTCGAGGAAGCCGGCGTCGGCCAGTTCGCGGATGGCTTCGCGCACGGTGTCGCGGCTGACGCCGTACAGGGCGGCGAGTTCACGCTCGGGAGGAAGCGACTCCCCGGGTCCGAGGACCCCGAGCCGCACCGTCTGCACGAGCCGGGCGACGGTGTCTTCCAGCGCATTCCCCTGGCGCACCGGCCGGTACACGGCACGGCGCACATCGTCGAGCGAAACGTCGGTCATCAGCGTGCGGCCATCATCGTCTACAGCGGTGTCACGTAGGCGTTGGTGATGCCTCCGTCGACGACGAAGGCGGTGGCGGTGATGAAGGACGCGTCATCCGAGGCGAGAAACGCCACGGCGCCGGCGAGCTCCTCCGGCTCGGCGAAGCGCCCCATCGGCACATGCACGAGACGGCGCTGCGCGCGCTCGGGGTCTTTCGAGAACAGCTCCTGCAGCAGCGGCGTGTTGACCGGTCCCGGGCACAGGGCGTTGACCCGGACGCCTTGCCGGGCGAACTGCACCCCGAGTTCGCGGGTCATCGCGAGCACGCCGCCTTTCGACGCGGTGTAACTGATCTGCGAGGTCGCCGAGCCGAGGAGCGCCACGAAGGAGGCGGTGTTGATGATCGATCCTGACCGCGCCGGGACCATGTGACGCAGCGCCGCTCGAGAGCACAGATACACACTCTTGAGGTTCACATCCTGCACGCGGTCCCATGACGGCAGCTCGGTGGTCTCGATCGAGTCGTCATCGGCGGGGGAGATGCCCGCGTTGTTGAACGCGATGTCGACGCGACCGAACTCCTCCGCGACGCCGTCGAACAGGGCGTTCACCCGGGCCTCGTCCGCCACGTCGACCGGTCGGAAGACACCGCCCACTTCGGATGCTGCGGCCTCACCGGCGCCGGGATCGACGTCGGCGATCACCACGCGCGCCCCTTCGGCGGCGAAGCGCCGGGCAGTCGCTAGGCCGATTCCGCCGGCCCCGCCGGTGATGATGGCGACCCGGTCCTGAAGGCGCTGCGTGAGGTCGACGGTCATGCGGGCTTCCTCCTGGGGAGTGCGGGATGCGGGAGTCACGAAGCATCCGTGGCATAGAAGACGTTCTTGGTCTCGGTGAAGTGCTCGGCGGCGTCGGGTCCGAGCTCGCGGCCCAGGCCGGAGGCCTTCATCCCGCCGAACGGAGTGGAATACCGCACCGATGCGTGCGAGTTCACCGACAGGACGCCGCTGCGGACAGCGCGGGAAACGCGTACCGCGCGGCCGAGGTTCTCGGTCCAGATGGATCCGGCCAGGCCGTAGATCGTGTCGTTCGCCAGGCGGATGGCATCGGCCTCGTCCTCGAACGGCAGGACCGCGACGACCGGCCCGAACACCTCCTCGCGGGCGATCCGGTCGCCCGGGTCGGCCAGCACGACGGCCGGCGCGAACCAGAACCCGTCCCCCTCCGGCGCGGAGCCGCGGAAGGCGATCCGGGCGCCGTCGAGGTAGGACGCGACCCTGTCGCGGTGAGCGGCGGAGATGAGCGGCCCCATGTCGGTCGACTCCTCGGCGGGGTTCCCGACGCGCCATGCCCGTACTGAGGGCTCGAGCAGCTCGAGGAACCGGTCGTAGACGCTCCGCTGCACCAGGAGGCGGCTTCGGGCGCAGCAGTCCTGACCGGCGTTGTCGAACACCGACGCGGGCGCGGCCGCGGCGGCCTTTTCGAGGTCGGCATCGGCGAACACGATGTTGGCGCTCTTGCCGCCGAGTTCGAGCGTGACGGGCTTCAGCATCCGCGCGCATCCGGCGGCGACGTCAATGCCGACCTCGGTGGAGCCGGTGAACACCACCTTCCGCACGTCGGGGTGCGAGACGAACCGCTGCCCGACGACCGAGCCCGAACCCGAGATGACTTCGAACAGCCCCTCCGGCAGTCCGGCCTCGAGC
Organism: Microbacterium sp. Z10_103; assembly: GCF_058310455.1. NCBI lineage: Bacteria > Bacillati > Actinomycetota > Actinomycetes > Micrococcales > Microbacteriaceae > Microbacterium > Microbacterium sp. Z10_103. The sequence goes on from NZ_JBZEGK010000002.1 coordinate 83,081, forward strand.
GCGAGCTCGCCCAGCCGCAGCGCCGTGAGCGGCGTGAGCTCGGCCGGCTTCAGCACGACGGCGTTGCCGGCGGCGAGCGCGGGCGCGAATCCCCACGAGGCGATCGTCATGGGGAAGTTCCACGGCACGATGACCCCCACCACCCCGTACGGTTCGTGGAAGGTGACGTCGAGCCCGCCCGCGACGGGAATCTGCCGCCCGGAGAGCCGCTCGGGCGCCCCCGCGGAGAAGTTCAGCACCTGGGCGACGTGCGCGGCTTCCCACCGCGCCGACCCGATCGGGTGCCCGGAGTTGCGCACCTCGAGGGTGGCGAGTTCTTCGACGTGCGCCTCGACGACACGAGCGAATGCGCGCAGCGCGTCGGCGCGGGCCGCCGGAGCCAGCGCCGCCCACACCCGCTGCGCCGCGACGGCGCGGGCCACGGCCGCTTCCACGTCCGCCAGCGAGGCGCGTGGCACGTCGCGGAAGGGCACGCCGGTGGACGGGTCGATCACGGTGAAGCTCACGAAACCACTGTTTCCTTTCGATGTTCGGCGTACGCGGCGGCAGCCGCGACGAGGCCGAGAAAAAGCCGCCGGTCGGCGGAATCCTGCTCGGGATGCCACTGCACGGCCACGAGGTAGTCGTCGCCCGGAAGCTCCACCGCCTGCACGAGCCCGTCATCGGTGCGGGCGGTGACGACAAGACCGCCTCCCAGTTCATCCACTCCCTGGTGGTGGTAGCTGTGCACGTCGAGCTCGTCGGCGCCGACCATCCCGGCCAGGCGCGTGCCGTCTCTCACGGTCACGGTGTTGGGTGCGAACACTCCCCCACCCACGCGGTACCGCTCGGTGCCGAGTACCTCGGGCAGGTGCTGGTGCAGCGTTCCGCCGAAGGCCACGTTGATCAGCTGCAGGCCGCGGCAGATTCCGAAGACCGGGATGCCCCGTTCCCGGGCTCCGCGGAGAAGCGCCAGTTCCCACGCATCGCGGTCGGGCCGCGCGATGTCGGTGAGCGGGTGGCGCTCGGCCCCGTAGAGCTCCGGGTCCACATCCCGCCCGCCGGTGAGGATGAGCCCGTCGAGGCCATCCAGCACGGCGTCGGCCGCGGCATCCGGCCTCGGCTGGGGCGGGAGCAGCACGGCCGCGGCGCCGGACGCGGTCACGGCCTCGAAGTACTGCTGCGGAAGGAAGGACGCCCGCACATCCCAGACGCCCTGCTTGGCCTGCTCGAGATAGGTGGTCAGCCCGACGACGGGCGACGCGTCAGAGCCGCTCGAAGCCACGGATCCGCTCCCAGTCGGTCACGGCGGCATCGAAGGCCTCGACCTCGATGCGCGCCTGATTCAGGTAGTGCTCGACGACCTCGTCGCCGAACGCCGCACGTGCCACCTGCGACTCGGAGAAGAGGCGTGCCGCCTCGCGCAGCGTCGTCGGCAGGTGATCGATGTCGGAGTCGTACGCATTGCCGGTGAGCGGGGCGGGCAGCGGCAGGGAATTCTGCACGCCGTGCAGCCCGCCGGCGATGATCGCGGAGATCGCCAGGTAGGGATTGACGTCTCCGCCGGGCACGCGGTTCTCCACGCGCAGTGACGCCCCGTGCCCCACGATACGCAGCGCGCACGTGCGGTTGTCGACCCCCCACGCGACCCCCGTGGGCGCGAAGGATCCCTTCGCGTAGCGCTTGTACGAGTTGATCGTGGGGGCGTACAGGAGGGTGAACTCACGGAGCGTCGCGAGGATGCCTGCGATCCAGTGCTCCATGAACGGACTGAACCCGTGGTCGCCGTCGCCGGCCATCACGGATGCTCCGTCCTCACCACGAACCGACAGGTGGATGTGGCAGCTGTTGCCCTCGCGCTCATTGAACTTCGCCATGAAGGTCAGCGACTTCCCGTGCGCGTCCGCGATCTCCTTGGCGCCGTTCTTGTAGATCGTGTGGTTGTCGGCGGTCTCGAGGGCCTCGGCAAAGCGGAACGCGATCTCCTGCTGCCCGAGATTGCACTCTCCCTTGACGCCTTCGCAGTACATGCCGGCGCCTTCCATCCCCCGGCGGATGTCGCGCAGCAGAGGCTCCATCCGCGTTGTGGCGAGGAGGTTGTAGTCGACGTTGTAGTCCGTGGACGGGGTGAGCCCGTCGTATCCCTTCGCCCATGCGGCGCGGAAGGAGTCGTCGAACACGATGAACTCGAGCTCGGTGCCCGCGAAGGCGACGAGGTTCTCGCGAGCGAGCCGCTGGCGCTGCGCGTTCAGGATGCCGCGGGGCGATGGCCCCACATCGGCGCCGCCGCCCACCCACCCGAGGTCGGCCATCACGAGCGCCGTGCCCGGTTGCCACGGGAGCCTGCGGAGGGTGGCGACGTCCGGGCGCAGCACCATGTCGCCATAGCCCTGTTCCCAGCCCGACATGGCGTAGCCGGCAACGGTATTGAGGTCGACATCGACGGAGAGGAGGTAGTTGCAGGCCTCGGCCCCGTGCGGCAGCACTTCATCGCGCCAGAACCGCCCGGCGACGCGCTTGCCCACCAACCGACCCTGCGCATCGGGGAAGGCCACGATCACCGTGTCGATCTCGCCCGCCTCGATCGCGGCATCCAGCTGCGTCGTCGTGAGATTGCCCGCCATGGGTGGTCCTTCCGTCGTGGCTCCGCCGCTCCAACTGTAAGAAGGAACTTACATGCAAAGGTAGACAGCCAGACCAATAGACCGTCACAATCATCCGCAAGGCGCGGGCGTGCGCCCACCCGATTCCAGCGGAGGTCGTATGTCTCAGTCCAGCGGAGCCGCGCGAAAGGTCGCCGGCGCCACCTATACCCGGGCCGGCGACGGCTACTTCGAAAAGCGCACGCTGAAGCGGTCGGCGGGGATCTGGGGCCTCTGGGGACTTGCGGTCGCCGCCGTCATCTCCGGCGACTTCTCCGGGTGGAACTTCGGCATCGACTTCGCCGGCTTCGGCGGGATGCTGATCGCCTTCGTCATCCTGGTCGCCATGTACTACGGCATGATCTTCTCGATCGGCGAGATGGCCGCGGCGATGCCGCACACCGGCGGCGCGTACTCCTTCGCCCGGTCGGCCATGGGCCCCTGGGGCGGTCTGGTCACCGGCGCCGCGGAGACGATCGAGTACGTGGCCACCACCGCCGTGATCGTCTTCTTCTCCGCGTCCTACGCCGACGCCATCACCGCGGAACTGCTCGGAGTGTCCATCCCCGCCTGGGTGTGGTGGATCATCCTGTACGCCGTCTTCATCGTGCTCAACGCCGCCGGCGCCGCCATCTCGTTCCGGTTCGCGATCGTCGTTTCCATCATCTCGATCGGCATCATCCTCGTTTACTCGGCGATGGCGGTCTTCTCCGGTGCGTTCTCATGGGATGCCCTGTGGGACATCGCGCCCGACCCGGGCCAGACGGCATTCCTCCCGCACGGGGTGCTGCCGATCCTGTTCGCGCTGCCGTTCGCGATGTGGTTCTTCCTCGGCATCGAAGAGCTGCCTCTTGCAGCCGAGGAATCGCACAACCCCGTGCGCGACATCCCGCGCGCCGGATTCTGGGCCCGCGGCACCCTCATCGTCACGGGCCTGCTCGTGCTCTTCCTCAACACCGGCGTTCTCGGCGCAGAGGCGACGGGGGTCGCCGGCGAGCCCCTCCTCGACGGGTTCCGGGCGATCGTGGGCGACGGTGCGGCGGCGGTGCTGGCGCTCTTCGCGCTGGTCGGGCTGCTGGCATCACTGCAGGGGATCATGTTCGCGTACGGGCGCAACATGTATTCGCTCTCGCGCGCCGGCTATTACCCGCGCTTCCTCTCCCTCACCGGTAAGCGTCAAACCCCCTGGGTCGCGCTCGTCGTGGGTGCCGCCATCGGGTTCGTGGCGCTTCTCGTTCTCGACGTCCTCACGCAGCTCAACGAGGATGCCGGGGCGGTGGCCGGCGCGATCGTCCTCAACATCGCCGTGTGGGGCGCCGTGGTCGCCTACCTGCTGCAGATGATCTCGTTCATCATCCTGCGGCGGAAGTACCCGAACGCCGACCGCCCGTACCGCAGCCCGTGGGGTATCCCCGGCGCCGTCATCGCGATCGTCGTGGCAGCGCTGATCTTCGTCGGGTTCCTTCTCAACCCGACGTTCCTTCCGGCCATCATCGCGATCGCCGTCGTGTACGTGGTGCTGCTGGTCGGATTCGGGGCGTTCTTCCGGCACCGCCTCATCCTCTCGCCCGAAGAGGAGTACGCCCTGTCCGGCGGGACGCACCGCGACCCGCAGGCGGAGGGATACGACGCCATGGAGCGCGAGGTGTTCGGCGCCTCGGATCCGGAGACGCGCGCCTGAGAACAGCACTTCGATGCCGCGGTCGACTGCCGACCGCGGCATCCGCGCGTGACGGCATCGCCGGCGCGGAGGCAAGGAGAGAGGCCCTCTCGGATCCTCCAGTTGGGGGCTGGCGGATTCGAGAGGGCCTCGAGGTTCCTGCGGACCGTGGGCTATGTGCGTTTGGGGAACGCTCGGCCGGCTGCTGGGGACAGCTTTACGATCCTCGATGCAGGAACGTATCTACCATAGCTTCACCGAACGGTTCACGTCTGTCCACCATTTGGGGGACAAAACGACGGCCTCAGTGGAGCAGGAAAGCGGCGGTATTGTTCGACGCGATCCCGCCGATCGCCACACTCAGATGGTACGTGGCCCCGCCCCCGGGTGCACTGGGACGCTCACTCCCGCACGTGTCCACCGACGAGCGCGTCCGGTCCCACGTCAGCGGGGCGGAACTCGTCGTCTGCTGTCCGGCGGCGAGGAGCACGATCATGTCGCTCGGCTCGGTCTGGCAGTCCGTCGAGCGCCACCACACATCGGAGCCGCTCGAAATCGTGAACGCCTGCGCGCTGGTTCCGACGTTCAGCGTGCAGTCGGTCTCACTTTGGTTGGTGAGCCGGATCGACAGCTGGGGGTTCTGGCCGGTGGCGTACGCCTGCTGATCCGTCACGGCCTCGATCGAGAGGTCGCCGGGAAGACACGCGTCCGCCATGGGGGTGAGCTCGGGGTTCGGCACTTCGGCGTCCCCCTCCGCTTCGGCCTCCCCCTCCGGTTGGGTCTCCGCATCCGTGGGCGGCGTCTCGGTCGGTATCGCCGTGGGCGTGGAGGACACGGGAGCCGTCGCCGAGGGGGTGGGAGCCGCGATCGATTCCGCGGCGCTCCGCCACGGCTGCGCGACGAACAGCCACACGAGTGCGCCGACCACGATGATGACGACGAGAAGCAGGACGAGTCGGCGGCGACGGTAGACCGCCGGAGAGTGCCGCCGACGCGGAGGAGTGCCGCTCATGCTCCCCAGGGTAGGCGCGAGAAGCGCGAAGCCCCGGGCGGCACGCCCGTCGCGACGGGCTACAGCGTCTTCAGCATCCGGGTATTGCCGAGGGTGTTGGGTTTGACGTGGGCGAGGTCCAGGAACTCGGCCACACCTTCGTCGGGACTGCGGACCAGCTGCGAGTACACGTCGGGATCGACGACCTGCTCCCCGATCGGTTCGAACCCGCGGCTCTGGAAGAAGTCGACCTCGAAGGTGAGGCAGAACAATCGCGACAGCCCCAGTTGGCGAGCGGCGTCCTCCAGTCCCTCGACCACGGCGCGCCCCACCCCGCGGTGCAGCCAGTCGTCGACGACGATCAGGGTGCGCACTTCGCCGAGGTCTTCCCAGATCACGTGCAACGCGCCGCATCCGATGAGGCGACCATCCGCCTCCGCGACCTGGAACTGCTGCACGGACTCGTAGAGGACGACGAGATCCTTGCCGAGCAGGATGCGGCGCTGCACGTACGGCTCCAACAGACCGTGGATGCCGGGGATGTCCGCGGTGCGGGCCGGACGGACGGTGAAGTCGCTCATGGTCCCAGCCTAGGATGCGAACATGGCGGCGACCTCAACCCGGTCGGCACACCGCCGCAGCCGTCTGCCGAATCCTCGGAGCATCCATGCCTGATCGCACTGCACCCGCACCGGTCGTCGTCGTCGCAGACGCAGACCCCTCGGAACGGGTCGTCCGCGCGCTGCAGCGGCGATACGCCGCCGACTACGAGATCGTGTCCGCCGGCGAGGACGCCGGCGCCGCGCTCGATACGCTCGCCGCGGACGGGCGACAGCTGGCGCTTCTGCTCGCCGCCGACCCACCGTCGGGAATCTCCGTCGGCGACCTGTTCTCGCGTGCCGCGCTCGCGTTCCCGGATGCCCGACGCGCGCTGCTGATCGAGTGGGGCGCCGGCGTCCGATCCGAGACGGCCGAGCGTGTTCTCAGCCTCATGTCCGAGCTGCTGATCGACTTCTATCTCATCCGTCCCTTCGAGCCCGGCGATGAGGACTTCCATCGCGCCGTGACGGAGTTCCTCCGCGACTGGCGGTCGACGACCCGCGACCGGAGCGGATTCACGGTGATCGGATCGGACACGGCCCCCCGCACCCACGTGCTCGGTGCGCTGCTCGCCCGGAGCGGTCTCGCGGTGAAGCACCTCGCCCCCGAGTCAGCGGAAGCCGCCACCATCCTCGATGCGGCGGGGCGCCGCTACACCGGTGCACCCGTCGTCCTGGCCGCCGACGGCAGCATCCTCGACGACCCCGATGACCAGGCGGTGGCGCGCGCCTCCGGGCTCACCACGTCCGTGCCGACCGCGCCCGTCGACCTTGCCATCATCGGAGCCGGGCCGGGCGGGTTGGCCGCGGCGGTGTACGCGGCGTCGGAGGGCCTGTCCACGCTGGTGATCGAGCGGAGTTCCATCGGCGGGCAGGCAGGGTCGAGCTCGCTGATCCGGAACTACCTCGGCTTTCCCCGGGGAGTGGCAGGAGCCGAACTCGCCCGTGGGGCGTATCAGCAGGCGTGGGCGTTCGGGGCGCGCTTCGCCCACGCGCGAGAGGCGACGGCGCTGGAGAAGGATGGTGCGTTCACGATCACGGTCGGCCCGGGTGACGAACAGGTCGTGGCGCGCAGCGTCGTGCTGGCCACCGGCATCTCCTACCGGCGGCTGGCGGTTCCCGGGCTGAAGCCGTTCGTCGGGACTTCGGTCTTCTACGGCGCTTCGTCCGTGGAGGCGCGCGCGCAGCAGGGCCGCGCGGTGTGCGTCGTGGGCGGGGGGAACTCCGCGGGCCAGGCGGCACTGCACCTGGCCCGGTACGCCGCCACCGTCACGCTCCTCATCCGCGGCTCCTCCCTCGCCGCGAGCATGTCGAGCTACCTCATCGCGCAACTCGAGGCGCTCGGGGTGACGATCATCCGCGAGTCCCGCATCGTGGACGCGCGGGCCGACGAGTCGGGCCGTCTGGCGGCGGTCGAGGTCGAGAACGCGAGCACCGCCACCCGCGCCTGGGTGGATTGCCAAGGACTTTTCGTCACGATCGGGGCGCGCCCGCACACCGGATGGCTTCCTGACGCGGTGCTCCGCGACCGCTGGGGGTATGTCGTCACGGGTTCGTCCGAGGCCGACGAAGACCTCCCGGATCCGTGGCGCGGCGGCGAGCGGCCAGGCCAGTTCGAGACGTCGGTGCCCGGGCTCTTCGCGGTGGGTGACACTCGGCGGAGTTCCCTCAAGCGGGTGGCATCCGCGGTGGGCGAGGGCTCGGTCGTGATCTCGGCCGTCCACGCGCATCTCGCGGCGCACTGACGGCGCCGCCGCGGGCGATGCCCGGATACGACGAACGGCGGATGCCGGAGCATCCGCCGTTCGTGTGTGTCAGCTCAGGCGCCGGCGACGATGTCGGGGGTCGCGGTGATCTCGCCACCGGTGGTGACACCGACGGCGACCTTGTCGCCCCGCGCGGTCGTCTCGAACACGAACTCGCCGTTCGCCGAGTCGACCTTCACGTGGTCGCCCGATGTGAGCTCGCCGTGGAGGATCTTCTCGCTCAGTCGGTCTTCCACCTCGCGCTGCATCGCCCGGCGGAGAGGACGCGCACCGAGGGCGGGGTCGAACCCGATCTCGATGAGACGCTCCTTCGCCGCCTGCGACAGCTCGATCGTCATGTCACGGTCGAGCAGCCGGTCGGCCAGACGCTTGGTGAACAGATCGACGATCTGCACCAGCTCGGGCTTGGACAGCTGCGGGAAGACGATGATGTCGTCGACACGGTTGAGGAACTCGGGCTTGAAGTGCCGCTTCAGCTCCTCCTGCACCTTCCCCCTCATGCGGTCGTACGAGGTGGCGGTGTCGCCCTCGACCTGGAACCCGACCGGGCCGCCCGCGATGTCGCGCGCGCCCAGGTTGGTCGTCATGATGATGACGGTGTTCTTGAAGTCGATCACGCGGCCCTGACCGTCGGTGAGACGGCCTTCCTCGAGGATCTGCAACAGCGAGTTGAAGATGTCGGGGTGCGCCTTCTCGATCTCGTCGAAGAGCACGACCGAGAACGGCTTGCGGCGCACCTTCTCGGTGAGCTGCCCGCCCTCTTCGAAGCCGACGAACCCGGGAGGGGCACCGAACAGCCGCGAGACGGTGTGCTTCTCGCCGAACTCCGACATGTCGAGGGAGATCAGCGCACCCTCGTCGTCGAAGAGGAACTCGGCGAGCGCCTTGGCCAGTTCGGTCTTTCCGACGCCCGTGGGGCCGGCGAAGATGAACGATCCGGACGGGCGCTTGGGGTCTTTCAGACCCGCACGCTGGCGGCGGATGGTCTTGGCAAGGGCCGAGATGGCCTCTTCCTGGCCGATGACGCGCTGGTGCAGCGCCTTCTCCATGAAGACGAGGCGGCTGGACTCCTCCTCCGTGAGCTTGAACACGGGGATGCCGGTGGCCTGAGCGAGCACCTCGGCGATGAGACCTTCGTCAACGACCGCGTGGCTCGCGACGTCGCCGCTGCGCCACTGCTTCTCGAGACGGAGACGCTCAGCCAGGAGCGACTTCTCCTCGTCGCGCAGCGACGCGGCCTTCTCGAAGTCCTGCTCCTCGGAGGCGACTTCCTTCTGCTCGCGGACCTTGGCGATCTTCTCGTCGAACTCGCGCAGCTCCGGCGGGCTGGACAGGATCGACAGACGCAGGCGTGCGCCGGCCTCGTCGATCAGGTCGATGGCCTTGTCGGGCAGGAACCGGTCGCTGACGTAACGGTCGGCGAGGTTCGCGGCGGCGACGATCGCACCGTCGGTGATCTGCACCTTGTGGTGCGCCTCGTAGCGGTCGCGCAGGCCCTTCAGAATGTTGATCGCGTGCGGCAGGCTCGGCTCAGCCACCTGAATCGGCTGGAAGCGGCGCTCCAGCGCAGCATCCTTCTCGAAGTGCTTGCGGTACTCGTCGAGCGTCGTGGCACCGATCGTCTGCAGCTCGCCGCGGGCGAGCAGCGGCTTCAGGATCGACGCGGCGTCGATGGCGCCCTCGGCAGCACCGGCACCCACGAGCGTGTGGATCTCGTCGATGAAGACGATGATGTCGCCGCGCGTGCGGATCTCCTTGGTGACCTTCTTGAGGCGCTCTTCGAAGTCACCGCGGTAGCGGGACCCGGCGATGAGCGAGCCGAGGTCGAGCGAGTAGACCTGCTTGTCCTTGAGCGTCTCGGGCACATCGCCCTTGACGATCGCCTGCGCGAGGCCCTCCACGACGGCGGTCTTGCCGACGCCGGGCTCCCCGATGAGGACGGGGTTGTTCTTCGAGCGGCGCGACAGGATCTGCATCACGCGCTCGATTTCCTTCTCGCGCCCGATGACCGGGTCGAGCTTGTTGTCGCGCGCGGCCTGCGTGAGGTTGCGGCCGAACTGGTCGAGCACCGCCGAGCCGCCCTGGGCGGTCGCCGATGTCTGCTCGCCGGCGCCGGATGCGACGCCCGCGGGCTCCTTGCCCTGATAACCGGACAGGAGCTGGATGACCTGCTGGCGGACCTTGTTCAGGTCGGCGCCGAGCTTGACGAGCACCTGCGCGGCGACGCCCTCACCCTCGCGGATGAGACCGAGCAGGATGTGCTCGGTGCCGATGTAGTTGTGTCCGAGCTGCAGCGCTTCGCGCAGCGACAGCTCCAGGACCTTCTTCGCGCGGGGGGTGAACGGAATGTGGCCGGTCGGCTGCTGCTGCCCCTGCCCGATGATGTCCTGTACCTGCTCACGCACAGCGTCCAGCGAGATACCGAGGGACTCCAGGGCCTTGGCGGCCACACCCTCGCCCTCGTGGATCAGGCCGAGCAGGATGTGCTCGGTGCCGATGTAGTTGTGGTTGAGCATCTTCGCCTCTTCTTGGGCGAGCACCACAACTCGACGGGCACGGTCGGTGAATCTTTCGAACATCCTCAAACCCTCCAGAATGGGTCGATCGGCACGCTCCGCGCGCCGTATATCGAGACTAACCAGCGCCTTGATACCGGGCGGCCGTGTTCGCCGTCGGCATAGCGCGGGCACTGCCCCTTGCGCGGGCGCCGATTCCGCGATTGCGCGGGCGAGATGGCGCTGCCTCGCCCCCTGCCGATTGACTTTGCACGCGCCTGGATTAACGATATTCGATAACAACGAATATCGTTATGGAGTGCGTTTCCGAACGAAGCCTGCGGCATCGGTACTCCGACAGCAGAGCTGCAGCACGACACGAAGGGACGGGTGTGATGGAGCAGACCACCAAGAAGGAACGTAACGAGATCCTGTCGACGCTCGGCGTCAGCGGCACCCTGGCGGTCGCCGTGATGGTCGCCTCCGTGATCCGCTGGCTCGAGACGTTCACCCCCGAGGGCACGTCGGTGCCGGTGCCGTTCGGGCACGTTCCCGCGCAGCTCGCGCCCGGGAACGGGCTCCCCACGACCATGGTCGAGGTGACGTGGGCGGACGTGATCGCCCCGGGGACCAACACGCTCTCGGTGATGTCGCTGGCTGCGTCGATCGTCGTGGGCGCGGCGGCGGCCCTCACCGTGATCGCCCTGCTCGCCGTCCTCGCGCTGCGGTTCCTGCGGGGTCGCTTCTTCGACGCGACGAACCCGCGCCTGCTCGACGCGGCGGGATGGACCATGTTCGGGGGCGCGGTCGCGGTGTACTTCCTCGACACGCTCGGACGCAACGGGGTCCTCGCGGCCGCGGGCCTCGCCGACTTCGATCCGGACTCGTGGGCTCTGGCGTGGCCGTTCTTCGCCGTCTGGATCGCTGCGACTGTGCTCGGGCTGCTCTCGCTCGCATTCCGTCGCGGCATCCGCCTGCAGCGCGACTCGGAGGGTCTGGTGTGAGCCCCGCAGAAGACGAGGGGCCCAGCGGCGTCCACTGCCGGCTGGACGAGCTGCTCGCGGAGCGCGGGATGACCCTGACCCGGCTCTCCGAACTGGTCGGCGTCTCGATCGTGAACCTCTCGGTGCTCAAGAACGACCGCGCCCGCGCCATCCGCTACTCGACGCTGTCGGCGATCTGCCGCGCGTTGGACTGCGAGATCGGCGACCTGCTCGTGCTGGCTCGGGACTGACTCAGGGCGCCGCGAGGAAGTCGGCGCCCGCCAGCCGGAACGTGCGCGCGCCGGGCGCGTTCGTGTGGTGACGCCCGGGGATCTCGAAGAATGTCCCGTTCGGGGTCACACCGGCCAGGTGACGCGACTGCTCGAGGATGCCGTCGTCACTCCCGGTCGCGAAGAGCACCCGCTGATGCGGCGGGGTCGCCGGATCGGGATCGTTCTGCCCGATCCGCATCCCCTCCGCCACCGCGATCAACGCGCGCAGGTCGTTGCCCGGAACGCGCTCGGCCAGCCAGACGTAGCGCTGCGTCACCTCGTCCGTCACGGGCTCCCCGTGGTCGGCATACGCGCGCGCCTCATCCACTCGCAACCGGGAGAGCGGGCGCCCGTCGGGGATGCCGCCGAGCACCGCTCGCTCGACGTGCTCCGGGGCATCCACGGCGAGCTGCCAGCCGACGCGCCCGCCGAGGGAGTATCCGAGGTAGCGGACGCCGAGCTGCAGGTAGGTGTCGAGGACCGTTGTGAGGTCTCGGACGAGGACCGGCATCGCATAACTCGCCGCATCGTGCGGCTTGTCGCTCGCGCCGTGCCCGCGCTGGTCCACCGCGAGGACGTGCAATCCGCGACTGAGGAGCTCGCGCACCCAGCCGGTGTTCGCCCAGTTGTCGCGGGTGCTCGATCCGAATCCATGCACGGCGAACACCGTCGGAGCATCAGGGTCGCCCCACGAGTACGTCGCGACGCGCACGCCGTCATCGGTGATGACGAACTGCGCCGGCGGCATCTCGGTCAGCGCGCGAATGGCAGCATCCATGCTTTCATCGTGGCGTATCCGCGGTGCTCGGCGGTGCGCTCATTGTCGAGCGGCCCCACGCCACAGCGGGCAGAGGGGGTCAGGGCTGACCGGCGATGGGGACGCGGGAGCCGTCGTACGTCGCACCGGAGAGCACGGCCTCGTAGGCGACACCAGCAGGCACACCGGGCACCTCGACCGCTGTCACGCGCGGTGCCATGTCGGCGGTGCACACCTGGTCGGCGGGCGGAGTGACGAAGGTGACCGCGATCTGCCCGGGCGCCGACACCGCCGCCGTGTCCACCTGCGGCACGCAGCTCGATGATCCCCACGTCAGCAGCGCGAAGACGTCGGGACCCGCCCACCCGGCACTGGGCAGGCCGCCCTCCAGGCCTGTGCCCGGTGTGAGGCCGGCGACCCCCGGAACGTCGACCGCCCCGCGGAAGCCGGCCCCGTCGACCTCGACGCTCAGGTCCTGGGCGGGATCCACGCCGGCGGGCAGGGCGACGGCGAGCCCCTGCGAGACGAGGTCGTGCGTGCAGGCTTGCTCGGGCTCCATCAGCGAAATGCGCAGCACGCCGTCGTCGTACGCCACGTCATCGGCGAAGGGCCGGCAGGACGAGCTGCCTTCCAGCAGCACGCCCACCATGGCGCCGCCGTCCAGCCACGCCGCGGCGATCTCCGTCGCCTGGTCGGTGCCGGTGGGCGACGACGATGCCGGCGTCGAGCCGGTCGGGCCCGTCGCGCATCCCGCCAACCCGCCGACGACCAGCACTGCGCCGCCGAGAGCGGCGAGGAGGGAGCGGGCGAGACGGGACATGGAGACCTCCGGATGGGGGGAGCACCCCACCAGCGGAGGCACTTCCCCATCCTTTCGAACCTCGCTGGACGAACCCGCCGGATCCGGTAACACCCGCATCACGATCCGCCGATCGACCGCCTACTGCAGGGCGGAGGTGAGGCGGGCGAGGTTGTCCAGCAGCGTCGAGCGCAGCGGCTGGTTCATCCACTCCCCCAGTGTGAGCTCGCGGCTGAGGTCGCGGTACGTCTCGGCCACGGCCTCCAGGTCGCGGACGAACTCCTCCCCGCGCACGAGGAGGGTGATCTCGAGGTTCAGGCCGAAGGACCGCATATCCATGTTGCTCGAGCCGACCACCGCGACTTCGTGGTCGATGGTGATGCCCTTGGCGTGGAGGATGTAGGGCTTCCGGTACATCCAGATCTTCACACCGGCCCGCAACAGCCCCTCGTAGTAGCTGCGCTGCGCGTGGTACACCAGGGCCTGGTCGCCCTCCTCCGATACGAACAACTCGACGATCACTCCGCGCTGACACGCGGTGGTGATCGCGAGGAGAAGCGCCTCGTCGGGGACGAAGTAGGGGCTGACGACGACGATGCGTTCCTTCGCGGCGTAAAGGAGCCCGAGGAAGAGCTTGAGATTGTTCTCGAAGTCGAATCCCGGACCGGAGGGGACGACCTGACAGTCGAGGTCACCCGGACCCGGGGCCACCTCGAACAGGTTGATCTCGTCCGTGAGGACCTCATCCGTCTCGCCGTACCAATCCGAGAGGAACACGGCGTTGATGCTGGCGACCACCGGGCCTTCGACCCGCACCATGAGGTCGACCCAGTGCAGGCCGCGACGGATGTTCTTGCGCAGGTTGTAGCTGGAGTCGGTCACGTTCTGCGATCCCATGTAGGCGACCCGGCCGTCCACGACGAGAAGCTTGCGGTGATTGCGCAGATCGGGGCGCTGAGTGCGCCCTCGCAATGGCTGCACGGGCAGCAGCAGGTGCCATAGCGCACCCATCGCCGTCAGGCGGCGCAGGGTGCGGCGGTAGTTCGGCTTGCCACGGTTGGCCCAGTGGTCGAGCAGGACTCGAACGACCACCCCGCGCGCGGTGGCCTCCTCGAGCGCGCGGAAGAAGTTGTCGGTCGCCGCATCCGATTGGAAGATGTAGAACTCGACGTGCACGTACTTCTCGGCCTGCCGGATGGCGTCGGCCATCGCATCCAGGCTCTCCTGATAGTCGGAGATGAGGGTCGCGCCGTTGTCGCCGGCGATCGGCATGGCGCCCAGATTGCGATTGAGCCGGACGAGGGCGCGGAACCATTCCGGGGCGTGAGGGCGCAGGGTTCCGAAATCCAGAGACGCGCTGGTCTCGCGGATGTAGTCGTTGAGCGCCGACTGCTTACGGCGGAACTTGCGTGGGAGGCGCGGGTTGCCGATCAGCAGGAAGAGCAGCACCCCGATGAACGGGATGAAGTAGATGGCGAGCAACCACGCCATGGCAGCGGTCGGGCGGCGGTTACGGGGGACGATGATGATGGCGGCGATGCGAATCGTCACGTCCACGATCAAGGCGACGACCACCCACCACGTGGCATCGAAGTTCACCTCGACCACGGAACCCCCTACCGGAAATCCCCTCAGCGTATCGAATGCCGGGGGCGCGTCCCGGAGGCGCGTCAGCGCTCGGAAGTCGCGGCGGGCGGCAACCCGCGCCGGGCGCGTTCCTGAGCTTCCATCCGCGCGTACACTTTCCGCTCCGTGCGGTCGATGCGGACGATGCCGCGGATCAGGAAGAAGAACACCACCGACACCACCACGGTCGGCAGCAGCGACCAGACGACGGCAATCCAGTAGGCATCCACCTCTCCAGGATACGCCGTGCCCTCCTCCGTCGCTTCCCGCGGCCGGCCCCCGCCGGGTCGGCCACTCTTCGTCCCCAGGCCGGCCCGTGGAGCATCTCTCCACCATCCGGCCGCCGCCTGGGTCCCACCGACGTCGCTCCGACGATCGTGGTCGGCATGACGACCATCTTCCGGGCGGCCAGCGCCGCCGACTTCCTGGCCCTCGTGCCCCGCCTGCTCGGCTACCGGCCGACGCGGAGTCTCGTGCTCATCCCCTTCGACGGCAACCGCACCCTCGGTGCTCTCCGACTGGATCTGCCCACCGACCTCGATCGTCCCGACCTCGACCGCGCGGGCTCGACGATCATGGGCATGGTCTGCAAGGTCAGCCACGCGGATGCCGTGGCCGTGGTCGCCTACTCCGACGCGTCGTTCGCCGACGCGCCGGGACTCCCGCACGACGAGGTGGCGCGCGCGTTGCTCTCGCACGCAGACATGTGCGGGCTGCGCGTGAGCGAGGCGCTGTGCGTCGCCGCAGACGGATGGGGCTCGTATCTCGACCCGGGATGCCCCGACT
The DNA here is from genome assembly GCF_058310455.1 of Microbacterium sp. Z10_103. Taxonomy (NCBI): domain Bacteria; kingdom Bacillati; phylum Actinomycetota; class Actinomycetes; order Micrococcales; family Microbacteriaceae; genus Microbacterium; species Microbacterium sp. Z10_103. The sequence continues at coordinate 98,436 of NZ_JBZEGK010000002.1, forward strand.
CCGGGCGCCCGCTGACGGAGATCCCGTACGATCACGAGGCGTTCGCCGGTGCGCCGATGCCGGTGCACGACCAGGCATCCGGCGCCGACCTCCCCCCGGTCGATTTCGCCGAGAAGGAACGGATGGCCCGCGCACTGGCCGAGATCGAGAGCGCTATGGGCTCGCTGTTCGGGGACGGGGGAGGCAAGGACGATCGACGCATCGCGCCGGCGGCGCTGGCGACGGTGTGCCGCATGGACGACGTACCGCTCCTGTTCGAGGAGGCGATCATGCGCGACGCCGCGGCGCTCGACCCCTTCGAGGCCGCGGCGGTGACATGGTGCCTCATGCGCCCGGGCCTTCGAGACGTCGCGCTCGTGCAGTGGGTACGCGACCTCCCCGCCGGAGACGAGGCGTTCGAGGCGCAGCTGCGTTTCGAGGACGGCGAGGCGTACCCAGAGCACCTGGCCGCTCCGATCTGGGGCGAGGGGGATTCGCCCGACCCCGACCGCCTGCAGGCGGCGCTCACGCTGACCCGGCGGTTGGCCGCCGCCGCCCCGCGGGACGCGCGGCCGGGCATCCTGGCGGCCGCGGCGTGGCTGTCGTGGGCGCTCGGGCACTCGACGCACGCCGGCCGCTATGCCGAGCTTGCGCGAGAGATCGACCCGGATCACGTCATGGCCGGGATCGTGCTGACCTTCGCCGCGAACGCCCACCTTCCCGAGTGGGTCTACCGGCGCTCGGTTCCGTCGGACCCCGTGACCCGCCTCATCGATTCGGGCGGGGTGGAGTCGTGAGCAGGGTCGGCGCAGGGGCTACTTCACGAGCGGGAAGAGGATCGTCTCGCGGATGCCCAGCCCCGTGATGGCCATCAGCAGGCGGTCGATCCCCATGCCCATCCCGCCGGTGGGCGGCATGCCGTGCTCCAGCGCCCGGAGGAATTCCTCATCGATGCGCATCGCCTCATCGTCGCCGCGGGCGGCCAGCAGCGCCTGCTCTGTGAAGCGCTCGCGCTGGATGACCGGGTCGACGAGCTCGGAGTATCCGGTTGCCAGTTCGAACCCGCGCACGTACAGGTCCCACTTCTCCACGACCCCCGGGATCGAGCGGTGCTCGCGGACGAGCGGACTGGTGTCCACGGGAAAGTCCATGACGAACGTGGGGCGGGTCAGCCCGCCCTTGACGAAGTGTTCCCACAACTCCTCGACCCACTTACCGTGCGTGGGATGCGGCGGCTCGTCGACGCCCGCCTCTTCGGCGAGCGCGCGCAACTCCTCGAGCGGGGTTTCGGGGGTGATTTCGCGGCCGGCAGCCTCGGACAGCGAGCCGTACATCGAGATCCGGTCCCACTCCCCACCGAGGTCGTAGACGGTGCCGTCCGCCCAGGTCACGGTGGTCGATCCGGCAACGGCGACGGCGGCGTTCTGCACCAGCGTCTGCGTCAGGTCGGCGATGCCGGAGTAGTCGGTGTACGACTGGTACGCCTCGAGCATCGCGAACTCGGGGCTGTGCGTGGAGTCGGCGCCTTCGTTGCGGAAGTTCCGGTTGATCTCGAAGACTCGGTCGATCCCGCCGACGACGGCACGCTTGAGGAACAGCTCGGGGGCGATGCGCAGGTACAGGTCGGTGTCGAACGCGTTCGAGTGCGTCACGAAGGGACGGGCGCTCGCCCCGCCGTGCTGCACCTGCAGCATCGGCGTCTCCACCTCGAGAAAGCCGCGCTCGGCGAAGGTGGCACGAAGGCTCGCGTTGACCTTGGCGCGGGCGACGACGGTCTCCCGGGCGCGGTCGCGCACGATGAGGTCGAGGTAGCGGCTGCGCACGCGGCTCTCTTCGCTGAGCTCGGTGTACATGTTGGGGAGAGGCAGCACCGCCTTCGAGGCGATCTGCCACTCGCTGACCATGATCGACAGTTCGCCGCGGCGGCTGGAGATGACCTGGCCCGAGACGAACACGTGATCGCCGAGGTCGACCAGCTCCTTCCACGCCTGGAGGGAGTCCTCGCCCACGACGGCGAGGGAGACCATTGCCTGGATGCGGCTGCCATCGCCCGACTGGAGGGAGGCGAAGCACAACTTCCCGGTGTTGCGGCTGAACACGACGCGTCCGGCGACGCCGACAGTGACGCCGGTCTCGTCACCGGCCTCGAGCTCCGCGAAGCGCGCTCGCACGTCGGCGATGGTGTCGGTCACCGGAACGGTCACCGGGTAGGGCCCTCCGGCGGCATCCGCGCGTTCGGCCAGCAGCCGTTCCCGCTTGGCCAGACGCACGGCCTTCTGCTCGAAGGCGTCGTTCGATTCGGCGTCCCGAGCGTCGTCGTTCGGGCTGTCGGTGGCTGCGGATGCGGGCGCGTCGGTCATCGGCGGGGGCTCCTCGGGATTCGCTCCCAGTCTAGGCGCGCGGGTTTCCGGGCTTCCCGCCGTGCGGGTGTCCCCCGGGCCGCGCGCAGCGTCAGGGCAGGTAGATGTCGGTGTTGTCGACGAACCGGTGGCCTCCGACCGTGGCGGCGATCAGTACCGTCGCACGTCCGGCATGGCCTTCGTCCACCGGCTGGAAGGAGTCGGGGTCGACGACGCTGAGGTAGTCCAGGTGCACGCGGGAATCACCCATGAGCGTGGCCTGGGCCGCGGCGATGCAGGCATCCACTCCGCGATCGGCGTTGGATGCCGCCGCATCCAGCGCCTCCGTCAGCCGTGCGGCTGCTCGGCGGTCGTCGTCGTCCAGCAGACCGACGCGACTGGAGATGGGGAGGCCGTCGTCGGCGCGGACGGTCGGTACCGTGGCCACGTCGATGTCGAACCGCAGGTCGCGGATCATGCGCCGCACGAGGAAGACCCGCTGCAGGTCCCGTTCGCCGTACATCGCGACGTCGGGGCGGACGAGGTGGAACAGTAGCGCCTCGACGGTGAGCAGTCCGTCGAAGTAGAACGGGCGCGATCGGCCCTCGTAGCGGAGCCCCAGGTCGCCGGCGCTGATCCTGGTGGTCGCCAGGCCCGCGGGCAACAACTCCGCGGCGGTCGGGGCGAAGACCACGTCGACGCCGAGCGATTCCAGAAGCGCCACGTCCTCCCGGGGGCTGCGCGGATAGGCGGCCGCGTCTTCGGACGTGCGAAAACGCAAAGGGTTCACGAACGTCGACACGACCACGATGTCCGCGCGCTCTCGCGCGAGTCGAACGAGGTCGATGTGCCCGTCGTGAAGCGCGCCCAGGGTGGACAGGAGGGCGACGGTCGGCGAAGACCCGTCGGGGCGGGCTGCTGCTCTGGCCTCGGCCAGTCGGGTGCGCAGCCCGTCGGTGGTGCTGATCATCCGTCGAGCGTAGCCGCCGGCGGGAGCCCCTCCGGACCGGCCGGTGCCCCCTCGGCGAGTGCTTGATCGACCGTGGAGCGGACGAGCGCGGAAAGGTACCCGCCCGGGTTGTCGATTCCTACGCCCGAGAGCAGGCCCGAGGCCTGGCGGACGATGGAGCGGGAGAACTGGGTCGCGGTCGCGATCGCTTCGGCGTACGCCGGCCTGTCGGCTTCGGCGATCACGACCGGCTCGCAGCCGAGTTCGACGGCGAGCGCCTGCGCGATCGGCAGCACCGGAGCGGGGGCGGTCACCGCGGCGTAGCTCTCCGTGAGCTGGCGCAGGTCGATGGATGTCCCGGTGAAGGAGATCGCCGGGTGGATCGCGAGCGGGATCGCCCCCGCACGGAGCGCCGGGGCCAGGACCCCGACGCCGTACCCCGGATCGACGTGCAGCACGAGCTGCCCGATCTGCCAGGCACCGAGCTCCGCCAAGCCCGTGACGAGTCCGGGCAGCTGATCGTGCGGCACCGCGACGACGATCAGCTCCGCACGGCGGACCACCTCCTCGGCGTCCAGGACAGGAACTCCCGGAAGGAGCGCGTCCACGCGGTCGGGATCCGAGCCGACGGTGATCCCCACCACGGCGTGCCCGGCGTTGCGCAGCGCGGCGCCGATCACCGGGCCGACGCGCCCGGCGCCGAGCACGCCGACGCCGAGTCTCCCGTCGCGTGACGGACTCACTGTGCCCACCTGTGGCTGCGGTCACCGGCGGAGGCGGCGACGATCCCCTCGGCGGTCTGCCCGAACACGCGGAGCGCGTCATCACGGTCGAGGACCCCGACGGTGGTGGTGACCTGACCGGGCACGACGTGCGCCGTCAGTTCGGCGAGGCTCAGCGCCCGATCGAGCGGTCCCTGGCCGATGCCGACGCTCTGCATCCGCGCGAGAGGGAAGACGCCCAGCGCCCGCCAGATGTAGCCGCGGCGGAAGAACAGCGCGTCAGGGGTGAGGAGGAATCCGTTGCGGCGCCACGAGAGGGGCCTCAGCAGACGCGCCCGCCGCGGAGTCGTGACGTACGGGTCGTCGGCTCCGGGACCGAGGATCCCCTGTTCGAAGACATGCGCCATCTGCTCCTCGGGCAGAGCCGGCAGCAGCAGCCGGACGACCCGCTCGACGTCGGTACGCGTTCCCACCGGCAACACGCTGGTCAGCTGGTCGGTCGAGGCGTCGGTCATCGCGCGGCCGGAGATGCGGGTCACGGTGATCGACCACCATCCGAACGGGCGCCACAGCAGCGACTGCCGCACCTCGAGCGCGTGGATCCGCCCGGGCGGCAGGATCTCACTCACCGTGGTGAACAGCCCGAAGGTGACCCGCACGCCGCTGGGTGTCGGCGCGATCGAATAGCGCAACGCGCGGACGAACGACCGGACCCAATAGGCGACGTAGCCGATCATCGCGGGGACGAAACCGAAGAGGATCCAGGGGATGCCGGCCACCACGCCGACGATCACGGCCGCGATGGCGGCAAGGAGGCCGAGCGTCGACGCGCTGAGGGCGCGGGATGCGGCGAGCCGGCCCGGCGGGATGTGCACGACCGACTCGACCTCGGTCGCGTCGGTGTCTTCGCCCTCGATGAGGCCCGAGATCCCCGCGCCGACCAGGGTCGCAGCCTGGTGGATGCGTGAACCCGGGGCCGCAGCATCCGCCCGCGCCGTCGCGCCGGCTGCGGCGAGCTGCCGCCCCGAGGCGAGGCGGAGGATGTCGGTCCGGATGGTCTCGGCGTTCGAGGTCGAGAGGTACTCGAGCTTGACGTTCGAGTCCAGCCCCGCGCCGACGACTTCGAGCTTGGCCATGCCGAACAGGCGGGCGACGAGCGGGCGGGTGAGGTTCACCCCCTGCACACGGTCCAGGGGAGCGCGGCGGTGCGTGCGGAAGAGCACGCCGGTGCGCACTTCGACGTCGTCGCCGGTGATCCGGAACGTGTGGAAGCGCCACGACAGCCAGAACACGACCAGTAGCACGACGAGCGTCGCCAGCAGGAGCCCGCCCGCCAGGAGCAGGAGGTTGTTGCGGAGCAGGTAGTCGACGGGGTCGGCGGGCGCGTCGTCGCCGACGGGGAACCCCGGAAGGAACACCTCGATCAGGCGCTCCCGCAGGTTGGCGATCACGATGCCGGCGACCACGAGGAGGAACAGGCCTCCCCGTAGAAGCGGGGTGAGCGGGTGCATGCGGTGCCACTCGCCGTCACTGAGCGGCGAGCGCACCTCCCGGACCGGAGGGGCGGGCGCGGTGGCCTCGCTCACAGGCCCGTCCGACGGGTTTCCGCGACATCCACGAGGGTGTCACGCAGGCGCTCCGCGGCATCCTGGGGGAGTCCGGGGATGGTGACACCCGTCGAGGCGGCGGCAGTCACAAGCTTCAGCTGCGCGATCCCGAAACCGCGATCCAGCGGCCCGTGGGTGATGTCGACCAGCTGCATCCGCCCGTAGGGGACGGCGACCATCCGCTGCCACAGGATGCCGCGGCGGAAGACGAGATCGTCGCGGCGCAGCTGATAACCGTACGAGCGTGCCTGCCGCGGGGTGATCCCGAGGGTCCAGACGGACATGACGGCGATCACCCCGACGGGAATCCACACCCACGTCTGGTTCAGCCACAGCTGGAAGACGAGGGCGACCGCGACCACCAGGAGAAGGAATCCGCCCGTGGAGATCATCCGCACCCACACGTACGCGCGGGCGAGCTGATGCCATACGCCGTCGCCGAGCGGCAGGCGGGCTGCTCCCCGCGGCTCCTGGATGTGCGGGAAGGTCCCCCGGTCGAGGTCGCCCTCGCCGGCATCCTCAGCGGCCGGAGGATTCGAGTCCGGGGGTGTTCCCGGGCTGATCGTCATCGTCGTCCTTCCGGATGGTGCAGAGCTGTTCGGCGACGAGTCCGGCGACCACGAGGACCGCTCCGCACACCGCCGTCCCGATGATCGTGCCCATCGAGCCTACCGACGGCACGACCGGTCGTGTCAGAAGGAAGACCACGAGGCCTAGGCCGAAGCCGCCGACGGCCGCACCGACGATGCTCGACGCCTTCGCGAGCATCGCGATGCGCAGCGCGCGGAACGGGTTGAGCGGAACGACCGCACGCCCGCGGGTGGCCCGGAACACCGGAATCGCCAGGACGATCACGATCGCTCCGAGCAGAAGCAGCAGGATGGGCAGGCTCACCGCGGGCGTGAAGGTGGGCCGGCCGGCGGCGCTGAGGATGTTGTCGAGGAGGAACCCCACTCCCGCGCCGATGACCGCCGCCAGCGCGAGGATGCCGGGGCTCGTGCGCCTCACGATCGGCTCCGAAGCTGGTCGTGCAGCTCGCGCACCGAGCCGGCGCCGGGAAGGTAAGCGTCCGGGTCGACGTCGAGCCACGGGATCAGGACGAAGTCGCGCTCGGCGGCGCGCGGATGCGGCAGCGTCAGGCGGGGGTCGTCCGAGGTGATGTTCCCGTAGGCGACAAGGTCGAGGTCGAGCGTCCGGTCGCCCCACCGCTCGCGGCGCTCGCGGCCGTGTGCGGTCTCGATCTCGTGAAGAGCACGAAGGAGCAGGGAAGGCGCCAGGCGCGTCCGCACCAGGGCGATGGCGTTGAGATACCGCGGAGCATCCTCGTCCTCGCCGGTTTCGGTCACCGCCACGCTCTCCATCGCTCCCGACGCGCGCACCTCGGTGGTGAGCGGCAGTGCCGCCAGCTCCGTCAGGGCGGCACCGAGGGTCTCGGCGCGATCGCCCAGGTTGGAGCCCAGTGCGACGACGGCGACGGTCCCGCCGCCCGCAGAGGCCGAGGACGCACTCATCGCGACTCCGTGGCGAATCCCGCCGGGCGGGTGGCGGAACGCGAGCGGCGGATGGTGACGGAGACATCGCCGAAGGGCACGGCGATGGGCGCGGACGGTTTGTGCACGGTGACGGTCGCGATCTGCACCCGGTCATCGGCGAGGACGACGTCGGCGATGCGCTGCGCCAACCGCTCGAGGAGGTTCACCGGCTCGCCCTGGACAGCGGTGACCACCCGCTCGGCGAGCTCGCCGTAGTGCACGGTGTCGGCGACGTCATCGGATGCCGCAGCGGGGGCCGTCGGGATATGCAACGTCAGGTCGACGACGAACTCCTGACCTTCGCGCCGTTCCTCGGGATATACCCCGTGGTAGCCGAACGCACGCACCCCCGTCAGGGTGATCTCGTCGAGCGGTTCTCCCGTGTTCATGCTGCACCTTCCCACTTCTCCGCCACGCGCAACGCATCCCGGGTGGTGGGTACGTCGTGCACGCGCACGGCCCACGCCCCGGCCTGGGCGGCGAGCACGCTCGTCACGGCGGTGGCGAGGTCGCGTCGATCCACGGATGCGTCGGGCCCGAGCGCGTCGGCGAGAAACCTCTTGCGGCTCGTACCGACGAGGACACGGGGCCCGATGCCCACCAGCTGCGGCAGAGCGCGCAGCGTGTCCCAGTTCTGCTCACCGCGCTTGCCGAACCCGATGCCGGGGTCGACGATCATCCGCGCGGGGGCGATGCCCGCGGCGGCGGCCGCTTCGACCCGGGCGAGCAGCTCCTCCCGCACCTCGCGGGCGATGTCGCGGTAGCTCGCGCCGGCGTACATATCGTCCGAGGGTCCTCGCCAGTGGCCGAGCACGACGTCGACGCCGGTCGGCGCGATGGCGTCGAGAAGCTCCGGGTCGGCGAGGCCACCCGAGACATCGTTCACGATGCGGGCGCCCGCTTCTGCAGCGGCGAGGGCGGTCGAGGCATTCATCGTGTCGATGCTCACGGCCACTCCGGCCGCCGCCAATGCCGCGACGACCGGCACGGCGCGCTCCCGCTCGACCCGAGGATCCACGCGTTCGGCGCCGGGCCGGGTGGACTCTCCGCCGACGTCGATGATCGCCGCCCCCTGGTCGCGCAGCTGGATGCCGCGCGCGACCGCCGTGTCAGGGTCGAGGTAACGGCCGCCGTCGCTGAAGGAGTCCGGCGTGACGTTGACGATGCCCATCACGAGCGTCATGACACCTCCCCGCCCGGTCCCTGAGCGAGCGCCGCAGGCGCCTCCCCGCCCGGTCCCTGAGCGAGCGCCGCAGGCGCATCCCCGCCCGGTCCCTGAGCGAGCGCCGCAGGCGCGAGACGAAGGGCCAGCAAGGCGATGAGCTCCGCCCGCGCCGCCGGCTCGGCCAGCTCGCCGCGGGCGGCGATCGTCACCGTCGACGATTCCGACTGGCGCGGCCCGCGCATCGTGACGCACTCGTGCACGGCGTCGAGGACGACGAGCACTCCCCGCGCGTCGAGCGACGACGCGATGACGTCGGCGATCTGCTCCCCCAGCCGCTCCTGGACCTGTGGACGCGAGGAGAGGATGTCGACGACCTTCGGCAGCGCACTCAGCCCCACGACCTGCTCCCCCGGCAGGTATGCCAGGTGCGCACGCCCGCGGAAGGGCAGCAGGTGATGCTCGCAGATCGAGCGGAACGCGACATCCCGAAGGAGCACAGCCCCCGACGGCACGGTTTCCGGCGCCGGCCCGTGCGTCACCGAGATGGTGTGCGCGAGCGGGCCCGCCGCATCCTCACCCACTCCGGAGAAGAACTCCACGTACGCGTCGGCGACACGGTGTGGCGTCTGCCGCAGGCCGGGGCGATCGGGATCCTCCCCGATCGCCTCCAGCAGCTCGTGGATCAGCGCGGCGACGCGGTCGCGGTCGACGGCCACGGGCTAGGCGGTAGCCGGCCGCGCCTGTCCGCTCGGGCGGCGGCGCGGAGCCTTCTCGGCCTTCGGCTCCGCCTCGACCGAGGCGGCGACCCCGGCAGGCTGCTCGCGACGGGGCACGTCCACCGGCGGGAGCGCCGAAACGGGCCGGTCGCTGCTGGACAGCCACTGCGGGCGCGGAGGCAGACGCTTGATGTCGCTGAAGATCTCGGCCAGCTCGATGTGGTCGAGCGTCTCCTTCTCCAGGAGCTCGAGCGCGAGGCGGTCGAGGATGTCGCGGTTGGCGTTGAGCACCTCGTACGCCTCGTTGTGCGCCTGCTCGATCAGCGCGCGCACCTGGCCGTCGATACGCTCGGCGACGCGCTCGCTGAAGTCGCGGCCGTGGCCCATGTCGCGGCCCATGAAGACCTCGCCCGAGGACGACCCGAGCTTGACCGGTCCGACGTCGGTGGTCATCCCGTATTCGGTCACCATCTTGCGGGCGATGCCGGTCGCCTTCTCGATGTCGTTGGATGCGCCGGTGGTCGGGTCGTGGAAGACGATCTCCTCCGCGACCCGGCCGCCCATCGCGTAGGCGAGCTGGTCCTGCAGCTCGTTCCGGGTGACGGAGTACTTGTCGTCCAGGGGCAGCACCATCGTGTAGCCGAGCGCCTTGCCGCGGGGAAGAATCGTGACCTTCGTGACCGGGTCGGTGTGGTTCATCGCCGCCGCGGTGAGGGCGTGGCCGCCCTCGTGGTACGCGGTGATGAGCTTTTCCTTGTCCTTCATCACGCGGGTGCGCCGCTGCGGGCCGGCGAGCACGCGGTCGATCGCCTCATCCAGGGCGCGGTTGTCGATCAGCTGCGCGTTCGAGCGCGCCGTCAACAGAGCCGCCTCGTTCAGCACGTTCGCGAGATCGGCACCGGTGAACCCCGGCGTCTTGCGGGCGACGACCTCGAGGTCGACACTGTCGGCCAGCGGCTTGCCGCGGCCGTGCACTTCGAGGATCTTCTTGCGACCCTGCAGGTCCGGAGCATCCACCCCGATCTGCCGGTCGAAGCGGCCGGGGCGCAGCAGCGCCGGGTCGAGGATGTCGGGCCGGTTGGTCGCGGCGATGACGATGACGTTGACCTTCGGGTCGAACCCGTCCATCTCCACGAGCATCTGGTTCAGCGTCTGCTCGCGCTCATCGTGCCCGCCCCCCATGCCGGCACCGCGGTGACGGCCGACAGCGTCGATCTCGTCGATGAAGATGATCGCCGGGGCATTCTCCTTGGCCTGGTTGAACAGGTCACGCACGCGGCTGGCGCCGACGCCGACGAACATCTCGACGAAGTCCGAACCGGAGATGGCGTAGAACGGCACACCGGCCTCGCCGGCGACGGCGCGCGCGAGGAGGGTCTTACCGGTTCCGGGAGGGCCGTACAGCAGCACGCCCTTCGGGATGCGGGCGCCGACGTTCTGGAACTTGACCGGGTCTTTCAGGAAGTCCTTGATCTCCTGGAGTTCCTCGATCGCCTCTTCCGCACCGGCCACATCCTGGAACGTGACGGTGGGGCTCTCCTTGCTGACGAGCTTCGCGCGGGACTTGCCGAACTGCATGACGCGGCTTCCGCCGCCCTGGGCGCTGGAGAGCATGAACCAGAACAGCAGGCCGAGTAGCAGGAGCGGCAGGAGGAGCGAGATGAACCCGTCGAACCAGGTGGCGCGCGGCACCAGGTCGTTGAACCCGTCGGTCGGCTCGGCGGCGTCGATAGCGCGCACGACCTCGTCGGCGCGGGCGGTGACGTAGTAGAACTGCACGTCCGTAGCGTCTTCGAACGGCTCGGACAGGACCATGTCGACGCGCTGGTCGCCGTCGGTGTTCGTCACCTCGGTGACGGTGTCGCCACGGAGGAGCTCGAGGCCCTGCTGCGTGGTGATCTGCCGGGCACCGTTGAGGTTGGTGATCAGCGAGAACCCGACGATCAGGAAAATCCCGATCAGCACCACATAGAGGATCGGGTTGCGCGTCAGCTTCTTGAAGTTCATGGTTGGGGCGGCGCCCATGACCCTTCCATCTGGGGATCCGCCGATGAGGCGGTGGCTTCAGGGTATCGCGGCCTCTCTATGCCGGGCCTGTGCATTCGCCCACGGCGTACGCGGGCCGAGCGCACCTGACCCGCACCCGGTCGCTGAGCGAGCGCAGCGAGACGAAGCGCCCGGGCAGAAGCGTCAGCTGTAGACGTGGGGGGCCAGGACCGCGACATCCCGCAGGTTGCGGTAGCGCTCGGCGTAGTCCAGGCCATAGCCGATGACGAACTCATTCGGGATGTCGAACCCGACGTACCGGCAGTCGACGTGCACCTTCATCGCGTCGGGCTTCCGCAGCAGCGCCAGAACCTCGACCGATTCCGCGCCGCGCGAGGCGAAGTTCTCCAGCAGCCAGCTCAGCGTCAGCCCGGAGTCGATGATGTCCTCGACGATCAGCACGTGCCGGCCGTGCAGGTCGGTGTCGAGGTCTTTGCGGATCTGGACGACACCGCTCGAGCGCGTCCCCGTGCCGTAGGAAGAGACCGCCATCCAGTCCATCTCGATGTGCCCGGGAAGCTGCCGGGCGAAGTCGGCCATCACCATGACCGCGCCCTTGAGAACGCCGACGAGGAGAAGGTTCTTGCCCTCGTAATCGGCTGCAACCTGCGTCGCGAGCTCCGTCAGCTTCTCTTGGATCTGCTCCTCGGTGAGCAGGATGTCGGTGATGTCATCGGGAATGTCGGCCGCGCGCATGGTTCGATCCTAGGTGGATGCTCCTGGGAGCCCACCGGCGGTGAACTGGATGCGCCCGCCCACCCGGCGGGCGCGGCATCCCGGCAGGTCGATGGGCCCCTGGCCCTTCCACTCGGTCGCCAACCGGGCCACTTCCCGCGTCTGAGCGCGGGTGAGACTCTGACCGAACTCGCTCGTCACGACGTGGCGGATGATGCGGTGTCGGAGCGCGGCCGGATTGGCGGCGAGCGCGGGGGCGGAGACGGAGATGCCGGCTTCGGCGTGCTCGACGATGTCTTCGATCACCTCGTCGATCATCTCGGCGAAGGCGTCGGCGTCCTCGCGGAGCTGCTCGGCCGTGCGGGCGAGCGCTTCAGCCACGCCGGGGCCGAGCTCCTCCTCGAGGACGGGAAGCACCCGCTCCCGCACGCGGACCCGCGCGAAGCGACGGTCGGCGTTGTGCGGGTCATCCCATGGCTCGAGTCGCTCGGCGGCGCACGCCGCACGCGTGGTCTCGCGCCGCACGCTCAGCAGCGGACGGAGGAGCGCGACGCCGTCGAGGTCTGCGACCGCGGCCATCCCCTGGAGGCTTGCCGCGCCGGAGCCGCGGGCCAGGCCCAGCAGCACGGTCTCGGCCTGGTCGTCGAGGGTGTGACCGACGAGCACGGCGGTGGCGCGGTGTGCGCGGGCCGCGTCGGCTAGGGCGCGGTAGCGGGCCGCGCGGGCCGCGGCCTCGGGTCCCCCCGCCCCGTCCACCGTCACGTCGACGACATGCGCCTCGAGGCCGATGCCGCGCGCCGCCTCCGCCGCTCGCGCCGCCACCTCGGCCGACCCGGGCTGCAGCCGATGATCGATGACGATCGCGACAGGTCGGAGGCCGATCTTGGGGGCCTCGAACGCGGTGGCCGCGGCAAGGGCGAGCGAGTCCGCACCTCCCGACAACGCAACCACCACGACCGGGGCGCCGTCTGCGGGAAGCGGCTCGAGCGCTGCGCGGACGGCGCGACGCACCTCAGCGACGGCGGGGGCGAGGGCGGGTCGGCGGTCCACGGCCCCACGCTACCGGCGCCGCGCGTGCGCACTACTCCTCAAAGGCCGCCGTTCCGGGCCGCAACCGCGGCCTCCCGGCGCAGTTGCGAGGAGTTGTGCTCGACGAGACGACGCCGACGAGGCGGCAGCCGGAGCACAACTCCTCAAGCACCGCACGCCAACCCGCCCCACCTCCCGGAACCGGCGGGGTCCTTGAGGAGTTGTGCTCCGCGCATGGCTGGGAGCCGCCCCGCATTAGGCTGGTGCGCGGCACTTCTGCTGGCCGAGCGTCGGCGAACGAAGTCTCCCCACCATCGAAGGAGCACACGCATGGGCGCGTACGACGCCGTCATCGAGATCCCACGCGGCAGCCGCGTGAAGTATGAGGTCGACCACGGCACCGGCCGGGTCTTCCTCGACCGCATCCTCTACACGGTCTTCGGCTACCCGGCGAACTACGGGTTCTTCGAGAATACGCTCGGCGAAGACGGCGACCCGCTCGACGTCCTGGTGCTCCTGGACCGCGACCTGTACCCCGGCATCCTCGCGAAGGTGCGCCCCGTCGGCGTGCTGAAGATGAGCGACGAGGCAGGCGGTGACGACAAGGTGGTCGCCGTGCTGTCCAAGGACCCGCGGTGGGACCACATCCAGGATGTCGGCGACATCGACGAGTGGACGAAGAAGGAGATCGCGCACTTCTTCGAGCACTACAAGGACCTCGAGCCCAACAAGTGGGTCAAGGTCGACGACTGGGCGGATGCGGCGGAAGCCGAACGGCTCGTCGGCGAGGCGTTCACGCGCTTCGAGGAGCACGAGGGCGAGACCCGCACGCAGGGTGCCGGCGAGGCCCCGAACTCGCTCTGACGGAGCAGGCATGCAAGAAGCCCGGTCGCAAGCGACCGGGCTTCTTCGCGTCAGGTGAGGATCAGACCCACACGCCGCGGTCGCGCAGGAACGTGGCGGGGTTGATCGTGCCGCCTCCGGAGTACACCTCGAAGTGGAGGTGGCAACCGAAGACGTTACCCGTGAGTCCCACAACGCCGACCAGCTGACCGGCGCCGACCCGCTGTCCGTAGGACACGCGGAGGCTGCTGTTGTGGGCGTAACCGGTGGAGATGCCGCCGCCATGGTCGATCCGGACGAAGTTGCCGTAGCCGCCGTTCCAGCCCGCATAGGTCACGGTCCCAGCCGCAGCGGCGTAGTTGCCGGCACCGCAACCCGCGCCGAAGTCGAGCCCCAGGTGGTACCCGGTGGAGCAATACGACGGGGTGCACTGCACCGATCGCGGCCCGTACCACGAGCTCACGCCGGCACTGGAGGGACGAGTCCAACCGGAGGAGACCACGCCACCGCCACCGCCGCCACCACCGCCGCCGCCACCGCCACCGCCACCGCCGCCGCCGCCGCCGCCGCCGTTGTTCGCGGCTTGCTCGCGTTCCCGGCGCTCCCGCTCCTCGCGCGCACGGCGCTCCGCTTCTTCGCGAGCCTTCCGCTCCCGCTCCTCGCGGGCCTTACGTTCTGCTTCGACGCCGGCCTGGTAGTCGGCGACCGTCTTCGCCGTGGCGTCTTTGAGTGCGGCCAGCTGCGCCTCGAGCGTCACCTGGTTCGCTTGCTGCTCGGCGAGCGCCGCCTCAGCGGCGGCAGCCGCTTGCTGAGCGGCGACCATCTTCTCCTCGGCGATCTTCTGCAGCCGGTCGCGCTCGACACGCATGACCTCGGCCTGGTCGCTGAGGCTCTGCGCGCTGTCGCGGGCTGTGACCGCCTGTGCGTAGACCGACTGGTTGCGCTCGATGAGCTTGTCCATCGTGCCCAGGCGCGAGAGGAGGTCGTCGGCGGATGCGGCGGAGCCGGCGAAGAACAGGTCGAGCGAGGCGTCATCCCCGCCGCTCCGATAAAGCTGAGCGGCGACGCGACCGGCTTTGTTCGCCGCATCTGCGGCCTTGGCGGCCTGCGCGTCGGCCTGTGCCTGCAGCTGATCCGCCTCGTACGCCGCTTCCAGGTAGGCCTGCTGCGCCTCGTAATACTCGTTCGAGCGCGCGACGACCTCCGCCTGCGTGCGCTGCACTTCCGCATTGAGAGCCTGGATCAGGCCCTGGATGCGGGTGACCTCGGCGGCTTTCGCACCCTCATTGGCGCGAGCGCGCTCGACGTCTGCCCACGATGGGTACCCGGCGATGCCGAAGGCGCCCGGGAGACCGGGGCCGGCCGTAGCGCCGAAGAGGCCGAGGCCGACGGCACCCAGAGCGCCGAGGGTCAGGGCACCCCGCCGATCGACGTTGGGCCACAGCATCCGTCGCTCGCGGGGGCTGGGTGCGCAGTCGCACTCCTCGGTGTCGAGGCGATCGAGCCGGTCGAGAGTCACGACGGCACCTTCCCTCTCCGATGGCAACTCGGACCACAGTAGCAACATGAGTAACAATCGCAACAGGTCCGCGTCGCAGGGGTCGCGACATCCATGCTTACCCGGGCGGGACCGAATCCCCGGTTGGACTCGCCCCCGATTGGCGGATCAGTGGGGGATTGCGTATGCTTGGGCGTCGGCAAGTGAGCGCTGAGCCCGCGTGGCGAAGGGGTTCATTTCGGCCCCATCGTTTAGCGGCCTAGGACGCCGCCCTTTCACGGCGGTAGCACGGGTTCGAATCCCGTTGGGGTCACGGTTTCGCCGATACAACTGAATAAGCATGGCCCTGTAGCGCAGTTGGTTAGCGTGCCGCCCTGTCACGGCGGAGGTCGCGGGTTCAAGTCCCGTCAGGGTCGCTCCACAGCGACGGGCCCTTTGATTTCAGAGGGCCTTTCGTCTCGGACACGGCTTTTCGGAGCCGTGCGGCTCTGTAGCTCAGTTGGTAGAGCGCACGACTGAAAATCGTGAGGTCACGGGATCGACGCCCGTCGGAGCCACTGAAACCCTCGTGCGGCTTCTACGCGCGGGGGTTTCTTCACTTGCCCTGGTGGGATCGGCAGGCAAGCCCTCGCGGGCGAGTCGGGTGCTGTCGACGAAATCTTCGCCGGAATCCAGGCAGAGACTCGTCGCAGCGGACGGCGCACAGAGGTCAGCTCCCGCCTCTTGCCGCGGTTCGATCTTCGGCTTCGACCCCCGGGATGTGGGCGCGAAGAACTGGCGGGGCCTCCGTCTGCGCGAATTGCGTGGAGCCCCCGGATTCGACTTCCCGATCCTCGAGCTGATCCATAGCGCTGGACGTGCGCCTGAGCGATAACCTCGAGCCTTCCGGGTGCGTGGAGGCCGCACGATTGGTAGTGTCTCGGCCGTGACGACGTCCCCCGCAGTTGACCAAGATCCGGTGGTGAAGCGACCCCGCCGCATCAGCCGCGGGTCGGTTCTGCTTCTCGGAGTCGTCGCGATCCCCTTCGCTCTCAACGCCGCGCTGAACAGCTACGGGCCACTTACCACGGACACCGCCCTCCGGATGGCATTCGCCACCGTGGCAGGACAGACCATCGCCATCCTGAGCGCGATCACCGCCGTTGTCCTCACCGTCCGGCGCCGGTACACGTGGACGGCGCACGTGGGGATCGCGCTTGTCGCCCTGGTGATCATCACCTGGGCCATCGGCGGCATGGCGTCCGCCGGCGACCTCCTGATCGCGCGCCTGGAGCACATCGCAGAAGTCAACGAACTCAATCGGTAGCTTCTCCGGTAAAACCTCACGCGATCTTCTCGCCGCTCACGCAACCGCCCGCATCCAAGCGGAGCGGTGTGGGGGTGGCGATGGGGCTTCACATCAGTGCAGCGAATCTCTCGGTGCGTTCCACCGATCCGATGATGATGAGAGTGTCGCCCTCGGCAACCACAGAGGCGGCACCCGCTGCCTGCCATTCGCCGTCCCCTCCCTTGATCTTCACGACGGTGACGCCGTGCCGGCGACGGACGGCAGATTCCTCGAGTGAGCGGCCCACCATCTCCCGGGGCGCGATCGTCTTCGCGACGACGAGGTCGCGGTCGAATTCCACATAGTCGAGCATCGAGCCGCGCACGAGGTGGGCCACCCGGCGACCCATGTCGGCTTCCGGGTAGATCACGTGCTCGATGCCGAGCTGCTCGAGAATGAGGCCATGTTGCTCACTGATGGCCTTGGCCCAGATCGAGCGCACGCCCATACGCATGAGGAGTGACGCAGTGAGGATGCTGGCCTGGATGTCCGAGCCGATGCCGACAACGACCCGGTCGAAGTCGGCGACCCCGAGCTGATCGAGCGCGACCTGCCGCGTCGAGTCCGCGCGGACCACGTGGGTGAGGATGCCGTTGAGCGACTGCACGGTGTCTTCGTCCGCGTCAACGCCGAGGACCTCGGTGCCCGAGCGGGCGAGCTCGGTCGCGAGCGACCCGCCGAAGCGCCCGAGGCCGATGACGACAACCGAGTTGGCGGAGCCGTCGCGCCGGCGGCGGGCCCAGAAGTGGGTGGGGTTATCCAATGATCGGACGCTCCTTTGGCAGTTCGTACTGACGCTTCTGGGTGGACAACGCGAGCGCGGACCCGAGCGCCACGGGGCCGAGCCGGCCGATGAACATCAGGAGGATGAGGATCCCCTGTGCGGCAGGCGGGAGGCTCGCGGTGATGCCCGTGGAGAGTCCGACAGTAGCGAATGCGGAGATCACCTCGAAGACGACACGGTCGAGGCTGAAGGGGCTCATCAGCATGATCGCGAGCGTCGAGGCGACGACCAGGGCGACCGAGAGGAGCGCAACGGTGAGGGCCTCGCGATGGGTGGAGCGCGGGAGGCGTTTCCCGAACATGTTCACGGCCGTGTCCCCGCGCACCTCGGCGACGATGATGAAGAACAAGACCGCGAACGTCGTGATCTTGAGTCCGCCCGCCGTGCCGGCTGGGCCACCGCCGATGAACATCAGGATGTCGGTGACAAACCAGCTCTCCTCGTGCATCTGCGAGACGTCGATGGAGTTGAAGCCGGCCGTGCGCGGCATGACCGATGCGGTGAAACCCGCGAGAATTCGCCCCGCGGGATCCAGTGCGCCGAGCGTCGCCGGGTTCGACCACTCGAGAATGGTCAGCACGACGGCACCAAAGAGGAGCAGGACGAGCGTTCCGACCACCACCGTGATCGTGTTGAGGGTCCAGCGCCGCGGGATGACGAGCCGCTTGCGCAGCTCCATGATGACGGGGAACCCGAGTCCGCCGATGATGACCGCCGCGCAGATCGGGAGGCAGATCCACGGGTCCGCGACGAAGCTCATGAGGTTGTCGCTGAAGAGCGCGAAGCCCGCGTTGTTGAAGGCCGACACGGCATGGAACGTCCCGAGCCACACCGCCCGGCCGAGGTCCTCGCCGTAGCCGATCCACCACCGCAGCATGAGGAGGAAGGCCACGACCGCCTCGACGCTCAGCGTGATGAGCGCGACGCCCGTGAGCACGCGACGTACATCGCCGACCGCCACTGTGTGCGTTTCGCTCACGGCTGTGAGTCGGGTGCGCAGACCGAGGCGACGGGCGACGAGGAGGCCGAGCAGCGTCGCCAGCGACATGACGCCGAAGCCGCCGATCTGGATGAGAGCCAGGATGACGACGTGACCGAACGGCGACCAGAAAACGGGCGTGTCGACCACGATGTGGCCCGTGACACAGAGAGCGCTCGTCGCGGTGAAGAGCGCCTCGATGAACGTCGCCGGACGTGACTCGACGGACGCGGGGAGCATGAGGAATGCCGTGCCGATGGCGAGGACCCCGCCGAAGGCGATCGCGATCGCCTGGGCCGGTTGTACGCGGGAAAGCACCCCCAGGGCACGAGGAACGGCCATGCACCTTCCTCAGTTGTCGCCGCGGGCGCGCGATGGGCCCACTGTCACGTAGCGCTGAACGAGCACCAGCTTGCCAGACGCGCCGGCATGCGAACCAATGGCGCCCGCATCAGAACCGAGCGGAGAACCCGCCGTCGGCGTGAAGGAGTTGACCGCTGATCCACCGCCCCTCGGCCGAAAGCAGGAACGAGGTCACCCCGGCGATGTCCTTCGGTGTTCCCGCTCGGCCCAGCGGGAAGTGCCCCGCGAGGCGTTCGCGCGTGTCATCGTTCATCCAGCCGGTGTCGACCGGACCAGGGTTGACGACGTTGGCGGAGATGCCCTGCGGCCCGAGCTCGCGCGCTGCGGAGATCACGATCCGATCGAGCGCGCCCTTGGAGGCTCCGTAGGGAAGGTTGCCGGTCGTGTGGTCGCTCGTGAACGCCACGACGGCTCCGCCCGTGGCATCCACCTGCCGCGCGAACGCGGCGATGAGCAGCAGGGATGCGCGCGCATTGACCGCCACGTGCTGATCGAAGCTGTCGGCTGTCGTGTCCAGGATGCTGGACTCGACGTCGTGCGCATGGCTGAGGACGAGGCCCGACAGGATGCCGCGTTCGCGACTGATCCGTTCGATGAGAGCCGTGGGCTCCGTGGCGCTCGCGAGGTCGCAGGGGTAATCCCCGGTGCTGAGGTCGCTGGTGACCACTTCCCACCCGTCTGCGGCAAGGCGGGGGACGATGGCGGCCGCGATGCTGTTGGCTCGCGCGGCTCCGGTGACCAGTGCGAGGGGCATGCCCCGAGGTTAACCGAACTGGTTGCCGGATGCCGAGCCGGCCCAGGGTGACCGTTGATCGCTGGCCGGCCGCCCGGCGATGAACGCCGGCGGGGCCGCCCGGAGGGCCTCAGCTGATCCTGGCTGCGGCGCCCAGGTCCTCAATAAGGGCCTTCTCGTCCGCGTCGGACAGCGAGGTCTGCACGACCTGGCCGTTGTACGGGGCCAGGGCGGTGGCGAACTTATCGGCCGTGAGCTTCACCGCGTACATCACGATCGCCGATTTGCCGGCCGTGACGGTGGACTGCACACGGTTGCGGAACTCCGCATCCAGCCCTGTCTTGTCCAAGCCGGCGAACAGGGCCCCGAGCAACCCGCCGAAGACGAGTCCCGCGAAGGGGATGAAGAAGAGAATGCCGATCAGTGCACCGAACAGCGCTCCCCCTGCCGCGCCGACCCCGATCTTGCCCGCAGACCCGGGGTACTCCACACGGGTCTTACCTTCCCCGTCGACCTTGACCAACGCCAACCCCGCGAGCTCGACGATGAGGTCGTTCTGGAGCTCCTGCACCTTGTTGTAGGCGGCCTCGGCATCGGTCTCCGAGTCGAACGCGATCACAATCAAATCAGCCACGACACACCCCGTTCGTCTCGGCCTACCCAGGCGCTGATGCGCTCGCGCGGGACCGGGTTGAGCGGCGCGTTGGTTCACGCGCCGCCAGGGCCCGACAGTAACCCCCGGCCTTGCGGTCTACAACCGTCCTTTCGATACTCGGGACCAACGACCCATGGCGGTCCGGGGGGCGCCCCCGGTGGTCACGAAAGGAGCGTCGCCAGGGCCGACAGGTCGTCGACGTCGAGGTCGAAGTGGTCGTCCGCCGACGGTCGCTCGGCGCCGGGGCGCGCGACGTAGGCGGTGCGGAATCCGTGGCCCGCGGCGGCTCGCAGGTCCCACGGATGTGCGGCGACGAAGAGCGTCCGCGCCGGATCGATGCCGAGCGTGTCGATCGCGTATCGGTAGGCGGCCGGCGCGGGCTTGAAGGTCTGCACGGCGCCCGCGGACAACGCGATGTCCCAGCTGATCGCGTTGGCGTTGGACAGCCGCGCGAGCGAGTCGAGGTCGGCGTTGCTCACGCCGGCGACGAGTCGACCCCGCCGGAGGGTCGCCGTCGCGTCAGCCACATCGGGCCACGCCCGGTACTCCCGATCTACGGACAACGCCTGCGCCGCGGTCGCGGATGACGGGCGCCCGCCCATGCTCACGATCGCTTCGCGTGCGGAGTCGGCGACGAGTCGGCGGTGGGGCTGCCACGCGGCCTCGCCGGCGATGACGGCGGTCATCCGTGCAGCGAGGAGCTCCGCCCAACGTCGGTGAAGGTCCGCTGGCCCGCCGAGACCGGCCTCGGCGGCCATTCGCTCGGCGACGCTCCGCCACGTCGCATCCTCGTCGACGAGCGTCCCGATCACGTCGAAGACGAGCGCGTCCACCCGGTCGGGAACGAACGGCGGTCTCTCCATGTCGTCCACTAAAACAGAAGCGCTTCCCCAGGGCGAGGAATCGGATGAGGCGACGTGGTCGACCCGACACGCTTGACCCGACACGGCTGACCCGACCCATTGAACACCGCGCCCAAGCGTTAAGTATTTATGTACATTCGGTGCCTTGCGTTGCTAGGGTGTGTGGTCAACGGGCAGTCGGGAGCTTCGCATGTCTACTGCAGAAAACATCGGCGAGCGCATCCGCCGGATTCGCCAATCGCGCGGAGTCAGCCTGCGGAAAGTCGCCTCGGAACTCGGCGTCTCCCCGAGTCTCATCTCCCAGGTGGAGACCGGGAAGAGCCGGCCATCGGTAGCGACGCTGTACTCGCTCGCGGGCTTCTTCGGCGTCTCTGCCGACGAGCTGCTGGGCATCGCCGGTCAAGACCGAGCAGCCGCCGAGCCGGCGTTCCCCGCGTACCGGGCCGCGACCCCGGAGGTACAGCGCGGCGCCGACAACCCGTCGATCGAGATGGAGGACGGCGTTCGGTGGGAGCGTTTGGCCAGCAGCCCTGACGGGCGTGCGGACGCGCTCCTCGTCACGTATGAGGCGGGCGCGTCGAGCTCCGCGGCCGGGAAGCTCACGCGACACTCCGGCTTCGAGCACGCCTACATCCTCGAGGGCGAGCTGACGCTCCAACTCGAGTTCGACGAGTACGTCCTGGGCCCGGGGGATTCGCTGCAGTTCGAATCCGCCCGTCCGCACCTCTACACCAACCGCGGCTCGTCCCCCGCCCGCGGCGTGTGGTTCGTCATGGGGCGCCGCAGCGCCAGCATGGATGCTGAGCCCGGTGCCGAAGCCGTCCGCCGGGGGCGCCCGATGACGGCCAACGCGCTGGATGTGCTGCGACGGTTCGACCACATGGACTGACACCCGCGGCAGCGGCTCACGTATACGGGTGTTCAATATCCGTTGACATATTGAACGCTCACTGTCACGCTTTGGTTAACACCGGCGCGCGGAAACCCGACCGTCTCTCGCACCCACCGACACAGGAGTCCCCATGGCAGCCACCCCTCTTCGTCCTGAGATCGTTTCGATCGTGGAGCAGCTTGATGAGTTGCGTCCGACTTTGATCGCGAGTGGGCGGGAGGCGGATGCGGAGCGTCGTATCTCGCCGGAGGTGTTTGAT